>NZ_CAWMUI010000001.1:0-3750962 GCF_963870815.1 Photobacterium sp. J15
ATCCCAGCAAATCCCAACGAAGATCTATGCTGTTCCACAACTAATGATCCTCGCTAACCTCATGATCATTAGGATCATTTATCACTTATCCACACGATCGTGCGATCTATATAATAGATCTAACAGAAGATCTCTTTAAAAGATCTTATATATATTTAATTCTCACTTTTCTCTTGATCAAATGATCTTCAGGAAAGATTCTCTCTTTCCCAGAAAAAGGATAGAATGATCCACCTTTGCTCGTAGATAACTCACTGGCGATTTTCATACCTGAGGTAGTTTCATGTTTTACCAGGAAAATTTTGATGTCATCGTGGTTGGTGGTGGTCATGCCGGTACTGAAGCCGCATTATCCGCTGCCCGAATGGGACAAAAAACCCTTCTGCTGACGCACAATATTGATACGCTGGGGCAGATGTCATGTAACCCGGCAATTGGCGGGATCGGGAAAGGACACCTGGTTAAAGAAGTGGATGCCCTGGGTGGTTTGATGGCCCAGGCGATCGATAAGGGCGGGATCCAGTTCCGTACCCTGAACTCTTCAAAAGGCCCGGCGGTTCGTGCAACCCGTGCCCAGGCCGACCGCGCATTGTACAAGGCCGCTGTCCGTGAAAAACTGGAAAACCAGCCAAACCTGATGCTGTTTCAGCAATCCGTGGATGACTTGATCGTCGACAATGATCGTGTTGTCGGTGTGGTAACGGAAATGGGATTGAAGTTCCGCGCTAAAGCCGTGGTGCTGACTGTCGGTACCTTCCTTGGCGGTAAGATCCATATCGGTCTGGAAAACTACAGCGGTGGCCGCGCCGGGGATCCACCGTCGATCGCGCTTGCTAACCGACTTCGTGAACTGCCGTTCCGAGTTGATCGCCTGAAGACAGGCACACCACCACGTATTGATGCCCGTACTGTTGATTTCAGCCAGCTACAGGCGCAACATGGTGATAACCCGACCCCATTGTTCTCGTTTATGGGTAAATCGTCGGATCATCCGCGTCAGATCCCATGTTTTATTACTCACACCAATGAGCAGACTCATGACGTGATCCGTAATAACCTGGATCGCAGCCCAATGTACTCAGGTGTGATTGAAGGTATTGGTCCGCGCTACTGTCCGTCAATTGAAGACAAAGTGATGCGTTTTGCTGACAAGAACAGCCATCAGATTTTCATCGAGCCGGAAGGCCTGACAACGCATGAGCTTTACCCGAATGGTATTTCCACCAGTCTGCCGTTTGATGTGCAGATGCAGATCGTCCGTTCGATGAAGGGCTTTGAAAATGCCGCTATTGTGCGTCCGGGTTATGCAATTGAGTATGATTTCTTTGATCCGCGCGATCTGAAACAGACATTTGAGACCAAGTTTATCCACGGCCTGTTCTTTGCTGGTCAGATCAACGGCACCACAGGTTACGAAGAAGCTGCGGCTCAGGGCTTGCTCGCCGGTATGAACGCCGCATTGCTGTCACAAGACCGTGAAGGCTGGAGCCCACGTCGTGATCAGGCCTACATGGGGGTACTGATTGACGATCTGTCGACTATGGGCACCAAAGAGCCGTACCGCATGTTTACTTCCCGTGCCGAATACCGTCTGCTGCTGCGTGAAGACAACGCAGATTTGCGTTTGACCGAAATCGGTCGCGAGTTTGGTCTGGTTGACGATGAGCGCTGGGCGCGCTTCAACCAGAAGATCGAAAATATGGAGCAGGAACGCCAGCGTCTGAAAGACATCTGGATCACGCCGAACTCGGATCATGTCGAGGAGCTGAATAAGATCCTCAAGACACCGATCACCCGTGAAGCCAACGGTGAAGATCTTCTGCGTCGTCCGGAAGTGACTTATGAGCAGCTGACTGCAATTGAAGCTTTTGCTCCGGCCCACGATGATGCACAGGCGCGTGAGCAGGTGGAAATTCAGGTGAAATACCAGGGTTACATCGATCGCCAGAAAGACGAAGTCGAAAAATCCCTGCGTCATGAAAAAACCAAGCTACCATTGGATTTGGACTACAGCCTGGTGAAAGGCCTTTCTAACGAGGTGATCGCTAAACTGAACGATGCCAAGCCGGAAACCATCGGTATGGCGTCGCGTATCTCGGGCATTACCCCGGCAGCGATTTCACTGCTGCTGGTTTACCTGAAAAAACAAGGCATGCTGAAGAAAGGCGAATAGGAGTCATCAGTGAAACAGCGTTTGGCGCAGCTAATTGCGCAAACTGACCTTGAGGTCACAGAACAACAACTTGAGCAGCTGGTTGGCTATGTTGGCCTGCTGCATAAGTGGAACAAAGCGTATAATTTGACCTCTGTTCGCGATCCCGATGAGATGTTAGTGAAACATATCATGGATAGTATAGTGGTAAGCACTCACCTTCGCGGTGAGCGCTTTATCGATGTTGGTACCGGCCCTGGCCTGCCTGGCATCCCGCTGGCTATCATGAATCCGGACAAGGAATTTACCCTGCTAGATAGCCTGGGCAAACGGATCCGCTTTATCCGCCAGGTGATTTTCGAACTGAAGATCGGCAATGTCACCCCGGTACAGAGCCGGGTTGAAGAATTCCAGCCTGAGCAGGGCTTTGATGCCGTACTGAGCCGTGCCTTTGCATCAATGAACGATATGGTGTCCTGGTGCCATCATTTGCCGACGGAAGACGGCTGTTTTATGGCGCTTAAAGGACAATTTAATCAACAAGAAGTGGCAGAACTTCCAGAGTGGTGTTCTGTGAGCGAAGTCAAATCTTTGCAAGTCCCTGAGTTAGATGGTGAGCGTCATCTAGTAATCTTGACGGCAAAGGGTTAATTGATGAGGTTTTTTCGTGGGAAGAGTTATAGCTGTTGCTAACCAGAAAGGGGGCGTGGGTAAAACCACGACTTGCGTCAATCTTGCGGCATCACTGGCCGCTACACAGCGTAAGGTCCTGATTATCGATCTGGATCCGCAGGGAAATGCCACTATGGCCAGCGGCGTTGATAAATACCAGGTCGACGCGACAGCTTATGATCTTCTGGTCGAAGAAACCCCGTTCGACGAGGTGGTGATCTCAGAAACCACGGGCGGCTATCATCTGATTGCCGCCAATGGCGATGTGACCGCCGCCGAAATCAAACTCATGGAAGTCTTTGCTCGCGAAGTGCGCCTGCGTAATGCTTTAGAGGCAGTTCGTGATAACTATGATTTCATCTTTATCGATTGTCCTCCTGCATTAAACCTTCTTACAATCAACGCAATGACAGCTGCAGATTCTGTACTTGTCCCTATGCAGTGTGAATACTTTGCGCTGGAAGGCCTGACTGCCTTGATGGATACCATCAGTAAGCTGACTGCGGTGGTGAATGCCGATCTCAAGATTGAAGGTCTGCTGCGTACTATGTACGACCCGCGTAACCGGCTGGCGAACGAAGTGTCGCAACAGCTGAAAAAGCACTTTGGCGAGAAAGTCTACCGTACCGTGATTCCACGAAATGTCCGTCTGGCCGAGGCTCCGAGCCATGGTCGCCCGGCGATGTACTATGACAAGTATTCTAGCGGTGCTAAGGCTTACCTTGCGCTCGCCGGCGAGATTATCCGCCGTGATGAGATGGAGCGCAGTGCCGGTACCGTGGATGCATAAGGGTAAACAATGAACATGAGTAAGCGAGGCCTGGGTAAAGGCCTTGATGCGCTGCTGGCAACCAGCTCGGTAGCACAAGCAAAACAGAAAAGTGCCGACAAGGCACAAAGCCTGTCAGCCGAAGGACGGCTACAAGATTTATCGGTTCATATGCTGCAGCCTGGCCAGTTTCAACCCCGCAAAGATATGTCGGATGAAGCTCTGGCCGAGTTGACAGACTCCATCCGTGCCCAAGGGGTTATCCAACCGATTGTGGTACGGGAAATTGCACCGCAACAATTCGAGATCATTGCCGGCGAACGCCGCTGGCGAGCTGCTCGTCAAGCTGGGCTTCAGAAAGTCCCTTGTATCATTAAGGATGTGAATGACCGTGCCACGGTGGCGATTGCGCTGATTGAAAATATCCAGCGTGAGGATCTTAACGCCATTGAAGAGGCACAGGCACTGGAGCGACTGCAGAGTGAGTTTTCACTAACCCACCAGCAGGTCGCCGAAGCAGTCGGTAAGTCACGCACAACCGTGTCTAATCTACTTCGACTGAATCAACTGGCAGAGCCAGTAAAACGTATGGTTGAACAGCGTCAGCTGGAAATGGGCCATGCCCGTGCCCTGTTGGCTCTGGAAGGCGAAGCTCAATTTGAAGCGGCTCAGGCGGTTGTAGCAAAAATGTTAACCGTTCGCGATACAGAAAAGCTGGTCAAGAAGATGTTGACGCCGGCAGAACCCGCGAAGGTGAAAGCGGTAAATCCTGTGCTGGAAGCGGCTGAGAACCATCTCTGCGAACATTTTGGCACTCAAGTTGCGATTAGCCAGCAGAAAAATGGTAAAGGCAAAATCGTTTTCAGCTTTGACGAAGCCGACAAACTGAAGCAATTCATTGCAATGTTTGGTCATGAAATGTGACCCCTGTCGAACATATTTAATTGCAATGATGACAATGACGTGATCAGGTTATTGTGTTGTAAAATCTAACACTTTTTTTTAATGTGATTAGATTGCATTCAATCTGATCCACCGTATAATTTTCGCAGTTTTCCCAGCACGACGTTTGTGTGTAGTGGAACGGACTCGAGGAACGAATACATGGTATCGGCGCTAGTTAGACCGGGACGCCAATTGGCGAAAAGGTTGCTGTTACTTCAATCTGGCGTCGTTTTAACAACGGCAATTATGGCAGTGTTTGCTGTCAATGTTGACTGGGGAATCTCCGCACTACTCGGCGGCGGCATCTTTGTGATCGCCAATGCTGTCTTTGCTAAGTGTGCATTTCTGTTCAGCGGTGCCCGAAAGGCGCGGCTGATCATGGCGTCATTCTATGGCGGGGAAGTGCTGAAAATCCTCATTACGGTCATCCTTTTTGCTATTGTCTACCTGTATGTCGAGGTGGAACTTGTTCCCCTCAAACTGACCTATTTGCTGGCACTCGGTATTAATATCTTTGGGCCGGTTTTATTCATTAACAACAACAAATAGGATGAGTTATGGCTGCGCCAGGTGAAGCGCTAACGCCGTCAGGCTACATCACTCACCACCTGACAAACTTGTCAGTCGGTGAGGGATTCTGGACGGTTCATATAGACAGCCTGTTTTTCTCTGTCCTAACGGGATTGATCTTTCTAGGTCTTTTCCGCAAGGCAGCGAAAACAGCGACATCAGGAGTTCCAGGAAAGCTACAGTGTTTTGTGGAAATTATGGTTGAGTTCGTTGACGGTAGCGTTAAGGAAACCTTCCATGGCCGCAATAAGCTGATTGCCCCTCTGGCTCTGACCATTTTCTGTTGGATTATGCTGATGAATATCATGGACTTGGTGCCAATTGATTTTCTTCCGTATCCGGCGGAGCACTGGTTAGGTATTCCTTACCTTAAGGTAGTACCGAGTGCTGATGTCAACATCACCATGGCAATGGCGTTGGGTGTTTTTGCTTTGATGATCTACTACAGCATCAAAATCAAAGGCCTTGGCGGCTTTGCTAAAGAACTGGCTCTTCATCCGTTCAATCATCCGGTCATGATTCCGTTCAACCTACTTCTTGAAGTAGTTTCGCTGCTGGCGAAGCCTATTTCACTGGGTATGCGTTTGTTCGGTAACATGTTTGCTGGTGAGGTGGTGTTTATCCTTATCGCGGCACTGATGCCGTGGTGGGCTCAATGGCTAGGCTCGTTACCGTGGGCTATTTTCCACGTCCTGGTCATTACAATTCAATCATTCGTGTTTATGATGTTGACTATTGTGTACCTGTCTCAGGCGCATGAAGACAATCATTAGCGATATTTGTAAATTATTCTTTTTTTTACTGGCACTTTAGCCGACAACTATAAACTGGAGATAGTGATGGAAACTTTACTAAGCTTTTCTGCAATTGCCGTGGGCATCATTGTAGGTCTTGCTGCACTGGGTACAGCGATCGGCTTCGCACTTCTAGGTGGTAAATTCCTTGAAGGTGCTGCACGTCAACCAGAAATGGCTCCAATGCTGCAAGTTAAGATGTTCATCATTGCAGGTCTGCTTGATGCGGTTCCAATGATCGGTATCGTAATCGCTCTACTATTCACATTCGCAAACCCATTCGTTGGCCAACTAGCTGGTTAATTAAAAGAACGAACGGATCCCTAGCAACCCTTTCTAAGGAGATGCAGTTGTGAATATGAATGCAACTTTGCTGGGACAGGCAATCGCGTTTTTCCTATTCGTGGTGTTCTGCATGAAATATGTATGGCCACCAATCATGGAAGCGATTGAAGAACGTCAGAAGAAAATTGCTGACGGTTTGGCAGCCGCTGATCGTGCTGCCAAAGACCTGAACCTAGCGCAGGCGAATGCTTCTGATCAATTGAAAGAAGCAAAACGTACTGCAACTGAGATCGTAGAGCAAGCGAACAAGCGCAAAGCTCAGATCATTGACGAAGCGAAGACGGAAGCCTTAGCTGAGCGTGACAAAATTCTAGCCCAAGGTCTTGCTGAGATCGAAGCTGAACGTAACCGCGCACGTGATGATCTACGTAAACAAGTTGCAACTCTGGCTGTGATTGGTGCTGAGAAAATCATTGAGCGTTCTATTGATAAAGACGCTCATGCTGATCTTCTTAACAAAGTCACTGCAGAACTGTAATTAAAGGGGCAAGCACATGTCGGAAATGACTACTATCGCACGCCCCTACGCTAAAGCAGCCTTTGACTTTGCGGTTGAAAAAGGTGAGCTGGCCCAGTGGGCTGAAATGCTTGCCTTCACTGCCGAGGTAGCAAAAAACGACACTATCAAGGACATCCTTGATGGCGGTTTTGCTGCCGATAAACTGACTGAAATCTTTCTGTCAGTATGCGGTGAACAACTCAATGAGTTCGGCCAGAACTTGGTAAAAGTGATGGCAGAAAACGGACGTCTGAAAGTACTTCCTGCTGTTTGTGATGAGTTCCTGCTGCTGAAAAGCGAGCATGAGAAAACTATTGATGCCTTTGTAACCTCTTCGGTTGCCCTGGACGATAGCCAACTTGAAGCAATCAGCACGAAACTGGAAGAGCGTCTTGAACGTAAAGTGAAGCTGAACTGCAGTGTAGACGAGACCCTGATTGCCGGGGTTGTGATTAGAGCTGGAGACTTGATCATCGACAACTCAGTACGCGGTAAACTAAACCGCCTGAGCGATGCTTTGCAGTCTTGATTTGGGGAATTGGAGCATGCAACTTAATTCCACGGAAATTAGCGAACTGATCAAGCAGCGTATCGAGAAATTCGACGTTGCGAGTGAAGCGCGTAACGAAGGTACTATCGTATCAGTAAGCGATGGTATCATTCGTATCCATGGCCTTGCAGATGTAATGCAAGGTGAAATGATTGAAATCCCAGGTGGCCGTTATGCACTGGCACTGAACCTTGAGCGTGACTCGGTTGGTGCGGTTGTAATGGGTCCATATGCTGACCTTCAGGAAGGCATGAAAGTTACCGGTACTGGTCGTATCCTTGAAGTACCAGTAGGCCGCGCACTGCTAGGCCGTGTGGTAAACACCCTGGGTGAGCCTATCGATGGTAAAGGCCCGATTGAAACTGATACTTTCTCTCCTGTAGAAGTTATCGCACCGGGTGTAATCGACCGTAAATCTGTTGACCAGCCTGTACAGACTGGCTACAAAGCGGTTGACTCAATGGTGCCAATCGGCCGTGGTCAGCGTGAGCTGATCATCGGTGACCGCCAGACTGGTAAAACAGCAATGGCGATCGATGCCATCATTAACCAGAAAAACTCTGGTATCTACTCTGTTTACGTTGCTATCGGCCAGAAAGCGTCAACTATCGCTAACGTAGTGCGCAAACTGGAAGAGCACGGTGCACTGGAAAACACTATCGTTGTTGTCGCATCGGCTTCTGAAGCAGCTGCCCTGCAGTACCTGGCACCATACGCCGGTTGTGCAATGGGTGAATACTTCCGTGATCGCGGTGAAGATGCACTGATCGTATACGATGACCTGTCTAAGCAGGCTGTAGCTTACCGTCAGATCTCGTTACTGCTACGCCGTCCACCAGGTCGTGAAGCATTCCCAGGTGACGTATTCTACCTACACTCTCGTCTGCTAGAGCGTGCAGCTCGTGTAAACGAACACTACGTAGAGCATTTCACTAACGGTGAAGTGAAAGGTCAATCAGGTTCCCTGACTGCTCTTCCTATCATCGAAACCCAAGCGGGTGACGTATCGGCATTCGTACCGACCAACGTTATCTCTATTACCGATGGCCAGATCTTCCTGCAGACAGAGCTGTTCAACGCCGGTATCCGTCCAGCGGTTGACCCAGGTATCTCTGTATCTCGTGTAGGTGGTGCTGCGCAGACCAAGATCATGAAGAAACTGTCTGGTGGTATCCGTACCGCTCTTGCACAGTACCGTGAACTTGCGGCGTTTGCCCAGTTCTCTTCTGACCTTGATGATGCAACTAAGAAACAGCTTGATCACGGTCAGAAAGTAACTGAGCTGATGAAGCAGAAGCAGTACGCACCAATGTCTGTATTCGAGCAGAGCCTGGTTATTTTCGCTGCAGAAAAAGGCTACCTGGTCGATGTTGACCTGAGCAAGCTAGCTGATTTCGAAGCTGCGTTGCTTTCTTATGCCAAAGGTCACTATGCTGAGCTGATGGCTCAGGTTGATGAAGCGGGTGCTTGGAACGATGAAATCGAAACTCAGTTCGTGAAACTGGTTGAAGATTTCAAAGCTACCCAGACTTGGTAATTGGTTGGTGATCGTCCGCGATCACCTACTAACGGAGAGTAACGATGGCCGGCGCAAAAGAGATTCGTAACAAGATCGGTAGTGTTAAAAACACTCAGAAGATCACTAAAGCGATGGAGATGGTTGCCGCGTCGAAAATGCGTAAGACGCAAGACGCGATGGAATCATCACGCCCATACGCACAAACTATGCGCAAAGTGATCGGTCATATCGCCCTTGGTAGCCTTGAGTATAAGCATCCTTATCTTGAGGAACGCGAAGCCAAGCGCGTTGGTTACATCATTGTTTCTACTGACCGTGGCCTGTGTGGCGGCCTGAACATTAACCTGTTCAAGCAAGCCATTGCAGACATCAAATCATGGTCAGATCAGGGTGCTGAAGTTGAGATGGCGCTGGTTGGTGCCAAAGCGACAGCATTCTTTAACAGCTACGGCGGTAAAGTGGCGGCTCAAGTTTCCGGTTTGGGTGACAACCCATCGGTTGATGAGCTGATCGGTACTGTCGGCGTAATGCTGAAGAAATATGATGAAGGCCAATTGGATCGCCTGTACCTGGTTTACAACAAGTTTGTAAACACCATGGTTCAGGAACCAGTGATCGATCAATTGCTGCCTTTGCCTAAGTCTGATGACGAAGAAATGCAGCGCAACCACTCTTGGGACTACATTTATGAGCCCGAGCCAAAAGCCCTGCTGGATACCCTGTTGGTTCGCTACGCCGAATCTCAGGTTTACCAGGGTGTGGTCGAGAACCTTGCTTGTGAGCAGGCGGCCCGAATGGTTGCGATGAAAGCAGCAACAGATAATGCAGGTAACCTGATTAATGATCTGCAGCTTGTGTATAACAAGGCCCGTCAGGCCGCGATTACACAAGAGCTGTCAGAGATCGTTTCTGGTGCAGCTGCTGTTTAAGGCAAAGAATTTTTAAGTTTAGAGGATTAACGATGGCTACAGGTAAGATCGTACAGATCATCGGTGCGGTAGTCGACGTAGAGTTTCCACAGGACTCAGTACCACAGGTATACGACGCCCTACATGTTGATGCGAAAGAGAACGGCACGCTAGTGCTGGAAGTGCAGCAGCAGCTAGGTGGCGGTGTTGTTCGTGGTATCGCTATGGGTACTTCTGATGGCCTGCGTCGCGGTCTGTCTGTTGTGAACACAGGCAACCCAATTCAAGTTCCAGTTGGTACTGAAACACTAGGACGTATCGTAAACGTTCTGGGTCAGCCAATTGATGAGTGTGGCGATATCGGTGAGAAAGAGCGTTACTCTATTCACCGTGAAGCGCCAAGCTACGAAGATCAGTCAAACGCGACTGAGCTACTGGAAACAGGTGTTAAGGTTATCGACCTGATTTGTCCATTCGCTAAGGGTGGTAAAATCGGCCTGTTCGGTGGTGCGGGTGTAGGTAAGACCGTTAACATGATGGAACTTATCAACAACATCGCAATCCAGCACTCTGGTCTGTCAGTATTTGCCGGTGTTGGTGAGCGTACCCGTGAAGGTAACGACTTCTACTACGAGATGCAGGAAGCTGGCGTTGTTAACGTTGAGAAGCCTGAAGAATCTAAAGTAGCAATGGTTTACGGTCAGATGAACGAGCCACCAGGTAACCGTCTGCGTGTTGCTCTGACTGGCCTGACTATGGCTGAGAAGTTCCGTGATGAAGGCCGTGACGTATTGCTGTTCATCGATAACATCTACCGTTATACCCTTGCGGGTACAGAGGTATCGGCACTACTAGGCCGTATGCCTTCAGCGGTAGGTTACCAGCCAACTCTAGCAGAAGAGATGGGTGTTCTTCAGGAGCGTATTACCTCTACGAAGAGCGGTTCTATCACTTCTGTACAGGCGGTATACGTACCTGCGGATGACTTGACTGACCCATCACCGGCAACAACGTTTGCCCACCTTGATGCGACAGTTGTACTTTCTCGTCAGATCGCATCTCTGGGTCTGTACCCAGCGATCGACCCACTGGATTCAACATCTCGTATGCTTGATCCGCTAGTGGTTGGCCAGGAGCACTATGATATCGCACGTGGCGTTCAGAGTACTCTGCAGCGCTATAAAGAGCTGAAAGATATCATCGCAATCCTGGGTATGGACGAGCTGTCTGAAGAAGATAAGCAAACTGTATCTCGTGCACGTAAGATTGAACGTTTCCTGACTCAGCCTTACCACGTAGCAGAAGTCTTCACAGGTCAGCCTGGTATTTACGTACCGCTGAAAGATACGCTACGCAGCTTCAAAGGCCTTCTGGCTGGTGAATACGACGATATCCCAGAGCAGGCATTTATGTACTGCGGCGCGATTGAAGAAGTATTGGAAAAAGCTAAGAAGCTTTAAGCTGAGTAGGAGGCGACATGGCAGCGATAACCTTCCATCTAGACGTAGTAAGCGCAGAGAAAAAACTGTTCTCTGGTCGTGCTGAAAACGTTCAGGTGACCGGTAGCGAAGGTGAACTGGGTATTCACGCAGGACACACACCGCTGCTGACCGCTATCACGCCAGGTATGATTCGAATCGTTAAGCAACACGGTGAGGAAGAAGTTATCTATCTTTCTGGCGGTATGCTTGAAGTTCAGCCAGGTTCAGTAACTGTGCTGGCTGACACCGCAATCCGTGGTGAAGATTTGGATGCTGCCAAGGCGGAAGAAGCGAAACGTCAGGCTGAGGAGCGTATCCACAACCAGCATGGCGATATCGACTTTGCTCAAGCGGCCAGTGACCTGGCTAAAGCGATCGCTCAGCTTCGTGTTATCGAGCTGACGAAAAAAGCGCGTTAATCAGGCGCATGACGCAAAAAAGCGACCCACGGGTCGCTTTTTTTATGTCTGTTAAGCGAGTTATTACTTGCAAAAAATAAACGATTTCCCTTAAACCCCGGTTGCTGAACCGATACAATGCGGGGCAGTTATGAATAATCTATGCATCAAGAAGGATACCTTATCATGAGCTTCAGTGCTGTGATCCTGGCTGCGGGCAAAGGAACCCGTATGTACTCCAACCTTCCAAAGGTACTGCATACCCTGGCTGGCAAGCCAATGGTTAAACATGTGATTGATACCTGCAGCGGGCTGGGCGCGAATAATATCCACCTGGTTTACGGCCATGGTGGTGATCAGATGAAAGCGGCCCTGGAGCAGGAATCGGTAAACTGGATACTGCAGGCCGAGCAGCTGGGTACCGGTCATGCGGTGAATCAGGCATGTCCTGATTTGGCCGATGATGAAAAAGTGTTGATCCTGTACGGTGATGTGCCGCTGATCAGTGCTGAAACGCTGGACAACCTGCTTGATGCCCAGCCAGAAGGCGGTATTGCTCTTTTGACCGTGGTATTGGATGATCCGACTGGCTATGGCCGTATCGTTCGTCGTAACGGTCCGGTTGTCGCGATTGTTGAGCAGAAAGATGCAACTGAAGAGCAGAAGCTGATCAAAGAAATCAATACCGGTGTGATGGTCGCTAACGGTGGCGATCTGAAACGCTGGTTGGGACAGCTTAAAAATGACAATGCTCAGGGCGAATACTACCTGACAGATATTATTGCGATTGCCCACGAAGAAGGCCGTGCAGTAGAAGCTGTGCACCCGGCAAAAGCTATCGAAGTTGAAGGTGTGAACAACCGTATTCAGTTGGCAAAACTGGAGCGTGCTTATCAGGCAATGCAGGCTGAACGTCTGCTGGAGCAAGGCGTAATGTTGCGCGATCCTGCCCGTTTTGACCTGCGGGGTGAGCTGCAGTGCGGCCGTGACGTAGAGATTGATGTTAATGTGATTATCGAGGGCAGTGTTTCTCTTGGTGATAACGTGGTGATCGGTGCTGGCTCGGTACTGAAGGACTGTGAGATTGATGATAATACGCTGATCCGTCCGTACAGCGTAATTGAAGGGGCGACTGTCGGTGAAGACTGTACCGTTGGTCCGTTTACCCGCCTGCGTCCGGGCGCTGAGCTGGTGGGTGACTCCCATGTCGGCAACTTTGTGGAAATGAAGAAAGCCCGTTTGGGTCAGGGCTCTAAGGCTAACCACTTGACATACCTGGGTGACGCTGAAATTGGTGATCGAGTGAATATCGGTGCTGGTACTATCACTTGTAACTACGACGGTGCAAATAAGTTTAAGACTGAGATTGGCGATGATGTGTTTGTCGGTTCAGACACCCAGCTGATTGCGCCGGTGAAAGTAGCGAAAGGTGCAACTATCGGTGCCGGTGCGACCATTAACCGTGATGTGGGCGAAGGTGAGTTAGTGATCACTCGCGCTCCAGCTCGTACAGTCAAGGGCTGGAAACGTCCGGTGAAGAAGTAACATAGCTTACTGACACTTTTTAAAGGCAAGGGCTCTCCTTGCCTTTATTGTATCCGGGGAATATTGCTTCTTTCTTCTCCCTTCTTTTCTTTAGAAAATTAATTACACTACATTGATCATGAAAGTTTTGATCTGATAGTATTAGTTTCAGTTCGAAACTTAATGGTATCAGTTCGTAATAAATGTCAAAGCGAAACACCCAACAACGTCGCCATGCTATTGTGGCAATGGTGAATGAACAAGGCGAAGTCAGCGTTGATCAGCTGGCAAAGTTTTTCGCCACTTCTGAAGTGACTATTCGGAAAGACCTTGCTGCGCTGGAAAATACCGGTCAGTTATTGCGTCGTTATGGCGGAGCTGTGGCCATGCCGAGCGAAATTGTCGGCGATGTTGAAGAAAATGTTTCGGTTCGTAAGTTAGCTATCGCCAAAGCGGCTGCAGCCCGGATCAGGGATCATAACCGGATTATTATCGACAGTGGCAGCACCACTGCGAGCCTTATTAGCCTGCTGGGTGAGAAGCAGGGACTGATAGTGATGACTAACTCCCTCAATGTAGCCAATGCCCTCAATGAGCTTGAAAATGAGCCTACCCTGCTGATGACCGGCGGGACCTGGGACCCGCACTCTGAAGCATTCCAGGGGCAGGTCGCAGAATCCGTTTTGCGTTCGTATGATTTTGACCAGCTGTTTATCGGTGCCGACGGCATTGATATTGCACGCGGTACCACTACCTTTAATGAATTGGTTGGCCTTAGCCGGGTGATGGCTGAGGTATCCCGTGAAGTGGTGGTGATGGTGGAGTCAAGCAAAGTCGGCCGTAAGATCCCGAACTTGGAGCTGCCCTGGAGCAACATCCACACCCTGATCACGGATGATGGTTTGAGTGGCGAAGCAAAACAACAGATTGAACAGCACGGGGTACAGGTGATCTGTACCACGGCGGAATAAAATTTAGGAGAGACACAAAATGTGTGGAATTGTTGGTGCAGTAGCACAACGTGATGTGGCTGAAATTTTGGTAGAAGGCCTGCGTCGTCTGGAATACCGAGGTTATGACTCAGCCGGTGTAGCAGTGGTTGATGCTCAGAGCAATCTGCAGCGTGTTCGCCGCTTGGGTAAAGTTCAGGAACTTGCAGATGCGGTAGAAAGTTCACACCTGGTTGGCGGTACCGGTATTGCACACACTCGCTGGGCAACTCACGGTGAACCGTCTGAAGCCAATGCTCACCCGCATATGTCCGGTGAGAATATTGCCCTGGTTCACAACGGCATCATTGAAAACCATGAAGAACTGCGTGCAATGCTGATTGAGCGTGGTTATACATTTGTGTCTCAGACTGATACCGAAGTAATTGCTCACTTGGTTGAGTGGGAACTGCGCAGCGCTTCTACTCTGTTGGAAGCCGTGCAAAAGACCGTTGCTCAGCTGGAAGGTGCTTACGGTACGGTAGTGATGGATCGTCGTGATCCTGAGCGTGTGGTAGTGGCTCGTTCAGGCAGTCCACTGGTTATCGGTCTGGGTGTCGGCGAGAACTTCCTGGCATCAGATCAGCTGGCACTGCTGAACGTTACTCGTCGCTTTATCTTCCTGGAAGAAGGCGATGTAGCTGAAATTACCCGTCGTGAAGTGAACATCTTTGATGAAAAAGGCCAGGCTGTTGAGCGCGAAGTTCATGAGTCTAACCTGCAGCAGGATGCGGCTGACAAGGGCCAGTTCCGCCATTACATGCAAAAAGAAATTTACGAGCAGCCAGCGGCGCTGAGCAACACCATGGAAGGCCGTATCAGCAATGATTCTGTGATTGTTGAGAGCATTGGTAATGGTGCCAAAGATATCCTGGCTAATGTTGAGCACGTTCAGATCGTGGCTTGTGGTACTTCTTACAATGCCGGTATGGTCGCTCGTTACTGGTTTGAAGCCATGACTGGCGTAAGCTGTGATGTCGAGATTGCCTCTGAGTTCCGTTACCGCAAGTTTGTTACCCGTCCGAACAGCCTGCTGATCACCCTGTCGCAGTCTGGTGAAACCGCCGATACTCTGGCTGCGCTTCGTCTGGCAAAAGAAAAAGGCTACATGTCAGCGATGACGATCTGTAACGTTGCCGGTTCATCGTTGGTGCGTGAATCAGATTTGGCGTTTATGACCCGTGCCGGTACTGAAATCGGTGTGGCATCTACCAAAGCTTTCACAACCCAGCTAGTGACACTGCTGATGTTTGTAACTGCATTGGGTAAAGAGAAAGGCCTGATTGATGAAGCGAAAGAGAAAGAAATCGTTGCATCTCTGCACCAGCTACCGGTTCAGATTGAAAAAGCGCTGGCGTTCGACAAGCCTATCGAGCTACTGGCAGAAGACTTTGCTGACAAGCACCACGCTCTGTTCCTGGGCCGCGGTGAGTTCTACCCGATTGCGGTAGAAGCATCCCTGAAGCTGAAAGAGATCTCTTACATCCACGCAGAAGCTTATGCTGCTGGTGAACTAAAACACGGTCCGCTGGCACTGATTGATGCGGATATGCCGGTCATCGTTGTGGCACCGACTAACGACCTGCTGGAGAAGCTGAAGTCAAACATTGAAGAAGTTCGCGCCCGTGGTGGTCTGCTGTACGTCTTCGCCGATAGTGAAGCTGGCTTTGAAGAGAGTGAAGGCATGAAGATCATTACCATGCCGCGTGTTGATGACATTATCGCACCTATTTTCTACACCGTTCCTATGCAGCTGTTGTCTTACCATGTTGCACTGATCAAAGGTACCGACGTGGATCAGCCGCGTAACCTGGCTAAAGCGGTAACCGTTGAATAAGATATATTGAGTAAAGTCTCAATAATGAGAAAGGGCGCCGATTATGGCGCCTTTTGTCGTATTTGGAAGAGGAAAAGTCTACTCTCTAGACAATGATGACGCGTTTATTGCGAAATAAAAATATCAGCAGTTGTGTATTACGAACTGCGAATCAAAATACAAAATGAGGTGTAAGATTTCACCTTAAAGTATTGAAATATAATTGTTAATTTAGCTTTGTGAAAGTTGGCTCATGTTGTGCATCCTAGGAATGAAAGTTAGGCAGTCTTCATTAATACCTGTATTGGAGGTTAGACATGACAGATCCAAAAGCAAAAATTGCCGCTCGCATTAAGGAGGCCCGGGAGTGGAAGGGCCTGACCCAAGTCCACATGGCTCAGCAGCTCCGAGTTGCCAGGCAGACCTACCTTGATCTGGAAACCGGTAAAACAGAACCCAAAGTACGCTTACTGTCCGAAATTTCAGAAATTACTGAGCGTCCCCTCACCTGGTTTGTCTACGGTGATGAAGGGATCGAAATCCTTGAGAGTGAATACAAAGAAGAAATTGATCGTCTGCTGCAATACTTCAGTCGGCTTCCACATTCAGCTCGAAATGTTATTCTCCAGCAAAGTATTAACCTTGCCAGCTTTATGGCCGAGTACACCCGAGCGCTGACTCAAAAGGATAAGTAATCCGGTCAACTTATCGGTAAAGCAATGTATTGCATTGAACTTGTATGCAATTATTTACCCTTTTTGAATCAATTGTCTGCTTTGGCTGACATCAGTTGCTTTGTTTCACAAAAATTAAGTGAACGGTCGTGAACTTGTGCTTTTCTGTTGGATAATTTCCTGTTTTCTTTCGCTGTTGATGCCCTTTCTGCGCAATCGAAAAGCAAGAAAACAGGTTAATTTTGGTAACACTCAACAGATGGTGCATAAATGGAAAACTCAAAATCGCATATTGCAGCGAGGGTCCGAGATGCCAGAGAGTGGAAAGCGCTGTCTCAGGTTGCTATGGCTAAGCACCTTGATATGGCAAGGCAAACCTATCTAGATCTGGAATCAGGCAAAACCGAGCCAAGGGTGACTACCCTGGTCAAAATTGCAAAGATCACAGGCCGGCCGTTAGGCTGGTTTATTGAGCAGGATCTGATCCCCGATACCGTTGATGAGCATGATGATCTCCGCCACTTGGTTGATCTTTTTATCCAGGTGCCAGATAACGTCAGAGCGGAGTTGCTGGAGCATCATATTGGCCTGATGACGTGCTATATCGAGCAGTTAAAATTAATGAAGAACCCCTAAAAGAAAAGCAGCCATCGGCTGCTTTTCTCATTTATGTAGCGCTGCTTATTGAGCAAGGAAGAACTTATAGGCCGGGTTGTCGGTTTCGTCTTTCCAGTGATAGCCCAGTTCTCGCAAGTGGCTGGTAAAGGACAGCAAGTCTTTTTCTTCCAATTCAAAGCCACATAACACGCGACCGTAATCGGCACCGTGGTTGCGGTAATTAAACAGGCTGATGTTCCAATGGGTTCCCAATGTGTTGAGGAACTTGATCAATGCCCCCGGGTATTCCGGAAACTCAAAGCTGTATAACCTTTCTTTAAGTGGCTTTGGCGGTCGTCCGCCAATCATATAGCGGACGTGGACTTTGGCCATCTCGTCATCCGACAGGTCGACAACCGGATAACCGGCTTTGCGCAGATCCTGGATGATACCTTCCAGCTCTTCCTGTCCCTGCATCAGCCGTACCCCGACAAAAACATTTGCCAGCGTGTCATCGTTATAGCGGTAATTGAATTCGGTGACGGCCCGCCCTCCGAGGATATGGCAGAAATCAAGAAAAGCGCCGGGACGTTCCGGTATGGTGACGGCTAGCAGGCCTTCCCGCTTCTCACCCAGCTCACAGCGTTCCGAGACATAGCGCAGGCTGTGGAAGTTAAGATTGGCACCGGACAGGATTGCCGCCATCTGCTTATCTTTCAGCTGGTGTTGTTCAGCATATTTTTTAAGTCCTGCCAGCGACAGGGCACCGGACGGTTCGGCGATGGCCCGGGTGTCTTCGAAGATATCTTTTACCGCTGAGCAGATTTCATCGCTGCTCACCGTGATGACATCATCCAGATATTGCTGGCACAGGCGGAAGGTTTCAGCTCCAATCTGTTTCACCGCCACCCCGTCAGCAAACATCCCGACCTGACCGAGTGCGACCGGTTTGCCGGCATCCAGAGCGGCCTTTAGGCAGGCGGAATCTTCGGCTTCGACACCGATCACCTTGATTTCAGGCAGTAACTGCTTGAGTAACACAGAAACCCCTGCAGCCAGACCACCGCCTCCGACAGGGACAAAAACATAGTTGAGGTGGCCGTTTTGCTGTACCAGCTCAATGCCGATGGTGCCCTGCCCGGCAATCACTGACGGGTGATCGAAAGGCGGGATAAAGGTTAAGCCGTGCTGGCGGGCCAGCTCTTCGGCATGGGTCTTGGCTTCATCAAAGTTGCTACCATGCAGCACGACGTTACCACCAAAACTTCGAACGGCATCGACTTTGATATCCGGGGTTGTCCGGGGCATAACTATGGTGGCATTGACTCCGAGGTGCTTGCCCGACATGGCTAGCCCCTGGGCGTGATTCCCGGCTGAAGCCGCAATTACCCCGGCGCGGCGCTGGCTTTCGCTTAGCTGCGACATCATGTTATAGGCACCGCGCAGCTTGAAGGAGTGGACCGGCTGGCGGTCCTCTCGTTTGAGTTGAACATTATTGCCGATCCGGGCGCCGAGGCGCTCCATGGCCTGTAATGGGGTGACCTGAGCCACCTCGTATACCGGAGCCCGAAGAATATCGCGAAGGTAGTCGGCTCCGCTTAATAGCGCTACATCTTCGGCCCGTTTCACTTCGCTCATCATTCCTATCCTTCTAGCTTGGTTTTGTCACGGACAGCCCCTTTATCGGCGCTGGTGGCCAGGTTGGCATAAGCCCGCAGGGCAAATGACACGTCACGCTGGCGATCAACCGGTTTCCAGCCGCGCTGGTTGGCCGCTTCTCTACGGGTAGACAAGGTGGCTTCATCTACCTGAAGTGCAATCGAGCGGTTCGGGATATCAATGGCAATAATATCGCCGTCTTCGATCAGGCCGATGGTGCCGCCGTTAGCTGCCTCTGGGGAAACATGACCGATGGACAGGCCACTGGTACCTCCGGAGAAACGACCGTCGGTGATGAGCGCACACTCTTTGCCCAGCCCCATGGATTTGAGGTATGTGGTTGGGTACAGCATTTCCTGCATGCCTGGTCCGCCTTTCGGGCCTTCGTAGCGGATGATCACTACATCACCGGCTTTGACTTTGCCACCCAGAATCCCTTCTACTGCGGTTTCCTGGCTTTCGAATACGATAGCCGGGCCGGTAAAGGTCAGGCAGCTCTCATCTACTCCGGCGGTTTTGACGATACAGCCGTCAACGGCCATGTTGCCCGATAGCACAGCCAGACCACCGTCTTGGCTGTATGCATGTTCTTTACTGCGGATACAGCCGGATTGGCGATCGCTATCTAAGCTGTCCCAGCGGCAGTCCTGAGAAAAAGCCTCTGTGGTGCGGATGCCGGCAGGGCCTGCACGGTAGAAGCGCTTTACCTCTTCGGAATCAGTGGTAGCGACATCAAATTCGGCTAGTGTTTCGGTAAAGCTCTGGCCCAGGACGTTACGACTATCGCTGTGAAGCAGCCCGGCGCGGTTTAGCTCGGCCAGGATGCCGTAGACTCCGCCGGCACGGTGCACATCTTCCATATGATATTGCTGGGTTGACGGGGCTACTTTGCACAGGTGCGGTACCCTACGAGACATCCGATCGATGTCTTCCATGGTGAAATCCACCTCGCCTTCCTGAGCCGCAGCCAGCAGGTGAAGGACGGTATTGGTTGAGCCCCCCATCGCGATATCTAGCGCCATGGCATTTTCAAAGGCTTGTTTGGTGGCGATATTGCGTGGCAGGGCGCTAGCATCATCCTGCTCGTAATAACGCTTGGTTAGTTCGACGATACGTTTGCCTGCATTCAGAAACAGCTGTTTGCGGTCGGCATGGGTTGCCAGTAGTGAACCGTTACCCGGCTGGCTCAGGCCCAGTGCTTCAGTCAGGCAATTCATCGAGTTAGCGGTAAACATGCCCGAGCAGGAGCCGCATGTCGGGCAGGCAGAGCGTTCGATCTGCTCGCTTTGTTCATCGGATACCGTCGGATCGGCACCCTGGATCATGGCGTCAACCAGATCCAGCTTGATGATCTTATCGGACAGCTTGGTTTTGCCCGCTTCCATTGGGCCGCCGGAAACAAAAATGACCGGGATATTGAGGCGCATTGAAGCCATCAGCATTCCCGGGGTGATTTTGTCACAGTTGGAGATACAAACCATGGCATCGGCACAGTGGGCATTGACCATGTACTCGACCGAGTCGGCGATCAGTTCACGGGAAGGCAGTGAATACAGCATCCCGCCGTGGCCCATGGCTATACCGTCATCCACCGCAATGGTGTTGAACTCTTTGGCGATCCCGCCTGCGGCTTCTATTTCCCTGGCAACCAGCTGGCCCAGATCTTTCAGGTGAACATGGCCGGGAACAAACTGAGTGAAAGAGTTAACCACGGCAATAATCGGCTTGCCGAAATCTTCTTCCTTCACACCTGTGGCGCGCCACAGGGCACGGGCACCAGCCATATTACGGCCGTGGGTTGTGGTAGCTGAACGGTACTTGGGCATATCTAATTCCTTTTATCGGCGGCCCGGGGCCAGTCCCGTGCCGCGGTAATGAGTG
The DNA here is from genome assembly GCF_963870815.1 of Photobacterium sp. J15. NCBI lineage: Bacteria > Pseudomonadati > Pseudomonadota > Gammaproteobacteria > Vibrionales > Vibrionaceae > Photobacterium > Photobacterium sp. J15. Next base: position 20,743 of record NZ_CAWMUI010000001.1, read on the forward strand.
TGTTTTACTGAGCTGATTCCGGGTATACCGGATCGAGCCAGCCCCACTTGTCTTCGGTCTGGCCGTTGAACAGGCCGAAGAAGGTTGACTGGATGTGTTCGGTGATCGGGCCGCGTTTGCCTTCGCCGACAGTGATCTGATCGACGCTGCGCACCGGCACAATTTCTGCTGCTGTTCCTGTCATGAATACTTCGTCGGCCAGGTACAGGGCTTCGCGGGCAATGTTTTCTTCACGGATTTCGTAGCCCAGTTCTTTGGCAAGAGTCACGATGGAGTCGCGGGTGATCCCCGGCAGGATAGCGCTGGTGGCCGGCGGGGTGGAAATCACACCGTTGCGCACGACAAAGATATTTTCCCCTGCTCCTTCGGACAGGTAACCGCGGACATCCAAGGCAATACCTTCAGCATAGCCGTGGCGGCGGGCTTCGCCACCGACCAGCAGGGATGACAGGTAGTTACCGCCGGCTTTGGCGGCAGTCGGAATGGTATTTGGCGCAGCGCGGTTCCAGCTTGAAATCATGGCATCGACGCCATTGGCTAGGGCTTCTTCGCCAAGGTATGAACCCCAGGAGAATGCGGCAATGATCAGGTCCATTTCTGTTTCCGGCGGCGGGCAGACACCAAGGCCGACATTCGGAACATAGCCCAGCGGGCGGATATAGGCTGAAGAAAGCTTGTTAGCGCGCAGGGTCTCGCGGCAGGCTTCCATCAGTTCATCAACAGAATAAGGGATCGGAAAACGGTAGATTTTGGCGGAGTCTTTCAGGCGTGCCATGTGCTCTTGATGGCGGAACACAACCGGGCCGTTCGGAGTTTCATAACAGCGGATCCCTTCAAAGACAGAAGTGCCGTAATGCATCGCGTGGGTCAGTACGTGTACTTTGGCATCTTGCCATGGAACTAGCTCACCATTGAACCAAATGTAATCAGCGGTATTTGCCATTTTATAATCCTTTTTTATGCAGTTGCTTGTTGTTTTTGCTGCTGTAGTACTTCCACTCCAGTGACATCCCATAGTTTGTCCAGCTGTTGTGACAGGTTGGCAATCGGGCGTTCACTGCTAACGGTTACTTCTATATCTATAGATTGGTTATCGTCACTTTGCGTCATATTAAAGTGTTTTACCATGAATCCGCGGTGGCGGGTGATGCGTAAAACGCGCTCTAACAGTTCCGGGCGGCAGGCTGCCTGTATCGCTAAGGTGTGCTGGTTCATGCTTAGTTCTCCATCATATCTTGGTTGGCAGCCCCTGGCGGAACCAGTGGCCAGACGTTCTCTTCCTCTGAGATAGCAACATGCAGCAGGTAAGCTGTTTTGCTCTCTAACATGGTTTGCAGTGCCGGCTCCACTTCCTCTTTGCGGGTAATGGTTTGACCCGGGATACCGAAGGCACTGGCAAGGGTGATGAAATCCGGGTTATCCGACAGGTTGGTTTCACTGTAGCGACCGTCGAAAAACAGCTCCTGCCATTGGCGAACCATCCCCAGGCGCTGGTTATCCAGCAGGATGATTTTGACTGGCAGTTGGCGGCGGCGAATCGTGCCCAGCTCCTGAACGTTCATCATGAATGAGCCGTCACCGGAAACCAGAACCACCTGATCTTCAGGGCGGGCCAGTTTGGCACCTATGGCTGCTGGCAGGCCGAAGCCCATGGTGCCGAGACCTGCTGAGGTCAGGTAGTTTTCCGGACGGCGGTGGCTGACGTGCTGGGCCACCCACATCTGATGCTGGCCGACATCTGTCGCGATGATGGTGGAATCATCGATCATGTCCGACAGTTGCTTCAGCAGCAGCGGGGCATAGATAGCTTCACCCGGATGGTCGTAACGCCAGCCGTGGGCCTGTTTCAGTTCTTGTACCTGTTCGCGCCAGGCAGTAACTGATTTTTCCTGGGCCAGTAGTGGTAGCAGTTGGTTCAGGTCGCCGCGTAGCGCCGCATCCGGTTGGCGCAGTTTGCCGAACTCCGCGGCATCTATATCCATGTGGATGACTTTGGCATCCGGGGCAAAGGTATCGAGTTTGCCGGTTACTCTGTCATCGAATCGTGCGCCGACAGCGATTAAAAGATCGGATTGCTGAACGGCCAAGTTAGCCGCTTTGGTTCCGTGCATACCCAGCATACCCAGGAAATAAGGGTGGCTGGCATCAACAGAGCCTAGTCCTTTCAGGGTGGAAACTGACGGGATATTGGTCACAGCCAGAAATTCACGCACAGTATCTACCGCACCTGCCAATGGTACCCCGCCACCGACATACAGCATCGGTTTGCGGCTTTCTGCCAGTAAGGCCCGGGCTTTGCTCAGTTCAGTTTCATCCACGGCCGGGTATTCAGGAGCAAGCTGGAGCGGCTGGACAGGGGTATCGACGGTGGCTAACTGAACATCTTTGGCGATATCAACCAGCACAGGTCCGGGGCGGCCGCTGGTGGCAACGGTAAATGCTTCAGCAAGAACCGATGCCAGCTCTTCGTGGCGGGTAACTAGGTAGCTGTGCTTGGTACATGAAAGGGACATGCCTAGAATATCGACTTCCTGAAAAGCATCTGTGCCGATCAGCGGGCTGGCAACCTGGCCGGTGATGGCAACCACAGGAACAGAGTCGAGCATGGCATCCGCCAGCCCGGTGATGAGGTTTGTGGCACCCGGCCCTGATGTGGCCAGGCAGACACCGATGCCGCTGGTGGCGCGGGCATAGCCGATGGCAGCCATGGCTGCGCCCTGCTCGTGGCGGCACAGGATGTGGTCGACACCGCCGTCATACAGAGCATCATAGATTGGCATTATGGCACCACCCGGGTAGCCAAATACCGTAGAGATCCCCTGCTGCTGCAGCGCTGTAACAACTAATTCTGCTCCTGTCATCGCTGCTCCCTTCCTTGCTTGCGATTTGCTGACATAGTTTCTGGTGGTTATGTCGGCATATTTTCGAATTATGTGTAAAAAAAAGCCCCCGGACCGGTTGGGTGCGGGGGCTTTCTTGCGTGTGTTGTGTTTGTCGCTATTTTACGCCTGCCAGCCCCTCTCGCGGTGAAATAATCACCACGATGACGTTGATAATGAGAGAGATAGCTTTAGCGTTAAATGGCATTTTCTGACTGTCTTAATTTATTGTTTATTTGTTGCTCTTTTTAGAGTTAACACAGACATGGCTCGCATGACAAGTAAAAACTTCAGAATAATTTTCAGGGAATCTGCATAACGGCAATCAATATGATATCGATTTGATATTATTTTATCCGTTCATTGGATGATAATTCACAAGGAAAGGACAGGATGACTCTTGCAATAGTTCACAGCCGGGCTTGTGTTGGTGTAGATGCGCCACCGGTGACCGTTGAGGTCCACATCAGTAACGGAATGCCAGCATTAACTTTAGTGGGCCTGCCGGAAACCACCGTCAAAGAAGCGCGGGATCGGGTGCGCAGTGCGATTGTTAATGCTAATTTTGAATTTCCGTCTCGGCGGATCACTGTCAATTTAGCTCCGGCTGATTTGCCCAAAGAAGGGGGGCGTTTTGACCTACCGATTGCATTAGGTATCTTGGCAGCGTCCGGGCAGATACCGACAAATAAGCTACAAGATTATGAATTTTTAGGGGAGTTGGCGCTTTCTGGGGATTTACGGCCGGTGAAAGGCGCCCTGCCCGCAGCACTGGCTGCCAAACAGGCCGGGCGTTGTTTGATCGCCCCGAATGCAAACGGTGATCAGTTGGCACTGGTCGGTCGGGGTATCCATAAATCAGCTCAGGATTTGTTGGCTGTATGTGGTCAGTTATGCGGGCAACAACAGCTGGAACTTTATTGTCGTAGTCAACAACAGACAGAGACAAATCCCTCCGGATCTGAGCGTGATATGCAGGACATTATCGGCCAGCAGCAAGGGAAACGGGCGCTGGAAATCGCCGCAGCCGGCGGACATAACCTGTTGTTTATCGGCCCGCCGGGAACCGGTAAAACCATGCTGGCGTCGCGGTTGTGTGACCTGCTGCCGGAGATGAGTGTTGAAGAAGCGTTGGAGACAGCGGCTGTGACTTCACTGACCCAGCAGAGCCTGCATGAGGGGAACTGGCGGCAACGGCCGTTCCGGACGCCACATCATTCCAGTTCTATGGCGGCGCTGGTGGGTGGCGGTTCGATCCCCCGGCCCGGAGAGATTTCACTGGCCCACAACGGCGTGTTGTTTCTTGATGAAATGCCGGAGTTTGAACGTAAAACACTCGACTCGCTGCGTGAGCCGCTGGAGTCTGGGGAGATAGTGATTTCCCGCGCCTCCAGCAAAACCTGTTTTCCGGCGCGGTTTCAGTTGATCGGGGCGCTAAATCCCAGTCCGACTGGATACTATGAAGGAAATCAGAGCCGGACTAATCCTCAGGCTATTTTGCGCTATCTCGGGCGCTTGTCCGGACCTTTGCTCGATCGTTTTGATATGTCGATAGAAATTCCGGCCTTGCCGCGGGGCACTTTAGCCGAAGGTGGCGATCGGGGCGAACCGAGTACGGTGATCCGCCAGCGGGTATTTCAGGCCCGGCAGGATATGCAGGCCCGAAGCGGTAAGGTTAATGCCCTGCTCTCAACCCGGGAACTGGATCGCTATTGCGAGTTGCAAAAGGCAGATGCTGAATTTCTTGAAAACGCCCTGCACCAGCTTGGGCTGTCGATCCGTGCCTATCACCGTATTATCAAAGTTGCCAGAACAATTGCGGATCTGTCTGGCTGTGAGCAAATAGAACGGGGACATCTGGCCGAGGCGCTGGGCTACCGCGCCATGGATCGGTTGATGAAGCAGCTGACGGCTCAGATGATCTAGTTACAGGAGTCCGCATGCAGTGCGTTTCAATATTCCGATGTTGTTAAGGCTTTGGCCAGCTCGTCGATTTGGCTTTCATTGAAGACTTTTACCCCTAATAGCTTTAGGGCTGAGGTGGTTTTCCCTTCTCCCGGAATTTTGGTGCCGTTGAATTGGCCGTCATAAATCGCATGGCTTCCACATGAAGGGCTGTTTTCTTTCAGAAGGGCCAATTTGATTTTGTGCTGGCGACAAAGTACAGCGGCTTCTTCTGCGCCGCAATTGAATGCTGTGGTCACATCGTTACCATCAACGGTCAGGATTGTGCCGTCAGCCTGAATTTCTGCTGGTGGGCGCGGAGTGGCTAAGCCGCCGCTGACTTCGGGGCAAACCACGACCAGCCTGCCTTGCTGTTTCCATTGTTGAAGCTGAGGGTGGGCAAGAAAGTTATCTTTGCCGTCATAACGAACAGCCTTGCCATACAAGCAGGCACTGATCAGTATTTTTTCCACCTTTATATCCTTTAGTATCTGGTCAGTCTGACAGACAAAAAAGAAGGGCCGCTTGGGCCCTTACTCTTTATTGATAATAATCTTACTTTTTCAGCAAGTAGTTAACCAGCTCAAAGTACTCATCCATCGACTTGATTTTGTCTGTCTTTAGCAGGTACTTGTTGTTGATGATCAGTGCCGGTACACCGGAAAGGCCGCTGTCCTGGAAGGCTTTGTTGAAACGGTTGACCATGGAATTAACCGCAAAGCTGTTGAACGCACCGTCGAAGTCTTTGGCATCGACGCCTTCGTCGATAAAGATCTGGCGGATTTCCTGATCGTTGCGCGGTGGTTTCTGCATGGTGTGGATGCGGGTGAACATCACTGGCAGAATTTTGTCTTCAACGCCAAGGACTACTGACGTGGCGTAGGCTTTGCTCATGGATTTACCCATCGGGCCGCCCATGAAGGAAACATGGTTCTTCTGCAGTTTGGCATTGTCTGGCAGTGTCTTTTTCAGAGCTCGGATTGTTGATTCAAACCGGAAACAGTGCGGACAGTAAAATGAGAAAAACTCGGTGACCAGAGGGCTGCTGGACTTTGGTGTATCCAGTACCTTGTAGTAGTCACCTTCAGTAAATTTTGCCGCCTGAACTGAAAAGGACAGTAAGACGACGCTTGCTAGCGCAAAGAGTTTCTTAAACATGTTTCGAGATACTCCCTCAATGTGGACTGAAATAACCCCGGGTTATATTCCGTTAGTGTAATTAGTATGTTACCACTGCGGCATCAGTTGCAATGGTGGTTCATTTAATGCGGCCAGTTGCTCCTTGAAGGCCAGTACCTGTCCTTCCCAGTATTTTGCGTCGGCAAACCACGGGAAAGCGCGTGGAAACGCAGGATCTTCCCAGCGTTTTGCCAGCCAAGCCATATAGTGCACCATTCTAAGACCGCGTAAAGGCTCAATAAGTTGCAATTCTTTGTGATTGAAATCGGCAAATTCACCATAGGCTTCCAGCACGGTATCCAGTTGTGCCAGCTGGTCGTGGCGCTCGCCGTTGAGCAGCATCCATAAATCTTGAACTGCTGGGCCATTGCGGGCATCGTCCAGGTCGACAAATAGCGGGCCGTCACGCCAGAGGATGTTGCCCGGGTGGCAGTCGCCATGAAGGCGCAGTGGTTGCCAGTCACTGTACCAGTGTTGCTCCAGTTCGCGGATCAGCATGTCGAGATCGGCAAAAAAGACGGTTTTCAGGTGCTCGGGAATAAAATCGGCGTTTTCCAGAATCTGGCGCGGCTGGTGCAGGTATTCGGTCAGGCCGATGGTCGGACGGTGTTTAAAAGCTTGGCGCTGGCCGACTCGGTGAATCCGGCCAAGGTAGCGCCCTACCCACTCCAGCTGGTCAAAGTTATCGACTTCGAATTGGCGGCCGCCCAGGCTCGGAAACAGGGCAAAGCGGTGTTCCTGAAAGTGATGCAGGGTCTGGCCTTCGAAGGTGATTGGGGCAGCGACCGGAATATCCTGTTCGAGCAGTTCCTGGGTGAAGTCATGTTCTTCCTGGATTTGTTCACAGCTCCAGCGGTGTGGCCGGTAGAATTTGGCGACATACCGTGCGCCGTCTTCGGCACTGAACTGGTAAACCCGGTTTTCGTAGCTGTTGAGTGGCAAAAGCCCGGACTCAGCTCGAACGCCGATGCTGTCGAGCGCATCCAGCAGCAGATCCGGAGTCAGATCTGAAAAACTAAAACCATCTTGTTGTGTCATGTGACAAATTCCGCAGCCTGTAAGATTTGGCTGTCAGTATATCACCATAATAAAAAAGGGCCGTTATCGGCCCTTTGCTTTCCTGAACTTAACGTTCTAGCTGTTAGCGCAGTTCTCCGATAAAACGGCTTTCTGTTCTAACAGTCGTATTTTCACTGTCATTCTGTTTTTCCATCACAAAAGTGATATCGGCTATCGGAGAGGTGAGCAGATACGGATCAATCCCGAGGCTGACTGGCAGAGTGTAGACTTCTCCGGCATCGACTGTTACTTGTTGCGGGCCATACCATTCAATTGCTTCTAACCCCTCAGCCCTCAGTGTATAAACAGCAGGCTGCTGGGTTTTGTTCAGGAGTTTCAGGGTGTAGGTATTTTCAACTAGCCCCTCACTGTTGATCTTAAACAACTGGTTGCGGTCCCGGATCACATCCAGTCCCATTGGCTGAACCGAGGCCAGCAGGAAGAAGAACAGGCCGATCATCGCCGCCATCACGGCACCGTAGCCAAGTAGTTTCGGACGCATAACATGGGTATTGTGACCTTCCAGCTTGTGTTCTGTGGTGTAGCTGATCAGGCGTTTTTCATACCCCATCCGCACCATAGTTTCATCGCAGGCATCGACACAGGCACCACAGTTGATGCATTCATACTGCAGGCCATCGCGGATATCGATCCCGGTCGGGCAAACCTGAACACATAAGTTGCAGTCAATACAGTCACCGAGGCCGAGTTCTTTCGGATCTTTCTTGCGCGGGCGCGGCCCACGGGCTTCGCCGCGACTGACATCGTAGCCGACAATATAGGTGTCTTTGTCGAACATTGCGGACTGGAAACGGGCATACGGACACATGTGAATACAGACGATGGAGCGCATCCAGCCTGCATTGGCATAGGTACAGCCGGTAAAAAACAAGACCCAGAAGCCAGCCCAGAAGCTGGCATCAAAAGTAAAAAAGTCGGCAACCAGCGCACGAATTGGCAGGAAGTAACCGACAAAAGTCAGGCCGGTTGCCAGGGCCACAGTCAGCCAGGCGGCATGTTTGATGATCTTTCTGCCAAGCAACTTGCCGGTCAGTTTTATGCTGTCTTGTTTACGCCTTTTATTCGCCGGACCTTCGAGCTTTTCTTCAAACCAGATGTAGATAAAGGTCCACACGGTTTGCGGGCAGAAATAACCACACCAGACTCGGCCGAGAAAAGTGGTGACAAAAAACAGGGCGAAGGCCGCAATCATAAATAAGGTGGCGAGCAGGGTCAGATCCTGGGGCCACAATGTGGTGCCGAAGAAGTTGAATTGTTGTTGGCCGATATCAAGCAGAATGGCCTGGCGATCGCCATACGGGATCCAGGGCGTTCCCATAAATAAAAGCATCAGTACCCAGCCCATTTTTTTTCTCAGACGCTGGTAGATACCTTTGGCGGCACGGACGTAGATGCGATTACCTGGGTTGAAGCGATCTGAGCCGCCTTTGTGGGTTTTGGGGTTAAATTGCTTGGGCGTGACATCCTTGATGTCGATTTTCTCTTGGCTCATGACATTACTTTCCTTGGGTTACCCCATCCATTAACTATAGTAGGGGTGCAGTCCGGTACATTGCCGGGACTATAATGTTGTAATTGACGGCTATATGTTATCGGCTGATTATATAACGTGCGTTTTTGTTATAAATTTAACGCGGTCATAATTTGAGCGTCGGAGTGACGGCTGGCCGTGACGGAAAGTATGCGGTGGAAGAATAGAGGGGACGTTGGCCGGGCATGTGAGCGGTTGCCCGGCCTGAACTCGGTGTTACTTGATAATGCCGCGGGCGCGCAGGATTGCGGTTTTGAAGTCTTCTTCACAGTCTTTAGCAATGCCCGGGATCATTTCGTCTTTGTCGCTGTTGCGCATTTTCAGATGGTAGATCAGCACATCATCGGTCAGATCTTCCAGTTTGCCGTCATACTTGGCTTCTGCGGCTAGTTTCAACAGGAACTCTACCAGGTTCAGATCCGGATCTTTTTGCCATTCCGGATGCAGTAGTTCAATCAGTTCGTTGACGCGATGGGTTTTCATAGTTAACTCCACAATTTAAGGCTGGTTGAATCGTTGGCGATTCTATAGTCATCATTTTTATTGGGGGTAAATTAACCCAAACCGGAGCATGATACAAACACCGCGAAGCATCACGTTAATAAGATGAAGAAACAGAAGCCGGAGATAAACAAAAGGCAGCCAGATGCTGCCTTAGGTATTATCTTCGGTGTACAGGGGGATCAGGCTGCGTGTTCTTTCGCTGAACTTTGCTGAGTGATAACCGGTTCTGCCGTGGTTAGCGTATGCACATCAGCGACTGGCTGAGATGCCGGTTTTGCCTTGAAAGTAGGAGCGTGAGAAGTTGCACGTAACCGCGCCGGGCTGCGGCGGGAAGTGGCATACCTGATTGGAGATGAAGGGCGCATGATTCACCTATTGTCAGGCGCATCCGTGGCCAATAATTAATAAAGATATATCCGCAGTTTGTGTTTTTGCTGGCGATGCCGATCCTGTGCGGAAATATCAGGTTAGTTGTTTTTTTCGCCGCGAGAATAGCAACAACAGAGGGCAAAGTCGAGCAAATAATAGCCAGCTGAGCTTATGCATCAGTCTGAATCGGATGGGGAAAGGCTAAGAAAATGTTAACCTCATCGTCATCTGTGAAGATCAGCCGTTTATCGGCAGATGCTTTATGGTCTAATGCGTGTAGAGCTGGTAACTATTATAAAAATAGCCCGGGAGGGAATGAATGGAGCGGGATCAGCAGCGGTTAGTGACTAATCGCAATTTATCTTACAAATTGGCAGAGTCGTTGGGCCAGCGTATTTTACGTGGTGAAATTATGCCGGGTGACATTTTGCCGGGTGAAATGGAATTGGGCGAGATGTACGGCGTTAGCCGAACAGCGGTTCGTGAAGCGATTAAGATGCTGGCAGCCAAAGGGATGGTTTTGCCGCGTCCGCGTATCGGTACCCGAGTACTGCCTAAGCGTAACTGGAATTACCTGGATCAGGACTTGCTGGCATGGTTGAGCTTTGATCACCACAATGAGTTAGTAGAAGAGTTTCAGCGTGTACGACTGACTTTGGAACCGGAAGCGGCAGCATTAACGGCAATTCATGCTTCCGATGAAGACCGGGCGGCGCTACAAGCCCTGATGGATGAGATGTACCTGCTGGGTGACTCGTTTGATCAGGAAAAATGGATTGATGTGGATACTCGATTCCATCAGTTGATCTATTTTGCTTCGGGTAACCACTTTATCAGTCCGTTTGGTAATCTTTTCAAGGCGGTATTTGAAAACTATTTCCGGGTGATCACCCGTGACCGCCTGCTTAAATTGGATATTCACCAGCGCATTGTCGACGGTATCATGGCCCGCGATCCTGATGCGGCCCGTCAGGCAGCCATTGATTTGCTGAAGTAATCAGCTATCTCTTAACGAACACTTCAATAAGACGGAGCCTTTGGCTCCGTTTCTTTTTTCTCCCACTTCTTACGACCCGATTACAATAAGAATAATTTACATTTATTTTTCATTTTCAGCTTACACATGTAAGCCAAATGTGCCATACTGCTTATCTATTGAGCATTAACTCTATTCTGGGAAGGCAAAAAAGATGGCCAAGAGTGTTGCAGCGGCTGAGTCTGAGTACTCAGTCGCAGAGGAAGTAGCGAATAGCATCAGCCATGGATTAGGAATGATTTTCGGCATCGTCGGACTGGTGCTGTTGCTGAACCAGGCCCTGGATGCCAATGCGGATGCGTTGAGTATTACCAGCCTGAGTATCTATGGCGGCAGCATGATACTGCTCTACCTGGCTTCAACTCTGTACCATGCGATCCCGTTTGAGCGGGCCAAGCGGGCACTCAAAACCTTTGACCACTGTGCCATCTATTTGTTGATTGCTGGTACCTATACCCCTTTCCTGCTTATCACCTTACGAACGCCATTGGCGATTACGTTAATGGCGGTGATTTGGGGTATAGCATTGGTAGGGATTGTGCTGAAGATTATTTTCGTTTATCGCTTTAAGCGCTTGTCGCTGGCAACATACCTGACGATGGGCTGGCTTTCCCTAGTGGCGATTTATCAGCTGGCGTTGTCGTTATCGACTGGCGGGCTGGTTCTACTGGCGGTCGGTGGCATCATTTATTCACTGGGGGTTGTGTTTTACGTCAATGAGAAGGTGCCCTATAACCATGCTATCTGGCACCTGTTTGTACTTGGCGGGACGGTCTGTCACTTCCTGGCAATTTATCTTTATGTCCATCCGGTTTAAGCTGAATTAGCTTGTAAAACCAAATAAAAAAGAGAGCCGAGGCTCTCTTTTTTGTCTTTCTCATTTGGCTTAGTTGCGCCAGAAGGCCGGGAAGAAAACCACTAGAACAGTCAGGATTTCCAGTCTTCCCATTAGCATACCGAAACTTAAGGTCCACTTGGCCAGATCAGGCAGAGTCGCAAAGTTACCTGTCGGGCCGATGACCTCGCCCATTCCCGGGCCGACGTTGGCCACCGCAGTGACTGCACCGGTAATACAGGTGATCGGATCCAGTCCCATCATGCCGAGAGCCGCGGCTACCAGAACAATGGTGATAATGAACGTCAGGGCAAAGGCAACCACAGAACGGACAATGCCGTCTGTTACCGGGCGGCCGTTATAGCGTTGGATAAACACCCCGGACGGATGGATCAGCTGCATCATTTGTTTTCGCAACAGGGCAAAGGCAACCTGGAAACGGAAAATCTTGATCCCGCCGGCCGTCGAGCCAGAACAGCCACCAACCAGCATGATAAAGGCGAAGATGATGGTAGGGAACGGTCCCCAGGAGGTGAAATCATCCAAACCGAAACCGGTTGTGGTAACCACTGAGATAATGTTGAACAGTGAAACCCTGAAGGCATCGCTGAAGGCATAGCCCAGCTCCCAAGTCAGCCACAAAGCAACCGCCAGGCCGGAACCTAATACCAATAAGGTGAAACCACGAACCTGGGCATCGCTGAACAAGGCCGTGGCTTCCTTCTTTCTCAGCGCCTGAACAAACAGTAAAAATGGCAGGCCGCCGGCAAACATGAACACGATAGCGACCCAGTGGGCAGCATTGGAAAAGTGGTTCATGGAGCCGTCAGAGGTCGAATAACCGCCAGTCGACAGGGTTGTAAAGGCGTGGTTGATCGCATCGAAAGTGTTCATTCCCGCCATCATGTAACCGAGGATACACAGCAGAGTCAGGGTCAGGTAGACATTAACGATGTTCTTGGCCACGTTCTTGGTACGCGGTGAACTTTTATCTGACCAGTCCGATGATTCAGTCTGGAACAGGCGCATACCCCCGACGTTCAGCATCGGCAGGATGGCTACCCCCATCACGATAAAACCGACACCGCCGAGCCATTGCAGCGTAGAACGCCACAGCAGGATACTCGGTGCCATGTCATCAAGCCCGCTCAGCACGGTGGAACCTGTGGTGGTGATCCCTGACATGGTCTCGAAGTATGCATCGGTAAAGCTGATGTGGTTGATAAATACAAACGGCAGCGCGGCAAAGGCACTGGCGATGGTCCACACCAAGGTGGTGATCATGAACATATCCCGAACCCCCAGTTTGAATTCGGCTGTCCGGCCGAAAGTCAGGCACAGGAAGGCCACTGAATGGGTGATTAGGACGGCGGTGGCAAAGTCAATGAATCCCCCGGTCCCGGTGAAAAAGGCCACCAGAGTCGGGACATACATAAACAGGGCGATCTTGGATAAGACCAGCCCTATGACAAATAAAATGGGACGGTAATTGACCATAACTATTACAGGAAGAACGGACTCGGTTGGAACAGGCGCTCTACGTCTGGGATATATTTCTTGTCGACCAGGAACATCACGACGTGATCATTCTGCTCGATAACAGTACGGTCGTGGGCAATAAGAACCTCATCGCCACGAACCACAGCACCGATAGTGGTACCCGGCGGCAGTTTGATATCACCGATGGCCCGGCCAACCACTTTTGATGTGGTGGCGTCACCATGGGCAATAGCTTCGATGGCCTCGGCTGCACCGCGGCGCAGCGAGGATACATTGACGATATCGGCTTTACGGACGTGGGTCAGCAAGGCCGAGATGGTAGCTTGCTGCGGAGAAATCGCTATATCGATAGTACCGCCTTGCACCAGATCGACATAAGCACCACGCTGGATCAGTACCATGACTTTCTTGGCCCCCATCCGTTTTGCCAGCATCGCTGACATGATGTTGGCTTCATCGTCGTTGGTGACTGCAATGAACACGTCAATTTGTTCGATGTGTTCTTCGCTCAGCAACTCCTGATCGGACGCATCACCACAAAAGACGATGGTGTTTTCCAGCATCTCAGACAGGTTTTCTGCCCGCTCCGGATTTCGCTCAATCAGTTTGACGCTGTAGTTTTGTTCCAGGCGACGGGCCAGGCCAGCACCGATGTTACCGCCACCGACAATCATCAGGCGCTTGTACGGTTTTTCCAATCGCTGCAGCTCACTCATCACTGAACGAATGTGGTTGCTGGCAGCAACGAAGAAGACTTCGTCATCGGCTTCGATAATGGTGGTTCCCTGCGGGCGGATTGGACGGCCCTGACGGAAAATTGCGGCAACCCGGGTGTCAACGTGCGGCATGTGCTCGCGCAATGCCGACAGGGCGTTACCAACCAGCGGACCGCCGTAATAAGCTTTAACCGCAACCAGACCGACTTTGTCTTCGGCAAAACCGACAACCTGCAGTGCGCCTGGGTATTCTATTAAGCGCTGGATATAGCCGGTAACCAGCTCTTCCGGAGCGATCAGGTGATCGACCGGCACCGCATCCGACTGGAACAGCTGCTCTTTTTCTCGCAGGTATTCCGGCGAACGGATACGGGCTACCCGGTTCGGGGTGTTATACAGCGTAAAAGCAATCTGGCATGCAATCATGTTGGTTTCGTCAGAGTTAGTGACGGCAACCAGCATGTCGGCATCCTGTGCACCGGCATCTCTCAGGGTTCGGGGGTGACTGGCAAAACCCTGTACGACACGCAGATCGTACTTGTCCTGCAATTCGCGCAGGCGTTCAGGATCTTTATCAACGATGGTGATGTCGTTGTTTTCACCAACCAGGTTTTCGGCCAGTGTACCGCCGACCTGGCCAGCGCCAAGGATGATAATTTTCATAGCATATATGCCTGATTATTTATTCTGCTTAAGGTTACTACGCTTGTGGCCGTAGGCCATCCTAGGAAACTCAGATTGCAAAAGATTCAGGTTTTTCTATTGAGCTTTTCGGATAACGGCGTAATAAAAACCGTCCATGTCATGTTCGCCCGGCAGGATCTGACGGCCCGGCTGCTCAATGTCACTGCCGATAAGTTCTGCATCAGTGGTACGAGTCAGGAAGGCTTTGACCTGATTGCAGTTTTCCTGCGGTGTGATTGAACAGGTTGCGTAAACCAGAGTACCGCCCGGCTTTAGCTGTTGCCACATGGCATCGACAATTTCCGCCTGAAGCAGAGCCAGAGCGTCGATGTCATCGGCGCGGCGTAGCCATTTGATATCCGGGTGACGGCGGATCACGCCGGTAGCCGAACATGGTGCATCCAGCAGGATACGGTCGAACTGTTCACCTTGCCACCATTGTTGCGGGTAGCGGGCGTCGGCACACAGTACCTGGGCTTTCAGGTTCAGGCGCTGCAGGTTTTCATGAACACGGGCCAGACGTTGTTCGTCGCAGTCGATGGCAACCACTTGGGTGTCCGGCTGACGCTCCATAATATGGGCTGTTTTACCGCCTGGCGCGGCACAGCAGTCCAGGATCAGTTCACCAGCTTGTGGTGCCAGGTATTCAACAGACAGCTGAGCTGCCGCATCCTGGACTGATACCCAGCCGTCGGCAAAGCCAGGTAGCTTGCTGACATCACAAGGAGCCAGCAGACGCAGGGCATCCTGGGCTTCCGGGTGAATATCGGTTTCGATGCCAGCCTGGTTCAGCAGTTCCCGGTATTCATCACGGGTGTGGTGGCGGCGGTTAACGCGCAGCCACATCGGTGCCTTGGTATTGTTGGCATCGACAATGGCTTCGAATTGTTGCGGGTAGCTTTCTTTCAGCAGCTTAAGCAACCAGCCTGGGTGACCGTAACGGCCGGCATCGTGGCTTTGCGCTTGAGCATCGAGTGCTTCCTGTTGGCGCTGGTAATTACGCAGTACCGCATTGAGCAGGCCACGAAGCTGAGGCTTTTTCAGGTTCTTGGTGGCGTTAACTGTTTCGGCAACGGCAGCATGGGCCGGAATGCGCATGTAACCCAACTGGTACAGGCCGACCAGGATTAGGTGATGGAAAACACGCTGTTTGCCTTTTAGCGGTTTGTCCATCAGCTGGTTGGTGATGGATTCCAGTCGTGGCAGCCAGCGCAGGACGCCGTAGCAGATTTCCTGCAGCAGGGCGTGGTCTCGGTCTCGGATCGTTTGCTGGGCAGCTGGCAGGGCGTTGGACAGGGATTGGCCCTGATCAACAACCTGATAAACAACCTTGGCTGCAGCGGCTCTTACGTTCATTCGTATTTCCTGAAGTTATATTTGCGAATGCACTTCGGTGATGAGTCTGTGGCATTCGCAGCAATCATCGTTTCATTTCCATAGGCGGAAAAGAAAAGCCAGTGCAAGCACTGGCTCGGTCATTACAGTTTGGTGCCGGGATCAAACCATTCACGGCGCGAGTTCAGTAGATCCTGCGCTTTCATGGCTTTTTTGCCCGGAGGTTGCAGCTCGGTCAGGCGTAGTGCACCTTCGCCGGTAGCGACCAGAATGCCGTGTTTGTCGGCAGCCAGAATTGTCCCCGGAGCTTTACCCAGGTTATCGCCTTCTACTTCGGCCTTCCATACTTTGATGTTTTGCTCGGCAACTGCGAAGTAGCTCATTGGCCATGGGTTGAATGCGCGGATGCAGCGTTCAATGGCAGCGGCGTCCATCGACCAGTCGACTTTCGCTTCTTCTTTGCTCAGCTTTTTGGCGTAGTTGGCCAAATCGTCGTTTTGTTTTTCTGGTACAGCCGTACCGTCGGCAATGTCACCAAGGCAGTCAATCAGGGCATCCGGACCCAGCTCGGCCAGTTTTTCATACATAGTGGCACTGGTGTCGGTCGCTTCAATTGGCAGAGTGGCAATTTTCAGTATGTCGCCGGTATCCAGACCTTTGTCCATCTGCATGATGGTCACACCGGTCTCTTTATCACCGGCCCAGATAGAACGCTGGATTGGAGCCGCGCCGCGCCAGCGAGGCAGGATGGAACCATGGACGTTGATACAGCCCAGTTTCGGTGTTTCCAGTACTTCAGTCGGCAGCAGCAGGCCGTAGGCTACAACTACCATGATATCGGCATTCAACGCTGCCAGCTCTTGCTGGGCTTCTTCATTGCGCAGTGATGCTGGCTGGTAAACCGGGATATCATGCTCAAGGGCGATATTTTTCACCGGACTGGCCGTTAATTTTTTACCGCGGCCCGCCGGGCGATCCGGCTGGGTGTAAACGGCGATAACTTCATGCTGTGAAGACAACAACGCCGCCAGGTGACGGGCGGCGAAGTCTGGGGTACCAGCAAATACAATACGTAACGGTTTGCTCAAGGTAACCTCTATATTATTGGTTTTTTTCGTTGAAACGCTTCAGTTTTTCCATTTTTTGCTTAATACGCTGGCGCTTTAGCGGCGACAGGTAGTCAACAAACAGCTTGCCTTCAAGGTGGTCAAGCTCATGCTGGACACAGATAGCCAGCAGATCTTCAGCGTCAAAGGTAAATTCATTACCGTCACGGTCCTGCGCCTTGACGGAGACTTCTGCGGCACGCGGCACCAGGGCACGGGCACCGGGAACAGACAGGCAGCCTTCTTCAATACCGTCTTCACCGCGCTTGTCGGTGATTTCCGGATTGATAAGTACCATAGGCTGATTGCGTTCTTCAGACAGGTCGATAACTACAATGCGCTGATGAACGTTAACCTGGGTAGCAGCAAGGCCGATCCCTTCTTCGTCGTACATGGTTTCAAGCATGTCGTCGACGATTTTCTGGATCTCAGGTGTAACCTTTTCTACCGGCTTGGCAACGGTACGCAGGCGCTCATCAGGGAATGTTAAAACTTGCAATACAGACATAGGTACTCGTAAAAAAATAGACTGTGCTAAAAACTAACGTAGCTTGTTTGCTCTAATTCTAGTCATTTTAAAGATCAAATAACAGCACTTGGCCTGATTTGGTAGCCCTTGTCCGGGGAACTGTCAACCTGGCGTTGCACTGTCAGAGTGATTTGGCGTCTTAGAAACTGTTAACTGAGAGCAAACTTGTTCTGGCTGTGATGAAAGGTGATTCGGGAAACAGTGAAGCTAGCCGAAAAGCCGTTGAATGGCTGGTTGTGTGCATGGACATCGTTTTACAGCAGTGACAACCTGCCTGTCTCAGCTTTAACCGGCGCTGTATTTGTGTCTGTTTTAATGATGAGTTTCATTGGTGGATCTATGCTGAGAAAGATCCACTTCGCCGGGATTTGTGCAGGGAAGGCATGACATGAGGCAGCTTGTCTTATATATCGCGTTATTATTTGTACCGTTTAGCTGGGCCGAACCGTCCCGGCCTGTCATCAAGAAAGATATTCCGTCTGTTTATACAGTGGTAAAAGGTGACACCCTATGGGATATCTCAGAACATTTCCTGGAAAACCCTTGGTTATGGCCTAAGTTATGGGAAGCCAATTCTTATATAAAGAATCCACACCTGATTTATCCTGGAGACAGACTGCACCTGGTATGGGTTGACGGCCAGCCCCGGCTCCGGGTGAAAAAGTCGGTCAAACTGTCGCCCAGTATTCGCGTCAAACGCTCCCCAATCACCACACTGCCTGAATCGTTGATGTTGCCTTACCTCGCTGAGCATAAGCTGCTTGCTCCGGGTAAGCTTGAGCGCCTGCCCCGGGTACTGGGTAATAGCAGTAATAAAGGTTATATGTCACCGGGAGATTCGGTTTGGATCGACACTGCCTTGGATCTGAAAGAAGAGTGGTGGGTATACCGACCGGATGCTGAATTTAATCGTCTGCAGCAAACTGACGAAGGTAAACCGAAGGTGCGCAGGCAGGCCGTGGCTCTGAAAGAAATTGCCCGGGTTACCGTCACTGCGCATCAAGATGGGATTAGCCGGGTGACGGTGAATAAGCTTCGTGAAGAAGTCCGTCAGAATGATGTATTACTGCCGGCTCCGCTTCCCGGTGCAGAGCTGGATTTGAGTTTTGTTCCGTCACCGCCGCCACAGAAGATTGCGGCTAAGGTTCTGGGACAGCTGGAAGGTCATCATTATATTGCGACCTCTGAGGTGGTGGTGATTGACCGTGGCCTTCTTGACAGGTTGGTTGCCGGAAATGTGCTTCAGCTATACCGCTCCGGGGCGGTGGTAAAAGGGGTGAAAGGTGATTATCACTATAAAGATGCCAGCCTGCGTTTCGGTCATTATCAGCTCAGTGATGTACCGATAGGTGAGGTAATGGTAATTCGTCCTTATGAGCACTTTAGCTTGGCGGTTGTCACCCGTGCCAGTGAGCCCTTCCGCGCCGGTGTGTTGGCATTGCCGCCGAAAACCGTTTCGCTTTGACTCTGATTCGGACTGGTGTCATGAGTGATTTGGCGTATTGGCTGACATTGGTTGATGTTCCTTATTTAGGGGGATATCGGATCAGCCAATTATTGCGGCATGGTACGCCTCCGCAACTGTGTCAGATGCCGGCTGAGCAGATGATGGCGATAGGGCTTAAGCCGGCTCAGATCACTCGTCTCCACCAGCCTCGCTTACGCCATATTGAACGTTGTCTGGCCTGGGCTGAGCAGCCTAATCAGACTATCTTAACGTTAGACTCGCCTCATTATCCTTCATTACTCAAAGAAATCGCCTCGGCACCACCGTTACTGTTTGTTCGGGGGGAGCCACATTGGTTACATGAGCCGCAACTGGCTATAGTTGGCAGTCGCTCGGCCAGTATTGACGGTCGCGAGTCTGCTTATGAGTTTGCGGCTTCTTTGGTGGCGGCAAATTATGTGGTAACCAGCGGGCTGGCGCTGGGAGTTGATGGCCAGGCCCATTATGGTGCGTTGAAAAATGGCGGAGCGACAATTGCGGTGCTGGGCTCTGGGTTAGATCAGATCTACCCTGCCCGACATCGGGAGCTGGCTTCGCAAATAGTGGAACAAGGCGCGCTCGTTTCTGAGTTCTGGCCGGATGAAAGGCCGAGGCCGCAGAACTTTCCACGGCGTAATCGAGTGATCAGTGGTTTGTCTGTTGGCGTATTGGTAATAGAGGCGGCGGAAAAAAGTGGTTCGCTTATTACTGCCCGCTATGCGCTTGAACAAGGGCGTGAAGTTTTTGCCTTGCCCGGCTCAATCCATTACCCCGGAAGCCGTGGTTGTAATGCATTAATTAAATCTGGTGCTAAATTGGTAGAAAGCCCGGTCGATATATTTGATGAGGTAGGTGTCTTAACGGAGTGTGTGAAAAACAACCAGTTAAACTCGTCGTTGCCACAACCTGAAAATGAAGAATTGCCATTTTCCATGCTGTTGGCTAACGTAGGCAATGAAGCAACACCCGTAGATGTAGTTGCTGAACGCTGTAAACTGCCCGTACATCAAGTTATGATGCAACTATTGGAACTGGAATTGTGCGGTGCAGTCAGAGCAGTGCCCGGTGGCTATATCAGAACGAGGAGGGGCTAGTTATGATGGATATCTTAATGTACCTGTTTGAAACCTATATCCACAGCGATGCTGAGCTGTTGGTGGATCAGGACGAACTTTCAGATGAATTGCTGCGTGCTGGCTTTCATCAGGAAGATATCTATAAAGCTCTGACATGGTTAGAGAAGCTGGCTGCATTGCAAGACACTGAAGACACACCGTACATGAATAACAGTGCCGTCACTTCTATTCGTGTATATACAGCTCAGGAAATGGCACGGCTTGATACATCTTGCCGGGGCTTTCTGACTTATCTTGAGCAAATCCATGTTCTGTGTGCCGATACGCGCGAAATGGTGATTGACCGCGTAATGGAGCTTGAGACTGCCGATTTTAACCTCGATGATCTGAAATGGATTATCCTGATGGTGCTGTTTAATGCGCCGGGCAATGAAAGTGCTTACAGCCAGATGGAAGAGCTCCTTTACGGCGCTGAAGACGGTTATATCCATTAATCGCATCCCTTGAGGATGCGAATGAAAGAGTTGTATGTCCGGAAAAATTAACGAGCAATTATTCTCAGCCCATGAGCATGCTTTGGATCAGGAGCAAACCTGTCCGAAGTGTGGCTCTGAGCTGGTTATTCGTAACAGCAAACGCGGTCCGTTTTTAGGCTGTGCTGCCTACCCTGCCTGTGATTACATTAAGTCACTCAGCCAGAACGATGGTCATATCGTGAAATATCTCGGTAAACCTTGTCCTGACTGTGGTTGTGAGCTGCTACTACGCCAGGGGCGATACGGTATGTTTATCGGTTGTGCTGGGTATCCTGACTGCCAGCACATTGAGTCACCGGAGAAAAAGGCGGAAGATACCAAGCTGACTTGTCCGGAATGCGGTAAGGGGCATTTGATCGAAAGAAAATCGCGTTATGGCAAGGTATTCTATGCCTGTGATCAATACCCGTCTTGTCGTTTTGCCATTAACAATAAGCCGATTGTCGGTGAATGCCAGTCATGTGGCTTTGGATTGTTGATCGAAAAGAAGCTGGCCAGTGGTACCAAACAGCAGTGTGCCGACAGAAAATGTCACGCTTATCAGGAATAACACTTCGTTAGTGCGAAGTTGTGGAATTGAAAAACAAGGCCAGCAGAGATGCTGGCCTTGTTTATATGGTTTATTTACAGAGTACCGGGAATGCTGCAGGATCGAGGTAAACCGCCAACTCGCTCAGTTTTGCATTTAATTCATCCAATGAATTGGCGCAGACATTGATGTGCCCCATTTTTCGTCCCGGACGTTTTTCTTTGCCGTACCAGTGAACATGGCACTGCGGCAGAGACAGAATTTCATCTGCCAGATTGTCCTCACCCAGAATATTGACCATGGCGGTTGATCTCAGCAGTGTGGTATTGCCTAAAGGTAATCCGCATACAGCCCGCAGGTGGTTTTCAAACTGGCAGGTTTCGGCACCCTGTTGGGTCCAGTGACCTGAGTTGTGGACTCGCGGAGCAATTTCGTTAACCAGCAATTTCCCGCCGACATCGAAAAATTCGATAGCCAGGACTCCCACATAATTCAGGGTTTCAGCTACTGCTTTAAACATGGTTTCAGCTTGTGATTGTATCTGGCTGTCTGTTTTGCTGGCTACTGAAAGGCTTAGTACCCCGTTGTGGTGGATGTTTTCCGTCAGTGGATAGACGGCGATGCTACCATCTTTGCCCCGGGCACCGATCAGGGAGACTTCACGGTCAAAAGAAACAAACTCCTCTGCCACAATAGCCTGATCTGGGGTTGCAGCAAGGAATGGGCTGATTTCTTGCCATAGTTGATCTGCTTGTTCGACGGAAGTGAAGCGCCACTGCCCTTTTCCGTCATATCCGCCCAGCGCACCTTTGAGTACCATTGGAATGCCGACAGTATTGACTGCCTGTTCCAGATCATCGCGATTGTTGATTATCTGATAGCGGGCACTGGCAACGCTGGCGCGATCAAGTAGGTTTTTTTCCAGCCGCCGGTCACCGCCGGCTTTAATTGCTTGGGTTGTTGGCTGTAGTTTGCCGCTGGCCTCGCAGACCTCAAGAATGTTGTGGGGAATATGCTCAAACTCTGCGGTGATCACATCGGTATAGGTCACTGCAGTATCCAGTCCTTTCATCATCAGTTGCTGGGTCAGAGGATGGACAACCTGACCCGAGCCGACATCGTAAGCCAGTACTTCGATATTCAGAGGTGCACCGGCCAGCGCCATCATTCGAGCCAGCTGCCCGGCTCCAAGTACTAAGACTTTCATTATTTCGCATCCTCTGCCGGATTCGGGTTGCTGAGAACAGTATCTGTCTGCTCTTTGCGGAAAGTGTCGATAGCTGCCATTACTTCACTGTCCTGGGTGCCGATGATCTGGGCGGCCAGTAGTCCGGCATTGGCGGCCCCTGCTTCACCGATCGCCAGGGTGCCGACAGCAACGCCTTTGGGCATCTGAACAATGGAGAGTAATGAATCCATGCCTTTCAGGGCGCGAGATTGTACGGGAACGCCCAATACCGGCAGGCTGGTAAAAGCCGCTGTCATTCCCGGTAGGTGAGCGGCACCGCCGGCTCCGGCGATGATTACTTTTATGCCGCGAGACTGGGCGTTTTCGGCATATTCAGCCAGCAGATGAGGAGTTCGGTGAGCAGACACCACTTTGGTTTCATAAGGAATATTGAAGCGTTCCAGCATTTCAGCGGCATGTTGCATGGTTGGCCAGTCAGACTTTGAGCCCATGATAATCCCGACTTTCATCCCGATCTCCTTTGGGTTGCTTATAAAATGAAGGCATGAGTTTTGTTGCGTGCATTATACGACGTTCAACCACCAACGCAAACGTTTGCGTTGGTGGTTTTGTTTCATTGTATTATCCGCGTAGAGTTAAGACACTTGACTCTGTATGATAGGTAAACAAATAGTTAAATCTGGCATCTGCCATGATTATAAATTGAGGGTAAAGTGGAAAATCTATCGCAAGTTGTTGCTGCTCTGAAGCAAGGTGACGTTATCGCCTATCCTACTGAAGCTGTGTTTGGGGTTGGCTGTGATCCTGATAATGAGCAAGCGGTTATGAAACTTCTGGCGCTCAAGCAGCGTCCGGTTGAAAAAGGCTTGATCCTGATTGCGGCTGATTTTGAGCAGCTGGCACCTTATGTTGATGACAGCCAACTGACTGATGAGCAAATGCAGCGGATCCGGGCGACTTGGCCGGGACCTGTTACCTGGGTGATGCCGACCAAACCAGGCGTGCCTAAATTTTTGACCGGTCAGTTCGATACGATTGCCGTTCGGGTGACAGACCATCCACTGGTTCAAGAGTTGTGCCGCCAGTTTGGTAAGCCGTTAACCTCGACCAGCGCCAATTTAACAGGTCAGGAGCCGGGGCGTACTGCGGAAGAAGTGAAACAGCAACTGGGCGAGTTTTTACCTGCGATCCTGCAGGGTGAAACCGGTGGTCGTGATAACCCGTCTGAAATTCGCGATGCCATCACAGGGAAAGTGTTCCGCCAAGGATAAAACTATTATGCAAGAAGTCAGCAAACAAGCGGTAAAGGCATTTCTACTCGAACTTCAGGATCGCATTTGTCAGGCGCTTGAACAGCAAGACGGTGAAGCGATTTTTGAACAGGACCAATGGGAACGTGAACAGGGTGGCGGCGGACGCAGTCGTGTTTTGCGCCAAGGGCGGGTGTTTGAGCAGGCCGGAGTGAATTTCTCGCATGTGTTTGGTACTAAGATGCCGGCATCTGCGACGGCGCACCGTCCGGAGCTGGCTGGGCGAAGTTTTGAGGCCATGGGAGTCTCTTTAGTCATCCATCCGAATAACCCCTATGCACCGACTTCGCATGCTAATGTTCGTTTCTTTATTGCCGAGAAAGAAGGCGAGGCACCGGTTTGGTGGTTCGGTGGTGGCTTTGACCTTACACCGTTCTACCCGTTTGCTGAGGATTGCCGGCATTGGCACGATACGGCTAAGGCCATTTGTGCACCTTACGGCGATGATGTTTATCAGCAGCATAAAGAGTGGTGTGATAAGTACTTCTACCTTCCTCATCGTAATGAAACCCGCGGTGTCGGTGGTTTATTTTTCGATGATCTCAACGACTGGGGATTTGAGAAGTGTTTCTGCTATATAAAAGCAGTTGGCAATGGTTACTTGGATGCTTACCTACCGATTGTCGAAAAGCGTCACCCTACCCCGTATGGTGATAGAGAGCGAGAATTCCAGCTCTATCGTCGCGGGCGTTATGTCGAATTCAACCTGGTTTATGATCGCGGGACGCTGTTTGGTCTGCAAAGCGGTGGCCGGACTGAGTCGATTTTGATGTCGATGCCGCCGTTAGTTCGCTGGGAGTATGGTTACCAGCCTGAACCTGGCAGTGCTGAAGCTGATCTTTATGATAATTACCTTCACCCTCGGGACTGGTAACGGATGATAACTATTTGTGCTGAATAAAGGGCAGTGATAGGGTCGATGAATTGATCCTATCTTTTTGAAATTCTTGTTATCTGGAATAGCCTCATGGATAAGTACGTTGTTTTCGGCAACCCGATTGCCCAGAGTAAATCTCCTTTAATCCATACCTTGTTTGCCCGCCAGACGTCTCAGACGATGACTTATGAAGCTCAGCTTGTTCCTTTAGGTGGTTTTCAAGCCGCGGCGGATGATTTTTTCTCTTCGGGCGGGCGTGGTTGTAACATTACCGTTCCTTTCAAGGAAGAGGCTTTCCGCTACGCGACTCAACTTACTGAGCGCGCTAAACTGGCTGGTGCCGTCAATACCCTTAAAAAGCTTGATGATGGCGTAATTCTCGGAGATAACACTGATGGTGAAGGTCTGGTGCAGGATTTAATTCAGCATCAGGTTGAACTGAAGGGAAAAAGAATTTTATTGATTGGTGCAGGCGGTGCGGCTCGAGGTGTAATATTACCGTTGTTGGCTCAGCAGCCTGCGCAGTTGACCATAACTAACCGAACCTTGTCTAAAGCTGAGCAATTAGCCGGGCTGTTTTTCCCATACGGTCAGGTGGAAGCTTCAGCGTTAAATGATTTGGATGCGCCGGTGTTTGATGTGATCATTAATTCGACTTCAGCTAGTCTGAGTGGCCAGCTGCCTGGTATATCAGAACAGCTTATTACGCCGAATGTTACCTGTTATGACATGGTATATGATTCGGCGACCACGACTTTTAATCAATGGGCTCAGGATTTGGGTGCAGTAATGACACTTGATGGTCTCGGTATGCTTG
The DNA here is from genome assembly GCF_963870815.1 of Photobacterium sp. J15. Lineage (NCBI taxonomy): Bacteria > Pseudomonadati > Pseudomonadota > Gammaproteobacteria > Vibrionales > Vibrionaceae > Photobacterium > Photobacterium sp. J15. The sequence continues at coordinate 45,790 of NZ_CAWMUI010000001.1, forward strand.
TCGGTCAGGCGGCAGAAAGTTTTATGTTGTGGCGCGGGTTGCGCCCGGGAGCCAAACAAGTACAACGAGAACTGCGCCGTATCATGCAGGAATAAATATGAATCAAGATATCTTATTTGCCGATATTCAACTTTGGGATAGCAACAGACAAGCCGTGAACTTCCCTGCTCAGCAGGCCGGCGCTTTGATCACCTGTTGGGTCAGCCTGGGCTGGCTGCAAAAGAAAGCGGATAAGCCTCTGACAGAGGAAGCCGATATCCTTTCTGCCTTTTCTGTTTATCGCTTTGATCTGGAAGAATTGGCTGAAGAGATGATTGAAGACGAAGACTTTAATCAAGACGGCGATATTGAAATCGGCTGACCGAACTATAGTTCGGCCAGATATTCATTTTTCAGTCGGACATAGTTATCGGCTGATGTCGGCAGAAAAGCCCGCTCTTTATCACTTAAGGGGCGGGCTTTTTTAATTGGACAGCCCAGATAAAGATAACCACTTTTCAGATGTTTGCCTGGTGGAACCAAGCTACCGGCACCGATGATGACATCATCTTCAATGACTGCGCCATCAAGAATGATAACCCCTATCCCCACCAATACCCGGTTCCCTACTCTGCAGCCATGAAGCATCGCTTTATGACCGATAGTCACATCCTCGCCTATAATAAGGGGATGGCCTTCAGGATTCTCAATCGTTTTGCGACTGACATGTAGGACAGTTCCATCCTGAATGTTGGTTCGGGCACCAATAGTGATGTTGTTTACATCACCTCTGGCAGCAACAAGAGGCCAAATACTGGCATCTTCTCCCAGGGTGATAGCCCCGACTAAGACGGAAGAGCCATCAACATAAGCACTGGCCGGTTTTTCTGGGGCGCTTCCTTTATAGAAACGCAGCGGATTTGATGACATTAGGACAGCCTTCTCTTTCTTATTTGAAATGAGAATAGCGAAGGAATGATCTGATTTGCAGCGAAAAGTGCCGTAATTGATCGTTAATTGTTCGGTTGTGCGAAAATGACAAATTTATTTCAAATTACCGCTTGCCAACGTGATCGAAGTCTCTATAATGCGACCCCACTGACACGGAACACGACAGCGAATGTCGCTACTGAGTCAGCATTGTTCTTTAACAATTTGACCATGCAATCTGTGTGGGCACTCGTAAAATGATTAGTCAAAAAGATTTATCAATGAACTGAGTGGCCAAAGATACTTTAAGTATCCACAGTCAATTTATCAGTATTCATTGAGCCAAAACTTGAATTGAAGAGTTTGATCATGGCTCAGATTGAACGCTGGCGGCAGGCCTAACACATGCAAGTCGAGCGGCAGCGACATAATAGAAGCTTCGGTGGAAATTATGGGCGGCGAGCGGCGGACGGGTGAGTAATGCCTGGGAATATGCCCTGATGTGGGGGATAACTATTGGAAACGATAGCTAATACCGCATAATCTCTTCGGAGCAAAGAGGGGGACCTTCGGGCCTCTCGCGTCAGGATTAGCCCAGGTGGGATTAGCTAGTTGGTGGGGTAACGGCTCACCAAGGCGACGATCCCTAGCTGGTCTGAGAGGATGATCAGCCACACTGGAACTGAGACACGGTCCAGACTCCTACGGGAGGCAGCAGTGGGGAATATTGCACAATGGGGGAAACCCTGATGCAGCCATGCCGCGTGTATGAAGAAGGCCTTCGGGTTGTAAAGTACTTTCAGCAGTGAGGAAGGGGTATGCGTTAATAGCGTATATCTTTGACGTTAGCTGCAGAAGAAGCACCGGCTAACTCCGTGCCAGCAGCCGCGGTAATACGGAGGGTGCGAGCGTTAATCGGAATTACTGGGCGTAAAGCGCATGCAGGCGGTCTGTTAAGCAAGATGTGAAAGCCCGGGGCTTAACCTCGGAACAGCATTTTGAACTGGCAGGCTAGAGTCTTGTAGAGGGGGGTAGAATTTCAGGTGTAGCGGTGAAATGCGTAGAGATCTGAAGGAATACCGGTGGCGAAGGCGGCCCCCTGGACAAAGACTGACGCTCAGATGCGAAAGCGTGGGGAGCAAACAGGATTAGATACCCTGGTAGTCCACGCCGTAAACGATGTCTACTTGGAGGTTGGGACCTTGAGTTCTGGCTTTCGGAGCTAACGCGTTAAGTAGACCGCCTGGGGAGTACGGTCGCAAGATTAAAACTCAAATGAATTGACGGGGGCCCGCACAAGCGGTGGAGCATGTGGTTTAATTCGATGCAACGCGAAGAACCTTACCTACTCTTGACATCCACGGAATCCTTTAGAGATAGAGGAGTGCCTTCGGGAACCGTGAGACAGGTGCTGCATGGCTGTCGTCAGCTCGTGTTGTGAAATGTTGGGTTAAGTCCCGCAACGAGCGCAACCCTTATCCTTGTTTGCCAGCACTTCGGGTGGGAACTCCAGGGAGACTGCCGGTGATAAACCGGAGGAAGGTGGGGACGACGTCAAGTCATCATGGCCCTTACGAGTAGGGCTACACACGTGCTACAATGGCATATACAGAGGGCGGCCAGCCAGCGATGGTGAGCGAATCCCAGAAAGTATGTCGTAGTCCGGATTGGAGTCTGCAACTCGACTCCATGAAGTCGGAATCGCTAGTAATCGTGGATCAGAATGCCACGGTGAATACGTTCCCGGGCCTTGTACACACCGCCCGTCACACCATGGGAGTGGGCTGCACCAGAAGTAGATAGCTTAACCTTCGGGAGGGCGTTTACCACGGTGTGGTTCATGACTGGGGTGAAGTCGTAACAAGGTAGCCCTAGGGGAACCTGGGGCTGGATCACCTCCTTAACGATAGACTGCTCATTTGATGCAGTGTCCACACAGATTGCCTGGTTAATATGTGAAAGAACGGCAAGAGTGCTAATGAATAACGTCAGTTATTGATTAACGCTTTTGCGTTATGCTCTTTAACAATCTGGAAAGCTGACTAGTAATTCATAATTGAATTATTGTTCTTCGAAAGAAGAACGAGTTCTCAAGCAATACACATTCAAGTGTCTTGTGTAAGAGTCCGGCAAAACTATTCCATCAATACTCAGATGGAAAACCTTGGTTGTTTGCCATACGAAACCTCTTGGGGTTGTATGGTTAAGTGACTAAGCGTACACGGTGGATGCCTTGGCAGTCAGAGGCGATGAAGGACGTGCTAACCTGCGATAAGCCGAGAGGAGATGGTAAGAATCACTATACTCTCGGATTTCCGAATGGGGAAACCCACTTGCATAAGCAAGTATCACAACGTGAATACATAGCGTTGTGAGGCGAACCGGGGGAACTGAAACATCTAAGTACCCCGAGGAACAGAAATCAACCGAGATTCCGGCAGTAGCGGCGAGCGAAACCGGATTAGCCCTTAAGCTAGTCTTGCGTTAGGTGAACAAGCTGGAAAGCTTGGCGATACAGGGTGACAGCCCCGTAGCCGACGGCGCATAACGAGTGAAATCGAGTAGGACGGGACACGTGATATCCTGTCTGAACATGGGGGGACCATCCTCCAAGGCTAAATACTCCTGACTGACCGATAGTGAACCAGTACCGTGAGGGAAAGGCGAAAAGAACCCCTGTGAGGGGAGTGAAATAGAACCTGAAACCGTGTACGTACAAGCAGTAGGAGCCCTTCGGGGTGACTGCGTACCTTTTGTATAATGGGTCAGCGACTTAATTTCAGTAGCAAGGTTAACCGAATAGGGGAGCCGTAGGGAAACCGAGTCTTAACTGGGCGTGCAGTTGCTGGGATTAGACCCGAAACCAGGTGATCTAGCCATGGGCAGGTTGAAGGTGAGGTAACACTTACTGGAGGACCGAACCGACTAATGTTGAAAAATTAGCGGATGACTTGTGGCTAGGGGTGAAAGGCCAATCAAACCTGGAGATAGCTGGTTCTCCCCGAAAGCTATTTAGGTAGCGCCTCGGACGAATACTACTGGGGGTAGAGCACTGTTAAGGCTAGGGGGTCATCCCGACTTACCAACCCTTTGCAAACTCCGAATACCAGTAAGTACTATCCGGGAGACACACGGCGGGTGCTAACGTCCGTCGTGGAGAGGGAAACAACCCAGACCGCCAGCTAAGGTCCCAAAGTTATAGCTAAGTGGGAAACGATGTGGGAAGGCTCAGACAGCCAGGATGTTGGCTTAGAAGCAGCCATCATTTAAAGAAAGCGTAATAGCTCACTGGTCGAGTCGGCCTGCGCGGAAGATTTAACGGGGCTAAGCTATACACCGAAGCTGCGGCAATGCGCATTAGCGTATTGGGTAGGGGAGCGTTCTGTAAGCGGTTGAAGGTGAGTCGTAAGGCTTGCTGGACGTATCAGAAGTGCGAATGCTGACATGAGTAACGATAAAGGGGGTGAAAAACCTCCTCGCCGGAAGATCAAGGGTTCCTGTCCAACGTTAATCGGGGCAGGGTGAGTCGACCCCTAAGGCGAGGCCGAAAGGCGTAGTCGATGGGAAACGGGTTAATATTCCCGTACTTCTTACTATTGCGATGGGGGGACGGAGAAGGCTAGGTGGGCCAGGCGACGGTTGTCCTGGTTCAAGGGTGTAGGCTGTATTCTTAGGCAAATCCGGGAATACATCAGGCTGAGACCCGATGTCGAGCTGCTACGGCAGTGAAGTCATTGATGCCATGCTTCCGGGAAAAGCCTCTAAGCTTCAGATAGTAAGGAATCGTACCCCAAACCGACACAGGTGATCAGGTAGAGAATACCAAGGCGCTTGAGAGAACTCGGGTGAAGGAACTAGGCAAAATGGTACCGTAACTTCGGGAGAAGGTACGCTGCTGGCGGTGAAGAGACTCGCTCTTGGAGCTGCCGGCAGTCGCAGATACCAGGTGGCTGCAACTGTTTATTAAAAACACAGCACTGTGCAAAATCGAAAGATGACGTATACGGTGTGACGCCTGCCCGGTGCCGGAAGGTTAATTGATGGGGTTAGACTTAGGTCGAAGCTCTTGATCGAAGCCCCGGTAAACGGCGGCCGTAACTATAACGGTCCTAAGGTAGCGAAATTCCTTGTCGGGTAAGTTCCGACCTGCACGAATGGCGTAATGATGGCCACGCTGTCTCCACCCGAGACTCAGTGAAATTGAAATCGCAGTGAAGATGCTGCGTCCCCGCGGCTAGACGGAAAGACCCCGTGAACCTTTACTACAGCTTGGCACTGAACATTGACCCTACATGTGTAGGATAGGTGGGAGGCTTCGAAGCAGGTACGCCAGTATCTGTGGAGCCGTCCTTGAAATACCACCCTTGTAGTGTTGATGTTCTAACTTGGCCCCGTTATCCGGGGTGAGGACAGTGCCTGGTGGGTAGTTTGACTGGGGCGGTCTCCTCCCAAAGCGTAACGGAGGAGCACGAAGGTGGGCTAATCACGGTCGGACATCGTGAGGTTAGTGCAATGGCATAAGCCCGCTTGACTGCGAGAATGACGGTTCGAGCAGGTGCGAAAGCAGGTCATAGTGATCCGGTGGTTCTGAATGGAAGGGCCATCGCTCAACGGATAAAAGGTACTCCGGGGATAACAGGCTGATACCGCCCAAGAGTTCATATCGACGGCGGTGTTTGGCACCTCGATGTCGGCTCATCACATCCTGGGGCTGAAGTCGGTCCCAAGGGTATGGCTGTTCGCCATTTAAAGTGGTACGCGAGCTGGGTTTAGAACGTCGTGAGACAGTTCGGTCCCTATCTGCCGTGGGCGCTGGATGATTGAGAGGGGCTGCTCCTAGTACGAGAGGACCGGAGTGGACGAACCGCTGGTGTTCGGGTTGTGTCGCCAGACGCATTGCCCGGTAGCTAAGTTCGGAATCGATAACCGCTGAAAGCATCTAAGCGGGAAGCGAGCCTCAAGATGAGTCATCCCTGATACTTTAAGTATCCTGAAGGGCTGTTCAAGACTAGAACGTTGATAGGCAGGGTGTGTAAGCGCTGTGAGGCGTTGAGCTAACCTGTACTAATTGCCCGTGAGGCTTAACCATACAACACCCAAGGGGTTTTACAGGACTCCATGAGCACTTGAATGTAGTGCGAGAACATAGTCAGATTTTCCGAGATTGTAAGAATTTTGCTTGGCGACCATAGCATTATGGACCCACCTGATCCCATGCCGAACTCAGTAGTGAAACGTAATAGCGCCGATGGTAGTGTGGGGCCTCCCCATGTGAGAGTAGGACATCGCCAGGCTTTGATTTCAGGAAGCCCGTTGGCAACAACGGGCTTTTCTTTCGCTCAAACCGGACAGGATGTGAGCGGAGTCAACATAGGGTTTTTGCTTTTCCATTGAGGCAATGAAAAAGTTGAAAATTTTATCTTGACTGGACATCAGAAAAGCGTATTATACGCCACCTGACTTGCTGATGCACACAGTGCTAAGGCATTGAAAGTCAACGTTCTTTAACAATTTGACCATGCAATCTGTGTGGGCACTCGTGAAATGATTAGTCAAAAAGATTTATCAATGAACTGAGTGACCAATACAAATACTAAGTTTACTTATTATTTGGCACAGTCAATTCGTTTCAACTTCGGTTGGAACAATCAGTATTCATTGAGCCAAAACTTGAATTGAAGAGTTTGATCATGGCTCAGATTGAACGCTGGCGGCAGGCCTAACACATGCAAGTCGAGCGGCAGCGACATAATAGAAGCTTCGGTGGAAATTATGGGCGGCGAGCGGCGGACGGGTGAGTAATGCCTGGGAATATGCCCTGATGTGGGGGATAACTATTGGAAACGATAGCTAATACCGCATAATCTCTTCGGAGCAAAGAGGGGGACCTTCGGGCCTCTCGCGTCAGGATTAGCCCAGGTGGGATTAGCTAGTTGGTGGGGTAACGGCTCACCAAGGCGACGATCCCTAGCTGGTCTGAGAGGATGATCAGCCACACTGGAACTGAGACACGGTCCAGACTCCTACGGGAGGCAGCAGTGGGGAATATTGCACAATGGGGGAAACCCTGATGCAGCCATGCCGCGTGTATGAAGAAGGCCTTCGGGTTGTAAAGTACTTTCAGCAGTGAGGAAGGGGTGTACGTTAATAGCGTATATCTTTGACGTTAGCTGCAGAAGAAGCACCGGCTAACTCCGTGCCAGCAGCCGCGGTAATACGGAGGGTGCGAGCGTTAATCGGAATTACTGGGCGTAAAGCGCATGCAGGCGGTCTGTTAAGCAAGATGTGAAAGCCCGGGGCTTAACCTCGGAACAGCATTTTGAACTGGCAGGCTAGAGTCTTGTAGAGGGGGGTAGAATTTCAGGTGTAGCGGTGAAATGCGTAGAGATCTGAAGGAATACCGGTGGCGAAGGCGGCCCCCTGGACAAAGACTGACGCTCAGATGCGAAAGCGTGGGGAGCAAACAGGATTAGATACCCTGGTAGTCCACGCCGTAAACGATGTCTACTTGGAGGTTGGGACCTTGAGTTCTGGCTTTCGGAGCTAACGCGTTAAGTAGACCGCCTGGGGAGTACGGTCGCAAGATTAAAACTCAAATGAATTGACGGGGGCCCGCACAAGCGGTGGAGCATGTGGTTTAATTCGATGCAACGCGAAGAACCTTACCTACTCTTGACATCCACGGAATCCTTTAGAGATAGAGGAGTGCCTTCGGGAACCGTGAGACAGGTGCTGCATGGCTGTCGTCAGCTCGTGTTGTGAAATGTTGGGTTAAGTCCCGCAACGAGCGCAACCCTTATCCTTGTTTGCCAGCACTTCGGGTGGGAACTCCAGGGAGACTGCCGGTGATAAACCGGAGGAAGGTGGGGACGACGTCAAGTCATCATGGCCCTTACGAGTAGGGCTACACACGTGCTACAATGGCATATACAGAGGGCGGCCAGCCAGCGATGGTGAGCGAATCCCAGAAAGTATGTCGTAGTCCGGATTGGAGTCTGCAACTCGACTCCATGAAGTCGGAATCGCTAGTAATCGTGGATCAGAATGCCACGGTGAATACGTTCCCGGGCCTTGTACACACCGCCCGTCACACCATGGGAGTGGGCTGCACCAGAAGTAGATAGCTTAACCTTCGGGAGGGCGTTTACCACGGTGTGGTTCATGACTGGGGTGAAGTCGTAACAAGGTAGCCCTAGGGGAACCTGGGGCTGGATCACCTCCTTAACGATAGACTGCTCATTTGATGCAGTGTCCACACAGATTGCTTGGTTAATAGTAAAAGACATACGGTATCGGGTCTGTAGCTCAGGTGGTTAGAGCGCACCCCTGATAAGGGTGAGGTCGGTGGTTCAAGTCCACTCAGACCCACCACTTCTTCTCCCAGAGGCAGTGGTGATGATATCGGATTTCGTTGGGGCTATAGCTCAGCTGGGAGAGCGCCTGCCTTGCACGCAGGAGGTCAGCAGTTCGATCCTGCTTAGCTCCACCACTCTCTAAAAACATTCTTCTGAGTGTGTTTAGAAAGTGGTTCCTGATGGAAACACATGCTCTTTAACAATCTGGAAAGCTGACTAGTAATTCATAATTGAATTATTGTTCTTCGAAAGAAGAACGAGTTCTCAAGCAATACACATTCAAGTGTCTTGTGTAAGAGTCCGGCAAAACTATTCCATCAATACTCAGATGGAAAAACCTTGGTTGTTTGCCATACGAAACCTCTTGGGGTTGTATGGTTAAGTGACTAAGCGTACACGGTGGATGCCTTGGCAGTCAGAGGCGATGAAGGACGTGCTAACCTGCGATAAGCCGAGAGGAGATGGTAAGAATCACTATACTCTCGGATTTCCGAATGGGGAAACCCACTTGCATAAGCAAGTATCACAACGTGAATACATAGCGTTGTGAGGCGAACCGGGGGAACTGAAACATCTAAGTACCCCGAGGAACAGAAATCAACCGAGATTCCGGCAGTAGCGGCGAGCGAAACCGGATTAGCCCTTAAGCTAGTCTTGCGTCAGGTGAACAAGCTGGAAAGCTTGGCGATACAGGGTGACAGCCCCGTAGCCGACGGCGCATAACGAGTGAAATCGAGTAGGACGGGACACGTGATATCCTGTCTGAACATGGGGGGACCATCCTCCAAGGCTAAATACTCCTGACTGACCGATAGTGAACCAGTACCGTGAGGGAAAGGCGAAAAGAACCCCTGTGAGGGGAGTGAAATAGAACCTGAAACCGTGTACGTACAAGCAGTAGGAGCCCTTCGGGGTGACTGCGTACCTTTTGTATAATGGGTCAGCGACTTAATTTCAGTAGCAAGGTTAACCGAATAGGGGAGCCGTAGGGAAACCGAGTCTTAACTGGGCGTGCAGTTGCTGGGATTAGACCCGAAACCAGGTGATCTAGCCATGGGCAGGTTGAAGGTGAGGTAACACTTACTGGAGGACCGAACCGACTAATGTTGAAAAATTAGCGGATGACTTGTGGCTAGGGGTGAAAGGCCAATCAAACCTGGAGATAGCTGGTTCTCCCCGAAAGCTATTTAGGTAGCGCCTCGGACGAATACTACTGGGGGTAGAGCACTGTTAAGGCTAGGGGGTCATCCCGACTTACCAACCCTTTGCAAACTCCGAATACCAGTAAGTACTATCCGGGAGACACACGGCGGGTGCTAACGTCCGTCGTGGAGAGGGAAACAACCCAGACCGCCAGCTAAGGTCCCAAAGTTATAGCTAAGTGGGAAACGATGTGGGAAGGCTCAGACAGCCAGGATGTTGGCTTAGAAGCAGCCATCATTTAAAGAAAGCGTAATAGCTCACTGGTCGAGTCGGCCTGCGCGGAAGATTTAACGGGGCTAAGCTATACACCGAAGCTGCGGCAATGCGCATTAGCGTATTGGGTAGGGGAGCGTTCTGTAAGCGGTTGAAGGTGAGTCGTAAGGCTTGCTGGACGTATCAGAAGTGCGAATGCTGACATGAGTAACGATAAAGGGGGTGAAAAACCTCCTCGCCGGAAGATCAAGGGTTCCTGTCCAACGTTAATCGGGGCAGGGTGAGTCGACCCCTAAGGCGAGGCCGAAAGGCGTAGTCGATGGGAAACGGGTTAATATTCCCGTACTTCTTACTATTGCGATGGGGGGACGGAGAAGGCTAGGTGGGCCAGGCGACGGTTGTCCTGGTTCAAGGGTGTAGGCTGTATTCTTAGGCAAATCCGGGAATACATCAGGCTGAGACCCGATGTCGAGCTGCTACGGCAGTGAAGTCATTGATGCCATGCTTCCGGGAAAAGCCTCTAAGCTTCAGATAGTAAGGAATCGTACCCCAAACCGACACAGGTGATCAGGTAGAGAATACCAAGGCGCTTGAGAGAACTCGGGTGAAGGAACTAGGCAAAATGGTACCGTAACTTCGGGAGAAGGTACGCTGCTGGCGGTGAAGAGACTTGCTCTTGGAGCTGCCGGCAGTCGCAGATACCAGGTGGCTGCAACTGTTTATTAAAAACACAGCACTGTGCAAAATCGAAAGATGACGTATACGGTGTGACGCCTGCCCGGTGCCGGAAGGTTAATTGATGGGGTTAGACTTAGGTCGAAGCTCTTGATCGAAGCCCCGGTAAACGGCGGCCGTAACTATAACGGTCCTAAGGTAGCGAAATTCCTTGTCGGGTAAGTTCCGACCTGCACGAATGGCGTAATGATGGCCACGCTGTCTCCACCCGAGACTCAGTGAAATTGAAATCGCAGTGAAGATGCTGCGTCCCCGCGGCTAGACGGAAAGACCCCGTGAACCTTTACTACAGCTTGGCACTGAACATTGACCCTACATGTGTAGGATAGGTGGGAGGCTTCGAAGCAGGTACGCCAGTATCTGTGGAGCCGTCCTTGAAATACCACCCTTGTAGTGTTGATGTTCTAACTTGGCCCCGTTATCCGGGGTGAGGACAGTGCCTGGTGGGTAGTTTGACTGGGGCGGTCTCCTCCCAAAGCGTAACGGAGGAGCACGAAGGTGGGCTAATCACGGTCGGACATCGTGAGGTTAGTGCAATGGCATAAGCCCGCTTGACTGCGAGAATGACGGTTCGAGCAGGTGCGAAAGCAGGTCATAGTGATCCGGTGGTTCTGAATGGAAGGGCCATCGCTCAACGGATAAAAGGTACTCCGGGGATAACAGGCTGATACCGCCCAAGAGTTCATATCGACGGCGGTGTTTGGCACCTCGATGTCGGCTCATCACATCCTGGGGCTGAAGTCGGTCCCAAGGGTATGGCTGTTCGCCATTTAAAGTGGTACGCGAGCTGGGTTTAGAACGTCGTGAGACAGTTCGGTCCCTATCTGCCGTGGGCGCTGGATGATTGAGAGGGGCTGCTCCTAGTACGAGAGGACCGGAGTGGACGAACCGCTGGTGTTCGGGTTGTGTCGCCAGACGCATTGCCCGGTAGCTAAGTTCGGAATCGATAACCGCTGAAAGCATCTAAGCGGGAAGCGAGCCTCAAGATGAGTCATCCCTGATACTTTAAGTATCCTGAAGGGCTGTTCAAGACTAGAACGTTGATAGGCAGGGTGTGTAAGCGCTGTGAGGCGTTGAGCTAACCTGTACTAATTGCCCGTGAGGCTTAACCATACAACACCCAAGGGGTTTTATAGGACTCCATGAGCACTTGAATGTAGTGCGAGAACATAGTCAGATTTTCCGAGATTGTAAGAATTTTGCTTGGCGACCATAGCATTATGGACCCACCTGATCCCATGCCGAACTCAGTAGTGAAACGTAATAGCGCCGATGGTAGTGTGGGGCCTCCCCATGTGAGAGTAGGACATCGCCAGGCTTCCAATTTAGGTTAGCGTTGTGAACGAACGTTAATCCTGAGTGGAGCGGTAGTTCAGTTGGTTAGAATACCGGCCTGTCACGCCGGGGGTCGCGGGTTCGAGTCCCGTCCGCTCCGCCACTTATTCAGACAAAGTTAAGTCTTAAAAACGACTACAGGGGTGTAGCTCCAATTGGCAGAGCAGCGGATTCCAAATCCGCGTGTTGGGGGTTCGAATCCCTCCACCCCTGCCATCTTTGAAGCCTCAGCAGAAATGCTGAGGCTTTTTTCGTTTATAGCTCCAATTGACAGAGCAGCGGATCCCCCTGATACCAAAAACAGCGCGAGTTAGGGTTCGAATCCCTTCTTCTCTGCCATCTATGAAGCTTCAGATTACGCGTCCCGGTTAAATGCTGGTTTTTGTTTCTGTGACCTTTCCTGCTTTATATCAAGCAAAAGCTATTTTACTGCCTGAAGGCAAAATTTAAGCTTGTTGCTTGCTGTATTTCCCGTTAGCATTCCCTTTTGTTGATGAACAGCCATGTTCATTACGGGTGATGGAGTTCCACCTTTAACCGCTCTACTGAGATGATGACTCCTGCTGTAGTAGGATAGATCCGTCTATGGTAGGGCTAAATCATTTGCCATAACGTCTATCCTGAAGAATTAACTTTGTAATGATAGATAACTGGTATGGCACACCCACTAAGCGCTAACCCCAAAACTTTTGTCCAGATCCTAAGATGGACACTTCTTATAATTCCTGTTGCCGTTATTGTTGGCTCTCTTAACGCCTTTTTCCTTTGGAGCTTAAGCTTCGCTACTGAGACCCGGATTGATAACCCTTGGCTGCTATATCTGTTACCGTTAGCCGGGATTGTGATTGTTTATTGCTACCGGAATCTGGGTAAAAACTCAGAGGGTGGTAATAACCTGATCATGGATGAAATTCATGAGCCGGGAGCTGGTATTCCAACCCGAATGGGGCCGTTGGTATTAATCACAACAGTCATCACTCACTTGTTTGGTGGTTCTGCCGGACGTGAAGGGACGGCCGTGCAAATCGGTGGTGCAACGACGCACTGGCTGGCTCGTTGTTTCAAGCTGAATGAAGCAGACACCCGCCTGATCTTAATTGCCGGTGTTGCAGCCGGATTTGGTGCTGTATTCGGTACTCCATTGACCGGAGCGATTTTTGCGCTTGAGGTGCTGGCTATTGGGCGTCTGCGCTACGACGCGATTATTCCTGCTCTGTTTGCCGCTATCCTCGCTGATGTTGTATGTAGTGCTTGGGGTGCACACCATACCCATTATCGGATCGACTTCCTTGAGACCATTACCTTGTTTGAGCATGCGGTGAAGGTCGATATTCTGATGGTGGCGAAAATTGTTCTGGCTGCCATTGCATTTGGTTTGGCGGGTTACCTGTTCGGTGAGCTTACCCATGCGTTTAAAGATATCTTCAAGGCAACACTTAAAAACCCTTACCTGATTGTGGTTGTCGGAGGTTTGATTGTTATTGGGGCGGTGCACCTGATTGGTAACTATGACTATATAGGCCTTGGTGTGTACTCAAGTCGTGAAGGTGGCGTCAGTATTTTAAGTGCTTTCCATGAAGGTGGTGCAGAGTGGTACAGTTGGTTGCTTAAGTTGCTGTTGACTGCGATTACCTTGGCTGCCGGGTATAAAGGCGGGGAGGTGACACCGCTGTTCTTTGTTGGTGCGACTTTGGGTAACACCATGGCATGGATACTTGGTGCGCCGGTTGATTTATTTGCTGCGCTTGGATTCCTCGCTGTTTTTGCTGCGGCGACTAACACTCCGCTTGCTTGTACCATTATGGGCGTCGAGCTGTTTGGTGCCGACCATATGCTTTATTTTGCGATTGCCTGTTATACCGCTTACTACTTTAGTGGCCATACCGGCATCTATTCTTCTCAGCGAGTGGCTGTACCTAAGTTGTTTGATTTAGACGGAGCACCGACGATTACCCATAAACTGGGTGAATTGCGAGAAACTCATTCATCACTTCTGAAAAATTTAGCGAAAAAGTTCAGTAAATAATTCTTAGGCCGCACAAATGTGCGGCCTTTTTTGTTTGGGCTTAAGTTCAATAATTTATGTGAATTACGCTTGCTGCCTGTAAGGTGCTTACCTATACTCATCACTTAACTTGTCGGAGTGCCATTTGGCTGAGACCGCTTTGCGGGATCCGTAGAACCTGATCGGGCTAATACCTGCGAAGGGAACAAGAGACAATTCATCTGTCTAGCTACACCATCGAAATCGATCGGCCGTAGCCGCAGTATTCAGACGACGCTGTACACCCTAAGTGTATGCCTCTTGTTTATGCACCCATCCGTCAAGCAACTTCCCTCTAATAAGATGAAAGGAAATTGCTATGTCGAATCGCAAACAAGCGAGACTGGAAGCTAAACAATTTATTGATTCACTCACCGTCCAGCCTTACCCGAAATCCCGTAAGGTGTATGTGGAAGGAAGCCGTCCTGATGTTCAGGTGCCGATGCGTGAAATAACGCTGTCGGATAGCCTTGTTGGTGGATCCAAATCAAACCCGATTTATGAGCCCAATGAACCGATACGGGTTTATGACACATCCGGTTATTACACCGATCCTGATTGCGACATTGATATCTATGCCGGCTTGCCTTCTGTCCGGGATGCGTGGATAGCAGAGCGTAATGATACCGAGCTGCTGGACGGGCTGAGTTCTGATTATGCTCTGAGCCGTTTGGTTGATGATACGCTGGATGAGCTGCGTTTTAGTCAACGAGCTTGTATCCGCAGAGCGAAGCCGGGGCATCGGGTTACTCAGCTCCATTATGCCCGCCAAGGGGTGATCACTCCGGAGATGGAGTTTATTGCGATCCGTGAAAACATGGGGCGGGAAAAATATCGAGATTCCACTCTGAATCTGCAACATCCGGGTATTAGCTTTGGCGCAAACCTGCCTGAAGATATTACGCCGGAGTTTGTCCGCCAGGAAGTGGCGGCTGGCCGGGCCATCATCCCTTCGAACATTAACCACCCTGAATCTGAGCCCATGATTATCGGCCGTAACTTTCTGGTTAAGGTCAATGCTAATATCGGTAATTCCGCCGTCAGTTCATCCATTGAAGAAGAAGTTGAAAAATTGGTGTGGTCGACCCGCTGGGGCGGCGATACGGTGATGGATCTGTCCACCGGGCGCAATATTCACGAAACCCGTGAGTGGATAATCCGTAACAGTCCGGTGCCGATTGGTACTGTGCCTATGTACCAGGCGTTGGAGAAAGTGAACGGCATTGCCGAGAACCTTAATTGGGATGTCTTCCGCGATACTTTGCTGGAGCAAGCCGAACAGGGTGTTGATTATTTTACAATTCATGCAGGTGTTCTGCTGCGTTACATCCCGATGACCGCAAAGCGAGTGACAGGAATTGTGTCACGAGGCGGTTCGATTATGGCCAAGTGGTGTCTGGCTCACCACCAGGAAAGCTTCCTTTATACCCATTTCCGAGAGATCTGCGAGATCTGTGCCCAATACGATATTTCCCTTTCCTTAGGAGACGGCCTGCGTCCGGGATCCATTGCTGATGCCAATGATGAAGCGCAGTTCAGTGAACTGCGAACCCTTGGTGAACTGACCAAAATTGCCTGGGAATATGATGTACAGGTGATGATTGAAGGGCCGGGACATGTGCCGATGCATATGATTAGGGAAAACATGGAAGAGCAGCTCAAGCATTGCCATGAAGCACCATTTTATACCTTAGGCCCGCTGACTACGGACATCGCTCCGGGTTATGACCATATTACTTCCGGGATCGGTGCGGCGATGGTTGGCTGGTATGGTTGCGCCATGCTTTGCTATGTCACTCCCAAAGAACATCTTGGATTGCCTAATAAAGAAGACGTAAAAGTGGGTCTGATCACGTACAAGTTGTGTGCCCATGCGGCAGACTTGGCGAAAGGTCATCCGGGAGCGCAAGTGCGTGACAATGCATTGTCGAAAGCGCGCTTTGAGTTTCGCTGGGAAGACCAGTTTAATTTAGGCTTGGATCCGGATACGGCCCGAGCCTATCACGATGAAACTCTACCCCAGGAATCCGGTAAAGTGGCTCATTTCTGCTCAATGTGCGGACCAAAGTTCTGTTCAATGAAGATCTCCCAGGAAGTACGCGATTACGCCAGCAATCTTGAACACAACAATGAGCTGGAAATTAAAGTACTTGATGAACCATTACAGGGAATGCAGCAGAAAGCCTCTGAATTCCGCGCCCGGGGTAGTGAGTTGTACCACCCTATTCAAGAGGATCGTCAATGAGCTCTTTATGTTTGCCCGATAGCCTGACACCGTTGCTGATGCATGTGGAACCCTTGCTGGCTGCTGCTGATAAGTACCAGTTGGGAGAACAGGTCAGTGTGGATTGGAGCGAGTCGGAAACAGTCGACATTCAGTTCGAAGAGCGTCAGTTCAGTCTGGTGTTTAACCCGGATGGGGCTGATATTACCGGGTATAAGGTATTGGATCAGTGGATTGCACCTTATCCGTCGGTAAGTGAAATGCAGCAGCAGGTTGCCCAAAAACCAAATTTAATTGTCAGCGGCCTGCCAACTGAGAAAGGGTGTATTGATATCTGGCACCACAATGGTGAAGCCAGAGCCGTGTATTGTCACCACGCCGGTGCCAGTGAG
Source organism: Photobacterium sp. J15 (assembly GCF_963870815.1). Lineage (NCBI taxonomy): Bacteria > Pseudomonadati > Pseudomonadota > Gammaproteobacteria > Vibrionales > Vibrionaceae > Photobacterium > Photobacterium sp. J15. Next base: position 62,200 of record NZ_CAWMUI010000001.1, read on the forward strand.
CCGCAGCGTGCGATGCTGATGGTTGCGCTGGCACTGGATTTTCCGCTGGAGGATGCGGTGACTCTGGCCCGGGCTCATGCTCGTGGCTATATGGAAAGCCACATGGATGGTTATGGTGAAACTGGCTGGCCGATGAGCCGTGAGCTGTTTCCCCGAGCTTTAACGGCTAACCACCCAGAAGCAGAAGACTTGGGGTGGACTTGCAAAGAAGCGGCTGTTGAGCCGTTTGCAGCGACAGATCCGGCGAAGCTTGCGCTATATCCGGTAGTGGATTCGGCCGAGTGGGTTGAGTGCTTGTTGGATCTGGGAGTTGCGACTACTCAACTGCGGATCAAAGATGAAAACGAGTCGACATTGGAAGCTCAGATCAAACAGGTGATCGCAGCCGGCAAAGCACATCAGGCGCAGGTATATCTTAATGATCACTGGCAGCTGGCTGTAGAGCACAAGGCCTACGGTGTTCATCTGGGGCAGGAAGATCTGGATACCGCTGATTTGGTTGCTATCCAGCAAGCCGGTTTGCGTCTGGGTCTTTCTACCCATGGTTATTATGAAATCCTGCGTGCTGCTGAATTTTCCCCAAGCTACATTGCCTTAGGCCATATCTTCCCGACCACCACCAAAGAGATGCCATCCAAGCCGCAGGGTGTTAACCGTTTAGCCTTGTATCACAAGCTGATTGGCGAGGCGTTTCCGACTGTTGCCATTGGCGGTATTGATTTGAGTCGGGCTGAAAAAGTCTGGCGTACCGGAGTGAATGGTATCGCGGTTGTCCGGGCTGTTACCCAGGCCGAAGATCCTAAAGCCGCTCTAGACGACTTTAATCAGCTGCTCGTGCGTCATGAGCCAGCCAAGGATGCAACGGATGCTGAGTGATCAGGCATTTTTGCGTTATAACCGCCAAATAATGCTGCCCGAAGTTGGTGAACAAGGGCAGCAATTGCTGGCGCAGGCCCAGGTGCTGCTGGTCGGTGCCGGTGGGCTGGGTTCTGCCGCGGCTTTGTATTTGGCCGGGGCTGGTATCGGTCACCTCATGATTGCTGATGATGATGAGGTGGACAGTTCGAACCTGCAGCGTCAGGTCATTTACCGCGACAGTCATCAGGGTCGGAGTAAGGCTTTGATGGCTGCCGAGCAAGTGACTGCTCTGAACCCGCATATCCGGGTACGTCCGGTACAGGCTCGGCTGGCCGGGCAGCGGTTGGCAATGGAGATCGCTCTGGCCGACGTGGTTCTTGATTGTTCCGATAATCTGACGACCCGGCATGCGATTAATCAGGCTTGTTTTAGTGCCGGCAAGCCTTTGATCTCAGGAGCGGCGATTCGCTGGCAGGGCCAGCTGATGTCCTTTGATTTTCGCCAGGGTCATGGCCCCTGTTACCACTGCCTGTTTCCACCTCGGCCTGATGTTTCGCCGGAGCCGCAAAATTGCAGCAGCTCCGGCATTGCCGGGCCTGTTGTCGGGGTGATGGGTAATATGCAGGCGCTGGAATGTATCAAGCTGTTGAGCGGAGCCGGGGAAGTCGCTTTCGGGACTTTGCTGCAGTTTGATGGCCTGACCATGGCATGGCAGCGATTTAATTTAACCCAGGATAAACAGTGCCCGGTCTGTGGCACAGGAGAATAAAACCGTTATGACAGCCACGCCGTCAGTGATTCAGGTACAGGTGAACGACAAGTCTGTCGAATGTCCGCAAGGACATAGCCTGACCGCACTGCTCAAGACACTGGATATGCCATTGCAGGCAACTGCGGTGGCCTTGAACGACTATATTGTTACCCGAAGTGAATGGGATAGTACCCAGTTGAAGACGGGCGACCGAATTGCCCTGTTCCAAGCTATTGCCGGAGGCTAAATGCTGACTATTGCTGATAAGACCTTTTCATCCCGCCTGTTTACCGGCACCGGCAAATACGCCAACAGCAAGGTGATGGCGGAATCCATTGTGGCTTCGGGATCTGAGCTGGTGACCATAGCACTTAAGCGGGTGGATATCGAAAACCGGTATGATGATATTTTGGCTCCTTTGCTGGAGGCTGGCGTCAACCTGTTGCCGAACACGTCCGGAGCGAAGAATGCTCAAGAAGCTGTATTTGCTGCCAAGCTGGCCCGTGAAGCGCTCGGGACTAACTGGCTGAAGCTGGAGATCCACCCGGACCCGAAATACCTAATGCCTGATCCGATTGAAACGCTGGCGGCGGCAGAGCAACTAGCCCGAGATGGCTTTATTGTGCTGCCGTATTGCCATGCCGATCCTGTGTTGTGTAAGCGACTGGAAGAGGTAGGTTGTGCGGCGGTGATGCCGCTGGGCGCGCCGATTGGTTCGAACAAGGGGCTGGCTTCCCGGGATTTCCTGGAAATTATCATCGATCAGGCCCGGGTGCCGGTTATTGTTGATGCCGGGATCGGTGCTCCGTCCCATGCTGCTGAGGCGATGGAGATGGGAGCTGATGCGGTACTGGTGAATACGGCAATCGCGGCAGCCGCCGATCCGGTGGTGATGGGGCGGGCGTTTCGGATGGCGGTGGAAAGTGGTCGTATGGCGTATGAGGCCGGACTGGCTGGAACCGTCAATCATGCCATTGCTTCAAGTCCGCTGACGGCGTTTCTTGATCAGACCGCATAAGGAACCGGTATGAGCTATGTTGATGTCTGGCAGCAGCTTGACTGGGACGATATCCGACTGTCGATTTACAGCAAAACGGCCGCGGATGTTGAGCGGGCTCTGCGGAAAAACAAGCGGGATCTGGAAGATTTCAAAGCGCTGATTTCTCCGGCCGCAGAACCTTACCTTGAGCAGATGGCTCAGCAGTCGGCGGCGCTGACCCGTCGCCGCTTTGGCCACACTATTGCCTTCTATGTGCCGTTGTATTTGTCGAACTTGTGTGCCAACGCCTGTACTTATTGTGGTTTTTCGATGGAGAATCGAATTAAGCGGCGGACGTTGGCTGTACCGGAGGTTGAGCGAGAATGCCTGGCCATTAAGGCGATGAATTTTGATAGTGTATTGCTGGTGACGGGCGAGCATGAGCGCAAAGTCGGGATGGATTATTTCCGCCAGGCCCTGCCCGCGGTCAAATCTCAGTTCAGCTACCTGGCGATGGAGGTTCAGCCGCTGGATCAGCATGAGTATGCCGAGCTGAAAACATTGGGGCTGAATGCCGTAATGGTGTATCAGGAGACCTATAATGCGCCGACCTATGCCAAACATCATCTACGTGGCAATAAGATGGATTTTGCATACCGTCTGGAAACCCCGGATCGCCTGGCCCGCGCAGGCATAGATAAGATTGGTATCGGAGCACTGATTGGCCTTGAAGAATGGCGCACGGATTGTTTCTTTGTCGCCAGCCATCTGGATTATCTGGAGCGCACCTACTGGCAGACCCGCTATTCTATCTCCTTCCCGCGCCTGCGGCCGTGCGAGGGGGGGGTACAGCCGAAGTCGGTGATGACCGATCGCCAGCTGGTGCAGCTGATTTGTGCTTATCGGCTGTTGAATCCGGACGTGGAATTGTCGTTATCGACCCGTGAATCTCCGCAATTTCGCGACAATGTCTTGCCATTGGGGATCACCAGTATGTCGGCCGGGTCTAAAACCCAGCCCGGCGGTTATGCCGATGATGAGCCGGAGCTGGAGCAGTTTGCGATCAGTGATGACCGCGCTGTTGCCGAAGTGGCTCAGGCGGTGAAGCAGCACGGCTTTGAAGTAGTGTGGAAAGACTGGCATCACGCCTATTCCGGGTAATTGACAGGTGTTATTTGGCTTTATATCGGCATCGAAAGTGTTCATTTATGCTTATAAATTCTGCGCTTTCTCTTTGCTCTAAAGCCAAATTCCGAACGGTTGATTGTTGTGTCGTAGATGTAATAACGCCCGCATGTGAATATGCGGGCGTTTGTTATTTTCAGGCTGCGTGTTGCGGGCTTAGCGGGTAAGCGGCGCTGTTGCCTGCTGTAGCCATGCCAGGTCATCACCTTCCAGCGACGGGCTGATCACATCAAATACCGTCTGGTGGTAGTGGTTCAGCCAAGCCAGCTCGGCATCTGTCATCAGTGACAAGTCGATCAGGCGACGGTCAATCGGAGCCCGGGTCAGAGACTCGAAGCCCAGCATGGTCATGTCGCCGTTGGTTTCGACTTCAACAACCAGCTCCAGGTTCTCAATACGGATACCGAAGGCATCTGCACGGTAGTAACCCGGTTCATTAGACAACACCATACCCGGAAGCAGGGCCGTCGGGTTGTAGACTTTGGAAATACGCTGCGGGCCTTCGTGAACACTCAGGAAGTGGCCCACACCGTGGCCGGTACCGTGGTCGAAATCATAGCCGTGCGCCCACAGGTGTTGGCGAGCCAGGGCATCCAGCTGGGTGCCGTTGGTGCCTTTCGGGAAGCGAGCTGATGACAGCGAAATATGGCCTTTCAGTACCAGGGTAAAGGCTTTCTTCACTTCGTCACCCGGCTGGCCGACAGCGATCGTACGGGTGATGTCAGTTGTACCGTCTGGGTACTGGCCACCTGAATCCACCAGGTAGACATTGTCCATTTCCAGTACGCTTGGTTCTGGCTGGTTGAGGTGGTTGTAGTGGCACATTGCAGCATTGCCGCCGGCTGCCGAAATGGTGTCGAAGCTGACATCAGTACAGCTCGGATCTAAGCTACGGAACTGCCACAACTTGTCAGACAGCGTACCTTCATCAAGCAGATTATCGGCAGCCACCTGAGCATCAACCCAAGCCAGGAATTTAGCCATCGCCACGCCGTCGCGGATATGGCTGGCTTTCATGCCGGCAACTTCGGTCGGGTTCTTGGCTGCTTTCGGCAGCAGGCAAGGATCTGCTGCGGCGATCATACGGGCACCTGCACCGTTGAGTACCTGTCCGGCCCAGGCATTGCTGGTGGCCGGGTCAATCAGAACCTCTTTACCACTCAGGGCTTTCAGGCCGGCTTCCAGCTCTTCAGGTTGGTGGATACGAACACCGTCACCGACATGTGCACTGAATTCTGCTGGCAGGCGAGCTGGGTCAATATAGAAATCAACGCTTTCATCGGCGTGGATAATGGCAGTTGAAAGCAGAACCGGCAGGCTTGGTACATCGCTGCCGCGGATATTCAGCAGCCAGGCAATGCTGTCCAGTTGGGTCAACAGGGCTGCTTCTGCTTTTTGCTTCTTCAGTTCAGCCGCAATTTCAGTGCGTTTTTCTGCACAGTTGGTGCCGACAAAATCCAGGCTCATCAGCTTGGCGTCAGACAGGGTTGCCGCCGGGCGATCGTGCCACAGGGTGTCGATTGGGTTGGCGTCGATGCAAACCAGCGCAAGGCTGCCGGCCATTTTTTCGGTCATTTGCTCCAGCCAGGCACCGCTGTGAAGGCGAGGGTCAACCGCAACGCGGCTACCGGTGGCCAGATTATCCTGAGCCCATTGCATTGGTGGTTCTTCGATTAGGTGGCGATATTCGAACACATCACCCGGAACCTGCTTGCGAACCTGAACGACATAACGGCCATCAACGAATACAGCAGCTTTATCGCGGGTGATAATTGCCATACCTGCTGAGCCGGTGAAACCTGTGGCCCACTGAAGGCGTTCGTTGTGGGCAGGAATGTACTCGCCCAGGTATTCATCTTCGTGAGGAATAAGCAGCGCATCGAGCTGGCTTTCCGCCAGCCACTGGCGGATCTGCTCCACTCGTTGTGAGATAACAGCTTGCATGGTTTGTTCCTTTAAGTAAGTCACCGTCCATGTTGACGGAAAAGAAGAGATCGGCCTCGGTAAGGTCCGTAATAGCTGCAAGGCCGTTCATTGCAGCTACGTTAACGCGTTTGGTGCCGGGCTGCAATTAAGTGTCAGACAAATCATGACATCGGCTGATGATTAACTCTTTCAGCCAGCAGTGTCCCGGATCATTTTCCTGATGTTGGTGCCAGAACAGGGTGTAAGCCATGGCAGGAAGTTTAGGTGGCAGCGGCATAACCACCAGATCGAGCTGGGCGGCGATATGGCTGGCGAAGTGGCTCGGGGCGGTGAAGATCAAATCCGTATGGGTGCACAGGCTGGCGGCGCTGTTGAAGTCAGGCACATAGATCGCGATATCACGTTTTAGTCCCCGGTCGGCCAGTTTGTAGTCGAGCAGCCAGCGGTCGCTGCCGTCACACCGCACCTGAATGTGGCGCTGTCTCAGGTAGTTATCCTCATCCCAGGTCTGGCTCAGGATCGGATGGTCTTTGCGGACGATACAGCGCTGGGTATCCCGGTACAGTTCCTGCCAGATGATGTCTTTCGGTGGCATCAGGGTCAGCATGGCATCTCGCGGATTGAGGTCTTTACCAGTGATCCCGAAGTCGATTTCCCCCCGTTGCAGGCGCTCGAACGTATTGGTTTCCCAGGCCTGGGTATCAAAGATGATGTTAGGGCCTTTGCTGAAGATTTCCCCGAGGAACTGAGGCAGCAGTAGCGGGTAGGCACTTTCAACCAGAGCCATTTTGAAATGACGTTCGCTGGTGGCCGGGTTGAAGGTCGGCGGTGCCGTCATTTGCTCTACTTCCCGCAGCAGGTGCTCAAGCAAAGGTTGCAGGGCTTTGGCGCGCGGTGTCGGGATCAGGCCGTGGGCTGAGCGGGTAAACAGCGGGTCGTTGAACTGCTCCCGCAGCCGCATCAGGCTTTTGCTGACGGCCGACTGGCTGAGGTGAAGCCGCCGGGCAGTGTGGGTGACATTGCACTCTTCAAGCAGGACATAAAGGCAAACCAGCAGGTTGAGATCGAGACGGGTAAGTTTTTCGAAAGACACAGCAACAGCACCTCAGGGTCAGTGATATTCCTCATGGGAAATTCTGATTTGAATATAAACCATTTCTGTTCATATCACTAAAGCCTTAGACTGCCCGCCATCACAAGAAGGAAAGTTGCATGAAGCCTGAAACCTCACAAACAGGGGCAAGACTGGTCGCTTTGATGGTCACGCTTGTCCTCTTTAGCCCACTGGCTATTGATATTTACTTACCGGCGTTGCCGGCGATGGCGGAGACCTTTGCGGTCGATCACGCCCGGGTTCAGGATACAGTTACTTGGTTTATGTTCAGCCTTGGTCTGGGGCAGTTGCTGGCCGGTCCGCTTGCTGACCGCTTCGGTCGCCGTCCGATTGCGCTGGGCGGGGTGATGATTTATGCCCTGAGCAGTGCAATGGCTTACCTGGCTCAGTCTCTGGACCTGTTGTTAGTTGCCCGACTGACACAAGGCTTTGGTGCCTGTGCGACTTCCGTTGCTGCATTTGCGGCTGTTCGCGATAGCTTCGGCCCGGAGCGCAGCGGCCGGATGATCAGCTACCTGAATGGTGCGATTTGTTTTATTCCTGCCCTGGCTCCGCTGCTGGGCTCCTGGCTGACGCATGAGTTCGGCTGGCGTTCAAACTTTAGCTTTATGACCGGATTCGCGCTGGTTGCCGGAATTATGCTGACCGTGTTCTTTAAGGAAACCCGTCCGGCAGATACCAACACCGACGGTGCCCTGATCAGTGCTGAGCGCTATCTGTCAGTGCTGCGCGAGCCGGTATTTCTGTTCCATGCCACCCTTTGTATGCTGGCAATGGCAGTGATCCTCGCTTACGTCACTTCAGCTCCGGTCTGGCTGATGACAGAGATGGGCCAGAGCATGTCGCAGTTTACAATCTGGTTCGGCGTGAATGCGGCACTGAATATTCTGGGCTGTATGGTGGCACCGAAATACATGGATCGCTTCGGTACCCGTAATACCCTGAATATCGGCCTGCTGATGCTGGTGGGCTCTGGTGCTGTAATGCTGTTATTGAGCGATATCCGCGAAGCATGGGCATTTATGGTGCCAATTTTTATGGCTTCCTTCGGTTTCTCTTTCGTGCTGGGCGCTGCAGCTGGCAAGGCGCTGGCACCGTTTGGTGACCGAGCCGGAACGGCGGCTGCTTTGCTGGGACTGTTCCAGATGAGCGGTGCCGGAGTGATGGTTAGTATTACCCAGCGACTGGATTTGATACCGCCAGTATTGCTGACGCTACAGATGTGGCTGCTGATCCCGGGTCTGTTGATCCTGTGGTCGAAACTAGGTCACCGCTGGCATGCGGCACCTGCTAGCAGCTAAGTTTGTGGCGGATAAGTTTTTGAATTTATAACAAGACGTCTTCCCTTTAGGGCGCTGGGTCTCGACAACCCTTATCCGATTCGCCTGCCACTGATGTGGCAGGCTTTTTTCTTTTTATGGGATACAGAAAGTCTTTTATTCAGTACAGGATGAACTTGCCGTTTCTGTTTTCTTTCCTTTCCATTGCTGTACCAGCAGACCGCAGACAATCAGAACCAGCCCGGCAAGTGTCGAGACATGGATCTCTTCCCCTATGATGGTAGCCAGCAGCATCAGTGATATAAACGGCGAGATGAAAATCAGGTTGCTGATCCGTGCGGTGTTTCTGGTCAGCTTCAGGGCATTGAGCCAGAGCACAAAGGTCACGCCCATCTCAAACAGTCCGACATAACTTACCGCCGCCCAGCCCTGCCAAGGGACTGGCTGCCAGTCGCCGGTGTAGAGGCTGAGGCCGAATGAAAACGGCAGGGAAATCAAAAAGCCGAGCAGAACACCAAGAACCGGATCGGCCTGGTTTTTGGTGTTGAGGATCCAGTACATCGCCCACAACAGGGTCGACAGCAGTGCCAGGGCTACCCCGGCCGGATTATCGAACTGCAGTGCCATAATATCGCCCTTGGTGGCAATGACGACCACACCCAGGTAACCCAGGATACAGGCGATCCAGTCCTGCTTACGGATTTTCTGGCCGAGGAACAGCGCAGCCATCAGGGTCAGGGTGATTGCCCAGCTGTAGTTGAGCGGTTGGGCCTGCGAGGCCGGCAGCAGATCATAAGCTTTGAACAGCACCATGTAATAGGCAAAAGGATTAATTAGGCCAAGCAGCAAATAATAAAGCGGCCGGGCCATCAGGGTGCGGCCGAGCAGATGCAGCTTGCCCTGGTAAAAGGCGATGGCGGTCAGGGCTAGCGCAGAGACCAGGCTGGCTGCCACCATCATCTGGATCGGGGTGAAATACTCAAGGGTGATTTTGAAGGCGGTGGCGACAGTTGACCACAGCAGCACGGCGGCCAATCCATATCCTAGCGCATAACGTTCGTTCATCAGTTTTCCATTCTAAAGAGGCTGTCCGCAGCACGGGTTATTCGTCATACCAAAGGCGCTCAGTCTATGCCAATGTGGGATACCCGACCAGATCTTGTGTCGTCAAGCTGTGACCACAAGCGCAATCCGGTCGCTTTATATAGTTATGAATAGCTTGGTACGAACAGCGATGCAGTGACAGGCTGAGTTGTCTCAGATGATAATAGGTGGACATTTATCCAGTATCCACTTAGCCTTTAGCTCATATTAACCAGGAATGATCCCGCGAGAAGACAGATAATTTTGGGGTGACAGATCATGATTACCGAATGGCTCACCGGCCCTGCTTTGGCTGCGGTTGCGGCTTTGTCCGGTGCAACGATTGCCAGTGTGATTACCGCACTGTGGATGAAAGGTCGCTGGCAGCAGAAAGAACAGTTACTTACCCAGCAGGCTGAAGCCGAACTCCGGCTGGCGCAGAGCCGTGAAGAGCAGATCCGCGGCCAGCTGGCAGAGCGCACCCAGGAGATAGATGAGCTGGATGTCGAACGCGACCGCCTGACGATGGAATTGCGCCAGATGCATGCCCGGCTGGCGGCGGCACTGGAGAAAATGCGCCATTTTGAAGCGCTGAAGAATGAAAAGCAGTACCTGACCGAGCAGCTGGAAAATGCCCGTTCGGCTAATGCCGGGCTGGAAGCCGATCTGCGTGAGCAGGAGGCTCGTCATTTCGAAGAGCAGAAGGCGGCAGATGAGAAAATCACCCTGTTGGAAACTGCCGAAGAAAGGTTGCGGGTGCAGTTTGAAAGCCTGGCTAACCGCCTGTTCGAGCAAAAGACCCGTACTGTCGATGAGCAGAATAAGCTGAGCCTTGAAACCTTGCTGACTCCGCTGAAAGAGCAACTGGAAGGCTTCAAAAAGCAGGTAACGGATAATTTCAGCCAGGAAGCCCGCGAGCGCCACACTCTGGTGCATGAAATCAATAGCTTGAAGCAACTCAATGAGCAGATGGCCCGTGAGGCGGTGAACCTGACCCAGGCTCTGAAAGGCGATAACAAAGCGCAGGGTAACTGGGGCGAGGTGGTGTTGTCCCGGGTACTGAGTGAATCCGGTTTGCGGGAAGGCCATGAGTATCAGACCCAAATCAGCCTGGAAAATGAGGACGGCAAGCGTTATCAGCCGGATGTTGTGGTGCACCTGCCACAGGATAAAGATGTGGTAGTCGATGCCAAGATGTCGCTGGTGGCTTATGAGCGCTTCTTCAATGCCGATACCGTTGCTGAGCAGGAGTTGGCTCTGAGCGAGCATGTGGCTTCAGTGCGCAGTCATATCCGTGGATTAAGCCGCAAGGATTACCATCAGCTGCACGGCATCCGCAGCCTTGATTATGTGTTGATGTTTATCCCGGTTGAGCCTGCTTTCCAGGCTGCGGTAGAAGCCGACCCCAGCCTTATCCGCGATGCCATGGATCAGAATATCATGCTGGTCAGCCCGACGACTCTACTGGTGGCGCTGCGCACGATTAATAATCTGTGGCGCAATGAGCGGCAGAACCAGAATGCCAAGCAAATCGCTGAGCGTGCCGGCAAGCTGTATGACAAGTTGCGCCTGTTTGTTACTGATATGGAAGCTGTCGGTGCTTCGCTTGATAAGGCCAACCAGAGCTACCAGGGAGCGATGAACAAGCTGGTTACCGGACGTGGCAATGTGATCCGTCAGGCCGAAAGTTTCAAGCAGCTCGGTGTTGAGGTGAAACGGGATATCAGCCCAGCTCTGGCTGAGCGTTCACAGATTGAATTGGAGGGCCCGGCAGCGAAAGTGTCGGCATCGTCACCGGCTGCCATTTCTGCGGCAAATGATTTGCCGTAGTGCTTTGAGCAAAGCCCGGCCATCAAGTACACTAAGCCAGTAATTATAGAGATATAGGATGATAGATAGAACATGACGGACACCACACAAGATATGACCCATTTTGGCTACCGGACAGTAGCTAAAGACGAAAAGGCGGATATGGTTGCGGAAGTGTTCCACTCCGTGGCGACGAAGTATGACATCATGAATGATCTGATGTCGTTTGGCATCCATCGTGTATGGAAGCGCTTTACCATTGATTGCAGTGGTGTACGCCGAGGTCATCGTGTGTTGGACCTGGGTGGTGGTACCGGCGATCTGACAGCCAAATTCTCACGTATCGTCGGTGATGACGGTCATGTGGTGCTGGCAGATATCAATAACTCAATGCTGAAAGTCGGCCGTAGCAAGCTGCGTGATATCGGTGTGGTCGGTAACGTTTCTTACGTACAGGCTAACGCTGAAGAGCTGCCTTTCCCGGACGATTACTTCGACTGTATTACCATTAGTTTCTGTCTGCGTAATGTGACCGATAAAGACAAAGCGCTGCGTTCGATGTTCCGAGTGCTGAAGCCGGGCGGCCGCCTGCTGGTGCTGGAGTTCTCCAAGCCGGTTCTGGAGCCGCTGTCAAAAGTCTATGACGCCTATTCGTTCCACCTGCTGCCGAAGATGGGTGAGCTGATCGCCAATGATGCCGACAGCTACCGCTATCTGGCTGAATCCATCCGTATGCACCCAGATCAGGACACGCTGGAAGGGATGATGAAGGATGCCGGCTTCGAGCAGACCCAATACTACAACCTGACTGGTGGCATCGTTGCTCTGCACCGAGGCTACAAGTTCTGAGGACATTATGCCATTCGATGCTTTTGTGACCGGCGCGGTCGAAACCTCGCTAAACACACTACTGAAGGACGACACTGAGAGTCAGCGTCGGCTGGGGCGTTTGCGCGGCAAGGTGATCAGCGTCACCATCAATGAGTTCGGCAAAACGCTGACCTTCGTTTTCAGCCAGCAGATTGACGTGCTGGGGGCTTATGAAGGCGACGTTGATTGTCGGCTGGCTCTGAACCTGACCGTATTACCTGAGTTGCGCCAGCAGGCCAATCTGACTCAATTGATCAAGGCGGACAAACTGGCCCTGGATGGCGATATTCAGCTGGCGCAGCAGTTTTCTGCGCTGCTGAGCGGTTTGAAGCCGGATGTTGAAGAGAAACTGTCGCAATATACCGGTGATATCGTGGCGCATACGTTGGTCAGCGGCCTGAAAAATGGCGCTGAGCAAATCCGCAAGGGCGTCGAAAATCGTCAGCGGGATCTGGCGGAAGTGGTCACTGAAGAGTGGAAGCTGGCGCCTCAGGCGCTGGAAATTGCCCATTTTGCCGATCAGGTTGACGACTTGAAATCTGATGTGGCTCGTTTTGAAGCTCGCCTTAACACACTGCTAGGGCAAAGCTGAGCATGATGAGACATTCGGAATTCAAACGCTTATACCAAATCACCAAAGTTCAGCTCCGTTACGGGCTGGATGAGCTGATACCCGATGATCCGCGGGCCGAGTTGCCGAAGACGGCACGTAAGTCGCTGTTTTGGATCAAGAACGAACATCCGCAAAAGCCGTTGGGTGAGCGCCTGCGTCTGGCATTGCAGGAACTGGGTCCGGTGTGGATCAAGTTCGGCCAGATGATGTCGACCCGCCGGGATTTGTTCCCGCCGCATATTGCCGATCAGCTGGCATTGTTGCAGGACCAGGTGGCCTCGTTTGACGGCAAGCTGGCCAAGCAGCATATGGAAGCATCACTGGGCGGGCCGCTGGAAAAGTGGTTTGATGATTTTGATGAAACGCCGCTGGCATCAGCGTCGATTGCCCAGGTACACACCGCTACGCTGAAAGAAAATGGTCGTGAGGTAGTGCTGAAAGTTATCCGCCCGGATATCCTGCCGGTGATCCAGGCCGATATTAAGTTGATGTACCGCATGGCCCGCATCTTGTCGCGGTTTATGCCGGAAGCCCGTCGCTTACGCCCGGTTGAAGTGGTGCAGGAATATGAGAAAACCCTGCTGGATGAGCTGAACCTGATGCGCGAAGCGGCGAACGGCATTCAGCTGCGTCGTAACTTTGAAGATAGCGAAATGCTATATGTGCCGGAGGTTTATACCGACCTCAGCAGCGAGCGGCTGCTGGTGATGGAGCGCATCTACGGCATTCAGGTTTCTGATGTCGAAGCGTTGGTGGCCAACGGCACTGACATGAAGTTGTTGTCAGAAAATGCCGTCACCATCTTCTTTACGCAGGTATTCCGTGATAGCTTCTTTCATGCCGACATGCACCCTGGGAATATTTTTGTTGCCCGTGAAAATCCGCACAATCCGCAGTGGATTGCGTTGGATTGTGGTATTGTCGGCACACTGAACCGCGAAGATAAGCGTTATCTGGCGGAAAACCTGCTGGCATTCTTCAATCGCGACTACCGAAAAGTCGCTGAGCTACACGTAGATTCCGGCTGGGTACCGCAAGATACCAATGTCGATGAGTTTGAGTTCGCGATCCGTACGGTGTGCGAGCCGATTTTCGAAAAGCCGCTGGCAGAGATCTCGTTCGGACATGTGCTGCTGAACCTGTTCAATACTGCGCGTCGCTTCCATATGGAAGTGCAGCCGCAACTGGTATTGTTGCAGAAAACCCTGCTGTACGTGGAAGGACTGGGTCGCCAGTTGTATCCGCAGCTTGATCTGTGGGATACCGCCAAGCCGTTCCTGGAAGACTGGATGTCGCGCCAGGTAGGTCCGCAGGCGGTGATTGATGGTGTAAAAAGCCGGGCGCCGTTCTGGGCAGAAAAATTGCCTGAACTGCCTGAGCTGCTCTATGACAGTTTGCGTCAGAGTAATGCCCTGAATCAGCGCGTCGACACTCTTTTCGAAAATTTCATGGAAAGTCGGCGTTATCAGAACTACGCGAGGTTCTATTTTGGCATTGGTGCAACTCTGGTTGTATGTTCTGCCATACTTTTTAGTAATCATATTGAAACTTATCCGGCGGTTTCCGCCGCAACAGGGGTCACGTTTTGGTTACTAGGGTGGCGTGCTTGCCGAAAATAGCAGGTAAAGTATGCTGCCAACACATATCGTTTTTGTTATCAACCACAATGAGCTGAGGTAAAACAAGCATGGGTGGTATTAGTATTTGGCAATTGCTAATCATTGCACTGATCATTGTCCTTCTTTTCGGAACCAAGAAACTGCGCACACTGGGCGGTGACCTGGGTTCAGCTGTGAAGGGCTTCAAGAAAGCTATCAGTGACGAAGAGCCGGCAGCCAAGAAAGACGCTGATGCGGATTTCGATCAGAAGAAACTGGCTGACAACCAGCAAGACGAGCAGGCTCAGAAGAGCCAGAAAGACAAAGAGCAGGTTTAACGCGTGTTTGATATCGGGTTCTGGGAGTTAATACTGATCTCTGTGGTGGGATTGGTTGTACTGGGGCCGGAACGCCTTCCAGTCGCGATCCGTTCGGTATCGCGCTGGGTTGGCGCTGCTCGTAATATGGCTAATTCGGTCAAAGATGAAATTTCGCAGGAGCTGAAGATTCAGGAATTGCAGGAAAATCTGAAAAAGGCCGAGCAAATGGGCATGCAGGATTTATCCCCTGATCTGCAGAACTCTGTCGATGAGCTGAAAAAAGCCGCCGCGGACGTCCAGCGTCCTTATGCCGGTAATAACGAGCAAACCTCAGCAACGACTTCTCAAAAGCAGGATTAAATTACATCACTATGTCGACAGTCGAAGACACGCAACCGTTATTCAGCCATCTGGTAGAGCTGCGTAACCGGCTGCTGCGTTCAATTTTGAGTGTAATAGTGGTTTTTCTTGGTTTGGTATGGTTTGCCAACGACATCTATGCATTCTTATCGGCCCCGCTGGTCGAGCGTCTCCCTGAAGGGGCGACGATGATTGCAACGGATGTGGCATCGCCTTTCTTCACACCAATAAAACTCACTTTGGTTACCTCAGTGTTTATTGCTGTGCCAATGATTTTGTATCAGGTTTGGGGGTTTATTGCTCCGGGCTTGTACAAGCATGAGCGTAAGCTGATCATGCCGTTGCTGTTTTCCAGCTCGCTGCTGTTCTACGCTGGTGTGGCATTTGCGTATTTTGTGGTTTTCCCGCTGGTATTTGGCTTCTTTACCAGTATTGCCCCGGAAGGGGTGCAGGTAGCCACTGATATTGCCAGTTACCTGGATTTCGTTCTGGCACTGTTCATGGCGTTCGGTATTGCGTTTGAAATTCCGGTTGCCATTATTCTGCTGTGTTGGACAGGGGCGACTGATCCGCAGAGCCTGAGAACGAAGCGGCCATACATCATTGTGGCTGCATTTGTTGTCGGTATGCTGCTGACGCCACCGGACATTATTTCACAGACATTGCTGGCAATACCTATGTGCTTGCTGTTTGAGGTTGGCCTGTTCTTCTCTCGCTTCTACATTCGCGAGGAAGAAGAGGATGAAACTGAAACGGCAGGTCATGACGAGCACTAAGCCAAGTAAGTTACAGAAAAACCGGCCCCTTTGGCCGGTTTTTTTATGAATTGAGAGTATAAAGAGACGGATAACAAGATGATTGATATCGGGGTGAACTTAACCAACAGTCGTTTTGACAAGGATCGTGATGAGGTCATTGCCCGCGCGAAGGAAGCCGGTGTTGAAGGGCTGATCCTGACCGGTACCTGTATTGAAGAAAGTATTCAGGCGCAGGAAATGGCTCGCAATTGGCCGGACTATTGTTACAGCACTGCCGGGGTTCACCCGCATGATGCCAAGACAGTCGAGGATTTATCCCTGCCTGAGATTCGCCGCCTGGCGGCTGAGCCTGAAGTGGTGGCGATTGGTGAGTGCGGGCTGGATTTTAATCGTGATTTTTCTCCCCGTCCGCAGCAGGAAGCGGTATTTGAAGCCCAGTTGGCATTGGCGGCTGAGCTGAACATGCCGGTGTTCATGCACTGCCGTGATGCCCATGAACGGTTTATGGCGATTTTAAAGCCGTGGCGTGACAAACTGCCGGCCGCTGTGCTGCATTGCTTTACCGGTACTGAAGCCGAGCTGCGTGACTGCCTGGCGCTGGATTTGCATATCGGCATTACCGGCTGGGTTTGTGATGAGCGCCGGGGCACTGAACTGCGCGATATTGTGCGTTATATTCCGGATAACCGGTTGATGATTGAGACCGACTGCCCTTACCTGCTGCCGCGGGATTACCGTCCTAAACCTAAGTCGAGCCGCAATGAACCAAAATTTCTGCCGCATATCGCAACTGTGATTGCCGAGTGCCGTAATCAGGATCCGGCGGAGCTGATGGCCGCTTCATATGCAACAACTCAGGCGTTTTTTGCAATCCGGGCAGCCTAAGTCCGGTCGGAGTGGTATCATATGCAAAAAGCGAATCAACCCAACAAGGAGTATGCAGTGTCTGTATCCATCCAGGGCGCGTTTCCGGCACGCCGTATGCGTCGCATGCGTAAGCATGATTTTAGCCGCCGACTAATGGCGGAAAACCAGATTTCTGTGAATGATCTGATCTACCCTATGTTCATCCTTATGGGTAAGAATCGCCGCGAAACGGTTGACTCAATGCCGGGTATTGAACGCCTGTCCCTTGATCTCATGCTGAAGGAAGCTGAGTATCTGGCGAAGCTGGGTGTTCCTGCCATCGCGCTGTTCCCGGTGATTTCCCAGGATTTCAAGAGCACCTGTGCCGCCGAAGCCTACAACCCTGAAGGTCTGGTTCAGCGTGCGGTTCGCCTGCTGAAAGAGCATGTGCCGCAAATGGGTGTGATCACTGATGTAGCTCTGGACCCGTTCACTATCCACGGTCAGGACGGCATCATTGACGAAGACGGCTATGTGATGAATGACATCACTACAGAAGTGCTGGTTAAGCAGGCACTGTCTCATGCCGAAGCGGGTGCAGATGTTGTTGCTCCGTCAGACATGATGGACGGCCGTATTGGTGCTATCCGTGAAGCTCTGGAAGAAGCCGGTTACATCCACACCCAGATCATGGCTTACTCTGCCAAGTATGCGTCGAACTACTACGGCCCGTTCCGTGATGCAGTCGGTTCAGCGGGTAACCTGAAAGGCGGTGATAAGAAGACATACCAGATGGATCCTGCCAACAGTGACGAAGCGCTGCACGAAGTGGCGATGGATGTTAATGAAGGTGCGGACATGGTAATGGTGAAGCCGGGTATGCCTTACCTGGATGTGGTTCGCCGCGTGAAGAGCGAACTGCAGGTGCCGACTTTTGCTTACCAGGTATCCGGCGAGTATGCGATGCACATGGCGGCAATCCAGAATGGTTGGCTGAAAGAGCGCGAAACCATCATGGAATCCCTGCTTTGCTTCAAGCGTGCCGGTGCTGACGGTATCCTGACTTACTTTGCCAAGACTGTGGCTGAGTGGTTGGCAGAAGATGCCGCACAGCGTAAAGCTGAGCTGGACAGCAGCGCTGAGTAATCTAGCTAAACTGCATCGGTTTAATAGCCGGTGAAAGAAGGGTTGGTGCCTTGGCTCCAACCCTTTATTTTTGGCTTTTGATTTTCCGGATTCTCGTGCTGTTTTATGGCTTCACATTGCGGTTGATCGGGTTTTGCAGCGAGATCAGGGTCTCAGTCGACTGAACTTCGTCGATAGCCTGCAGTTTGTCGATCAGTACATGTTGAAGCTCTTCGATCGACTTACACATCAGCTTAACGAAAATGTTGTAGGCGCCGGTGGTGTAGTAGGCTTCCACAACTTCGTCGAGGCTGTTCAGCTTCTCCAGGGCGGAGTGGTAGTCACGTGCTGCATTTAGGTTAATACCGATAAAACAGCAAACGTCATAGCCGAGCAGCTTCGGGTTCACGACCACTTCGGTGCCGGTAATGATTTCGGCGGCGCGCATCTTTTCTACCCTGACATGCACGGTTGCCGGGCTGACATTGAAGCGCTTGGCCATTTCGGCATAAGGGATTCGGGCATCGTTCATCAGGGCATTGAGGATATCGCGGTCTAGATCATCAATCCGTGGTGGCTGGGTCATGGTTTTATTGATTCCCTTGTTTATAGATCACTGCTCATATCTTATACTGAGCGCGCTCAAGTACCTAAAAATAATGACCCGCGAACACTGCAAGGAAGGCTGGTGTCGGTTGTATGGCCGGAGTAGCAGGGGATTTCAACGACAGGATCTTTTTCATTTTATGCGGTTTCTTGCTTTACTTCTTGCGCTGCTAGCGGCCCCTGTTTTTGCTCAGGTTAAAGATACCCTGGTGATCCACTCTTACCACCGTGGTATGGGCTGGACGGATGCCTTGCAGGTGGGACTGGAGTCGGCAACTGAGGATCAGAACATTCCGCTCCATGTCAGCTACATGGACAGTAAGCGCTACCAGTCAGAAAATTACCTCAACAAACTCCTCGATATTTACCGTACCAAGCTGGCGAATGAAAAGTACCGGGCGATAGTCGCGACCGACGATAACGCGCTCTGGCTGGTGAATCAGTTGGCCGATGAAATCGGCGATACGCCGGTGGTTGTGGCTGGGGTTAACAAATACCTGCCGGAAAAGTATAACCGCCTGCACCAGATCGCCGGGGTACTCGATACGATTGATGCTGCGGATAATATTCAGCTGGCAATGGAGCTTCAGCCGGATATGAAACACCTTTATATCATTGCGGATAAAACCTACACCGGCGAGGCGTTGTGGCAGGGGGTGGAGCGTTATATGGCGATGAACCCTTCCGGTATCGTGTTCCATCGTTTCTCCGATCAAAGTTTTGATGAAGTTTTTGAGCAGGTCGCCGATCTGCCCGACGACTCAGCCATCATGTTTCTGAGCTACTTCCAGGACGGCAGCGGTAAGTACATGGCCTGTGACGCTTTTCTTGAGTCGCTCAGTGAACATGCCACCGCACCGATTTATGTGTCATACCAGTTCATGCTCAAACACGGCGTGCTTGGCGGGGTGATCACCGACGGGGTCGAGACTGGTCGGCTGGCTGGTCAATTGTTGGCGGCGATCATCAATGGTGGCATCCGTGAGCTGCCGGTATTCGTTCATACCCCGGGGCAGGAAACGTTCAACTATCAGGCACTGCGTCGCTGGGATCTGGCCGTCGACGGTGATGATATTGTGTATATCAATAAGCCGCAGAGCTGGCTCGATCGCTACCAGAAAGAGTTATGGGCTCTTAGCATGGCCGTGGTGGTAATGAGCGCGATTATTGTTTTGCTGGGCTTTATCATTCGTCGTCTGCACAAAGGCGAGCAGAGACTGCAGCGCAGTCGGGCACTGTTTGAAGGGGTATTTGATCAGAGCTTCCAGTATATCGGTTTGCTTGACGACAACGGGGTGCTGATTTCGGGCAACCTCGCGTTGCAAAACCTGGTTGGTCGCTCGGTGATCAAATATGACCGGCCGCTATGGCGCTGGCTGTGTTGGAATCAGGGGGCGACATTATCGCTGAGCCAGGCATTTGAATCGGCCTGGCAGCAGCAGCGGGTACGCTTTGAAGTTGAAGTGCAAAGCATTGATGACGGCTGGCGGGTATTGGATATCGCCATGAAGCGGATGCCAAGCACGGAAGGTGAAAAGGAACAGCTGTTGTTTGAGGCCCGTGATGTTACTTCCCGCCACCAGATGGAAGAGAAGCTGCGTGAACGGGAAGTCAGCTACCGGGTATTATATGAACAGCAGCCGGTGATCCTGCTGGCACTGGATAACAAGGCCCGAATTCAATCGGTTAACCAGTTTGCAGCTGATCTGCTCGGTTACGACAAGCGCGAGCTGCTGGGCCATAAGGTGACGGAATTCTATTACGATGATGTGCCGGTGCCGCAGCAGTATATTTCTGGAGTCCGTGAACCTGATGAGCAGCAGGTCTGGCGCCGCAAGGTGCGTTACCGCTGTGCCGATGGCAAAACGGTATGGATCCGCGAAACCATCCGTTCTGCCCAACTTAAACAACAGCTGCTGCTGGTGGGCGAGGATGTCACGGCAACCTATGAACTGGAAGCCAAGCTGGCTTATCAGGCCAACCATGATTTCCTGACTGATTTATATAACCGCAACCATTTTGAAAAGCAGCTGGAGACCGCCCTGCAGGAAGCCCGGGAGCAGGATGCCCGTCATGCGATGCTGTATATCGACCTTGACCAGTTCAAGGTGATTAACGATACCGCCGGTCATGAAGCCGGTGATGAGGCGCTAAAACAGGTGGCGTTGCTGCTGCGGGGGATTACGCCGAGCCAGGCAACGCTGGCGCGCCTTGGCGGTGATGAATTTGCCATTATCCTGCATAACTGCAGTCAGGCTGAAGCGGTAAAATTTGGTACCGAGGTTCTTCTGGTGCTGGAAGAGGCGGAATTTTACTGGCAGAACACCCGGTTTAATTTCAGCGGATCGATAGGTATTCGCTTGATTGATCATACTGCCGGCTCGCCGCAGCAGGTACATGCTCAGGTCGATACCGCCTGTTATGCCGCGAAGGATGAAGGACGGAATCGCCTGCATCTGTATCATCCTGATGATGAAGAGCTGAAGCGCCGCGAGCTGGAAATGGAGTGTGTGAACCTGATCCGCGAAGCGCTGGCCGACCGCCGTCTGGAATTATTCGCCCAACAGGTTACTCCATTGTCTGTGGTCAGTAATAAGCAACATTATGAGATTCTGGTGCGCATTCGCGATCGGGACGGCTCGATTGTCTCGCCGGGGCTGTTTATGCCGGCAGCAGAGCGTTATAACCTCGCACACCTGATCGACCGCTATGTTATCAATGAAGTGATTGACTGGCTGGTGGCTCATCCGCAGGCAGTAGAGAAGCTGGGGCTTTGTGCTATCAACCTGTCGGGGCAGTCAATGGGGAATCGTGATTTTGTCTACTTCCTGATTGATAAAATTCGCAACTCCGGGTTGCCGACCCATAAGTTATGTCTGGAAATTACTGAAACCGCGGCGATTGGCAACCTGAGTGAGGCCATCATGCTGTTCACTCAGCTCAAGGAGCTGGGCTGTCTGCTGTCGTTGGATGATTTTGGTACCGGGTTGTCCTCGTTTGGCTATCTGAAACGAATGCCGGTTGATTTCATCAAGATTGACGGGATTTTCGTCCGTGATATCGCCAAAGATGAAATGGACTTTGCCATGGTTAAAGCGATCAATGAGCTGGCCAAGAAGATGGGCAAAAAGACCGTGGCTGAGTTTGTCGAAAATGATGCGATTTTGCAGCGACTCAATGTGCTTGGTGTCGACTATGCTCAGGGTTATCTGTTTGGTCGTCCGAAGCCGCTGGCAGAGCTGGTTGCTGAGTTGCATTACGAGCCAGAGGCAGTGCTATAATTCCGCCCCTGTCTGCCGCTGACCTTTGTGGTGATGATGCGGTATCTGTTGTTTCTGAACCGGAGAACTCTGTGCAACTAGCCCTGATTTGTGAAATTCCTGAACGCCAGCATGAGCTGGATGAACTGGCCCTGCGTTGGGGGCTCAGCCATGATGACGAGAGTGCGTTTGCCCTGGTGCTGACGGCTGAACGGCTGGAATTGCGCAAGCTGGATGAGCCTAAACTTGGTGCGGTTTACGTCGATCTGGCCGGTGGTGCAGTGGCTCACCGTCGTAAGTTCGGCGGTGGTCGCGGTCAGGCGATTGCTAAAGCGGTCGGCCTGAAAGGTGGAGTGACGCCAACCGTAGTTGATGCAACCGCTGGGCTTGGGCGTGATGCTTTTGTGCTGGCTTCATTGGGCTGTAAGGTCCAGATGGTGGAACGTCACCCTGTTGTGGCGGCGTTGCTGGATGATGGTTTGCACCGGGCGCAACAGGATCCGGAAATCGGCGGCTGGGTGACTGAGCGTATGAGCCTGCTTCATGCATCAAGCCATGATGCGCTGGATAAACTGGCAGCTGACGCGGATTTTGAGGCGCCGGATGTGGTGTATCTGGATCCTATGTATCCACATAAGAAGAAATCGGCGCTGGTAAAAAAAGAGATGCGGGTGTTCCAGAGCCTGGTCGGTGCCGATAATGATGCTGATAGCCTGCTTGTGCCTGCTCTGGCGTTGGCGACCAAGCGCGTGGTGGTTAAGCGTCCGGATTATGCCGAGTATCTTGATCAACAAAAACCGTCGATGGCGATAGAAACCAAGAAGAATCGTTTTGATGTTTATGTGATTGCCGCAATGAAAGAGTCGAGCAAATAAGAAATAGCAGGCTGGCGATAAGGATAGAAACAATAATTAGAAAAAGCGGTTGCTGAAGGAGTAGTGGGAAATGGCCAAGTCTCTTTGTAAGTATCGTCGTGTCGAGATTGCCGATAAGTTTGCTGTGATCAGTAAGATTGTCAGTGAGCCGCAGTTTGTATGCAGCAGTTGTGCCCGAGTGGCTAGTGATAAAGCGTATCTGTGCAAACCCAGTGCCCTGAAGGTGAGGAAAGCCGTTAAGGCGGAATCCGCTGTTGCCGAGGATGATAAGTTACATAATGTTGGAGATCATCCGGCGCTGACCCCCGCGGCTCAGGCACATCTGGCTGCAATTGACTTAATTGAGCATGAAGAGATTGTCGCTCGTCCGACTGTGACTAAAAAGCAGGCCAAGCAGCTTAAGAAACTGGCGAAGAAGAAGCATAAAAAGTTGAAGAAAGCCGCCAAGGCTGTGCAGCGATATGACAAGGCTTTGCAGAAAGCGAAGGATGCCTTGCGGCTCTAGACAGTTTGAATCACCAAAAAAGCCTCCGTCACGGAGGCTTTTTTATGGCTTATGATTCTTTGATCAGGACTGCGGTCATAACGCAGGTGATCACGGAAACCACGATGCCAGATACGATTAGCCAGGGAAGCATATCCATTGTGTGTTATCCATTTAATCAGCGATTCGAGACGGTATTGAATACCTTCTCCAATATGCTATCAATGGTATAGATACAAGATGAAACTCCTATTAACACTTGGATACAAAGTAATATATTTGGCAACTTAAGTTGATGATTTTAATAATAAAAAAGCACCCGTAAAGGGTGCTTTTCTGTTAGTGGTTTATTTTGCTTTTATGTTAGCTTTTAGCTGGAAGTGCCAGGGATAATGCCTCGCGTGACAGGTTGGCAGCGGCCTTGCTGTCGTTGAGTTTTTCCATTACCTCGACCAGGTAGCCGTAATCGCTCATGCTTGGGCGGATCTCAATGGCTTTTTCGAAGTGTTGTTTGGCTTCTTCCCACTTCTCTTCTCGCATGAACAACTGGCCAAGGGCACTGTGAGTACTTGGGTTGTTGCTGTCATAACGCAGCAGATCCTGCAGGCGGACGATTGCTGGATGATTGTCTGGTAGGTTCAGGGTCGGTACCAGTTCAATCAGCGTCTCATCGTTGTTCTTCTTCAGAGCATCACGTAGGACGGTATAGGCTTCGCTGTCAGCATTGCGGCTGCTCATTTGCTTAACGAAACAGGCAATCAGGGCCGGCTGTTGCTTCGCTTTGCGGCTCAGGCTGTTCCAATGGCCCATCAGGCCATCACTGCCGTTTTGCTGAGTGATATGTGCCATCAGGCCGCACTCGGCTTTGATATACAGCTCTGCGCTTTCTTCTGCACTGATCACGCCCAGTTTCTCAAGCTGAGGCAGCATTGCCAGTAGCGGTTTCCAGTCTTCCAGTCTCAGGTAGCAGTCTTTCAGAAGTGCCAGCATGATTGGGTTGCGGCTGTGGTCTTGTTTGATGCCCTGTAGGGTTGCCATCGCCTGCTCATATTGTTGCTGCTGGTATTGCAGTTTGGCACGGGTCAGGGCAACAGCCAGGCTTTGGTCATCAATATCGGCAGCCAGTTTCAGGTATTCATCACGCTGGGTGGTATCACCCTGGCCTTGGGCTGCTTCTGCGGCAGCCAGGTAGTTCAGTAGTGGCGCATCACTGTGTCTGGCAGCTCTGACAACCAGCTTCTCAGCCTGTTTCCAGTCACCTTCCAGCACTTTTACCAGACCGGTTGAGGTTTGCTGGCGGGCTTTGCGGGTTTTGCGGCCAGAGAACCAGCCGCGGGTACGGCTGCTCATCGACAGCAGGCGCTTGATGATGTTTTCCAGCAGGAAGAGGGCACCCAACAGCACAATCACCAACAGGATCAGTGTGGTCAGGCTCATTTCCATGGTGTGGTTAGCGGCAGAGATCAGGACATAACCTTGATTGCCTGCCAGCATCGGACCGACAACGATACCGGCGATCAGCGCAGCGACCAGCAGTAGAAGTTTGATCATGCCGGATTCTCCTCTGTGCTAAGTGGTTTCACTTGTTGACGGATACGCTCGCTGATGGCATCGGTGATAAGTGGCTGGGACTTCAGCTTCGCAGGGTAGCTTGTCTGGATGCTTTCTTTAGAAAGTTTGTCCAGGGTTTGGAGAAAGCTCTGTGTTGCCGGATCTTCCATATCGTAGAACTGTTCAGCCCACTCTTTGGCCATCGTCAGCGACTTGGTGTACAGCTCACCCTGCTCGCGGTATACCGCTTTGATGGCGGTTTCCAGCTTCGACTTGATATTTTCCTGCAGGTAGAAGTGCTGCTTCGGTGACAGCAGTGGTAGTACATTGCCGTCTCGGGTTCGGTAGGTCACAAAGTGCTCGCTGAATTTTTTCAGCGACGTCATCAGGTTTTCTTGCCAGTCATTAACTGAAGTTGTCACTGTCGCTTCTTCAACCGGCTCGGCTTCCGGCATGATGGCATTAGCCAGTGGCAGGCCCGGTACAGCTTCTTGCAGGCTGGTCAGGCGTAGTACTAAGCCGTCACGGTCGATACGGGCGACAGCTTTCAGTGCCGTAATATCGCTGTGCATGGCTTCGCGGATCGGTGTCAGGCTCGGATCGTTAAGCTCGGCGATGCGGTGGTCGGCAGATTCAAGCAGGATCGATGCGCTGGCGGTGTCGTGCTCCAGCCACAGTTTGCGACCAGCCATTTTGACCAGGTAGTCGGCTTCGGCCAGTAGCCAGTCATTCGGACGGCGACCTTTCATTTCTGCCAGGGCCAGTTGCAGGCCTGAGATAGATTTTTCCTGCTGGGAAAGGGAAACGTCAGTACGCTGCAGGCTTTTCTCAACTTGGTTCAGGGTATCTTGCTTTGCGGCTTCAAGCTGGCTTTGCATACCGGCCAGCTGCTGCTTCAGCGCAGCCATTTGGGCATTCTGAGTTTGGGTTTGCTGGTGGCCGTGGTAGTAAAGGCCGGCACCAAGGGCAATCACCAGGGCAATAGCGATTGCGCCGGTTTTGCTGCCGCTTTTCTTTTCAGCAGGCTGAGCTGCCGGTTTTTTCGGTGCGCTGCCAGCGGCAGGTGCTTGCGCTTTGGCACTCGATTGACCAGGCTTGTCCGTTGCTTTTGACGCTGCCGATTGCTTGTTATCTGCAGGAGTTTCATTATTGGTTTTTTTGTCAGTCATCCGATTATCCCATCGTGCCTATTTTGCTTAGGGTAGTGAAAAGGGCGCTGTTGGCGGCACTTCCCACGGTGGAAATAGTACGGAAACCAAGCTGGAGAGCCTGGTCCGCGATTCGTTGGCTTGGTACGAAAAGGTGGCATTGAAGAAACCAAGCCTTGTCACTTTCTGGAACTAAACTGCTCAGGTGTGCCAGCTGTTCGCCGCTGGTCACCACCAGAGATGAAACATGCCGGGCCTGCCAGACCTGGCTAAGCTGCTTACCGTCCAGTGCAATCCAGCTGCGCTGATAGGTTTCGCAGTAGCTGACATCAGCCCCGCGCTGTTGCAAGGTCTGATAAATCAGTTCCCGTCCTCCGTTACCGCGCAGGATCACAATCCGGCGGCCCTGAAGTTGTGCCAGGGCAGGTAACGCCAGTAATCCTTCGCTGTCACAGCTTGAGACAGGAGACAAGACGTCACAACCGGTACATTTTTCTAATGCTGCCGCGGTTTTATGTCCAACCGCCATATAATGCACGTTTTTTGGCCAGCTGGCATCGTGTGACATCAAGTAATTGTGAGCCAAGTTCACTGCATGAACACTGACTGCAATCAGAAAATCGTCAGGTTGCAGGGAATTTAGCTGTGGAATCAGGGAGGGGAGTTGCTGCCCCGGCTGGATTTCCAGCAGGGGCTGGGCAATGGCACTGATCCCCGCGGCATTCAGCTGCTGGGTGAGTTGATGGCACTCCGGCGCCGGGCGGGTGATCAGTATTGTCATCAGGCGTCGCCGTATAGCTTGTCCAGGATGACTTTGGCACCGTCACCAAGCAGTTGGTCTGCCAGTTGGGTACCTAATGTTTCGGCATCGGCGGTCGGGCCGCTGATCTCACCGCGAACAATCTTGCTGCCGTCCGGCTCACCGACCAGGGCTCGTAGCCAGATGGTGTCGTCTTTGATTTCCGCGTAGCTGCCGATTGGCACCTGGCAGCCACCCTGTAGGCGGTTGTTCATGGCGCGCTCACACAGAACGCGAGTCGCTGTTTCCTGATGGTTCAGGGCATCAAGCAGGTCGCGTACGCGCTGATCATCCAAGCGGCATTCGATACCGACAGCACCCTGGCCGACAGCCGGCAGGCTGGTTTCCGGCGCGATAGCACAACGGATGCGATCGTCCATCTTCAGGCGCTTAAGGCCGGCACAGGCCAGGATAATGGCATCATATTCACCATCGTCCAGTTTGCGCAGGCGGGTGTTTACATTGCCGCGCAGGTCTTTAACGACAAGATCCGGGCGCTGGGCACGCAGCTGGCACTGACGGCGCAGGCTGGATGTACCGACAACGGCACCGGCTGGCAGCTCGTCAATATTGTTGTAGGTGTTGGATACAAAGGCATCACGCGGATCTTCGCGTTCACAGATGGTGACTAGGCCCAGTCCTTCAGGGAACTCAACCGGGACATCTTTCATCGAGTGGACGGCGATATCGGCGCGGCCTTCAAGCATGGCAACTTCCAGCTCTTTGACGAACAGGCCTTTGCCTCCGACCTTGGCCAGCGGGGTGTCCAGAATAACATCGCCTTTAGTAACCATAGGGACCAGTTCAACGGCCAGGCCTGGGTGCGCTTGCTCCAGTGCGTCTTTTACAAATTCTGCTTGCCACATTGCCAGCGGGCTTTTGCGGGTGGCAATGCGGATCGGTTTATCGGTCATAGAATCAGGTCCATAAATCGCTTGCTTTTATAGAGTAATCGTACCACTCCTGCGCGATGATGGTAATTCACTTGTTGTCCTCAGTGCGGTGAAGCAGTATTGTCTTGAGGCGGGTTGTCAGTAATGTGATATTTCTCACATAACCTTTTGGTGAAGAATTTATTACAATACTGGCGTTGGTGACCTGATAAATTTGGATTCAATACTGAGATATTGTTCGATAAATGAACGGCTTGATGGTTTGTTGTTTCATTAATAATTTGTCATAAAACGTCATTAACTTTACGCTCGATGCAGAAACTGTTACATTGATCACGTTTTTGCTCACGTGTATGACTCTGTCTACACTAACCATGACACTTTTGGGGCTGCTTAATAATCAATCAGGCAGCTCTTGGAAGAGTAACTTGCAGAATTATATCGAGACGCTTAAAAATCGCCTGGACCAGCTCAACCAGCTTCGCCTGGAGCGTGCCCGTGCAGCGATGAATGCGCAGTCCGAACAGGTCTTTAACCTGCTGACTGTTTTGCTTCACTACAATCATCCGTCCGTACCCGGCTACCTGGATCAGGTGGTTCCGGTTGGTATTGCGGCTTTCACTGCCTCTGAACAACAGCAGCAGTTTATTGATGATTGTGCGCTGACAACCCAGTCGGTCATTAATGCGCCTCAACTGAGCGATGATGAGTCTCCTATTCTGGGCCTGTATGCTATGGGCAGTACTTCATCGCTTGGTCAGAGTCTGACCAGCGATCTCGATATCTGGGTCTGCATCCGCACCGATATGACGCCTGAAGCGCGTAATGCGCTTGAGAGTAAATGCTCTCTGGTATCCGACTGGGCTATGTCCCAGGGGGTTGAAGCCAACTTTTTCCTGATCGACGAAAACCGCTTCCGCGAGAATTTTTCAGAGCAGATGACCGGCGAGAACTGTGGCTCGAGCCAGCACTTGCTGCTGCTTGATGAATTTTACCGTTCGGCGGTGAAACTGGCCGGCCTGCCGCTTTTGTGGTTTATGGCGCCGCCGGAGATGGAAGAGTGCTACGATGAATATATCGCTTTCCTGACCAGGAACGGGTATATCCGCCGTGGTGAGTGGATTGATTTCGGTGGCCTTAGCCGGATCCCGGCCGAAGAGTATTTTGGCTCCAGTCTGTGGCAGTTGTATAAGAGTATCGACTCCCCTTATAAATCGGTGCTGAAAGCGATTTTGCTTGAAGCTTATTCCTGGGAATACCCGCACACCCAATTGCTGAGTGTGGACGCCAAGCGTCGATTCTTTGCCGAAGATCGCACTGAGTATTGTATGGATGCCTATTTCCTGATGCTGGAAAAGGTTACCCGTTACCTGGAGCGTATCGACGATCACCGTCGCCTGGATTTGGTGCGCCGTTGTTTCTACCTTAAGACTCACGAAAAGCTGACCCGTGAACCGGCTTCTGGTTCTGTACCATGGCGCCGCAAGGTGCTGGAGAAACTGACTTCTGACTGGCAGTGGCCTCAGGAGGTACTTCAGGAGCTGGACGGTCGCCGTGACTGGAAGGTCGAGGAAGTTAAAGAAGCGCATAATGAGCTGCTTGATGCTCTGATGCTCAGCTACCGTAACCTGATCCGCTTTGCCCGTCGTAATAACATTACCTCGGCTATCAGCCCGGAAGATATCAGTATTCTGGCGCGTAAGCTGTACGCGGCCTTTGAGGTACTGCCGGGTAAGGTAACGCTGCTTAACCCGCAGATTTCACCGGATTTGCATGAACCGGATCTGACGCTGATTGAGGTGCCTGCTGGTCGCACTAACCCTGCGGGTTGGTATCTGTATAAGCATTCGCTGGATCCGTACGCCATTATCGGCCGTCCGTCACTCGACCATAACCGTTACCTGAGTAAGCTGGTGGCGTGGGCGTATTTTAACGGTCTGCTGACCGAATCAACCTGCCTGCATACCGTGGTACGTGATGCGGCGATGGACATTGATAAGCTTTATCAGCTGGTCAGCGATATTCGCAACACTTTCCCGATCCGTCGTCCGCAGCCGAGCTTGCAGGCACTGTCGAGTCCGTGTGAAATCCGCCAGCTTGGCCTGTTTATCAATCTGGAAAATGACCCGACGACAGAACTGAAGAACCGCTCGGTGCGTTTCGATTTCAAAAACACCGATATTTTCAGCTACGGCCCGGATCAGAAGTGCCTAGTCGGCAGTGTGGATCTGGTTTACCGGAATTCCTGGAATGAAGTGCGTACTCTGAATTTCAGTGGTGAGAGCGCGATGCTCGATGCGCTAAAGACCATTCTCGGCAAGATGCACCAGGATGCGATCCCGCCGGAGTCAGTGGATGTGTTCTGTTACAGCAAGCACATGCGCGGCCTGATCCGGAACCTGGTTTACCAGCTGGTGGCTGAATGTATCGAGATGCGCCTGAAGCCGGTTGAGCAGGAAAAACGCCGTCGCTTTAAAGCAATCCGCATCGGAGAGCAGACCCACGGCCTGTTCTTTGAACGTCGTGGTGTGTCGGTACAGAAGCTGGAGAATTCGGTAGATTTCTATAGCTGTATTTCGACTAACAAGCTGAACGGTTCGGCGAACCTGGTGATGGGGAAGACTGATGAGCCGCATCCGCCGGAAATTGTCGACTCTTATGCCAGTGAAGGTCTGATCCAGTTCTTCTTTGAAGACTGTGATGCCGGGTTCAATATCTACATCCTGGATGAGGCGAACCGGATTGAAGTTTATCGTCAGTGCAGCGGTGATAAGGATGAAATGGTTCACGGAGTTAACCGTTTCTATACTTCGGCTCATGACAGGTTTAGCTACAGCGCCAACTTTATTAACTTCAACCTGCCGCAGTTCTATGACATCGTGCATACCGAAAATGGCGAGTTGCAGGTGATTCCGTTCAAGAGCGGGCAGCAGGTTGCGCGCCGTCCGGCCTCTTCAGGCACGACGGTCAATATGATGTCGATGCGCTGACAGATAATGAAAAGAAAAAAGCTAGCCTGAGGCTAGCTTTTTTTGATCATGGCTTTTGCGTTTGTTCTTTACCATGCTTGAAGAGGAGCCGATGTTACCAGTTGACCGGCTCTTCAGCGTGCAGGGAACATTCTTGCTTCAGTAGGGAAACCAGTTCGGCACCACTGCGGGTACAGTGCCATTCGCCGTCTTGGTATTTGAAGTGGTAGCCGCCTGATTTGGAAGCCACCCAGATTTCATGTAGGGGTTCCTGGCGGTTAATAACGATCTGGCTACGGTTTTCGAATTCCAGCGTCAGTACGTTTCCGGTGGTCTCATATTCGATGTCAGCGCCGGATTCGTCGATGCCTTCTTCGATGCTCATCAGGACCTCATCGGCCAACTTATGAAATTCAGTATCATTCATCGCATTGCGTCCTATTGCTTTTCGTTTTCTTGGTGCGATTATAGAGGGCAATGAAATGATAATCACTGGCTTTAAAAAATGCGTAAAGGTTTATTAGCAATTTTAGTTTTGGGTGTTCTGGCACTCACTGGCTGCGGTCAGAGCGGGCCGCTTTACATGCCTCAAGATTCTGATCAGCAGCAACAGCAACAGCAGCAGCAGCAGTAACGACGGCGAACGGACAGGGAAGAGACAACATTGGATTATTTTAATTACCAGCAAGACGGCCAGTTATGGGCCGAAGATATTGCACTGACTGAGCTTGCCGAGCGTCATGGCACGCCGCTGTACGTTTACTCGCGGGCAACTCTGGAGCGTCACTGGCATGCGTTTGACCGGGCGGTGGGCGATCATCCGCACTTGGTGTGCTACGCGGTTAAGGCGAACTCCAACATCGCGGTGCTAAATGTGCTGGCCCGACTGGGTTCCGGCTTTGATATTGTGTCGCAGGGTGAGCTGGAGCGGGTAGTCGCCGCCGGTGGCGATCCGGCCAAAGTCGTGTTCTCCGGTGTCGGCAAAACGGCAGCGGAAATGAAACGGGCACTGGAGCTGGGTATCAAGTGCTTCAATGTTGAATCTGAACCTGAGCTTGAGCGTCTTAACGAGGTGGCGGGCGAGCTGGGCAAAGTGGCGCCGATTTCATTGCGGATCAACCCGGATGTCGATGCCAAAACTCACCCTTACATTTCCACCGGCCTGCGTGATAACAAGTTCGGTATTGCCTTTGATCGGGCACCGGATGTCTATCGTCTGGCAAAAAGCCTGCCTAACCTGGAAGTGACCGGGATTGACTGTCACATCGGCTCGCAGCTGACTGAAATCGGCCCGTTTGTGGATGCCATCGACCGTCTGCTGGCATTGATTGATACCCTGAAAGCCGAAGGTATTGAAATTGATCACCTTGATGTCGGTGGTGGCCTGGGTGTGACATACAGTGATGAACAGCCGCCGCAGCCGTCAGAGTATGCGACAGAGCTGCTGGCTCGCCTGAAAGATCATAAAGAGCTGGAGCTGGTGTTTGAACCGGGCCGGGCGATTGCCGCCAATGCCGGGGTGATGCTGACTCGGGTCGAGTACCTCAAGCTGACCGAACATAAGAACTTTGCCATTGTCGATGCTGCGATGAATGATCTGATCCGCCCGACGCTGTATCAGGCCTGGCAGGAAATCGTGCCGGTTGTGCCGCGTGAAGGTGAAGTCGTGACCTATGATGTGGTCGGTCCTATCTGTGAAACCGGGGATTTTATCGGTAAAGATCGTGGTTTGTGCGTGGAGCTGGGCGATCTGCTGGCGGTACGTTCGGCCGGTGCTTATGGTTTCGTGATGGCATCTAATTATAATACCCGGGTGCGGGCTGCGGAGATCATGGTCGACGGCCAAAATGCCCACGTGGTGCGTGAGCGTGAATTGCTTGAGCAGCTGTGGCAGTCTGAGCACGTATTGCCAGAATAAAAATAAGGGACAACATGCAGATAAATTTCTCGAAAATGCATGGCTTGGGCAATGACTTCATGGTGGTGGACAGCGTTACGCAGAATGTATTCTTTTCGCCGGACGCCATCAGACGACTGGCCGACCGCCATCGCGGGATCGGCTTTGACCAGTTATTGGTGGTGGAGCCACCTTATGATCCGGAAACCGATTTTCATTACCGGATTTTCAATGCCGACGGCAGTGAAGTGGAGCAGTGCGGCAACGGTGCCCGTTGCTTTGCCCGTTTTGTCTGGATGAAGGGGCTGACCAATAAATACCATATTTCGGTCAGTACCAAAGCCGGCAAGATGGTGCTGAAGCTGGAAAACGACAATCAGGTGACGGTCAATATGGGCGTCCCTGTATTTGAACCGGGAAAAATCCCGTTCAAAGCTAAGCAGAGCGAAAAAACCTATATCTTGCGTGCCGGTGACAAGACTTTGTTCTGCGGTGCCGTTAGCATGGGCAATCCTCATTGTGTGACCGTTGTCGATGATGTGGACACTGCTGATGTGGAAACGCTGGGGCCGTTGCTAGAATCCCACGAACGTTTTCCCGAGCGGGTAAATGCCGGCTTTATGCAGGTTGTGAACCGTAACGAAATCCGGCTGCGGGTCTATGAGCGCGGCGCAGGTGAAACCCAGGCTTGCGGTAGCGGTGCCTGTGCGGCTGTCGCTGTTGGCCGTCGCCAGGGGCTGCTGGATGACAAAGTGAAAGTCAGCCTGCCGGGAGGCGAACTCCATATTCGCTGGGCCGGAGAAGGCAAGCCGCTTTATATGACCGGCCCGGTAGCACATGTCTTTGATGGACAGATAGTATTATGACAGATGTATCCCAACTGGATGAGCTGCCGGTAATGGCAGACACCCCGTTGACCGATCAGGATGTGGCAGAGTTTCTGCGCAGCAATCCTGATTTTTTTAACCGCCAGCCAGAGTTGCTGGATGAGCTGCAGGTTTCTCACAGCGAACGCGGAGCTGTATCGCTGGTTGAAATCCAGCTTGACAGGCTGCGCCACCGGGTGCGTGAGCTGGAAGGTGAAATCGGCTCCCTGATTGGGTCGGCAAGGAAAAACAGCGAGCTGTTTGAGATTTTTGCCCGAGCCCAGCAGAAGTTGTTCCAGACCCACAATATTTACCAGGCATTGTCGATCCTGGACGAGCTCAGCAATCAGCTGGGCCTTGATTACACCCTTCGCCTGTTTGACAGCTTGGATGATGAGCTTTACCTCGAGCGCAGGGCTTTTGAAAGTTTCCGAGTTGCTCACCTATCTAGCCGTCCGGTGTATCTCGGACGTTTGCGCAAGCAAGAGAGCGAGCTGCTGTTCCATGAACCGCCGCATTTAGGCTCTTTTGTCGTCTTGCCGCTGGGGCTGGAGCGCACGATTGGGGTGCTTAGCTTTGCCAGCAATGATGGCGGCCACTTCCAGCCATCAATGGACACTTTGTTTGTTGAACAGCTGGCTCTGATCCTGACCCGTCTGATCCATCACTGGGAGTATACCCGTGAGGTGTTTGATTGAGCCAGTTGCCCTCCGGGCTGGAAAAGCCCCTGCTCCGTTTCTACGAATACTTGCGCAGTGAGCGTGAGCTGAGTCTGCACACCCAGCAGAACTATAAGCGCCAGCTGACGACCATGGCTGAGCAGCTGGTGGAGCTGGGCGTGACTGACTGGCATGCAGTCGATGCCGGTTGGGTGCGCCAGCTTGCAAGCAAAGGGATGCGTGATGGCCTTAAGGCCAGCAGTTTGTCGATGCGTCTGTCAGCGTTGCGCAGCTTTTTCGATTATCTGGTGAATAAAGGTTTCCTGAAGGCCAATCCGGCTAAGGGCGTATCGGCACCGCGTAAGGCAAGGCCGTTGCCAAAGAACCTCGATGTCGATGAGATGGATCAACTGCTCAGTGTTGATGAAGATGATCCCCTATCTATTCGCGACCGGGCGATGATGGAATTGATGTACGGCGCCGGGTTGCGTCTGTCGGAGCTGGTGAACCTGAACGTTAAGAATGTCAGTCTGAATAAGGGTGACTTGCGGGTGATCGGTAAGGGTGACAAAGAGCGTATCGTACCGTTTGCCGGTCTGGCCCGGGAGTGGGTTGGTCATTGGTTGCGTGTGCGTGGCAGTTTGGCCGGAAGCGGTGAGCCGGCGCTGTTTGTCTCCAAACAGGGCACGCGGATTTCCAACCGGAATGTTCAGAAGCGGATGGCCGAATGGGGGCAGAAGCAGGCTGTATCGAGCCACATCAACCCCCACAAACTGCGCCACAGCTTTGCGACCCATATGCTGGAGTCGAGCGGCGATCTGCGGGCTGTGCAGGAATTGCTTGGTCATGCTAATCTGTCGACAACCCAAATCTATACCCACCTTGATTTCCAGCATTTGGCACAGGTATATGATGAGGCTCACCCGAGAGCTAAGCGGGGCAAGCGCCAGGGATAACGCCTAAGCGCGAAACAGAGATAACAGAGGGCTGCCATGCAGTTTTATCGCAATCTTCAGCCGTTAAAGGCACTGACTTTTGATTTAGACGACACCTTGTATGACAACCGGCCGGTGATCCACCGTGCCGAGCAGGCCATGCATGACTGGCTGGCGGAACATCATCCGTGCAGCCATAAGGTGGAGCGGGATGACTGGAAGCGCCTGAAGATGGAATTGGCGGCCGAGGACCCTATGCTGCGCCATGACGTTACCCGCTGGCGCTATGAAGTGTTGCGGGTCGGATTGATGCAGCTTGGCTACACCCGGCCGAAGGCCGAGCAGGCTGCTGATGACGGTGTTGCCCGGGTGCTGGTTGTTCGTAATCAGGTTGATGTGCCGGAAGAAACCCACCGGGTGCTGTCTGCGTTGAAGCAAAAACTCCCCTTGGTCGCGATTACTAACGGCAATGTTGATGCCGGTAAAATCGGCCTGGGACATTATTTTGACCGGGTACTGGTAGCAGGGCGTGACGGTCTGGCAAAGCCGGAGCCAGATATGTTTGAGCTGGCGGCGAAGGCGTTGGATTTGCCTGCAAGCAGCATTCTTCATGTCGGCGATCATCTGGTGACCGATGTTGGCGGTGCCAAACAGAACGGTTTTCAGGCTTGCTGGTATAACGATCAGCAAAGAGAGCTGCACCGGGAACCGAAGGCCAAATGGCTGCCTGATGTGGAAATTCACAGTCTGTCACAGTTGCTGGAGTTGGTCTGAATCAGCCTCGCGCATAGAATGAAAAAGGCGATCATCGATCGCCTTTTTTGATCCCTTCATGTTATGAATTGGCGGGATTGAGTTTATTCCAGTAGGCTTTGCTTGGGTTCATTGTTGAGCAGTTTGTCGGCGGAGAACAAACCCGCGCCCCAGAAAATATTCACCAGCATCATCATTCCCCACAACTGGTGGTCGAAGAAGCCTTTTTCCCATAACAGCGGGTAAGAGATCACGGCAATGATATTGAAAGCAAACAGAGCCAGTGTCATTGGCCGGGTGAACAGGCCAAGGGCGAGGAAGGCTGGCAGGATCAGCTCGGCAGCGGTACCGGCATAGGCGGCGATTTGCCACGGGATCAGCGGAACCTGGTATTCATACTCAAACAGGTACAGGGTGCTGTCCCAGCTGGAGTATTTCACCATACCGGATTTGAAGAACACCCAGGCAACCCATAGACGGGTGAATAATAATAGAAAGGGGATCAGCGGGTCGGTGATCCGCCGGGTAAGATCGTCAACTTGCTTGATGAAATTCAGCATGCTCATTCTCCCTTTGGCAAACCATGAATATCGGAAAAAAACTGTTGCTGGATCAGCTCGCCGAGTATGGTGAGCATGGCCTCGGAGGCCTCACTCAGAGTCTGTTGTTGCTGGCTGAGCCGGATCAGTGCTGTCGCGTCCGGGGTTGTCGCCCGCACCTCCATGTGCACCGGTCGATGCTGGATAATTACCGATTCTGGCTGGTTGAGGTCAATCGGCTCGATCTGGTCATCGGTGATCATCTGCCAGAGGCTGGCGACCGGATAGCGTGAATCGAGTACATATGTCGGCTCCGGCACAACCAGCTTGAGTGTTGGCAGATTGGCTTCGGTGATCTGTGTCAGCTTGTGAAACGGAAAAGACGGTTCGATGGCCGGTGCACGGGAAGCCAGATCCAGGCTCCATTCCAGACGGGCCAGATCGGCTAAGTAAGGAACCGCCGCACTAAGTTCCGGCTGGCTTTCGATGGTGTCACACAAGCCTTCGCCATAGTGGCTGACATCCCCTTGTTGCAGCGGGCAGGTCAGTACATGCTGGCGGGCCAGTTGGCTGAAACATTCCTCACCGACCACTGCCTTCACGCTCGGATAAACCACTTCCAGGATCTCTGACAGGCTGATGATGAAGTTATTACGATATATCTGGATCAGCTGTTCGGCTTGAAATTGGCCGTCGGTGATTTCATCTGTTACCGGACTTGGTTGGTAATGCAGGGCGGCAGCAAAGTCCTGCTGGAGCCGGCGCAGCGCAAGATCACGGGATTGAGATTTGCCCATCTTTTGCCTCCTGCATCATGATAGTGGTGGCTTTGTCGGCTTCGGCAAGCAGAACAGGCAGCTCCGGTATATCCAGGTCCCATTCGATCAGGGTCGGGGTATTACCGTGGAGCTGTAGCCACTGGCGGTAGAGCTGCCACACTGGTTCGCTGACCGGCTTGCTGTGGGTATCTATCCAGATTTCGCCGTCGTCGAACTGTTTTACCGTAAAGCCGGCGAGGTGGATTTCTTTCACCGTCGACGGATCCAGTGCCGCGATGTAATTGTTACAGTCAAAGCCGTGGTTAAAGGCACTGACATAAATATTGTTAAGGTCGAGCAGCAGGCCACAGCCGGTGCGTTGCTGAACTTCGCGGAGGAATTCCCATTCCGGGATCTCCGAGTGGGCAAAGCTCAGGTAGCTTGACGGGTTTTCAATCAGCATCTGGCGGCCGAGAAAGTCCTGCACCTGGTCAACTTTGTGACAGAAGTGTGCCAGGGCGTCTTCGGTATAGGGTAGCGGTAGCAAATCATTGAAAAACTGGCCGTCGACCGAACTCCAGCTCAGATGATCGGAAACCGCAAATGGCTCAATGTCATCGACCAGTTGCTTCAGCTGTACCAGGTGTTCCCGGCTGAGGGGATCGGCGGAACCCAGTGACAGGCCGATACCGTGGCAGCTGATCGGGTAGTGTCCGGCAAGGTGACGCAACTGCTGGCGTGCTGTGGACGCGGGATTGAAATAGTTCTCGCTGTGCACTTCCAGCCAGCCGATATCCGGCTTTTGTTCCACGAATTGGGATATGTGGGGGGAGCGCAGCCCCACCCCGACCATCCCTTTTTCTACCGGGCCGTTCACTTATTTCGCCTCGGAAGAGCTGCCGGCCAAGCGGTCACACAGGCCTTTCGGAACCATGATAAAAGCGTCTTTCTGGCCGTCTGTTTTTGAGGTACCTGCACATGAGCTGGTCTTGGTCGCACAGTCATTCTTACCGGCTTTTACCACGCCGTAGCATTTCTCTTTCGCTTCACCGGCAACGGCCGTCGATGTAGTGGCGACAGTGCCGGCCAGGGCGATCAGGCCTGTTACCGCAGTGGCAAGAGCGATATTGGTCTTCTTCATAATGATTCCTTCAGTTGAGCAAATGATGGAGGATTAAGGGCGGTTAGGATGACGTTTTTGAGCTGCCAGCCAGGCGGTCACACAGGCCTTTAGGGACCATGATGAAGGCATCCTTCTGACCGTCGGTTTTCGAAGTACCGGCACATGAGCTGGTCTTGGTTGCACAGTCATTCTTACCGGCTTTTGCTACGCCATAGCACTTCTCTTTCGCTTCTGCTGCCACGGCCGTCGATGTTGTCGCTGCGGTACCTGCCAGAGCAAGCAGGCCGGTTACTGCGGTAGCCAGAGCGATATTGGTTGTCTTCTTCATAATTATTCCTCTTTGATTTGCTGACGGTTGCGCTGTTCGCAACGCTTCCTTTTATGACTCTCAGTGTGTTTGTGATTATCAGTGGCACCTGTCGGTGCTCTCGGAACATAAGAAAGGGCGAGGGGAGGTTTTATTTCACTCTTTTTTAACTTTTTCTCGCGATCGTTAACATTCCGCCTTTCCAAGCATAGATCAAATAAATCAGGGCAAGAGTTTGAATCTGATGAATTTATAAACAGCAAGACAGCAGTATGGCGGCGGTGACCGATTCCGCAGGCATCCGGTGAAGTTCTCGAAGCATTCTCAATTTTAGCTGGTATAATCATCAGCATTGTATAAATAACCAGTAGATAACGATGGATCCTTCACTTCTGTTAGATGGCCTGAATGACAAGCAACGAGAGGCGGTGGCTGCGCCGTTAGGTAATCACCTGGTTCTGGCGGGAGCGGGTAGTGGTAAAACCCGGGTGCTGGTTCATCGTATCGCCTGGCTGATGCAGATTGAGCAGGCGTCACCGTATTCCATCATGTCGGTGACCTTCACCAATAAAGCGGCGGCTGAAATGCGCGGTCGTATCAATGAGCTGATGCAGGGCTCCTGTGCCGGGATGTGGAACGGTACTTTCCACGGCCTGTGTCACCGTATGCTGCGTGCTCATTACCTTGATGCCAGTTTGCCGGAAGATTTCAATATCCTGGATTCTGAAGATCAGATGCGCCTGCTGCGCCGCCTGATCAAAGCCCAGAACCTGGACGAGAAACAGTGGCCTGCACGCCAGGCCGCCTGGTATATCAACGGTAAGAAAGATGAGGGTTTGCGCCCGGCTCATATTGAAACGTTCAACGATCCGGTCGAGCAGACCTGGTTGCGGGTCTATGCCGCTTACCAGGAAGCTTGCGACCGTGCCGGCCTGGTCGACTTTGCTGAGTTGTTGCTGCGGGCATTTGAACTGCTGCAGCGCAGCAAACATATCCGCGAGCATTATCAGGCGCGCTTTAAGCACATCCTGGTTGACGAGTTCCAGGATACCAACAACATCCAGTTTGCCTGGTTGCGCCTGATGGCGGGACCGGATTGTAATGTCATGATTGTCGGTGATGATGATCAGTCGATTTACGGCTGGCGTGGTGCCCAGGTAGAAAATATCCAGCGTTTCCTGCGTGACTTTTCTAACGCCTCATCCATTTTCCTGGAGCAGAACTACCGCTCGACCGGCAATATCCTGAAAGCGGCCAACGAACTGATCGCCCACAATAATGAGCGAATGGGTAAAAATCTCTGGACCGATGGTGACGAAGGTGAAGCGATCTCTGTTTATTCCGCTTTCAATGAGCTGGATGAAGCCCGCTTTGCGGTCGGCAAGATTAAGGAATGGCAGGACAAGGGTGGTGCGCTCAATGAGACTGCACTTCTGTATCGTAGCAACGCCCAGTCGCGGGTGCTGGAAGAAGCATTGATTCAGACCGGTCTGCCTTACCGCATTTATGGCGGCATGCGCTTCTTCGAGCGTCAGGAAATTAAAGATGCTTTGGCTTATCTGCGCCTGATGTCCAACCGTAATGACGATGCTTCTTTTGAACGCGTGGTGAATACCCCTGCCCGTGGTTTGGGTGATCGCACGCTGGAAACTATCCGCATGGCAGCCCGTGATCGCGGCGCGACTTTGTGGCAGGCAAGTGTCTCCCTGCTGGAAGAGCAGGTGCTGGCAGGCCGTGCTGCTAACTCGCTGCGCCGTTTCATTGAGCTGATAAATGCACTGGAAGATGATACCCGTGAGCAGCCGCTGTTCCAGCAGACTGACGAGGTGATCCGCAACTCCGGGCTGCGTGCAATGTACGAGCAGGAGAAAGGAGAAAAAGCTCAGGCCCGTATTGAAAACCTTGAGGAATTGGTCACGGCGACCCGTCAGTTTGAGGTGCCGGAAGAAGCCGAAGATATGAGTCCGCTGGCGGCTTTCCTTTCTCATGCGGCGCTGGAAGCCGGTGAAGGTCAGGCCGACGAGTTTGAAGATGCGGTGCAGCTGATGACAATGCACAGCGCTAAAGGTCTGGAGTTCCCGGTAGTCTTCATGGTCGGTGTTGAGGAGGGCATGTTCCCGAGTTCACGCACTACCGAGGAAGTGGGCCGCCTGGAAGAAGAGCGTCGCCTTTGCTACGTGGGTATGACTCGTGCGATGCAGAAGCTATATATCACTTATGCTGAGATGCGCCGTCTGTATGGCAAGGATAACTTCCATAAGCCATCCCGCTTTATCCGTGAGATCCCGTCGGAGTTTGTCGAGGAAGTCCGGATGAAGGCACAGGTTTCGCGTCCGGCCAGTGCGGGTCGTTTCAGCCAGGCTAAAGTGAATGATAACTTCAACCAGACCGGCTTCAATCTTGGTCAGCGGGTGATGCATCCGAAGTTTGGTGAAGGTACCATCATTAACTTTGAAGGCAGCGGTGCCCAGAGCAGGGTACAGGTGGCCTTCAACGGTGAAGGTATCAAGTGGCTGGTAACCCAGTACGCGAAACTGCAGCCGATGTAATTATTCATTCATATTGAAAAAGCCCGCAGGTTGATACCGGCGGGCTTTTTTGTGCTCGTCGTTTGTGATCCTTAAAGCGCTTATTGGGCGATCACTTTGCCTTCCCTGCGCGGGTCGGCGGCTCCGGTGAGCTGTTTGCCGTCAATTTTAATTGCCTGGACTCCGGAGTTCAGGTCTTTGACTTTGATCTCGAAGCCGATTTGCTCAAGCTTCGGCGCCCACTGCTCGGCGGCTGTGCCCTGTTCCAGCTCGAACGCACCGAAGCGGTTATTCATATTCGGCAGGTTGATGGCTTGCTGCAGGTCGAGGTTCCAGTCGAGGTGGCCGACCAGGGTTTTGGCGACATAGCCGATGATCTGGCTGCCGCCCGGTGAACCGATAGCGAGATACGGGGTGCCTTTGCGCATCACTATGGTTGGGGCCATCGAGGAACGCGGACGCTTGCCCGGCTCGAGGCGGTTGGCGATGGGGCGGCCGTCAATGTGGGTGCGGAACGAGAAGTCGGTCAGTTCATTGTTGAGCAGGAAGCCGCGGACCATCAGTCGGGAGCCGAAGCCGTTCTCTATGGTGGTGGTCACAGAGACCACATTGCGGTCGCGATCGACGATTGAGAAGTGGCTGGTGGAGGGCAGTTCCAGTGCCTCATCGGTGGTGTAATTCATCGCATGGGACCAGACTGGCTGCCCCGGCTCAACCTTTGTCAGGGCGTTATCGCCTTTCAGCAGAGTTGCGCGCTGTGCCAGGTAGTCATCGGCCAGCAGGCCTGCTGTTGGCATCGGGACATAATCGCTGTCGGCCATATAGCGGCCGCGGTCAGCAAAAGCCAGACGGGAAGCATCACCGATCAGGCGCCAGCTGTTGATATCATTGCGGCCCATTTTATCCAGTGGGAAGTGGCTGAGCATACCCATTATCTGGCCAAGGGTCAGAGCACCTGAGCTTGGCGGCCCCATTCCGCAGATTTCGAACTGGCGGTAGGGGGCACAGACCGGCTTACGTTCTTTGATTTGGTAGGTCGCCAGATCCATGGCACTGAGAACGCCGGGGTTGTCTTCCGCCTTGCGTACCGTGCGGACAATATCTTTGGCAATGTCACCATGGTAGAAAGCACTGGCTCCGCGTTCGGCGATTTGGGTCAGGGTATCGGCATAAGCCGGGTTAGTGAGGGTTTGCCCGGCCCGAAGCGGACTGCCGTCCTGATTGAAGAAATAGGCTTCGGTGTCTTTCCAGCGTTTCAGGCGTTCCTGATCATTGGCGATAAGTGTTGCAAGCCGCGGGCTGACAAGAAAGCCGTCTTTGGCCAGTTTGATGGCCGGTGAAAACAGATCGCGCCACGGTAATTTGCCGTAGCGCTGGTGAGTGCGCCACATCAGCATCACAGTGCCGGGGGTACCGACTGAGCGGCCGCCGACGACGGCATCGAAAAAGGCCAGTGGTTGGCCTTCTGGGGTCTGGAACAGGCGCGGTGTGGCGGCAAACGGAGCTGTTTCCCGGCCGTCAAAGGTAGTGAGACGATCTTTTTCGGCATCCCAGTAGACGAGGAAGGCACCGCCGCCGATGCCGGAGGATTGCGGCTCTGTCAGCCCGAGAACCAGCTGGGTTGTTACCATGGCATCAATAGCATTGCCACCCTGACGCAGAATGGCAGCACCGGCTTCACTGGCATACGGGTTGGCGGCAGCCACCATCCACTCTTTGCCGCGGACCAGGGTTTGGGTACTTCGCCCGGTTGTCGTTTCCGGAGCTACCTGATCTGCCGTCTGTTTGTTGGTGGTTTTGCCTGCTTCCTTACTGATCACCGGTGAGATAAACAGGCTGGCTGCCACAACGGCCATCGCCAGTTGGGTTAGTGTCCGCGCCATGACTTTTCCTCTTATGCAACCATGGGGTTAACAAAAAAGCGTAAGAGCGGAATGCCGGACTGTCTAATTTCTCATGGCTGTTTTGTGGTCGTAATCAAGAATTTGCCTTGTTTTCCAATCAGCTCAGCAGGGTGATATTGAGCAGGATCATCCCGCCGATAACAACAAACAGCATGCCGCACAGCCCGTCGATATAAGGTGTCCAGCGCTGAAGTTTTTGTTGCATTCGTTGTCCGGTCAGCAGCCATGCCAGCAGGGCGAACCAGAGGAAAGAGCTCAGCCACAGCAGGCCGATGGCTCCGGCCTTGCCGCTCAGTGACATATGAGCCGGTACCAAGGTAGATAGCAGGCTGAGGAAAAATACTAATGCTTTCGGGTTGAGAATGTTGGTCGTAAAGCCTTTCGCCAGTGCTTGCTTACGGTTAGCAATCAGCTTGGTTGGCTTCTCAGGGTTCTGCTCGGTGACTTGTGCTGATTTACTCCGCTGTTCTGATTTTCTCCACAATTTTTTTAGCGTGGGTTTGAGCGTGCTTTTCAGCGCGCCGGCTCCAAGCCATAACAGGTAACTGCCGCCAGCGGCCTGAAGCAGGGCAAACAGTGTCGGGTGCTGGTGGATCAGCAGGCTGGCTCCGGTCAGGCTGAGGATGGAATGCATCAGGATCCCCAGAGACAGGCCAAGGGCGATAGTGATCCCGGTTTGTCGGCCGTAACGACCGGCGTTTTGTACCACCAGGGCGAAGTCCGGGCCCGGGCTCATCAGGGCAAGGATGTGGACGGTCAGTAAGGTGATAAGTGGTGTGATTTCGTTCATGGCTGTTCTTTCCGGGCGATGCGGTTCAGGATGATGTAATTCAAACGATGTAATGCAAGGTGATATTGCAGGCGATAGATTGCCTTGTTCTGTCAGCCCGCGCTTGTAAAAAATTAACACCGGGTGGATTGAGTTGTTACTTGACGGCTGAAGGGGCGACGCCGAAGGCCTGGCGGAAACTGCGGACAAAGTGGGCCTGATCATAAAAACCGACCCGATAGGCCACTTCAGTACTGCTGTAACCGGCTTTGAGCAAGGCCATGGCATGTTCCAGTCGCAGCCGCGCCAGCCAGGCATAAGGCGTCATGCCGGTGGCTTTTTTAAACTGGCGCAGCAGTTGCGACGGGCTGAGGTCGCACAGCGCGGCCAGGCTCTCTAGACTGATCTTCTGGTCAAGGTTTGCCATCAGGTAGTCGCGCAGCTGGTTGAGGTCTTTACTGCCGAGCGGAACTGCCTGTTTGGGCCGCAGCTGGCTGTGGCGGGTGAGCAGTTTGGAGAAGTACTCAATCGGCATACAGTCTTTGGCCAGTTGCGGGAACAGGGGATTGCCCAGCTTGCAGTGTAGCTGGCTGAGATCGAAAAACAGCTGGTTGTCGGCCACCTTATGGAGGGGAAAATAGACCTGTCCTTTGGCGCCGAGTTCATCGGCCTGCTTGTGGAGCCAGTCCGGGGTGATACTGAATACTTTAACTTTATAGCCGCTGTCCTGCTGCGGTTGGCCGTCATGGATTTCGTCGGGCGGCATGATCACCAGCTCCCCTTTCCCTGCCCGGTAGCGGGTGCCGTTGAAATAGTATTCCTGCTGGCCTTCTGTGATTAATCCCATGTGGTAGTCGAGGTGGTAGTGGCGCTTGAAGGCAAACTGGCGGTAATGGGCATCAATCAGGCTGATGTCTTCAATGCCTGTAGTCTGATGGTTAACCGTATCCTTGTTCATCCTGTACTGCCCGTTTGTTGCCTTAGCGGAATTATGATGAGATTTATCAGTAGACCATATGTGAAGGGAGGCGGCTTGTAAAATAATGACAAGCCGCCGGGGTTATTAGCTGGTGCGGGCCAGTTTGCGGCTTTGGCGGTGGCCCCGGATGCCGTCGAAGCTGAACAGCATCAGAGCGCCCCAGATAAAGGCAAAGGTGTAGCCTTTGTCGGCGGTAAATTGCTCACCGTAGACGGTAATGGCAAGCAGGAACATCAGGCTCGGGCCGATGTACTGAAAAAAGCCGAGGGTGGACAGCCTGAGTTTGGTCGCGGCTCCGGTAAAACAGAGCAGGGGCACAGTGGTGACAATACCGGCAGCCATCAACAACAGGTTGGTGTTCATTGGGTTGGTGGTCCAGTCCGATGTCGGGCTGTCAGCTATGAACAACACATAGCAGGCTGCCAGCGGCAGCAGCAGGCAGGTTTCCATGAACAGTCCGGTTTCTGCATCAAGGCGGATTTTTTTCCGCATCAGGCCGTAAAGACCAAAGCTAGTCGCCAGTGCCAGGGCAACCCAGGGCAGGGAGCTGAATTTGAGCAGCTGGACACCGACACCACAGGCGGCAAAGAATACCGCTACCCACTGCAATGGCCTTAGCCGTTCGCCCAGGAACAGCATGCCCAGCA
This sequence comes from Photobacterium sp. J15, assembly GCF_963870815.1. Classification (NCBI taxonomy): domain Bacteria; kingdom Pseudomonadati; phylum Pseudomonadota; class Gammaproteobacteria; order Vibrionales; family Vibrionaceae; genus Photobacterium; species Photobacterium sp. J15. Next base: position 106,924 of record NZ_CAWMUI010000001.1, read on the forward strand.
TGACATTGAGCAGCGGGTTGATGTAATAGCCAAGGCTGGCATCAAGCATATAGTTATTGTTGACGGCCCAGATAAAAATCAGCCAGTTACCGCCGACCAGCAGTGAGGTGGCCACTAGGATCAGCAGGGTTTTCGGTTGGCGCAGCACGGCCCGGACCTTACTCCAGCTTTTGCTGAACCAGATAATGGCAGCAATAAAGAAAAACGACCAGATCACCCGGTGGCTGAGAATTTCCAGCGGGCTGACTGCCTGGAGCGTTTTGAAATAAATCGGGGCGATCCCCCACATGGTATAGGCGGAAAGGGCAAGGATGACCCCGCGCCGGGTTTCCTGGTTTTGTTCGTTCATTGAATCTCTTGTCGTATGCGGCGGATGGGATTGCATGTATTTTCATAAAAATATGCAAAACCAGTATAAAACGTGTTCGCTTGCAGTGTCACCTGTGATTATCAGCCGGGCTGCTTCCCGAGTGTGAACTGGGGGCGGCGAAGCGATGGTGGTGCTCCCATCGCTGATCTGATTGGTATAGAATAGCCAGCTCGTTTATGAAAGAGTCGATTTATGTCATCTAGCAGCGCCGCCGTTTGTCAGTCCGTCTCCCTTCCGGCCAGTGAGCAGATTTTGCAGGATGTGTTTGGTTACCAGACATTCCGTACCGGTCAGCAAGAGGTGATCGAAGCGGTTGCCGAAGGCCGTGACTGCCTAGTGATCATGCCGACCGGTGGCGGTAAATCGCTGTGCTACCAGATCCCGGCCCTGATGTGCGATGGGTTGACGCTGGTGGTCTCTCCCTTGATCTCCCTGATGAAAGACCAGGTCGACCAGCTCAAAGCTAATGGGGTGGCGGCTGCCTGTCTTAACTCTACCCAGTCCCGCGAGGCGATGCAGGAAACTTACCGCGCTATGCAGGACGGTGAGGTCAAGCTGGCTTATGTCTCGCCGGAGCGGGTGATGACCCGGGAATTTATGGAGCGACTGCGCGATATGCCGCTCAGTCTGGTGGCCGTGGATGAAGCGCACTGTATTTCGCAGTGGGGCCATGATTTTCGTCCTGAATATGCTGCGTTGGGTACCCTGAAACAGCATTTTGACCAGCTGCCAATTATTGCTCTTACCGCGACGGCTGACGAGACAACCCGTCAGGATATCCTGTCGCGCCTGAGCCTGACGGATCCGCATATCTACCTGGGTAGCTTCGACCGCCCGAATATCCGCTATACCCTGCAGGAAAAGTACAAGCCGATGTCACAGCTGAGCAGTTACCTGCGCGGTGTACGGGGGCAGTGTGGGATTGTCTACTGCAACAGCCGTAAGCGGGTGGAGCAGATCACCGAGAAATTGTGTGAGAGCGGGATCCGGGCGGCGGCCTATCATGCCGGCCTGGAATTCGATGAGCGTGCAAGGGTGCAGGAAGATTTCCAGCGCGATGATATCCATATCGTGGTGGCGACCGTGGCTTTCGGCATGGGCATCAACAAGCCCAATGTCCGTTTTGTGGTGCACTACGACATTCCCCGCAATATCGAATCTTACTATCAGGAAACCGGGCGTGCCGGGCGTGACGGACTGCCAGCCGAGGCGGTGATGTTCTATGACCCTTCAGATCTGGCCTGGCTGCGCCGTTGTCTGGATGAAAAAGAAGACGGGGCACAGAAACAGATCGAGAGCCATAAGCTCAATGCCATGGGTGCCTTTGCCGAAGCCCAGACTTGTCGCCGTCAGGTACTGTTGAACTATTTTGGTGAATACCGCGAAGAGCCTTGCGGTAACTGCGATATCTGCCTGGATCCGCCGAAGCGTTTTGCTGCGGTGGAAGTGGCACAGAAAGCCTTGTCCTGTGTATATCGGGTTAACCAGAGTTTCGGGGTTAACCATGTCGTTGATGTGCTGCGCGGGATGCAGAACCAGCGGATCCGCGAGCTTGGCCATGACAAGTTGAGTACTCATGGTATTGGCCGCGAGCACAGCCATGAGTTCTGGGTCAGTATTCTGCGCCAGCTGATCCATCGCGGTTACCTGGTCCAGAATATTGTCCGCAGCTCAACTTTGCAGCTGACTGAGAAAGCCCGTGGTGTCCTGCGTGGTGAAGTCGAATTGGAACTGGCAGTGCCTCGACTGGATATTGCCGCGCGCAGTGCCAAGAATGACAAGTTGGCTAGCCGCCATTATGACAAGAAGCTGTTTGCCAAGCTGCGTAAGCTTCGTAAAGCCATTGCTGATGAAGAAGATCTGCCGCCATATGTGGTGTTCAATGATGCGACCCTGATGGAGATGGCGGAAATGCTGCCGACCTCTGCTGGTGAGTTGCTGGCGGTGAACGGTGTCGGTCATCGCAAGTTGGAAAAATACGGCGATGCCTTCCTGACCCTTATCGAAGAGCACCTGACGCTGGGAATAGAATAAAAAAAACCGGACTGCCTGGGTCCGGTTGAAATGCGTCAAAGAAACATACTAAGTATGTCCAGTTCGCTACAAAACAGCTTGCGTATTTGGTGAGAATGTTTATTCACCTGCCGACCGGAAAAAGGGAAAGGACGGTATTCGTTTTCTCGCTTCCGGACTGCGGGGCTAATAAGAACACGAAGCACACCTCGCTGGCTATAGTTTCTTTATTGCTTGATACCCATAGAAACAATTGGTTACAGAAATGCCAGTAGGCTGGTTATTCTGCTGTCAGAATGTCTGTAAATTGCCCTGCTGTTATCTGAAAAAAGGAGCCTTCCATGGCAACTGTACACTCTCCTGCTTCTCATCTAGTTTTCAGCTGTCGCGAGTTGGATGTGGCCTCCGGGCTGCTGCAAATCGACGGGCCGGATTTTGATTACGACAGTTTCCCTTTAGTGGCAGATCAATTGGTAGCACGGATTGATGCGCAGGTGTTGGAGCGGGAACTGAATGCGGATCTGCATGTATGGCTGATTGATTTTGAAGGTTGCCGCTTGTTGTTAAAAGGCGAGCACTATTCTTCGGCATTGTGGCTGGAAGGGCTGTCGGCAGACGATCAGGAAACCCTGGTCTTCCTGGCCCGTTTGCTGGGCTAGTTAGTGCAGTTTTGTGCTGGCAATTTTTGCGGCAAAAATGCTTTCCACCCTCTGCAAACGGTTGCTTTGTGTTCAGTTTGATTTTTAGCTGGGCAACGTAAGTGGTTAATGTATAATCGCCGCTTCGGTTGCTGCGGTCGAGCCTGATCGCCCGGCGGCAGTGTTTTGGGTTCCCTCTCCCCCAATGACAAAAAGGTCTTACATGACTGCATCTCAATTTTCATTCGCGCAGCAGCGCAAAGCCCTTTCGATTCTGGTTGTCTTCCACCTGCTGGTTATTGCTTCAAGTAATTATCTGGTGCAATTGCCGTTTACCATCTTTGGCTTCCACACGACCTGGGGCGCATTTACCTTCCCGTTTATTTTCCTGGCGACGGATCTGACCGTACGGATTTTCGGTGCTTCGATGGCACGTCAGATCATCCTGCGGGTGATGGCTCCGGCTCTGGTGATCTCCTATGTTCTTTCGGTGTTGTTCTACCAGGGGGAATATCAGGGCTGGTCACATTTAGCTGAGTTCAATCTGTTTGTTGCTCGGATCGCGATAGCCAGCTTTATGGCATATCTGCTGGGCCAGATCATGGATGTTTCGGTATTTAACCGCCTGCGTCAGACCAAGCAGTGGTGGGTGGCGCCGACCTGCTCGACCATCTTTGGTAATGCTCTGGATACGATTGCTTTCTTTGCAATTGCTTTCTACAACAGCCCGGATCCGTTCATGGCGGAAAACTGGGTGGAAATTGCACTGGTGGATTACAGCTTCAAGATGATCATCAGCCTGAGCCTGTTTGTTCCGCTTTACGGTGTGTTGCTGAATTATCTGATCAAGCGCCTGACGACCATTCGTCCAAAGGCCGGAGCGCAGCAGGACTGGATACCGACAGAACAATAATCGGTACCTGATTATTAAAACGTTTGGTATTACACTGAGAAGCCGGCCTTGAGCCGGCTTTTTTGTGTGAATCGGCAGGGAGAAAAATGATGAAGATACGTCAGACAGATATTGCTGAAGCGGTAACGGTACTGGCCCGGATTAAGGAGTTTGCTTCTCCTGCTGATGAAGCTGCGCTGGAAGCCAGGCTAAAAGGCCGCGAGCCCCTGATCCTGGTCGCGGAGAAAGACGGTCAGTTAGTCGGAGTGAAGATTGGCTACCGTTTGTCTGAAACCTGCTTCTATAGCTGGTTGGGTGGCGTCGCGCCGGAAGGGCGTTGTAGCGGTGTCGCTCAGGCACTGCTGGAGGCCCAGGAAGCTTGGGTAGCCGAGCAGGGGTATCAAGAGCTGCGGGTGAAATCGCGTAACCGTTTTCCGGCTATGTTGCGTTTGTTACTGAGAAATAGCTATCTCATTGAACACATGGAGAAAAAAGACGGAATTGAAGATTATAGGTTACATTTTGTGAAGTCGCTGGCAATTAAATGACAATAATTCTCAACAAAATGCTTGCAAAGCAAATGAGAATGGTTATTATTAACTGGCACTCAGCGAGGGAGGAAAGCAAAACGGCTCCCTTGTTTGAAGGCACGACATTGCTCACATTGCTTCCAGTGTACTTCAGCTATGGTCGGTTTTTAGTGTAGGGCTGAAAACGAACACCAATTCTGCTGGGCGGCGCTCCCCAAAGTAGCGCCGCTTTTCTTTATCTACCGTTTGTAAAAACGTTCTCTTTGATCCCGCTAAGCTAATTTCACCAGTTCCTTTACCAGCTTATTGATCCCACTGGCCGCTTCACTGATGCTGCTTGCCTGCATGTAGGCAGGGGTAGTCAGGATACGGCGCTTCTGATCAAGAACATAGTCATCAACAGGGCAGTTAATATGTTCTCCTCCCATTTTGTTAAATGCGTGAGCGGTATCCGCATCATAGCCAATGGTTCCTTTGGCCCCTGGTCCGTAAATGGCAGGGATCATTACCGGGGCGATACATAAAAAGCCTGCAGGTTTCTCTTCTTTCGCGAATTCCTGGCAGGCTCTTTTGACTTCCGGGTTAATCTCGCAACCAGCACCGGTAAAGGCAAAGTCGGACAAATTCTTGGCTGCGCCAAAGCCGCCCGGCAGCAGTAAGCCGTCATAGTCAGCGGCTTTGAGGTTTTCAATATTTTCAATGTTGCCGCGGGCAATGCGGGCGGCTTCGATCAAGACATTGCGTTTCTCATCCATTTCTTCACCAGTCAGGTGATTGATGACATGGTGCTGAGCAATATTTGGTGCAAAACAATGCCAGCTTGCCCCTTCTTGCTCAATCGCATGAAGGGCCAGTACTGCCTCGTGGATTTCTGTTCCGTCAAATACTCCTGAGCCGCTCAAAATAACCGCAATCTTCTTCATATTGGCTTCCTTTATGGTCAGAATTGTCTAATTTTACACCCAGTAAAGCTTATTTCAGATCGGTCTGTTAACTTTTTCCACAATTAATGATCATTTTAGGATCGAGGATCCATTTTTGCATTAGATCTTAAGTTGTTGATTAATATTGGTTTGTTTGAAAATTGATTATTTTTTATGAATTCTGATCAACGGGTATAAATTAAATACTAACAAAGTTATCCACAGATTAAGCTTGGTTGGTGGAAAACATTCAGTAGTTAACAGTTGCCTGTTGTCGTGGCATCCTAGTGTCCTAATTCCTTCATCCCCTGGATATAAGAATATCTTTATGGCAACTATCCCAGAAAATCCACTTATTCTGATTGACGGATCATCCTACCTGTACCGTGCCTATCACGCGGCACCGAACTTCACCAATTCAGATGGCGAACCGACGGGTGCTGTCTATGGCGTAGTTAATATGCTGCGTAGCATGTTGCGCCAGTATGCAACCGAGCATGTAGCGGTGATCTTTGATGCAAAAGGCAAAACTTTCCGTGATGAGATCTACCCTGAGTATAAGGCGCATCGTCCGCCAATGCCGGATGATCTGCGCGGTCAGATCGAACCCTTGCATGCGGTGATCAAAGCAATGGGACTGCCATTGATCTCGGTGTCCGGGGTAGAGGCGGATGATGTGATCGGTACGTTGGCGACTCAGGCGTCGAAAGCGGGTATGCCGGTATTGATCAGTACCGGTGATAAGGATATGGCGCAGTTGGTGGATCCGAATGTTACTTTGATCAACACCATGACGGACGTAGTGATGGATCCGGCCGGGGTTGTGGATAAGTTCGGTATCGGCCCTGAGCTGATTATCGACTACCTTGCCCTGATGGGTGATAAGGTCGATAACATTCCGGGTGTACCGGGTGTGGGTGAGAAGACGGCGAAGGCGTTGCTGACCGGTATCGGTGGCCTGGATGCGCTGTATGCCAACCTGGATGATATCCCGGCGCTTGGTTTTCGTGGTTCGAAAACCATGCCGAAAAAGCTCGAAGAGCATAAAGAAGCGGCTTACCTGTCTTATGAGCTGGCTACCATTAAGTTGGATGTTGAGCTGGATGTAACACCGGATCAGCTGCGCAAAGGTGAGCCGGATACCGATGAACTGACCAAACTGTTCGGCAAGCTGCAGTTCCGCCGCTGGTTGTCGGAAATGCTGGATGGCAGTGACGGCAAAATTGTTGCTGACGAGAAAGCGGCTTCTGCCCCGGCAGAGAAAAAGCCGGTTGCACCTGTGATTGACCGCAGCGGTTATGAGACGGTGCTGGATGAAGCGTCATTCAACACTTGGCTGGAAATTCTGAAGTCCTCGGAGGTATTTGCCTTTGATACTGAAACGGATGGTTTGGATTACATGACGGCAAACCTGGTCGGTGTGTCGTTTGCGGCAGAAGAAGGCAAAGCCGCTTATGTCCCTGTCGCCCATGACTACCTGGATGCGCCGGCTCAGCTGGATCGCGATTGGGTATTGGCGCAGCTGAAGCCGTTGCTGGAAGATCCGCAGCAGGCCAAGGTCGGTCAGAATCTGAAATTCGACGCCAGCATCCTGGCACGCTATGACATTGGGATGCAGGGCATTAAGTTCGATACCATGCTGGAATCTTATGTGTTTAACAGTGTGGTCGGCCGTCATGATATGGACAGCCTGGCACTGCGTTATCTGGAACATAAGACGATCAGCTTTGAAGAAATTGCAGGTAAAGGTAAGAAGCAGCTGACCTTCAACCAAATCGACCTGGAGCAAGCCGGCCCGTATGCGGCTGAAGATGCGGATATTACTTTGCGTCTGCATAACCTGCTGATCGAAAAAGTGAATGCGGATGAGAAGCTGAAGTCGGTTTTCGAAGATATTGAGATGCCGCTGGTGCCTGTACTGTCTCGTATGGAGCGTACCGGGGTGCTGATTGACAGCATGCAGCTCAGTGCCCAGTCGGCAGAAATTGCAGCCCGCCTGGATGAGCTTGAGCAGAAGGCATACGAAATCGCCGAGCAAGAGTTCAACTTAAGCTCACCTAAACAGCTGCAGGCGATCCTGTTTGAAAAAATGGGACTGCCGGTACTGAAGAAAACGCCGTCAGGCGCGCCGTCGACAAACGAAGAAGTGTTGCAGGAACTGGCGCTGGACTACCCGCTGCCGAAGCTGATCTTGGAATATCGCGGTCTGGCCAAACTGAAGTCCACTTATACTGACAAGTTGCCGAAGATGGTTAATCCGGCGACCGGTCGTGTTCATACTTCATATCACCAGGCGGTGACGGCAACCGGTCGTCTGTCGTCCAGTGATCCTAACCTGCAGAATATCCCTGTTCGTAACGAAGAAGGCCGTCGTATCCGTCAGGCATTCATCGCTCCGACTGGCTACAAGGTACTGGCTGTCGACTACTCGCAGATTGAGCTGCGTATCATGGCCCACCTGTCTGGTGATAAGGCGCTGGTGGATGCGTTCAAACACGGTAAAGATATCCACGCAGCAACGGCAGCGGAAATTCTGGGTCTGCCGATTGAATCGGTTACCAGTGAGCAGCGTCGTCGCGCCAAAGCGATTAACTTTGGTTTGATCTACGGTATGAGTGCCTTTGGCCTGGCTAAGCAACTGGATATGGGGCGTAACGAAGCGCAGGAATATATGAATGTGTACTTCGAGCGCTACCCGGGCGTGCTGGAATACATGGAAAGCACCCGTATAGCTGCCAGCGAGCAGGGTTATGTTGAAACCCTGTTCGGTCGCCGCCTGTACCTGCCGGACATTAAGTCCCGCAACGGAATGCGCCGTAAAGCGGCTGAACGTGCGGCGATCAACGCACCGATGCAGGGGACGGCTGCCGATATCATCAAGCGCGCGATGGTGATGGTTGATGAGTGGGTTGAACAGCAGGAACCGGGTCGTGTACGTTTGTTAATGCAAGTTCATGACGAACTTGTTTTTGAAGTACAGGAATCAGAGCTGGAAAGCGTGTCGGCTGAAATCCGTCGTCTGATGGAATCGGCAGCAGAATTGGACGTGCCTTTGATTGCTGAAGCTGGTTCTGGCGATAACTGGGACCAAGCCCACTAAGGCTTTTTAACCGCAAAATTGCCTTTTTTAAATCATAGCCAGCCAAGTGCTGGCTATTTTTTTATGAGAAATAATCAATAAGAAAATTACTATTTGTATAATTGAGTTACGAGAAAATGAAAAAAAACTACAAAAATGTCTTTTAAAATCTGTGCATTTGATATACAGTTAACGGCGTAGGGTACAGAGGTAAGATGTTCTATCTTTCAGACCTTTTGTTTCACGTTATTGGATTTGGCTGATTCAGCCGCCCTGGCCATTTGGCCAGGGCGTTTTTTATTTTGGGCCGCCAAAACTCTTCGCTCCTGTCTTTTTTACTCTTTCTTTTCTCTTTAATACCACCTTTTCTTTCTTTTTCTGCTGTTTTAACCAGCAGTTCTTAAGTTTCTGCTTAAAACATATGCGCATTGTTGCAATTTGAGTAATTGGGACATTTTTATCTTATCCCATTTAATATCTTTAACGATTTGCGCCTTAGCTCACTCTTTGTTGTTTGTTTAGAGTAATTACTTTAATTATTAGTATGAGGTGGGTATAATTATTCACGCTTCTTGTTCATATTTGTTATTGGTAGCGGGTCTGATACCGGCTAGCCAACAAATCCATGAAATAGCCACTCTCTGCTTGGGGTGGCTTTTTTTTCACCTGTCATATCTTAAATCTGTAATTAAATTCCATAATTAGCGCATGAGAAAGACATCTTTTGTTACTTATTTTGCATGAAAAACTAATTGAGGCAGGTTTTGTGGCTAAAGCCTTAAAAGTTGATGTTTTGTGGCGGGAAATACGGTCAGGAAGGCGAAATTAGTGATGGAAAAATAAACAAAAGCCGGATAAAAAACTTGCGTTGGTTTGGGAAATCATTGATCCTTTTAGGACAAAAATAAAAACCTCCTATTTCTCTCCCGTTGCCCCACCTGGAAGGTGGGGAATTTTTATGGCCCTGAAAACAGAGCCATAATCACGCCGGTTATTGCTTATTCGGCATCGTCGTCAAGAAACGCTTCTTCACTTTCCAGCAGTGCCTGTTGACGCTCCAGCTCAGGGGCGAACCAGCTGTCCAGCTTGCGGCGAACCTGATCAACACCAAGGCCTTTCAGAGAAGAGAACACTTCAACCTGAACGTCGCCGCCGAAGGCCAGTGAAGTTTCACGTACTTTCATTAGCTGCTGCTTGCGAGCACCGCTTTTCAGTTTGTCTGCTTTCGTCAGTAGAACCAGCACCGGCAGGCGGCTCTCAACGGCCCAGCTGATCATTTGCTGGTCAAGATCCTTCATCGGGTGGCGGATATCCATCAGTACCACTAGGCCTTGCAGGCATTCGCGTTTCTGCAGGTATTCACCCAGTGACTTTTGCCACTTCAGTTTCATTTCCAGCGGAACCTGGGCAAAGCCGTAGCCAGGCAGGTCAATCAGGTTACAGCCGTTAACAACTTCAAACATGTTGATCAGCTGGGTACGGCCCGGTGTTTTAGAGGTACGTGCCAGGCTTTTCTGATCGGTAATGCGGTTCAGGGCACTCGACTTGCCTGCGTTGGAGCGGCCAGCAAATGCGATCTCAACGCCTGTGTCGTTTGGCAAGTGGCGGATGTCCGGTGCACTTGTGATGAATCTTGTGTTTCTATAGTTGAGAGGTTGATTCACTGTTAACTCCGTCAAGTCTTTATGTAGTCAACTGATTACTTTTATGTGAAAAGGTGTAAAATATAAGCAACCATGTTTGGTTTGTGGTCGCATTGTATACCATGTAACTGAGCATTACTTGTGGTACTGGAAGCTCAATAATTATAAACGGAATGTCATGAAGAAATTAGCACTGATATTGACTCTTCTTGCCAGTTGCTCAACCTGGGCCCAAGGAGACGCAGAAGCTGGAAAAGCAAAAGCCGCAACGTGTGCCGCCTGTCATGGTGCAGATGGTAACGGCATAATGGCGCAATACCCTAAAATCGCTGGTCAGCATCCCGGTTATCTTGAGAAACAGCTGAAAGATTTCAAGCTGGGTATGACCACAGGAGGCAAGCAGGGCCGTAATGATCCAGTGATGGGCGGGATGGCAATGCCGCTCAATGAACAGGATATGGCTGATCTGGCTGCTTACTATGCCAGCCTGCCAATTTCAGACAATACGACTCCCGAATCATCCATTGAAACTGGTCAGGCGCTTTACCGCTTCGGTGATGCTGAGCGCGGGATCGCTGCTTGTACGGCCTGCCATGGGCCGCGTGGCAACGGAACCAGCCTGTCAGGTTTTCCTAAAATATCCGGTCAGAATGCTGAATACGTAAAATTGCAGCTGGAAAAATTCCGTGGCGGTCAGCGCATGAATGATATGAATGCCATGATGCGCTCTGTTGCCGCTAAACTCACCGATGATGAAATTACCGCTTTATCTCAGTACGTCGGTGGGCTGCATTAATTGTGTGGATTTGTGAAAAACCATTAACAATCTCATCGAATAAAAAAGGCAGCTCTGGCTGCCTTTTTAGTACTTGGAGCAAAAATAGTCAGACACTGCGGCGGTTTTGTCCTGCAAGTTAATAACAAAATTGTCGATAGCGGAGAGAAAAGCTGACCGGTTTGTAAGAGATCGACCATTCGATGCGGACGATGATGATGAAAGGAACGGAAGATATTTTATTCCGCTACTGATTTATCAGTAACTTAGGTTGAGTGAAAGATTATTTCAATAAATGAGCTTAAGTGAGCAACCTTGTATCAGACCTGAATCGGCGTAAAGTAAGCGTTGTCGACAGGGAGTGCGACGAAGGATTGGAAAGCGCCATGATGGCATAGGCATGAAGCCTGAAGGATTCACAGGACGTCTGGCCAGGAGGCCGGGAAGTTCGCAAGATGCGTAGGATTCGTCAGGAAGACGCTTACGGAAAAGAAAAGGTACACGACGGAAAGTGTACCCACAGGGATGGTGAAATGGGTTACCGGGACGGGTAACACGCTTTATGGAAAAGCCGGTTAGGGATTAACCGTAGCAACAGGATGTTGTCGCAAGGACGGTGAAAATTCATCAGGATGATGAAAAACAATAAACGTTGGCAGGGAAAGCACTAATAACAACAGGATTGTTGTCTGACCGGGATGTTTCATACTGGTTAAGGACTGACTAGACAGGATAAAGCCAGCAATGGCGACATACAGAGCGACAGGTGAAAACCTGTCGCTTTTTTCTTTTCTGCGCCCGTATTCTTCGTGGTGCAAAAGTGCACACTTCTCCATCAAATCTGCTATGATACCCGGCTTCATTTAAGCCGCCCCGCCGTTAAGCTGAGGGCTGGCTGGATACAGGAGTCAGAAAGTCATGCCAACCTGCCCGCTGTGTAATAGCCCATCGGCCGGTACATTCCACCAGGATAAGCGTCGGACGTATTTTCGCTGCACTGAATGTGCACTGATTTTCGCTGATCCTGATGTATTGCTGCCACCGGAAGAGGAAAAGGCAGTTTATGACCAGCATGAGAATAACCCGGAAGATCAGGGGTATCGCCGTTTTCTCGATCGCCTGGTGGCACCTTTGACCGAACGCCTAGGACCGGCTCAGCTGGACGGGCTGGATTTTGGTTGCGGACCGGGCCCGACACTTTCCGTTATGCTGGAAGAGATGGGGTATAATATGGCGATCTATGATCCGTATTTTGCCCATGAGCCGACAGCGCTGGAACGGCAGTATGACTTTGTCACCTGTACAGAAGCGATCGAACATTTTTATACGCCTGCGAAGGAATGGGGGCAGTTGCTCGACATGGTGAAACCCGGCGGATGGCTGGGACTGATGACCAAGTTAGCCAGAGATCTCGATGCCTTTGTGAACTGGCATTATAAGAACGACCCAACCCACGTGAGCTTTTTCAGCCGTGAGACCTTCCACTATCTGGCACAGCGTGATGGCCTGGAAGTCGAGTTTGTTGGAAATGATGTAATTTTGCTGAGGAAAACCCAGTAATGACCCGTAAAAGAAAAAGCCGTAAGCCTGGTTCTGAAGGACCGGCGTTATACCAAGAGAAAAGCGTAACTCAGCTAGATCAAGAAGGCCGTAAACGCCAGAAAGATAAGAAGCGCAAAGGCCAGAAGGCGGGTAGTCGCCACTCTGTAGCCCAAGTGGAAAAAGCAAGAACACAGGGTCAGCGTAAAGACCCGCGTATCGGCAGTAAAAAGCCGGTGCCTCTGATTGTTGATACTAAGCCAGCAACTAAGAAAGAGCGCCGTATGAGCGCCGAGCAAGAACTGGCTATGCTGGAAAATGATGCTCAGCTGATGGTATTGCTCGATCGCATCGAAGCCGGTGAGAAGCTGGGTGCCGGTCTGCAGAAGCAGGTAGATCAGAAGCTGGATCGCATTGAGCAACTGATGAACCAGCTGGGCTTGCTGGAAGAAGACGATGAGCCGGAAATGGCACCGGTGGCTCGTGTTTCTTCAGATGACGATCTGCTGGATCAGTTTGAAAACATGGAATTCGACTCGTTTGAAGATTCATTCGATAAGGAGTAACCCTTGCAGGATATGACGCTTTGGTTAGGACTGGCCGGTACCATTGTTGCCGTGCTGGCGACGTATGCCGGTTACTTGTTATTTAAACTGTACCAGCAGCATACCCGCCACAAGGCCTTCCTTGAGCGAGCTGCCCTTCAGCAGGCTGAGCAGATTAAACAGCGCAATGCCAATATCATGGACAGCGTGTTCATTATTGCTGAGGCCGGTAAGCAGGATCAGTGCGACATGTCTGAGATTTCCATCCGCCTTTATAAGCTGATGGAAGTCTTGCAGGGCGAGCAGGCGGTTGATTTTTCCGGCCTGTATCCGGCGATGACCGAGCTTTACCATGTGGTGAAAGACATGCCGCGTGGTGATGCTCGTAAGACGCTGCAGAAGAAAGAGCGAATGAAGCTTGATCTGGAGCGGATGAAAGCCGAAGCTCGTTTGCTTGACGATATAAAGCAAGAGCTGGACGCCATTCTGGCACTGAAGCCATAAATCAGAAAACGTGGTTTAGTGCTTGATTATCCTCATCTATACTGAAGATATCAGTGTAGATGAGGGGATACCCTACACCCCTGTCATTGAGTCCGATATCATTTTCGGCTTAGTGAACAAGTAAAACATCTACAATACCGACCAGGTTATGGCACACTTGGTTTTTGCAACTTATTCCCCCAGACGATTAGTGGAAGTATGTCATGTCACATGAGCAGATAATTTGGGATCAGGCGCTGATAGAAAAATATAACTATTCCGGTCCCCGCTATACCTCATACCCGACCGCCCTTGAGTTTCATGAAGCCTTTACCTCGGCGGAATTTGATATGGCATGCGCTCAATACCCCGAGCGTAACCTTTCACTGTATGTCCATATTCCGTTTTGTCACAAGCTTTGCTACTACTGCGGCTGTAACAAGATCATCACCCGTCACCAGCACAAGGCCGATCAGTACCTCGATGCCCTGGAGCAGGAAATCCGCCAGCGCGCGAGCCTGCTCGGTGATCGCAAGGTCAGCCAGCTGCACTGGGGCGGTGGTACACCAACTTTCCTGACCAAGGCGCAAATCAGCCGCCTGGTCGGTTTGTTGCGCGATCAGTTTGATTTTGCCGATGATGCTGAAATCAGTATCGAAATCGACCCGCGCGAAATTGAACTGGATATGCTGGATCACCTGCGAGCCGAGGGCTTCAACCGCGTGAGTATCGGGGTGCAGGACTTTAACAAAGAAGTGCAGCAGCTGGTTAACCGTGAGCAGGACGAGGCATTTATCTTTGCTCTTGTTGAGCGGGCGAAGCAGCTGGGTTTCCGCTCGACCAACCTGGATCTGATTTATGGTCTGCCGAAACAGAATCAGGAGCGCTTTGCCGAAACGCTGAAACAGGTGCTGACAATGAAACCGGGTCGGCTGTCAGTATTTAACTATGCTCATATGCCTAAGCTGTTTGCTGCGCAGCGTAAAATTCATGACGCAGACCTGCCTGGCGCGAATGAGAAGCTGGCAATTTTGCAAGATACCATCGCAACCTTGACCGGAGCCGGTTACCAGTTTATCGGTATGGACCATTTTGCTCTGCCGGATGATGAGCTGGCTGTTGCTCAGCGTAATGGTGTGCTGCACCGCAACTTCCAAGGCTATACCACTCAGGGCGACTGTGACCTGTTGGGGCTGGGGGTATCGGCGATTTCTATGATTGGTGACTGTTATGCTCAGAACCAGAAAGAGCTGAAGAAATATTACGCCAGCGTGGACGAACAGCGCGAAGCGCTGTGGAAAGGTGTTTCGCTGGATGCTGACGATCTGCTGCGCCGTGAAGTGATTAAATCGCTGATTTGTAACTTCCAGCTGGACATGCAGGATATTGAGCAGCGTTTTGGCGTCGAATTTAAAATTTACTTTGCCGAAGATATTGAGCTGCTGCAGACTTTCATCAATGATGAGCTGGTGACAGTTGATGAGCGCTACATTCAGGTTACCCTGAAAGGTCGCTTATTGATTCGTAACATCTGCATGTGTTTCGACAAGTACCTGCGCGATCGTGCCCGCCAGCAGCAGTTCTCTCGCGTGATCTGACGCTAGAAAAAACGCCTGATATACAAAAGCCCTCACGACTTAGGTTACAGAACCTGAGTCGTGAGGGCTTTTTTGATCAACGGGGTTATCAGCCGTTAAACATGTTTACGGCGGCTATTAGTGCCAATACGCCAGCGGCAAAATGGCCCGGGCCATTGGCTGCAATATCATTGACAGCTGGCATAGCCACGCTAAATGAAAGAATACTTTCCAGCATGGGGAAATCTCACAGTATTTTTGATGGTGTTTGCGTGGATTGCTTAGAGCAGGACGCTGTTTTATTTCGCTTTAAGCCAGTGGAACGCTCGTCCTGAAAGTCTGGGATCGTTCAGGATCAGTTCTGGGACAGTGTTCCGTTGGCTTAAAGTGGACGTATTTTACTCGAAATTAGGCAAGATGGAATTGCTGTCGCTCAAAAAATAATCAATTGGTCAGTTTTGTGTAAAATATTTTATTAAAAACACTGGCAACATAACTGGCCGTAAATCAAACATGACTATCCTGTTCTACCGGCCATTCGCTCAATGGCTGCGGTCTGGCATAGTAGAACCCTTGGGCATAGTGGCAGCCAAGGCTTTTCAGCTGCTCGGCCTGGGCCTGAGTTTCAACCCCTTCAGCCACAACATCGGCATTGAAATTATTGGCTAAAGTAATGATGGCCGCGATTACCGGGGAATAGTTATCACCTTCGGTCAGTTGGCTGACAAAAGAGCGGTCGATTTTCAGGCTGTCGAAAGGTAGCTGGGTAAGGTAAGCCAGCGACGAGTAGCCGGTGCCGAAATCGTCGATGGCAATATGGATCCCGAGTTGACGTAGCTTTTGCAGGGCTTGGGTTGCCTGTTGAGGGCGGCTGACCAAATGGGACTCGGTCAGCTCCAGGGTCAGGTTGGTTGCCGGCAGCTTAGTTTGTTTCAGTATCTCTTTGGTCTGTTCGGCAAAGTTAGCCTGCATCAGCTGGCGGACCGAGACGTTCACATGCAACATGAAATCCGGTGACCAGTCTTCCTGTTCAATCATCTGTCGGGTTTGCTGGCAGGCCTGGTGCAGGATTTGATAGCCTATTTCGATAATCATGCCGTTTTCTTCGGCCAGCGGAATAAATTGGGCCGGGGAAACAAGCCCGCGAGAAGGACTGCGCCAGCGAACCAGAGCCTCTGCACCACAGACTGTTGTGCCACTCAGGCTGATCAGGGGCTGAAAGTGAACTTCCAGTTCGTGGTTTTCCAGTGCCCGGTTGAGTTCGGCTGCCAGCCGGGTTTTTTCCAATGATGCTTCCAGCATTTTCGGTTCGAAATAGCATACTGGCTGATCATCCTGTCCTTTATTGTGATTGATCGCCAGGCTGGCATTACGCAGCCATTCCGACATACCACTCTGCGGCAGGATTCCCTGCACAACCCCGATACTGGCGGATACCATGACTTCAACACCGTTGACGATAAATGGCAGGTAGAAAGTACTCAGTAATTGGCGGGCTATTGCCTCCGCTTCACTTCGCTGACTGATCCCTGAGACCAGAATCGCAAACTCATCCCGCCCGACCCGGCCGAACAGCGCATTGTCGGGCAGGGTATTTTCCAGTCGGCGGGCGACAGAGACGAGCAGCTGATCGCCGTTGAGATGGCCAATACTGTCATTGATGTGTCTGAAGGCTTTCAGATCAATCAGTATCAGGGTGGCATTGTGTTCGGCATTCGGGTTTTTGGTGGCCTCAATGAGTCCTTCCCGGCTCAGCAGGCCGGTCAGGTCGTCATAGAGCACCTGCCTTCTCAGAGTATTGAAAGAGCGCTGAAGACGGGCAGACATGGCGGTAAAGGCCGATGCCAACTGATCGGTTTCCTGAAGCCTGAGAGCCGGGCGGACATCCACGGCCCAGTTGTTTTCACTTAGTGTCTGTGAAGCTTTGGCGATGTCGACTATCGGCTGGGTGATCCGTTTGATAACAAACAGGCCGATAAGCAGGCCAAGCCCCGCCATTAGTGCTGCAGCCAGCAGAGCGGTTTCTTGCTGTTCAGGCAAGTGACCGAGCAGGTTTTCTTCGGGCATGATCATAACTATTTGCCAGTCGAGGCCAAACTCATCACGATAAGGTGTTATACGGCTGAAATAACGGGTTTTATCATGTTCGAACTGAAATTCACTGACAACTTCTGTATCTGTCAGCTGTCGTTGGACCAGGATTTCCTGGCTGGCGGAGATCAGGACATCCGGTTGTGGTAACTGGGTTACGGGCTGGTTGTTGGGGGCCAGTCCAGAGCTGGCGATCAGTTTGCCCTGACGGTCAATGATGTAGGTACTGCCTGAGAAATTCCGGCTTTCACGGTTTAAGAAGCCATTGAGACGATTAAGGTTTATGTCGGTTACCATCATGCCGAGCAGGACTTGGCTCTCATCATCAATCACCGGGCTGACGGCGGATATCGTTAGGCTGAGATTTTCGTCCTGGTTGGTGTAGACATCAGCCCAGCCGGGCTTGAGGTCGCGGGTAAACGGCTGATACCAGGGACGGTTTGTCGGATCATAGCCTGCCAGTTTCAGGCTGGTGGAACTAAAATGGTTGGCACCGTTGAAAATATAAAGCTGATTGTCGGTGCGCCGGTCTTTCAGCATCAGGGATAATTGCTGGTCATTTTTACGGTAACCGACGAAGAATTTGTCTTTGCTGCCGAAGCCGATGGTTGTGATTTGCGGCTGGTGTATGTACAGCCTGGCCATAGCATCTTTGAGATAGGATTCCAGTCCGGTTAGTTTGGGTGGCTGATAAAGATGGTGGCGTTGAATACTGTCGGCTATGGTCAGGTTGGTGTTGAAGGGATCGCCTAAAAATACCCGCAGGTCGTTGCTGATACTTGCCGTATAGGAACGGAGCAACTTGCCGCTGACTTCAGTCAGCATGCGTTCATAGCTGTTTTGTTGGGAAATAGCGATAACCCCGACGGTCAGTACCATCAGCAGGGTAAACGGTGCCATTACCGCAAAGCGCAATGTCATCAGGCGGGGTCTGGGCATTGTCGAAGCTCAGTTCGTCGTACTGTAATTCTGATGCTCAAATATTCTGATAAATAATATAAACATGCAAACGCTCTTTCGTTGATCACAAGAATTGCGATCAAATAATGAGAGATGAGTCAGTAGAAGCCGATAATCTCCTTTACCGCTTCTACTGGTTTCATTGAGTGAGTATTCGCTATTCAGCAGAAATATTGAGTTCCTTGAGTTTTCTGGTCAGGGTATTGCGGCCCCAGCCAAGCAACCTCGCAGCTTCCTGTTTATGGCCGTGGGTATACTCCAGTGCGGTTTCCAGCAGGATTTTTTCAAACTCCGGCAAGGCTTCACCCAAAAGGTTTTGGTTACCTTGCTTGAGGGTATCCCTGGCCCACTGTTCGAGAGCGTGGTGCCAGTGGCCGTTCCCTTGCTCTTGGGTTGTTTTGCTGTCGGGAGTCAGCAATTCCGGCGGCAGATCTGTCGGCAGGACTTCGTTACCACTTGCCATTACAGTTAGCCAGCGACAGGTATTTTCCAGTTGGCGCACATTCCCCGGCCAGTCGAGTTCAGTGAGGATATCTTCCGTTGACGGATGCAGAGTTTTGACCTCAACGCCGAGTTCGTCAGAAGCACGCTGCAGAAAATGCCGGGTAAGTTGCGGGATATCTTGGCGGCGGTCTTTCAGTGCTGGTAGGTGGATCCGGATGACATTCAGACGGTGGAACAAGTCTTCACGGAAGTCGCCGTTGGCAACCAGTCTTTCCAGATCCTGGTGGGTGGCGGCAATAATTCTGACATCAACATTAACCGGCGAGTGGCCGCCGACCCGATAAAATTGACCATCAGCCAGCACCCGCAGCAGGCGGGTCTGGATATCGAGGGGCATATCGCCGATTTCATCTAAAAACAGGGTGCCGCCGTTGGCTTGTTCAAAGCGGCCCTGGCGGACGCTGTTGGCGCCGGTGAAAGCGCCTTTTTCATGACCGAACAGCTCGGATTCAATCAGATCTTTAGGAATCGCCGCCATGTTCAGGGCGATAAACTCTTTATGGCTGCGTGGGCTGTGGCGGTGCAGGGCATGGGCTACCAATTCTTTACCTGTACCGGACTCACCGTTGATCAGCACTGAAATTGATGAGCGGGACAAGCGGCCGATAGCGCGGAAAACCTCCTGCATCGCCGGTGCTTCACCGATAATTTCCGGGGCATTCTGAGGACTGGTTTCCGGTTGCTGCTGACGCTTTTGCTCCTGGCTGTGGGTGACTGCGCGCTCTACCAGGCTGACCGCTTCATCTATATCGAAGGGTTTTGGCAGGTATTCAAAAGCCCCTTCTTGGTAAGCGTTAACCGCTGCATCCAGATCCGAGTGAGCTGTCATGATTATCACCGGCAGTGACGGGTAATCCCGGTGCAGCGACTTGAGCAGGGCCAGGCCGTCGGTACCCGGCATCCGAATGTCAGATACTAATACGTCCGGCACGCTGCGTTCCAGTGCTTCCAGTACACTGTCGGTGTTGGCAAAGGTTTCACATTTTAGTCCTGCCGCATTAAGGGTTCGTTCCAGAACCCAGCGAATGGAGCTGTCATCGTCGACAACCCAAATTAATCCTTTGCTCATAGTTCGTCCTCTCTGGCTATCATGCCGTTGGCTTCAGGGTGACTGGCCATGGTTGTTATTTTATCGGTAAGTAGATGGTGAATTTGGTATGGCCCGGCCAGCTTATTACTTCAATTTTTCCCTGATGCTGGTCAATCAGGTTTTGAGCGATTGACAGCCCCAGTCCGGTGCCGCCTTCACGCCCTGTTACCATTGGGTAGAACAGGGTGTCTTGGATATCACCCGGGATCCCCGGACCGTCATCAATGATGTCGATTTTGGCGGCAACCCGGTAGCGCTTGCCGTGGATTAGGGCCTGATGGGCAGTACGGGTTTTCAGGGTAATATTCCCGCCCCCGTTCTGGTGCAGGGTCTGGGCGGCATTGCTGACAATATTGAGAATGGCCTGTTCCAGCTGCTCCGGATCCATGGTGAAGTCCGGCAGGCTGGGGTCGTAGTCGCGATGCAGATGGATATCGCTGCCGCTGTCGATGGCGACCAGTTGACGTACTTTTTCCAGGATCACGTGGATGTTATCCACCTGGCGGGAGCCGGGGCGCTGCGGTCCCAGTAGCCGGTCGACCAGGTTACGCAGTCGGTCGGCCTGTTCGATAATCATCTGGGTATATTCTTTGTAACTCGGGTCTGGCAGGGTTTTTTCCAGCAACTGGGCTGCTCCCCGTAATCCGCCCAGCGGGTTTTTGATTTCGTGGGCCAGGCCGCGTACCAGCTCTCTGGCTGCCTGCTGTTGGGCATGCTGACTCAGCTCCTGACTGATCCGGCGCTGCTGGTCGATAGGTTTGAGCTCAAGCAGGATAAGCAGCTCTTTCTGCCAGGACAGCGGGCTGGCATTGAGTTCTACCGTGTAGTGTCTGCCGTCAATGACAAAGGTAACGTCACTGTCAGCGAGCCCCTGACCACTTTGCAGGGTGGCTTGGATCAGCGCAAGGTCTATGGAAGAGTGCTGCAACAGTTCCGGAAAACAGGCATTGTTGAGCCGGCGCTTGCTGTAGGAAAGCAGTTGCTCGGCGGCCGGATTGACATAACGAATCGTCAACCCTTCATCAAGCAGCAGAATTGCAGTGACCAGATTGTCCAGAATTAGCGGTGTAAAAGCGGCAGTCACGATAATCATCCTTGTCTGAGCCAGTTCAGTTTGGTGCAATGAACCAGTAGTGCACCATAGTGGTGCAATCAAGTTTAGCCTGTCTGCCTGCTATCGTGAATGAAAAATCGCGCCGGACCGGGGATCACTTGGGTGTTATCGCTGGTGGCTGGCGGTTGAGTATTGATGCCCGGTGCAGGTAGACAGTGATCATATCTGATGATGCAATAACCTTGCCGTGTTTAAGTAACTGAGCTTGAAGGGTATGGCTGCCTCTGTCTATGTTATGAAGCTGCCAGTTGAACTTGGTCTGTGGCCTGCCATAAGGTTTGCCGTCAAGCAGCAGACGGGCATTGTGGCCTTTGGTTAGTTTGCGGTTACTGACTACGGATACATCGATTATCCCTTCATTGTTGCGGACGGTTTGCTCATGAAGAGGCGAAATTAGACTGATGGTCGCAGCTGGCAGAGCCGGTTCTTTGGTTTGCTCTGGCTGGGGATTGGTCGTCTGCGATTTATCTGCGCTTTTAGCCTTGCTATTACTGGGTTCGGGGATGTTGAGATTAATGGTATCTGCACCGGGGCGGGGCTGATCAGAAAAATGCACCACGCCTTTTTCATCTTCCCAGGTGTAGATGGTTGACGCCTGAACCGTTGTTGTCGAAAACAGGCTGGTAAGGAGAAAGGTTAGGATGAACAGGCGAGATGACTTCATGGATATGGTCTTGGCTGGTTACAGGTAGGAGTTAAAGTTATCTGCCTGAAGCCGGACGGCAAGAGCAAAAAGGCCTGCTTGTGAAGCAGGCCTTAATCTTAATGGTTAACTTATTTATCAGTTACTTACACTGAATAGTAAAGTTCGAACTCAAGTGGGTGCGTAGTCATGTTGATCTTCTCGACATCCTGAGATTTCAGTTCGATGTAAGAGTCGATGAAATCATCAGAGAATACGCCGCCAGCTGTCAGGAACTCACGGTCTTCGTTCAGAGACTGTAGTGCGCCCTGTAGTGATTCAGCAACAGTCGGGATTTCCGCTGCTTCTTCTGCTGGCAGGTCGTACAGGTCTTTATCCATTGCTTCGCCCGGGTGGATCTTGTTTTGGATACCGTCAAGACCAGCCATCAGCATGGCTGCAAACGCCAGGTATGGGTTTGCTGTTGGGTCCGGGAAGCGAACTTCGATACGGCGTGCTTTAGGGCTTGGTACCACTGGGATACGGATTGACGCTGAACGGTTACGGGCAGAGTAAGCCAGCATAACCGGTGCTTCGAAACCAGGAACCAGACGCTTGTATGAGTTTGTTGAAGCGTTGGCAAAGGCGTTGATAGCACGAGCGTGCTTGATGATACCGCCGATGTAGTAAAGCGCTGTTTCAGACAGACCGCCGTACTTGTCGCCTGCGAACAGGTTCTTACCGTCTTTCGCCAGTGACTGGTGAACGTGCATACCAGAGCCGTTGTCGCCAACCAGTGGTTTAGGCATAAAGGTTGCTGTCTTGCCGAAAGCGTGAGCTACGTTGTGAACCACATACTTGTAGATCTGGATTTCGTCAGCTTTCGCTGTCAGGGTATTGAAACGGGTCGCGATTTCGTTCTGGCCTGCTGTCGCCACTTCGTGGTGGTGTGCTTCAACAACCAGACCCATTTCTTCCATAACCAGACACATAGCAGAACGGATGTCCTGTGATGAGTCAACCGGTGCTACCGGGAAGTAACCGCCTTTCACGCCTGGACGGTGGCCTTTGTTACCGCCTTCAAAGTCGCTGCCTGTGTTCCATGCCGCTTCCACGTCATCAATCTTGAAGAAAGAACCTGACATATCAGTTGCGAACTTCACATCGTCAAACAGGAAGAACTCTGGCTCTGGGCCGATAAGTACTGTGTCGGCAATACCAATTGCACGCATGTGATCTTCAGCACGCTTAGCAATAGAGCGTGGGTCACGGTCGTAACCTTGCATAGTAGAAGGTTCCAGGATGTCACAGCGGAGATTCAGCGTGGCATCTTCGGTGAACGGGTCAAGTACTGCGCTTGCAGCATCCGGCATCATTACCATGTCTGACTCGTTGATACCTTTCCAGCCAGCAACCGAAGAGCCGTCGAACATCTTACCTTCTTCAAAGAAGTCGGCATCGATTTGGTGGGCTGGGATAGAGATGTGCTGTTCTTTACCTTTGGTGTCGGTAAAGCGTAGGTCTACAAACTTAACTTCGTTTTCCTGGATCAGCGCTAGTACGTTTTCTACTGACATCTTGAGTAACCTCCGGTGTTAGGTTGGGCAACTGGCCGCAAAAAATATTTCGAACGGGGTTGTCGTTCATCTGAAATAGTCTTTGCTAAAACCGTGCCAACTGTAAAAAGCTGCTAAATCGCCCAAAAATGGGGATTGGCAGGCTAAATCATTCCTTTTCCTGCACCGTTTTGGTGAATTGCTGCACTGTTGTGGTGCAAAGTAATGCATCTTCACCTTATTGGTGCGCTTTTACTATTAGCCCGGGCCAGCATAATGTCAATCCGTCGATGCATTATTATCCGCCAGCTATATTAGGCTGAAGGTAATTCAGAGCTGGAAGGTTTTACTTCTGAGCTGGTGGATTATTGCGGATAAAAACAGGAAGAATTGAAGCGGGAAACAGGGGCGGGAGTTGCCAAAAATGTCCCTGTTTTCACTGGTTGACGCTGAGTATGAAAAAAGCTGGTGATATAAATCACATATTTCGTGGGTTTTGACGTAAAATCTGTTAGATTATGAGCCGTTTTTTTAACCAAGTAGCTGCCATCCGGTCGCTGCATGTTCTGAGTGAATGTAAAACACATGTCAAATCCACAGATCGATAAACTAAGAAATATCGCAATCATTGCGCACGTTGACCACGGTAAAACCACCCTGGTTGACAAACTGCTTCAGCAGTCTGGCACGTTAGAGTCTCGCGGTGAAGTTGAAGAACGCGTAATGGATTCCAACGACATCGAAAAAGAGCGTGGTATTACCATTCTTGCGAAGAACACAGCGATTAACTGGAATGATTACCACATCAACATCGTAGATACTCCGGGACACGCCGATTTCGGTGGTGAAGTTGAGCGTATCATGTCTATGGTTGACTCTGTTCTGCTTATCGTTGATGCCGTTGACGGCCCAATGCCACAGACTCGCTTCGTAACCCAGAAAGCATTCGCTCACGGCCTGAAGCCAATCGTTGTTATCAACAAAATCGACCGTCCTGGCGCACGCCCTGACTGGGTAATGGATCAGGTATTCGATCTGTTCGACAACCTGGGTGCAACTGACGAACAGCTGGACTTCCAGGTAGTTTACGCATCGGCACTGAACGGCTGGGCTACACAGGAAGAAGGCGAAACCGGCGAGAACATGGAACCGCTGTTCCAGGCTATCGTTGATAACGTAGCGGCTCCTGATGTTGACGTTGACGGTTCTCTGCAGATGCAGATTTCTCAGCTTGACTACAGCTCTTACGTAGGTGTTATCGGTGTTGGCCGTGTAACCCGCGGTTCTGTTAAGCCAAACCAGCAGGTAACTGTTGTTGGTGCTGACGGTAAGACCCGTAACGGTAAAGTAGGTACTGTTCTTGGTTACCTTGGTCTTGAGCGTCACGAAGTTGAAGAAGCAACTGCCGGTGACATCATTGCAATTACAGGCCTTGGTGAGCTGAAAATCTCTGACACTATCTGTGACGTGAACGCAGTAGAAGCCCTGCCTGCTCTGTCTGTTGATGAACCAACAGTAACCATGACGTTCCAGGTAAACACTTCTCCGTTTGCAGGTAAAGAAGGTAAGTTCGTAACTTCACGTAACATCCTTGAGCGTCTGCAGAAAGAGTTGGTACACAACGTTGCCCTGCGTGTTGAAGAAACTGAAGATCCGGATAAATTCCGTGTATCAGGTCGTGGTGAACTTCACCTGTCTATCCTGATCGAAAACATGCGTCGTGAAGGTTTTGAGCTTGCAGTATCGCGTCCGGAAGTAATCATCAAAGAAGAAGATGGTCAGCTAATGGAACCGTTCGAAGTGGTAACTATCGACGTGCTAGAAGAGCACCAAGGTGGCATCATGGAGAACATCGGTCTGCGTAAAGGTGAACTGAAAGACATGGCACCAGACGGTAAAGGCCGTGTTCGTATGGACTTCATCATGCCTTCTCGTGGCCTGATTGGTTTCCAAACTGAGTTCATGACCCTGACTTCAGGTTCTGGCCTTCTTTACCATACGTTTGATCACTACGGCCCACACAAAGGTGGTACTATCGGTCAGCGTAACAACGGTGTGCTAATTTCAAACGCAACAGGTAAAGCACTGACTTACGCACTGTTCAACCTGCAGGAGCGTGGCCGTCTGTTCACTGAGCACGCGGACGAAGTTTACGAAGGTCAGATCATCGGTATTCACAACCGTTCTAACGACCTGACAGTAAACTGTCTGAAAGGTAAGCAGCTGACTAACGTTCGTGCTTCTGGTACTGATGAAGCTCAGGTTCTTTCTCCTGCAATTAAGTACACTCTGGAGCAGGCGCTTGAGTTCATCGATGATGACGAGCTGGTAGAAGTTACACCTGAAAACATTCGTATCCGTAAGAAACTGCTTACTGAAAACGATCGTAAACGTGCAAGCCGTACTGCGAAATAATCGCTGACTGCTGAACGTTAATCAATCCCCCCATCGGTGCTACCATGGGGGGATTGTTGTATCTGAAGCATGGAAAACAAGGATTGGGCGATGCAACCCATTATTATTACCGGCGGGCCCGGTGCCGGGAAAACGACTTTAATGAATGCGTTGGGGGAGCAGGGCTTTTTGACATTCCCGGAGGTTTCCCGAACCCTGATCCGGCAGCAATCGCAGTTGGCAGACGGCGTTCTGCCGTGGACAGATTTACCGCGCTTTGCTGAACTGTGTCTGGATATGATGTCACAACAGCGCGACCAGGCTTGTGTCGAGACTCAGCTTGCGTTTGTAGATCGGGCGATTGGTGATATCTGTGCCTATCTGGCTGTCGGTGGCGAGGTGGTGACACCTGATTATCGAGAAGCCGCACAAGGTTACTATCCGGTTGTTTTCTTTTGTGCTCCTCACCGTGATATTTATGTTCAGGATGATGAACGCCCCCACAGTTTTGAAGAGGCCGAGCAGATCCATCACCAGTTGGTGGCAACTTATCAGGGATTGGGTTATGAAGTTGCAGAAGTGCCGTGGGGAAGCGTGGAAGAGCGGGCCGGCTGGGTGCAGACCCGTCTTGCGCAAGGTTAAGCTTGTTTTAGCTGGGAGATGAAGCGTTCTGATTCGGCAATAGCGTTTTCCATATCTCCGATCGCGCGCTCAATGTCACGCTGCAAGGTGTTGAATTCGCCTTGCAGATCGCCGATAGCGGCAGCATTGAGGTTATGCTTCAGGTACAGGGTGTTGTCGCGCAGGGTATTAAGCACCGGTGTCATTTTCTGTTCTGCACGGTGCATGGCACTCAGCATTCGCTTATAGGAAGCCTTGGTATTGTTGAGCTTACGCTCGCTGTCGCGCTTGAGTTTGCTGCTAGTGTAAAGGGACAGTTCATCCTGCCACTCATCAAACAGGGCATCAGCGACATCCTCAATGGCTGCAATACGGCTGCTGACTTTCTCGGCAGCATCATTGCTGGCTTCATACTGGTCATTGATGCGGTTGTACATGTCTTCCAGTTCGCCGCCGTCAAACTGAGTTAGGGATTTGAGGGCGTCTAAGGCGCTGGTGAACTGTTGCTGGGCATCCTGCTGGGCTTCATTGGCTTCTTCAACCCGGTCGACCATGATCTCACGTTTATGGATCCCGACTGATTCCATCGCTGAGTAATAGGCACTTTGGCATCCGGACAATAGAGTAAGGCTGAGCATGGCAACGAGCAGATAAGGCATAACTGGCTCCTGAATTCGTTTAGAAAGGGTTGGGTGGCGTTTGTTATCTGCCGCCGGACCAACTATTTTGACTATAAAAACAGATAAATAAATTTGTAGAGACTATGGCTGACAAAAAGATAACAGGCAAGCTGTCTTGGCAGCAATATCTGGCTATTGGGTTTGCGTATATCAAATATCTGCGCCGGAGGATCGGGCATGACCGCCTGACAGTGGCAGCCGGGTCGATGGCTTATGTCACTTTGCTGTCTTTAGTGCCATTACTGACCGTGGTTTTATCCGCTTTGTCGACCTTCCCGGTGTTTGCCGGCTTGGGGGAACTGCTGCAAAATTTTGTTATTGAGAACTTTGTTCCGGCGGCAGGTGAAGTGGTTAAGCAGTACCTCAATGAGTTTGTCGCTAATGCGGGAAAGATGACGGCAGTTGGTATCGGCGCATTATTTGTGGTGGCGCTGATGCTGATTTCATCGATCGATCGGGCACTCAATTTTATCTTCCGGGTGCATGAAAAGCGCCGCCCGATGATTTCATTTTCTATCTATTGGATGGTGCTGACGCTAGGGCCGATACTGGTCGGTACCAGCATTGCGGTCAGTTCTTATCTCGGCTCGCTTAATCTGCTCGAAAGTGAAGCGGTTCACGGCCTGTTCCAGCAAACCCTGCGTGCGTTGCCGGTCATTATGTCCAGCAGTGCGTTCCTTGGGCTTTACCTGCTGGTGCCGAATATTAAAGTGCGTTTTCACCATGCCCTGGTCGGGGCGCTGTTTGCCAGTACCCTGTTTGAGCTGAGTAAGAAGGGCTTTGCGCTTTATATTACTAACTTCCCTTCTTATCAGGTGATTTACGGCGCTTTGGCGGTGATCCCTATCCTGTTTGTTTGGGTGTACCTGTGCTGGTGTATCGTGTTGTTGGGCGCTGAAATTACCGCCAGCCTCGGTGAACGTGTACACTGGCAGCCTAAGGTGCAGGCTGAGGTGGATTCGGAAAATCGTCTCGAGCAGCAAGTAAGTAAAGAAAACCATGAAACAAAGGAGCCAGGGGAATGATTGCGCTTATTCAGCGAGTGAGTGAAGCCAGTGTAACTGTCGACGGAAAGGTAACAGGGGCTATCGGCAAGGGCTTGTTAGTACTGCTGGGTGTCGAGAAAGACGATGATGAGGCAAAAGCGCAACGCCTGCGGGATCGCGTGCTGGGCTACCGGATTTTTGAAGATGACGAAGGCAAGATGAACCTGAATGTTCAGCAGGCCGGTGGCAGCGTTCTTGTTGTTTCCCAGTTCACGCTAGCTGCGGATACCAAGAAAGGGATGCGCCCGAGCTTCTCGTCGGGCGCGGCTCCGGCGGATGCGGAACGTCTGTACGAATATTTTGTCGAATGTTGTAAGGCCAAAGATATCAAGACCGAAACCGGCATCTTTGCTGCCGATATGAAGGTTGCCCTGCTGAACGACGGCCCGGTGACTTTCTGGCTGCAGGTTTAACGGCTACCCCGGCAATGAGCGCCCAGGGAGCCGGGCCTCAATAACAGTGGAGATGGATGGCATGTTTCGATTGATCACCCCGCAGACTGAGAGTGAATTGGCTCAGTATTACCATTTTCGCTGGCAGATGCTGCGAGAGCCTTGGCATATGCCGGTCGGCTCGGAGCGGGATGCCTACGATGAGATGAGCTGTCACCGGATGGTTGTCGGTGATAACGGTGAAAGCATTGCCATCGGTCGCTTGTACATGACGCCGGATAATGACGGTCAGATCCGTTTTATGGCGGTGCATCCGGATTATCGTCATCAGGGGATGGGGGCGATTGTGTTGATGGCGCTGGAATCGCTGGCCCGTCAGGAAGGTGCCAAGCGCCTGGTCTGTAATGCCCGCGAAGATGCCATTCCTTTCTACCTCAGTCATGGCTTTTCCAGTGAGGGAGAGCTGAGTGAAGAGCGCGGTCCGGTGCGGCACCAGCAGATGCTAAAACACCTCAAGCCGATGACTGGTGTGCTTCGCCATCCCGAGTGGTGTCAGGAGCTGCAGGAGTTATGGCAGTTTCAGATCCCGATCAGTGAAAAGATGGGGGTCAGGATCAGCCAGTATACCGGTTACCGCTTTGAAGTCAGTGCCCTGATCAATGCCAACCTTAACCCTTCTGAGACCATGTTCGCCGGCAGTATTTTTACCATGGCGACACTGGCGGGTTGGGGATTTGTTTGGATGTTGCTGAAAGAGCGCAAGCTCAAAGCCGATATTGTGCTGGCTGACAGCCGTATCCGTTATGTCGCACCAGTCAAAGAGCGCCCGCGAGCGGTAGCCACCATTGAAAGCCTTCAGGGGGATCTGGACCGACTGGCCAGTGGTCGCAAGGGCCGCGTTATTGTTGAAGTCGGTGTTTATAGTGGTGATCAGCTGGCGTCTGTTTTCACTGGCACTTTTATGTTGTTACCGTCGCAGGATGACGACTGTAAAACCTGTTTCTGATTGCCCCGCCATTCTTTTTCCAGTTGCAGGCAGCCCTGAGTTGCCTGCAACTTCACTTGTTTGCCGTTGGGTTTGGCTAAATCCCAGTTACCTTGCAATGTTGCCGTAAAGCCTCGGCTTTGCAGTGATATCGGCGCCAGTTTGATCTTTCCTCGTTCTGCCTGAACGTGCAGTTGGTTGGCGCTAACGGAGAAAGGCTTAGTTTCCTCAATGTCGGTTTTTGACATAGTGTCTTTTCCACTGTGCTGCTCTGTTTTGCTCCCACTCCATTGCTGCCATATTTGTTTCGTTTTTTGTTGGCTGAGCTGAAGCTGGCGGAATTGTCCTTTCAACTCGCCTTCTAAGCTGTAGGCCAGACTGGTTGCATGCTGGCCGAGGCCATTTGCAGTCAGTTCTATATCCATATTTCCGCCAAGGGGAAGAGGCAGGTTGAGCCACTGAGGCAGCACGCTGACAGGCATACTGTCAGTGGTCAGCTCAAGTTGCCACGGTTGACCTTCCTGTTGCAGGTTAATTTTGCCATTGGCTGACAGTAATCCGCTATTTTTGAACGGCACAATCAGTTCGCTCAGCTGCCACTGTCCTTCCTGGCTGCGCATAGTAATTATGGGTTCCACCATACTCACTGTCTTGATACTGGCAAAACCGCTGCTGGCGGTCAGTTCACCCTGCCATAAACCGGCTTGTCCTTCATGTTTAAGGAGCAGGTCATGGCCGCTAACGTTGAGATCCGAGAATTGGAAATGACGGCCGGGAGCAGTGTCAGTAACCTGAGCATAGCCGATATCCAGAGCTGCCAGCTGGATATTGTCAAAATGCTGGCTGGTTTTCTTGATTAAATCAGGCCAGTTTTCAGGCAGGAACCACTTGATGCTGTTCAGCGTCAGCTGATTCAGGGCCAGAGTGTTTGGAGTCAGTGTGCCATCGGTTTGGACATAGCCTTCAAGGGCTTTGGCAGATGCGCCTTCGATAACGATTTGTTTCGGGGAAAAAGCCAGCTCAGCTAGGGGGGCATCCATTACGGTATCGTGCCAGCGCAGGCTGTCGGCACTGAGGGAAAAGCGGGCATCCTGTTGGTGCCAGTGATCGGCTGGCCAATGCCAGTTTTGTAGCGATAGGTTAGCGTGGTTTAAGCTCAGCTGTGGCTGTTCAAAACTGCTGTCTAAGATATCCAGGCGGTGGATCTCAATTGTTTGTGGAAGCTGTAGTGAGCGAGTTTGTTGTTCAAGCCATTGGCTGTTGAGTGATTCACTGTGGTGCAGTTTTAAATCGGAGACTGTCAGCTGGTGCAGGATCAGGGCGTCATCCTGTTCGATATATTCGGCCTGACCATTAAAGTTGGCCTGCTGCCAGTCAAAAGAAAAGCCGTATAGTGTCCATTGCGGCTGCGTATCGCTGTTTGGTTTGTAGTCACCGTCGAGCAGGACTTCATTGAGTTTGATGCCCTGCCAGACTAACAGGTCTGCCGCCAGCTGAAAATCTCCGCTGAAGGTTTGACCTGAGTCCGGCCTATTCTGCCAGTTATCCAGTTGCAATTTACTGTTTTCCAGGCTGAGCTGCGCGCTGTGCCAGTTGAAGTTGGTCAGTGCCAGGCGGTCGGTATACAACTCAGGCAGTAATGGTTGTTCGGTATTTGCGCTCAGGGAAAGGCCGTCTATCAGTATGGTGTCAAAGTGCCAGCCGGGTTTAAGCAGCTTACCTGGTGAGAACCAGAGCTGAAGAACTTTGGCGTTTAGGTTTTCGCTCTTTTGGTGCTGATCTTTGAAGTGGATATCGCTGACAGTCAGGTGCCAGGGATCGGTAATGTGGTAACTGACGGCGTTTGCGGTTACCGAGTAAGGGGAAAACGTGTTGAGCGCATAAGTTACCATGCTGGAGGCATGCCGGGTATGAAGCAACGCCAGCACTATAGTGAGGCAAAGCAGCAAGAGGACAATTACAGTTGCGGATAGTTTCCCGGCCAGACGCATCGGCGCTTTCCTGTCTGAGTGTGTTGGAGGAAGGTTATAACTTGACGGAAAAAGGTTATGGCTGCAAGCCGGATTGTTTTATTTATCAGCAGTTTTTGACTTTGGTCGGGCTGGTTGGCGATATAAAAAAGGCCCCTCATAAGAGGGGCCGAGTAAAGTCAGAGTGATGGTTTAGTCCAGCTGAGGGCCAGCTGAAACCAGTGACGCACCTTCATCAGTATCTGTGTACTTGTCGAAGTTATTGATGAAGCGTTCAGCCAGGTCTTTCGCCTTGCTTTCCCACTGCAGAGGATCTGTGTAGGTATCGCGAGGGTCAAGGATGGCAGGATCTACGCCTGGCAGTGCAGTTGGTACTTCCAGATTGAAGATTGGAATGTGCTTGGTTTCCGCTTTATCGATAGAACCATCCAGGATGGCATCAATGATACCGCGGGTGTCTTTGATAGAGATACGCTTACCGCTGCCGTTCCAGCCGGTGTTAACCAGGTATGCTTCAGCGCCTGCGGCTTCCATACGCTTAACCAGTACTTCTGCGTACTTGGTTGGGTGCAGTGTCAGGAAGGCATTACCGAAACAGGCTGAGAAGGTCGGAGTCGGCTCAGTGATGCCGCGCTCAGTACCGGCCAGCTTGGCAGTAAAGCCAGACAGGAAGTGGTACTTGGTTTGCTCAGGAGTCAGTTTAGAAACCGGAGGCAGAACACCGAACGCATCAGCTGACAGGAAGATCACCTTGTTTGCATGTCCACCCTTAGATACCGGTTTCACGATATTTTCGATGTGGTAGATAGGGTAAGACACACGGGTGTTTTCTGTCTTCGAGTTGTCATCAAAGTCGATTGAGCCATCACCGCGAACTGTGACGTTTTCCAGCAGCGCATCGCGGCGGATTGCGTTGTAGATATCCGGCTCAGCTTCTTTAGACAGGTTGATTGTCTTCGCGTAGCAGCCGCCTTCGAAGTTAAAGACGCCGTTGTCGTCCCAGCCGTGCTCATCATCACCGATCAGGGCACGCTTCGGATCTGTCGACAGGGTTGTTTTACCGGTACCGGACAGGCCGAAGAAGACAGCAACATCGCCATTCTCACCCATGTTAGCGGAGCAGTGCATGGATGCGATGTCTTTTAGCGGCAGGAAGTAGTTCATCATTGCGAACATACCTTTCTTCATTTCGCCGCCGTACCAGGTGCCGCCAATTAGCTGCATTTTTTCAGTCAGGTTGAACACTGTGAAGTTTTCAGAGTTCATGCTGTGCTCTTCCCACTTAGGGTTGGTGCACTTGGCGCCGTTCATTACCACGAAATCAGGCTCGAAGTTTTCCAGCTCTTCTTCGCTTGGGCGGATGAACATGTTTTTCACGAAGTGCGCCTGCCATGCTACTTCTGTGATAACACGGATGCACAGGCGGGTATCAGGGTTGGCACCGCAGTAACCGTCTATTACAAACAGGCGTTTGCCAGACAGTTGTTCAGTAACCAGATCTTTCAGATCGTTCCACGCTTCCTGACCAATGGCTTTGTTATCGTTTTTGCCTTGGTCTGCCCACCATAGGGTATCTTTTGTTGTGTCATCTTTAACGATGAACTTATCTTTTGGTGAGCGGCCGGTGAAGATTCCAGTGTCAACAGCGACAGAGCCAAGCTCTGTTACGACACCTTTTTCATAACCTTCCAGGCCCGGTTTGGTCTCTTCCTCAAACAGAAATTCGTAAGATGGGTTACGAATTACCTCTGTAACATTTTTGATACCGTATTTAGACAGATCCATATGTTTTGCAACCTTTTTCTCGACGTTCATGACAGTCATAGGTGCTCCTTGGGTAAGATGTTGTTTAACTGTTGACCATGCTAGCAACCCTAAGGGGCTAAATCAGGGATGTTAATCAAAAATTAATCATCCAAAAGTTAAGCTGGAGTAAAAGTTTTAGTGGTTTTGTGGGTGAGTATTTTACGGGAATGTAAAGCGATTGCGCTAGATCTCAGATTTAATATTTATCTTGAAAAAAGCGGGGGTTAGCTGTTATTTGCTTTCAGGATGGAGGGGGTTATGTGCTGCAAAAGTAAAAAAAGCCGGATCAACTCCGGCTTTTGTAATTAACTTTCAGTGTTAATGTGTGGCGATAATTAATGAACCTGATCGCTGCTGCTTGCTGCTGCATTTTCAAACAGGGCGGCAACATCAATGCTGTCAAAGTCGTAGCTGGTGCCACAGTAATCACAGTGCAGAGAGACCTTACCTTCTTCCGCAACGATGCGTTCTATTTCGCTTCGATCAATTGATGCAATTGCTGAAGCACTGCGCTCACGAGAACAACCACAGTGGAAAGTGACTTCCTGAGGTTCAAACAGCTGAACAGTTTCCTGATGGTACAGGCGGTAAAGTACTTCCTGAGCCTCCAGGCTGAATAGTTCTTCGTTCTTCACGGTTTCTGTCAGTTTTTCCAGGTGCTCGAAGTCTTCTGCGCTGCCTTGTTCGTCAGGCAGGATCTGCAGCAGCATACCGGCCGCTTTTGGCTGACCTTCGATTTCGCCGGTGCGAAGCCAGATGCGGGTTTTCAACTGCTCAGAGTTTTCGAAGTAACCTTCAAGGCAACTGGCCAGGCTGTCGCCTTCTAGACCAACCACACCCTGGTAGCGCTCGCCTTGGTTAGGGGTAATGGTAATTACCATATGGCCCTTACCGATCAGGTCGTGGATTGAACCGTCAGCCGGTACATCACCTTCCCAACGTGCTACGCCACGCATCTTCTGATCGTGGTCGCCATTGATCACTGCCAGTTTTACCGGGCCGTCACCCTGAAGCTGAACAGTGATTGAGCCTTCGAATTTCAGGGTTGCAGTCAGCAGGCTGGTTGCAACCAGCAGCTCACCCAGCAGATGCTGAACCGGAGCAGGGTATTCCTTGCTGGAAATGATTTGTTGATATGTCTCGTTCAGCTGAACAAGTTCACCACGTACAGATACACCGTCAAACAGGTAACGGTACAGACTATCGTTTGCCATCTTTTGTATACTCCGGCAGGTAAAATTTAGTTACTGCTCTTAAACTTAATTATATCGCGTCGCTGTTTCTTATCGGGACGCTTGTCAGGGCTTGGATTGCCGTAGGCATTAAGCTTGCGCAATTTCGCATGTGCTTCGCGCTGTTGCATGCTTTCGGCGGTTTCCTGATATAGCGTTTGGGCTTCAGGAGCGCCTCGGCGAGTGTCAGACAATTTGGCAATGATAACGGTTTTTTCGTCGTTGCCCTGTCTCAGACGGATTTCTGCACCGACTTCAACCAGCTTGCTTGGTTTGCTTCGATGCCCGTTATAGTGCACTTTGCCACCGTCGACCATGTTACGGGCAATTGAGCGGGTTTTATAAAAGCGTGCTGCCCATAACCATTTATCAAGACGTACCTGGAGAGTGTCAGAATCTGATGATTTCTGGCCCATAACGTGCTCCTAGCCCATAAAGGGCGCTAAAAATACCACAATGCGATTACAGCGTCAGCTTTAGTAAATGGTGATATTGACCATAGATTTCAACAGTAAAGGGAACATATTTGCTCCATAATGTCTTATTGTATTGATAGTAGATATGTTTTTTACGTGATCTGTTTTGGTATATTTCATCTTTTATAAGTAAAAGACTGCCGTTATTTTTTACTAACAGGTATTCTTATCAGATCCGGCATCCAAGCCGCCGTATCTAGACTACATCCACAAGATTAATGGATTTTAAAATGGTTGCAGCAAAATGGTTGGGCCTGCTTCAGACTAAGCGCCCGATGTCAGTCACCGCACTCACCCGTATGATGACCTGGTTGCTGGTGGTGATGCTGGCATGGATCCTGGGACGCCTTATCTGGTCTGTTGTCCAGCCGGCGGCAGCTCCGTCTTCATGGCAGGCGAAGCAGGTTTCTGTTTCCACATCGAACCGATCAGGTTTTCAGGTGTCCGATGTTTTGGATATGAACCTTTTCGGTCGCTATCAGCAGAATGCACCCGTCGTTAAAAAAGAACCGGTGAAGCAAGATGCACCGGTTACGCGTCTTAATCTCACTTTGGTTGGTGTGGTAGCAAGTTCCTCGCCACAAAGCAGCCTTGCGGTAATTACCCACCGCGGTAAACAGAATACTTATGGTATCAACGAGACGATTGAAGGTACGCGTGCCACCTTGCAGGCGGTGTTTGTTGACCGGGTTATTATCCGAAATCAGGGTCGTGACGAAACTCTGATGTTGGATGGCGAGGAATTTAAAAAGAGCCGCAAATTTACCCCGTTACCGCCGATTAAAGAGGTAAAAAGGCCGACAGCCTCTTCGGATCTGAGCCGTATTAAGCAGGAGATCCTGGAAAAGCCTCAGTCTCTGTTCAGTTATATTCGTTTGTCTCAGGTTAAGCGGGACGGCAAATTAGTGGGATACCGGGTTAATCCGGGCAAGGAGCGCGCCTTATTTGATTCGGTCGGGCTTAAGGCTAATGATTTGGCTGTCAGCCTGAACGGCAACGACCTGACGGATCCGACTGTCATGGCTAAGTTATGGACAGAATTGTCACAGGCTACAGACTTTACCCTGACGGTAGAGCGGGAAGGCCAGTTACACGATATTTATATTGAGTTGCGCTAGTTACACGCGAGAGAACGCAGGAGTTTTTTGTGAAAAAATGGATGGGTAAAAGTGCCCTGTGGTTGGTCGGGACTCTGCTGTGCAGTTCTGCAATGGCAAATGACTTCAGTGCCAGCTTCAAAGGAACCGATATTCAGGAATTCATTAATATTGTAGGGCGCAATCTGCAGAAAACGATTATCGTTGATCCTGCTGTCCGCGGTCAGGTCAATGTTCGTAGTTATGATTTGCTGAATGATGAACAGTATTACCAGTTCTTCCTGAATGTACTGGAAGTTTATGGTTTTGCTGTCGTAGAAATGGATAACGGTGTGCTGAAGGTTATTCGTGATAAAGATGCGAAGATTTCAGCTATCCCGGTTGTGGGTGCGAAAGACCCAATCAAGGGCGATGAAGTTGTAACCCGTGTGATTGCGGTGCGTAATGTATCGGTTCGTGAGCTGTCGCCACTGTTGCGCCAGCTTAACGACAATGCCGGTGCAGGTAACGTTGTTCATTATGATCCGGCGAATATTATCATGATCACCGGCCGTGCTGCGGTGGTTAATCGTCTGGCAGAAATCATTGAACGTGTTGACCGTGCCGGTGACAAAGAGATTGATGTTGTAGAGCTGAACAATGCCTCTGCGGCGGAAATGGTTCGTATTGTTGAGGCTCTGAATAAGACTTCAGATGCGAAATCTCGCCCGCCTTTCCTGCAGCCGAAGCTAGTTGCTGATGAGCGTACCAATTCTGTATTGCTTTCGGGTGACCCGAAAGTTCGCAACCGTTTGAAGCGTCTTATCCGTCAGTTAGATAAGGAAATGGCGACCTCGGGTAACAACCGAGTCATTTACCTTAAATATGCCAATGCCGAAGAAATGGTTGATGTCCTGAAAGGGGTGTCTGAAAACCTGCAGGCTGAAAAGCAAGGCAGCAAATCATCCTCTTCTAAGAAGAACGAGGTGATGATTTCGGCTCACGTTGATACCAACTCCCTGATCCTGACTGCGCCGCCGGATATTATGCGAGCGCTGGAAAATATTATTTCCCAGCTGGATATCCGCCGAGCCCAGGTACTGATCGAAGCGATGATTGTTGAAATGACCGAAGGTGACGGTGCTCAGTTCGGTGTTCAGTGGGGTTCACTGGATGCCGGTGTGGTTCAGTTCAGCAACTCAGGTATACCAATCAGTAAATACGCCATTGGATTAGAAGATGCTCAGGAGAAAACAAGAACCGAGCAACGTCTTGATTCAAATGGTAACCCTGTTGATGTGGAAATAACCGAGAGTGGCGACTTTACTACTCTTGGTAATGTTCTTGGTGGGGTGAATGGTGCCGCATTAGGTATTGTGATGGGCGATTGGACGGCACTGGTGAATGCTGTGGCAACTGATCGTAATTCCAACATTCTGTCATCGCCAAGCATTACCGTGATGGATAATGGTGAGGCTTCGTTCATCGTTGGCCAGGAAGTACCAGTCGTTACTGGTTCAACTTCAAGCTCGAATAATGACAACCCATTCCAGACTGTTGAGCGTAAGGAAGTGGGTATTAAGCTTAATGTCACCCCGCAAATTAACGAAGGTGATTCGGTTCAGCTGAAAATTGAGCAGGAAGTATCTAATGTACTGGGTGCAGAAGGTGCGGTGGATGTCCGTTTTTCCAAGCGTCAGCTTACAACCTCGGTTCTGGTTCAAGATAAACAGATGATTGTCCTGGGCGGCCTGATTTCTGAGGAAGTGAATGAGAATGAACAGAAGATCCCGATTTTGGGCGATATCCCGATTCTTGGCCATCTGTTCAAGTCGACAACGACCAGCAAAGGTAAAACCAACCTGATGGTGTTCATCAAACCGACGATTATTCGCGATGGTATGACTGCCGATGGTATTACTCAGCGCAAGTATAACTATATTCGTGCTGAGCAGCTGTATAGGGCTGACCAAGGTCTGCGCCTGATGCCGGATGCTGAGTTGCCGATTCTTCCTAAATATGGCGATGATATTTCTCTGCCGGCAGAAGTTCGTGCCTTTGTTGCTCAGCTGGAGAAATAATTATGGAAGCAGATAACCAGGCCGGTGAAATCCTGTCCCTGTTTCGTCTGCCTTTCTCGTTTGCTAGGCGTCACCGGGTGGTACTGGAGCAGGCAGAGCAAGGTTTGACACTGTTCTTTACCTGTCCGCTGAATGCGGCCGTCCTGGCGGAAGTCCGCCGGGCTTCCGGTGGGGCATTTGTTCCTCAGGAGCTGGCAGAAAAAGAGTTCGAGCTTAAGCTGACGGAAGTGTATCAGCGTGATTCGTCCGAAGCGCGTCAGCTGATGGAGGATTTGGGTTCAGACAGCGATGATTTCTTCTCGCTGGCCGAAGACCTGCCGGAATCGGAAGACTTGCTTGAGTCAGAAGACGATGCGCCAATTATCAAGCTGATTAATGCCATGCTGGCCGAAGCGATTAAAGAGGCTGCATCGGATATCCACATTGAAACCTTCGAAAAATCACTGTCGATCCGTTTCCGGGTTGATGGTGTATTGCGTGAAGTGTTGCAGCCGAAC
This sequence comes from Photobacterium sp. J15, assembly GCF_963870815.1. Taxonomy (NCBI): domain Bacteria; kingdom Pseudomonadati; phylum Pseudomonadota; class Gammaproteobacteria; order Vibrionales; family Vibrionaceae; genus Photobacterium; species Photobacterium sp. J15. Next base: position 145,124 of record NZ_CAWMUI010000001.1, read on the forward strand.
CGCAAGTTGGCACCGTTACTGGTGTCACGTATCAAGGTTATGGCAAGGCTGGATATTGCGGAGAAACGCGTTCCGCAGGATGGTCGTATTTCCCTGCGTATCGGTGGCCGCGCGGTCGATGTGCGTGTGTCGACTATGCCGTCATCACACGGTGAGCGTGTGGTACTGCGTCTGCTTGATAAGAACGCGACCCGCCTTGACCTGCACAGCTTGGGTATGACTGATACTAACCATGAGAGCTTCAGGCATATCATCGAGCGCCCTCACGGTATCATTCTGGTGACCGGTCCGACTGGTTCCGGTAAGTCGACCACACTGTATGCTGGTTTGCAGGAGCTGAACGGTAAGGAACGTAATATCCTGACGGTGGAAGACCCGATTGAATTCGATATCGACGGTATCGGCCAGACTCAGGTGAACTCTAAGGTAGACATGACTTTTGCCCGTGGTCTTCGCGCGATTCTGCGTCAGGACCCGGATGTGGTGATGGTTGGTGAGATCCGTGACCTTGAAACCGCCTCGATTGCGGTTCAGGCATCCCTGACTGGTCACATGGTATTGTCTACCCTGCACACCAATACCGCGGTGGGTGCGATTACTCGTCTGCGAGATATGGGTATAGAACCGTTTCTGGTGTCTTCATCCCTGTTGGGCGTACTGGCTCAGCGTCTGGTCCGTACTTTATGTAAACACTGTCGAGAACCATATGAAGCGTCAACTGAGCAGAAACGTTTGTTTGGTTTGCCTGCTGATGCGCCGCTGACTTTGTATAGGGCTAAAGGCTGTGAAGAATGTAACAACAAGGGCTACCGTGGTCGAACCGGTATCCATGAGCTGTTACTGGTAGATGAAAAGGTTCAGGAGCTGATCCACGCAGAAGTGGGTGAACTGGCTATCGAGAAAGCAATTCGTGACCATACTCCGAGCATCCGTGATGATGGCTTGGCGAAAGCCAAAGCCGGTATTACGACCCTTGAGGAAGTAATGCGGGTAACCAAGGAGGGCTGATAAATGGCGGCGTTTGAATATAAAGCTCTCGATGCCAAAGGGCGGCAGAAGAAAGGGGTACTTGAAGGGGATAATGCCCGTCAGGTACGTCAGCAACTGCGCGAGCAGGGGATGATTCCGGTTGAAGTGGTTCAGACTCGTGAGCGTGAGCAGAAGCGGGCTTCTGCCGGTTTCAGCCTGCGTCGAGGGATCAGTACCACAGAGCTGTCACTGATCACCCGTCAGTTGGCAACTCTGGTTCAGGCTTCAATGCCGCTGGAAGAGTGCCTTAAGGCGGTCGCTGAGCAGTGTGAGAAGCCGCGACTGAAGCAAATGTTGCTGGCTGTTCGCTCCCGGGTGGTTGAGGGTTATACCCTTTCAGACAGCATGGCCGAATATCCGCATATCTTTGATCAGCTGTTTCGTGCCATGGTGGCGGCCGGTGAAAAATCCGGTCACCTTGATACCGTGCTTAACCGTCTGGCGGATTACACCGAAAACCGCCAGCAGATGCGCAGCAAACTGCAGCAGGCAATGATTTACCCGACCATGCTGACTCTGGTTGCCGTGGGTGTGGTGTCGTTTCTGCTTGCGACCGTGGTGCCGAAGATTGTCGATCAGTTTGTCCAGATGGGACAGCAGCTACCGACGATTACCGAAGTGCTGCTGGTTGCCAGTGATTTTGTTCAGAACTGGGGGCTGGCGGTTGTGTTAGCCATTGCGGTGCTGATTCTGTTGCTGAAAGCGGCACTGAGAAAGCCGGACTTTCGCATGCGCTGGGATCGCTGGATTATGGGATTGCCGGTGATTGGCAAAGTGGCCCGTGGCCTGAGTACCTCGCGTTTTGCTCGTACCCTTTCGATCTGTACTTCCAGTGCCATCCCCTTGCTGGAAGGGATGAAAGTCGCATCAGATGTGATGACCAACACCTGGGTGAACAAACAGGTGCTTGAAGCTGCGGATAAGGTACGGGAAGGCGCCAGTCTTCGGGTATCCCTTGAGCAGACCAAATTATTCCCGCCGATGATGCTGCATATGATCGCCAGTGGTGAGCGTAGTGGCGAACTCGAGCAGATGTTAACCCGGGCCGCTGATAACCAGGACCGTGATTTCGAGTCGCTGGTAAATATGGCTCTGGGTATTTTCGAACCTTTGTTAATTGTCGCGATGGCTGGCATCGTCATGTTTATCGTGGTGGCCACCCTGATGCCGATTATTGCTCTTAACAACATGGTCGGTATGTAGTTTTTTTCCTTTGGAGGTTTTTTCAATGCAACGCAAACAACGCGGCTTTACGCTGCTGGAAGTAATGGTAGTGATCGTGATCCTGGGGGTGCTGGCCAGCCTAGTTGTGCCAAACCTGCTGGGTAACAAGGAAAAAGCGGATCAACAGAAAGTCGTTACTGACATCAGTGCTCTGGAGCAGGCACTGGATATGTACAAGCTGGACAACAGCGTGTATCCGAGCACAGACCAGGGTCTGGATGCACTTGTCACCAAACCTTCAGCAAGCCCTGAACCTCGCAACTACCAAGATGGCGGCTACATCAAGCGTCTGCCAAAAGACCCTTGGGGTTACGAGTATAACTATGTGATGCCGGGCGAGCATGGCGCAGTAGATATCTTCAGCCTGGGTGCTGACGGTCAGGAAGGTGGTGACGGCGTGAATGCTGACATCGGTAACTGGAATATGCATGACCGATAACAGTGGCAGGCGGCCCTGAAGGTCGCCTTTCATTGCCAGAGGCTGAAATAAGATGAAGAAGCGTGCAGCGGGTTTTACCCTGATAGAAATTTTGCTGGTGTTGGTGTTGCTTGCAACCAGTGCAGTGGCCGTCATTGTGATGCTGCCTGAAAGTAAGGATGACACAGCGAAAGAAGAAGCTGCACGTTTTCACCATCTGGTTCAGCTACTGGGAGAAGATGCCCTGTTAAATGGCATTGATTACGGTGTGCGGGTTGAACGCCACCGTTACCAGTTTCTTCAGCTAACCGGTAAAGATTGGCAGCCGATCAAAGAATCCCGCTTCTTTACCGAAGTGGATATGGACGAAGAAATCAGCCTGCGGGTTGAGATTGGCGGTTACTCCTGGCAGGACAAAGACCGTCTGTTCAAACCGGGTTCGCTGTTTAATGAAGACCTGTTTGCTGAACAAACTGATAAGAAAAAAATCAAACCGCCGCAGGTTGTCGTGATGGCCAGCGGTGAATACACCCCGTTTACCCTTGAATTTGAAATTGACGGGGAAAATGAATTTTGGCGGGTCCAGGCTGATGAGATTGGTCAGCTGTACCTGCTTGCTCCCGGTGAGACCATCGAGAGCCAGAAACAACAAAGGGATGCGCGATGAAAAAAAACAATCGCGGGATGACCTTGCTTGAAGTGCTGGTCGCTCTGGCAGTATTTGCTACCGCGGCCCTGAGTGTGATGAAAGCAGTCAGTCAGCACTTAAATACCCTTGGCTACCTGGAAGAGAAAACTTTTGCAGCCATGGTGGCCGATAACGAACTGACCAAGATGCGCTTGTCCGGGCAGATCCCGAGTTCGGAAAAACGAGGGAAGTCAGAGCTGGCTGGTCGTGAATGGTACTGGTCCATCAAAAGTACCAAGACCGCCGATGGTTATTTGCGGGCGCTGGATGTGACTGTGGCAAAAGATCAGGATCGAAAACAGTCGGTAGTGACACTGAGAACTTATGTTGAAAATTAACCGACAGAACAGCCGGAAAAAAATGGTACGTGGTCGCCAGGGCGGCTTTACCCTGTTGGAAGTACTGGTGGCAATAGCTGTTTTTTCTATGCTGAGTGTATCGGCCTATCAGGTGATGAATGGTGTACAGCGCAGTGATCAGATATCACGCGAACACAATGACCGATTGCAGGAAATTCAGCGGGCGATGGTGATGATGGACAATGACTTCCGTCAGATCGTTGCCAGGAAAAACCGCTCCCAGGGGGAAGATCCCTCGGACAAGTTATTGCTCAGCAGTGAATACCTGATGGACTCCGCCAGTATGGGGATCATTTTTACCCGTACCGGCTGGCAAAACCCGCAGCAGATGTTCCCTCGCGGAGAAAACGTTCGGGTCGGTTATCGGATCGTTGATGATACGCTTGAGAGGGTGTGGTTCCGTTATCCGGATACCGTTGTTGGCACAGATGCGCTGGTTCGCCCAGTTCTTTCTGAGGTAACCAAGCTGTCTTTCCGTTTCTACAGTAAGAAGAAGTGGCAGGAAACCTGGAATCAGGGCGGGGCACTGCCGGAGGGCATCATGGTGAAGATGACCCTCGAAGATTATGGTGACATTGAACGGGTGTACATGTTGCCGGCCTCTGCCCTTGAGACGAAGAAGAAGCAGGGGGATAGCTGATGAAAAAGCAGCATGGTGTCGCCCTGATTGTGGTTCTGATGTTGCTGGCTTTGATGACATTGCTGGCGGCACAGATGACAGAACGAATGCAGCTTAATTTCTACCGGGTTGAAAATCAGCTCCAGAACCAACAGGCGTACTGGTACGCACTGGGAATGGAGGAACTGGGCAAAGTGGCAATCCGGCAGGGTGTTGATGATAGTGATACGGTTAACCTGAGTCAGGCCTGGGCGACAGAAGGCCAGCGCTATCCGCTGGATGGTGGCGAGGCTATTGGTGACATCGTTGACCGTCAGGCTTGCTTTAACCTTAATGCACTGTCCGGAGTTAAGCCTCAAGCCGACAGTACCAAAAAGCCGTTTTTAGTGCGCTACCTGCAGGCGATTCTGGAGGAAAACGGGATCGACAGTTATGAAGCCGAAGTGGTCGCTGACTCGACCTGGGAATATATAGATTCCGCGGAAGGTGTGAACTCTGCGTTCGGTGCGGGTGACAGTACTTATGAAGGCTTTCAGCCGCCGTACTTACCGCCACGGGATTGGATGGCAGATGTTAGTGAATTACGTGCGGTTAATGGCGTAACTGCGCAGATTTATAACAAGGTTAAACCGCTGCTTTGTGCGATACCGACAACAGATATGAAGCTGAATGTGAATACAATCCGTGAGAATCAGGCGGCATTGTTGGTTGGTTTGTTTACTCCTGAATTATCTTTGTCGGATGCACAGAAGCTGATTGCTGATCGTCCGTATGATGGCTGGCAGAATGTTCAGGATTTTCTGGCTGTCAGTCCGCTTAATGGCCTCAGTGCAGATATTAAAAAACAGGCAGAATCGCATTTAGGTATAACAAGCGATTATTTTCAGTTGGATACAGAGATCATGGTCGACAGATCCAGGGTCAGATTAGTGGCCTTACTTAAACGTGATGGTCAAGACAAGGTGACGGTTGTTCGTCGCCGTTATGGAGGAATCAGTGAGCGAGTTTCTGACGATAAGGCTAAGTAGCCGGCCGGATGAGCCGGTGCAATGGCTGGTCTGGTCGCCACAGCAAAAAGAAGTGATTGCATCGGGCCAGCTGGCCGGGCTTTCACATTTAGAAGAATTGGCCGAGTATGCGGCGCAGCGTCCGGTATATGCACTGATCCCTGCTGGTGAACTGTTATTGACCCAGGTGGAGATCCCGGCCGGTTCCGGTCGCCAACTGGCGACGGTATTGCCTTATTTGCTGGAAGAAGAGCTGGCACAGGATGTCGATGCATTGCATGTTCACCTGCTGAAGCGGGAAGGCAACACAGCTCATGTGGCGGTGGTTGAGCACAGTAAGGTTAGGGTGATGCTGGCGGCGTTTAAAGATGCTGGCATTGAAGTGAAAAAGCTTATTCCGGACTGTTTGTGTCTGCCGCTGTTCAGCGACAGTTATACTGCGGCCGAGCTGGAAGGGCAGTGGCTGATCCGCCAGTCTGAATCGCAGGGTGTAGGTGCTGAGGCCTCATGGCTTGGTGCCTGGCTGTCGGCGCAGCAAGTGCCGGTGACGCCTGAAGATGAAAGCGAAGAAGACGCTGATGCTGAAGATCAGGGTGCTCCGAAAGAGCTGTTGATCCGCCACTATACGCCGGCACCAAAATCTGTGCCGGGTAAGTGGCAGGCTGAAACACCTGAGCTGGTGATGCAGTTGCTGGCATTGGGTGCAGATGAGAGTAAGTCAAACCTGTTATCCGGTCCTTACAAACCACAGTCTGCCTGGCGCAAACATATCAAGCCGTGGCGAAAAGTGGCGATTGCAGCAGGCTTGATGCTGGTGGCGGTAGTGGCTGAACACGTAGTGTCCGTTCAGCGAATGGAGAATCAGGCTCAGGCTTATAAAGCTGAGAGTGAGCGTATTTTCCGCCAGATCCTGCCTCAGTTCAGGCGTATTCCATCTCAGAGCTACCTTAAACGCCAGGTAAACAGTGAGCTTACCCGCTTGGGTGGTGCCGGAAATGAGCAAGGGTTGCTGCCTTGGCTGGCTGAACTGGGGCCGGCTTTAAGCAAGGTTTCTCAGCTGTCGGTTCAGAACCTGAAATACGATCAGAACCGATCGGAGTTGCGTTTCCAGGCCAGCTCAACGGAATTCCAGCACTTTGAGCAGTTGCGCTCTTTGTTGTCGGATAAGTTTGAAGTCCAGCAAGGACAACTGAACAAAGAAGGTAATCAGGTTACCGGTGCTGTGGTGCTAAGGAGAAAATCATGAAAGCGTGGTGGAAGGCCTTAAGTGCCCGCGAGCAGCGGTTAGTTCTGGGGGGCGGGATTGCCCTGCTGGTTGCTGTGCTTTACTGGGGCCTGTGGCAGCCATTGGAGAATCGTGCGGAAACCGCTGAAAACCGCCTGCGGAACGAACGCCAGATGCTGACCTGGATTAGTGCCAAAGCCGATGAAATTACGACGTTACGCAGGCAGTCCGGTTCAACCGCTTCTGTCAGCAATAAAGGTCTGAACCAGGTGGTAAACGAGACAACCCGCCAGTTCCGGATTGAATTGATCCGGATGCAACCGCGCAGTGAGGCGGTACAGGTTTGGGTGAAGCCTTTACCTTTCAATACATTGGTTAACTGGCTGGCCTTTCTCAAAAAGGAGCATGGTATTGATGCCCAGTTCCTTGATGTATCAAAAGCGGATGCTGCCGGTATGGTAGAGGTGAACCGTCTACAGCTGGGCCGAGGATAGTAGTGAAGTATAAGATAGGATTAGGCGTCTCTTTTGGCGCCGTATTGGTAGCCAGCTTAGTTGCTCACATTCCGGCAAACTGGGTTTGGCAGCAGGTTCCGCCTGTTCGCGGATTAAAAGTCTCAGGAATGAGTGGTACTCCTTGGCTGGGTTCCGCTTCCCGGGTTGAATGGCAGGGCCAGAATTATGGTCGCCTGCAATGGGACATGCGTATCGGCTCCTTGCTGACTGGCAAAGCGGCGTTTGACGTGCGTTTTGGTCAGGGAAGTGACATGAGCCTCAATGGCCGTGGGGTGATTGGATACGGCTCTGCAGGTCCGTTTGCTGAAAAACTGTTGGTGTCGATGCCGGCGCAGCAGGTTATGAAATATGCCCGAGTAGCGGTTCCGGCAACGGTTGCCGGCAGCTTGGAACTGACATTACGTGATTACCAGTATCAGTCACCTTATTGTTCTGTTCTTGACGGCTCACTGGTCTGGAGTGCTGGAAGTGTTAGTTCGCCATTGGGTGAATTAAAACCCGGACCGGTTATTGCCGATCTGAAGTGCGATCAGGGTAAAGTGGTTGCGGCTGTGAATCAGGACTCGAAAGCTGTATCGAGTGAATGGCAGGCTGAGTTGGCAAAAAATCAGAGCTATAGCCTGAATGGCTGGTTCAAACCTGGGGCTGAGTTCCCGCCACAGTTGGGTAAACAGCTGAAGTGGCTAGGTAACCCAGATCCGAAAGGGCGCTACAAGATTAACTACAGTGGCCGTCTCTAATAGTTGAGTTGTTCAGTCAACTTAACGCTTTCCCTATAATTTACTTTATTTCACTCGGCTATTGCCCTTAAATAGCTACTACCCGTATCGGATGGCCGCCTGCTTGGCAGAAGCGGCTTTCCGTTAGCGGGTGCTTCAATGGTGATACAGGATAACGGCATGGCTCTGGATAAGAACAAACCTGAAATTCTGGCAACGGAAGTGGTTGCCCAGTCTCGACTCTTCAAAATCGAATCCCTTGATTTACGTTTTTCCAATGGTGAAGAGCGAACTTACGAGCGAATGAAGCCAAGTGGCCGTCATGCCGTGCTGGTGGTGCCAGTGACAGAAGATGGTGATTTGCTGTTGATTCGTGAATATTCTGCCGGTACAGAGCGTTATGAATTAGGCTTCCCGAAAGGCCTGATCGATCATGGTGAGTCAGCGGCAGAAGCGGCAGACCGTGAGCTGAAGGAAGAAATCGGCTTTGGAGCCCGTAACCTGCAGCCACTGAAAGAAGTTGTTCTGGCACCTTCATATTTCTCCAGTAAGATGACATTGTTCCTTGCCAGCGACCTGTATCCAGAGCGTTTAGAAGGTGATGAACCTGAACCGCTGGAAGTAGTGCGCTGGCCGGTTAACCAGGCAGAAGAGTTGGTTCATCACCTTGATTTTGCCGAAGCCAGAAGTATCACTGCACTTTTCCTCGCATTAAAACAACTATCACAATAGGAGCGAGTTATGGACTTATCGAACCTGTTGCCTTCCGTTATTGATATAGCCCGTGCGTCTGGGCAGGTGATCCTTGATATCTACCAGCGCGGTCAGTTTGAAAAGATGGTGAAAACTGATAACACTCCGGTGACCAGCGCTGATTTAGCCGCGCATAAACTGGTCATGGAGAAGCTGACAGAACTGACGCCGGATATTCCGGTGCTGTCGGAAGAAGATTCTGCGATCCCGCTGTCTGAGCGCAGCCAGTGGCAGCGATACTGGCTGGTGGATCCGCTGGACGGAACTCAGGAATTCATTGCCGGTAGTGGTGACTTTGCCACTATTATCGCTTTGGTGGAAAATCATCGTCCGATCATGGGCGTGGTTTATGCGCCGGTATCCGGAGTCTCTTATTATGCCTGCCAGGGAAAAGGTGCCTGGAAAATAACGCCTGAAGGTGAAACGGTAAGGATCTCAACCCATAAGCATGAGTTGCCAACTCAGTCGATTGCGGTGGCGATCAGCCGTCGCCAGGATATCAGTGCGATTACCGGCAGGCTCGATCCGTCATTGAATTATGATTTGGTTCCATTGGGTTCTGCTGCTTTGAAGTCTTGCTTAGTGGCAGAAGGTACGGTGGATTGTTATCTGCGCCTTGGCCCGACCGGGGAGTGGGATACTGCTGCGACTCAATGTATTGTCGAAGAAGCTGGTGGCAGGATTCTTAATACGCATTTGACGCCGCTCTCTTACAATGAGCGTCATACGCTGGAAAATCCGAACTTTATTACGCTGGGTGATGAAAGCCTGCCTTGGTCGTCAATCCTGACACCAGACAATCGGATGATGGACGCCAATTAATCCTCACTGAATAAATAAACGGAGCACAAGCTCCGTTTTTTATGTTTGAAGGAATTAAAACAATCGATTCAGGCCATTAAGGGCGGCTACCCGGTAGGCTTCAGCCATAGTCGGATAGTTGAATGTGGTATTGACGAAATAGTCGATGGTATTGCCTTCGCCTTTCTGCTCCATGATTGCCTGGCCGATGTGGATGATCTCCGCAGCACGTTCACCGAAACAATGGATCCCGAGGATCTCTTTGGTTTCGCGGTGGAAGAGGATCTTCAGGCTACCGACTTCGGTTCCGGCAATCTGCGCCCGGGCCAGATGCTTGAACTGAGAGCGGCCGACTTCATAAGGCACTTTTTCCGCTGTCAGTTCCTGCTCGGTTTTACCGACTGAGCTGATTTCCGGAATGGTATAGATACCGGTCGGGATATGATCAATAAGCTGGCTTTGCGCGGCTCCGTTGGCGATAGCCTGAGCGACAAACCGCCCCTGATCGTAAGCGGCACTGGCCAGGCTGGGGTAACCAATCACATCACCGACAGCATAGATGTGCTCGACCTCGGTCCGGTAATTTGGGTTTACCTTGAGTTGACCGCGTGAGTCCGGTGTCAGGCCGACTTTATCCAGGTTTAGCCGATCGGTATTGCCTGTCCGACCATTGGCGTATAGCAGGCAGTCTGCCCGCATCTTTTTGCCCGACTGCAAGTGAAGGATCACCCCGTCTTTCGTGCCTTCAATTTTCTCGTAGATCTCGCCGTTGCGGATCATCGCCCCGCTGTTCCACAAGTGATAGGACAGTGAGTCTGAAATTTCGTTATCGAGGAATTCTAGCAGTCGATCCCGGGTGTTGATTAAATCGACTTTAACCCCGAGCCCGCGGAAAATTGACGCATATTCGCAGCCGATCACCCCGGCTCCGTAAATGATGATATGGCGCGGGTCGTGTTTCAGCCGGAGAATGGAATCACTGTCATAGATCCGTGAATGGCGGAAATCGACATCATTCGGCTGGTAGGGACGTGAGCCAGTAGCAATGACAAATTTGTCAGCGCTGTAAGTGTCGAGGCTGCCGTCAGGGGCTGTGACTCTGATGGTGTGGCTGTCGGTAAAACTGGCTTCGCCGAAAATAATCGTACACTGGTTACGGTCGTAAAATCCTTGGCGCATGCGGGTCTGTTTGTTCACGACATCCTGTGCATGGCCGAGGATCTGGCTGAAAGTACTGTGCAGGGTGGAGTTGTTTTTGCAATAAAGTGGGTTTTGGTTGAACTCAATGATTCGGCTGACCGCATGACGCAATGCTTTGGAGGGAATGGTTCCCCAATGGGTACACCCGCCGCCGACACTGTCTTCCCGTTCGATAATCGCGACATTGAATCCGGCTTTGGTTAGTCCCATTGCCGCACCTTCCCCTCCCGGGCCACTGCCGATGACGATGGCATCAAAGTGCTGAACACTCTTTTTTGTAGACTTGGTCATGGTTTCTGCCTTTTTATCATCCCTGCAACATTGCTGTTGCTATAGTTTAACTTCTTGTCGTCAGGGTTAGAATTAGCGATTGGTCATAGGGAGTGAGCGATCACGTTGTTAATGATAAAAATCGTTAGAATAACGAGTAAGCTGTCAGTAAAGCGACATTCTGTCAGTTTGTGAGCCGATAGTTAAAAGTAATAATTACGGCTTTGATTCAGCTCAGATCAGGAATTAGTATGGTTTGATCGTCATATAAATGACGAATCACGCTGAAGTGGTAAGTAAAAGCGCGTATAGTTGCGAAAAAAGTTTACAGAGAAACAATAGGTTCATGGGTATCAGGGCTCAGCAAAAAGAAAAAACCCGTCGTTCATTAATCGATGCTGCATTTAATCAGCTGAGTGCGGAACGTAGCTTTTCCAGTCTTAGTTTGCGTGAAGTGGCGCGGGAAGCTGGTATTGCACCGACGTCTTTTTACCGTCATTTTAAAGATATGGATGAGCTGGGTCTGACTATGGTTGATGAAGGCGGCTTGATCCTTCGTCAGCTGATGCGTCAGGCACGTCAACGCATTGCTAAAGAGGGCAGTGTGATCCGTACCTCTGTAGAAACATTTATGGAATTTATTGAAAGTAGCCCGAACGTCTTCAGGTTGCTTTTGCGCGAACGTTCCGGTACTTCCCCCGCGTTTCGTGCGGCTGTTGCCCGGGAAATCCAGCATTTTGTGGCGGAGTTGACCGAGTATTTAGTAGCCAAAACCGGCGTGACCCATGATGAAGCCTATACTCAGGCTGAAGCATCGGTCACTCTGGTCTTCAGTTCCGGTGCTGAGGCGTTGGATCTGGACAGTCATGCGCGTGCCGAGCATGCCGAACGACTGATCATGCAATTGCGAATGATTGCAAAGGGTGCCTATTGGTATCGCAAAGAGCGTGAGCGCCGAGAGCTCAGGCAGAAACTCTAACTTTATTTTGTTGGTGAAAAGGATATGAACAAGGAACAAGTAAAAGCTGAGCGTAAAACGCTGGTCCTATCATTATTGGCAGGTCTGTGTGGTAATGCGACTTTGGCTGTATTCACATCGAGCGCTGTTTCGTTTTCAGTTTTCCCTGTTATCGCATTTGGTCTGGCAGTGTACTGCCTGTACCAGGAATACCTGAACAAACCTATGGCTGAAGGCACTCCTGCTATTGCATTTGCCTGCTTCCTGGTTGGTGCATTTGGATATTCGGCCTTCTTACGTGCCCAAACCCCGGATATGGGCTCTAACTTCCTGCCGCTGATTATTGCGCTGGGTTTGCTGTTCTGGGTTGTTTACAAGCTGGGTATCATGAACTCGAAATCAAAATCTGCGGATGCTTAATCATAAGCAGATGTAAAAAAGGCGCCATTGGCGCCTTTTTTTGTGCTCGAATCCTGCGGATTACTTACGTTCAAGCAGTACGCCCGCTTCCATGTGGTGGGTATATGGGAACTGATCGAATAGGGCAAAACGGGTCACACGGTGAGTCTCGCCCAGGATATCCAGGTTCTCTTTCAGTGTTTCAGGGTTGCATGAGATGTACATGATTCGGTCATAAGCCTGAACCATGCGGCAGGTGCCTTCATCCATACCTGAGCGTGGCGGATCGACAAAAATCGTATTGCAGTTGTAGCTCTTCAGATCAATCCCCTGATCTTTCAGGCGGCGGAACTCACGCTTACCTTCCATTGCATCAGTAAAGTCTTCGGCAGACATACGGATGATTTGGACATTGTCGATCTCATTGACTGCAATGTTGTATTGCGCCGAATCAACAGATGGTTTTGCCAGTTCGGTTGCCAGTACACGTTCGAAGTTTTGTGCCAGCGCCAGCGAGAAGTTACCGTTACCACAGTAAAGTTCCAGCAGGTCGCCTTCGCTATCGCGAGTACAGTCAACAGCCCATTCCAACATCTTCTGGGCAACTTCACCGTTTGGTTGGGTAAAGCTGTTCTCTACCTGCTTGTAAGTCAGGGTACGGTCGTAAACGTTCAGTTTTTCAATTACGAAATCCTGATCTAGTACGATTTTCTGCTTACGGGCACGGCCAATGAAGTTCAGGTTGAAGCCTTCATCGTTCAGGCGCTGTTTCAGAGCTTTTGCTTCTGTCACCCACTCTTCGTCCAGTTGGCGGTGGTACAGCATAGAAACCAGGATCTCACCGCTCAGTGTTGACAGGAAATCAACCTGGAACAGTTTGTGGCGTAGTGCTTTAACAGGCTTCAGTGCATCAACCAGTAGTGGCATCAGGTCGTTGATCAGACGGCTGGCTGCCGGGAACTGATCGACGCGGTATTTCTCACGCGTTTCCTGATTGAACATGATGTAGTAAAGGTCATCACCTTCGTGCCAAACGCGGAATTCAGCACGCATACGGTAATGCTCAGCAGGTGAGGCGAACACCTCAAGTTCAGGGGTTTCAAAGTCTGCAAAGATCTTTTGAATACGCTCTGCTTTTTCATCCAGCTGTGACTGGTAATCAGCTGGATTAATTGCGGTGGATGCCATTTCGTGTGCCTCAAACTGCTCAAATTAAGAGCGCAGATTTTATTGCATTGGTCACTGATGTCCAGTGTTGTGCCGGATAAAAGTGTAGCTGGCAGTGATTATTAATATGCAATCGACAACAAAGCTAGACAATCACTGCAATGCTAATTAGCATTCTTCTTGCGCTGGTTAACCTGTAATCAGGTGAGGGAACACGGTGGAACTCCGTGACTGACGCGCAGCGGTGATAGAGAACGAAAGCACATGGACGAAAGTTCCGAACACTGCTTCTTCCGGCTGTGCAATGCAGCAAACAGAAGTGGGAAGTTGTTGCCTTAGGTGGTTATTTAACCTTGCTCTTAAGTCCGAAGACCGACCAGTGTAGCAAGCAGGAGTGCTGCTTTGTTATAAACGCGACTTAAGGTATCAAAATAAATGAAAAGAACGCTGTTAGCAGTGGCGTTGGCGCCGCTGTGTTTCCAATCTAATGCTTTTGCAGCAGAAGCCACACCCGATGAAGTGATGGTCGTGACGGCCAACCGATTTGAACAGCCGATTAAAAATGTTATTGCGCCTGTCTCGGTTGTTACGAAAGAAGAAATTGACGCAATTCAGGCTAAATCATTAGTTGAAGTTTTACGTCGTTTGCCTGGGGTTCAGGTAGCTAACCAAGGTGGGCCAGGGCAGAATGCAGAGTTATATATACGAGGAACATCTTCAAAACATGTACTTGTTTTGATGAATGGAGTACGAATCGGTAGTGCAACGTTAGGGTATGCCAACTTTACTGCTATTCCTCTATCTGGAGTAGAACAAATTGAGTTTGTTCGTGGCCCAAGGGCTGCTGTTTATGGTTCAGATGCTGTAAGTGGTGTGATTAACATTATTACGACTTACCAGGGTAATGATGGCATTGCATTGGATGCTGGTGTTGGTAGTGATAATTACTATAGTTCTGGTGTAAGTGCTGCTGGTAGTAATGAAAATGGCTTATGGGGCAAAATTGCTGCGACGTATGAAACCAGTGATGGATATGATGTTCAGCCGACAAGTTCGAACCCATTAGACAAAGATGACGATGGTTATCGAAATAAGTATTTTGTAACTGATGCTGGTAAGCAGTTAAATGAGAATTGGGTGATAAAGCTTAACGGTTATTACCAAGATAAATACACTGAGTTTGATAACCCGTGGTCAGGTGTAGATAAAAGTAAGAGTGATTTGTATAACGTTGCAGGGACTATTCAGTTTCAAAGTGACGAACTGTCTTCAGCTTTTACTTTGTCAAACAATCAGGATGAAGCTGAGTCATATGGTCAGGGTAAAATACCTGGGACTATTGAAACACAACGAACAACGGTTACCTGGGCAAACTTTTACCAGTTGAATAGTCATATCCAAATTGGTGGAGGGCTGGATTGGTCCACTGAGGAGGTGACGAATAGCTCAGCCCAATATACCGAGACTCAGCGTGATAATACTGCAGCCTACCTCTTGGCGCTTTATGATAATGATACATTTCAGCTTGAAGGTAATGTGCGTCATGATGATCATGACGCTTATGGTGGAGAAACGACTTGGCAAGTTGGTGCCGGATGGTCGTTTATAGAGAATATTCGAGTGACCACTTCGATGGGCACTGCATTTAAGGCGCCAACGTTTAATGAATTGTATTGGCCATTAGAGTGTTCATCATGGGGATGTTACTCTGGAAATCCAGACTTGAAACCTGAAGAGTCCAAAAACTATGAAGTGGCTTTAGAAGGCGAGTATAGTCTTATTGGTTGGCGTATTGCTGTTTATCAGAACAACATTGACAACCTTATATCATCAAATGGCACCACGAACGTTAATGTGGGCGAAGCTGAAATTAAAGGTTTAGAGTTAACAGCAAACTTTGTAACTGGAGCTCTGTATCATGACCTATCTATGGATTTTCTAGATGCAGAAGATAAAGATACGGGTAATGAGTTGCAACGACGAGCAAAAGAAAGTGGAAAATGGAATATTTCTTACTTACTCGATCAGTGGCAATTTGATTTGAGTTACCTATATCAAGGTAAGCGCTACAATGATGCTGCGAATACTAAGAAACTAAATTCATACTCCCTGTTTGATTTTGCGGCTAGCTATTATGTAACAGATGCACTTACTGTTCGTGGACGAGTTGCTAACCTGTTTGATAAGGACTACGAGACTGTCAGTGATTACCAAGCTCCTGAACGTAGTTACTTCATGACAATCAATTATCAGTTCTAGAGATTTAATAAAATTAAAGCCACCGATGGGTGGCTTTCTTAATCATCATAGCTATGAAACCACTAAAAACCATTGTCAGCTGGTCTTCAGGCAAAGACTCTACCCTGACGCTGATTAAACTTCTTAATGATCCCCGTTACGAGATCGTGGGCCTCTATACCACATACCTGAAAGACGAAGTGCCGTTTCAGGCTACACCACTTGATGTTGTCAAAGAACAGGCTCGGTTAGCCGGATTACCTTTAATTACTATTCCATTGCCTGAAGTTTTCCCGCCGAATGAGGTTTATCAGTCATTAGTCGTGAATGGCTTGAGAGACAGCAAGGTGGTCTTTGATGCTGTCGCGTTTGGTGACATGTTTTGTAATGGTATTGCAGATTATCGTCGAAGCTATATTGAACCTGCAGGTTGGCAGTGTGTCTTTCCATTGTTAGGTCGTGATAGTCGTGTCTTGGCAAAGGAGATCATTGATTGTGGTATCAGGACATTAGTTACCACAGTTGATACCAGTCAGTTAGATGGTCGTTATTGTGGTCATTGGTACACAGAAGACTTTTTAGTCGGACTTCCCGAGGGAATCGATCCATGTGGAGAAGATGGTGAATTCCATACACTGGTTATAGAAGCCCCTTGTTTTTCAGGGAAACTGCAACTCAAGCTTCAAGGCATCGAACGGCAGGATCGTTTTCACTATCAGAGATACCAACTGATGAATTCAGCATTTGCTGGTTAGCATCATTTTTTATCTGATGAAGATCGCAGTATGATGAGCGCCCTGAGAGTTAATTTTGTATGTGGTGAAGAGTGAAACGGGTACTCATTTTTGATTCTGGTGTTGGTGGCTTATCTGTTTACCAGGAAATTTATGCCCAGTTACCCAATGTACAATATGTGTATGCATTCGATGATGCCGCCTTTCCTTATGGCGAGCTGCCTGAAGCAGAATTAATTACCCGAACGATGCATATCGTTTCGCTCTTAGTTGAACGTCATAATATTGACCTAGTGGTGATTGCCTGCAATACGGCAAGCACTATTGTCCTACCAACACTCCGTTCTCGATTAACGATTCCCATTGTCGGTGTTGTTCCTGCGATAAAGCCCGCTGCATTGCTCAGTGAGCGCAAAGCAATTGGACTATTGGCTACACCGGCTACCGTAAAGCGTGAATACACCGATCAGCTTGTCAGTCAGTTTGCCAGTGATTGCGATGTTCATCGTATCGGCTCCACTCGTCTTGTTGAAATGGCTGAAGCGAAGTTGCGCGGAATCGCTGTCCCGATGAAAGAACTGTCAGAAATTCTTTCTCCTTGGCAGGATAAGATTGACAGCATTGTATTAGGTTGTACTCACTTCCCTCTTATTAAGGGGGAAATTGCGGATGCGTTTGGCGCACCGGTGAACATAATTGATTCGGGGCTGGCAATTGCGAATCGTGTAAAAGCGTTACTGGGAGAAATAGAAGTGCGACGAGTGGATAGTGTGGTGAACTTTACATACAACAGCGCCGCGGTAAATCATCACGCGGCGCTGAATCAAAGTTTAAAAGAAATGAAGCTAGAGGCTATTCAATCTCTGAACTATCCGAAGCTTTAGGTTCGTTAGCTTCTCTCACTTTCAAAGTGCGTTGACCATATTCTTTATTGTTGAGTTGGCTGATGGCGTTATCAGCATCATTGCTGTTCATAACAACAAAACCAAACCCTCGTCTTTTACCTGTGCGCTTGTCTTTCATCAGGCGTACAGCAAACACTTCGCCGTGATCGGCAAATAGTTTCTTCACATCGCTTTCATTCGCCCGGTAGGGCAGGTTACCAACATAAAGGGTTTTACTACTCTGAGATGAATCGACACTTAGGTTTGTCTTCTGTAAGTGGTCAACAGCGAAACCAGCCACGATTGCACCCAGAGCGAAACTGATACCCGGAGCTAAAGGGATAAAGGAAAATAGTAAGGCCCCGATAATGGCAATAGCGGCTATCGCTAACATAATTGGATTGGAAAATTTCATATTCAAAGCTACATCGTCATAAATAATTATAAGAAGAGAAGTTATTGCTTATTTTAACAACAGAGTCACATCGATATTACTTTCATTGACTTGCAATTGCTAGTTAGTGAATGTGACGATCCTCCAATGTTGAAATTAGAGGCGTTTCTCTCACATTAGCTGAAATAATCACCAAGCGGCTATTTTTTTTAAAAAAAGGGCTTGTCAGAGTGATCAAAGTCTCTATAATGCCGCCTCACCGACACGGAGTACGGCGACTTATATAAGTTAGCGACGTGTTCGGCAATGTTCTTTAATAATTTAACCATGCAATCTGTGTGGGCACTCGTGAAATGATTAGTCAAAAAGATTTATCAATGAACTGAGTGACCAATGCAAATACTAAGTTTACTTATTATTTGGCACAGTCAATTCGTTTCAACTTCGGTTGGAACAATCAGTATTCATTGAGCCAAAACTTGAATTGAAGAGTTTGATCATGGCTCAGATTGAACGCTGGCGGCAGGCCTAACACATGCAAGTCGAGCGGCAGCGACATAATAGAAGCTTCGGTGGAAATTATGGGCGGCGAGCGGCGGACGGGTGAGTAATGCCTGGGAATATGCCCTGATGTGGGGGATAACTATTGGAAACGATAGCTAATACCGCATAATCTCTTCGGAGCAAAGAGGGGGACCTTCGGGCCTCTCGCGTCAGGATTAGCCCAGGTGGGATTAGCTAGTTGGTGGGGTAACGGCTCACCAAGGCGACGATCCCTAGCTGGTCTGAGAGGATGATCAGCCACACTGGAACTGAGACACGGTCCAGACTCCTACGGGAGGCAGCAGTGGGGAATATTGCACAATGGGGGAAACCCTGATGCAGCCATGCCGCGTGTATGAAGAAGGCCTTCGGGTTGTAAAGTACTTTCAGCAGTGAGGAAGGGGTGTACGTTAATAGCGTGCATCTTTGACGTTAGCTGCAGAAGAAGCACCGGCTAACTCCGTGCCAGCAGCCGCGGTAATACGGAGGGTGCGAGCGTTAATCGGAATTACTGGGCGTAAAGCGCATGCAGGCGGTCTGTTAAGCAAGATGTGAAAGCCCGGGGCTTAACCTCGGAACAGCATTTTGA
This sequence comes from Photobacterium sp. J15, assembly GCF_963870815.1. Lineage (NCBI taxonomy): Bacteria > Pseudomonadati > Pseudomonadota > Gammaproteobacteria > Vibrionales > Vibrionaceae > Photobacterium > Photobacterium sp. J15. Next base: position 163,857 of record NZ_CAWMUI010000001.1, read on the forward strand.
ACTGGCAGGCTAGAGTCTTGTAGAGGGGGGTAGAATTTCAGGTGTAGCGGTGAAATGCGTAGAGATCTGAAGGAATACCGGTGGCGAAGGCGGCCCCCTGGACAAAGACTGACGCTCAGATGCGAAAGCGTGGGGAGCAAACAGGATTAGATACCCTGGTAGTCCACGCCGTAAACGATGTCTACTTGGAGGTTGGGACCTTGAGTTCTGGCTTTCGGAGCTAACGCGTTAAGTAGACCGCCTGGGGAGTACGGTCGCAAGATTAAAACTCAAATGAATTGACGGGGGCCCGCACAAGCGGTGGAGCATGTGGTTTAATTCGATGCAACGCGAAGAACCTTACCTACTCTTGACATCCACGGAATCCTTTAGAGATAGAGGAGTGCCTTCGGGAACCGTGAGACAGGTGCTGCATGGCTGTCGTCAGCTCGTGTTGTGAAATGTTGGGTTAAGTCCCGCAACGAGCGCAACCCTTATCCTTGTTTGCCAGCACTTCGGGTGGGAACTCCAGGGAGACTGCCGGTGATAAACCGGAGGAAGGTGGGGACGACGTCAAGTCATCATGGCCCTTACGAGTAGGGCTACACACGTGCTACAATGGCATATACAGAGGGCGGCCAACCAGCGATGGTGAGCGAATCCCAGAAAGTATGTCGTAGTCCGGATTGGAGTCTGCAACTCGACTCCATGAAGTCGGAATCGCTAGTAATCGTGGATCAGAATGCCACGGTGAATACGTTCCCGGGCCTTGTACACACCGCCCGTCACACCATGGGAGTGGGCTGCACCAGAAGTAGATAGCTTAACCTTCGGGAGGGCGTTTACCACGGTGTGGTTCATGACTGGGGTGAAGTCGTAACAAGGTAGCCCTAGGGGAACCTGGGGCTGGATCACCTCCTTAACGATAGACTGCTCATTTGATGCAGTGTCCACACAGATTGCCTGGTTAAAAAGTAAAGAACATGTTCAGGTACCCAAACCTGACACACTTAGTCCCATTCGTCTAGAGGCCTAGGACACCGCCCTTTCACGGCGGTAACAGGGGTTCGACTCCCCTATGGGACGCCACTCTTTAAGGTTTTTTCCTTAAGAAACTTTAAAAAGTGGTTCCTGATGGAAACACATGCTCTTTAACAATCTGGAAAGCTGACTAGTAATTCATAATTGAATTATTGTTTGTCGAAAGACAAACGAGTTCTCAAGCAATACACATTCAAGTGTCTTGTGTAAGAGTCCGGCAAAACTATTCCATCATTTACTCAGATGGAAAACCTTGGTTGTTTGCCATACGAAACCTCTTGGGGTTGTATGGTTAAGTGACTAAGCGTACACGGTGGATGCCTTGGCAGTCAGAGGCGATGAAGGACGTGCTAACCTGCGATAAGCCGAGAGGAGATGGTAAGAATCACTATACTCTCGGATTTCCGAATGGGGAAACCCACTTGCATAAGCAAGTATCACAACGTGAATACATAGCGTTGTGAGGCGAACCGGGGGAACTGAAACATCTAAGTACCCCGAGGAACAGAAATCAACCGAGATTCCGGCAGTAGCGGCGAGCGAAACCGGATTAGCCCTTAAGCTAGTCTTGCGTTAGGTGAACAAGCTGGAAAGCTTGGCGATACAGGGTGACAGCCCCGTAGCCGACGGCGCATAACGAGTGAAATCGAGTAGGACGGGACACGTGATATCCTGTCTGAACATGGGGGGACCATCCTCCAAGGCTAAATACTCCTGACTGACCGATAGTGAACCAGTACCGTGAGGGAAAGGCGAAAAGAACCCCTGTGAGGGGAGTGAAATAGAACCTGAAACCGTGTACGTACAAGCAGTAGGAGCCCTTCGGGGTGACTGCGTACCTTTTGTATAATGGGTCAGCGACTTAATTTCAGTAGCAAGGTTAACCGAATAGGGGAGCCGTAGGGAAACCGAGTCTTAACTGGGCGTGCAGTTGCTGGGATTAGACCCGAAACCAGGTGATCTAGCCATGGGCAGGTTGAAGGTGAGGTAACACTTACTGGAGGACCGAACCGACTAATGTTGAAAAATTAGCGGATGACTTGTGGCTAGGGGTGAAAGGCCAATCAAACCTGGAGATAGCTGGTTCTCCCCGAAAGCTATTTAGGTAGCGCCTCGGACGAATACTACTGGGGGTAGAGCACTGTTAAGGCTAGGGGGTCATCCCGACTTACCAACCCTTTGCAAACTCCGAATACCAGTAAGTACTATCCGGGAGACACACGGCGGGTGCTAACGTCCGTCGTGGAGAGGGAAACAACCCAGACCGCCAGCTAAGGTCCCAAAGTTATAGCTAAGTGGGAAACGATGTGGGAAGGCTCAGACAGCCAGGATGTTGGCTTAGAAGCAGCCATCATTTAAAGAAAGCGTAATAGCTCACTGGTCGAGTCGGCCTGCGCGGAAGATTTAACGGGGCTAAGCTATACACCGAAGCTGCGGCAATGCGCATTAGCGTATTGGGTAGGGGAGCGTTCTGTAAGCGGTTGAAGGTGAGTCGTAAGGCTTGCTGGACGTATCAGAAGTGCGAATGCTGACATGAGTAACGATAAAGGGGGTGAAAAACCTCCTCGCCGGAAGATCAAGGGTTCCTGTCCAACGTTAATCGGGGCAGGGTGAGTCGACCCCTAAGGCGAGGCCGAAAGGCGTAGTCGATGGGAAACGGGTTAATATTCCCGTACTTCTTACTATTGCGATGGGGGGACGGAGAAGGCTAGGTGGGCCAGGCGACGGTTGTCCTGGTTCAAGGGTGTAGGCTGTATTCTTAGGCAAATCCGGGAATACGTCAGGCTGAGACCCGATGTCGAGCTGCTACGGCAGTGAAGTCATTGATGCCATGCTTCCGGGAAAAGCCTCTAAGCTTCAGATAGTAAGGAATCGTACCCCAAACCGACACAGGTGATCAGGTAGAGAATACCAAGGCGCTTGAGAGAACTCGGGTGAAGGAACTAGGCAAAATGGTACCGTAACTTCGGGAGAAGGTACGCTGCTGGCGGTGAAGAGACTTGCTCTTGGAGCTGCCGGCAGTCGCAGATACCAGGTGGCTGCAACTGTTTATTAAAAACACAGCACTGTGCAAAATCGAAAGATGACGTATACGGTGTGACGCCTGCCCGGTGCCGGAAGGTTAATTGATGGGGTTAGACTTAGGTCGAAGCTCTTGATCGAAGCCCCGGTAAACGGCGGCCGTAACTATAACGGTCCTAAGGTAGCGAAATTCCTTGTCGGGTAAGTTCCGACCTGCACGAATGGCGTAATGATGGCCACGCTGTCTCCACCCGAGACTCAGTGAAATTGAAATCGCAGTGAAGATGCTGCGTCCCCGCGGCTAGACGGAAAGACCCCGTGAACCTTTACTACAGCTTGGCACTGAACATTGACCCTACATGTGTAGGATAGGTGGGAGGCTTCGAAGCAGGTACGCCAGTATCTGTGGAGCCGTCCTTGAAATACCACCCTTGTAGTGTTGATGTTCTAACTTGGCCCCGTTATCCGGGGTGAGGACAGTGCCTGGTGGGTAGTTTGACTGGGGCGGTCTCCTCCCAAAGCGTAACGGAGGAGCACGAAGGTGGGCTAATCACGGTCGGACATCGTGAGGTTAGTGCAATGGCATAAGCCCGCTTGACTGCGAGAATGACGGTTCGAGCAGGTGCGAAAGCAGGTCATAGTGATCCGGTGGTTCTGAATGGAAGGGCCATCGCTCAACGGATAAAAGGTACTCCGGGGATAACAGGCTGATACCGCCCAAGAGTTCATATCGACGGCGGTGTTTGGCACCTCGATGTCGGCTCATCACATCCTGGGGCTGAAGTCGGTCCCAAGGGTATGGCTGTTCGCCATTTAAAGTGGTACGCGAGCTGGGTTTAGAACGTCGTGAGACAGTTCGGTCCCTATCTGCCGTGGGCGCTGGATGATTGAGAGGGGCTGCTCCTAGTACGAGAGGACCGGAGTGGACGAACCGCTGGTGTTCGGGTTGTGTCGCCAGACGCATTGCCCGGTAGCTAAGTTCGGAATCGATAACCGCTGAAAGCATCTAAGCGGGAAGCGAGCCTCAAGATGAGTCATCCCTGATACTTTAAGTATCCTGAAGGGCTGTTCAAGACTAGAACGTTGATAGGCAGGGTGTGTAAGCGCTGTGAGGCGTTGAGCTAACCTGTACTAATTGCCCGTGAGGCTTAACCATACAACACCCAAGGGGTTTTATAGGACTCCATGAGCACTTGAATGTAGTGCGAGAACATAGTCAGATTTTCCAAGATTGTAACGAATTTGCTTGGCGACCATAGCATTATGGACCCACCTGATCCCATGCCGAACTCAGTAGTGAAACGTAATAGCGCCGATGGTAGTGTGGGGCCTCCCCATGTGAGAGTAGGACATCGCCAGGCTTTGATTTCAGGAAGCCCGTTGGCAACAACGGGCTTTTCTTTCGCTCAAACCGGACAGGATGTGAGCGGAGTCAACATAGGGTTTTTGCTTTTCCATTGAGGCAATGAAAAAGTTGAAAATTTTATCTTGACTGGACATCAGAAAAGCGTATTATACGCCACCTGACTTGCTGATGCACACAGTGCTAAGGCATTGAAAGTCAACGTTCTTTAACAATTTGACCATGCAATCTGTGTGGGCACTCGTGAAATGATTAGTCAAAAAGATTTATCAATGAACTGAGTGACCAATACAAATACTAAGTTTACTTATTATTTGGCACAGTCAATTCGTTTCAACTTCGGTTGGAACAATCAGTATTCATTGAGCCAAAACTTGAATTGAAGAGTTTGATCATGGCTCAGATTGAACGCTGGCGGCAGGCCTAACACATGCAAGTCGAGCGGCAGCGACATAATAGAAGCTTCGGTGGAAATTATGGGCGGCGAGCGGCGGACGGGTGAGTAATGCCTGGGAATATGCCCTGATGTGGGGGATAACTATTGGAAACGATAGCTAATACCGCATAATCTCTTCGGAGCAAAGAGGGGGACCTTCGGGCCTCTCGCGTCAGGATTAGCCCAGGTGGGATTAGCTAGTTGGTGGGGTAACGGCTCACCAAGGCGACGATCCCTAGCTGGTCTGAGAGGATGATCAGCCACACTGGAACTGAGACACGGTCCAGACTCCTACGGGAGGCAGCAGTGGGGAATATTGCACAATGGGGGAAACCCTGATGCAGCCATGCCGCGTGTATGAAGAAGGCCTTCGGGTTGTAAAGTACTTTCAGCAGTGAGGAAGGGGTATGCGTTAATAGCGTATATCTTTGACGTTAGCTGCAGAAGAAGCACCGGCTAACTCCGTGCCAGCAGCCGCGGTAATACGGAGGGTGCGAGCGTTAATCGGAATTACTGGGCGTAAAGCGCATGCAGGCGGTCTGTTAAGCAAGATGTGAAAGCCCGGGGCTTAACCTCGGAACAGCATTTTGAACTGGCAGGCTAGAGTCTTGTAGAGGGGGGTAGAATTTCAGGTGTAGCGGTGAAATGCGTAGAGATCTGAAGGAATACCGGTGGCGAAGGCGGCCCCCTGGACAAAGACTGACGCTCAGATGCGAAAGCGTGGGGAGCAAACAGGATTAGATACCCTGGTAGTCCACGCCGTAAACGATGTCTACTTGGAGGTTGGGACCTTGAGTTCTGGCTTTCGGAGCTAACGCGTTAAGTAGACCGCCTGGGGAGTACGGTCGCAAGATTAAAACTCAAATGAATTGACGGGGGCCCGCACAAGCGGTGGAGCATGTGGTTTAATTCGATGCAACGCGAAGAACCTTACCTACTCTTGACATCCACGGAATCCTTTAGAGATAGAGGAGTGCCTTCGGGAACCGTGAGACAGGTGCTGCATGGCTGTCGTCAGCTCGTGTTGTGAAATGTTGGGTTAAGTCCCGCAACGAGCGCAACCCTTATCCTTGTTTGCCAGCACTTCGGGTGGGAACTCCAGGGAGACTGCCGGTGATAAACCGGAGGAAGGTGGGGACGACGTCAAGTCATCATGGCCCTTACGAGTAGGGCTACACACGTGCTACAATGGCATATACAGAGGGCGGCCAACCAGCGATGGTGAGCGAATCCCAGAAAGTATGTCGTAGTCCGGATTGGAGTCTGCAACTCGACTCCATGAAGTCGGAATCGCTAGTAATCGTGGATCAGAATGCCACGGTGAATACGTTCCCGGGCCTTGTACACACCGCCCGTCACACCATGGGAGTGGGCTGCACCAGAAGTAGATAGCTTAACCTTCGGGAGGGCGTTTACCACGGTGTGGTTCATGACTGGGGTGAAGTCGTAACAAGGTAGCCCTAGGGGAACCTGGGGCTGGATCACCTCCTTAACGATAGACTGCTCATTTGATGCAGTGTCCACACAGATTGCCTGGTTAAAAAGTAAAGAACATGTTCAGGTGCCCAAACCTGACACACTTAGTCCCATTCGTCTAGAGGCCTAGGACACCGCCCTTTCACGGCGGTAACAGGGGTTCGACTCCCCTATGGGACGCCACGGGTCGTTAGCTCAGTTGGTAGAGCAGTTGACTTTTAATCAATTGGTCGCAGGTTCGAATCCTGCACGACCCACCATCTTCTCCTCGGAAGATGTAAAACATCGGAGGGCGATTAGCTCAGTTGGGAGAGCACCTCCCTTACAAGGAGGGGGTCACTGGTTCGAGCCCGGTATCGCCCACCACTCTTTCTCTTTGAAAGATACCCATGATGGGGCTATAGCTCAGCTGGGAGAGCGCCTGCCTTGCACGCAGGAGGTCAGCAGTTCGATCCTGCTTAGCTCCACCACTCTTTAAGTGTTTTTACACAAGAATATTTAAAAAGTGGTTCCTGATGGAAACACATGCTCTTTAACAATCTGGAAAGCTGACTAGTAATTCATAATTGAATTATTGTTTGTCGAAAGACAAACGAGTTCTCAAGCAATACACATTCAAGTGTCTTGTGTAAGAGTCCGGCAAAACTATTCCATCAATACTCAGATGGAAAACCTTGGTTGTTTGCCATACGAAACCTCTTGGGGTTGTATGGTTAAGTGACTAAGCGTACACGGTGGATGCCTTGGCAGTCAGAGGCGATGAAGGACGTGCTAACCTGCGATAAGCCGAGAGGAGATGGTAAGAATCACTATACTCTCGGATTTCCGAATGGGGAAACCCACTTGTATAAGCAAGTATCACAACGTGAATACATAGCGTTGTGAGGCGAACCGGGGGAACTGAAACATCTAAGTACCCCGAGGAACAGAAATCAACCGAGATTCCGGCAGTAGCGGCGAGCGAAACCGGATTAGCCCTTAAGCTAGTCTTGCGTTAGGTGAACAAGCTGGAAAGCTTGGCGATACAGGGTGACAGCCCCGTAGCCGACGGCGCATAACGAGTGAAATCGAGTAGGACGGGACACGTGATATCCTGTCTGAACATGGGGGGACCATCCTCCAAGGCTAAATACTCCTGACTGACCGATAGTGAACCAGTACCGTGAGGGAAAGGCGAAAAGAACCCCTGTGAGGGGAGTGAAATAGAACCTGAAACCGTGTACGTACAAGCAGTAGGAGCCCTTCGGGGTGACTGCGTACCTTTTGTATAATGGGTCAGCGACTTAATTTCAGTAGCAAGGTTAACCGAATAGGGGAGCCGTAGGGAAACCGAGTCTTAACTGGGCGTGCAGTTGCTGGGATTAGACCCGAAACCAGGTGATCTAGCCATGGGCAGGTTGAAGGTGAGGTAACACTTACTGGAGGACCGAACCGACTAATGTTGAAAAATTAGCGGATGACTTGTGGCTAGGGGTGAAAGGCCAATCAAACCTGGAGATAGCTGGTTCTCCCCGAAAGCTATTTAGGTAGCGCCTCGGACGAATACTACTGGGGGTAGAGCACTGTTAAGGCTAGGGGGTCATCCCGACTTACCAACCCTTTGCAAACTCCGAATACCAGTAAGTACTATCCGGGAGACACACGGCGGGTGCTAACGTCCGTCGTGGAGAGGGAAACAACCCAGACCGCCAGCTAAGGTCCCAAAGTTATAGCTAAGTGGGAAACGATGTGGGAAGGCTCAGACAGCCAGGATGTTGGCTTAGAAGCAGCCATCATTTAAAGAAAGCGTAATAGCTCACTGGTCGAGTCGGCCTGCGCGGAAGATTTAACGGGGCTAAGCTATACACCGAAGCTGCGGCAATGCGCATTGGCGTATTGGGTAGGGGAGCGTTCTGTAAGCGGTTGAAGGTGAGTCGTAAGGCTTGCTGGACGTATCAGAAGTGCGAATGCTGACATGAGTAACGATAAAGGGGGTGAAAAACCTCCTCGCCGGAAGATCAAGGGTTCCTGTCCAACGTTAATCGGGGCAGGGTGAGTCGACCCCTAAGGCGAGGCCGAAAGGCGTAGTCGATGGGAAACGGGTTAATATTCCCGTACTTCTTACTATTGCGATGGGGGGACGGAGAAGGCTAGGTGGGCCAGGCGACGGTTGTCCTGGTTCAAGGGTGTAGGCTGTATTCTTAGGCAAATCCGGGAATACATCAGGCTGAGACCCGATGTCGAGCTGCTACGGCAGTGAAGTTATTGATGCCATGCTTCCGGGAAAAGCCTCTAAGCTTCAGATAGTAAGGAATCGTACCCCAAACCGACACAGGTGATCAGGTAGAGAATACCAAGGCGCTTGAGAGAACTCGGGTGAAGGAACTAGGCAAAATGGTACCGTAACTTCGGGAGAAGGTACGCTGCTGGCGGTGAAGAGACTTGCTCTTGGAGCTGCCGGCAGTCGCAGATACCAGGTGGCTGCAACTGTTTATTAAAAACACAGCACTGTGCAAAATCGAAAGATGACGTATACGGTGTGACGCCTGCCCGGTGCCGGAAGGTTAATTGATGGGGTTAGACTTAGGTCGAAGCTCTTGATCGAAGCCCCGGTAAACGGCGGCCGTAACTATAACGGTCCTAAGGTAGCGAAATTCCTTGTCGGGTAAGTTCCGACCTGCACGAATGGCGTAATGATGGCCACGCTGTCTCCACCCGAGACTCAGTGAAATTGAAATCGCAGTGAAGATGCTGCGTCCCCGCGGCTAGACGGAAAGACCCCGTGAACCTTTACTACAGCTTGGCACTGAACATTGACCCTACATGTGTAGGATAGGTGGGAGGCTTCGAAGCAGGTACGCCAGTATCTGTGGAGCCGTCCTTGAAATACCACCCTTGTAGTGTTGATGTTCTAACTTGGCCCCGTTATCCGGGGTGAGGACAGTGCCTGGTGGGTAGTTTGACTGGGGCGGTCTCCTCCCAAAGCGTAACGGAGGAGCACGAAGGTGGGCTAATCACGGTCGGACATCGTGAGGTTAGTGCAATGGCATAAGCCCGCTTGACTGCGAGAATGACGGTTCGAGCAGGTGCGAAAGCAGGTCATAGTGATCCGGTGGTTCTGAATGGAAGGGCCATCGCTCAACGGATAAAAGGTACTCCGGGGATAACAGGCTGATACCGCCCAAGAGTTCATATCGACGGCGGTGTTTGGCACCTCGATGTCGGCTCATCACATCCTGGGGCTGAAGTCGGTCCCAAGGGTATGGCTGTTCGCCATTTAAAGTGGTACGCGAGCTGGGTTTAGAACGTCGTGAGACAGTTCGGTCCCTATCTGCCGTGGGCGCTGGATGATTGAGAGGGGCTGCTCCTAGTACGAGAGGACCGGAGTGGACGAACCGCTGGTGTTCGGGTTGTGTCGCCAGACGCATTGCCCGGTAGCTAAGTTCGGAATCGATAACCGCTGAAAGCATCTAAGCGGGAAGCGAGCCTCAAGATGAGTCATCCCTGATACTTTAAGTATCCTGAAGGGCTGTTCAAGACTAGAACGTTGATAGGCAGGGTGTGTAAGCGCTGTGAGGCGTTGAGCTAACCTGTACTAATTGCCCGTGAGGCTTAACCATACAACACCCAAGGGGTTTTACGGACTCCATGAGCACTTGAATGTAGTGCGAGAACATAGTCAGATTTTCCGAGATTGTAAGAATTTTGCTTGGCGACCATAGCATTATGGACCCACCTGATCCCATGCCGAACTCAGTAGTGAAACGTAATAGCGCCGATGGTAGTGTGGGGCCTCCCCATGTGAGAGTAGGACATCGCCAGGCTTCCAATTTAGAAAAGGCCATCCGAAAGGATGGCCTTTTTGCGTTTGCCTTTCAGAATTTTCTTCAATGCTCTTATTGTACTGTATAACTTCCCCTCTGAACTGAGATTGCTTTTATTGTGTCTTGACGATACAGGCCTGTCACAAGACTCTCTGGTTTGCGATTTTGTGCATGTTGATAGTCGAAGTGACCATGAAGCTGGCGGGCTTACGCTGAATGCTATCGAGGATAGCAGAGTAGGGTGTGGGTATAGAGAGTGTGGTTGCTATAGAAAAAAGCAGCCATAAAGGAGGCTTTGTCGATTATAGGTATCGGGAGATTTCTTCCGTCTGCTGAGTAATGAGGATACCGGCATTACGCATTTCATTACATCCGGACTCGGTTGTTTCTGGTGCTATACCCCGGCAAGCAGCCAAATTGACAATGACTCTGAACTTTCCTGTCTTTTGCAGTTGGAGCGCGGTGGTTTTGACACAGTAATCAGTGGCAAGGCCGCCGACAATAACTGTTGCGACGTTCTTGCTTTCAAGCCACTCGATCAGCCCAGTGCTCAGTTTCTCTTGCAGATCATGATAACAGGCACCATAGGGGTGAAGATCTGGTTCAATTCCCTTCCAGATAACATGATCATAATCAGTTATTGCCGGTAGGCCTGGTATCGTCTGGAAGCCGGGTGTTCCTGGAACGGCATGGGCTACCCAAGTGAGATCTGCGTTAGGGTGCGAAAGTGGCCGCAGCATTTCATCATGAGTATCGACAACCCAAACAGCACTGGCCGGGTGAGCGTCTTTAGTGAGTATCCGATAATCGGCAAGCGCCGCTTGTGCATTGAGTGCAGGAGCTATCAGGTCTCCTTCCTGAACAGGAAGTTCTTCAGGACATAGAGGGCTGAATGTTCGCTGTGGATCAACGTCAATAGCGGCGATTGTCATATGCTTTCTCTTTATAAGATCTGGTTCAGGATATGATCGGCTTTGATTCTTCGGATCCGTTTGATCAGTTTTCTGACCGGAGCCGGGTAGGTATCAACTTTCTCAATCAACTTATAGCTGCCTACTAATTGAGTATGGCTTAAAATGCAGTCGAGTTCTTTCTGCTTTTGTTCTGCCAGCAGCTGGTTTTTGTCATGCACCAGAATGGCATTCTCAAGATCAAGTTTCCAGGCTCGTGGGTTAAGGTTGTTACCCGTGATCAGCATATAGCTGCGGTCGACCCAAATACCTTTTAGATGGAAGCTGTTGTCATTATGCTTCCAGAGGTGAATCGCAAGTTGGCGGCGTGCGATGGCTGACTCATTTTGTTTAGCAAAGTTGCGTAAGTTGACTTCATACAGGTATGGCAAGCCAGCAATGGTTTTAAATGGCTCGCTTGGTGGAATATAAAAGTCGTTTGCTGTTTTATCACCCACGACAATCGTGACCTTCACGCCACGGCGAAGTGCGCGTTTGACTTCCCTGCTGATAGTTCTCGGGAAGTTAAAGTATGGGGTACAAATAGTCAGCTCTTTCTGTGCGCTCGCTATAAGAGTACAAATATGCTGATTTAATTTGTTTTTGCGTTTGCCTAGTCCGACAAGGGGAGTCAGGCCAACTTCCTCTTCATTGATTTGCTCTGAATCAAATGAATAGTTGGCGCGCTGTAGTTGACTACGGAAGCTTTTGATAGCGCCTTTTAATGCTTTTGTTTGTGGCCTTTCTGACTGGCTGAGGCAGTTTACGGCATCACTTTTGACCAGGTTATCCATGATGAATTTAGCCATGCTGTCTGCCAGCAGAGGGTTATGGATAACATGGTATCGATCGTAACGATAGCGGTCGTGCTGGGCCAGGTAAACATCGTTTAGACTTGCACCGCTGTATATGACTTTGTCATCAATGACGAAACCTTTCAGGTGAAGCACGCCAAATACTTCTCGATCGCGTACCGGAACGCCAAGCACATCGATATGCTGGTTGTATTTTTCTGCGAACTCACGATACAACGCCGCGTTACCATCAGACTGAGCGGCACCGATAAGACCGCGCTGGGCCCTGTGCCAGTCAACTAACACTTTGATATCCAGTTCTGGATTGGCTTCTTTCGCTTCATATAACGCAGTTAGGATACCTCGGCCGGCCTCATCGTCCTGCAGGTAAAGTGCAACAAGGTAAATGCGTTGCTTAGCCTGGGTAATTTCTTTGTGAAGACGTTCGCGAAATGATGCTGCGTCGAAAAGTGTTTCTAAATCTGCTGGCTTGTGTGCAATACAAGGTAATTGCTCAATACGCTGCCTGTTAGCAATAGCTGAATCCATTATCGCCTCGTTTACGCGATCAATTTAAGATAAATATGTTAAATAAGAGAGTGATTATACCAGAAAGTTCTCGAATACTATGTATACCGATGTCATCTTGTGTCACGGATAGGTGAATAACTGTAAAGTTAGTGTTTATAGCGCATTGGAATCAAATCTTTACCACTCTGTCGGTAACGGCGAATTCGGCTTTCCAGTGGTTCTGGAAGGTCATTGTCCGGAATGGTTTCAAACCCCGCTTTCACGTACAGTTTCTCCAGATAACTAAAAGCAAAACAGAAGCATGGGAGCTTGATGATTTGCTCCTCGCTTGCACGAAGTAATTGTCTGGCGATGCCAGCGCTTCTTTTTTCCGGATGTACTAGCATGCCGGTCAGCAATTGATATTGCTCGAACTGTTTGAACCTGACACAGCAGATAATGCTGCCGTTTTGCTCTCCAACCCAGATAACCTCGTCTTTCTTAGCTTTACCTGCCGGGTAGAATGATTTGTAGAAGCGGTTAATTAAAGGGAAGCGCAGGGGCTCCAATGCGTGAAATCTTAGCTTGCTCATAGGGAAAACACTGCGTCGAAACGCTGAATCAGTTAAAATGCGGCCAGTAGTATAGAGATATGGTTCGATATTAGCATGAAAGTTTTGCAAGAAAGGTCATTGGCGCCCTTTCATACCTTCGGTATCGAAGTGGCAGCCGAGCATATCATTGTTGCCGAATCGCCTCGGGAGCTTGTTGCGATATGGCAGGATGAGCAATATTGCTCGCTGCCTAAAATGGTTGTTGGCCAGGGTAGCAATATTCTGTTCTGTGAAGATTATGCCGGTGTCATTGTCCTGAATCGTATCCGTGGTGTTGAGGTCACTGAAACAGCAGATTCTTACTTACTGCATGTGGGAGCCGGTGAGGACTGGCATCAGTTGGTGAGCTCGACTATTGAAAACAATATGCCGGGGCTGGAAAATCTGGCTCTGATTCCTGGCTGTGTTGGTTCTTCCCCAATCCAGAATATTGGTGCTTACGGGGTTGAGCTTAAAGATGTATGCCAATACGTCGATGTGATCGAGCTTGAGACCGGTAAGCAATCCCGAATAGCTGCTGAGGATTGCCAGTTCGGCTATCGTGATTCTGTTTTCAAGCATGCAATGAAAAACACGCATGCCATTGTCGCTGTCGGTTTGTGTCTTTCTAAGCATTGGCAACCAAATATCAGTTATGGTCCGCTGGCGAAATTTGACGCTGAGGATGTGACCCCCCAGGCGATATTTGATGAAGTGTGCCGGATCCGTCAGTTGAAATTACCGGATCCGAAAGTACTGGGTAATGCCGGGAGCTTTTTCAAAAACCCTGTCGTTGAATCAAAGCTGCGCGATAAGCTGCTTACGCTATACCCTGATATGCCAAGTTATGCCATGGCTGACGGCTCTTATAAGCTGGCAGCAGGATGGCTGATCGATCGATGTGGTTTGAAAGGTTATCAGTCAGGCGGTGCAAAAGTACACGAGCAACAGGCTTTGGTACTGATTAATCATCATCATGCAACTGCGCAGGATGTACTGACATTGGCTCGTCATGTTGTTTCGAGTGTCGCTCAGAAGTTTGGTGTCTCACTGGAGCACGAAGTGCGCTTTATGAATGCTCATCAGGAAACAACACTGGCAGAGGTGCAGTCATGAAAGATCATTCAACGCGTTTAGCGCTGGTTGCCATGCTGGCCGATGGTCAGTTTCATTCCGGCGAAGCTCTGGGCGAATCCCTTGGTATTTCCAGAGCAGCAATCAGTAAGCACATTAAGGTGTTACAAAGCTGGGGGCTGGATATCTATCGGGTTCAAGGGAAAGGCTATAGTTTGGCTTCTAAACTGGAACTCCTTGATTGCGATAAGATTTTGGCTCAGGTAAAGTGCCCGGGCTTGGATTTGATTCCTGTTATTGATTCAACAAACCAGTACTTGCTGGATCGTGTGGGCCAGTTGCCGCAGGGGGCGGTTTGCCTGGCTGAATATCAGGAAGCAGGACGAGGTCGTCGTGGCAGGCAATGGCTGTCACCATTTGGCACTAACCTTTACCTTTCTATGTACTGGCGTCTGGATGCCGGAATGGCTGCCGCAATGGGGTTGAGCCTTGTTGTTGGCGTTGCAATTGCGGAAGCATTGCAATCGTTAGGTGCCGGTGAGGTAAAGGTGAAATGGCCAAATGATTTGTACTATCAGGATAAAAAACTGGCAGGCATTCTGATTGAGATGACGGGTCAGGCCGGAGATGCTGCTCACCTTGTGATCGGCATGGGTCTGAATGTGGCAATGGCTGAGCAGGAAGGCCGTGAAATCGATCAGGCCTGGACTAATCTGGCTCAAGCGTGTAATGGCTTACCTGAGCGTAATCAGCTTGCTGCAACACTCATTCAACGACTGCATCAGACATTAGAACAATACGAACAAGTAGGTCTCGACGGATTTATTGAACGCTGGAACCGACTTGATAACTTTTTGGATCGCCCTGTGAAATTGTTGATAGGCGAGCGTGTGGTTGAAGGAGTAGCCCGCGGTATCAACGGTCAGGGGGCTTTATTACTGGAAACCGAGCAAGGCGTAACACCTTATATCGGTGGTGAGATCAGCCTTAGAGGTTGTTAATGCAATTACTAATTGAAGCGGGCAACACCTATGTCAAAGTTGCCCAACTGTTTGACGATGGCAATATGGAACTGCTGGGGCGTTACCCGAGCGGTAAGCTTGAAATGGTTCTTGAGCCGCTGTTGGAAAAAGGAATCAACAGAATCGTTTTTGCTAGTGTTGGTCCTGTTGAAGTGGATAACTCTATTCAGCGTATTGCACAGCTGGCGCATATTCCGGTGATGCAGGTGAAAACCCTACGTAAGGATTTCGGGGTCAAAAACGCCTATTCTGAGTACCAGTACCTTGGGGTTGATCGCTGGCTTACTTTGGTGGCTATTCATCAGGAATTGAAAAAAGACACCGTGATTGTAGATATTGGTACAGCACTGACGTTTGACGTGCTGTCGTCTGAGGGCAAGCATCTTGGCGGTTGGATCGCCCCGGGTTACCAATTGATGATGAAATCTGTGCTGGAAAATACCACCAAGGTGTTCTCTGATCGTGACCACACAGATACGCTGACTTTTGCTGATAATACCGCTGATGGCTTGAAGAACGGTTGCCGTGCAGCCTTGTTAGGCCTGATTGAATATGGGTTGTCCCAGGCACGGGATAAACTTAAGACTGAACCAGAAGTAATTTTATGTGGTGGTGGGGTGCGACATTTGCCGATCTCCTGGGGTAAACATTACCGCCATCGCTCAGAGCTTGTTCTGGAAGGCCTTGCTTTGTATGCAAAATGTCGCTAATGCTTAAAATTACAGCGCTCAATAAAAAACATTAAAAAAAACCACGAAAAGGTATTGCAAGGGCTAAAATCATTCTCTAGAATGCGCAGCAATTACGCCGACTTAGCTCAGTAGGTAGAGCAACTGACTTGTAATCAGTAGGTCACCAGTTCGATTCCGGTAGTCGGCACCATTATTTGCAATACCCCTGGAGGGGTTCCCGAGTGGCCAAAGGGAGCAGACTGTAAATCTGCCGGCTCCGCCTTCGAAGGTTCGAATCCTTCCCCCTCCACCATTTTCAAATGATTGAATAGCTTAACGAGCGACGAGTCTTGCGGGCATCGTATAATGGCTATTACCTCAGCCTTCCAAGCTGATGATGCGGGTTCGATTCCCGCTGCCCGCTCCACATTTCTGGTTTGCTGATATAGCTCAGTTGGTAGAGCGCACCCTTGGTAAGGGTGAGGTCGGCGGTTCAAATCCGCCTATCAGCACCACTCTCTCTCCAAGTCACTTCAATCCTTTTGATATATACTCTACAAACCCATGATTGGTTGTGTGGTCGTAATGCCACCAAATACCGTGCCTAGAGGGACTATCCATGTCTAAAGAAAAATTTGAACGTACTAAACCGCACGTTAACGTTGGTACTATCGGCCACGTTGACCACGGTAAAACTACTCTAACTGCAGCTATCTGTACTACTCTGGCTAAAGTTTACGGCGGTGAAGCGAAAGACTTCGCATCTATCGATAACGCTCCAGAAGAGCGTGAGCGTGGTATCACAATCGCTACTTCTCACGTAGAGTACGATACTCCAACTCGCCACTACGCACACGTAGACTGCCCAGGACACGCTGACTATGTTAAAAACATGATCACCGGTGCTGCGCAGATGGACGGTGGTATCCTAGTTGTTGCTGCAACTGATGGCCCAATGCCTCAGACTCGTGAGCACATCCTACTAGGCCGTCAGGTTGGTATCCCTTACATCATCGTATTCATGAACAAGTGTGACATGGTTGATGATGAAGAACTACTAGAGCTAGTAGAAATGGAAGTTCGTGAACTTCTATCTGAGTACGACTTCCCAGGTGACGACTGCCCAGTAATCATGGGTTCTGCTCTTGGCGCTCTAAACGGCGAGAAAGAGTGGGAAGACAAGATTGTTGAACTAGCAGAAGCTCTAGATAACTACATCCCAGAGCCAGAGCGTGCAATCGATCGTCCATTCATCCTACCAATCGAAGACGTATTCTCAATCCAGGGCCGTGGTACAGTTGTAACTGGTCGTGTTGAGCAGGGCGTTATCACTGTAGGTGACGAAGTAGAAATCATCGGTATCAAAGAAACTACCACTACTACTTGTACTGGTGTTGAAATGTTCCGTAAGCTTCTTGACGAAGGCCGTGCTGGTGAGAACGTTGGTGTTCTACTACGTGGTACTAAGCGTGACGAAGTTGAGCGTGGTCAGGTACTTGCTAAGCCAGGTTCTATCACTCCTCACACTAAGTTCGAGTCAGAAGTATACGTTCTGTCTAAAGACGAAGGTGGCCGTCACACGCCATTCTTCAAAGGCTACCGTCCACAGTTCTACTTCCGTACAACTGACGTAACTGGTACTATCGAACTACCAGAAGGCGTAGAAATGGTTATGCCTGGTGACAACATCAAGATGGTTGTTACTCTAATCGCTCCAATCGCGATGGACGAAGGTCTACGCTTCGCTATCCGTGAAGGCGGTCGCACAGTTGGTGCTGGTGTTGTTGCTTCTATCATCGAATAAGATTTGACGACACGGTACAAAAAAGGGCATCATTTGATGCCCTTTTTCTGCGCTTGATTAATTTTTGGCTTGTTTTTTAACCAAAAAAGCAGAATCAAAGATTATCCAATGAAGTTTTTTATATGTAATTAAGGCAATTTGCTTTTTCTTCATTACTAAGGCCTCGCACTTGCGGGGTTATTTTCGTCTATATTGAGACTAGTTACAGGTTGGTTGTATGAAAGCGAATGCCGAAAACCAAAGCAGCTCAAGTAGTATGGATGGCCTTAAGTGGGTCGCCGTCTTTGCTTTGCTAGCTGCCGCTGTGGTTGGTAATTACCTGTACAGTGATGTTTCTGTAGTGCTTCGTGCTGCTGCGATTGTAGTCCTTGTGGCTGCCGCTGGTGGTATTGCTGCATTTACAGCGAAAGGTAAAACCGCGATCTCGTTTGCCCGCGAATCGCGCATGGAAGTCCGCAAGGTAGTATGGCCTACTCGTCAGGAAGCTACGCAGACAACCTTTATCGTTTTAGCTGTCACTGTCATTATGGCGTTAGCCTTGTGGGGTATTGACGGCATCATGGTCCGTCTAGTCCGCCTAGTTACCGGTGTGTGAGGTAAGAGTTCATGAGCGAAGCTCCAAAAAAACGATGGTATGTAGTACAGGCCTTTTCTGGTTTTGAAGGTCGTGTAGCGCAATCGCTACGTGAGCATATCAAAATGCATGGTATGGAAGATTACTTTGATGAGGTTCTTGTACCGACTGAAGAAGTAGTTGAAGTACGTGCAGGCCAGCGCCGCAAGAGCGAGCGTAAATTCTTCCCTGGCTATGTGCTAGTACAGATGGTAATGAACGACGAGACATGGCATCTGGTACGTAGTATCCCTCGTGTTATGGGGTTCATCGGCGGTACATCAGATCGCCCAGCTCCTATCTCTGATAAAGAGGCGGATGCTATCCTTAACCGCCTTCAGCAGGCGAGTGAGGCTCCTGTTCATAAGACTGTATTCGAGCCGGGTGAAGTTGTCCGTGTTATCGATGGTCCGTTTGCAGACTTCAACGGCGTTGTGGAAGAAGTGGATTACGATAAGAGCCGCGTTAAGGTTTCTGTATCTATCTTCGGCCGTGCAACACCAGTTGAACTGGAATTTGGTCAGGTAGAAAAAAGCTGATCAATAAGTAGTCAGCTTGTATTGTCAGGGGCGTGAAATTGGACTATAATTTCGCGCCCTTTCGTTAGACGGGGAGTCTGTTTTTAAGAATAGACGTTTGAACCCAAATTTAGGTAAATAGCAATGGCTAAAAAAGTAGAAGCTTACATCAAGCTGCAAGTTGCAGCTGGTATGGCAAACCCTAGTCCACCAGTTGGTCCAGCTCTGGGTCAGCACGGTGTGAACATCATGGAATTCTGTAAAGCGTTCAACGCTAAGACTGACTCTATCGAGAAAGGTCTGCCGACTCCTGTTGTTATCACTGTATACAACGACCGTTCTTTCACGTTCATCACTAAGACTCCACCTGCTGCTGTTCTTCTGAAGAAAGCTGCTGGCGTTAAGTCTGGTTCTGGCCGTCCTAACACTGAGAAAGTTGGTACTGTTACTGACGCTCAGGTTCAGGAAATCGCAGAAACTAAAGCTGCTGATATGACTGGTGCTGACATCGAAGCTATGAAGCGTTCGATCGCTGGTACTGCTCGTTCAATGGGCCTAGTGGTAGAGGGTTAAGACAATGGCAAAACTTACTAAGCGTATGCGCGTAATCCGCGAGAAAGTTGATGTAAACCGTGAGTACGACATCAACGAAGCTGTTGCTCTTCTGAAAGAACTAGCTACTGCTAAATTCACTGAAAGCGTTGACGTTGCTGTTAACCTTGGCATCGATGCACGTAAATCTGACCAGAACGTTCGTGGCGCAACTGTACTGCCACACGGTACTGGCCGTGAAATCCGCGTAGCGGTATTCACTCAGGGTGCAAACGCTGAAGCAGCTAAAGAAGCTGGTGCTGACATTGTTGGCATGGAAGATCTTGCTGAGCAAGTGAAGAAAGGCGAAATGAACTTCGACGTAGTTGTTGCTTCTCCGGATGCAATGCGCGTTGTAGGTCAGCTTGGTACTATTCTTGGTCCACGCGGCCTGATGCCAAACCCTAAAGTTGGCACTGTAACTCCTAACGTTGCTGAAGCGGTTAAGAACGCTAAAGCTGGTCAGGTTCGTTACCGTAACGACAAGAACGGCATCATCCACACTACTATCGGTAAAGTGGACTTCGACGCTGCTCAACTAAAAGAGAACCTAGAATCTCTTCTAGTTGCTCTGAAGAAAGCTAAGCCTTCTTCAGCTAAAGGTACTTTCATCAAGAAAGTAAGCCTGTCTACCACTATGGGTGCAGGTGTTGCGCTAGACCAGAACACTCTGGAAACTAACGCACAGTAATTTGCAGAAGCGTCAAATTAGTGTATAATTTGGCGCTTCCGAATTCATGGCTGAGGTCGCAACGTAAGTCGCGATCTTCGTCCAAGACCGTAGGCGTCCAGCTCTTCGGAGCCGAGACTTAATACCACCTACGTAGACGGTGCCAGAACATGATTGATGTAAGTCTTTCTTGGATCTGCGCCGTAAAAACTCTCCTGCCATAGTGGCAGTGAGTGGTGTACTGTCCGGGGCAACCCGGCTATAAATCCAGGAGCAAATCCAATGGCATTGAATCTTCAAGACAAAAAAGCAATTGTTGCTGAAGTCAACGAAGCTGCCAATGGTGCCCTGTCTGCAGTTGTTGCTGACTCTCGTGGCGTTGCTGTGGGTGCGATGACTTCTCTGCGTAAACAAGCTCGTGAAAACGGCGTTTACCTGAAAGTTGTTCGTAACACACTAGCTCGTCGTGCAGTGGAAGGTACTGATTTCGAATGTCTTACTGAGACTTTCGTAGGTCCTACACTGATCGGTTTCTCTAACGAGCACCCAGGTGCTGCAGCGCGTCTTTTCAAAGACTTCGCTAAAGAGAACAAAGATTTCGAGATCAAAGCAGCTGCATTCGAAGGCGCTGTTGCTGACGTTGAAGTACTAGCGACTCTACCAACATACGACGAAGCGATTGCACGCCTGATGATGTGCATGAAAGAAGCGTCTGCTGGCAAGCTGGTACGTACTATCGCAGCTGTTCGCGATCAGAAAGAAGAAGCAGCGGCTTAATTGGCCTTGCTTTAATCTGGTTGCTATTTAAACTAATTGTTGACTTTAAAAGAGAATTGTTATGTCTATCACTAACGAGCAAATCCTAGACGCAGTTGCAGAAATGTCTGTAATGCAGGTTGTTGAGCTAATCGAAGCAATGGAAGAGAAATTCGGTGTTACTGCTGCTGCTGCAGTTGTAGCAGGCGGCGCAGCTGCAGAAGCAGCTGAAGAGCAGACTGAATTCGACGTAATCCTAACTGCTGCTGGCGCTAACAAAGTTGCTGTAATCAAAGCAGTACGTGGCGCAACTGGCCTAGGTCTGAAAGAAGCTAAAGGTCTTGTAGACGGCGCTCCAGCACCTCTGAAAGAAGGCGTTGAGAAAGCTGAAGCTGAAGCTCTTAAAGCTCAGCTAGAAGAAGCTGGTGCTTCTGTTGAAATTAAGTAATTATTACTTAATTTCTTAGCCTTAATTGGCTAATGGCTGGTGGCTAAATAGCCACCGGCCTTTTTGCGCTGTAGGGTGGTGGTGTTTTCACGTTGTTTTGCAACCACTATCTATGCAAAAAGCAGTCCTGTTTCCCCAGAACTGTTCCTACAATAAACAATGTTATTAGTCACTGCTCCTCGTTTTGAGCAGTTTGGATCACTTATCAGCGATCTGAGGAACCTATGGTTTACTCTTATACCGAGAAAAAGCGTATCCGTAAGGATTTTGGTAAGCGTCCACAAGTCCTGGATGTTCCATATTTGCTGTCGATCCAGCTTGAGTCTTTTGATAAGTTCATCGAGCAGGATCCAGAAGGGCATTACGGTCTAGAAGCTGCCTTTCGCTCTGTTTTTCCGATTCAGAGCTATAACGGCAATTCCGAGCTGCAATACGTTAGCTATCGTCTCGGTGAGCCGGTCTTCGATGTTAAAGAATGTCAGATTCGTGGCGTAACCTACTCTGCACCTTTGCGTGTGAAGCTACGTCTTGTCATGTACGATAAAGACGCGCCAGCTGGCACTGTTAAAGACATCAAAGAACAAGAAGTTTACATGGGCGAAATTCCGCTCATGACAGATAACGGTACATTCGTTATTAACGGTACCGAGAGGGTTATCGTATCCCAGCTGCACCGTAGCCCGGGTGTCTTCTTCGACAGCGATAAGGGTAAAACCCACTCCTCAGGTAAAGTGCTATATAACGCGCGCGTAATCCCTTACCGTGGTTCATGGTTGGATTTCGAATTTGATCCTAAGGATAACGTATTCGTACGTATCGACCGTCGTCGTAAGCTACCTGCTTCAATCATTCTTCGTGCACTAGGTTACACAACCGAGCAGATCCTTGACATGTTCTTCGAGAAAGTAAACTTCGAAGTTCAAGGTAAGTCTCTGGTTATGGAACTTGTGCCGGAGCGTCTACGTGGTGAAACTGCAAGCTTCGATATCGAAGCGAACGGCAAAGTTTACGTAGAAAAAGGTCGTCGCATTACAGCTCGCCATATTCGCCAGCTAGGCAAAGATGGTGTTGACCGCATTGAAGTACCTGTTGAATACATCGTGGGTAAAGTCGCTTCACGTGATTACGTGAACGAAGAGACCGGCGAGCTAATCGCAGCAGCGAACCAAGAACTAAGCCTAGAGACACTGGCTATGCTTTCTCAAGCTGGCCACAAGTCACTGGAAGTTCTGTTTACTAATGACCTGGATTTCGGTCCGTACATGTCTGACACCATCCGTGTCGACAGCACGACTGACCGTCTGAGTGCGCTAGTAGAAATCTACCGCATGATGCGTCCTGGTGAGCCGCCAACACGTGAAGCAGCAGAGCAGCTATTCGAAAGCCTGTTCTTCTCAGAAGATCGTTACGATCTATCTGCTGTTGGTCGTATGAAGTTCAACAGCTCTCTTCTACGTGAAGAGACAACGGGTGCGGGTACACTTGATCACGCAGACATCATTGATGTTATGCGCAAACTGATCGATATCCGTAACGGTAAAGGTGAAGTTGATGATATCGACCACCTTGGCAACCGTCGTATCCGTTCTGTTGGTGAAATGGCAGAAAACCAGTTCCGTGTAGGTCTGGTACGTGTTGAGCGCGCTGTTAAAGAGCGTCTGAGCCTGGGTGACCTTGATGCAGTAATGCCTCAAGACCTAATCAACGCTAAGCCTATCTCTGCGGCAGTGAAAGAGTTCTTTGGCTCTTCTCAGCTGTCTCAGTTTATGGACCAGAACAACCCACTGTCAGAAGTTACTCACAAACGTCGTATTTCGGCGCTTGGTCCAGGTGGTCTGACTCGTGAGCGTGCTGGCTTCGAAGTTCGAGACGTACACGCGACCCACTACGGTCGTCTATGTCCAATCGAAACGCCGGAAGGTCCAAACATCGGTCTGATCAACTCACTATCGGCATTTGCCCAGTGTAACCCTTATGGTTTCCTGGAAACTCCATACCGTAAAGTGATTGATGGCAAGGTAACCGAAGAAATCGACTACCTGTCTGCTATCGAAGAAGGTCAGTATGTAATCGCACAGGCGAACGCCGCTCTTAATGAAGACGGTTCATTCGCTGACGAACTGATCACTGCACGTCAGAAAGGTGAATCAGGTCTGCACCCACGTGACCATGTTCAGTACATGGACGTTGCAACCAACCAGGTTGTATCGGTGGCAGCATCTCTGATCCCATTCCTAGAGCACGATGATGCGAACCGTGCATTGATGGGTGCGAACATGCAGCGTCAGGCCGTTCCGACTCTACGCGCTGACAAGCCGTTGGTTGGTACAGGTATCGAGCGAAACGTTGCTGTTGACTCAGGTGTAACTGCTGTTGCTAAGCGCGGTGGTACAGTTCAGTCAGTAGATGCTTCTCGTATCGTTGTTAAAGTTAACGAAGACGAGCTGGTACCAGGCGAAGCGGGTATCGACATCTACAACCTGACTAAGTACACCCGTTCTAACCAGAACACATGTATCAACCAGCGTCCAACTGTGATGCCGGGTGAACCTGTGGCTCGTGGCGACGTACTTGCTGACGGTCCTTCTACCGACCTTGGTGAGCTGGCGCTTGGTCAGAACATGCGTATCGCGTTCATGCCTTGGAACGGTTACAACTTCGAGGACTCCATCCTAGTTTCTGAGCGTGTTGTACAGGAAGATCGCCTGACAACTATCCACATCCAAGAGCTATCTTGTGTGGCGCGTGATACTAAGCTGGGTGCAGAAGAGATCACAGCGGACATCCCTAACGTGGGTGAAGCTGCGCTATCTAAGCTGGACGAATCAGGTATCGTTTATATTGGTGCTGAAGTTAAGGGTGGCGACATCCTGGTTGGTAAGGTGACACCTAAGGGTGAAACTCAGCTGACTCCTGAAGAGAAACTGCTACGTGCAATCTTCGGTGAAAAAGCATCTGATGTTAAAGACTCTTCACTACGTGTACCAAACTCAGTGTCTGGTACGATCATCGACGTTCAGGTATTTACCCGCGATGGCGTAGAAAAAGACAAGCGTGCGCTTGAAATCGAAGAG
Organism: Photobacterium sp. J15; assembly: GCF_963870815.1. NCBI lineage: Bacteria > Pseudomonadati > Pseudomonadota > Gammaproteobacteria > Vibrionales > Vibrionaceae > Photobacterium > Photobacterium sp. J15. The sequence goes on from NZ_CAWMUI010000001.1 coordinate 188,065, forward strand.
ATGCAGCTGAAAGAAGCGAAGAAAGACATCACAGAAGAATTCCAGATCCTTGAGGGTGGTCTTCTTGCTCGTGTTCGTACGCTTCTGCTATCTGCCGGTTACAGCGAAGACAAGATTGCTTCAATGGACCGTGAGAAGCTGTTTGCACAGACTCTTGATGACGAAGCACTGCAGAACCAGTTGGAACAGCTTGCAGAACAGTATGATGAACTGAAAGCTGAGTTCGATAAGAAGTTTGAAACTAAACGTCGCAAGATCACTCAGGGTGATGACCTTGCACCAGGCGTCCTTAAGATTGTTAAGGTTTACCTGGCTGTTAAGCGTCGTATCCAGCCTGGTGATAAGATGGCGGGTCGTCACGGTAACAAGGGTGTAATCTCTAAGATCAACCCTGTTGAAGACATGCCATACGATGAGAAAGGTCAAACTGTTGATATCGTACTGAACCCACTGGGTGTACCTTCTCGTATGAACATCGGTCAGATCCTGGAGACTCACTTGGGTCTTGCAGCGAAAGGTATCGGTGACAAGATCAACGAGATGCTGAAGCAGCAGCAAGAACTACACAAGTTCCGTGAGTTCCTGCAGCGAGTTTACGATCTGGGCGATACGCGCCAGAAAGTCGACATCGCAGCGCTGTCTGATGATGAAGTACGTACACTGATTAAGAACCTGCGTAACGGTCTGCCAATTGCTACTCCAGTATTTGATGGTGCGCCTGAAGCATCAATCAAAGAGCTGCTGAAGCTGGGTGATCTGCCTGAGTCTGGTCAGCTAACACTGTTTGATGGTCGTACCGGTGACAAGTTTGAGCGTCCTGTAACTGTTGGTTACATGTACATGCTGAAACTGAACCACTTGGTTGATGACAAGATGCACGCCCGTTCTACCGGTTCTTACAGCCTTGTTACTCAGCAGCCGCTGGGTGGTAAAGCTCAGTTCGGTGGTCAGCGTTTCGGTGAGATGGAAGTATGGGCGCTGGAAGCATACGGCGCAGCTTACACTCTACAGGAAATGCTAACTGTTAAGTCGGATGACGTTAACGGCCGTACGAAGATGTATAAGAACATCGTCGATGGCGACCATCGTATGGAACCAGGTATGCCGGAATCGTTCAACGTACTGTTGAAAGAAATCCGCTCGTTGGGTATCAACATCGAGCTGGAAGACGAATAAGTTAGGCTGGTTACCTATACTTACTAGTTAATCCGGTATAAATATGAAGGCGCCAGCAGACTGGCGCCTTTATGGGTCAACTCCTCACAGGAGCCGAATGTGAAAGACTTACTTAAGTTTCTGAAAGCACAACACAAGACCGAAGAATTTGATGCAATCAAGATCGGTCTTGCTTCTCCGGACATGATCCGTTCATGGTCTTTCGGTGAAGTTAAAAAGCCAGAAACCATCAACTACCGTACCTTTAAGCCTGAGCGTGACGGTCTTTTCTGTGCACGTATCTTTGGCCCGGTAAAAGACTACGAGTGTCTTTGTGGCAAATACAAGCGCCTGAAGCACCGTGGTGTTATCTGTGAAAAATGTGGCGTTGAAGTAACTCAGACCAAAGTACGTCGTGAGCGTATGGGTCACATCGAGCTTGCTTCACCTGTTGCCCACATCTGGTTCCTGAAGTCACTGCCGTCTCGTATCGGTCTGTTGATGGACATGCCACTACGTGACATTGAGCGTGTACTTTACTTCGAATCTTACGTAGTAATCGAACCAGGTATGACCAACCTTGAGCGTAGCCAGCTGCTGACAGAAGAGCAGTACCTGGATGCACTTGAAGAGTGGGGCGACGAATTCGACGCTAAGATGGGTGCAGAAGCGGTTCAGGCCCTACTGGCCAACATGGACCTGAATGCCGAAATCGAACTAATGCGCGAAGAGCTGGAAGAAACCAACTCTGAAACTAAGCGTAAGAAACTAACCAAGCGTCTGAAGCTTGTAGAAGCATTCCTGCAGTCAGGTAACAACCCTGAGTGGATGATCCTGTCTGTTCTGCCAGTTCTGCCGCCGGATCTACGTCCGCTGGTACCGCTGGATGGTGGTCGTTTCGCAACGTCTGATCTGAACGATCTGTACCGTCGCGTAATCAACCGTAACAACCGTCTGAAGCGTCTGCTAGACCTGGCTGCTCCTGATATTATCGTACGTAACGAAAAACGTATGCTTCAGGAGTCTGTTGATGCATTGCTAGATAACGGTCGTCGTGGCCGCGCTATTACTGGTTCTAACAAGCGTCCTCTGAAATCTTTGGCTGACATGATCAAAGGTAAGCAGGGTCGTTTCCGTCAGAACCTTCTTGGTAAGCGTGTAGACTACTCAGGTCGTTCTGTTATCACCGTAGGTCCATACCTGCGTCTGCATCAGTGTGGTCTTCCTAAGAAGATGGCACTTGAGCTATTTAAGCCATTTATCTACGGCAAGCTGGAAACTCGTGGCCTAGCTACGACAATCAAAGCCGCTAAGAAGATGGTAGAGCGCGAAGAAGCAGTAGTTTGGGATATCCTGGACGAAGTAATTCGCGAACACCCAGTAATGCTTAACCGTGCACCAACATTGCACCGTTTGGGTATCCAGGCATTTGAACCAGTACTAATCGAAGGTAAAGCGATTCAGCTTCACCCACTTGTGTGTGCGGCATATAACGCCGACTTCGATGGTGACCAGATGGCGGTACACGTACCTCTGACTCTGGAAGCACAGCTTGAAGCACGTGCACTGATGATGTCTACCAACAACATCCTTTCACCAGCATCTGGTGATCCAATCATCGTACCTTCTCAGGACGTTGTATTGGGTCTTTACTACATGACTCGTGAAAAAATTAACGCGAAAGGCGAAGGCATGTACCTTGCGGGTCCTGCTGAAGCTGAAAAAGCATACCGTACAGGTAATGCTGAGCTACATGCTCGCGTTAAAGTTCGTATTACCGAGCACAAAGCTGATGAGCAAGGTAACCTTGTTGCTGAAACTAAGCTGGTTGATACGACTGTTGGTCGTGCAATGCTATGGACTATCGTACCGAAAGGTCTGCCATACAGCCTGGTTAACACAGAAGCTCTGGGTAAGAAGCAGATTTCTAAACTGCTGAACACTTGTTACCGTGAACTGGGCATGAAAGACACTGTAGTCTTCGCTGACCAGATCATGTACACAGGTTTTGCTTACGCGGCACTGTCTGGTGTATCTGTTGGTATCGACGATATGGTTGTACCAGAAGCGAAATACACCAAGATTGCTGAAGCTGAAGCTGAAGTTGCTGAAATCCAGGAACAGTTCCAGTCTGGTCTGGTTACTGCCGGCGAACGTTACAACAAAGTTATCGATATCTGGGCAACAGCCAACGAGCAGGTTGCTAAAGCGATGATGGATAACCTGTCTTTCGATACCGTTATCAACCGTGACGGCGAAGAAGAACAGCAGAAATCGTTCAACAGCGTATACATGATGGCCGACTCAGGTGCTCGTGGTTCTGCAGCTCAGATTCGTCAGCTGGCTGGTATGCGTGGTCTGATGGCGAAGCCGGATGGTTCGATCATCGAAACGCCGATCACAGCGAACTTCCGTGAAGGTCTGAACGTACTTCAGTACTTCATCTCTACTCACGGTGCTCGTAAGGGTCTGGCGGATACCGCACTTAAGACAGCGAACTCCGGTTACCTGACTCGTCGTCTGGTAGACGTTGCGCAAGACGTAGTAATCACAACTGATGATTGTGGTACACACGCAGGTATCACTATGATGCCTCTGATCGAAGGTGGTGATGTTAAAGAACCACTACGTGAGCGTGTTCTGGGTCGTGTTGTTGCTGAAGATGTTATCAAGCCGGGCACAGATGAAGTACTTGCTCCGCGTAACACACTTCTTGATGAGAAGTGGTGTGACATCCTGGAAGCTAACTCTGTTGACCTAGTTAAGGTTCGTTCGGTTGTAACCTGTGAAAATGACTTCGGTTGTTGTAAGAACTGTTACGGTCGTGACCTTGCTCGTGGTCACCTGGTTAACCAGGGTGAAGCAGTTGGTGTTGTTGCAGCACAGTCAATCGGTGAACCGGGTACACAGCTGACAATGCGTACGTTCCACATCGGTGGTGCGGCATCTGCGGCAGCGGCTGAAAACAGCATCCAGGTTAAGAACAACGGTTCTGTGAAACTTCAGAATGCGAAATTCGTTACCAACAACGAAGGCAAGCTGGTTATCACTTCTCGTGCGTCTGAAATGACCATCATTGATGAGTTCGGTCGTACGAAAGAGAGCTACAAACTGCCATACGGTTCTCACCTGACTAAGGGTGACGGTGCGGAAGTTGCAGCTGGCGAAGTTATCGCTAACTGGGACCCACACACAATGCCAATCATCACTGAAGTGGCAGGTCGTGTTCAGTTTGTTGACCTGATTGATGGCGTAACTGTTTCTCGTCAGACTGATGAGCTAACAGGTCTGTCTATGATCACTGTACTAGACGCTGCAGAGCGTACAGGTGCAGGTAAAGACATGCGTCCAACCGTTAAGCTTGTTGACGAAAACGGCAACGATGTAATGATCGCCGGCACTGAAATGCCAGCTCAGTACTTCCTGCCGGGTAAAGCGATCATCCAGCTTGACGATGGTGCAGCTGTAGGTATCGGTGATACCCTGGCTCGTATCCCTCAGGCATCTGGCGGTACTAAAGATATCACCGGTGGTCTGCCACGAGTTGCTGACCTGTTCGAAGCACGTAAGCCTAAAGAGCCTGCAATTCTTGCAGAGATCACAGGTACTGTTTCGTTCGGTAAAGAGACGAAAGGTAAGCGCCGTCTGATCATCACACCTGCTGAAGGCAACGCATACGAAGAAATGGTTCCTAAGTGGCGCCAGTTGAACGTATTCGAAGGTGAGAAGGTTGAGAAAGGTGATGTAATCGCCGATGGTCCAGAGGCTCCACACGATATCCTGCGCCTACGTGGTGTACACGCAGTAGCAGAATACATCGTGAACGAGGTTCAGGAAGTTTACCGTCTACAGGGCGTTAAGATTAACGATAAGCACATCGAGACTATCGTTCGTCAGATGCTACGTAAGGCGACTATCCTGTCTGCTGGTGATTCTGAGTTCCTACCTGGTGAGCAGGTTGAGTTCTCTCGCATCATGATTGCAAACCGTAAGCTTGAAGCTGAAGGTAAGCTACCAGCAACGTTCGAGCGTGACCTACTGGGTATCACGAAGGCATCTCTGGCAACAGAATCCTTCATCTCAGCAGCATCGTTCCAGGAAACAACTCGCGTTCTGACAGAAGCTGCGGTTTCTGGTAAGCGTGACGAGCTACGTGGCCTGAAAGAGAACGTAATCGTTGGTCGTCTGATCCCTGCTGGTACTGGTTTTGCCTACCACCAGGAGCGTCAGCGTCAGCGCGATGCAGAGCTTGAGCCAGTAGCACCTCAGGTAGATGCTGAGCAGGCTTCTCAAGACCTTGCTGCACTGCTTAACGCAGGTCTGAGTGACGAAAACTAATTAGGTTTTGTCCTTAGCATAAGCAAGAAAAAAGGCACCCGAATGGGTGCCTTTTTGTTATTGGTGTACCTTGCTCTGAAATAGGTTTATCAGATATGAGCTTATTTCAGAGTGAAAAAAACCGGTGCGAGCGGGCACCGGTTTATAAGGTTATCTCAGGGCATGATAATGAAGGTCAGCAACATTATGACGCTGGTGGCTGCTAGGGCTGGTCAGGCATACAGCAGCCTAATACCTGAAGTCTATTTTTCAGGTGTTGCTTAGTAAAGCAATAACGGTTTGAGTCGATATTGCTGTTATTAAGCCCCCGGCGGACAGGCCAGGCTTTCGCTGATCAGTTCAATTAACTTATCTTCTAAGGCAAAGCGAAGTTCCATGAGCTCGCCGACCGAAGATAAATCCTTATCGAAATCTGGCAGATCATCGTCATCATCAATAGCGCAGTAACGATCCGAAAAGTTCAGTAGCGGATCGGTTGTCTGGGTGATTTGTGAATAGAGCTGCGAAATCTCTTCGGTAGGGGAATAGCCGGTCGCATTCCAGCGTTCCATCACCATGTCATAGATTTTGAAGTGGCCTTCGGAGATGTAATCGACCAGTTGTTGACTGAAAAGTTGAAGCTGGGAGCTTGTTGGAAGTTGGCGTGTTTTCTGATCGAACGGGGGAAGACCTGCAAGTTTGCAGTAGTCTATCAACAACTGTTGACGAGACATCAGCCAGTGATCAATGACATCACTGGTACCACCCCATTGTTTTTGTACTTGCTCGAATTTACTTAACATGACCATGCCCTCATGATCTACAGTACCGGCACAAGGAGGTACTGAAAATATACCCGTGAAACTCTTAAAAAAGAGAACCTTGTATGGCGGATTGATTCCGTTCCTAAGCTTAGATTGCCAGTAAAAAACAAACCCTGCAAGGATGGATGTGACATCTATGTTAAAAAAACAAGAATTAGCGTATTGGTGCGTGGTAAAGAACCGCAGATTATATTTGGTTAATCAGACACTTCCTTTGATGACGCCTGAGCAGCTGGGTTTAAACAGCGAACAGGCCCGCAAAATAGGTGAATTTGATGGAAAACCGGTGCTTTGGCTGGAAGCGCCAGATCATATGCCGGAAGATGAGTTTTTCACTCAGCGGGATTTGTTAGGCCTTGATGGTGAGTTGTTTAACCTGGCGGGAAAAGCGACCCAGTTTTCTCATATGCTGCATTCCCAGGCGTTCTGTCCGTCATGTGGCGGAGCGTGTGAGCTTGCTGAACATGAATTTGCGATGCGCTGCCGAAATTGCCAGAGCAACCAGTATCCGCGCGTTTCTCCGTGTGTGATTGTTGCGGTTAAACGTCAGGATAAAATCCTGCTGGCTCAGCACCCGAGACATAAAACTGGCTTGTACACTGTGATAGCTGGCTTTGTTGAGGCAGGTGAAACTCTGGAGCAGTGTGTTGCCAGGGAAGTTGAGGAAGAAACAGGCATTCAAATCTCTAATGTTCGCTATTTTGGCAGCCAGCCTTGGGCTTTTCCGTCTAATCTGATGATGGGCTTTCTTGCTGATTATGAAAGCGGAGAGCTGAATCCGGACTATGAAGAGCTGACTGATGCGATTTGGGCCGGACGAGATGAATTGCCACTGCTGGCCCCGGAAGGGACGATTGCCAGAGCTCTGATTGAGCACACGTTGTCATTGATAGCAGAGGCGTAAGATAAAAAAAACCCTCCGAAAGGGAGGGATTAAGGTGCAGTTATCTTGCTCTCTACGAGCAAAGTCATTGTTATTGTTGCTAGCGCGCGAATTTTGTACCACGGGAAGCTGATGAGTCGCAAATTTCGTGAACAGATTGTTGCTGTAAACATGATCAGCTTAACAAAGGGACTCTTTTGTTGCTGTTTTTGAGTGTTACAATACGCCCCAGAATTAACCCATGGAGCCCAGAATGAGCGAATTAAAGAACGACCGTTACCTGCGTGCGCTGCTGAAGCAGCCGGTAGACTGCACACCCGTATGGATGATGCGCCAGGCTGGCCGTTACTTACCTGAATACCGCGCTACACGAAGTGTTGCCGGTGATTTCATGTCGCTGTGTAAAAATGCTGAGCTGGCGAGTGAAGTGACTCTGCAGCCGCTGCGCCGTTTTCCGCTGGATGCTGCGATTCTGTTTTCAGATATCCTGACTATCCCGGATGCAATGGGTCTTGGCCTGTACTTCGAAGCTGGTGAAGGCCCGAAGTTCGAGCGTCCGATCACCTGTAAGGCTGATGTTGATAAGATTGGCCTGCCGGACCCGGAAGGTGAACTGCAGTACGTAATGAATGCTGTGCGCCAGATCCGTAAAGACCTGCAGGGTGAAGTACCGCTGATTGGTTTCTCTGGTAGTCCGTGGACACTGGCGACCTACATGGTTGAAGGCGGTAGCTCGAAAGCGTTCACCAAGATCAAGAAGATGATGTACGCTGAGCCTGCAACTCTGCATGCGCTGCTGGATAAGCTGGCAGACAGCGTGGTTGAGTACTTGAATGCCCAGATCAAAGCCGGTGCACAGTCGGTGATGGTATTTGATACCTGGGGTGGTGTACTGACTCCGCGTGACTACAATGAGTTCTCACTGCGTTACATGCACAAAATTGTGGATGGCCTGATCCGTGAAAACGACGGTCGTCGCGTACCGGTAACGCTGTTTACCAAAAACGGTGGTATGTGGCTGGAGCAAATCGCTGCAACGGGCTGTGATGCAGTCGGCCTCGATTGGACAATCAATATTGCTGATGCCAAACGTCGTATCGGCGATAAAGTGGCTCTGCAGGGCAATATGGATCCGTCGATCCTGTACGCTCAGCCAGAACGCATCCGTCAGGAAGTGGCTACTATCCTTGAAGGTTACGGTGACGAAGGTACGGGCCATGTGTTTAACCTTGGCCACGGCATCCACCTGGATGTGCCGCCGGAAAATGCCGGTGTGTTTGTAGATGCGGTGCATGAGCTGTCTAAGCCGTACCACAAATAACACGCTGACCCTTCATTGCTGAGTTCTGGCGCTATTTTGCTCTGAACCCCGAAGTGTTGAGTAAACATGTTATGAAAATATAAGTAGTGAAAAGCCCATGCAGTTTTACTGTGTGGGCTTTTTCTTATTGCTATCCTCTCGCTAACCTGAGGTGCTGGTGGACGTAATCGCGGATATACGACACCACTTCCTCTTCAAACCACGGGTTTTTCTTCAGCCACAGAGTATTGCGCGGTGATGGGTGTGGCATCGGGATAAAACGCGGTGCCCACTGGTGCCAGGCCCGCACGGTTTCTGTCAGGGTTTTCGGCTTTTCTTTTAGGTAATACTGCTGAGCATACTGACCGACCAGCAGTGTCATGCCAACACCTGGCAACAACGACCAGACTTGTTGGTGCCATTGCGGTGCGCATTCCGGGCGGGGTGGCAGATCACCAGATTTCCCTTTGCCCGGATAACAGAGCCCCATCGGCATAATGGCAATTTGCTGCGGATCGTAGAACGTCTCCCGGTCGAGCTCCAACCAGCGACGCAGGCGGTCGCCGCTAGGGTCATTCCAGGGGATGCCAGTTTCATGGACGCGGGTCCCCGGAGCCTGGCCGACAATCATCAGTTTGGCGCTGCTGGCTGCCTGGATCACCGGGCGTGGGCCGAGCGGGAGGTGATCTTTGCAGATCTCGCAACGGCGTATTTGATCCAGCAGGTTATCAAGTTGTTGCTGAGCCATGGAGGTTATCTCCTTCGCTATTAATAGCCACGTGTAAAATCAATTTGGTACAGCAACGGCTGTCGGTTGAGATAGCGCAGGTAGTTGGCGGTAAAAATCTCGAATACCTGTTCAGGAAAACTCTCTGCGGCAATGTGCGGTGTCATTGTGACCGCCGGATGTTGCCAGAAAGGGTGCTGCTCCGGGAGTGGCTCCTGCTTGAATACGTCCAGAAATGCATGGGCAATATGACCGTTGTTGGCAGCCTTCAGCAGCCCAGTTTCACATAGTGCATTGCCACGCCCGACATTAAACAGCAGCGTATCTCGGCAATGGCTCAGGCTGTCGGCATTGAGCAGGTTATCTGTCTCTGGTGTGGCCGGCAGGGTTGAAACCAGGATGTCAGCCAGCGCCAGTCCGTCGCTTAAACCATCAAGTGGATAAATCCGATCAAAGGCCGGTTCATCACAGCGGCCGGAGCGGTTTATGCCAATGACGGTAAGGTCAAAAGCTTTCGCAACCCGGGCCAGGTGGGCTCCGATTGAACCTGTGCCGAGAATGACCATGGTTTTTGAGGCCAGAGAGCTGTAAGGCTGAGGCTGCCATTGGCTGTTAGCTTGCTGTTGCCGATACTGGCTTAGATGGCGGGTATAATCCAGGCTGTAACCCAGAACATATTCGGCGATGAGCTGGCCGAAGTGGCCGCGGATGTTCGTAAGCATATAGTCTTTGCGGATATTATCCCGGGTTAAGGCATCTATTCCGGCAAAGGTTGACTGTAGCCAGTTAAGGGCTGGATAGGAGTTCATGCTATTAGCAACACGGGGAGGATCGGCAAGCAGAATATTTGCTTCTTCCTGATTTTCCGTAAGCTCAAGGTCTGGTAACTGGGCTTGTGTCAGTAGCCGGCGATAAGCATCTCGCTGGCGCGAGACGATCAGTATTTTGTTCATTCCTTTCCCTTTTTCCCTGCGTTAAGCATCTTCAAAACATAACTACTATATCTTCATATGCTTGTCTTGCCCGAAAGGCAATGAATTCTCGCTGAAATCTGCATTGAAGTAGCTCTGGTATACAAGTAAACTCCGGTGCAAATCACTATCGCAGATTATCCCATGCTAAAGAATCCTGTTCAGCTTCGACTAGAAAAATTAGAACCGTGGCAACACATCACTTTTATGGTTTCCCTGTGTGAGCGTATGTATCCAAACTATGCGTTCTTTTGCCAGGAAACAGAGTTTGCCGATGCGCAGAAGTACCGCTCTATTCTGGATAGTATCTGGGAGATCCTGACGGTTAAAACTGCAAAGATTAACTTTGAAAATCAGCTGGAAAAGCTTGAAGAGTTGGTTCCTGTTGCTGATGACTTTGATCTTTATGCGGTTAATCCAGCTATTGATGCCTGTATGGCACTGGCTGATCTGCTTCATGCGATGCTGGATCGAGATCTGATGATGGAAACTCTGGTTAAGTTGAGCTCACTGTCAGCGGAAACTGTGGCCGATCTTGAATCTGCTCAGTCAGGTGTTGAAGTGACCAACGAAAACCAGAAAGAAAATGAAGCCGTTTGTGCAGAGTGGGATATGCAGTGGGCTATTTTCCGTGCACTGAAAGAAGCTGAAAAGCGAGATATTGAATTGATTAAAGGCCTGCGTAAAGAATTGCGTGACGAGCCGATCAGCAATATCGGAATTGAGCTGTAATTTCTGCTGAATCAATGATTGAAAAAGGAGCCGGGTGCTCCTTTTTTTGTGCCCGCGGTTCAGCCCTTGAGCAAGACGATGCGTTAGCTGATAAGGAGAAAGCGCAGAGGTGCTTGCCGGAAATTCTGTCAGCAAAGTTACTTGTTGTTAATATGTTAAGTTTAAAGTTCTGGCTTTCTTGGTTAATTCTGGTTTTATTCTCTATATCTAGATTCAACCTTAACCAATTCAACTTATTTTGTGATGTGGGGTTGTACTAAGTATCTGGCGGCGTATATAAAAAAGGAAGCACCGATGATCATTATATCGTCGGAATGAACTCAACCTGTCACAGTAGGATATACGCATGAACGCATTCCAGCTTTCAGTTAATGCAATCAATAGCCGCGCTGCTATTGTTGCTCGCGCGCTCCTCCTGCTCTCTCTGAACCTTATTCGGAGCTGACGGGCTATATCTTTTTTATCTGTCAGCTTGAGAAGAAGCTGGCAGGATCCTTTCCCCCGATCACACTTTCCTTCCCGTTTCCTCAAGCTGAAAACAGAATGAGGAATACTCATGTTAACGACACGGTTAAGCGCACGTAATATCGCCGCATTAGGTTTTATGACATTCGCCATGTATTTAGGAGCCGGCAACCTGATCTTCCCACCGTTTTTGGGTTTTCAGGCCGGTGAGCACTTTCTGGGCGGTATGGCGGGATTCCTGCTGACTGGTGTTGGCCTGCCGGCGCTGGCGTTGGTAATGGTTGCTATCGTGAACGGCTCGGATAACCTGACTGCGGCACTGCCTCGTCCGCTGGCTACCTGCTTCTGGGTGATGGTTTTTGTGGTGATTGGCCCGGCGTTTGTCGTGCCGCGTGCGATCACTGTCGCTTATCAGTTTAGTTTTGCTCCGTTTATTGGTGATGCTGCGCTGATTCCGTTTTCTATTGCCTTTTGTATTGCGACCATTATGTTTGCCTTGTTCCCGGGTAAGCTGGTGGACACTCTGGGTAAATGGTTGACACCTATGCTGGTGGTCATCCTGTCAATTCTGGCTGCAACGGCGTTTATGTCTCCGGCTGGTGAGGTGATGAGTGCCACTGGACCGTATGTTAACAGTGCCTTTGCGGAAGGTTTGACCCAGGGATATATGACGATGGATGCGCTGGGCTCAATCGGCTTTGGCTGGATCATCTTCCGGGCGATCCGCAGTATGGGAGTGGAATGCCCGAAAGCGACGGCTAAATATACCTTGATGGCGGCGATGATGTATGCGGTTGCGATGGTGGTGGTTTATATGTCGCTGGCTTATATCGGCTCAACCAGCTCGAACTTAGGTTCTGAATTTACCAATGGTGGCGAGATCCTGACAGCCTTTACCTTCCATCATTTCGGTGCTTTTGGCTCTGTGCTGTTGGGGACCGTGATGGTTCTGGCTTGTATGACTACGGCTATCGGTGTGACAACCGCGGGCAGTGAGTTCTACAGCCGTACTTTTACTAAGGTGACTTACGGTAAGAGTGTCTGGGTTGCTATGGTGTTGGCTGGTTTAATTGCCAACATCGGTCTGGAGCAGTTGTTGGCTATCACCTTGCCAGTGGTTGTGGCACTTCACCCGATTGCGATTGCTTTGCTGCTGATTGCCCCGGTTCGAAAAAAGCTGGCACCGGCGATGGTACTGGTGGCGGCAGCAACTGCACTGATCTTCGGCTGCGTTGATGCAATACATATTCTTGGCCGTATGCCTGAGGGATGGGATCAGCTGTTCCAGCAGTACCTGCCGCTATACAGCTACTTTGCCGGTTGGATCGTACCGACAATCGTTGTGATTGGTACAGGTTTGGTGGTATCGATGATGGGTGGTTTGCGTACTGAGGTCGCCGTTGCTCAGGGATAAATGCGACGTTTCAGGATGAACACATGAATTAATAAAGGGGCCGCTCGGCCCCTTTTGGTGTTCGCTATTACTCGTCGTCTTTGCTTTCAATCACGCCGTGGAGTTGCTTCCACTGTTCCCAGCGCTGGTAAGCCAGTTGCTGCATGTCGGTGTTCTTGTCTGCCTCATCGACAATTTCTTCTCCCACCAGGTGCTCGAAGATATCTTCCATGGTGACAATACCCTGGACGGTTCCGTATTCATCGACTACTAGAACCAGCTGGGAGCGTTCAGTCATCAGTTGCTCAAACGCTTTCGGTACGCTGGCGTTGTTCATGATCACCGGGATCGGGCGCATCTGGGTGCCGAGCTCTTTATTACCTCGCCCTGCCTGACTTTCGGCAAACAGCTCCAGACGGTGAACAAAACCGATGATGTTGTCTTTCTGGCCGCTATAGACCAGCGGGCGTGAGAACGGGCTGTCTTTGTGCTGTGACAGGAATTCGTTAATCGGCTGTTCGGCTTCAACCCGGAACAGTACCGGGCGCGGTGTCATGATTTTGGTGACACTGACATCGCGGAACTGGAGCAGGTTTGTCATGATTTTGGATTCACCTTCTGCCAGCTCTCCGGACTCTTTAGCCAGCATCGCCATCGCCGACAGCTCATCACGCAGCTTAGGTGGCTGGTGGCCGTGTGACAGGCGACGGGTGATTTGTTCAGACACCCAGACAAATGGTGTCAATGCCCATACCATCCAGCGCAGAAGGGTGGCTGAAGACGGTGCCAGTTGACGCCAGTATGTTGCACCGATGGTTTTCGGGATGATTTCTGAGAACAGCAGGATGCCGATGGTCAGCACTGCTGAAAATACACCCAGCCACTGGCTGCCAAAAACGACGGCGGCCTGAGCACCGGCTGTCGCTGCACCAATGGTGTGGGCGATAGTATTCAGGGTCAGGATCGAGGCCAGCGGACGGTCAATATTATCTTTGAGGGCTGCAAGGCGCGGTGCTGCCGGATGGCCTTGTTGGCGCAGGGTGCCAATGTAGCTTGGAGAAATACTGAGTAGAACGGCTTCGAGAACCGAGCAAATAAACGAAACACCAATCGCAACTGCGATGTAAATCGTAAGGAGTAACATGCTTACCTTGTCAGCTAATAGGATAATTACGCCTATATTAATCGGTGCGGCCGCTCAGAAATACAACTATTTCGTATAGGGAATAAGTAACATTTTGTGAACTTGCGCTCAGTTTATGGTTAAAGAGCCCGCACCTAACCGCAGGATGGTCGACAAACCTTTGCCACACGGGCTTCTTTTGAATTAGAGTTGATGCGTCTGATGAAAAAACCTTAGAAGGGAAACCTAATGAACAAGACCCAACTGATTGACCTGATCGCTGAAAAAGCAGATCTTTCTAAAGCTCAAGCGAAAGTAGCCCTGGAGTCAACTCTGGAAGGCATCACAGACGCGCTTAAGGAAGGTGACCAGGTTCAACTAATTGGCTTTGGTACATTTAAAGTAAACCACCGTGCAGCACGCACTGGCCGTAACCCACAAACTGGTCAGGAAATCCAAATCGCTGCTGCAAACGTTCCTGCATTCGTAGCAGGTAAAGCACTGAAAGACGCAGTGAAATAATCTATACTCCGCCAGGTAATTCATCTGGCGGAGTTTTTCTTATGAAACGTCTTATCCCTTTTCTCCTTCTTTCGCTCCTTGCTGGATGTGAATCCACCACAGTTCCCGAAAACACTATTACTCCAATCCTGAGCTATACCACCGGCCAGACCAAAGGTGATACCACTGCGGTATATTGGTATACGTTCCAGCAGAACCGTCCGGTCAGCTTGTCTGAAATCGTTATGAAAGGCGATTACGGCCAGTACCAGTCGGAATATCGCTGGCGAGAGGGTAATCTTCGCGAAATCAAACGCGAGGGAACACAGTTTATTGATATGGTGGTTAAGCCATTTTCGTTGCATGTTCGTTACGATACCAAGGGTAGTGCGGTATTCCAGCGCTATTTAGTCGACGGTACCGTGCTGCCGCTGAGTGATACCCAGCTGTATCAGCTGACCCGACAGGCCAAACAGGCGACGGATGTGATTAAGCAGCAGCGTCGTGACGGTCAATCCCTGGTACAGGGCTACTGGCAGGGGAAGCAGTTCCTACGCTGTGATGATGATAAGCCGCTTAGCGTGACATTCGAGACAGCTTTGCCGGATTATATTGAGCAGCAACTGAGCCAGGACAAGTTTATGGCTGTGACTGGCAAGGTGCGCCGCAGTATGTTGGAAGCTAATCAATTGCTGATGTTGGCTGATAAATCCCAGCAATGCCTGAGTGCGCCGGTACTGCTTAAATAAGCGCTAATCAGGTTCAGCAATAAAAAACGCGCCAGAAGGCGCGTTTTGTGTCTTTTGGGGTAGTTGGCGGGGGTATTTACTACTCGGGCGTTAGTTTTGCTGTTCGCGGGCGATGGCTCGGTAGCCGATGTCATCACGATGGAACATGCCATCCCATGAAATCTGGCTTGCCAGTGCATAGGCGCGTTGCTGCGCCTCAGAGACACTTTCACCCATCGCTGTGGCACAAAGCACTCGTCCGCCGTTTGTCACAATCTCACCAATGTTATTGGCCGTACCGGCATGGAAAACCTTTTCGCCTTCACATTCTTGCTGTGGCAGGCCGGAAATCACATCACCTTTGTTGTATGACGCCGGGTAACCGCCGGCAGCAAGGACAACACCGATAGAGGCGCGTGGATCCCACTTAGATTGAACGGTATCGAGTTTGCCGTCGATGGCAGCAAGACACAGCTCAACCAGATCAGACTGCATGCGCAGCATGATTGGCTGGGTTTCCGGATCACCGAAGCGGCAGTTGTACTCAATGACTTTCGGTGTGCCGTCAGCCATGATCATCAGGCCGGCGTAGAGGAAACCGGTATAAGGGGCCCTTTCGGCTGCCATGCCACGCACCGTCGGGTAAATCACCTCTTCCATCACACGGTCGTGAATTTCCTGCGTAACCACAGGTGCCGGGGAGTAGGCACCCATACCGCCGGTGTTTGGCCCGGTATCACCGTTGCCCACACGCTTGTGATCCTGGCTGGTGGCCATCGGTAGGACATGCTCACCGTCGACCATGACGATGAAACTTGCTTCCTCACCATCGAGGAATTCTTCAATTACCACCCGGTGCCCGGCTTCGCCGAAGGCATTGCCGGCTAGCATATCGCGTACAGCAGCTTCGGCTTCTTCCAGTGTCATGGCGACAATGACGCCTTTACCGGCTGCCAGGCCATCGGCCTTGACGACGATAGGGGCGCCTTTTTCGCGCAGGTAGGCCAGTGCTGGCTCGATTTCAGTGAAGTTCTGGTATTCTGCCGTCGGGATCTGATGACGGGCCAGAAAGTCTTTCGTGAAGGCTTTGGAGCCTTCCAGTTGGGCCGCTGCTTCTGTCGGGCCGAAAATTGGCAGTCCGGCAGCCTGGAAAGCGTCGACTACACCGATAACCAGCGGGGCTTCCGGGCCGACGATCGTCAGTTCAATCTGGTTAGTTCGGGCAAATTCAACCAGAGCCGGGATGTCTTCTACGCCAATAGCGACATTTTCGACGTTGGGCTCCAGGGCGCTGCCTGCGTTGCCCGGTGCGACAAAGACGGTTTCAACACGGGCAGACTGAGCGGCTTTCCATGCCAAGGCGTGCTCACGCCCACCATTACCTATAATCAAAACTTTCATAATTTTACCTTTGATAGCTTCGCCATATGGCCAACTTCTGTGTCACGCATGCCCACTTATATCCATAAGCTCAGCGTGCGCTCCTTGAATTAAGCCATCTGGCTTTGCTCTAAAATTAAAATCTTTAAGCTGCGTTGTAGGGTTAAAGCTACAACAGTCCGTGTTCTTAAAATCAAATAAAGCTCAGGGTTTCCCCTGAGCCTGTGTTGATTAGTGGCGGAAGTGGCGCATGCCAGTGAAGACCATGGCCATACCATGTTCATCTGCAGCAGCAATGACTTCTTCATCGCGCATTGAGCCGCCAGGCTGGATCACACAGGTGATACCGGCTTCTGCTGCGGCATCGATACCGTCGCGGAACGGGAAGAAGGCGTCAGAGGCCATTACGCTGCCTGCAACTTCCAGGTTTTCGTCGGCTGCTTTGATCCCGGCGATTTTGGCGGAGTAGACCCGGCTCATCTGACCGGCACCGACACCAATGGTCATGTCGTTTTTGGCGTAGACGATGGCATTGGATTTCACGTATTTGGCAACCTTCCAGCAGAACAGGGCATCGCGCAGCTCATCTTCGCTTGGCTGACGCTTGGAGACGACTTTCAGCTCCTCGTGGCTGACCATACCCTGGTCGCGGTCCTGAACCAGCAAGCCGCCGTTAACACGTTTGAGATCAAAGCCGGTGGTTTTGTCAGACCATTCTCCGCATTCCAGTAGGCGGACGTTCTTTTTCGCTGCAACGGCGTCGGCAGCTTCTGCTGTAACTGTTGGGGCAATGATCACTTCGACAAACTGACGCTCAACAATAGCTTGGGCTGTTGCAGCATCCAGCTCACGGTTGAAGGCAATGATGCCGCCAAAAGCGGATGTCGGATCGGTCTGGTAAGCGCGGTTATAAGCTTCCAGAATACTGTCGCCCAGTGCCACGCCACACGGGTTGGCATGTTTAACAATCACACAGGCCGGCTGGTCGAATTCTTTCACGCATTCCAGCGCAGCATCCGTGTCGGCGATGTTGTTGTAGGAAAGGGCCTTGCCCTGCAACTGGCGGGTTGTTGCCACAGAAGCTTCCTGTGGATTGCTTTCAACGTAGAAGGCAGCAGCTTGATGGCTGTTTTCGCCATAGCGCATGTCCTGCTTCTTCTCGAACTGCTGATTGAAGGTGCGTGGGAACTTACTTTTAGTTTCAGGAGAAGGTTTATCAACTTCTTGCCCTTGTTTATAAAGAGCAGGGTCGCCGTAAGACGGCACCATGGTACCGAAGTAGTTGGCGATCATGCCGTCATAGGCGGCGGTATGCTCAAAGGCGGCGATAGCAAGATCGAAGCGGGTAGCATGGGTCAGAGAGCCGCTATTGGCTTCCAGTTCGGCCAGAACACGGCCATAGTCATGGGCGTTTACCACAATAGTGACATCTTTGTGGTTTTTCGCCGCAGAACGAACCATAGTCGGGCCGCCGATATCGATATTTTCCACCGCATCTTCCAGTGTGCATCCAGCTTTAGCGACTGTCTGAGCAAACGGGTAGAGGTTAACGACCACCAAATCAATCGGGTTGATACCATGCTCGGCCATGACGGTATCATCCTGGCCGCGGCGACCTAATACACCGCCGTGTACTTTTGGGTGAAGGGTTTTGACCCGGCCATCCATCATTTCCGGAAAGCCAGTGTAATCCGATACTTCTGTTACTTTAATGCCTTGCTCGGCAAGCAGACGGGCAGTGCCGCCAGTAGAAAGGATGTCAACACCACGGTTGGCGAGGGCTTGTGCAAATTCAACAATACCTGTTTTGTCTGATACGCTGATCAATGCACGGCGAATAGGACGAGCGTTTTCCATTGCTACCATCTCTTTTATACACGGGGGAATATTTGCCAAAAACCATGGTGGTATAGGCGCTGGCTTTTGGCAAATAGACTCAGCTAGAATCGGGGAGCCTGATAATGGTTACCGGTCATGTCAATGGCGGTATTTTACATGAATTCCGGTGTTGCGCAAACGTTTGCTTTTTTTTGTTTTCGCGGCACTTGTCTATGCAATTTTGCATTAAGTATAGAAAAGAGTCTGGTATGTATCTGATAGGACAGTTGGCAAAATTGTGTGATGTCAGCAGCGATACGTTACGGTTTTATGAGAAAAACGGGTTGTTGCGGCCAGCCGGTCGTAGCGAGAGTGGGTATCGCCTCTACAGCGAGGATGACAAGTCGCGGGTGAAATTTATCTTGCGGGCAAAAGCGATTGGCCTGAGCTTGGATGAAATACGGGAATTGCTGGATATTCGGCTGGAAGCCTGCCAGCACAGCTGTGCGGAGGTGAAGGCGATCACTCAGGCTAAGCTTGATGAAGTTGACCGTAAAATGGCAGAGCTGAAACGCATCCGCACCGCTTTGAAGAAGCTGAATGATGCCTGCTGTGGTCACGCTGACGATGATGCCAGCCACTGCTCGATCCTCGAAGCTCTGGCGGATGAGGGCGAGGCGCACTAGTGCTCGGATGAAATGACTTGTTTTGATGGACCTGTGTTTTACTGAAAAGCCCCTGAGCGGGTTGATGGTACTTACCGGATAATATTTTATCCGGTAAGTACAGTTTTATATCAGGCAAATTATTGCTCAGTTTGAAATATGGATTAGGACATATCCATTACAATACGGCCGTTGATTTCCCCTTTTTCCATGTCAGCGAAGATGTCATTGATATCTTCAAGGTGTTTGACCATCGATGATGGCTTTGACTTTACCTTCGGCGGCAAACTGCAGGCATTCCTGAAGGTCTTTGCGGGTACCGATGATGGGGCCGATGATTTTTACCCCGTTGAGCACCGTATCGAAGATTGGAACCGGCATTTCATCCGGTGGCTGGCCAACCAGAACACAAGCCCCGCCACGACGGACTGACTTATAGGCTTCTTCGAAAGCTGATTTGGATACCGCAGTACAAACTACGCCGTGTACACCGCCAACTAACGCCTGAACAGCTTCTGACGGGCTCTGCTTCATAAAATCGATACAATGCGTCGCTCCGAGCTCTTTGGCCAGGGCGAGCTTTTCAGCGCCGGTATCAATGGCGATCACATTCATCCCCATCGCAACCGCGTACTGAATTGCCAGGTGCCCCAGACCACCGGCTCCGACAATGGCTACCCATTGCCCTGGTTTTACGCCGATGACTTTTAGTGCCTTATAGGTGGTAACACCGGCGCAGAATAGCGGTGCAGCGTCGATATAGCTGATGTTGTCGGGAATTTTAATTACAACCCAATCAGCGCTAGTGATAATTATTATCATCCGAGCTGTTTTAATGTGATGGTTTTCATATAACGACGGCCATTATGTTTCACTGCTATTGAGGTGGCTCGAAGTTCTTGATGAGAATTTTATGTTATCGATGAGTGGCTGTTTTTCCAGAAAGAGAAAAAGTGGTGATGGGTGTTGGGGAAAGCACGTTAACTATGGTAGCTTCGAAGTATCAAGGAATTAGTGACAGGGAAAGCTATGCTTAAAGTTAACGAGTATTTTGATGGTCAGGTTCAGTCTCTGGGTTTTGAAAGCCAGGGCGAGCGAGCCAGTGTCGGGGTAATGATGCCGGGGGAATACCGTTTCTCTACAGCTGCACCTGAGCGGATGACGGTAGTCAAAGGGGCGCTGACCGTGAAGTTGCCGGGTCATATCGACTGGGAAACTTATCATGCCGGAGACAGCTTTGAAGTGCCGGGAGATGCCTCTTTCCATGTGGAAGTCAGCCAGACGACCGCGTACCTGTGTGATTATCTGTAATCACGGCTAGGCCCTGAGACAGCACACAATAAACGCAAAAAAGCCTGCACCAGAGGTACAGGCTTTTCCAAGCAGGGTACTAAACCGGTTGGATTAGTTCATGCCGTACGAATTCAAGTCTTGTTTTATTACATTTCATTTCTAATCATTTTGCCCACCAAACCTCTTGATTTAATGTGATTTTGTTACTATCCATGTTTCATGGCGATTCACGTTCATTCGTGACTTGTCAAAGGATTTGAGTCACTGTTGAGTCACCATTTTGTGTGAGTCACCAAAAATTGAGGGTGGGGTATATGAGCAAGCTAACCACGAAACAGCTTGATGCCATATTAGGGAAGCCACAAAAAAAACGATATACACTCAGTGATGGTAATGGTCTGGGGGCCAGAGTTTCATTAAAAGGAAAGGTTAGCTGGGAACTACGATACAGACAGCCAGGCGAAAAACAATCTCGTGTTGAGTTAGGCAATTACCCTGATGTCACTTTAAAAATAGCAAGAGCTAAAGCTATGGAATACCGTGCTATGGTGGCAATGGGCAAAGACCCTCGCACTGAATTAAAGTTGGCTAGGATGGAGAGCATTAGGCCTGTTACTGTAAAAGATGCTTTGGATTATTGGTTGAAGACTTATGCCTATGATAACCGTGCTAATGCCCATAAACATGAGCGGCAATTTGAGAAGCATGTTTACCCGTATATTGGTGATTTACCTTTAAAGGATACAGAAACACGTCATTGGTTAGAGGTTTTCGATCGTATTAAGAAAGTTGCTCCAGTAGCTGCTGGCTATATCTTTCAAAACTGTAAGCAGGCTTTACGTTATTGTGATGTTCGCCAATATGCTACCAGCCACGCATTAGTTAATTTGACTGTGAATGATGTGGGTAAGAAGCAGTCACAACGGGACAGAGTTCTTACTGATCGGGAGCTTGCTGAACTTTGGAATTGGCTGGATACAGATACCACGACCATGTATTACCGCACATTGATTCGGTTACTTTTTGTTTTTGGTGCTCGAACACAGGAAGTACGGTTGAGCCGATGGAAGGAATGGGACCTAAAAGCCAGGATTTGGACTGTGCCGAAAGAGCATACGAAAAATCGAACTGAGATACAGCGTCCCATCCCCAGCAGAGTGATTCCGTGGCTGGAAGCTATTAGGCGACATACAGGTAATTCAGAATTTCTGTTAGGTGAAATTAAGAACGAATGCGCTGTAAGTCAAACTGGGCGTAATATTTGGAAGCGATTAGGGCACGCCTCTCCATGGACGTTACATAGCGCTCGTCATACATTGGAGACAAAATGGTCTGACATGCGGATTGCTCCCCATATAGGACGAACCATTACAGGACATGTACTGCCGGGAACTATGAGCATTTATAACCGTTCGCAATTTCTTTTAGAAAAGTTGGAAGCCCTGGAGCTATGGTTGGATCGTTTGGAGTTGCTGACTGGTCAAAATGATAATGTTGTCATAATAGCTGGAACAAGTTGATACGATATAAATCGTCTTGATCACTTCCTAAGTTTGGGGTAAATTATCCCAATAATGAAAAAAGCCGCGTTTTTGACGTGGCTTTTTTTGTGCCTGAAATTCGAACCCGCCTTAGTGCGGGTTTTTTTATACCTAAATATCAGCCCCTTATGGGGCTTTTTTTGTATATAAGGAAGTTAAATGAATACAGAACTAGTCTCCAATGATATGGCACAGGTAAGTAATTCTTCTGACCGCTTTGTTCGAGAAAAGGAACGTCAGCAAATTACACAGATATCTCGCTCGACAGCTTGGCGTCTAGAGCAAGAAGGTAAGTTTCCCGCACGTCGGCAAATAGGAGGACGTGCTGTTGGCTGGCTTCACTCAGAATTAATGGATTGGGTTAACAACCAACCAAAAGTAGGAGCTTAGGGGGAGATATGGATAAAAAAATTTCAACCAAGCTCAAAACAGCTTCGATGACCGCTCATGATTCAATTAAAAAAACAGATAAGGTAACTCGGGTACTGTTACATATCTTGCAATCACCACATGGTGTTACGGAGAAAAGTATTAACCGCTATGCCTGCGTAATGAGTGGGCGAAATTATATTTCTGAGTTAGAGCGAAAGCACGGAATAACATTTGTGAAGCCTCGCCTGAGGCTGCTTAGTCGAGATGGAAGCTATTATAGTATTTACCAATTATTAGACAGTAAAGAAGCCATAAAATTGGCCAAATTGTTGCGCTTACGTTGTATCAAACTGGGGATGTCGGTACTTTCTCGAGCGGAATTGGAAACGATGGCCTCTGCGTTTCCTGATCGTTCCGAGCAACTGGTCACTTTCGCTTAACTTCTTCTTTCTTTACCGTTCAAACGCCTAACTTGAATCATCCCATGCCTTGGGAGGGCGAAGCTTTACCTTAATTCAGGAATTCAAATATGAGTGGATATATTAATTTGTTCTGCTTGCTATTACAGGAGGTTGCGTAATGGCGGCTAAATCAAGACAAGAATTGGAGAGCTTAACAAATGCTGATCTTATGCTGGGATATTACTTACTTCATACTAGTTTAGATGGCAGTAATTCTTTATTACCGCAGGCTGCCACAAAAGCTGCTTCGTTAGCTTCACATAGTGGATTAATTGAGCTTTATTATGAAGCTACGGGGTGTGAGGAAGGGATCTACAGATGGGCAAATGTGTCGAGGAATGAGCGCCGAGAGGCGCTCATTTGCGTAATTGGGTTCGATAATTTCCAAAAGATAGTTAAGTCTTATTATGTTGTTGATGAATTTACAGGGGATACTGTTAAGTTTTTAGACGATTATCGGGTAGCAGGTGAAGAACAAAGGCATATAAGTGGAATATATGCGAAGGATGTTTACTTCCCTGATTTGAATGATAACGCGAGACCATTAGGTACCTTTGATAATTTGGCAGTATTAGTGAAGCAATTAGGGCTGGTTCCGGCTCAAAACGCTATGAATCTGGAATTGGAAATTCTAAAAGATGGTAGGCCGATAACATCAACATTTGAGGCTCAACGAAGCTTCCTTATTAGTGAGTGCTTAAAAGCAGGACTCCCAAAGTCTGTAATTGATGATCATATGACAGCACTGTGTGAACAGAATAAGTATCACCCTATTCAATCTTATCTGGGTGATGGCAAATGGGATGGTATTGAACGTGTTAATCCATTAATAGAGGCAATGAATGCGAAGGATAAGAGCATTGCCCTAGTTGTAATGAAGAAATGGTTTGTAGCTTGTGTAGCAGCGATTTATGAGCCGTCGTTCAGCTGTAAAGTAGTACCTGTATTACAAAGTGGTCAGTCATTTAGGAAAACAGCCTTTATCAGTCGCTTTGCTAACGTTTTGCCGGGGGCTTTTTTAGAAGGTGCTGAGTTAAATCCAGACAACAAGGATTCAGTGTTAAGTAGCATTAAGAGTTGGATTGTTGAACTTGGGGAACTGGAACGCACATCCAAAAATAGCCAGGGGAGTTTAAAGGCATTCATTACGAAGGCGATTGATAGTGTTCGTCCACCATACGCAAGAGCCGATATAAAGAAAAAACGCCAAACTACTTTGATAGCATCGGTGAATGGCTCAGAGTTCCTACGGGACGAAACAGGATCAAGTCGCTATGCTGTGATTGAGTTGGGACAGCCTATAAATATGGATGCGGTAAACAAACTGCTCGGCTGGCAGTATAACGGTGGTAGAACAATTCTCTCTGAGCCAGAAAACCTAAGGCAATTCTGGTTAGAAGTGAAGGCCATGTATGATGGAGGCGCTTCTTGGGAGCTTACAGAGGCTGAGTTAACTTTGATTGTTGGGGCTAATGACCAGCATAAATTTAAAGGTGATTATCGTGTCATGTTGGAGGAGCGTTTTTTAGATGTTGATATGAACGGTAGAGCCTACCAATGGATGAAAGCAAGTGAGGTATGCTTATATTGCGATATTCCAGCTACAAAGGCTCGCGTTATCGGTAAGGCGCTCAAAGGTATGGTACAGGATGGTTTGATTGAGTCTAAAGAGGGGCGCTCCAGAATCGTGGTCTACAAGTTGCCAATGATAATTGAACGGCAGTGAATGGCAATTCAAGTCGACGATTGAACCAATCAGGATTTCTTAACTGGCGGATTGCCATTGTTGAAAAAATCATGGCGGAATTTTTCATTAATGGGTAAAACCGAGTTAGATTTAAGAGGCTAACTCGGTTTGATTCTGGATCAAAATCTGTTTACCGTTAGAGTCGTTGCTAGCTTTTTTCTTTCGCATATGCCAATAAAGTGGATATTGGAATAAAGCCATGTAACTTAGTTGAATTATCGTGCTTAGGTGAACCTATTGCCGCAATACCAATGACTTCATACTTATCATTGAGCACCGGTCCTCCACTGTTTCCATGGATTACTGGAATATCTAGCAACCAAAGCTTCTCACCATAAAGCATTTTAGACTGTATGATTTTCCCAGTGTTAATGTATGGTGTTTCTCCTGGTGAGTATTGTGGAAAACCTAGAACAGTAACCTTTGAGCCTATATTCAACATACTGTCATCGCCAACTTTAAGTCTTTTAATGCCATTGAAGTCGGTGGTAGGTTTTAAGATAGCAAGGTCCCTGGACTTACAAGACTTTTCAAAATTCACCAATCTTTTTTTGTCTTGCTCGAAGTATCTGTAAACATTCAGAAGCTCACTTAGTTCTTCGTCAATCCCGTCAACCACGTGTTCATTTGTTATTAATCCAATATCTTTTAATAGAAAAGCAGTGCCTTGAGCATAATCTAGTTCACTTTCGATAATGAAAATTGACTCACATGCTTTATCCAGTGGTGTTTTTATCAAGTCATGCTTTGGCTTTCCAATTCGAACCGAATAATCGTATGCTATTTTTCGGTATATTAAGTCATCAGCGCCCCTAACCATTTTGATGAAATTAATTCTACCTTTAACGATTTTTCTAAAAAATTGGCCTGCCTTTTCGTTTATCCGTCTTTGGTGCTTCTCGAAGACCGTTTTGCCATGATAGCTCTGAAGATACTCTGACTCAGCTTGTTCAAGTCCAAACCTTTTCCACGCATAAAGCATTGACCTAGTTTGCCTGATAAATTTCCTGGAAACATTCATGCGCTCATTAACAATAATGCCAGTAACCGCCTGTTTTTGGCTTCTTGAAGCAATCCGTGTCTTTTGACTATTTATGGTAAAACCATTTTCTGAAATTACGTTTTTTAACTCTGTTCCTAAATACAACTGTAACTCACGGGTCACAGTTACTATTTGATTCGGTAACCGCCCCCTAGTCTGAGTAAATGAAAACGTAATGTCATCCGCATAACGTGTATATGAGCAGCGATTATTGGCTGCTAAGGTTTGAAGTTGTTTATCTAATCGATAAGCAATCATGTTCGATATTATGGGAGATGTTGGAGCGCCTTGAGGAAGCTTACCATTGTGACAGCATAAATGAGCGAGAACTGTAGCGACAGGTAAAGGTAAGTTTACTGGGTGGGACTGAAATAAGTTTCGAACGCGGCCAAAGTGGATTGAGCCAAAGAAATCTAAAAGATCTAAGTTGAGCACATATTTTTTGTCTACATGACAAGAGGCATTGCTCACAATACTTCGTTCAGGAACAAAACCATGTGTGGATTTTCTGGGTGAATACAGTGCTGACAATTCTTTGCTTATTAGCTTTTGTATTTCTTTTAATTTCTTTTTTGGTGCTTCTATTAAGCGATACTCACCATTTTTTTTAGGAATATGGAAACCACGATAGTGAATGCTGGTGGATGGGTAAAATAAGTTCTGTAGCTCTGAGTAAGAAGCAAAGCCAAGGAACCTAGCTAACCTTTCAACGCAGACACACTGATTTAAGGTTGTTGGTGTGGTTATTGGACTAATAAGTGAGAATATAGATATGGCAGATGTCATTGATGACCCAGACTAATTTCATGAACCATGAAAAACGAGGCGATTTTGTTTTCTCTTATACAGCGTAACGGCTGCAACATTTTAGATGACAACCGGAAAAAGAAACATGCTTATGACCGCCGCAGATTAACAGCAGAAAGTTAAACTCTCGCCTCTTTGATTAAAGTTACACCAAGGTTTGTTGTGTTTCAATATTTTTCAAGGGAATGGTTATGTATCTGAAGGACATTTAACTTCTAATTTCAGTAAAACTATTTCATCCATTCACCCCACATACACTGAAGCCTTATATATCAACGGTGGTTGGATAATGAAAGAAAAGGATGAAAGAGGCTTTTATCTTTCATCCTTTACAACTATTCATTGATTCGCTGGTGATGACGGACAAAGAGTAAGTACCTTTCATCCATCGCTCCTAGCTTTTGTAAAACAATGGCTGGTGGTGTCTGGGGTGAATGGTGAAAGAATTAAGCTGGACTTTGAGGGAGGCCATAAAAGAGATGGAGAGCTTTGGGACAATCAAAGCAGATTGATAACCGCCTTGAGTTTATGGATGGAAATACCCTATAAACGTAATCAATGTTGCGCATTATTGTAGAAACGAAACCACAATGGATGCGCAGTTTCTCACCGTACTGATAGCCTCAAAGCCTTGCTAATACTGGCTCTATGTAGATTAGAGTGGATATTTTATAGATGCGCACTTTGCGCATGATGAATTACGCAATGCTGATATTTCTTATCATCCTAAAAATAGCAGTGCTGCGAACAATAAGTGATTAATTGTGAGGAGGCATTACTGATAATTGGGCAACCAATACCAGTTATTAGTGATGTTTTTGCTAAAACAGGAGGGTAGTTAACTCTTTTGAGTCACCAATGAGTCACTAAGTATTAAAGGGTTTGGTTTTCGTGGCCAAACCCTTTTGTATACAGTAACTTAATCTGTCAGATTAGTTCATGCCGTATTTTTTCAGTTTCTTGCGAAGCGTACCACGGTTGATACCCATCATAGTTGCTGCGCGAGTTTGGTTACCACGAGTGTACTGCATGATAGTGTCTAGTAGTGGTTGCTCAACTTCAGCAAGCACTAGCTCGTACAGATCATCGACTTCCTGACCGTTTAACTGAGCAAGGTAGTTTTTTAGTGACGCTTTTACAGAGTCACGTAGTGGCTTCTGTGTGATTTGGTCTTGTGAAGTTACAGTTGTCACTGTTAATGCTTCGGAAGTCAGATTTTGTTCGAACATATTCTGTAAGCTCTTCTAGTATTTATGCAACGTTTTCGAAGTAGCCTTGCAGCGCATCGAGTTGATGTTGTGCATCTTCGATTGCGTTGAAGGTCCGGCGAAAATCACCAGCAGGGGCATGTTCTTTCAAGTACCAAGACACGTGTTTACGTGCAATGCGCAACCCTAAGTACTCACCGTAGAAACGGTGAAGTTCCTGAACATGACCCAGCATAATGTCACCCACCTCATCCATAGAGGGTGCCGGCAGGTGTTCGCCAGTTGTTAAGTAATGGTGGATTTCACGGAAAATCCATGGTCGTCCCTGCGCAGGGCGGCCAATCATCAAAGCATCGGCACCGGTGTAATCCAGTACGAAGCGCGCCTTTTCCGGGGAGTCGATATCACCGTTAGCGATCACTGGAATGGAAATCGCTTCTTTCGCTGCTTTGATGTAATCGTATTCTGCTTCGCCTTTGTACATGCAGGCTTTGGTGCGGCCGTGAAGGGCCAGCGCCTGGATGCCGCATTGTTCGGCGAGCTTCGCAATGTCGACACAGTTTCGGTTTTCAATATCCCAGCCGGTACGCGTTTTCAGCGTCACAGGTACATCTACGGCATCGACGACAGAACGAAGAATTTCTTCGATCAGATGGGGATACTGCAGCAGGGCAGAACCTGCAAGGCGTTTGTTCACCTTTTTTGCAGGGCAACCCATGTTGATATCGATGATTTGGGCACCGTTTTCAACACTGAATTGCGCAGCCTCAGCCATCAGTTTCGGATCTGAGCCGGCGATTTGAACCGAGCGGATACCCGATTCGCCTTCATGAACCATGCGGTTCTGGGATTTAGACGTTTTCCATAAATCTGGATTGGACGACATCATTTCGCTTACAGCCATACCTGCACCGAAACGCAGGCAAAGTTCACGAAATGGCCGATCGGTCACACCCGCCATTGGCGCGACTATCAGCTGGTTTTTAAGTTGATAAGGACCGATTTTCAAACGTCTGTTCCTGACTGTGCCAGTAAGGGCGCGCATTTTACGCATTTTTTCTCTTTCTGAAAAGGCCAATAATTGAGCATTTAGTTTTTCAATTGCAAAACTGTATGATTTTCAAACTATTGGGTGTTTTTTGTTCAGAAAAATAGCGCCCTTCATTGTGCTTGTTATGCTTTGCGACCAGCAATTCGGCACCATTCTTCGCGTGCCACAACAGGATCCAGGGTCAGCTCATCGCTGTAGTAAGACGATACGTCTTCCGCCTGTGTTTCCAGAACGCCGGAAATTGCCAGTTGGCCACCGTCCTTCACCAGGCTTTTGATCACTGGAGAAAGTTCGCGTAGCGGGCCTGCCAGGATGTTGGCAACAACCACGTCAGCCTGGATATCCTGAGGCTGATCTTGTGGCAGGAACAGTTCCAGTTTGTCGGCAACGCCGTTACGTTCGGCATTGTCGCGGGAAGCCAGAATCGCTTGCGGGTCGATATCGATACCGATCACTTTTTCCGCACCTAGCTTGATAGCCGCAATGGCCAGGATGCCTGAGCCACAACCGAAGTCGATCACTGTCTTGCCAGTCAGATCCTGGCCGTCCAGCCATTCAAGGCACAGAGAGGTTGTCGGGTGAGTACCGGTACCGAATGCCAGGCCTGGATCCAGCAGGACGTTTACCGCATCCGGCTCCGGCGCTTCGCGCCAGCTTGGACAGATCCACAGGCGACGACCGAAACGCATTGGGTGGAAGTTTTCCATCCACTCGCGTTCCCAGTCTTTGTCTTCCAGCTGTTCGATCTTATAGGCGAAGTCGTCTGCGATCAGTGGGCTGTTCTTCAGCATCGAAAGGACGAAATCCATGTCGGCTTCAGCATCATATAAACCAACGACATCGGTATCACCCCACAGGCGGGTTTCACCTGGCAGCGGCTCGAAAACCGGGGTGTCTTGTGCGTCCAGGAAAGTGACGGACAGAGCACCGGTTTCTTCCATCAGCATATCGCCAATTGCTTCGGCATTGTCTGCTGTCGCGTTTAATTTTATTTGAATCCAAGGCATGGTTAATTCGCTTATTGTTTGACTACGGATCAAGGAAGCGGAGTCTAGCATAAAATTTAGTCAGCCCGCATCAACTTCGTTGGTCTGGCGGGGCTATGCGGGGGGATGGTGGAGACAAAAAGATAGCACCCGGAGGTGCTATCTTGTGGTGATTTGTTGTGAATCAGAGCTGATGTTGCGGGCTTGGTGCGGCAACTGGTTTTAGCAGGCTGCCCAGTACAAATATGACAAAACTCAGGGCGAGAGTTGGCACGATAGCATGCATACCGCCAAGATCCGGCTTCACCACGGACAGGCCGGCATAGCACACCAGGCCGGTGACCATGGAAGCAAATGCGCCTGCTGCGGAGGCTTTCTTCCAGTACAGGCCAAGCACCAACGGCCACAGGAACACCGCCTGCATACCACCGAAGGCCAGCAGGTTAAGCCAGATGATCATATCCGGCGGGTTAGTCGCGGCTACAAACACCAGGGCAGAGAAAATACCGGTAACCCACAGTGATAGCTTCGGCAGGCGGGATTCGGCTTCCGGCCCTTCGGCTGCTTTCGGGTTAATGTAGTTGAGGTACAGGTCCTTGAGCAGGGTGGCTGAAGCCTGGATCAGCTGGGAGTCGATGGTCGACATAATTGCAGCCATCGGCCCTGCCAGGAACACTCCGGCAACCACCGGCGGCAGTACTGTCATCATCAGCGTCGGCATGATTTGGTCCGGGCTGGCGATATCCGGCACGATAGCGCGACCAAGGGCGCCGGCCAGGTGCATACCCAGCATCAGGAAGGCCACCATGGCAGTACTGATCACCATGCCTTTGTGCAGCGATCCGCTGGACTTATAGGACATGCAGCGCACGGCGGCATGGGGCAGGCCGATCACACCGAAACAGACCAGCACCCAGAAGCTGAGCATAAACGGCTGGGATAGGAAGTTATCGGCTCCGAACGGTGTCACCAGCTCCGGGTTGATCTGGTGCAGCTCGGTAACCAGTTCACCGACGCTACCACCGGCATGGACAATCCCGACCAGCAGGGCAATGGTTCCAATGATCATCATGATGCCCTGGATGGTATCTGTCATCACTACCGCGCGGAAACCGCCGATGGTGGTATACAGCCCGACAGTGACGGCAAACAGCATCAGGCCATGGCTGTAGGAGAGGCCTGTGACGGTTTGCAACAGGCGGGCACCGCCGACAAACTGCACTACCATGGTACCGAAGAATGCCAGCAGTAGAGCCAGCGAAGCGAAGATCACCACCGCCCGGTTTTTATAGCGGGCATAAAGGATATCGTTGAGGGTCAGGGCATTGTGGCGACGGGCCTCAATGGCAAATTTTTTGCCAAGTACGCCCAGCGTCAACCAGGCTGCTGGTAGTTGGATCATCGCCAGCAGAACCCAGCCCAGACCCATTTTATAGGCTGCACCCGGGCCGCCGATAAATGAGCTGGCACTGGCATAGGTCGCCGCCAGGGTCATGGCCAGGACAAAACCGCCCATACTGCGGTTGCCGACCAGGTATTCATTGAGAAACCCTTTGCCGGTATTGCGGTGACGGCGGGTGAAAAGGGCCAGGCCGAAAACTGCGGCCAGATACAGGATGAGGGGGATTAACAGTTGGCTATTCATCAGTGGTGTCCTTGTCGACTTCCAGTGACATATCCTGGTAGATGTATTTCACCATCAGGGCACAGAGCAGAGTAAAAATTACCGGGCCGATGATGCAGGCCATCAGGAACCAGAGCGGGAAGCCCCAGTACAGTTCCGGTAAGGCCTCGTGTACATTGATTGGTGCCAAGCCATAGGCTGAGCAGTACCACCAGACGAAATAGGCGAGTGCCAGGCCTATCGCCCATTTGGCTTCCTTATGAGCCTGACGATAACGCGCTGCGAGCGTCTTCATGCCGAAGTCTCCAGTTGGTTGGGTACATTACTCACAGAAGTGGTTGAAAATACTGGAAATGAGTAATGTCTATGGAAAATAAGGTGGGGTATTGTGGCAAAAGTTAGAATTCAGCGCTAGAAAACACATCAAATTGCCATTGATTGAACTAAAAAAGGCTGCCTGAGGCAGCCTTTTGTATCTGTGGTTTTGCAATTATTGCAGACCCAGTTTCTTTTCCAGATAGTGGATGTTTGCACCACCGTGCTGGAAGTTCTCGTCAGCCATGATGTCCTGCTGCAGAGGAACGTTGGTCTTGATGCCGTCGATGATCATTTCACCCAGCGCGTTACGCATACGTGAAATTGCAACATCACGGTTCTCACCGTAGGCAATCAGCTTACCGATCATTGAGTCGTAGTGCGGTGGTACTGTGTAGCCGCTGTAGATGTGTGATTCCCAACGGATACCCATGCCGCCCGGCGCGTGGAAGCGCTCAATCTTGCCAGGACATGGCAGGAAACGCTCCGGATCTTCAGCATTGATACGACACTCAACCGCGTGGCCGCGGATCTGGATGTCTTTCTGGCTGAATGACAGTGGCTGGCCTGCTGCAATGCGCAGCTGCTCTTTGATCAGGTCAACGCCGGTTACCATTTCGGTCACTGGGTGCTCAACCTGGATACGGGTGTTCATTTCAATGAAGTAGAACTCGCCGTTTTCATACAGGAATTCGAATGTACCCGCACCACGGTAGCCGATTTCGATACAAGCACGGCAGCAGCGCTCACCGATGTACTTACGCATCTCTTCGGTGATGCCCGGAGCCGGTGCTTCTTCAACAACCTTCTGGTGGCGACGCTGCATTGAACAGTCACGCTCACCCAGGTGGATAGCACCGCCCTGGCCGTCAGCCAGTACCTGCACTTCAATGTGACGAGGGTTTTCCAGGAATTTCTCCATGTAAACCATGTCATTGTTGAAGGCTGCTTTTGCTTCTGCACGGGTCATGGCAATCGCTTCGGTCAGCTCAGCTTCGCTGCGAACCACACGCATACCACGACCGCCGCCGCCACCGGATGCCTTGATGATCACCGGGTAGCCGATACGTTTAGCGAAGGCTTTGTTTCTTGCTTCGTCGTCATCCAGCGGGCCGTCAGAGCCTGGTACACAAGGTACGCCAGCTTTTTTCATCGCGGTGATTGCAGACACTTTGTCACCCATCATACGGATGGTATCGGCTTTCGGGCCAACGAAGATGAAGCCGCTGCGCTCAACCTGCTCGGCGAAGTCTGCGTTTTCAGACAGGAAACCGTAACCCGGGTGGATAGCTACCGCACCGGTGATTTCAGCCGCACTGATAATACGCGGAATGTTCAGGTAACTTTCGGTGCCGCGAGCAGGACCGATACATACTGACTCGTCTGCCAGCAGTACGTGCTTCAGATCGCGGTCAGCAGTTGAGTGAACGGCAACAGTTTTGATGCCCAGTTCTTTACACGCGCGCAAGATACGCAGCGCGATTTCGCCTCGGTTGGCGATAACTAATTTATCTAACATAGACAGCCCCGGTTACTCGATGATAACTAGAGGCTGGTCGAACTCGACTGCATCACCGTCTTCAGCCAGGATCGCAACAACAGTACCTGCTTTGTCTGCTTCGATCTGGTTCATCATCTTCATTGCTTCAACGATGCACAGTGTGTCACCAACATTCACGCTCTGGCCTACTTCTACGAATGCTTTCGCATCTGGGCTTGGCGCGCGGTAGAAAGTACCAACCATTGGAGAAAGAACCTGATGGCCCGCAGGTGCAGCCGGCGCCGCCGGAGCTTCTGCTGGTGCTGCTTGAGCTGGTGCCGGAGCTGCTACTGGCGCAGGTGCTGCAGCAACAACTTGTGCCGGAGCTGCTACAGTTGCAACAGTCGAACTACGGCTGATGCGTACTGATTCTTCGCCTTCAGAGATTTCAAGTTCCGAGATACCAGACTCTTCAACCAGTTCAATTAGCTTTTTAATCTTACGAATATCCATTTATCTTTCTCTTATCTATATGTTCATTTAGCTTTCTGCTTGCAGGCGTCGTACAGCTGCACGCAGGGCGAATTCATAACCATCCGGGCCAAGACCGCAGATCACCCCGACAGCGACGTCAGACAGGTAAGAATGGTGGCGGAATGGCTCACGGGCATGGACGTTGGACAGGTGCACTTCAATAAACGGGATACTGACCCCGAGCAGGGCATCACGGATCGCCACACTGGTGTGAGTGAAAGCGGCCGGGTTGATAATGATGAAATCCACATTGCCTCGGGCATTGTGGATGGCATCGATCAGCTCATGCTCTGCGTTGGACTGAATGTGCTCAAGCGTCACACCAAGTTCAGTTGCTTTGGCAGTTAAATTCGTCACGATTTCAGCCAGGGTACTCTGACCGTAGTGGCCTGGTTCGCGAAGGCCCAGTAGATTCAGGTTAGGGCCGTTAATCAGTAAAATTCGTTGAATGGTCGACATCTTGACGTTAAATCACTCGTTTTTTGACGTTTTACTCTAACAATGTGCAGAGAACAACAATTCTGCTTCCTTGTGTCCCAATTTTAGCTGCCAAAACACGCTTGGAGAGCAATTATAGTGAATTCAATGCAAATCGCAGCAAAATACTGGTCTAATCACCACAGTTTTTTGTGGACACCTGTACGCTGTAATTATTGAGTCATTGCATTAGATGGCTGCGAGAATGCAGAGTTCAGCCGGATATATTTAAGTTGTTTTAAGTTGTGGCTGAGTTCGCGATTTTTATCCCTGATGTCGCTTTAATCCGCTTCCTGAATACAGAAACAGTGTGGATTGGGAGTGAAAATCTCTATTAGTGTAGTCGGTTTGGGGGAGAAAGTACGCGATCCTACGCGATGATTTTGTAACCAGTCGTTGATATTGTAATCGATATCAAAGAAAAGCAAAGCCGCCCGAAGGCGGCTTTATGTTGATGGTTTAAAGAACCTGTTGCTTTTCGGCTATCAGCTTTTCGACCACACTCGGATCGGCCAGTGTTGAGGTATCGCCCAGTGTGCCGGTATCGCCGGTGGCGATTTTGCGCAGAATTCGGCGCATGATCTTGCCTGAACGGGTTTTTGGTAGGGCGTCGGTCCAGTGCAGGAAGTCTGGGGTGGCGATCGGGCCGATTTCCTTGCGCACCCACTCTTTCACCTCTTTGTGCAGCTCGGCACTCGGGATTTCGCCGGCGTTAAGGGTGATATAGGCGTAGATTGCCTGTCCTTTGATGTCATGAGGTACCCCGACAACCGCGGCTTCAGCGATTTTGTCGAAGGCCACCAGAGCCGATTCAATTTCGGCGGTTCCCATACGGTGTCCGGATACGTTCAGAACGTCATCGACCCGGCCGGTGATCCAGTAATAGCCGTCTTCGTCGCGGCGGGCGCCGTCGCCGGTGAAGTACATGCCTTTGAAGGTTGAGAAGTAGGTTTGCTCAAAGCGCTCATGATCACCCCATAGGGTCCGCATTTGTCCCGGCCAGGAGTCAAGCATCACCAGGTTGCCTTCTGCTTCCCCATCGATGATATTGCCGATGTTATCAACCAGGGCCGGCTGGACGCCGAAGAACGGGCGGGTGGCGGAGCCTGGCTTGAGCTCGGTCGCGCCGGGTAGCGGGGTGATCAGGATGCCGCCGGTTTCGGTTTGCCACCAGGTATCGACAATCGGACAGAAGCTGTTACCGATAGTGCGGTGGTACCACTCCCAGGCTTCCGGGTTAATCGGTTCACCGACCGAGCCCAAGATGCGCAGGGTCGAACGCTCGGTGCCTTCAATAGCTTGGTCGCCTTTGGCCATCAGGGCGCGGATAGCGGTCGGGGCTGTGTACAGGATGTTGACGCCATGCTTGTCGACCACCTCGCTCATGCGGCTGGTGGATGGGTAGTTCGGCACCCCTTCGAACAAGATTGTTGTGGCACCGTTGGATAACGGGCCGTAGACCAGATAGCTGTGGCCGGTGATCCAGCCGACATCTGCGGTACACCAATAGATATCACCGTCATGGTAGTCAAACACATACTT
Source organism: Photobacterium sp. J15 (assembly GCF_963870815.1). Taxonomy (NCBI): domain Bacteria; kingdom Pseudomonadati; phylum Pseudomonadota; class Gammaproteobacteria; order Vibrionales; family Vibrionaceae; genus Photobacterium; species Photobacterium sp. J15. The sequence continues at coordinate 223,527 of NZ_CAWMUI010000001.1, forward strand.
GAAGGTCATGGTGGCATACACCAGGTAACCGCCAGTGGTGTGCAGCACACCTTTTGGCTTACCGGTTGAGCCCGAGGTATAGAGAATAAACATCGGGTCTTCGGCGTTCATCGGCTCTGGTTCACAGTGGGTTGAGGCGACAGCTGTTGTTTCGTGCCACCAGACATCGCGGTCGTCATCCCACGCGACTTCTGCTCCGGTGCGTTTAAAGACAATGACTTTCTCGACACTGGTGACTTCTTCATTTGCCAGTGCCGCATCAACGTTTTTCTTCAGCGGTACAGCTCGTCCGCCACGGATCCCTTCATCGGCAGTGACCACGACTTTGGCATCTGAGTCTGTGATACGGCCGGCCAGTGCCTCCGGTGAGAAGCCGCCAAAGACAATGGTGTGAACGGCACCGATGCGGGTACAGGCCAGCATGGCAACGGCCGCTTCGGCGACCATCGGCATGTAAAGGCAGACCACATCGCCTTTGCGGACGCCTTGGCTTTTCAGCGCATTGGCAAACTGGCACACCTGCTGGTGTAACTCATTGTAGGTCAGGGTGGCATCGTCGGCCGGGTCGTCACCTTCCCAGATGATGGCAACCTGGTCACCGCGGCTTGCAAGGTGGCGGTCGATACAGTTGGCAGAGACGTTCAGAACACCGTCTTCAAACCATTTGATACTGACGTGTCCGGTATCAAACGAGGTGTTTTTCACTTTGGTGTAAGGCTGGATCCAGTCAACAACCTGGCCATGTTCTCGCCAGAACCCTTCTGGATTAACGACGGAATGCTGGTACATCTCGCGGTATTGCTCATCGTTGATATGGGCCTTGGCGGCGATTTCCTTGTAGACCGGATAGATATGAACCTCACTCATTATTATTTTCTCCTTGTGTTTCCGTCATTGTCCGTTCCGGACCGGCTGGTTCTTATTGTTTGTATTGTGTGTAATTAATAACTTCTGTCAGATTCCGAATAGTCACAATTAGACTTTAGGATGACTGGGGGAAAACGAAGGGAAAAAGAGCCGTTTTAGTTCAAAAACAGATAAAAAAGTTGCCGGTAACCGGCATTTAGAGGTCAGGCACAACGCAGGGGCGGGATGTCCCCGTGTTTGAGGCGGACATAAATCAGCGCGGCGGCAATGGCATCCTGCAGGGCGTCATGGCGTTGTGGTTTGGGGAGTTCAAGGTGGCGGCTGATGGCTTCCAGGCTCAGATCGTAGCAGGCGTTGGGCAGCAATCTTTCCAGTCGCTCATGGTAGAGATGGCTGACTTCCACGGTTTTGTTGGGCAGGGGAAAGCCGAGCAGTCGACGGAAGTAGCGGTCGAGGATCGTCTTGTCATAGCGGATGTGATAACCAACCAACGGGCGGTTGCCGATAAAGGACAAAAGAGATAACAGAGCTTGTTGTTCATCCACCCCCTCACTGAGATCCTGATGACGAAAGCCGTGTATGGCGATGGAATCGGCATTGAGGCTGCCGGGCGCTTGTAAGATCAGTCTTAGTGACTGGCTGGTTATAATACGGTTGGCCTTGATCTGGGTGGCGGCAATGGTTACCAGTTCGGCAGAGTGAGGGTCGAGGCTGGTGGTTTCGCAGTCGAGTGAAACCAGCTCATCGCCCCGGTAGCGTTCAAACAGAAATTGGTATGGGCTGTTTGCCAATTTTTGCAGATACCACCATCGTCGTAAGCTGTTCATGGTTGTTTCCTCTTTTATTATGTCTCTCGCTTTTTGTTTTTAATCTCGGATTTGGTAGTGGTAACCGAGCCACTCTTTAAATTTCTTGACGACATGCAGGCTGTGGCGGAGCAGGTCGCGTTCGGAGCGGTTGAGCTGGCTGATATCCAGATGGTGTTGCAGCCCGTGGTCCGGGTGACTCAACTGCTGCCGCAGGCGGAGCTTGATAAAGAGTTTCAGAGCTTCACTCAGATTGGATGAGGTGGAAGGCTCTAGTACGCTGTGCTTTTCCAGCTGTTCAATCCGTCGGAAGGTATTGTTGTCAGCGATGTTATGTTCAAGGGTCAGGGCGCGAATACCGTGAACTATCGGAAAGATCCCGCCACGCTTGATATCCAGCCCTTCTTTGCCGGATTTGAGGTTGCCGAACAGGGTCAGCGGGACACTGAAGGTCAGGGCCGGGCGGGTGAAGGTCGCCAGGAGTAATTCCTGCTGGACAAATTGTTGGCGGAGGTGGCCAAGTACCGGTTTCAGCAGTTCGGTGTTACCGGCAACGGCATGGCTGTCGGCCATAATCGCCAGCTCCATCATGGTTTCACCGTTACCTGTCTGAGTAGCATTGCTGATGGTTTGTAACCACTCACTTTGATGTTTGACCCACTTGGGGTTGCTGACCATCACTTTACCGGGGCAGCTCGGGTAGCCGAGCTGGAGCAGGGTGTGGCTGAACTCTTCCATTACTTGCTGACAGTCGGGCCAGTCGATGCCGTCTTTAATAATCAGGGCATTGTCCTGATCGGTTTTGAGAATTTGCTCTCCCCGTCCTTCCGAACCCATTACCACCAGGCAGCAATAATCATGCATAGAGTGAGGAACCTCTAACCGAAAGGCTTTTTCGATAATTTGCTCGTTGACGGTGGCGATCAGCTCCGTCACAAATTGGGTATGGATGCCGTTGTTAAATAAGGTCTCGACCAGTCGGTTTTGCCCTCGGGCCGCTAAGGCCAGCTCTTCAACGGTTTCTGCCCTGGCGATCTGTAGGGTCAGGACGTGGGAGTGGGTGGAAAACAGGCTCAGTACCTGGGGCAGATCCAACATCCCGATAACCGCATTGCCATCTAAAACCGAAACCCGTTTAACTTTGTGGCGGGTCATCGCCAACATGGCGTTAAACAGGAAGTCGCCTTTGCGGACACTGATTACTGGTGTGGCGGCTATCTGGCTGACCGATGTTGCTGGCAGACAAGCTTCAAGCATAACGGCATGGAGCAGGTCGGTACGGGTGACGATGCCATATTGGTTTGCTCTATTTTCTGCAGTATCGAGTTTGACCAGGGCAGCATCAGTTCCTTTGTTTTGCATCTGCTTAGTGATGGTACACAGGTCAGTGTCTGCCGGGACAATCAGGCAAGGCTGGATATTGTCATCACTGACTTTGGTCAGGATAAATTCAGCCAAACTTTGTTGCTGATGGGCATCTTCAAGCAGTTGTCGGCGTCGGGCTAGGTTGTTGTCGAAGTAGGCGGCAAACTCGCCGTTGGCCTGATAAAGGTCGGTAAAGACTTCCCGTGGCAGCAGGTAACATAGGGTGTCTTCCAGCGCGGTATAGCGGTGTCGGCTGCGTTGTTCCAGTTGGGCCCGGACATCAAACATGTCATCGGCAGAGTAGTGGGCGAAGATTTCCTGACTGTCTGTGGCTGTTTCCTCGACATAGCCTTTAATAATAATGAAGAGGTGAGGGCTTGGCTCTCCGGCTTCAATAATGATCTCGCCGCCACGGAAATAACCGATATCCAGTGATTGTTGCAGGGTGCGTTGCTGATCTTCCAGTAGTCGGTCAAACGGTGGCAGTGAGGTATCGAATGTATCAGGCATGGCAACCCTCCAGTAGGTTTGGATACGGCTGACAGATCGTGTACTTAGTACCTGTTTGAAAGTATCTGAGTACCGTATCTATGTTGGCAGTGTCGCCCAGGAATGCCCTCGGCTCCAGCCGACTTTAGTCTAGCTGTGAACCGGAATTCGTCTTCTGTTTGAAAAAGGGGAAGGGATTTTGTCTGATAATTTCGTTTGGGTGGGAAGGCAGAATATGCATAATAGGCGCTCAATTTATTCTTCACTCTGCATATAGGACTTGGCATGTTTCGAAGTAGTCCCTATGGATGGACCTCGCAGTATCTGCTCGGTTTTTTCTTTAACTATGGTGTTTACCTTCCTTTTTGGGCGTTATGGTTTGCCCATCTAGGAGTCAGTGCCTCCAATATCGGCCTGTTGCTGGGCCTTGGGCTGGGGGTTCGCTGTTTTGCGAACCTGGTGATCACACCACGCATTCACAAAGCTGAGCATCTGATCCCGGCGCTGCGTTGGCTGGCGCTTGCCTCTCTTATTAGCTGTATTGTCTTTATATACTGCGGTAGCAGCTTATGGGCGCTGACGGCAGTGACTGTTATTTTCAACCTGCTGGTGGGGCCGATTGTTCCATTGTCTGATGCTCTGGCAAACCACTATGCTAATGACGGCCACTTAGACTATGGTCGTACCCGCCTGTGGGGCTCGATTGCCTTTATTGCCGGTTCAACAGTGGTTGGGATGCTGGCGGCGAAATATGATCCGAGCATTATCCCTTGGGTTGCGGTTGCCGGCCTTGTGGCGACCTTGTTATTCGCGATGCGTCGCCCGACGGTGGAGCCTAAATCGGATGATAGCCATAACGAAGCCCGTCCGGCACTGCTGAAAATGATGCGTGACAGCCAGGTTGTTCTGTTCCTGGTGATAGTTGCTTTATTGCAGGGCAGCCACGCCGCTTACTACAGCTTCAGTGCGATTTACTGGAAAGAGGTTGGTTACAGCGAAGCGGTGATCGGTTACCTGTGGAGCTTCAGTGTGGTTGCGGAAGTAGCGGTGTTTGCGTTCAGTAAGCGTATTTTTGCTGGTTGGAGCGTATCGGCTATGTTCCGCCTGGCGGCAGTGGGTGTTCTGCTGCGCTGGGGTATTACTGCAAGTATGACTGAGCTGCCGGTACTAGTTGTATCTCAGGCCCTTCACGGTGTGACATTTGCTGCGGCTCACCTGGCGGCGATCCGTTATATCCAGAATGCCAAGAGCAATCAGGTGGTGGCATTGCAGGCACTTTACAATGCGTTGCCGCTGGGTGCCTTCATGGCGCTGATGACCGCGGTGAGCGGTTGGCTGTATGGCATCTGGGGCGCAGATATGTTCTGGCTGATGGCTGCGATGGGGGCGCCAGTGCTGTTTATGAAGCTTGAGCCGCAACGAGAGTCGTATGCAGCAGCAAGCTGCTAAATTTATTCATTAATTTACGGAGCGAGACCGGCGACACTGTGTCCTGACCGGAACTGTGATCCCCCTGATTGAGCTAGCGGATGAATATTCGCTACTATGCTTAAACCAGAGTAAATTCATCAGATAATTTGCCCTTCGGTATTTCGCATTTTCAATCAGTCAGGGAACGCACATGGCACAGGGATGGATTGTCGTGCCGGTCTCGCTTACTTATCTGGGGCTGCTGTTTTTAATTGCCTGGTACGGCGATCGGAAACCGCAGTGGATGGCAGGTTTGCGGCCGTGGATTTATAGCCTTTCAATTGCAGTTTACTGCACCTCATGGACCTTTTATGGCACGGTCGGACAGGCTAGCCAGAATGTCTGGTCCTTTTTACCTATCTATTTAGCACCGATCCTGGTGTTTACCGTCGGCTGGCGGATCCTGGCGCGTCTGATCCTGATTGCCAAACGGGAACATATCACTTCTATTGCCGACTTTATTGCTGCCCGTTACGGCAAATCGCAGGGGCTGGCAGTGTTGGTGACCGTTATTGCTGTCGTCGGTATTCTGCCCTATATCTCTCTGCAGCTTAGAGCGATTACGATGGGGCTGGAGCTGGTGGCTCCGGATTTAGGGAAAGTTCAGGATCTTGGTAACAGTGATATCGCCTGGCTGGTGACTTTGGCGCTGGCAGTGTTTACCGTGTTGTTCGGAACCCGGCATATTGATACCACTGAGCATCATCGCGGGATGATGATGGCTGTGGCTTTTGAATCGTTGGTTAAGCTGGCGGCGTTTCTGGTTGTCGGCGTCTTTGTTTGCGGTGTGTTGTTTGAACTGCCGGATATCAAGTTGTTGCAACAGGCTTACCTGTTGCCCCATTCACCGAATATGGCCAGCCTGTTGATCCATACTTTGCTGACCATGGCGGCCATTATCTGTCTGCCCCGCCAGTTCCATACTACTGTGGTCGAAAATAACCGTGCCCAGGATTTGCATACTGCCCGGAAGGTTTTTCCGGTTTACCTGCTGTTGATGGGGCTGTTTGTTGTTCCGTTGGCGCTTGCCGGTCAGGTGTTGTTGCCACATATCGCAGCCGATACTTATGTGATCAGTCTGCCCCTTCAACAAGGAGCTGACAGTATTGCTTTGTTGGCTTTTCTCGGTGGGACATCGGCTGCCAGCGGGATGGTGATTGTGTCTACTATTGCGCTGGCGATCATGGCGTCTAATGATTTGGTCCTGCCTTTGTTATTGCGTCGTTTGCGGATTTCGGGACAGGATTTCGGTGCCTTTTCCGGCCTGTTACTCAATGTCCGTCGGGGGCTGATAGTTGTGCTGCTGTTGGCGGCGCTTTTCTTTCATCTGGCATTAGATGAGATTGAGTCACTGTCTGCCATAGGGCTGTTGTCGTTTGCGGCCATTGCCCAGTTTGCTCCGCCGCTGCTGGGGGGATTGTACTGGCGCGACGGGAACCGTAACGGGGTGTTTGCCGGTTTGGCCGGTGGTTCGGCTGTTTGGGTGATCACCATGATGGGGCAGACCAACATGTTGGCTGGAACCGCAGACAACAACCTGTTGCTGTGGTTGCTGGCGCCGCCACAGTGGCCATTGCTCGGTGAGCTTTCCTCTGTTGACTGGGGAATGCTGCTCAGTCTGAGTGTCAATGTTTCTCTGTATATGCTGGTGTCTTTGGCTTCCCGTACTTCTCTGAGCGAGCGTTTGCAGGCCGCGGCCTTTGTTGGTGCGCCGTTACCGGAAACGGAAGATGTCAGCCTATATCAGACCCGGGTGACGGTGGGAGAGCTGGAGATGTTGGCTGCCCGGTTTGTCGGGCGAAAACGGGTCAAGAATGCTTTCCGCCAGTATGCCGAACAACATCAGGAGCCGGTGATGGCGCAGATGCAGGCAACGGCTTCGTTGATCCGACATACCGAGCGAGTGCTGGCCGGAGTATTTGGGGCATCGTCTGCCCGTCTGGTTCTGACCTCTGCCTTGCAGGGGCGCAACATGCAACTGGAAGAAGTCGCGACCATTGTCGATGAAGCGTCGGAGCTGTTTGATTTTAGCCGAGGTTTGTTACAGGGAGCGATTGAACATATCAGTCAGGGGATCACCGTGGTTGATAAACAGCTGCGGCTGGTGGCCTGGAACCACCGATATCTGGAAATGTTTTCGTTTCCGCCGGGGCTGATCCAGGTCGGCAGGCCGATTGCTGATGTGATCCGCCACAATGCCCGGCAAGGACTGTGCGGTCCGGGGGATGTAGAAGAGCATGTCGCCAAACGGGTGGCACACCTCAAGCGCGGGACAGCTCATACTTCCGCCCGCACCCGGCCTGACGGTTTGGTGATTGAAGTGCAGGGTAATCCGATGCCCGGTGGCGGTTTTGTGATGAGTTTTACTGACATTACCGCTTTCCGCCAAGCCGAGCAGGCGCTGAAAGAAGCCAATGAACACTTGGAGGAGCGGGTTAGACTACGGACCCGGGAGCTAGAGTCACTGAACCGGCAGTTGGTGGCTGCTACACAGCAGGCAGAGCTGCAAGCCAGTTCGAAAGGCCGGTTTCTGGCGGCTGTGAGCCATGATTTGATGCAGCCGCTCAATGCTGCGCGGCTGTTTTCTTCGTCGCTGACCGAAATGGCCAAAGACAAGGAGACCATTCAGTTGGCCCGTCACATTGAGAGTGCGCTGGGGGCTGCGGAAGATTTGATTGGTGATTTGCTTGATGTTTCACGGCTGGAGTCGGGGAAACTGCAGGTTCATGTGCATCCGTTTCCTGTCAGTGAGGTACTCGACACCCTGAATGCTGAATTCAGCGCGCTGGCACGCCAGCAGGGGATCAATTTTGAGGTAGTCCACAGTGATGCTGTGATTGTCTCTGATCCGAAACTGCTGCGTCGTGCATTGCAAAATTTCCTCACCAATGCGTTTCGTTATAACCCGAACGGCAGGGTAGTGCTGGGCGTGCGTCGGAAACAAAATGACCGGAAAAACCTGTTGCAAAACGTACTGCAAATAGAAGTCTGGGATAACGGCCCCGGCATACCGGAAGAAAAGCAGGCACATATTTTTGAGGAGTTTACCCGGATAGAGCACTCAGGGGCTGATCACGGCCTCGGATTGGGGCTGGCGATAGCTCGCGGGATCAGTCGGGTGTTGGAGCATTCATTATCACTGCGGTCATGGCCGGGGAAAGGGACGGTATTTTCCCTGACGGTTCACCGTGGAGTATTAGTTAAACCGTTACATCAGATCCAGAGCGATGCATCATCGGAAACGGTGGGACAGTCAGCTCCCCTGGCCGGTCTGCGTATTTTGTGTGTCGATAACGAACCGGATATTTTGCTGGGAATGGAAAACCTGCTGGTTCGCTGGGGTTGTGATGTCCGGCTGGCAGAAACGGTGGCCGAAGCCATGGCACAGTTAACTGACGACTGGCAGCCTGATGTTGTGCTCAGCGATTATCATCTGGCGCATAACCAGACCGGGTTGCAGGTGTTGCAGCAATGCACTTTGCAGTTAGGTAACGTTTTCCGGGGTGCGGTGATCAGTGCCGACCGGACGGCAGAAACTCAGCAGGCGGTGAAAGCTCATGGATTTAAATTTATCAGCAAGCCGGTCAAGCCGCTAAAGCTGAGGGCGTTTTTGAATCAGCAGATCCGTGAAACCGGTTAGGCTTAATATTTGTTGGTTTCCATAAAGAATACGCCGGCAGTTGCCGGCGTATTGATAAGGTTTACTTGTCCGGGAATTATCCCATGTTCCCGACCACGGACACGCTCTTGTCATCCGGGATCTCATTGAACGACAGTACATGCAGGCCGCGGGCACAGACCCTCGCATAGCGGGCCAGTAGCGGGCGAAGCTGAGGCAGTACCAGTAGAATCGGCGGATGGCCGTGCAGGCGCATGTTATCCAGCACTTCCGGCAGGGTGCGCTGAAGCTTTTCGATAACTGTCGGCTCTAGGGCAAAACCATCGAGTTGGACATGACCGCCGGACTGGGCCTGGCTTAGGGCACCGAGCAGAACATTTTCCAGTTCACTTGACAGGGTGACCGCTGGTACATCCGGGCGCATGCCGATCAGGCTGCCCAAAATTACCCGGCGTAGAACGCAACGGACATCCGCGGCCAGCAGGATCGGATCCTGCGACAGTTCTGCCGATTCGACCAGTGAGTTGGAAATGGTCACGATGTCAGACAGGGATACGCCTTCAATCGCCAGTTGGCGGAATACCCGTAGCAGTTGCTGTGGCGTCAGTTTCTTTTGCAGATCTTCAGCCAGCTTGCTGTTGATGGTTGCCAGGCGATCGATTACGCCGGAGATTTCTTCCGGACTCAGGATATCTTCGATATGGTCATTGATAATCTTACTGACATGGGTCGAGATGATGGTTGCGTGATCCACCACGGTATAGCCCAGGTTTACGGCTTTGTCCTTGTCTGACGGTGTGATCCAGACTGCTTCCATCCCATAGGCCGGATCTTTGGTCAGGATACCATCGACGTTTCCATAGACCTGACCAGGGTTAATCGCCAGTAAGTGATCCATTTCCAGTTCAGCCTGGACGACTTTGGCTCCACGGATCAGGATTTGGTACTGGCTGGCTTCCAGCCCCAAATCGTCTTTAACGTGAATTTGCGGGATCACGAAACCACGCTGTTCGGTCAGGGTCTTGCGGATACCCACCAGGCGGTTAAGCAGTTCTGCGCCCTGGCGGCGGTCGATCAGGTTCACCAGACGGAAACCGACATTCAGGCTCATGGCATGAACCAGCGGGATGTCTCCGACAACCAGCTCTTTGTTTTCCGGCTGGTCATGCTGTTCCACAATCTGTTCGGCACGTTCGAGATCTTCCTGTTTGGTCGGATTCTCGTAATTGCGCATCCGCCATGCCGTCAGGCCAACCACACCGGCAAAACACAGGAACGCCATGTGCGGCATGCCCGGGATCAGGCCCAGAATCAGCATGATTCCGGCAACCACAAACAGGGCCGTCGGTGAAGCCAGCATTTGCCTGCTGATTTGTTTGGACAGGTTGTCGCTGTCAGCGACACGGGTCACGATGATAGCAGCAGAGGTCGCCAGCAACAGTGAAGGGATCTGGGCTACCAGGCCGTCACCGATAGTCAGTAGGGCGTAAGTCTGAAATGCATCAGAGAATGACAGGCCGTACTGGAATACACCGATGCTGATACCACCGATGATGTTGATGAACAGGATCAGCATACCCGCCACGGCATCACCGCGGACGAACTTCGAGGCACCGTCCATCGAACCGTAGAAATCGGCCTCACGGGCAACTTCTTCACGGCGGGTCTTGGCCTGTATATGGTCGATGATACCGGCGTTCAGGTCGGCATCGATAGCCATCTGTTTACCTGGCATCGCATCAAGAGTGAAGCGGGCGCTTACTTCCGATATACGCTCACCACCTTTGGTAACCACGACGAAGTTGATGATCATCAGGATCACGAACACCACCATACCGACGACGTAGTTACCGCCGATCACCACATCACCGAAGGCTTCGATTACCTTACCGGCTGCGGCTCCGCCGTCATGACCGTTGAGCAATACTACTCGGGTTGAGGCGACGTTCAGCGCCAGACGCAACAGGGTCGCAACCAGCAGGATGCTCGGGAATACCGAGAAATCGAGCGGGCGTTTGCTGTAAACACTGACCAGCATTACCAGCAGCGCCAGGACGATATTGAAGGTGAACAGCATATCCAGCACCATCGGTGGGATAGGCAGGATCACCATAGCCAGTATCGTCATCAGGAGCAGCGGGATACCAAGTTGTCCCTTGGCGAGTAGCTGCAGTAACGGGGTGAGTTTATGTTTCATCTAGCTCAGTTCCTGTTAGCGACGTAATTCTTGTGGAATCGTAACTTGCGGGAATTCAGGTTTGTGTTCCTGACGTCCCTGTTTGTATTGCTCCATCTGGAAGACAAATGTCAGTACGTGGGCGACGGCCACGTACAGCGGAGCTGGAATTTCCTGCCACTCGTTGGTTGAGTAATACACCGCACGGGTCAGTGGCGGGATTTCGACCACCGGGCGGTTATGCTGGCGGGCAATCTGCTGCATTTGCAACGCTGCCTGATCCACTGCTTTGGCGATAACAAACGGTGCACCAGCCTTATCTAAATCATATTTCAGGGCGACGGCGTAGTGAGTCGGGTTGGTGATAACGACATCGGCCTGTGGGACGGATTTCATCATCTGCCGCTGTGACATCTGACGTTGCAGCTGGCGGATCTTAGCTTTAACTTCCGGCTTACCTTCGTTGTTTTTATGTTCTTCTTTTACCTCTTGTTTGGTCATCTTCAGCTGTTTGGTGTACTCCCAGCCGGCGTAAGGCATTTCGAGCACAGCAATCAGCAGCAGCGCCAGGCCAAAGCTGAACAGGCCCAGCCACAGCAGGTCAATGGTCTGCAGGATAGCCTCCGGCAGCGGCAGGCGCTGGAGTGTGACTATTTGTGTCAGGTGGCTGTTGAGCAACCAGTACAAGGTGCCGCTGATCAGCGTTACCTTCAGAATACTTTTCACCAGCTCGGCCAGTGACTTGGTCGAGAACATCCGCTTGATACCCGAAATCGGATTCAGCTTGGAAAACTTCGGTTGGGCTGATTTAACCGACATATTCCAGCCACCGCGGAGCAGGTTTGCCAGCACGGTAATAAACATCAGCATGCCCAGCATTGGGCCGATGGCCTTGACCATGGCGATCAGGCTTTCCGACAGATGTTTGAACATGTACTCGGTTTCAAAAGCCGCTTCTTTCGGCAATGCCATGTTGAGGTTAGTGACTACTTTGAACATTTCGGCCATCGAGCCTGCAAAGCCGGTCAGCAATAGGGCGGCACCCACAGTCATCAGTGCGGTGACCAGCTCTTTTGAGCGGGGGAGGTTACCTTCCTCTCTGGCCTTGCGCAGTTTCTGCTGACTGGGCTGTTCCGTTTTGTCCTGACTGCTGTTATCACTCATCAGCGCGCCTCCATATTGGCCATCAGCTGCAGGGTTTCACTGCAGAGACGGGTGAAGTTCTCCGGAATACCTGAGGTTGTGATCAGCAGGCAGATCAGACCAAGCATCATGGTCATCGGAAAACCGAGGGCAAAGACGTTCAATTGCGGTGCTGCCCGGTTCATCATGCCGAATGAGCCGTTAACCAGCAGCATGGCACATACCGCCGGCAGTGCCAGTAACAGAGCTGCTGCCATCATCCAGCCGAAACGCATAATGACGCTGTAGAGTGCATCCTGGCTCGGCATGTCACCAACCGGCCAGACTTCGAAACTGCGGACAATGACATCCAGTGCGATTAAATGACCGTCCAGAGCCAGAAACAGCAGTAGGGTATAAACCTGGTAATACTTACCCAGTGCCGGGATGCTGACGCCGTTGATTGGGTCGTTCATCATTGCCATACCCAGACCCATTTGCATTGACAGGATCTGGCCCATGGTAGTAAAGACCGCAAACAGCAGTTCCAGCATCAGTCCCATTAGGCCGCCGATCACCATCTGTTGGGCGGCCAGTAGCAGAGCTTCAAGGGAAAGTGGGTCGACACTTGGCATTGCTGGCATCAACGGTGCCGCAAGGATGCTGATCATGAATGCCAGGCCGATACGTACCCGTACAGGGACGCCGTTGCCGCCAAAAATCGGCATCAGCATCATGGCAGCACTGAGGCGGAAGAAAGGCCACCAGATCTGTCCAAGCCATGCCGTTAACTGAGCGGCTGAAATGTCTAGCATGGCGTCGTCAGCCGATCAGGTGCGGGATGTTGAGGAATAAGCGGTTGAACAGATCACCCAGCGTACGTAGCAGCCACGGACCGGCAAAGCCTAGCATCGCCAGTGTCATCAACAGACGTGGCAGGAAGCTGAGCGTTTGCTCGTTGATTTGGGTCGCAGCCTGAAAAATACTGACAAGCAGGCCGATAATCAGGCTGGGGATGATCATCACACAGACCATACTGACGATAATCATCAATGCCTCGCCGAAAAATGTAGCGAGAAATTCTGTTCCCATACTCTATCCGAAACTTGCGCTTAGTGTGCCAACGGTCATAGACCAGCCATCCACCATGACGAAAATCATTAGCTTGAACGGCAGCGAAATAATCAGGGGTGAAAGCATCATCATACCCATCGCCATCAGAACACTGGCGACCACGATATCGATGATCAAAAACGGGATAAACAGCATGAAGCCGATTTGAAACGCGGTTTTCAGCTCGCTGAGAATGAAGGCTGGCATCACAATCAGAAAGTCGAGCTCTTCCATGTTATTCGGCGCCGGTTCATTGGCAATACGCAGGATTTGCTCCAGATCCGTCTCACGGGTTTGCTGCAGCATAAAGTGGCGCAATGGTTTTTCAGCTGTATTCAGTGCTTCGACCATGGTCATTGAACCGCTCTGGTAGGGAACAATGGCGTTATCGTAGACTTCATAAAGAACCGGGCGCATGATAAACAGCGACAGGGTCAGGGCTATACCGATGAGTACCCGGTTAGGCGGACTTTGCTGTAGACCCATCGCCTGGCGCAAGATGCCCAGTACGATGATGATCCGGGTAAAACTGGTCACCATCAGCAGCATGGCTGGCAAAAAAGCCAGTGCAGTCATCAGCAGGAAGATTTGCAGCTTCACGCTGTACTCTTCCGCGCCGTTCGGACCATTAATGGTTAGCAGCGGCAGATCCTGTGCCAGCGCAGGAACGCTGAATAACAGGCAGGCCAGTACAACCCAGATGCGACGCATTACTTGGTCAGTCCCTTTAGCATGTCGTTGTCATCAACAACATTTACCAGACGCAGGCCGTATTTGTTGTTCACGATAACCACTTCGGCATGACCCAGTAGCGTACCGTTCACTTTTACGTCCATCGCTTCACCGCTCAGTTTATCAAGCTCGATAACTGTACCCAGTGAAACATTCATTAGATCGCCTACCATCAGTTCGGTACTGGCTACTTCCAGGGTCAGGTTTACCGGAATATTGCGGATAAACGACATGTCCTGTTGAGCGGTTGCATTTGCACTTTGCGGTTCCTGACTCAGGCTACCCAGGTCAAGTTCATCAAGGTCAATATTCAGATCTTCGGTTTGTTCAGACATGGTGGTTCCTGTTACTGTTTAATCACATCTTGAATCTGCAAAACAAGGCTAGAGTTGTTTTCTGCAATACGGGCCTTGAAGAGGGATGTCTTACCTGCGCGCACGGTCACTTCGCCCGGAAGCTCCACAGGAATAACATCACCTGGTTTCAAATCCATCACATCACCCAGCGCCAGACGTCGCTCACACAGGGTGGTCATCAGGCGCATTGGTATATGGCACAGCTTTTCCTGGATTTTGGCCTGAAGTTCAGGGTCGGCTTCAACGTCAGCAGGTTTGCACTGCTGATCGCGCAAAAAATCGAGCCCTCCAAAAGGTAGCGCAATATCAAACCAGCCTTGGTGACCACTGACCTCAAGGGTAAAACGACACACCTGGTAAAGCTGATTATTCTGCATCGGGTTACCCAGGCGCAGGGTGTTCTTTTCTGTCAGAGTGCTTTGCCAGTTTGTGATGCTGTGCCAGCCGTTGGAAAATTGTTCCAGCGCTTGATTGAAGAAAAGCTCAACCAGACGCAGCTCGGTATCACTCATGTCATTCTGGCGGCGTTTATTGTTGCCGCTGCCACCGAAGAACAGATCAACCATGAAGAAAAGCAGGTCGCCATCGATAGAGACAGCACCGTGCAGGTCATGCGGGCTTACCATGAACTCGCGATACAGGCTTGGCTTTTTCAGCTGTTGCAGATAGTCCTGCAGCTTGAGCGTGTCTTGTTGCTCAAAGCGGAATTCTACTGGGTGGCGAAGCAGGTGATGGAAAGACTGGCGAGCCGATCTTTCAAACTGCTTGCAGACATTGTCAATGATGGCTTGAAGGGCGCCAATACGGTGTTCCGGGCTCGCGAGATCAAATGCTCGAACTTCAACCTGATCAAGTTCGGAGATTATTTTGCTCTTTTTCGTCATAACCTATGGCAACCAATGGAATTTGTGTTTTTCGAAAAATGTATTAATTACGTTGAATATTTAAAACTATGAATCAAGATCGCAATAATGCTTTTAATATTTTTATTATTACTGAGCTTAAAGATGCTCATTAATTAAAGAGTAACGGCCAAGTTAATATTTAATTAATAATGGTTATTAAATACTGGAATGGACCTCACACTTATAAAGCACCACTTATTAATATCTTTTGGCCTTATATATAAAGATATTAACAAGAGCGTAAAATATTGATGTTTTGTTCATTTATTGTTCGTTTGTAAACCCAATATTTTCGCGAATTTTGCTTCCTGTCAAATTATTTTTTCCGATATACTAGGCAGTGCACATCACCTTAGAGTGTTTGCACTGTGCTTGTTAGGCGCGGGAGACTACCGTTTGAGCAATGGCTTTGTCAAACAAATATATTATTTGATGCATACGTCAAAATATTACCGTGCGTTATTCTGGTGGTGTTCATTTTATTGACAGTTGACAGATAAACCCGAATGTTTTCTCATTTAGCAAAATAATAAAATAAATATGACGCCCAAACATCGGTTGGATTGATAACCCTCTCATATATATGGAAAACCTGTCGGTGTGACGGATTTAAGGTGTTGTTTCCTTTTGTTTTTCTCTGTGGCTTAACAGTTTTGCAATAGTCAAATATTAGATTGGCCGGAAAATATAAATGATTTTGTCGATGGTAATTCCAGCGACAGGGGGACTTTTACCCTTAATCACCAACGAAACACATACAACGTTATTTAGGCTTGTGATGGTTAGACGAAGTGTTGCTACCTTGTTGATGTTATTGGCTTCAACCCAGGGGTACAGCCGGGAGAATACCCGGATGTCGGCTCTGGATAATAGTCATTGGACATATAAAGGAAATAAAACGATGTGTTCTATTTCGCACGAAATAGAAGATTTTGGTGTAGCTGCAATTATTGCTGAGGCGGGTGAGGAAACTCGTCTGGAAATTAAGTCTAACGAGCTGAAAAAACAAATTGCATATCGTTCTTTGTATGAAATGCCTGCAGTTTGGGCGAATAATGCCACTAAGCTTATCTATGATATTGGGATGATTAATTTTTCTCCACTTACTGGTGAGTTAGTGGTTCACCAGGCCGATGTGGTGTTTGAAAAATTAAAAAATGGAACGTGGGTCAAAGTCCAGCTAAAAGACGAACGTCAAATAACTGACAGTGTCGTTTTACCTAATATTAATTTCCAGGAACCTGCTGAAGATTTTCTGACATGTCGTAATCACCTGCTGCCGGTTAACTATCAGCAGGTCAGAAACAGTGAATTCTATTTCCCATCGGGATCGACCTCGGTATCGAAAGATAGCCTGCGTGCATTGCGTGGTATTGCGGAATACATCAGGGAAACCAAATCAATCAGTAAGATCCTGATTGATGGTCACTCCGATAGCCAGGGGCGGGTCGGTGTGAAGCTCAGAATGTCCCGGGAACGGGCAGAGGAAGTGGCGGCGGCGCTGATTGAGTTCGGCATTCCCCATAAGATGATTCAAATTCGTTCTCATGGCGATCGCTATCCTATCGCTGATAACTCTCTGGAATTGGGACGAAAGAAGAATCGACGGGTAACAGTACGTTTAATTAAAAAGTCTGCGGCAGGTTAGTAAATGAAGAAGAATTGGCAAGTTTTAATGTTTCACCCTTTACACCCTGGTTTAGAACAGGTTCTGTCAGAGGGCGAAGCTAAAGGGTACCAATTAATCCAAACAGCTGATCTGGCTGATTGTCTGACCCTGCTTACCCAGCACCACTGGGATCTGGTTTTGGTACCTGCCTGGTTGCCGGACGGCACCGAGGCTGCTGACCTGATCAAGCTGGTACAACCTCGCTATAAAGGTGAAGTGGTTGTTGTTTCCGAGCTGCAGCATGTTGCCCAGGTAACGCGGGCTTTGCAGCAAGGTGCCATGGATTACCTACTGATCCCGTTCGGTCACATGCACCTGAGCCAGCTGGTTCAGCGTCTTCAGCCTGAGCGGCAGCGTCAGGCAATTGTCGCTGAGTCTCACCAGAGCAAGCAGTTATTCCAGCTGGCACAACGAGTTGCTCAGGCTGATGCTTCTGTACTGATCAACGGTGAGAGCGGTACCGGTAAAGAAGTGCTGGCCCGTTTTATTCATGAATCATCCCCGCGCGCCTCTGGTCCGTTTGTCGCTATTAACTGTGCTGCGATTCCGGAAACCATGATTGAATCGATCCTGTTTGGTCACACCAAAGGTGCGTTTACCGGTGCTACTTCTGCTCAGGCGGGTAAGTTGGAGATTGCCAACGGCGGCACTCTGATGCTGGATGAAATCGGTGAGCTGCCATTGTCACTGCAGACTAAGTTGTTGCGAGTATTGCAGGAACGTGAGGTTGAGCGCTTAGGCAGCCATCAGAAGATTAAACTGGATATCCGGGTTCTGGCGGCAACCAACCGCGACCTGGAAAAGGAAGTTGCCGAAGGCCGTTTCCGTGCTGACTTGTATTACCGCCTGAATGTTTTTCCAATGTACTGCGCAACTCTGAAAGAGCGTCGGGAAGACATCGTTCCTCTGGCACGCCATTTGCTTGCTAGACATATGCCGAATGATCAGTTGGCGACAGAGTTCACAGAGGAAGCTCAGCTGGCACTACGTAGCTATGACTGGCCGGGCAATGTCCGTGAACTGGAAAATGTTATTCAGCGTGCGTTGGTTATGAGCAGAGGCTGTTTAATCCGAGGCGAAGATTTGATGCTGCCGGTACAAGCAAGACAGGAACCGTCTGTTGAGCCGCTTGCTGAGATGAATGTTTTGCCGGTGAGGCAACAGGCTGCCGAAAGTGACGCCAAGCCGAATTTGCAGAAGAGTCGTAAGCTGGCTGAGTTTGACACCATTATTGAAACGCTGCGCCGGTTTAACGGTCACCGCAGCAAAACCGCCGAAGAGTTGGGGGTCTCAACCCGGGCTCTGAGATACAAGATCCAGACAATGCGCGAGCAGGGACTGGATGTTGAAAAAATTATTACTGGGCAAAACACGGATTTTGCTGCAACCAATTTAAATTATTCGTAACTGAACCGTCATTACGCGAGAACCTGATATGCAAGATAAAGTGATGAGCATGCAATTGCCGCTTAGCCAGATGAATGAGATTCAGGCTCAGATGAATACGCTGGAGCCAATGCAGATTGCCCCGAATCCGATGACGGTTAACCAGACAAACCCGGTCAACTTCACGGATGTTATTTCGCAGGCGATCACCAGTGTCGACCAGCAAGGTAAAGAAGCATCAGCCATGATGACTGCGGTTGATACCGGAAAGAGTGATGACTTGGTTGGCGCTATGGTTGCCAGCCAGAAAGCTAGCCTGTCGTTTGCCGCTATGGTGCAGGTGCGTAATAAGCTGCTTACTGCTTATGATGACGTCATGAAAATGCCGGTGTAATGAGACGAATTAAGTGACTGAATTAATTAAACAAAGGCTGGCTGGTATCGCCGGCCCTTCAAGCATAGGGCAGCTGTTTTCCGGTGCCCGACTGATGGTACTGCTGGGGATCATTGCTACTCTAGTTGCTTCTGTGGTGGTGATTGGTCTGTGGCAGGGCAATACCCAGTATCGTCCGCTGTACGGTGAGCATGAAAACTTTGACCGTGCCCAAGTGCTGTCTGTACTTGAGCAGAAAGGGATGGATTTCTACATCGACCCTCAGCAGGGCACCATCATGGTGGATCGTCACAGTTTGGGCCAAGCTCGCATGGCGATGGCTTCGGCAGGTATTGAGGCTCAGTTGCCAACAGGTTTGGAAATTCTGTCGCAGGACTCCAGCCTGGGTACCAGTCAGTTTATTGAGAATGCCCGCTACCGTCACGGCCTTGAAGGCGAACTGGCGCGCAGCATCATGGCACTGGATCCGGTGAGCAATGTTCGAGTTCACTTGGCGATTCCGAAGCAAACTCTGTTTGTTCGCCGCGAGAAAGAGCAACCATCAGCATCGGTTGTGGTCTCGCTGCGTCCGGGGCAGAGCCTGAACACCGAGCAGGTCACTGCTATCGTGAATCTGGTTGCCGGCAGTGTGCCGGACTTAAGTTCAGAGCGCGTTAATGTGATCGATCAGCAGGGTAACCTGTTGTCAGCTGTGATCAATGATGATGGCAAACATGGCCGTAACAGCAGCCGTTACCTGGAATATGTTCAGAAGCTGGAGCGTAGCTATATTGAGCGAGCATCCCGCATGCTGCGTCCGCTGGTCGGCATGGAAAACTTCCAGGTTGAAGTGGCGGCAGATATTAACTTTGACCGTGTTGAAGCGACAGAAGAACTGTACGCGCCGGACGGTACGGTAGCGAATGAATACAGCACTTATGATCGCCGTATCGGCAAGCCTGCTCAGGGTGTACCTGGTGCACTGAGCAACCGTCCGCCGGAGGAAGGTGAAGAGGATGCCGATAAGAACCAGGGTAATGAGCGTGGTGAATCATCTCGTGACTTCGCGATTGATCGTACTTTGAAGCATACCCTGTACCAGCAGGGGCAGATTAAGCGTCTGAGTGTGTCGGTGCTGTTAAATGGTCAGCCGGATGCATTCAGCCAGACACAGTTGCAGGACATTAAGCAGATGCTGGCTGACTCGATTGGTATTGATACAGCCCGGGGCGATAAGTTCAGCGTTGTGGTTTATCCGTTCAATCGTGGTGACGCTAACCTGCTGGCCGATGAGCCATCATGGTGGACGCAGCCAATTTGGCTTGATTACCTGCGTTATCTGTTGTCCGCACTGGTTGCATTGGTGATTCTGCTGGTTGTTGTTCGCCCTGCAATACGTCAGCTGTCTGGCGCTAATAAAGCGAACGAGCTGATGATCCCTGAGGCTGAAAACCTGCCTGAGAAAGAAACGTCAACCGCAGTGGCAACGGTACCTGCTGCCGGTGAAGTTGAGAGTCAGGATACTGAATCTGATGCCGAAGTGGTGGCAACCCAAACTGCAACTCCTGGTTTGAGCTCTGTTGTTTCGAGCGAAGAACTGCCTGAGTTGCCGAGCCCTGAAACGGGTCTTGAAGCGCAGCTGTCTTACCTTCAGATGCTGTCTGAGAAAGAACCAGAGCGTGTTGCTCATGTAGTTAAACAGTGGATTACACCGAAAGATGACGACGACCGAGAATAATCCTGGAATGGAACAGGCTGCTATCCTGCTGTTGAGCATGGGTGAAGAAGCGGCAGCTAATGTGCTCAAACAACTTGATCGTGAGCAGGTGCGTCAGCTGTCAATTGCGATGGCTAATATCCCTGCCGTGAAAAAGACCGAAGCTGAAAATGTTTTTCAACGTTTTTTCAATGACTTCAAGACGGAGTCGGGCATTTCAGGTGCATCTCGTAACTACCTTGAGCGCACCTTGAACAAGGCATTGGGACAGTCTCTGTCCCAGCCTTTGCTGGACTCTATTTACGGCGACTCGCTTAAACATAACTTGCAGCGTCTGCAGTGGCTGGAGCCAGCCAAGCTGGCTGAGCTGATTTCAGGTGAACACCCGCAGATGCAGGCGGTATTCCTGGCTTACCTTGAGCCGGAAGTCGCTACTCAGCTGCTGGCACGTCTGCCGACAGAAAATCTGGATGACTTGCTTTTCCGTTTGGCTAACCTGAAAGAAGTCCACCCGAACATGATCGATGAGGTTCATGTTCTGTTGGAGAAATTCCTTTCTCAGGTGGGGCAGCAGAACAGTACTCTGATCGATGGTACCGAGAAGGCAAGCGAGATCATCAACCGCCTGAACGGCGATCAGAGCCAGCAAGTAATGCTGGGACTGAAAGAACTGGATCCGGAGCTGGTTTCAACGCTGGAAAGCAAGATGTACAACTTCGACATTCTGGTACGCCAGACCGAAGATACGCTGGAGCGTCTGGTCGAGGAAGTCGATCAGGAACTGCTGGCAACTGCACTGAAAGGCAGCGAGCAGGCTTTGCAGGACAAGATTTTTGGCACTATGCCGAAGCGTGCGGCTCAGTACCTGCGCGAAGCAATGGAAGGCAAGGGACGAGTTCGTCTCAGCGCGGTCGAAGAAGCCCGTTCCCAACTTATTACCACGTTGCGTCGGCTTGCTGACGAGGGTGAGATTGAGCTTCAGCTGTTCAGTGAACCGGTTGTGGAGTAGGTATGAAGAAGCAGGCAGTGAAAATTCTTCATCCCCAGATGGGCCAGTTCCGCAATTATCATTTTCCGCCACTGGTTGAGCCGGAAGAGGATTTATTCGGTGATGACCTGTCTGCGGGCAGTGGCGCTTCCTATCAGGATGAGTTCAATGACGGTTTTCAGGATGGCCAGCAGAAAGGTTTTGAGCAGGGCTATCAGGAAGGTCAGGCCCAGGGCCTGCAGGCCGGTGAACAACAAGGTTTAGATCAGGGGCGTCAGCAGGGTGTCCGTGAAGGTCTTTCCCAGGTGCAGCAGCAGATGGGCAGTACAGTGACATCTGTTGATAATCTGATGCAGCAAATTCAGCAGGTGTTTCACCAGCATGTTCGTCAGCAGAGTGAGATGATTTGTGACCTGGTGCAGAAAGTGTCGCGCCAGGTTATTCGTGCTGAGCTGACTCTGGTACCAAGCCAGATGGTCAACCTGATTGAAGAAACCCTGGCTCAGATGCCAGAGCACAAGCCGGAGCTTGAGGTTTATCTTAACCCGCAGGACTGTCAGCGCTTGGTGGATTTGGTTCCGGAGCAGATCAGCAGCTGGAACCTGAAGCCGGATGACTCATTAGCAATCGGCAGCTGCCGCGTGGTAACCAGTGATTCAGAGGCCTTCGCCGACAGCGAAGAGCGTCTGGAAGCCTGTATGGAATCGATTCGGGATAATTTACTGACAGATGCGTGATATTTTTCAGGAGCTGAATGCTCGTTTATCCTCGGCCGTCGAGCAGGTTCCTGACGTGCCGGTTGCCCGCACCTATGGCCGATTGACCCGCATGGCCGGGTTGACCCTGGAAGCTGTAGGTTGCCGGCTGAGTACCGGCCAGCGCTGTATGATTGAAACGGACCTCGGAACTTTGGTGGAAGCTGAAGTTGTGGGGTTCGATCGTAATGCATCGGTTCTGATGCCAATCCGCCACACTACTGGTCTGCGTCCCGGCAGCCGGGTTCTTCCGCTTCACGGCGACAGCAAAATTAATGTCGGCTTTAACATGCTCGGTAGGGTGCTTAACGGCCTTGGTGAGCCGCTGGACGGCAAAGGTCAGCTGACAGCCGAACATCGTATCAACCTTCATGGTGAAACAATCAACCCGCTGCAACGTCTGCCGATTTCGACTCAGCTTGATGTCGGAGTCAGGGCGATCAATGGCATGCTCAGTGTGGGTAAAGGCCAGCGAATGGGTTTGTTTGCCGGTAGTGGTGTCGGTAAGAGTGTGCTGCTGGGGATGATGACCCGTAATACCACCGCAGAAATTACCGTGGTGGGGCTTATCGGTGAACGTGGCCGAGAGGTGCGTGAATTCATCGAACACTCACTGGGTCCGGAAGGTATGAAAAATGCGGTAGTGATCGCTTCGCCGGCGGATGATCCGCCATTGATGCGACTACGTGCATCGGTATTGTGTCACCGGATTGCTGAGTTCTTTCGAGACCAGGGCCATGACGTCCTGTTGCTGATGGATTCATTAACTCGTTATGCCCAGGCTCAGCGTGAAATCGCTCTGGCTGTGGGTGAACCGCCGGCAACCAAAGGTTATCCGCCTTCTGTATTCAGCCTGTTGCCTCAGTTGGTTGAGCGTGCCGGTAACGGTGCAACGGAGCGGGGATCAATCACCGCCTTCTATACCGTTTTGTCCGAAGGTGATGATCAGCAGGATCCGATTGCCGATGCGGCCCGTGCGATTCTGGATGGTCATATCGTACTTAACCGTGAGCTGGCTGAGCAGGGACACTACCCGGCAATTGATATTGAACAGTCAATCAGTCGTGCGATGCCTCAGGTTGTTACCCAAGAGCAGCTGAGAAAAGCTCAGCGGGTAAAACAGCTTTATGCTCGTTACCGTCAGGTACAGGATCTGATTTCCCTAGGCGGTTACCAGCCGGGGCAGGATCCGAATCTTGATTTGGCCGTGCAGTCATATCCTGAAATTTGTGGGTTCCTGCAACAGGGTATTCATGATTCAGTACCGCTTGAAGAAAGTCAGCAGCAGTTGATGCACCTTGTCGGAGGAAGCTAATCTATGTTGAAGCGTGTCAAAGTGGTTGAAAGCTGGCGGGATCAGCAACAGAAGATGTTTGATGAACTGCAGCAGCAGTTTACGGAGATGAATCAGCAGAAGATAGCGCATGAGCAGCGTTTGGAGTTGCTGGAAAGCCTGTCTGGTCAATATTCGGTTGCCAGTGGCAGTGAAGCCTCTGCTTTATTGTTGAAGGGGATCGGTCGTTTTCGTCATCAGCTGGATAATCTGACAAATCTTCAGCGCCAGGAGCTGGCTCTTTCGGAGGTAGAACTTCGGAGCATGAATTCACGCTTGGTTGAGCAGCACTGTCAGGTTAAGAAAGGGGATAAAATCATTGATAAGCGTATGGCCCAGTATCAGCTCAAACAAGCCCGCCAGGAACAAAAAATCCTCGACGAACTGTCAATGAACCGCTTTTTTCATCGCCGCTAAAAACTCTCTGTTGAAAGCGTTTAACAGCCTGGGCCATAACAGTATTGCTGCTCGGGTTTGAGCAACTTATCTATCATTTGTTTTTGCTGCGCCAGCACACGTCCGTTGGCATTATTCAGTTCCTGACACTGAAGCGTCAGTTGATAAAGCTGTTGCCATAACTGGTTACCTTGTTGGTTGAATTGCGCAGGTAGCGCTGCCAGTAGGCGTTTCATGCCAGCATCATCGGCACTTACCCCTAAGGTTTCCAAGTAATTACTACGCTTATGAGCATTGTTGCTCAGTTGCTGCATCAATTCCTGTAGCTGGACATTGTGCGTCAGCAGAGCCTGGCTGTCGCGGTTAACCAACAAAGTTTGCTGGTGTTTCAGCTGCGTTGCCAGTTGCTGGTAGCTTTTAACATCCTGTGCCAGCTCGCCGAAAAGTGCTTTGACCAGCTGTGTACGGGAAGTCATTAGTTTTGCCCCTGATAGAAGTCGATCATGCTGTCTGCAAGGTTATCCAGGTTGACTGAGACATTGCCGGCTTTCAACATTGCCTTCATTTCAGCAACTTTATCCATATCAACGTCAGGAGCAGATTCCATAGATTGTTTCGCAGATTGTAGTGACTTCATCTCGTGGCTAAGCTCAACTTGTGCCTGTGGCGCTTTTGTGCTTGCAACCGATGAGTTGCTTGCTTCTGTCGGCATTGCGACAGGTTGTGAGTGAGAAATTTTTCCAATCATAGCCTTCACATTAAAAGTATGTTGTGGTTATTGATTTACAGCGACCAGTTCGTAAAACACTTAAATACTTTGTGCCTGTTTTGATTAAAAGGTCGTTCTGACTCGCTGCTTGCCGGTAACTGTCGCAAAAATCTCTTTGTTCGAGGACAGATTACGTACCCGGATGGTGTTACCTTTAGCGCCTGATTCCAAAGCAATTCCTTTCATTCTGGCGGTCATCGCACCAAAGGTTGCTTCGATGATCACTTCCTCATTGCGCTGCACCAGCTGTGGCGATTCTACCATCTTCGGACTGATTATTTTACCTGCAATTATCTTGCGTCGGCTGGTCTGACCGATCAGATCATCAGGGCTGGTGAAGTAGTTTCTGCGTAAGTAAGCAATATTGCTGCGCTTGAGGCTCAGAGCATCATGACTGATGAGCTGGTGACGGCTGATGGTTTGCTTTGCTACAACCAGCGGAAGGAAAACTTCCACTTCCGCCCTGGCCCGAGCTTTCCAGTACTGAGGTTGGTGACATTCCAGGGTAATGGTCAGTCTGCCGATGGGTTCTTCAGGATCACTTAAGGTTTTTTGCAATGCAGCATCGCACTCAGGCAGATCCCTGAGTGGTTTCAGACGGATGTGATAATCCTGGCTTCCGATACTGGCTGCATAACGTTTTACCTGGTGCTCCAGGTATTGCTCTACAGCCTGTTTGGCATCACTGCCCGGCTTTGCGTCAGCACACAGGCCAGAGACCGGAAGCAGAGCACTCAGCAACAGGGTGAAAACCGCCTTTTCCGCTCGGAAGCGACACTTCCGCTTTAGGTTTGAGAACACGATATAACAACCATAAGTGTTTGAAATTAAATGCTTATGTAGTTGGCACGTTTCATGCTTAATGCAATGTCGGTTTCACCATCTATACGTTTTGTAACTGCGTACAACGGCGAGTAACAATGGCTATTAATTTTGAACAGGCACTGGGGGTACACCCTAATACATTGGCGTTTCGAACTCAACGCGCGAAGGTATTGGCGGGTAACCTGGCGAATGTTGATACCCCGAACTACAAAGCGCGTGACATCAGTTTTGAAGATGCGATGGCCCATGTTGCCAATGAGGCCCGGGCTAAACACCTGGAACGCCGTCGTACTACACAGCCACAGCGCTATGAGCTGTTGTACCGCAACCCTAACCAGCCGTCTCAGGACGGAAATACCGTCGAGCTGGGTGTGGAGCAGGCGAAGTTTGCTGAGAATGCGATGGCTTTTGAAACCAGCACCACGTTCTTGAATATGAAACTCAACGGCTTGAAAAAAGCCATTAACGGACAGTAACTGCTATGTCTTTTTCAACGATTTATGACATTGCCGGTTCAGCAATGACGGCCCAGACCGTTCGCCTTAACACGGTTGCCAGTAACCTGGCGAATGCTGATGTGGTATCAGGCTCGGAGAAAGCCGGTTATCGTGCCAAGCGCCCGGTGTTTTCGACTGTAATGGTTGATCTGAATAGCCCGGCAGCGGGCTCGAAAGTACAGATTGATGATGTTGTTGAGAGCGATGAGCCACTGCGTCGCCGCTATGAACCAAACCACCCGAAAGCCAATGGTGAAGGGTATGTGTATTACTCAACCGTCAATGTGGTTGAAGAGATGGCGGACATGATGGCGGCATCACGCAACTTTGAAACCAATGTTGATGTGATGAGCCGTGCTCGCAGTATGCAGCAAAGCATCCTTCGTCTGGGCAAGATGGGGTAGGAGATTTTTAAGTGAGTTTGCCACAAATTACAACAACCGGTCAGTACAACAACCAGAAATCAGCTGCTGCTGAGCCTCAGGTCGCTCAAAACGGCAGTCAGCCGACAGGCAATGACTTCCTGACCATGATGGTTGCTCAGGTTCAGAACCAGAATCCGCTGAACCCGACTGACGGCACCGAATACCTGACTCAGCTGGGCATGATGTCGGCGGTAGAAAGCCTGGAAACCATGAAAGCAGGCCTGACAGGTTTGAACATTGGCTCAAAAAACATCGAGATGCTGCAGGCGACCAACCTGGTTGGCAAGAAAGTGCTGATGGAAGCCAACGGTGAAGTCGAAGTGTCTGAAGGCCAGGTCATTGAAGGCCGAGTTCAGTTTGATAAGTCAGTGGATACTGCCAAGGTTATGGTTTACGACGAGAAAGGTAAAGTCGTCGATGAAATCAAGTTGGGTCCACAGGGAACCGGCATGGCGGAATTCCAAATCGAAGGTGACAAGCTGGGCTCCGGCAATTACACCTTCGAAGTTGTAGCCGAAAAAGGAAACGATGCCTGGACGCAGAAAATGATGATTGCGGCTGAGGTGGAGTCGGTCAACATCCCTTCTGATGGTGGCGCCATCATGCTGAGCCTGAAAGGCCTGGGCAAGATGTCTATGTACAACATGCGTGAAATCACTGCGTAAGTCAGCGAATAAGAATTTAAGTAGGAAAGGTTATGTCAATTAACATTGGTATGAGTGGCCTGAAGTCCACTTCTGAGCAAATGAACACTATCAGCCACAACATCGCCAACGTGGGCACTGCTGGCTATAAGTCTTCACGTACTGAGTTCCAGGACATCTATGCACCTGAGTTTGGCGGTGGCCAGATGAACGGTGTGGAAGTGGCGGCGGTTCGTCAGAGTTTCAGCGGTGGTGCAACAACTCCGACCGGTCGTAACGGCGACCTTGCAATCAACGGTGAAGGTTTCTTCATGGTGCAGAGCAACGGCCAGCAGATGTATACCCGTAACGGCGTATTCAACTTGAACGCTGACGGTTATCTAGAAACGTCTGACGGTTACCGCCTTCAGGGTTATGGCGCTAATGATGCAGGCCAGATTCAAAACGGTACCGTTACTGACCTGACAGTTGAAACCGGCGATATGGCGGCGAAGACGACTTCTAAAGTTAATCTGGGCCTGAACCTGGATGCGAATGCGACAGTGATTGATCCAAAGGCAAAGCCTTTCGATAAAGAAGATCCGACAACTTTTACCTCTAGTGTGACAACAACGGTTTTTGATTCAATCGGTGCTGAGCACGAAGTGACTCAGTACTATGTGAAAACCGGTGCTAACCAATGGCAAGCTCACTATGTTGTTGATGACGGTACCACTCCGGCTAAAACGGTCGATGTGACGTTTGATGCTAACGGTAAGATCACGGCACCGACCGGTGGTGTTGATTTAGCCTTTACTCCGACTAACGGTGCCGGTGCTCAGACAGTTAAGTTTGATATGGCTGATGTCAGCCAGTACGGCAGCGAGTTCTCAATCAATAAGAACGCACAGGACGGTTATGCACCAGGTAAGCTGGCTGGTTGGTATTTTGAAAAAGATGGCACAGTGTATGCCCGTTACTCCAACGGTCAGACTAAACCTCAGGGGCAGATCCTTCTGGCTCGCTTCCCTAACCAGGAAGGCCTGCAGCAAGCAGGCGGTACCCGCTGGACTCAGAGCTTCTCTTCCGGTGCGCCTCTGACCGGTGTTGCGGGTTCTGGTCAGCTGGGTCAGCTGCGTACTGGTATGTACGAGAACTCAAACGTAGACCTGACCAGTGAAATGGTTGGTCTGATGTCTGCGCAGAGTAACTACCAGGCGAATGCGAAGACCATTCAGGTATCGCAGGAAATGACTCAGATCCTGTTCCAGAATCTGTAAGCCTTAGGAGCAGGGTATGGATAAGTTGCTATTTACCGCTATGTCCGGTGCCAGCCGGGTAATGATGGCGCAACAGGTTCAGGCTAACAACCTGGCGAATGTGAACACTTCCGGTTTCCGCGCTGATATTGAACAAGCGGAAAGTGTGGCTGTGAAAGGTGACGGCTTTCAAAGCCGTACTCTGGTTGCTGCGCGTGCTGGCGGTACGGACTTTTCCAGTGGTGCCCTGCAGCACACGAACAATCCGTTTGATGTAGCTATCCGTGGTGAAGGTTTCTTTGCGGTTCAGGCCGGTGAAAATGATGAAGCCTACACCCGTGCCGGTAACTTTCACCTTAATGCCGAGGGTGAACTGATGCTGGGTGACCGTCCGGTGATGGGTGACGGCGGTACGATTGTGATTCCGCAGTACAAGCAACTGGATATCGGTACCGACGGCACAATTTCGATTGTCCCTGAGGGCGGAGGCCTGGTGCAGGAAGTTGGTCGTTTGAAATTGGTTAAGCCGGATCTGGCCAGCGTTTATAAAGGTGAAGATGGCCTGTTCCGCGTGGCAGGCGTCGGCGCCCAGGCTGATATGGATGAAACCGTTACTGTAGCTTCCGGTTATCTGGAAAGTAGTAACGTCAATGCCATTGATGCACTGGTTAACAACATCTCACTGTCTCGTAACTTTGAATTTCAAATCAAGATGATGAAGACAGCCGAGAACCTGGCCAATGCCGGTAACCGGATTATTCGTGACCGTTAATTCAGGCGAGTCGTTAATTTAGGCGAGTAGCCTTCCCTGGCAGCAGGGGCGGAAGAGTTTTTAGGAGCAAATCAATATGCACGCAGCACTTTGGGTCAGTAAGACTGGCCTGGCGGCACAAGATACCCAAATGCAGGTTATTTCGAATAACCTGGCAAACGTAAATACTGTTGGTTTCAAGCAGGACCGAGCGGTATTTGAAGATCTGTTCTACCAGATGAAAAAGCAGCCGGGTGCCATGGCTGACCAGCAGAATGAAAGACCGGGTGGTCTTCAGCTGGGTAACGGTGTGCGCACTGTGGGTACTCAGAAGCTGATGAAAACCGGTGCCTACCAGAATACCGAGCAGGCAACGGATATGGCGATTCTGGGCTCAGGTTTTTTCCAGGTTGAGTTGCCAGACGGCAATACGGCGTATACCCGTAACGGTCAGTTCCACCGTAACTCAGAAGGTATGCTGGTAACTGCGGCAGGTTTGCCGTTGATGCCGAATGTTGAGATCCCGGATAACGCGACCAACTTTAATGTCGGTTCTGACGGTATCGTGACCATCACAACATCAGATGATCCTCAGCCGCAGGAAATCGGTCAGCTTACTTTGGCGAAGTTTACGAACCCGGCTGGTCTGGAAGCGCTGGGCGGTAACTTGTTTAAAGAATCCGGCGCATCGGGCGCACCGACTGAAGGTGTTCCGGGCGAAGACGGTATCGGCAGTATCAGCCAGTTCAGCCTTGAAGGCTCTAACGTTAGTGTCGTGGAAGAGATGGTTAACATGATCACGACCCAGCGTGCCTACGAGATGAACGCTAAGGTGGTATCGAGTGCCGATCAAATGCTGAAATTTGTCAGCCAGTCAATGTAAGTGGTGGGGCATGGTACGCGTAATTTATTTGCTTGGATTGCTGTTGCTGGCCGGTTGTGCACCGGTGTCATCATACGTAGATGTCCAGCCGGAAGAAAACAAGCCGCCGATGGAATTTCCGGAATACAAGGTTGATCCGGATGGCAGCTTATTCAGTGCTAGCTATGGTATGGCGCTGTTCCAGGATCGTCGGGCCTTCCGTATCGGCGATATCCTGACTGTGGTGCTGGACGAGCAGACTCGCTCAAGTAAAAAAGCGGGTACCAGTTTTGGCAAGGAAAGTAATGCGACGATTGCCCCTCCGATTTTTGCCGGAAAGACGTACGCCAAAGGTCAGTTTTCCCTTGAGGGTGATCGTGACTTTAAAGGCTCGTCATCAAGCTCACAGCAGAACTCACTGTCGGGCAATATTACGGTGATGGTGCAGGAAGTACTACCTAACGGTGTATTGCGCATTCGTGGTGAAAAGTGGCTCAAGCTGAACCAGGGTGATGAGTTTATCCGCCTTTCCGGTCTGGTTCGGGTTGATGATATCGATGGCTCTAATCGCGTCTCTTCCCAGCGCCTGGGTGATGCCCGTATCACCTATTCCGGTCGTGGTGCTCTGGCTGATGCCAATGAAGCCGGCTGGTTGTCCCGATTCTTTAACAGCTCTTGGTTCCCAATCTGATGGCGATGAAAAAAATTATTATCGGTCTGCTGGTTTGCCTGTTCCCATTGTTGGGACAGGCCCGACCGCTATTGAGCCTGGTGGATATCCAGGGTGTACGTGATAACCAGCTGGTGGGTTACGGCCTGGTTGTTGGCTTAAGTGGTACTGGTGATAAAAGCCAGACTAAATTCACTTCCCAGTCGGTGAAAAACATGCTGAGCCAGTTCGGTGTTCAGCTGGCCGCTAATGACGACCCAAAACTTAAAAATGTGGCAGCCGTTGCGGTGCATGCCACCATTCCGCCGCTGGCCAGCAAGGGCCAGGCTCTGGATATCACCGTATCTTCTATCGGTGATGCAAAAAGTCTGCGTGGCGGTACCCTGCTGATGACACCGTTGAAAGGCCTTGATGGCCAGATTTATGCGGTAGCGCAAGGGAACCTTGTGGTAGGCGGTGTGAAAGCGGAAGGTAACAGCGGCAGCGGTATTACCATTAACATTCCGACTGCTGGCCTGATCCCTAACGGCGGTATTATTGAGCGTGAAATTCCATCATCTTTCCTGACCTCTTCTGATGTTGTCCTGAACCTCAAGCAGCCGGGTTTTAATACTGCCCGTAATATCGAAAAAGAAATTAACAAGGTATTTGGCCCTGGTGTTGCCGTTGCGCAGAGTCATGCTCGCGTTGCCGTACGAGCACCACATGACAAGAGTCAGCGTGTTACCTTCCTGGCAATGCTGGAAAACCTGGAAATTGAACAGGGGCCACGCAAGGCTAAGGTGGTCTTTAACGCCCGTACCGGCACCATTGTGGTTGGTAAAGATGTGCGTGTTCATACTGCTGCTGTCAGCCACGGTAACCTGACAGTGAGTGTTGCGGAAAGCTATAACGTCAGCCAGCCGAATGCGTTTGGTCGCGGTAATACCACAGTAACACCTGAGTCGGATGTTTCGATTGACCAAGAGAAAGGTAAAGTATTCATTTGGCCGGAGAGTGATGAAGGTACGTCATTGCAGACCATTGTTGATGCAGTGAACAGCCTTGGTGCAACGCCTAACGATCTGATGGCGATTCTTATTGCGCTGGATGAAGCCGGTGCACTGGATGGCGAACTGGTGGTGCTGTAATGAAAGTTAATGATCATGAAACGCATGCTGCAATGTATAACGATCTGACCAGCCTGCAGAATATCAAAGCCAATGGCGACAAAATGGAAGCCCTTGAGCAGGCGGCCGGTCAGTTTGAGGCAGTCTTTTTGCAGACGGTGCTTAAGAATATGCGTCAGGCTTCGGATGCGATGCATGACGAGGAAGATTCAGTCTTCAACAGTCGTCAGCAGAAGTTCTACCGTTCAATGCATGACAGCCAGATTGCGGTGGAGATGAGCCAGCAGCAAAGCCTGGGTATTGCCGATATGCTGGTAAAGCAACTTGGTCAGCATGAAGCATTTAAGCCAAAGCAACAAATGGTCGCTATGGTACAACAAGGACAGGAAATTGCGCCGGGATCGGCCAGTCCGCTGCCTGCTGCCGCTGAACTTAACTATTCACAGGTTGAGCGGCCTCAGTTGTGGCGTGGTGTCGCTCCTCTGTCGCAGCAAATGAATCTCCATCTGGATGACGAAGAACTATGAGCATAATTAATATCGGCCTTTCAGGCTTAAATGCCTCCAATGCGGGACTAACAGTTACTTCACACAATATTGCCAACGTTATGACTCCGGGTTTTAGCCGTCAGCGTGTCGGCTTTGGAGCTGAGGTGAATGGCCTTGGTGGTGCAGGTGTTGGCGTAAGCAGTGTCGAGCGTATGGCTGATAATTATCTCAATCAGCAGATCTATAAGCAGAAAGGTTCCTGGGGTTTTAACTCCGTCCGTCATCAGTACATGTCGAAAACCGAAGCGCTGCTTAACAACGACAGCTCTAGTATTAACAAGGGGCTGGATCGTTTCAATGCAGCTCTGAGTGAGGCTTCAACAGCACCTCAGGATATTGCTCACCGTCAGACAATTCTCAGCCAGAGTGAGTCAATGGTGCAGCGATTCAATAACATGAGCTCACAGCTGGATGGTCAGGCTAAACAGGTAAATGGTCAGCTTGATGCGGCTATCACTGAAGCCAACACCTTGATTGCCAGCATTGCTAAGATGAATGACAGCCTGAGCAACAGTGCGGGTAAGGGCGAGCAGATGACAGATCTGTTGGACTCCCGTGATGAGGCCATTCGTCAGTTGTCCTCAATGTTGGATATTAACGCGACTTATAACGATGACGGTACAGTTTCTATCACCTTGGATCAGGGACAGCCGCTGGTAAACGGCAGTCAAGCCGGGAAACTGAACCAGATGCCAGATGGTAGCATGGAGTTGCTGCGCGGCAACGGTCGTTTTGCGCTTGATAACCAAATGGGTGGCACTCTGGGTGGCCTGATTCAGTATCGAGATGTTGAGCTGAAACAGTTGCAGCAGGAACTGGATGTAATGGCGTACAGCTTTGCTTCCCAGTTCAATGAAAATCATGCTAAAGGCTTTGATCTTAACGGTGATGCCGGTGGTGCTGTTTTTGGTGGTGTAGATCAGATTGAAGGCGCTGCGAAAAACCTGACTCTGTTGGTCGACGACCCGAAAAAACTGGCATTTTCTTCAGCAGCGGATGAGCCGGGTAACAGTGAAAACCTGCAACAGCTTATTGATCTGAAAAATGCACCTGTGTCGATTGATACTACTAAGCTGACTCCTGCGGAAGCGGATAAGTTTAAAGCGGCGATTGCAAAACTGGATGGCAAGCCAATTCACACCAGCTATACCGGTATGACGGGTGACTGGGCAATCAAGACGGCTCAGATTGAGGCGGATACCAAGGCTGCTGACTCGTTGGTAAAACAGGCAGAAGGTGATCGTGATAGTGTCAGTGGTGTAAACCTGGACGAAGAAGCGGCCAGCATTATGACCTACACGCAGATGTATCAGGCGAATGCTCAGGTGATTTCAACAGCGCAAACCCTGTTTGATGTCACTCTGTCAATGTTCCGCTAAACGATATCAGTTCAAGAGGAAAGTTACATGCGATTAAGTACGGCTCAGCTTAATACTGTGATGCTCTCAAGCATGCAGACCTCAAGCTCAGGGGTAAATAAGAACTTTATGCAGCTGAGCTCCGGCGAGCGAATGCTTAAACCATCGGATGATCCGTTAGGTGCAGTTCAGCTGATGATGCTTGACCGCGAGCAGTCAAATATCGGTCAGTTCCAGAAAAACATCAAGAACCTGGAAGTTCAGCTGGGTCAGACTGAATCACAGCTGGATGCATCCAATAATGCGGTGTTGCGCGCCCAGGAACTGGTTATCAGTGTAGGCAATGCCAGCAACAGTACCATGGCGGGCCGCGAAGCGATTGCGACTGAGCTGGAATCTATCCTGGATCAGCTGTCAGATATTGCGAACAGCAAGAATCCGAATGGTGACTACATTTTTGCCGGGACCAAAACAGATACTCAGCCTATCGTTAAAGACCCTGCAACCGGTAAGTACACTTACATGGGCAATAGTGACCAGCGTATGGTACAAGTGGCCGAATCAACCACACTTCCTGCGAATCAGACTGCAGAATCTATTTTCTTCAGTGGCGGAAGTGATATATTCAACGGTCTTGATCAGGTGATTTCGGCATTGCGTGATCCAGCGGTGAGTGGTGATGCTCTCACAGCTAAGGTTACGAAGGCACAAGGCGATATCGATAGCGCAATGGACTCTATTAACGGGGTCTGGTCTGAGGTTGGCGGACAACGAAATTCGCTGACCCGAATCGATGGCTCTCATGAAGATAATAAACTGCTGAACAAGAAACTGATCGGTGATGTGAAGGATCTGGACTACAGTGAGGCAATTCTGGAAATGAACACCCAGATGGCAGCATTGCAGGCAACCCAGATGACTTATAGCAAGATTCAAAACCTGTCCCTGTTTAAATTGATGTAATCGGGTTTAACCGGTGGGGGCTAAGGTTTTGCCCCTGGCCCTTTTAGATTGATATGTGAGGCAACCTTGGTAAATCAAATTACCTCTAGTCACAATACCCTACGAAGCAGTGACTCTACGCAGGCTGACCGAGTTACCAAACAGCAGCCTGTGGTTGCTGTTCCAAAGGTCAGTGAAAAACAGCAGAAAGAACAACAGCAGAACTCTAGTCTGGGTAACCAGAAAAAGGGTAGTTTGCTGGTGCAGACCAGCCTGGCTCACCGTCAGGCCGCTCAGGCCCAGAGTGCTCAGAAAGCCTTGCAGGAAGCTAGTGAGCTGCTGAATCAGCTTCGCCAAATGGCACGCCGTTCGCTCAATGTCCAGGAAAATAAAAAAGATCAGCTGCAGCAAACGCTGCATCAGCTGAAAAATAAGCTGGTTAAGTTGACTCGTGATGCCAAGTATGAAGATGAGCCGGTGCTGCATCATGATCTGACACCTCGCTTGAGTGAACAGCCTCAGCAGGAAGGTTTCTCAATGAAAGGGTTGCGTCTGAATACGATGCGACAGCAGGATGAAATCCTGCGCTTCCAGTTTGATTCAGGTACACCGAGCTCGGTTCGGGTTCGCATTGATAACGATGAAAATATCAATGAAATTGCCGAGAAAATGAATCAGGCATTTGCCCCGCGTAATATTCAGGTTGATGTCGATAGATTCGGTGATCTGGCTTTTTCTGTACCCAAAGAGCAGTGGCCTGAAATTAAAAAAGGTGTCTGGATGTCGGGTGGCGGTCAGATCCTGCCATCGGGTAACCCGGTAAAAGCCAAGCTGGAATCTCATGATAAGCAGGCGGCCGAGCCGCAGGAGCTGGAATTCGCTAAGCCTCAGTCGACCCGCAAGGCGCTGGCAGATATTGAACGCATGATGCAGAAGGTTCAGCAGGCATTGGCTGAGATGAGTAAAGTACAACGTCAGGTCAGTATCGATCTAGAACGTATGGTTACCACCAATATGATGAAATCCGGTGTGGTAAATAATGATGGTTCGATTGAAGCTACCTGGCTGGAAGCACCTCAGGATGTATCGCTTCAGCTGATGGATAATGCGGTACCGACGTTACTGGCTCAGGCGAATGCATCTCGCCATAACGTAGTGGCTTTGCTGGAGCCATAAGCAGACAAATAAATAACCAATTAGAAAAAGCGAGCTTCGGCTCGCTTTTTTTATATCTGTAATAGGTTCTGAGTTGAAATATGAGGCTAAATATCGATTTCAGAGAAAGTTGTTAATTTAACGGGGGAGAAGAAAGGAAGAAAAATAAGTAAAGATAGCCGCTTCTTTTCGCTTAAATTTATTGTGGAAATCGTTTTTCGGGCAAAAAAGAAAGGGGGAAGTTTAATTTTTAATAATGAGCTTAAATTTTTATTTTTCTAAGCCATTGTCTTTAATGGTAAAAAAAATATTGCTGATTAAGTGGTGGGAGCGAGATCACCTTTTTGTACGTTTTTTAATTAAAAGTCTCTTAAATCGACTTAAGAGTGATCAAAGTTGGTCGCTTTAAATAAGTGACTAGACAAGAAGCACTGTCATTCGATACTCGTTTTGACATGGCTCGTTTTACAAAGAATAGAGGATCTATACCATGGCAATGAGCCTTAACACCAACTTTGCATCAATGAATGCTCAGCGTAACCTTTTCAGCACTCAGCAGTCACTAAACTCTTCTCTGGGTCGTCTGTCTACTGGTCTGCGTATCAACAGCGCAGCTGACGATGCGGCGGGTCTGCAAATCGCTAACCGTATGAACTCTCAGATCAACGGTCTGGGTGTTGCTCAGCGTAACGCGAATGACGGTATTTCAATGTCACAAACTGCTGAAGGTGCACTACAAGAGTACACAAACATTCTGCAGCGTATGCGTGACCTGTCTGTACAGTCTAAGAACGGCACTAACTCTGATTCAGACCGTGCGGCACTGAACAAAGAATTCCAGGCAATGACCAAAGAGCTTAACCGTATCGTTGATACCACTACTTTCGGTAAAGGCGAGAAGCTGTTTGACAAACTGTCAAACGGTGTTGATTTCCAGGTTGGCGCAGATGTAGAGCCAAAAGATGCAACAACAATGACTACTGCTGATGGTACTGCAGCACTTGCTGACGCTCAGAAAGCATTGGGTGGTATTGATGATACTGAACTTGCTGCTGTTAAAACGGCTGTAGGTAAAGTTGGTGGTTCTACAGGTTCAGCTGTGAAGCTAACAGCAACTGAAGCGGCTGCTCTGAATAAAGCACTTGGCTCAACAGCATACAACACAACAGATGATGTTGATGGTGCATCTTTTTCTGCGGATGAACAAAAATTGGTTGATTTAGCAGGTGCTGTTACTAAGAAATTCGATGGTAGCGACCTGACTACTGACAATGCAGACGGCACTGGTGCGAACGACATGTCTGCGCTTAAGACTGCTATGGATGCTGCGGGCGTAACATCTACAGCATTCGCGGATCCAAACGTAATCAACGTGAAAGTAGACAGTGCGTCTCTTGATACTTCTGCTCTGGGTAAGATTGATACTATTGCTGACTCTGAAACTGCAGTTCAGGAAATCGACAAGCTGATCGACAACGTAGGTTCAGTACGTGCTGACCTGGGTGCGACTCAGAACCGCTTCCAGTCAACTATCAACAACCTGGGTAACATCAAAGAAAACATGGCAGTAGCGAAAGGCCGCATCATGGATGCTGACATCGCAGCAGAATCTGCAAACATGACTAAGCAGAACACTATGATGCAAGCTGGTGTTACGGTTCTGTCTCAGGCAAACCAGATGCCAAGCATGGTATCTCAGCTGCTACGTTAATTTGACGTAACCGAAAAACGGTAGCCGGGCCTGGCTTCAGTTTTATCTGACTAAGAGCCTGACTACCGTTTTTTTATAAGTGTTAGGTGGTTAAATTCTGTGTGTTTTGATTGGGTTTGGTTTGTAAAGTAATCACTCTAACTTTTGAGTCC
This sequence comes from Photobacterium sp. J15, assembly GCF_963870815.1. Taxonomy (NCBI): domain Bacteria; kingdom Pseudomonadati; phylum Pseudomonadota; class Gammaproteobacteria; order Vibrionales; family Vibrionaceae; genus Photobacterium; species Photobacterium sp. J15. The sequence goes on from NZ_CAWMUI010000001.1 coordinate 260,820, forward strand.
ACTTTTTTTTTAAGAACGCTGATTCGTTGGTCGCTCTAGGATGGTAATGAAAACAACACCCTGCTTTTTGTAGCTGGCACGGTGTGACATGACCGAATAGAGGAATATTCCCATGGCAATGAGCCTGAACACTAACTTTGCATCAATGAATGCACAGCGTAACCTGCTAAATACTCAGAACTCACTAAATACTTCACTGGGTCGTCTGTCTACTGGCTTGCGCATTAACAGTGCATCTGATGATGCGGCTGGTTTGCAAATCGCTAACCGCATGAACTCTCAGATCAACGGTCTGGGTGTGGCTCAGCGTAATGCGAACGACGGTATCTCTATGTCTCAGACAGCAGAAGGTGCCCTTCAGGAATACACCAACATTCTTCAGCGTATGCGTGATCTGTCTGTACAGTCTAAGAACGGCACAAACTCTGACGCTGACCGTGCGGCGCTGGACAAAGAATACCAGGCGATGACCAAAGAACTTGACCGTATCGTTGACACTACAACTTTCGGTAAAGGCGAAAAGCTGTTTGAAAAACTGGGTAAAGGCGTTGATTTCCAGGTTGGTTCTGATGTTGAGCCAAAAGATACGACTACTGTAACTAAAGCTGATGCTGACAAAGCTATTGCTGATGTAAAAAGTGAGCTTAATGGTGTTGACCTTGCTGCATTGAGTACAGCTGAAGGTAAGTTAGATGGTTCTGCGAAACTACTTAAAGCTGATGCAGAAGCTGTGAACTTGGCGCTGGGTCTTTCGTTGGCTACAGATGGTACAGCGACACTAGACAAATCAACGCTAACGCAAGAACAACAAGACCTTCTTGCTGCTGGTAAAGCAGCTGCCGGTATTACAACTAAAGCAGATACAGCAGATGGTACTGGTCAGAATGATCTGACAGCACTTAAAACGGCAATGGATAAAGCGGGTATCAGCTCTACAGCATTTGAAGATCCGAACGTTATCCAAGTGAAGGTAGACAACAACTCTCTGGATACAGCTAGCCTGGGTAAGATTGACTCAATCTCTGACTCTGAGAAAGCAATCCAGGAAATCGACAAAATGATCGACAACGTAGGTTCAGTACGTGCTGATCTGGGTGCGACTCAGAACCGTTTCCAGTCAACTATCAACAACCTGGGCAACATCAAAGAAAACATGGCTGTGGCGAAAGGCCGCATCATGGATGCAGACATTGCCGCTGAGTCTGCAAACATGACTAAGCAGAACACTATGATGCAGGCTGGTATCACAGTTCTGTCTCAGGCAAACCAGATGCCAAGCATGGTATCTCAGCTGCTGCGCTAATTTCAGCGTAACAAATAAAGAATCTGTGGCGACGATGCTTCACATAGTCGCCACTTTTTCCGAGCGGAAGTATTACTTCCGCTTTATTTTTATCTATTGCTTTTAAAAATCAATAACTTAACTATGGTATGGATTTTGCTTTAACTGTGATCTGGCTGGCTGGTTCCGGGAAAGGCATCCTCGACGGAGAGTAAAGTATGTTAATGACAGGTTTGGGTTCGGGAATTGATTACGAAGCGATGATTAGTGCAATCATCTCGGCCGAACGTGCTCCAAAAGATAATCAGCTTAACCGCCAGGAAGGCATGAATACTGCCGAAATGGATGCGTTGAAGGAAATTCAAAGTACGCTTAACAGCTTCCGTGACAAGGTTGAAGACCTGAACTCCAGCCGTGAGCTGCAAAAGCTGAAAGCTGTATTGAGCAACGAAGATGTACTGGCTGCAAGCGTTGACAGTAATGCCGTAGCTGGTGAATACAGCTTTGAAGTTACCCAGATGGCGCAGGCACAGCGTGACCAGTTGTTTAAGGTTACTGAGGGCACTACCTTCACGTCCGGTTCGATTAGCTTCGGCTCAGTTAATATCGATATTGCTGCTCTAAATACCCAGTTGATTGATGAGCAAAATACCAAAAAAGCTGATCATCAGGCACAGGTCTATAAAGATGTTGCTGAAAAGCACAACATCGACATGACGGTGCCCGGTTGGGAAACCGATGCTCATAAAGCTCTTACAGACTCTACAGACTCTCGTTTCGACCAGGCTCGCTTTGACAGCTATACCAACCAGCAGCAGTCGTACACTGATAAAGTTACTCGCCTGACTAATGATGGTGTGACAGTTGAAGAGCTGCAAACTGCTATTAACAATGATCCTGCCAATGATGGTGTTAAAGCAACGCTGGTACGTTCTGGCGACGGCATCAGTATGGTGCTGAATGGCAAAGACACTGGTGTGGCCAATGCTATTGGTGCAATTACGGTCAGCGGTATGAGTCTGAAGGGGAATACCCTGGATCAGGCCCAACCGGAAAATGGTCAGAAGTCATTACAGGCGGCACAAGACGCCATTGTTAAATATGGTTCGATGGAGCTGACTTCCACAACCAACAAAATGGAAAACGTGATTGACGGTATCACCCTGAACCTGAAGGCGACCGGTACCGTCAATGTGAAAGTGGAACGTGATGAGGCATCAGTAAACTCAACGATTAAAGAGTTTGTGGATACCTACAACAAGGTTATTGAAACCGTCAATACCTACACCAAATCCAGTGAAGAAGAAGCGGCGGCACTGTCGGGCGATTCCGCGACCCGAAGCTTGGTAAGCCGTCTGCGCGCTGTGATTGGTGATGAGTACACAACCTCTACGTTCTCGACACTTTCTGAGCTGGGGATCACTACGACCCGTAAAGGTACGCTGGAGATTGACCAGAAGAAACTGGATAAAGCGCTTGAAGATAACTTCGACGAGGTATCCAAACTGTTTTTAGGCGATGGTGCTACTAGAGGTGTCATGGACAGCATGCTGACTGTGCTGGATGACTACCACAAAAATGGTGGTGCCTTTGATCGTCGTATTGACCAGCTGGAATATAACAACAAACGTATCGCTGATGATCGTGAGCAGCTGGATGCGCGCATGGAAGCTAAAACGATAACGCTGCGTGACTACTACGCAAAAATGGATAGCAAAATCGCAAACATGAACCAAACCCAGAGCATGCTAATCGGCATGTTGGCCTAATTAGAGTGAAAGATGATGATTAACGAAGGCTTAGGTGCATATCAACATTCACAGAACCATGCACAGGCGGCGTCGGCCAGTCCGCACCGCCTGATCCAGATGCTGCTTGAAGGCTTGCTGGAAAACCTGTCCCGTGCTCGTGGCTTTATGGAGCGCGGTCAGACTTCAGACAAAGGCATGATGATCTCCAAGTGCCTCGACATTCTGAATGGTCTGAGCTCAGTACTTGATGAGGAAAAAGGCGGTGAAGTGACACAGGAGCTGTTCCGTCTTTATGACTACTGCGGCCGTCGACTTTTTGAAGCCAACATCAGCAACGATGTTGAAGCTATCGATGAAGTTAACCGCCTGATAAGTGACATTCTGGAAGGCTGGGTAGTACTGAAACCAGATCGCGTGCAGGTTGGCGATGAGTCTTGAGCGTCAGCTGGAAGAGTTGCTTACCAGTTTTGAGCAGGCTCTGGCTGCTCAAAACTGGGATAAGCTGGCCTCGCTGGACACTAAGCTGCAGCAGGCAATTCCTAAAATCCAGCAAAAAAACCTGACCCAGGCAGCGAAGCTCCAGCTTCAACGAATTAATTCACTTTACAGCACCATGATTGCTGCCGGAGAACGGGAGAAAGCCCGTATTCAGCAGCAGATATCGCAACAGGCGGACACCCGAGAAGGAATGCACGCCTACATGCAAAACAGATAATAAAAAGAGTGACATGCAAGTTACAGCCAATGTAGCAGTAAAAAATGTAGCTAAGGCTACGTCTGCAGATATGCCAAGTGTTAAACCGAATGGTGCGGATAGTGATCAGCCGATGAGCTTTGCTGAGTTTGAACAACGTCTGGATAACCAGTCGGATTCAGACCAGGCAATGCCGACGCCTGAAGGCCAGCCTCAGCTGGTTGCTGAACCACAACAGCAACTTTCAGCTGAAGATCTGGCTGCACAGGTTGAGCAGTTACTGGCTCAAGCGGTGAAACCGGAAGGGGCAAGCTTACCGGCGGAAGCGGAAGCGGAAGTTTCAGCGGAAGCCATGCAGGCAATGCTTACAGGTCAGGTTGCACAGGTTGGCGCCAGTGCTGAACCAGGTAAAGTAGCGGTAATGGAGCAATTACAGCAGTTGGTGAAGCCACAGACGACACCAGCAGCGAATACGGCATCTTTGTCTAAAGAATCACAAGCGCTTGTTAGTGAAGCATTGCTGACAGCCAGAGAGCCGTTACCTCAGGTTAAAGCTGCAGTTATTCCCAATGAGATGCTGAGCAACAATAAAGATCTGATGGCCGCGGTTGATGCCTCTGTGCTTGAAAAGCTGACCGCAACTTCGTTGTCGACACCAACGCTTCATGTTCACAGTGCGATGAGCAGTAATATCAACATGTTAACGCAGGCAGCACAGGCGTCAGCACAATCTGCGACTGCGGCTAACACACAGGCACAACAATTGCAGGCAAGTGTTGACATCACTCAGCCGGAATGGGGGCGTGATCTGGTGGATCAATTGCGATCCCGTATGCAGCTAAGCAAAACGGATCAGATCCAGCATGCGCATGTACGCCTTGACCCGCCAGAACTGGGACGTTTGGAGATCAATTTGCGTCTGGAAGGCGACAAAGTGTCAGTTCACTTTACTGCTGCCCATCCGCAATTACGCGAAGCATTAGCAGCCAATGCGGAACGTCTGCGCTTTGATTTTGACGGCAGCCAGATGCAATTGGCTGATGTTTCGGTTTCCAGCGGTATGTACCAGCAGTCCCATCAGCAGTCGGGAGGGGATGATGAGCCGGCCGTGGTCGCAAATAATGTGATGGCAGCCAAGCAAGAAACGACGTCAACTCCTTCACAGGAGTCAGGCGGTCGTTATGAATCCATGGTTTAGTAGTATTTAATCTATTGATATGACAGAAGAAAACAAAAAAGCCAAGAGCAAGTTGCCGTTAATTATAGCCGCCGTTGTTCTGGTGGTTGTGTTAGCCGGTGCCGGTGGCTGGTGGTATTTCCAGCAGCAGGCAAAGCATGTTGAAGTGCCGGTTCCTGAGGCTATACCGCCTGCTGCGCTGGTTAAGAAGCCGGTATTTTTGCCGTTGACTAAATTTGTGGTGAGTGTTCCGGGAGACGACCGTCTTCATTACCTGATGTTGGAGCTGTCAATTATGAGCTACAACCAGGAACAACTGGATCTGGTTCAGGAATTCATGCCAGTTGTTCGTAATGCCATCATCACTTTATTGAGTGAGCTGCATTACAACGATTTGACTCAGCCCGGGATAATGGAGCCACTGCAGGTGGCATTGCGAGAGAAAGTTCAGAAAGTCATGAACGACATGGCAAGTAGTAACGGTATCGATCAAGTACTGATCACCAAGTTGGTGGTTCAGTAAGGAGTTTGATATGCACAGTGCAGCAATGTCCTATGAAGCCCAGGGGCTTCAGGCTTATCAGCAGAGCCACCAGTTAGGCCAGAAGGCGCGCGAGCAGCGTCTTGTTGCGAAGTATGCTGGTCTGGTAAAGCGTGTCGTAAAGCATTTGACAGCACAGGTCACGACTGTGATGTCGTTGGAAGACATGGAGCAGATTGGCCTGATGGCTTTGCTTGATGTTATCCGTCGCTATCCGGATGAAGAGGATGCGGCTCTAGAACGCCTTGCTGTGCAGCGTATTCGTGGCGCGGTTCTGGATGAGTTACGCCGAATGGACTGGCGTTCTCGTCGTTCACGTCAGAATAGCTACGAACTCAAAGATATTGAACGCCAGCTCTCCCGTCAGTTAGGACGACAGCCGACGGAGCAGGAGATGGCGGAAGAAATGGGTATTGAACTGACTGAAGTACAGCAGCGCCGCCTTGACAGCCAGGCTGAAAACCTCGGTAGTGTTGAATCCTTGCAAGAGGATGGAGAGCAATTCTTCGGCCTGAGTTTTCAGTGTAATACCTATGAACGTGGTCAATTAAAAAAAGCAATGGCTTCTGCATTGGCTCGTTTACCCGAGCGCGAACAGGTCATTCTGAGTTTTTACTACGAGCACGAAATGAACCTTAAGGAAATTGCCCTGGTGTTTGAGCTGACTGAAGCGCGGGTCAGCCAGATCCATAAGAAGGCATTGAAAAGTTTGAATAGCATGTTAGCTGACTGGCGAGAGTCAGTTTAACGGAGTCATAAGATGCAAATTATTATCGGTTTTGTCATTATTTTCGGGTGCATTGTTTACGGTTACACCCATGCATCGGGACGCCTGCTGGCACTTTGGCAGCCAGCTGAATTCATTATTATTTTGGGTGCCGGCTTTGGGGCTATGGTGATCTCCAACCCAACTTATGTGCTTAAAAATATTGCTACTCGCCTGAAGATGGCTTTCGGTAAAGGCTACGGTTCGGATTTTTATAAGTCTACGCTGGAGCTGATGTTTGAATTGCTAGAAGTGATTCGTAAAGACGGTATCAAAAAGCTAGATGATCATATCGAGAACCCTGAAAGCAGCGCCATTTTTGCCAAGTATCCGGATGTGGCGAAATCCAACGTTATTGTTAGTTTTATTACCGATAACCTGCGGATGATGGCGATGGGTAAGGTTAACCATCACGATTTGGAAGCTGTGCTGGAGCTGGAGCTGCATACGCTTGAAGAAGATTTGCTCCGCCCTTCTAAAGCGCTGGCGAAAGTTGGTGAGGCGATGCCGGGCTTTGGTATCGTTGCTGCGGTACTGGGTATCGTAGTAACTATGCAGAGCATTGGTGGTGACCTGGCGCTTATCGGTGTAAAAGTAGCGGCGGCTCTTGTTGGTACCTTTTTCGGTATTTTGATGTGTTATGCCGTGTTTGAACCATTGGCAGCGACTATTGCTAACCAGGTTAAGAAAGAGATGATGGCACTGCACATGATTACGGCGATTCTGGTTGCCCAGGCTCAAGGGAAACCAACGCTGTTGGCTCTGGATGCGGGTCGTAAAGTACTGCATACCGAATATAAGCCGACGTTTGCTGCAATGGAAGGCTGGATGACCGGGCAGTAATCAATCATGAGCAAAGATCATCACATTATAATTGTTAAGAAGAAAAAACGAGGCCACCATGATGAGCATCATGGTGGTGCGTGGAAGGTAGCTTTTGCTGACTTTGCTGTGGCAATGATGGCGTTTTTCATGGTGCTGTGGCTAATGGGTATCACCACCCAGGAAGAGCGCCTTATCATTGAAAAGCGTCTGCAGACGGCAACGGTATTCGATAATATTTTTGAAATCACCAATAGCCCGTTCCCGATAGATTTTGACGGTAGCATGTCTCCGTTTGAAAAGCCGATGAGTGAGCTTAGTTCCGGAGAGGAACGCTTTGGTTCGTCGATGTTCAATAAGTCATCACAAGGCAGCGAAAAAGGCGGCCGTAACCGTAAGCTGAATTCAGCAATTGCCGGTAAGCATTTGTCTACACCAGAGCTATCTGTGCTGGCAAAAGCGATCAGCCAGATTGCTGAAGAACTGTCTGCATCTGAAAATATTGTACTGGAAATTGTCCCGCAGGGGCTGCGTATCCTGATCCAGGATGATGATGATCACTTCATGTATGAGCGTGGTAGTGTTGAACTGACCCCGTTCTTTGAAGACATGCTATTCAATATTGCACCGATTTTGGGGCAAATCCAAAACCGTATGGTGATCAGTGGCCATACCGACAGTACCCGGTTTAAGCGCCAGGATTACAGTAACTGGGATCTGTCAGGCGCACGTGCCCTAAAAGCTCGTCAGGTATTAGTTGATTCCGGCCTGCCTAAGTCAAATGTACTGCAGGTAGTTGCGATGGCTGAGCGTACGCCAGTTTATAAAGAAGATACACGAAGTGGTAAAAACCGCCGGATTGAAATGATGGTACTAACCAAAGAAGCGGATGAACAATTGGCGCTGCTCTTTGGTAAAGGTCAGATTGATGAGAGTGAAGGTCAGGCCGTGGAAAATGCTCGCCGCTTTGCAGAGTCAAATCGTCCGGTATCTCGTCTTGATATGCTGGTGAATTAATAACCTGTTATTTTATTGAATGTAACATAGCAGATTATGAATTGTATAAAGGCTGTATTTACATGATTTTAAACGCCTACTTTCCTGCGTAAACAATGAAAAATGTATCGGGCTATGACTCTTATTGATATTAACAATAATAGCCCGTTGTTTATTTTTTAATCATGCAAGATAATACAGCAACTCAACCGATTTTAGCTCTATAGGCAATTGTGCCAATTGGTTGAGTAATATGTTTTTTTAACGAGATGGTGAGCTTAACCCTTTTTTATCCTGATCTGATAATGGCAAATATTGCTTTTATTAAGGTATCACCATCTTTAATTCAAACTTGATATGCCATCTGACAATTAACGTTAGATGTCTTTTAATTGTTGAGTTTGTTGCATATGACAGCGGTGTCTTGTCTCTGCCGAATGAAATATCCGGGGAGAAGAACATCCTTGCTAATTGTAATTATTAGTTTTATTTGTGAGAAAAGTTATGACGGTATCTGCGTTTAAAATTGCGGTTGATGATGGTTCGACAAATGTGAAGGTGAGCTGGATTGAGAATAACCAGCTGAAAACCATCGTATCACCGAACTCTTTCCGCAAAGACTGGAAGAGTGCAGCGCTGCGACGCGATAAGAAAGTATATAACTACACAATCGGTACAACTAAGTACACATACGATGCGACCTCTGATAAGGCGCTGGAAACTACGCATGTTGACTACCAGTACGACGATCTTAACCTGCTGGCTGTTCACCATGCTCTGCTGCAGACTGGCCTGAAGCCTTGTCCGGTTACCCTAGTAGTGACTCTGCCGATTACTGAATTCTACAACTCAGAAGACTGCCAGCGTAATGAAGCGAAAATCGCCAAGAAGCGCGAGAACCTGATGCGTGAAATCAGCCTGAATAAGGGTGAGCTGTTTGAAGTGGTTGAAGTGGAAGTGATGCCGGAAAGTCTGCCGGCTGTGATGTCCACGCTGATTAACTCAAGCTGTAATGAGTTTACCCGTTCGCTGGTGGTTGACTGCGGTGGTACTACGCTGGATATGGGCATCGTGGTTGGTGAGTTTGACGATGTGTCTGCTATTTATGGTAACAACGAGATCGGTGTTTCTATGGTTACCGATGCGGCTCGTAAAGCACTGGCGGCAGCAGACAGTGATTCAAGCTACCTGGTTGCTAACGAGCTGATCAAGCGCCGTGATGATCTGGATTTCGTTAAAGAGGTTGTAAACGACGAGTCTAAGATCGATATCATTCTTGAGAAAATTGAGACCAAGATTGAAGAATTGGGTAGCGCGGTAGCTTATGAAGCGAAGAAGTTTTCTAAAAACCCGAACCGTGTTTATCTGGTAGGCGGCGGTGCTCCGCTGGTTTACCCTGCAATTAAGAAAGCGTATGACACCCTGGGTGATCGTGTAGTGCTGATCAAAGATTCTCAGTCTGCACTTGCTCGTGAACTGTGCCTGTACAACACCGAAGAGGATGAGGTACACATCGAGCGTGAAACCCTTATTGAGGTAGAAGATGAGTAGTCAGTTAAAGCGAGTTAACTACTCGATTTATCTAAATCCTGTCAACTCATTGTCCGACCGCTATGCGGTCGGCGTTATGCAGAAATGGGTGAACGAGCGTAAAAGTATGCTCGATAACCCGGATGCTGGTATGGATCTCCATAACAGCCTGCATATGCATAAAAACATCTATCTTTCCGGGATGTTTTTGCACCTGCTGAGTCCGGCGCTGAGCGCTGGACTGTCCACTTGCCTTGGTGATGACACCATTAAGATGGCGACACTGAAGCAGCAACTGGATGCCTGTGGTCTGGTTGTTCCAATGGCGTCGGGTCAGCCTACTGATATTTCCCGCCAGGATATTGAAGCGATTAAATCTGCGGTTAATATGACGCCGCTGTTTACCGAGATCCAATCGCTACGTGATGATCTTCGTTATGCCAGTGAAGAAAATCTGCGTCATGTGACTGAATCTGCTGAGCGTGAGAAAGAGTTGCTGCTTAGTCAGCAGAAAACTCAGCAGGAGCTGACTGAAACGCGTCAGGCATTGATGACCTTGTCTTCTGAATCATCTGAACGTGAACAAGCGTTGCTACAGAATCAACAGGAAACTCAGCAGGAACTGGCTGAAACCCGCCAGACTTTGGTGAACCTGTGTACTGAATTGGCTGAGTCTGTGTCATCCATTGAAATTCCATCAGCGGCGGCTGCGCCAACGGCACCTGAGGCCCCGGTTGTACCTGAAATGCCTGTTGTTACGGAGCCATCTTCTGAGGCTGCACTGCCTGATTTTTCTGAGCTTCAAGAGACACTGACGGATGAGATTCGCGCGACTAACCACAAGCGTGAGATTGCTGAGCTGAAGGCTCTGATTAAAGCCCAGAGTGAGTTGATTAAGAAACTATCTGTTGCTCCGATAGCTGGTGCGCCCGCGGAAAAACCGGCAGAAGAAGAGCAGGACTTGACCGAAACCATTGCAAATATGCAGAAGGTGAAGAAAAAAGGCCTGTGGTAACAGGAAGAATAAAAAACGGAGCTGAGAGCTCCGTTTTTTCTATCTGAGATTTTATTTCTTTTCTCTCGCTCCTAATCTTTAGTGCTCTTGTGCTTCACCGGCTCCTTTTGGATAGCGGATAGATTCCACCATTTCCTGTACATTGTGCGGCACTTCCGAAGTCACCTTGTTTACCACAATCGAGATGACAAAGTTCAGGCACATCCCCAGAGTACCGATACCTTCCGGGCTGATGCCGAAGAACCAGTTATCAGGGGTATTAGCGGTCGGGTTGATGAACTTAAAGTAGATGATGTAAGAAGCGGTGAAGACAATACCTGATACCATGCCGGCAATGGCCCCTTCTTTGTTCATCTGCTTATAGAAGATCCCCAGAATAATCGCCGGGAAGAATGAAGCGGCAGCCAGTCCGAATGCGAAGGCAACAACCTGGGCGACAAAGCCCGGCGGGTTGATCCCTAAGTAACCGGCTCCGACGATAGCCAGTGCCGAAGCAACACGGGCGGCCATCAGCTCCTGCTTGTCCGTCATGTTTGGTTTGAAGCCTTTCTTCAGCAGGTCATGGGAAATCGAGGTTGAGATCACCAGCAGCAGACCTGCAGCTGTCGACAGGGCGGCAGCCAAGCCACCGGCAGCCAGCAGGGCGACCACCCAGTTCGGCAGTTTCGCCAGCTCAGGGCTTGCCAGAACGATGATATCGCGGTTAACGCTCATCTCATTGCGTTCATCTCCGGAATAGAACATCTTGCCGTCACCGTTTTTATCTTCCCACTTCACCAGGCCGGTTTTTTCCCAGTTTGTCACCCAGCCAGGGGCTTCAGCAGCGGCGACGCCTTGTTGGTCCGGGCCATTGATGGTTTCAATCATATTAACGCGGGCAAAGGCAGCCACCGCCGGAGCTGTGGTGTAGAGCATAGAGATAAACAGCAGTGCCCAACCAGCTGAAATACGAGCATCCCTTACGCGCGGTACGGTAAAGAAGCGGATGATTACGTGTGGCAGACCAGCTGTACCGACCATCAGGGCGGCACAGATGAAGAAGACATCAACCATGCTCTTTGAGCCGTCAGTGTAGGCGGTAAAGCCGAGTTCAGTGGTCAGGCCGTCGAGTTTATCCAGAACATAGGTTTCTGAACCACTGATGGTGGATCCCATGCCGATCTGCGGGATCGGATTGCCTGTCATCATGATCGAAGTGAAGATTGCCGGTACTAGGAAAGCGAAAATCAGGACGCAGAATTGGGCGACTTGGGTATAGGTGATGCCTTTCATTCCGCCCAAGACCGCATAGAAAAAGACGATCCCCATGCCGATGATGATCCCGATGTTGATATCCACTTCAAGGAAACGGGCGAATACCACGCCGACACCACGCATCTGGCCTGCCACATAGGTAAAGGAAACGAAGATGGCACAAAAGACGGCAACCATACGGGCAGTTTTCGAGTAATAACGTTCACCGATAAAATCCGGCACCGTGAACTGACCGAACTTACGCAGGTAAGGAGCAAGACACAGTGCCAGCAGAACGTAGCCGCCGGTCCAGCCCATCAGATATACCCCGCCGTCGTAACCGACAAATGAAATTATACCGGCCATAGAGATAAAGGATGCAGCAGACATCCAGTCTGCGGCTGTTGCCATACCGTTGGCGACCGGGTGAATACCACCGCCGGCAACATAAAATTCACTGGTGGAACCGGCACGAGCCCAGATGGCGATACCGATATACAGGGCAAAAGTAATGCCCACCAAAATAAAGGTCCAGGTCTGGATATCCATGAATTTCCCCTCAGTCTTCGTGTACGTTGAACTTACGGTCGAGTGCGTTCATGCGCACGACATAGACAAAAATCAGGGCAACAAAGGTGTAGATTGAACCCTGCTGTGAGAACCAGAAACCTAATTTGAAGCCGCCGAGCTGGAGGCTGTTGAGGGCATCGACAAACAGAATGCCGGCTCCGTAAGACACCAGAAACCAGATGGCCAGCAGCGAGCCCATCGTGGTGAGGTTCTCCTTCCAATAGGCCTGAGCCTGTTCCTTGGATTCAAACGCCATTGTTATCTCCTTTCACGTCATCCTTTAGCTAATACAGCCAAGTTAAGAAATTGTTACCAAGAGACAATAGCAACGATCTTCAAAGCTAACCGTGCAACTTTAGTCGAGAGAAAAACGAAAAAATCGCCGTCATGACGGCGATTTTGTGAATTGGATTGAGGTTTAGGTGTGTTATGAAAATGTTGCTTTAGCCAAAAGTCTAACCCGTCAGAGAGAAATCCTGGATTCCGATGGGTCGGTTGTTTCGGCTATGGATGGCTTAAGTCCATCTGTTGTAGCAATATCACCGCCTGGGTGCGGTTTTTCACCCCGAGTTTGCGGAAGATCGCTGTCATATGTGCCTTGATAGTGGCTTCGGAGACATTCAGTTCATAGGCAATCTGTTTATTGAGCAGGCCGTCGGAGAGCATGCATAGCACTTTGTACTGTTGCGGGGTCAGTGCAGCGATGCGCTCGGCCAGCTCATTGATTTCGTCATTGTCTTCCCCTTCGCCAAGTCCTTCCGGGAAATAAGGTTCGCCTTCGAGCACCTGGTTCAGGGCCGCAATTAAAGCGCGCATGTCACTGGATTTTGGGATAAAACCGAAGGCACCGTGACTGCGTACTTGGCGGATAATGCAGGGCTCTTCACTGGCAGAGATAACAACAACAGGTAAATCCGGATATTGGCTGCGCAGTTGAATAAGGCCGGACATGCCGTTTGCGCCGGGCATTTTCAAATCAAGCAGTAGCAGATCAACATCCGGTTCCTTTTCCAGCAGGGTGAGCAGAGTATCGAGTGAGCCGGCTTCCAGTAGGTTGGCTCCGCTGATCGCCATATGCACAGACTGAAACAGCGCATTACGGAAGAGCGGGTGATCATCGGCAATAACAATAGTGTACTGAGCGTCCATGTGCAGTTACTTCTGTTTGTTTTTGTTGTACTTAATAAACAACGCTATCACCGGAAATTAGTCTGATCAATTTGCTCGCCTCCAAGATCAGAGCTGGATCAGTTCTTACTCATACTAACAGTCGGGCTTGAGGTATTATTAAGTTATTGATCACTTAAGTCGCTTAATATAATGAATGCACACAATATTGGGTACAAGGAATGATCCGTCACATTGATACTCGTGATAGCGGACAGGGCTATTTAGAACAGCAGCAGTTTGAGCGTCAGGTTCAGGGCTGGAAAATGATTATCACCACATCAGTATTATTGCTGGTTTTGGTGGCTGCTGAGTTGTTTTGGGTGGAACCTGCGATATCCAGTACGGTGAAATCAGCTTTTAGCGGCGTTGTTGCCGTATTAGGGGTTGCAGCACTTGTGTTGTGGACCTTGGTGCAGATCATTTCAGTTAAGGTTCGCTGGCAGAGTGTTTCACTGGCATTGGCCGGGCTGTTAGGAAGTGGTTGGGCCGTATTGTTTCCGTTGCTGCTGCATGAAACTTACTTTTCCTCTCTCTTTGTTTACGGCGACTTGTTTGTCTTCCTCTCGGTGGTGGCATTTTTCAGTTATCGTCCGGCTATGTATCTGGCGGTTGTTCCGGTTTTCAGCTCGTTTCTTTTTATTGGTGTTTATTCTGAGATCGATCATGATGCCATCTCTTTTCTGAGCCTGTTCAGCCGATTGTTGATTGTGATTGTGATCAGGGAATGCCTGTATCACTGGTTCCACTCATCGGTACTGCATGAATTTGAAGAGATGCGATTGCGTAAGGAACTGGATTCGGTTGCGTTGGTTGATCCGGTAACCGGCTTGCAGAACAACCGTCATTTCGAGCTGATGCTGGATCGGGAAATTATGGCGGCCCGTCGGCATAACAGTGATCTGACAGTGATGGTGGTGAGCATTGAGCCGTTGCGACTTTATACGATGACCTGTGGCCATAATGCCTATGAAGATTTACTGAAGCGGGTTGCCAAAGGGTTGCGTCGCGGGGTTTACCGGCCGCGGGATTTCATTGCCCGGGTAGGCAGCGATGAGTTCGCTGTGCTGTTGCCGGATACCGATTTAAGCGGTGCAAAAACGGTGGCCGAACGGATACAGCGCCATGTTCATCGTTGTTGCGACAACTTGGTTAAGCTTGATTTGGAAAAGCCGGTCAGTGTGATGATTTCAATACTGGAATGGGCACCGAGTTGTAATGTTAATCGTATGAGTAAATCTATGCATGATGCGATTAATGAGCTGCGTGAGCAGTATGAAGAGAGTGAAGAAACTGAAGATATTGTCGCGCGCTATGAATTGCTGCGGGGGCTGCGGGAATAGCGTTATATTTAGTTGTTCGTTGGTATGAATGAAAAAGGAGCACACAGTGCTCCTTTTTTGTGGTATCCGATTTCTTATCAGTTAACTAGCTGGTGGTTTTCCAGGTGGTTGATAAACGGCTTGGCTTCCATAAAGCCGGTCAGGCGGGCGCGGCTGTTACGGTTACCTTCAGCATCCCAGAAATCCAGCGTTGGCAGGCCGAGTACATCCATCTCTTTGAGCATTTCAATATCAGCCGGTGAGCTGTTAGTCACGTCAGCTTGCAGCAGGATAAATTGTTCAAGCCTTGGTGCTACAGCCGGGTCATGGAAGGTGTATTTTTCGAACTCTTTACAGGCCACACACCAGTCGGCATAGAAGTCGAGCATGACTGGTTTGCCCTGTGCTTTGGCTTCAGCCAGCGCCAGGTTGAGATCATCAATGGTGGTTACGCGTTCAAATTCAACCTTCACTTCCTGTTGCTGCGCCGCTGTTGTTGCCCCACCGGCGATGAACTGGTACATCGGCTGGACCGAGATAAACAGGCCGACAATCGCAATCACCGCCAGCGAACTGCTGCGCCATGACACCGCTAGGGTATTTTTGACATGGTAGAGCCAGCCAAATGCGGCAATACCCAGCGCCGACCACAGGTAAGGCACAACGTTGTGCGGTAGGATGCGCTCAAGCAGGAAGACAGGCACGGCCAGCAGGATAAAGCCAAAGAAGACCTTCACATGCACCATCCAGTTGCCGGCCTTCGGCAGTAATTTGTTGCCGAACATAGCGGCCAGGATCAGCGGGATACCCATACCCAGCGCTAAGGCGTAAAGAGCAACAGCACCGGTCAGCAGGTCGCCGCTCTGGGCAACATAAATAAGCGCCCCGGATAGCGGTGCTGTCGTACATGGTGAACACACCAGGCCGGAAATGGCGCCCATGATGAACACGCTGCCGGTGTTACCAGCTTCCTGGCGGTTGCTTAGGGTGCTGAGCCAGGTCTGGACGCTGCTTGGTAGTTGCAGGGTGTAGGCACCGAACATAGAAAGCGCCAGCAGGACAAACATTACACTCAGGCCAATTAGTACGTAAGGGTGTTGCAGGGCTGCCTGGAACTGCATACCGGCAGAAGCGACAACCAGCCCCAGCAGGGTATAGGTCAGTGCCATCCCCTGAACATAGGTAAATGATAGGCGGAAAGTTCTGCCGTGGCTGAGCTGACCGCCTCCCAGAACGATACCGGTCAGGATTGGGTACATCGGCAGAACACACGGAGTAAAGGCGAGGCCAACCCCCAGAGCCAGGAAGACCAACGGGGTCCACCATTGTTCGGCAAGATCGCTGGCCAGCTGATCTTGTTGGGTCGCAGGTGTGATGACTGTGCTTGCTGATGTCTGAATGTCAGTACTTACTTCTCTCTTATCGCTTGATGCAGAGGTGGTTGCTGAACCCGGAGGTGTTACATCTTTGGCTGCCATTACCGCCGTTAACGGTACCTGACGAATTTCCGGCGGATAGCAGAAACCGGCTTTGGCACAGCCCTGGTAACGGACTGTCAGCACTGAGCTGTTGTCGGCTTCAAGCAGCGGAACCGAGACGGTCAGCGGCTCGGTGTAGATATTGATGTCCCCGAAGAACTCATCTTTGTATGGTTGCCCGGCTGGAATGTCGGGAGTGCCGATTTTGGCATTATCTGAGCTGACAGATAGCTGGTGCTGGTACAGGTAGTAGCCGGGCTTGATCTGCCAGTCGAGGTAAACCACATTACCCTGCTGGCTGAAGTTGAAAGGAAAGGCCTCATCAACGGCGACAAACTGTGTCTCGCTGCTGCTGTTGAAACCAAAGGAAAACTCGGCCCGGACTGGCAGACTGGCGATAGTGGCCAGCAAAATCCCTAACAGCGCGATAAGGGAGGAAAATCGGGATAACCCGTAGTGCTTTGTCAATCTCATCATTAAAGTCAGACTCGTATGCAGAACGTCCCTGCAGCAGGTACAGTGAGGATATTATTACTATACCCCCTCAGACCGTGTTAATCAGTGTTTGGTTTCATCGACCTTGAAATCTGTTGCCAAGCTTACCGTTAAAAGCCTGCCAGTGCATCACGCATAAAGTCGGTAAAGCAGCGGATATGAGCCGGAATGTAGCCAAGTCGCTGATATAACATATAGATAGGGCGGGGCGGTGCATACCAGTCGTCCATCAGGGTTGTCAGGCGTTGTTGCTGACAGTCATCGGCAACAACATAGTTAGGCAGGCTGGCAATTCCCAGCCCGTCGATGGCTGCCTGTTTGATGCTGTTAAGATCGGCGATCGCCATTCTGACCGGGGAGTTAACCCAGATGGTTTCCTGCTGGTGGTTTTCATCCTTGCAGGTAAGTGCCCACTCAAACTCCGGGACGCTTGCCAGGCGGGCATGCTGATTGAGATCGTTAGGATGCGATGGCGCGCCATGTCGCGCTAGGTAATCCGGAGAGGCGACCAGAATTCGTTGTGATTGGCCGATTTTGGCGGCAGCAAAGCTGGAGTCCGGTTGCCGGCCGACACGGAACACCACGTCATATTGCTCCGGGCTGTAGTCATGGTGCTGGTTTGACAGGTGGGTCAGCGATAGGGTGACTTCCGGGTACTGCGCCATAAAGTGGTTAAATAACGGCATCAGGCGGTAAGTCAGTAGGCCGACCGGCGCAGAAATTCGCAGCGCACCGCGTGGATTGCTGTGGCTGCTGTCCTGTAGTTCGGTGGTGGCACTTTCCAGCCCATCAATCAGAGGCTGGCAGCGTTCGAAATAATTCTGTCCCAGTGGGGTTAACGAAACATTGCGGCTGTCCCGGATTACCAGCTGGCTGCCCAGGGTATCTTCCAGCCGTTGTAACCGCCTGCTCAGGGTGGCAGGGGGAATATCTAACGCACTGGCTGCCGCCCTGAAACTTCCTTGTTGAGCAATTGCAATCAGAGTGCGCAGGTCGTCTAACTTCATACCATTTTTGCATCGCTGCATCACGCTTTTACCTCTATCACCACGCTCGCTCAATCACTACTATAGCGGCTCAGGCTTTCCTGTCTTAAGCTTGAGTCTGTAGCAAATTGAGACATAGCACCGGCCAGCTCGTTGGGATTGACGAACGAACCGGTTGAACAAATTCGATGGGAATCCGGATTTGTTCACTGTCTTCGCCTCAGGATGAGGCGGAGACATTAAATCCCCCATCTTACCTGTCTTGTTTATCCACTGCTTGTTTTATTTCCCGGTAAAACGTAACCGGATTTGTCTGTTTTTATCTTCGTCTTTCTTGTTATGTTAGTGATTGCTTACTATGCAATTTCATTGCATTGGTTGTGAGATGACAATTCAAGAGAGACGGTTTCTCTTGTCTTAATATTATTGTTTTGGAACTAGCCTTGAGCTGAAGGCTTTGCCGGGTAGCCGTTGTTATCGCCTGTTAGGATTAAGCGTCTCAAAGGCTCGAAAAGAAGTGCCCAATAAAAAGGCCGCCCGGAGGCAGCCTTTGTATATTCGTATTGCTGGTGGCAATTACAGGAACATACCACCAACCAAGAAGCCCAGGGCTACAGAAGTCGTGATAGTGACTACACCCGGAATAAAGAACGGGTGGTTGAATACCAGGTTACCGATACGGGTAGAGCCTGTTTCATCCATCTCAACCGCAGCCAGCAGGGTTGGGTAAGTAGGCAGTACGAACAGCGCACTTACTGCTGCGAAAGACGCAATAGCTGTTAGCGGAGCTACGCCGATAGCCAGTGCCGCAGGCATCAGAGCAGTGGTTGTTGCGCCCTGTGAGTACAGCAGCATAGAAGCAAAGAACAGGGTTACTGCCAGCATCCATGGGTACTGAGCCAGAATCTCACCGGCAAATTCTTTGATTTCTGCAATGTGGCCAGATACGAAAGTATCACCCAGCCATGCCACACCAAGTACACACACACAAGCGCTCATACCAGACTTGAATGTCGGTGCGTTGGCAATTTTCGATGCGTCAATCTTAGTGAAGGTGACGATAGCCATTGCCGCTGTCAGCATGAATACCATGATAGCGTCGTTACGGCCCAGTGCCGGATCTTCGATAACACCAACCGCTTTTGAAATCATGGTTGCGTAAGCAACAACAGCGATGATAGCGATAATGAAGATATAAGTGGCTTTTTTCGCTGTCGGCAGGATATCACGCTTGGTTGCGCCCTGGATTTTGATCAGACCTTTCGCCAGGTGATCCTGGTAAACCGGATCATCTTTCAGCTCACAGCCGATAAAGTTAGACACAAATGCACCGGCCATACACGCAATGAAGGTAGTAGGGATACAGATAGCCAACAGAGTTAGGTAGCCCACTCCGAGCGGTTCGAGAATGCCAGAGAAGAATACAACCGCTGCGGAGATAGGCGATGCGGTAATTGCAATCTGTGAAGCCACAACTGCAATTGATAGTGGGCGGGAAGGGCGAACGCCTTGCTCTTTGGCAACTTCTGCAATTACCGGCAGGGTCGAGAAGGCTGTGTGGCCTGTACCTGCAAGCAGAGTCATGAAGTAAGTTACCATCGGTGCGTAGAAGGTGATGCGTTTAGGGTTCTTACGCAGGAATTTTTCTGCCAGATCAACCAGCCAGTCCATACCGCCGGCAACCTGCATGGCTGCGATTGCGGTAATTACCGACATGATGATCAGGATAACGTCTACAGGAATATTACCTGCATCCATTCCCAGACCTAGAGAAAGCACCAACACACCAGCACCGCCGGCAAAACCAATACCGATACCGCCGATTCTTGCGCCCAGATAAATGAACGCGAGAACGACAAATAGTTCTACACCAATCATGAGATTGTCCTGTCTTAGTAAAATAAAAAATAAATAAAAAAAGGGGGAAATCTGTAGCAAAAAATGGCGGATCCTCGTCCTGAAAATCCGCCTTGTATTAAATTAACTCGCTAATGCGTTATTAGTTGTAACGCTTCGCTTTGTACTCTGGGTGCATCAGGTTATCAACAGAGAAGATGTCGTCCAGTTGTTCTTCAGTCAGCAGACCGCGCTCAAGAACTACTTCACGTACGCTCTTACCTGTTTCGGCACAAATCTTACCTACGATGTCACCTTCGTGGTGGCCGATGAACGGGTTAAGGTAAGTTACGATACCGATTGAGTTGAACACGAAGTTTTCACAAACTTCTTTGTTTACTGTGATGCCATCAATGCACTTGTCACGCAGGTTGATTGCAGCGTTCTTCAGCAGCTCGATAGATTCGAATACTGCCTGACCGATAACTGGTTCCATAACGTTTAGCTGAAGCTGACCTGCTTCTGCTGCGAAAGTAACCGTGGTGTCGTTACCGATAACCTTGAAGCAAACCTGGTTAACCACTTCAGGGATTACTGGGTTTACTTTAGCTGGCATGATAGAAGAACCAGCCTGCATTTCAGGTAGGTTGATTTCGTTCAGACCGGCACGTGGACCTGAAGAAAGAAGACGCAGGTCGTTGCTGATCTTAGATAGCTTAACAGCGGTACGCTTAAGAGCACCGTGAACCATTACGTAAGCACCACAGTCTGATGTTGCTTCGATCAGGTCTTCAGCTGGTACACAAGGTAGGCCAGTTACTTCAGCCAGACGCTGAACAGCCAGTTCCTGGTAGCCAGTTGCTGCGTTCAGGCCAGTACCGATAGCTGTTGCACCCAGGTTTACTTCAAGCAGAAGCTGAGCTGTGTGACGAAGGTTTTTGATTTCTTCTTTAACCAGTACGCCGAATGCGTGGAATTCCTGGCCAACAGTCATAGGTACAGCATCCTGAAGCTGGGTGCGGCCCATTTTCAGTACGTCGCCGAATTCTTCGCCTTTCGCGTCGAATGCTGCTTTCAGGTACTCAAGTGCTTCCAGCATGTTCATGATGCTGTTGTAAACAGCAACACGGAAACCTGTTGGGTAGGCACAGTTAGTAGACTGAGACTTGTTTACGTGGTCGTTAGGGTTAACGATGTCGTATTCGCCTTTTTCTTTGCCCATAAGTTCAAGAGCAAGGTTAGCGATAACTTCGTTAGAGTTCATGTTTACTGATGTACCGGCACCGCCCTGGAAAACGTCTGACGGGAATTGATCCATGCACTTACCTGTTTCAAGGATCTGGTCACACGCTTTGATGATGTATTCACCTACATCAGAAGGGATAGCACCCAGCTCTTTGTTCGCCATTGCCGCAGCTTTTTTGGTGAAAACCATACCGCGAACGAATTCTGGAACGTCAGAGATAGTTTTATTGGAGATGTTGAAGTTTTCTACTGCACGAAGAGTATGAATACCCCAGTATGCTTCAGCTGGGACGTGGCGTTCACCAAGAAGATCTTCTTCAATGCGGGTTGCAACATTAGTAGTTGTTTCTTTTTTTTCTAGATCAATCATCTGAGACATAACGTAGCCTTAAAGTGGAATCTGCTATAAAAAAACAAATGTTGAGCCAATCTGAAAGAACAGAGTCCATTCCGTAGAGATTTTGGCTAGATGATCGTACCTGACACCTTTTGTCTGGGGCTGATAATACTCCCCTTTAGGGGTAAAAACATAATCAAGATCACTTTTTTAAGGTGGTTGAATACATTTGCACAAAAACGCGATCGACTTCACATTTACTGTTAATTTTCCCTCGGTGTTTTATGTTTAAAAATGACGAAATATGACAGGATGTGAAGTCCCTGTGTCATCCTTTCAGGTGCCGTTCAGCAAATTAATTATGGTTGCTTTCTGTTACACTCGCGTAGTTGAAAACTGCCGGATTGTTCCCATTATTAATAGAGATAAAGAAGGGTTATGTTTTCGGGCAAGATTATTGCCATAACGTGATTATTTGTAACAGACATCAACCGTATCGAGGTAAGTCGTGTTTCCTGTTTTGCTATTGCTTTTTATCGTTGTACCTATCATTGAAATCGCCCTGTTTGTCCAGTTGGGGGGATTTCTCGGCCTGTGGCCTACGATAGCGCTGGTATTGGTTACTGCCATTGTCGGGGCATCGCTGGTTCGCAGTCAGGGAATCGCAACGCTGATGTCGGTGCAAAGCCGCCTGCAGCAAGGCGAGTTGCCTGCCCAGCAGATTGTTGAAGGGGTGATGCTGGCCGTAGCCGGTGTGTTGCTGCTGACTCCGGGCTTTATGACGGATGCTCTCGGTATGATGGTGCTACTGCCTGCACCACGGGCGATGTTGGCTAAGCAGCTGATGAGTAGGGTTAAGGTTCAGAATATGGGCAGCGGATTCAGTGCTGGTTTCGGCAGTCAGGGCTTCGGTAGCCAGGGGCCATTTGAACAGCAGGATGACCCATTCCGCCAGCGTTCTTCTGAAGGTGATGTGTTCGATGGTGAATTCGAACGTAAGGACGAACAGAAAGAGAACGATACTGACCGCAGATTGCATTAATTCATTAGTAGTCTGTTATGACTAGTGTTGAATAAGAAGGCAGCCGTTTGGCTGCCTTTTCTGTTAATGCTGTTAATATTTGCCGTTGAGAAATAATGGGGCAGATTCAGATCGTTTTGACCGGATTTTTGTACACATCACGCCGCATTTTGACCGCATATAAATAAGCACCGATCCCGCTGATCATATTGGCGATGGCAATACCGACAAACAGCCCTTCCGTCCCGTCAATCTGGCTGCCAACCCAAGCTGCCGGCAGTAAAAATCCGAACAGTCGTAGCAAGTTCCAGATCAGGGAATGGATGGGTTTGTGCATAGCATTAAGCGCACTGATCAGCAGCATGCAAACAGCCTGCATACCATAGCTGAGCGGTACCACAATCAGGTAATGCCAGAGCTGCTGCTGTACCGCGGTATCCTGGCTGAACATTGACGACAACGGCCAGCTCAGAGGCACCATCATGATAAAGACCAGTAGCTGGAAGATGATGGCAAAGCGCATGGAGGTAAACAGCGCCTGGAATGCCCGGTGGTTCTGATTAGCGCCTAAGTTCTGGGCCATAAACGGCATCAGAGCTGAACCCAGTGCCATCATTACAATCACCAGAATCGATTCTATCCGCATTGCTGCACCGTAGGCGGCAATAGACGCAGTGCCCTGAGCTGCTAGCAACCACATTAACAGTGCGCCGGAGAGCGGGTTAAGCGCATTGGACAGCCCGGCTGGCGTACCAACCTGCAGGATTTGGCGGCAGTCTTTGTTAATTAACGTCAGTTGCGGTCTGGCCAGCAGTTTTTCTCTTCTGATTAGAATATAGAGCGAATTGATCAGGGCGAAAGCCCAGCTGATCCCGCTGGCAATGGCAGCGCCCTGCACGCCGAGTTCGGGAAACGGCCCTAATCCAAAGATCAGTAAAGGATCCAGTACACCATTGATAAATCCGGCCAGCATCATGATCTGGGCCGGGCTTTTGGCATCCCCGGTTGCCCGGATTGCACTGTTGCCTGCCATTGGGATCACCAGCAGCGGAATGGCTAAATACCAGATCTGCATATATTGTTTGATAACGGGTAGCAGCTCAGGTGTCGCACCGAGCAGGCTAAAAAGGGGCTCTATTGTGTTTAATCCCAGAATGGAGGCTGCGATCACCAGAACGACAGCGAGTAACAGGCCGTGAGTCGCCAACCTAGCGGCATCCTGGTTATTGCCGCTGCCGAGCAGACGACCAATGCTGGTTGATATCCCGACACTGACTCCCATGGTGATGCAGTTGAGGGCAAAGGTAACCGGGAAGGTGAAACTCACCGCTGCCAGCGCTTCGGTGCCCAGCAGTGAAATAAAGAAGGTGTCGACCAAGTTAAACATCAGGATCGCCACCATACCGAATACCATAGGAATGGTTAATCGGCGCAGGGCGAGGGGGATCGGAGCGGACAACAGCCCGTGTTTATCTGCCTTTCTTGCTATCGACATAGTGGTCTCAGAAGTGGGATGCCCGCTTACCCTAATGCAAAGAGTGTGATCGGGCAAAAATTCTCGGTGAATTTTTTGAAAAAAATGTCGCCGGGGACTTGGGATTCGAAAAAACGTCCCAACATGTCTAGTTATCAGAAAAAGTAAGGGACACGAACCCTTACCTTTATTTATTGTATGGATTTTACCAAATCAGGAGAGACGACCGATGAACATTCGTCCTTTACATGACCGAGTTATCGTTGAGCGCCAAGAAGTTGAATCAAAATCTGCTGGCGGCATCGTTCTGACTGGTTCTGCAGCTGAAAAATCTACTCGCGGTACAGTACTGGCAGTAGGTAAAGGCCGCATTCTGGAAAACGGCTCAGTACAGCCGCTGGACGTTAAAGTTGGTGATACTGTGATCTTTGCTGAAGGCTACGACACTAGCACTAAGGCTGAAAAGATCAACGGTAAAGAAGTCCTGATCATGTCTGAAAACGACATCATGGCTATCGTTGAATAATCCGATCACTTCAAATTAAAAATTAAGAAAGGAAGACTGACATGGCTGCTAAAGACGTTAAATTTGGTAACGATGCACGAATCAAAATGCTGGAAGGTGTAAACGTTCTGGCTGACGCTGTAAAAGTAACACTGGGCCCTAAAGGCCGTAACGTAGTACTGGACAAATCTTTCGGTGCTCCGACTATCACTAAAGATGGTGTTTCTGTAGCGCGTGAAATCGAACTGGAAGACAAGTTCCAGAACATGGGCGCACAGATGGTTAAAGAAGTGGCGTCTCAGGCTAACGATGCTGCTGGTGACGGTACAACTACTGCAACAGTACTGGCTCAGGCTATCGTAAACGAAGGTCTGAAAGCAGTTGCTGCTGGCATGAACCCAATGGACCTGAAGCGCGGTATCGACAAAGCAGTTGTTGCTGCGGTTGAAGAACTGAAAGCACTGTCTGTTCCATGTGAAGACACTAAAGCTATCGCACAGGTTGGTACTATCTCTGCAAACTCTGATGCGACTGTAGGTAACATCATTGCAGAAGCAATGGAAAAAGTAGGCCGCGACGGTGTTATCACTGTTGAAGAAGGTCAGGCTCTGCAAGACGAGCTGGACGTAGTTGAAGGTATGCAGTTCGACCGCGGTTACCTGTCTCCATACTTCATCAACAACCAGGAAGCGGGTGCGGTTGATCTGGAAAACCCATTCATCCTGCTGATTGACAAGAAAGTATCTAACATCCGTGAACTGCTACCAGCTCTTGAGGCAGTAGCGAAAGCATCTCGCCCTCTTCTGATCATCGCTGAAGATGTTGAAGGCGAAGCACTGGCAACACTGGTTGTGAACAACATGCGCGGTATCGTGAAAGTAGCTGCTGTTAAAGCACCTGGTTTCGGTGACCGTCGTAAAGCAATGCTTCAGGACATCGCGGTACTGACTGCTGGTACTGTAATTTCTGAAGAAGTTGGCCTGGAGCTGGAAAAAGTTCAGCTTGAAGACATGGGTCAGGCGAAGCGTGTAACAATCACTAAAGAAAACACCACTATCATCGACGGTATTGGTGAAGAAGCGATGATTCAGGGCCGTGTAGCTCAGATCCGTCAGCAGATTGAAGAAGCGACTTCAGACTACGACAAAGAAAAACTTCAGGAGCGCGTTGCTAAACTGGCAGGCGGTGTTGCAGTAATCAAAGTTGGTGCAGCAACTGAAGTTGAAATGAAAGAGAAGAAAGACCGTGTAGAAGACGCACTTCACGCAACTCGCGCAGCCGTTGAAGAAGGTGTTGTCGCTGGTGGTGGTGTTGCTCTTATCCGCGCTGCTTCTAAGATTGTTGATCTGCAGGGTGACAACGAAGAGCAGAACGTAGGTATCCGCGTTGCTCTGCGTGCGATGGAAGCACCTATCCGTCAAATCACTCGAAACGCTGGTGATGAAGAATCTGTTGTTGCTAACAACGTTCGTGCAGGCGAAGCTAACTACGGTTACAACGCTGCTACTGGCGAGTACGGCGACATGATCGAGATGGGTATCCTTGACCCAACTAAAGTAACTCGTTCTGCTATCCAGTTCGCAGCATCTGTTGCTGGCCTGATGATCACTACAGAAGCGATGGTTACAGACCTGCCACAGAAAGACGCTCCTGCAATGCCTGATATGGGCGGCATGGGTGGTATGGGTGGCATGATGTAAGCTGACCCGTTCACTCATCCTTAGTCGGCTTTAAGAAGTCGATTAATGGATAACTGAACCACTCAAAGGCCGGGAGATTCTCCCGGCCTTTTTCTTTTGTTCTTCGTTTTTTGCTTTGTTATAAGCCACTTCATAATTTATTTTGCTGTATCTCGTCTCTCATAGTTCACTCTGAAAATTCCCCAAAAAGCTGTACGCCAATAAAAACACAATAAAAACAGAGTTTTATGCTTTACTTTGTCGTGCTAGTAACGTGGGTGTAAAAGGGCTCATCTTTTTGGTGTTCAGTAAGGGAAAAGCTGTACATTGTTGGTGCCCTCCTCGGAAATATCTTGTGCAGAGTTCACTAGGAAAAAATCCTGAAAAGCTGAACGTAAAAATAACCCAATAAAATCAGTATATTAAGTTTGATTGACGGCCTTTTAGATAGCGGCTGTAATGTTGCTCGCCTTTTCGCTGTCAAAGGAGTAAAAAGGTGTACGGAATTGCTTTAAGAAGGGTTAGATTTGAGATCTGACTTTATCAGGAAAAAAGCCGAGAAAGCTGCACATGTTTTTAATTGTTTAAAATCAGTATATTACGTACTTTTCTAAGGCTTTTGATTATGGTGGTCATTTTGCTCAGCGAAAAGCTGATTTTTATGCATGAAGCTGTACGCGTGAATGAGAAAGAATCGAATGAGTCGTTGTAAGCTTTTTGGAGAAAAAGCCGTAAAAGCTGAACAAAAAGTAATTCATTTAAAATCAGCAACTTACGCCGTGAGTTTTGGTTTTATTACTCAATGGTTATTTGTGTTCAGCTTTAAGGTGTATCTGTTGGTAAAAAGGTGTACCTATTTTGTTTTCTAATCGGCTGCTGATTGGTGGCGCTGCATTTTTTTCCGCTGGCGACGATCGGACCAATGGGCATGAACGCCTTTGCGTAAAAAGCGCAGGCTGTTTTCCAGCTTATCCACACCAAGCAAAACCGAGATAATGACGCCAGTCATCAATACCGCACTTTGGCCGTACCCGAGGCCAATGGTGACGCCAAGTGCTGCCAGCATCCAGACAACTGCTGCTGATGTTACGCCGTGGATCTGCCCATCCCGGTTCATCATAACGCCAGCACCAAGAAAGCCGATACCGGTAATGATCTGGGACATCACCCGTGCCAGGTCGGCATCGCTGGCCGATAATGTCTGGCCCAGAGTTATGAAGCAGTATGTTCCGACGATAATCAGGGTAGCGGTTCGTATGCCGACCGGTTTCCCCCGCAATTGGCGCTCAAAACCAATCATGGTGCCGCAAATGGCGCATTTCAGTAATGCTGGCCATGCAAAAGGCGCAATGTCAGGCAACATTGCAGTTGTCTCCTGTTCGTTAAGTCAGTGAAAAAAAGCAGCCTTCTGGCTGCTTTATGAAAGAGTGGCTAAGGCTCGTGTTTATTCTGTTTGGTTGTTTTTATTGATGCTGTAAGCGGTGACTTCGCTTTTTTCCGGCATGCTTTTCGATGTGTTCGACAATCATACCTGCAATATCTTTCCCGGTGGCGGTTTCAATGCCTTCCAGGCCCGGCGAGGAGTTCACCTCCATCACCAGCGGGCCGCGCTTGGAGCGCAGTAAATCAACCCCGGCCACACTCAAACCCATTGCTTTAGCTGCCGCTACGGCTGTCTTGCGCTCTTCCGGCGTAATACGGATCAGTGTTGCGCTACCGCCTCGGTGCAGATTGGAGCGGAATTCACCGTCTGCGGCCTGGCGTTTCATTGCGGCAATCACTTTGTCGCCGATAACAAAGCAGCGGATGTCGGCGCCACCGGCTTCTTCAATGAACTCCTGGACCATGATATTTGCTTTCAGCCCCATGAAAGCTTCGATAACGCTTTCGGCCGCTTTTTGTGTTTCGGCCAGCACGACACCGATCCCTTGGGTACCTTCAAGCAGCTTGATCACCAGTGGCGCACCGCCCACCATTTTGATCAGATCTGGCACATCGTCCGGCTTGCTGGCAAAGCCTGTGACTGGCATACCAATCCCTTTTCTGCTCAGCAGTTGCAGCGAACGAAGTTTGTCCCGAGAGCGGGATATTGCGATCGACTGGTTGACCGAAAAAACATCCATCATTTCAAACTGACGCAGTACCGAACAACCGTAAAACGTAATATCAGCACCGATGCGAGGAATAATCGCATCAAACCCGGTCAGCTCTTCACCTTCAAAATGGATGGAAGGTTTTACCGAGTTAATGTTCATATAACATCGCAGAGCGTTGATAATCACCGCTTGGTGTCCGCGTTGCTCAATGGCTTCGCGTAGACGGCGGGTGGAGTACAGGTTTTCGTTTTGGGAAAGGATGCCAATTTTCATCGCGCTACTCGTAAAAAATAAAGTGAAAAGGTTATAAGAGAGAAGTTTGGCTGCCTTCTCTGCTTACCGATTTGGAGCGCGACTATGCGCTTAATCAGGTGGAAAAGCGAGCAAATTGGCGATGATATTTTTTTATCGTCAGGATGGAAAAAATTGCTGGAACGGCGGGTAGAAAAAAGGCCAGCATGAGGCTGGCCTTGGCTATCTTTGCGTTTGTGATTAACGGTAAACGCGTGGGTTAGTTGCACCCCAGATAGTGTAGTGTTCAGGCAGAATGCGACCGCTCTTCTCTTCAGTCTCTTCACCTGTGATTTTTTCAGAACCCTGCTGGCCGAATACAACTACTTCGTCGTTAGCCTGTACGCCAACGATGTCAGTTACGTCAACCATGGTTGTGTTCATTGACGCCATGCCCATTACGCGAGCACGCTGGCCGTTGATCAGAACGTCTGCTTTGTTGCTCAGTGAACGAGCGAAGCCGTCAGAGTAGCCGATTGGCAGGTTAGCCAGTACAGAGTCGCGCTCAAGTACTTTGGTGCTGCCGTAACCGATAGTGCTGCCTGCTGGGAAGTGGTGCAGAGAAGCGATGCGAGTTTTGAAAGAAACGATGCGCTTGTATGGTGCAGTTGCTGGGTAGTCACCGTACAGCATGCCGCCTGGGCGAACCATATCCAGGTGCGCTTCAGGAAGGTTCAGCGTGATGTAAGAGTTAGCAACGTGCAGAGTGATATCTTTACGCTTCAGACCAGCGCTGTCCATCAGCCACTTAGTTTCAACTTTAAAACGCTCAACTTTGCGCTTGATTTCGTCAAGGCCTTCGTTCGGGAAGTGCGTCATCATACCCACGATTTCCAGGTTTGGAGCGCTGGCGATTTCTACACCTTCAACCTGACCTTCATAAGTAGTCAGATCCAGGCCGTTACGACCCATGCCTGATGTGTTTAGTGCCAGGTGAACAGGAATCGTTGTGTCGTTTTCCATTGCGATGTCGATGATTTGATCAGCCTGCATCTTAGTACCGATCAGCTCTTCGATTTTGTAATCCAGACCGCCTTCGATTTCGTTCTTGCTAGCAGCACGAACACGCATTACTTTACCTTCGTAACCGTGCTCACGAACAAGGCGTGCTTCTTCGTTACTGGTGATACCAACGCATGGTACGTTATTAGCGATGATGGTTGGCATCAGGCCAGCAATACCATTACCGTAAGCGTCCGCTTTCATAATGGCACAGATTTTAGTGTTACCCTTCAGATCCTTCTGTAGTAGCTGGATGTTGTCAGAAAATGCCTGAGTATCAATTTCCAGCCATGCGTTGCTTGACTGAATGCGCTCTTCGCGGTGTTCGTCGTTAAAATCTACCAGCAGAGGTGCTGCTTGAGCGGCTGTTTGGCCCATAAGTGCCAGTGCTACCAGGCTAAGTTTCAGTTTCAAAGGATATCTCCTGTTATGAGTTATTGCTTCTTGTTGGTTGAAGTTAAAGTGTAAAAAGATGCACAACGTCGCGTAGCGCGGTTGCCCGGCGCTTCAGCTCTTCAACCCCTTGTTGTGCATCCTGAGTTGATAGTCGGTTTTCATCTGCGCTGCTGCTCAGTGCGGCAACGTTGGATGACAGGTGCTCTGAGGCACAGGCTTGTTCTTTTACCGACTCGGTAATTTCTTCCATTCCTTCCGTTACCGAGGTGATTTCGGTGCGGAAGCTGTTCAGCGATTCATTGGCCTGATCGGCGTGCTGAACACAGTTATCGACCTGTTCAACGGCTTGCTGCATGGTTTCGGTTGCTGAACCGGTATCGCTCTGTACGGTATTGATCATGGAGCCAATCTCGACAGTGGCTTTAGCGGTACGCTCTGACAGTTGACGTACTTCGTCGGCAACCACGGCAAAACCACGGCCCTGTTCACCGGCACGTGCTGCTTCGATGGCGGCATTAAGTGCCAGCAGGTTGGTCTGATCGGCGATGTCTTTGATCACTTCAACAATGGAGTTGATCTCACCGGCGCGACTGTCGAGCAGCTGTAGCTTTTCGGCCACTGAGTTGGTTTCTTTTTGAACACTCTGCATGCCGTTAACCGCGTCGTTGATGGCGGCGACGGTGTTTTGCGTGTGTTCTTCAAAATGGTTCATCTTCTGGTTGGCATTGCCAACGACTTCCGAGATGCTCTGGCTGCTGGTTGCCAGCTCTTCAATTGCTGTCGCGCTGTTACCGACATTCTCGGCCTGTTCTATTGAGCGGTCGGTAACGGCCTGCACCAGATGATCAAGCTGGGTCGTGATTGCGGCTACGCTTTCGGTTGACTGGCTGACTTCAAGCAGGCGTTCACGCAGTGCTGCCATAAAGGTGTTGAAGGCATTCGCCATTGCACCGATTTCATCTTTGCTGGTTACCGCAACACGCTGGTTCAGGTTCCAGTCGCCGTTGGCGATATTCAGCAGCACTTTGTTCAGAGCATTCACTGGCCGAACAAGACGGTTGGCAAATACCTGGGCACCGATAAGGGCCAGTGCTAGCACGATAGCGGCGGTCAGGCATACTTGCTTTAACTCACTGCTTAGCATGGCATCAACAGCATTAAGCGAGATATCGACACCAACCACATACAGCTCACCCTGGTGGTTGCGGAACGGCACAAAAATAGAGCGGTAGCGGCCAAATTCGCCCTGGTATTCCTCGAATTGTATTTGTTCTGTGAGGAATGCCTCGCGAAGCATCTTCGGCACAATTTTGTACTCTTCCAGATACCAGTTCTGGTAGCGTCCGGAGCGCCTTTCATCCTCGGTTTGGTTGATGTAGGTGTAATACACTCGTCCGTTTTTCATTACGGTGGTGTAGGCCCAGTCCAGTTTGGATGCCGTGGTGAAATCGGTTAAATCACGCGAGATTTGGTCGTAATCACTGTTGTTTTTGTCGAGATGGTTGTGTCGTTCATCACCGACAATTTTTTTGGTGGCGTACGCTGCGGTTGCCAGTTCCGAGTCCAGTCTGTTGAGGGTCGACTCCTCAAGTGTCTGGTAGGAGAAACTCGATAACACCAAAATAATTGAGAGTGACAGCACTGCAAAGCAGGCTGATAGTTTGGTCTTGAGATTCATGTTGTGTTTGTCTTCTCGAGAGTGTGACTCTTATTCCATATATATATGTTGCTTATGAAAGGAGCGGCGAAAAATACACGGAACTTAAGTGAAGACGAACTGTTCGTTGCTTTTTTCCGCAAGTTCTCGAAAAAAAGTTTTTTGCAAGGAATAATGGGTAAGATTTTGTGTCTGTGGTGACACAAAATCTTTTGTATATTAAGAGGAAAGGTGAGGTTTATTCGAGATGGAGGTCAAGTGGTGTCTTGCTGCGGCGACCGCCGATTTCTCGGGTCAGTTGCGGTACCATATAACCGGATACGTTTTCCATCAGCCCCTTCATTAGCTGGCGGGCACGGTCGTCACCCACCATAAAGTGAGCCGCTCCCTGAACTTTATCAAGTACATGAAGGTAGTACGGCAGGATACCAGCATCGAACAGGGCTTCGCTTAGCTGTGTAAGAGCGCCGACCGAGTCATTCACACCTTTAAGTAATACGCCCTGGTTGAGCAGGGTAACACCGGCCTGCTTTAGCTTGCTCATTGCCTGGCGAAGGTCACCATTTACTTCATTGGCATGGTTGAGATGCGTAACCAGCACCACTTGCAGGCGGGTTTGTTGTAGTAGTTCGCACAATTCATCGGTGATCCTTGATGGCAGTACCACAGGCAGGCGAGTGTGGATCCGCAGTCGCTTGATATGCGGGATTTGGGCTATATTCTCTACCAGCCACTGCAATTCATGATCTTTGGCCATCAGCGGGTCACCGCCGGAGAAGATCACTTCATTGATTTCAGGCTGGCCGGCGACATAGTCCAGAGCCGTCTGCCATTGACGTTTGCCGCCTTTGTTTTCCTGATAAGGGAAGTGACGGCGGAAACAGTAGCGGCAGTTGACGGCGCAGCCACCCTTGACGATCAGCAAAACCCGGTTTTTGTACTTGTGTAGCAAGCCGGGAATGGCGTTGTCCTGTTCTTCCAGCGGATCGAGTGAGTAGCCTTTATGTACTTCATATTCTTCTTCCAGCGGGAGCACTTGGCGCAACAATGGATCGTAGGGGTTGCCAACTTCCATTCTTTCGACAAAGCTCATAGGAACACGCAGCGCAAATAATTTCCGGGCTCCCAGCCCTTTTTCCCACGGCGCAGGATCAATTTTCAGGGTTTTGAGCAGTTGATAAGGGTCTGATATCGCATTCGCAAGCTCATTAAGCCAGTTTTGCTCAACAGTTGCGGCGTTTCGGGTTATTATGTGCGGCATTAAATACAACTCGAAGATGTTAAGAGGATAGAAATGGCGTCTTTCAGCACCAATGAATTCCGCGGCGGAATGAAAATTATGCTTGATAATGAACCATGTGTCATTATCGAAAACGAATTTGTTAAGCCAGGTAAAGGCCAGGCGTTCAACCGTGTGAAAATCCGTAAACTGCTTTCTGGTAAAGTTCTTGAGAAGACTTTCAAATCTGGTGAAACAGTTGAAGCTGCAGACGTAATCGACACCGATCTTGATTACCTGTACAACGACGGTGAATTCTACCACTTCATGAACAATGAAACTTTCGAGCAGATCGCGGCAGACCTGAAAGCTGTTGGTGACAATGCGAAATGGCTGGTAGAAAACGATAGCTGTACGCTAACACTGTGGAACGGCAACCCAATCGCAGTGACACCACCAAACTTCGTTGAGCTTGAAGTAACTGAAACTGATCCAGGCCTTAAAGGCGATACTCAGGGTACTGGTGGTAAGCCGGCAACTCTGTCTACTGGTGCAGTTGTACGTGTTCCTCTGTTCATCCAGATTGGCGAAGTGATCAAAGTTGACACCCGCTCTGGTGAATACGTAAGCCGCGTGAAGTAATCCCCGGCTATTGCTGAAAAAGGTCGCTCAGGCGGCCTTTTTTGTTGCCTGATATCCTAGGAATTGATTGTTGATGGCCTCTTTAGTGAAAGGCTATTGACGGTATTTTCTGCCGAAATCAAGAAGCCTGGTCATCATGACCAGGCTTCTTTTTATAGAGGAATAATGAGGTTAGTTGTTTGGGTAACCTGGGAACGTTGCCTTGAAGTCATTTCGGGCAGGGAAATACTTATCCAAGAATTTCACCATATCAGGATCATTGGTTGTCAGGTCTGCATATGTTGATGACTTTGACTCTGAAGCTGCGAAGTTCTTGTTGTTGATGTCGTAATAGGCGTAGAGCGCATAAGCCAGATATTCCTGATCGTAGGATTCTGCATCCAGATCCGCTTCTGCAATCGTTGAAACTTTGCCGTTTGGATAATAGTTACCGGAGCGAATGGCTTTTTCGTTCAATGTATCCAATTCTTTTTGCATAGCGGCCCATTGTGAGGTCGGGTGAGCTATTGCGTAGTTCATAATGCCGTAGTCGTGAACAAAATGAAGAATCTCTTCAAATGCGGCATCGCGCTTATTCGCTAAGTAGTCTTTGTCATGATCTGTATCGGTCGTGGTGGTTTCTGTCGAGAACAGATCCTGGAAGCGATAGTTTTCTTCCATGAAATCACCGGCACGATCACTCCAGTCCTCGTCGTAGAAAAATGCCATCGTGGCATTGCTGTCAGAAATAGCCTTGGTAATTTCAGCCGGTAAGTGATTGAGGTAATAAACCATGATTTTTTTTACATGGGCAACTTTGGCTTCTGAGTTTTGTTGGGCTTTGTCTTCAATAAGAAGCGGGATCTTATAGCCATGAACCTCGATACAGGTTTTATGTTTGATACCGTTGCGGTTTAGCTCGCCGGTTGTATCGGTAATGATAGTGCAATTGCCATTCGATACTTTCTGGTATTGATTGGTACTGTTGTCCGGGGCTGTCGGAAGGAACTGAATTCCGTTACTCAGTGTATCGGCGACACGTACATATAAGTTCATTGGTCGCATATTATCTATGCTGAACTTACTTCCTTCGTTGTTATCGACAAAATCACGATCGATTTTTGCCGATGTTATCTTTCCCCACAATTTTACGTTGTTCGGGTCATTTTCGATTTTAGCGATAGCAAGCTCTGCCGGGACTTTGGTGGAGGTAAAGTTTTCGTAATAGACGTTATAGTTGGTCAGTTGATACTTTTTCCCTTCAGCTGTTGTTGCTGTCACATCGAAACTGAATTCGGCATCAGAAAACGTTTTGTAGTTCCGTTTTGTTATTCCATTAACCTGAGCGAAAAAGCCGTTTTTCATCAGCTCGTTACTGAACACGGTGGCATCTACATTGAAGTGGCTATCTGACAGGGGCTTGATGGATTTAATGCCAAAGTCGATTTTGTAGTTATTCCCCAGCTTTAACACCTCATTGGGTTTTGAGGCATCAATTGCCTGCGCTGATGTTGAGTTCGAAGTTGAGCTTGATGTGTCTTCACTACACCCGGTTAGTGTAGCGGCCAAAATTGAAGCCAGAAGAATGACTTTATTGTTCATATGGGTAACCCGGACAAAATGTTCAACGAAAATTGAATGTTGCGAGGCCCAATTGTATAGAGCGGGATAGCCGTTGGGTGTAATGGCGTGTAATAGCGTGTAAGTGATGAAATTGATGTGAAGAAAACAAAAGAGCGGCACCACCGAAGTGATGCCGCTCTTGTTGAATCGTATTTTCTCTTTAAATCATAAAGACGAAAATAACAGCCAGCGCAGATACCAGGAAGGCAGTTGCGTAGCAGGCAACTTTACCCGCTGTACCTGTGTGGAATTTCAGGTCGTGCATACCGTGGTGAACACGGTGCATTGCATGCCACATTGGTAGTGCCAGAGTGGCGATAGTGAACAGGCCACCGATGATGCTGGTTACGAAACCAGATACACGCTCATAGCTCATTGCCTCGGCATCAATCATGCCAAGCGGAACCATGATGCCCAGTACCAGCACGGTTACAGGTGTCAGCATGGCAAACCAAGTACCGCCAGCACCGAACAGACCCCACCATACCGGCTCGTCAGAACGTTTAGGATTCAGGTTAATCATGGGGCTCTCCTTAAACCAGTACCAGAACGAACAGTGTAATTGCTGCTACTGCAGCCCACTGACCCAGAACAATGATTTTCTTGTCCAGCGTTTTGCCTTTGATGCGGATTGGCATCACCTGAGGCATCATGCTGAAGAAAGTCTGTGCGTGGAACAGGCTACCAGCCAGTGCCAGGATGTTCAGGATTAGCACGACAGGGTTCGCCATGAAATCCAGCCAGCTTTGCCACGCTTCAGGACCTTTCACCAGGCAGCCAAGACCGAAAGTCAGGCAGATGGTGAAGAAAATCAGTGGTAGTACAGTTGCTTCACGAACCATGTAGAAGCGGTAGAAAGGATGATCCTTCCACCAGGTACGCTTCATTTCGCGAACGTAAGGTTTACGGTTGCTCATCCTTATGCCTCCTGAGGTTTCAACATGGCAATAACGAAATCTTTAGAAGATTCAACTTTGCCTTGGTTAACCGCTGCTGCCGGGTCTACGCTCTTCGGACAAACTTCAGAACAGTAACCTACGAACGTACAGCCCCATGCACCGTTTTCGCCGTTGATCAGCTTCATACGCTCATCAGCACCGTTGTCACGGCTGTCCAGGTTGTAACGGTGAGCCAGGGTCAGCGCTGCCGGGCCAATGAACTCTGGGTTCAGACCGAACTGAGGACAAGCTGCATAGCACAGGCCACAGTTGATACAGGCTGAGAACTGCTTGTAGCGCGCCATTTGCTCTGGAGTCTGGTTGTTCGGGCCATCTTCCGGAGTGCGGTCATTACCGATGATGTATGGCTTGATTGCTTCCAGACGCTCGATGAACGGAGTCATATCAACAATCAGGTCTTTTTCGATTGCGAAGTTCGCCAGTGGCTCGATCTTCAGGCCGTTCTGGTAGTCACGCAGGAAAGTCTTACAAGCCAGTTTCGGCACGTTGTTGACCATCATGCCGCAAGAACCACAGATTGCCATACGGCAAGACCAGCGGTAGGCCAGATCTTTGTCCAGGTTATCTTTGATGTAACCCAGTGCGTCCAGTACAGACATGGTTTCGTTAAACGGTACTTCGAAAGTTTCGAAGTATGGTTCTGCGTCCTTGGCCGGGTCATAACGCAGAATTTCTACTTTTTGGATGCGGTTGCCTGACATTATGCCTGCTCCTCTTTCTGCTCTGCTGCTTCTTTCGCTGCTGCCTCTTCTGCCGCTGCACCGTACAGACGGGCTTTAGGCTGAGACTTGGTGATAGTCACGTCGCTGTATTCGATGCGAGGTGCTTTGTCACCGTTGTAGTAGGCCAGCGTATGCTTCAGGAAGTTCTCGTCATCACGCTCTGTGCAACCTTCGTCAAGACGCTGGTGTGCACCACGGGATTCACGACGCTGAATTGCAGAGTGAGCCATCGCTTCCGCGACTTCCAGGCCGTAGCCAACTTCGATTGCGTATAGCAGATCGGTGTTGAATACTTTGCCTTTGTCTTTGATGCTGATCTTCTTGTAACGCTCGCGAAGCTCGGCCAGCTTCTCAATAGTAGCCTGCATCAGATCTTCCTGGCGGTAGATACCACAGCCTGCTTCCATGGATTGGCCCATTTCAGTACGGATGTCAGCCCAGTTTTCGTCACCTTCTTGAGCCATCAGGGTATCGATGCGAGCCTGAACGTCTTTGATTTGTGCTGCGATGACGTCTTCGTTCCAGCCTTTGAATTCTTCAGCACGCTTCGCTGCACCTTCACCGGCAACGCGGCCGAATACAACTAGCTCAGCCAGAGAGTTAGAACCCAGACGGTTAGCACCGTGCAGACCAACAGATGAACATTCACCTACAGCGAACAGACCCTTGATGCGGGTTTCGTTGTGGTTGTCAGTCTCAATACCACCCATGGTGTAGTGAACAGTTGGACGGATAGGGATAGGCTCTTTCGCCGGGTCAACGTTAACGTACGCTTTCGCCAGCTCACAGATGAACGGCAGACGCTCGTGTAGGTACTCTTCACCCAAGTGGCGAAGGTCAAGGTGCACTACGTCACCCAGAGGGTGCTTGATAGTGTTGCCTTTCTGCTGTTCGTGCCAGAAAGCCTGAGAAACTTTGTCGCGAGGACCCAGTTCCATGTATTTGTTCTTTGGCTGGCCAACTGGAGTTTCCGGGCCCATGCCGTAGTCTTGCAGGTAACGGTAGCCGTTCTTGTTGACAATGATACCGCCTTCACCACGACAACCTTCGGTCATCAGGATACCAGTGCCTGGCAGACCTGTTGGGTGATACTGAACGAACTCCATATCACGCAGTGGCACGCCGTGACGGAAAGCCATCGCCATACCGTCGCCGGTTACGATACCGCCGTTAGTGTTGCAGTGGTAAACACGACCTGCGCCACCTGTTGCAAGAACAACAGACTTCGCTTTGATGCAAACCAGTTCACCTTCGGACATGTGGATAGCAATCAGACCCTGAACCTCGCCTTCGTCAACCAGCAGGTCAACAACGAAGTATTCGTCGAAGCGTTTGATCTGATCGTACTTGATAGAAGTCTGGAATAGAGTGTGAAGCATGTGGAAGCCGGTTTTATCCGCTGCGAACCACGTACGTTCAACCTTCATACCGCCGAAACGACGAACGTTAACGTCGCCGTTTTCCTTACGGCTCCATGGACAACCCCACTGCTCCAGCTGAGTCATCTCGCGAGTCGCATTTTCTACGAAATATTCAACAACGTCCTGTTCACACAGCCAGTCACCACCGCCAACAGTATCGTTGAAGTGGTTATCCAGGCTATCTTCATCCTTGATTACGGCAGCGGAACCACCCTCAGCCGCTACGGTGTGAGAGCGCATTGGGTAAACTTTAGAAATCAGTGCAATTTCCAAGTCTGGGTTTGCTTCTGCTGCAGCGATGGCAGCACGCAGGCCTGCACCACCTGCGCCGATTACAGCGATATCTGTGGTAATAGTCTTCACAGCTATCCTCCGAAGGTAAGACGATAAAATTTAAAAAAGTACGCTAAAGCGTACTTATCCTTGAAATCCTGAGGTCATTCTATGAAACAAAATCGGCAGAAAATTTGATTTAGACGCAGCTTTTTTATGGAAATAGCCCAAAAGTATAAGATGATTACAAAAACTGTGATTATTGTCACAAGCTGCAATGTTTTATGGTTGTTAAATTACCGTTTTATTTTGTGTGAATTGTTTCTGGCTCATTAAGGGTGTGTTTCGTGCTTTTGTTCTAACTCCTTAATTTAAAAAAGGAACCGAATGGTGATAAGGGTTGCATAACCAATTAATGTTGGTTTTATGTCTGTTTGGTGTTTGTAATGTTGCTTTATTGTGTTTCTGTGGTGATCTAATTTGTGGTTGGTGTTTACCTTTTGAAAGTGTGCCTATTCATAATTAGTCACATGTATGCATCGGTGAGAGTATTGGTATGTAATCTGGCTGCTGCTTAAAGGGGAGTTTGGTAAACTGGGCGACAAAATAATCACTCGTATATTAAGAAGTGCTCTATGACTTTTCATTGGCAACCTACCGCCTCAATTGAACAGCTGAAACAGCGTGCGGCGACTATCGCCACCATTCGTGATTTCTTTGCTCGTCGTAAGGTAATGGAAGTGGATACACCTGCGATGAGCCAGGCAACAGTGACAGATATCCATCTTCATACTTTTCAGACTCAGTTTGTCGGGCCAGGTTTTGCGGATGGTCAGATGTTGTATCTGATGACCAGCCCTGAGTTCCATATGAAGCGGTTGTTGTCAGCCGGTAGTGGCCCCATCTACCAGATCTGTAAGTCATTCCGTAATGAAGAGTCAGGCAGGTATCATAATCCTGAATTTACCATGTTGGAGTGGTATCGCCCGGGCTTTGATCATCATCAGCTGATGGATGAAATGGATGAGTTGCTGCAGTTAGTTCTGGGCTGTCAGGCTGCCGAACGCATGACTTACCAGCAGGCGTTTATCCGTGTCCTTGGTGTGTGTCCGCTGGAAGGTAGTATGGATGAGCTGAAAGCTGCTGCCGGCTCTCTGGGGCTGTCTGATATTGCTGAGCCGGAAGAAGACCGCGATACCTTGTTGCAACTGTTGTTCAGTGTCGGGGTAGAGCCGAAAATCGGCCAGCAGGTGCCGGCATTTGTTTATGATTTCCCTGCTTCGCAGGCAGCTCTGGCGCAGATCAACCCGGATGATCTTCGGGTAGCTGAGCGTTTTGAGGTCTATTTTAAAGGCATTGAATTGGCTAATGGTTTCCATGAACTGGCTGATGGCGATGAGCAACTGGCTCGTTTTGAAGATGATAATGGTAAGCGCCTGAAGATGGGGCTGGCACCTCAGCCGATTGATCATCACCTAGTGGAGGCATTGCGTGCTGGTTTCCCGGATTGTGCCGGGGTTGCGTTGGGCATTGATCGTTTGATCATGCTGGCGCAGGGATTGGATCATATTGATCAGGTGACGGCGTTTCCGATCGATATTGCCTGATTTCCGATCTTACTTATCAAGCAGATATAAAAAACGCGGCAATTGCCGCGTTTTTTATTGTCAGCCATGTGTTCGAGTGGCCATGCGGCCAAAGGGTGTTCGATCTTACCTGTTGGTGTTTTCCGTACCTGAGCCATTAAGTACGGATAGACTTTCCTATGACAGCTTCTACGTAAATGTGAAAAGCCAGAAAGCCGGGGAACAGCCAGTAGTGCATCGACAGGCGGCAAGTTAGGATTTCAAGGCGTCTTATCGAAGCGGAACAAACTATAAGCAATACAAGCTCTAAATGCAAATAGTTATCACTTGTAACTGTACCCAAAAGAGGCTGGTAAGATGTCTAGTGTA
This sequence comes from Photobacterium sp. J15, assembly GCF_963870815.1. Lineage (NCBI taxonomy): Bacteria > Pseudomonadati > Pseudomonadota > Gammaproteobacteria > Vibrionales > Vibrionaceae > Photobacterium > Photobacterium sp. J15. The sequence continues at coordinate 300,977 of NZ_CAWMUI010000001.1, forward strand.
TTTTTATTTGGGTATCAGGCATGGAATACATATAAGAAAACAGCCGCCAGATGGCGGCTGTTGACTTGATTTAAACGCAGCGTTTTAAACTTTAAAGCGCTCGACATCCCGGCGCATGGTCTCTGCTGAGTTGTTCATTTCGAGGCTGCTCTGGCTGACCTGGGCTGTCTGTTCTGCCAGGTGATCCGAGGCTTCTTTGATTGCCTGGGTATTACGGCTGATATCTTCGCTGACCGCACGCTGTTCTTCTGCGGCGCTGGCGATATGGGTTGCCATATCTGATATCTCTGTAATTGATTGGGTGATTTGCGTCAGGCTGTCATTGGCAGCTTCTGCATATCCCACGCTCTGCTCAGCCAGCTCATTACTGGTTTGCATGCTATCAACTGCTTGCTGGGTGTTTTGCTGCAGGGTTTCAATCATGCTGCGGATTTCTTCCGTAGAATCATGCGTACGTTGACTCAGTACCCGGACTTCGTCGGCAACCACGGCAAAGCCGCGGCCTTGTTCACCTGCACGGGCTGCCTCAATGGCGGCGTTCAGTGCCAGCAGGTTGGTCTGCTCAGCGATGCCCTGAATCGTTGACAGGATCTGATTGATACCTTGGGCATTGTTTTCCAGCTCGTGGATAACATTCGCGGCATCCTGGACCTGATTTGCCAGTGAGGTAATAGCATCACGGTTCTGACCGATCACTTCCTGACCTTGATCACAAGCAGCGGTTGAAGCCTGAGCGGCAGAGGCGGTCATTTCCGCATGATTGGCAACTTCACCGGAAGTGGCTGACATTTCGTGGATTGCTGTTGCAATCTGGTTGACGTCGTTTTGCTGATCGGCAACACGAGCTGAAGCCTGACTGCTTTGCTGAGCTGAGCGCTCAGCATGCTGGCTTAAGGTTCCTGAATGGTTGACGACACCTTTGATCATGGTCTGTAACTGGGCCAGGAAGCGGTTCATGTTTTCTGCCAGCTCACCAATTTCGTCCATACGCTTGATTTCAATACGCTGGGTCAAATCACCACTGCCCTGAGCAAGTTGGCTGACCGACTGGTTCAGCACTGTCAGTGGGCGCAGCAGGTTGTTGATTATGAAGGTCGCTACGGCGGCAATGACGATATACAGCAGAACAGAAGCAAATAGGACAAACTTCACCTGCTCGCCGATAGAGGCATAGGCCAAGTCTTTGTCTTCAACCAGCGCCAGGGTCCAGTCAGTGCCCGGAACCGGTGTCGCGTAGATAAGTTTCTCCCGGCTGTCGCCATCGAACTCAATGGTGTGGATAGCTTGTTCGCTCTGAAGCTGGCTGAACAGAGCTGGTGTCAGTTCACCGTCAAGCTCAGTGATTGGCTTCTGACTCAGCTTTTCGTCTCGGTAAGCCACGATGTTGTTGTTACCGTCGATCAGCAGTGCAAAGCCGTTGTTATCCAGCTTGAGGTTCAGGATTTGGTCGATGATGTGGGTAACGGTCAAATCGGCAGCCAGAACCCCACGCTTGCGACCATCAAAGGCTTTAGCAAAGCTCACTACAATACTGCCGTCAAAGTCCTGATACGGTTCAGTCAACACCAGATTACCGGCGCTGATGGCATCTTTGTACCAAGGGCGGGTACGGGGATCGTAGTCACTTGGCCAGTCTTCCGTTTTATCGCCGTAAGCGATGCTGCCATCGGCAAAACCGGCATAAACAGACAGGAACTGACCGGCGCGTTTGGTCAGCAGGAGTTCACGATCCACATTGGGTTCGTTGGCGATCAGCGATTCATTCGCTAGCATCATCTCGCTGCGGGTTTTGAGCCAGTCAGTAATATAGCGGCTGGTGGCCTCGCTGATATTTTGCATCTGGCTGCTGATTTCTGAGGTGGTTTCCTGTTTTAACTGGTTGATGGATATCCAAGCCTGAACTGCGCTGACAGAGGCAATAATTACTGCTATTGCGATCTGTATTTTGAGTTTGATCGTGTATTTCATCGAGGTTCTCGCGTTCTACCGTATTGTTGTTGTTATCGGCATGATGATTAAAGATTAGGTATGAACTGCTTAATTTATCGGCAGTGAGTGGTTAATCATTAGCGATATTGGTTGGGAAAAGTGTGACCTTGCTACCAAATGGGGAGAAAGGCCACATTCGGAAAATTCCGCAGAGGTATCCCTTACCTCTGCGGAAGTGGTTGGTCGGAATCAGGTTAGTATCATGGCACCGATATACAGCACAATCAGGCCCACAATACCGATAATGACTCCGGCTTTGGCCATATCTTTGCTTTCGATAAGACCGGTGGAATAAGCCAGTGAGTTAGGTGGCGTTGATACCGGTAGGATCATGCCCAGCGATGCTGAGAAGGCGACCACAATTAACACGCCTTGCAGGCCTCCCAGTGAAGCCAGGCTTTCCATTGAGGCAGCAACGGCAGCAGCAATTGGCATCAACAGGTTGGCGGTGGCGGTATTCGACATGAAGTTTGCCATCAGCCAGCAGATCAGCGACAGGGTCAGAACCACGGCGACCGGCGACAGGCTGTTGTAGTCGATCGCATGGGCTAGGGCTGCTGCCAGGCCGGTTTTATCCAGGCCCAGGCCGATAGCGATACCACCGGCAACCAGCCAGAGTACATCCCAGTTGATCAGTTTCAGCTCTTCTTTACCCATGATCCCGGTTAGGGTGAATACCGCCAATGGGATGATGGAGACAACATAGGTATTCATACCGTGCAGGGCGGTGGTCATCCACAGAATGATGGTCAGGGCGAAGGTGACATAGACCACCATGGCCTGCCATCCGGTCTGGAATGAACCGTCAAGTTTGAGGTGCATCTGATTCTGAGTCGAGGGAAACAGTTTTTGTAGCAGCCACCAGGCAAATGCCAGCTGAAGGACGACAAATGGCAGACCAAATACCATCCAGCCCAGGAAGCTGATACTGTGTTCGCCGGTCAGGTATTGCAGCGCAATGGCATTCGGTGGCGTACCGATAGGCGTGGCAATACCACCGGTATTGGCGGCAATCGGAATACATAGCACCAGTGCTTTGATGCCGGTATCACCTTTAGGTACAGAAGCTACGATCGGGGCCAGAAGGGCCAGCATCATGACTGTGGTGGCGGTATTGGACATAAACATTGAGAACACCGCAGTGATCAGCATCAGCCCCAGCATGATGAACCTGGGTTGGGTGCCGAACGGTTTGAGCAGGACTCGGGCCAGGTTGTTATCCAGTTCATATTTGGAAGCGGCAATCGCTAGGGCAAAACCACCCATAAACAGGATGATAATAGGTGATGAAAAGGCGCCGAAGATATCTGTGTACTTGAGCATCTCACCTAAATCATGTCCGCTTGGCGGGCTGCGGAACAGGTGCAGCCCTTTATCGGAGATCATGATGAGCTCGAGGGCAATGATTAAGATGGAAGTAGCGAAAACAGGAACAGGTTCAAGGACCCAGAGAAGAGCGGCGAGAGCAAAGATGGTAAGCAGCCGGTGTTGGATAAGTGTCAGCCCCTCTATCGGTATGATGTCGATGGGGAGCATCAAAATACCGAGCGGGATCCCGAAAGCGATCAGCAGCTTAAAAAGCTGAGCAATGGATATCTTCTTCATAGTATGTCGTATGTCGGTTTGCTTGTAGTTATAGACTATTCATCAGCATACTATTTGAGCGGCGAAAATTTCCTCGGTATGGTCAATTTTTTTTATCAAAAAAGGGGCTGAAACAGCCCCTTTTATTCAAAAATGTTAAGTGGTTACGCTTCTGCATCACCCGGTTGTTTCAGCTCTGCATATGGCTGGCCCATGCGGGTTGGCTGATCCGGTTTCATGTCTTCAACGAAGCGGATGGCCTCTTTCGGGAACAGGTTGATTACTGTTGATCCCAGCTTGAAGCGGCCCATTTCTTCGCCTTTCTTCAAGACAACTGCCTGATCACCTTCAGCCGGGTAGTTCCAGCGGCGGACTTCCGGTCCGGTTGGCGGTGTTACTGTACCAGCCCATACCGTTTCGATGCTGCCGACGATCGTTGCGCCAACCAGTACCTGAGCAACAGGGCCATGCGCCGTATCAAAGATACATACCACACGTTCGTTGCGGGCAAACAGGTTCGGAACGTTCTTTGCTGTCAGCGGGTTAACCGAGAACAGATCGCCCGGGATATAGATCATCTGGCGCAGGGTGCCGTCACATGGCATGTGAACACGGTGATAGTCACGTGGCGACAGGTAAAGGGTCGCAAAATCACCGTCTTTGAATTCTTCAGCCAGTTCTTCATCACCGCCCAATAGCTCAACGGCGTCAAAGTAGTGGCCTTTAGCCTGGAACAGGCGGCCTTCTTTGATCGGGCCAAGCTGGCTGACGCAGGCATCTGCCGGGTGGGAAATGATATTGGCATCGTCGTTGATTGGACGAGCGCCGTCTTTCAGCTCGCGGACAAAGAAATCATTAAAGGTCGCATACGCCGCAGGATCCGGGTTGCGAGCTTCAGCCATATCAACTTTGTAGCGGCCGATGAACCAGCGAATAACGGCTGTGGTCAGCATGCCGGCTTTAAGTGAAGCGAGTTTGCCTGCCAGACGGGTCAGGGCATGTTTCGGCGCGCAGTACTGCAGACCGATTTTGAGATTATCGTGCACGGTATGTTTTCCAGAAAGTCTCAACTAATCAACAACTTGGTCACTCTTATAACATTCCAAGAATAACCCGAACAAATAATAATACCTAAATTAGTGAGGAAAGTCAGTGGTTGGTGGTGGGAGGAGTCCTCCCCTTAGTATAGGGGAGGCTCGAGATTATTCGGGCTTGTTGCGGGAAAACTGACGGTTAGCGACGTTTTCTGACATGCTCTCGATGATCCTGTGATAGCTCTCGTAGCGTTCCTGGCTGATTTTGCCTTCTTCGACGGCTTCGCGGATCAGACAGCCGGGATCGTTGCCGTGCTTACAGTCTCGGAATTTGCAGCCGCCAAGGTATTCACGGAACTCAACAAAAGCTTCAGTAACCTGTTCTGGTTCCAGATGCCAGAGGCCGAATTCACGTACTCCGGGAGAGTCGATCAGGTCACCACCTTCAGGGAAGTGGTACAGGCGAGCTGCTGTGGTCGTGTGCTGACCAAGGCCTGAGTTTTCTGATACATCACCGATTTCGGCGTCTACTTCCGGCATCAGTGCATTGACCATACTGGATTTACCCACACCAGACTGGCCAGCAAAGATAGTAACGTGATCTTTGAGATCTTCTTTCAGTTGATCCATTCCTTCGCCGGTATCGGTACTGACAAAGCGAAGTTGGTAACCGATATCCTGATAGAGCGACAGCGTCTGTTCAACCTGTTGACGGTTTTCATCATCCAGTAAATCAACTTTATTGAGAACAATCAGTGGTTCAATACCAACTGTTTCCGCAGCAATCAGATAACGGTCAATGATGTTGAGTGACAGCTCGGGAACAACGGCCGATACGATAATGATTCGGTTGACGTTCGCGGCAACGGCTTTAACGCCATCGTAGTAGTCCGGGCGGGTTAGCATGGATTCACGTTCGTGCACGGCTTCCACCACACCTGCGATCCCCTGCAGGGCTTCAACACCGGGGCGCCAGACGACACGGTCACCGGATACCAGGCTCTGGATGCTTCGGCGCAGGTTGCAGCGGTGGATGATGCCTGTTTCCGGATCTTCGACATCGGCATGTTGGCCGAAGCGGGTGATCACCAGGCCCTCACGGGCGGACTCCAGCAGGGCTTCATCCCACTGTACGTCATCTTTATCACGACGTAGTCGTTTGTTTTGGTTAGAGCGCACTCGGCGGCTCTGACCTTTAGTCAGCTTTTTCTTTTTTGCCACAAGAATATCGTTCAGTTTGGTTGGCTTACGGTAATATATCCACTGGATTAATTATCTGGGCCTATTGGGATTCAGATAATGATTCCGTTTGGTATTATCATACATGGTTTACTCACAAAATAGGCAATATCCAATGACAATCAGCGATCAGAACTTAATTTGGATCGATCTGGAGATGACCGGTTTGGATCCGGAAACTCACCAAATTATTGAAATTGCAACCATAGTGACGGATGCACAGCTAAATATTCTGGCTGAAGGTCCGGTGCTGGCAATTCATCAGCCGGAAGCTGAATTGGCAAAAATGGATGAATGGTGCACGACAACCCATACCAATAGCGGATTGGTTGAGCGGATTCGACAGAGCAATATTGATGAAGAAGAAGCTGTTCGCCAGACGATCGCTTTCCTGGAGCAGTGGGTACCGAAAGGCGCATCGCCAATCTGTGGTAATAGTATCGGCCAGGATCGCCGTTTTCTATACAAGCATATGCCTGAGCTGGAGCAGTACTTCCACTATCGCTATCTGGATGTCAGTACGTTGAAAGAGCTTACCCGTCGCTGGAAACCAGAGCTTTTATCTGGCTTCAATAAGAAGGGCAGCCATTTGGCGCTGGATGATATTCGTGATTCGATCGCTGAATTACGCTACTATCGTGAACATATCTTCAATATTTGATTGTAAAATAAGCGTTTGCAGGAAAATTTGCGGTTTTTGTTTTTGGAACTATTGCATCCGTAAATTTTCCTCGTATAATGCGCAGCCTCGAAGGCAGTTATCCTTTTAACTGTTTTTGCTAATACGGACGCGGGGTGGAGCAGCTTGGTAGCTCGTCGGGCTCATAACCCGAAGGTCGTCGGTTCAAATCCGGCCCCCGCAACCAAATGCGACACTAGCTCAGTTGGTAGAGCGCAACCTTGCCAAGGTTGAGGTCACGAGTTCGAACCTCGTGTGTCGCTCCAATTTAAGCTGTCATCGGGCTTTATCGGTGAAACAATACGGACGCGGGGTGGAGCAGCTTGGTAGCTCGTCGGGCTCATAACCCGAAGGTCGTCGGTTCAAATCCGGCCCCCGCAACCAATGCGACACTAGCTCAGCTGGTAGAGCGCAACCTTGCCAAGGTTGAGGTCACGAGTTCGAACCTCGTGTGTCGCTCCAATTTGATAGGTTATGGCTACGGCGGTAACCGGAAGGTGAAAGACTTCCTATGCGACACTAGCTCAGCTGGTAGAGCGCAACCTTGCCAAGGTTGAGGTCACGAGTTCGAACCTCGTGTGTCGCTCCAATTTGATAGGTTATGGCTTCGGCGGTAACCGGAAGATGAAAGACTTCCCATGCGACACTAGCTCAGCTGGTAGAGCGCAACCTTGCCAAGGTTGAGGTCACGAGTTCGAACCTCGTGTGTCGCTCCAATTTGATAGGTTATGGCTACGGCGGTAACCGGAAGGTGAAAGACTTCCTATGCGACACTAGCTCAGCTGGTAGAGCGCAACCTTGCCAAGGTTGAGGTCACGAGTTCGAACCTCGTGTGTCGCTCCAATTTAAGCTGTCATCGGGCTTTATCGGTGAAACAATACGGACGCGGGGTGGAGCAGTATGGTAGCTCGTCGGGCTCATAACCCGAAGGTCGTCGGTTCAAATCCGGCCCCCGCAACCAAATGCGACACTAGCTCAGCTGGTAGAGCGCAACCTTGCCAAGGTTGAGGTCACGAGTTCGAACCTCGTGTGTCGCTCCAATTTGATAGGTTATGGCTTCGGCGGTAACCGGAAGATGAAAGACTTCCCATGCGACACTAGCTCAGCTGGTAGAGCGCAACCTTGCCAAGGTTGAGGTCACGAGTTCGAACCTCGTGTGTCGCTCCAATTTGATAGGTTATGGCTTCGGCGGTAACCGGAAGGTGAAAGACTTCCCATGCGACACTAGCTCAGCTGGTAGAGCGCAACCTTGCCAAGGTTGAGGTCACGAGTTCGAACCTCGTGTGTCGCTCCAATTTGATAGGTTATGGCTTCGGCGGTAACCGGAAGGTGAAAGACTTCCCATGCGACACTAGCTCAGCTGGTAGAGCGCAACCTTGCCAAGGTTGAGGTCACGAGTTCGAACCTCGTGTGTCGCTCCAATTTAAGCTGTCATCGGGCTTTATCGGTGAAACAATACGGACGCGGGGTGGAGCAGCTTGGTAGCTCGTCGGGCTCATAACCCGAAGGTCGTCGGTTCAAATCCGGCCCCCGCAACCAATGCGACACTAGCTCAGCTGGTAGAGCGCAACCTTGCCAAGGTTGAGGTCACGAGTTCGAACCTCGTGTGTCGCTCCAATTTAAGCTGTCATCGGGCTTTATCGGTGAAACAATACGGACGCGGGGTGGAGCAGCTTGGTAGCTCGTCGGGCTCATAACCCGAAGGTCGTCGGTTCAAATCCGGCCCCCGCAACCAATGCGACACTAGCTCAGCTGGTAGAGCGCAACCTTGCCAAGGTTGAGGTCACGAGTTCGAACCTCGTGTGTCGCTCCAATTTAAGCTGTCATCGGGCTTTATCGGTGAAACAATACGGACGCGGGGTGGAGCAGCTTGGTAGCTCGTCGGGCTCATAACCCGAAGGTCGTCGGTTCAAATCCGGCCCCCGCAACCAAATGCGACACTAGCTCAGCTGGTAGAGCGCAACCTTGCCAAGGTTGAGGTCACGAGTTCGAACCTCGTGTGTCGCTCCAATTTCTTCCGTCATCGTTTGTTAACGGTGAAACTACTACTGTGAAGTATTAGTCCTAATGTAGCATTCCTGAGTTATTCGACAATCGATAGCTTTGTGTGTTACCTCAAGTTTCATAGCTTCGGCTACTGGAAACCGTAAGAAGCAACCGCTTCGAATACAACATCAATCATCTGATACTGAGTCTGCCTTATGGGCTGGCTTTTTTGTCTTAGCTGAACTTGGTGCTCTGTAGCCAATACCATAGCGTATTGGTGTCAAGTGACGACACATGCTCTTTAATCAAGTTGATACTGCAAGCCATGCCTTATCGGCGGCCATAAAGGCGGTCTTAAAAGATCTGTGTATCGTATCTTCTCTTCATTATTCAGGTTAAATGCTTTATTCAAGAGCGACTGCTTTTGAGGTTTTTCACCTGTTATCTGGATGAATTCCATTGTTAGTACACAGACTTATCCACACATCATAAACTGTGGGTAAGTCGGTTGATTACGTGTGCCGATGCCGTGTGAATAACTCTTCGGTTTGCAGCCAAACGATTAAACTCCTCATAATTCCACTAAAAATATCAACAGCTCAAAGCCTTGATATATATGGCTTTTGTTGTTTTTATCCATAGTTTATATACAGCGCGATCAATATGGTGCTTCTTGGGATAACTGTTTTGATTAGCTACCCACAGGGCTGTGTTTAATATTTTGAACAAGGTTAATATTTGGCTGGTATGAAAATGTTTTCCACATTTTCCACTTAGCAGGATGACGCTCTCATTTTGTAGCGGAATACAAAATGGAGTACTTCTGAGCTGGCGTAATGATGCAGGCCGTTCGGCAGTCGATTCTTTTTAGGATATGTTATGCGTCACGCGGAAGTCCCTTTTCCACAATTCGCACTAATCGTTTAGTTTTGGCCGGCAAAACGTCAATGACATTTGCTTTGCGCTTTTCCTCTTGCTTACAGATTGCCCAGTGAAGGTGTACATCAAGTAGCTCATTTTCTCCGAGGCGTGCTTGTAGGGCGGCCAGAATATCGTCCTGATAAGGGGCATTGCCCATGGCAATAGTCAGGTTACGTAACCACTGGATATGACCAATACGGCGAATTGCAGAGCCTTCAGTGTTTTTTAGAAACTCTTTTTCGGTCCATTGGAATAATTCATGCAGTGGTGGTTGGTCCAGGCTATCCCTGCAATGGTAATCGGCTTCATCGGTAATGTCTGAGAAGCGGTTAAACGGGCATACCAGCTGACAGTCATCACAACCGTATATTCGGCTACCGATTGGTTCGCGAAATTCTTCCGGGATAATGCCGTCATATTCAATGGTTAGGTATGAAATGCAGCGTCTGGCATCAATGACACCTTCTTCAATGATGGCCCCGGTCGGGCAGCTGGTTATGCAGGCCACACATTTCCCACATTGATTGTCAGCCGGTGTATCAACCGGTAAAGGTAAATCGACCAGTAGTTCACCAAGAAAAAACCATGACCCGGCTTCTTTATTGAGTATCAGGGAGTTTTTACCTGTCCAACCTAATCCGGCTTTTTGTGCCAGCGGTCGTTCCAGTATTGGAGCTGAATCGACAAAAGGGCGGTAACCGAACTGGCCGGCTTCCTGTTCAATTAATTGACCAAGGCGCTTAAGGCGGTTGCGGATCAGCTTATGATAGTCGCGGCCAAGCGAATAGCGGCTGATATAGGCGGTATCCGGATTGTTGAGGCTTTGGGCAAAGCCGGCCTCCGGCGGTAAGTAATTCATCCTTACACTGATCACCCGGATAGTGCCGGGCAGTAGCTCTGCCGGGCGGGCTCGCATCATACCGTGGCGAGCCATCCAGTCCATGTCTCCGTGATAGCCTGCATCAAGCCAGCGCTGAAGTTGGGCTTCATGCTGTTGAAGATCAGTGTCGCTGATCCCCACCTGTTGAAAACCAAGCTCTTTACCCCATTGTTTTATCTTATGGGCTAGTTCGCTGTAGTCGATGCTCATAGGTTTGATTCACAGTATGGCTGAATAATCGGGGGCGGAAGTGTACCACAATCATCATGGCTTTCACGGATCCTTTTATTGATCTTCGCGAAGCGGGATCTCAGACAGGCAGTTAAGGCGCGTTGAGATATTGTGCCCGGCAGAAGTTTTGGGCAATATTTATGCATCATGCCTTTGGTTTACCCTGTCGCAGTCATCATCGTCTGCTTATAACTAACATTAGAGGTATTTCATGGAGACTTCACAGCTACCAGTTCGTCTTTATAAGGCCGATCAGGTTCGTCAGGGAGAGCAACTGGCTGCAAAAGCCATGCAGTTGGAAATGTATCAGTTAATGGAGCGAGCCGGACAGGCAGTGTTTGACGTATTGGTGCAGCAATTTCCTGAGGTGAAGTCGCTGTTAGTGTGTTCCGGAGGCGGGAATAACGGTGGTGACGGTTATATTGTGGCGCGTCTGGCTCGTGAAGTTGGTATGGATGTGATTTTATGGCAACTGGGTGACGCCGGTAAACTGACCGGAGACGCGGCTTTGGCCCGTGATGCCTGGCTGGCGTCTGGCGGTGAGATTTGTCAGCCTCAGTCATCTATTTCGTCATCAACTGAAGTCGTGGTTGATGCGTTGCTCGGAACCGGGTTGAAAGGGCGGGTTCGAGGCGACTGTGCCGGGTTGATTCAGTTGATAAATGAATTTGCCTGCCCGGTGGTGGCGGTGGATATTCCTTCCGGCTTGTGTGCTGATACCGGCGTAGAATTAGGCCCGGTGATCCGGGCTGAGGCGACGGTTACTTTCATCGGGATGAAGCAGGGGCTATGTACCGGCCAGGCCGCGAATTATACCGGCCAGCTTTGTTTTTCAGGCCTTGGGGTTGAAGCCGCTTTTGATGATGAGTGTAAACCTGCCGCAATGCGGATCAGCCGAGATGAAGTGAGTCGCTGTTTGCCGTCACGATCTCGTACAGCACATAAAGGTGATCATGGTCGAGTGTTGTGTGTTGGTGGTGATCTTGGAATGGCAGGTGCTATTCGCCTGGCATCGGAAGCTTGTGCCCGATGTGGCGCAGGTTTGACTGCGGTGATCACTCAACCTGACAATGTATTGTCAATTGTCGGGGCTAGACCTGAGATAATGGCGCAGGGCTGGCAGGATAAGGCCCACGAAATAACCCAGCGGCTGGACTGGGCTGATGTGGTTGTTATTGGCCCCGGGCTTGGTCAGAGTGACTGGAGCAAGGCTTTGTTGTTCCATTTTGAATCGACCGAGAAAACCATGGTAGTGGATGCGGATGGATTGAACTTATTAGCCCTTTCACCAGACTATAAAAATAATCGTATAATAACGCCGCATCCGGGGGAGGCTGCCCGGTTACTGGGAACGACAGTAGCAGAGGTTGAAGCCGACCGCTTTGCTGCAGCACAATCGCTGCAACAGAAATTCGGTGGCGTTGTTGTACTGAAAGGAGCAGGTACGCTGATCTATGGCGGACAGCAGTACTGGCTCTGCATGGCAGGCAACCCGGGCATGGCGACGGGTGGCATGGGGGATGTGCTTTCTGGCATTATCGGTGCGTTAGCCGGTCAGGGGCTGTCCTTGTCCGAAGCCGCCAGAGTTGGCGTTTGGATCCACAGTACTGCAGCTGATTTATGCGCCCTAGAGGGTGAACGGGGCGTGTTGGCCAGCGATCTATTTCCTTATATTCGACAATTAGTAAATCCAAGATAAAGATATCAATGCAAAAATTTGAAACTCTTCTTGCCGATGAGCAGGCAACAGTAGATTTTGGCCTGAAATTAGCACAAGCATGTCAGCAACAGACAACCATTTTTCTGCACGGAGATTTGGGGGCGGGGAAAACCACGTTCAGCCGCGGCTTTATCCGTGCTCTGGGCCATAACGGAAATGTAAAAAGTCCGACATATACTTTGGTTGAACCTTACGAGCTGCCGCCGTGGCATGTTTACCACTTTGATCTGTATCGACTGGCTGATCCGGAAGAGCTGGAATTTATGGGGATCCGTGATTATTTCACTGAAGATGCAATTTGCCTGGTTGAGTGGCCGGAAAAAGGTGAAGGGCTGTTGCCAGCTCCTGATCTGGAAATTGAAATGCGTTACAGCGGCGATCAGCGTAAAGCGACGATTACCGCAAATAATGAATATGGTCTAAATTTGATCAAGCGTTTGGAGTTGTGTTGATCAGGATGTCATCGCGGACTTTTTTTCATGTTTTGTTATTAGCAGGGGCAGGATTGTTCAGTTCGTTGGTGATGGCCAACGAGCTGAAGGGCATTCGTGTCTGGCCGGCGCCCGATGAAACTCGGGTTGTTCTGGACGTACAGGATGCGGCTGTATTTTCTTACTTTACCCTGACCAAGCCGGATCGACTGGTTGTTGATCTCAAGAATACGTCGCTGAAGACGAAGCTGCCGCTCACGGTTAAAGACAGTGCCGTGCTGAAAAAGATCCGCAGCAGTAGTCCTCCGGAAAAGGGCTCTTACCGTCTGGTGTTTGAAACCAAGGCGGGGGTGAACCCGACTATTTTCAAATTGTCACCGACCCCTGACGGTCACTACGGCCACCGTTTAGTTTTGGATTTACCGCACAGCAAGAAGCCGGTAAAGGCGCAGGTACTGAAGTCAAAGAAGTCGGTGACAGAAAACAAGAAAGCCGTGTTGCCTTATGGCACGGACGATATCGTGGTTGCTGTTGATGCCGGGCATGGCGGGGAAGATCCCGGCTCTATCGGTCCGAGCAAAAAATATGAGAAGAATGTCACCATGGATATTGCCAGGAAGGTTGCAGCGAAAATAGATGCAACACCGGGTATGAAAGCGGTACTGACCCGTCGCGGTGACTACTTTGTTAATCTCAATAAGCGCTCGGAGATTGCCCGTAAGTACAAAGCACACCTGTTAGTTTCTATCCATGCTGATGGTTTCCATAAGCCGCAACCGCGCGGGGCATCGGTATGGGTGCTCAATACACGCCGGGCCAACAGTGAGATTGGTCGCTGGCTGGAGCAGCATGAGAAGCAGTCTGAATTACTCGGTGGTGGCGATGTTCTGTCTGGCGATAACGATGACCAGTACCTTAGCATGGCGGTGTTGGACTTACAGTTCAGTCACTCCCAGAAAGAGGGCTATGACGTAGCCTCTCGTGTCCTGAAAGAGCTGAGCAAAATCACTACGCTGCACAAGAGTAAGCCGGAACACGCCAGCCTGGCAGTATTAAAATCGCCGGATATCCCGTCGCTGCTAGTTGAAACCGGGTTTATTACTAACCCGAAGGAAGAGCGCCTGCTGAATTCCCGTGCTCACCAGAGCAAACTGGCAAACGCAGTATATAAAGGGGTACTGAGTTACTTTAATGCTAAGCCACCGCAAGGTACGTTGTTTGCGTCCAGGAAAAATGGCATCAAGCATAAGGTCACTTCGGGCCAGTCGCTTAGCATTATTGCCGCCAAATACGGGACGTCGGTGTCGAACCTGAAGCATGCGAATAATCTTCGCAGTAATACCTTGAAAGTAGGTCAGGTACTGGTGATCCCGGGCGGGGTGGCAGTTGCGTCTACCCGCTCAGCGAAAGCTGTAGTGAAAACAGTGAATCACACGGTGAAACGTGGTGAGTATCTTGGCAAAATAGCGGCAGACTATGGTGTGTCGGTTGCCAGTATCCGCAGCCTGAACAAGTTGCGTTCTGATGAGCTGGCGGTGGGCCAGAAACTTAAGATTAACGGCCGTAACCTTAAGCCTATCCAGCATACAGTCCAGCGTGGCGAATTCCTGGGTAAGATTGCATCCCGTTACGGGACCAGTGTCGCTAGTATTCGCGAGGCCAATAAACTGCGTACCGATACCCTGGCGGTCGGCCAAAAGCTGACGATTCCCAGAAGTTAATCCGATTAGAAGTGCATTATGCCTATTCAGATTTTGCCAGCCCGGCTGGCAAACCAAATTGCTGCCGGTGAAGTTGTTGAGCGCCCCGCTTCGGTGGTGAAAGAGCTGGTAGAAAACAGCTTGGATGCCGGTGCAACCCGTATCGATATTGATATCGACAAGGGCGGCAGCCGGACGATTCGCATTCGTGATAACGGTAAGGGGATTTCAAAAGATGAACTGGGCTTGGCCCTGAGTCGTCATGCCACTTCGAAGATCTCAACACTGGATGATCTGGAAGCAATCATGAGCCTCGGCTTTCGCGGTGAGGCTTTGGCGAGTATCAGTTCTGTTTCCCGCCTGACGCTGACGTCGAAAACGGCAGAGCAGGAAGAAGCCTGGTCTGCTTATGCCGAAGGGCGCGACATGGATGTGAAGCTGAAACCGGCTGCGCATCCGGTCGGCACAACACTGGAAGTGCTGGATCTGTTTTTCAATACCCCGGCCCGGCGTAAGTTTCTGCGCACCGAGAAAACCGAGTTTAGCCACATTGATGAGCTGCTCAAGCGCATCGCCCTGAGTCGGTTTGATGTCACGATTAACCTGCGTCATAACGGCAAAATGATCCGCCAATACCGGGCTGCCCAGACCCAGGTACAAAAAGAGCGTCGTTTGGCCGCGGTTTGTGGCAGTAATTTCCTTAACCATGCTCTGGCCGTTGAGCTGGCCCATGGCGATCTTAAGCTGTCCGGCTGGATTTGCAGTCCGCAAGGTGCCAGGGCGCAAAACGATATCCAGTATTGCTACGTTAATGGCCGGATGATGAAAGATAAGCTCATCAACCACGCTATACGTCAGGCGTATGAAACCAGCCTGAATCCGGATCAGTACGCGGCTTATGTCTTGTTTATCGAAGTGGACCCACACCAAGTTGATGTTAACGTTCACCCGGCCAAACATGAGGTACGTTTCCATCAGGCTCGTCTGGTTCATGATTTTATTTTGCAGGGGTTACAAAGTGCCCTGCATCAAAGTCAGCTTGAAATGGGCGAACCGGTCTATCAGCCTGTTCAGCGCGCCAGCGCGGCAGCCTCTGTGGCAACAAATTCTGCTGGTTATGATGCATCGGAAAACCAGATTGCTGAGCCGTCTCCTTTGATGGCTGCTGTGGCACAGACACCGGATTATCCCAATAAAGCCAGTCCAAGTGAGTGGTTACCAACCTCGGGAGATTCTGATTCCCCACGTCGTCGGGAAGGTAATAGCGATAGCTGTGAGAAAACGGGTAGCTATAACTTGGGTAATGATAACTCCAGCTCTCGTTATTCAGGTGCCAACCACTCAAGCTCAGGTGCTAACTATTCTGGTCATAACCGCTCAGCCGGGCAGAATTATGCTGGTAGTGGCGCATCAGCAGCCAGATCTGGCGGATCACAACCTCGTCATTCCCAACATTACGGCAATGAAGCTCCGTCTAAAAAAGAAGTCAGTGCTTACCAGCAATTAATGCAGACGCCGCAGATGGATGAGATTGACTCTGCTGTGTCACAGGTTCAGACTCCGCAGATGCCAGAGCGTTATGAACTGGCTCCGGCAAAACCATCGCTTGCTGCGCCGGTAAAGCAGAACGCTATCGATTCGAGTTGCGGTGTTGGTCTGGGTAAAGCGCTTTGTCTGTTTGAGCAACGTTTTCTGCTGCTTAGCCGTGATGACGGAGTGTTTGTTTTGTCACTGGACTATGCCCAGCGCCTGCGCAATAAGGGGCAACTGCGCCTAGCTGCAAGTGAAGGGCTCAAACCCCAGCCGTTGTTGATCCCGCATTCGATCCCTGTTGAGCCAGGCATGATAGAATGTGCCGAACAACATGCGCAGCTGCTGAAACAGCTGGGTATTCAATTAAAGGCCAAGGGCCGGAACGGGCTGATTATTATGTCGGTCTGCCAGCCGCTTCGGCAGCAAAACCTGCAACAGCTGATCCCGACCTTGCTGGGTTACCTGGCTTCGGTGGCCGAGGACCCGGAAGCTCAGGGGTGGGATAAGTTACTGGACTGGTTAGCATCACAATTAGTGATCCCGACCGATGCATTCAGTTTGTCACAGGCGATTCAGTTGGTGACTGAGCTGGAGCAGTTATGGGGGGAGACACTTGAAGACTATTATCAAAACTTGTTGCGTCCGGTTGATGTCGGCGCAGCAATAGAAGCATTTAATTTATGAGTAAGCCACTACCTCAGGCCATTTTTTTAATGGGGCCGACCGCATCGGGAAAAACAGATCTGGCAATAAGATTGCGTCAGCAACTCCCGGTAGAGTTGATAAGTGTTGATTCAGCCCTTATCTATAAAGGAATGGATATTGGTACCGCTAAGCCGGACGAGCAGGAACTTTCCCTCGCTCCTCACCGTCTTATCGATATTCGTGATCCAGCGCAAAGTTATTCGGCTGCAGACTTTCGTGCTGATGCACTGAAAGAAATGGCTGATATAGTTGCAGCAGGACGTATTCCTTTGTTGGTTGGTGGTACTATGCTTTACTTCAAGGCACTACTTGAAGGATTGTCACCACTGCCGGCAGCGGATCCGGCGATCCGGGCAGAGATTGAGCGTGAGGCCCAGGAAAAGGGCTGGCAGGCTTTGCACGACGAGTTAGTGCGTATTGATCCTGTATCCGGAGCACGAATTCATCCCAATGATCCGCAGCGCTTGTCTCGGGCATTGGAAGTTTTCCGCATTTCAGGTAAAACTTTAACTGAGCTGACGAAAACACAGGGTGAATCTTTACCATATAAGGTTCACCAGTTTGCAATTACACCCAAGGATAGGGCTGTCCTGCATCAGAGAATCGAGCAACGTTTTGACAACATGATCGAAGCTGGCTTTGAACAGGAAGTTCGAGCTTTGTATGACCGTGGTGATCTTCACCCCGATCTGCCCTCGATCCGTTGCGTTGGCTATCGACAGATGTGGGATTATTTGGACGGGAGCTGCAATTTGGACGAAGCGGTTTTTCGCGGAATCTGTGCTACCCGTCAATTGGCTAAGCGTCAAATTACCTGGCTTCGCAGCTGGAAAGATTTGACGTGGTTGGATAGCAGTGATGTGGATACATCGTTACAAACCGTCACAAACTCAATTAGATGTGACGTTTGATTAGCGTGTATACTCTCACTGTTTTGCGTATTTTTAATTTTTGTTCGTTGCTAACTACAACTACAAACAAATAAGGAAAAGAAATAATGGCTAAGGGGCAATCTCTACAAGACCCGTTTTTGAATGCGCTGCGTCGTGAAAGAATCCCGGTCTCTATTTACCTGGTAAACGGCATCAAGCTACAGGGCCAGATTGAGTCTTTCGATCAGTTCGTGATCCTACTGAAGAACACTGTGAACCAGATGGTATACAAGCACGCGATCTCAACAGTGGTTCCTGCTCGTCCGGTTAACCACCATCACGCAGGTGAGCGTCAGGCTCCTGCTGAGCGTTCTCAGGAAAAAACTGAAGAATAATCGTTCTTCAATAAGGAGTTGATTGCTTGTTTGACCGTTATGAAGCCGGTGAGCAGGCGATTCTTGTTCATATCAACTTCACGCAAGAAGGGGAATGGGAAGACTTAAGCGAGTTTGAAATGCTGGTCTCCTCGGCGGGAGTGAATACGCTACGTGTGGTAACAGGTAGTCGTAAAACTCCCCACCCTAAGTATTACGTGGGAGAAGGTAAAGCACAGGAAATTGCCGACGCGGTACGGGCTGAAGAAGCCGAGATTGTCATTTTCAACCACTCCCTCTCTCCAGCGCAAGAGCGTAACTTGGAGCGCATTTGCAAATGTAGGGTGTTAGACCGAACCGGTCTGATCCTTGATATCTTTGCCCAGCGCGCACGAACCCACGAAGGTAAGCTGCAGGTTGAGCTAGCCCAACTTCGCCACATTTCTACTCGATTGATCCGCGGTTGGACCCACCTTGAACGACAGAAGGGTGGTATTGGCTTGCGTGGTCCGGGTGAAACTCAGTTGGAAACAGACCGACGTCTGTTGCGGGATCGAATTAAAACCATATTGCGCCGATTGGAAAAAGTGTCCAAGCAGCGGGAGCAGGGACGTCGGGCTCGAAATCGGGCTGAAATTCCGACTATCTCTCTGGTAGGTTACACCAACGCCGGGAAGTCCACCCTGTTTAACCGGGTGACGGATGCCGGGGTATATGCAGCCGATCAGCTGTTTGCAACCTTGGATCCGACTTTGCGAAAGATCGATGTTGCTGATGTCGGTGCAACGATTTTGGCGGATACCGTTGGGTTCATTCGTCACTTGCCACATGATTTGGTAGCGGCGTTTAAAGCCACACTGAAAGAAACGCAGGATGCAACTTTGCTGCTGCATGTGGTAGATGCCAGCGATGATCGTTTCCGTGAAAATATTGATGCGGTAAATGAGGTGCTGGAAGAGATCGATGCATCAGAAGTGCCGATGCTGGTAGTGATGAACAAGATCGACAACCTGGAAGATGCAGAACCTCGAATTGAGCGAGATGAGGATGGCATTCCTCGTCGAGTCTGGGTTTCTGCGATGGAAGGGCTGGGGATCGACTTGCTTTTTGAAGCCCTCACTGAACGCTTGTCCGGCACAATGGTGAAGCATACCCTGCGATTGCCGCCGCATTTGATTGGTCGTTACCGCAGCAAGTTTTATCAGCTTGGATGTATCTTGCGCGAAGAATATGAATCTGATGGCAGCCTGACGATTGATATTCGCCTGCCAATGACAGAGTGGTCTCGGTTACAAAAAAGAGAAAGTACTTCGTTAGATGACTTTATCGTTGCTTAATGGACTGCTAGAGTAATAAAAAAACTGTCGTCATATCATATTGATGGAGTTCTATAATGGCGTGGAATGAGCCTGGAAACAACGGCGGCCGTGATAAAGACCCTTGGGGGAATAATAATCGCGGTGGTCGTGATCAAGGTCCGCCGGATCTCGATGAAGTTTTTTCAAAACTGAGTCGTAAATTCGGTGGTATTTTTGGGAATAAGCGAGGACCTTCGACTGGCGGCAGTGCTGTCGGATTGGGGGCGTTGGCCGTAATTGCTGCAGCTGTATGGGCATTTTCGGGTTTCTATACGATTGGCGAAGCGGAACGTGGTGTTGTACTTCGTTTCGGTAAGTTCTATGAAATCGTCGATCCGGGTCTGAACTGGAAACCAACTTTCGTTGATAAAGTGGAAGCTGTAAACGTACAGGCGATCCGTTCGCTGCGTAGCTCTGGCTTGATGCTGACGAAAGATGAAAACGTACTGAAAGTTGAAATGGACGTCCAGTACCGTGTTTCTGAACCTAAGAAGTACCTGTATAGCGTAACGAATGCTGATGATAGCCTGCGTCAGGCTACTGACTCTGCACTGCGTGCAGTGATCGGTGACTCGACAATGGACGAAGCACTGACAACGGGCCGTCAAACGATCCGTGCTAACACACAGGAAGCGATTGACAAGATCATCCAGAAGTACGATATGGGTATCTTGGTTGTCGATGTGAACTTCCAGTCAGCACGTCCACCGGAAGCAGTAAAAGATGCATTTGATGATGCGATTGCTGCTCGAGAGGATGAGGAACGTTTTGTTCGTGAAGCAGAAGCTTACAGCAACGACATCTTGCCGAAGGCAACCGGTCGTGCTGAGCGTCTGAAGAAAGAAGCTCAGGGTTACTCTGAAAAGGTTGTTAACGGTGCACTTGGTGAAGTGGCTCAGTTTGAAAAGCTGCTACCTGAGTACCTGGCTGCGCAAGAAGTAACACGCAATCGTCTGTACCTGGAAACGATGGAACGCGTTTACGGCAATACCAGCAAAGTGATGATTGACTCTAACTCTAGCGGCAACCTGCTTTATCTGCCTTTGGATAAGCTGATCTCCCCTTCGGAGCGCAGCGCACAACCGAAGAGCAGCACATCAAGCAGTTCGTTCGGTATTGAGCTGGAAAAAGTTGAAACAGCGCCGGTAACGACGTCACCACGTCCGGATACTGGTCGTCAGGGGAGATATTAATTATGCGTAAGTTAATGATCCCGGTGATTGTCATCTTTGTTGCTACCCTGCTGATGTCGATGTTTGTCGTTCAGGAAGGTGAGCGCGGTATCGTGGTACGTTTCGGTCGTATTCTGAAAGATGATAACACCGAAATTGCACGTATCTACGAACCAGGCCTGCACTTCAAGGTGCCGGTATTTGACCGTGTTCGTATGCTTGATGCTCGTATCCAGACTATGGATGACCAAGCTGACCGTTTCGTAACGGCTGAGAAAAAAGACGTTATCATCGATACCTACGTGAAGTGGCGTATCGAAGACTTCGGCCAGTACTACCTGAGTACCGGTGGTGGTGATGCTTCTACAGCTGAGGCTCTGCTGAAACGTAAAGTGGTTGATAGTCTGCGTGCTGAAATCGGTTCGCGTGAAATCAAGCAGATTGTGTCTGGTCCGGATCGTGGTAAGCAGGTTGATGCTAACGCAGTTGCCTCTGATGAAAGCGATGCGCCAGCAACAGAAATTGTTGCAGAAGTTGCTCCTCGTAAAGAGGTTGAAGGCCAGCGCGACGAAATCATGGATAATGTACTTGCTGATATCCAGATTAGTGCGGCTAAAGACTTGGGCGTTGCAGTAGTTGATTTCCGAATGAAGAAAATCAACCTGCCAGATGAGATCAGTGAGTCTATCTACCGTCGTATGCGTGCTGAACGTGAATCAGTTGCTCGTAAGCACCGTTCGCAAGGCCGTGAGAAGGCAGAAGTAATTCGCGCTCAGTCTGAGCTGGAAGTCGCTAAGATTCTGGCAGCAGCTGATCGTGAAGCTCGTGTTCTTCGAGGCTCGGCTGATGCGAAGTCTGCTGAAATTTACTCTGCAGCATTCAATAAGAACCCGGAATTCTTTGACTTCCTGCGTTCATTGAAAGCATACGAGAACAGCTTCAAGTCGAAGAGTGACATTCTGGTTGTTGACCCGAACAGTGACTTCTTCAAGTACATGAAAGATGCTAACGGTGTTGCTAACTAACCAGTAGCTATCTGAATTGAAAGACAAGGCTTTGGCCTTGTCTTTTTTTTTGCCGTTATATAATAATTTTCGCGAGACCGGGCTGTGATTCCGGCATAAGGAAAGAACAAATGAGTAAAGCTATTTGGCTGGCATTGGGCCTGGTGTTGATTTTTGAAGGCTTGGGTCCATTGCTTGCACCACGCGGCTGGCGGGAAATGGTGAGCCAGCTTAGCCAGCAGAATGACAACACCTTGCGGCGCATTGGTGGTTGCCTGGTGGTGGCGGGCAGTGTGATTGCTTATATGATGTACACTAGTATGTAAATTCTGGTTTCACGATATCGTGATGCGGTGCCAGTCGAAAAGCTGCCTATGGTTAAAAAATGACTGCAACGCGGCCTTTAAGGTGCTAGAATCCCTTTTTAACTACTGATAGACGAAGAAAGATGGCAAATAATGTAGTCGTTCTTGGCACCCAGTGGGGTGACGAAGGTAAGGGGAAGATCGTTGATCTTTTGACCGAAGATGCAAAATATGTAGTGCGCTACCAAGGTGGCCACAACGCTGGTCACACCCTTGTCATTGACGGTGAAAAAACTGTCCTTCACCTGATCCCATCAGGTATCCTGCGTGACAACGTTAAATGTATCATCGGTAACGGTGTTGTACTTTCTCCAGATGCTCTGATGAAAGAAATGGGCCCACTTGAAGAACGTGGTATCCCAGTTCGTGAACGCCTGTTCCTGTCAGAAGCTTGTCCGCTAATCCTTCCATACCACATCGCTCTAGACCAGGCTCGTGAAGTTGCTCGCGGTAAAAAAGCGATCGGTACAACTGGCCGTGGTATCGGTCCAGCTTACGAAGATAAAGTTGCTCGTCGTGGCCTGCGTGTTGGCGACCTGTTCGACAAAGAAGCATTTGCTGAGAAGCTTAAAGAAGTTATGGCTTTCCACAACTTCCAGCTTGAGCACTACTACAATGCAGAGCCTGTAAGCTACGAAGAAGTTCTGGAAAACATCATGGCGCAAGCTGATGTTCTGACTTCTATGGTTATCGACGTAACTAAAGAACTTGATGACGCGCGTCAGCGTGGCGACAAGATCATGTTCGAAGGTGCGCAAGGTACTCTTCTAGACATCGACCACGGTACTTACCCGTATGTAACTTCTTCTAACACTACTGCTGGTGGTGTTGCTGCAGGTTCTGGCTTCGGTCCTCGTCACCTGGGTTATATTCTGGGTATTGCGAAAGCATACTGCACACGTGTTGGTGCTGGTCCATTCCCAACTGAGCTATACGATGGTCAAGATAAGCAAGACCCAGTTGGTAAGCACCTAGGTGAAGTAGGTAACGAGTTTGGCGCAACTACAGGTCGTCTACGTCGTACTGGTTGGTTCGATGCAGTAGCTATGCGTCGCGCTATTCAGATCAACTCAATCTCAGGCTTCTGTCTAACCAAGCTAGACGTACTAGATGGCCTGGAAGAGATCAAGATCTGTACTGGTTACAAGACTAAAGATGGCGAAATCCTAGAAGTGTCTCCAATGGCGGCAGACGCTTACGAAAACATCGAGCCAATCTACGAAACCGTACCTGGCTGGTCTGAAAACACATTCGGTGCTAAGTCTCTAGATGCGCTTCCACAAGCGGCACTAGATTACATCGCTCGCATCGAAGAGCTAACTGGTGTGCCAGTTGACATCATCTCAACAGGCCCAGACCGTAACGAAACTATCATCAAGGTTCACCCATACGGTGAATAATCATCGCCTTTGATGACGTTCGATAAAAACCAACCCTCCGGGGTTGGTTTTTTTATGCCTCTTTGCCGGGAGGCAAGTAAAGATACTGATCCCAAATATTGAAAAAACATTTGTATCAATAGCTTGGCTGTGCCAAATATTCAAGCGGCAATAGATTGCCGTTTTTTTGGTAAAAGAGGTTAAAGTCTGTTTTGCCCTTGCCGATAAGTTAACTACGGTTCAACTGAGATTAGTTCATGAAACTGCGTAAACTGCTTCTTTTAACATTGCTGGCAGCGGCACCCGCTTATGCATTAGAGGATGTAGGCGATGCAGTACCTGTTTATACCGATGGTGAACTGATCCGTTTGTTTGAATCCAATAGTCATCTTCAGCGGGTAAAGGCTGATGAATGTCAGCTGGTCCAGGATATTGAAGCACGGGCACAGCGGGTAGAGTCCCCGTCGTATCAGTTTTTGTATGGCGATATGCTGGCCTGGGGCGTTTGTGTTGATCGTGATGTTGAACTGGGTGTTTACTACATGCAGTCGGCAGCTCATCAGGGATCGCCAGCCGCTCTTGAACAACTGGGGCGTTATTATGCGACCGGCACTCTGGTTCAGCAGGATCGTGAGCGGGCAATTCCGTATCTGCGTGAAGCTGCAGCCATGGGCAATGTTGATGCTCGCATTCAGTTAGCTGAGCTGTTGCTTAGTAATTACGGTAGTCCGTTGGATTTTGAAGATGCCTATCGTTGGCTATACAACACGGTGACAGCAAGTAGCTCTGTGCACAGTAAGATCACCAAACTGCGTCGTGGCCTGGAAAATCGCATGCCGGCCAATGTGATTGCCAGGGCAAAGCGACGGGACGTATTTTGGTAGGCATGAGCGTTAGTGCTACCACAAGATGAACAATAAAAGAGAGGCCAGTTGGCCTCTCTTTGCGTTTCTACTGCATATATTTCGTTTTCACACTTTGCTTCTTAGTATTAAAGAACCTTATGCGGGCCGAAGCACTCATAGTGTAGATGTGATTCGGACACTCCCATATCGATGAGCTGCTTGGCAATGTATTGCATGAAACCAATCGGACCGCAGAAATAGTAGTGCATGTCCGGAATTGTCAGCTGGGTTGTGAGTTGTTTGAGATCCATCAGTCCTGCATGTTGGTAATCTTCACCCGGACGATCGGAGTCCTGAGGCTGGTGATACCAGATAGTGGCACTGATGTGCTGATGATGTTTCGCCAAGTTTGTGATGTGGTCTTTGAAGGCGTGATGGTGACCGTTTTCTGCTGCATGCAACCAGTGGACTTCAGCTTGGTGAGCCGTCAGGCTTTCCAGCATCGACAGGGTTGGTGTTAAGCCGACACCACCGGAGATTAATGCGACTGGTGTTGTCGGTTCTATATCTAGGAAGAAGTCGCCGGCAGGCGGGGCGAGCCTGACTTTGTCACCGACCTGCAGCTCATTGTGCAGGTAATTGGAAACTTTGCCGTTTTCTTCGCGCTTGACTGAGATCCGGTAGCTGTCATTGCACGGAGCGCCGGACAGGCTGTACTGGCGGATCTCCTGGTACTCAAATCCTTCCGGTTTCAGGTAGATCCCGAGATATTGGCCGGGTTTGAATGTCGCGACTGGTTTGTTATCAACTGGCTTGAAAATGAAGCTGGTGATCTCATTGCTTTCCTGCGTTTTTTCTATAACTTCAAACTCGCGGGTACCGCGCCATCCGCCTTCCCGTTTTTCATTTTCCTGATAGATACTTTCTTCACGTTGGATGAATATATCGGCCAGCACGCCGTATGCTTCTCCCCATGCATCCAGAACCTCCTGTCCCGGCGAGAATAATCCATCAATGGTAGCCAGCAAGTGGTGACCGACAATGGCATATTGCTCCGCGGTGATCATAAAGCTGGTATGTTTATGCGCGATTTTTTCTACTGCCGGTAATAACACGGCAAGATTGTCGATGTTGTTGGCATAAGCACAAATAGCGTTGAACAAGGCTTCGCGCTGGTCGCCGTTACGCTGGTTACTCATGTTGAAAATATCTTTCAGTTCAGGATTATGGCTGAACATACGTTGGTAAAAATGGGCGGTAAGGGCCGGGCCGGTTTGTGCCAGCAGCGGAGCAGTGGCTTTAATTGTATTGATGGTGTTTTGACTAATCATTACTTTCTCATTAATAGTTGTATTTATAATGCATCTTATAACTTGTATATGATCTGTATCTTTTAGTCAATAACGCGATTAAAATGGCGGCAGGAGGAGTTATTGTGCAACTGACAAGTTTTACCGATTACGGCTTGCGGGCCCTGATTTACCTGGCAACGTTACCTGAAGGGGAGTTGGCCAGTATTTCGAAAGTGACCGAGATTTATAACGTGTCACGTAACCATATGGTCAAAATTATCAATAGATTAGGCCAGTTGGGTTACGTTGAAACCGTGCGTGGTAAAAATGGCGGTATCCGTTTAGGTATGCCTGCTGACAAAATTGTCATTGGCGATGTGGTACGCGCGATCGAGCCGCTGCAGATTGTGAACTGCAGTCCGGAGTTTTGCCATATCACCCCGGCTTGCCGGTTGAAAGGGATTTTTGACGCAGCAAGAACAGCATTTTTAGCTGAACTGGACAAACATACCCTGGCAAGTGTGATTGATGATAACTCACCGCTTCGGGTTTTGCTGGATCAACCTGCTGCCTCATAACTGAGCCAACCAATAACTTCTTAAGTTGTTCTGTGGAGTAAAGAAATTGAACTTTGCTCCCGTCTGTTCACCTATGGCCCGGATATACTATGGTTATATCTTCGCCAATATGGATCTGATTATGTCCAAAGGTACTACCGATTTACCGGTCGACCCTTTTCGCGATCGCGAAGCATCAAAATACGAAAACCCAATTCCAAGCCGCGAGATGCTTCTTGAAGTAATTCGTGGTTTTAGTACTCCTGTCAGCCGGGATCAGCTATTTGCTGAGCTGAAGCTTGAAGGAGATGACCAATATGAAGGCCTGCGCCGTCGCCTGCGTGCGATGGAGCGAGATGGTCAGCTTATTTACACCCGTCGCCAGTGTTATGCTCTGCCGGAGCGTCTTGATTTGATCAAGGGCCATGTTATTGGTCACCGCGATGGTTTTGGTTTCTTGCGTCCGGAAGGGGCGAATGCCAAAGAAGAAGATTTACTGTTGCCGGCGCACCAGATGCGTGGAGTGATCCATGGTGACTATATCCTTGCCCAAGTTGCGGGAACGGATAAGCGAGGCCGTCGCGAAGGTCGAGTTGTCCGTGTGCTACAGCAATACACTGGTCAGATTGTGGGGCGCTTCTTTATTGAAGATGGCCTTGGCTACGTGGTGCCGGACGATTCCCGCATTGCTCAGGACATTGTGATCCCGAATGATGAGCGTATGGGGGCCCGTATGGGTAACGTGGTTGTGGTTGAGATCCATCAGCGGGCAACCCGTCAGCACAATGCCATCGGTAAAGTGGTTGAAGTTCTGGGTGAGAACATGGCTCCCGGGATGGAAATTGAAATTGCTTTGCGTACCCATGATATTCCAAATGAATGGCCGACTGAGGTCGAAAAGCAGATCCAGGGGCTGGGTGAAGAAGTACCGGAAGAGGCCAAAAAAGGTCGTGTCGATCTGCGTGATTTGCCACTGGTTACGATTGATGGTGAAGATGCCCGTGATTTCGATGATGCCGTTTACTGTGAACGCAAGCGCTCCGGCGGCTGGCGCCTGTGGGTTGCCATCGCTGATGTAAGCCATTACGTTCGCCCTGACTCTGCACTGGATAATGAAGCCGTTAAGCGTGGTAACTCGGTGTACTTCCCGTCACAGGTTATCCCTATGCTGCCGGAAGTGCTGTCCAATGGCCTGTGTTCGCTTAACCCACAGGTAGATCGCCTGTGTATGGTTTGTGAGATGACTATCTCGGAAAGCGGCAAGTTGTCTGGATATAAGCACTACGAAGCGGTGATGAATTCACATGCTCGCCTGACTTACACCAAGGTCAGCAAGATGCTTGAAGGTGACGAAGAACTGCGCGAGCGTTATAAGCCGCTGGTTCCACACCTTGAAGAGCTGTACGGTATGTATAAGGTGCTGAAAGCTGAGCGTGAGCTTCGTGGTGCAATTGAATTTGAAACAGTGGAAACCCAGTTCATTTTCAACGCTGACCGCAAAATTGACCGTATCGTCCCTGCTGAGCGTAACGATGCGCACAAGATCATCGAAGAATGTATGATCCTGGCCAATATTGCCTCGGCTCGCTTTGTCGAAAAAGCCAAAGAACCGGCTCTATACCGAGTTCACGATGCCCCGGGTGAAGAGCGTCTGACCGGTTTCCGTGACTTCCTGGGTGAATTGAGCCTGCAGTTGTCCGGTGGCCTTGAGCCGTCTCCGCGAGACTATGCGGCACTTGCAACGCTGATCCAGAATCGTCCGGATAAAGAGCTGATCCAGACCATGCTGCTGCGTTCGATGAAGCAGGCGGTTTACCAGGCTGACAATATCGGCCACTTCGGTTTGGCTCTTAAGCAGTATGCTCACTTTACATCGCCAATCCGCCGTTACCCGGATTTGACTCTGCACCGTGCGCTTAAGTACCTGATAGCGAAACAGGAAGGTACCAACAAAGATCGCTGGACTCCGTCGGGTGGTTACCATTACTCCTTCGATGATATGGATACTCTGGGTGAGCAATGCTCAATGACAGAGCGTCGTGCTGACGATGCAACCCGTGATGTTGCGGACTGGCTGAAGTGTGAGTACATGCAGGATCACGTCGGTGATGAGTTCGACGGGGTGATTGCCAATGTAACTGGTTTTGGTTTCTTTGTTCGCCTGAACGAACTGAACATTGACGGTCTGGTGCACATTTCGAATCTGGCAAATGATTACTACCAGTATGATGCTATCGGTCAGCGTTTGATTGGTGACAGTTCCGGTCAGGTATATCGCTTAGGTGATCCGGTGAAGGTCAAGGTGGCGGCGATTAACCTTAATGATCGTCAAATTGACTTTGATATTGTTGGCAGTGGCCGCAAGCCGCGTGGTGCTGGTAAAACAGTCAAGAATCGCGAGAAAAAGCAGCGTATGCGTAAAGCGGATGGGCTGAAGCGTCAGAGCCTGAAAGTCTATCGGGTTGAAGAAGGCGAGGCTCAGCAGGAGCACCGGAGCAAGGCGAAAAAAGAGCGTCGCTCGGTACGCCAGATGCTTAAAGATGGTGCAGTGCCTCAGATTGAGGGGGACAAGCCACCGAAAGGCAAAAAAGGTAGCAAACAAGAAGATACCCAAAAGCCGAAAAAGAAATCCACCAAGGCACGTAAGAAGAAGCAACGTGCTGGTAAGAAAGAACGGGCAGCAAAGAAGAAATAACCAATGAGTAATGACATGATTTTCGGCATTCATGCCGTTAAAGCCGTTTTGGCGTCGGATCCTGCACGCTTTATTGAAGTGTTTGTCCTGAAAGGTCGTCAGGACGAGCGTCTGCTGCCAGTGCTGAATGAGCTGCAGATGTTGGGTATCACTATCCAGCAGGCTGGCCGTAAGGCGCTGGATGACAAAGTCAGGGGCGCTTCGCACCAGGGAATTGTCGCCCGAGTGCGTCCGGGGAAGCAGTACAACGAAAATGACCTGGAAGATATACTGGCAGGTAAAGAAAATCCGTTGCTGCTGGTATTGGATGGTGTAACAGATCCGCACAACCTGGGTGCCTGTCTGCGAAATGCCGACGCTGCGGGTGCGGTAGCGGTGATTGTACCGAAAGATCGTTCAGCCCAGCTGAATGCGACAGCCAGCAAAGTAGCTTGTGGTGCTGCAGAAGTGGTGCCACTGGTACGCGTCACTAACCTGGCTCGTACGCTGCGAGCGCTGCAGGAGCAAGGTGTATGGGTTGTCGGCACTGCCGGTGAAGCGACACACGATATCTACCACAGTAAGCTGACAGGCCCGTTGGCGATTGTGATGGGAGCTGAAGGTGAAGGTATGCGCCGTCTGACCCGCGAAACCTGTGATGATTTGATCAAAATTCCGATGGCTGGTTCAGTATCCAGCTTGAACGTATCGGTAGCGACCGGTATCTGCCTGTTTGAGGCGGTGCGTCAGCGTCAGTAACAGTCAGGGAAGTAGCGGCTTTGTGGCCTTTGGCTCTCTGAATAAGAAGCGTGTTAGTCAGTAACGAGTTTCGAGAAAAGCAGCCCTGTGAATGTTAAGCAAGTAAAATTGCTGCAATGTTCACAGGGCTTGCCATTTTCGGCGTCTCGCACCTTGTTTCTTTTTTAAAATTCGCTTGCTTAGATTGCCCATTCTCTGTACTATTCTGCCTCCAAATTCTCGGTTCTTTTTTTAGTTCCTTGCTTCTCATGGATGACCGAGCCAACTAGAGAAGCTGATAAATCCGTAAGGAGCAACCAATGCGTCATTACGAAATCGTATTCATGGTGCACCCAGATCAGAGCGAGCAAGTTGCTGGCATGATCGAGCGCTACACTGGTGCAATCAAAGATTCTGGTGGTCAGATTCACCGTCTAGAAGATTGGGGCCGTCGTCAACTGGCTTACCCAATCAACAAACTGCACAAAGCACACTACGTTCTGATGAACGTTGAAGCTGAGCAGTCTGTAATCGACGAGCTGGAGTCTAACTTCCGCTTCAACGACGCTGTGATCCGTAACATGATCATGCGCACCAAAGGCGCTATCACTGAGCCATCTCCAATGATGAAGGCTAAAGAAGAGCGTGCCCCACGTCGTGAAGAGCGTGCAGAACCTGCACAATCTAAAGGCGAAGAAGCAGCTGAGTAATATTGGATGACCAATCGTCTGGAGTTGTCTGGCGTTATCGCCAAAGAACCCAAACGAAGCCGGTCGCTGGCAGGAATTCCTCATTGTCACTTTGTGCTTGAGCATCGTTCTTACCAGCAAGAAGCTGATTTACCACGCCAGGTGTATTGTTACATCAACGTGGTGGTTAGCGGGCAAGGTCAACAAGTTCTCACTCAAGATTTAGCTGTCGGCAGTCACATTAAGGTAGGAGGCTTTGTCTCATACCAAACCGGTCGGAATGGTATCGGTAAATTAGTGTTACATGCTGACCACATTGAAAAAATTTAGTTCAGGAGATAAGCCCATGGCACGTTTCTTCCGTCGTCGTAAGTTCTGCCGTTTCACTGCAGAAGGCGTACAAGAGATTGACTACAAAGACGTAGCAACTCTGAAAAACTACATCACTGAAGCTGGTAAAATCGTACCAAGCCGTATCACTGGTACTCGCGCTAAATACCAGCGTCAGCTAGCTCGCGCTATCAAGCGTTCTCGTTACCTAGCACTTCTACCATACACTGACAAGCATCAGTAATCGGTAGCGGTTTAATTAAGTTTAAGAGGACAAGATAATGCAAGTTATTCTACTTGATAAAATCGGTAACCTGGGTGGCCTAGGCGATCAGGTTAACGTTAAAGCGGGTTATGCACGTAACTTCCTTATCCCACAGGGTAAGGCAGTAATGGCTACTAAAGCTAACGTTGAGATGTTCGAAGCTCGTCGTGCTGAGCTAGAAGCTAAAGTTGCTGAGCAACTGTCTGCTGCTGAAGCACGCGCTGAGAAAATCAACGCTCTAGAAGCTGTAGTTATCGCTTCTAAAGCTGGTGACGAAGGTAAACTATTCGGTTCTATCGGTACTCGTGACATCGCTGATGCAATCACTGCAGCTGGCGTTGAAGTAGCGAAGAGCGAAGTTCGTCTACCAGAAGGCGCTCTGCGCACGACTGGCGAATTCGAGATCAGCATCCAGCTGCACTCTGACGTATTCGCAACTGTTAACCTAAACGTTGTTGCTGCTGAGTAATAGCTTTTAGCGTTAATAAGTGGAAAAGCCAGCCTTCGGGCTGGCTTTTTTGCGTTTGAGGTTTGGGAAAATCTGACCGTCCTTTATCAGATTTTGAAAAGCAGGTTAATAGTCATGGTGGAATCGCGCTTTTTCAGCCCTTCCGGTACCCAGCTGTTTAACTTTTGGGTGTTGCTGATTTTGATGGCGATATTTTCAGTCACGGCACTGGTCAGGTTAATCTGAGCTTCGAGGGTACTGTTACTGTTGCCAGCAATACCGGTAACACGACCGCTGAGTTCGACGTTTTTCGATGGTTTCCAGGTAAACTTGGTGTTGGCACGGAGGATCAACTCATCCACTGTTTCCTGTACGATGATATCGTCATCATCAATTTCGTCGATATTGGGTTCCTGATGACGGTAACCTGGACCGAGTTCGACTTCCATCTGAAAGGTCTCTAATCGCAATAACTGGTAACCCAGACCGGTTGATAGGGTGAAATCCGTAAAGTATGGCCCATACTTGTCATCTACGTAGTTGGCGTTGCCCAGCACATAGGTTTTCTCGTTGACCTTAAGGTCACTCTGCAGCTCAAGCTGGCCTTTACGCTTGTCTTCCTCACCATCTTTTTCTGCCAGTAGGTATTTGGCTTCGACGGTTTGACGCAGCTGCTTCTTTACATAGGTCAGCCCTACGCGGGTATTCAGGGATTCAGAGTCGGAGTTCCCCCCCAATGACTGGTAACCAAGCTCCAGTTCGCTGGTCCAGGGTGAGGGTGGCTTGGTCGGGGCATCCTCGTCGTCTGCATAGGCGGCAGTATTGGCAAGTAGCAATAAGACCATCAGGTATCTTGCCAAGAGTCCTCCTTTGGATAGCGGGCAAGTAGTAAATATGGAAGCAAACCACAGATTTTACCCTATAAATGTCATTATTTGGTCAGGAATTGTATTCATGTGCGCAGCTGGCATGATTTCGCGACATAATGCTGATGAGTTAACCTGACACTGGGATGTTGATCCTTTCCTCACTATTATTTGATGTATTAATGAGATTGGTGCTCAGAGTCTGTTTGAATAAGGTATAATGCACCGCTCAGTTTTTTCCGGTAACCACGCAATTCCTATGGCAGAGAAAAGTAAACCGTATAAATCCAAAGATTCCCAGATGGATGCAGCTAAGATGCCGCCGCACTCGCTGGAGGCAGAACAGTCCGTCCTAGGCGGCCTGATGCTGGACAATGAAAAATGGGATACGGTGGCAGAAAAAGTCGTCGCAAAAGATTTCTATAGTCGTCCTCACCGGATGATTTTCGAGGGTGCTTCGGTTTTACTCGAAAACGGTCAGCCATTGGATCTGATCACTCTGTCGGAGCACCTTGAACAGTCGGATCAGCTGGAAGATGTCGGCGGCTTTGCCTACCTGGCGGAATTGGCCAAAAACACCCCGTCAGCGGCCAATATTTCGGCCTATGCTGAGATTGTCCGTGAGCGTGCACTGATCCGCGACATGATTGGTGTGGCGAATGAGATTGCCGATGCCGGTTATGACCCGCAGGGTCGCACCAGTGAAGATCTGCTCGATATGGCAGAGAGTAAGGTTTTCGCCATTGCGGAACAGCGCACCTCTGAAAATGAAGGCCCGCAGAATGTCGATAATATCCTTGAGAAAACGCTGGAACGTATCGAGCTGTTGTATCAGAGCCCTCAGGATGGTGTGACTGGTGTTTCGACCGGTTTTACCGACTTGAACAAGAAAACCGCAGGTCTGCAGGGTTCAGATTTGATCATCGTGGCAGCGCGTCCGTCGATGGGTAAAACAACCTTTGCCATGAACCTGTGTGAAAACGCAGCCATGGAACAGGATAAGCCGGTGCTTATCTTCTCGTTGGAGATGCCTTCAGAACAGATCATGATGCGTATGCTGGCGTCCCTGTCTCGGGTCGACCAGACTAAGATCCGTACTGGTCAGCTGGATGACGAAGACTGGGCACGTATTTCTTCTACCATGGGGATCCTGATGGAGAAGAAAAACATGTACATTGATGACAGTTCAGGTTTGACACCGACTGAAGTTCGCTCCCGTGCTCGCCGGGTTGCCCGTGATCACGGTGGCTTAAGCCTGATCATGGTCGACTACCTTCAGCTGATGCGTGTTCCAGGCTTGCAGGACAACCGTACCCTGGAAATTGCCGAAATTTCCCGCTCCCTTAAGGCGCTGGCGAAAGAGCTTAATGTGCCTGTGGTTGCTCTGTCGCAGCTTAACCGATCGCTGGAACAACGTGCTGATAAACGCCCGGTTAACTCGGACCTTCGTGAATCCGGTGCGATTGAGCAGGATGCCGACTTGATCATGTTCATCTACCGTGACGAGGTGTACCACGAAGACAGTGCTCTGAAGGGGATTGCAGAAATCATCATCGGTAAGCAGCGTAACGGTCCGATCGGTTCGGTACGTTTGACCTTCCAGGGGCAGTTCTCACGCTTCGACAACTACGCCGGCCCGGCCTTCGACGAGGAGTAAACGGCAGTTTTCTTTATCACTGGAGCAACGGATGATTGCGCCAGTTTGAACAAATGAGTATAGGATTTTCAATGAAAGCAGCGACAGCTTATATCAACACGGAAGCGCTGATTCACAATCTCAGCCAAATCCGGTTACAGGCACCACACAGCAAAATTCTGGCGGTAGTGAAGGCCAACGGCTACGGGCACGGCCTGGCGCATGTGGCTACAAGCCTGCCTGATGTTGATGGTTTTGGTGTTGCCCGCATCGAAGAGGCGTTGGCCTTGCGGGCCAAAGGTGTTGTTAAGCCGGTGCTTTTATTGGAAGGTTTTTACGCGCCGTCGGATTTGCCTGTACTGGTGACTAACAATATCCACACCGTGGTTCATTCTATCGAACAGCTTGAAGCGCTTGAGCAAGCGAAGCTGGACGGGCCCGTTGTGGTGTGGCTGAAAATCGATACCGGCATGCATCGCCTTGGCGTACGCCCTGAACAGTTTCAGGAGTTCGTCGAGCGTCTTCATGCCTGTAAAAATGTCGCTAAGCCGCTGCGTTACATGAGCCATTTTGGCTGCGCTGATGAGCTTGAAAGTGATGTGACCTGTCAGCAAATCAATACCTTCCTGTCTTTGACTGAAGGATGTAGCGGAGAACGCTCGCTGGCGGCATCTGGGGGGATTCTGGCCTGGCCTGACAGCCATCTGGAATGGATCCGCCCGGGTATCATCATGTACGGTGTTTCTCCTTTTGTGGAGCCAGAGCGTTCGGCTGCCTCTTATGGCATGAAGCCGGTGATGACACTGACCTCCAGCCTGATTGCCGTCAGGGATGTTAAGAAAGGCGAGAAAGTCGGCTATGGTGGCATCTGGACCAGTGAGCGAGATACCAAAGTGGGCGTTATTGCTATCGGTTACGGTGACGGTTACCCGCGTACAGCACCAAACGGCACACCTGTGTTAGTTAATGGCCGTGTTGTTCCTATGGCTGGCCGAGTGTCGATGGACATGCTGACGGTGGATTTGGGACCGGATGCGACCGATAAAGTCGGCGATGAAGCGATTTTGTGGGGCGAAGGCCTGCCGGCAGAAGTGGTGGCTGAACACATCGGTACCATCGCTTATGAGCTGGTGACCAAGCTGACATCCCGCGTTGCCATGGCTTATTGTTAATTAGCCGGATAGCCCAGACCAAGTAGCTTTGATTTGGGTGGCAACCAAGGTTTTGAAAGCCGCAGCGTTTGCTGCGGCTTTTTTGTATCTGTTGAATGGATTGCGTGCTTATTCGCCCTGAATCGTTATGACCACCCGGCGGCTGCCACCGAAATCTCTGTGTTCCCCGAGGTAGATCCCCTGCCAAGTCCCCAGTGCCAGGCGGCCTTGTGTGATCGGAATCATCAGGCTGTTGCCCAGGGTTGAGGTTTTGATATGTGCCGGCATGTCATCATCACCTTCATAAGTGTGACGGTAATATGAAGCCCGCTCCGGTACTGACTTGTTGAAATGGGCTTCCATGTCGCTGCGTACGGTCGGATCGGCATTTTCATTGATTGTCAGGCTGGCGGAGGTGTGCTGAATAAAACAGTGAAGCAGGCCAACTTGATACTGCTGAAGCTCCGGGATTTGTTGTTCAATTTCATCGGTTATCAGATGAAACCCCCGGCTACGAGGTTTTAGCTGAATCGTTTTTTGAAACCACATCTGTTCGCCCTTTTGTTATCGTTTTGCTGCAATCTTAGTTGATTACTGTATTCATGCAGATGCTTTACGTCTATTATTTACTCTCGGTTTTCGTGACCTGACTCAATGAAGCTTGGGATATCTTCACGTCATAATTTGTCACAAGTCGTAAAATTACAAAAATATAGCCAGGCCAGCAGGTTGCGCTACAATTGACAACATTTAAGAATATCGGGGATCCATGGGCAGGATCAGTCTGATAAAGCCGATGGATTAAAATTAAAAAATCAGGAACTTCACCATGTTGAAAAACATCAACCCAACGCAGACTCCTGCTTGGAAAGCACTGACAGCACATTTTGAAGAGGCACAGGATCTACAGCTTAGTGAGCTGTTTGCAAAAGACAGCGAGCGTTTCGCTAAATTCTCGGCTAATTTCGGTTCAGACATCCTGCTGGATTACTCAAAGAACCTGATTACAGAAGAGACTATGAGTAAGCTGCTTGATCTGGCAGAGCAAACAGAAGTTAAAGCAGCGATTGCTGATCTGTTCAGCGGTGAGAAGATCAACCAGACTGAAGGCCGTGCAGTACTGCACTCAGCTCTGCGTAACCGCAGCAATACACCGATCATGGTTGACGGTGAAGATGTAATGCCAAACGTGAATGCGGTTCTGGAGAAGATGAAACACTTCACAGCCCGCATCGTTGATGGTGAATGGAAAGGTTACACCGGTAAGGAAATCACTGATGTTGTAAACATCGGTATCGGTGGCTCTGACCTTGGCCCTTACATGGTGACTGAAGCGCTGGCTGCATACAAAACTCGCCTGAACCTGCACTTCGTATCGAATGTTGACGGCACTCATATTGCCGAGACACTGAAGAAACTGAATCCGGAAACAACTCTGTTCCTGATTGCATCTAAGACATTCACTACCCAGGAAACGATGACTAACGCGCACTCTGCACGTGACTGGTTCCTGGCTCAAGCACAGGATCAGGCACACGTAGCTAAGCACTTTGCTGCGCTGTCTACTAACGCTTCTGCTGTTGCTGAGTTCGGTATCGATACTGACAACATGTTCGAATTCTGGGACTGGGTTGGCGGTCGTTACTCTCTTTGCTCTGCTATCGGTCTGTCAATTAGCCTGTCTATTGGCTTCGATAACTTTGTTGAGCTTCTGGAAGGTGCCCATGCAATGGACAAGCACTTTGCAGAAGCGCCTATGGCTGAAAACCTGCCTGTAATCCTTGCGCTGATTGGCATTTGGTACAACAACTTCCACGGTGCAGAATCTGAAGCTATCCTGCCTTACGACCAGTACCTGCACCGCTTTGCGGCTTACTTCCAGCAGGGCAACATGGAATCTAACGGTAAGTGTGTAGACCGTGGCGGTAACCCAATTGACTACCAGACTGGCCCAATCATCTGGGGTGAACCAGGCACTAACGGTCAGCACGCGTTCTACCAGCTGATCCACCAGGGTACTAAGCTGATCCCTTGTGACTTCATTGCACCAGCTCTTAGCCACAATCCGTTGAGCGATCACCATCCTAAGCTGATGGCGAACTTCTTCGCTCAGACTGAAGCACTGGCATTCGGTAAGACTAAAGAGCAGGTAGAAGCTGAATTCGTTGCAGCAGGTAAGTCTCTGGACGAAGTGAAAGATCTGGTTCCGTTTAAAGTATTTGAAGGTAACCGCCCAACCAACTCAATTCTGGTTAAGCAGGTAACACCTGCTGTTCTGGGGTCTCTGATCGCGCTGTACGAGCACAAGATCTTCACTCAGGGCGTTATCTGGAACATCTTCAGCTTCGATCAGTGGGGCGTTGAGCTGGGTAAACAGCTGGCCAACAACATCTTGCCAGAGCTGAACAATGCTGAAGAGATCAGCAGCCACGACAGCTCAACTAATGGCCTAATCAATGCGTTCAAAAACTGGCGCAAATAAGACGTTGACGTACTGAATATAAAAAACGCCGCATTTGCGGCGTTTTTTTATTCTGAGACTTTTGGTGCTCAGCCAAATTAAGGCAGTGCAATAACTTCGCTCGCCTGTGGACCTTTCTGACCATCTGTTACGATAAATTCAACGCTCTGGCCTTCGTGCAGAGTGCGGCGGCCCTGAGCCTGAATTGCACTGTAGTGAACGAATACATCCTTGCCATCAGCACCAGAAATGAAGCCAAAGCCTTTTTCATCGTTAAACCATTTTACGGTTCCAGTCAGTTTGTTCATGTTACGATCTTTCCTTTGAATGAAGTATTTCCTTGCTCGCCAGCTTGGCTGAGCAAAATAACGTGCTGACGATCAATCTATAAGAGCCTTGATGCTTATTCAGCATAACCAAGTCTAGATCGATTATATGAGGGGTGGTAGTTTTTTGTCTGGGATTTCTGGCTGCTTCACATAAATTTCAAAGTGATAGCAAAATTGAGACGGGAAGTGAGGGATCGCCAGCCAGAATAATCCTCTGACTGGAGCGATTCGCAGAGTAAAGCGGGGTATTAGCCGTCGAAGCAGATTTCGATAAATGCTTTACCAAATTCAGAGTTAAACGGCATGATGATAATTGCGCCTTCACACTTGTGAGTGATGGTGTGGCCGCGGCCAGAAACAACTGCCGGGGTGGCCATTTCAAAATCATAGCCTTTTTCTGCCAGGATGCGTTTCGCACCACCGGTTACCATATTGGTGATTTCACCCACCATGTCCGTGACTTCTTCATTAATCCCGTTCGGTCGTTCGCCCAGCATACGCTGCATGATTTCCAGCGCCAGACTTTCATCAAAAGTAATCGACATTGAACCACGGGTTTGTGGGCCAACCATGCCGATAAGACCAGAAACATCACCGCGGGCAACCTCGTCACGCTTAACTCGAGGTTTTTGCGGTGCCAGCTCCATTGATGCCATGGTTTTCAGGACATTCAGGAGCGAAGCTAGGAAAGGGTTTACGAATTCTGCACGCATAATCTGATAATGACTGTATTGAAATTTAAGGAACTATTGCTCACTGTTTTGACATTTATGGCAAATGCCATGGCTTTCCACTACGTGGTTAGATATCCGGAAGCCGTGTTTTTCCGCCTTCTGACGTAATAGTTTAGCCAGTTCGTCATCATGGCACTCTTCGACCGTACCGCACTCGTCACAAATAAGCAGCTGGGAACTGTGATCCGCGTGTCCCAAGACACAACAGGCAATATAACTGTTGGTGGACTCCACTTTATGAACAAAACCCTGAGCTAGTAGAAAATCAAGAGCCCGGTAAACTGTCGGTGGCTTCGCTTGCGGCTCGGTTTCCCTGAGTAAGTCCAGCAGTTCGTAGGCGCTGATTGAGCTGTGATGCTCAACAATTAACTCAAGGACTTTCAGCCTTTGAGGTGTCAGCCTTACTCCCCGTTGCTCGCAAATCTGTTGGGCTTTATTCAGCAGTTGCGTTTGATTTGCCATATAACCTCAAAAAACAGCGACAAGTGCAGTAGTTTATCATAGCTCGCGCCAAACGTATCTTAGTTCCATTAATTCTGGACAAATAGCTCAGAAAAATCGTGTGTAGGATCACGCTCAACTGTCTGGATTTTACTTGGTAATGTCGTAATAACAGGATGCTGTCCATCATCTTTGTGTGCGTACACCTTTATTTGTATTTATAAGCTTTTTGCTGCCACCTCTAAAAAACTCCTAATATTTTGATAGCTAAGTTATTGATAGTTATCTGTTGTACAGCTCTTTTAGCTTTTTGCCTGTAGTTGTCCAAATGCTTTTTTGCTTCTCTTTTTTATTTTGAGGTCTTGCTCAATCTTTTGTTTTATATGTAATTTTTGTTTTTCTGATAGTGGTTGTGCTTATTTTTACTGTTCGATGTTATTAGTATTTGGCCTATAGGTGTCTAAAAGATTGGTTTTATATGAGGTGTATCTCCTTATGGAGAGCTTTCTTTCTGCTATAGCCTAATTCTCATTAAGCTGTGACATAGTTACAGAATCAGAAACTGATTAACCAGTTTTTACAATTTAGTCTGTTTTAATAATGGCAAAAGAAATGAAGGCAAAGGACTGAGTGAAATGAGTGAGCATTTTGTGGGCAAATATGAAGTGGAATACAAGTACCGGGTTGAATCGCACCAATCTGTACTGGCGACACTGCAGGCGCTGGGTGCCTGTGTGTTTGTGGAGCAAAACCGTGAGCGGGATATTTACTTTGAACTTGGTGATAAGGAGTTGGCTCAGCAAGGAGTGAGCATGAGTGTACGGGTGATGAAGCCTTCCGGGATCAAGCTGTGGATTGTGAAAGGCCCAGGAAATGATCGATGTGAAGCCGTTAATGTCGAGTCGGTGAGTAAAACCTGTAGCATGCTGGAAACTCTGGGCTATCACCCTGCATTTACGATTGAGAAATCCCGCAGTATTTATTTTCTGGAGCAGTTTCATGTCACTCTGGATGTGGTCAGTGAACTGGGCTGTTTTGTTGAAATTGCAGTAATGACAGATGAAGCTGAGTTGTTGGAACCACTAAAAGAGCAGTGCCTTCAATTGAGTGAAAAATTGGGCTTAGGCAGCGATGCTTTGGAAGTGAACTCATACCGTGCTCTGTTAGGCCATATATAAACAGTCGTAGCTGGAATAGCCTAAGCCAAGGGGGGAAGGCGCAAACAGATAAATCCCTGTACAGCTTTTCGGTTAAAAAACAGAAAAAAGGTTTCCGATTGGACGGTAGAATGAATTGCTTGTTGTTAAGTTACTGAATTTCAATGGTTGAGACCGAGTGTACAGGTTTTTGGGTTGTTGGTGGTCAAAAGCTTATATTGCTGTGCGTTTTTGGTGGTTGTTTTATTTAATTATTTAAAAACAGTGTATTACACCTTTTAGTGAAAGTAATATGATGTTCTTTTTGCTATCCCAGCATTAGTGAAAAGCAGTAAAAGGGGAGCATCCGGTCCTATTGGGCTCAAAGCCATAATGGGGTAGAATCCGCTCTCTTTTATATAAACAGCCGTTAAGAATACTGGCTTTCCGTTTGGTTTTTTGCCGGACAGAGGCTAAGGGTTGTGTCATTCGAATGACATGATGATGTTCAGATAACGGGTAAACGGGTTAAATTGAGGTTTTTTCGATGCCAAACAGTGCTGTTGCCAACCGCGACGATCTACAGACAGAACAAACAGCGAAGGGTGATTACCCTTCATGCCGCTTCTCTGTTGCCCCGATGCTCGATTGGACGGACCGTCATTGCCGCTATTTCCATCGTCAGTTGAGCGAGCATGTGCAGCTGTATACTGAAATGGTGACAACCGGTGCAATTATTCACGGCAAAGCAGATTACCTGGCTTATAACGAAGAAGAACATCCTCTGGTTCTTCAGCTGGGTGGCTCGAACCCGGCTGAACTTACCCAGTGTGCTAAACTCGCGCAGGAACGTGGTTATGACGAAGTGAACCTGAATGTAGGTTGCCCGTCTGACCGTGTTCAGAATGGTCGTTTCGGTGCCTGCCTGATGGGTGAAGCGGAGCTGGTTGCTCAGTGTGTGGCAGCTATGCGTGAAGTGGTGGATATCCCGGTCAGCGTTAAAACCCGCATTGGTATTGATGAGCAGGATTCTTACCAGTTCCTGACTGACTTCATTGGCACGGTAAGCGAAAAAGGCGGTTGCAGCGACTTTACTATCCACGCTCGTAAAGCTTGGTTGCAGGGTTTGAGTCCGAAAGAAAACCGAGAGATCCCGCCGCTGGATTACCCGCGTGTTTATCAGCTGAAGAAAGATTTTGCACACCTGACCATGGCGATTAATGGTGGGGTAAAAACGATGGAAGAAGTTGAAGCGCACCTTGAGCATTTGGATGGCGTAATGGTTGGCCGTGAGGCATACCAGAATCCGTATATGATGGCCGATCTTGACCAGCGCCTGTTTGGCAGCAACAAGCCGGTGAAAAAACGCCGTGAAGTGGTGGAAGCCATGTTCCCATACATTGAGCGTGAGCTGGCAAAAGGTACTTACCTGAATCATATCTCACGTCATATGCTGGGCTTGTTCCAGAATATGCCGGGTGCCCGTCAGTGGCGTCGTCATATCAGTGAAAACGCCCACAAGCCGGGTTCTGGTATTGAAGTACTGGAGCAGGCAATGGCGAAAATTCCTGCTCATCTTGATGTGTAATCAATGTGGTTAATTTCGCCATATTAAATGGCGGGAAAAGCTAAAAGAGAAAAGCGCGAACAGTAAACGGGTCGCGCTTTTTTTGTATCTGGCTGATAAATATGGAATTAGATAAACGGCGTGAGTCTGGCTCGGTTTGTGCTATTACAATTAAGGAAAAGAAAGGAAGTTAAAGCAAATAAACTGAAGCGAAGAGAGGCCTGACGATGATTGAGTTCCTGTTTTTATTGGCGTTTGCCTTTGTACTGGTGTTTACCGGGGTAAGTATTGTCGGCATGTTGTTTGCCGTGCTGATTGGTTTTGTGGTCATGGCGCTGGCGGGCATGATCGGCATGATGTTCAAGTTGTTACCATGGCTGATCCTGATAGCCGTTGCCGTCTGGTTATATAAAGACAGAAAAGGCGAGCAGCGTCATTGTCACCATTATCGTCGTCGGCCATAACCATTGACTATTGTTGAAGCCTGGTATTCAGGTCCGTTATGACATGCTGTGCCTGTATAAGCGGATTCTGGCAACGAATGCTGATTTTGTGCCGAGCTTAATAAGCTCGAGATGGAAATGCGGTTTTTTTGTACGCCATCTGGTATAGTCTTCGCGATCTGAAAATTCTAATAAGAGCGGAGACTCGGCATGAAAAAATTGACAATTTCTGCTGTCGCTGCGGCGGTTGCTTTGTCAGCGGCAGTTCCGGCGCAGGCAGCAACGCTACTAGGCGTGAAGGCAGGTGCAGATGCATGGTTTGCAGACGCTAAAGTTAACAACGTTAGCAACAGTGATAGTGATACTCACCAGTCATACTATGTAGCGTTGGAGCACTTTATCCCATTGGTACCAAACTTCCGTTTGCGCTACAGCGACATTGATGCAGGTAACGTATCTTTTGGTCAGACTGACTATACAGCGTACTACGAAATTCTTGATAACGATGCTGTTGCGTTCGATATCGGTATCACCATGTCGAAATTCAATGCCGGTAAATTCGGAAATGAAAGCTTCAGTGAATGGCAGCCAAATCTATACGGTAACGTAGAGTTGGGTCTGCCGATGACGCCGGTATCCGTATTTGGTGATCTGAACTTCGGTAACTATGACAGCACTAGTACTGTTGATGCTCAGGTGGGTGTGAAGTGGACACTTCCACTGATTGCCGCTGATCTTAACCTGCGCGGCGGCTATCGTGTGATGGATTATGATTTTGACTTTATTAAACACCCTGCTGGTGGTGAAGTGAAGCTGGATGGTTGGTTTGCCGGTGTTGAAGTTGATTTCTAATCTTTTGCTTTAACAGCTGTATTTTTAAAAGCCACGCTTTTGCGTGGCTTTTTTGTTGCCTGTTTTTGGTTTTTTGTACCATTTTTAAAAGTGATACAATTATCAGGAAATGGGCGAATGACATTAACTGAACTGAAGCGTTTATATGCCAACAGCGAGATAGTGGAAGCGGTTATCGAGCCTTCGATTCAGGCTAATGGCTGGATCGTCGAGTTTCGGCATCGCCGTGGGGGCTTTGTTCCGCTGACCGACGGTTCCGGCAGCGAAAAG
Organism: Photobacterium sp. J15; assembly: GCF_963870815.1. Lineage (NCBI taxonomy): Bacteria > Pseudomonadati > Pseudomonadota > Gammaproteobacteria > Vibrionales > Vibrionaceae > Photobacterium > Photobacterium sp. J15. Next base: position 343,857 of record NZ_CAWMUI010000001.1, read on the forward strand.
TGCTACCACGATATTGATACCGCGACAGAACGGGCGTTTGAAGTTGGCTTCCATCAGGTACGTATTGCAGATACTTTCTGAATCCTAAGCAAATGGTCTCAGCAAAAATAGTCCGGCTTAACCTTAGTTAAGCCGGAAAAGCTGGCTGTGTTTTACCTTACTAAAAGTTATAAAGCATTCTTATCTATTCTTTCTAGTTATTTCCTTGAGTGGCTAATCTAACACTACGCAATGTATAGGGATCGTCGTGTCATGTTACTCAAGGAACTCTCGGCTATAGCCAGTCCACTCAATGATAAGCAGATAAGTCAACTGCAGCAGGCCGCAGCAGAGTTAACGCCACAGCAGATGGCGTGGCTCAGCGGATACTTCTGGGGCTTAAGCCAGACTCAGCCTGTCGGTCAGTTACAGCCTGCTCAGCAACCTGCTGCAGCGGCCCGGCCAGCAGGTAAGCTTACTATTATTTATGCTTCCCAGACGGGAAATGCCAAAGGTGTCGCGCAGGCCCTTAAAGAAGAAGCCGATTCAGCCGGTGTTGCCGTTGAACTCTTTGCTGCCGGTGATTACAAAGGTAAAAACCTCGCCAAAGAAACCCATGTCATCATTGTTGCTTCCACTCATGGTGAAGGGGAAGCACCGGATGATGCTATTGAACTGCATGAATTCCTGCAGTCGAAAAAAGCCCCGAAACTCCCCAATCTGAAATATGCGGTCATAGGGCTGGGAGATTCCAGTTATGAGTTCTTCTGCCAGACGGCGAAAGATTTCGATGGTTTCCTCAGTAAGTTAGGGGCCGAGCCAATGTTGCCGCGCTTTGACTGCGATGTCGACTATGATGCGCCGGCGGCTGAGTGGCGTCATCAGGCACTGGAAAAGGTTCAGGAAACCTTATCAGTTGGTGATGCCGAGGTAGTCCAGTTGCCGGTTGGCCATGCCCAGCAGGTGACGTCTGTTTACACTAAACAAAATCCGTACACCGCAACTTTGCTGACCAATCAGAAAATTACCGGTCGCAGTTCAGGTAAGGATGTTCGTCACATTGAAATTGATCTTGAAGGTTCCGGATTGAGTTACCAACCGGGTGATGCCCTTGGTGTCTGGTACGAAAACGATCCGGCTTTAGTTGATGCCCTGCTTATTCGGGCCGGGCTTGATGGCTCGGAGAGTGTCGAGGTTGATGGGGAAAGCCTTTCTCTGAAACAGGCTCTGATCAGTAAATACGAAATTACACTTGCCAACCCGCAATTGGTGACGGCTTATGCTGATCTGTCTGGCAGTAAAAAGCTGGCTAAGCTGTTGGCCGATAAAGACAAGTTACGCAGTTATGCTGCCAATACTCAGGTAGTCGATGTATTGGCAGAGAAGAAAACCAGGCTGACAGCACAGCAGCTTATCGGTTTGCTGCGCAGGTTAACACCACGTCTGTATTCCATCGCCTCCAGCCAGGAAGAGGTTGGAGAAGAGGTACACCTGACCGTCGGGGTTGTGGAATACGATGCCGGAGATGAAACCCGACAGGGCGGAGCTTCCGGGTATCTGTCCCGTCGCCTTGAGGAAGGTGGAGAGGTGAAGGTTTTTGTCGAAGCTAACAATAACTTCAAGCTTCCGGCTGATGATAATACTTCGGTGATCATGATAGGCCCCGGAACGGGAATTGCGCCATTCCGCGCCTTTGTTCAGGAGCGGGACAACCGGGATGCCACGGGTAAGAACTGGTTGTTATTTGGCGACCGGACCTTTACTGACGATTTTCTGTATCAGGTTGAATGGCAGAAGTATCTGAAAGATGGCGTATTGACTCAGATGGATGTGGCGTTTAGCCGGGACCAGGCCGAGAAGGTTTATGTCCAGCACCGGATTTTAGAACACGCCGGACAGGTATGGCAGTGGCTGCAGGACGGTGCCCACCTGTATGTCTGCGGAGATGCCAACCGGATGGCGAAAGATGTCCATGAAGCCCTGATCTCAGTCGTTGAACAACAGGGTAAGCAGAGCCGCGAACAGGCGGAGCAGTATTTGAATGAACTGCGCAAGACCAAGCGTTATCAAAGGGATGTGTACTAATGAGCGAGCAAAAATTATCAGATAACGAACGCCTGAAAGGCGAAAGTAATTTCTTGCGCGGGACCATTGTTGACGATTTGAATGATCGCATTACCGGCGGTTTTACTGCCGATAACTTTCAGCTGATCCGCTTTCATGGCATGTATCAGCAGGATGACCGGGATATCCGTGCCGAGCGAGCCAAACAAAAGCTGGAACCGCTGCACAATGTGATGCTGCGGGCACGAATGCCGGGCGGCATCATCACCCCCAAGCAATGGCTGGCGATTGATAAGTTCGCTGATGAACATACTCTGTATGGCAGTATTCGCCTGACGACGCGCCAGACATTCCAGTTCCACGGTGTACTGAAGCCAAATATCAAGCTGATGCACCGGACATTGAACCAGATTGGGATTGATTCGATTGCGACTGCCGGCGATGTGAACCGTAATGTTCTCTGTACCTCGAACCCGGTAGAGTCGACCCTTCATCAGGAAGCCTATGAGTGGGCGAAAAAGATCAGTGAGCACCTGTTGCCGAAAACCCGGGCTTATGCCGAGATTTGGCTTGATGGCGAGAAGCTGGAAACTACGGATGAAGAACCGATACTGGGCAGTACTTACCTGCCACGTAAGTTCAAAACCACAGTGGTGATCCCGCCGCAAAATGATGTCGACGTTCATGCCAACGACTTGAACTTTGTGGCTATTGCGGAAGATGGCAAGTTGGTGGGCTTTAATGTCCTGGTTGGTGGCGGTCTGGCCATGACCCATGGTGACAAGTCGACATATCCGCGCCGGGCTGATGATTTTGGTTTTATCCCGCTGGATAAAACACTGGATGTCGCGGCTGCGGTTGTCACTACCCAGCGTGATTGGGGTAACCGTTCAAACCGGAAAAATGCTAAGACCAAATACACCCTGGATCGGGTTGGTATTGATGTCTTCAAGACGGAAGTGGAAAAGCGTGCCGGAATTACGTTTGCCGACAGTCGTCCTTATGAGTTTACCGAGCGCGGTGATCGTATCGGCTGGGTGGAGGGGATTGATGGTAAACACCATCTGGCACTGTTCATCGAAAATGGTCGCTTGCTGGATTATCCCGATAAGCCACTTAAAACCGGTGTTGCTGAAATCGCCAAAGTTCATAAAGGTGATTTTCGAATGACAGCCAACCAGAACCTGATTGTGGCTGGCGTGGCTGCCAGAAACAAAAAGGCGATCGAAAAGATCGCCCGTGATCACGGGCTGATCGACGATGGTGTCAGTGAGCAGCGCAAAAATTCAATGGCTTGTGTTTCGTTGCCGACGTGTCCGCTGGCAATGGCGGAAGCCGAGCGTTTCCTGCCTGGTTTTGTTACCGACATTGAAGCGCTGTTGGCAAAACACGGGCTGGCAAAAGATGAAAATATCATTTTACGGGTTACTGGCTGTCCGAACGGCTGTGGCCGGGCGATGCTGGCAGAGATAGGCCTGGTCGGCAAGGCTCCTGGGCGTTATAACCTGCATTTGGGCGGTAACCGAAATGGTACCCGGATCCCGAAGATGTACCGTGAAAACATTACTGTGGCTCAGATTATGGAAGAGATTGATGCTTTAGTCGGCCGCTGGGCGGCAGAGCGGAATAAAGGGGAAGATTTTGGCGACTTTACCATCCGCGCAGGGATCATCGAGCCGGTTTTAGTTTCTAAGAGGGATTTCTATGCCTGATATCGCATTGGCTGAATTACGCCAGAAAAGTAAAGTTGAACAAATTCTCCGGCTAGCGGAAATTAATGCTGAACTGGAAGCGTTATCTGCCCAGGAGCGGGTTCGCTGGGCATTGGAAAATTTGGATGGTGAGTTTGCCCTGGCATCAAGCTTTGGCATCCAGTCGGCGGTGATGCTGCATATGATCACCCGGGAAAAGCCAGACATTCCGGTGATCCTGACCGATACTGGTTACCTTTTCCCGGAGACTTATCGTTTTATCGATGAGTTGACTGATCGTCTGTCGCTGAATCTGCATGTGTACAGTGCAGGGCAGACGCCAGCCTGGCAGGAAGCGCGGTTTGGCAGGCTTTGGGAGCAGGGCGTTGACGGACTCAAACAGTACAATCGGCTCAACAAGGTCGAGCCGATGCGACGTGCTTTGGATGAGCTGAATACCGGAACTTGGTTCTCCGGCCTGCGCCGGGAGCAATCGGATTCGCGGGCGACCTTGCCGGTATTGGCGATTCAGAATGGGCTTTTTAAATTCCTGCCGTTGATTGACTGGAATAACAAAGATATCCATCAGTATCTGACAAAGCACGATCTGCCGTATCACCCGTTGTGGGAACAGGGGTACCTGTCTGTCGGAGATACCCATACGACTCGTAAGTGGGAGCCGGGTATGAAAGAAGAGGAAACTCGTTTCTTCGGTCTTAAGCGAGAATGTGGCCTGCATGAGGATGACGGCGAATACGACGGTTCCGGGATTTGAGCCTTGAGCTTATGATGAATTAAGATTCTGCTGATGAAAAAGCCTGAGCCGTTTTAACGGCTCAGGCTTTTGTTTATTCAATAATTTACCTGCTTCTGACAGCAAGCTGGATATTTCCCGCTATCCTTCTGCCGCCGTTTTCTAGCCGACCGGGTTCCAGATGGCACCGAGTGAGTCCATCAGTCCGGAGCTGGCCCCCTGGCTACCTAGGAACTGCATTACCACCGGAATAAAATGGCTTACCATACTGGCATCCATCCCCAAGGCTGAAAATACCTGGTTGATAGTATCCATGTTGGTAAGCAGGGCGTTCATTCCCGGTGGAATAGCGGCGCTGAGGGCATCGGCTCCCGGGATCATTTTGCTCAGCTCTGCTGCTTGGTCACCGCTGAGCTGGCTTGATGCCAGTGATAATAGGGCGCCGGCACCGCCTGCTGCTTGTTCTGGCGTGACGCCTAGCTGGTTGCTGAGTGCTTCGGTTAGCGGGTTACTTGCCGTTGTCGTGGCTTCGGCTTTTTTGTCATCACCTCCGCCAAATAAATCTGACAGACTGAATGCGGAGCTGGTGGTTGAGAAAATCAGGCAGCTAAGCAGGGCTGCGAAGGTAAGTAAGTGGCGAGTGAAACTGTTCTTTTTTGTCTGTTGTGGGGTCATTGCATCCTCCTTGGTTAACGTTATAAGCGTAGTGGGGAATGCGGCCTAAGTACCAAATTAAATTGAGAATAATTGACAAGAAAGGTAGTTGGTTTGCTTGTCTGGTACGATAAAAAAACGGTGCTGGAAAAGCACCGTTTTGTTCATACAGTGTGACTGAGATGTCTTACAGGATGTCTAGTAGTTCAACTTCGAATACTAGCGCTGCGTATGGAGGAATAGCAGCACCTGCGCCACGCTCACCGTAAGCTAGGTTTTGAGGAATGTAAAGCTTCCACTTAGAGCCAACAGGCATCATTTGCAGAGCTTCAACCCAACCAGCGATAACGCCAGTTACAGGGAATTCAGCTGGCTGACCGCGAGATACAGAGCTGTCGAATACAGTACCGTCTGTTAGCTCACCGTGGTAGTGAACGCGTACTTGCTTGTCTGAAGTAGGGATTTCACCGTTACCTTCAACAAGAACTTCGTACTGAAGACCAGATTCAGTTACTGTAACTTCAGGGCGTAGTGCGTTATCTTTTAGGAATGCTTCGCCTTCAGCTGCTGCAAGCTTAGCCTGCTCTTTACGAGCTTCTTCTGCGCGAACGTGGATTTCACGTAGTGCATTGTTGATTTCGTCAACTTCGATTTCTGGCATTTCACCAGTTAGTGAAGTTGCAATGCCTTTAGCAATCGCAGCAACGTTTAGGCCTTCAAGGCCGCTTTGTGCCAGCTGCTGGCCCATTTGCAGGCCGATGCCGTAGCTTGCTTTAGTTTCAACTGTATCTAGTTTAACGTCAGACATGATGTCATCTCTTTAATTTAGAGTGAATTTAAGTGGGCAGGATAACAGTTTAGACCCTTATGGGTAAACTTTTGTGACAAGATGTCGTTTGATAGCGTGAGCAAGAATGCTCTGGAGTGTTGTATATGGGACAGGCCAAACGCCGTTCAAAGAAAAAAAGTGAATTTAAGCTTCCTGATCTTTCCCTTAACAAGGCGAATCTTGATGTTTATAAAGAAAAACTTCAAGCCAGGCTGGCTCCGTTGAAAGCAAGGTGGCAAGCCTTGCCCAAGCTGCATCGTCGGGCTTTGGCTGTACTGGTGCCTGTTGTCGCTGTTTTACTGCTGCTTCCTGTTAGTGAAGCTCCAGAACCGGTCAGTAGCGGAGAGCCGCAGCGCCGCGAGATTTCGCTTAACCTCGGTGAAAATGAGCCGACGAAAATTCCAGTTGGTGAGCGTGCTGAGCCGCTATCACCGAAACGCCCGGTTGCCAGAACTGAGCCCGTATCACCGGAGCCTCAGCCAGTATCTCCAGCTTCCCGGGAGTCGGTTGAGTTGCAGTGGCAGCAGTATCAGGTGAAGCAGGGTGAAACTCTTGCCAACATCTTCCGCGATAAATCCCTGCCGCTGTCCGATCTTTACGCAGTAGCTGCGATTGAGGGAAAAGACAAACCGCTAAGTCGGATTAAGGCTGGTCAGTGGCTTCGCTATAAACAAACCGCAGATGGTTCGTTGGATGCGCTGCAGATTGAAAGTCGCAGCGGTGATCCTGTGCTGTTCTTCCGCCGTTCAGATGGCAGTTTTGCCCGAGGCAAATAAAAGCCGATATTTATAATAAGAAAAGGCCGCTTTGCGGCCTTTTTTAGTCTGTCAGTTTGTCAGCCGAAGCCGGAACTGATGTGTTTGGTCGGTGATTTCTGCGCAATCTGCCTAAAGGCATCATTGGCAGGATAATTAGCAGAATACCTATCGTGGTTAACAGATCTGGCACTTCATTAAACCCGATGATCCCGATGATGGTGACGAATACCAGTCCTGAATATTCCACTAATCCCAGCTTACAGGTTTCGGCCTGGCGGTAAGCGACGACACTGCTGCCATGATAGCCGAGGGTAAACACGGCGCTGGCGGCAATTAACATGATTTCATCGACGGTTATCGGTTGCCAGTAAATAACTGCTAGTGCGGCGGCAATTGGCAGAGAGAACACGCCGGTCCAGAACAATGTGGTGATGACTGGTTGCTGAGCTGGCAATTTCCTGACCAGCACGTTGTAAAGGGCCAGAGTCAGGGCACAGCCAAGGGCAGCAACAGCCGCCCAGTGAAAATGTTCCGGACGTAGGACAACAAGGACACCGAAAAAGCCTGTCAGGGTTGCCAGCACTTTGGTTCGCTCCGGCTTTTCTTTTAGCAACCATGCCGATAGTGGCAACATCAATAGTGGTGCGGCATAAAACAGGGCATTGGCTGTCGCCAGTGGCAGCCAAGTCAGGGCGACCATGACCAGTCCGCTTCCTGCCAGCACTAAATGGGCTCGTATTATTGTGACTGACGTGTTGCCGATGGCTCGCTGTGCCGGCGCCAGTTTCAGCCAGAATGGCAGGACGATAACCACGCTCAGTAACTGGCGGATGAACATATACTGAAAGGCACTGATCCCGCCTTCGAGCAGTTTTACGGCGACATCAGACAGTGACGATGACAGGTTGCCCAGCAGCAGGAAAAGGACACCGACGGCGACTGGCGATAGCTTAGCCACAGACTATCCCTTTGCTCAGCCTCATATCGACATGGGGAATACCGTCTTCCAGGTACTCCTCTGAGATAGCTTCAAAGCCATAACGGGCGTAATAGTGCTGGAGGTGTGACTGGGCACCGATGTCGATGGTGTGATCCGGCCATAATCGCTCAGCATGTTCTAGTCCAAGGCGAAGTAGTTCATGGCCAGCACCGGTTCCCCGTGTGGATTCTGCGGTAAGGACCCGCCCGATACTGACGTTGGTATAGGTGGTGCCCGGTGGCAGCAGTCTCAGGTAGGCCACAAGCTGATCATTGTTGTAGCCCAGCAGGTGATGAGTGCCAGCCCGGCGGTCATTATCGTCCAGCTCAGGGTAAGGGCAGTTTTGTTCAACAACAAAGACATCAACCCTGAGTTTCATCAAATCATAGAGCTGGTGGGTCGTCAGTTCTTCAAAAGGCAGGCATTGCCACTGCATTGTATTCTCCTTGGCTGAAACAGTTATTGAACGCAGATTAACTGTCGTCATTTTCCCTGACATTAACCATTGTTAATTTCCCCGGATAATTACTCTTCTTCCAGACGTTTTTTGATCCGGCTGAGGCTGATAGGCGTGATCCCTAAATAAGAGGCTATCTGGTAATCCGCGATTCGGGTTTTAAGTTCTGGAAAGTTGGTAGTGAACAGTTGGTAGCGCTCTTCCGGTGAGTGCATCAGCATGAATCTTTCTTTTTGCTCTTTAAAGATTAATTGGCGCTCCATCAGGCGGACATAAAGTGGATTGCCTTCTTCCCGCCACTGTTTCAGCAGGTTAAACGGCAGAGCCAGCAGGCGGCTGGCGGAAAGGGTTTCCAGCAGGTAAGGCGAAGCCTGTTCGCTGATCAGGCTTTCAAAGCCGATAATAACATCCTGATCCCAGTAGAATTCCTTACTGAACTGTTTTCCCTCGGCTGTGAGGTAGCAGGCGTGGCAAAGTCCTTCTAGCAGAAAGTAGCAGTAAGCAGGAGGCTCTCCCTGATTAAGCAGAACGTGGCGGGTCGGGAGTTCCATCAGTTCGGCCTGGGATACGGCCTGCTCAACGGTTTCTGTTGATGCGCCCAGCTGGCTGAGAAATTGGTGCAGGGATTCTTTCATCTCGGTGATCATCAATGTTGGGATATTTCGCCATCATAGCAAAAAAATACCGCAGCCAAGGCTGCGGTATTGTGTGGTTATATTGCTAATGTGATGAAAGGTGAGTGATTACTTTTGCAGGTCGATACGGTAAACCGCAAAGCCAACCTTATCTGTTGCCACTTGTTCCATTGGGTACTGACCTTTGTCTTTAATAAACTTCGCAGCCTTGTTGCCTGGTGAAGTTTCGAAAGTCACATTCAGCTTCTTGTCGCTCTTAAGTGGAGCAAAACGCCAGTTGTTGTCGGCACTTGGCACAACCTGACCTTTTTCTTTACTGATGCGGCTGATGTAATCCGCCACAACGGTACGGTTCTCATCCGGTGATGAGAAGGCAACAAAGGCTTCACCGGTACCGGCAAATTTACCGCTGTAAGCTCGGTAGTTGTTGGTAGCAATGATAAACGGCTGTGCCGGATCAACAGGTTTTCCGTTGAAGGTCAGCTCTTTAACACGCTCTGCTTTGTCGTTGATTAGCTTACAGTCACCGTCATAACGGGCCGGTTGGGAAACGTCGATTGTGTAGTGAACGCCGTCAATGACATCGAAGTTATAGGTGCGGAAGCCTTCCCAGTTGATCAGGCCCTGTTGTGCTGTGCTGTTCAGATCAATCTGGTTGAACTGACCTGCAGAGCATTCGAGCCACTCTTTTACTTCTTTACCTGTTACTTTCAGTGCAACCAAAGTATTCGGGTACAGGTAAAGGTCGGCTGCATTACGGAATGTCAGCTGACCGGACTCAACTTCGGTGAAGTTGGCTGGATCGTTACCACGGCCACCGGCTTTGAACGGCGCAGCAGCAGACAGAACCGGAGTGCCGTCCAGATCCGGGTCACCCTGGATAAAGCGCTCGACATAATCTTTCTGAGCCAGGCTGACAATTTGAACTGTCGGATCATCCTGTACCAGTGCCAGGTAGCTGTACATCACGTCACTGGCTTTACCGATAGGCTGGTTAACAAAGTCGCGGGTTGCTTCATGGTCTGTTTTCAGTGCAGCGACCATCTTAGTGTCAGCTTCGACTAAGGCTTCTTTCTTGAATTTGTCGTAGATAGGACGGGCTTCAGTCTGAGCGTCAGCTACAGTCCAGTCGTCACCGGCTTTTTCCAGAACCAAATCGATAACACCCACGTGATCACCCCAGCGACCAGGCATAACAGCTGGCACACCGTTGATGGTGCCTTTTTCTATGTCTGTTTTTGGCAGGTTCGCAAAGGTTTTGCTCGGGAATACTGCGTGGGAGTGGCCGAAAGTGATGGCATCAATACCTTCAACTTCTGTGAGGTAGAATACGGAGTTTTCCGCCAGTACTTTGTACGGATCTGCCGTTACGCCAGAGTGAGGGATTGCGATGATGATATCAGCCCCTTCCGCTTTCATTTGAGGGACAAATTTCTCCGCGGTTTGTTTGATATCTTTTGCTTCTACCTTGCCTTCAAGGTTCTTCTTATCCCAGATCATGATCTGAGGCGGAACAAAACCGATGTAGCCGACTTTTACGTCATGCTCGACACCATCAGTGTCTTTGAACTTATGGGTTTTGATGATGTAAGGTGTGAACAGGTTTTTGCCGGTTTTCAGATCATAAACGTTGGCATTTACATACGGGAACTTCGCGCCGGCCAGCGAATTATGGAGGAACTCAAGGCCATAGTTAAATTCGTGGTTACCGATATTACCGACTTCATAGTCCAGCTGGTTCATGGCTTTATAAACCGGGTGAACCTCGCCTTTTTTAATCCCCTTCGCGGCCATGTAGTCGCCCATTGGACTGCCCTGGAGTAAGTCACCGTTATCAACCAGGATGCTGTTGATAACTTCTGCCTGAGCTTTTTTTACCAGCGTGGCCGTACGTACCAGACCTGTTTTCAGGGTTGGCTTATCCTTGTAGTAGTCGTAATCCATCACATTGGTATGGATATCGGTTGTTTCCAGGATACGCAGTTTGATTGTTTCTGCTGTGGCTGGGCCGGCCATAGCCAGCATGCCACCAAGAACTGCAATCGACAGCGGCTTGGCTGAGAGTTTCATGGTTATCTCCAGGATATAGAACAGAAAAAAGCGTGCTAAAGGTATCAAAAAAGATGTCGTTGTTTCGTGAGCTATTTACCTTATTGTGTTCGGAATCGCATTTTTTGCGTAAAAAGGTCGATGACATCTCGCTATGCTTATGGTTTCACCGAATTCATCATGCAGAACTAATACAAAAAAGGCATAACATAGGCTGAATTCGCCTGACTGAAATATGAATTAAAGCGGTACTTTCCTGTAATTACTGCTAATTTTAGGTTAATTCTCTTCTCCCTCCTTTTTATCTGTCGGTATTCACCGGAATTATGCCTGTTCCAAACTTTTTGGAATAAAAAATGAAATTATAGAATTTCAGGTAATATCCAAGCCCGACTATAGTGCTTTTAGTTATAGGAGCAGAGGGCGCTGGAATGGATTACTTGCCAATTTTTGCAGACTTGAAACGTCGGCCTTGCCTCGTTGTCGGCGGCGGTGAAGTCGCATGGCGAAAAACCCGTATGCTGTTAAAGGCGGGAGCAGATGTTCGGGTGATTGCGCCTGAGCTAAATGCTGATTTCCGGCGTGCTGTACAGAGCGGAGAAGTGACTCACTTTGCTGATGAATTTTCTCCGTCTGATCTCGATGGTATCTTCCTGGCGATTGCTGCGACCGACCGCAAGGCGGTTAATGCGCTGGTTTATCAGTCGGCTAATCAGCGTCAGGTGATGGTTAATGTCGTTGATGATACCCAGCGTTGCAGTTTCATTGTCCCTTCTGTTGTCGATCGCTCGCCGATCATCGTTGCTATTTCCTCTTCCGGCCGAGCGCCGGTTCTTGCTCGCCTAATACGCGAGAAGCTTGAAGCTACTTTGCCGCAGCACCTCGGACGAATGGCTGAGATTGCCGGACGCTTCCGGGCTCGGCTGGCTAAAACCGTCATGACACTTTCGGGGCGCCGCCATTTCTGGGAGCAGGCTTTTAACGGACGCTTTTCCGATTTGGTTGCAGCCGGACGAGAGCAGGAAGCAGAACACGAATTGCAGTCTTTGTCCCTTAAGAGTGAACCGCAAGGACAGGTGGCCCTGATAGGAGCCGGGCCGGGGGATGCCGGACTGTTGACTTTGCGGGCGTTGCAGTTGATGCAGCAGGCCGATGTGGTGCTGTACGACTACCTGGTTTCTGATGAGGTGATGGAATTGGTTCGCCGCGATGCTGAACAGGTGTGTGTTGGAAAGAAAGCCGGATTTCATAGTGTGCCGCAGGAAGAAACGAACCGCTTGCTGGTGGAATACGCACGACAGGGTAAGCGAGTAGTTCGCCTTAAAGGCGGTGATCCGTTTGTATTTGGCCGGGGCGGTGAGGAACTGGAAGTGTTATTTGATGCCGGTATCCCTTTTCAAGTGGTACCGGGAATTACTGCTGCGGCCGGAGCCACTGCTTATGCGGGGATCCCTCTGACCCATCGTGATTATGCCCAGACGGCGATGTTCATTACCGGTCATCAGAAACCGGATGGCGACCAGCTTGACTGGTCGACGTTAGCCCGCGGTAAGCAAACTTTGGTGATTTATATGGGGCTGATGAAATCCGGTTATATCGGGCAGCAGTTGATTTCCCATGGTCGGGCTCCCGAGACACCTGTTGCGATCATCGAGCGCGGTACTCAGCAGACACAAAACGTTTTGAAAGGTCAGCTCCATGAGCTGGCTCAGTTAGCTCAACATGCAGCATCTCCGGCCCTGATTGTGGTGGGTGAGGTTGTGAATCTATCAGAAAAATTACATTGGTTCGGAAAGCAGGAGCAGCAGTCACAACACACAGCGGTTGTGAAGCTGGCATAGTTATGGAGAGAGAGATGGATCCCAAGCGTTTAACCCACCTCAAGCAGTTGGAAGCGGAGAGTATTCATATTATCCGTGAAGTGGCTGCCGAGTTTGATAATCCGGTAATGATGTACTCCATCGGCAAAGATTCGTCAGTGATGCTGCATCTGGCCAGAAAGGCATTCTACCCGGGCAAAATTCCGTTCCCGCTGCTCCATGTTGATACCGACTGGAAGTTCCGTGAAATGATTGAGTTTCGTGACCGTACGGCGAAAAATTATGGCTTTGATTTGCTGGTGCACAAAAACCAGGAAGGGCTGGCGATGGGGATTAACCCGTTCACACATGGCTCATCCAAGCATACCGATATCATGAAAACCCAGTCTCTGAAGCAGGCGCTGAATAAATACGGCTTTGATGCTGCTTTCGGTGGAGCCCGCCGTGATGAAGAGAAGTCGCGAGCCAAAGAGCGCGTTTATTCTTTCCGTGACAAGAACCATACCTGGGATCCGAAGAACCAGCGCCCGGAGCTGTGGAAAACCTACAACGGCCAGATCAATAAAGGTGAAAGCATTCGCGTGTTTCCGCTTTCCAACTGGACTGAGCTGGACATCTGGCAGTACATCTACCTGGAAGGGATTGAAATAGTTCCGCTTTATTTGTCTGAGGTACGTCCGGTCGTCAATCGTGACGGCATGTTGATCATGGTTGATGACGATCGTATGGAGTTGCAGCCAGGGGAAAAAATCGAGCACAAGAGTGTGCGGTTCCGCACCTTGGGATGTTACCCGCTGACCGGAGCGATTGAATCTCAGGCCGATACGCTGCCCGGCATTATTGAAGAGATGCTGGTGGCAACATCGAGCGAGCGTCAGGGCCGGGCGATAGATCATGATCAATCCGGGTCGATGGAGCTGAAAAAACGCCAGGGTTATTTCTAAGGAGAGGATGAATGAACAGCGCAATTGAACAACAAGTGGCGGAGCTGGGTATTGAAGCCTACCTGGATCAGCATCAGAACAAATCTCTGCTTAGATTTCTGACCTGCGGGTCGGTGGATGATGGCAAAAGTACTTTGATTGGCCGCCTGCTCCATGATTCCCAACAGATTTACGAAGATCAGCTGGCTGCTATCCATTCTGATAGTCAGAAGGTAGGGACTACGGGCGACAAGCCGGATTTGGCACTTTTGGTAGATGGCCTTCAGGCTGAGCGCGAGCAGGGGATCACTATTGATGTCGCTTATCGTTATTTCTCTACCAAAAAACGCAAATTCATCATTGCTGATACTCCTGGCCATGAACAGTACACCCGGAATATGGCAACCGGTGCATCAACCTGTGATGTGGCGGTGATTCTGATTGATGCCCGTAAAGGTGTATTGGATCAGACTCGTCGCCATTCTTACATCGCTAGTCTGCTGGGGATCCGTCACTTTGTGGTGGCCGTCAATAAGATGGACCTAGTCGGTTTTGACCAGTCTCGCTTTGAGGCGATCCGGGATGAGTATTTAGCCTTTGCCGATAAGTTGAATGCTGAGCTGGAGATCCAGTTGGTGCCGTTGTCGGCCCTGGATGGCGACAATGTAGTTGAGCGCAGTCAGCATACGCCTTGGTATGAAGGCGAGCCGTTACTGGACATTCTGGAGTCGGTTGAAATCGGTCAGGAGAAAGACTGCGGCTTGTTCCGTTTCCCGGTTCAGTATGTCAACCGACCCAATCTGGATTTCCGAGGCTTTGCCGGCACAGTCGCATCCGGCAGTGTCAGCGTCGGAGATGCTGTCAAAGTGCTACCTTCAGGTAAAAGTTCAACCGTAGCACGTATCGTGACTTTTGACGGTGATCTGAAAGAAGCCTTCCCGGGACAAGCGGTGACATTAACCTTGCAGGACGAAATTGATATCAGTCGTGGCGATACGCTGGTGGCGAAAGATGATGAGGTGCCGCTGAGCAGCCGTTTGCTGGCCGATATTGTCTGGATGGCGGAAGCCCCGCTTGAGGCCGGACGTCAGTATGACATTAAAGTTGCCGGTAAGAAGACCATTGGCTCTGTTGAGGTAATTCGCCATCAGGTAGATATCAATAACCTGGAAACCTTCAAAACTGACATTCTGCCGCTTAATGGTATTGGTTTGTGTGAAGTTGTCCTTAATGAGCCGATAGCCGTGGATGCTTACAAGGATTGCACCGATACCGGAGGTTTTATTCTGATTGATCGCCTGAGCAATGTGACCGTGGGTGCCGGAATGGTTCGCGAAGCACTGACAGGTAAGAAAACGGCTCTTGAAGGTAACCACAGTGCGTTCGAAATTGAACTCAATGCGCTGATACGAAAGCACTTCCCGCACTGGGATGCAAAAGACATCAGTAAGTTACTGGGATAAGGCAATGAACTGGGAACAAGGAATGGTTCTTGCCATGTTAATGGTGATTGTGACCTGTCTGCTGACAACGCGGATCAAGCCGGCATATCTGTTTGCTGGGGCGGCGTTTGTCGGTTTTCAGACCGGGATGATTGCGTTGCCGACTCTGGCCGGTAACTTTACCAACTCATCACTGTTAACTCTGGTATTGCTGATCCTTGTTTCCGTTGCCTTGGAGAAAACCCGCCTGATCAGTTGGGTTGGCCGCCAGATTTCACAAGGCGGCCAGTCGACAGTGGTAGCCAAGCTTGGATTGTCGACGGCATTTTTATCTTCTTTTACTAATAATACGGCGGTGGTGGTGTCATTGATTGGGGCGATTAAGCGTAATCAGCGTCATGCCCCGTCCCGCTTGCTGATCCCGCTTTCCTATACCGCAATTCTTGGTGGCACGCTGACTCTGATCGGTACATCAACCAACCTTATCATTAATAGCTTTGTTGAAGATGCCGGATTGCCGGGACTGGATTTCTTTGCCCCGACAACCATTGGTCTGGCTGTTTTGGTGTTCGGCTTGCTGATCCTGATCCCGCTGAGTTATCTATTGCCTGTATATGACGATCATTCCCAGGACGATCTGCCTTACTTTTTGGAAGCAAAAATAGAAGGCGGTTCACCACTGGCTGGTAAAACCGTAGCAGAAAACGGACTGCGCGCCTTGCGCCGACTTTTTTTGGCAGAGGTGATCCGAGACGGCAAGGCATTAGCCCCTGTTTGCCCGGATACCCGTTTGTTGGCCGGAGATACTTTGCTGTTTTGTGGGGATATCGGCAGTGTGGCAACGCTACAAGAAATTAACGGGCTGCATTTATTTGGTCAGCATCATATGAACGGCCAGTCTATGCTGGAGCTAATAGTGAGCCATTCCGCAGGGATCCGCGGTAAGACATTAAAAAGCGCCCGTTTTCGGGAGCGGTTCGATGCGGTTGTGGTTGCCATTCGGCGAGGGCACGAGCGCCTGGCTGGTGGTCTTGGCAATATAGAGCTGCATGCCGGCGATACTCTGGTGGTGGTGCCGGGGAAAACTTTCGGGGAGAAGAAACAGCGGCTCAATCGTGAGTTTGTGTTGGTCAATGGTTTGGATTCCAGTGCCCGGCTTGACAGCAGTAAGAGCTTTGCCGTCCTGGCGGGGTTTATGGGCGTTATTGCTGCCGCTTTACTTGATATTTTTCCGATCATCAACGGGCTTGCCGCATACCTGCTGGTACTGTTGGCTACTGGGATCATTTCTTTCGCTGAAATCCGGCGCCGGTTTCCTGTCGACATCATAGTGATTGTTGGTTCAGCTTTGTCACTGGCGCAGTTGATGATATCCAGTGGTCTGTCCGAGCGGATGGGCAATATGCTGATGGCATCGTTTGAAAGCTGGGGGATATATGGTGCTTTGATTGCCATTTACCTTCTTACCCTGGTGTTGACTGAGTTGGTAACAAACAATGCAGCGGCTGCGCTCGCTTTTCCTATTGCCTATAGCCTTGCGCTCAGTTACGGCGCAGATCCTATGCCATTTATCATGGCTATTTTATTTGGAGCCAGTGCGAGCTTTATTTCGCCTTATGGGTATCAGACGAACCTTTTGGTTTATAGCGTCGGGAACTACAAGCTAAGGGATTATCTTCGTGTGGGCTTGCCTGTTTCTGTTGTGTATTCAGTTGTTGTGCTGGTTTTGATCCCGCAACTGTTCCCCTTTTTCCCTTCATAAAAGAACACCTTTATTACGGAGCTAATTATGACAGCCGCAGTACAGCCACATAAAGATGAGAATGTAGTCTGGCACCGCCATCATATCGATAAAGATTTTCGTGCCGGGCAAAAACAACAGAAGCCCTGTGTTATGTGGTTTACCGGCTTGAGTGGCGCTGGTAAGTCCACAGTGGCGGGAGCGCTGGAGTTTCGTTTGGCGGAACTGGGTTATCACACTTATTTACTCGATGGTGATAATGTCAGGCACGGGCTATGTCGGGATTTGGGGTTTTCAACGGAAGATCGCAGGGAGAACATCCGCCGAATTGGCGAAGTTGCTAAGTTAATGGCTGATGCTGGCCTGATAGTACTGAGCGCTTTTATTTCGCCATATCGTCAGGAGCGGCAGTTGGTCAGAGAGCTATTGCCTGAAGGGGAGTTTCTTGAGGTTTTTGTTGATACTCCCCTGACTGAATGTGAGAAGCGTGATCCGAAAGGCTTGTATAAGAAAGCCCGGGCGGGTGAAATTAAGCAATTCACAGGGATTGATTCTGAATATCAGTCACCTCAAGAACCGGAGATTCACCTATCGGCCGGAGAGGTGTCTGTGACAGAGTTGGTTGACCTGTGTATCGCATCTTTAAAAGAGCGTCAGATTATCCGCGAATAAAAGGAGCTACGGTTGAGTAACTTACTCGAATCAATTTATGACATAGCGCTTGAAGCAGGAGCTGCGATCATGGAGCGCTATCATGGCAACATTCAGGTTGAAGAGAAAGCGGATAGTAGTCCGGTAACCGAGGCTGATCTTGCGGCCAATACCATTATTGTTGAGCAGCTTACTAGGCTTACTCCTGAAATACCTCTTCTAACAGAAGAGTCGGCACATACCCCATGGTCGGAAAGACAGGAATGGAGTACGTTCTGGCTGGTGGATCCGTTAGATGGCACCAAAGAGTTCCTCCGGAAAAATGGAGAGTTCACCGTCAATATCGCCTTAATTGAAAATGGCAAACCGGTCTTGGCGGTTGTTCATGCTCCTGCACTGGAAAAAACATGGCTGGGCGATAGTGATAAAGCTTGGCTCCAGACCAAAGCTGGACGAGAACAAATAAAAGCAAGACTATCTACAGTACCGATAGTCGTTGGAAGTCGTTCTCATCCGAGTCCGGATATGGCGGATTACCTGTCAAACTTGGGTGAGCATAAAATGATAGAGGTCGGTTCATCTCTGAAATTCTGTATGGTTGCAGAAGGGCGGGCTCAGTATTATCCGCGCTTGGGACCGACCATGATGTGGGATACTGCTGCTGGCCAATGTATTGCAGAAAGTGCCGGCGCGAAAGTGCATCAGTTCAACGGTGATGAATTGAATTATCACCGGGAGGATCTTCTGAATCCCTACTTTATCGTGGAAGTGGCATAAAGAGCAGGCAGCTATAGGCTGCCTTTTTTGTCAAATCACCCTATCAATTATCCGCTTTTTTGTTTTTTGACTACACTTACTTTCTGTGGCGATAAATATGAAGTGCTAATTCATGTGTGTGAATTGCTTTATTTGTTGTCGTTTTTAAGGGGTTTGGTCTGAATTGCCATCGATCAGTCAAAAAATCAAAAAAAACGATTGTCTTATATTTCCTTCTCCCTATAATGCCGCTCCATCGACAGGTTAACCCAGTACTTAGTAAGCTATTTGTAAGTTGTGGATAACTTGTTGGTTGTAAGGTTGGCAACAAAATATGTTTTAAAAAGGGCTTGACGTGCTTTTTAAAGTGAATAAAATGGCCAGCCTCTTTAGTTGAGAGCTCGAAAGCATTGAAAGTTAATGTTTTGCTTAGCTGAAGCTAGGTCGGAAGCGGTTTTGAGAGTTTCAAAAAAAACTTCTTGACTTAAAAGAAAAGGGGTGTAACATACGCAGCCCTGACCAACACTGAGTTGTTGAGTCAATGTTCTTTAACAATTTGACCATGCAATCTGTGTGGGCACTCGTGAAATGATTAGTCAAAAAGATTTATCAATGAAGCTGAGTGACCAATTGATACTTAGGTATCAGCACAGTCAATTCTTACTTAGAAATAAGTAATAACAGTATTCATTGAGCCAAAACTTGAATTGAAGAGTTTGATCATGGCTCAGATTGAACGCTGGCGGCAGGCCTAACACATGCAAGTCGAGCGGCAGCGACATGATAGAAGCTTCGGTGGACATCATGGGCGGCGAGCGGCGGACGGGTGAGTAATGCCTGGGAATATGCCCTGATGTGGGGGATAACCATTGGAAACGATGGCTAATACCGCATAATCTCTTCGGAGCAAAGAGGGGGACCTTCGGGCCTCTCGCGTCAGGATTAGCCCAGGTGGGATTAGCTAGTTGGTGAGGTAACGGCTCACCAAGGCGACGATCCCTAGCTGGTCTGAGAGGATGATCAGCCACACTGGAACTGAGACACGGTCCAGACTCCTACGGGAGGCAGCAGTGGGGAATATTGCACAATGGGGGAAACCCTGATGCAGCCATGCCGCGTGTATGAAGAAGGCCTTCGGGTTGTAAAGTACTTTCAGCAGTGAGGAAGGGGTGTACGTTAATAGCGTGCATCTTTGACGTTAGCTGCAGAAGAAGCACCGGCTAACTCCGTGCCAGCAGCCGCGGTAATACGGAGGGTGCGAGCGTTAATCGGAATTACTGGGCGTAAAGCGCATGCAGGCGGTCTGTTAAGCAAGATGTGAAAGCCCGGGGCTTAACCTCGGAACAGCATTTTGAACTGGCAGGCTAGAGTCTTGTAGAGGGGGGTAGAATTTCAGGTGTAGCGGTGAAATGCGTAGAGATCTGAAGGAATACCGGTGGCGAAGGCGGCCCCCTGGACAAAGACTGACGCTCAGATGCGAAAGCGTGGGGAGCAAACAGGATTAGATACCCTGGTAGTCCACGCCGTAAACGATGTCTACTTGGAGGTTGGGACCTTGAGTTCTGGCTTTCGGAGCTAACGCGTTAAGTAGACCGCCTGGGGAGTACGGTCGCAAGATTAAAACTCAAATGAATTGACGGGGGCCCGCACAAGCGGTGGAGCATGTGGTTTAATTCGATGCAACGCGAAGAACCTTACCTACTCTTGACATCCACGGAATCCTTTAGAGATAGAGGAGTGCCTTCGGGAACCGTGAGACAGGTGCTGCATGGCTGTCGTCAGCTCGTGTTGTGAAATGTTGGGTTAAGTCCCGCAACGAGCGCAACCCTTATCCTTGTTTGCCAGCACTTCGGGTGGGAACTCCAGGGAGACTGCCGGTGATAAACCGGAGGAAGGTGGGGACGACGTCAAGTCATCATGGCCCTTACGAGTAGGGCTACACACGTGCTACAATGGCATATACAGAGGGCGGCCAACCAGCGATGGTGAGCGAATCCCAGAAAGTATGTCGTAGTCCGGATTGGAGTCTGCAACTCGACTCCATGAAGTCGGAATCGCTAGTAATCGTGGATCAGAATGCCACGGTGAATACGTTCCCGGGCCTTGTACACACCGCCCGTCACACCATGGGAGTGGGCTGCACCAGAAGTAGATAGCTTAACCTTCGGGAGGGCGTTTACCACGGTGTGGTTCATGACTGGGGTGAAGTCGTAACAAGGTAGCCCTAGGGGAACCTGGGGCTGGATCACCTCCTTAACGATAGACTGCTCATTTGATGCAGTGTCCACACAGATTGCTTGGTTAATATGTGAAAGAACGGCAAGAGTGCTAATGAATAACGTCAGTTATTGATTAACGCTTTTGCGTTATGCTCTTTAACAATCTGGAAAGCTGACTAGTAATTCATAATTGAATTATTGTTCTTCGAAAGAAGAACGAGTTCTCAAGCAATACACATTCAAGTGTCTTGTGTAAGAGTCCGGCAAAACTATTCCATCAATACTCAGATGGAAAACCTTGGTTGTTTGCCATACGAAACCTCTTGGGGTTGTATGGTTAAGTGACTAAGCGTACACGGTGGATGCCTTGGCAGTCAGAGGCGATGAAGGACGTGCTAACCTGCGATAAGCCGAGAGGAGATGGTAAGAATCACTATACTCTCGGATTTCCGAATGGGGAAACCCACTTGTATAAGCAAGTATCACAACGTGAATACATAGCGTTGTGAGGCGAACCGGGGGAACTGAAACATCTAAGTACCCCGAGGAACAGAAATCAACCGAGATTCCGGCAGTAGCGGCGAGCGAAACCGGATTAGCCCTTAAGCTAGTCTTGCGTTAGGTGAACAAGCTGGAAAGCTTGGCGATACAGGGTGACAGCCCCGTAGCCGACGGCGCATAACGAGTGAAATCGAGTAGGACGGGACACGTGATATCCTGTCTGAACATGGGGGGACCATCCTCCAAGGCTAAATACTCCTGACTGACCGATAGTGAACCAGTACCGTGAGGGAAAGGCGAAAAGAACCCCTGTGAGGGGAGTGAAATAGAACCTGAAACCGTGTACGTACAAGCAGTAGGAGCCCTTCGGGGTGACTGCGTACCTTTTGTATAATGGGTCAGCGACTTAATTTCAGTAGCAAGGTTAACCGAATAGGGGAGCCGTAGGGAAACCGAGTCTTAACTGGGCGTGCAGTTGCTGGGATTAGACCCGAAACCAGGTGATCTAGCCATGGGCAGGTTGAAGGTGAGGTAACACTTACTGGAGGACCGAACCGACTAATGTTGAAAAATTAGCGGATGACTTGTGGCTAGGGGTGAAAGGCCAATCAAACCTGGAGATAGCTGGTTCTCCCCGAAAGCTATTTAGGTAGCGCCTCGGACGAATACTACTGGGGGTAGAGCACTGTTAAGGCTAGGGGGTCATCCCGACTTACCAACCCTTTGCAAACTCCGAATACCAGTAAGTACTATCCGGGAGACACACGGCGGGTGCTAACGTCCGTCGTGGAGAGGGAAACAACCCAGACCGCCAGCTAAGGTCCCAAAGTTATAGCTAAGTGGGAAACGATGTGGGAAGGCTCAGACAGCCAGGATGTTGGCTTAGAAGCAGCCATCATTTAAAGAAAGCGTAATAGCTCACTGGTCGAGTCGGCCTGCGCGGAAGATTTAACGGGGCTAAGCTATACACCGAAGCTGCGGCAATGCGCATTAGCGTATTGGGTAGGGGAGCGTTCTGTAAGCGGTTGAAGGTGAGTCGTAAGGCTTGCTGGACGTATCAGAAGTGCGAATGCTGACATGAGTAACGATAAAGGGGGTGAAAAACCTCCTCGCCGGAAGATCAAGGGTTCCTGTCCAACGTTAATCGGGGCAGGGTGAGTCGACCCCTAAGGCGAGGCCGAAAGGCGTAGTCGATGGGAAACGGGTTAATATTCCCGTACTTCTTGCTATTGCGATGGGGGGACGGAGAAGGCTAGGTGGGCCAGGCGACGGTTGTCCTGGTTCAAGGGTGTAGGCTGTATTCTTAGGCAAATCCGGGAATACATCAGGCTGAGACCCGATGTCGAGCTGCTACGGCAGTGAAGTCATTGATGCCATGCTTCCGGGAAAAGCCTCTAAGCTTCAGATAGTAAGGAATCGTACCCCAAACCGACACAGGTGATCAGGTAGAGAATACCAAGGCGCTTGAGAGAACTCGGGTGAAGGAACTAGGCAAAATGGTACCGTAACTTCGGGAGAAGGTACGCTGCTGGCGGTGAAGAGACTTGCTCTTGGAGCTGCCGGCAGTCGCAGATACCAGGTGGCTGCAACTGTTTATTAAAAACACAGCACTGTGCAAAATCGAAAGATGACGTATACGGTGTGACGCCTGCCCGGTGCCGGAAGGTTAATTGATGGGGTTAGACTTAGGTCGAAGCTCTTGATCGAAGCCCCGGTAAACGGCGGCCGTAACTATAACGGTCCTAAGGTAGCGAAATTCCTTGTCGGGTAAGTTCCGACCTGCACGAATGGCGTAATGATGGCCACGCTGTCTCCACCCGAGACTCAGTGAAATTGAAATCGCAGTGAAGATGCTGCGTCCCCGCGGCTAGACGGAAAGACCCCGTGAACCTTTACTACAGCTTGGCACTGAACATTGACCCTACATGTGTAGGATAGGTGGGAGGCTTCGAAGCAGGTACGCCAGTATCTGTGGAGCCGTCCTTGAAATACCACCCTTGTAGTGTTGATGTTCTAACTTGGCCCCGTCATCCGGGGTGAGGACAGTGCCTGGTGGGTAGTTTGACTGGGGCGGTCTCCTCCCAAAGCGTAACGGAGGAGCACGAAGGTGGGCTAATCACGGTCGGACATCGTGAGGTTAGTGCAATGGCATAAGCCCGCTTGACTGCGAGAATGACGGTTCGAGCAGGTGCGAAAGCAGGTCATAGTGATCCGGTGGTTCTGAATGGAAGGGCCATCGCTCAACGGATAAAAGGTACTCCGGGGATAACAGGCTGATACCGCCCAAGAGTTCATATCGACGGCGGTGTTTGGCACCTCGATGTCGGCTCATCACATCCTGGGGCTGAAGTCGGTCCCAAGGGTATGGCTGTTCGCCATTTAAAGTGGTACGCGAGCTGGGTTTAGAACGTCGTGAGACAGTTCGGTCCCTATCTGCCGTGGGCGCTGGATGATTGAGAGGGGCTGCTCCTAGTACGAGAGGACCGGAGTGGACGAACCGCTGGTGTTCGGGTTGTGTCGCCAGACGCATTGCCCGGTAGCTAAGTTCGGAATCGATAACCGCTGAAAGCATCTAAGCGGGAAGCGAGCCTCAAGATGAGTCATCCCTGATACTTCAAGTATCCTGAAGGGCTGTTCAAGACTAGAACGTTGATAGGCAGGGTGTGTAAGCGCTGTGAGGCGTTGAGCTAACCTGTACTAATTGCCCGTGAGGCTTAACCATACAACACCCAAGGGGTTTTATTGGACTCCATGAGCACTTGAATGTAGTGCGAGAACCTAGACAGTTTTCAAGATTGTAAGAATTTTGCTTGGCGACCATAGCATTATGGACCCACCTGATCCCATGCCGAACTCAGTAGTGAAACGTAATAGCGCCGATGGTAGTGTGGGGCCTCCCCATGTGAGAGTAGGACATCGCCAGGCTTTGATTTCAGGAAGCCCGTTGGCAACAACGGGCTTTTCTTTCGCTCCGATTGAATGCGATGTGAGCGGAGTCAACATAGGGTTTTTGCTTTTCCATTGAGGCAATGAAAAAGTTGAAAATTTTATCTTGACTGGACGTCAGAAAAGCGTATTATACGCCACCTGACTTGCTGATGCACACAGTGCTAAGGCATTGAAAGTCAACGTTCTTTAACAATTTGACCATGCAATCTGTGTGGGCACTCGTGAAATGATTAGTCAAAAAGATTTATCAATGAACTGAGTGACCAATACAAATACTAAGTTTACTTATTATTTGGCACAGTCAATTCGTTTCAACTTCGGTTGGAACAATCAGTATTCATTGAGCCAAAACTTGAATTGAAGAGTTTGATCATGGCTCAGATTGAACGCTGGCGGCAGGCCTAACACATGCAAGTCGAGCGGCAGCGACATGATAGAAGCTTCGGTGGACATCATGGGCGGCGAGCGGCGGACGGGTGAGTAATGCCTGGGAATATGCCCTGATGTGGGGGATAACTATTGGAAACGATAGCTAATACCGCATAATCTCTACGGAGCAAAGAGGGGGACCTTCGGGCCTCTCGCGTCAGGATTAGCCCAGGTGGGATTAGCTAGTTGGTGGGGTAACGGCTCACCAAGGCGACGATCCCTAGCTGGTCTGAGAGGATGATCAGCCACACTGGAACTGAGACACGGTCCAGACTCCTACGGGAGGCAGCAGTGGGGAATATTGCACAATGGGGGAAACCCTGATGCAGCCATGCCGCGTGTATGAAGAAGGCCTTCGGGTTGTAAAGTACTTTCAGCAGTGAGGAAGGGGTGTACGTTAATAGCGTGCATCTTTGACGTTAGCTGCAGAAGAAGCACCGGCTAACTCCGTGCCAGCAGCCGCGGTAATACGGAGGGTGCGAGCGTTAATCGGAATTACTGGGCGTAAAGCGCATGCAGGCGGTCTGTTAAGCAAGATGTGAAAGCCCGGGGCTTAACCTCGGAACAGCATTTTGAACTGGCAGGCTAGAGTCTTGTAGAGGGGGGTAGAATTTCAGGTGTAGCGGTGAAATGCGTAGAGATCTGAAGGAATACCGGTGGCGAAGGCGGCCCCCTGGACAAAGACTGACGCTCAGATGCGAAAGCGTGGGGAGCAAACAGGATTAGATACCCTGGTAGTCCACGCCGTAAACGATGTCTACTTGGAGGTTGGGACCTTGAGTTCTGGCTTTCGGAGCTAACGCGTTAAGTAGACCGCCTGGGGAGTACGGTCGCAAGATTAAAACTCAAATGAATTGACGGGGGCCCGCACAAGCGGTGGAGCATGTGGTTTAATTCGATGCAACGCGAAGAACCTTACCTACTCTTGACATCCACGGAATCCTTTAGAGATAGAGGAGTGCCTTCGGGAACCGTGAGACAGGTGCTGCATGGCTGTCGTCAGCTCGTGTTGTGAAATGTTGGGTTAAGTCCCGCAACGAGCGCAACCCTTATCCTTGTTTGCCAGCACTTCGGGTGGGAACTCCAGGGAGACTGCCGGTGATAAACCGGAGGAAGGTGGGGACGACGTCAAGTCATCATGGCCCTTACGAGTAGGGCTACACACGTGCTACAATGGCATATACAGAGGGCGGCCAACCAGCGATGGTGAGCGAATCCCAGAAAGTATGTCGTAGTCCGGATTGGAGTCTGCAACTCGACTCCATGAAGTCGGAATCGCTAGTAATCGTGGATCAGAATGCCACGGTGAATACGTTCCCGGGCCTTGTACACACCGCCCGTCACACCATGGGAGTGGGCTGCACCAGAAGTAGATAGCTTAACCTTCGGGAGGGCGTTTACCACGGTGTGGTTCATGACTGGGGTGAAGTCGTAACAAGGTAGCCCTAGGGGAACCTGGGGCTGGATCACCTCCTTAACGATAGACTGCTCATTTGATGCAGTGTCCACACAGATTGCTTGGTTAAAAAGTAAAGAACATGTTCAGGTGCCCAAACCTGACACACTTAGTCCCATTCGTCTAGAGGCCTAGGACACCGCCCTTTCACGGCGGTAACAGGGGTTCGACTCCCCTATGGGACGCCACTCTTTAAGGTTTTTTCCTTAAGAAACTTTAAAAAGTGGTTCCTGATGGAAACACATGCTCTTTAACAATCTGGAAAGCTGACTAGTAATTCATAATTGAATTATTGTTTGTCGAAAGACAAACGAGTTCTCAAGCAATACACATTCAAGTGTCTTGTGTAAGAGTCCGGCAAAACTATTCCATCATTTACTCAGATGGAAAACCTTGGTTGTTTGCCATACGAAACCTCTTGGGGTTGTATGGTTAAGTGACTAAGCGTACACGGTGGATGCCTTGGCAGTCAGAGGCGATGAAGGACGTGCTAACCTGCGATAAGCCGAGAGGAGATGGTAAGAATCACTATACTCTCGGATTTCCGAATGGGGAAACCCACTTGCATAAGCAAGTATCACAACGTGAATACATAGCGTTGTGAGGCGAACCGGGGGAACTGAAACATCTAAGTACCCCGAGGAACAGAAATCAACCGAGATTCCGGCAGTAGCGGCGAGCGAAACCGGATTAGCCCTTAAGCTAGTCTTGCGTCAGGTGAACAAGCTGGAAAGCTTGGCGATACAGGGTGACAGCCCCGTAGCCGACGGCGCATAACGAGTGAAATCGAGTAGGACGGGACACGTGATATCCTGTCTGAACATGGGGGGACCATCCTCCAAGGCTAAATACTCCTGACTGACCGATAGTGAACCAGTACCGTGAGGGAAAGGCGAAAAGAACCCCTGTGAGGGGAGTGAAATAGAACCTGAAACCGTGTACGTACAAGCAGTAGGAGCCCTTCGGGGTGACTGCGTACCTTTTGTATAATGGGTCAGCGACTTAATTTCAGTAGCAAGGTTAACCGAATAGGGGAGCCGTAGGGAAACCGAGTCTTAACTGGGCGTACAGTTGCTGGGATTAGACCCGAAACCAGGTGATCTAGCCATGGGCAGGTTGAAGGTGAGGTAACACTTACTGGAGGACCGAACCGACTAATGTTGAAAAATTAGCGGATGACTTGTGGCTAGGGGTGAAAGGCCAATCAAACCTGGAGATAGCTGGTTCTCCCCGAAAGCTATTTAGGTAGCGCCTCGGACGAATACTACTGGGGGTAGAGCACTGTTAAGGCTAGGGGGTCATCCCGACTTACCAACCCTTTGCAAACTCCGAATACCAGTAAGTACTATCCGGGAGACACACGGCGGGTGCTAACGTCCGTCGTGGAGAGGGAAACAACCCAGACCGCCAGCTAAGGTCCCAAAGTTATAGCTAAGTGGGAAACGATGTGGGAAGGCTCAGACAGCCAGGATGTTGGCTTAGAAGCAGCCATCATTTAAAGAAAGCGTAATAGCTCACTGGTCGAGTCGGCCTGCGCGGAAGATTTAACGGGGCTAAGCTATACACCGAAGCTGCGGCAATGCGCATTGGCGTATTGGGTAGGGGAGCGTTCTGTAAGCGGTTGAAGGTGAGTCGTAAGGCTTGCTGGACGTATCAGAAGTGCGAATGCTGACATGAGTAACGATAAAGGGGGTGAAAAACCTCCTCGCCGGAAGATCAAGGGTTCCTGTCCAACGTTAATCGGGGCAGGGTGAGTCGACCCCTAAGGCGAGGCCGAAAGGCGTAGTCGATGGGAAACGGGTTAATATTCCCGTACTTCTTACTATTGCGATGGGGGGACGGAGAAGGCTAGGTGGGCCAGGCGACGGTTGCCCTGGTTCAAGGGTGTAGGCTGTATTCTTAGGCAAATCCGGGAATACATCAGGCTGAGACCCGATGTCGAGCTGCTACGGCAGTGAAGTCATTGATGCCATGCTTCCGGGAAAAGCCTCTAAGCTTCAGATAGTAAGGAATCGTACCCCAAACCGACACAGGTGATCAGGTAGAGAATACCAAGGCGCTTGAGAGAACTCGGGTGAAGGAACTAGGCAAAATGGTACCGTAACTTCGGGAGAAGGTACGCTGCTGGCGGTGAAGAGACTTGCTCTTGGAGCTGCCGGCAGTCGCAGATACCAGGTGGCTGCAACTGTTTATTAAAAACACAGCACTGTGCAAAATCGAAAGATGACGTATACGGTGTGACGCCTGCCCGGTGCCGGAAGGTTAATTGATGGGGTTAGACTTAGGTCGAAGCTCTTGATCGAAGCCCCGGTAAACGGCGGCCGTAACTATAACGGTCCTAAGGTAGCGAAATTCCTTGTCGGGTAAGTTCCGACCTGCACGAATGGCGTAATGATGGCCACGCTGTCTCCACCCGAGACTCAGTGAAATTGAAATCGCAGTGAAGATGCTGCGTCCCCGCGGCTAGACGGAAAGACCCCGTGAACCTTTACTACAGCTTGGCACTGAACATTGACCCTACATGTGTAGGATAGGTGGGAGGCTTCGAAGCAGGTACGCCAGTATCTGTGGAGCCGTCCTTGAAATACCACCCTTGTAGTGTTGATGTTCTAACTTGGCCCCGTTATCCGGGGTGAGGACAGTGCCTGGTGGGTAGTTTGACTGGGGCGGTCTCCTCCCAAAGCGTAACGGAGGAGCACGAAGGTGGGCTAATCACGGTCGGACATCGTGAGGTTAGTGCAATGGCATAAGCCCGCTTGACTGCGAGAATGACGGTTCGAGCAGGTGCGAAAGCAGGTCATAGTGATCCGGTGGTTCTGAATGGAAGGGCCATCGCTCAACGGATAAAAGGTACTCCGGGGATAACAGGCTGATACCGCCCAAGAGTTCATATCGACGGCGGTGTTTGGCACCTCGATGTCGGCTCATCACATCCTGGGGCTGAAGTCGGTCCCAAGGGTATGGCTGTTCGCCATTTAAAGTGGTACGCGAGCTGGGTTTAGAACGTCGTGAGACAGTTCGGTCCCTATCTGCCGTGGGCGCTGGATGATTGAGAGGGGCTGCTCCTAGTACGAGAGGACCGGAGTGGACGAACCGCTGGTGTTCGGGTTGTGTCGCCAGACGCATTGCCCGGTAGCTAAGTTCGGAATCGATAACCGCTGAAAGCATCTAAGCGGGAAGCGAGCCTCAAGATGAGTCATCCCTGATACTTCAAGTATCCTGAAGGGCTGTTCAAGACTAGAACGTTGATAGGCAGGGTGTGTAAGCGCTGTGAGGCGTTGAGCTAACCTGTACTAATTGCCCGTGAGGCTTAACCATACAACACCCAAGGGGTTTTATGGACTCCATGAGCACTTGAATGTAGTGCGAGAACATAGTCAGATTTTCCAGATTGTAAGAATTTGCTTGGCGACCATAGCATTATGGACCCACCTGATCCCATGCCGAACTCAGTAGTGAAACGTAATAGCGCCGATGGTAGTGTGGGGCCTCCCCATGTGAGAGTAGGACATCGCCAGGCTTTGATTTCAGGAAGCCCGTTGGCAACAACGGGCTTTTCTTTCGCTCAAACCGGACAGGATGTGAGCGGAGTCAACATAGGGTTTTTGCTTTTCCATTGAGGCAATGAAAAAGTTGAAAATTTTATCTTGACTGGACATCAGAAAAGCGTATTATACGCCACCTGACTTGCTGATGCACACAGTGCTAAGGCATTGAAAGTCAACGTTCTTTAACAATTTGACCATGCAATCTGTGTGGGCACTCGTGAAATGATTAGTCAAAAAGATTTATCAATGAACTGAGTGACCAATACAAATACTAAGTTTACTTATTATTTGGCACAGTCAATTCGTTTCAACTTCGGTTGGAACAATCAGTATTCATTGAGCCAAAACTTGAATTGAAGAGTTTGATCATGGCTCAGATTGAACGCTGGCGGCAGGCCTAACACATGCAAGTCGAGCGGCAGCGACATAATAGAAGCTTCGGTGGAAATTATGGGCGGCGAGCGGCGGACGGGTGAGTAATGCCTGGGAATATGCCCTGATGTGGGGGATAACTATTGGAAACGATAGCTAATACCGCATAATCTCTTCGGAGCAAAGAGGGGGACCTTCGGGCCTCTCGCGTCAGGATTAGCCCAGGTGGGATTAGCTAGTTGGTGGGGTAACGGCTCACCAAGGCGACGATCCCTAGCTGGTCTGAGAGGATGATCAGCCACACTGGAACTGAGACACGGTCCAGACTCCTACGGGAGGCAGCAGTGGGGAATATTGCACAATGGGGGAAACCCTGATGCAGCCATGCCGCGTGTATGAAGAAGGCCTTCGGGTTGTAAAGTACTTTCAGCAGTGAGGAAGGGGTATGCGTTAATAGCGTATATCTTTGACGTTAGCTGCAGAAGAAGCACCGGCTAACTCCGTGCCAGCAGCCGCGGTAATACGGAGGGTGCGAGCGTTAATCGGAATTACTGGGCGTAAAGCGCATGCAGGCGGTCTGTTAAGCAAGATGTGAAAGCCCGGGGCTTAACCTCGGAACAGCATTTTGAACTGGCAGGCTAGAGTCTTGTAGAGGGGGGTAGAATTTCAGGTGTAGCGGTGAAATGCGTAGAGATCTGAAGGAATACCGGTGGCGAAGGCGGCCCCCTGGACAAAGACTGACGCTCAGATGCGAAAGCGTGGGGAGCAAACAGGATTAGATACCCTGGTAGTCCACGCCGTAAACGATGTCTACTTGGAGGTTGGGACCTTGAGTTCTGGCTTTCGGAGCTAACGCGTTAAGTAGACCGCCTGGGGAGTACGGTCGCAAGATTAAAACTCAAATGAATTGACGGGGGCCCGCACAAGCGGTGGAGCATGTGGTTTAATTCGATGCAACGCGAAGAACCTTACCTACTCTTGACATCCACGGAATCCTTTAGAGATAGAGGAGTGCCTTCGGGAACCGTGAGACAGGTGCTGCATGGCTGTCGTCAGCTCGTGTTGTGAAATGTTGGGTTAAGTCCCGCAACGAGCGCAACCCTTATCCTTGTTTGCCAGCACTTCGGGTGGGAACTCCAGGGAGACTGCCGGTGATAAACCGGAGGAAGGTGGGGACGACGTCAAGTCATCATGGCCCTTACGAGTAGGGCTACACACGTGCTACAATGGCATATACAGAGGGCGGCCAACCAGCGATGGTGAGCGAATCCCAGAAAGTATGTCGTAGTCCGGATTGGAGTCTGCAACTCGACTCCATGAAGTCGGAATCGCTAGTAATCGTGGATCAGAATGCCACGGTGAATACGTTCCCGGGCCTTGTACACACCGCCCGTCACACCATGGGAGTGGGCTGCACCAGAAGTAGATAGCTTAACCTTCGGGAGGGCGTTTACCACGGTGTGGTTCATGACTGGGGTGAAGTCGTAACAAGGTAGCCCTAGGGGAACCTGGGGCTGGATCACCTCCTTAACGATAGACTGCTCATTTGATGCAGTGTCCACACAGATTGCCTGGTTAAAAAGTAAAGAACATGTTCAGGTGCCCAAACCTGACACACTTAGTCCCATTCGTCTAGAGGCCTAGGACACCGCCCTTTCACGGCGGTAACAGGGGTTCGACTCCCCTATGGGACGCCACGGGTCGTTAGCTCAGTTGGTAGAGCAGTTGACTTTTAATCAATTGGTCGCAGGTTCGAATCCTGCACGACCCACCATCTTCTCCTCGGAAGATGTAAAACATCGGAGGGCGATTAGCTCAGTTGGGAGAGCACCTCCCTTACAAGGAGGGGGTCACTGGTTCGAGCCCGGTATCGCCCACCACTCTTTAAGCACACTCACTGAGTGTTTTTAAAAAGTGGTTTCGAAAGAAAACACATGCTCTTTAACAATCTGGAAAGCTGACTAGTAATTCATAATTGAATTATTGTTTGTCGAAAGACAAACGAGTTCTCAAGCAATACACATTCAAGTGTCTTGTGTAAGAGTCCGGCAAAACTATTCCATCAATACTCAGATGGAAAACCTTGGTTGTTTGCCATACGAAACCTCTTGGGGTTGTATGGTTAAGTGACTAAGCGTACACGGTGGATGCCTTGGCAGTCAGAGGCGATGAAGGACGTGCTAACCTGCGATAAGCCGAGAGGAGATGGTAAGAATCACTATACTCTCGGATTTCCGAATGGGGAAACCCACTTGCATAAGCAAGTATCACAACGTGAATACATAGCGTTGTGAGGCGAACCGGGGGAACTGAAACATCTAAGTACCCCGAGGAACAGAAATCAACCGAGATTCCGGCAGTAGCGGCGAGCGAAACCGGATTAGCCCTTAAGCTAGTCTTGCGTTAGGTGAACAAGCTGGAAAGCTTGGCGATACAGGGTGACAGCCCCGTAGCCGACGGCGCATAACGAGTGAAATCGAGTAGGACGGGACACGTGATATCCTGTCTGAACATGGGGGGACCATCCTCCAAGGCTAAATACTCCTGACTGACCGATAGTGAACCAGTACCGTGAGGGAAAGGCGAAAAGAACCCCTGTGAGGGGAGTGAAATAGAACCTGAAACCGTGTACGTACAAGCAGTAGGAGCCCTTCGGGGTGACTGCGTACCTTTTGTATAATGGGTCAGCGACTTAATTTCAGTAGCAAGGTTAACCGAATAGGGGAGCCGTAGGGAAACCGAGTCTTAACTGGGCGTGCAGTTGCTGGGATTAGACCCGAAACCAGGTGATCTAGCCATGGGCAGGTTGAAGGTGAGGTAACACTTACTGGAGGACCGAACCGACTAATGTTGAAAAATTAGCGGATGACTTGTGGCTAGGGGTGAAAGGCCAATCAAACCTGGAGATAGCTGGTTCTCCCCGAAAGCTATTTAGGTAGCGCCTCGGACGAATACTACTGGGGGTAGAGCACTGTTAAGGCTAGGGGGTCATCCCGACTTACCAACCCTTTGCAAACTCCGAATACCAGTAAGTACTATCCGGGAGACACACGGCGGGTGCTAACGTCCGTCGTGGAGAGGGAAACAACCCAGACCGCCAGCTAAGGTCCCAAAGTTATAGCTAAGTGGGAAACGATGTGGGAAGGCTCAGACAGCCAGGATGTTGGCTTAGAAGCAGCCATCATTTAAAGAAAGCGTAATAGCTCACTGGTCGAGTCGGCCTGCGCGGAAGATTTAACGGGGCTAAGCTATACACCGAAGCTGCGGCAATGCGCATTAGCGTATTGGGTAGGGGAGCGTTCTGTAAGCGGTTGAAGGTGAGTCGTAAGGCTTGCTGGACGTATCAGAAGTGCGAATGCTGACATGAGTAACGATAAAGGGGGTGAAAAACCTCCTCGCCGGAAGATCAAGGGTTCCTGTCCAACGTTAATCGGGGCAGGGTGAGTCGACCCCTAAGGCGAGGCCGAAAGGCGTAGTCGATGGGAAACGGGTTAATATTCCCGTACTTCTTACTATTGCGATGGGGGGACGGAGAAGGCTAGGTGGGCCAGGCGACGGTTGTCCTGGTTCAAGGGTGTAGGCTGTATTCTTAGGCAAATCCGGGAATACGTTAGGCTGAGACCCGATGTCGAGCTGCTACGGCAGTGAAGTCATTGATGCCATGCTTCCGGGAAAAGCCTCTAAGCTTCAGATAGTAAGGAATCGTACCCCAAACCGACACAGGTGATCAGGTAGAGAATACCAAGGCGCTTGAGAGAACTCGGGTGAAGGAACTAGGCAAAATGGTACCGTAACTTCGGGAGAAGGTACGCTGCTGGCGGTGAAGAGACTTGCTCTTGGAGCTGCCGGCAGTCGCAGATACCAGGTGGCTGCAACTGTTTATTAAAAACACAGCACTGTGCAAAATCGAAAGATGACGTATACGGTGTGACGCCTGCCCGGTGCCGGAAGGTTAATTGATGGGGTTAGACTTAGGTCGAAGCTCTTGATCGAAGCCCCGGTAAACGGCGGCCGTAACTATAACGGTCCTAAGGTAGCGAAATTCCTTGTCGGGTAAGTTCCGACCTGCACGAATGGCGTAATGATGGCCACGCTGTCTCCACCCGAGACTCAGTGAAATTGAAATCGCAGTGAAGATGCTGCGTCCCCGCGGCTAGACGGAAAGACCCCGTGAACCTTTACTACAGCTTGGCACTGAACATTGACCCTACATGTGTAGGATAGGTGGGAGGCTTCGAAGCAGGTACGCCAGTATCTGTGGAGCCGTCCTTGAAATACCACCCTTGTAGTGTTGATGTTCTAACTTGGCCCCGTTATCCGGGGTGAGGACAGTGCCTGGTGGGTAGTTTGACTGGGGCGGTCTCCTCCCAAAGCGTAACGGAGGAGCACGAAGGTGGGCTAATCACGGTCGGACATCGTGAGGTTAGTGCAATGGCATAAGCCCGCTTGACTGCGAGAATGACGGTTCGAGCAGGTGCGAAAGCAGGTCATAGTGATCCGGTGGTTCTGAATGGAAGGGCCATCGCTCAACGGATAAAAGGTACTCCGGGGATAACAGGCTGATACCGCCCAAGAGTTCATATCGACGGCGGTGTTTGGCACCTCGATGTCGGCTCATCACATCCTGGGGCTGAAGTCGGTCCCAAGGGTATGGCTGTTCGCCATTTAAAGTGGTACGCGAGCTGGGTTTAGAACGTCGTGAGACAGTTCGGTCCCTATCTGCCGTGGGCGCTGGATGATTGAGAGGGGCTGCTCCTAGTACGAGAGGACCGGAGTGGACGAACCGCTGGTGTTCGGGTTGTGTCGCCAGACGCATTGCCCGGTAGCTAAGTTCGGAATCGATAACCGCTGAAAGCATCTAAGCGGGAAGCGAGCCTCAAGATGAGTCATCCCTGATACTTTAAGTATCCTGAAGGGCTGTTCAAGACTAGAACGTTGATAGGCAGGGTGTGTAAGCGCTGTGAGGCGTTGAGCTAACCTGTACTAATTGCCCGTGAGGCTTAACCATACAACACCCAAGGGGTTTTATAGGACTCCATGAGCACTTGAATGTAGTGCGAGAACATAGTCAGATTTTCCAAGATTGTAACGAATTTGCTTGGCGACCATAGCATTATGGACCCACCTGATCCCATGCCGAACTCAGTAGTGAAACGTAATAGCGCCGATGGTAGTGTGGGGCCTCCCCATGTGAGAGTAGGACATCGCCAGGCTTCCAATTTTAGAAATTCGCGATAGCGGGTTTCAACGCAGAATTGCGTGCTGGTATAGCTCAGTTGGTAGAGCGCACCCTTGGTAAGGGTGAGGTCCCCAGTTCAAATCTGGGTACTAGCACCACTAATTTGTTCAGCGACAATAGCACAATGGTACCACCTGATCCCATGCCGAACTCAGTAGTGAAACGTTGTAGCGCCGATGGTAGTGTGGGGCCTCCCCATGTGAGAGTAGGACATTGCTGAACACCCATTCAAAAACCCAGCTTTAGGCTGGGTTTTTTCGTTTTTGCTTTATGAAAAACGACTTATCAAATTTTCTCATATTTCCTATCTTGATCCTTAATTCTTTTTATCTTGTTTTTCTTGCGTGACTGACAAAACTTATATAGTTTTATTTAGAAATCTGGACGTCTAAACATCTTGTTGCTTAGTTTAGCTTCATTGAATATGTTTCGTTCGGTATAACGTTTAAGGAGTAAACCAAGATGCCGATTAAAATTCCTGATCAATTACCTGCGACTGATATCTTGCGCCGAGAGAATATTTTTGTGATGTCGGAAGCTCGGGCTACCAGTCAGGAAATACGTCCGTTGAAAGTGCTGTTGTTAAATCTGATGCCCAAAAAAATTGAGACGGAAACTCAGTTCTTGCGGCTGCTTTCTAATACACCACTGCAGGTGGATGTTGAGCTGTTGCGGATTGATAATAGGCCGACAAAAAATACACCCATTGAGCATTTAGATACTTTTTACCGTCAGTTTGAGATGGTAAAAGATCGTAATTTTGACGGTTTGATTGTAACCGGCGCACCGTTAGGTCTGGTTCAGTTTGAGGATGTGCTTTACTGGGAAGAAATCCAGGCTATTTTGAACTGGGCTAAGAAACATGTGACATCAACAATGTTTGTCTGTTGGGCTGCTCAGGCTGGGCTGAAGCTGTTATATGATTTACCGAAGCGTACCCGTAAAGAAAAGCTGTCCGGAGTGTATTCTCATAGGACACAAGATTGCTACCATCCGATCCTTCGCGGGTTTGATGATAGCTTTTGGGCTCCGCATTCGCGTTATGCTGATTTTTCTCCTGAATTTTTGGCCGAAAATACAGATCTGGATATTCTCGCGACCTCTGATGAGGCTGGGGTTTACTTAGCTGCCACTAAAGATAAGCGTAATGTCTTTGTCACCGGTCATCCTGAGTATGATGTCAGTACTTTGCATAATGAATATGTGAGGGATTTGGGGGAAGGGATGGAGCCTAATTTGCCGGTTAACTATTATCCTGGCGACAATCCTGATAATACTCCAATAGCCAGCTGGCGCAGTCATGGTCATTTATTATTTTCGAACTGGCTTAACTACTGTGTCTATCAGCAAACACCGTATGATCTGGAGCATTTCTCAGAAGAGAATTTTACCCGTGATGAGTAACCTCAATCACAATAAGAATATGTCATACAAAAAGACCTGCAAATTGCAGGTCTTTTTACTTTAAGCAAAATGATCTTTAGCGGTTTTGAGCTTCCCAGGCTTTGGCTTTGTGGATTAATGGCGTGATTGTTGAACCTTGTACAAGGATTGAGAACACCACAACTGCGTAAGTCATTACCAAAATGATCTCTTTGACATCAATGCTTTTTTCCGGAATTACGATAACGCCAGCCGGGATTGCCATCGCCATCGCCAGTGCTAATCCTCCCCGCAGACCACCCCAGGTCAGAATTCTAACTGATAGTGGGTTGTAGTCGCGATAACGCTCGAAACCGAGATAGGAGAGCTTGATACTCAGGTAGCGGCTGAGCAGGACCAGAGGAATGGCAATTGCCATCAATACCCAGTCTTCCTGATGGAAGCTGAACTGAAGCATGCTCATACCGATCAGCAGGAACAGCACACCATTTAGAAACTCGTCAACCAGTTCCCAGAAGTGATCCAGATGGTCTTCACTCTCTTTTGAAAAACCGATATAGCGTGTCCAGTTACCAATCATAATACCGGATACCACCATTGCCAGCGGGCCGGAGACATGGATCAGATCGGCAAAGACATAACCTGCCGTCGGTATGCCGATTGTCAGTAGTAACTCCATTGAGTGGTCATCGGTTGAACTGATCAGATAGTGGAATAGCAGGCCCAGCAGGAAGCCGTAAGCTATACCGCCTATCGCTTCTTGAAGGAACAACTGGCCGACGCCGAGGACTGTCGGGGCTTCGTTGCCGAACGCAATCGTAAACAAGGTGACAAAAATCACTAGGCCGAAACCGTCGTTAAACAGGGATTCGCCTTCGATTTGTGTTGAGATACGGCGTGGCGCATCGAGCTTTTTGACAATCGCGAGGACGGCGATAGGGTCGGTTGGCGATATCAGGGAGCCAAATAGCAGGCAGTAGATGAGATCGAACTGGATACCGATTAACTGGCAGAGCCCCCAAAGCGAAAAGCCGATAAAGAAAGTGGAAAACAGAGTCGCGGCCAGAGCCAAAACCGTGATTTCCCATTTCTGCTCTTCCAGATGAGGCAGTTTGATACCGAGCCCGCCGGCGAATAACAAAAAGCCTAAAATGCCTTTCAGCAAGAAATTCTCAAAGTTGATTTCACCAAGCTGCTCAGCAGCAATATCTTCAAGATGGAACCAGCCATTCTGACCTGCAATGACAATCCCCAGAGAAAGGACCAGTGCACCGGCTGTGATGGCAATGGTTGTCTGCATTTTTCCTATTTTGCTGTTTATAAAAGCAATAACCATTGCTGCTGCAGCAAGGAAGCAGAGGGTGCTATAGACCGACATGCGTTAACCTCGGTAATTGAAAAGAATCAGGGTTAAATTTGGTCAAAATATAAATG
Source organism: Photobacterium sp. J15 (assembly GCF_963870815.1). NCBI lineage: Bacteria > Pseudomonadati > Pseudomonadota > Gammaproteobacteria > Vibrionales > Vibrionaceae > Photobacterium > Photobacterium sp. J15. Next base: position 381,569 of record NZ_CAWMUI010000001.1, read on the forward strand.
CATCTTGGGGAGAAAGGCTATAAAAAGTTTGAGGGAAAGCGAAAAAAGAAAAGAGCTATAGACGTCTAGATTTCCATTTGGGCTGTGGTAGGATGTTACTCAGCTGTAACATTATAGAAGGGAAGTGATGTGGTGTTAAAGGGCAAGGAATTACTACAGAAGCGGTTGCAAGAGCAGATCCTGATTATTGATGGCGGGATGGGCACCATGATCCAGGGATATAAGCTGGATGAAGGGGATTACCGTGGAAGTCGGTTTGCCGACTGGCAGAGCGATTTGAAAGGGAATAATGATTTGTTGGTGCTGACTCAGCCTCAGCTTATAAAAGATATCCATGCGGCTTACCTTGAAGCCGGGGCAGATATCCTGGAAACCAATACATTTAATGCCACGACTATTGCCATGGCTGACTATGGCATGGAAAGTCTCAGCGCTGAAATTAATTTTGAAGCTGCCCGGCTGGCAAGAGAGGCGGCAGATGAGTGGTCTGCGAAGACACCAGAAAAGCCACGCTTTGTTGCCGGGGTGTTAGGTCCGACTAACCGGACTTGTTCTATCTCTCCTGATGTTAACGACCCGGGATTTCGTAATATCACTTTTGACCTGTTGGTTGAGACTTATTCTGAGTCAACTCGCGCCTTGATCCGTGGTGGTGTTGATATCATCCTGATTGAAACTATCTTCGATACCCTGAATGCCAAGGCCTGTGCTTTTGCGGTTGAGAGTGTGTTCGACGAGCTCGACATCACTTTACCGGTGATGATCTCCGGTACCATAACGGATGCATCAGGGCGAACGCTTTCCGGTCAGACGACAGAAGCTTTCTATAATTCACTACGCCACGTAAAGCCGATTTCCTTTGGTCTGAACTGTGCACTCGGCCCTGATGAGCTGCGCCAGTATGTAGAAGAACTCTCCCGTATTTCTGAATGTGCAGTGTCGGCGCACCCGAATGCTGGTCTGCCGAATGCTTTCGGTGAATATGATCTCGGGCCGGAAGAGATGGCTGCTCATATTCAGGAATGGGCGCAAAGTGGTTTTCTAAATATGGTAGGGGGATGCTGCGGTACTACACCTGAACATATCCGTGCCATCGCGAATGTTACTCAGGATATTACTCCGCGTCCGTTACCTGAAATTCCTGTGGCCTGTCGGCTTTCCGGCCTTGAGCCATTAATTATTGAGTCCGACACGTTGTTTCTCAATGTCGGGGAGCGAACCAATGTGACGGGTTCGGCTCGTTTTAAGCGACTGATCAAAGAAGATCTGTATGACGAGGCATTGGAAGTTGCCCGTCAGCAGGTTGAGGCTGGTGCTCAGATCATCGATATCAATATGGATGAAGGAATGATCGATGCCGAGGCGGCGATGGTTCGATTCCTTAATTTGTGTGCTAGTGAGCCTGAGATCTCGAAAGTGCCGATCATGATCGACTCATCGAAATGGGAAGTCATGGAAGCGGGCCTGAAATGTGTACAGGGTAAATCGATTGTTAACTCAATTTCGCTTAAGGAAGGAAAAGCGAAGTTCGTTGAGCAGGCAAGGTTGATCCGCAGGTATGGTGCTGCCGTGATCGTGATGGCATTCGATGAAACCGGGCAGGCCGATACCCGCGAGCGCAAAATTGAAATTTGTACCAATGCCTACCGTGTTCTGGTTGATGAGGTCGGTTTCCCGCCTGAAGACATCATTTTCGACCCGAACATCTTTGCTGTGGCGACGGGTATTGATGAGCATAATAACTATGCCGTTGATTTCATTGAGGCGGTTGGCGATATCAAGCGTACACTGCCACATGCGATGGTCTCCGGCGGAGTATCCAACGTATCATTCTCGTTTCGGGGTAATAACCCGGTTAGGGAAGCCATTCATGCCGTGTTTTTATATCACTGTATTAAACGGGGTATGGACATGGGGATCGTCAATGCCGGTCAGTTGGCTATCTATGATGACCTGCCGTCGGAGTTGCGCGATGCAGTCGAAGATGTTGTCCTGAACCGCCGTTCAGACAGTACTGAACGTCTGCTGGAAATTGCGGATAAGTACCGGGATAGCGGAAAAGCTGAAGAAGATACTTCAGCACAGGAGTGGCGGGGCTGGCCGGTAGAGAAACGACTTGAACACGCCTTGGTGAAAGGAATTACCGAGTTTATTGTCGAAGATACAGAACAGGCACGCCAGAAGGCAAGCAAGCCGCTTGAGGTGATTGAAGGCCCGTTGATGTCTGGCATGAATGTTGTCGGTGATTTGTTTGGTGAAGGCAAGATGTTCTTGCCGCAGGTGGTAAAGTCGGCGCGGGTGATGAAACAGGCCGTGGCTTATTTGGAGCCTTTTATCAATGCCGAGAAAAAGGCGGGCAGCTCGAACGGAAAAATCCTGCTGGCTACGGTGAAAGGAGATGTTCATGACATTGGAAAGAATATTGTCGGTGTTGTACTGCAGTGTAATAACTACGAGATCATTGATCTTGGTGTGATGGTGCCGTGCGATAAGATCCTGAAAGTGGCCAGAGAGGAAAATGTCGACATCATTGGCCTGAGTGGCCTGATCACTCCGTCTCTTGATGAAATGGTGCATGTGGCTAAAGAGATGGAACGACAGGGATTTGATATTCCTTTGCTGATTGGTGGTGCCACAACATCAAAAGCCCATACCGCAGTCAAGATTGAACAAAACTATCATGCGCCTGTGGTTTATGTTTCGAATGCGTCCCGTGCTGTTGGTGTCTGTAGCGCGTTGCTTTCTGATGAGCAGAAACCGGCGTTTGTTGCTCGCCTGGATCGGGAATACGAAATTGTCCGCGATCAGCATATGCGCAAGAAGCCACGAACCGAGCCCATATCACTGGAGGAGGCGAGGGCTAACAAAGTTAATCTTGATTGGGCGGCTTACACACCACCGGAGCCGGTTAAAGGTGGGGTTCATGCGTTCAGGGATTTTCCGGTTTCAACGCTTCGTCGTTATATCGACTGGACACCTTTCTTTATGACCTGGTCCCTTAGTGGTAAATATCCTGCGATTCTTGAGCATGAACTTGTCGGTGAAGAAGCGCGCCGGTTGTTTGAAGACGCAAATAATATGCTTGATGAGATTGAGCAGACCGGCATCATCCGAGCTAATGGAGTATGCGGCCTGTTTCCGGCCAATAATATCGGTGATGATATTGAAATCTATACCGATGATTCCCGCTCAGAGGTGAGAACCGTGCTGAGGGGATTACGTCAGCAGACCCGAAAACCCAAAGGTGCTAACTACTGCTTGTCTGATTATATAGCTCCGAAAGAGAGCGGTAAGGCTGATTGGATCGGTGCGTTTGCGGTGACCGGTGGTATTGGTGAGGCGGATTTGGCTGAGCAGTTCAAATCCAGCGGTGATGATTACAGTGCCATCATGATCCAGGCGGTGGCGGATCGTTTGGCAGAGGCTTTTGCTGAGTGTATGCACGAGATGGTGCGCAAGGAAATTTGGGGCTATGCGCCGGATGAAGCGCTGACCAATGAATCGCTGATCCGGGAAAAGTACCAAGGGATCCGACCGGCTCCTGGTTATCCTGCTTGCCCTGAGCATACCGAGAAAGGTGAAATCTGGTCTTTGTTGGATGTGGAAGCTAATACCGGTATGACGCTGACCGAAAGTTATGCGATGTGGCCGGGGGCGGCGGTTTCCGGCTGGTACTTCTCTCATCCGGAGTCGCGCTATTTTGCGGTGGCACAAATTCAACCGGATCAGCGTGACAGTTATGCAGAGCGAAAAGGGTGGGATTTGGTTGAGGCAGAGAAGTGGCTTGGGCCGAATCTTCACTAATAATTCAGAGATATAAAAGGCGCCCATGGAGCGCCTTTACTTTTTCTGTCATTTGCCCGTTATTCAAACAGGGCGTGGTGGAGCGTTTTGATGACTGCGCGAGATTCATTGGTTTTGACCAAAAAACACAGGTTATGTGTGCTGGCACCAAAGCAAATCATTCGGGGGCTGTATTGCTCCAAGGTACTAAATACTTGCGTTGCGGCTCCCGGAGCTTCACCCAGTTTGTTACCAATCAGGGCAACCAGGCAAAGATCTTGCTCGACCTCTACCCGACATAATTGGTTGAGCTCTTCTATAGCCGCCGTTGGTAGTGTCGGGGCACCACCGCCGGTATCGGTTTGATCCAGTGTCAGCGAGACACTCACCTCGGAAGTGGTGATGAGATCGACAGAGATCTTGTATTTGGCAAGGATGCGAAAGACTTCCGCCAAGAAGCCATAGGCATGGAACATGTTCAGGCTGGTCAGGGTTACCATTGTCTGGTTGCAGCGCAGAGCAAGAGCTCGGAACTTCGGAGGCTGCTCGACATGCTCGCGGATCCAGGTCCCGCCCTGTTCCGGTGCTTTTGATGAGCCGATAAAAACAGGGATCTGCTGGCGAATAGCCGGAACCAGGGTTGAAGGGTGCAAGATTTTTGCTCCGAAGTTTGCCATTTCGGAGGCTTCACAGAAGCTGATCTCCTTAATTGGCTGTGCAGCAGCAGCCAGTCGGGGGTCGGTGGAATACATGCCCGGAACATCTGTCCAGATTTCCAATTTATCGGCCTGAATGGCTTCTGCAATCAGGGCGGCACTATAGTCGCTGCCTCCACGACCCAGGGTTGTGGTCACTCCATTGGTATCTGAACCGATAAAGCCCTGGGACACAATAATCTGATCGTTAGCCAGCAATGGCTTGAGTTGTACTTCGGCCTGCAGACAGATTGCATCTATGTCAGGAATGGCTTTACCAAACTGGCTGTCGGTTTTCATTACCGGGCGAATATCAAAGCGCAGGGCATCGGCACCCATTTCATTCAGAATTTGGGTAAAAAGGTAAGTCGACAGTAATTCGCCGTGTGAAACCAGCAAGTCGGTTAACTGTGAAGAAGCGGTTTGGGCTGCTTGTGCTGAAAGTGCGGCAACATCATCAAGCAAGCGTTGGATATCACCAGATACCGTCTCCGGATTGGTGAGGTGGTTAAGAATATTCTTATGGATAGTATGAAGTTGTTGTAGCCGTTGTGAGCGCTGCTCGTTATCGGTAATTCCATTTGCTAATTCAACCAGCAGGTTAGTAACACCGGAGCACGCACTGATCAGCACTACTTTAGCTGATGGATTTTCCTTAATAATCGTCGCGCTACGGCTCATGGCGGCATAATCGGCTACGCTGGTGCCGCCAAATTTCGCTACGGTGATCGGCGGAGGAACAGTAAAGTTATTATCAACAAAGCTCAAAATGAGTCTCCCAGGATGAATAAATTAATTTCAATACCCAGGGGGGAAGATGCGGGAATAATCCCGACTAAAATGTCAGGAGAGCAACAAACAGGTAAGATGTAAATATGTACAACAACCAGAAGCCCTCCACCTGCCGGAAACCATTGTGTCCGGAAAGGTGACAGCCAGAAGGATTCAACCTTCTAAGCCGATATGCCATGCCCCCTGTCATGCCATATCTCGGCGTTACTCCCCCTCTCCAGGCTGCTTTGGGGTGGGGCCCCGCAACCATAGATACCTGGGTAACGCTCCTCTTCTGTTTTTCCCCTGATGTTAAACAAACATCAGGTTGAACAAAAAGTGTCCTTAATTGAAGCCGATTTTCCCGGGCATTGTCAATGCCTGTTTGAGAATTTATGCAAAGAAAATGCAATAGCAGCTTTGAGCATGTTGTGATTGTTTGCCTAACATGAAGATTCTTCTGATACTCTTATGTTACGTCTATGAAAATGCAGGAACCTTTGATTATTTGTCCAAGGTATCTCTGCCTGAAAAAGCATTCCCGCCCTACCAGCATTTCTCAGGGAATCACGAACTCTTACTCAGGGAGAAACAATAATGACAATCGGTAGTTTTTATCCGCCACAACGCACCTTAATGGGGCCGGGCCCGTCAGATATTTATCCTCAGGTGCTTCAGGCATTGAGCCGTCCGACCATTGGTCACCTTGATCCTAAGTTCATCGGTATGATGGATGAACTCAAACAGCTGTTGCAGTATGCATTCCAGACCACCAATACTTTTACGATTGCGGTGTCTGCACCGGGAAGTGCCGGCATGGAAGCTTGTTTCGTTAACTTGGTGGAGCCGGGGGATAAAGTCATTGTCTGCCGTAATGGTGTGTTCGGTGATCGCATGCGTGAAAATGTTGAGCGTTGCGGCGGTGAAGCGGTCATGGTGGACAGTGCCTGGGGTAAGCCGGTCGATCCTAAGCTGGTGGAGCAGGCGCTGGATGATAATCCGGATGCGAAGATTGTTGCTTTCGTACATGCAGAAACATCGACCGGGGCATTGAGTGATGCCAAAGCGCTTTCTGAACTGGCCCGTCGGTACGATTGCCTGACGATTGTCGATGCGGTGACTTCGCTTGGCGGTGTGCCATTGCTGGTGGATGAGTGGCAATTGGATGCAGTGTATTCTGGTAGCCAGAAGTGCCTGTCGTGTGTGCCGGGCTTGTCACCACTGACGTTTTCCCAGCGTGCGGTTGATAAGATCCAAAGTCGTTCGACGCCGGTTCAGAGCTGGTTCCTGGATCAGAGCCTGGTACTGGGTTACTGGAGTGGAGAGGGTAAGCGAAGTTATCACCACACTGCGCCGGTTAACAGCTTGTATGCTCTGCATGAAGCCTTGGTTTTGCTGCAGAATGAAGGGTTGGAAAATGCATGGCAACGCCATCGCGATGTTCATTTGGAACTAAGAGAAGGCCTTGAAAAACTGGGTATCGAATTTGTAGTTGATGAAGAATACCGTCTGCCGCAGCTAAATGCTGTGTACATTCCGGATGGTGTTGATGATGCGTTGGTTCGCCAGACTTTGCTGGAGCGATATAACCTGGAAATCGGAGCCGGATTAGGTGCTCTGGCCGGTAAGGCGTGGCGTATTGGTTTGATGGGCTATGCGGCCCGCAGTGAAAACGTAGCATTGTGCTTGAAAGCGCTGGAAACGACCCTGAAATAACAGGGAGCAGGCTCGAACAGAATAAAAACGGCTACTTTTTAGTAGCCGTTTTTTGGTTCACCCTTACTGGGTTGCCAGTTTAGGTGTTGTGTCAGTGTTTGAGGCTTGGATGCTTTGCGCCTGGGTGGAGAAGCTAACGTTTGGAAATAGGAAGTTGGCTTCCTGTTTTATCTGCTCCGCCTGTTGCTCTTTCCCCAGGGCCTGATATGCAGTGATCAGGTTATGGTAAAGGGCCGGACGAGGCCATGTTGCCGCTTTTTTTGTTGCCCATTGGACATACTCATTAATCAGCGCCGGGTTATCTGTTGCTGTTCCCAGCTGAAGTTGGGTCAGATGTAAATCCCACTCAAAACGGTTTTTCCAGGCCCATGGGTTATTGACCTGATCAAGGTAATCAACATTAACCGGCACTGTCGTTTCATATTTGGTCAGCATGTGGCCTGAATAGAGAGTTGTCATCATAAAACCGGTGACGGTCAGTGGTAATGCCAGCACAAGCAGTCGGAAGTAACGGGCAAAGCCAAATTGTAGTTTGTAATATTTGGCTGACAGGTTATCTACCCAGTAGATCAGAATAATGAAACAAGCCCAGTGCACCAGCGAGTGATAAAAAGGATACTCCAGCTGGGTATGCAGAGTAATTGGGAAGAACAGCCCGACCAGTGCTAACTGGGTTCCGGTACGCGCTTTTCTTACCCGTCCCAGAACAGCCCAGGCTGCAAGCAGCAGGGCAACAAGAGGGATACTGCCACCTTCTGCAGCCCAGTAGGCAAGCTCATTATGAGGATGGTCTAGAGCCGCCATGCCATGAGGTTGCTCAGGATCGATCTGATGCCATTTGGCTGTCTGGGTCAGGTAGGCTGATTCGAAAGTGCCATAACCATAACCTGTCAGCGGCTCTTTCATGAACATCCTGAATGCCTGGGGAATGTGGATGGAGCGAGCACTTTCCAGGCTGACTCTGTCTTCTTTCGGTGCCCAACCGGTTGTAGTGCTAATGTTCCATGCTGCACTCAGGCCAAGGAAAACCATCAGTAGCCACATACGCATCTGTGCTTTGGCTGCAAAACGACACAGGTATGGCAGCATCAGCAGAGCACCGATACCGGCACCCAGCCAGCCTGTGCGCGAGCTGACGACAACCAGCATGGGAACTGTCACAACAGGCGTGAGCAACGGCAGCAGTTGTAGCCAAGACCATTTGCCGCGGTACATTGGGATCCTTGCCAGCAGATAAGCTGACAGTACCAGACCGGTAGCCAGGAAGCTGGCCATAACATTCGGTTGCTGGAAAATACCGTAAGGACGGTTTTGTACTGTGTCGTAGCCGATAGGGTTACCCGGTTCCATCAGCAGGAATTGGTACCAGCCAAACAGTGCCTGGAGCCAGACGGCGAGCAGGATCAGCCACAGCATGCGTTGGCGCTGTTTTACGGTAAACGAGAATTGCTGCAGACCGACGAAAAACAAAAAGCCAGCCCAAAGACCCAGCAGGCGGTTGGTTGTGTTTTCACCGTTCGCTTCCGGATAGAAAACAGGCAGGGTCAGCAAGAGGCAGCAGGTAAGTAAGGTCAGGGTCAGACGTGAATAACGCCAGGTACGCTGACGGCAGATTTCCAGCAACCCGAAAGCAATAGCAAAGCTGAACGGGATCCAGCTCATGACATTGAAAGACAGCTCCAGTCCTGAACCGCCCGGGTTGTGCTGAAAGTAGTGCATTGCCAGCAGGAAAAGTACACCGAGCGAGATGAGGAAAGGCTTCACCATTGGTTTGCTTATCCTCTGTTTTTCTTCCAGCCTGGTGCCTTGTACGTATAACACTGTCATTATGGTTCCGAATTTACCCTGATCGTCCGATAACATTCAGGCCGGTTTCCCGGCCCAAAGCGATGTTTATACCTTATGAAAGTTTCACTTTTTTGTCGCTGGCAGTAACGGCTTGAGAAAGCGTGCTGTATGCGAACCTTCAACCTGTGCAACCTGCTCTGGTGTACCGGTCGCCACGATCTCACCGCCACCGCTGCCGCCTTCTGGTCCCAGGTCAATAATCCAGTCTGCGGTTTTGATGACATCAAGATTATGCTCAATCACCACAATGGTATTGCCATGGTTACGCAGGCGATGGAGGACCGACAATAGCTGCTGAATGTCATGGAAATGCAGACCTGTTGTCGGTTCATCCAAAATATAAAGTGTCTTTCCGGTATCTCGCTTAGACAGTTCGCGGGCAAGTTTCACACGTTGCGCTTCACCACCTGACAGGGTTGTCGCCGCCTGGCCCAAGCGAATATACGATAAGCCGACATCCATCAATGTCTGCAACTTTCTTGCAATAGCGGGAACAGGGTCAAAAAATTCCCTCGCGTCCTCTACAGTCAGTTGCAGTACTTCATCGATCGTTTTGCCCTTGTAGCGGATCTCCAGGGTTTCGCGGTTATAGCGCTTTCCTTTACATGAGTCACAAGGAACATAGACATCCGGCAGGAAGTGCATTTCCACTTTGATCACTCCGTCACCCTGGCAGGCTTCACAGCGACCGCCTTTTACGTTGAAGCTGAATCGGCCAGGTTTGTAGCCACGGGAGCGGGCTTCCTGGGTTCCGGCAAACAGCTCGCGGATCGGGGTGAAGATTCCGGTATAGGTGGCCGGGTTGGAACGTGGTGTTCGGCCGATCGGGCTCTGGTCGATGTCGATAACCTTATCGCAATGTTCCAGATCCTGGATCTCACGGTATGGCGCCGCATCGGTAGCTGTGGCTCCGTTGAGGCGCTGGTGGGCAATGCGGAAGAAAGTATCGTTGATCAGGGTTGATTTACCTGAGCCGGAGACGCCGGTAATACAGGTAAACAGGCCGACCGGTATTTCGACATCCACATTTTTCAGGTTGTTGCCGGTTGCGCCGAGCAGCTTGATAGTTTTGGCCGGATCATGTTCGATGCGTTGTTCCGGCACTGCTATGGACTTGGTGCCATTGAGGTATTGTCCGGTCAGCGACTCCGGTATTTTGATTATCTCTTCTAGCGGGCCTTCGGCAATGACATTACCACCGTGGACACCAGCTCCCGGGCCGATATCAATAACATGGTCAGCGGTGCGGATGGCGTCTTCGTCGTGTTCGACGACCAGCACCGTATTGCCGAGATCACGCAGGTGGGTCAGGGTGTTCAGCAGGCGTTCGTTATCCCGCTGGTGGAGGCCGATCGATGGCTCATCCAACACATACATTACGCCGACCAGACCGGCACCGATCTGGCTGGCAAGGCGGATCCGCTGCGCTTCACCGCCGGAAAGAGTTTCAGCACTGCGTGACAGGTTAAGGTAGTTCAGGCCGACGTTCACCAGGAAGTTCAGGCGCTCACGGATCTCTTTGAGGATCTTATCGGCGATTTGTGCCCGTTGACCGGTTAGTTCGAGCTGATTGAAAAACTCAAGAGCTTCAATGATGCTCATTTCGCTGACTTGCGGCAGGGTGGTATCGGCAATGAAAACATGACGCGCTTCAAGGCGAAGTCGGGAGCCGTGACAGCTGCTACATGGTTTGTTGGAAATGTACTTGGCCAGTTCTTCGCGTACTGAGTTGGACTCGGTGTCGCGGTAGCGGCGTTCCATGTTGTTCAGGATCCCCTCGAAAGGGTGACGGCGGACGGTAATATCACCGCGGTCATTGATGTATTTGAACTCAATGTTGGTTTTGCCAGAGCCGCTCAGGATGACGTTCTGGATCTTTTTCGGCAGTGAGTCAAACGGTGTATCAATATCAAAGTCGTAGTGTTCCGCCAGCGATGACAGCATTTGGAAGTAATAGAAATTGCGGCGGTCCCAGCCGCGGATTGCACCGCCGGCCAGGCTCAGTTCACCATTTTGTACCACGCGATCTGAGTCAAAGTACTGCTGGACGCCAAGCCCGTCGCAGGTACCGCAGGCACCGGCCGGGTTGTTGAAAGAAAACAGGCGGGGTTCCAGCTCTTCCATGCTGTAGCCACAGTGCGGGCAGGCGAAGTTGGCCGAGAATACCAACTCATCATGCTCGCCTGGTGTCATCGGGCTGACCACCACGTTACCGCCAGTGAGTTCGAGAGCGGTTTCGAAGGACTCAGCCAGGCGCAGCTGAAGATCATCGCGGACCTTGAAGCGATCGACAATGACTTCAATGGTGTGCTTTTTGTGCAGTTCCAGTGTCGGTGGATCGGAAAGATCGCATACTTCCCCGTCAATGCGGGCACGGATATATCCCTGGGCAGCAAGGTTTGCCAGGGTTTTAACATGCTCGCCCTTACGCTCTTTTACGATAGGTGCCAGCAACATCATCTTGCTGCCTTCCGGTAGCTCAAGGACCTTGTCGACCATTTGGCTGACGGTTTGGGCCGCTAATTCGACATCGTGAGTCGGACAGCGGGGCTCACCAACCCTGGCATAGAGCAGACGCAGGTAATCGTACACTTCGGTAATGGTGCCGACGGTTGAGCGCGGGTTGTGGGAGGTGGATTTCTGCTCGATGGAAATGGCCGGTGAAAGTCCTTCGATATGGTCGACATCCGGTTTTTCCATCAGAGAAAGGAACTGACGAGCATAAGCTGACAGGGATTCGACGTAGCGTCGCTGCCCTTCGGCGTAAAGGGTATCGAAAGCCAGGGAAGATTTACCTGAGCCGGACAGGCCGGTGATCACGATCAGCTTGTCACGGGGAATGGTGAGATTAATGTTCTTGAGGTTATGGGTTCTGGCGCCCCTGACTTCGATTTTATCCATAGTGTGAGCTTATATGACTGACAAATTATTGGTCAGTCATTATGTCACAGCGAAGAAAAGCTGGAAAGATTTTTGCTGTATAAAGATACAGTATTGTGTATATTAATTGAACGCGATTTCTATGTGGCTGATGCTGAAAAATTTTGCATTGGGTCTCTGATGTCTGGAACTGGTATTCAGCCCGGGTGAAGGTTTATTTTGCATAGAATTACACAGTTTCAACCCTATTCCCCCGGGGGGAAAGCATGTTAGACTGCGCGATTAAGTATAAACTTTGAATATCGGTACTGGTGACTAAAAGCCATACCGTTATCTGAATCTGGAGTGAACTATGGCCAGTCGTGGCGTAAATAAAGTTATCCTGGTAGGTAACTTAGGTAATGACCCAGAAATCCGTTACATGCCGAATGGTGGCGCAGTAGCAAATATTACCGTGGCTACCTCTGAGTCATGGCGCGATAAAGCTACCGGCGAGCAGCGTGAAAAAACGGAATGGCACCGTGTTGCTATCTTCGGTAAGCTGGCTGAAGTAGCTGGTGAGTACCTGCGTAAAGGTTCTCAGGTATACATCGAAGGTCAGTTGCAGACTCGTAAGTGGCAGGATCAGAACGGTCAGGACCGCTTCACAACAGAAGTTGTGGTACAGGGCTTCAACGGTACTATGCAGATGCTTGGCGGTCGTCAGGGCGGCGGTCAGGGTATGGGCGCTCCTATGGGTGGCCAACAGCAAGGTGGTTGGGGTCAGCCTCAGCAGCCGGCAGCAGCTCCTCAGCAAAACTTTGCTCCGCAACAACAGCAGCAGGCACCACAGCAGTCTGCTCCTCAGCAGTACAATGAACCACCAATGGATTTCGACGACGACATTCCGTTCTAATCAACAATCGTCTTTGAAACATTGGAAAAAGCAGCGCCCGTCGCTGCTTTTTTGTTGCCTGAAAAACAGGAGTCAGGCCGGATTGGCCTTGGCCTTGATAAAGTCGATAAACAGTTTGGTTTTGACATGGTTGAAGTCGAGCTTCGGGTAGTAGGCATACGCTGAGCTGACCGGTTGTTTCAGCTCTGGCAGAACAGGTACCAGCAGGCCTTTGTTCAGTTCTTTTTTTACCGTGTTTTCCCCAACCAGAATGAGTCCCATTCCTGCCACCGCAGCGGCTAACAGCGCTTCCGGATTCTGGGTGGTAAAGTTACCGCGCAGACGCAGGCGCAGGTTATTCTCGAAAATATGTTCCTGCTCATGACCATGAGTGCCGAACAACAGGCAATTGTGCTGGGTTAGCTGCTCCGGGGTTTCGATTGGCGGCTTACCTTCTAGGTAACCCGGGGCGGCATAGAATCCCGGCTGGAAGTCAAACAGTCGGGTGGCGATATAGCTTGATGAGTTGAAATCAGTCAGCTCCCGGCTGATGAAAACATCCAGATTAAGATCAGGCAGTTGGCCCGGTGTTATGGTGTGAAGCTCGACCTGAATATTGGGGTAGCTTTCGATAAATTCCGCCAGGTAGTGAACCAGCAGGCGGCTGCCGGTAGCCAGAGGGGCTCCAATCCGTAACACGCCGCTGACTTCACCGTAGGCCGAAGTGGTTTCAGCCAGCATCTGGTGCCAGTCATCGAGCAGCCGGGCACTGCGCTGGTAGAACAGCTTTCCGGCATCGGTGACGGTCAGGCTGCGGGTGGTACGTTTTAATAGCTGAACGCCCAGCTGTTTTTCAAGCCAGGACAACCGCTTTGACAGGGCTGAGCTTGAGGTATTGAGCTTGGTGGCGGCCTGGGCCAGTGAGCCCTGATCGACAACGGTGACAAAGCTGTTAGTACAGGTGATCCAATCCATATATATCGCTTAATCCGCAGGCTGTTACTGATACTGGTATGGCGATAATAACAAACCGGAAAGGTGAAGGATCAACAGACCGAAAAAGATTGCTGAAATAGCCGAATTTGAAGTCGTTAACAAAATATTAAATAATTGCGCTGAATACTGTCATCATGGCGTATTGAGTGATATTTTCCCCCTTGCGGACCCTCCGTTTTTCTTGGGCTGAGCTTATTTCCGGCCTGTTGAATATCAATAATCAAAAATAATCGGATCGCTATGAGAAAAGCCTCTGGCATGAAGTTGACTAACCGTCTGGTTGCCTTCGTTACCCTCATCGTTATAAGCGCTATATTTGTTATTTTCATTGGCGGCGCCATCAGTTTTCGTAAACTGGGGCAGGATTACCTGACTCATTATCTTGACGGCGTTGTTGAAGTGATTGATCAGGAACTGGCTGATCCTCAGGGGGCGCAGTCTTTGTCGCGCTGGCTACCCAAACTGCTTAAGGCCAGCAATGTTGTTGAACTTGAAGTCGGCAGTCCCGCCGGGGTTATCTATTCTTTCAAAGGATTACAGAAAGTTAATGATCCGACGGTTCTCCACCGGAACCGATATCCACTTAGTCATAATCCCGGTTTTTATATCGAACTTAAGTCGATCCCGCCTTATACCGAATTCACCTATTCGCTTGGGGCTATGTCTTCGATCAGTATTGCCATCATGATCATTATTATGGGGCTGGTCTGGGGAATGAACTGGTTACGGCAGCAACTTCACGGTTCCGAACTTCTTGAACAGCGTGGCAGACTGATCCTCGCAGGTAAAGTCGATGATAATGCGGTCGGTGATGAGATGGAGTGGCCGGCGACAGCTAGCCTGGCACTGGATCAGATGATTGCTGAGCTGAAAGATGCCCGCCAGGAACGAAGCCGCTTTGATACGTTCATTCGTACCCATACATTTCTGGATCAACTGACTGGTGCAGCCAACCGGGTGTTGTTTGACAGCCGGTTGCAGTCGATGGTGCAGGATCAGGAAACCCATGGCGCGGTGATCTTGATCCGGATTGCTGACTGGGATGAACTGGTGGCAGAAAAAGGCAAAGATGTTGCTGATGAGCTGATCCAGGATGTGGGCATGGTGCTCTCTAACCTGATTCAGCGATACCCGGACACGGTTTTATCCCGCTACTTTGATGCTGAGTTTGCCATCCTGCTATCTCAGCAGCCGGTAAAGGAAGTGAAGCTGTTTACCGGAATGCTGATGAAAGCATTAGACCGTTTGGTCCCGTCATCCCCTTTACAGCCTGATAATTGGTGTCATATCGGGGTGACTTTCTGCGCCAGCGGGGATCGCCGCGGACGGATCATGGATGAGGCAGATATGGCACTACGCAGTGCCCAGCTTCAGGGAACCAACAGCTGGTATTTATTCAAAAAAGAGCAGCAATATGAAGATGCAAGAGGCAGTGTTCGCTGGCGTACTTTGCTGGATGCTGTTTTTAATAGTGGCGGTCCGCTGCTTTATCAGCAACCAGCGATCGCACTGGATGATCAGACCGTTATTCACCGAGAACTGCTGGCCCGAATAAAAGATGAAAATGGTGTATTGATTAAAGCCTCACGTTTTCTGACCGCTGTGGAACAGGTCGGTTTCAGTGCGCGGATGGACAGACTGGTGGTTGCTCAGGCGCTTGAGTTGCTAAAGCATCATCCGGTTGACGAGCCGCTGTCGGTCAATGTCAGTGTTGAGGCTCTGCTGGAGAAACAGTTTGTTCGCTGGCTGCGAGATGAGCTGTTGCAGACGCCGCGTACGGTGCTAAACCGCCTGTCATTTGAATTAGCTGAAGGTGCATTGGTGAAGCACTTAGATGCGATGCGACCTGTTGCCCGTATGTTGGCGGGGCTGGGATGTAAGCTGGTGGTCGATCAGGCTGGCAGGACGATTGTCAGTACCCATTATATCAAAGACATCAAAGTTGATTACGTTAAGCTGCATCGCGGACTTGTGCGTGAGATTAACCAGCGGCAGGAAAATCAGCTGTTCGTCCGCAGCATGTTAGGGGCTTGTGCTGACTCGAAAGCCCAAGTCATTGCTGTCGGAATTGAAAATGAAAAGGAATGGCGGGTACTTAAGCAACTTGGTGTTCATGGCGGACAGGGGCGTTATTTCGCATCAGAGTTGCCTGTTAAGAATTTTGTTAAATGACCGTTATTAATTAATAAGGACATTGTTTGAAAATCAATCGACTTAATGGTCAAAAAGCATTAGGTTATCAATAAAACCTAGGTATAATAGTCAAATTATTGACGCATATTGATTATTTAAACTTTTCTTTAGCCTGCCAGGGGTTATTGGTCGGCAATACTGATTTTTAGTGAGTTATAACCCTTTGTTTAGTAGATATTTCAAAAGAAAAGCTCGGAAACAGAACGTAAGTGTCGCTGTATTTGCTGATTCGGTCACTTTAGCCTTCGAAACCGAACAGGAATGGATCACTGATGAAGTGGTAGTTTCTTCTTCGGCTGACAGGGGGAGTGCTATTCATTCTTTATTCGAAAAGCATCAGCTGACAGGTAGTGCAGTACGTGTGGTGCTTGGGCACGGTCTGTACCAGAGCATGCTGATCGAAAAGCCGGAGCTACCGCGGGAAGAATATCCGACGGCGCTGCCTTTTCTGGTGAAAGATCTGGTTAATGAATCTCCGCTGGACTTAGTCGCTGACGGTTTTCCGGCACCGCTGAAAGATCGTCTGCAGGTGTTCGTTACAAACCGGAAACAGGTCGAACTGCTAATTAAAGCGTGTTCAGACGCGGGATGTGAGGTGCAGTCTGTTTCGGCTGAAGAAGTTGTGTGGGGCCAGCTGGCTGAACCATCTCGTAGTCAGTTGATTTTACATCGCCGTCGCCATTCGAATTTGCAACTCACCGCGTTTAAGCGGCAGGAAATCTGCTTTCAGCGTCAGTTACGCGGCTTTCCGATTCCCTTGCTGGATGAGCAAAAAGTCGGTGATTCGGGAGCGGCGCTACAGTTGGACAGTCTGGCACTGGAGTTGCAGCGTTCTCTGGATTTTTTAAGTTCGCAGTTAAGAGAAGCGCCGATAACTCAGCTGCTGGTTTCCTGTGATGATGATAATGACAGCGTTTTGGCCAATGAGCTTACCGAACGACTGAATGTGTTGGTGGCAGCGCTGAAACCAGCTCATCCAGATCTGGTGAGTAACAATGCCCGGGTTGCTTATGCTGCGTTGCTGACTCCTGAAGATGCGGGCATCAATTTCTACAGTGATGTGCTCAGGCCGCAAACCCGTCTGATGACACTACAGAATGTGGTGCTGAGTTGGGTGGCAATTGTGGTCGTGATGGCGTCTATTGCTGGCTGGTATCAGTGGCAGAATTATTTGGTGCAAGAGCAGCTGGTTGCTGATCAGCAGCGGCTGGCAAGTAAAAAAGCTGAGCTGGATCGCGCTAAGGCGGCGTTGGTCAGACATATCCCGAGTCCGTTGAAAGTGGAGCTAGCCGGTAACCTGGAACAGCACCTGGCGGCGAAGCAGGCCTCACTCAGGGCGATTGAAATGCATGACGACAGCCTGAAAGTGGGTTATGCCGGTATGTTGAAGCAGTTATCTGCGGCTGCCAGCGGGGATATATCGATCAGTCATATTCGGGTGAACGGTAACAAGCTGGATCTGGAGGGGCTGGCACGAAGCCCTGATTCGGTTCCGGCCTGGCTGCAGGCTTTCAGGAATTATCCGTTTCTGTCGGATAAACGCTTTGAGCAGATGGCGCTGGGCAGAAACAAAAAGAATATTGTGACGTTCCGGCTGCATGCTGAGCGGCGTGCAGTTAAAGAGGATCAATCATGAATGGCTGGCAGAAATTAAGCGATCGATTTGATTTGCTGACTCGCCGCGAGCAGTGGCTGATCCTGGTTTCCGGCTGGATAGCATTGCTTTTTGTCGGTTTTGTGGTGTTTGTTGAACCTCAGAGCAAGGCATTTGCGGCAATGAAGCGACAGATGTTGTCGGTTGCCAACGAAATAACGGCCAGCAGCAATCAGCTGATTGTCGCTGAGCGTAAGCTAAGGGCCGATCCGGATCTGCAAATCGAACAAAAAATTACTCGGCTGGAGCTGGAAAATGCCGAGCTGGATGAACAGCTGCAGGGACGAGTCGGAAGCCTTGTTACTCCTCTCCAGATGTCAGGCCTGATGGAGCAGGTACTGCAGCGCTCCGAGCGTCTTAAGTTGGTGTCATTGGAAACACTGCCACCGGTTCAGTTGATTAGTGGTGATGATGAAGGTTTTTACATTCACCCGGTGCGATTGAAATTACGTGGTCGATATTTTGATGTTGTCTCTTCACTGGAGCAGCTCGAAGCATTGCCGGTGAAATATTACTGGCAAAGCCTGAACTATCAGGTTGAACAGTACCCGTGGGCTGATATTCAGCTGGATGTTTACACATTAGGCGAAAGTAAGGATTTCATCGGTGGTTAAGTCAGTTTTGATGGCTCTGACAATGCTGGTTGTAATGGCGGGTTATGCCAATGCATCTCAGGACCCGACAGCCCCGTTGGGATGGCAGGCCCCAGCAAAAAAATATACAACAAAAAAAGCTCGCTTACCGGAGCTGCAGGGAATTGTATGCGGTGAGCAGAGTGCCTGTACGGTGATATTGAATAATGTGCCTGTTGAACTTGGCGGGCGTGTTAGCGGTTATACCCTGACCGAAATTAAGGATGACTACGTCACGGTAACACGCGGCGGAAAGCAGTGGCGTCTGGTGCTTTTTGCTGACGAAGTAAAAACATATTAATAAATAAAAAGAGTAAAGTGGTTAGCATGCGTGGATTAGTTGTAGGTGTACTTGTTGCATCCCTGGTCGGGTGCTCGACAAATATGGGACATCGCGATCCCGTTGAGGTCAAAGGTGCACTGAATGAGGCGGTGAATGAAGCCGCAAGTCGGCCGTTACAGGATCTGCCTCCAGCGGTGAATGCCGATCTGATGCCGAGTCTCGACGGCACTGATTACGTGGCGCATTCTGCGCTTGAAAAGCGTTTTCGGGTTAATGCCCGTAATGTAGATGCCCGTGCTTTTTTTGGCAGCCTGGTGAAGGGAACGCCATTTAATATCGTGCTCCATCCTGAAGTAAAAGGCCGCATTTCACTGACTCTGCGTGATGTAACCCTGGATGAAGTCCTTGATGTGGTATCAGATATCTACGGTTATAACACAACCCGTAAAGGCAACATCATTCAGGTATTCCCAGCCACTTTGCGCACTGAAGTGATCCCGGTTGATTACCTACAACTTAAACGCCGAGGTCTGTCTCTGACCTCGCTGACTACCGGCTCGATTACCGATAACGGTTCGAATTCCTCCGGCAGCAGTTCCGGTTCTGCTAACAGCAATAATAACGATAGTAACTCACAGAACAGTAATGATCGTTCGTCAAGTTCAGCCACGGGCGGAACTGTGATTGAGACGACCTCTGAAAGTGATTTCTGGCAGCAGCTGGAAAAGGCGGTACAGGCAATGATTGGCAGTGGTCAGGGACGCAGCATCGTTGTATCGCCTCAGGCCAGTCTGATTTCTGTTCGCGCTTATCCGAATGAGCTGCGCGAAGTGAAAGAGTTTCTGGGGGTATCTCAAAAACGCCTTAAGCGTCAGGTGGTGCTGGAAGCCAAGATCATGGAAGTGACCCTGAGCGACGGCTATCAGCAGGGGATCAACTGGAGCAATATTACTAAGACCATCGGCGGTACCGAGATCATTTTCGGCAGAGGTAACCTGACATCAGATGCGAACGGTAACCTTCAAATTCCGGCACTGCCAGGTGGCGGCGCGATTTCCGATTTACTGGGTGGCCAGACTAATATCACCATCTCTGACGGTAACTTTGATGCCGTGCTGAGCTTCCTGGATACGCAGGGCGACCTCAACGTTCTGTCCAGCCCGCGTGTCACGGCGGCCAATAATCAGAAAGCGGTGATTAAGGTCGGTGGTGATCAGTATTTCGTGACTGATATTTCCGGTGGTGAAGTGAACAGCGACGGTGGTACCGCTTCTCCAGATATTGAACTGACCCCTTTCTTCTCCGGTATCTCCCTTGATGTGACTCCGCAAATTGATGATGAAGGCGGCGTGTTACTGCATGTTCACCCGGCGGTTGTCGATGTGGTTACCGAGGTAAGAGATATTGAGTTGGGACAGACGTTCGGTACTTATAAGCTGCCTCTGGCCAAAAGCTCGGTGAGAGAATCGGATTCCGTGATCCATGCCCGCAGCGGTGATGTGGTGGTGATTGGTGGTTTGATGAAATCATCACTCAATGATCAGGTATCTAAAGTGCCGCTGCTGGGAGACATTCCTGTACTGGGCCACTTATTCCGCAATGTTAATAAGCTGGAAACCAAAACAGAACTGGTGATCCTGCTGAAACCAACCGTAGTGGGTGAGAATACCTGGCAGAAGGAGCTGGAGCGTTCTCGTGCGCTGGTAACTGAATGGTTCCCTGAAGAGGGCTAAGTCATGTACCAGGCGCATTTCGGCTTCAGCGAGCTGCCATTTTCTCTTACTCCGAATACAGATCTTTTTCATGCTTTGCCACCGCATCTGGAAGCCATCCAGACGACGTTGGCGGCACTGGAGATGGGAGAGGGGATCATCCAGATCTCCGGTGAGGTAGGAACGGGGAAGACTCTGGTCTGTCGCATGCTAATCAATCAGCTGCCGGAACATTTTGATCTGGCATATCTGCCGACGCCAGCTGCGAACGGTCATGAGTTGCGCCTGGCGCTGGCAAGAGAGCTGAATGTTCTGGCTGATGGTGATAATACGACACTGACCGAGCACCTGCAGCAAGCACTGATTGCGCGTAAGGCAAAGGGGCGTTCTGTTGTTGTGTTGCTGGATGAAGCCCAGGCCCTGCCGGATGATGCTCTGGAAGTGATTCGCCTGCTTGGCAATCTGGAAACGGAACAGGAAAAACTGTTGCAGATCGTCTTGCTGGGACAGCCGGAACTTGACTTGCGACTGGCACAGCATCACATGCGACAGTTTCAGCAGCGTATTACGTTTCGGGCTTGTCTGCGTCCGCTGGATTTAGCGGAAACCATTTCTTATATCGAGTTTCGCCTGACTTGTGCGGGTTGCTCCCGATCGTTGTTTGAGTTGGCTCAGTATCGGGATATCTGGAAGGCGAGTCGGGGAATCCCCCGCCTGATCAACCAGCTGTGCCATAAAGCCCTGATCGCGGCCTGCAGTAGTAACACTCCGTCAGTTGAGCGTGAAGATATTTTAAATGCAGTAAAAGATACCTTAGGGGCACGTCAGCCGAGGTGGACGTTCCCTGTGCTTTGGGGATGGCATTGAGCATGAGTGAAATTAATAAAAAGCTCAATGAGTTGAGCCGTAAGAATAACAGTACTGCCGCAGCACCTTTGCAGGCTGCAACGATCCGGCCTGTACCGCGCAGCCGGGCTCCTTATTGGGCCGGGTCGGTTGTGGCTATTGCGTTGGTTGCCGGGACAGCCGGTTGGTGGTTTGGCTCTCAGAGTTTAGCCGGACAAGTGACACAGGCAGCGCAGCAGGAAGAAGAGCGGGAAGTTCACGATGACTTCGTCGTACCGGTTGAGCCTGAACGAGAAAACACTGTTGAGTCGGTTGCGGTGAGTTTACCAGTGCGTGAGCAGCCAGCTGAAAGCCAGAAGGTTTCAGAACCGACTGTTGAGTCTGAAGTGGTAGAGCCGCTACAAACCGTGGAAAACAAAACACAGTTACCTGAGCCTAGTAAACACACCGTAGTCCGAGTGAAGGCAGAGTCTAAAGCTGGGCCAATATCTGTTTCATCCGGGCCTGAGCAGAAACAACAGATGCCAGCTCCTGTCATTACGAAAGTAGTGAAGGCTAAGCCTTCTGCCAGTAAGCCTCAGAAGCCGTTAAATACAGAGCCAGCCACTGTTAGTGAGTCGGCAGAAGTGATGAATACCGCTTCGTCTGATGAACAGCTGAGTATTGAAACGGTAGAGCTGGATGCTGGCCAGTTGGCGGAAATTGAATACGAAAAAGCCCATAAAGCCTGGGAGAATGGTGACAGCAAAAAAGCGATTGGTTACCTGGAATCTGCTGTGATTTACCGGCCTGAGTGGGTGAAAGCGAGGCAGAAGCTGTCGGCACTGTATTACGGGCGGGGAGAGGTTCGTGAAGCCATTGCGACCCTGCAGCACGGACTTGAGTTGAACAGCAAGCAGCTTGATCTGCGCCTGACTCTGGCTAAATTGCTGGCCAATGAATCACAGCCGCAGGCGGCACTGAATGTGTTGAGTCAGTTGCCGGAAAAACATCATAGTGGCTACCTGGCGATGCGCGGTGCGCTGGCACAGCAGCTTAATAATAACGGTTTAGCTATGAGTAGTTACCGGATGTTGGTTAAGGATGAGCCTTACGACGGACGCTGGTGGATGGGATTAGGGATTGCGCTGGAGCGGGATGCGCAGGAAAGTAAAGCCCGTGATGCCTATGAGCAGGCATTGCTGATGGGACGTATTTCATCGCAGTCACAACAGTTTATTCAACAGCGCCTGACGGCGCTTGATTCTCGGGAAGGTTAAGTACCATGCAAATCCGTTTGAGAAAGCGCCTTGGCGACTTGCTGGTTGAAGAAGGTATTGTTGCTCAGGAGCAGCTGGAGCAGGCTCTGGACAAGCAGCGTTCAACCGGTCGTAAGCTGGGGGATACCCTCATCAGCATGGGCTTTTTGACTGAACAGCAAATGCTGTCATTCCTGTCGCGTCAGCTGGATATTCCGTTAGTTGATTTGACCCGGGTGAGTGTTGATATTGAATCCGTGTCCCTGTTGTCAGAAGTTCATGCCCGCCGTTTGCGTGCGCTGGTGATTGGCTGTCGCGGTGATACTGTCCGTGTTGCCATGAGTGATCCGGCGGACTTGGCGGCTCAGGAAGCGGTATACAACCAGTTGGCACAGTACCGGGTTGAACTGGTTATTGCACCGGAGCGCCAGCTGATTGCCGCGTTCGATCGCTATTATCGCCGGACTCAGGAAATTGTGTCGTTTGCCGAGCAGTTGCAGGCTGAGCATCAGGACAGTTCTGATTTCAGTTTCGGCTTTGATGACAACGATAACGAGGAAGTGACGGTTGTTAAGCTGATCAATTCCCTGTTTGAGGATGCGATTCAGGTTGGCGCTTCGGATATCCATATTGAGCCAGATGCCGATGTGCTGCGGATCCGCCAGCGTATTGATGGTGTACTGCACGAAACCCTGCTCAATGAAACCAGCGTATCGGCTGCATTGGTGTTGCGCCTTAAATTGATGAGCGGGCTGGATATCTCCGAGAAACGTCTGCCGCAAGATGGCCGCTTCAACGTCAAGGTTCGCGGTCACTCGGTCGATGTCCGTGTATCAACCATGCCAGTTCAGCACGGTGAATCTGTTGTAATGCGTCTGCTTGATCAGTCGGCAGGGATCCTGAGCCTGGAAGAGATCGGCATGCCGGATGATTTGCTGCAGCGCTTTCGTCGTCAGTTGAAGCGTCCGCACGGGATGATTTTGGTAACCGGTCCTACAGGCTCGGGTAAAACCACCACTTTGTATGGTGCATTGAGTGAACTCAATAAGCCGGGCAAGAAATTGATCACTGTTGAAGATCCGGTGGAATACCGATTGCCGCGGGTGAATCAGGTACAGGTGAACAGCAAGATTGGCCTGACCTTCTCATCGATCCTGAGAACTTTCCTGCGTCAGGACCCCGATATTATTCTGGTTGGTGAGATGCGTGATCAGGAGACGGTTGAAATTGGCTTGCGTTCGGCACTGACCGGCCACCTGGTTCTGTCAACTCTGCATACCAATGATGCAATCGACAGTGCCCTGCGAATGATGGACATGGAAGCGCCGGGATACCTGGTTGCCAGTGCGGTGCGTGCTGTGCTGGCACAGCGTTTGGTGCGCCGGGTATGTAAAGATTGCGAAGAAAGTGACGAGCTGGATACATCTAAACAGCAATGGTTGATGGCGCGATTTCCACAGCATCAGTACCGTGATTTCCATCGTGGCCGGGGATGTCAGAGCTGTAACTTTACCGGTTATAAGGGACGGATCGGTGTATTTGAGCTGTTGGAATTGGATCAGCCGATGATGGATGCCCTGCGTGGTAATGATGCCGTGCTGTTCAGTCAGATAGCCAGAAAAGCTGACGGATATAAACCATTGATTGAATCCGCAATGGAGTTGGCTTTGGAAGGACGTACCAGTCTTGAAGAAGTATTAATGCTGGGTGAAGGCGATTTCCATGATGGCATCTTGCTATAACGGTCAGGAGTAAATTATGCCGGTATTTAATTATCGCGGTCGTGGTAGCAAAGGTGCTCTCCAGCGTGGTCAGATAGAAGCAGCAACTCAGGATGCGGCAGCCGATTTGCTGATCCGCCAAGGGATCATTCCGCTGGAAATTCGTCAGGGTAAGGCGCAGGGGGCGGGGCTGGATCTTCAGTCGATGTTTAAAAGCCATGTGCCACTGGATGTGCTGGTGATTTTCTGTCGTCAGCTCTATAGCCTGACTAAGGCTGGCGTGCCATTGCTGCGCGCAATCAAAGGCCTGAGCCAGAGTGCTGCTCATCCGCTCATGCAGGAAACACTGGAAACAGTGTCTGTGGAGCTGACTAATGGCCGTCCACTGTCGGTGGCGATGAAGCAGCATCCTCGGGTTTTTGATGAGTTATTTGTTTCCATGATTCACGTTGGCGAAAATACCGGTCGTCTGGATGAGTCGCTATTGCAGCTGGCTAACTATTACGAGCAGGAGATGGAAACTCGTCGCCGGATCAAGTCGGCAATGCGTTATCCGATCTTTGTGTTATCGGCCATTTTTCTGGCAATGGCGGTATTGAATATTAAGGTGATTCCGCAGTTTGCATCAATGTTTAGCCGCTTTGGTGTGGATCTGCCACTGCCGACTCGGATACTGATCGCAACATCAAACTTTTTTGTGCACTACTGGCCGCTGATGCTTGGTACGCTGGTGGTCAGTTGGGTCATGTTGCGGGCATGGCGACGAACGCCCGGCGGGCATGAAACGTGGGATCGCTGGCGTCTGAGAATGCCGATTGTCGGCGGCATCATTAATCGGGCACAGCTGTCACGCTTTTCCCGTACGTTTTCTCTGATGCTCAGAGCCGGGGTGCCACTCAACCAGGCGATCCAGATGTCCGCAGAAGCCCTGGGTAACCGCTTTTTGGAGAACCGTCTGATTGAGATGAAGAACGGCATCGAGGGCGGTAACAGTATTGCCAGTACAGCCAGCCAGTCAGGCGTATTTACCCCACTGGTGCTGCAGATGATTGCGGTCGGGGAAGAGACTGGTCAGGTTGATAACCTGCTGCTGGAAGTGTCTGACTTTTACGATCGTGAAGTGGATTACGATCTGAAAACACTGACAGCAAGAATAGAACCGATTTTGCTGTTAATTGTGGCTGGGATGGTGTTGATTCTGGCTTTGGGTATTTTCTTGCCAATGTGGAGTTTGCTTGATGTTGCCCGAGGTGTTTAAGCGGCAGCAAAAGCAACGCTTTCGGTTCTTTCTTTGGTTCAGTGCTGTGTTGTTTATTGCCGGTGTTATGTTGGTGCAGTGGCAGAAAATAGAGAAAAAAGCCGAACAGACACAACTCAGACAACTGGAGCAGACTTTTTTTAAAAGTGCATCCAGCTTTAGACAAGAATGGGAATTACAAGATAAGCCGAAACAGCTCAATGTTGATGGCATTCAGCTTGGTTTTACTGCGCTGGGCTGGCCGATTGTGCTACACAACGGGCAGGTTGACTGTGAGAGTATGTGGGAACTTCTGGCTTCACGAGAAAGAAGTGTTCATTACATTCGGTTTTACACAGAAAAGGGAATGAGATCTGAACAATATAATTCTTGTTTTTATCAAATAACCGGCAGTAACTGGATGGAATTATTTTTCAAGCATGAGAGAATACGCCTGAACGGCTTTTTGACGGATTAAGAGTCGCTTTTTTGACAGAAAGAGAAACATAATGAGAAAGCAAAGCGGTTTTTCCCTTGTAGAGTTGGTGATTGTCATCATTGTTGTTGGATTGCTCGCGGCAACTGCATTACCACGTTTTCTGCAGGTAACCGATGAAGCCAAAAAAGCCTCGATAGAAGGTGTGGCCGGCGGGTTTGCTACCGCGGTGCTGTCTGCCCGCGCTCAGTGGGAAGCCTATGGTCGTCCGGTAAATGCCGGTAACCAAAACCAGGTAAATTATGATGGTACTGATTTTTGGTTAACGAAGGCGACAGACGATGACAGTGTACGCGACGGCTACCCGTATGCACTTACTGATGGTGCACTGAACTTAAATGTTATCAGTGAAACTGACTGCCTTTCATTGCTTGATAATCTGTTACAAAACCCACCCCTGGCCACAACCAATAAGACAGGTGCGGCAAGTGGTAACTACTTGTTTTACGTTAAAGCTGAAGGAAACGGTTCTGAAAAGCTTTGTCGTTACTACCAACTGGCCTCGGCCGGTACGGATGGCTCTGGCTCGGTCAATGTTGAGGCAGGACATTCATTTACATATAAACCGGCACAGGGCCGGGTCGAAGTCTATTTAAAATAATTAGGAGTAAGTTATGAAACGTCAAGGCGGCTTTACGCTAATTGAACTCGTGGTGGTGATTGTTATTCTGGGTATCCTAGCGGTAACAGCTGCACCACGTTTTATGAATCTGCAAAATGATGCTCGTGACTCTGCGCTTAAAGGTTTGAAAGGTGCAATTGATGGTGCGGCTGGTATTGTTTACGGTAAAGCAGCGATCAATGGCGTTGAAGCGACGTCAGCTGGAGCCAATACACAAGTAAACGGTATCCCTGTTGCATTTGGCTATCCGAAAGCGACGTCTGCGGCTCTGAAAGCGGCAGTTAATGGCCTTGAAGATTGGGAGTTTGTAAAAGAAACAAATACTACCGTTGTATATACCTACAAAGGTAATAGTGATAAGACTAAATGTATTGTTACTTACACCCAGGCTGTAGATGCAGAGACTCCAGCGATAACAACAATTACTACTGGCGAAGCTTGTACACCTACTGGTAATTAATAATAAATAGAGCTCTTCGGAGCTCTATTTAATAAGGGTGCTATCCTCTGGTGCCTTTATTAAATAGAACCTCATTATTATAACAATTCATTTAGGGTGGCTCATGCCCGGCAGTCAGCGCGGTTTTACCTTAATCGAACTTATCGTGGTGATCATACTGGTTGGTATTATCAGTGTGACGGCAGCATCACGCTTTTCCGGGATGAGCAGTATCAGTTCCCCGGTTTATCGTGATCAGCTGATCAGTTCAATGCGCCTCACTCAGATGCGAGCCATGCAGACCCGGGATAATTGCCATCGCTGGCTGCTTGGCAATACCAAAGCCCGGCAGGTAGATATCTCGCAAGCTACCTGTAATACCTCCACTTTCCCAGGTAAAGCGACTTTTTGGGATGATCAGACGGCAATTGATGTCGGTAATAAACTGAATGCTCGTTTTACGATTACTGCTGACGGAGCACCACAGACACTTCCATATGCTTTAGATTTTGATAGTTTTGGCCGAATCCAGAAGTGCTCAGATGGATGCCGTGTGACTGTCAGTGGATCTGATACATTGGCTATCTGTATTGAGTCTGAGGGCTATATTCATGCGTGCTAATCGTGGCGTTACCCTGATCGAGCTGATTATTGCGATTGTATTGATTGGCATTGTTGTGACAGCCATTACAACGGCGCTCTATCCGCAGTCGCGACAAAGTGCACAAATTGTACATGCATCCCGAGCCGCAGAGCTGGGTCATGCGGTATTGGATGAAGTCCTGAGCCGGAAGTTTGACCATAACAGTGGTGAATTGGGTGGACTGCCGGTTTGTATCAGTACCAATGATGCTCTGAAGGTGGGCGAAAAACGATGTACAGATCCTGCTCAGCTAGGGCCGGACACCAATGCTGAAAAAGCTGATGACGGCAGGACTGTGTTTAATGATATTGATGATTACCATGGCTTAACTGGCAAGGTGCAAGATGTTATCGGTGGTGATCTGACGGAACGATATAGCAACTTTTCTGTTGCCGTTAGTGTGTTTTATGACGTAAATCGGGATGGGACGGCAGATCCTCAAAAAGGGGATATTAAACGGGTTAATGTCAGGGTCACAGATCCGGCAGGCAATCGCTATGACTTTGCGGTCTACCGGGGGAACTTCTGATGACAGCTCGCGGATTTACTTTGCTTGAGATGATCATGACGATGGTGCTGTTGGCCGTCGTTGGTTTGTCTATGGTCAGCATTATATCTCAGAGCTCGCTGATTTATGTCGATACGGCTGCGAGGGAACTGTTACTTCAGGAAGGACGCTTTGTCGCCGAGCGTTTAGTTCGGGAGGTGCGCCTTGCGGTTCCAAATAGTGTGCTGCTCTCTCAAAATGACCGCTGCCTGGAGTGGGTACCGGTGAGAGCTTCCGGGATATATTCTGATATACCGCTGGCAGCAACAAACAAGCTAACGGTCATCCCCGACGGCACGATACAGGCAAATCAGAGGGCTGTTATTTATCCGGTGAAGCCGGATAATATTTTTGCTAAAACAATACCAGCAGGTGGAGAAAATAACGTAGCGATTGTTGCGGCTGACCTCAATTTTACTCCGGCTGAAAATGAAAATATGGTGGAGTTGACGTTCGCTCAGCAGACCCAGTTTCCGGCGGGATCGCCTGCCAGCCGTTTCTATATTTATGACCAGCCTGTCGCTTATTGCCTTGAAGGGACTCAGATTTGGCGTTACAGCAATTATAAGCCTGAGCGGGAAAACCTGACTGTGCCTGATTTTAGTGGTGATGGTGTCCGTCGGGTTTTGATGGCCGAACACGTAGCGGCACTAAATTTCAATGTTGACCATGCCACACTGACCCGTAACGGGCTAGTGAAGTTTAGTTTGGAAATGACAGCCCGCGGGGAGACGGTTCGTTTTGATCAAGATGCCTTTATTGCCAATGCCCCGTAATAATTTACCTTCTTCTTCACCTAGTACTCAGCAAGGAGCGGCGCTGGTAATGGTGCTGTTTGCTATTGTGGTGCTTGGTTCTCTAGCCGCTTTGGGATTGAGAAACCTTGAGCGTAGCAGCGATGCTTTGGTTCATGAAGTTATCGGAACTCGCGCAGATATGGCTGCTCGCTCTGGAGCTCAGATTGATATCAGCGCGTTGTATCAAAGTGAAGATACCGGCTCATGCCAGAAGGATGAGAAACAGGTTTATAACTTCACTGGCGATGGTTTACGTAATTGCCGGGCGGAAGTCAGCTGTCGAGTTTTGGGGCAAAACAAAAAACAACAGACTATTTACCGAATAGAAAGTGAGGGCTTTTGTGCTGTTGGTAATCAAACTATCAAACGGGTAATTGAGGTCGGTTTAGTCGGGGATGAGGAAGATAATGACTAAAAATAAAAAATGTTTTCCCGGGTATGCTTTATGGTTCGCCTGTTTGTTGGCGTTTGCTTCCATGCCTGTAGTGGCAAAAACGTATAACTTGGATAATTCCAGAAAATATCCGCCTTGTAGTGATGGACGTTGGAATAAAAATGGTTCCACTTTTACCTGTAACGGCAAAATGGAATTGAAAAGTGGTGATAAAATTCGTTCCAATCATGAATATACCCTGCTTGCCAATGAAGGGATAAAGCTGAATAACAACCAAGTTGGCTCCGCCGCTAACTCCATTCATTTGAAAACTCATAATGGCAAGATAGAAGTTAAAAACTCCAACCATGTTTATAGCAAACTAGCCACAGTCTCCGGTGGGGTTGATATTGAAAATTCTACGATAATCGGGCTTATTGACGTGGGGGGAGATATCGATATTAAGAAAACATCGGTATCGGAATCAATCGTAAGTCGTGACGGGAGTATTTCCCTTACTGAAAGAAGCTCGACCGGTGGTGAGATTCGTGGTTCTGCTGAAGTCGAAGTTAAAGACAGCTCAGTAAGCGGTGATGTTGTAAGTGAACACAATAAAGTAACTATTGATGACTCAACTATAAGTGGTGCTGTAACTGGTTCGGCAGAAGTAAAAATCGAAGAGAGTTCGATAACGCAAAGTGTTGAAAGCCAAAACAATAAAGTTGAGGTGGAGTCTTCAGATATTAGTGGAAGTGTTACCGCAGAAGGCGAGGTAAAAATTGAAGGTGATCAGGTTACGGGCGATATCACTAGCCGCAGTTCCAAAATAACGATTGAAGATACAAGTGTTATCGGTAGTTTGTCTTCCGGTGGTGAAGTGAAAATTGAAGACAGTGATATTATCGGTGATATCACTAGCAGCTGGGGAAAGGTGGAGCTTGAGGATTCGACAATCAAGGGTAATGTTGATGCAGCCGATCATCAGGTTGTCGAAGTCAAAGAAGACAGCAAAGTTTTTGGTTACTGCCGACCAAGAAGTGAACCTGAAAATGCTTGTGCTCCTTTGCCTGTACTTGCCTGGTCGATGGATGAGTCGTCATGGACGAATGGTAGTAACAGGGTTGAGGACTCGTCCGGCAGTAATTTGCATGGCACTGCTTATAATAATTCAAATACGGCGGGTGATGCACCAGCTCTGCCAATCGACAGCAGTTTTACTGGGACATGTAATTATGGGGAGTTTTCAAGTAGCCAAAGGCAGTATGTTGAGGTTACTCATGATGACAAGCTAAGCTTTGACGATAATTTTACTATTTCAGCTTGGGTGAAACCGACGGCTTATCCTCATTTAGGTAGCCTGAGAACGGTTATCTCCAAAGACACGAATTATGAAATAAATATTAATCCAGACGGGAAGTTGAGTTGGTGGTGGGAGCAGCAGGGAAACCGACAATCGCATACTCTAGTTAGTCGAAGTGATATCCCGCTCAATAAGTGGACGCATATTACCGTTCGTTACAAGCGAGCGAGAGGGTGGGATAAAACCAGTCAGTGGATTTTTATTAATGGCCGACTAGATAATACTGCAAGAATTAAATTCAAAGCAGCTCGAAACACTCTTCCTTTCCAGGTTGGGCAGGATCATGGATATGCCACTCATTATTTTGATGGTAATGTTGATGAAGTTAAGGTGTTTAATACAGCGCTGAACGATGAACAAATTGCAGAACTGGCACGCGAGCGTCATTTGTGTGAGAGTGCGGCTGATGATCCCGGTTTCCGCTATGGTCGTGTGGTAACTGCGGTTAAAGCTACAACTGTTGTATTTGAAAAACCATTTCCTCTCGGCAAGACTCCCCTAGTTTTTCTGGCCCCGACAATTAATGCCTCTACACCAGATCAGGATGGTCCTTCCACCTTAAGATTGACCAATATAACTAATGTCGGTTTTACTGTGGAGCAGAAGGAGCCTTATGCTCCGCCTTCCCATAAGACACCCAGCCAGTTGATGTCCAACATCGACTATGTTGCTGTCCTTCCTGGGAAAACTACCCTCTCAAATAATCATGAACTCTATGCCGGAACGGTAATGTTGCGGAATTCAACAGAGGATAAAGTGCTGCAAGGAGCCAGAAATGGCAGCCCAAAAGAACAGCGTGGTTGGCGGACGGTTGATTTTCCATCAGGGCAGTTTTCACAAAAACCGACTCTGATGCTTGAGCTGCAAAGTCAGGGGAATGCACGTTGGTTGACTGTAGCCGGTAATGAAGTGACACAGAATGGTTTTAAAGTCGCATTGGAGCAATCTGAAGTCAGAGGTGGTAATGCTGATTTACCTGAAACGATTGCTTATTTGGCAACTTTACCGGGAACGGGTGAGTTTGAGCTTTTTGGTCGAACCGTCGGTTATGACTTTCAGCATGCTCGCTCTGGATTTATTGAACAAGCACAAAACTTTAAGGTTCGATGCGAAGAGACGACAGATTTTAAATATACTAAATTCACGACAGCGCCTGTTATGGTGGTCGGGAAATTATCCAGGACCGGTAGTAACGGGGGCTGGATCCGACGGTGTCATCGTGATAGCAAGCGTATGAGCATTGTTATGGATGAGGACCAAGATTTTGATGAAGAGCGTTCTCACAAGCCTGAAGATGTGTCGTATATGGCGTTTTCCATTGATTCAAATGAAAAACAGCCTTCATTTGAATTCGGTCCGTATCCAAACTCGGCACTGACTTGTACACCGGTCAGTTTTACCGTGAATGTTGTGGATGAAGATAATAACCCAATTACTGATTATGTCGGGCAAATCGGCCTGGCTACCACGACAGGAAATGGTGACTGGGTATTGGAAACCGGTAACGGTAGTTTTGTTTCCGGTAACGTGGATTCGGGGAATGCCAGCTATCAGTTCGTAGAGCAGGATCAGGGCAGTGCCACTTTTACTCTGAGCTATCTGCATGTAGGTAACGTTGCTGTTATTTTGAGTAACTCTTCCGGTGAAGAGCTAAACCGTACTAATGAGGTCACTTTCAAAGCTGAAGGACTTAAGTTGGTGAGAAAAGGTTCTTTTCCCTACGGGCGGAAATCAGCGATAGCCAATAAGCCAATCACCTATCAGCTATCTGCGGTAACTGAAGACCCGACGGCGAAAGGGCAGTGCAAGC
This sequence comes from Photobacterium sp. J15, assembly GCF_963870815.1. Lineage (NCBI taxonomy): Bacteria > Pseudomonadati > Pseudomonadota > Gammaproteobacteria > Vibrionales > Vibrionaceae > Photobacterium > Photobacterium sp. J15. The sequence goes on from NZ_CAWMUI010000001.1 coordinate 413,735, forward strand.
CAATTGAAGCATTTGCGAATGAAAAAGATATAACGTTTCGTTTCGACTACCAGAACCCGTCTACAGGTAATGTTATTCCAACAATTAATGGTAATAACCTTAAACTATCAGCGGATACGACACTGGCGATGACGTTTACTAAAGGGGTCGCTGACTTTGCATTTAACTATGCCGATGCCGGTGCTATTCAACTTACCGTCAAACAGGCTGAGGATGTTGTCGAGCCTGATGACCCAAGTAAGAACTGGTTGGCTCAGCACGTAATTAATGTCAGTCCATGGTTGGTGGTAACCAATGTTGCCGGAAATAAATACGGTACAGCTGCTGATACTGATAAAGCATTCAAAGCTGCGGGCTCTCCCTTTAATGTAACTTATAAGGCCGTGAAGTGGGAAAGAAGTAAATCCGATTCATCTGGCCTGCCGACATCCGATCCTACTCATATTGTGGTGACGCCTGGCTTCAAAGGAACTTTCTCGGCAGCAGCTAAGGCGCAAAATATTACTCCGGGATCGGGGGTAGCCGGAACTTTGGTGTTCCCAGGCTCGTTGTCTTATTCATCCGGGCAGTCTCCAACTGCTGTTCAGGCATCTTATGGTGAAGTCGGTAGCTTTAAGTTGGGAGGTATTGCTGCCAATAATTACCTGATTAGTGGAAATTCCGTGCCATTTTATACCTACGGGAATATCGGGCGTTTTTACCCTAAAAATTTATCGGTTTCGGCGATGAAACCGATAAATAGCTGCTCTGTATTTAATTATTTTGGCAATAATAACAGCACGATTGGATTTACACTGACGGCCAAGAATGAACAAGGTCAAACAACTAAAAATTATGACTTTATGAAGGGCTATAAAGCCGTAGCTGTCGATAAAGATTTCAATTTAAACGGTGAAGACAGTGATGATGGCAATGCGCTAAAAGATCAAATCAAGCGGAGCAGTTCAGCCTTTAGTTGGGCTCAAGGGGTAATGACGACTTCATGGTATTATCAAGTAATTAAACATGCAGCACCACATATCCCCTATAATAGCTTTGTTTTAAGTTTAGAAGGCAAAGGGCCGGATAATGTTCCCTTGTCACCATTAAATGAGAATCCGGGGGAACCGGGAGGTTCTGCGCACAGTGCTACAAAATTGGCTGGTGATTTGATTTTCCGCTGGGGCCGGGTTCGGTTAACCGATGCTTACGGCCCGGAGATCGCGCCAATTAGTGCTCCGTTTTTTGTTGAGTATTATGCTAGTCCTGATTCTTTCGTCATTAGCGAAGATGATCAGTGTACTAACATTGCGTTGAGCGATTTCATCTTCAAAGAAGGTACGGATAAATCAGCTCTACCTGTTGGGAAAGGCACCACAAAAGTGACCTTCGACGCGCTGACAAGTGGAGAAGGGGCATTAAATTTCACCGCGCCGGGTTCTGGTAACCAAGGTGTACTTACACCGGAGCTGGATTTAAACAAAGCGGGTTACCCCTGGCTAAGAGTCGATCAGACTGGGAACGGTGTGTTTGATGATAATGAAAAAGCGCAAATCCAGTTTGGTTTATACCGTGGAAGTGATCGAATAATATGGTGGCGGGAGAAAAACAACTAACAGCTTGATGAATCAGGTGGAAGTAATAATGAATAAACATTTACCCTCTTGTTACGGTGGGAAAGTCGTGACTTCATTAAATAAAATGCGGATCTGTGGCAGGTTTGACAATCCTTACCTTGTCTCGATCCTTGCCCCTTGGTACATTTAGCCCAATTTAACGAATTTTGTGAGCTTGCAGGATTAGCCGAAGACTATGTTTAAAAAACTTCGTGGCATGTTTTCTAATGACCTGTCTATTGACCTGGGTACTGCCAACACCCTTATTTATGTCAAAGGACAGGGCATCGTTCTAGATGAACCATCAGTAGTTGCGATTCGTCAGGATCGTGCCGGTGCAACTAAGAGTGTTGCGGCCGTCGGTCATGACGCCAAACAGATGCTGGGCCGTACGCCGGGCAATATCGCAGCCATCCGTCCGATGAAAGACGGCGTGATTGCCGATTTCTATGTGACAGAAAAAATGCTTCAGCATTTTATCAAGCAGGTGCATGACAACAGCATCCTGCGTCCAAGCCCACGAGTTCTGGTTGCGGTACCTTGCGGTTCAACTCAGGTTGAGCGTCGTGCGATCCGTGAATCTGCACTGGGTGCCGGTGCTCGCGAGGTGTATCTGATTGACGAGCCGATGGCAGCAGCTATCGGTGCCGGTATGCCGGTTTCTGAAGCGACCGGTTCTATGGTGATCGATATCGGTGGTGGTACTACCGAAGTTGCCGTGATCTCTCTGAACGGTGTTGTGTACTCATCATCTGTTCGTATCGGTGGTGACCGCTTTGATGAAGCGATCATTAACTATGTTCGCCGTAACTACGGCAGCCTGATTGGTGAAGCAACCGCTGAACGCATCAAGCATGAAATCGGTTCGGCTTACCCTGGCGATGAAGTTCGTGAAATTGAAGTTCGTGGTCGTAACCTGGCTGAAGGTGTGCCTCGCAGCTTCACCCTGAACTCTAACGAAATTCTTGAAGCGCTGCAGGAGCCGCTGACAGGTATCGTATCTGCTGTTATGGTTGCACTTGAGCAGTGTCCGCCGGAACTGGCTTCTGACATTTCTGAGCGCGGTATGGTACTGACAGGTGGTGGTGCGCTGCTCCGTGACCTTGACCGTCTGCTGACTGAAGAAACCGGTATTCCAGTTGTTGTCGCTGAAGACCCGCTGACCTGTGTTGCGCGTGGCGGCGGTAAAGCTCTGGAAATGATCGATATGCACGGTGGCGATCTGTTCAGCGACGAATAATGCCAGCTCTGGCAATAGATAAAACAGGTTATAGCGTTAGATGAAACCTATATTCGGCAGGGGGCCTTCCCTGCAACTGCGCCTGTTTCTTGCCATATTACTGTCGGTTAGTCTTATGCTGGCCGACAGCCGCCTAGATGCCTTCGCCAACGTACGTTACCTGTTGAACTCAGCGATTGCACCGCTTCAGTATGCTGCTAACTTGCCACGAGATTTGTTAGACGGTGTGTCTGGTCAGGTGAGCTCCCATCAGCGTTTGTTGGCAGAAAATAAAGCACTTAAGCGTGAGTTACTGGTTAAGCAGAGCGATGTGCTGCTGCTCGACCAGCTAAAGCAGGAAAACCAGCGTTTGCGGGAGTTGTTGGGCTCGCCGTTTGTCCGTGATGAAAAAAAACTGATTGCGGAAGTGATGGCTGTGGATTCTGATCCATACAGTCATCAGGTGATGATAGATAAAGGCCGGACGGATGGCGTTTATGAAGGCCAGCCGGTGATCAACGAAAAAGGGATCGTCGGTCAGGTTTCGTATGTCGGGGCGCATAACAGCCGGGTGCTGCTGCTGATTGATCCGACTCATGCTATTCCGGTTCAAGTGGTTCGCAATGATATCCGGGTGATCGCATCTGGCAGTGGTCAGATCGATCAAGTCCAGTTGGAACACGTGCCAAGCAGTACCGATATTCAGGTCGGGGATTTGCTGGTGACTTCCGGCTTGGGAGGACGTTTCCCTGAAGGGTATCCGGTAGGGCATGTCACCGAGTTTTCATTTGATAACAAACGTCCTTTTGCACAAATCAAAGCCAGACCGACGGTGCAGTTTGACCGCTTGCGTTACCTGCTGTTGGTATGGCCGACACCAAGGGAAACCTTAATCGCAGGGGAGATCAACAGTGGCGAATAGTCGACCGAATGGCCGCTTATTGATCTGGCTGTCTTTTATTGTGGCGCTGATCCTTCAGGCTGCGCCTTGGCCGGGGCAACTAGAATTGTTCAGGCCATCCTGGGTGCTGCTGGTCACCTTCTACTGGGTACTGGCTTTACCACACCGGGTAAATGTTGGTACGGCACTGACATTGGGCTTGCTGTGGGATCTGATGCTTGGCTCAACCCTCGGTGTACGAGGGCTGATGATGTCGGTGCTGTGTTATATCGTGGCGCTGAACTTCCAGGTTATGCGCAACCTGTCTTTGTGGCAGCAGGCGATGCTGGTGGCTCTGCTCTCTCTCGGTGGCAAGCTGATTGAGTTTTGGGCCGAATACCTGGTCTCAGTGATCACATTTGAACCGCAACGGTTATGGGCGGTTTTACTAAACTTCTTGCTCTGGCCGTGGCTGTTTTTATTACTGCGGCGAATGCGTCGTAAGTTCTCAATTCGTTAAATAACTTTTCAAACAAGGTCTGTTCGGTGTTAGGTTGTGATTAAGTAAGTCCAGCGCACCGAGTGGATCTTCTTGATATTTAAGTAAATGGTATCATCATGTCTGCAGTTCAGCTTTATCTGGCATCAGGCTCTCCTCGTCGTAAAGAGCTTTTAACGCAACTCGGCTATTCCTTTGAGCGGGTTGTGGTTGATGTCGAAGAATGCCATCAGGTGGGTGAAAGTCCTGCTGATTATGTGCAGCGCCTCTCACAAGATAAGGCGATAGCCGGGGTGCAGGAAACCGATGGCCATATACCCGTGCTGGGTTCAGATACTATTGTTGTAGTAGATGACAAAATTTTAGAGAAGCCGAAAGACTTTGCAGATGCGCAGCGGATGTTGAGGCTGTTGTCAGGGCGTAAGCACCAGGTGATGACGGCTGTAACGCTGGCAACATCGATCCGAAGTAAAACCAAACTTGTGGTTACTGATGTGTGGTTCAAGGCTTTGTCCGAACAAGAAATAGAATCCTACTGGCAAAGTGGTGAACCGCAGGATAAAGCGGGCAGTTATGGTATTCAGGGGCTCGGTGGCAAGTTTATTGAGCGCATCGATGGCAGTTATTACGCTGTGGTGGGGTTACCGTTAATGGAGACCGACATCATGGTTCAGGACTTTTTAAGTTTGTAAATTCAGAGGCAATCATGAGCACAGAGCTGCTAATTAATGTAACGCCGAGTGAAACGCGCGTTGCAATGATTGAAGGAGGGAACCTTCAGGAAGTACATATAGAACGAGAATCAAAACGCGGTATTGTCGGTAATATTTATAAAGGCCGGGTAAGCCGGGTGTTGCCGGGAATGCAGGCGGCGTTTGTTGATATCGGTCTGGATAAGGCGGCATTCCTTCATGCATCCGATATCGTGCCTCATACTGAGTGTGTGGCTGAAAATGAAAAGCAGCAGTTCCAGGTTCGTGATATTTCTGAGTTGGTTCGTCAGGGCCAGGACTTGGTTGTTCAGGTAGTTAAAGATCCGCTGGGTACCAAAGGCGCGCGCCTGACCACGGATGTAACGTTGCCTTCTCGCTATTTGGTCTTTATGCCGGGAGCTGGCCATGTCGGTGTGTCTCAGCGTATTGATAGTGAAGAAGAGCGTGAGCGCCTGAAGTCGATTGTCAATGAGTACTGTGACGAGCTGGGCGGCTTCATTATCCGTACTGCTGCAGAAGGTGCGACAGCGGAAGAAATGGCTCAGGATGCGGCATTCCTGAAGCATTTGTGGCGTAAGGTGCTGGAGCGTAAAGCAAAATACAAACCGAAATCTATGCTTTACGGTGAATTGGGCCTGGCACAGCGTATTCTGCGTGATTTTGTTGGCACTGAGCTGGACTGTATTCAGGTTGACTCCCGCCTTGGTTTTGAAAACCTGAAAGAATTTACTGATGAGTTCGTGCCGGAGATCAGCGATAAGCTACTTTACTATGCCGGTGAGCAACCGATTTTCGACCTGTATGATACCGAAAGTGAGATCCAGCGCTCTCTGGATCGTAAGGTTGAGCTGAAATCAGGTGGTTACCTGATCATCGACCAGACTGAAGCCATGACGACGGTTGATATCAATACCGGTGCTTTCGTTGGCAGACGTAACCTCGAAGAGACGATCTTCAATACCAATATTGAAGCGACCAAGGCAATTGCTCGTCAGTTGCGACTGCGTAATCTGGGGGGGATCATCATTATCGATTTTATCGATATGGCCCATGAAGATCACCGCCGTCGGGTACTGTTAGCTCTGGAACAAGCGCTGTCTTATGATCGGGTGAAGACTAACATTAACGGTTTTACTCAACTTGGCCTTGTAGAGATGACCCGTAAGCGCACCCGGGAAAGTATCGAACACGTGCTGTGTGGCACCTGTCCGACTTGTGAGGGCCGTGGCACGGTGAAAACTGTCGAAAGTGTCTGCTATGAGATCCTACGCGAAATCACCCGGGTCAACCGAGCCTACGATGCCGATCGTTTTGTAGTGTATGTGTCGCCGGCAGTCGCTGAAGCACTGGCTGGAGATGAGTACCATGCGCTGGCTGAGCTGGAAGTATTTATTGGTAAGCAGGTGAAAATTAAAGCCGAGCCTTTATACATTCAAGAGCAGTTTGACGTAGTAATGATGTAATAACCGATGCGAGGCTATTGAGTGACAACAGTTCCAGTTCGTCTGGCGCGTGGATTAATGTGGCTGGTACTGACTATGTTGGTACTGGCCGCTATTGCTATTAGTGGTCTGCGTTTTTTCCTTCCCCAGCTTAACGAATACCGTGAGCCTATCCGACAATGGGCGTCTGAACAGGCTGAGATGCGCCTTGAGGTTGCTCATGTTGAAGGTCATTGGCGCAACTTCGGCCCTTCACTGCTGTTGCAGGGAGTGAGTGTCGCTGCTTCTGACGAGCCGGACTCCATTGTTCGGGTCGGTGATGTTGAGTTGCAGTTTGATATGCTGCGATCGGCATTTGAAATGCGCCCAGTATTTAAAGATATTCGGATTGATCGCTTGAGCTTGGATTTGACCCGGCTGCCGGGCTCGGTTTTCAGTCAGAGTTCGGGGCCAGTTGCTGAAGATAACAACCAGGCTGACACGATCGCCCGGCTTGAAGAGCTGATATTTGTCCAGCTTGGTAAGTTTTCACTTCGGAATTCCGATATCACCATGATATCCCCAGCTGGCCATAAGCAGCGCATTGATATCAGTGAGTTGAAATGGGACGGTACCGGTCGCCAGCACCTTGCGGAAGGGGTGATCAGCGTGGCTGATACTCATTTTAGCCAGATGCGAGTGATTGCTAACTTATCTGCTAAGCGTTCCCTGCCGGAAATGTCCGGCAGCGTTTATGTTCAAACCCGTAACCTGTCAATCACCCCGTGGCTGAACCAGCAGCTGCTTGGCGGTGCTGATGTTACCGGCAGCAATATTAATGCTGAAGTCTGGCTTAACCTGCAAAGCGGTATTGTTATGAACAGCTTTGCCCGGCTTGATGACAGTTATCTTCGCTGGCAACGCGGAAAAGAAAAACACGAATTTCGAATTCGCCAGGGGCAGGTTGGTTTGAGACCACTGTCACTGGCGAACGGTCAGACCGGCTGGCGGCTTGACAGTGATCAGCTTATCCTCCAAACCGATAAAGTACTTTGGCCTGCGTTTGATGTGGCCGCTCAGTGGCAGCCGTCGCAATGGCAGGTGGCACTGAGTCGTTTGTCTCTGGATCATTTGCTGCCTTTTGTCAGCTTCCTGCCGGAAGACAGTCAGTTAGCTGAAATACTGTATTCTCTGAAACCTTCCGGTCTGCTGGAAGATATCCGGGTTGCCGCAAAGAATGGTCAGTCCCCTCGCTTTTCTGTTGGGCTGAAACAGTTTGGAATGAAGCAATGGGAGTTGTTGCCTGAAGTCCATAAGCTTGATGCCAGCGTGTCAGGTGATCTGGAAGGGGGGAAAGTTGTGCTGCATTTGGCTGATGATACCCTGCCATATGGTGATGTGTTTCAGGCACCGCTGATGATTAACAAAGGCGAAGTAACCGCTTACTGGCAGGTCAATGAGGCCGGCTGGCGCTTGTGGAGCGATTATCTTTCTGTAACTTCGCCCCATATCAAAGCTGACGGCCAATTCCGGTTAGATTTTCCGGCAGATGCGCCAGCCTGGTTGTCTTTCTATGGTGAGGCGTCAACTAGCGACGCTGGTGAAGCTTGGCGTTACCTGCCGACACTGGCTCTGGGAGAAGAGCTGACTGACTACCTGTCTTCAGCTATTCGGGGCGGTAAGGCGGATAGGGCTCGATTGCTTTGGTACGGCGAGCTGGGGGATTTTCCTTATTCCAAACATGACGGTGTCTTTCAGGCTTATGTTCCGCTGCGTCAGGGCCGTTTTAGCTTTGATACTGCCTGGCCGGAGCTGACTGAGCTTAAACTGAACCTGATGTTTGAAAATGACTTTATGTACCTTGATGCCAGTCATGCCAAAACCATGGGTGCGACAGCATCTCAGGTTACCGGTGGTGCGGAACTGAGTGAAGACGGTCATTTGAAGTTAACGCTGGATGTGGCGGCTGATGGACCTCAGATCCGTGATTATATGATGGCAACCCCTCTTGTGGATACTGTTGGGGCGGCGATGACCACAGTTCAGGTCAGCGGCCCGGTCACTTCCCGTTTTAATCTGGATATCCCATTTGATGGCAGTGAAGTGCGTGCCTCGGGTGATGCGCAGTTTAAAGATAACTTGCTGGAAATGGATACACCGCCGCTCAGAATTGAGCAGGTTAACGGCAGCTTGAGCTTTGACAATGATGTAATTAAGGCTCAGGGGCTGAAAGGTAATCTGCTGGCACAGCCTGTGAGTTTTGGTTTTGCCGGTAACAGTGTTGATACCGGTTACCGCGTTGACATTAATGTTGATGGTGACTGGCAGGTTGCGAAGCTACAGCAGCAGATAGACGATCCGTTGTTGGCGCACGTATCCGGAAGAAGCCCATGGAAAGCGGGGATCGGGGTAAACCTTTACGATACCGGGTTTGATTATGCCGTCGATTTAAAAGCCAACCTTGCTGCGGTTGACAGTAAACTCCCATATCCGCTGACATTGCAGTCAGGTACTCAGGCGCAGGCGTATGTCACTGTTGCTGGGAATGCTGAGTCTCTGACTGGGAAAGTCACGGTTCCGGATGCGAAATATCAGGCCCGCATTAATCTGCGTCTCGAGCGCTTGATAATTGATGCCAGCGAGCTGGTGGTGGGTAGCGGTGAGCTGCGAAAGTTGTCATTAGGTAGCCATGTGGCGCGTATTCAAAGTGATACTGTGGATGCTGACCGTTGGCTGGAACTGGCTGATGATATTGAGGAAAAGGCCAGCGAGTTGGCACAGGCCGGGAACCCGACGGTAATGCCGGAACTGCCTCTGCCTACTCGAGTAAATGGTCGGATCAAGAAGTTGAAGCTGGCAACATTGAATTGGAATGATGTGGATCTTGCGATTCGCAGGCAGCCTGATCGCTGGCATATGCTTCTTGGCAGCCGTGAGCTGAAAGGTGAAGCCTTCTGGCCAGACGGTAAGCCATTGAACCTGTCGCTGGAAAGCATGCACTTGAATTTGCCGGGTGTTGATTTGGAAAATGTTGATAACCCAATGGCGAAAGAAAAGTATGTGCCGCAGAGTGATATCCCGCCTGCTACTGATTTCGATCGCAGCATGATGGCTAATCTGCCAGAGATAGATCTGGTACTGGGAGATGCTTGGTTGCAGGGATATCGTCTTGGAAAAGTGACAGGTAAGTTGCGGCGGGAAGGTACCACACTGGAGCTGCTTAACTTTGTGGTTGATTCCGGTACAACGATGCTTAGCCTGGATGGGCACTGGACGCTGGACAGCGATCAGAACGAAACCCAGATTGCGTTTGATATTGAGGGCGAGAACAGTTCGGATCTTATGGGACGGTTTGGTGTGTCCGGTGGTATTCAGGGCGCGGAGTTCAGCAGTTATGCTTCTATCCAGTGGAAAGGGGCACCGTGGCGTATGCACCGTGAAACTTTGACCGGTGAGTTGAAAACAGAAACGGGTAAAGGTGTTATCAGTGATATCGGGGGTGCCGGACGACTGCTCGGCTTGTTCAGCCTTGACTCGATTGTGCGCAAAATGCAGCTCGATTTTTCCGGTATCTTTGATGACGGCCTGGCGTTTAACTACATCAAGGGCTCCGGTCGGATTGAAAATGGTTTGTTCGAAACTGATGATATTGAGATGCAGGCTCTTGCCGGTGATATGTTTATCAAGGGAAGTGCTAACCTTGTAGATGAAACGGTTGATGCCAAAGTGAAGTTTATTCCTGACTTTACCTCTGGTATTCCGGTTCTGACTGCCTTTGCAGTAGCTCCGCATACTGCAATCTATGTATTTGCTATCTCTACGGCGCTTTCGCCGGTGTTAGATGTATTTACTCAGGTTAACTATGTCGTGAAAGGCCCGATTGACTCACCTGTCGTGACCGAGCAATCCCGCTTCACCGGCGAATACACAGTTCCTGAAAAGCTGAGGAAGTAAGAAAAACGACATTTTTCACAGTAATAATGGATTGTCACCAGATGTAATAAAGGACATGAAAGATGGCGAAAGTAGGTGTTGTACAGATGAATTCAGGCACCGATCCGGAAGTAAATCTTCGGCGGTTGAAAAAGAAACTCAAGGGATTACAGCTACAGGGGGCTAAGCTGGTGGTAACACCAGAGAACTGCTTGGTTTTTGGCTCCCGTGCTGACTACCATCGCCATGCAGAACCCTTGGGTGATGGCCCTTTGCAGGCCGAGCTGGCGGCCCTGAGCAAACAGCTGGGGATCTGGTTACTGGTTGGTTCAATGCCGATTCGCCAGCCGGATGGTGCCATCACCACTACGGCATTGCTGTTTGATGATCAGGGGCAATGTCAGGTCCATTATGACAAGATGCACATGTTTGATGTCGAGGTGGAAGATCAGCACCATAGCTATCGTGAGTCTGATACTTTCCAGCCGGGACAGGAAGTCAAAGTTGTGTCGACGCCGTTTGGTAACATTGGATTATCAATCTGTTATGATGTTCGCTTCCCTCAACTGTATGCTGCGTTAAGAGAACAAGGCGCTGATATTATTGTGGTTCCTGCTGCGTTCACCAAGGTTACCGGCAGAGCTCACTGGGATGTGTTGCTGCGGGCCAGGGCGGTTGAGACTCAGTGCTGGATTATTGCTGCGGCTCAGTGGGGGGAACACAGTGACGGACGCGAAACCTGGGGACATTCGATGATTATTGATCCCTGGGGACAGGTAGTAGCCTGTCAGAAAGAAGGGATAGGCGTCCTGACTGCCGATCTGGATTTAAGTTTAAGCCAGACTATCAGAACAAATATGCCGCTGGTCAGGCATGCGCGTTTAGGCGTTCACCAGCGATAAATATCTTACAAGAGCAAAATAAATGACTCTGGAAACTGTAGAAAATACCATGTTGGCCCAATCCGGGCTGGGGCGTGATGAATTAAGCCAAATTCTGGGGCTGATTGCGGCTCGGGATGTGGACTATGCCGATATTTATTTTCAGTCTTGCTGGCACGAATCCTTGGTGCTGGAAGACAGTATTATCAAAGACGGTTCGTTCAACATTGATCGTGGTGTCGGTGTTCGAGCGGTATCCGGTGAGAAAACCGGTTTCGCTTATTCCGATCAAATCAATCAGCTGGCACTGACTCAGAGTGCGAAAGCTGCCCGGGGTATTGTCCGCAGTGGTGGTCACGGTAAGGTGCAGGCGTTCAGCCCTGTTTCACCTTCCGGTATTTATGCTCCGGTTGATCCGCTGGCAAGTTTCGATAAACACCAGAAAATTGCATTGCTGGAAGAAATTGACCGTTATATCCGCACCAAAGAACCATTGGTGAAAGAAGTTTCTGTCAGCATTAATGGTGTTCATGAGCAGGTGCTGGTGGCCGCTCTTGACGGAACATATGCAGCCGATATTCGCCCGCTTGTTCGCCTTTCTATCAGTGTTTTGATTGAAAAAGGGGACAAACGTGAACACGGTAGTGCCGGTGGTGGCGGTCGATATGGTTACGAGTATTTCCTGACAGAGGAAAACGGCAAGTCTATCGCATTGAATTATGCTGATGAAGCGATTCGCCAGGCGCTGGTGAATATTGATGCTGATGCTGCGCCGGCAGGTACAATGCCGGTTGTACTTGGTGCTGGCTGGCCGGGGGTTCTGCTGCATGAAGCGGTTGGCCATGGCCTGGAAGGCGACTTCAACCGTAAGGGTTCGTCGATGTTTTCCGGTCAGATGGGCCAGCAGGTGACTTCATCTCTGTGTACTATTGTTGATGATGGTACGCTGGCAGATCGCCGAGGCTCGATCAATATTGATGATGAAGGCACACCAGGCCAATATAACGTGCTGGTTGAGAACGGTAAGCTAAAAGGTTATATGCAGGATAAGCTGAATGCCCGTCTGATGGGCGTGGCTCCGACTGGTAACGGTCGTCGCGAATCCTATGCACATCTACCGATGCCACGAATGACCAACACTTATATGTTGCCGGGCGAGCATACACCGGAAGAAATTATCGGTAGTGTGAAGCAAGGTATTTATGCTCCGAACTTTGGCGGAGGCCAGGTTGATATTACTTCTGGCAAGTTTGTTTTCTCGGCATCAGAAGCTTATCTGATCGAAAATGGTAAAGTGACTCGTCCAATCAAGGGCGCGACCCTGATTGGCAGCGGTATCGAAGCGATGCAGAAAGTTTCTATGGTCGGTAATGACCTGGATATTGACCGCGGTGTCGGTGTTTGCGGTAAGGCGGGTCAGAGTGTTCCTGTCGGTGTTGGCCAGCCGACGCTTAAGATCGACTCGATGACCGTGGGCGGTACTCAGTAACGTTTTTCTTTTGCCAGAACCACAATCAAAAAAGAAAATGCCAGCACAGGTGCTGGCATTTTTGTATTCAGAAACCGCAAAGTGGCGATCAGTCTTCCATGTATAGTTCTTTCAGGTACTGGAAGATTTCACGGTAGGCTTTAGCCGGTTTGTTCTGCGCTTTCTCTTTGTTAGCTTGGCGTACCAGTTGGCGCAGGCGCTGGCGGTCAGCATCCGGGTGATCAACCAGGATCGCGTTAATCATGCTGTCGCCGTTTTCGATCAGCTTGTCACGTTTTTGCTCTAGCTTGTGTAACTGCACTGTTGCCTGTGAGTGCTTGTTGCGAAGCTTATCCAGCGCTGCTTGAATCGGCTCAACATCAATCTGACGCATCAGCTTACCGATATACTGCAGCTGGCGGCGGCGGGCTTCTGTCTTGAAACGCTGGGCATCGCGGATCGCATCCAGCATATCTTCATCCAGTGGGATCTTTGCCAGAGCATTGGGCTTAAGCTCAACCAGCTCTTCCCCAATTTTCTGCAATTCTTCCATGTCACGCTTCATCTCGGATTTACTTACCCAGATGATTTCTTCTTCCTCTTCCCAAGGGGCTTTTTTGTTTTTACGGCTCATAACGGGCTCACTAAAGAAGTTAATGGCTCTATTTTATCAGTTTAATCATGATTTGGGGCGCAAATTCCTGTCAGGCGGTGTTATCCTATAGGTAATACTAAATTGCGCACCCATCATTGAATGATGAATCGGTGCCAGGCATTTTCAAGATCCCCCGTCTCAATAAGTTACTTGTCAGATAGCATTTGGTAACGTATTGAAAGTTTATTGATATTCCCTGAGAAAGTAGAAGGTATGGACGTAAGAGAACAGGTCGCACAGCAGCGCGTTGAGCTTGAAGCTGCAGTTGCAAGAGCATTGGAGCTGGCAGGAAAACAGGCTGACGCCGCGGAAGTTGCTATTAATAAAACCACAGGCATCAGCGTGTCTACTCGTATGTGTGATGTTGAGAATGTGGAATTTAATAGTGATGGTGCGCTTGGTATCACAGTCTACCGTGGTCAGCGAAAAGGTAGTGCTTCAACGTCGGATTTGAGTGAAAACGCGATTGCTCAGACGGTTGCTGCTGCTTTGGATATTGCTCGTTACACCTCAGAGGATCCTTATGCAGGTCCAGGCCCGGCTGAGCTGATGGCAAGGGAGATTCCGGATTTGGATCTGTTCCACCCGGATGAGCCTGAGCCTGATCGTGCTGCGTCGATTGCTGCGCGGGCAGAGCAGGCTGCGCTGGATGCCGATCCTCGCATCAAGCAGAGCGACGGTGCCAGCTATGACAGCCATTACGGTATCCGGGTTTACGGTAACAGCCACGGTATGCTGGCCAGCTATGCTTCCAGTCGTCACAGCACCAGTTGTTGCGTGATTGCTGAAGGTAAAAATGGTGAGATGGAGCGTGATTACAGCTACACTTCAGCTCGTCGGGTAACTGATTTATGGACACCGGAGAAGGTTGGCCAGCATGCGGCAGAGCGAACCGTTGGTCGCATTGACCCGCAGAAGCTGACGACCCGTGAAGCGCCGATTATGTTCGCGGCTGATATTGCTACCGGCTTGTTCGGTCATTTGGTCATGGGGATCAGTGGTTCTAACCTGTACCGTAAATCATCATTCCTGCTTGATAAGCTGGGCGAGCAGATTTTCCCTGACTGGCTGGATATCAGTGAGCGCCCGCACATTCTGCGTGGTATGGCGAGTACGCCGTTCGACAGCGAAGGTCTGGCAACTCACGATCGCGAAATTATCCAGTCCGGTGTGCTGCAAACTTACCTGATGACCAGTTATGCGGCGCGTAAATTGGGTCGCCAGCCTACCGGTCATGCCGGTGGTATCCATAACTGGTTGGTTAAGTCGACAGGTGAAAGCTATGAGCAGATGCTGAAGAAAATGGATCGTGGCCTGCTGGTGACTGAACTGATGGGGCAGGGCGTGAATATCGTTACCGGTGATTACTCTCGTGGTGCAGCGGGTTTCTGGGTAGAAAATGGTGAGATCCAGTTCCCGGTCAGTGAGGTAACCATTGCCGGTAACCTGAAAGATATGATGCAGAATATTGTGGCGATTGGTACGGACACTGAAACCCGTAGCCAGATCCAGACTGGCTCTGTTCTGCTGGATACGATGAAGATTGCCGGCGAATAACAGCAATTACTGAATGCATTAAAAAAGCGAGAGCCACTTGGCTCTCGCTTTTTTGTATTTGCGCCGTTTTTCGCTTTTATATCAAGAATATCGTTGCCATTCCGAGGAAAACAGACAGTCCGATAATGTCGGTGATGGTGGTCAGAGCCATCCCCCCGGCTAGGGCGGGGTCGATATTCAATTTTTTCAGCAGTACAGGGACACAAACCCCGGCCACGCCGGCAACAAACAGGTTGGTCATCATGGCTCCGGCGATAATGATCCCGAGCAGTAGGTTCTGTTTCCAGACCACGACCACAGTGCCGATGATTGTGGCCCACAGGACACCGTTGAGCAGGCCGACTCGTGCTTCTTTACTCAGTAGCCAGCGGGTGTTGGTTTCACCGATATGGCCGACAGCAAGACCTCGGATCACCAGCGCGACAGTCTGGTTTCCGGCAACACCGCCCATCGACGGTACAATGGTCATTAGGATCGCGATGGCTGCCATCTGATCCAGTGTCTCTTCAAACATATTGGATACCGAGGCTGCAGCTAGGGCGGCCAGGACATTGACCCCCAGCCAGATGCTGCGACGGCGGGCTGATTTCAGTACCGGCGCAAAGGTATCTTCGTCATCATCCATACCCGCCATACTCATCATGGAGTGTTCAGCGTCTTCACGGATGATATCCACTACGTCATCAATGGTAATACGGCCAACCAGGTGGTTATCGGGATCAACAACCGGTGCTGACAGCCAGTTACGACGTTCGAACAGGTTAGCTACTTCACTGTCATCCATGTCGACCGGGATAGCTTCGTCCGCATCATCCATCACTTCCTGGATTTCGGTATCTGGCTGGGTGGTGATCAGAGTCGACAGAGACAGGTGACCAATCAGCTTTTCATTCTGATCCAAAACGTACAGGGCGTCGGTCGCTTCCGGTAATTCGCCTTTCATGCGCAGGTAACGCAATACCACATCGGCTGTCACATCGCCGCGGATGGTGATGAAGTCGGTACTCATCATCCCGCCGGCAGTTTCCTCCGGATAGGCTAGGGCTTTTTCGACCCGGTGCCTGTCGGTAGCGTCCATTTGCGACAGTACTTCCCGGTATTTATCATCGGGCAGGCTACGCAGGACGTATGCGACGTCATCGGTTTCCATCCCTTCGGTCACCGCAGCCAGTTTGTCCGGTGCCATTTGGGCGACGATGCCGTCTTTTACATCTTCCGATAGTTCGTCAAGGATTTCCCCCTGCTCTTCAGGATCGGTCAGTTGCCATAAAACCTGACGTTCTTTTGGAGGAGAGGCTTCCAGCAGGTGCGCAATATCTTCCGGCTCCATATCCTGGAGCATTCGGCGGACATGGACAAACATGCCGTTTTCAAGCGCTTGGTTGACTTCTTGCAGCGTCTGATGCGTCTGATCTTGTTCTTGTATATCCGCCATTGGTCGTGATACCCCGAATTGCGTTGATGCCGGCCGCGATACCTATGATAGTTAGGTAGGGAATAGTGATGAAGCTCTGCTGGCTGCTGAACTGGATTTCCCAGTTCGGTATGGCGGCGCAATAAATTGAATTTTAACGCAATACTTGGGCGGTTGTCTCATCCAAATCTGAGAGGAAATAAAGATTTCATCCGGAGTGAGAGGTGGTTTAAGGAGAGCTGATGAAGGGAACGAAGATCTTCTGCGAATATTTGCTCATTATCATTCCTGTTGCACGCCAGATTGGCGACGTTCGTGTTTACAGGTTTGGAATTAATTTTCTTCATCAAATCCGGCTTCAATGAGCTCGGAAACCGCAGCCAGGGCGGCTTCGGCGTCACTACCTTCGGCACTGACGCATACTTGTTGTCCCTGGGCCGACTCCAGCATTAATAACCCCATCACACTGTCGGCAGTCGCACTTTTTTCATCATTGCAGATAGTGACAGTTGCCTCGAAGCTCTGAGCTAGCTCGACCAGTTTGATGGCAGCCCGGGCATGAAGGCCCAGGCGGTTTTTTATGAACAGCTTGCGGCTCAGGTTGCTCATGAGCTGGCTTCCAGGGTGCGGTGGCGGATTTGGATCTGATGACCTTCCGTGCGGAAGTGCTCGGCCAGTTGCTGGGCGACATAAACCGAGCGATGCTGGCCGCCGGTACAGCCGATCGCCACAGTAACGTAGCTACGGTTATTTTTTTCCAGCATTGGCAGCCAGGTTTCGATGAAGTTGCGGATCTGGTAGATCAACTGGTTGACTTCGGTATGGCCAGACAGGAACTCTTTCACTCCCTGATCCAGACCGGTCAGCGGCTTGAGCTCTGGTACCCAGTGTGGATTAGGCAGGAAGCGGACATCAAACACGTAGTCGGCATCGGTAGGCAAACCGTGTTTGAAACCAAAGGATTCAAATACCATTACCAGCTCGCGACTGCTGCGACCAAGAACACGGCTACGGACGGTCTCGCTCAGGTCGTGGATGGATTTGTTGGTGGTATCGATCACCAGATCGGCATGCTCTTTCAGTTCTGCCAGCCTGGTGCTTTCGGACTGGATTGCCTGCTCCAGACTCATGTTGTTACGAGACAGGGGGTGCAGACGGCGGGTTTCGCTGTAGCGCTTTACCAGTTCCTTGTCATCAGCATCAAGGAAGATGACGTTAATATCCAGTTTTTTGCTCAGCGAATTGAGTGTCTGGCGGATTTCTTCCGGTCGGTCCGGCATGTTGCGGACATCGATGCTGACCGCTATATCCTGCTGGTTGCCTTCAACCGTGGTAACAAACTGCGGCAGAAGGTTTACCGGAAGGTTATCGACACAGTAGTAGCCCAGATCTTCCAATACGCGCAGGGCGATGGATTTACCTGAGCCGGAACGTCCGCTTACGACCATTAACTTCATGGTTGGCATACCTTAACGAAAGAGGTGGCAGAGGTGCTCATTATGAATCACAGGTAAGGATTTGATAAAGCTCTTCATCGCTTTTTGCGGTGCGGAGCTGCTTGCAGATCTGCTTGTTGCTTAGCTTTTCAGCCATACAGGAGAGAGTTTTCAGGTGTTCCTGACATTGTTCATCGGGAACAAGCAGTGCAAATAAAAGGTCGACAGGCTGGTTGTCTATAGCATCGAACTGGATGGGCTCCTGACATTGGAGCAGTACGGCAATAGCGTGGTCGCTGTTATGAATACGGCCGTGGGGGATTGCGATGCCATTGCCGATACCAGTACTTCCCATTTTTTCACGGTTGAGCATACACTCGAACAATGGTTGGGGGTTCTGGTCCAGATGTTCAGCAGCGACTTCACTGATGATTTCAAGGGCGCGTTTTTTGCTGGAGCATTGGACTGCACTTTTGGTGCAGTCCAGGCTCAGTACATTACTCAGTTGCATGGTTAGTGACTATTGAGCTTGTCTTTGTGTTTGTTGAGTTGACGGACCAGTTTATCAGTTAATGCGTCAATCGCGGCATACATATTTTCAGAATCCGCCTTAGCGTGGATTTCCCCTGCGTTAATATGCAGAGTGGCTTCCGCAACCTGCTGCAATTTTTCAACATTCAGGATCACATGGACATTATTAATCTTATCAAAGAAGCGTTCCAGCTTATCAAACTTAGTCGTTACGTAATCACGTAGGGATGGTGTAATTTCGACATGGTGCCCTGTGAGATTAATTTGCATAGACATCTTCCTCCTGTTGGCGTCTGACTAGAGCAGACGTTTTCGCTGATTAGAAGGCGGTATTCCTAAGGATTCACGGTATTTGGCGATGGTTCGCCGCGCCACCATGATCCCTTGTTCCGCCAGTAATGTCGCAATTTTACTGTCACTTAGTGGCTTCGCCTGATTTTCAGCGGCAACCAGTTTCTTCACTAGTGCCCGGATTGCGGTTGACGAGCATTCGCCCCCGTTATCCGTACTAACGTGACTTGAGAAGAAGTATTTCAATTCAAAGATACCACGTGGTGTGTGCATGTATTTTTGCGTCGTTACACGTGAAATCGTTGATTCATGCATGTCCACTGCCAGTGCGATATCGTTTAGCACCATTGGTTTCATCGCTTCTTCACCGTATTCGAAGAAGTCCTGCTGGTGCTCAACGATGCAGCGGGCGACTTTCAGCAGCGTTTCATTGCGGCTTTCCAGACTTTTAATCAGCCATTTGGCATCCTGAAGATGAGAGCGGATAAACTGGCTGTCAGCACTGTTGCGGGTATTTTTGCTCAGCGCCGCATACTGTTGGTTTACTTTCAGTCGCGGAACGCTATCTGGGTTAATAGTAACAACCCATTTGCCGTGATCCTTGAATACAGAAACATCCGGGATCACATATTCAGTTTCAGAAGCCACTACACGGTTGCCCGGGCGAGGCTCCAGGTTATGGATCAGCTGCATAACCTGTTTTAGTTCAGGCTCTTTCAGCTTAGTTTCCCGCATCAGCTGGCGGTAATCCCTGTTTGCCAACAGGTCGATGTAGTCATTAAGCAGGGTTTTGGCTTCGTTAAGCCAAGGGGTATCTTCCGGGTAGGTTGCTAGCTGAAGTAACAGGCACTCCTGCAGGTTACGGGAGGCAACACCCAGCGGGTCAAATTGCTGGATGCGTTTCAGAACCGCTTCAACCTCATCCAGTTCCACTTCGTCATTGCCAATGCTTTCTAGAATCTCATCAGTTGAGCAGGTCAGGTAGCCTTTGTCGTCAATACCATCAATAATGGCAGTAGCAATGGTCAGATCGGTTTCGCTGAACGGCGTCAGTTGGACCTGCCACATCAGGTAGTCTTGCAGGCTTTCGGTGGTTTCGCCTTGATAAACAGGCATGTCATCATCGATTGCGATACCGGTGCTGCCAGTACCGGCGCTGTAGAAGTCATCCCAGGTGGTATCTACCGGGAGGTCTTCCGGCATTTCACGTTTTTCGATGGCATCTGAGGTATCAAACGGTTCCGGATCGCTGGCAATGTCCGGCTCTGCGGCAGAAAGCTCTGCGGTATCCTGACCGTTAGCTTTGTCCTCATCACCAGAGGCAACTTCGTTGAGGTTTTCGTCCAGCTCTAACAGTGGGTTAGCATCCAGTGCTTCTTGAATTTCCTGCTGAAGATCCAAGGTAGACAATTGCAACAGGCGGATGGCTTGCTGCAACTGCGGCGTCATTGCCAGTTGTTGACCTAGTTTGAGCTGGAGCGAGGTTTTCATATATGTGTATGTACCTTGTTGTTATCTTTGGTGTTTATCGTCAAGCACGGTATAAACGTCACTGTTGAGTCGGTGCTTGCTCTTGGTACGTCCTTATCTATAACTATAGACGGAACTGGTCGCCCAGATAGACTCGTTTTACATGCTCGTCATTGAGAACTTCGCTCGGTGTGCCGTGGGCGATCAGGTGGCCCTGACTAACGATGTAAGCATGTTCACAGACATCGAGGGTTTCCCGGACGTTGTGGTCGGTGATAAGTACACCCAGGCCGCGATCACGCAGATGCTCAATGATTTTTTTGATGTCGATAACCGAAATCGGGTCAACACCGGCAAATGGTTCATCCAGAAGGATAAATTTGGGGTTAGCAGCCAGCGCTCGGGCAATTTCTACCCGGCGGCGTTCACCCCCTGATAATGCCATGCCTAAACTGTTACGAATGTGCTGAATGTTGAATTCATCCAATAATTCTTCCAGTTTATCCATGCGTTCGGTTTTGTTTAGATCTTTACGGGTCTGCAGTACTGCCATCAGGTTATCGTATACTGTCAGGCGGCGGAAAATTGAGGCCTCCTGCGGCAGGTAGCCGATCCCCATACGGGCACGGTTATGCATCGGCTGCAGGCTGATGTCTGTGCCGTCGATGGTGATGGAGCCTTCATCGCGGGCAACCAGGCCCACAATCATGTAGAACGAAGTCGTCTTACCTGCACCGTTCGGACCAAGCAAACCGACGATTTTCCCGGATTCTACTTCCAGGCTCACGTCCGATACGACTTTGCGGCCGCTATAGCTTTTTGCCAGATGTTCTGCTTTTAACGTTGCCATACTTGTCGCTTACTGCTGGTTACTGTTTAGCTGGTTCGGTTGCAAGATGGTGGTGACGCGCTTCTTCTTACCACTTTCCGCGACCAGTTTCTGCTCATCAATCTTGTAGCTGATGACTTTACCCTGGATTTCACTCCCTTCCTGGATCAGGATCGCTTCATCCGTCATTTTCAGGAATTCAGATGCGGTTTCGTAACGCATTCTGCGTGCGGCACCGTCGATCGGTTTTCCGTTGTCCATTACCTGATGGAATGTCGCCGGATTGCCATAGGCATCAATGGTTTCTTTGCCGTCGGCACCTGTCGGGCGGGAAACGACCAGTTTGTCCGCACGAATATCAATACTGCCCTGACGCAGTATGACGTTGCCGGTAAATGTGACGACATTCTTCTGAATATCCAGTTCCTGGTTATCAGAATTGATATAAATTGGCTGCTCTGTATCGTTACTTAGTGCCCAACTGGATGCACTGATACAAAGGCAGAGCAGGGTACTAATTTTGGAAAGCTTCATATCTACCTTTTACATTCTTTAATAAGGTCGCCACGCTGCGGTCGATGTTTCCTTTCATTCCCGTTCCTTCGTTCTGGAAGGCGCTGCCGGTAATAAGTACCTGATCCGGGGTATCAAAATCCTTGTTTATAAGATCAAGTCGCAGACTGTCGGTCTGGATCACTTTGATCGCGGATTCGGGTAACAGGTTGTAAATGCGAACATTACCGTTCATTTGTAGTACCTGGTCTTTATCCAGGCGAGCAGTATTAGAACTGATTCGCCATTCTGTTTCAGAGCCGTCGCGGTACACCCAGAGTACAGGGCTGGTAAAGTCGGTATCACCACTTTTACTGAAGTGCTCCAGGTAGTCCGAGTCTATCTGGTAGCTGCGTAGCCCGGATTCACTGTACGATGTATTTACAATGTCACTGCCGGTAAACAGTGGTTTTTCTGCATCCGGTTCTACCTGAATATCTTCCTGCCAGTAATTGTCCAGCAGGTAGTAGCCAGTCCATGCACAGATAAAAATTAACAGGGCATAGATCAGACTTCTAAAGGTCATATACTTAAGCCCTTATGTTTATCTAATTCACCTTTGGCTTCAAGGATCAGGTCGCACACTTCCCGTACTGCACCGTGGCCGCCCGGGATACGGGTAACAAAATCAGCACGATGAGCCAGTAGCGGGTGACCGTCAGCCACACAAACAGACAGGCCGACTTTTTCCATCACCGGCCAGTCAATCAAATCATCACCGATGTAAGCGGTCGCTTTTGCGGCAATGCCCAGGTTTTTGGCTATGTCGGCGTAGGCGGCCAGTTTGTTGTCCTGACCCTGGTAGACATGTTTGATTCCCAGGGCTGACATTCGGTTTTCGACTATGGTGGATTTGCGTCCGGTAATGATGGCGATTTCGACACCGGCAGACATCAGGCTTTTTATTCCATAGCCATCTCGAGTGTGGAAGGTTTTCAGTTCTTCGCCGTCGTTACCCATGTAGATGCGGCCATCTGAGAACACGCCATCAACGTCACAAATCAGTAGTTGGATGTCTTTTGCACGGTTATATACGGTTTGACATACCGGCCCGTAAATAGTTTCGAGTTGCATTACATTACTCCGGCTTTCAGAAGATCATGCATGTTCAGGGCTCCAACCAGACGCTGATTTTCAGTCACCAGCAGGCCATTGATCTTGCGATCTTCCATCAGTTTCAAACCTTCTGCTGCCAGCAGGTTTGGTGTAATGGTTGCCGGGTTACGGGTCATTACAGCACCAATAGTTGTGCTGTGGATGTCTGTGCGTTTGTCCAGCAGGCGGCGCAGGTCACCGTCAGTGAAAATACCGGTCAGTTTCTGCTCTGAGTCAATAATTGCTGTCATGCCAAGCCCCTTGCGGGAGACTTCCAGCAGAGCATCTTTGATAGTGGCATCTTCAGCAACCATTGGTAGGGCATTGCCAGTGTGCATTACATCTGAAATACGCAGCAGCAGTTTGCGACCCAGTGCTCCGCCGGGATGCGACAGGGCAAAATCATCTGCGGTAAAGCCGCGAGCTTGCATCAGAGCAATGGCCAGAGCGTCGCCCATTGCCAGGGTTGCAGTGGTGCTGGAAGTCGGTGCTAAATTCAGCGGGCAGGCTTCCTGGTCAACTGTGATTTGCAGGTGGATTTGTGCCAGCTTGGCCATGCTGGATTCCGGCTTGCCGGTCATGCTGATCAGCGGAATACCAAGACGTTTGATTACCGGAAGCAGAGTCAGGATTTCTGATGCTTCTCCGGAGTTAGAAATTGCAAGAACCACATCGCCTTTTTTGATCATCCCCAGATCACCATGGCTGGCTTCTCCTGGGTGAACAAAGAAAGACGGGGTACCGGTACTGGCCAGGGTTGCAGCAATTTTGTTACCAATATGGCCTGATTTTCCCATTCCCATCACGATTACTTTGCCAGTGCAGTTGGCGATCAGGTGACAGGCTTCGCTGAAACTGCCGTTAATGTACTTGGTCAGTTTCTGTAGAGCTTCTGTTTCAATTTCAATAACTTTGCGACCGTAATCGCAGTAATCAAACGTATCAGACATGTGTGGGCCTCCGTTAAGCCGCTAGATTATAAAACAGATAACCTTGATAGGCGACAAAGCAGCACACTAGAACTGCACCTTCCACACGGTTGATTCTGCGACGCTTTCCAAGAGCCATAAGTAGCAGGCCGATGGAAAGTGCCAGCATAACGTAAAAATCACGTCCCATAGCCAGCGGGCTCAGCACCGATGGGTTTAGCAGACCAGGGATCCCCATGACTGCAAGGATATTGAATACGTTAGAGCCAATGATATTGCCGACGGCCATATCATCTTCATTCTTGTAGATACTGGCAATGGAAGCGGCCAGTTCAGGCAGGCTGGTACCGATAGCTATGATAGTCAGGCCAATCACCAGATCACTCATGCCGAAGTACTTGGCAATGGTCACCGCTGAGTCAACCAGCATGTTGGCGGCATAAGGTAACAGAACCAGACCGATCACGACCCATACCATAGCGGCACCATTGCTGACACCGTCAGGGATTTCAGATTCTTGTTCTTCGGCCAGAATGTCACCGGAGGCTTTTTCCTGGCGGCTGATTTTGAGCATAGCCAGCAGGAAGATGACAAAAAGAATGACAAGCAGGATGCCTTCCATGAAGCCTAGGTAATCATCCCAAAGCAGGAAGCCGGCAACCATGGTGACGGCCAGCATAATCGGAAGCTCGCGGCGAATAATTGCTGAGCTGATAGCCAGTGGCTTGAGAATGGCAGTCAGACCAAGGATAAGAGCAATGTTGGCAATGTTAGAACCCAGTACATTACCTACCGCGGTATCGGTTTTACCACTCAGGGCTGCTGTGGCAGAAACCATCATTTCCGGTGCCGATGAGCCCATAGCCAGTATCGTCATACCAATCACCAGTGGTGATACACCCAGGTTTTTTGCCAGCGCGGCCGCGCCGAAAACTAGTCGGTCTGCACTCCATACCAGTAAAGCCAAACCAATACAGAGCAACACAATGGCTTCGAGCATTCTTATCCCTTTTGTCGTAAATCTTTAGTAAAGAAGTATAAGAGGGCAATTTTGACGGTTCATTGACTAAAAAGAAAGAAAAAGCCGAGACAATTTCATCTTAGTGGCTGTTCCTATGACCAAAAGTTGTCATCTGGTCAGTTTAGCTTAATAAAACTTGGTTTATTCTGTCCGTTTTATGCATTTTTAATGGAAGAGGTGGGCTGTAAATTACAGAGTTCTTACAGTGTTGATCTTGAGTTGGTTGCGTAATGTACTTATGATCGATCTTTCTAACGGTTAAATGACTAATTATCTTAGCATTCGGTCTTCCTGACCGGAGAACTGAATATAACAGAAGGCCGAGCGGCCGACAGGATGGCTATGGAACCGACTGAAGCGCTTGTTTCCATTAAGAACATGACGTTTTCGCGGGGTAACCGCAAGATTTTTGATGATGTATCTCTGGATGTACCTAAAGGAAAGGTAACGGCCATTATGGGGCCATCCGGGATCGGTAAGACGACCTTATTGCGATTGATCGGCGGGCAAATCCAGCCAGAGAGTGGTGAGGTATGGTTTGAGCACTGGAATATTCCGGCATTAAAACGTAGCGAGCTGTACGAAGCTCGTAACAGGATGAGCATGCTGTTCCAGTCCGGAGCTCTGTTTACTGACATGACAGTGTTTGACAACGTGGCTTTTCCGTTGCGAGAGCACACGGAACTGCCGGAAGAGCTGCTGCGTACATTAGTACTGCTGAAGCTGGAAGCGGTTGGGTTGCGTGGTGCGGCACAACTGATGCCTAACGAGCTGTCCGGTGGTATGGCGCGTCGTGCGGCACTGGCGCGAGCGATTGCGCTAGATCCTGATTTGATCATGTATGACGAGCCGTTTGTCGGCCAGGACCCTATCACTATGGGTGTACTGGTGAAGTTGATCCGCAGCCTGAACCAGGCTCTGGGCATCACCTCTGTGATTGTTTCGCATGATGTGCCAGAGGTGATGAGTATCGCCGATTACGTTTATTTGCTTTCCGGCGGCAAGATTATTGGTCGGGGTACGCCTGATGAACTTCGGGCTGATCCGGATCCACAGGTTCGCCAGTTCCTTGATGGCGTGGCTGATGGTCCGGTGCCGTTTAAGTTTCCTGCCACTGAAATCAGTGAAGACTTGTTCGGTGCTGCTAAGAAGCTTTAGTTGCTAGGCGGCATAAAATAATTAATAGGATTATTAACAATAATGATTGCGGATTTTATTGCGCGGCAGGGACGCTGGGGTATTGAAAAATGCCAGACCGTTGGTCGTGCAAGTTTATTGCTTTACGGGGCCTTGGTAAGTAAGCCTCAGCCGAAGAAAATGTTTCCGCTGCTGATCCGGCAGCTGTACTCGGTTGGTGTGTTGTCCATTGCAATTATCCTGGTATCAGGGCTGTTTATCGGGATGGTACTGAGCCTACAGGGTTACATTGTGCTGATTGATTTCGGCGCAGAAACCAGTTTGGGGCAAATGGTGGCACTTTCACTGTTGCGTGAACTCGGGCCGGTAGTCACAGCCTTGCTGTTTGCCGGTCGAGCCGGTTCTGCGCTGACGGCTGAGATTGGCCTGATGAAGGCGACTGAACAGTTGTCGAGTATGGAAATGATGGCAGTGGATCCGCTACGCCGGGTTATCGCGCCGCGTTTCTGGGCCGGGGTGATCTCTATGCCACTGCTGGCTTTGCTGTTTTGCGCTATCGGTATCTGGGGCGGCCAGCTGGTCGGTGTTGACTGGAAAGGTATTGATCATGGCAGTTTCTGGTCGGTAATGCAGTCTTCGGTTGAGCTGGGTTATGACGTTATCAACAGTATCATCAAGTCTGTGGTGTTTGCGGTCACTGTAACTTGGATCGCTGTGTTTAACGGCTATGATGCGGTACCGACGTCTGAAGGTATCAGCCGCGCGACCACCAATACAGTGGTGAATTCGTCGTTGGCAGTTTTGGGATTGGATTTTGTGCTGACAGCTTTGATGTTCGGCAACTAACGAGCGGTAATACTCGAACGGAACGTTGGGAAAATTACGGATGCAACAGATTAAAAAATTAGAATTGTGGGTTGGAAGCTTTGTTCTGGCCGGTTTTGCTGCCCTGTTGGTGCTGGTGTTTAAAGTCGCGGATGTCCAGAGTATCGGTGGCAATGACTCTTATACCCTTAAGGCGCATTTCGATAATATCGGCGGGCTGAAAGTGCGTTCGCCAATCAAAGTTGGCGGTGTGACAGTGGGTAAAATCACTGCCATTAACCTGGATACTGAAAATTATACTCCGGTTGTCACTTTGGCTATTGAGAAAAAGTATGGCTACTTCCCGGAAACCAGTACAGCGTCAATTCTGACCTCTGGTCTGCTGGGGGAACAATATCTTGGTATATCTCCGGGCTTTGTAGATGAAGATATTGAAATGCTCGGTGACGGAGATCTTATCGAAGACACCAAGTCGGCATTGGTTCTGGAAGACATGATTGGCCAAGTGCTTTATAGCATTGGCGGTGATAGTGATAAATAGGTGATGTGATGAAATTCGTTCGATATATATTGTTGATGCTATTGTCATTGCCGCTGTTTGCTCAAGCGGCCACTATTGATAAAACTGATCCTTACCTGATGATGCGAGAAGTCTCGCAAATGACCTTTGCTCGCCTTAAAGCAGAGCAACCTAAGATTCAGAATAATCCTGAGGTACTGCGTGATGTGGTGAGAGAAGAGTTACTGCCTTATATTAACACCCGCTACGCGGCGTATAAGGTATTGGGCCCTCAGCTGAAGAAAACATCGAAGCAGCAGCGTAACAATTTTGTTGCGGCTTTTACTGATTACCTGGTGGCTTCATACGCTCAGGTGCTGACTCAGTACACTGATCAGGATATCGAGATTGAGCCTCGTAAAAATGTACCAGCAAATCGCTCAATCGTTTCAGTTCGCGTAGATATTCTGGACACCAAGCGTCCGCCAATTCGCCTGGACTTCAAACTACGCAAGAATAAGAAGACTAATGAATGGCAGGGTTACGATATGGTTGCCGAAGGCGTCAGCATGATCTCTACCAAGCAGAGTGAGTGGAGCGGCCAGTTGCGAACCGAAGGTGTTGATGCTGTAACGGCGAACCTGAAACAACTTGCGGCGAAACCGATTCGTCGTGAGGAAAAAAATAATGAATAAGCCAAAGATTGAGTGGCGAGTTCAGAAAAATGGCTATTATTGCTTGTCAGGGGAACTGGATCGTGACACAGTTCCAGCTTTTTGGCAGCAACGACATGAATGGATGCCACAGGATGCCAAGGTAACGCTGGACCTGTCTGCTTTAGTTCGGGTGGATTCAGCCGGTATGGTGATGTTGCTTCATGTGTATCAGCAGCTGCGCAGCAAAGGTTGCGA
The DNA here is from genome assembly GCF_963870815.1 of Photobacterium sp. J15. Taxonomy (NCBI): domain Bacteria; kingdom Pseudomonadati; phylum Pseudomonadota; class Gammaproteobacteria; order Vibrionales; family Vibrionaceae; genus Photobacterium; species Photobacterium sp. J15. The sequence continues at coordinate 441,496 of NZ_CAWMUI010000001.1, forward strand.
GCTGGTATTATTGAATGTACCGGGGCAGCTTAAAACGTTGCTACGCCTGAGCCATGTCGAATCAATGTTAGCTGCTTGTACAGATTGAGCAGCGAAAGAGGATAGCTTGTGGAACTCTCTGAAATTAAACAAATTCTGGAAAATGCTCTGGAGCTTGATGAAATCATTGTGAAAGGTGATGGCAGCCATTACGAAGTGATTGCTGTTGGTGCCATTTTCGAAGGTATGAGCCGTGTGAAGAAACAGCAGACAATTTATGCTCCGCTGATGGCGAATATCGCGGCTAACGACATCCATGCGTTAAGCATTAAGACATTTACGCCGGAAGAGTGGGCTCGTGACAAAAAGCTGATGTCACTGTCTTAAGAGGTTGATAATGCAAAAGTTTCGAATCCAGGGCGGTGGCCCGCTGTGCGGCGAAGTTTCAATCTCCGGTGCCAAGAATGCGGCACTGCCGATTTTGTTTGCTTCTTTGCTTGCTGAAGAGCCGGTTGAAGTTGCTAATGTCCCTAAGTTGCGTGACATTGACACAACCATGGAGTTGCTTGAGCGCCTAGGCGCTAAAGTAAGCCGTAACGGTTCTGTTCATGTTGACGCCGGTGGCGTGAATAACTTTTGTGCGCCTTATGAGCTGGTGAAGACAATGCGAGCTTCTATCTGGGCTCTTGGTCCGCTGGTGGCTCGTTTCGGTGAAGGTCAGGTTTCTCTGCCTGGCGGTTGTGCGATCGGTGCCCGTCCAGTTGACTTGCACATCCATGGCCTAGAGCAGTTGGGTGCAGAGATCACCCTTGAAGAAGGTTATGTGAAAGCTACGGTTGATGGTCGCCTGAAAGGTGCTCACATCGTGATGGACAAAGTCAGTGTCGGTGCGACAGTGACGATTATGTCTGCCGCAACTCTGGCTGACGGTACGACCGTGATCGAAAATGCTGCCCGTGAGCCTGAAATTGTCGATACGGCTAATTTCCTGAATGCACTGGGCGCAAAAATTACCGGTGCCGGCACTGACACTATTACAGTTGAAGGTGTTGAACGTTTAGGTGGTGGTTACCACGAAGTGGTGGCTGACCGTATTGAAACTGGCACATTCCTAGTTGCTGCTGCAGTATCCGGCGGCAAGATTGTGTGCCGCAATACCAAGCCTTCTCTGCTGGAAGCGGCATTGGCCAAGCTTGAAGAAGCCGGCGCTAAGATCGAAACCGGTGAAGACTGGATCAGCCTAGATATGACTGATCGAGAGCTGAATGCGGTGAATATCCGTACCGCACCACATCCTGGTTTCCCGACCGATATGCAGGCGCAGTTCTCTCTGTTGAACCTGGTTGCTAAGGGCACTGGGATTATTACTGAAACGATCTTTGAAAATCGTTTTATGCATATCCCAGAGCTGATTCGTATGGGAGCCCATGCGGAGATTGAAGGCAATACCGTTATTTGTGGTGATACAGACGGTCTGAGCGGTGCTGAAGTGATGGCTACGGATCTTCGAGCATCAGCAAGCCTGGTGATTGCCGGTAGTATTGCTAAAGGTGAAACGGTCGTTGATCGTATCTACCACATTGATCGTGGTTATGAAAAAATCGAAGATAAATTCAGTGCCCTTGGCATGAAGATAGAACGCTTCGAAGATTAATCGAAAAAAACCAGCCTTCGGGCTGGTTTTTTTATGTCTTGAATTCGCTTTCCGGTACTTATTGATAGCGGTTCGGCTCATCTGCAATCAGTACCGAGAGAGTAACCGGCTTGCCATTGCGCAGTACTTTCATGTTGACGTAGTTGCCGGGACGAAGCTCGGTCACAATATCCAGTACATTACGGCGATCAGTCACGGGCTTATCATTAATTTCAATCAGGATATCCTGTACCTGGAAACCGGCTTTAGCCGCCGGGCCGCTTGGATCCATACCTATAACAATGATCCCGCTGATTTGGTCAGCATCATATAAGCGGGCCATTACTGGGTTAATATCCCTTGCCTCAATACCGATGTAACCACGGATCACCCGACCGTCAGCGATCAGTTTGTTCATAATTTTCAGCGTCAGTTCATAAGGGATCGCAAAGGAGATCCCGTATGTTTCAATATCTGTTGCCTGCTGGTAAGAAGCGGTATTGATCCCGACCAGTTCCCCCCGGGTATTGACCAGTGCGCCGCCTGAGTTGCCGTCATTGATAGCGGCGTCGGTCTGGAGGAAATCCTGACGACCATAGAAGCTCATGCCGGCACGTCCGGTAGCTGAGATGATACCGTAAGTGGTTGTCTGACCAAGATTGTATGGGTTACCTATCGCCAGGACAACATCGCCGACTGCGGCTTTGTAATCCTGGTTGACCGGGATCACCGGTAGGTTTTCTGCCTGGATTTTAAGAACTGCAATATCTGTGCGGCGGTCTTTACCGATCAGCTGGGCGGTAAAGATCCGACCGTCCTGCAAGGCGGCGATAACCTGATCGGCTTCGGCTACCACATGGTAGTTGGTCACTATGTAGCCTTTATCACTCATGATCACCCCGGAGCCCAGCCCTTGGGTGCTGAGTTTTAGTCGGTCATTGGCATCATAGCGGCGGTTATAAATATTGACGACGGCAGGAGAGGCTCGTCGGACAGCATAGTTGAAAGATATCTGGGTCTGAGGTGTCTCGATGGGATTTAACGACACCGGCGTTTCGATCATTCCGTTGCGGAGTTCAGGAAAAACTGCAAGCAAAGCAACAGCCGTGACGACGCCAAGCAGAATGGATCGACTGATAAAAGCCAGCATGCATATACCCCTGAAACGAAATTACGTAAGTCCGCTGATCATATTTTCTTAAGATAATCGGATGAGGATATCATTTCAGCGTCGGGATACCAAACAGAACAAAGGACTTAGAGGCTGTGGCGCGGCTTGCTTCAACTTTGGGGAGAAAGCTAAATTTTGCGGGCAAAAAATAAGAAGTGAAGGTAATAAACCGGGCCGCTGTGGCCCGGTCAGGCTTTTTGATTAGCGGATGATTAGGTACAGAATATTGCTTCCGCGTTTGATCTCCAGGGCCAGGACGTTTGGCTGTTGATCCAGCGCTTTACGTAGTTCTCCCAGGTTGCGGATTGGCTGGCGGTTCAGGCCAAGGATGATGTCACCCTTTTGCAGGCCATAACGGGCTGCCATGGATTTTTCATCAATATTGGTTACCTTGACGCCTTTCACGCCATCTTGAGCTGTAGTATTTGCAAACTCAGCTCCGGTTAGGCCGCGATGAAGCTTGGCTGCTTTCACCTTGTTCTGGCTGGATTCCTGCAGCACGACATTGACAGTCTTTTCGTCACCGTCACGGATGATACCCAGAGTGGCTTTTTTACCAGCGCCCAGGGTTGCTATCTTGGCACGGAGTTCATTAAAGCTACGGATTTCCTTACCATTGACGGACACTATGATATCACCGGCTTTCAGTCCTGCTTTTTCTGCCGCAGAGTCCGGCATTACCTGATTAATGAAGGCTCCACGGTTCGTTTCGTAACCGAAGGCTTCTGCCAGTTCTGATGTCAGTTCGCCGCCTTGTACACCAAGGACGCCACGTTTGACCTGTCCATATTCAAGGATCTGTTCGGTCAGGTTTTTCACCATATTGACCGGAATAGCAAAGCCGATTCCGACGTTTCCGCCGTTCGGACCCAGGATGGCTGTATTAATACCGACCAGCTCACCGTTGAGGTTGACCAAGGCGCCACCTGAGTTACCGCTGTTGATTGCGGCATCGGTCTGGATGAAGTTTTCGAAGTTTTCAATATTCAGTCCGCTGCGGCCCAGTGCCGAAATAATGCCTGAGGTCACGGTCTGGCCCAGACCAAACGGGTTACCGATCGCCACGGCAAAATCACCGACACGAAGGTTGTCTGAATCTGAGAGTTTAATTGCAGTTAGGTCTTTCGCTTTTTCCAGTTTTAACAGCGCGATATCGGACATTTCATCACTGCCGATCAGCTCGGCTGAAATTTCCCTGCCATCGTGTAACTGAACCCGAATAGTATCAGCCCCTTTGATGACGTGGTGGTTGGTAACGATATAGCCTTTGTCGGCATCAATAATTACCCCTGAACCCAGGCCTCGGAACGGACGTTCCTGAAGCTGCTCGGTCGGGAAATCCGGTCCGAAGAAAAAACGGAAGGTTTCGGGAAGGTGCTGCCTGGATACTTGCTTGCCTTCTACAGCAATGCTGACAACAGCAGGAGTGACTTGCTCCAACATTGGTGCAAGGCTGGGCAGTTGTTGGTTATTGACTGTTAGTGGAAGCGCGGCAGTTGCCGGGGCAGGAGCCATGACTGAGCTGATGCCAAGTGCCACTGCACTTAATACAAGCAAAGTTTTTTTCATTCTTTGAAACTCCGGTTTAACGAGTAGTTATACCATTCCAAGGTGACGATAAGTCTTTATGAATCAATCACCAGCAGAAGTAGAAGGTAATTGGTCAGACTCGTAAACCGGAGTTTAGTTCCACAAAAAAGACGATTAGCTCGCTTTAGGCTCTTCCACCCGTTCAGCTTCATCTTTCAGCAAGCCTGTTGCGCCGCTGGCGTAATCCCTCGGTTGATCTTGAATGCTAGAGGTCGCGGTATGAACCGCTTCCAGTGAACTTATACGACGGGAAAACGGGTTGTCTTGTTCCGGTAGGTTCGGCATCAGCTCGGATGAGGTTTTTGCCATGTGCTCATACAGCTTACTGTAATCCTTGGCAATGTTATCCAGCAGCTCAGAGCTTGAAGCGAAGTGGTCAACCAACTCCTGGCGGAATTGTTCCAGTTCGTATTTTGATTTATCCAGCTCTTTCTTCAGCTCTTTTTGTTGTTTCAGGCTTTGGTTACCCAGACGAGCGCCAAAAGCACCTACGATGGCACCCGCAGCAAAAATAAGAAGCGCATAAACCCAAGTCATGAAAAACTCCTTGTGACTTAATGAATACCAAATTGGTCGGTCGGCATGGTCAGGGTGTCTTAGCCGACGTTACAGTTTCTTTGTATATCAGCAATATGAATCAGTGCTGAATAATGGGCAATTAATCGGTTATGTACAGATACTATACATGCACTCACGCTGCCATGATACTATCTGGATCTAAAGACGGAGAGAAAGGAGTGGTGCAAAGGAATGACCCCACAGCAGAAATATCAGCAGGATCTCGCGCAGCCTGGGTTTCTGGCCGATAACGCCCAGGCGATGGCCGTCTCTCACCTTGATGAACTCTATCATCGCATGCTGGCGCCGCCACCAGAGTATAAGCCAAAGGAAAGCCTGTTATCCCGATGGTTTAAGAGGCAGCAAAAGGCTGAAATTACACCGGTAAAAGGTTTGTATTTCTGGGGAGGTGTCGGGCGAGGCAAGACCTATCTGGTCGATACGTTTTTTGAATGTCTGCCGCGTGGGCGCAAGATGCGGATTCACTTTCACCGTTTTATGTACAGGGTGCACCAGGAACTGCAACAGCTCGACTCCCAGTCTGATCCATTGGAGCTGGTGGCGGATCGCTTCAAGGACGAAACTGACATCATTTGTTTCGATGAGTTTTTTGTCTCAGATATTACGGACGCCATGATTCTCGGCACTCTACTTGATGCGCTGTTTAAGCGTGGCATCACCCTGGTGGCGACGTCGAATATCCCGCCCGATGAGCTTTACCGCAATGGCCTGCAACGGGCTCGTTTCCTGCCAGCGATTGATTTGATTCACCAGCACTGCACTGTGGTCAATGTCGATTCAGGCGTCGATTATCGGCTGCGAACACTGGAGCAGGCTGAAATCTTCCATTTCCCGCTTGATAAACAGGCTGAAGCCAATCTGGAGCAGTACTTCACTCAGCTCAGCGTTGAGCCGCGCACCCATGATAAAGAAATCGATATAAATAACCGGATGCTGCCGACCCGCCATGAGGCTGACGGTGTGGTACATTTCAGTTTTCATACCTTGTGCCGTACGGCTCGCAGTCAGAATGACTACATGGAAATTGCCCGGATTTACCATACCGTGCTGGTTTCCGGTGTGAGCAGGATGGGGGAGAAAGACGATGATGCGGCGCGGCGCTTTATTGCCATGGTTGATGAATTCTACGAACGCAACGTCAAACTGATCATGTCGGCAGAGTCAGAAGTGGCCGAGCTATACCAAGGAGGGCGGCTGGAGTTTGAATTCAAGCGCTGTTGCTCACGGCTTATCGAAATGCAAAGTCATGATTACTTGGCTCGCCCTCATCTGGCATAGATTTTCTGGTGAGAAAAGGGCCAGTTTGTGGCTTCAAGAGTCATGAAAAAACACCACTTTCCTGGCAAATTACGATAAAGAGAAAAAATCTCAATTTTTTTTGAAAAAAAGGTGATTTTTTCTCCACCCTTCCCTATAATCTTGCGACCCACCGTACCTGTAACGGCAAAAGCCGGGAGTGCCAACCACTCGAAGGGGTGATGACTGGGCTCTGTACAGAATGGAGCAATTTGCTCCAGTGAAGTGAAACTAATTAATTTTGGGTAAGAATTAGCATGAAAACTTTCGTTGCTAAACCAGAAACTGTAAAACGTGACTGGTACGTTGTTGACGCTGAAGGTAAAACTCTTGGTCGTCTAGCAACTGAAATCGCATCTCGTCTACGTGGTAAGCACAAGCCGGAATACACTCCGCACGTTGACACTGGTGACTACATCGTAGTTATCAACGCTGAGAAAGTTGCGGTAACTGGCGCTAAGCGTACTGACAAGATGTACCACCGCCACACTGGCTACATTGGTGGTCTGAAGTCTATCAGCTTCGACAAGCTGATCGCTAAGAAACCAGAAATGGTTATCGAAACTGCTGTTAAAGGCATGCTTCCTAAGGGTCCTCTAGGCCGTGCTATGTACCGTAAGCTGAAAGTTTACGCAGGTACTGAGCACAACCACGCTGCACAGCAGCCTAAAGTTCTAGACATCTAATTGGGGAAGATGACAATGGCAGAGAATCAATACTACGGCACTGGCCGTCGCAAAAGCTCAGCTGCTCGTGTTTTCATTAAGCCGGGTACTGGTAACATCGTAATCAACAAGCGCAGCATCGAAGAGTACTTCGGTCGCGAAACTGCTCGCATGGTTGTTCGTCAGCCTCTTGAGCTAGTTGAAATGACTGAAAAACTTGACCTGTACATCACTGTTAAAGGTGGTGGTATCACTGGTCAGTCTGGCGCTATCCGTCACGGTATCACTCGCGCTCTAATGGAGTACGATGAAACTCTACGTCCTGCTCTACGTGCAGCTGGCTACGTTACTCGTGACGCACGTCGCGTTGAACGTAAGAAAGTTGGTCTACGTAAAGCACGTCGTCGTCCACAGTTCTCTAAGCGTTAATTTACGCTGCCAGAATTTATTCTGGATACTGTGTACAGAAAAGCTCAACCTTCGGGTTGGGCTTTTTTTTGTCCTGCTGATAACAACATGCCGAGTTTGTTATCCTTATTTCTTCTCTTCCTAATCCTGCTTTTCCCTGTCTTTTTGAAATGTGACTCAAAGTTGAAACAAAAAGAACATACCTCTCACATTTGTTAAAGAAAAGTAGCTTTATCTTGTCAAAATGTGGGGTTTTATTTATCATTTGGCGCGATAAGCAGCAGTTTTTGATTGACCTAACCTGTTGTTTCTTTCATTGAAAGTTAGCCGTAAGCTCCAGGGACGCCAAGGGACATAATAATAATTCCAGAGCGGGAGCACATGGGAGAATGTTGGATGAGCAATGCGCCTGTAAGTAATGGTCGACGCCGCTTCCTGACTGCCACGACTTCAGTTGTCGGAGGCCTGGGTGCAGTCGCTGTGGCCGTGCCTTTTATCAAATCATGGAATCCGAGCGCCAGGGCGAAGGCTGCCGGTGCCCCAGTCGAAGTTGATATCAGTAAGTTGGAAGATGGCCAGATGGTTCGCGTCGAGTGGCGTGGTAAACCTGTCTGGGTCGTACGTCGAAGTGAAGCCGTTTTGAGTGAACTGGATGGTCATGACAGTCAGCTTCGGGATCCTGCCTCGGAGGAGCCGCAGCAACCGGAATATGCCCAGAATCCATATCGTTCGGTTAAGCCTGAGATCTTTTTGGCTGTGGGGATCTGTACCCATCTCGGCTGTTCCCCTACCTATCTGCCAGATACCTTCAACGAGCAGGTGAGCGGCATTACAGCCGGTTTCTTCTGCCCGTGCCATGGTTCCAAATTCGATATGGCCGGCCGCGTTTTTGCCGGGGTTCCTGCGCCACTGAACCTGGTGGTTCCACCTCACACGTTCCTGGATGACAACACCATTCTGGTCGGTGTAGATGAGGAGACAGCCTAATGGAAGCTTTACTCGGATGGATTGAAAAGCGTCTTCCGATGATGAACGCTTATCGGAAGCACTTATCTGAATACCCGATGCCGAAGAATTTTAACTTCTGGTATCTGTTTGGCTCTCTGGCCATGCTGGTACTGGTGAATCAGATCCTTACCGGGATCTGGCTGACCATGAACTATGTGCCGTCGGGTGACGGGGCGTTTGCCTCAATTGAATACATCATGCGTGATGTCGAATACGGCTGGTTATTGCGTTATATGCATTCTACTGGCGCATCGGCATTTTTCGTTGTTGTGTATCTGCACATGTTTCGTGGCCTGATCTATGGCTCATACCAGAAGCCGCGCGAACTGCTGTGGCTGTTCGGTATGCTGATCTTCCTGGTGCTGATGGCTGAAGCCTTTATGGGCTACCTGCTGCCGTGGGGACAGATGTCGTACTGGGGGGCACAGGTAATCATTTCTCTGTTCGGTGCAATTCCGGTGATCGGCGATGATCTGACCCTTTGGATCCGTGGTGACTATGTGATCTCCGGTGCAACCCTGAACCGTTTCTTTGCCCTGCACGTGATCGCCCTGCCGATTGTGCTGTTGCTGCTGGTGGTGTTGCACGTTCTGGCTTTGCATGAAGTGGGCTCGAACAACCCGGACGGTATCGAAACCAAGCTACCAAAAGGTACTAAGGGGGAGGGCTACAAAACCCAGTTCCCATTCCATAAGTATTACAGCAAGAAGTACGACATTATCGATTCCATCCCGTTCCATCCGTACGGTACGGTGAAGGATATGGTCGGTATAGCTGTCTTCGCCTTCTTGTTCAGCTATGTCATTTTCTTCAATCCGGAAATGGGCGGTTACTTCCTTGAGCCACCTAACTTTGAAGCAGCTAACCCGCTGAAGACGCCTGAGCATATTGCGCCGGTATGGTACTTCACCCCGTTTTACGCCATCTTGCGTGCAGTGCCGGATAAGTTGCTCGGTGTTATAGCGATGGGAGCCTCGATTGTAGTGCTATTCCTGCTGCCTTGGTTGGATCGCTGTAAGGTTCGCTCTTACCGTTATCGCAGCAAAATTCACTTGATCAATATTGTTCAGTTCACTGTTTGTTTTATTGCATTAGGAATTCTGGGCGCGTTGCCGGCCACGCCAACCTATACCATATTGGCGCGGATTTTCAGCTTCGGTTATTTCATGTTCTTTGTGCTGCTGTTCTTCTATAGCAAGAATGAAGCAACCAAACCGCTACCAGAGAGGGTGACATTCAAATGAAGAAGTGGATTGTAATGCTATTTGCACTGCTGCCTTCTCTGACTATGGCGGCGGGCGTATCGGTACCGCTGGATGAGGCCAATAACGACTTGTCGGATAAAGCTTCGCTGCAGCGCGGTGCCAAGACTTTCATGAACTATTGTTTTGGCTGCCATGCTACCCAGTACCAACGTTATGAGCGGGTGGCTACTGACTTGGGTATCCCGGCAGATCTGATGAAGGAGCACATGATCTTTGACCCCAATGCCAAGATCGGGGATCTGATGACTAATGCGATTTCAACGGATTATGCGGCAACGTCATTCGGTGCGCCGGCTCCGGATCTGACTCTGGTGGCCCGGGTTCGTGGAACTGACTGGCTTTATACCTATCTGCGCTCCTTCTATGCCGACCCAAGCAGGCCATTTGGCGTAAACAACGTGGTATTCCCGAGTGTGGGTATGCCGCATGTACTGGAAGAGCTTCAGGGAGTACCGGCTAAAGTGTATGAAACCCGCTTGGTTGACGGGGAAGAAGTGCAGGAATATGTCGGTATCAGGTCGGATGGGACAGGTGAGCTCAATGAAGAAGAGTATGATGAAGTAGTTCGCGATCTGGTTAACTTCCTAGAATATTCAGCCGAGCCTGTGAAGCTGGAACGTCAGCGTCTGGGTCTTTGGGTGATGGGCTTTATCGTCATATTCTTTGTACTAACATTACTGTTGAAGAAAGAGTATTGGCGTGATGTCCACTGATCGGGTAATCTAGTGGGTTAGTATCTCGCAATGGGGGCCCAAGCCCCCGTTGCTTTTTGTGTATTTAAGTATACTGGAGGGGTTAATGGCTGTTGCTGCCAATAAACGCTCTGTGATGACTCTGTATTCTGATGCCTCGGACATCTACAGCCATCAGGTGCGTATTGTACTTGCAGAAAAGGGTGTTAGTGTTGAAATCGAGCTGGTTGATCCAAATAACCTGCCTGAAGACCTAAAAGATCTAAACCCGTACCATACGGTTCCAACTCTGGTTGACCGTGAACTTGCTCTGTACCAGTCTAGCATTATTATGGAATACTTGGATGAGCGTTTCCCTCACCCACCTCTAATGCCAGTTTACCCTGTTGCCCGTGGTAACAGCCGCCTGATGATGTACCGTGTTGAGCGTAATTGGTACACATTGGCAGAGAAAGTTAATAACGGCACTGCAGAAGAAGCAGACAAGGCACGTAAACAACTACGTGACGAGCTGCTGGCGCTGGCGCCTGTATTTGCTGAGTTCCCATACTTCATGAGCGAAGAGTTCAGCCTGGTTGACTGTTACCTGGCACCGCTATTATGGCGCCTGCCTGAAATGGGTATCGAACTGACCGGTGCTGGTGCAAAAGAAGTGAAAGCATACATGACTCGTGTTTTCGAGCGTGATTCATTCCTGGCTTCACTGACAGAAGCTGAGCGCGAAATGCGCCTTGCTGGTCAATAAGAATGGATATGGACAAAATGACGCCGCGCCGTCCTTATCTGGTGCGCGCATTTTATGATTGGCTGGTCGACAACGACCTGACCCCTCATCTAGTGGTGGATGCAACACTACCGGGCGTGAAAGTACCGATGGAGTTTGTCAGCGACGGCCAGATCGTGCTGAACATTGCTCCTCGTGCGGTTGGAAACCTGGAACTGGGTAATGAGGCTATCAGCTTCAACGCTCGTTTCAGCGGTCGCCCGCACTCGGTAATTGTTCCTCTTTATGCGGTATTGGCAATCTATGCCCGTGAAAACGGTGCTGGAACTATGTTTGAGCCGGAGCCGGCTTATGCTGCTGATATGGCAGACATCGAAGTGATCGATGATGAAGAAGAGAGCATGGGTGGTCTTTCTGAAGTGACTGGTGAGCCATTATCTCCGGTCGCTGATGTTGTTGATAACGATGATGACAACGGCCCAGATGATGAGCCGCCGCGTCCTCGTGGCCGACCAAGCCTTCGTGTCGTGAAATAAAAAAACGCAGCCCATCCGGCTGCGTTTTTCTTTTTGGGCTGCAATTCTCTAACAGGTTTATCTTGCTTGCTATTCGCATGGTTATTGTGATTGCGGATACTCGAATACCTTCACTACTTTCTTCACCCCTGAGACGTTTCGTGCGATCTCGGCGGCAATATTTCCTTGTTCACGGGTAACATAACCGAGCAGGAAAACTTCCTGTGCTTCCGTGACGACTGAAACCGAAACATCGGTGAGCTTCTTGCTGCCAATCAGCTGTGATTTTACTTTGGTGGTGATCCAGCTGTCTTTACTGACTTCGCTAAGTTGTGGCAGTGGGCGGATCTGAACTTGATCATAAACCGTTTCTACATTTGCCAATGTGCGGACTTTGTCCACCAGCTGTTGTCGGGTAGCTTGATCAACTGCCTGGCCGACCAGCAGCACCTTACCTTCGAGAGCAAAAGCATTGATACGGGATTGCTGCAGGAAAGGTGGTTTATTGGCAATGCCACCGACTTCCATCTCGATTTGCTGATCAAGCCATTGCTGCTTAGCCGTACGTGGATCCGACGGGGACAGCATTGAACAGCCTTGAAGAATCAGTAGCAGGGCAACAAGCAAAACACGGTAGAGTTTCATCATTATCCTTCGTGATGCGGGAACAGGACTTTATCAATCAGGTCACACAGGCAGTGGACCGTTAGTAGGTGACCTTCCTGAATGCGGGCTGTGCGCTGAGACGGGATACGGATTTCGACGTCCTGTATGCCCAGCAGTCCTGCCATTTCACCGCCGTCTTTACCGGTCAGGGCGACAATGGTCATGTCGCGGGTCAGGGCCGCTTCTATTGCTTTGATGATGTTTTTACTGTTGCCGCTGGTTGACAGAACAAACAGGATATCGCCTTTCTGGCCCAGCGCGCGGACCTGCTTAGAAAAGATTTCATCGTTGTGATAGTCGTTAGCGATGGCCGTCAGGGTCGCGGTATCTGCTGTCAGAGCCAGAGCTGGCAGGCTCGGACGCTCGGTTTCAAAACGATTAATCAGGCAGGAAGCAAAGTGCTGGGCATTAGCCGCAGAACCACCGTTACCGCAGCAAAGGATCTTATTGCCGTTAAGCAGGCTCTGTACCATCAGCTGGGCAGCCTGAGAGATTGCATCCGGCAGGGCTTCTGCGGCTGCAATCTGGGTTTGAATACTTTCTGTAAAGCTTTCTTTGATGCTTTCTAGCATGGTTCAACCTTCAACTAAGACATTGGTTAACCACTCAATTTGGTGCTCGTGTCCCTCAATGGCTACGACATCAAACCTAAATTCAGTGTGTTCGGCCGAAAGGCCTTGTTTCTGAAGCCAAAACAGAGCAGCTCGCTTCAGCTTCTGTAGTTTGTGCCAGTTTACCGCTTCGGCGGCAGAACCGTAATGGTTACGCTGGCGAAATTTTACTTCGACAAATACCCAACAGCGGCCATCACGCATGATCAGGTCGAGCTCGCCGCCTCGGCACTGGAAGTTACGGCAAACAGGAACAAGGCCATGGCGGTGCAGAAATTGCTCCGCCATGGCCTCATAGGCTTGCCCCTGCCGGCGTTTATTGAACGGGTTCAATACCATTGCCGGAGAAAATAGCCCAGCTGAGCTGACGTTGAATCACACATTCATCATCAATACTCAGGCGACCGGTTTTGCCCGAGGTTGAGTAATTGTCGACGACGCGCATTTGCGGTAGTTCGGCAATCATCTTATAGGCATCCATCCCGAAGGCATGGAGGCGGATATCTTTGTTCTGGGCGTTTGGCCACAGCTCATTATATCGCGCCATGAAGTTATGGTTGGCATCAACCAGCAGCGGGATATCGCTGAATTCAATACCGCGTAATTCATTTAAGTTGCTGCTGTCAGGATTGCTGCGTGAGCTGGCATACAACTTAGGCGGTTGGATATCCGGGTTGATAGCTACTTCAATAAATGGCTTAAGCAGGGTCAGCTCTGTCTTATTGGCAATCAGGTAAACGGCATCCGTGTCACGGCGGCTGCGTGGCTGGGCTTCCAAATCAATACCCAGCACCTGTTTCATTTGATTGATGCGGGACTGGCTTTCAGTCAGGCCGAATACTGTCGCAATTTGCTGTTGGATCTGCTTACGGGAACTGAAGCTGCTGATTGCCGGAGATTTACCGGTCAGTTGCTGCCATTGTTCGATGAAAGCACTGCTCACACGCTGGCCGAAGTCATTTCCCGGAGCCAATACCATTGGGTATTGATGGCCTTTGGCAAACAGGTGTTGGGCTGCCTGTTCGGCTTCCTGTTCCGGCGACAATGAGAAATAACAGGCGTTGGCCTGAGTCATCGACAGTTGCTCCGGCTCATTGAGGGCCAGCATCGCGATATTGGTGCCGTTGCTGCGCTGGAATTCAGTGATTTTTTCTTTGCGTAGCGGGCCAATCACCAGCTCAATACCATCTTGTTCCAGTTTGCCGAGGATCGCGCTGATTGGTTCGGCCTCGGTGTCATAGATAGTCAGCTCGGTGTCGGCATCGCGGCCGGTATCATCCAGCATGGCATTGATGAAGCCATCTCTGACCGCTTTGCCTGAGTTTTCGAAACGTCCGCTCAGTGGCAGCAGTAGGGCGACATTATTCAGCTGGGGGATTTCCAGCTCCATGATGGCCTGCAGCTCGGCTGGCAGGTACTGGTTGGCTGGATGATAAGGGTTCTGGCTCAGCCATTCCTCGACCATCGCCTTGAGTTTACCCGGACGCTGGGAATAGGTGTTTTTCAGAATGCCCAATTGAACCCAGCCACGAAGCACGGTTTCATCACTGTCTAAAGTTGCAGACTGTAACTGGTTATTGTTGTACTGAGCGATATCACGCCACAGGTTTTGCCAGTTGGCCGCTTTTTGTTCGTTTGCCAGGAACTGATCCAGCGCGGTTCGTTCGCGGGCAGCCAGGAAAGACTGACCTGTTTGGCTCAGGAGTTCGGCACGCAGCATGTGGTAGCGTTTATACTGACTGTCAGCTAGGGTCCACCATGGCTGGAAGTTCAGGGTTTCCAGAGCCGGTTGAGGCTGTCCCTGCTGGTAGCGCAGAGTTGCGCGGGCAAGTTGCCATTCCGCCATCTGGAGCGGGTTCATTGTCATTCGTCCCAGACGGTTGGCTTGTTGCTCAGCCTGTATCCATTGACCTTCCTTGATCATTGCCTTGAGGGCAAGAATGTGCCAATCGATGCTTTGAGTGCCTTCACTCGACTCGGCTTTGAGCAGATAATTTGCAGCGCTGTCGGTGGCGGCAGCGGTAATATCAGCGCTCACAACTTGTTGTTGGGTAGGCGTAGAACAGCCCGCTAATATCAAAGCGAGGGCTACAGGCGCTAACAGTCGTGATACACTTTTACGCTTATGGGTAAAATTGAGCATTGATTTTATTCAACTGTGACAAATTACTCTCTATATTAATTGCAGATGAGATCTTAGACAAATGAGTGAGACCAATTCATGCGCGGTAGATGTCGCAACTTTGTACATCGTTCCGACACCAATCGGCAATTTAGCTGACATCACGCAGCGCGCATTGGATGTATTAGCTAATGTGGATTTAATTGCCGCAGAAGATACACGCCATACATCACGCTTGTTGACACATTTCTCTATCTCAACCCGCACCTTTGCGCTCCACGATCACAATGAGCAGCAAAAAGCTGATTATTTGATCGAGAAGCTGTTAGCAGGTACCAGCATCGCTTTGGTGTCTGATGCGGGTACGCCGCTGATCAGCGATCCAGGATACCATCTTGTTAACCGTTGCCGTCAGGCGGGTGTCAAAGTTGTTCCTCTTCCTGGCCCTTGTGCAGTAATTACTGCATTGAGTGGTGCTGGCCTTCCATCAGACCGCTTTAGTTTCGAAGGGTTCCTGCCGCCGAAGAGCAAAGGGCGTAAAGATCGTTTCCAGGAACTGGCTAATGATGAACGCACGATGATCTTTTATGAGTCTCCGCACCGTATCATGGATTCACTGGCTGATATGCTGGAAGTGCTTGGTGCCGAACGTCAGGTGGTGCTGGCTCGCGAGCTGACCAAAACCTATGAAACTATTCATGGCGCACCTCTGGGTGAACTGATTGAATGGCTGGGTGAGGACAGTAATCGCATCCGGGGAGAGATGGTGCTGCTTGTGGCCGGTCACCGAGCTCAGAAAGATGAGTTGCCTGCAGATGCGTTGCGTACTGTCGCGCTGCTGACAAAGGAGCTGCCGCTGAAAAAGGCCTCGGCACTGGCAGCAGAGATCCACGGTGTCAAGAAGAATGCGCTGTATAAGTGGGGACTTGAGAATCTCGATTAAATTGAGGTTTTGAGCAAGCTCTTGCGTTGGTGTCAGCCTTCCAGACTTATGCGCAATTGCTTTATTTTCAGGCGTATCGGAATGTTGTAGGAATTTTCACTGGTAACTGTGAACCAAGTCCTATACAATCCGTCGCCTGAGTTGGCCAGGTAACCGCTGCCTCGTTGATGTCCTTTGGGAGACTGACGAGGGGGAGGAAAGTCCGGGCTCCACAGGGCAGGGTGCCAGATAACGTCTGGGGGGCGAAAGCCTACGACCAGTGCAGCAGAGAGTAAACCGCCGATGGCCGTTCTTCGGAATGGCACAGGTAAGGGTGAAAGGGTGCGGTAAGAGCGCACCGCGCGGCTAGTAATAGTTCGTGGCACGGTAAACTCCACCCGGAGCAAGACCAAATAGGTCCCTAATGGCGTGGCCCGCGTTGGGGACGGGTAGGTTGCTTGAGCCTGTGAGCGATTGCAGGCCTAGAGGAATGGTTACCACCGCGCAAGCGGGACAGAACCCGGCTTATCGGCCAACTCACCACTTTCAAGAAAACGGCCTCACATTCGTGTGAGGCCGTTTTTGTTTTAATCCTTTCTTCTTTGAATGTTATTTCTGAACATCAAAACTTAAACTGGCTAACCAGACTGGTTAGCTGATCAGCTTTTTGTTTTAGCTGGTTACAGTCACTTGCAGTCTGTTCAACCATGTTGTCACTCTGATGAGCAATGTCAGCAATGCTGGCAACGTGAGGGGATATTTCATTCACCACATTGGATTGCTGGCTGGTCGCAGAGGCGATCTGCATGTTGATGGCATTCATTTCATTGACGCTAACGGAAATGGCTGTGAGCTGGTGTTCTGACTGGGTGGCTTCATTTTGGCAGCTTTTACCCAGTTCGAGGCTGGTGGTCAGTGCATTGACGACAGCATCCGTGCGCTGTTGCAGTTTCTCTATGATTTGGCGAATTTCCTCGGTCGACTCCTTGCTTCGCGACGCCAGGGTTCTGACTTCATCTGCCACCACAGCAAACCCGCGTCCCTGCTCACCGGCTCGTGCGGCTTCAATCGCGGCATTGAGCGCCAGCAGGTTGGTTTGCTCTGAAACGCTGCTGATCACGTCAAGAACTGTGTCGATAGAGCCGGCATCATGAACCAGTTGAGTGACAACCTCGTTAGTACTGCTCAGCTGTTGATTCATATTCTCGACGCTGGCCAGAGTTGCTGTCACTGACTGATGACCGGTTTCAATGGCTTGAGTGGCAGATTTTGCACTGGCAGCAGCACCGTCAGCACTTTGTGCGACTTCATCTGAGCTGGCCCCCATTTCGTGGACAGCTGTTGCAACCTGTTCAATCTGGCTGGTCTGGTTCTTGATTTCCTGCTCCATTGAACTGGCCAGTTGATTGACGTTCTCAATGGAGTCTGAGATCTCCTTACCTGTCTCAGAGACGTTCTGTAGTAGGCCACTAAGGTATTCAACGAACTGGTTGTAACCTTTGGCTATCTGGCCGACTTCATCATGTCGCGCATCATCCAGCCTCTGGGTTAGGTCACCACCGCCGCGGCCGATATTTTCCAGTAGTTGCGCCACCCGGGCAAAAGGTGAGAGCAGCTTGTTGGTAGACCAGGCTACAACGGGAATGAAAACAGCCGCAATAGCCAGTGCCATCAGGATCATATTCAGGCTGAAGCTGTCCAGATAAGCCATTACTTCTTTTCTGGGTACCTGGCTGATCAGTGTCCAGCCGATAGATGGCATCGCTTTGGCACCAATGACCTGTGGATTGCCTTCGATATCGATTTCCAGCACCGTTGGGGTGTTAGTGTTAAGCAGGGACTGGTAATCGCGGATCCCCAAATCTGCGAGTGATTGTCCAATAAACTGTTTTTGCGGGTGGGCTTTGATGATGCCTTGTCCGTCGACCAGAAAGACAATACCGCTGTCACCAATTCGGTACTGGCTGATCAGCTCTGCAATACTGTCGAGTGTCAGCCCTATGCCAGCTACTCCGATCCGGCGGCCATTACTGAGCACGGCATAATTGACAAACAGGGTCGGTATCCCTGTTGCCCCTTCGGTATCAATGGTCAGCTCGAAGGGCTTATTTGAGCGAATGAATTGATAGAACCACTGTTCGCTGGCATTCGCTGGGTTCATGATTTTTAGTACACCTTCAGGATAATAGTAGGTATGGTCATCGGCAGAGACAAAGTAAGCGCTAATCGCGCCGAACTCCTGCTTTACATCAGCCAGGAAGGCGGCAATCTCCTCTGTTGCAGCTTGGCTTGTGTATTGAGTGAAAAGAGGTGAAACGGCGAGAGTTTGCGAGGCGGTAACCGGTACGGTGAGCTGGGCATGTAAATCATTACTTACTTCTCCCATTACTGCAGGCAGTTCGCGGTGGAAGGTTTTGTCGATAAGAATGTTCCAGCTTGAATGGTAGGAATAGGTTCCCATCGTGGTAATGATCACCAAGGCGGCAATGACTGTTGCCAAGATAGCTTTATTTCTTATTGTGAGCTTCACCATATACTCCTGTTATGGTTTGACTGAATGACGTGGCGATGTCTGAAGATTGCTATCGAAAAGAGGAGGATGGACTGACAGTTTGTGGTGCACTATTTGTTATTATTAAGATTGATGCGTGGCTATCACCTGATTGAAGCATTGCTCTGCGACTTATCATGGACACCCGATAGCATATTCCTCAGTATTAGGTGCCAGAGAATATAGTGCGTTTTTTGTTCAAACCGAGACTGTATCGACACAATCATCAAAAAGGAAATGCCTGCATTTCCATATTGTGAAGTTGGTAAAATCAGATGGTGAATTAAATATCAATGTAAACACATGAAGGTTTTTATCGATATTGAAAAAGTACACAACGGTTATTTCTGGATATTGGTATGACAGAGATTTGACTAAAACAGCGGAAATTTAATTACTATTGTCGTATCTTTTTAATATCAAAACTAAATCTGCGCCCGGCAATATCATTTGTTTGTCAGAAAGCAGACCTCCTGCTTGACAACTTTTTTGTCTCATACGTACACTTTGCGGTGGGATTTTGCGGGATAAGCTGTTTAGTAACGATAAACATGTGTGCTTTATTGCTTAAAGCCTTTCGTTGGCAGGCAATCTCCTCCTTTAAATACACACTTTTTCAACCGGGGCTGCATTTGCAACTGTGCGTTCCTGGTGAGCTACATAACAGCTGAATTTATTTCTATGTCTGAACAATTTGAGCACGTTTCCGTTCTGCTCCACGAATCTGTTGATGGTCTGGCGATCAAACCTGATGGTATCTATATTGATGGTACTTTCGGACGAGGTGGCCACAGCCGTTTAATCTTGTCACAACTGGGTGAAAATGGCCGTCTGTACAGTATCGACCGCGACCCGCAGGCTATTGCCGAAGCACAGAAAATCGATGATCCGCGTTTTACTATCATCCACGGTCCTTTTTCTGGTATGGAAAAATACATGGAAGAACGCGATCTGATTGGTCGTGTTGATGGTGTTTTACTGGATCTGGGCGTATCGTCGCCTCAGCTGGATGATGCAGAGCGCGGCTTCAGCTTTATGCGTGACGGTCCGCTGGATATGCGTATGGATCCGACATCCGGCGTATCAGCGGCTGAATGGCTGGCTGAAGCGGATGCCGATGATATCGCCTGGGTGCTGAAAGAGTTTGGTGAAGAGCGCTTTGCTAAGCGTATCGCCCGTGGCATCGTGGCTTATCGTGAAAATGAAGAGAATGAACCGCTGACTCGCACTCTTCAGCTGGCAAAACTGATTGCTGAAGTCTCGCCGTTCCGTGATAAGCACAAGCACCCGGCTACCCGTAGTTTCCAGGCTATCCGTATTTACATCAACAGTGAGCTGGAAGAAATTGATACAGCACTACATGGTGCATTGAACGTACTGGCTCCAGAGGGTCGCTTGTCAGTGATCAGTTTCCACTCGCTGGAAGACCGTATGGTGAAGCGTTTTATCCGTAAGCAGAGTAAAGGACCAGAAGTACCAGCTGGTTTGCCTCTGACTGAAGATCAAATTAAAGCACTTGGTTCTGCGGCACTGAAGCCGGTTGGTAAGGCGATTAAACCGTCACAAAGTGAAATTGGCGGCAATGCCCGCTCTCGTAGCTCAGTATTACGTCTGGCTGAACGTCTATGAATTCAGTACCGGAACCAACTGACAACCTTGCCCGCCAGATCGCACGGGATCTCGTGTCGGTTGGCCGGGTGCCGTTGATCCTGTTGGTTCTGGTGCTTATTTCTGCCCTGGGTGTTGTTTTGATCACCCATCATTCCCGACAGTTAATTGCTCAGCAGGAGCAACTGTTGATCGAACGGGATCAGTTGGACATCGAATGGCGGAACCAGATTCTGGAAGAAAACTCACTTGCGGAGCACAGTCGGATTGAACGGCTGGCAGAGAAGGAGTTGGAGATGAAACGTCCTTCCGTAGACAGTGAAGTCGTCGTGCAGTAAGAGATTTGATGAAGATATTTAAGCGTCAACAATCTAAGAATCAGCGTCGCCAGAAAGCGCCACCGGTTTTTATCCCGTGGCGCTTTGGTGTTATTTGCGCTTGCGTTGCTCTGGCTGTGCTCGCGTTAGTCGGGCGCGCTGCGTACATCCAGGTTCTGGAACCGGGCAAATTGATTCAGGAAGGGGACATGCGCTCCCTTCGGGTCAAAGCTATGCCTTCTGCCCGCGGTATGATCTCTGATCGTAACGGTGAATCACTGGCGGTCAGTGTTCCGGTTCAGGCTGTTTGGGCCGATCCTGTACAGATTTTCAAAAATGGTGGTCTTGAACAGCAAGACCGCTGGTATGCGCTGGCGGATGTGTTGGGGCTGGAGCGTCGCCAGTTGTTGTCCCACATTGAAAAGAACAAACAGCGTCGTTTTATCTACCTGCAGCGCCAGGTGAGCCCGGCGATGGCGGCTTACGTCGGTAAGCTGAAACTGCCGGGAGTTGGCCTTAAAGATGAGTCACGCCGTTTTTATCCTGCCGGTGAAGTCAGTGCCCACCTGATTGGGGTGACAGGTATCGACAGTCATGGCCTTGAAGGGGTTGAACGGACCTATGACGGTTGGCTGACCGGAGAGCCAGGACGTCGCACCGTACGTAAAGACCGCTATGGCCGGGTTGTTGAGAATATCTCCCTTAAGCAAAGAGAGCCGGGTAAGCCGCTGATATTGAGTATCGACCAGCGCCTTCAGGCTGTTGCTTACCGCGCCGTTAAACAGGCGGTTGCTGATTACCGTGCAACGTCAGCCACCATTGTGATGGTGGATGTTCGTACCGGTGAAATTATGGCAATGGTGAATGCTCCATCTTATAACCCGAATAACCGGGATCAGCTTCAGAGTTTCCGGATGCGTAACCGTGCCATTACTGATGCCATGGAGCCGGGCTCGACTATTAAACCGTTTGTGGTACTGGCGGCGATGGAAAATGGTGTCGCTGATGAGGATACCATTATCGATACTGGCAACGGCATTATGCAGGTTGGCGGTAGCCGGGTACGTGACGTATCTAAAGTCGGTAAAGCCAATCTGGCCCGGATCCTCCAGAAGTCCAGTAACATCGGGGTCAGTAAGCTGTCACTGGCGATGCCGGTCGATGCGGTGCTGGGAATGTACAGCAGTGTCGGGTTGGGAGATGCCTCCGGGATTAACCTGATCGGTGAAGCGCAGGGATTCTTCCCGGATCGTCGTCGCTGGTCTGATTTTGAACGTGCAACCCTGGCCTTTGGTTACGGTATTTCGGTGACGCCAATCCAGCTGGCCCGAGCTTATGCCACGTTAGGTTCGATCGGGATTAACCGTCCGCTGTCGATCTTGAAAACAGAACAAATTGTACCGGGGCGTCAGATCGCATCGGTTGAAAATACCCGCAAACTTTTGAATATGCTGGAAATGGTAACTGGCAAAGATGGTAGTGCCAAACGTGCAGCCGTGCCCGGGTACCGCGTTGGTGCCAAAACGGGTACCGCAAAGAAAGCCGCTGCCGGTGGTTACAGCGATGAATATGTCGCGATGACTGCTGGTCTGGCTCCGATCAGTAACCCGCGTATTGCGATGGTGGTGGTCGTCAATGAGCCGCAGGGCGATAAATATTATGGTGGTGCCATTGCAGCACCGATCTTCTCGGAAGTGATGGAAAGTGCACTTCAGATCCTGAATGTGCCGCCGGATGCCGGGACAAATGAAAAATTAAATATTGTACACAACAGAGGCAATGCGCATGCCGGTACTTAATCAGAATAATCAACTGGGAGCCTTGTTGTCTCCATGGATTGCAGCCGAGGCGTTGCCTGCCGGACTGGCCGAACTTGAACTGGCCGGTATGACGTTAGACAGCCGTCAGGTACGTAGCGGCGAAGTGTTTGTTGCCGTTAAAGGACATGCGGTTGACGGACGTCGGTTTATTCCCGCAGCGATTGAATCTGGGGCCGCTGTAATACTGGCCGAGGCAGAGGGCGTTGCTGAACATGGTGAAGTAACCTGTCAGGATGGCATTGCAATCATTTATCTGCGTGATTTAGGGGCGCTGCTATCGGCTGTGGCCCGCCGCTTTTATGGTATGCCGGATGAAAAGCTTAAGCTGGTCGCGGTAACCGGCACTAACGGTAAAACGACAATCAGCCAGTTGCTGGCACAGTGGGCGCAGTTACTGAATTACCGCGCCGGAGTGATGGGCACGACTGGAAATGGTTTATTGGAGCAGCTAAAGCCTGCTGTAAACACAACCGGTAGTGCGATTGAAATTGCGCAGGTGCTGTCTGAGCTGGTCAATGACGGTGCGGATTTTGCCGCCATGGAGGTTTCTTCCCATGGCTTGGTTCAGGGGCGGGTTAAGGCCCTGAATTTTGCCGCCAGTATTTTCACTAATTTAAGCCGTGATCACCTGGATTATCACGGTGACATGGCCGCTTATGCCGAAGCGAAAAAATTGCTGTTTACCGAACACCACGCAGGCATTGCCGTGATTAATGCCGATGATCCTGTTGGGCGTGACTGGCTGGTAACGCTGCCTCAGGCGGTAGCTGTTACGAGCGATAAAGCCTCTCTGGCGCAGCATCAGGGCCCGGCTCTGTGGCTGGAAGATGTGGTCTACAGCACACAAGGTGTCACAGTAGCGTTTAACTCAACTTGGGGAGCTGGTCAGTTTACCGCGCCTTTGGTTGGTTCATTTAATGTCATGAATCTGATGCTGGCACTGGCAACCTTGCTGGCAATGGGTCATCCGCTTGAGCGCCTGGTGGAAACCGCACCACAGCTTCAGGCGGTGATTGGCCGGATGGAGGTTTTTCAGAAAACTGACAAACCTATGATGGTTGTTGATTATGCTCATACACCAGATGCACTGGAAAAAGCGCTGCATGCCCTGCGTGTGCACTGCGACGGAAAATTATGGTGTATTTTCGGCTGTGGTGGTGACCGTGATACAGGCAAGCGCCCGATGATGGCGGCAATTGCTGAAAACCTGGCCGATAAAGTGATCCTGACCGATGACAACCCGCGCAGTGAAGACCCGGCGCTGATTGTTACAGATATGCTGGCGGGCCTGAAGCAGCCCGCATTAGCCAAAGTGCTCCATGACCGCCGTGAGGCTTGTCAGTGGGCACTAACTCAAGCTGGCTCTGAAGATATTGTTCTGGTGGCTGGTAAAGGTCATGAGGATTACCAGATTCTGGCGGATCGCACAATTCATTACTCAGATCGCGAGACAGTGCAGGCATTACTGGAGAATGACGCATGATTGAAGTTCAGCTTTCGCAACTGGCAAAAGTTTTAGGTGCCGAGTTGATCGGTGATGACAGAACGATTGCCGATGTCTCGACAGACACCCGTAAAATTGCTGATAAAACGTTATTTATCGCGCTTAAAGGTGAGCGTTTTGATGCCCATGACTTCTGCCAGACAGCAATGGACAATGGCGCTGACGCGCTGTTGGTAAGCAGGCACTTACCTGTTGCGTTGCCTCAGCTGGTGGTCGCGGATACCCGTTTGGCATTAGGTCAGCTGGGGGCCTGGGTGAAGCTGCAAATGGAACAGCAATGTGGCCTGAAAACCCTGGCGCTGACCGGCAGTTGTGGCAAAACCACGGTTAAGGAAATGGCCGCGGCTATCCTGGCTCGCAAAGGAAAAGTGTTGGCGACGGCAGGCAACTTCAACAATGATATCGGCGTTCCTTTGACTCTGCTGCGCCTGACTCCTGAGCATGAATTTGCGGTGATTGAGCTGGGAGCTAACCATCAGCATGAAATTTCCTACACCACGAATCTGGTGAAGCCTCAGGTTGCCTTAATTAACAACCTGGCAGCAGCACACCTTGAAGGTTTTGGTTCACTTAAAGGGGTTGCCAAGGCAAAAGGCGAAATCTTTGAAGGCCTTACACCGCTTGCTTCTGCTGATATCAGCCAGGCGACGGCGGTGATTAATCTGGACTCTAACGATCAGGCGCTTTGGCAACCATTGCTGGCTGATCATAAGGTTGTGACGTTTTCAGCGACTCAGGCTGCGGCCGACTTCTCAGCTAGTGACATTATTATTAACAGTCAGGGGCGCGCTTGTTTTACAATGCACACCCCTTGCGGTGATGTATCTGTCGCACTGACTATGCCTGGCGTTCATAATGTGGCAAATGCCCTGGCGGCGGCGGCATTGGCTATTGCGCAGGGCGTGACACTTGAGCAGGTTAAAACCGGCCTAGAGCTGGTTGAAAATGTTAAAGGCCGGGTAGAGGTTACCCAACCTCGCGAAGGCTTGCGCCTGATTGATGATACATACAATGCTAGTGTGGCATCGGTAAAGGCGGCGATTGATTTGCTGGCGACTTTCTCCGGTCAGCGCTGGTTTGTGCTGGGTGATATGGCTGAGCTGGGAGAGGACAGCGCGGCTTTGCACCGTGAAGTTGCCGAGTACGCCATGGGTAAATCACTGGATCGTGTACTGACTTACGGTAAAGCCAGTGCAGTGGTCAGTGAGTTGAACCACGGCCGACATTTTGATGATAAGTCAGCGTTAATCCAACAACTGACTGAACAACTTAATTCACAAAAAACAGAAGTTACAGTGCTGGCAAAAGGGGCTCGCAGCTCCCGGATGGAAGACGTCATTGTCGCACTGCAGGAAAACACACAATGATTTATTGGTTAGCTGACGTATTACAGTCTACGTTTCCCTTTTTCCGCTTGTTTGAGTACCTGACGTTCCGCGCGATCATCAGTATCCTGACAGCATTGCTGCTCTCTTTGTGGATGGGACCGCGCCTGATCGCACGCCTGCAAATGTTGCAGATTGGCCAGGTTGTTCGTAACGAAGGTCCAGAGTCTCACTTCAGTAAGCGTGGTACCCCGACAATGGGCGGGCTTATGATCCTGGCTGCCATATCAATCACGGTTCTGCTTTGGTGTGATCTGTCCAACCCGTACGTTTGGGCGGTACTGACAGTCATGCTTGGTTATGGTGCTGTCGGTTTTGTCGATGATTACCGTAAAGTAGTGCGTAAAAATACTGATGGCCTGATCGCGCGCTGGAAATATTTCTGGCAGTCAGTGATTGCATTCGGTGTGGCGTTTGCCTTGTATGTGCATGGGCAGGATACCGCAGCGACTCAGCTGGTTGTGCCGTTCTTTAAAGATGTTATGCCGCAGCTTGGTCTGTTCTACATCATTCTGACTTATTTTGTCATCGTCGGTACCAGTAATGCCGTTAACCTGACAGACGGCCTGGACGGTCTGGCAATTATGCCAACCGTGATGGTTGCTGCCGGTATGGCATTTATTGCCTGGGCGACAGGTAACGTTAACTTCGCGAACTACCTGCATATTCCGTATCTGAAAGATGCCAGTGAACTGGTTATCGTCTGTACCGCGATTGTCGGTGCGGGTCTTGGCTTTTTGTGGTTCAACACTTATCCAGCACAGGTATTTATGGGCGATGTAGGTTCGTTGGCACTTGGTGGGGCGCTGGGTACCATTGCTGTGCTGGTTCGTCAGGAACTGCTGCTGGTTGTGATGGGCGGTGTATTCGTAATGGAAACTGTATCTGTGATCCTGCAGGTGGGTTCTTACAAGTTGCGTGGTCAGCGTATTTTCCGTATGGCACCTATCCATCACCACTACGAGCTAAAAGGCTGGCCGGAGCCGCGCGTAATTGTCCGTTTCTGGATCATTACTCTTATGTTGGTTTTGATTGCCCTGGCAACACTGAAGGTACGTTAAATGAAAGGCTTGGATGGTGTGAAAAACGTTGTGGTAATCGGTCTGGGAATGACAGGCCTGTCGGTGGTGAAGCATTTGCTGCGTTTGCCACAGCCACTGGATATTAAAGTGATCGACACCCGCAGCACGCCACCAGGCCAGGATCAATTGCCGGAATCGGTAGCACTTTGCAGCGGTCAGTGGAGTATGGACTGGTTGCTGGCTGCCGATATGATTGTCGCCAGTCCAGGTATTGCGCTGGCAACACCGGAACTCGTGCAGGCAGCCGAAGCTGGCATTGAAATTGTTGGCGATATCGAGCTGTTTGCCCGCGCCGTAACCAAGCCTGTGGTGGCGATTACCGGCTCTAACGGTAAAAGCACCGTCACCAGCTTAGTTGGCGAAATGGCTAAAGAAGCCGGTATCAATGTCGGTGTTGGCGGTAATATCGGTTTTGCCGCTTTGGATATGCTGGCTCAGGATCACGACCTTTACGTACTTGAGCTGTCGAGCTTTCAGCTGGAAACAACATCATCCCTGAAACTCAAAGCAGCGGTATACCTGAACCTTTCTGAAGATCACATGGATCGTTATAACGGTCTGGAAGATTACAGTCAGGCCAAGATGCGTATTTTCCGCCACGCAGAACTGGCGGTATTTAATCGCGATGATTTGGCAACACGCCCGGTTGATTTTTATGGTGCTATGACCAGCTTCGGTTTTGATTCTGAAGCTTACGGATTGGTTACGGTAAATGGCGAAGAGTATCTTGCCGTTGACCAGCAGCCGGTAATGGTGACAAGCCAGATCGCTCTGGTTGGTCGTCATAATGTCGCCAACAGCCTGGCGGCTTTAGCTTTGGCAGATGCTGCTGGTATCGGTCATGATGCCGCATGTCGGGCTCTTCAGCGTTATAATGGCTTGGCACACCGCTGTCAGTTGGTGGCAAACCATCAGGATGTGCGGTGGGTGAATGATTCTAAGGCGACCAACCTTGCCAGTACCCTGGCAGCCCTGAAAGGACTGAACCTGTCAGGTAAGCTGCACCTTTTAGTTGGTGGTGACGGAAAAGGCGCTGATTTTTCTGAACTAAAGCCAGTATTGGCTAATCTTAACGTACAGCTTTACTGTTATGGCCGGGATGGCCATCATTTCGCTTCGCTTGTTGAAGCACCGTTATCGGTAGAAACCATGGAGCAGGCAATGCAAATAGCGGCAGATACAGCCCAGGCCGGAGACATGGTATTGCTCTCACCGGCTTGCGCCAGTTTTGATCAGTACCCCAACTTTATGGCACGGGGCGATGCTTTTGTCGCGCTGGCTAACGAACTGCAGTATAAAGTCGCCGGAGCAAATTAATGCTGGAGCAGATCAAGGAGAATTGGTCTGCGGTCAGTGACTGGTTCACCCGACCTGCAGCACCATGCATGTATGATCGCCAGCTGGTTTGGATTGCGCTGGCATTAATGGTTACCGGACTGGTGATGGTGACATCGGCTTCAGTGCCGGTAGCAACCCGTCTTACGGATATGCCGTTTTATTTTGCCCTGCGCCACGGCGTATTTCTCCTTTGTTCACTGGTTATTGCCAGTGTGATGGTACAGATCCCGCTGGCCCGCTGGCGTCAACTCAGTGTGCCTATGTTGCTGGTGTCCATTGTCTTGTTGATAGCTGTATTGGCGGTGGGGCGTTCTGTTAACGGCGCATCACGCTGGATCCCGCTGGGGATTTTTAACCTCCAGCCGGCAGAGGTTGCCAAGCTGTCGTTGTTTATCTTCCTGGCCGGTTACTTGGTACGCCAGTATGATCAGGTTCGCGATAGTTTCTATGGCTTCATCAAGCCTTTGATTGTGCTTGGTATTCTCGCTTTTTTACTGTTGCAGCAGCCGGACTTGGGATCGTTCGTAGTGATGTTTGTCACCACGGTTGGGATGCTATTTATCGCTGGAGCCAGGTTGTGGCAGTTTCTTGCGATGCTGGCAATGGCGGTAATGGGAATTATCCTGCTGATCGTTTTCGAACCCTACCGTATGCGGCGAGTGACCTCATTTATGGATCCCTGGGAAGACCCGTTCGGTAGTGGCTATCAGTTGACTCAGTCACTGATGGCGTTCGGCCGGGGGGACTGGTTAGGACAAGGGCTAGGTAACTCAATTCAAAAGCTGGAATACTTGCCTGAAGCGCATACCGACTTTGTATTTGCGGTATTGGCAGAGGAAGTCGGGCTGTTAGGTGTTACGATTGTTATTATGCTATTGTTTGCACTTGTTTTTAAGGCCCTGTTTATTGGACGACGCTGTCTGCAGACCGGCCAGCTGTTTGGCGGTTTTCTGGCTTTCGGCTTTGGTTTCTGGTTTGCCTTCCAGACATTGGTCAATGTTGGGGCGGCGGCCGGGTTGGTGCCGACGAAAGGCCTTACTTTGCCACTGATCAGTTACGGTGGCTCCAGTTTATTTATTATGGCAACGGCGGTTGCCATTTTGATTCGAATCGATCATGAACAGCGATTAGCTGCCAGATATGGTCCTGCGGAAGATTTAGAAGAAAACGAAGAAAATGAAGAAGAATAAACGTTTACTGGTGATGGCCGGCGGTACCGGCGGCCATGTTTTTCCCGGGCTGGCTGTGGCCAAGAAACTTCAGGAAGAAGGATGGGAAATCCGCTGGCTCGGCACGGCTGACCGGATGGAGGCCGATCTGGTCCCTAAGCATGGTATCGAGATAGATTTCATCAAAGTGAAAGGCTTGCGTGGCCAAGGCGTTGCACGCCTGTTAGCTGCACCATTCAAGATTGTCGGTGCAATTATGCAAGCCCGGAAATATATCAAAGCCTGGCAGCCGGATGTGGTGTTAGGTATGGGCGGCTATGTCAGCGGACCGGGTGGCGTAGCAGCCTGGCTATCCGGTGTGCCGGTTGTCTTGCACGAGCAAAATGCAGTTGCCGGTTTGACTAACCAATGGTTGTCACGAATTGCGGCCAAAGTACTGCAGGCATTCCCAGGGGCATTTCCTGGCCGAGAGGTTGTCGGCAACCCGGTACGTAACGATGTCACTGTACTGCCTCTTCCTGACGAGCGTTTTGCGGATCGTAAGGGGCCAGTTCGGATTCTGGTGATGGGCGGTAGCCAGGGCGCGCGTATCCTCAATCAGACCATGCCAGAAGTCGCCGCTTTACTTGGTGAACACGTTACTATCTGGCATCAGGCCGGTAAAGGCAGTCAGCTGGAAACCGAGCAGGCTTATGCTGCGAAAACCGATGTTCCACATAAGGTGACAGAGTTTATTGATGATGTTGCCCAGGCGTATAACTGGGCTGACATTGTGGTATGTCGCTCCGGTGCACTGACAGTGTCAGAACTGTCTGCGGCTGGTGTTGGCGCCATTTTTATTCCTTTTATGCACAAAGATCGCCAGCAGGCCCTGAACGCAGACCATTTGGTCAAGTGTGGTGCCGCAAGGATGATTGAGCAGCCGGATCTGACCGTTCAAGGTTTGGCCGATGAATTAAAACAATTAGACCGTGATGCGCTTGTACAGATGGCAACGGCAGCACGCGATGCAGCGATCCTCGATGCTGACGCCCGGGTGGCCGATGTCATTAAGTCGCTGGCAAACAAATAAGACGAGACAGAGTGATGAGTAAACTGGATAACCAGCAGCTAGCCAAAATTCGAACCATGGTGCCAGAGATGCGCCGAGTTGAGCGTATTCACTTTGTTGGGATCGGCGGTGCCGGAATGAGTGGTATCGCAGAAGTACTGATTAATGAAGGCTACCGCATCAGTGGTTCAGATCTGGCACCGAATGCGGTGACAGAGCGTCTGACGGCAAAAGGAGCGGACATTTTCTTTGGCCATGCCGAGGATAATGTTCGTGGTGCCAGTGTGGTTGTCGTGTCGACAGCAATTGCCGCTGAAAACCCGGAACTACTGGCTGCACGCGAGCTTCGGATCCCGGTTGTCCGTCGGGCGGAAATGCTGGCTGAACTAATGCGCTACCGCCACGGTATTGCTATTGCCGGCACTCACGGAAAGACAACCACTACTGCGCTGGTTACCCAGATTTACTCTGAGGCAGATCTGGATCCGACATTTGTGAACGGTGGGCTGGTTAAAAGTGCCGGTACCAATGCGCGCCTTGGTTCAAGCCGTTACCTGATTGCGGAAGCGGATGAAAGCGATGCTTCGTTCCTGCACCTGCAACCTATGGTGTGTGTGGTGACCAACATTGAAGCCGACCATATGGAAACTTATGGTGGTGATTTTGAGGTACTTAAGCAGACTTTCATCGATTTCCTCCATAATTTGCCGTTTTATGGTTTGGCGGTGATGTGTATTGATGATCCGGTGATCCGTGAATTGTTGCCGCAAATTGGCCGTCAGGTGATTACCTATGGTTTCTCAGAAGATGCTGATGTACGTCTGGTTGATTATGACCAGCGCGGACAGCAGGGACACTTCTCAATACTACGTAAAGGGAAACCTGCGCTGAAGGTAAAACTGAATATTCCTGGTCGCCATAATGCCCTAAATGCAACGGCTGCCGTTGCCGTGGCTACCGAAGAAGGCGTTGAGGATGAGGCGATTATCCGTGCTCTGGCTGAGTTCGAAGGTACAGGCCGTCGCTTTGATCACTTGGGTGAGTATGAGACTGGCAATGGTAAGGTAATGTTGGTCGATGATTATGGTCACCACCCGAGCGAAGTGGATGTGACAATTAAGGCGGCACGTGCCGGTTGGGAAGAAAAACGCCTGGTGATGGTGTTCCAGCCTCACCGCTACAGTCGCACTCGTGATCTGTATGAAGACTTTGCGAATGTTCTTGAACAGGTTGATGTGCTGGTGATGCTTGATGTTTATCCGGCAGGTGAGAAGCCGATTGCCGGTGCTGATGGCCGCTCTCTTTGCCGCACTATTCGCGGACGCGGCAAGATTGATCCGATTTTTGTGCCGCACAGTGATGCTTTGCCGTCGGCACTGGCCAATATTATTCAGGAAGGCGACTTGGTATTGACACAGGGAGCCGGTGATGTCGGCAAAATTGCACGAAAACTGGCTGAAATGAAGCTGGATATCTCAGTAATGAGTGAAAACTAAGGCGAAACCCTAAAAAGTTGCGTTAAAGGCATAAACTTTGCATGTTTTTCAGGCGGCAAAGTGTCCTGATCAGGAGCTGTTATCTGATTTTGCTCGAAGGATATGTAAGGAAAAATCCAACAATAGTTGGAGTGCTGCGGGTTGGTCGGTATAATCGATCAACTTTGTGTGCTCCTGCCTGATAGTCCAAAGCGCCAAAATCTGTTCTAAATGGTTAATTTTAGAAGAGAAAGTAGCTGCTAAGGTAAGGTAAACGTACAAAAATATGGCTGATGCAGTCTTGAATAAAGAATCCCTGCCATTTTCAATGACAAAAGGTCAGTGGGGGGGATTGGCATTTTTCCTGTTCATTATCGGGTTTATTGTTTGGCTGTTTAGTGCGGCAATAAACTGGATGACAGATGCTAACCGCTTGCCGCTTTCTCAACTAGTGATTCAGGGAGAGTTGCATTATCTGAGTACGGAGGACGTCCGTCAGGCAATATTGCAACTGGATCACATGGGAAGCTTCATGACCCAGAATGTGAATGAAATTCAGCATGTTCTGGAAGACTTACCCTGGGTGGCAAGGGCATCAGTTCGAAAACAGTGGCCAGAAACAATCAAAGTGTTTCTGGTTGAGCATCAGCCGGCAGCGGTATGGAACCAGCGATACCTGGTAAATACCAACGGTGATGTGTTTCAGGCTCCGGCACAGCAGGTTAACGGGCAAAATCTGGTTGAACTGACCGGGCCGGAAAACAGCAGCCGGGAAATGCTGGCTGCGCTGCAGGAGATGCAACCCAGATTACAGTTTGCCGGGTTTGATATTGCTACATTGGCGTTTAATGAACGTCGGGCCTGGCGAATATGGTTAACAAACGGAGTTCGGCTTGAAGTGGGCCGAGAAGCCAGGATGGAGCGTCTGGAACGGTTTATCCGGCTGTATCCGGAATTAGAACAGCAGGGAAAAGCCATTGAGTATGTAGACATGCGCTACGATACCGGGGCTGCTGTAGGGTGGAAAGTGATTCCTGAATAATACCGGGCTGAAGCTGATCCGGGCGACAGCCTGGCGGTAATGGCGGGTATAACGATAAGAGCGTGCGCTAATGACGAAGGCGGCAGATAAGAAACTCATAGTTGGCCTGGATATCGGTACTTCCAAAGTATGTGCTTTGGTTGGGGAAGTGTTGCCAGATGGCGGCGTGAACGTCATCGGTGTTGGCAGCAGCCCGTCACGGGGAATGGATAAAGGCGGGGTCAATGACCTTGAGTCTGTGGTGAAGTCGGTTCAGCGTGCAGTCGATCAGGCTGAACTGATGGCTGATTGCCAGATTTCCTCAGTGTTTTTATCGTTATCAGGCAAACATATACGTTGCCAGACAGAGAAAGGCATGGTGCCTATTTCTGACAAAGAGGTAACGCAGGATGACGTTGATAATGTTATTCATACAGCGAAATCCGTAAAAATTAGCGACGAACACCGAACTTTGCATGTAATTCCTCAGGAATTTGCTATTGATTATCAAGAGGGAATTAAAAACCCTGTTGGTTTATCAGGCGTTCGCATGGAAGCAAGTGTACATTTGATTACCTGTCACAATGACATGGCTCGGAATATCGTCAAGGCAGTGGAGCGCTGCGGCTTAAAGGTCGATCAGCTGATCTTCTCCGGTCTTGCAGCCAGCCATGCCGTGCTTACCGCTGACGAGCGCGAACTGGGTGTTTGTGTGGTCGATATCGGTGGTGGGACCATGGACCTTGCGGTCTGGACTGGCGGCGCGCTTCGCCATGCTGAAGTGATCCCTTATGCCGGTAATGTTGTTACCAGTGATATTGCCTACGCATTTGGCACGCCACCGGGCGATGCTGAAGAAATCAAAGTAAAATACGGCTGTGCACTGAGTGAGCTGGTAAGCAAAGATGAAAAAGTGGATGTTCCTAGTGTAGGTGGACGTCCATCCCGCAGCTTGCAGAGACAGACTTTAGCTGAAGTCATTGAACCCCGGTACAGTGAACTTTTGGGTCTGGTTAATCAGAAACTGTTGGAAATACAAGAACAACTGCGTAATGCGGGCGTAAAACACCATTTGGCTGCAGGCATTGTCCTCACCGGAGGCTCTGCGCAAATGGAAGGTTTGATTGAATGTGCCGAGCGAGTGTTTCGCAACCAGGTACGAATTGGTCAGCCGCTGGAGCTTAGTGGCCTGACTGATTATGTCCAGTCACCGCATTATGCAACTGCAGTAGGTTTGCTGCATTACGGAAAGGACAGTCAGACATTCGATGAGAATGATTTGGAGCCGAAACGTTCGGTTTCCGGTATCTTCTCAAAAATCAGTGGCTGGCTAAGAAAAGAATTTTAAAACCTGATGCGAACAGGAAAGACGGAGAGAACAAATGTTTGAACCGATGATGGAAATGTCTGATGAGGCAGTAATTAAGGTCGTTGGCGTTGGTGGCGGTGGCGGTAACGCTGTCGATCACATGGTACGTGAATCGATTGAAGGCGTTGAGTTTATCAGTGTAAATACCGATGCTCAGGCTCTTCGTAAGAGCAGTGTTAATACGGTTATCCAGATTGGTGGTGATATCACTAAAGGTTTGGGTGCCGGTGCTAACCCTCAGGTTGGTCGTGATTCGGCTCTTGAGGATCGTGAAGCGATCAAATCTGAGCTTCAGGGTTCTGACATGGTCTTTATCGCTGCTGGTATGGGTGGCGGTACAGGTACTGGTGCTGCGCCAATCATTGCTGAAGTAGCAAAAGAGCTGGGTATTCTGACCGTTGCGGTTGTGACTAAGCCATTCAGCTTTGAAGGCAAGAAGCGTATGGCGTTTGCTGAGCAGGGTATCGAGGAGCTTTCTAAGCACGTTGACTCTCTGATCACAATACCAAACGAAAAACTGCTGAAGGTACTTGGCCGCGGTATTACGCTGCTGGATGCTTTCGCTAAGGCGAACGACGTACTGAAGAACGCAGTACAGGGTATTGCAGAGCTGATCACTCGTCCGGGTATGATCAACGTCGACTTTGCTGACGTTCGTACCGTGATGTCTGAGATGGGCCACGCTATGATGGGTAGCGGTGTTGCTACTGGTGACGACCGTGCTGAGGAAGCCGCTGAAATGGCAATCTCAAGCCCACTGCTGGAAGATATTGATCTGGCTGGTGCTCGTGGCGTACTGGTTAACATTACTGCTGGCCTGGACATGCGTCTTGACGAATTTGAAACTGTGGGTAACACAGTGAAAGCATTCGCTTCGGACAATGCGACCGTAGTTATCGGTACATCTCTGGATCCTGAAATGACTGATGAGCTGCGTGTAACTGTTGTAGCGACAGGTATTGGTAAAGAGACTAAGCCAGACATTACTCTGGTAACAAGCTCGAAGCCGGTTCAGGCTGTTGCTCAAGAAAAACCAGCAGCACCTGCAGCTCCGGCTGTAGAAGAAACTAAACCTGCACCATTGACTCAGCAGTCACCTGCTGCTGAAAACAATGTGCAGTCATCGTCTTCTTCTGCTGCGCCGAAATCTAAGCCTCAAGCTGATCACGATTACCTGGATATTCCTGCATTTTTGCGTAAGCAGGCTGACTAAGCCAACGCAAACTATTTGGGTTATCAAGTAATCAGTGGTATAATATCTGCCCATTTTCGATTTTTTGTCGTCAGTGGGCCGATGAATTGGCTATAAGCAATAAATAGTTGAGAAGAGCAGATGATTAGACAACGTACACTAAAAAGCATTGTGCAAACGACTGGGGTGGGCCTTCACTCTGGGCGTAAAGTGACGCTTATTCTTCGTCCTGCCGCAGCAAATACCGGTGTTATTTACCGTCGTACTGACCTGAATCCACCTGTCGATTTTCCGGCAAATGCTGATTCTGTTCGTGACACAATGCTGTGTACCGCCCTCGTTAACGAGGAAGGCGTACGAATCTCGACTGTTGAGCACCTGAACGCAGCATTGGCGGGCATGGGTATCGATAACGTGATTATCGAAGTCGATGCGCCTGAAATTCCGATCATGGATGGCAGTGCCAGCCCGTTCATTTATCTGCTGCAATCTGCCGGTATTGATACGCTGAACGCACCTAAGCGATTCCTGCGTATTAAGAAACCTGTTCGCGTCGAAGATGGCGACAAATGGGCAGAACTGCGTCCGCATAATGGTTTCCGCCTTGATTTCGCTATCGATTTCAATCACCCGGCGATTCAATCAGAGCAGCAGCGTTTGGTGCTGGATTTCTCCAGCCAGTCATTCGTAAAAGATATCAGCCGTGCACGTACTTTTGGTTTCATGCGTGATATCGAGTACTTACAGTCACAGAACCTGTGTCTGGGTGGTAGTTTTGATAACGCCATTGTTCTGGATGATTACCGCATCCTTAATGATGAAGGCCTACGTTTCGATAATGAGCTGGTAACACACAAAGTACTGGATGCCATCGGTGACCTGTACATGTGTGGTCACAATATTATCGGTGAAATGTGTGCGTATAAGTCCGGCCATGCCCTGAACAACAAACTGCTACGCGCAGTGCTTGCTGATCAGGAAGCTTATGAGTGGTCTACTTTCCAGGAAGAGAACGAAGTACCAGTTACTTTTGCTCAGCCTGGTATGGTATTAGCGTAAGCTCAACAGTGAAGCAGCTAAGCTGTCAGATTTAAAAAAACGCCGGACATTGTCCGGCGTTTTTGTTTTTGGGGGATGAGCCATATGCGGTTGGAATGTGACTGCTTTTATTTGTCTCGCTCCTCACGCCTACCTTTCAGGATTTTCTTTCTTTTTAGCCGAAAGTGCAGCCAGTCGCTCCAGCCTGGCTTTTACTTTAGCCGGTGCATTTTGTGCGGTGGAAAGCAGATATTGAGCGGCCTGCTGAGATATCGGCTTTTGTACAATATCCGGTGTTTTGTCTTGTGCTTTCTGTTCCACAGCCGCTAGGGCCGGGTTCACTTTCACTTCTATATCTGCCAGATTAGGTAGTAGCTTTTCCCTAAGTTTACGGATCAGGTTATTACGCTCATAGTTTAGTCGCATCGACCAGGCCGCAGAGGCAGTTTCGATGATCAGGTTTCCCTGGCGGTAGTTGGCAACCCGGCAGTGTTCTGCACAGTTCAAGTGTTCCTTGACGGCTTTGTTGAGTTTACTCAACGCAATAGCACGTTGCTGGATGTTGCCTAACTGGCTGTCATCAAGCAGGCTGGCTGTAGATTGGGGACGATGGTCGCGCATTACACTCTGTTCCTAATCATGATTTAGGGCTAAGTTCTAATTTTTCGCATATGAAAAGCAAGTCACCTGCATTAACCATAGGCGGCTTCGTTAATATGTCTTATTATACCAAGTCTATTGAAAGGCTGGATAAAGAATGCCTTCAGTAGCAATGGCATGTATGCCTGGCAGCCAAGAGCTGCTACTGTCGGTAAGGTGCCGCCATGAAGCAAATCGTTAGTATTGTTTTTGGGTTCCCCTTGAAATTGCTCAGGGTGACCACAATATCAACTGAATAACCCTTGTTTTTCGTGTCGGCTTCTGTTGTCACACTTGTGGCGGATTCAGACGGGACAGGGATGAGCATACCAGCTGACTAAGTTTGGTATACACCCGGTTATGAAACCCAGATTAAGCGATTCAGCCAGTACTGAAGCTGAAATAACAAAGAGAAAACGGCATCGCCATGTTATCAAAACTACTGACCAAAGTTATCGGTAGCCGTAACGACCGCACCCTGCGTCGTATGCGCAAAATTGTTGACCAAATCAATAAGCTAGAACCTCAATTCGAAAGCCTGCAAGATGAGGAACTGAAAGCCAAAACCGTTGAGTTCCGTGAGCGTTTGGAACAGGGCGAAACCCTGGACCAACTTCTTCCTGAAGCTTTTGCCACAGTTCGTGAAGCGTCCAAGCGTGTCTTTGGTATGCGCCACTTCGACGTTCAGATGATCGGTGGTATGGTGCTGAATAACTGCCAAATCGCTGAGATGCGTACCGGTGAAGGTAAAACCCTAACCGCAACCCTGCCTGCATATCTGAATGCACTGACAGGTAAAGGTGTTCACATTGTAACCGTGAACGACTACTTGGCTGCTCGTGACGCAGAAACCAACCGTCCGCTATTTGAATTCTTGGGCATGACTGTTGGTGTTAACGTACCTAATATGCCGCCACAGACAAAGAAAGAAGCTTACGCGGCAGATGTTCTTTACGGTACTAACAATGAATTTGGTTTTGACTACCTTCGTGACAACATGGCATTCCGTCCGGAAGATCGTGTTCAGCGCGAGCGTTTCTTTGCTGTAGTCGATGAGGTGGACTCCATTCTGATCGATGAAGCCCGAACTCCGCTGATTATTTCTGGTCCGGCTGAAGACAGCTCTGAGCTGTACACCAAGATCAATACCCTGATCCCTAGCCTTCAAAAGCAGGATCAGGAAGATACAGAAGAATATCGCGGCGACGGCCACTACACCGTTGACGAAAAGGCCAAGCAGGCTTACCTGACTGAAACCGGTCAGGAGTATGTTGAAGAGCTGCTGAAACAAAAAGGCATGATGGAAGAAGACGATACTCTGTATTCGCCAGCTAATATCAGTCTACTGCACCACGTTCATGCTGCTCTGCGCGCCCATGTTCTGTTTGAGCGTGATGTTGACTACATCGTGAAAGACGATGAAGTGATCATTGTTGATGAGCACACAGGTCGAACTATGCCGGGTCGTCGCTGGTCTGAAGGTCTTCACCAGGCTGTAGAAGCCAAAGAAGGCGTGAAGATCCAGAATGAAAACCAGACGCTGGCATCGATCACATTCCAGAATTATTTCCGTCTGTATAGCAAACTGTCTGGTATGACAGGTACGGCGGATACTGAAGCCTTCGAATTCCAGTCTATCTACGGTCTTGAGACTGTGGTTATCCCGACCAACAAACCTATGGTTCGTCAGGATATGGGTGATCTGGTTTACATGACAGAGCGTGAGAAGTTTGCTGCCATCATCGATGATATTGTCGAGCGTGTTGGCCGCGGCCAGCCGGTATTGGTTGGTACTGTTTCGATCGAGAAGTCTGAACTGCTATCGAATGAGCTGAAGCGTAAAGGTATTAAGCACCAGGTTCTGAATGCTAAGTTCCACGAAATGGAAGCGGACATTGTTGCTCAGGCTGGTCAGACTGGCTCAGTAACTATCGCTACCAACATGGCTGGTCGTGGTACGGATATCGTACTGGGCGGTTCATGGCAGAATGAAGTCGCGAAGCTGGAAAACCCGACTGACGAGCAGGTTGCGAAGATTAAAGAAAGCTGGAAAGAAGAACACGATGCGGTTCTGGCTGCTGGTGGCCTTCATATTATTGGTACAGAGCGCCATGAATCTCGCCGTATCGATAACCAGCTACGTGGTCGTTCAGGTCGTCAGGGTGACCAGGGTTCATCTCGTTTCTATCTGTCGATGGAAGATGGCCTGATGCGTATCTTTGCTTCTGATCGTGTATCTAACATGATGAAGAAGCTGGGTATGGAAGAAGGTGAAGCGATCGAGCACCCATGGGTAACCAAGGCGATTGAAAACGCTCAGCGTAAAGTTGAAAGCCGTAACTTCGATATTCGTAAGCAGCTGCTTGAATTCGATGATGTAGCTAACGATCAGCGTAAAGTTGTTTACGAACTGCGTGATGAGCTGATGAATGCGGAAGACATCAGCGAGATGATTGAGCAGAACCGTGATGATGTCATTCAGTCTGTTATCGATGGTCACATTCCACAGCAGTCGCTTGAAGAAATGTGGGATATTGCTGGCCTGGAAGAGCGCCTGCGTAAAGATTTTGACCTTGAATTGCCAATCCAGGAATGGCTGGACAGCGAAGAGAAGCTTTACGAAGAAGCACTGCGTGAGCGTATTGTCGAGAAAGCAGTTGAAATTTACCGTCAGAAAGAAGAAGTGGTAGGTGCTCCGGTACTGCGCAACTTCGAGAAGACGGTTATGCTGCAGAACCTGGATACGCTGTGGAAAGAGCATCTAGCTGCGATGGATCACCTGCGTCAAGGTATCCACCTGCGTGGTTACGCTCAGAAGAACCCTAAACAGGAATATAAGCGCGAGTCGTTCGAACTGTTTGAAGACATGCTGGATAACCTGAAAGCGGACGTTATCGCGATCCTGAGTAAGGTTCGTGTACAACAGCAAGAAGAAGTTGAGCGTATGGAAGAAGAGCGTCGCCGTCAGGCTGAAGAGCTTGCCCGTCGCCAGCAGTTCCAGCACCAGAATGCGCAGAGCCAGATTGCTGATGAAAGCGAAGACGGAGCGGAAGGTAAAGAGTCTACTCCATACCAGCGTGGTGAGCGTAAAGTAGGCCGTAATGAGCCTTGCCCATGTGGTTCTGGTAAGAAATATAAGCAGTGTCACGGAAAACTGAGCTAATTGATTCGGTTTACAGCTTTGATACAGTAAGAAGGCCGCTTATGCGGCCTTTTTTACAATAATCAAATAGGGGATGAATGTGTTTATCCCTCAAAAAAGCAGGCTTTAAATGGATAAAAAACGCGTTTGGATCTCGGCCGGGATCATTCTTAACGAGCAGCAGGATCAGGTTTTTATTACCAAACGGGCTGCTAAAGCGCATAAAGGCGGATTTTGGGAATTTGCTGGCGGTAAGGTGGAATCAGGTGAAACAGCTGAGCAGGCGGTGATCCGCGAGCTGGATGAAGAAGTGGGAATCCGCGTTACTGAGCTGGAACACTTTGTTGCCCTAGAGCACGATTACCCTGAAAAAGCGTTGAAGTTTGATTTCTTTCTTATCAAAGGTTTTGATGGTGAAGCCTACGGAAAAGAAGGCCAGCCAGGGGGATGGGTAAAGCTTTCTGAGCTGCGAGATTACGCTTTTCCGGAAGCGAATGATGTTGTACTGGATAAGTTAATGGGGCTTATGTAAGGCTCGAGTGATAAGTGAAGAGAAGCGAGAAATGATTTGGCTTTCCTCGCTTCTTGTTTTTCGCTTACTGGATTAGTAACCCATATCTTCTGACCAGCCATCAGCATCTGACATGTCAGGCGCACCCGGGATGGCTTTTTCCTCTTCAGCCCACTCACCAAGGTCAATCAGCTGACAGCGCTTAGAGCAGAACGGACGGAACGGGCTTTTTTCGCTCCACTCAACCTGTGTCTTGCAGGTTGGGCATTTAACTATAGTGATCTGTGCCTGGGAAGGCGTGCTAGATTGCGTCACAATGAACCTCAGCAGATAGCTAGTTTAAACTCGATAGCTTCCGCGATGCTTGCACCTTCATCAAATGGCAGGAAGCGGATAGCAAAGCGGTTACGGTGGCCCGATATCATAGGGTAAACCCCGTAGCTAGGGCAAATGTCCAGACGTAACAGGGTGGCATCCTCGGCTTCATGCTGGAAAAAACCTTTACGAGCTACCTGAGGTTGTAAATGGCCGGACTCGCGGGTCAGGCGTAGCCACAGGTTCAGGGCTTCAGTTAACTCTGCCAGTTGTTTCATCCAGTTAGCCATATCACTCTGTTTATGGGCTAGTGGTAAGTGTAACCAGTGATGCAGTGCTGGCAGGTCAAAGCTACAACTGCCTCCCGGAATTGAGAAGCGTTGTTTAATACCGCTTAGAAAACGGTCTTCTCGGATATCCTGGCCCAGGCGGTTGGCGGCAATCAGCCTGTGATGGGCCATATCCAGGTTATCAAGAATTGCTAACAGGGCGGTTTGATCAACCCCATCAATGTTAAGCCAGTTTTTCAGCTTAGCTCGTTGTTTATCAAGATCTTTTGCCAGTTCAGACTTTACCTGGATCTGATCAAGAATTTCCAGCAGATCGAACAGGGCGCGAAAGAAAATCTGATGCTGCCACTGGTCATTGAGCTGGCTGGAATGAGTCATCTGCCGGATCAAATACTCAAGCCGTAAATAGATACGCACTTTTTCATTCAACGGATGTTCAAAGCGGTTTGTTAGCATACTCGTATTATCCGATGTTAACTCGTTATTTGTATTGAAGGCTCATCGCTAAATACTGCTGGTGAAGCTTGGCCACTTTGGTGGCTAGTTCACTGCTGTCACCATTGTTGCTGATCACATCATCGGCAGCCGCCAGCCTTTCGTCACGGCTTGCTTGAGCTGCCAGGATTTTTTGTACGTGTTCGGCATTGACCTGATCCCGATGTCGGGTTCGGGCTATCTGCACTTTTTCGTCGACATCGACAACCAACAGGCGGTGAGTCATGGTCTGCAGGTTGTTTTCAACCATCAGCGGAATGACCAGCAGACAGTATGGCGATTGTGCTCGGGCAATATCAGCTTGCATTTTTTCCCGGATCATCGGGTGCAAAAGTTGATTTAGCCAATTTTTCAGACTGTTATCGTTGAAAATTGCATCTCTAAGCTTACTGCGGTTGAGAGTGCCGTCTGTCAACAGGATGTCAGAACCCAGTTTGTCAGCAATGGCATTCAACCCCGGAGTTCCAGGCTCGACAACTTCTCGTGCGACAATGTCGGCATCAATAATATCAATGTCATATTGGGCAAACAGATCGGCGACAGTGGATTTCCCACTACCGATGCCACCAGTCAGCCCGACAACCATAGTCATTAATTACAGTCCTAAATATGAAGTCAGGTACCAGTTCAGGATATCTTCTCCCCACAGGATGCTGATCCAGCCAGCTAAGGCGAGGTAAGGACCAAACGAAAACGGGGTTTGGGAGTCTGAACTTTTCATACGCAACATGATGATGCCACAAATAGCCCCGACCAAGGAAGACAACAGGACAACAAAAGGCAATAATTGCCAGCCCAGCCAAGCACCTAGTGCTGCAAGTAACTTGAAATCACCGTATCCCATCCCTTCTTTTCCGGTCAGTAGCTTAAAGCCCTGGTAAAGGCTCCATAACGATAGGTAGCCAGCCATGGCACCAACGACTGATTCGGTCAGAGATACAGGCCCCCAGCCGAGCAAAGCAACCAGGATCCCGGCCCACATCAGGGGCAGGGTGATTTGATCCGGTAGCAGCATCTTGTCGATATCAATAAAGGTCAGGGCGATCAGGGCAAAGCTGAAAAAGACCACAGCGACAGCCCACTCTGATGGTGGAATGACTGTGGCGACTGTGGCTGTAACAATGGCGGTAAACAGTTCGACAGCCGGGTAACGGGCACTGATTTTGGCATTGCATGAACGACAACGGCCTTTGAGCAGCAGCCAGCTAATCACCGGGATATTTTCCAACATGCTGATGGGGTGCTGGCAGTGCGGGCAACGTGATCGCGGTACACTGAGGTTAAACGGCTGGCTGTCTTCCGTGTAACTAAATTCCGGGAAGCATTCGGCACAGTCGGCTCTCCACTGTCGTTCCATCATAATCGGCAGGCGGTAGATCACGACATTGAGGAAGCTGCCGATAAGCAGGCCGAACAGGGCTGCAAAGGCAGGAAAAAGCCAGGGATAGTAAGTCAGCAGTTCCATGAAAAACATCTCATATTTCGTTGTATTGCTATTGTATGGGAATCAAAAGGGAGATCCCAGAGCCACGGTGACAGTTCCTGCTCATAATCATTTGCTGCCGGTTTGTGGCTCGGGAAGATGATATGCCCGTGCTTATGACCCGGAAAACCGAAGTGAGTTCCTGCTATTAGCCAATGACACTCATCAGTTTGAAGATTGGCATGTACATCGCGACCAGTAAGCCGCCGATCAGGCCTCCGAGAAAAATGATGATCAGAGGTTCGATAATTTTACCGAGATTATCGACGGTGTTATCAACATCA
This sequence comes from Photobacterium sp. J15, assembly GCF_963870815.1. NCBI lineage: Bacteria > Pseudomonadati > Pseudomonadota > Gammaproteobacteria > Vibrionales > Vibrionaceae > Photobacterium > Photobacterium sp. J15. The sequence continues at coordinate 484,421 of NZ_CAWMUI010000001.1, forward strand.
CTCTCATAGAGGTTAGCCATCTTGTTAAGCATGTCGTCGAGAGAACCGGATTCCTCTCCTATCATGGTCATCTGTAGCATCAGCTCGGGAAACACATCACTTTGGCGCAGTGCGATGTGCAGAGGCATACCCGCTGCGGTGCTGCTGTAGGCATCCTCGACGGCTTGTTCTATGTGCAGGTTTCCGGCGGTTTTCCCGGCTGACTGTAAGCCGTTTAGTAGCGGGATACCTGCACTGAAAGTGGTTGCCAGAGTTCGGGAGAATCGGGCTACGGTGGCTTTGAGCAGTACGCCGCCAATGATGGGCAATTTTAGGTTAAAGCGGTGAACAGCCTGCCTGAACCCCGGCGAGCACTTATAACTGTATCGCATTAGAATCAGGGTACAACCCAGAATCATAGCGAGGTAGGCCCCGCTGTTAATCATAAAGTCAGAGGTTTTGATCACCTGACGGGTAAACCAGGGCAGCTCGGCACCAAAGCTGCTAAAAATGCCGGCAAACTGAGGGATAACAAACAACAACATCATAATGGTGACGCCGATGGCTGTCAGAGTCACCATTGCCGGGTAAATCATGGCCTTAACGACTTTCTTACGCATTGCTTCGCTTTTTTCCCGGTAGGTAGCTACGCGTTCGAATATTTCACCAAGATGACCTGTCTGCTCGCCGGTTGCAACCAGATCACAATAGAAGTTATCAAACAGCGGTGAACTGGTTTTCAGTGCTTTAGCAAGTGATGCACCTGATTCGACTTGTATGGTCACTTGTGTCAGTACGGCACGGGCCTCGGCTTTGTGGTGGCTGTTGGACATCAGCTTTAATGCTTGCACCACAGGAACCCCGGCAGCAATCATGGTCGCTAGCTGGCGGGTGATGGCGGTGACATCTTTCGCCTTCATCTGGTTTTTGAGCTTACTCAGTGTTGATGGATTACGCCGCTTGATTTTTTTTACCTGGATCATCTGCTCGCTGAGTTTGGCGCGAATTTCCTGCTCCTGAAATCCCAGCGTGACGCCTGAGATTTTCTTTCCTGCCGGGTTTACGCCTCGCCAGTGGTAATAACGAACTTTATTGGCCTGTGACATGATTACTCCTTGTTGCTGTCATTCTTTTAATTGTTTTGTGGCCTTGAAAAAAACGATCTAACTGAAGTGCAGTACCCGCTGTAGTTCTGCCAGACTGGTAATGCCTTTTTTGAGTTTTTCTATGCCTGATAGTTGTAGTTTCTGCATACCCTGGCGACAGGCAATATCTTCCAGCTCCAGGGTGGTTGCACCGGCCATCAGTGCTTCTGCCAACTCTCGGGTAAAGGGCATTACTTCATAAATGCCGACCCGGCCGATATAGCCTTTGTTACAGTCGTCACAACCATCAAGTCGGGCTTGATAAATGGTGGTGTCGGTTCCTATACCGAGCTTTTCCCGGACAAAATCATCAAGCTGGTGGACTTCTTTGCAGTGATTACACAGGCGACGGGCCAGGCGTTGGGCAATGATCAGTGTGAGGGAGGAAGCGAGGTTGAAGTTTTCCACCCCCATGTTGGTCAGTCGGGTAATGGTTTCGGCTGCGGAATTGGTATGCAGTGTCGATAGCACGAGGTGTCCGGTTTGGGCGGCTTTTACCGCAATTGAGCCGGTTTCCAGATCGCGGATCTCACCGACCATGACGACATCGGGATCCTGACGTAAAAAGGAGCGCAGGGTTTCGGCAAAGCCCAGTCCGATCTGGCTGTTAATTTGAACCTGGTTGATCCCCGGCAGGTTTATTTCCACCGGATCTTCGGCAGTTGAGATATTGCGCTCTTCGGTGTTAAGAATCTTTAGTCCGGTATAAAGCGAAACGGTTTTGCCGCTGCCGGTCGGGCCGGTCATCAGGATCATTCCCTGCGGTTGCTGCAGGGCATCCAGATAAGCCTGTTTTTGTTGATCGTTATAGCCGAGGATATCGATATCCAGATTTGCGCTGGAGCTGTCGAGGATCCGAAGGACCACTTTTTCGCCCCACAGTGTCGGTAGGGTGGAAACCCGCAGGTCAACCGCCAGTGTCGAGGTCAGCCTGAGCTTGATCCTGCCATCCTGGGGCTGGCGGCGCTCGGCAATGTTGAGTTTGGACATGACCTTTAGGCGTGTCGACAGACGCCGTGACAGATGAGCCGGAGGAGTGGCATGTTGGTGCAGGATCCCGTCGCAGCGAAAGCGGATCCTATAGCTTTCTTCGTACGGCTCGAAATGGATATCCGAGGCTTTCTTGCGCACCGCATCGAGCAGTATTTGGTTGATATAGCGAGTAACCGGTGCTGTGTCCTGGCTTAAGTCTGTGGTGTCATCGCCACTCAGTTCTTCATCACTGAGATCAACCAGTTCAACAAGGTCAGCATCACTGACGCTGCGCTGATAAGAGGCCTTTCCGTTTTGCGTCTTGTTACCGTCGATATCACTGCCGTACAGCCGTCGGATGGACGCTTCAAGTTGCTTGGTTTCCAGCAGCAGTGGTTCGATATTTTTGCCGGTGGCAAAGCGGAACTCATCCAGGGCATCAAGTTGAGTCGGATCGCTGAGGCCAATATACAGGGTATGGTCAGTGGATTGCAGTGGCAGGACTTTGTGCCTGAGTACTAAGTCTCGTTGGTTGAGGGTTTTACAGCAGTTAGCATAGTCATACTGGTGGACGTCTACTAGGGCGATGGCAAAGAGATGTTCTAAGTGGCGCGCCAGCTCGGCGCTGCTGAACAGGCCGAGCTGAACCAGAGCCGAAGGCACACTGGTGCCTCCGGCCTGCACCAAATCTACCACTTGCTGCTCCTGCACCAGGCTGGTCAGCCCGGCCTGATGCAGGATAGAGGCGAGGTTGGTTTGCATTATGGTTTAGGATTTGGTTTAGATGGTGTTGTAGCCTTCGGACACCCCTTCAAATCAACATCAGTTACCTTACTTTCACAACCCCAAAGCCCTGTTGTTGTGTCTTTTGTCATGACTAGAGTCTCTGTAGTGGGAATGGATGCTTCGGTGTTAAATTCAAAAGTTACTGTTTGAGCTTTATTGTCTAGAGCTATTTCTCCTAATTTATTCATTTTTTTAGCTGCGCCAAGGTCACCTAGGTTGCTGTCCTCTGGGAAAGCTCCGGAGTTTGAAGCTATGAAATTATCAATATTTGTCTGTAATGATCTTAACGTAGATAAACCAGCCGCAGCTTCTGATTTTTTTACATAATTTTGGTAAGCTGGTAAGGCAATCGCGGATAGAACGCCAATCACTGCCACCACGATCATCAATTCAATTAACGTGAAACCCTTTTGTCCTTTCATGTGTATTTAACCCTTTCGAAAATTATGCCCGCAGGCACGAAAATAAAGTGGCTTCAGCATAGTTCCTGAGTGCAACTGATTGAAAATGACGAAAAAAGGTTACTGGGCACAGTTAGAAAAATAATGCATGGTGTTGCATTTTTTGCATGTCAGTTTCGGCGAGTAGCGGGTTTTTGTAATAAGGAAATTGTCAGCGAAGGGATGGGATTATCGCTGTAGGGAATAATAGCTTGAGTTGCTAGTTGCTAGTTGCTAGTTGCTAGTTGCTAGTTGCTAGTTGCTAGTTGCTAGTTGTGGATTCGTTGGGGGGAAGAGGGGCGAACTCTCGTTTATCGCCCCTTTAGATTCAAGGCTGGGTTACTTAAACCGCATCGACAAGTCCATCGCTTTCAAGTGCTTGGTTAGCGCACCGACAGAAATGTAATCAACGCCGGTTTCGGCACATTCCCGGATGGTTTCCAGCGTGATATTGCCGGAGTTTTCCAGTGCAGCTCGGCCCTTATTAATGGCTACAGCTTCTCGCATCATGTCCAGTGTGAAGTTATCCAACATGATGATGTCAGCTCCGGCATCAATGGCGCGTTTTAGTTCATCAAGACTTTCGGTTTCCACTTCAACCGGTTTGCCCGGGTTGAGTTCTTTGGCCGTGGTAATGGCGGCTTCAATGCTGCCGCAGGCGATGATGTGGTTTTCCTTAATAAGGTACGCATCAAACACCCCGATACGGTGATTGTAGCCGCCGCCGCAGGTAACCGCGTATTTCAGTGCGCTGCGCAGGCCCGGAATAGTCTTGCGTGTGTCCAGCAGGCGGGTGTTGGTGCCTTCAAGCTGTTTAACGTATTTGGCAGTAACAGAGGCGCAGCCTGAGAGGGTCTGGATAAAGTTCATCGCATTGCGCTCGCCGGTCAGCAGGATCCGAGACGGGCCGCGCAGGGTACACAACGTCTGGTTCGGCTCAACGGTATCACCGTCCTGGACATGCCACTCAATAGATACCTCGCCCCCCAGCTGTCTGAACACTTCTTCTGCCCACATTTGCCCGCAGAAGACGCCGTGCTCGCGGGTAATAATGGTCGCGACACCCTGGCTGTCAGCCGGGATCAGGCTGGCAGTAATATCCAGTGAAGGATCAATTTCACCACCGAGATCTTCTCGCAATGTATCGGCAACGGCACGGGTTATTTCCTGAGGAAGTTGCTGTTTGAGGTAATTCAGGCGCGAGGCGCTGTCGTGTTTCTTTTCCATCTGAGTCATGACATATCCGTAGCAAGATTCAACTGCTGATAAAGCGGAACATTATTTGTTCTGTCCGCTTTTTTGATGTCCGGGATCATACATGGAGAGTCAGGGAGATGCGAGATCCGGGATCTGAGTTCCAGGTAAAAGAATATAATAGCGATATGGTAACGAGATGCTGAGCGGAGAGGAGTGTTCAGGTGAAGAGACTTGATTCTTCTTTTGGCTTCAGGAAGGCTGTAGACCTTCTACACTCAGGATTTACAAATGCTAACAATTAATTCCCGACACTGGATCGAAGGAGTCAAACATGTGCCTTCACCGTTTTATGATCAGCGGCCGGACAGTGATGATATCTCGCTGCTGGTGGTTCATAACATCAGTTTGCCGCCGGGGCAGTTCGGTGGTCCCTATATTGAGCAGTTATTTACCGGCCGGCTAAACCCGGACGAACATCCCTATTTCGAGTTAATTTCAGGCTTTCGTGTTTCGGCTCACTGTTTAATTAGGCGAAATGGCGATATTATTCAATTTGTTCCATTTGATTGTCGGGCATGGCATGCCGGTGTTTCGCAGTTTGCGGGCCGGGATAAATGCAATGACTTTTCAATCGGAATAGAGTTGGAAGGAACGGACACCCTCCCTTATACCCAGGCTCAATATGACACGCTTACTGAGCTGACCCGGGTTATTTTTAACTGTTATCCGAAAGTTAATTCCTCAAGGATCACCGGCCACGAATTCATTGCACCGGGGCGAAAAACTGACCCTGGATTGTCGTTTGACTGGCGGGCTTATAAAACCGCATTGCGGGAAAAATAACCTCTTAGGGATGGGAATCTATACCAAACTAAATTGGTCTGACCATTTATTCTTCGCCCATCCTTATTTCCCTTTCTTACTGTTGATGAATGATGTCGTAAATGTTTTAACAAGTTTTCATAAGTTGAAATTTGTGTTAAATGTCTCGCCATTCTATGATTTCCATCAAGTTGTCGGTGGACATCCTAAAATATTTCTGTAAACTTTCCTTCCATAATTTAATTGGTAATACCAATTATCCGCAATTGGGTTTCCTGAAGCGTAAATAAGTACAAGAAACAAAACGATAAAAATGACTTATAAACGGATTCGTCAGCCAAAGCTCTCCGATGCTATTGAGCAGGAAATTGAGCGTCTAATCCTGGAAGGCACCTTGTCTCCGGGACAGCAGCTACCGCCTGAGCGGGAGCTGGCACGGCAATTTGACGTTTCGCGCCCGTCAGTCCGAGAAGCCATCCAACGTCTTGAGGCAAAACGCCTTCTGACCCGCCGTCAGGGCGGTGGCACCTTTGTAACAGAAAAGCTATGGCAGAGTTTTTCTGAACCTCTTTTGGAACTGATTAGTGCCCATCCGGAAACCCAACTAGATTTATTGGAGTCTCGCCATGCCCTTGAAGGTCTGGCGGCGTACTACGCAGCATTGCGGGGAAATGAGGAAGATTTCAGCCGTATCCGTGACTGCCATAAACGGATACAAGATGCCCAGCAGCAAGGCGATATTAAAGCCGAAGCAAGTGCGGTTATGCAGTACCTGATTGCAGTGACTGAATCCGCCCACAACGTTGTATTGCTTCATATTATTCGCAGCCTTGCACCATTGCTGGAGCAAAACATATTACAAAACTTTGAACTCCTGAACCGTCGCCAAGAAGTGGTGGAGAAGGTGAGCAAGCACCGAGCCGATATCGTACAGGCGATAGTTTCTGGTGAGCCCGTGATGGCCCGTGAAGCATCGCATGCACACTTGGCTTATATCGAGGAAACCTTGTTGGATTTAAATCGTGAAGACAGCAGACGACAGCGCTCTCTTCGACGGATTCAACAACGCAAGGACGGGCTGGATTAGTACCCATCATATAAGCCGAGGCGGGTAGTAAACAGTCGCGACATTGTTAGTTTTGTAGATTATCAACAAAAGGATAGATCGCATGTCTGAAGTCATGAAAAATGACGTGGACGCACTTGAGACTCAAGAATGGCTAGAAGCCCTGGAGTCCGTCGTTCGTGAAGAAGGTGTTGAACGCGCCCAGTTCCTACTAGAGCAAGTTCTAGAGCAAGCACGTCTTGATGGCGTAGATATGCCGACTGGCATTACGACCAACTACATCAACACTATCCCATCAGATCAAGAGCCTGCATACCCAGGTGACACAACGCTTGAGCGTCGTATCCGTGCCATTATCCGTTGGAATGCGGCAATGATTGTTCTGCGTGGCTCGAAGAAAGATCTTGAGCTGGGTGGCCACATGGCATCATTCCAGTCTGCAGCCGCGTTTTATGAAACCTGCTTTAACCATTTCTTCCGTGCGCCGAACGAAAAAGACGGCGGCGATTTGGTTTACTATCAAGGTCACATTGCACCGGGTATCTACTCCCGTGCGTTTGTTGAAGGCCGTCTGACTGAAGAGCAGCTAGATAACTTCCGCCAGGAAGTAGACGGTAAAGGTATTCCTTCATACCCGCACCCTAAACTAATGCCTGAATTCTGGCAGTTCCCTACCGTTTCTATGGGCCTTGGCCCAATCTCAGCTATCTACCAGGCTCGTTTCCTGAAATACCTTGAAGGTCGTGGTCTTAAAGATACATCAGCTCAGCGCGTATACGCGTTCCTGGGTGATGGTGAGATGGATGAGCCAGAATCACGCGGTGCAATTTCTTTCGCTGCACGTGAAAAACTGGACAACCTATGCTTCCTAATCAACTGTAACCTACAGCGTCTTGACGGCCCGGTAATGGGTAACGGCAAGATCATCCAGGAGCTGGAAGGCCTGTTCAAAGGTGCTGGCTGGAACGTTGTTAAAGTTATCTGGGGTAACAACTGGGATTCTCTGCTGGCGAAAGATACCTCTGGTAAGCTGCTGCAGCTGATGAACGAAACTGTTGACGGTGACTACCAGACATTCAAGTCAAAAGACGGCGCTTACGTACGTGAGCACTTCTTCGGTAAGTACCCTGAAACAGCAGCACTGGTTGCTGACATGACTGATGACGAAATCTTCGCACTTAAGCGTGGTGGTCACGAGTCATCTAAACTGTACGCGGCATACAAAAACGCGGCAGAAACCAAAGATCGTCCAACCGTTATCCTTGCTAAGACTGTTAAAGGTTACGGCATGGGTGAAGCGGCTGAAGGTAAGAACATTGCGCACCAGGTTAAGAAGATGGATATGTCTTCTGTTATGCACCTGCGTAACCGCCTAGGACTGCAAGATCTTGTTTCTGATGAAGAAGTTAAGAACCTGCCTTACCTGAAGCTGGAAGAAGGTTCAAAAGAACACGAGTATCTGCACGCTCGCCGTAATGCTCTGCACGGTTACACACCACAGCGTCTGCCTAAGTTTACTGAAGAGCTGGTGATCCCTGAAGTTGAAGAGTTCAAGCCGCTGCTGACTGAGCAGAAGCGTGACATCTCTACAACAATGGCATTTGTTCGTGCGCTGAATATCCTGCTGAAGAACAAGAACATTGGTAAGAACATTGTTCCTATCATTGCCGACGAAGCTCGTACTTTCGGTATGGAAGGCCTGTTCCGTCAGATCGGTATCTACAACCCGCACGGCCAGCAGTACACTCCTCAGGACCGTGACATCGTTTCTTACTACAAAGAAGCGACTTCTGGTCAGGTACTTCAGGAAGGTATCAACGAGCTGGGTGCAATGTCTTCTTGGGTTGCTGCGGCAACGTCATACAGCACCAACGATCTGCCAATGATCCCGTTCTACATCTACTACTCAATGTTCGGCTTCCAGCGTGTTGGCGACATGGCGTGGATGGCGGGTGACCAGCAGGCACGTGGTTTCCTACTGGGTGCAACTGCCGGCCGTACAACGCTTAACGGTGAAGGTCTGCAGCACGAAGACGGTCACAGCCACATCATGGCTAACACTGTTCCTAACTGTATCTCTTACGACCCGACGTTCGCTTACGAAGTTGCTGTGATCATGCAAGACGGTATTCGTCGCATGTACGGCGAGCAAGAGAACGTGTTCTACTACCTGACGGTAATGAACGAAAACTACGGTATGCCAGCAATGCCTGAAGGCGCTGAAGATGGCATCCGTAAGGGTATCTACAAGCTGGAATCTTACGCGGGCGATAAGTCTAAAGTTCAGCTGATGAGCTCTGGTACGATCATGAACGAAGTACGTAAAGCCGCTCAGATCCTGAGTGATGATTACGGTATTGCTTCAGACGTATTCTCTGTAACTTCTTTCAACGAGCTGACTCGTGAAGGTCAGGATGCTGAGCGTTACAACATGCTTCACCCTGAAGTTGAGCAGAAAGTACCTTACATTGCACAAGTAATGGGTACAGAGCCAGCAATTGCTGCGACTGACTACATGAAGAACTACGCAGAGCAAGTTCGCGCATTCATGCCATCAGATTCTTACAAAGTACTTGGTACTGATGGTTTCGGTCGCTCTGACAGCCGTGCGAACCTGCGTCGTCACTTCGAAGTTAATGCTGGCTACGTAGTTGTTGCTGCACTGACTGAACTGGCTAAACGCGGTGATGTTGAGAAATCTGTAATTGCAGAAGCAATTGCTAAGTTCGACATCGACGCTGACAAGATCAACCCGCTATACGCGTAAGAGGCAAATTAAACATGGCAATCGAAATTAATGTACCTGACATCGGTGCGGATGAGGTTGAAGTTACTGAGATTCTTGTAAGCGTTGGCGACAAGGTTGAAGAAGAGCAGTCTCTGATCACTGTAGAAGGCGACAAGGCTTCTATGGAAGTACCAGCTTCTCAGGCGGGTATCGTTAAAGAAATCAAAGTTGCTGAAGGCGACACGGTTTCTACCGGTTCTCTAATCATGATTTTCGAAGCCGAAGGTGCAGCAGAAGCTGCACCTGCTCCGGCCGCTGAAGCAGCTCCTGCTGCTCCGGCGCCGGCAGCAGCGGCTGAGCTTAAAGAAGTTCACGTACCGGATATCGGTGGTGACGAAGTAGAAGTTACTGAAATCATGGTTGCCGTTGGCGACAGCATCGAAGAAGAGCAGTCACTTCTGACGGTTGAAGGCGATAAAGCATCAATGGAAGTACCTGCACCATTTGCCGGTACTCTGAAAGAAATCAAAGTAGCTGCAGGCGATAAAGTATCGACTGGCTCTCTGATCATGATCTTCGAAGTGGCTGGTTCTGCTCCTGCGGCAGCTCCTGTTGCAGCTGAAGCACCAGCGGCGGCTCCTGCTGCACCAGCAGCCGCAGCAGCTAAAGAAGTGAATGTACCTGACATCGGTGGCGACGAAGTAGAAGTTACTGAAATCATGGTATCTGTTGGCGATACAGTAGAAGAAGAGCAATCTCTGATCACTGTTGAAGGTGACAAGGCTTCAATGGAAGTTCCTGCGCCGTTTGCCGGCACAGTTAAAGAAATCAAAGTTGCTGAAGGCGACAAGGTTTCTACGGGTTCACTGATCATGGTATTTGAGGTGGCCGGCACTGCACCTGCACCTGCACCAGCAGCGGTGGCTCCTGCAGCAGCCCCTGCACCTAAAGCTGAAGCACCAGCTGCGTCGGCTCCAGCGGCAGCACCAACTGCGGGTGACTTCCAGGAAAACAACGAGTACGCGCACGCGTCTCCGGTTGTTCGCCGTCTGGCTCGTGAATTCGGTGTTAACCTTGCTAAGGTTAAAGGTACTGGCCGTAAGAACCGTATCCTGAAAGAAGACGTACAGAACTTCGTTAAAGATGCGCTTAAGCGTCTGGAATCTGGTGCTGCGGCAGCAGGTAAAGGCGACGGTTCTGCACTTGGCCTGCTTCCTTGGCCGAAAGTTGATTTCAGCAAGTTCGGTGAGACTGAAACTAAGCCTCTGTCTCGCATCAAGAAGATTTCTGGCGCGAACCTGCATCGTAACTGGGTGATGATCCCTCACGTTACACAGTGGGATAACGCAGACATCACAGCTCTGGAAGCATTCCGTAAAGAGCAAAACGCGATTGAAGCGAAGAAAGACTCAGGCATGAAGATCACGCCGCTAGTGTTCATCATGAAGGCGGTAGCTAAGACGCTAGAAGCGTTCCCTTCGTTCAACTCTTCTCTGTCTGAAGACGGTGAGAGCCTGATCCTGAAGAAATACGTGAACATCGGTATCGCAGTAGATACGCCAAACGGTTTGGTTGTTCCTGTATTTAAGGATGTGAATAAGAAAGGTATCTTCGAGCTGTCTGAAGAGCTAATGGCCGTTTCGAAGAAAGCGCGTGCTGGTAAGCTGACTGCAGCTGACATGCAGGGTGGCTGTTTCACAATCTCAAGCCTGGGTGGCCTTGGCGGTACTGCGTTCACACCAATCGTGAATGCGCCGGAAGTAGGTATCTTGGGTGTATCTAAGTCTGAAATGAAACCGGTATGGAACGGCAAGGACTTCGAACCTCGCCTGATGCTTCCTCTGTCACTGTCTTACGATCACCGTGTGATCGACGGTGCGGAAGGTGCACGCTTCATTACATACCTGAACGGTTGTCTATCTGATATCCGCCGTTTGGTGCTATAAGGTTTCAATCCGCAACACCATGCCTGCAAAAGCAGGCATGGAATTGTTGAGCAGCTCACAGGCTATACTAATTTGCTTTTCAGTTTGTTAACAGGTCTGTAAACTTGATAATCAACCAGAAGTATAAAGAAGCAATTAACCTTATAGCCTGTTAGGGATAAAAGACTTACAACGAGGTCATGATGAGTAAAGAAATTAAAGCCCAGGTAGTGGTTTTGGGTTCAGGCCCTGCTGGTTACTCTGCGGCGTTCCGTTGCGCTGACTTAGGTCTGGAAACGGTTCTAATTGAAAAATACAACACCCTTGGTGGTGTATGTCTGAACGTGGGTTGTATCCCATCTAAAGCTCTGCTTCACGTAGCGAAAGTTATCGAAGAAGCAAAAGCAATGGCCGATCACGGTGTTGTATTCGGTGAGCCTCAAACAGACATCAACAAGATCCGTCTGTGGAAAGAAAAGGTAATCACTCAGCTAACTGGCGGTCTTGGCGGCATGGCTAAGATGCGTAAGGTTAATGTTGTTCAGGGTTACGGTAAGTTCACCGGTCCTAACTCTATCCTGGTTGAAGGTGCAGACGGCGAACAGACCACTGTTAACTTCGACAACGCTATCGTAGCGGCGGGTTCTCGTCCTATCGAGCTACCGTTCATTCCGCACGAAGATCCACGTATCTGGGACTCAACTGACGCACTTGAGCTGAAAGAAGTACCAGAGAAACTGCTGGTAATGGGCGGCGGTATTATCGGCCTTGAAATGGGTACGGTTTATCACGCTCTGGGCTCTCAGATCGACGTTGTAGAAATGTTCGACCAGGTGATCCCGGCGGCAGATAAAGACATCGTGAAAGTCTTCACTAAGCGCATCCAGAAGAAATTCAACCTGATGCTGGAGACGAAAGTAACTGCAGTTGAAGCGAAAGAAGACGGTATCTACGTTTCTATGGAAGGTAAGAAAGCACCTTCTGAGCCTGTACGTTACGATGCGGTGCTGGTTGCTATCGGCCGTGTACCTAACGGTAAGCTGATCGACGCAGAGAAAGCGGGTCTTGAAGTTGATGAGCGTGGTTTCATCAACGTTGATAAGCAGATGCGTACTAACGTTCCTCATATCCACGCTATCGGTGACATCGTTGGCCAGCCAATGCTTGCTCACAAAGGTGTGCATGAAGGCCACGTTGCAGCAGAAGTTATTGCCGGTAAGAAGCACTACTTCGACCCTAAAGTTATTCCTTCAATCGCTTACACTGAGCCGGAAGTGGCATGGGTTGGTAAGACTGAGAAAGAAGCGAAAGCTGAAGGCATCAACTACGAAGTGGCTACATTCCCATGGGCTGCATCAGGTCGTGCAATCGCCTCTGACTGTGCTGACGGTATGACGAAGATGATCTTCGACAAAGATACTCACCGCGTAATTGGTGGTGCTATCGTTGGTACCAACGGTGGTGAACTGCTGGGTGAAATCGGCCTGGCAATCGAGATGGGCTGTGATGCGGAAGATATCGCTCTGACTATCCACGCTCACCCGACACTGCATGAATCTGTTGGTCTGGCTGCAGAAGTGTTTGAAGGTTCTATCACTGACCTGCCAAATGCTAAAGCGGTTAAGCGTAAGAAGTAAGCCTTCTTTAAATGAATATGAAAAAAGCGCCTCAGGGCGCTTTTTTAGTTTCTGTTGACCTGTCTTAAATAAGGTCGCCACTCAATAATCAATTCAGTTGCTGGCACTGAGCTGTTTTTATTGAGAGCCTTTGGTAATGAATTACCTCAGAATTAGTACTGAGAGTCCTTCACGATTTTCTCACCGTAGATGCCGTTTTGCGGTACTGGCTTATAGCTGGAGCTGGCATTGCGCATAATACGCAGTCCTTCCGCACCGGCGTTACGAGCCGAGATAATATCGCCATCGGAATCTCCGTAGTAAAGCTTAATATTGTTCGCTTTGATGTACTTGGTTTTGGTGTATTCCGTTTTGCTGGATCCTGCAAAAATTACCTTGTGCATGTTGTTAATATCGAAGGCATCTTTCAGGTACTGAGTTGAAATTTCACATTTTGATCCGGTACGTCCGGTGATGAAGTAAATTTCATCACCACGCTTCTGGTGCATATCAATCAGCTTCTTGCCAATTTCTTTCGGTAAACTAAATTTTTCCCATTCACAGTTCATTTTGTCCCAGAATTGCTGAGATTTCAGATAGCTATAGCCGTTGGGAGAAAATTCTTGCTGGCCGCGGTAAAAACCAGGAGAGCTGAACAGAACTGTATCGTCAATATCGAAGCCGACAGCCATTGGTGGTTGATTTTCAAGGCTCTTTTCAATGTCCTCAACCGATACCCAATGTAGCTGAGTTGGTTCGCCCTGACGCATGATTTGAATGGAACTGAAGCCGGTTTCTGTACCAGGTAATTTTGGATCGGCGAACACAGAACCGGATGCAAAAGCGCAAGCTAATAGGGAAGAGATTGCAATTTTAGTGATTTTCATTGGTATTGTTCTTTTTGTCATTGATAAAACTGAGAGGCAAAAATACTCCTCAAAAACACATTAGAACTAGATGAAAGTCACAAAGCGCTAATCTTGTTGCATAAGTTTGCGGTGATTTTGACGTAGTGAAGGGTGTTGATAAGTCTGAATTATGATTGTGACTATAAAGCTGGCTTTGGTGAATAAAGCAATAAAAAGGAGAGCCGAAGCTCTCCTTTAAATTAACCACTCGATTTTCTCGGCGAAGCACTTTCGTCCTTCGCTTCTAATCTGATTACAGCTTAAATGCGCCAACCATGTCATCCAGTCGCTTCGACAAATCACGCAGTTCCTGGCTTGAGTGAGCCAGATCTGTTGCTGTGTCTGCCGTGCGCTGGGTTGTCTCATTGATTTCTTCGATATTGCTGTTGATGTCATTTACCACAGTCGACTGCTCTTCTGTTGCGGTTGCAACCTGAGTATTCATATCAGAAATCAGAGTAATACGGTCAGCAATCGAAACCAGTGCGCCTGATGCTTCGTCCGCTGCAGATACCCCTTCCGAAGTCAGCTGGCGGCTCTGAACCATCGCATTTACCGCATTGCTGGCTTCTTCCTGCAGACGGTTGATCATATTTTGGATCTCGTCGGTTGAGTCAGCAGTTCGGCTTGCAAGGCTGCGTACCTCATCAGCAACAACAGCAAAGCCACGGCCTTGTTCACCGGCGCGAGCTGCTTCGATAGCGGCGTTCAGTGCCAGCAGGTTGGTTTGCTCCGAGATACCACGGATCACATCCAAAATGCTGCCGATTGCCTGTGTATTGTTGGCCAGTGATTCAATCACTTCACTGACCTGACCCACGTCACTGGACAACTGGTTGATGCTGTTGCGGGCTTGGCCGACTACATTCTGGCCGCTCTGGGTTTCTTCTTCTGCATTGTGTGCAGCTTCTGCTGCTTGAGCGGCGTTGCCGGCAATTTCATTAACGGTTGCGCCCATCTGGTTGATTGCGGTTACAACCTGCAGAGTGCGGTCACGCTGAGTATTGCTGTTGTCCAGCGTCAGCTGAGCCTGAGAAGCAACCGCTTCAGCTGCACCGCGCAATGAGTTACCGGTTTCAGCAACTTCTTTGACTGAGTGATGGATTTTGCTGATAAAGCTGTTGAAGCCGTCAGACAGCTGAGCAATTTCATCTTTGCCTTCAATATCAATACGGTGGCGCAGATCGCCTTCGCCTTCACCTAGATCTTTGAATACCACAGCCAGTCGCTCGATAGGGCGGGTAATATTGCTGCCAAGCCAAATGGCCAGCAGAACAAAGACTGAAGCGATAACGGCAGTCCAGAGCATGATCTGATACTGAGCCTGATTCAGACCGGCAAAGGCTTCCTCTTTTGGCAACTCTGCAACCACATACCATCCCATTGACGGGATATAACTGGTCGCAATCAGGGTGTCCAGACCGTTTAGCTTCGCTTCAGCAACATTGAATTCTGATTTGTTCAGTAGCTTGCGGGCGGTGTCACTGCCGTAAATATTGGTTAGGTTCGCCTTGCCCATCTTGCTAGAATCTTTATGGATGCGAACCAGGCCATTGGCATCAGTCAGGTAGACAAAGCCGGTTTGTTCCAGCTTGAACTGGTTAACGAAACGAACCATTTCGTCGATAGACTTTGACAGTCCCGACATACCACGGCCATTTAGTTGTTGGTAGTTAATGAACAGCTTGATATCGCCGTTGGCTTCCTGGAATACGTTCAGCATTGTTGCGTTGCCGCTTTTTATGTAGTCAAAGAACCAGCCGTCGATGTTGTTCTTAGGGCTAAGCTGACGCAAAAAGCCATCTTGGTTCCAGTAGCGATGGGTTTTCCTGTCTGCTACTGATGAATCGAACAGATTGTATTGCGCTTTGATATCATTGAGCATCTGAACCAGACGCGCTTCCTGTTCTGGTGTTTTTTCACCTTCATAGTAATCGGTGATAAAACGGTTATTGGCAAGCTGCTGGGCGGCGGCTTGCATGACAGAAATCTCCTTGTCGATATTATTGCCAATTTGCTTTAATGTGGCGGGTAATTCCGACTTGAGCAATCGGGTTTCTACAACATCTCGGGCTTGGTTTTGGCCAATGATGCCCACGAGAATTGTTGAGGCTAGGACGGCGAGAACCATCGCCAGGATCAGTTTCTGTTTAATTGTAAACTGGTTCAACTTCATAATGCTTAGCTGCTTCTAGATATAGTTTTGAACGAGCGAGTCGTTCTCGGACAACATGTAGCCAATGACACCAATTATGCCACTAGTAACAAAACACTCATTTAAGATGTATCGGCCATTTCAATGTAAAACTTTAGTGATGCTCATCACGTTATGCGGGATATTTTTCTCAATAAACGCATATGCCTCGGATAGACCTAAGGTTGGTGTTGTATTAGGCGGTGGCGGTGCCAGAGGTGCTGCTCATATCGGTGTGCTTAAAGCGCTGGAAGAAATGCAGATTCCGATTGACTATATCGCGGGTACCAGCATGGGAGCATATGTTGGTGGCCTTTATGCAACAGGTATGAGCGCCGATGAAATTGAAGCGTTATTGACGACGGTTGACTGGGATAAAGGCTATACCGACCGGGTTCAGCGCAGTGATCGTCGGGTACGAGAAAAGCAGCAGGAAGACAGATATCAGATCCCTAGTGAAGTCGGCTTTGATTTCTGGGAACTGAAGGTGCCAAAGGGAATTGTACAAGGGCAGAGTATGGGCGAGATCTTGCGCTCCACCTCCGGCAACCTGCCGGAAGTTGACACGTTTGATCATTTGCCGATTCCATACAGGGCTGTAGCGACAGATATTGAAAATCTGGAGCCAGTGGTGCTGAGTAAAGGTGATTTGGCCGAGGTCATGCAAGCCAGTATGTCGATCCCTGGTCTGCTGCCGCCAATGGAGCTCGGTGACAAGCTGTTGGTGGATGGTGGTATAACCAATAATTTGCCTATTTCCGTGGTGAAGGAGATGGGAGCCGATATTGTTATCGCTGTTGATATCAGTAATGAATTCAAAAAGCGTGATGATCTTGATAACTATTTTGCAGTGATGGATCAGCTGACGGATTTTATGGTGCGAGACAATGCCAACCGTCAGATCCGGTTGTTGACAGATACAGATGTGCTGATCCGTCCGGATGTAAAAGGCATTTTCACCTCAGATTTTCAAAAGATGCCCGATGCATACGAAAGTGGTTATAAGGCGACCATGGCCTATAAGCAACAGTTGCAGGATTGGGGGCGGGCATCCCAATATCAGGATTATGTTGATCGCAAGCAGCTTCGCCGTCGCGCGCTTAACCACCTTGACCAGCTCCGCATTGATGATATTCAGCTGGTAAATCATACCCATTATGCTGATCAGGTGCTGTTGGACAGGCTTGAACTGGAAGCCGGGGACAGGATCAGTTCCGAAGACTTGGCAGAGAGTGTCCGTAACCTGTATGCCCTGGATCGTTTTGAGCGCGTAGATTACCGGATTCAGAGTGAAGGGGACAAAAATACCATTCAGCTTGAAGTGACGGAGAAGAGTTGGGGCCCCCACTTTATCGATTTACGTTTTGCTCTGGAAGACGATTTTGAGAATAGTACCGAATATTCCATGGGGATTGCGTTTAACGTTACCGGGTTAAGTGAAGCCGGGGCTGAATGGCGTACTGAGCTGGAATACGGTTCAAGCAGCCGGATTGCTACCGGGCTTTATTTGCCTTTTTTCAAAGACCAGGAGTGGTTCAGCCAGGTATCAGCTGAGTACAAATTGGAAGATAGGCATATCACTAGTTTCTTTGATGAGCCAAGTCTGGACAATGTGGACTTTTTTATTCCAGCTTCTTTTATGGATGTGACGTTCGATGCTTCTTTTGGTTGGCAACCTGAGTTGTGGCAGGAGTTTAGACTGGGTTTTCGCTATATCACCGGTGACATCGAGTTTCCTCGTTATTTTGAATATCCTGATTTAAAACGAGAGAGTCGGATGGGTTATATCAGTTATAACCTGGATACGCTGGATGATTTTATGCTGCCGAAAAGTGGTAACTTTTTACACCTTGAAGTTGCAGGATCTGATGATATCGGAAAGAGCTCTGAGGGCGTCGATACCGATTTTTCAATGCACTTTGATGTCAAGTGGAAAGGCGCCTATACCACAGGTGATCACACCTTTATGGGTAAAGCGGAAATAGGTCGATTAGATTCTGAGCTTATTAAATTGCTGTATCCACAAAGGATTGGTGGTTTCCTCAACTTATCGGGTATTCCGAAAAACAGCCTGTCTGGCAGCAATAAGCTATTTACGGCTTTTGTCTACCGCTATCATTTGCTGGATCAGGATTTCGGTTTGTTTAACTCATCTGTGTATCTTGGCGGCTCTGTTGAGTGGGGCGGTGTGTATAACGACATCGATAAGCCTCTTAATGAGGCGCCATTGTATATGGCGGGAAGTGTGTTCTCAGGCATCACAACACCGCTTGGTCCTTTGATCCTGGCTTATGGTCAGACGGAGCAGGATCACAGCACTTTCTATGTCTTTTTCGGCGGCGCATTGTGATCTCACTCTCGAGAATCGTTACTCAATAATTATGCGTGAAGTGTGAATGTTGTGAAAACAGGGTGGATTTTAATTTTAAGTTAAAACTGATATGCTCACAGGACGGTTTTGGTCTCTTCTGTATGGACTTAGCTCTGAGCCAGGGTTTCTTCAATGGCATACAGCAACAGAAGAGATCAATCACTTCCAAGGATGTTTAACCACTAAGGTTAAACCGTAATAAGAGGAATATGTCGTGCTTGAAGCTTACCGTAAACACGTCGAAGAGCGTGCTGCAGAGGGAGTTGTAGCCAAACCTTTGGATGCCGAGCAGGTTGCGGCGCTGGTTGAACTCCTGAAAAATCCGCCAGCAGGTGAAGAGGCCTTCCTGTTGGACCTGTTAGAAAATCGTATTCCACCGGGTGTTGATGAAGCGGCATACGTTAAAGCCGGTTTTCTGGCTGCACTGACCAAAGGTGAGGCGGTATCTCCGATTGTCAGTAAAGAAAGGGCTGCCGAACTGCTGGGTACTATGCAGGGTGGCTACAATATCGAACCGCTGATTTCTCTTCTTGATGATTCTGAACTTGCTTCGATCGCTGTTAAAGCACTTTCCCATACGTTGCTAATGTTCGATGCCTTCTATGATGTGGAAGAGAAGGCCAAAGCTGGTAATGAGTTTGCGAAGCAAGTTATCCAGTCCTGGGCTGATGCTGAGTGGTTCCTGTCTAAGCCGGAACTAGCAGAAAAGATCACTCTGACTGTGTTTAAAGTAACGGGTGAAACCAACACCGATGACTTGTCTCCTGCACCAGATGCCTGGTCGCGCCCGGATATTCCGCTGCATGCCTTGGCGATGCTGAAAAATGAACGTGAAGGTATTGAGCCTGATCAGCCGGGGGCGGTGGGGCCGGTTAAGCAGATTGAAAAGCTGAATGAAAAAGGCCATCCACTGGTTTATGTCGGTGATGTTGTCGGTACCGGTTCGTCACGTAAATCTGCAACTAACTCAGTGCTCTGGTTCATGGGTGAAGATATTCCTTATGTACCGAATAAACGCGCTGGCGGTTTTGTTCTGGGCGGTAAGATTGCGCCGATTTTCTTTAACACCATGGAAGATGCTGGAGCACTACCGATTGAGGTTGATGTGACAGCCCTGAATATGGGGGATGTCATTGATGTTTATCCTTACAAAGGTGAAGTTCGCCGTCATGACTCAAATGAATTAGTGGCGAATTTTGAACTTAAAACTGATGTTTTGCTGGATGAAGTTCGTGCCGGCGGTCGTATTCCACTGATCATTGGTCGTGGTCTGACTGATCGTGCCCGTCAGTCTTTGAATCTGCCTGCATCTGATATTTTCCGTCGTCCGGGGGCGGTTGCAGACAGTGGTAAGGGGTACACCTTAGCTCAGAAGATTGTCGGTAAGGCATGCGGTGTCGAAGGGATCCGTCCGGGGACATACTGCGAGCCTAAGATGACAACGGTCGGCTCCCAGGATACAACCGGGCCGATGACCCGTGATGAGCTGAAAGATCTGGCTTGTCTTGGCTTCTCTGCTGAACTTACTATGCAGTCATTCTGTCACACCTCTGCCTATCCTAAACCGGTTGATGTTGTTACTCACCATACTCTGCCAGATTTCATCATGAATCGTGGCGGTGTAGCCCTGCGTCCGGGCGACGGTGTTATTCACTCCTGGTTGAACCGTATGTTGCTGCCGGATACTGTCGGTACCGGTGGTGACTCACACACTCGATTCCCGCTGGGTATTTCGTTCCCGGCAGGCTCCGGTCTGGTCGCATTTGCGGCGGCAACCGGTGTGATGCCGCTGGATATGCCGGAATCGATCCTGGTGCGCTTCAAAGGCGAGATGCAACCTGGGATCACTCTGCGCGATCTGGTTCATGCGATTCCTTACTATGCGATTCAACAAGGTCTGTTGACCGTTGAGAAAGCGGGCAAGATCAATGAATTCTCCGGCCGTATCCTGGAAATCGAAGGGGTTGAGCACCTGACGGTAGAGCAGGCGTTTGAGCTTTCTGACGCATCTGCTGAGCGAAGTGCTGCAGGTTGTACGGTTAAGTTGTCAGAAGAGTCGATCTCTGAGTATCTGCAATCGAATATTGTGATGCTTAAGTGGATGATTGCAGAAGGTTATGGTGATCGCCGTACGATTGAGCGCCGGATCACTGCGATGGAAGATTGGCTGGCTAATCCTGAGCTGATGGAAGCGGATAAGGATTCAGAGTATGCCCATGTGATCGAGATTGATCTGGCAGAAATCAAGGAGCCGATCCTGTGTGCGCCGAATGATCCGGATGATGCGCGTCTGTTGTCAGAAGTGCAGGGCACCAAGATTGATGAGGTCTTCATCGGTTCGTGTATGACCAATATCGGTCACTTCCGTGCTGCAGGTAAGCTGTTGGAGAAATTCGGAGGTCAGCTTGATACCAGAATGTGGGTTGCGCCACCGACGAAGATGGACCGCGATCAGCTTACCGAAGAAGGTTATTACGGTATCTTCGGTCGTGCCGGGGTACGGATTGAAACCCCGGGATGTTCACTGTGTATGGGTAACCAAGCCCGGGTAGCCGATAAGGCGACGGTAATGTCGACCTCGACCCGTAACTTCCCGAACCGTTTGGGAACCGGTGCTGATGTTTACCTGTCTTCGGCAGAGTTGGCGGCAGTCGGTGCGATCCTTGGACGTATTCCTACTCAGCAAGAATATCTGGAGTACGCCAAACAAATCGATGCCACAGCAGCCGATACTTATCGTTACCTGAACTTCCATAAGATGGAGAGTTACACCAATAAAGCCGGTGACGTCATTATTCAGGCGGCGGTATAGGTTATCTAAGCGAGGTAAGGGATTCGAGAGGCAAGCGATAAGTTGCCTTTCGGTATTCAAACCTGATAACAGAAAAGGGAAGCCAATAGTTGGCTTCCCTTTTTTCTTTCCTGGCTTCTCAGAATGGCCCCCCTCTGAGCCCGTTATTTTCTTCCTAAGACCCAGACTCTGGCCACATTACTTGCTGTCATCCTGACATTGAATGTGGCTTCTTTGAAGGCCTCTTCTAATGTCATTGCTCGCGGGACAACACTGAAAACAGCATCAATGCCATGGTCATAGACCACATTACTGTCAGCGGATACACAACCGGCGATAGCGATGACCGGAACATTCTGCTGTTTTGCGCAGCGTGCTACGCCGACAGGCGTTTTACCGTGAATCGTCTGGCTGTCGATACGGCCTTCACCTGTGATCACCAGATCTGCACCCGTTATGGCATCTGATAGATTAACTGCCTCCATCACGATATCAATGCCGGGGCGCAGGTCAGCATCCAGCAAACCAAGCAATGCTGCGCCGAGTCCGCCAGCAGCACCTGCTCCGGCGGTATTTTTGATATCACGGCCGAGCTGGTGTTTGATGATATCTGCATAATGCGCCAGGTTTGAATCCAGTAACTCGACCATTTCCGGTGTTGCGCCTTTTTGCGGGCCAAATATGTGGGAAGCGCCTTTGGGGCCACAGAGCGGGTTGTCGACATCACAGGCTACTTCCAACTTTATATTTGCCAGCCTCGGATCGACCTTGCTGGTATCAATCGAGACAAGCTTCGACAATTCGCTGCCGCCAAAGCCGAGTGCTTTTCCGTTGCTGTCTGAAAACTCAATCCCCAACGCTTGTGCCATCCCTAGTCCGCCGTCATTGGTCGCGCTGCCGCCGATACCGATGATGATATGCTCAACCCCATTATCTAAGGTGGCCTTTATCAATTCTCCGGTACCGAATGTTGTGGTAAGCAATGGATTTCGCAGCTCTGGTTTTACAAGGTGCAGGCCAGAAGCGGCGGCCATTTCAATGACAGCTGTGTGGCCATCACCCAGTAGGCCCCAAAAAGCGTTTACCTGTTCACCCAAAGGGCCTGTTACCTTGCGGCTCATGATGATACCGCTGGTAGCATCAACCAGAGATTGCACAGTGCCTTCTCCGCCGTCAGCGACTGGAAGCTTGTGATATTCAGCATCGGGCAAGATATCGCGAAAACCATCTTCAATGGCGGTGGCCACTTGCATCGCGGTCAGGCTTTCTTTGTAGGAATCCGGGGCAATAACAATCTTCATTCGTTTTATTCCTGTTAGAAGGGATTCATCCATGATGCTGGCCGCAAATGGTCATTTGCTGCCTTCGGGTAAGGTGAGGTTGCATTCCTGCGCCAGATCCTGACAATGTGCGGACTCTGGTAATGACTATTACATGCCGACGTAGTGCATTATGCAGGTTGACAGCACTGTTGCCCTGCTACGTACCGTTATTGTATCAGCCACGGTTGCCAAAGACTGAATTAAGATTGATGAGGATAGCTATGGACTACGAATTTAAGAAAAACACCCTGGAAGGTAGCTATCATGCCGTATTCTCAATGGGCCACGAGGCGATGGGGCGCTGGTTGGTTGAGGAAGTCGGAAAAGACTTTGCCAAGATGGACACTATCGTGGCTCAAATTGGTGCGTTGAAAAACAGTACCCAGGAATGGCGACTGGTAGGAGAGGAGCTGACCCTTTGCCTGCAGGACAATGAAGCCTTAGTCCAAGCTAATTATCTGTTTTCTGAAGATGATACCGAGCTTGAAGAAGACATGAGCTTTTACGATGAAGAGTGTATGTCTTTGTGTGGTTTTGAAGATTTTGAGCAGATGCTTCAGGCCTGGCGCGCATTTGTGACTCGTTTCTAACTACGTCGCCCCGTTTCAGAACAATTTGCTTCCTTTGAGTGAAAAGGCTGCACCGCTATGGTGCAGCCTTTTTTTATTATATTTGTCTTTCTGGTTAAGATTTTGATTTTTAAGCGATTTAAAAACTGGCACAAAGCTTGTTTGCTTGTGAACTGTAATTGAGAGGGAGTTCTGAATTCGAGGAGCAGGCAATGAAACTAATTAATGCAATCATAAAACCGTTCAAGCTGGATGATGTGCGTGAAGCGCTGGCCGATGTTGGTGTTGAAGGGATGACGGTAACAGAAGTAAAGGGATTTGGTCGTCAGAAAGGGCATACCGAGCTGTATCGCGGTGCTGAATATCAGGTTGATTTTTTGCCGAAGGTGAAGCTGGAGATTGCGACTCAGGCAGAAAACCTGGAGTCGATTGTTGAGGCGATTTCAAAAGCAGCCCAAACCGGAAAAATCGGTGACGGTAAGATTTTTGTTTATGACTTGGATCATGCCGTGCGTATCCGTACCGGTGAGACCGATCTGGAAGCATTATAGGAACTGGACTGAGAGGGGTTATGACTATGGAACTATCAACGACAGTAACAGAGCTGCGTTATGCGCTCGACACATTCTTCTTCCTTATGTCCGGCGCACTGGTTATGTGGATGGCGGCAGGGTTTGCCATGCTGGAAGCGGGTTTGGTTCGTTCGAAAAATACGACAGAGATTCTGACTAAAAACTTCTGTCTTTATGCCATTGCCTGCACCATGTATCTCATCGTGGGTTACAACATTATGTATGTCGATAATGGCGAAGGGGGCTGGCTGCCTTCATTCGGCTCGCTGATTGGTACTCAGGCTGAAGGGGCTGATCACTCGCTGGAATCTGATTTCTTCTTCCAGGTAGTTTTTGTTGCTACAGCGATGTCGGTGGTATCCGGTGCTGTTGCTGAGCGCATGAAACTATGGTCGTTCCTCGTTTTCTCAGTCATTTTGACGGCCTTTATTTATCCAATGGAGGGTTACTGGACCTGGGGTGGCGGCTTCCTGTCAGAAGCGGGCTTCAGTGACTTTGCCGGCTCGGGTATCGTTCATATGGCCGGTGCGTCTGCGGCATTAGCGGGGGTACTTCTACTGGGTGCCCGTAAAGGTAAATACGGTAAAAACGGTGAGATTATGCCGATTCCGGGTTCAAACATGCCATTGGCAACACTGGGTACTTTCATCCTGTGGTTCGGTTGGTTTGGCTTCAACGGCGGTTCACAGCTGATGGTTTCTGACTTTGAGAACGCGACAGCTGTTGGTCAGATCTTCCTTAATACCAATGCGGCAGCTGCTGCCGGTGCGATTGCTGCGCTGGCGGTCTGTAAGACGACCTGGGGCAAGGCGGATCTGACTATGATCCTTAACGGCGCTCTGGCTGGTCTGGTTGCGATTACGGCGGATCCGCTTTCACCGTCTCCGGTTGCTGCAGTCATTATCGGTGTGATTGCCGGTGCTTTGGTTGTCTTCAGCATTATTGGTCTGGATAAGCTTAAGATTGACGATCCGGTTGGTGCGATTTCGGTTCACGGTACCTGTGGTCTGTTTGGCTTGATGGTTGTACCGTTCAGCAACGCGGACGCTACCTTCGGTGCGCAGTTACTGGGTGCGGCGGTAATCTTCTGTTGGGTATTTGCTATGAGCCTGGCGGTATGGGCGGTACTGAAGTACACAGTTGGTATTCGTGTGACAGAAGAAGAAGAGCTGGCGGGTATGGATTTACATGACTGTGGTATTGATGCCTATCCTGAGTTCGTAAGTGTGAAATAACATAAAGAGTAGAGAGATACGATAAAGCACTACAGATATTCTTGGTATGAATGGAAGTGCTTAAAGTTAATACGCTGTTACGAAACTCATAACATACATTTAGATCACAACTTTTAAAAACGCTGCCAGAAGGCAGCGTTTTTTTTGTTTTCAAATGTAAGAGAGCATTGTTTTACAAAAGTGCTACAGTATAATCATCGAACTGATAAACATTCTCATTACATTTTGCATTAAGGGATGATAAATGAAAAAGCTGTTGGCTTCGGCGATTCTGGTTGGTTTGGCGGCTCCACAGGTGGCGACTGCTGCTGAAGAAGTAAATGTTTATTCTTACCGTCAACCATTCTTGGTTGAACCAATGTTTGATGAATTCACAAAAGAAACCGGTATTAAGGTTAATGTGAAATTTGCCAAGAAGGGCCTGGCTGAGAAGCTACAGCAGGAAGGTGAGTACAGTCCGGCGGACGTTATTCTGACAACGGATATCAGCCGTCTGGTTGAGCTGGCAGACAAGAAACTAGTTCAGCCTGTAGACAGTAAAGAAATCGAGAAAAACGTTCCGGCACAGTACCGTGACAATGAAGATGAGTGGTTTGCGCTGACATTGCGTACCCGCAGCGTTTACTCTTCCCGTGACCGTGTTGGTCACCTTCCTGCGAACTTTGACTACGCAGATCTGGCGAAGCCTGAATGGAAAGGCAAGATCTGTACTCGCTCCGGTAAGCACCCATATAACGTGTCGTTGGTTTCTTCAATGATTGCTAATCATGGTGAGGTTGAGGCGAAAGCATGGCTGAAAGGCGTGAAGGCGAACCTGGCACGTAAGCCTCAGGGTAATGACCGTGCCCAGGTGAAAGCAGTGAAGGAAGGCTTGTGTGATCTGGCGATCGGCAATAGCTACTACCTGGGCAAAATGGTGAATGATGAGAAGCAGAAGTCATGGGCTGAAGCGGTTTACATTAACTTCCCGGGTGAGAAAGCAAATGGTACTCACGTGAATGTAAGCGGTATGGCGATGGCTAAGTATGCGCCTAACAAAGCGAATGCTCAGAAGCTGATGGAATTCCTGACCGATGATAAGGCACAGCATATGTATGCGGAAGTGAACTACGAGTATCCGGTGAAGGAAGGTGTTAAGCGCTCAGAGCTTGTTGCGTCATGGGGTGACTTCAGTGCTGATAACCTGTCACTGGAAAAAGTGGCGCACTATCACAGCACGGCGATCAAACTACTGGATGAAGTGAAGTTTGATCTGTAAGTAGTCGTTACAAAAAATGGGGCACCATGCCCCATTTATTCATTGGTGCTAAGTAGTAAGCAATGAAAGAAAAATATATGTTTTGGCGAACCAGTGGCTGGGGGCTTTCCCTGCTGCTGGTTTTGCCCGTTCTGGCAATTTTTTATACCGCGATGGGAGAGTCTGATGAGGTCTTCTCTCACTTGATGGGCACAGTCATGGCGACCTATACCGGCAATACATTCTGGCTGGTAACCGGAACCCTGGTGCTTGCCCTGCTTTTTGGCCTGCCTGCTGCCTGGATCATGGCGATGTGCCGGATCCCCGGAGAAAAAGTGTTGCAGTGGGCTCTGGTTCTGCCGTTGGCGATGCCCGGCTACATCATTGGTTATATCTATACCGACTGGTTTGACTATGCCGGCCCGATCCAGATTTTCCTTCGCGACTTGTTTGGCTGGCAAACTATCCATGATTACTGGTTCCCGGACATTCGCTCGTTAGGTGGAGCCTGTCTGGTTCTGGCCTTAGTCCTTTACCCTTACATCTACTTGCTGGCCCGTGCAGCCTTTATGGAACAGAGTGTCAGCCTGCTTCAATCAGCCCGTTTGCTGCGTTGTTCGCCTTGGGATAGCTTCCGCAGGATTTCGCTGCCGTTGGCTCGTCCTTCTATTGCTGTCGGTATGTCACTGGTGGCGATGGAGACGCTGGGAGATTTCGGTACAGTCAGTTACTTCGCGGTCAACACCCTGACAACCGCGGTTTACGATACTTGGTTGGGGTACTCCAATCTCAATGCTGCCGCCAAAATTTCCGCCATCATGCTGATGGTGATCTTCTTGTTGATCAGTGCTGAACGTTTCAGCCGCCGCAAGCAGAAGCTGTTTCAGCAGGAGTTTGAGCATGGTGATGATATTCGCTATACCCTGACAGGACTGAACAAATGGCTGGCTCTGGTTTGGTGTTGGGGGCTGTTCTGCTTTGCTTTTGCTTTGCCATTGTTGCAGCTGGGATATTACACCTGGCATTACTTCGCCGAGAGCTGGACGCCTGAATTTCAGCAATACAGCTTGAACAGCCTGTTTGTAGCCACGGTAGCTGCTTTACTGGCTGTGCTGTTGGCGCTCACTGTGAATTTTTATCGTCGTCTTGATGGCGGCAGGTCGACGCTGGTGCCGATCCGGATGTCGTCATTGGGGTATGCTGTGCCCGGAACTGTTTTGGCTATCGGGGTGATGATCCCGCTGACCAGTGCAGATCACCTACTTAACGATATGGCGATTAGCTTTGGTTTTGGCCGTCCGGGCCTGTTTTTCTCCGGTACTATGATTGCGATTATCTTTGCGTTTGTGGTGCGTTTTGCCGCCGTGGCGATCGGTAGTATCGAAAGTAGCCTGGCTAAGGTGCCGCCATCGCTGGACATGGCATCAAAAACTATGGGCTATGCTTCAACCCAAATGTTGCGCCGGGTTCACCTGCCTCTTATTCGCAGAGGATGCCTGATCGCCGGTTTGTTGGTGTTCATTGAGTCAATGAAGGAACTCAACGCAGCCTTGTTGTTGCGGCCTTTTAATTTCGAAACACTGGCAACTTATGTCTTTAACTTCGCCTCAGATGAGCAGCTTGAGCTGGCAGCCCTTCCGGCGATTATCCTTGTCTTTGTTGGCTTGATCCCACTGGTGATGGTTAACCGTTCATTGGAGCAGAAACACTGATGAGTCATGCATTATCCGTTCGAAACCTGACATGTAAGTACAACGGGCAGGCGGTACTGAAGAATCTCTCCCTGCCTGTCAAAGATAACGAGATTGTCTGCCTGCTGGGGGCCAGTGGCTGTGGTAAGACAACATTGCTTAAAGCCATTGCCGGCCTGTTGCCGTTGGAAAGTGGTGATATTCATATCAATGGACGGGTGATTGCGGACCAGCATACCTGGCTGCCACCAGAAAAGCGTAACATCGGTATGATTTTCCAGGATTACGCCCTTTTTCCGCATCTGACGGTGGCAGAGAATATAGCTTTTGGGTTACGAGACTGGGATAGCAACCGGATTGAAACCAAAGTTAAGGATATGCTGGAGCTGGTGCATCTGACCGGATTGGATAAACGCTACCCTCACCAGTTATCTGGCGGTCAGCAGCAGCGAGTCGCGATTGCCCGGGCTCTGGCTTGTGAGCCGGATTTAATTTTGCTGGATGAGCCTTTCTCCAATATCGACACCCAGGTCCGTCATGGGTTGATCAAAGAGATCCGCCGGATATTTAAAGAGCAGGGGGTGACAGCGATTTTTGTTACTCACAGTCGAGAAGAAGCCTTTGCTTTTGCTGATCGTCTGGCTGTAATGAATAACGGGGTGATTGAGCAGTTTGGTTATGCCACAGAGCTGTATTATCGTCCGAGCAGCCGGTTTGTTGCTGAATTTCTGGGAACCGGTTCCTATCTACCGGCGACGGTGAAGAATGATCATCAGTTGTTTACACCGTTTGGTGAGCTTGATCTGAAAGCTGACAGACAGTATGGCTCCGGGACCAATGTTGAATGGTTACTGAGGCCACAAAACCTGAGGATCAAACCGGCCGAAACAGGGCTCGGGGTGATCACTGAGCAGTTATTCATGGGCGACAGCTGTCGCTATACGGTGGATTATCAGGGACACAAGCTGATGGTCAATTCGCATCTCATCCTGCAGGTCGGCGATAAGGTGGCGGTAGAGCTAGAGCCGCATGACCCAGTTGTTTTTGATACCGCATGTTAGTTTATCCGTTTAAGTTATTGCTTTGACGATAAATATAAGGCCAGCTTAACGCTGGCCTTGTTTGGAGGATTGAAAGACTGAGACGGTAAGTTATTTACCAAGGAGACCGGTAACATAACCATCAGCCAGTTCTCGCATCTGTTCCTGATCTGGGTTAAGGTTGGCCTGCAGGTAAAGCACGTAGCAAATACCGTACAATTGCCAAGCAAGTTTCTCCGCAGGTTGTTGAGTGGAGATCTCTTGTTTTTCCTGTCCTTCTGCAAACATTTCAGTCAGGCATTCAAGGCTCTTACGGTTATCGTGAGTAAACTGTGGCCAGATTTCATCACGGATTGAAGTACTCCACTCAAACCAGACTTTTAGCCAGTCCTGCTGTTCGATAACGGCATCAATCAGGTTGTGAGTGATGCAGTTGAGGCGCAGCAGCAATGGTTTGCCTGGGTTGCCCATACATGTCTGTAGCATTGTGCTGAATCGGTTTTCAACCTGCGTTAGCACCTGTTCGACGAGAGCTTCCCTAGTTGGGAAGTAGTTAAACACAGTTGCTACGGACACGTTGGCCATTTCGGCGATGTCGGCGTGACCTGCACGACCGATGCCGCGACGGGCAAAAACATCCAGCGCGTAATCAAGTAATTGCTGTTTTCTTTTTTCTGGTGAAAGGCGTGTTCTGGTTTTCTTAACGATCGTATCCATTTCGCTTATTCCCTAGCCCTAACTATTTTTTAAAGTTATATGCTGATTCTTCCTCATAACTTTACAATAGCAACAGATTGCGTTCAAACCAGTTTTTATTCAAGCTGTATCATATAGTTGACAGTATCGATAAAATAACTGTGAGTGTTAGAATAGAGATCCGTTGAGAGTGATAGCCTGCAGGCGGTTGATTGAGCCGTCCTGATGGAGAAGAAGATGAAGCACACAGTTGAAGTAATGATTTCTGAGCAGGATGTTCAGGCGCGGGTAAAAGAGCTGGGACAGCAGATCACAGAGTGCTACAAGGATTCTGAAAACCTAGTAATGGTTGGCCTGTTGCGTGGTTCTTTCGTATTTATGGCCGATTTGGCTCGTGCGATCGAGCTTCCGCATGAAGTCGACTTCATGACTGCATCAAGTTATGGCAATACCATGGAAAGCAACCGCGATGTACGCATCCTGAAAGATCTGGATGATGACATTAAAGGTAAAGATGTGCTGCTGGTGGAAGATATTATCGATACTGGTAATACCCTGAACAAAGTCTGCGAGATCCTGGCACTGCGTGAGCCGAACTCAATTCGTATCTGTACGCTTCTAGATAAGCCTGAGCGTCGTGAGGTTCATGTTGATGTTGAGTGGGTTGGTTTCGAGATTCCTGATGAGTTCGTTGTTGGTGTAGGTATCGACTACGCGCAAAAATACCGTCACCTGCCATTTATCGGCAGAGTAGTACCACTTGAAGATTAATGCTTTACGGATTTAAAAAAAGCGACCGTTAAGGTCGCTTTTTTTTATTGGTATATATCCCGATTGCTCTTACTCGATGGTCGGGACGATTGAAGCCATGGCGTTCTGGTAGGCTTCTTCCAGGCCTTCTTTGCTGGTGGCGGCTACGCCGAGATCCCTCAGAACACCGTCGCCGATGCCGTAGATCCAGCCGTGAATTTTAACGTTCTGGCCGCGCTCCCATGCCTGCTGCATGATGGTGGAATTGCCCAGGTTATAAACCTGAGTTGCAACATTGATTTCACACAGTTTGTCGCTCCACTCTTCGCGTGGCAGGGTGCTTAATTCCGGGCGGTATTTCAGATACAGGTCGCGGATGTGCAGCAGCCAGTTGTTGATCAGGCCAAGCTGAGGGTTGTCGATAGCGGCCGTTACCCCGCCACAGCCGTAGTGGCCACAGACAATTACGTGTCTTACTTTCAGTACATCAACCGCATACTGAACCACCGATAGGCAATTAAGATCGGTGTGGATCACCTGGTTGGCAACATTACGGTGAACGAACAGTTCACCGGAATCCAGGCCGGTTAATCGTTCAGCGGGAACCCGGCTGTCAGAACAACCGATCCATAAGTATTCAGGGCGTTGGCCTTTTGCTAGGTGAGTAAAGAACTCCGGGGTTTCTTCCTTAATATTCTCTGACCAGGAGAGATTATTTGCGAAGAGCTGCTTAATATCTGCCATGATGATGCCTTTCTCTGATACATTCTTATACCTGTCGGGAAACATTATATTATTTCTGTCTGTTGGAAATAGCGCTTGATTACAGGTGTATTGATTTCTTTCCAAATCAAGCAATATCGCGCTTTCAGCTATGTCTCACTGTTCTGAAGTAATAATACTTTTCAGGGCTGACGCCAGAGAAACATTCCGACGGGTATTACTAATTCACATAAGTATCACCCCTGGTTATGCCAGGGCGGATAGTTATGAAAACTGGCTCCACTATACACAAGCTGGCCAGATAGCAAATCGGATTAGTTGTCCGAGTGAATAAAATTTCTAACATAAAGATTGCATTTTATGAACGCATTGGAAATAAAAAGTGTAAGCAAAATTTATAAGGGCGGTGTTCAGGCGCTGAAAAATATGAGCCTGAATGTCGAAGAAGGGGACTTTTTTGCTTTGCTTGGCCCAAATGGTGCCGGGAAATCTACCACCATCGGGATCATCAGTTCACTGGTCAATAAAACATCAGGAACGGTAAAGGTTTTTGGCTACGATATTGATACTCAACTGGTTGATGCGAAAAATCAGTTAGGCTTGGTTCCTCAGGAGTTTAATTTCAACCAGTTCGAAACGGTTGAACAGATCGTTGTGAATCAGGCCGGTTATTACGGCGTAGAACGCCAGCAGGCGAAAGAACGGGCGAAAAAGTACCTAAGCCAGCTGGATTTGTGGGAAAAGCGCCATGAGCGGGCTCGGAACCTTTCTGGCGGTATGAAGCGCCGGCTGATGATTGCCCGTGCGCTGATGCATGAGCCTAGGTTGTTGATCCTTGATGAACCGACTGCTGGGGTTGATATTGAGTTGCGCCGTTCTATGTGGGACTTTCTGCGTGAAATTAACCGCCAGGGGGTCACTATTATCCTGACGACTCACTACCTGGAAGAAGCTGAAATGCTGTGCCGCAATATCGGTATTATCAACAACGGGATTTTGATTGAACATACGAGTATGAAAGCGCTGCTGGGTAAGCTGGAAACGGAAACCTTTATTTTGGATGTGAACTTGAACGGCAATAAGCCCGAGCTGAACCGGATTGACTGGAAACTGCCGGATAATCACACCCTTGAGGTGAATATCTCCAAGGGAGAAAGCCTGAACGATGTATTCTCCCAACTGACAGAGCAGGGGATTGAAGTAAAGTCGATGCGTAATAAGGCGAACCGTCTGGAAGAATTGTTTGTCACTCTGGTGGCACAGAGCAAAGGAGAGCAAGCATGAAGCGCCAGTACTGGATCGCCTTTAAGAGCCTGATCACCAAAGAGGTTAACCGATTTACCCGGATTTGGATTCAGACCATGGTTCCGCCGGCAATCACCATGACTTTGTATTTCATCATTTTTGGCAGCCTGATCGGCAGTCGTATCGGTGAGATGGGCGGCTTTACTTACATGGAATATATCGTTCCTGGTTTGATCATGATGTCGGTGATCACCAATTCCTATTCCAATGTAGCTTCGTCGTTTTTCAGTGCCAAGTTCCAGCGCAACATTGAGGAGCTGCTGGTTGCTCCGGTGCCTAACTATGTGATCATCGCCGGTTATGTCGGTGGCGGTGTGCTGCGTGGTTTAGGGGTTGGTTTTATTGTGTCTGTAGTGTCGCTATTGTTTGTAGATCTGCAGGTTGCGCATCCGGTCGTGGTGATTGCGACTGTGCTGATGACATCTGTGGTTTTCTCACTGGGCGGTCTTATCAACGCGGTATATGCCAAGACATTTGATGACATCAGTATTATCCCGACATTCGTGCTGACACCGCTGACTTATCTGGGCGGGGTATTCTATTCATTGAGTTTGTTGCCTGAGTTCTGGCAGGGCGTATCCAAGCTTAACCCTATTGTTTATATGGTTAATGCTTTCCGTTATGGCTTCCTGGGTGTCTCTGATGTCGGTATCGGTACTTCGTTCGCGGTTCTCAGCGCATTTACTCTGGCACTGTATGGCTTTGTCCACTATTTGATTTCCCGTGGCATCGGTTTGCGTTCATAGCAACGGCTAAAATCGAAAAGCTGTGCTTATTAAAAGCTACAACCATAAAAAATCCCGGCACATGGCCGGGATTTTTGTATCAGTCATAATGAATCATTTAAGAGTCTGATGGCTGCTCTGCCGGAGCCGGAGGTGTTAGATCAACTGTCTGGTTATCGATCAGGCGAACTTTACCCAGGAATGCAGACATCAGGATCACGGCCTGCTGGCTTTCTTCTGAGATTGACTGCAGAGTCGCGGCATCACGGATATAGATTTCATCCGGTTGCAGGCCTGCAGCACGCAGCTGGTCGCTGGCATCAACAACAATTTCCGAGTAATCGGTACGGCCACCGCGCATCTGGCTGCTGATCCAACGCATAGAGCGGGATAGAACCGGTGCACGTTGACGCTCATCAACAGTCAGAAGACCATTGCGAGAACTCATTGCCAGGCCGTCCATTTCACGTACGGTCGGTACACCGATGATTTCGATGTCCATCGCCATGTCTTTAACCATCTGGCGGATCAAAGCCAGCTGCTGGTAGTCTTTCTCACCGAAACAGGCTACGTCCGGTTGAACGATGTTAAACAGCTTAGTCACAACGGTGGATACGCCGCGGAAGTGACTCGGACGCAGCGCGCCTTCCAGCATAGTAGACAGACCCGGAACATCGACAAAGGTCTGGCGATCCAGGCCCTGCGGATACATGATGTCCGGCGTTGGGGTGAAGACCATGTCTACGGCTTCAGCGTTCAGTTTCGCCAGATCGTCGTCAAGGGTGCGCGGGTAGTTAGCCAGGTCGTCAGCTTTATCAAACTGCATTGGGTTAACAAAGATGCTGACAACGACGATATCAGCGTTTTCACGCGCTTTACGAACCAGTGTAAGGTGGCCTTCATGCAGGTTGCCCATGGTCGGAACAAACGCGATACGGCGGCCTTCACGGCGCCACAGGCGAACTTGCTCTCGGATCGGGGCAATCTCAGCGAATGTTTGCATTTTTAATTCCTTACTCAAAGGTATGTTCTGGGCCCGGGAACGTCCCGGCCTCGACATCTTCTAGGTATTTGGTAACAGCCGCACGCATCTCGCCGGTTTCTGCCAGGTAGTTCTTTGAGAAGCGTGGAATATAGTTGGCGGAGATACCGAACATGTCATGCATCACCAGGATTTGGCCGTCGGTCGCGTTACCTGCACCGATACCAATCACTGGTACTTCGACAGCTTTGGTAATGCGTTCCGCCAGACGGGCCGGTACGCATTCCAGCAAAATGATTTGTGCGCCTGCATTTTTCAACAGGATAGCATCTTTTACCATCTGCTCAGCGTGGTCAGAGTCACGTCCCTGAACTTTATAGCCACCAAAAATGTTTACTGATTGAGGCGTCAGGCCAAGGTGGGCACAGACAGGAACTGCTCGTTCTGTCAGTTTTGAAACAGTTTCAGCCAGCCAGGCACCGCCTTCAAGCTTCACCATGTTGGCACCGGCACGCATCAGTTCGGCAGCATTCTCACAAGCTTGCTCCGGTGTGCTGTAGCTCATGAAAGGCATATCAGCCATTAGTAGTGAATTCGGGCTGCCGGCACGCACACAACGGGTGTGATAGGCGATATCCTGTACGCTGACAGGCAGAGTGTCCGGTTTGCCCTGCAGTACCATACCCAGAGAGTCGCCCACCAGCATGACGGGTACTTCCTGCTGTTCAAACAGCTGGGCAAAGCTAGCATCATAAGCGGTTACTGACGCAAATTTACGACCTTCCTGCTTCCATTTCATTAGGTCGTTGATGGTAATCTTTTTCATAAACTTATCTCCCTAAAACAATGCCTTAGTGGTTCCAGACGGATAGGCCATTGCGATCTACCTGAGACAGCAGAGTTTGCAGTGCTGTTTGGTCAGGCAGGATTAAATCCGGGGCAATTTCTGCCAGCGGGTAGAGTACGAATTCACGTACTTTCATACCGTAGTGCGGGATGGTCAGTCGCTCAGAGTCCTGCACCAGATCGCCGTACAGGATAATATCGAGATCCAGGGTTCTCGGGCCCCAGCGCTCGTCCTTACGTTCCCGGCCATGCTTCAGTTCGATTGCCTGGGTCTGGTCGAGCAGTTCAAGTGGTGACAGAGTCGTGTCAATGGCGACAACAGCATTGATGTAATCAGGTTGATCCTGAGGTCCCATCGGAGTGCTGCTGTAAAGAGATGACTCGGCAACGACTTTGATTCCCGGTACGGTTTTCAGCGCTTCGATAGCGCTGTTGGCCTGGGCGACAGGATCACCCAGGTTACTGCCTATTGCAATATAAGCTCGGATCATGATGATTTAACTGATGATTTAGCTTGTGGTCTTCTGCGACGCTGAGGACGGCGGCGACGCGGACGACGCTGGCCACCGTTGCCATCGTTGATCAGCTGCACCATTTTTCCGCGCTTGTTACGATCTGCTGACTGGAATTCATTCCACCAGTCGGCCAGCTCTTTGACGTCATCACCTTCAAACAGGGCGCGCATCTCGATGAAATCATAAGCGGCACGGAATTTCGGGTGCTCCAGCATCTTGAAGGCACGTTTGCCGGTACGACGGCTAAAGCGCATTTGTTGCTGCCAGATATCACGGACAGTCGTAGTGAAGCGGCGAGGGATCGCAATCGTCTTCACCTGCTCATCCAAGATATCGTTTGATGCCACCATAAAGGCATCATAGTAGGATAGGCCGCTGGTAAAGGAGATCTCTTCTGCGCGAGTTACCATCGGGTACCACAGCATAGCTGCATACATGAAGGCCGGGTTTACCCGCTTATCTTCAACGATTCGCTTGTCTGTTGCAGCCAGGATATGCTCGATCATCTGCTCGGTCTGGCTGTCCTGCTCTTCGGTAAAGTGCTCAGACAGCAGCGGGAACAGTTGCTGGAACAGGTTGTAGTGGCGCAGCAGTTTGTAAGTTTCTAGTCCGTTACCGGATTGAAGCAGCTTCAGGCTTTCTTCAAACAGACGGGCTGCAGGAATATCCTGTAGCAGTGTCGACAGCTGATGGATAGGCGCGGCTGTCTTCTCTTCGATATCCATGTCTAGCTTGGCTGCAAAGCGCACAGCACGCAGCATCCGAACTGGATCTTCGCGGTAGCGAGTTTCCGGATCGCCCATCAGGCGGACAATACGGTTTTCCAGATCGTGGACACCGTTGGCGTAGTCGCTGACAGTAAAGTCTTTGATACTGTAGTAAAGCGCGTTGATGGTAAAGTCTCGGCGCTCGGCATCTTCATCAATGGTGCCGTAGACATTATCACGCAGCAGCATGCCTTCCTGATTCTGCGCGGAAATATTCTGTTTGTTGCGAATATTTGGTTTGGCATCGGCATGGTGACCACGGAACGTTGCCACTTCAATAACGTCACGGCCAAACAGGATATGCGCCAGGCGGAAGCGACGGCCGATCAAGCGGCAGTTGCGAAATAGCTTTTTGATCTCTTCCGGTGTTGCGTTGGTAGCGATATCAAAGTCTTTCGGTTGTTTGTCCAGTAACAGATCACGAACACCACCGCCTACAAGGTAGGCGTCATAACCGGCCTTATTGAGGCGATAAAGTACCTTCAGCGCATTTTCGCTGATATCTTTACGTGAAATGCCGTGCTCTTGGCGTTGAAAAATTTGCAAAGCCTGCTCCTCATTGGCGGGAGTACTACTGTCGCGATTCAATACCTTACGGCAAAAGCTGGCTACTCGATTAAAGATAATACACCTCATTTTCGTGGATCTGGTTCAACAAACAGCCGCATATCATATATCACGGCAGGCAATTTTAGAATGCTAGTGTGATCGCTGTCGTCTTGGGCAGCCGGTCAACACGCCAGTGCAGAGCACCCCATTTCAGGATATCGTCCAGGCTGCAGGCCATCAGGTCGGCTGGCGGGTTCATCCCGAGAAAGGTCATCGCCTGGAGCAAGGCCGGTTTCGGGTTGGCCTTGTCGATAGCTGGCGCATGGTTTTGCTTTGATAACTTGTTGCCGTTTTCAGTTACAGCCAGCGGAAGGTGCAGGTAGCTGACTTCCGGATGTTGCAACAGGCGGTAAAGGTTAATCTGCCGACCGGTAGGTTCTATCAGATCGGCTCCGCGTACGATTTCGGTCACGCCTTGCTCAATATCATCAAGCACGACTGCCAGATTGTAGGCAAAGAGACCGTCGCGGCGGTGAATGATGAAATCTTCCTGGGCCAGAGCTTCGGGGATCTCAATTCGGCCATGGAGTTTATCGTAAAAATGGGTAACAGGCGTAGTAACTTTTAAACGAACAGCACTATTAGCGGCTTGTTGGTGTAATTCGCGGCAGGTTCCTGGGTAATAACCGCCGGCCATTTTGATTTGTTTACGGGTACATTGGCAGTAGTAAGCCTCCCGTTCATGCAGCCAGGCATCGATCTGGGCCTGGTAGGCGTCATGGCGTCGGCTTTGGTACATGATACCGCCGTCCCACTGTAATGCGTATGCTTCCAGGGTGCGCAGGATATCATCGGCAGCACCAGGCATTTCCCTTGGTGGATCCAGATCTTCCATGCGAACCAGCCAGGATCCTTGATGTGATCGGGCTTGGAGGTAGCTACCCAGGGCCGCGATTAGGGAGCCAAAGTGCAATGGGCCTGACGGGGAAGGAGCAAAACGTCCGATATAGCGGTTTTCTGTACTCATAAACAAATCAGTAGAAATGAAAGAGGGAGCAGCCGCTCCCTCTTAATAATGGTTGATGGAATATAATACCGCAGTATTAGCCTGCCATCTGTCTTTCTTTGATTTCAGCAAGCGTTTTACAGTCGATACATAGTTCGGCTGTCGGACGAGCTTCCAGGCGACGGATACCGATTTCGATACCACAAGAGTCACAGAAACCAAAGTCATCGTCTTCGATGCGCTGCAGCGTTTTTTCGATCTTCTTGATCAGTTTACGCTCACGGTCACGGTTACGCAGTTCCAGGCTGAACTCTTCTTCTTGCGCCGCGCGATCAACTGGATCAGGGAAGTTTGCAGCTTCGTCCTGCATGTGGTTTACGGTACGGTCAACTTCTTCACGAAGCTGATTGCGCCAAGCTTCTAGAATTTTACGGAAGTGCTCCAGTTGCGCCTCTCCCATGTATTCTTCGCCAGCTTTTTCCTGATACGGCTCGACCCCAGCAATAGCCAGGATGCCTAGCGATTTTTTACCTTTGCTCTCTGGCATATAGCATCTCCTAATATACCTAATAACCGTCACTGGTTAAATTGGGCGGTAATCTATAGCAGAAAGGATAATTGGAGGCAATTACTGCATATATCCTATTGTATACCAATGTGAAGAAAGCATCATTTTTCACGAGGTTTGGCGGAATTCTATACAATTGTCCAAATAGAGCTCATTCTGGTCCAATACCGCTTTGTAACAGATGATCTCTACACCGGCCTGTTCTGCTTCTTTTATCAACTGATGATAGTCCGGGTCTATATGGTGTGCTGCGGATACTTTTTCAATACCTGAATGCAAAATTGCATAAAACAGCACAGCTCTTTCCCCGCGTTGAGCCACTTCCATCAGCTCCCGAAGGTGCTTTTGCCCCCGGGTGGTTACGGCATCCGGGAAAAATCCTTGACCATTTTCTTCCAGCAAAGTGACACTCTTAACTTCTATGTAGCACGATGGTTTGTCTTCGTCGCTAAGTAATATGTCTATCCTGCTGTTTTCACTACCATACTTTACTTCTGTTCGAAGTGACGAATAGCCTTGCAGTTCTGTGATGGCTTTCTTGTTAATTGCTTCTTCTACCAGGCGGTTTGCCCGGGCTGTGTTGACGCAAATCCAGTGCCCTTCCTTGGTTTGAGTGAGCTCCCAGCTATTGGGATATTTCCGCTTCGGGTTATCTGAAGTGGAATACCAGACCGTGCTGCCAGGCTCGGCACAACCTGTCATTGCGCCAGTATTGGCACAATGCATTGTTTTTACCTCGCCATTCGGGAGCTCGACATCGGCGAGGAAGCGCTTATAGCGTTTAATCAATTTAGCAGCCTGTAACGGTTGGTCAAATTTCATTGTTTATCCTGTTAAGTTATCCCGTTGATGTCTGAGCTCACCTGAGCGGCCATTGCTGCAGGCACCGGTATTGGACGCCGGAGCCGTGTGTCGTCTGGCAGGGTTCTGAAATATACAGGCCAAAATGCTGAAAGTGAAAGGAAAGCTGCGGGCTTTGCGGCATCGGGTCCGGACGGCGGGGGAACTGCTTTTTCAGGGTGATATGCGGAATGTAGTCGCGTTCATCCTGCTCCAGCCCGACAGCCTGAGCGGCTGATTTGAGCTCATCCGCCAGCAGGTAAAGCTGTGGTGGCGCTTCTTCGCTGCCCAGCCAGAGAATCTTGCTGCGTTTCCAGTAGCGCAATAGTGAACAATGGATAGTAAACGAGTTAACTGAGATCTGCTCTGTCAGTTTTATCAGCAGGCTTTTTTGCTCCAGCGTGACCTGGCCGAGAAAAGCCAGGGTCAGGTGCAGGTTACGGTTGGGAACCCTACGTCCGCCTTCAGGAAGCTGGCTGGAAAAATGACAAAGCTGGCGGAAGGCCTGTCTGTTTTCGGCGGGCTGATCCAGCGCCAGGGCAAAGAATAGACGTTCGTTCTTACTGTTCATTATGACTCGACCCGGTTGATGAGCGAATGAAATCGTTAGTATCGTCAATAGATAGCGGTATGCTGATATGCCGGATAAATGTTCGGTCTGGTAATCGACTTTCTTGTACAATAGCGTCCAGCGTAATTTGAATATGACACAAGGTTTTCACATTGTCACAGCTGCCTATTGATGCCGTTCTATCTCCGCTGCTTGAGCAGCTTCAATCTCGTTCCCAGCTTATATTAAAGGCCCCACCGGGTGCCGGTAAGTCGACCAGGTTGCCGCTTGCTATTTTGCAGCAGGGCGGTATCGACGGGCGCATTATCATGCTGGAACCTCGTCGCCTGGCTG
The DNA here is from genome assembly GCF_963870815.1 of Photobacterium sp. J15. Classification (NCBI taxonomy): domain Bacteria; kingdom Pseudomonadati; phylum Pseudomonadota; class Gammaproteobacteria; order Vibrionales; family Vibrionaceae; genus Photobacterium; species Photobacterium sp. J15. The sequence continues at coordinate 524,203 of NZ_CAWMUI010000001.1, forward strand.
CCCGCAATATTGCAACCTACCTGGCTTCTCAGCTCGGTGAGAAGGTCGGCCAGACGATTGGCTTCCGTGTCCGGGGGGAAACCCGGATCAGTGCTGCTACCCGGCTGGAGATTGTGACTGAAGGGGTGATGACCCGGATGCTGCAACAGGATCCGGAGCTGGAAGGTATCGGCCTGCTGATTTTTGATGAATTCCATGAGCGCAGTATCCATGCCGATACCTCACTGGCACTGGCACTGGAAGTGCAGGAAGCGTTGCGTGACGATCTAAAGCTGCTGGTGATGTCAGCGACACTGGATGCCGAAGCGCTGACCACTTTGATGCCGGAAGCCGGATATATCGAGTCTGAAGGTCGCTGTTATCCGGTTGAGCACCTCTATAAAACAGTGGCAGACAGCAAACAGCTCCTTGAAAGTACCGCCCGAGAAATACAAAACCTGCTAAACAGCGAAACTGGCTCAATGTTGGTGTTCCTGCCGGGGGCAGGGGAAATTCGTCGTCTGGCTGAATTGCTGGAAGAAAGAGTCGGCGCGGATGTGCTGGTCTCTCCTTTATATGGGCAACTTAGTGCAACACAGCAGCAACAGGCAATCATGCCGGCACCGCAAGGAAAGCGCAAAGTCGTGCTGGCGACCAATATCGCTGAGACTAGCCTGACCATTGAAGGGATCCGCCTGGTTGTCGACTGTGGTCTGGAGCGCATCGCTCAGTGGGATCCTAAAACCGGGATCAGCCGTCTGGAATCGGTACGAATAGCCAGCTCTTCTGCTGAGCAGCGAGCCGGTCGAGCCGGACGTTTGGAGCCGGGTATCTGCCTGCGCTTGTACAGTGAAGAGATGCTTGCCAGACAGCCAGCGGTGCCGCAACCTGAAATTATGCGTGCAGATCTGACCGGCCTTGCGATGGAGCTGGCGCAATGGGGTTGCAGTGATGCCGGTGAGTTGCGCTGGCTGGATTTGCCGCCGGCACCGTCTTTGGCGCAGTCGAGGTGTTTGCTGCGAAGCCTTGGCGCGATGGATGAACGTTATCAGCTGACAGAGAAAGGCCAGCAAATCCAGCTGCTTGGTGCCGAACCGCGCCATGCTGCAATATTGCTGATGGCAAAACAGCACGGAGCGGCAGCAATGACAACGGCGGCTATGCTGGTGGCTCTGCTTGAAGATCCGCCGCGCGGAATGAATAACCCGGATCTGCATTTTCAGTTAAACCTGCTGGAGGCGGGGAAATTACCGCGAAGCGGACAGTACCATCAGCGGGCGAAACAACATCTGGCTAAGCTGACCGACACCAAATCATCGGCGTTTAATGTTGCTCCGGAATGGATTGCTCCTTTAATGGCTGCCGGTTTCCCGGATCGAATAGCACTTTCCCGTGGCGGTGACGGGCGTTACCAGCTGGCCAACGGCCAGGGCGCGATGCTGTTGCCGGATGAGCCGATGGCAGATGAAGCCATGCTGGTGGTGGCGGATGTCGTGAAAACCCGTCAGGGTGACAGCCGGATATTTTCGGCTATTGCGGCTGACGGGGAGCAACTGCAGGATATATTGCCGCACCTCTTTGTTGAGCGGGAATGGCTGGACTGGGATGATAAGAAAGGCCGCCTGACCGCTGAAAAGCACCTATGTTGTGGTCAGCTGGTTCTGCTGCGAACCCCTATGGGTGAACCGGATCCGGCTAAGGCGAGTGAAGCACTGCTGAATGCGGTTGTCCGCAAAGGCTTGGCTGTGCTGCCGTGGAACAATCGTGCAGAAAGTTTGTTGCTCAGAGCCCGTTGCGCTGCTGAATGGCTGCCAGAGCTGGAGTTGCCTGCAATGGATGAGGCAACCTTGCTGGCTGAAGCTGAGCAATGGCTGTTGCCGTTTATGCATGGGATGAAGACTCTAAAAGCCCTTGATAAGCTGGATTTGGTTGCAGCACTGGAGTCCCGCCTGGGCTGGGATAAAGCTCAGGCGCTGGATGCCGCGCTTCCGACACATTATCAGGTGCCGACTGGTTTTCGTTACCCTATTCGTTATCAGGCTGGTCAAAAGCCGGCGCTGGCGGTAAGGATGCAGGAGATGTTCGGTGAAAAGAGCTCTCCTGTGATTGCCAACGGGAAAGTCCCTGTGGTACTTGAGCTGTTGTCACCTGCTCAGCGACCATTACAAATTACTCAGGATCTGGCCGCTTTCTGGCAAGGTTCTTATCGTGAAGTACAAAAAGAGATGAAGGGACGTTATCCCAAGCATGTGTGGCCGGATGATCCTGCCAATCATGCGCCAACACGTAAAACTAAAAAGTATCTGTAATCTGCTATGGCCGCCCCGGACGGGCGGCCTGCTATTTTTACTTCCTTGTTATTGGCGTAGATGCCTGTTGCAAGGAAGTGGATTTCGGGAATGAAGAAAGCACCATGATTAAGTTGCCAGTTCGCTTTGCCGCACCTGCACCCAAAAAGCCGGGCACGAAAAAGCCCGGAGAAAAGAAACCCGCCACGACCCGGCGTAAACCTGCGGCGAAGTCGGCTAAAACAACAACCAGAAAACGCCCGGCAAAGCGGGGCAAGAAAAAGAGTACCAGAAAGAAGCAATCATCAATGCCACGGTGGCTCAAATGGTTGTTGAGCTTTGGTTTGAAAGTGTCGATTGCAGTGGTTGCTGTACTGCTTGTTGTCGGGATCTATCTGGATAATGTGGTTCGCGATAAGTTCGACGGTCAGTTGTGGAATCTGCCTGCGGTTGTTTACGGTCGTGTGCTAACTTTACAGCCTGATCAGGCGATGACGCTGGATGAGATCCGCCGGGAGCTTGATTTGCTGCAGTACCATAAAGTCAGGACACCGCAGCGGATAGGTGAGTACTCGTCTTCTTCAACCCGGATTGAACTGATCCGTCGTCCTTTTGAATTCGAGGACGGCCATGAGGGCGCTCGCCATGTGATGCTGACGTTTACTGATAACGAGCTGAAGAGCATCTCTGAGGTGGGAACCAAGCGCCAGCTTGGCTACCTGCGTATTGAACCCAAGATGCTGGGGATGTTGGGCACCAAAGAAGGTGAGCAGCGTATCTTCCTGCCGCGGGAGCGGTTCCCTGAGGTTCTTGTTGATGCCTTGCTGGTTACCGAAGACCGCGATTTCTACCACCATGAAGGTGTCTCACCGTTGGCTATTCTACGTGCGCTGGTGGTGAACTTGAAAGCGGGCAGGACAGTGCAGGGCGGCAGTACCCTGACTCAGCAGCTGGCCAAGAATATCTTCCTGTCCCGGGATCGAACATTGCTGCGGAAGCTGAGTGAAGCCTACATTGCCCTAATTATTGATTATCGCTACAGCAAGGACAGGATTCTTGAAGCGTACTTAAATGAAATTTACCTGGGGCAGGACGGAGCGAAAGAGGTTCACGGCTTTGCACTTGGTGCGAGGTTGTACTTTGGCCGTCCGTTGCAGGAACTGCGTATTGATCAGCAGGCCTTGTTGGTGGGGATGGCAAAAGGACCATCTTATTACAACCCGTGGCGTAATCCGGAGCGGGCGCGTCAGCGTCGGGATCTGGTTCTGAGGCTGATGATGGATAACGGTATCTTGAATGGTGCACAGTATGAGCAGGCAGCTTCCCGTCCTTTAGATGTCCAGTCTCGCCCTAAGATTGCCAGTCGTCAGCCGGCGTATTTCCAGCAGTTGCAGCGTGAGCTGAAGCAGAAAGTTGGGGATAACTTTACTCCGGGGATTGGCCTGAGGGTGTTCAGTACCTTAGATCCGCTGTCACAGCAGAAAGCGGAAGAGGCTGTGTTGTCTATGGTGCCGAAACTTAATAAGAAAGCGAAAACCAAGGTTGAGACCGCGGTTGTTGCGGTTGACCGCCAGAGTGGTGAAATCCGGGCGATGATTGGCGGCAGCCGGCCGGGTTATGCCGGATTTAACCGTGCTCTTGATGCCAGTCGACAGATTGGTTCTCTGGTGAAGCCCGCGGTTTACCTGGCTGCATTGCGCAAGCCTGAAAAATTCACCCTGGCAACAACGGTGGATGATAAGCCTATCGTACTCAAAGGGAGTCGCGGAACGGCCTGGAAGCCGCGAAACTATGACCGTCGGTTCCGTGGTGAGGTGCCTTTGTATTATGCCCTGGCGAAGTCGTTGAATGTTCCGACTGTTAACTTGGGGATGCAGGTCGGGCTGGAGCAGGTGATCAATACCATGGTTCAGCTGGGCGTGGATCGCAATGAAATCCCTAAACTGCCATCAATTTTGCTAGGTGCTTTTACGCTGACTCCGTATCAGGTGACTCAGATGTACCAGTCAGTCACCAGCGGCGGGCGTAAGGCTGAATTGACGGCACTGCGTGCTGTGGTTGATCAGCAGGGGAATCTGCTGTTCCAGAGCTATCCGAAAGCCAAACAGGTGGTGCCAGAGCAAGCCGCCTGGCTGACAACTTACGGTATGAAGAATGTAGTCAGTCAGGGAACGGCCAGATTTTTGAAACCGAAGTTTGGTTGGGCGGCGCTGGCCGGTAAAACCGGGACAACAGACAAAGCGCGGGACAGTTGGTTTGTCGGTATTGATGGTCGGGAAGTGGTGACTGTCTGGCTTGGTCGTGACGATAACAAGCCAATTAACTTGACAGGCTCTGCCGGTGCTCTGCGTCTCTACAACAATTATCTGGAGCGTCGTCACCCTGAGGCACTGCGCCTGACTTGGCCTAAGAAGTTGACGACGGTTAAGTATAACCGTCTGCCGAACGGCACCTTAGCGATGGACTGCGCAGGGAATCAGTCTTTGCCTGCCTGGGATAAGGACGGCTCGTTACGTTCCCGCTGTGATGGCAGTAAGCCGGCAGGATGGATAAAGGGGATGTTCACCTGGAACTGATTTTCAGTTAATTACATTCGAAGTGATAGCAAATCGCCCGGTTTATACCGGGCGATTTTTTTAGGCTTAGTCATCGGCATCGAAGTAGAACGACATTCGAATGCGTGGATTGAGGTAGGTGTGGACGTTTTCCGGCAGCTTGTGCGGCGGGATTGCCTGTTCAATCCTGAGATCGCTTTCTTCCAGATCGATGATCGGTGCTTCGTTGGAAGGTACTGACGGGTCATAGAGCAGCACATTCGGAAACAGCAGGCTTTCAGTGTTAACTGAAATCACCAGACCAAGCTGTTGATTAGACAGTTGAACCACACTACCCGGAGGATATACCCCCATCAGGCGGATAAAGAGTGCTAAGTAATCGCTGTTGTACTGCTCTTTCTTGTTTTTAAACAGGTAGGAGAGAGCACTGTAAGGGATTCGGGCTTTGTTCGGATCCTGTGGGTGGCAGAGCGTGTCATAAGCATTAACAATGGCTACCAACTGGGCATTGTTGTCAATCTCATCACCTTTAAGCTGACTCGGATAGCCGCTGCCATCAAGCAGCTCATGGTGCTGGCTCAGGATGGGTTTGGCTGCTTCCGGGAAGCTTTCGGCAAGGTTGGCCAGATCCAGACTGTATTTTGTGTGTAGCTTAAGGTAATTCTGCTCCGGTTCTGTCAATGGCGTTGTCTTACGTAGAATCGCAGAAGGAATTTTGAGTTTACCCATATCGTGGAACAAGGCACCCAGAGCAATCGTCTTGATTTCCCTTGCGGATTTGCCACAGGACTTGGCCAGCATCATCGATAGAATGGCGACGTTCAGTGAGTGAAAGTAGATATCTTCCGACTCTTTTGAATCATTCATCAGGTGGAGAGCGATGCTGTCGCTTTCAAGCAGAGCGTCAACCATATCTTCCACCAGGCCTTCTGCTTCCTGAATAGCGGTGACCGGACGACTTTTAATTTTGCCGACAATGGAGCGCAATTGTCCCATTGAACGGTTAAAGTTTTTCTCGCAGCGTTGTAGCTTGAGTTTGTAGTTTTTCAGCCGGGTGATGCGTCCCTGTTTTTCTTTCCACAGTTTCTCGGCCTGGCGATCAAGAAAGTGGCTTTCATCTTCGGTCAGGGCATCTACCGGCGTATCAGGGTCAAGTGGCTTAGTGTCACTTTTTTCAGGGATCAGATAGACAAACTTAACGCCCAGATTCTTGATAAGGCGGATTTGCTGGTGATCTTTAATCTTAAAATGGTTCAGTAGAAAAGGGTGATCAGTCCACTGTAAGGGGAGCTTAATATATAAACCTTCGGTTAAGCGCTCTACTGAGAGTTTGATACTTGCCATTATTTTTAGCGCAACCTGTTATCGTAATATTTATACACCTGTAGGGTTATATGCAGTTTGCCGGAGTCAGTTTGCTTGTGGGAAAATCATGTGCATAGCTATGGCATAAAATGCAGTGATTTAATGAAACTGTAGGCATTCTGCTTATTGCTATCATTGTAAACTATATCTTTGGCGTGGCCCAATATGAAATTCGATGATATTTGAAAGCGAGAGATGAAAAAAAACCTCATCAGATGATGAGGTTTTAAAGAATGGTGCCGACTACCGGAATCGAACTGGTGACCTACTGATTACAAGTCAGTTGCTCTACCTACTGAGCTAAGTCGGCGGTGCGCAGTGATTCTCTGTTGAGAAAAACTACTTTGTTTTTATTCTTTTCAAGCTAATGCTTAAATCGAAAAGTGGCTCCCCCTGCGGGACTCGAACCTGCGACATACGGATTAACAGTCCGCCGTTCTACCAACTGAACTAAGGGGGAATTATTCTTTAACCAAGTGTCTTTGACACCAAGTTGAAAAATGGTGCCTCGAGGCGGAGTCGAACCACCGACACGAGGATTTTCAATCCTCTGCTCTACCAACTGAGCTATCGAGGCAGAAGTAAAGAGGTTATCTTTACTTTGCTGTTTTCTACTACAAGAGAAGAAATGGTGCCGACTACCGGAATCGAACTGGTGACCTACTGATTACAAGTCAGTTGCTCTACCTACTGAGCTAAGTCGGCACACTAAATTTTTACTGTTTCCAAGCCATCGGCTTAAAAACGAAAGTGGCTCCCCCTGCGGGACTCGAACCTGCGACATACGGATTAACAGTCCGCCGTTCTACCAACTGAACTAAGGGGGAATCATTCTTTAACTAAGTGTCTTTGACACCAAGTTGAAAAATGGTGCCTCGAGGCGGAGTCGAACCACCGACACGAGGATTTTCAATCCTCTGCTCTACCAACTGAGCTATCGAGGCAGAAGTAAAGAGGTTATCTTTACTTTGCAAAAAATGGTGCCGACTACCGGAGTCGAACTGGTGACCTACTGATTACAAGTCAGTTGCTCTACCTACTGAGCTAAGTCGGCACACTAAATTTTTACTGTTCTCAAGCCATTGGCTTAAAAACTAAATTTGGCTCCCCCTGCGGGACTCGAACCTGCGACATACGGATTAACAGTCCGCCGTTCTACCAACTGAACTAAGGGGGAATTGTCTGTTGCTTGCACCATCAAATAAAGAGATGGTGCCTCGAGGCGGAGTCGAACCACCGACACGAGGATTTTCAATCCTCTGCTCTACCAACTGAGCTATCGAGGCAACGGGGCGCATTAAAAAGGTTTTCCGGCTTTGCGTCAACGGTTTTTTGATAAAAAAAGCTCAATCTCTGTTTTTTTACGCTGATTGTTCGTATTTTGAACTTATTGTGCGCTGGTACGCGAGATTAACTTTCGGCTAGCGCTTGCTGTTCACGGTTCAGGGCTCGCAGAAGAGCAGGGCGTCGGCTTACCTTCTGGCGGTAATTTTCGAGCCTGGGCGGAAGCTTTTGCTCAAACTTTACTGCCCAATTCAGGGTATGAGTCAACAGGATGTCGGCAACGGTTGGAAAATTCCCAATCAGGAACTCGCTATCAGGCAGCCAGGCTTCTGCTGTTTGCACTGCTTTCTTGAATTCCCAGCGCGCGACAGAAAGCATTTCCGGCAGGCGGATCTGCTCGGGGAGGGCAAATTTGTGTTTGCCCATCGACCACAGTGGCTGCTCCAGTTCAGTGATAATAAAACTGATCCACTCCAGATGTTTCGCTGATTCTGCTGTTGCTGATTCCGGTAGCCAGTGGTGTCCATATTTCTCTGCAAGATAGATGCAGATCGCGGCAGATTCGGTAATAACAATGCCTTCATCATAGAGCGTAGGTACTTTGCCTTGTGGGCATAGGGCAAGATAGTCGGCGGCCTTATGTTCGCCTTTGGCAAAGTTGACTAAGCGGTAGCGCCAGTCCATTCCCAGTTCTTCTAATAGCCAGGAGACTCTCAACGAACGTGTTCTGGGGTAGCCATATAGCGTGATCATTTTTTCTTCCCTGCGCGAAAAAGCATGGTTATAAACTTAGTCTAAAACCGGGAGGGAGCAAAAAAGAGCAATTTTTAGGGGTAATTAGGAATGAGGAGATAGAAAAAAAGCCTTGTCTTGCGACAAGGCTTTCTTAAGTGGCTCCCCCTGCGGGACTCGAACCTGCGACATACGGATTAACAGTCCGCCGTTCTACCAACTGAACTAAGGGGGAATTATTCTTTAACCAAGTGTCTTTGACACCAAGTTGAAAAATGGTGCCTCGAGGCGGAGTCGAACCACCGACACGAGGATTTTCAATCCTCTGCTCTACCAACTGAGCTATCGAGGCAGAAGTAAAGAGATTATCTTTACTTTGCAAAAAATGGTGCCGACTACCGGAGTCGAACTGGTGACCTACTGATTACAAGTCAGTTGCTCTACCTACTGAGCTAAGTCGGCACACTAAATCTTTACTGTTTCCAAGCCATCGGCTTAAAAACGAAAGTGGCTCCCCCTGCGGGACTCGAACCTGCGACATACGGATTAACAGTCCGCCGTTCTACCAACTGAACTAAGGGGGAATCATTCTTTAACCAAGTGTCTTTGACACCAAGTTGAAAAATGGTGCCTCGAGGCGGAGTCGAACCACCGACACGAGGATTTTCAATCCTCTGCTCTACCAACTGAGCTATCGAGGCAGAAGTAAAGAGGTTATCTTTACTTTGCAAAAAATGGTGCCGACTACCGGAGTCGAACTGGTGACCTACTGATTACAAGTCAGTTGCTCTACCTACTGAGCTAAGTCGGCACACTAAATTTTTACTGTTCTCAAGCCATCGGCTCAAAAACGAAATTTGGCTCCCCCTGCGGGACTCGAACCTGCGACATACGGATTAACAGTCCGCCGTTCTACCAACTGAACTAAGGGGGAATTGTCTGTTGCTTGCACCATCAAAAAAAGAGATGGTGCCTCGAGGCGGAGTCGAACCACCGACACGAGGATTTTCAATCCTCTGCTCTACCAACTGAGCTATCGAGGCAACGGAGCGCTATTAAACGGGTTTTCGGCCTCGCCGTCAACTACTTTTTTTAGAAAAATGTCACCACAATGACCACTTGCTTGCTTTTTGAACGTTGTGGCCGTATGCGGCTATTCCTTTGTCATTACTTTAGATTTTCCCCTGGTTGAACTCTTTCTGGAACTTGGTCACCTTTTGCAGATAGCGTCTGGCTTCCGCTTTCGGGTGCTTGTTCGTCAGTGCCCAGTAAACCTGATTTGGCTGCAGGCGATTGATGTCATTCATTGCCCGTTTGCGATTACTGTCGAATGTCTTCAATACGCCGCCAGTGCCGCCGTTATAGGCCGAAATCATGCTGTAGTGAAGCGACTGCGGATTGCGGACTTCTTTCAGGTAACGGTTTCGCAATATGTAGAAGTAGGCGGTGCCGGTATCAATGTTTTTGGCCGGATCAAACAGGTATTGCGGTGACGGTTTACCGGATTTCTTCTTAACCAGCTTAAACACATCTGCGCCAGCGGTGTTCGGTACCACCTGCATCAGACCGTAGGCATTGGCATGGCTGACCGCATAAGGGTTGAAACTGCTCTCGGTTTTGATGATCGCGTAGATCAGATCTTCCGGGATCCCGTAACGGCGGGAAGCGTCACGAACAATGCTGGCATATTTGTAACTACGCTTGTTGACGTGGTCTGCCACCATAGGGATTTCAACGTAATAGGCCTGTTGGTAACGGATCTTGCGTTTTTTCAGCTTGTGGCTGATCAGGTAGTCGGCAAATTTATTGGCGCGCCATGACCATTCGACGGCTTTACCTTCCTGATCCAATACCTGACCGTACAGGAACGGTTTACCGTTCAGCTCAATTTCGGAATCCGAATACAAGTCGACCCCGGCCGGGTTATCCGGTGTCAGCAGGGTGGTGGCAATGGCTTTTTTGAGGTGGGTTTCCGGCTCTGTCGTTGCCACGGTTTCCACAATCACCAGACCGCGGACAAAGTCGACATGGGCCCGGCTCAGGTAGCCATCGGTGTATTTAACGTACTGGCGTTTACCTGCAATCAGGGAATCATGATCACCCCAGTGGCGTTTTACCTGGCCGCTGAAACTGTTGATCAAACGGTCAAGGGCGGCGGCATCTTTAGTGAACTGCCCCGGTAATGGTGCAAGGTTTTTGGCAAAGCGGTTGGTCGTGGCATAGTCGACATCATAGAGTTTTTCGACAAACTCACGGCTGCATCCGCTTAGCAGAAGCAGTGACAGTAAAAGCGCGCGTTTTTTCATAATTCCCAGTAAAAAAAAGACATCACTTGTTGGTGGCAAATGATGTCAGTTTCTCTTTATCCGGGTAAAGATTATTACACCGGAAGATGAATAAATCGTGAAGTCAGGACGTTTACTCGCTCGGAGGAGTATAGCCGTCGATAACGACATCCTGACCTTCAAACAAGAATCTCACCATTTCTGTTTCCAGTAGCTTACGATGCTCCGGATCCATCATGTTAAGTTTTTTCTCATTGATCAGCATGGTTTGCTTACCCTGCCACTCTGCCCAGGCTTCTTTGGAGATATTGTCAAAAATTCGTTTGCCTAGTTCACCCGGGTAAAGCTGGAAATCCAAACCTTCCGCTTCTTTTTTCAGACGAGCACAAAATACTGTACGGCTCATTGAGTGGCTCCTTCAATTTCAATCGTCATGAATACGTTGCTAGTTATACCAGAGTGCAGCGGCCGCTTCTAGATTTCACCGATGATGGTTAAAAGCGGCTTATCACTACCTGTTTTGCTTTAGCTCATAGTGCAGGCTGTCGAGGATCTGCTGCACTGGTGCGGCAAGACCTATTTTCGCCGGATTATTGAGGTTATACCATTGGCCTTTACCTGATTCCCTGATCATGTCCGGCATGTCATCCAGCCTGAATAACATTGGAACTATGTCGAGATGGTAATGGCTGAATGTATGGCGAAAGGCACCAAGTTGCTCTGGCTGATTGACTTCCACTTTTGTGCCAAGGCGCTGTTCGACAATACCGGACAGGTCGTGATGGTCATGTTGCGGGAAACACCAGAGGCCGCCCCAAATTCCGGCCGGTGGGCGCTGCTCCAGCCAGATTTCTGCGCCGCACTGGAAAATTGCGAACCAGGCCTGTTTCTCTGGCATGGTTTTCTTAGGCTTCTTGCCAGGAAAGTCGAGCTGGCGTTGCTGGGCTTTGGCCTGGCAGATGTCGGTAACCGGGCATAGGTCGCATTTGGGCTTGCTTCGGGTGCAGATCATCGCGCCCATATCCATCATGGCCTGGTTATAGCGTTCAACACCTTTTGCCGGAGTGTTGGTTTCAGCGATTTGCCACAGGGCATTTTCTACCGCCTTTTTTCCTGGCCAGCCTTCAATAGCATAACAGCGAGACAGGGTCCGTTTGACGTTACCGTCGAGGATAGGATGGTGCTGCTTGAGCGACAGGGAAAGCACGGCTCCGGCGGTTGAACGGCCGATCCCCGGCAGGGCCATCACCTGTTCGATATCGGTCGGGAATTCACCACCATGTTCAGAGACAATCATCTGCGCGGCTTTGTGCAGGTTACGGGCGCGGGCGTAATAGCCTAGCCCTGTCCACAGGTGCAGGACTTCATCCTGCTCGGCTGCGGCGAGATCCCTGACGGTAGGGAAGCGTTCCATAAAACGCTCGAAATACGGGATCACGGTTGCAACCTGAGTTTGCTGCAACATGATTTCGGAAAGCCATACTTTGTACGGCGTTTTGTTAAGCTGCCATGGCAGCGTTTTACGACCAAATTTGTCGTACCACGCTAAAATGGCTTCAGAGAAGGTATTGGTCACAGAAATTAGCTCACTTTACTGACAAGCTTTAAAAGCGTGCCTTTATGATAATTTTTGTGCTGATTGCACCACAAACTAACGGCTGTAGCAAACGACAGACTTGCACTTGAGCCATAACTTTGGATAATGCCGATGCTCAGGTTCTGCTCATCTTTTGATGCTTCAAAGTTGAAAGATAAACAGACCCCAGTTTTTTTGATTTTCTAGTTTAGGTAATACGATGAGCGAAGTTTCAAAGACCTCAGGCGAAGTTACAATGTCTGAATTTACCGAAGACGGCAAACTGATACGTAAAGTTCGTAGCTTTGTTCGTCGTGAGGGCCGTTTAACTAAAGGACAACAGGCGGCTTTAGATAATAACTGGTCGGCGATGGGTGTCGATTTTGCTCAGCAGATGCTGGACTGGAAAGAAGTCTTCAACCGCGAAGCGCCGGTAGTGCTGGAAATCGGTTTCGGTATGGGTGCCTCTCTGGTTGAGATGGCGAAGAACGCACCGGAGAAAAACTTCATCGGTATTGAAGTACACAGCCCGGGTGTCGGTGCTTGCCTGATGGGTGCTGAAGAAGCCGGCCTGACTAACCTGCGTGTAATGTGCCACGATGCGGTTGAAGTATTTAATTACATGATCCCGGACGGCAGCCTGGATACAGTTCAGCTGTTCTTCCCTGACCCATGGCACAAAGCCCGTCACCACAAGCGCCGTATCGTACAGCCAGAATTTGCTGAGATGGTGCGTAAGAAGCTGAAAATTGGCGGTATTTTCCACATGGCAACAGACTGGGAAAATTACGCGGAGCACATGGTGGAAGTTATGAATGCTGCACCGGGTTACCGCAATACAGCGACTGATGGTGATTACATTCCTCGTCCTGAAGAGCGTCCGCTGACTAAATTTGAAGCGCGTGGCCACCGTCTGGGTCACGGCGTATGGGATATGAAGTTCGCACGAACTGAATAATTTTCCCTATGGCACAGGCTTAAACTGATTATTAAGCCCTGTAGCGTCAAAATAATAAAAGAAGCCAACCTTGTGTTGGCTTTTTTAGCCTTGGAGAAAACAGAATGAAGCCAACAGAAGCGTTGCTAAATGAGATCTTGGATGAAGTCAGGCCTTTGATTGGTAAAGGTAAAGTTGCTGATTACATTCCTGCATTGGCAACAGTTCCGGCCAATAAGCTTGGTATTGCCGTGTGTTACAACGATGGTGAAATTATTCAGGCCGGCGATAGTGAAGAGCGTTTCTCTATCCAGTCTATTTCCAAGGTATTGAGCCTGACGTTGGCGATGACGTTGTATAAACCGGAAGAGATCTGGCAGCGAGTGGGCAAGGAGCCGTCGGGCCATGCTTTCAACTCACTCATTCAGCTTGAGCTGGAAAACGGTATCCCGCGTAACCCGTTTATTAATGCTGGGGCGCTGATTGTGTCTGATCTGCTCCACAGCCGTCTGTCGGCACCTCAGTACCGTATGCTGGAGCTGGTGCGTGATTTGTCCGGTGATCAGCATATTGTTTACGATAAGGTTGTGGCGACATCTGAAATGCAGCACAGTGATCGCAACGCTTCCATTGCTTACCTGATGCGCTCGTTCGGCAATTTTGATAACGAGGTAATGCCGGTTCTGACCAATTACTTCAGTTACTGCGCACTGAAAATGAGCTGTGTCGATTTGGCCAGGACATTCAGTTATCTGGCCAATAAAGGCCAGCCTCTAGGGGCAAAAGAGCCGATTATCAGCCAGACCCAGAGTAAGCAGATGAATGCCTTGTTGGCAACCTGTGGCCTGTATGACGGTGCTGGTGAGTTTGCTTATCGAGTCGGTATGCCGGGCAAATCCGGTGTCGGTGGCGGTATTATTGCCGTAGTTCCGGGTGAGATGACGATTGCGGTATGGTCACCTGAGCTGGATCCGAGTGGTAACTCCTTGGCGGGGACGGCGGCTCTGGAATTACTGGCAGACAGGATTGGCCGTTCTATCTTCTGATTTTGCAGTTTGACGTTACTTTTGACGCTGGTTCTCAATTAAATGAAAGGGGCGATGGTTATTGATAACCATCGCCCCTGATTTTATCTGTCTCTAGGCTTTACTCTTCTTCAACAAAAGCGGCCAGCAGGTCGTTGAGGAATAGCTTTCCGTGTTCGGTGATCTGCCATTCGTCCCCTGAATCTTCCAGGTAATTCTGACTTAATGCCCACTCGATAGGGGCTTGAATCGTACTCAGTGGAAGTCCGGTACGCTCGACAAAGTCCTGTTTCGGGCAGGACTCCAGCAGGCGGAAGCGGTTCATGAAGAACTCGAACGGGCGCTCATCACTGTCGACCTGAGTTTCCTGACCCAGATACGGTTTTTCCGGGTTGAGATAACCGCGTGGGTGTTTCACCTTCACTGTGCGGGTGATGGCACCGTCAGCAAAGCTGATTTTACCGTGGGAGCCGCAGCCGATGCCCAGATAGTCACCAAAACGCCAGTAGTTCAGGTTATGTTGGCATTGTTTGCCGGGCTTGCTGTAGCCGGAAATTTCATACTGCACATAACCGGCTTCTGTCAGTAACTGGTGGCCCTGTTCGAAAATATCCCACAGGTCGTCATCATCCGGCAGTGTTGGTGGTTTTGAGTAGAACAGGGTATTTGGCTCAATTGTCAGCTGGTACCACGACAGGTGGGGCGGGTTCAGTGCAATCGCCTGTTTCAGATCGGACAAGGCATCTTCGATCGACTGATCCGGCAGGCCGTGCATTAAATCAACATTGAAGCTGTTAAGTTCGGCTTCTTCTGCCAGCTGTGCCGCACGGATAGCCTCGTTGCGGCCATGGATCCGTCCCAGGCGTTTGAGTTTCTCATCCTGGAAGCTCTGGATACCGATTGAGATCCGGTTGACGCCAACCTCTCGGTAGGCGGTGAAGCGTCCGGACTCGACCGTACCCGGGTTGGCTTCCATGGTGATCTCGATATCCGGGCTGAACGGGATCCGAGCTTCGATGGCTTGCAACAGGCGGCCGATCTCTTCCGGTGAAATCAGGCTTGGTGTACCACCACCAATAAAGATCGAATGCAGCGAACGGTGGCCGTCTTCCAATTGGTAAGCCTTCAGATCTGTTTCCAGATCGTCAATCAGCGCATCAATATAATCCAGTTCGGGGATATCTGTTTTAAGCGCATGAGAGTTGAAGTCACAGTACGGGCATTTCTGAACACACCACGGGATGTGGACATACAGGCTTAATGGTGGTGGAACTAGCATCAGGCGTCCTTCAGGGCAGCAAACAGTTTTTGCAGTGCTTTGCCTCGGTGAGACAGTTGCTTTTTGCGCTCGGGCTCCAGTTCGGCAGAGGCGCACTGATCTTCCGGTACCCAGAAAATCGGGTCGTAACCGAAGCCGTTCTCGCCGTGCGCTTCAGTCGAGATGCTGCCTTCCCAGGTGCCGTGACATACCAGCGGCGTCGGATCATTTTCATGGCGCATCATCACCAGTACACAGTGGAAACGGGCGGTACGTTGTTCAGCCGGTACGTCTTCCATCTCTTTCAGCAGTTTTTCCAGATTTTGCTGATCTGAAGCATCTTCACCGGCAAAGCGGGCCGAGTAGATACCCGGAGCACCTTTCAGGTAGTCCACTTCCAGGCCAGAGTCATCGGCAATGGCAGGCAGGCCGGTTTCTTTTGCTGCATGACGAGCTTTGATAATGGCGTTTTCAATGAAGGTGGTGCCGGTTTCAGCAACAGAAGAAACGTTGTAATCACTTTGTGCCACAACATCGAAACCAAAGTCTGCAAGCAGGCTTGCCATCTCTTTTACTTTGCCCTGGTTGCCAGTGGCCAGTACTAGTTTGCTCATCGTTGTTCCTCGGTGGGTCCGCAAAAGGACAGGTAATCAAAAGGACTGGTAATAACGGGCGCTATGATAATACCAATCTCAGGCTGTCACCAGTTTTGGGACACAGGAAGGGAATGTAAGGGCGGAGCCGTTTGACTCCACCGTAAAGAGAATGGTTAGTCGACGAAGAACGTCTGCTGGAAAGCGATTTGACCGTTGGTGCCGTTGCGATTGATATCAATGGTAAAACTGAAGCTTTCTTCGTTGGCATGGCCTAGTTCGGCAAGGTAGTAAATAGCATTACCTTCTCGGACTTCGCGGAATGTCAGGTTCTTGATGGTACCGAGCAGGTTTTTTGCTTTACCGGTTAGTACGGCAGTGACGGCCGGTTTTCCTTCCTGACTTTTATCCAGTACGGTGACATTGACGATCGCCGAGTAACGGCTGCGCTGGATGCGGTAAGTACTGGCAATTTCAGGCGTCAAAAATGTAGACGGGAAGCTGGAGTAGTGAACTTCAAGGTTGCCGATGTCTTTCAGTTGCTCAGCATTTACAGGGAGTGCGGTAAAGAGTAGTGCCGATAATAAACATAAGATACGAGTCATGATTTTATCCTTCTTGGACACACACCGGTACCAATATGACCCTGATAATCCGGCGATTATTACATCCTTATAGTATAGCCAGTGGCTGTTGTTAATTGTTGCCTGTGATTTTGTGGTTGCTGACCATTAATAGTATCAGCCCGGCTATATGGCCGGGCTGTATCGTATGTTGCGGGTGTTAGGTTTACAGCAGTTCGGAAATGACCTGTGGGATTTCACGCGGGC
The DNA here is from genome assembly GCF_963870815.1 of Photobacterium sp. J15. Lineage (NCBI taxonomy): Bacteria > Pseudomonadati > Pseudomonadota > Gammaproteobacteria > Vibrionales > Vibrionaceae > Photobacterium > Photobacterium sp. J15. The sequence continues at coordinate 540,910 of NZ_CAWMUI010000001.1, forward strand.
TTTCAACCCTTACCTGCTTGTGGCGGCCAAGCTCGCCTTTTTCAATAACCACTTGTCCTTTGGCTACGCGAAACTGCTTGGCCAAGTATTTGCTCAGATGGGCATTGGCTTTGCCATCAACCGGTGGTGCGGTGATGGCAACTTTCAGTTCATCGCCATGCAGGCCGACAATTTTGTCACGGCTTGCTTTAGGCTGGATATACAGATGTATTACCAGATCGTCGCCGTTTTGGGTTACAGCTTGTTGGCTCATAACTGGAACCAGATAGGACCAATCAGATCACCCATCAGGATATTGGCAAACTGCAGGCCGATGAAAAGGACAATCACGCTCAGATCCAAGCCGCCCATAGCGGGTATAAAACGGCGGATTGGTGCTGTCATTGGTTCAGTCAGTTGGTGCATCACGTATTCAACCGGGCTGCGGCCCTGGCTTACCCAGCTCAGGATTGCACGAAGCAGCAGTACCCAGAAGATCAGGCTACCGGTTGCTTTAAGCAGAGACAGGCCACCGACCCAAAGGAAATCAGCGCTGAATGCCATATTGCCGCCGGTCAGTACCAGCTGGAGCAGGACAAACTTGGAAATGCTTAGCACGTAAGCGAAGATCAGGGTTGCTAAGTCCAGCGAACCGACTGACGGGATGATACGACGTAGCGGACCAACAATAGGCTGGGTTGCTCTTACAATGAACTGGGAGAACGGGTTATAGAAGTCTGCCCGGGCCCACTGGAGCCAGATGCGCAGCAGGACGACCATAATGTAGAGGTCGAACAGGGTACTGACTAAAAAACCAATTGAATTCATATCTAAACCTTAAAATAACTTTTCCATTTCTTCAGCGCGGATAACTGCAGCACGCATTGCTTTAGCTACGGTATCACTAAGTTGGTGTTCGTTAAATGTTCTTATTGCTTCTGCGGTGGTTCCGCCTTTGGAGGTGACCTGTTCACGCAGGGTGGCCAGATTGGTCTCCGGGTTGGCAATCACCATTTCGGCTGCACCGACGGCGGACTGTTGCACCAATTTGCGGGCGGTTGCCGGGTCAAAGCCCTGTTTAACCGCCTCGGCTTCCATTGCTTCCATAAACAGGAAGAAGTAAGCCGGCGCACTGCCAGCAGCGGCAATAATACCGTTAATTCCAGCCTCTTGCTCTACCCAGCAGACTTCACCGACAGCTTTCATTAAGTGTTCGGCAAAGGCTTTATCTTCAGCGCCCACTGAAGCCGGAGCGAACATGCCACTCATTCCTTTACCGATCAGAGATGGGGTATTTGGCATGACGCGGACCAGGTTTAGCTCAGTGTTGAGCATTTCGTTCAGGCGCTGGGCTGAGATGCCAGCGGCGATAGAAATAACCAGCTTGCCGCTGAAATCGAGTACCTGAAGCGGACGACAGACTTCTTCCATCAGTTGAGGCTTTACGGCCAGTACGATGACATCTGCCAGCTCGGCTGCATGCAGGTTATCGTCGCTGGTGTGAATGCCGTAATCTCGTGCCAGGGGCTCACGGCGGGCAGAGCTTGGTGCCGTTGCCGTGATCATATCCGGTTTGTAACCACTGGAAATCAGGCCAGCAATGATTGAACGGGCCATGTTACCGGCTCCGATAAAAGCGATTGAACGTTGTTCCATGCTAAATCCTTGTGTAGAAAGCGCAAAGTTGGTCGGCATATTCCTTAAATGTGTTCAGGAATAAATGCGCTGAGCATCCTTTATTGTTTGTTGCTGTAATCTCTGGCTCCGAAAATAGCGGTACCGATACGGACAATTGTGCTGCCAGCAGCGATAGCCGCTTCCATATCACCACTCATTCCCATGGACAGGGTATCTAGCTGCGGGTGTTTTGCCTGCAGTTTCTCTTTGGCATCGGCCAGTGATTTGAATGCTGCGTACTGGCTGTCATAGTCGCCCGCTCTTTCCGGTATCGACATCAGGCCACGCAGTACCAGATTTGGCATCGCGGCAATTTCGTCAGCCAGAGCTTCCAGGTCTTCAAAAGCAACCCCGGATTTGCTGGTTTCACCGCTGGTGTTTATTTGCAGCAATACATTTAACGGCGGCATGTCTGCCGGGCGCTGTTCGCTCAGGCGGCGGGCAATTTTGGCCCGGTCAATAGAATGAACCCAGTCGAAGTGCTCGGCAATAAGCCGGGTTTTATTCGACTGAATAGGCCCGATAAAGTGCCAGCTTAATGAGTCAGCCTGTTGGTGGGCTGCGAAATGCTGAACCTTTTCGACTCCTTCCTGGACATAGTTTTCACCGAATGCGAACTGCCCGGCAGCAATTGCCTCTTCGATCGCTGCAATCGGTTTTGTTTTGCTTACCGCCAGTAGTTGCACGGAATCGGCTGCTCGACCGCATTTTTCGCTTGCTGAGGTTATCTGAGAGATGACCTGTTCAATATTTTGTTTGATACTACTCATAATTGATTCTGTGGGGAAAATTTATGGATATCACCGAACTACTGGACTTTAGTGTAAAGCATAATGCCTCTGATCTGCACCTTTCTGCAGGTGTTCCGCCGATGATTAGAGTCGATGGTGATGTTAGGAAACTAAGTTTGCCTGCGCTGGAGCATGGTGAGGTACACCGATTGGTGTTTGACATTATGAATGATGCTCAGCGCCGAGAGTACGAAGAAAAGATGGAAGTGGATTTTTCTTTTGAATTGCCACAGGTTGGCCGCTTTCGTGTTAATGCGTTCCGTCAGTCTCGTGGGGCGGCGGCCGTGTTCAGGACTATCCCGGTTAAAATCCCGACTCTGGAATCACTCAGTGTCCCTGATGTGTTTTATCAGATTGCGCAGTGCCAGCGAGGGTTGGTGCTGGTTACCGGGGCTACCGGTTCCGGTAAGTCGACCACCATTGCCGCACTGGTGGACTACATTAATGAAAACTACAACCGCCACATTCTGACCATTGAGGATCCGGTGGAGTTTGTCCATGAAGGCAAACGCAGCCTGATCAACCAGCGGGAAGTACACCGTGACACCCACAGCTTCCATAATGCATTGCGCTCATCTTTGCGTGAAGACCCGGATGTCATTGTGGTGGGTGAGCTACGAGATATGGAAACTATCAGCCTGGCACTGACGGCAGCGGAAACTGGCCACCTGGTATTGGGGACCCTGCACACCAGTTCAGCTGCGAAGACTGTTGACCGGATCATTGATGTGTTCCCTGGTAATGATAAGGCGATGGTACGCTCTATGCTCTCTGAGTCATTGCGGGCAGTGATTTCACAGAACCTGCTTAAATGCATCAGTGGCGGCCGGGTAGCCGCTCATGAGGTGATGATGGCGACTCCGGCGATCCGTAACTTGATCCGTGAGGATAAAGTGGCGCAGATGTACTCTATGATCCAGACGGGCTCGGCAATGGGGATGCAAACCATGGAGCAGAGTGTCAAAATGCTGGTGGCACAGGGATTGGTTGAGGCAGAGGAAGGCCGTCGGATTGTGGACAGCGCCTTCGTCCAGCTATAAATGCTGCCGGGTGAAAAGAGTAACTAAGGAATAGCGATGAATTTACAGCAGATCCTCGAAGAGATGGTGCGATGCAAGGCATCGGATCTGTACATTACTGTAGATGCCCCTTGCCTGTTAAGAATTGACGGCAACCTGCATCCACTTGGGGAGCCTTTGGATCGCCAGGCTGTCGATCTCATGGTGAATGAGGCGATGGACAGTAAGTTGCAGCAGGAGTTTACTTCAACCCGGGAAGCGAATTTTGCCTTGGTGCGTGGTGAGTTGCGTTTTCGTATCAGTGCCTTCTGGCAGCGAGAATTGCCGGGAATGGTGATCCGACGAATTGAAACTGAGATCCCGGATATTTTCGAACTGAACCTGCCGATGGACATGCAGCGAATGGCTCTGGCTAAGCGCGGTCTGGTATTGGTGGTCGGGGCTACTGGTTCGGGGAAGTCAACGTCACTGGCTGCGATGACTGGATTTCGTAATGCCAACCGTAGCGGTCATATCCTAACGGTTGAAGATCCGATTGAGTTCGTTCATAAGCATGATCGCTGTATTGTTACCCAGCGTGAAGTGGGGCTGGACACAGAGAGCTATGAAGTCGCATTGAAAAACTCACTGCGACAGGCGCCGGATATGATCTTGATTGGTGAGATCCGGACACGGGAAACCATGGAGTATGCGATGAACTTCGCCGAAACCGGTCACCTGTGTATGGCGACACTGCATGCCAATAACGCCAATCAGGCGCTTGAGCGGATTTTGCACCTGGTGCCGAAAGAGCGGCGCGATCAGTTCCTGTTTGATTTGTCTCTGAACCTGAAATGTATTCTGGCTCAGCAATTGATCCCGGATGCGCACGGTGTCGGTCGTCACGCTGCATTTGAACTCCTGCTCAACTCGCCTCGGGTGGCAGATTTGATCCGTCGTGGTGAACTGCATGAGATCAAGGATGTCATGGCTAAATCTGGTGAATCAGGAATGATGACCTTTGATCAGTCTCTGTATGAGTTGTTCAGTGCAGGTAAGATCACTGAGCAGGATGCGCTGCACCATGCTGATTCAGCCAATGACTTACGCCTGATGATTAAGGTGGGCAATAAAGATCAGTTGAGTAATAACGCCCTGGATGGGGTGACGATCGATATGAATTAAGTTCTTGCTCTGACTGTTGACTAAGTAATGAAGCTTTAGGGTTGTGATGATCCTAAAGCTTTTTTTATTGATCATTATCTTTAACCGAATGAACTGTAAGGGTTATTTTTTTTGTGTGGAAAAGGCGATCAGCTTATGGAGCTTTTGAGTTTAAGGTGTCCAAAAGCTGTACAAGCTGATCATCCCTTATGCGAGGCGGGATCGCGCTGGTTGTTTGAGAACTACAATAAGTGGTGACAGCTTCAGGCTGAAAAATGGAAGAAAAGCTGTACAGCTTTACTTGGCGAGGTCGTGCTGCGTTTTGAAAGGTGGGTAAAACGCGAAAAAAAGCGAGAGTATTAGAACTCTCGCTTAAGTGTTTTTTGTGTTGTCGAACCTGAATTTATCCGTACTGCTGTTCGAACCAGCTTTCCAGGATCACAACGGCTGATTGGGAGTCGATATTGCCTTTGCTCAGGTTACGATAACCGCCGCGTTCAAACAGTTCGGCTCGGGCTTCAGCGGTGCTCAGGCGCTCGTCATGAAGTTCAACTTGATAGCCGAAACGACCGTGCAGGCGGTTGGCAAACTTTTTGGCGCGAGGCGTAATTGCTTCGAGTTCGCCGCCATCCATATCCAGAGGAAGGCCAACAACAATCAGATCCGGTTGCCATTCTTTCAGTATTTTTTCGATTGCTTCCCAGCTTGGGATCCCGTCTTTAGCTTTCAAGGCAGCCAGTGGGTTGGCGGTGCCAGTCATTTCCTGGCCAATCGCGACACCAATACTTTTGGTGCCGTAGTCAAATGCTAATACGCTGCGTGAGTTACTCATGCATGTCCTTTATCAATTGATAGATGGGCTGAACTGATGCCAAGCCGGGCAATAGCTTTATCCCAGCGCTCGCTGATCGGGGTGTTGAAGACAACATCCGGATCGGCTTCCATGGTCAGCCAGGTATTTTCAGCCATTTCCTGTTCTAGTTGGCCTGCGCCCCAGCCTGCGTACCCCAGGGCAACAAGAAATTTTTCCGGAGCTTCACTGGTTCCTAGCAGGGCCAGAATGTCTTTCGATGTGGTGATCGATAATTTTTCGGTGATATCGATACTGGAGCTGAAATCGTTGTGCTCCGGCTTCAGGTTCATGTGAAGTACGAAGCCACGGTCTCCGGAAACTGGTCCGCCATTAAAAACCGGTTGCTCAAGGCTTGTCGGATTTTCCAGCGGCAGGTCGCGTTCGATATCAATTTGCTCAAGCATGTTCCCGACGGAAATATCGATAGGCAGGTTGATAACTAAGCCCATAGCACCGTCTTCATTATGTTCGCAGATATAGACAACACTACCTTTAAAGTGCGGATCCTGCATGGAGGGCATGGCAACCAGAAAATGATTGGTTAAATTCATTTTGTCTACCTACAACATATCCTGTTACTTACAGTATGCCGATTATTCTTCAGAAATGGTATTAACGCATGGTTAAGAGGAACTTCTGTTGCGGCCTCTGCCATAAAAAACGCAGCCCGGAACAACCGGGCTGCGTTGGTAATCCGTATAGGGAGATTAAGCCTTAACGCGGCGCTCGATTGCATCCATCAGCTTACCAGTGATAGAAACATCAAAGGCAGCTTCAATTTCACGGATACAGGTCGGGCTGGTAACGTTAATTTCAGTCAGCTTGTCGCCGATTACATCCAGGCCAACAAAAATCAGACCTTTTTCTTTCAGTACCGGTGCGACGGTTTCTGCAATCTTACGGTCTGTTTCGCTGATTGGACGGGCTTCGCCACGACCACCTGCTGCAAGGTTGCCGCGGGTTTCACCTTTAGCCGGGATACGAGCCAGGCAGTATGGGATCGGCTCGCCGTCAACAACCAGGATACGCTTGTCGCCGTTGCTGATATCAGGAACGAAAGTCTGAGCCATGCAGTAGTTATTACCGTGGTTGGTCAGGGTTTCGATGATCACTGATACATTCGGATCGCCGTCCATCACGCGGAAGATCGATGAGCCGCCCATGCCGTCAAGCGGCTTGAGGATCACGTCACCGTGCTCTTTATGGAAAGCTCGGATTTTGTCAGCGCTGCGGGTAACCAGGGTTGTCGGAGTCAGATCCGGGAACCATGCGGTGAACAGCTTTTCGTTACAGTCACGCAGGCTGCGAGGTTCGTTGACGATCAGAGCACCTTCGTTTTCGGCACGCTCAAGGATGTAAGTGGCATAGATATACTCGGTATCGAACGGTGGATCCTTACGCATCAGTACCGCATCAAGATCAGACAGGGCGATTTCCTGCTCACCGTGGAATTCGAACCAGCCGTTTGGATCTTCTTTCAGGCTGACAATACGGGTACGAGCAATAGCCTTACCCTGTTCCAGTGACAGGTCGTTCATTTCCATGTAGTGGATTTCCCAGCCACGGCGCTGAGCTTCCATCATCATGGCAAAGCTGGAATCTTTCTTGATGTTGATAGACTCAATCGGGTCCATCACGATACCCAGTTTGATCATTACTTTCTCCTAGGGTTATTAGCCTAAATCGCCGAAGCGAACTTGCAGGGCAGTGATTGCCGTCATCGCTGCCGTTTCAGTGCGCAGTACGCGTGGGCCAAGTAGGATTTCATCGAATTTATATTGTTCGGTCATGCCGATCTCTTCAGCTGACAGGCCACCTTCTGGACCGATCAGCAGGCGAACCTTGTTCACTGGCTCTGGCAGGGTGTTGATCGAATAGCTGGCTCGCGGGTGCAGGTTTAGTTTCAGGCCGTCAAACTCTTCTGCACACCAGTCTTCCAGTTTCATGAGCGGGCGGATAGTCGGTACGGTATTGCGTCCGCACTGCTCGCAGGCACTGATGGCGATCTTCTGCCATTGTGCAAGTTTCTTTTCGAAACGTTCTGCGTTGAGCTTTACACCGCAGCGTTCAGAGATCAGAGGGGTGATAGTATTTACGCCCAGCTCAACAGATTTCTGGATGGTAAATTCCATCTTTTCACCACGAGAAACCACCTGGCCGAGGTGGATATCCAGCGGGGATTCAACGCTGTTTTCCTCGCGTGACTGGATTTCTACTTCAACACTTTTTTTGCTAGCGTCGGTTATGACTGCCGGAAATTCGGCGTCGCTGCCATCAAACAGCATCAGCTCCTGGCCCGGCTGCATACGCATAACACGACCAACATGATTAGCGGCATCATCGCTGAGCATAACTTTTCCCTGAGCAGGCAGAGCTTCAGGGTGGTAAATTCGTGGGATTCTCATGGCTATCTCAATAACCTAGTTAGTTTTATCTCGCGGTAGTATATCAATTAATACTGTGCTGTTTGCTAATACATGGATGCGGGGGAGTAAAAAACCAAGTCCGGAAGGTGGATTTTACTGTGGCTAGATGGCCGTTACTGTGACTCCTGGCAGCAACGGCCGGATTGTAGCTGTTGTTTTTACTAGTTTTTACGCTGAGAACAGGCCTTCTCAACATATGGGTTATGGTTACCCTGAATTTCTGCAATTTTCCCATCGCGGCGGCATTCCCAGTCGCTGACCGGGTATTGCCTGTCCCAGGCCTCCATCAGCTGGCGTTGCTGTCGGGAGAGACGGAACGGGTATCTGTCGCTCATGTACAGATAAGTTCTGGCTATAGCGCCACGAGCTGCCGGAGGCGGATCGGCACGGCGTTGCTTAAAGTCGACTTTCATTTCACATTGGCCGTAAAAGGCTCCCTTGTCGCCGGTCCACGGACGGAAGTTGAAGTTGGAGCGATCACCGTTCACCTCACCGATAGCCGGAGTCAGATTGTGAAGATCCGCTTCCATACGGCGGAACCTGGCATCTTTACCGCAGTTCTTTCGACCGCCGTCCTGCCAGCACTGAAGCTGATGGCCAAACTGCCAGGCCGGCACCACGTGTTCCCACTCAATTCGGCTGGCACGACGCTTCTGTTTGCGAACTTCATAGCCGCAACTTTCCAGATCCGGAATGCCTTTTTTACCCTGCCACTTGATGTCACAGCCGCAATAGAAGCTGACCGGATGCTCCTGGTAGATATTGACGGCGATTTTCTTCGCTTTGCTGAATGATGAGGGGTGGGCGGCCATCACGGTTGCTGGGAACAGTAAACCGATGGCGAGCCATTTTAAAGTGCGCTGCATGTGCGGCCTTATCATTGGAAACAGTTCTGACAAGGTTATCACTGAATGTGGTTTTTAGAAGCAGTTCACTCTTTTTTATTTTGTAAATTACATAGTGTAACGGTTATGGGACGAAATGTATGGTGGTAGAGCTGTCAGACGGCTTCAAGCGGCTGGTGGCACTTGCGGCAGTGATATATCGCCTGCTTTCGTACAACCTTGTTATGGCGTCGGATAGTCAGGTGATGCTCACTACAGTGGCAGCGATAGAGGAAGGTGGCCCCCTGAACTGATGTGATATCAAAGCTGTGAGTGGTTCTGGCCGGTACGCCAAATACTTCAGTCATGATGATTTGCCATTCCCGGCCGTGAGGACGCACTTTGCCAAACAGTTTAAACGCAACCAGGTGAGCGACTTCGTGGGGAACCACTTCATCCAGAAAAGCCTGCGGATTTTCCTCCAGCAGTACCGGATTGAAGCGCACTTCCCAGCCTTGCAAACGGGCACTTCCTGCAATTTTTCCCCGTTGGCGGAAGCTGACTGCTGGCATGGCAAAGTGTTTGTTGAGGCGGTGGTTGGCCTGGTCAATACACTGCCTGACTTTCTCTATAACCTGGTTTTGAAGGGATGTCATAGTCGGATCTGATGTTATCGCCGGAGCAGGGCAGTATAGGGAATTCGAATGAGAGTTCCCAGAAAACAAAAAAGGAAGCCGAAGCTTCCTTTTTCAATTTGTTTGCAGCAATGCTTACTTAAGCTTTGCGAAGTCGCGCAGAAGTTCAGCTTTGTCAGTTTTTTCCCAAGGGAATTCATCACGGCCAAAGTGACCGTAAGCTGCTGTCTTCTGGTAAATAGGCTGAAGAAGGTCAAGCATTTCAAGCATACCGTAAGGGCGCAGGTCGAAGTGCTGGCGCACCGCTTCAACAATGATGTCGTGAGCTACTTTTTCGGTACCGAAAGTTTCAACCATGATTGATGTTGGATCAGCAACACCGATTGCGTAAGACAGCTGGATTTCACAGCGGTCCGCCATGCCAGCGGCAACAATGTTCTTAGCAACGTAACGTGCTGCGTAAGCTGCTGAACGGTCAACTTTTGATGGATCTTTACCAGAGAACGCACCACCACCGTGACGTGCAGCGCCACCGTAGGTATCAACGATGATCTTACGGCCAGTCAGACCACAGTCACCCATTGGACCACCGATTACGAAACGGCCTGTCGGGTTGATGAAGAACTTGGTGTCTTTGTTCAGCCACTCAGAAGGAAGAGTCGGTTTGATGATTTCTTCCATAACTGCTTCCTGTAGTACAGGTAGTTCAATGCTTTCACAGTGCTGAGTAGACAGAACGACAGCATCGATACCAACGATTTTACCCTGATCGTATGCAAAAGTTACCTGGCTTTTCGCATCAGGACGCAACCATGGCAGAGTGCCGTTCTTACGAACTTTAGCCTGACGTTCAACCAGACGATGTGCGTAAGTGATTGGTGCTGGCATCAAAACTTCTGTTTCATTAGTCGCGTAACCGAACATGATACCCTGGTCACCGGCACCCATTTCACGAGGGTCTTCACGGTCAACACCCTGGTTGATATCCGGAGACTGCTTACCGATTGCACTCAGAACCGCACAAGAGTTCGCATCAAAACCCATGTCTGAGTTTACGTAGCCGATTTCACGAACAGTGTTACGAGTCAGCTCTTCGATATCAACCCATGCAGAAGTGGTGATCTCACCACCCACCATCACCATACCGGTTTTTACATAGGTCTCACACGCAACACGCGCCTTAGGGTCTTGTTCCAGGATCGCATCCAATACAGCATCAGAAATCTGGTCTGCAATTTTATCCGGATGACCTTCTGATACCGACTCAGAAGTGAACAGGTGTTTTGACATGCGTGGTCTCACTTTTATGTAGATACGGATTGATATTGAGGTGCTCTGAAATCTGCAAAATCATTGATAAAACATATACGGATATACGTTTGAAAGTATAGAGCTACCTCCGTCTAGACGTCTATAATACTCTGGAACGACAGAAAATCAACATTACAAACATTAGGGATTATGTTGAAAACTTGAGGCAAACGTTTACGTCTGTGGGGTTGGGATTGGTATTTTTTTGTCAATTTCCGGTTAGCTTATTTGATATCGGACTTATTTTATTAAGGGAAACGTTTGCAGTAAGGTGGCAGACTCTGCGACAATACACGCCCGCCGATTCCTGGTTTCTTTGCTTTAGTTATATAAAGGCAAAAAACCGCAATAAAAAAGTCTACGAATTTTTGGAGCAGACATGTCTTCTCGTAACCATCTTTCAAATAAAGAGCTGGCTAATGCAATCCGTGCCCTGAGCATGGACGGTGTACAGCAGGCAAACTCTGGCCACCCGGGTGCACCTATGGGTATGGCTGATATCGCTGAAGTACTATGGCGCAGCCACATGAACCACAACCCACAGAACCCACAGTGGGCTGATCGCGACCGTTTTATTCTGTCAAACGGCCACGGTTCTATGCTGATTTACTCTCTGCTGCACCTAACAGGTTATGAGTTGTCTATCGATGACCTGAAGAACTTCCGTCAGCTTCACTCTAAAACGCCAGGCCACCCTGAATACGGTTACGCACCAGGCGTTGAAACGACTACTGGTCCTCTGGGTCAGGGTATCACTAACGCTGTTGGTATGGCGATTGCGGAAAAAGCAATGGCAGATCAGTTCAACCGCGACGGTCACGACATCGTTGACCACTTCACATACGCGTTTATGGGCGACGGCTGTATGATGGAAGGTATCTCGCACGAGGCATGTTCTCTGGCAGGTACTCTGGGTCTTGGCAAATTGATCGCTTTCTGGGATGACAACGGCATCTCTATCGACGGTGAAGTTGAAGGCTGGTTCACTGATGACACTGCTAAGCGTTTCGAAGCTTACGGCTGGCACGTAATCCCTGCAGTTGACGGTCACGATGCTGACGCTATCAACGCAGCTATCGAAACGGCGAAAGCAGAAACTGGCAAACCGACTCTGATCTGCTGTAAGACAATCATTGGCTTCGGCTCTCCAAACAAAGCCGGTTCTCACGACTGTCACGGTGCTCCTCTGGGCGCTGAAGAAATCGCAGCGGCTCGTGAATTCCTTGGCTGGAACCACGGTCCTTTCGAAGTTCCTGCAGACGTTTACGCTGAGTGGGATGCGAAAGAAGCGGGTGCGGCTAAAGAAGCAGCATGGGACGAGAAGTTTGCAGCATACGCAGCCGCTCACCCTGAACTGGCTGCTGAATTCAAGCGTCGTGTAAACAACGAGCTGCCAGAAAACTGGGAAGAAGCATCTAACGCTATCATTGCAGATCTTCAGGCAAACCCTGCGAACATCGCGTCTCGTAAAGCCTCTCAGAACTCACTGGAAGCATTCGGTAAGCTGCTGCCAGAATTTATGGGCGGCTCAGCGGACCTGGCACCATCGAACCTGACTATGTGGTCTGGCTCTAAGTCACTGACTGCTGATGATACATCCGGTAACTACATCCACTACGGTGTACGTGAGTTCGGTATGACAGCAATCATCAACGGTATCGCACTGCACGGCGGTTTCGTACCATACGGTGCAACCTTCCTGATGTTCATGGAATACGCACGTAACGCAATGCGTATGGCTGCGCTGATGAAAGTACAGAACATCCAGGTTTACACTCACGACTCAATCGGTCTGGGTGAAGATGGCCCGACTCACCAGCCTGTCGAGCAGATCGCATCTCTGCGCCTGACGCCAAACATGAGCACATGGCGTCCATGTGACCAGGTTGAATCAGCTGTAGCATGGAAATTTGCTATCGAGCGTAAAGACGGCCCTACTTCTCTTATCTTCTCTCGCCAGAACCTGGCGCAGCAGGAGCGTAGCGAAGCTCAGGTTGCTGACATCGCTAAAGGCGGTTACATCCTGAAAGACTGCGAAGGCAAGCCAGAGCTGATCCTTATCGCAACCGGTTCTGAAGTTGAGCTGGCAACAGAAGCATACGCACAGCTGACTGCTGAAGGCCGCAAGGTTCGCGTAGTTTCTATGCCTGCGACTGACGTATTCGACAAGCAGGATGCTGCATACCGTGAAGCGGTTCTGCCATCTGACGTGACTGCACGTGTAGCTATCGAAGCGGGTATTGCTGACTTCTGGTACAAGTACGTTGGTTTCGACGGCCGTATCATCGGTATGACTACTTTCGGTGAATCTGCACCGGCAGGCGAGCTGTTTAAGATGTTCGGTTTCACAACTGAAAACGTAGTGGAAACTGCAAAAGAGCTGCTGGCTTAATCGGGAATCTGACCCGTTATAACTATTACGATTTATTTCGATGTATGAAAAAAAGGCCTCAGCAAGAGGCCTTTTTTTGCTGAAAATGCGATATACATCACCTTCTTTCCTCTAACCCTCCGCTGAAGTGAGTACCGGTTTTTGTATTTATCATATTGATTTGTAATTATTTTTAACAATCAGGTGATAGGGGTCACAATTAAGGTGATTCTCTGCTTGGCTTGGTATACACTAACGCGGCTTAGTAAATATGTAGCACGGATATGACACTAAAAGTCGCAATTAATGGATTCGGCCGTATCGGACGCAGTGTGCTTCGCGCGCTGTATGAAAGCGGCAAAAATCATCAAATCAACGTCGTGGCAGTCAACGAACTGGCTGAGCCTGAAGCAATGGCTCACCTGTTGCAGTACGATACCAGCCACGGGCGTTTCCAAAAGCCTGTCAGCCATGACCAGGAGCACCTTTTTATCGCTCATGGAAATGGTGACAAAGACTCTATCCGAATTCTGCATCAACCAGACCTTAGCCTTCTGCCGTGGAAAGACCTGGATGTCGACATTGTTCTCGACTGTACCGGTATTTACGGTTCAAGGGCCGACGGCGAAGCGCATATCAGCGCTGGTGCCGGAAAGGTTTTGTTTTCCCATCCGGGTGCCAATGATATCGACAACACCATTATCTATGGTGTGAACCACGAGTCGCTCAAGTCTGAGCACCGCATTGTCTCGAATGGTTCGTGTACCACCAACTGTATTGTTCCTGTTATTAAGGTTTTGGATGAGACCTTCGGTATCGAATCCGGCACTATCACTACAATTCACTCAGCAATGAATGACCAGCAGGTCATTGATGCCTACCACACTGATTTACGTCGCACCCGCGCAGCTAGCCAGTCAATTATTCCGGTTGATACTAAACTTCATCTTGGTATCGGTCGTATTTTTCCGAAATTTTCTGACAAATTTGAAGCTATTTCTGTGCGTGTTCCGACAATAAATGTCACAGCAATGGATTTAAGTGTCACAGTTAAAACAAATGTGAAAGTTAATGACATAAATCAATCACTGGCAGAGGCGTCTCGTTGTACATTAGCTGGCATAGTTGATTACACCGATGCACCACTTGTTTCAATCGACTTCAATCACGATCCCCATAGCGCGATTGTTGACGGCACCCAGACTCGGGTTAGTAACCAGCACCTGATCAAGATGCTGGTGTGGTGTGATAATGAATGGGGATTTGCCAACCGAATGTTAGATACGGCGTTGGCAATGCACAAAACCAGTGCAGAAGAACAGTAGTAAGAATTATGGGGCTGGGCAGTGAAGCCGGGCCGACAAAAGAACTTTGACTTTAAATTAATCAATGTTGAGAGGACAAACCATGTCTGTAATCAAGATGACTGATCTGGACCTTGCAGGTAAACGCGTATTTATCCGTGCTGACCTAAACGTGCCAGTAAAAGACGGTAAAGTAACTTCTGATGCACGTATCCTTGCATCTCTTCCAACTATCAAGCACTGCCTGGAAGCTGGTGCAAAAGTAATGGTTACTTCTCACCTGGGTCGTCCGACTGAAGGCGAGTACGCAGAAGAGTTCTCTCTACAGCCTGTTGTTAACTACCTGAACGATGCACTAGATTGCGAAGTTAAACTAGCTAAAGACTACCTTGACGGTATCGAACTGAACGCTGGTGAGCTGGTTGTTCTTGAAAACGTTCGCTTCAACAAAGGCGAGAAGAAGAACGAAGAAGAGCTGTCTAAGAAGTATGCTGCACTGTGTGACATCTTCGTAATGGATGCATTCGGTACTGCTCACCGTGCTCAGGCATCTACTCACGGTGTTGGTATGAACGCACCTGTAGCTTGTGCTGGTCCTCTGCTGGCTAACGAGCTGGACGCACTAGGTAAAGCAATGGACAAGCCTGCTCGTCCAATGGTTGCAATCGTTGGTGGTTCTAAAGTTTCTACTAAGCTGACTGTTCTTGAGTCTCTGTCTAAAGTTGCTGACCAACTAGTAGTTGGCGGTGGTATTGCAAACACATTCATCGCAGCTGCAGGCCACAATGTTGGTAAATCTCTGTACGAAGCTGATCTGGTAGATACTGCTAAGAAGCTGATGGACGAGTGTGCAATCCCTGTTGCAACTGACGTAGCGTGTGCAAAAGCATTCGACGAAAACGCAGAAGCAGAAATCAAGCACGTTTCTGAAGTTCAGGACGACGACATGATCTTCGACCTGGGTCCTGAGTCAACTGAAGCTCTGGCTAAAATCCTGAAAGATGCGAAAACTATCCTTTGGAATGGTCCTGTGGGCGTATTCGAATTCAAGAACTTCGAAGCGGGTACAGCAGGTATCTCTAAAGCTATCGCAGAATCTGAAGGTTTCTCTGTTGCTGGTGGTGGTGACACTCTGGCTGCAATCGACAAGTTCGGTATCAAGGCTGACGTTTCTTACATCTCTACAGGTGGCGGTGCGTTCCTTGAGTTCGTTGAAGGCAAGGTTCTTCCTGCCGTTGCTATGCTTGAAGAGCGTGCAAAAGCTTAATTGATTGACAGTGCGGGAGCTTAGGCTCCCGTGCATTAATTGTTTGTTAAACAGATCAAGTTTTTATAGAATGCTTGGCCGAAAGCAAACGATTGCAAAAGATTTCATTTTACATACAGACTACAAGGCAAATAGGACTATTGTTATGTCTAAGATCTTCGATTTCGTAAAACCAGGCGTTATCTCTGGTGACGACGTACAGAAAGTATTTGAAGTTGCAAAAGAAAACAACTTCGCACTTCCTGCAGTTAACTGTGTAGGTACTGACTCTGTAAACGGTGTACTAGAAGCTGCTGCTAAAGTTAAAGCGCCAGTTATCGTTCAGTTCTCTAACGGTGGTGCTGCTTTCTTCGCTGGTAAAGGTCTAAAACTTGAAGGTCAGGAAGCTCAAATCCTAGGTGCTGTTGCAGGCGCTAAATACGTTCACGCTGTAGCTGAATCTTACGGTGTACCTGTTATCCTTCACACTGACCACGCTGCGAAGAAACTACTTCCATGGATCGACGGTCTGCTGGATGCTGGCGAGAAGTTCTTCGCTGAAACTGGTAAGCCTCTGTTCTCTTCTCACATGATCGATCTGTCTGAAGAGTCTCTGGAAGAAAACATCGAAATCTCAGCTAAGTACCTTGAGCGTATGGCTAAGATGGGTATGACTCTGGAAATCGAACTGGGTTGTACTGGTGGTGAAGAAGACGGCGTAGACAACTCTGATATGGATCAGTCTGAGCTGTACACTTCTCCAGAAGACGTTGCTTACGCATATGAGAAACTAAACGCTGTTAGCCCACGTTTCACTATCGCTGCTTCTTTCGGTAACGTACACGGTGTATACAAGCCAGGTAACGTTGTACTGACTCCAACAATCCTACGAGACTCTCAGGCATACTGTGCAGAGAAGTTCGGTATTGCACCAAACGCTCTGAACTTCGTATTCCACGGTGGTTCTGGTTCAACTGAAGCAGAAATCCAAGAGTCTATCGGTTACGGTGTTATCAAAATGAACATCGATACTGATACTCAGTGGGCTACTTGGGACGGTATCCGTCAGTTCGAAGCTGACAACCACGATTACCTACAGGGTCAAATCGGTAACCCAACTGGTGAAGACGCACCTAACAAGAAGTACTACGATCCACGCGTATGGCTACGTGCTGGTCAGGCTTCTATGGTTGCTCGTCTTGAGAAAGCATTCGCTGACCTTAACGCAATCGACGTACTGTAATTAGTTCGTTAACCGCGTAAGCGAAAACAGTTTGAAAAAGCCCGCCTTTGCGGGCTTTTTTTTTGCCTGTAGTTCACGGATGAAAGCATCAGTTTGCTAATTAATTGGTATCTGTATTAGCCAGAGGTATTATTTTACAGATATAAATTGCGGCTGAAGGCGAGCATCGCTTGGCCAAACATAACAACAATGGAAAGAGAGAAAATAAAGTATGACTGAGAGTGTTGCGGAGACCGTGGTTGAAACCATTAAGGATAATGAGTTGACCTCTGGTGTTCTTAATGCCGGAGCATGGGTTGCTGACAATCAGGAGTTGTTGATCCAGTATGGGGTGAATATCATTTCAGCCTTGCTGATCCTGTTTATCGGTAACTTAGTGGTTAAAGCCATTGCCAATGGCGTCGCGAAAGTGCTGCGTAAAAAGCAAATAGATGATGCCGTTGTCGAATTCCTGCATTCGCTGGTGCGTTACCTGCTGTTTGTTATCGTATTGATTGCAGCATTAGGGCGTGTCGGTGTGCAGACGGCTTCTGTGGTTGCCGTGATTGGTGCCGCCGGTTTGGCTGTCGGCCTGGCTTTACAGGGCTCACTGTCAAACTTTGCAGCCGGTGTTTTGATTGTGGGCTTTCGTCCGTTTAAATCCGGTGATTATGTCGAAATTGGCGGGGTGTCCGGTTCGGTGGAGTCAATTCAGGTATTCTCAACTATCCTGAATACCCCAGATAACAAAATGGTCGTGGTGCCTAATGCTGCTGTGATTGGCGGGCCTATTACTAACTACTCTCGTCATAAAACCCGTCGTATCGATTTGGTGATCGGGGTTTCTTATGATGCCGACCTGAAGCATACCAAGGAAGTGTTGACTCGAGTGATTGAAGCGGATGACCGTATTCTGAAAGATCCGGCCCCGACAGTTGGCGTACTAGCCTTGGCTGATTCTTCTGTGAACTTTGCTGTGCGTCCTTGGGTAAAAACGTCTGACTACTGGGGTGTTTATTTTGATTTGATGCAGGCGATTAAAGAAGAGCTGGATAAAGAAAACATCGGCATTCCTTATCCGCAGATGGATGTGCATCTCAACAAAATCGACGGCTAACCAAGCTGACTGAACATAAAAGAAATGGAGCCATGCGGCTCCATTTTTTATCTGGTTTATCAGGAATGCTGAGGTTTATACCTGTTCGGCTTCTTTTTCCGGCAGCATGATAACGGTGTTTGGCATGGCTTCCAGCAGCATCATCAGGGATGAAGACGCGAAAGCAAAAGTGAAATTTGGTTTACCCGGCGTGAACATCAGTTCTGGGTAGCTGAAAACAATAGGATCAACCAGGATTTTGACTTCTTCCGGCAGGGCGAATGGACATACCGCACCAGGCTCGCAGCCAATTGCCTTTATCATTTCTTCATTACTGCACACTGAAACTCGTTTGCCTAGCAGCTGTTTGACCAGCTTGCTGTCGAGGCGGCTGTCACGATGGGTCAGCAGCAGGCTGTGTCCGCCTCCTTTGATTTTCATAAACAGGCTTTTGGTCGGCGCTGCTGTCCAGCCCAGCTCTTTAGCGATGCGGGCATCGGTCTCGAAGTCGAGAATAGGTTCATGTTGCCAGGACTGGTAGTCAACGCCGGTTTGGCTGAACAGCGTTAAATTTTGCTGATAGATAGCTTCTAAGGAAGCGGTGGATGCTTTAACCAAGGTGAGTCTCCCATAAACCGTGCGCCAGGTGGGCTGCAATAAAGAACATCATAGCGGCAACAAGACAATCAATCGTCCTTTTTACCCGAGGTTTTGATAGTGTTGGCCCCAGCTTGGCTGCACCAATCGATAGGCTGTAAAACCAGACAAATGATGCCATGATAGTGCCGACGGCAAATGCGATACGCTCGTGCCCCTCGAACTGGCCGCCGATAGAACCCAGTATAACCACAGTATCTAAGTACAAATGTGGGTTAAGTACTGTTACTGCAAGTGCGCCTAAAATGACCGCTCGTCGGCCCCGGGCCATGACTTCTTTCTGTTCTTCCTGGTGGCTTGCTGAGGCTAGGGCGCTTTTCAGTGACATGGACCCGTAAATGGTGAGGAAGGCAATGCCACCAAGGGTGACGCATAGCAATAAGGTTTCGTTGCTGGACAGCAGAGCACCACCGCCAAAGATACCAAGGCTGATAAAGATAACATCGCAGATACTGCAGACGGTGGCTGTCGTTAGGTGATGGTGACGTTTAATCCCTTGATTCAGTACATAGGCATTTTGTGCACCGATCGGAATGATCATGCTAGCTCCAAGACCAAACCCTTGTAATAGAGGCCAAAGACTCATTGTTGCTGTGTTCCTTATTCTTGTTTTTACTTTAAAAAGTGTCTGATGGCATAAGCTTAGTTTTGACGGTAGGATTAAGTAAAACTAATAATTTTTATCTATCATAAGTTTGTCTAATAAAGCAGGGAGGAGGAATGCGAGGGCTGGATTATCGTTGGGTTGAGGCGTTAGATGCTGTGATCAGCCAGCGGGGGTTTGAACGGGCGGCTGAGTATTTGTGTATTACCCAATCAGCGGTTTCCCAGCGGATTAAACAGCTGGAAAAGCTGATGGCGCAACCTATGCTGGTTAGGGATCAGCCGCCAAGGCCAACACCTGCCGGCCAGAAAGTCTTGGGGCTATATCGCCGGGTCCGTTTGCTGGAGCAGGAATTGTTGCCGGAAGTGATCCCGGATGACTGTAGTCAGCCACTGTCTGTATCCCTGGCGATCAACGCTGACAGCCTTGCGACCTGGTTATTGCCAGCGATCAGTCCGCTGCTTAAATCACGACGTATAGAACTCAATTTGTTGGTTGAAGATGAGATTCGAACGCTGGATAAGCTGCGTAGCGGGGAAGCTGTTGGTGCGATCAGTATGGAGTCGGAACCGTTGCCGGGATGTGTCGCTGACTATCTGGGCCGGGTTGATTATTTGTGTGTTGCCAGCCCTGAATTTGCCCGGAAGTATTTTGCTGATGGGGTGAAGCGCGAGAGCCTGCTTGCTGCGCCGGGGGTTGCGTTCGATCAGCATGATGATATGCATGAGCGTTTTGTTCATCAGCACTTTAATTTGCCGCCCGGCAGTGTAATGAAACATACGGTGAGATCATCAGAAGCTTTTGTCAGGGTGGCGGTGGAGGGGATTGCCTATTGTCTGATCCCAAGGGTACAGATCCAGGAGGAGCTTGCCAGCGGACAATTAGTTAACCTGATCCCTGAAGTTTTCCTGACCCGACGGATGTACTGGCACCACTGGGCGCTGGAAAGCGGGGTGCTAAGTGAATTGTCACAACTGTTGATCAGTCATGCTCAGGATGTATTGCCACAGTAAACTTTGTCTTTAGTAGATCCAGCCTTTATCTCAAGGGAGGAGAGGGCTGTTGATAGAAGATAAAATAAAACAATGTGCGATATATTTTTTCTCAACCGGGATATTTTGACGTTTGTTGTTGTCGAATGGGACATCAGGCTTTTTCGCCACTATAACCAAACAGGATAATCTTATGAAAAAACAGCTGTTAGCCGTGTTATTAGGATTTAGTACATTGGGATTTGCCGGGGCAGCATCGGCACAGATGACAGTACCTCATTTGGAAACTGTCGGTAGTGGTGAGGTTTCGGCTCAGCCGGATATGGCAGAATTTTCGGTTGCTGTTGAAGAAAATCGGGCAACGGCCAAAGAGGCCAAGCAAGCTGTCGATAAGGCCGTAACGGCATTTGTTGAGCGCCTGCTGGCACAGGGTGTAGAACGTTCTGATATCCAGAGTGCCAATATCAGCCTGCAGCCACAGTATCACTACCCTAAAGATAAGAAGCCGGAATTGGTTGGCTACCGTGCCAGCCGTTATGTGACAGTTACCGTGAGGGATTTGGATAAGCTAAATAGTTACCTGGATAACGCTTTGGGTGACGGGATCAACCGCATAAACAATATCAACCTGAAAGTCAGCAATGAAGATGAGTATATTGAAAAAGCTCGTCAGGCGGCGATTAAAGATGCGATAGCCAAGGCGGAATCACTGGCGAAAGGTTTCGGTGAAAAGCTTGATGGGGTATGGCGCATTACTTACCAAGTTGCCAGCCCACGTCCGGTGATGATGCGGATGGCAATGGATGCGGCTCCTGAGGTGTCTGCAACTTATCAGGATACTGAAATTACCATTCGAGACCGGGTAGAAGTGGTATTTAAATTACAGGACTAAAGGTTCCGTAATACTCTGTAACCAGTAAAAAGGAGAGCGAATGCTCTCCTTTTTCACATTAATACTCAAGTTATGGTCTGCAGGAAGATCAGTGCAGCAGGCGGGCACGAATAGTGCCGTCAATGGCTTTGAGTTTGGTCAGTGCCTCTTCGGCACGCTCAGTTTCAACGTCAATGACCACATAACCGATCTCTGGTCCGGTTTGCAGGAATTGGGCGGCGATGTTGATGCCTTCTTCTGCAAAAATCGATGTTACCTGGTTTAGGATACCCGGGCGATTTTCGTGGATATGAAGCAGACGAGAACATTCACGCAGTTCAGGCAGTGATACTTCCGGGAAGCCGACGGCGGACAGGGTTGAACCATTGTCAGAGTATTTCACCAGCTTGCCGGCAACTTCGACACCGATGTTTTCCTGTGCTTCCTGAGTAGAGCCACCGATGTGCGGTGTCAGCAGGACATTATCAAATTTAGCCAGCGGTGATTCGAATGGGTCTTTGTTGGTTTTTGGTTCAACCGGGAATACGTCAATTGCCGCTCCGGCGATATGTTTGCTTTCCAGCGCGCTGCACAGTGAATCAATATCGACAACGGTACCACGCGCGGCGTTAATGAAGATGGCGCCGGGCTTCATACGGGCGAACTCTTCGGCCCCGATCATATTCTGGGTTTCCGGGGTTTCCGGTACGTGCAGGCTGATCACATCACACTTATTTAACAGCTCTGTCATCGAACGGACTTGAGTGGCATTACCCAGCGACAGTTTGTTCTCGATATCGTAGAAGTAGACTTTCATACCGAGGTTTTCAGCCAGGATACCCAGCTGGGTGCCGATGTGGCCGTAGCCGATAATACCGAGGCGTTTGCCACGGGCTTCGAAAGAGTGTTCTGCCGACTTCTGCCATTCACCGCGATGAGCTTTGGCGTTCTTTTCTGGAATGCCGCGCAACAGCAACAGGATTTCACCCAGAACCAGTTCGGCAACACTTCGGGTATTAGAGAACGGAGCGTTGAATACCGGGATACCGCGTTTGGCGGCTGCAGAGAGATCAACTTGGTTGGTGCCGATACAGAAACAACCAACAGCAATTAGTTTCTTGGCGGACTCAAAGACCTCTTCTGTCAGCTGGGTACGGGATCGGATACCGATGAAATGTGCATCTTTAGCGGCTTCAAGCAGTTCGTCGCCTGACAGGGAGCCTTTGTGGTATTCGATATTGGTGTAACCGGCTTGTTGAAGAACCTCAATTGAAGAAGGGTGGAGGCCTTCTAATAAGAGGATTTTGATCTTTTCTTTATCCAGTGAAACTTTAGCCATTGGTTCTCATCCTTAAAAACTTGAGACGGCGAACCATCGGAACAGCTGGTGTGGCAGGCAGGAAGGGAGGTGCATGAAAGGATTCCTGGATGCCGCCCGACGGCGCTGACTCAAATGATTGCTACATGCTGAATATTAAAGTAACAAAAAAAAATGAGGTTGGGTAAGAAAATTACGAAACGGGCAAGAAAAAACGGCATAAAATATGCCGTTTTGTAATCAAATAACAGAATTAAGTAAGCTTATAGAGCTAAGCTACTTATTTTTCGAACTTTTTAACGCCTTCAGAAGAGCCGACAAGCAGAACGTCAGCACCACGGTGAGCGAACAGACCCACGGTTACCACACCCGGAAGGGCATTGATTTTGTCTTCCATCGCTTTCGGGTCAGTGATTTCCATGCTGTGAACGTCCAGGATCACATTGCCGTTATCGGTTACCACACCTTCACGGTAAACAGGGTCACCACCCAGTTTTACCAGCTCGCGGCCGATGTATGAGCGAGCCATTGGGATTACTTCAACTGGCAGCGGGAACTGGCCCAGTACATCCACCTGTTTGGTGTCATCAACGATACAGATAAATTGCTTGGCAATGGCGGCAACAATCTTTTCACGAGTCAGGGCTGCACCGCCGCCTTTGATCATGTCATATTCAGCGTTGATTTCGTCAGCACCATCAACGTAAATGTCCAGGCTGGAAACTTCGTTGGCATCAAATACAGGGATACCGATTTTTTCCAGACGTTCAGTCGAGGCAATTGAGCTTGATACCGCTCCTTTGATTTCTGATTTACGAGTTTCCAGAGCGTCGATGAAGTGATTAACGGTTGAGCCTGTGCCCACACCCACGATGCTGCCTTTCTTCACGTATTCCAATGCAGCCCAGCCGGCAGCTTTCTTCATTTCATCTTGTGTCATGCCTTTCTCCTAGTGATGACAAACGTTGCGCGGAGCGCTGATTATAGCTAACTGGCTCCTTGCCCGTCAGGTCAATTATTTGATCGAGATCTCTGTTTTCAGTTTGGTAGTGGTTGTCGGGTAAGTAAATGTTGAAAACCGGGCAGAGGCGGCTGAGGTCGGGGGAGTTTGGCAAGTGTTGAACCTGGCCTTATACCGGCCAGGTGAAGTGGTATGACGGGGTAATGATTTCCGGCAGGGGAACATCCCAGGCTTCAAAGGGCAGGCTATCAACCTGCTGACAGTCATGGGCCAGCCCGAGAGGTTGCGGACCAAGGCGCTCATTGTGCCAGCGGTTCAGGGTCCGGTCGTAGTAGCCGCCGCCCATTCCCAATCGTTGGCCAGTATTGTCAAAAGCGACCAGCGGGGTGCAGACCAGATCGAGTTCATTCACCGGTTTAACCAGCCTGATATCTAGTATCGGCTCTCGAATCTGGTATTTGTTCAACTTCATTCGGGTATTTGGGGTGTAGTGCAAAAACAGCAGATGGCCCTTGCTGAACGGGTGAAGTACCGGCAGGTAGACAGATTTACCTTGTTGCCACAACCAGTCAATCAGTGGTTGGGTATCAATTTCCCCGTCATTAGACAGGTAAAGGGCAATGTGATTGGCGTTAATCACGCAGGGTAGTTGCTGAAAGCGGATCAGGAGCTCTTCTGCATCATGCTTTTGTTGCTCCTGGCTCAGGGCACGACGGCGCTGGCGGATTTCCTGACGAATATGTTGGCGTGAAGCTAACGGGTGAACAGCTGATCTCATAAGTCATCCAGTGACAGAGGTTGTTCGGGAATATAAAAGATATATAAAGAAGCGAGTTTCTGACAGATAAGT
Organism: Photobacterium sp. J15; assembly: GCF_963870815.1. Lineage (NCBI taxonomy): Bacteria > Pseudomonadati > Pseudomonadota > Gammaproteobacteria > Vibrionales > Vibrionaceae > Photobacterium > Photobacterium sp. J15. The sequence continues at coordinate 565,060 of NZ_CAWMUI010000001.1, forward strand.
TGCTGAATCCGGGTAACTCGATTCTTGTTACCAATCTAGCTTATCAGAGATAGGAGGTATGCCCCAAGGTGCCGTTGCGAATTGTGGCCCTTGAACCAGACGTTCAAGGTGGATCGGCAACATTAACCGTAGGCTTCTCAGTACGAGCTGAGCATGCTCAATAGCTAATAAAAGCCAACCCTTTGTATTTGCTTATCGGCTCGGGGACGTTAATTCACTGACGTACACCCCAGGGTCAATTCATTATCAACGCTTTGGTTGATTTTGCAATGCCTTATCCAAGCTTTCTGCTAATGCATTGATTCGGTTGGATAAATTTGAATCACTGCCTTGTTGTTTATGGCGTTGCTGATGCAACTCGTTACAAATATTCAGACCGGTGAACATCAGCAGCTGTTCAGCGTTGTTGATTTTTGTGCGTTCAGACAAGTCTTTTAGACGCTGGTCGAAATCTTTTGCTGCTTCACGCAGTGCGTCTTCCTGACCCGTTGGACAATTTACCTTTAGGGTGCGGCCCAATACTTCAATTTCAACAGCCTGAGTACTCATAAACTTATAATCTTGTTCCGTGCCAGATTGTTAGTTTGGCATTCCGCTTGCTATTTGCGACAGGTGGCTAAATATAGAAAAAGCCTTTTCAACATGCAAGCTCGCTAATCACGGTTTGCGGTGAATGCCTGCTGACTAATCAGATATTGACCGTTTTGCACCAAACATCGACCCTGGATTTCAGCGAGGTTGCCATAGCTGTCGCACTCTTTGGGTAACAGATATTTCTGTTACGGATTCTCAGGCTATTAGCCTGTTTTCAACCTAAGTGATAGCATAACATAGTTAATCTGAGCACCAACGAAATTAAGGTTAAAAGCCCATGAGCGAAGTAAAATTACCTGCGTATGACGCTGTTGATGCAGCACTGAAAGAGCACGGTCTTGCGGTTTCTCCGTCAGAGCTTCACGGCCTGCTGAACGGCATGGTTTGTGGTGGACTGGCTGTTGATGGTGATAACTGGGTCGGCCCTGTATGTGATTACGCCAATGAAGGTGAGCCTTTAACGGATGGTGCCAAAGCCATGGTGCGTTCTGTTTTTGATGCTGTTGCCGGTGAGCTGGGCCTGCTGACGAATACCCTGTTCAATTCAACGGCTGCAGAATTGGCAGATGCTGAATTCAACGTTTCCCTGCTGCTGCCAACAGAAGACGCAGATCTGATGTTGCGGGCTGAAGCACTGAGTGAGTGGACGACAAACTTTATCTCCGGCCTGGGCCTGATGGGACTAGAAAAGAACAAGATGTCGCCGGATTTGAGCGAAGCTGTCGCTGCACTGGAGGAGATCTCGCAGCTGGGTATCGATGAAGATGACGATATGGATGAACAGGCTGAACTGTTTGAAAATGTGCTGGCTTATGTACCTGAGTGTGTGCTGACTTGTCTGGTAGAACTGAGCCAGCGTCCGGGCGCAGTGGAAGAGCCGGTTGTACCGGGGCTTGATTCGGTTAAAAAGCCGACTTTGCACTAATAACTACGTGCACTAATAACAATGGTAAGGGAGTGAATGTGAAGCAGTATGATGTTGTCATTGCCGGTGGTGCAATGGCGGGTGCGACACTGGCTATTGCCCTCAATAATCTCAGCGGCGGCCGATTAAAGATCGCCGTGGTAGAGGCGGTAGCACCGAAGCTGGATCAACACCCGGGGTATGATGCCCGGAGTATTGCCTTGTCTTTGGGATCTGCCAACTTGCTGCAACAAATAGGCATTTGGTCGAAGATGGACGATATTGCCACCCCGATTTCCCATATTCATGTTTCGGATCAGGGGCATGCAGGCATTGTTCACATTGATGCCTGCGAGCAGGGTGTCGATGCCTTGGGGTATGTGGTAGAGCTGGCTGATGTCGGTACCTTGCTTCACAAACAGCTCAATGAACTAGAGGCTGTCGAGCTGCTTTGCCCGGCAGTGATCACGGATATTCAGCGTAGCCAGGAAGCGGTGACACTGGCCCTTGAGCAGGGTGAGACGATCAGTGCCAGATTGCTGGTGACGGCTGACGGTGCCTTGTCGTCTTGCTGTGACATGCTGGGAATCGGTCGCAGTGAGTATGACTTTGACCAGGTGGCGGTAATAGCTAACGTGACGACAGCCGAAGCCCATCAGGGGCGGGCGTTTGAGCGCTTTACGCCTTACGGGCCGGTTGCCTTGTTGCCGATGTCAGAAGGACGAAGTTCACTGGTGTGGTGTATTAAACCGGAAGATCAGCAAAAAGTGCTGAACTGGAGTGATGAGCAGTTTCTGACCGAGTTGCAGCAGGCATTTGGCTGGCGCCTGGGGCAACTGGTGAAAGCTGGTTCCCGCTGCGCTTATCCGCTGTTTTTGCGTCAGGCTCAGCGCATCACTTCCCACCGGGTTGCCGTGGTCGGCAATGCCGCGCAGACACTTCATCCGATTGCCGGTCAGGGCTTTAACCTTGGTCTGCGTGATGTCATGTCGCTGGCTGAAGAAGTGGTTCGTGGTTTTGATGAAGCTGGTGATCCGGGATCAGCACAGATCCTGAGCCGTTATCGTCAGCGTCGGATGCCGGATCGTGAGGCTACTGTAGGGATGACCTCTGGTTTGGTCGGAGTGTTTGCCAATAACAGCCTGCCACTGGTGGCTGGCCGCAATACCGGACTGTTGGCGATGAGCCTATTTGATACGATAAAAGCACCGCTGGTACGGCGGGCAATGGGACAGGTAGAAAGATAATAATGATGCAAAGTGTTGATGTTGCCATTATCGGCGGCGGTATGGTGGGGCTGACCCTGGCTGCTGCGCTTGCCGATACCGAGTTGCGTGTTGCTGTAATTGAAGGCAAACTGCCTGAGCAAGAACTGGCTCCGTTACCGGATTTGCGAGTGTCGGCACTCAGCCGCGCCAGTGAGCGAATTCTACGTCGGGTTGGTGCCTGGTCGGGTATTGAATCGCGACGTCTGAGCCCGTACGGAAAAATGCAGGTTTGGGAGCAGGACAGTTTTGCCAGTATTGAATTTGATGCAGCCCGACTGGCGCAGCCGAATCTCGGTCATATTGTCGAGAACCGGGTGATTCAACTGGCGTTACTGGAGCGGATAAAGCAATTGCCGAATGTGACTTTGCTGGCACCGGAACACTGCCAGAATATCGCTTTCGGCGAGAGTGAAGCCTGGCTGAATCTGGCTTCCGGCAAGAGCCTGACAGCCAAGTTGGTTGTCGGTGCTGACGGGGCAAATTCCTGGGTACGTAACCAGTTGGATATCCCGCTGACCCACTGGGATTACGGCCACAGTGCCATTGTTGCCAATATCCGCTGCAGTGAGGCTCATCAGCAGACAGCTCGTCAGGTTTTCCGCCCACAGGGGCCGCTGGCATTCCTGCCATTGGCGGATAAGGATTTGTGCTCAATTGTCTGGTCGGTACCGCCACTGAAGGCTGAGCTCCTGTGCGATATGAGTGACGAGGAATTCAACAAAGAACTGACAGCGGCTTTTGATAACCGTCTGGGTCTTTGTCAGGTTGAAGGTGAGCGTCAGGCTTTTCCGTTGAGAATGCGTTATGCCCGCGACTTTGTCCGGGATCGAGTGGTTCTGGTTGGGGACGCGGCCCATACCATTCATCCGCTGGCCGGGCAGGGCGTAAACCTTGGTTTGCTGGACGCTGCCAGCTTGGCTCAGGAGCTGAAGATTCTGTGGCAGCAAGAGCAGGATATCGGCAAGAAGGCTAACCTGCGTCAGTATGAACGCTGGCGTAAGGCCGAGGCGGCGAAGATGATCACCGCGATGCAGGCTTTCCGTGATCTGTTTGACGGTAGCAATCCCGCGAAGAAACTGGTGCGTGATATTGGTTTGTTTATTGCGGACAAAGCGCCGGGCGTGAAAGATGAATTTATGCGTCGAGCTCTGGGCCTGACCGGTGACTTGCCTGATCTGGCTAAGCCATAAGCTCTTAGGAAAGTTACAACTTTTGCGGTAGAAACCGTCTCTTCGGAGGCGGTTTTTTTGTGCGCATGATTTTTATAGGGATTATTTGATCACACTTTGAATTTTTTCTCCTACAGTAAATAACAGGAAATTTAGTCCGTTGGACTAAAGCTTGATCGCAGCCATGTGAGTTTGAGGAGCTGTCACTGTGTTTTTTCTCTGCTTTCATCGCACTGTGTTGAGGCGATAGGCAGGCTTTCATAAGGAAGTTTCACCATGAGCTATATTCCCACTGAATTGAAATATACCAATACCCATGAGTGGGTACGTCCGGAAGGTGATGGGGTTTTTACCGTTGGTATTACCGATCATGCCCAGTCGTTACTGGGAGATATGGTTTTTGTTGAGTTGCCTGAGTTGGATGCGGCAACGGAGGCCGGCGAAGATTGCGCGGTTGCTGAGTCAGTAAAAGCCGCATCGGATGTTTATGCGCCTCTGACCGGTTTTGTAGTTGCTGTTAATGAAGATTTGGAAAATTCACCGGAGCTGGTAAACAGTGATCCCTATGGTGACGGTTGGCTGTTTCAGATCAAAGTAGAAGATGAAAGCGAGTTTGCCGATTTGCTGGACTCTGATAATTATCTCGACTTGGTTGATGAATCAGAAGAATAGCTGAGAAGGCTCGGTCTATTGTCCTGCAAACCCTAATCGGTTTGTTGTGTTTAAATACAGCAAAGCCCACTATGTGGGCTTTTGCATAAACGGATTATTTTGACCGCTATTTTTAAAATTCTCTGAGGCGTTTTATTTCCCGGTTGATTTCGTTCACGGTCTGAAAATGCCGTTGCTGGGCTTTGACTGGCACAAGCAACATTCCTTTGTCGAATTCATAGCCTCCTCGGCCATCGATGTAGATCCTTCCACTGAATAAACGGCTTACGTGCTTTGCGATTAACGTGGGCACGTAGCGTTTGAACATGCGCATATTTTGTCAGCCTCGTCTGATTTTCGAACAGGGGGGATTATAAGCTAGCCACTATGAAAGTTTTGTGACTGTAACAGCACAATCTCAACGCCAAATTTAACTGAGTGGTTTATTTATTTGTGAGCATTATTTGGCGGAGTATAAAATTCTTTTATTTCATGATTAGAAATAAAAAATAAGAATTAGAAATTATTCGCATCAATGTCTTTGCCTCGAATTATTATTGGATAATTATGACGTTATCTGCATCTTTCCTGTAATGGCGCGGTTTGTTGTTGGGACGAAGTTCTCTTTTTTGTCGGCCTGTTATGAATTGAATTTTTTTGCTTTGTAGTCATTTCAGAATTTTGTGCTGAATTTCCTTTCTGGTCTGAGCTCTGAGACTTTTTCTCTTTTTTATCGGCCTATTTCAATTTTTCTGCGTTGGATCAAAAAAATGTTTCTGGCATATGCCAATAATAAGCCTGTTATTGGCATATGCCAGAAAAGAGGATGTGATGCCCAGACCGAAGAAAGAGCGCCGGATCGGTTGTCGTCCGGCCCATAGCTGCTTTAAGCCGAACGGTATCCCAATGTCACAGCTTGACAGTATTGCGCTGGCTCCTGATGAGCTTGAAGCAATCCGGCTGGTGGACTTGAACGGCCTGAACCAACAGGCTGCGGCCCAGGAGTTGGGAGTTTCCCGACAGACACTCGGCAATATTGTTGCCAGTGCAAGACATAAGGTTGCTCAGGCGTTAGTTAAGGGAATGGCCCTTGAGTTAAAGCCTGTATCGCAACAATCAATGACGGCCGGTGCCGGAACTGAATGTACACCGGCCTGTGAACAGGACAATTAATGATGTCTCTAGCAATTGCAATTACACCTCGTAACGAGGTTGCCGGTCACTTTGGTAAAGCGGCGGGCTTTTTGGTGTTTAATCAGGATGGACAGTTGATCCATCAGTTCGAAAACAGTGGTCGCCGTGAAATTGGCTGCAAGCACAAAAAAGTGCTTCAACGCCAGCTAACAGAACTGGGGGTGACAGAGATCATTCTGTGTAATGTCGGCCAGCGTTCATTGGCGCGACTGTTGAACAGTGGTTTTACGGTTAGTCGTGTGCCGTCTCGCAGCCCGGTTGCCATGGTCATGAGTGGTGAAATTCCCCGTGAAGCCCTGACTTCACCTGAGCAGGGCCGTCCTTGTAAACGAGAAAAGGGTGATTGTGGCTGCGGGTGTGGCAGTAAGAAAAAAGAGCGCCCGACAAAAATCGGGATGAGAATGAACGGAAAAATGTCGATGTCAGGTCTTTCTAAGCTAGGAGGGCTCAAACTATGACATTGTTGCTCACGCTAATGATTTTCCTGCTGGTGATTACCGCAATGGCTATTGGTTGGATTATCAAGAAGAAAACTATTTCGGGCAGTTGTGGCGGTCTGGCGAACGTTGGCATTGAGAAAGAGTGCGACTGTGAGGAGGTCTGTGACACCCACCGGCTTTACCAAATCCAGGAGCCACAGCAAAAAAGCTGATAGCTGAAAGGCAAAAAAGATAGAAGCAGGGATTTTCCCTGCTTTTTCTTTTTATTCTGTAGTGATTAGAACTTGTTTACCTGAATCGGTTGATAGTCCGGCACTTATTGGTATCAACTATCGGGAGCTTGGCGAAGGGCGGCGACTCGTTGAGTAATCGTGTCGCAGACAGTTTGCTTCAACCACTCTATTCGTGGGTGAGAGGCATTTCGTTTCAGCCACAGCATATTGATATCAAAGTCGGGGATCTCGACCGGAGGCGGGCACCGGGTCAGGTTGTCCTGAAAGATATCGACTTTTGCCATTAGGGTTGAAACCATGCACAGCAGATTCCGCCCGGTCAACAGGTGGCGCACGGTCAGGAAGTTACCTGAGCCGACAGCTACATGGCGGGAAAATCCTTGTTGTTTTAGTTGGTCATCGATTTGTGAGGCCAGTTTGCCGTCCGGGGTGACCAGTGCCTGCGGTGTGGCAACATAACTGGCCATATCGACAGGGATACTTAGCCCGGTGGCTTTTTGATCAAACAGGCAGACATGATCTTCGGTATAAAGATGTTGGCTGTCGATCTCTTTTGGCAGTCCTTTCATCGAGCCGATCACCAGATCGATATTCTGGTTTTCGAATGCTGCCTGATAGTTGTTGCGATCCACATTGCAGAAGCTGAGCTGACAGTGCGGAGCCTGTTCTGATACTGCATCAAACAAGGCTGGAGCAAACAGCAGTTCGGCGTAGTCGGTCAGCCCTATCTTGAAATTTCCCCGGTAATCCGCCGGAATAAAGTCGCCGGGGCGCAGGATCTCGCTGGTCACCAGCCCGAGTATATGTTCGATAACCGGTGTCAGTTCAACAGCCCGATCTGTTGCTATCATCTGGTGGCCTTGGCGCTCGAATAACGGATCATTGAGCAGGGTACGCAGCCGCGATAGGTTGTGGCTCATGGCTGACTGGCCAATTGAGAGCTTAGCTGCCGCTTTAGTCACACTGCGGGTTTCCATCAGGGCGGAGAAGGCGATCAGCAGGTTAAGATCGACGCCTCGCCAGTTGATATCTTTCATTATCGGGCTTCGTCCTAGCGGCAAATATCAGCGAACATCGGATCACAAAGCAATAGCAGATCGTCGGTATCCAGTTCGATACCGGCCATACGATCACCACTGCTGATATTGACCCGGGTATGCCGGGTAATGCTGTGATCGAAAATGACCGGCAGCGGGTGTTTCAGACCAATCGGAGCGACAGTTCCAATCACCAGCCCGGTAACTTTCTCCACGTCACGGGCATCAGCACAGGTCATCCGGCGACAGCCGAACATGGCCCGGACTTTTTTCGGATCAACCTGAGACGGGCCCGGAACACAAGCTAGAACATGGAAGCCGCCCATGTCACGCAACAGGATAGATTTCACCATTTGCTGCGGATCGACACCACGTTCCTGCGCCGCTTCTTCTATCGTTTTGGCCGGTTTTGTGTGGGGAAGGAGCCGGAAGTCGACGCCTTCTTTTTCCAGATGAATAATTACCGATGTTTGCATGGCTTAAGCATTGTCTTCAAGAGAGTAAGGCAGAGGTTGCTTTTGCCACAGGGCTTCCTGGTCAGCCAGGCGGAACTGAGTGTTATCTTCCAGATCATTCGGCAGGCAGACCAGAGCTGTTGCCTGACCATCTGCAAACTGATAACCCGCAATGACTGTGCCGCCTTTACGCCAGTTTTCACCGACACTGCGCTCAAGGGCATCACCCGCCTGAGGGCATGCTGTGGCCATCCCGCTGACAATGTACATAGCTCGCTTGTTGATACCGCGGTATTTGGCACGGGCAACGGTTTCCTGGCCGGTATAACAACCTTTGGTAAAGCTGATGCCGTCTACTGCCTGTAGATTCAGAGCCTGAGGAATGAATTCCAGCTCGGTGGCTGCATCAACACGTGGGATTGCGTTACGGATATCGTACAGATCCCACAGTGTGTTGTCGGAGAGTTCTGCGCCTTCTGCCAGACGGCTGGCCAGGACTTCCGCCTGTGTCGGGTTAACGGCGATTAGCCAACGCTGTTCGTCAATTTTTACCGCTGTGCCACCATCGAACGGACGGACATGACCTTCACCGCCTAGTTCACGGTTGATAACATCATTTGCTTGATCACCAGTCAGGCCAAGCAGGATGTCATTACCTTGTTCAATATCTACTTTGGAGAAAACGGCGTACTTTTTCAGTTCAGGTAGTTGAGTTGCCATTACGCTCTGACGTTGCAGTAGGCCATAGCCGTCATTGTGGTGGAACAGACGGAAAACAGTGCGCATTTTACCTTTGGCGTCACAATGGCTACCCAAGGTGGATGCATCTGCGCTCAGGCTGACCACATCACAGGTTACCTGTCCGTGCAGGTAGGATTTTTTGTCTTCACCGACCAGGGTCACCAGAGCCCAGTCAGCAAGATCAACCAGTGCCAGCGCCGGCAGGTCATCTTGCGCGTTCAGGGTAATTTTTTTGAAGTTCAGGGCGTTTGACCAGGTGCTCATAGGGATTCCATGATTTGCTGGTAACTTGCCGGAGTATCCTGAATCAGGAACTGAAAAACGGGGCGCGGCAAGCTACGGATTAGGGTTAAAGTTATTGTGCTTGCTATGTTAAAACGCTGGCTGGCATTTGTCAGCCCAAATACCTGATAAGTGAGACTGGTTATTTTTGATCTTAGGTCTCATCTTAGCGCTTTGCTTGTTCTTGCGCATGGTCGGTCAGATATCTGACTGCTAGTATTGGACAAATTGGATAAACGACCATGTTGAACGTTGAGGTTGTATATGTTGAGTGCCGACGAAAAAGCACGAGTAAAGTGGGCATGCCGCCGCGGTATGCTGGAATTGGATGTCATCATCATGCCGTTCTTTGAAGAGTGCTTTGATGAGCTGTCTGAGCAGGAGCAGCAGGATTTTATCGCTATGCTGGGCTGTGATGATCCGGACCTGTTTACCTGGGTAATGCAGCATGGTCGCAGTGAAGATCCGGCTATTGCCGCGATGGTGGATAAGATCGTTGCCCACAACAACAGCAAGCTTCGTTGATTCTGAGCTGATACCTTCCCGATTTTCTGTTGCCGCGCTGGTGGTTCTTTATTCCGGTGCGGCACTGTTACTCCTCTTTCTTTGGTTTCGTGCCGACATTCCTTTTGTCATTGTACTGTTCTGCTTCGACCTGTTGCTGCATGAGAGTTTGGCTTTGCTGACTTATTGTTATGCTCAGCAGGGCCGGTTGGTGATTAGTCGTGGCGGTGAAATTCGCTGGCAGATGCAAAAGTGGCATATTAAGCAGGTTAAAATCCGGAATCGTTTTTTCCTTTTATTGCGAATATCCAACCTGGCTGACAGTCGTTGGCTACTGATAGGTAGAGACAGTTGTGATGAGGCAACGTATCGGGCTTTATCACTGTTATGTTTCAATTCTGTGACTTTTCTTCCGTCGAAAGAATAAAAATATAAAATTTTATCGCGAGTCAAAAGTGACTCAAATATATGTATTCTCAATACATTATTCTGATATTATCGCGCGCCCTTTAGTTAAACCTCGCTGGTCGGACTTAAAGCAATAGTCTTGAAGGTCGATATAAGAGATCAGCGATACACGGTACCACTGTGGTACAGCTTTTTGACCCTCGCTTTGGGTTGTTGTTGGGCAGGATAATAGTAGTAATGAAAATTAAACATAAACTTATGGGACTGACCGCCTTGGCGGTGTCAGCCCTGTTGGTTGTTCTCGGTATGAGCTGGTTTGCTAATGAGCGGGCCATCAGAATTGAAAATGCTTCTGCCGCAGTCAGTCATTTGGAAGTGACTTTACTTAACTTGCGTCGTAATGAGAAAGATTTCTTGATGCGGATGGATTTGAAGTATCAGGGGAAATTCCAGAAAAACTACGATAGTTTCCAGTCACAGTTAAGTACGCTGAAATCAGAGCTGGATTCGTTGTCGATTGCGATTCCAAGCCTGGATGCCCTGCCGGGTGCAATGCACAACTACCACAAAGGAATGATGGCGTTAATTCAAGGCTATCAGACTTTAGGCCTGACGCCAGAGCAGGGGCTGAAGCGTGAATTCATTACCCGAGCTGAAGCGTTGGCGGAATCTGCCAGTGAACAGCGTTTGGATATCTTGGCTGCATCAAGCCTGATCCAGGCGGCCAAGCTGTTTATGGTGACCGGTAACGAAGACTTCCTGAAAGGGTTCCGTAATACAGCTGAATATTATGGACCGACGTTGCAACAGGACTTTGGCTTGATTTATACCAATTTCAGCAGCATTGCCGAACAGATTATCCGCCAGTACCAGACAGTAGGCCTGAACCATAAACAGGGACTTCGCGGTGATATCCGTAGTCAGTCGCACTCAGTGGAAAAAGTGTTCTCTGAAGTGGTTGAACAGCTTGAAGCAAAAGTTGAAGCTGAGCGTAGTACGACAGTCAAGGCGATCGTGTTTGCTATTGTCGTGGTTATGACCATGCTGATTGCCTTGTCATGGCTGATTAGCCAGTCAATCCAGCGCCGTGTTGAAGGCTTGAGCCGCCTGATGGCGACGATTGCTCGCAATAATGACCTGACTCAGCGGGCAGATGAGCAGGGTAATGATGAACTGGCTGATATGGCTCGTAATTTTAATGGCTTGCTTTCAAGCCTGCGCGGTCTGGTTGGCAATGTCCAGGAAGCGGTGACTGAGCTTGGCGCGGCTTCTGAGCAATTGCAGCGACGCAGTCATGAGTCAGAAGAAGCCATGGGCAAACAGCAGGCAGAAACAGATTCTGTCGCAACCGCAATCACCGAGATGGGTGTGACTATCCGTGAGATCGCATCTAATACCGAAAATGCCGCCGCTAATGCTGACCGTAGCCACAACGGTGCGCAGGAAGGACTGGGTGAAGTGACGGCAACGAAAGAGCGTATCCGTTCTTTGTCTGATGAACTGTCGGAAACCAGCGAAGAGGTGGCGAGCCTGTCGACCCTGTCCGGTAATATTGGTTCTGTACTGGATGTGATTAAGGATATTGCTGAGCAGACCAACCTGTTGGCTCTGAACGCAGCGATTGAAGCTGCACGCGCCGGTGAGCAGGGACGAGGCTTTGCCGTGGTTGCTGATGAAGTGCGTTCTTTGGCGATGCGTACCCGCCAGTCAACGGAAGAAATTACAACTATTATCGCTTCACTGCAGGAGCAGACAGATCAGGTTGTTGTTCATATCAGTCGTTGCCGAGAGCAGGGTGAGATGAGTGTTTCTCAGGCTGACAGTGCGGAAGAGAAAATCAACCAGATCATGGCAGATATGCAGACTATCATGGACACCAGTACTCAGATTGCGGCTGCGGTTGAGCAGCAGAGCCTGGTGTCTGAAGAGATTGGTCAGAATGTCACTTCTATTCGTGATATTACCAACCTGAACTCAACCGTTGCACACGAAAATGCCCAGGCAGCCAATGCTGTTGCCAATCAGGCAAGCTCGTTGGATCAGGCGATCGCCGAGTACCGGGTATGAGCCAGAGCTCCGGGTATAAGGTAACAGTGTAAGTATCGCGTAGCGTTGATGCCTGAACCTGATAAAAGTAACCATAGTAAAAAGCGAGAGGTGTAAACCTCTCGCTTTTTTGTCTTCTCTGTTTGTATTAGAGCTGAAATGCAGATGCTTTAAATCAGCATGGCTGATCCGGCGTCAGAATTGTTGGCAGGGAACCTTCCTGTTGCTCTGGGTAATCCAGGGTGTAATGGAGGCCGCGGCTCTCTTTACGCTCCATGGCACAACGAACCATCAGTTCGGCAACTTCCAGTAGGTTACGAAGCTCAAGCAGGTTGTTTGATACCCTAAAGTTGCTGTAGTACTCGTTGATTTCATCTTTGAGTAGTCGGATCCGGCGCATCGCACGCTCAAGACGTTTGGTGGTGCGTACTATGCCCACATAGTCCCACATAAACAGGCGCAGCTCATGCCAGTTGTGCTGGATCACGACTTCTTCGTCAGAGCAGGTTACCTGGCTTTCATCCCATGCCGGCAGGCTGGCTGGGATATCGACCTGATTCAGCTTCCCTAAGATGTCTTCGGCTGCCGACCAGGCATAAACCACACATTCCAGCAGCGAGTTAGAAGCCATACGGTTCGCGCCGTGCAGGCCGGTATAGCTGACTTCGCCGATGGCATACAAGCCATTCAGATCGGTACGTCCCTGTTGATCAACCAGCACGCCGCCACAGGTATAGTGAGCGGCCGGTACAATCGGGATCGGCTCTTTGGTGATGTCGATACCATAACCCAGCAGCTTTTCATAAATCGTCGGGAAATGCTTTTGAACGAAATCAGCCGGTTTGTGGCTGATATCCAGATACATGCAGTCGGCACCCAGACGCTTCATTTCAAAGTCGATTGCACGGGCAACGACATCACGCGGAGCCAGCTCGGCACGTTCATCAAAGTCCGGCATAAAACGGCTGCCGTCAGGACGACGCAGGTAAGCGCCTTCACCCCGCAGGGCTTCAGTCAGCAGGAAGTTGCGAGCCTCAGGATGGAACAGGCAGGTCGGGTGGAACTGGTTGAACTCCAGGTTCGCGACTCGACAGCCGGCACGCCAGGCCATGGCGATACCGTCGCCGGATGATACGTCCGGGTTCGAAGTGTACTGGTAAACTTTAGAAGCGCCGCCGGTAGCCAGTACCACGAATTTAGCGCGGACGGTTTCGACGTGTTCTTCGTCACGGTTCCAGATGTAGGCACCTAAAACACGGTTTGGCTGGTCGGTCTGACCTAGTTTCTGGTTGGTGATCAAATCCAGCGCGTTATGGCGCTCAAGTACTTCAATATTCGGATGGTTGTGAACATTATCCTGGAGCGATGTCTGAACGGCCATGCCGGTTGCATCGGCAGCATGAAGAATGCGGCGATGGCTGTGGCCGCCTTCGCGGGTTAGATGGTAGCGAGGTTTGTCACTGTCGTCCTGGTCGCCTTCTTCGCGGTCAAATGGTACGCCGCCGTCAATCAGCCATTGGACACAATGCTTGGCATTTTCAGCAATAAAGCGCACGACATCTTCATCGCATAAGTGGGCTCCCGCGATCAGAGTATCCTGGACATGGGAGTCAACACTGTCCGACTCATCAAATACGGCTGCGATACCGCCCTGGGCATAGTAGGTAGCCCCTTCGCTGCGTGGCCCTTTGCTAAGTACCATCACTTTTCCCAATGGTGCAAGGTGCAAGGCTAGAGACAAACCGGCAGCGCCACTACCGACGACTAATACATCGCATGTATGTTCACGATTCTCGTTCATATCGATTTCATATCCCTGTGGTAATCGAACTATGTTATCAAATTACGTCTCAATTGTTCATTTTTGACTGTTGATTAACAACTTACCGGCATGACACGGTATAATGTCCAATGAATCGGGATGATATACTGCGATATTGCGGGAAAAAAAGCGCGCACTATTAATGAGAAATTATTTCTTTAATGGACGGGAACTTTGCATCTCTGCCCGAGTCTTAGATAGTGCTCATGCTCATAAATTTCGTACCTCTCTGTTTTGGTTAAGCTTTACATAACAGAGACACCAGAGTGTTCGGGCCTGGTGAGGCCGATATGGCTGAGGCGAAATCACGAGTGCAAGACAGACATAGGAGTACACGCTCGAATGAGCGAGCAGCAAACTGATCAGGTATTAATAGAACGGGTACAGCGAGGTGACAAACAGGCATTTAACCTGCTGGTGGTGAAGTACCAGAATAAGGTATGTAACCTGGTGGCGCGTTATGTCGGTAATTCCGGTGATGTGCCGGATGTCGCTCAGGAAGCGTTTATTAAAGCATATCGTGCTTTGCCTACATTTCGTGGGGAGAGTGCGTTTTATACATGGCTGTACCGAATTGCCGTTAATACGGCAAAAAACTATCTGGTAGCTCAGGGGCGGCGTCCGCCAGCTAAGGATGTTGATGCTGAAGAGGCTGAATACTACGAAAGTGGCAATGCCTTGAAAGAAATATCGAACCCTGAGAACCAAATGTTGTCAGATGAATTGAAGCGGGTTGTCTTCAGTACTATCGAAGCATTACCGGATGATCTTAAGACGGCAATTACTTTGCGAGAGCTGGATGGTTTGAGCTACGAGGAAATTGCAGACGTCATGGAATGCCCGGTGGGTACAGTAAGATCACGAATTTTCCGTGCTCGGGAGGCGGTTGAAAAACGAATCCGTCCTCTTATGCAGCGTTAAGTGTTTAGCCAAACGGTGAACAAAAATGGCTGATAAAGAAAAAATCTCGGCATTATTAGATGGCGAAGAGCTGGATCAGAGCATTATCAATGCATTGGCTGTTGATGATGACAGTCAGCAATCATGGCAGAACTTCAATCTGATCGGTGATGTAATGCGAGGTGAAGCCCCGCAGCATAAAGATTGGGATATTGCAGCAAGTGTTGCCATGGCGCTGGAAAATGAACCTGCGCATACAGGCATGATGGAGACAGAAGCAGAACCTGCGCCTGTCGTTCAGTTACAAACGGTACGTGAAACGGTTGAATCACAGCCGACACCGCAACAGGCCAAACGCACAATGCCAATCTGGCTGACCCAGTTCGGTCAGGTAGCGATGGCCGCCTGCGTGTCATTGGCGGTGATTGTTGGTGTGCAACAATATAACGGTGGTGATGACAGCGTGGTGGATTCACCGGCTGATTCTCAGCTTCCGGTTCTTCAGACCATTCCTTTTTCCGGCACTGCCGAGCCTGTTAGTCTGACCCGGGATTCTGTTCGTACCAATAACCATAATGCACCAAGTGAGGCTCAGGTGATGGAGCAGCGCCGACGTATTAACGCGATGCTTCAGGATTATGAATTGCAACTGAGATTGAATGCTGATGATGGCAGTATTGATAAATCATTGCTTGAAACAAACTGATCTGGCGGATAAATGAGAAAAATTCTGGTCGGTGTGATGACACTGGTCAGCCTGATGGTGCCATTGCAAGCCTCTGCTGAAGAAGCGGTTTCTTCGGCCGAGGCTTTGTTGCATCAAATGGACAAGGCTAGCCGGGAGCTCAGCTATGAGCTGTCCTACATCCTCATAAAGAAAAACAGTATTGAACCCCTACGTTATCGTCATGCCGTTCAGGATGGCGAAGTCTATGCTCACCTGATTTATCTCAGCGGACCGCCGCGTGAGGTGATTCAGCGGGGTGATGAGGTCAGTTACTTCGAGCCTGGGCTTGACCCTTTTACTATTAATAGCAATAAGATGGTGGCACCTTTGCCACCGATTATGCGGTCGGACATTGATGCGCTGGCCGGGTATTATGATTTTATCCCGATGGGACGTGCCCGTGAAGTCGGGGTTGCCTGTGATGTGGTGCGGATTGCTCCGAAAGACGGTGCGCGTTATTCCTATCTGCTCTGGATTGATACCCGCAGCAAGTTGGTGATGCGTGCTGATTTGCTTGACCGTGACGGTGAACCGTTGGAGCAATACCGTGCGGTGTCTTATGTTGTTAACCCTAAGGTCGCTGAAGTGCTGCAAAGTCTTGAAGGCATTGAGCTGCCGGCAGTGGTTCAGCTACCTCCGCAACCTCAGGCGGAGCTGGGGTGGAAGGTTAACTGGTTGCCTCAGGGCTTCGAGTCTGTTTCTCACAACCGCCATCGACTGATACTGACTGAACGCCCGGTTGAGAGTAAAATGTTTACAGATGGTCTATTCAGTTTTTCAATCTATGTCTCGGCCGCGGACAGCTTCACTGTTCGTGAACAGCTGGTTCGTCAGGGGCGCAGAACATTGCACAGCCATCTGTTGAAAGGTAAAGAAGTTACAGTGGTCGGAGATATTCCACCGGCTACAGCGCGACGGGTTGCTGAATCTGTTGCGTTTACCGCCGGCGCAGTCAGTCCGGCAGGAGAAAACACACCATGATGCGTTCACTTGCAACAGTGGTGGCAGTGGAACCGGGCGCTATTACGGTCAGCTGTCAGCAGCAAACAAGCTGCGGCCACTGTGCATCCCGTGACAGTTGCGGAACCGGTATTGTCAGTAAAGCCGTACCGGGCCGCAGTCATTTAGTCAAAATTCCTACTCGGGAAAAAGTCTCTGAAGGCCAGTTGGTGGAAATCGGGTTGCCTGAAAAGAGCATGCTGCATTCCGCTTTGCTGGTATATATGCTGCCTCTGCTATTCTTGATACTTGGAGCTGCATTTGGTCAGTGGTTTTTTGTCGATTTGGCTGGTAGCGGGGAATTGGGAGTTATCCTGGTTGCCGCTGTCAGTACCGCTGTAGGTATGTTGCTGGCCCGTCGTCTGGCTAAACGTGTTGAAGGGCTGTCAGCTTACAAACCGGACCTGATTCGGGTACTGGGCAACCCTGTTCATGAAGATAGGGTGATAAATGCCGCATCGAAAGATAGCGACTAGCGGTGAAATTCGGTAGAATCTGCCAACTTGATCTGTAGATCTTATTCTTTTTTAATCACGAGTTAGTCACGCCAATTCATGAAGCACATTCGTAACTTTTCGATTATTGCACATATCGACCATGGTAAGTCGACCTTATCTGACCGTCTGATCCAAGTTTGCGGCGGCCTTTCCGATCGTGAAATGGAAGCGCAGGTTCTGGATTCCATGGATCTTGAACGCGAACGCGGTATCACCATCAAAGCCCAGAGCGTGACGCTCGATTACAAGGCGAAAGATGGTGAAACTTATCAACTTAACTTTATCGACACCCCGGGACACGTTGACTTCTCATACGAAGTATCCCGCTCGTTGGCTGCCTGTGAAGGTGCCCTGCTGGTTGTCGA
The DNA here is from genome assembly GCF_963870815.1 of Photobacterium sp. J15. Lineage (NCBI taxonomy): Bacteria > Pseudomonadati > Pseudomonadota > Gammaproteobacteria > Vibrionales > Vibrionaceae > Photobacterium > Photobacterium sp. J15. The sequence goes on from NZ_CAWMUI010000001.1 coordinate 582,296, forward strand.
TGCAGGCCAGGGCGTAGAAGCGCAGACACTGGCAAACTGTTACACAGCTATTGAAATGGATCTGGAAGTGGTGCCGATTTTGAACAAAATCGACCTGCCGGCGGCCGATCCTGAGCGTGTATCTGAAGAAATTGAAGAAATCGTTGGTATCGACGCGTTGGAAGCTACGCGTTGTTCAGCGAAAACCGGTTTGGGTGTTGAAGATGTTCTGGAAAACATCGTAACCGCAATCCCGGCACCGGAAGGTGATCCGGAAGCGCCGTTGCAGGCACTGATCATCGATTCTTGGTTCGACAACTACCTTGGTGTTGTTTCTCTGGTTCGTATCAAGAACGGCGAGCTGAAGAAAAACGACAAGATCAAAGTGATGAGCACCGGCCAGGTATGGGGTGTGGATCGCATTGGTATCTTTACGCCGAAGCAAGTTGACACTGATATCCTGCGTACTGGTGAAGTAGGCTGGGTTGTTTGTGGTATCAAGGACATCCTTGGTGCACCGGTAGGTGATACCCTGACTCACGCTAAAAATGGCAGTGAAGAAGCACTTCCTGGTTTCCAGAAAGTGAAACCTCAGGTATACGCGGGTTTGTTCCCTGTATCGTCTGACGATTATGAGAACTTCCGTGACGCACTGGGCAAACTTAGCCTTAACGATGCATCACTGTTCTACGAGCCAGAAAACTCAGCCGCGCTGGGCTTTGGTTTCCGCTGTGGTTTCCTTGGCATGTTGCACATGGAAATCATTCAGGAGCGTCTGGAGCGTGAATACAACCTTGATCTGATCACCACGGCACCGACAGTAGTGTACGAGGTGAAAAAGACCAGCGGTGAACAGATTTATGTCGACAGCCCGGCCAAGCTGCCAGCGGTAAATGATATTGATGTGATTGGTGAGCCAATCGCACGCTGTAATATCCTGGTGCCGAGTGAATACCTGGGTAACGTTATTACCCTGTGTATCGAAAAGCGCGGTGTTCAGGTTGACATGGTCTACCACGGTAACCAGGTTGCGCTGACTTACGACATTCCGATGTCGGAAGTGGTTCTGGATTTCTTCGACCGTCTGAAGTCAACATCCCGTGGCTACGCGTCTCTGGATTATAACTTCCAGCGTTATGAAGAGTCTGACATGGTACGTGTCGACATTCTGCTTAACGGTGACCGTGTTGATGCGCTGGCTATTATCACTCACAAAGATAATGCTCAGTACCGCGGCCGTGAGCTGGTAGAGAAAATGAAGGAATTCATTCCTCGCCAGATGTTCGATATCGCTATTCAGGCGGCAATCGGTAACCACATCATTGCGCGTTCTACGGTGAAGCAGCTGCGTAAAAACGTAATCGCAAAATGTTACGGTGGTGACGTAAGCCGTAAGAAGAAACTGCTGCAGAAGCAGAAAGAAGGTAAGAAACGTATGAAGCAGATCGGTAACGTCGAGCTGCCTCAGGAAGCGTTCCTGGCTATTCTGCATGTCGGCAAAGACAAGTAAGTAACTACTTAACTCATTGTCGTTGCCTCAGTATGTATATCTGTTGCCGGAGTCGGTTCCGGCAGGCTGAAGCAATTGATAATGAGCAGTGCAGCAAGGTAACTTGCTGCACTGTTACATTTATTAGGGATTAAAATGGCAAATACTTTTTCGCTAATTCTGGTACTGGCAACGCTGGTCACCGGGATCATTTGGGCTCTGGATAAGTTTCTCTGGGCGCCGAAACGTCAATTGAAAATTGAAGCAGCGGCTGCAAATGCCGGCGATCAAGTCGATGCCAAAACCCTACAAGCCGTAGCACCGCAACCGAGCTGGGTGGAATCAGCCAGTTCAATGTTTCCGGTGATTGCGTTAATAATGGTATTTCGCTCATTTATTTATGAGCCGTTCCAGATCCCATCCGGCTCTATGATGCCGACGTTACTCGTGGGAGACTTCATCCTGGTTGAGAAATACGCTTACGGTCTGCGTGATCCTGTTTTCCGCCACAAGCTGGTTGAAACTGGTGAGCCGGAGCGTGGTGATATCGTGGTCTTTAAGTTCCCGCCTCAGCCGCAGATTGACTACATCAAGCGTGTTGTGGGTATGCCGGGCGACACTGTTCGTTACACGGCCCACAAGCAAATCTGTATTGCACAGAAAGGCTCTGCTGATTGTACACCGGTACCACTGACGGAGATGACCGACAGTGATTTCAGCCAGGGCATGACACGCCTGGTGCAGTTTACTGAAAAACTGGGCGAGCAGGAGCACCAAATCCTTGTTCATCCGCTTAAGCGTGACCGTACTCTGGCTTATCAGCCGCGTCCGGGCGTGAGTGAGTGGGTAGTTCCTGAAGGCCAGTATTTCGTTATGGGTGATAACCGGGATAACAGTGCAGACAGCCGTTACTGGGGCTTTGTGCCTGAAGCCAACTTGGTTGGTAAGGCGGTCGGGATCTGGATCAGCTTTGAGTTTGAACGGGGTGCTGATAGCGTTCTTCCATCTTGGATTCCTACCGGTGTGCGTTTCAGTCGCATCGGTGGCATAAACTGATCGGGATAAAATGACATCTCCTGCAAACAGGCTTCAGCGTAAGCTGGGCTACCAATTTAACAATATTGATTTAATGACATTGGCACTGACTCACCGTAGTGCCAATGGTACGCATAACGAGCGTCTGGAATTTCTGGGTGACTCTATTCTGAGCTTCGTGATCGCCGATGATCTCTACCATCGCTTCCCGGCGGTAGACGAAGGTGACATGAGCCGTATGCGTGCAACACTGGTTCGCGGTAAGACTCTGGCTGAGCTGGGCCGTGAATTCGACCTGGGTGATCACCTGCTGCTTGGTCCGGGCGAGCTGAAGAGCGGCGGTTTCCGTCGTGACTCGATCCTGGCTGACTGTGTTGAAGCGATCATTGGTGCGATTTACCTTGATAGCGATATCGAGACAGTACGTAAGATCGTACTGGGCTGGTATCAGACTCGCCTGGAAACGATCAAGCCTGGTATTAACCAGAAAGATCCGAAGACACGTCTGCAGGAGTGCCTGCAGGGACGTCGCTTGCCGCTTCCGGCATATACTGTAACTAAAGTGCAGGGTGAAGCTCACAATCAGGAGTTTACCGTGCAGTGTGAAGTGGCAGGCCTGGATAAGCCTGTTATCGGTAAAGGCGGCAGTCGGCGCAAGGCAGAGCAGGCAGCAGCAGAAGTTGCGCTTAAGCAGTTGGAATCATGACAGATAAGACACATTGCGGCTTTATTGCCATCGTAGGTCGACCGAATGTAGGTAAATCGACGCTCCTGAACCGTTTGGTTGGACAGAAGCTGTCTATTACTTCCCGTAAGCCACAGACAACCCGTCACCGCATCATGGGTGTAGATACCCGTGACGGTTACCAGGCTGTTTATGTGGATACCCCGGGGCTGCACATTGAAGAAAAACGTACCATTAACCGCCTGATGAACAGAGCTGCGAGCAGCTCGCTGACCGATGTCGAGCTGGTACTTTTTTTGGTCGATGGCACCATGTGGACCAAAGACGACGAGATGGTACTGAACAAGCTGGCTAAAGCTCAGCTGCCGACTGTCCTTTTGGTTAACAAGGTCGACAACGTTAAGGATAAGCACGAGCTGTTCCCGCACTTGCAAGAGCTATCAAGCAAGATGGAATTTGTCGATGTGGTTCCGGTTTCTGCGAAGCACGGCACCAACATTGATACGGTTGAAAAGATTGTTCGCGACCACTTGCCTGAAGGTGAATACTACTTCCCTGAAGAGTATGTGACGGACCGTTCTCAGCGCTTTATGGCCTCAGAAATCATCCGTGAGAAGCTGATGCGCTTCACCGGTGATGAACTGCCTTACTCAATTACTGTTGAAATTGAGCGCTTTGACTACAACCCGGATACCGATGGCTTTGATATCAACGGCTTGATCCTGGTTGAACGTAAAGGCCAGAAGAAGATGGTGATCGGTAAGGGTGGTGACAAGATCAAGACCATCGGCCGTGAAGCCCGTCTTGATATGGAAGAGCTGTTCGAGCGCAAGGTTTACCTTGAGCTGTGGGTTAAGGTGAAATCTGGCTGGGCTGATGACGAACGTGCACTGCGTAGCCTGGGTTATATCGACGACCTGTAAGGGGCACCATGGAGGGGCTTCAACGCTGTTTTGTCCTTCATTCTCGCCCCTATAGCGAGACGAGCCTGATCCTTGATGTTTTCAGTGAGGACTCAGGCCGTATTACGCTTTTATCGAAAGGAGCGCGCCGTAAGCGCTCCAACCTCAAAGGGGCGCTCCAGCCCTTCACCCCGCTTTTTATGAAATGGTCAGGCCGAGGATCAATGCCTGTGCTGACCCATGCCGAACCTATCAGTATCAGCCTGCCGATGCGCAGCTATATTTTGTATTCCGCGATGTATGTCAACGAACTGCTGGCGCGGGTATTGGAGAATGACACTCCCTATCCAATGCTGTTTCTGGACTACCTCAATGTATTGCGTGAGCTGGCGCAGGCTGAGAACCCGGAACCGGCATTGCGTCGTTTTGAGCTGGCACTGTTACAGCACCTTGGCTATGGTATTGATTTTCTTCATTGTGCAGGCAGTGGCTTACCGGTCGAAGACTGTATGACCTACAACTACCGCGATCAAAAAGGTTTCATTGCATCCATGGTCGTCGGTCAGTTGTCGTTTACCGGCAATGAACTGAAAGCTATTGCTGCCCGGCGTTTTGAAACTCCGGAACAACTTCGTGCCGCAAAACGCTTTACACGCATAGCCTTGAAGCCGTATCTTGGCGGCAAACCATTAAAAAGCAGGGAATTGTTTATCCCTAGAGGAAGGAGTACCGGAAAATGAACAACATCTTACTCGGCGTGAATATCGATCATATTGCAACATTGCGTAACGCCCGAGGTACTCGTTACCCTGATCCGGTTCATGCGGCAGAGGTGGCAGAGCGTGCAGGCGCTGACGGTATTACCGTTCACCTGCGTGAAGACCGCCGTCATATCAAAGACCGTGATGTCCGTATTTTGCGCGAAACCATCCAGACCCGAATGAACCTGGAAATGGCTGTGACTGATGAGATGGTCAAGATTGCCCTGGAAACCAAGCCGGATTTCGTGTGCCTGGTACCGGAAAAGCGTGAAGAGCTGACAACAGAAGGTGGCTTGGATGTGGCTGGTCAGCTGGAAAAAGTGAAAGCAGCGACAGAAAAACTGAGTGCTGCGGGTATTAAAGTATCTCTGTTTATCGATGCTGACCGTGAGCAGATTGATGCAGCGGTTGCTTGTGGTGCACCGTATATCGAACTGCACACCGGCCATTATGCTGATGCCGAAACTGAAGAAGCTCAGCAGGATGAGCTGAAAAAAATTGCGGCAGCAGCAAGTTACGCCAATGATCAGGGTATCAAAGTGAATGCCGGTCATGGCCTGACTTATCACAACGTGAAGCCGATTGCGGCACTGCCGGAAGTGTATGAGCTGAACATCGGCCACTCGATTATCGGTCGTGCGGCATTTGACGGCTTGCAGCAAGCTGTTGCTGACATGAAAGCAATTATGCTGGAAGCCCGTCGTTAATGGCGATTGTCGGGCTGGGTACAGATATTGCCGATATTGAACGGGTAGAGAAAGTCTATGCTCGTTCTGGTGAAGCCTTTGCTGAGCGGGTGCTGTCACCATCCGAGCTGGATATCTTCAACGGCTTGAAACAGAAAGGTCGTTACCTGGCCAAGCGTTTTGCCGTAAAAGAAGCTGCATCTAAGGCTATCGGTACTGGTATTGCCTGTGGTGTCAGTTTTCAGGATTTTACCGTTAGTAACAATGAGCTGGGTAAGCCCATTTTGACGTTATCCGGTAAGGCGGCTGAATTGGCAGAAAGCATGGGTATTCAGCATGTTCATCTGACAATTGCTGATGAGAAGAAATACGCGGTTGCGACCGTTATTTTAGAAAGTTAGTGATTGAACCCTGAATGAAAAAGGCGAGCTTTTATGCTCGCCTTTTTATTTTCGGAGACCTTTTTTAGAGGCGGGGACATTAAGGCCGGTATGCCTTAGATGCCTTCACCACATTGTTCATCTCGTCGATCAATTCAAATAGCTCCGGCTCGATATCTTCGACGCTGGCATTCGCCTTGAGCTCGGTTTCAATGGTGTTACACAAGTTTTTCAGGCGCGGAACACCACTGTAGGCACAGCTGCCGTGCAGTTTGTGAATAGGCGGCCACAGCTCTATGTCTTTGCCGTCCAGCGCCTCGTTGACCAGCATCTCTACTTCGGGCATGAAATCAAGCAGCATTTGCAGCATATCTCTGGCCAGTTCTTCTTTTCCGGCCGCTTGTTTCAAAGCCAGATCCCAGTCCCAGCTGACGTTATTATCAACCATTGGCACAGCGGAGTCTGTTACAGTTTCATTTACCGCCTGCTGAGCCGCTTCTGCGTCATTCGGGTGCGTCCATTTGGCCAGAATCTGTTGCAGAATGTGTTCTTCAATCGGTTTGGTCAGATAGTCATCCATACCTGCATCTAGCAGTCGTTCTCGCTCGCCTACCATCGCATGGGCTGTTACCGCAATCACTGGAGTGTGTTGGTTCAACTCAGTTTTGTGGATCTCCTGACTGGCCGTCACCCCGTCCATTTCCGGCATCTGGATATCCATAAAGATCAGGTCAAATGCTTTCTGGCTGGCATACTCAACAGCTCTGCGTCCGCCGGTAGCCGTGATCACTGTTTCTACCCGCTCGCTAAGCAGTGCGGAAATCAGTTTCAGGTTGGCCGGGTTGTCGTCTACCGCCATAACGGTCAGTGGCTGGATCGTACTAACCGGTTCCGGTAGTTGTGGCTCTGGTTCAACCAGCATATCCGGTTCACTGATCAGGGACTCAAGCAGTTTGCGGTGAGCCAGAGGTTTTGGCAGGCAGGCGGTTACGCCAGCGTTAACTAAACGCTCGGATAGGGCCAGTTCGGTAGTCGGCAGGCTGACCATTACCTTGTCAGCCAACTGCTCGGCCTTGAAGACCATATCGAGCAGAGTGGCAATAGGTGGCTGTTCGCCCGGTGCCAGATTGAGCAGGGCAAAGTGGTGGTGCTCGGCATCGTCTGGCATTGTTGAACGGTAAGTGACATGAAGACCGGCTCTGATCAGGCGTTGCTGGATCACGGATGCGGCCTGCATATTTGGTTCAATCAACAGCAGTTTCTTGTCGGTCAGTGATGAGGTATCAATTGGCTGAGATACAGGCAGATCGGTTTTGGTCAGGCGCAGGGTAAACCAGAAGGTCGAACCCTGGTGCAGACGACTGGTCAGGCTGATTTCGCCACCCATCTGGGTCACCAGTTTCTGGGTGATCACCAGCCCCAGACCGGTACCGCCATAGCGGCGAGAAATGCTGGCATCAGCCTGGCTGAATGCCTGGAACAGTTGGGCCTGTTGGCGTTCAGAAATACCGATACCTGTATCACGAACCATAAACTGCAGATCGATGTTGGCATCTTTGTCGGTCTTCAGCTCGACGGATACATCAATGTTACCGCGCTCGGTAAACTTCACTGCGTTGCCGATCAGGTTGGTCAGCACCTGTTGGATGCGGAGTGGGTCGCCAATGAGTCCGGCCGGAATGCGGTCATCAATTTTCAGCGTCAGTTCCAGGCCTTTTTCATGGGCACTTGGTGCCAGCAGTTTCATCACTTCATCCAGCGATTCGGTGAAGTCGAACGGAATGTTTTCCAGCAATAGTTTACCGGCTTCCAGTTTCGAGAAATCGAGGATGTCATTGATGATGGTTAACAGGTTATTGGCGGATTTCTCGATCGTTTGCAGGTAATCCTGCTGGCTTGAGCTGAGGCGGGTTTTCAGCATCTGGCGGGTAAAGCCTATAACGCCATTCAGCGGGGTACGCAATTCGTGCGACATGTTCGCCAGGAACTCGGATTTCACCCGAGCTGCTTCCTGGGCGCGTTTCTTGGCTATGTCGAGTTCAACGTTCTGGATTTCCAACTGCTCAAGGGTTTCACGCAGATCTGAGGTCGCCTGGTCGATACTCTGCTGCATTTCGATATGGTATTCGGACAGCGAAACAGCCATGGCGTTGATACCGTTTTTCAGCGTATCCAGCTCACCCAGCAGCTGCCCTTCAATCCGGACATCAAGGTGTCCGCGACGGATCCGGTCTACCACACTGACCATGTGGGAGATTGGGCGGGTGACGTCTTTCATCAGGCGGTAGGCAAATAGGGATGACAGTGTCAGGCCTAGCAGAAGCACCATCAGAGCCGTGAAGACTTCCTGGTATTGCTGCAGGCGCAGGGCACTCAGATCCAGCTCAAGGGCGATATAACCTAGTGTTTCAGCCCGGTAGCCGGGATAAGACGCACTGTTGAACTGGCCTTCTTTCAGAATTGGCGCGCGCAGGATCAGTGAGTTTTCATTGAGCTGGGTTTCCAGTAATAAAGGGACCTGCTGATCATCCGGATACATCAGAGCTTCGAAATTCCGGTGGAAATTCGAGGTAACGAACAGTTCGTTCTTGGCATCAAAGACGGCAATACTCCGTACGATTTGCGAATGCTTGCGGTGAGCATAGCTGATTAACCTGCGAACGGCCTCACGGTTGTGATCTGTCATACCGTATTCGGTTGAAATCGCAAGAGGTTCGATGATGCTGGCACCGGTTGATATAAGCTGATGTTCAAGATCTCGGTATCGGCTCATTGTGAAAAATGCGCTCAACAGCAGGCCAATAATCAGCGTCGGTGCTAATGTCAGGGTGAAGACCCTGGCACGGAGTCCATATTTGGTCATGGTTATCTTAATTACAAGAGTGCGATTCTGTGGGAGAATTGTCATCCATTTGTGGCCGTTAGCTTAATGAAACTAAGGCTGTTCGACAATCAACTAATACCAAACTGCTGACAAGGTCACTCAGTTTGGTCTACCTGTTCCGTGAGTCAAAACACTATGGCACGCTTTTTTAAGCCCCAAAAACGAAAAGTAACCGATACCAAGCATAAAGAAATCGAGATCAGCCGCCTGGATCATCTCGGCGCGGGTATTGGTCATCTCAACAAGAAACCGGTTTTCGTCGACGGTTTGCTGCCTGGCGAAAAAGCCCTGGTGCAGTTTACGGAAGACAAGAAACAGTTTGCTCGTGCCAAAGTTATTAAGCGTCTGAGCGACAGCGAAGCGCGTATTAAACCTCATTGTCCAATCTATGACCAGTGCGGCGGTTGTAACCTGCAGCATTTATCGCACCAGGGCCAGGTAGAAGCAAAGCAACAGGCACTGAAAGAGTTGATGAGTAAGTTCGCTGCAACGGATAAGCAGCAAGAGTTTGCTCTTGAAGCGCCGATTACCGGCAGCGAGCGTCACTACCGCCGTTGCACCCGCTTTGCGGTTAAACCGGGAGGCGGCAAACTACAGTTTGGTTTCCGCCGTAAGCAGAGCAAAGAAATTGTCGATGTTGAGCACTGTCCGGTGCTAGCTGAATCGCTTAATGAATTGCTGCCGTCGCTGCGCAGCCTGCTAGGACAACTGAAAGGCCAGAAGCACCTGGGTCATGTCGAGCTGGTGGAAGCCGATAATGGCCGGGTGGTACTGATCCGCCATCTGCAACCGTTCTCTGACAAAGATATGACCTTGCTTCGTCAGTTTGCTGAGCAGCACGATGTTATTCTGTATTTAGCGCCAACATCTGATTCAATTGATAGAATTTCTGGTCAGGCTCCGTATTATGAACTGGACGGGATGAAGTTGTATTTCTCCCCGAAAGACTTTATCCAGGTCAACCGGGATGTGAACAGGCAAATGGTACAACAGGCAATGGACTGGCTGACCGTTGAGCCGGAAGATCGTGTTCTGGATCTGTTCTGTGGCCTGGGGAATTTCAGCCTGCCGCTGGCAAAACGGGCAAAATCGCTGGTCGGTGTTGAAGGTGTTGATGAAATGGTGCATCGTGCCAGTGATAATGCATTGATTAATAACCAGGGAAATGCTTCATTTTATCAGGCAAACCTGGAGCAGGATGTCACAGAGATGGCATGGGCCAAAGAGCCATTTAATAAGATTTTGCTTGACCCTGCCCGCGCCGGTGCTGCCGGTGTAATGCAGCATGTTATTAACCTGAACCCGGAAAGGGTTGTCTATGTGTCGTGCAACCCGGCAACGCTGGCTCGGGACAGCCAGGTGCTGCTGAAGCAGGGATATCAGTTGGAGCGGTTGGGTATGCTGGATATGTTCCCGCATACCGGGCATCTAGAATCTATGGCGTTGTTTACCAGAATTTAAACAGCGCCCGGGGATTAGTGTTTAATCACGTTTAGAGAAAGACAGGAAAGAGAAATGGTCGCAGTTCGCGGTGCGCATTTGAAGGAAAATCATACATTCGAGCCCGCTGCTTGGGTTGAAAGCCTGAAGCAGGAGCCAAAGGTTGCCAAACATGTGTTGAAGGCTTACCAGCGGTGTATCGAATTAACGACAGGGGATAAGTCAGCGCCGCTATTGTTGTGGCGTGGCCGCGAAATGGTGGAGATCCTTGTTACTCTGAGCATGGACAAAGATACTCTGGTCGCAGCCCTGTTATTCCCTGTGGTTGAAGCTGGGCTGTATGAACCTGAGCAGCTCAACGAAGATTACAACAACACTATTTTGCAAATGGTTACCGGTGTCAGCCAGATGGCTGCAATCGGTCAGCTCAACGCCACCACTGAAGGGGCGGCACAATCGGCACAGGTTGATAATATCCGCCGTATGCTGCTGTCGATGGTAGATGATTTCCGCTGCGTGGTTATCAAACTTGCTGAACGCATTTGTAACCTGCGTGAAGTGAAGGATGAGCCGGATGAGGTGCGCCGCGCTGCAGCGAAAGAGTGTGCCAATATCTATGCCCCGCTGGCGAACCGCTTGGGTATCGGCCAGCTGAAGTGGGAAATTGAAGATTACGCCTTCCGTTATAACCACCCGGTTACCTACAAACAAATTGCTAAACAGCTTTCCGAGCGCCGGATTGACCGTGAGCAGTACATTGAACGCTTTGTAAATGACTTAGCGGAATCGATGAAAGCGTCTCAGATCCGGGCCGAGGTACATGGTCGCCCGAAGCATATCTACAGTATCTGGCGCAAGATGCAGAAGAAGAGCCTGGCGTTTGACGAATTGTTCGATGTGCGTGCAGTTCGTATCATCGCCGAGGAGCTGCAGGATTGTTACGCCGCGTTGGGGGTGGTTCATACCAAGTACCGTCATTTGCCGAAAGAGTTTGATGACTATGTCGCCAACCCGAAACCTAACGGTTATCAGTCGATCCACACAGTAGTGCTGGGGCCGGAAGGTAAAACCATCGAAATCCAGATCCGAACCAAGCAGATGCACGAGGAATCGGAGCTGGGTGTGGCTGCGCACTGGAAGTACAAGGAAAGCGGTTCATCTTCGGGCGGTGCACGCTCTTCCTACGACGAGAAAATTAATTGGTTGCGTAAGCTACTAGCCTGGCAGGAAGAGATGTCAGACTCCGGTGAGATGCTTGAAGAGCTGCGTAGCCAGGTGTTTGATGATCGCGTCTATGCTTTCACGCCGAAAGGTGATGTGGTTGACCTGCCGTTAAACGCAACGCCACTGGACTTTGCCTACCACATTCACTCTGAAGTCGGGCACCGTTGTATCGGTGCCAAGGTGGAAGGACGCATTGTCCCATTCACCTATCGTCTACAGATGGGCGATCAGGTGGAAATTATCACTCAGAAAGAGCCGAATCCGTCCCGCGACTGGCTGAACCCGAATTTGGGTTTTGTTACCTCAAGCCGCGCCCGAGCCAAGGTACATGCCTGGTTCCGCAAGCAGGATCGCGACAAGAATATTGCAGCTGGTCGAGAAATTCTGGAAATAGAATTGGCAAAAATCGGTGCAACATTGAAAGATGCTGAAGCTTATGCGCTTAAGCGATTCAATGTAAATTCGCCTGTTGAACTGTATGCCGGTATCGGTAGCGGTGATCTGCGTATCAACCAGGTTATTAACCACATCAATGCACTGGTGAACAAGCCGACTGCTGAGGAAGAAGACCAGCAATTGCTGGAAAAACTGACCGAAGCCGGAGCTAAAGGTGCAGCCAAGAAACCACACCGTGATGCGGTGGTAGTGGAAGGGGTTGATAACCTGATGACTCACCTGGCACGCTGCTGTCAGCCGATTCCGGGCGATGATATACAAGGTTTTGTCACCCAGGGCCGTGGTATTTCCGTTCACCGTAGCGATTGTGAGCAGTTGGATGAGCTGCGCCATGTGGCACCTGAGCGTATCATCGATACCGTCTGGGGCAGTGGTTTTGTCGGCAACTACAACATCACGGTGCGGGTAACCGCTTCGGAGCGTAACGGCTTGCTCAAAGATCTGACCAATACTTTCGCTAATGAGAAAGTCAAAGTGTCAGGCATGAAGAGCCGTGTCGACTTTAAGAAGCAGATGTCGATTCTTGACTTCGAACTTGAACTGACAGATTTGGAAGTGCTGGGTCGGGTATTGAAGCGGATTGAGCATGTAAAAGATGTCGCTGAAGCCAAGCGACTGTACTAGTCTTTTGCACTAGCGCAAGATAAAAACAATAAGCGGGGAGCCAGTGCTGCCCGCTTTTTTTTAACAGATAAAAGATATTTCCGTATGAGCAACAAGCAGCAAGCACCTATTGAACACCTGGTTGAAATTATGGCAACCCTGAGGGATCCGGAAAATGGGTGCCCTTGGGATCTGAAGCAGAGCTTTGCCACGATAGTGCCGCATACCCTTGAAGAAGCGTATGAAGTGGCGGATGCGATTGAGCAGCAAAACTGGGATGACGTTCGCGAAGAGTTGGGAGACTTGTTGTTTCAGGTGATTTTCTACAGTCAATTAGGCAAAGAGCAGGGACTGTTTGATTTTGATGATGTAGTCAGCGGCATCAATGAAAAGTTGACCCGTCGCCATCCACATGTGTTCGGTGAGGCAGAGTTTGCCGATGAAGCCGCCATCAATGCGAACTGGGAAGCGGAGAAGGCTAAGGAGCGCGAGGCGAAGGGCGAAGACATCAGTATTCTGGCCAATATACCGAAAGCAATGCCGGCATTGACTCGTGCCGATAAAATTCAGAAGCGTTGTGCCAAGCACGGTTTTGACTGGGATAGCATTGGCCCGGTGGTTGATAAGGTCAGGGAAGAAATTGACGAAGTGATGGATGAAGTCATCCAGGTGTCACCTGAACAGCATAAGATCGAAGAAGAAGTCGGGGATTTATTGTTTGCTGCGGTGAACTTAAGCCGGCATCTGAAGGTGAAACCAGAGCTTGCCCTGCAGCGCGCCAACAGGAAATTTGAGCGTCGTTTTCGCGAAGTTGAAAAAAGTGTGCTAGAACAAGGAAAGCGTCTTGATGACTGTTCGCTGGAAATGCTCGATCAGGAGTGGGAGAAGGTCAAAAAACAGGAAGGTTAGGCCGAACAAATGGATAGTTCACGGAGGGGCGTTGCTTTATATCATATGACTCAATAGTCATGCTGTTCGGTATATTTGATTTGAGACAAAAAAAAACAGCTAATGCTGTGATAGTTTTCACGTTGTGGCGATAAAGTGTGTCTGGTATACTAATTTCCCGTCCAGATACATTTTAATCCTCTACACCAATCTTCCAGGTTAAACATGACAACGAATTACATTTTTGTTACGGGCGGTGTTGTTTCCTCCCTAGGTAAAGGTATTGCTGCAGCATCTCTGGCAGCTATTCTAGAAGCACGTGGTCTTAAAGTGACCATGATGAAACTAGACCCTTACATTAACGTTGATCCAGGCACAATGAGCCCGATTCAACACGGTGAAGTATTCGTTACGGAAGACGGTGCAGAGACCGACCTTGACCTGGGTCACTACGAGCGTTTCATCCGTACTAAGATGACTAAACGCAACAACTTTACTGCTGGCCGTGTTTATGAAGACGTGCTGCGTAAAGAGCGTCGTGGTGACTACCTTGGTGCAACTATTCAGGTTATCCCACATATTACTAACGCGATCAAAGAGCGCGTTATTGCTGGTGCTGAAGGCCACGACGTCGCGATTGTTGAAGTTGGTGGTACTGTTGGTGATATCGAATCTCTGCCATTTATGGAAGCTATCCGTCAGCTAGCGGTAGAACTGGGTCGTGATCGTGCAATGTTCACTCACCTGACTCTGGTTCCTTACCTGGCAGCGGCGGGCGAAGTGAAAACCAAGCCAACCCAGCACTCAGTTAAAGAACTACTTTCTATCGGTATTCAGCCAGACGTTCTGATCTGTCGTAGCGATCGTATGATCCCTGCGAACGAGCGTGCGAAAATTGCTCTGTTCTGTAACGTTCCAGAGAAAGCTGTTATCTCGATGAAAGACGTAGATTCTATCTACAAGATTCCACAGCTTATCAAAGCGCAGGGTCTTGATGACCTGGTATGTAAGCGTTTTGGTATTACAGCGCCAGAAGCTGATCTGTCTGAGTGGGAACAGGTAATCTACGAAGAAGCGAACCCGACAGCCGAAGTAACTATCGGTATGGTTGGTAAGTACATCGAACTGCCAGATGCATATAAGTCAGTGAACGAAGCACTGAAGCACGCAGGTCTTAAGAACCGTCTGTCTGTGAAAATCAAGTATGTTGATTCACAGGATGTTGAGTCTAAAGGTACTGAAGTACTGGAAGGCCTTGACGCAATCCTGGTACCAGGTGGTTTCGGTAACCGTGGTGTTGAAGGTAAGATCCTGACTGCGAATTATGCACGTGAAAACAAGATTCCTTATCTGGGCATCTGCCTGGGTATGCAGGTAGCACTGATCGAATACGCACGTAACGTTGCTGGTCTTGAAGGTGCGCACTCAACTGAGTTCGACCCTGAGACTAAAAACCCTGTTGTTGGCCTGATCACAGAATGGGTTGATAGTGAAGGTAACGTTGAAGAGCGTAATGAAACATCTGACCTTGGCGGTACAATGCGTCTTGGTTCTCAGCTGTGTCACCTTGCAGAAGGTTCAAAAGCGCGTGAACTATACGGTAACCCAACTATTCATGAGCGTCACCGTCACCGCTATGAAGTAAACAACAACCTGCTTCCTAAACTGGAGAAAGCGGGTCTGAAGATTTCTGGTCTGTCTGCAGACAAGAAACTGGTGGAAATCATCGAGATCCCTAACCACCCATGGTTTGTGGCTGCTCAGTTCCACCCTGAGTTCACCTCAACGCCTCGCGATGGCCATCCTCTATTTGAAGGCTTCGTGAAAGCGGCTGGAGACAACCAGCGCGGTGAGCTAACTAAGTAAGGATTACGGATAGCTGTAGCGGTTATGGCTGCAGCTATTTTTTTAGCTTTTAATTTGAAGATAAAGCAAGAGGAAACACAATGTCTAAGATCGTTAAAGTTCTAGGTCGTGAAATTATCGATTCTCGTGGTAACCCAACTGTTGAAGCGGAAGTTCACCTAGAAGGCGGTTTCGTAGGTATGGCAGCTGCGCCATCTGGTGCATCTACAGGTTCTCGTGAAGCTCTTGAGCTACGCGACGGTGACAAGTCTCGTTTCCTAGGTAAAGGTGTTCTTAAAGCTGTTGAAGCTGTGAACGGCCCAATCGCTGAAGCTCTAGTAGGTAAAGACGCTAAAGCTCAAGCTGACATCGATCAGATCATGATCGACCTAGACGGCACTGAGAACAAGTCTAACTTCGGTGCAAACGCAATCCTAGCTGTATCTCTAGCGAACGCTAAAGCTGCTGCAGCTGCTAAAGGTATGCCTCTATACGAGCACATCGCTGAGCTAAACGGTACTGCTGGTCAGTTCTCTATGCCTCTACCAATGATGAACATCATCAACGGTGGTGAGCACGCTGACAACAACGTTGACATCCAGGAATTCATGATCCAGCCAATCGGTGCAGCAACTCTGAAAGAAGCGCTACGCATCGGTGCTGAAGTATTCCACAACCTAGCTAAAGTTCTTAAAGGCAAAGGCCTGAACACTGCTGTAGGTGATGAAGGTGGTTTCGCTCCTAACCTAGAATCTAACGCTGCTGCTCTAGCTGCAATCAAGGAAGCTGTTGAGCTTGCTGGTTACGAGCTGGGCAAAGACGTAACTCTTGCTATGGACTGTGCTGCTTCTGAGTTCTACAACAAAGAAGAAGGCATCTACGACCTTAAAGGTGAAGGTAAGAAATTCACTTCTGAAGAATTCAACCACTACCTAGAAGGCCTAGTTGCTCAGTACCCAATCGTATCTATCGAAGACGGCCTGGACGAGTCTGACTGGGATGGTTTCGCACACCAGACTAAACTTCTTGGCGATAAGATTCAGCTAGTTGGTGACGATCTGTTCGTAACTAACACTAAGATCCTAGCTGAAGGTATCGAGAAAGGCGTAGCTAACTCAATCCTTATCAAGTTCAACCAGATCGGTTCTCTGACTGAAACTCTGGCTGCAATCAAGATGGCTAAAGACGCTGGTTACACTGCAGTTATCTCTCACCGTTCAGGTGAAACTGAAGATGCAACTATCGCTGACCTGGCTGTTGGTACTGCTGCTGGCCAGATCAAGACTGGTTCTATGAGCCGTTCTGACCGTGTTGCTAAGTACAACCAGCTGATCCGTATCGAAGAAGCACTAGGTGAGCGTGCTCCTTTCAACGGTCTGAAAGAAGTTAAAGGCCAAGCTTAATCGCTGACCTGACTTCTGGCTGACTTGTCAGCTTCAGAATATGAACCGCCTCTTTTGGAGGCGGTTTTTTTTTGCGTGCGCCGTACATCTAAATTTAAGGGGAAAACTTGCCCTGTCTGGTAATCGGAGCTAGTCACATTTATCGCTTTATGGGATTATTATCGTCTTGCAATTGATATAGGGAGTGCATGAACCTTGCGTTCAGCAGGTTGTGCTTACCGTGTTCCCTTCGGGAACAGAATTGCTTGAAAACAGAAATAATTGTGTGAAAGAACGGGGATTTGCATGCGTTTGTTAACACTCGCACTGCTGGTTGTATTAAGCTGGCTCCAGTATGACTTCTGGTTTGGTAAGAATGGCATGATGGATTACATGGCAGTCAAAGAGAATGTGGCAATACAGCAGCAGGCTAATGCTGAGTTGTTACAGCGAAACCAGCAAATGTACGCAGAAATCCACGACCTGCACCGAGGCCAGGAAGCCGTTGAGGAGCGTGCCCGTAATGAACTCGGCATGATAAAGCCGGGAGAAACCTTCTTTCGCATTGTCGGTGACTGAGCCTGTTTTTCCTTTGCTGTTATTAACTGGCAAGTGAAAATCGATGGCTACTGCTATAAACGTTGAATGAATACCTTACCAATGACAGATAAGATCACCGCAGTGGTACCGGCAGCCGGTGTCGGTAGCCGAATGGCGGCAGACCGTCCCAAGCAATACCTGCAAATAGTAGGTAAAACTATTTTAGAACATACGATCGATCGGCTTTTCAGTCATCCGGCTGTTGAGCGGGTGATCATTGCTATTAGCAAAACCGACCCGTATTTTTCCGCGTTGCCGCTGGCAAATGATCCGCGTATTACCGTGGTTGACGGTGGAGCAGAGCGTGCTGACTCAGTCTTTGCCGGTCTGGCGGCGATTGAAAATGAAGATAGCTGGGTGCTGGTTCATGATGCAGCCCGCCCTTGTCTGCGTATAACCGATTTGGAAAAACTGATTTCGCAAGCGCAGCAAAGTGATTGTGGTGCGATCCTTGCGGCACCGGTACGCGACACTATGAAGCGCGGTAATGGCCAAAACGGCATTGCTGAAACCGTTGAACGTAATGATCTCTGGCATGCCTTGACGCCTCAGATGTTCAAGGTGAAGCAGTTGCGTGACTCTCTGCACCAGGCGTTGGAACAGGGGGCGGTGGTAACGGATGAGGCTTCAGCGCTTGAATTCTGCGGTTATGTGCCGCTGCTGGTAAAAGGCCGTGCCGATAACCTTAAAGTAACCCAGCCGGAAGATCTGGCTCTGGCCGAGTTTTATCTACAACAATTAACAAAGGAACAGCCATGATGCGAATCGGACACGGTTTTGATGTACACAAATTCGGTGGTGAAGGCCCGGTAATTATTGGTGGTGTGGCCATTCCATATGAGCAAGGACTGATTGCTCACTCCGACGGTGATGTGGCGCTGCATGCTGTTTGTGATGCCCTGCTCGGTGCTATTGGTGCTGGTGATATCGGTCGCCACTTCCCGGATACCGACGCCGAGTGGGAAGGTGCCGACAGCCGTTTCTTGTTGCGTGATGTCTATAGTAAAGTGAAGGCTAAAGGCTATCGTCTGGGTAACTTGGATGTCACCATCATTGCTCAGGCTCCGAAAATGGCACCTCATATTGATGCGATGTGCCAGGCTATTGCCGAGGATTTGGAAACCGATATTGAAAACATCAATGTCAAAGCGACTACCTCGGAACGACTGGGCTTTACCGGTCGTAAAGAAGGCATTGCCTGTGAGGCAGTGGTCCTTATCAATAAACAATAATGAATTTTTCCCGGTATCGCGAACTATGATCTGCGGTACTGGGTTTTGCAGTTTATATTGCTGCCAACATACGGTGTATCTATGTCTGATGTAATGGACAACTTTAACTGGTTATACGGTAAACCAGAGTGCCAGGGGCGAATCAAAGTCCAGCCTGAACATTTTGTCGTTAACGAAAATTTGGGTTTTGATTTTGCCGGTACTGGCGAGCATTTTATGGTGAAAATCCGTAAAACGGGTGAAAACACCAAATATGTCGTTAATGAGCTGGCTAAAGCGTGTGGGGTGAAATCCCGCGATGTGAGCTGGGCTGGCCTTAAAGACCGCCATGCGGTGACCGAGCAGTGGCTGAGCGTACACCTGCCGGGTAAACCGGATCCGGATCTGACTCAGTTTGTTGCGGAACATCCCGGTGTCGAAGTGCTGGAAACTGCGCGCCACGACAAGAAATTGCGTCCGGGTGATCTTATCGGCAACTGGTTCCAGCTGCGCCTGAGTGAACTGGATAAGCCGCAAGATGTTATTGACCGCTTGGAGCAAATCAAGCTGCAGGGTGTGCCTAACTATTTCGGTGAGCAGCGTTTTGGCCACCATGGAAACAATGTCGTGAAAGCCCGTGCCTGGGGTAATGATGAGTTTCGGGTTAGAGACAAGAGCAAGCGTAGTTTCTATCTGTCTGCTGCACGTTCCTGGTTGTTTAACATGGTGTTGTCATCCCGTATCGAACAGGGGCTGGTAAATACTGTGATGGCAGGTGACTGGTTGTTAGGTGAGAATGAGCATTGTGTTGCCGAGTCGGTGACGCCGGAGCTTGAAGCGAAAGTAACCTGTGGTGAGCTGGCTATTACTGCTCCGATGATGGGTGATAACGCACTGCCGACAACAGCTGATGCCGAAGCAATGGAAATGGCAGTTGTTGAGCAGGAACCTCTGCTGCTGAAACTGATTCGCGATAACCGGATGCGTCATGAGCGCCGTTCTTTACTGCTAAAACCACAGCAGATGGAATGGTTGCAGGAAGGTGATGATGTTGTGGTATCTTTTGCCTTGCCGGCAGGTTGCTTTGCAACGGCGGTTGTACGTGAATTAATGATTGAGCGTGAGCTAGAGGATGGCGACCATGCGAATTCTGATCAGTAATGACGACGGTATTTTTGCCGAAGGGATAAACACGCTGGCTGTGGCATTGGCAGAGATTGCCGAAGTTACAGTTGTTGCACCGGACCGTAATCGCTCCGGTGCTTCGAACTCTCTGACACTGGACTATCCGTTGCGTATTCGTGAGGAAGGGAATCATCGGATTTCAGTGGAAGGTACGCCAACGGATTGTGTCCATTTTGCCCTGAATGAATGGCTGGATTACCGTCCGGACATTGTTATTGCTGGTATCAACCATGGTGCTAACCTTGGTGATGATGTGTTGTATTCTGGTACAGTAGCGGCGGCGACAGAAGGACATTTTCTCGGCGTACCGGCGATTGCGGTATCATTGGTAGGATCAAAGCATTTTGATACGGCAGCGCAGGTTATCCGGGAGGTGGTTGAGCAACTGGCAGACAACCCGCTTCCAACCAACAAGTTATTGAATATCAATGTTCCGGATTTACCTTACTCTGAGCTGCAGCAGTGGCAGGTTACCCGCCTTGGTGCCCGCCACCGGGCTGAGAAAATGGAGAAGGCGACAGATCCCCGGGGTAAAACGATATACTGGTTGGGTCCTCCTGGCGCATGTCAGGATGCTGGGCCGGGAACAGATTTTTATGCAATAGAGCATAACCATGTTTCAATAACCCCATTGCAGGTTGATCTGACCGCACATGATGCCATGGGTGGTGTTGAGCAGTGGGTTAAACAAATGGAGACAGAATAAGGATGCGTTATGCGGAAGAACGGCATCGCTTAGTAACTTTCTTACATCAGTTGGGTATTCGCGACGAAAAAGTATTACAAGCGATGTTAGCGGTACCCCGAGAACTGTTTATTGATGAGGCCTTATCTCATAAGGCATATGAAAATAATGCTTTGCCGATTGGCAGCGGGCAGACGATCTCGCAGCCTTATATCGTGGCTAAAATGACGGAGCTGCTTGAGCTGCGCCCTGAATCACGAGTGCTGGAAGTTGGTACTGGTTCTGGTTACCAGACAGCGGTCCTGGCTCATATTGTCGATCATGTTTTCTCAGTGGAGCGGATTAAAACATTGCAGTGGCAGGCTAAGCGCCGCCTCAAGCAACTTGATTTGCATAATATCTCCACCAAGCATGGTGACGGTTGGCAGGGATGGGCAAGCAAAGCGCCGTTTGATGCCATTATCGTGACAGCAGCAGCAGGAGAAATTCCTTCTGAACTGCTTGCTCAGCTGGCTGACGGTGGTCGTTTGATTATTCCTGTCGGAGAGGAGTATCAGGTGCTGAAATGCATTGTGCGTAATGGTGATCAGTATTTATCCCAGGATATTGAAGCTGTGCGTTTTGTCCCTCTGGTGGCAGGAGAGCTGGCGTAAATCCCGATGAGTGTGGTGGTGAGAAAAGCGTTAAGACGAATGACAGCAGTAGCGGTATGTCTGTTGCTGTCGGCTTGTTCCAGCCACACTCCGGCACCGGTAACCAGTGTCGGTAAGGACTATGACAGCATCAAGCGGGGCAGTTATCGCGGTAGCTACTATGAGGTACAGAAAGGCGACACCCTGTACTTTATTTCATATGTAACGGGTCGCGATATCAAAGATATCGTCGCGGCTAACAAACTTTCTCACCCTTACACGATCTTTCCGGGACAAAAGCTTCAGTTGTGGAAGCCGAAGTATATTGCGCCTGCCTATGGTAAAGCCGGAACGGTGCCGATTGTTAAACCCCCAGTAAAAACAGTTGTTAAGGCAAACCCGCCAAAAGCAGTTCCGAAACCGGCCCCGAAAGCCAAACCCAAAGCCAAGCCGAAACCGGCTAAGCCTGTGCAAAAAACAGCCAAGAAAAGTGTTGATCCAAAACGCACAAAAGAGTACGCTCAAAACACAAAAAGTAACAAGCCTGTTACAAAAAAGATGTATGGTGCTAACAACAAGGTCTCCGGCTGGACATGGCCAACAAAGGGACGGATCATCGCTAAATTCTCCAGTGCAGAAAACGGTAACAAAGGGATCGATATTGCCGGTCGAAGAGGACAAACCGTAAATGCATCTGCGGGAGGGGTGGTCGTCTATGCAGGAAATGCGTTACGTGGTTATGGGAACCTTGTGATCATTAAGCATAGCGAAGATTATCTCAGCGCTTATGCTCACAACGAAAAAGTATTGGTAAAAGAACAGCAGACGGTGAAAGCGGGGCAGAAAATTGCGTCAATGGGAAGCTCCGGCACCAGTAGTGTACGTCTGCATTTTGAGATCCGTTACAAAGGCAAGTCTGTGAATCCATTACGGTATTTGCCGAAATAGACAACATGGCATAGTGAAGTTGTAATGTCTTGCTAACTCGCCATCTGGGAGGCGCTATGAGTAGAAGCAATACTGCTACAGACATAGAAAACTTTGATTTTGATGAAGATATGGAAGTTGACTCGGCAGAGATCGAGAACAATGCCGCTTCTTCTGAAGAAACCAGTAGTAATGATGATGTCGATATGTCGCAATACGGAGCAACACAGAAAGCTCTGGATGCGACACAGCTTTACCTCGGGGAGATTGGTTTTTCTCCACTCCTTACAGCGGAAGAGGAAGTCCTGTATGCCCGCCGTGCTTTGCGTGGTGACGAAGTTGCCCGTAAGCGTATGATCGAAAGTAACCTGCGTCTGGTAGTAAAAATTTCCCGTCGTTACAGTAATCGTGGACTGGCTCTGTTGGATCTGGTTGAAGAAGGTAATCTTGGTCTGATCCGCGCCGTCGAAAAGTTTGACCCTGAACGCGGCTTTCGTTTTTCTACTTACGCAACTTGGTGGATCCGTCAGACTATTGAACGTGCCATCATGAACCAAACCCGCACAATCCGCCTGCCAATCCATGTCGTTAAAGAGTTGAATGTCTATCTGAGGACTGCACGTGAACTGGCGCAGAAGTTGGATCATGAACCAACTGCTGAAGATATTGCCCTGAAACTCGATAAATCCGTTGAAGACGTTAACCGTATGCTGCGCTTGAATGAGCGTGTCGGCTCAGTGGATAACCCGATTGGGGGCGATTCGGAAAAGGCGTTGCTGGATATTATTCCGGATGAAAAGAGTGGAGGGCCGGAAACCTCAACTCAGGATGATGACATCAAGACATCAATTGTCACCTGGCTTCAGGAACTCAATCCGAAACAGCGTGAAGTACTGGCGCGCCGTTTTGGCTTATTGGGCTATGAAGCTTCGACACTGGAAGATGTCGGACGTGAAATTGGCCTGACCCGTGAACGTGTACGTCAGATCCAGGTGGAAGGGCTACGCCGTTTGCGCGATATGCTGACCCATCAGGGGCTGAATATAGAGTCTCTGTTTAATCAGGATATGTAGACAAAACCTGTAAGCTGATAACTGTTGAGAAACACACCTGTTTCCGGCTTACAGAACGACAGAATAAAAAAGGACGCGTCATGCGTCCTTTTCTCGTTCCGGTGTTTTACTCCTATTACAGGAGTGCTTTCAGGCGGTATAGCTCTTCCAGAGCCTGACGTGGAGTCATATCGTCAGGGTTGATATTCGCTAATGCCTCTTCCACTTCACTTGGCTCAGGGATCAGACTCAGCTGTTGTTCGGTTTTCGGTACTACGCTGGCAGGTGTTGTTGCCTGCTGGTGGCCGCTGGCCTCTAGCTGTTGAAGCTTGATCTTAGCGCGCTTGATCACTGACTTTGGTACACCAGCCAGGCTGGCTACCGCCAGGCCGTAAGACTTGCTGGCTGCACCTTCCTGAACGGCGTGCATAAAGGCAATTTCATCACCGTGCTCTACAGCATCCAGGTGAACGTTAGCCAGGCCATCGATTAATGACGGCAGTTCAGTCAGCTCGAAATAGTGAGTGGCAAACAGGGTCATGGCTGCAATTTTCTCTGCCAGCCATTCAGCACTTGCCCAGGCCAGAGACAGGCCGTCATAGGTACTCGTACCGCGTCCGATCTCATCCATCAGCACCAGGCTGTTTTCTGTAGCGTTGTGCAGGATGTTCGCTGTTTCGGTCATTTCCACCATGAAGGTTGAACGCCCGGAAGCCAGATCATCTGAAGCACCGATACGGGTAAAGATGCGATCCAATGGGCCGAGCTTCACAGAGTCTGCCGGGACAAAAGAGCCGACATGGGCCATTAGGGCAATCAGTGCGGTTTGACGCATATAGGTCGATTTACCACCCATGTTCGGGCCGGTGATCACCAACATACGACGATCTTTGTGTAGGGAGATCGGGTTGGCGATGAACGGCTCGCTTAGTACCTGCTCAACAACCGGGTGACGGCCGGCACTGATTTCGATACCAGCTTCAGGCGTCAGCTCAGGGCGGCAGTAGTTCAGGGTATCAGCGCGCTCGGCCAGGTTCGCTAGTACATCAAGTTCTGACAGTGCTGCCGCGACATTCTGTAGCTGCTCAAGGTGCGGTAGCAGTTGGTCGAACAGCTCATCCCAAAGCTTTTTCTCCAGAGCCAGAGCTTTAGATTTGGAGTTCAGCACTTTGTCTTCGTGCTCTTTCAGCTCAGGGATAATGTAACGCTCGGCGTTTTTCAGGGTCTGGCGGCGAACGTAGTGGCTCGGAACAAGATGGCTCTGACCGCGACTGACCTGGATATAGAAACCGTGAACCTGATTAAAGCCGACTTTCAGGGTGTCGATATCATGGCGTTCACGCTCGCGCTCTTCCAGCTCTTCCAAGTAGCGGGTCGCACCATCGGCTAGATCGCGCCACTCATCCAGCTCGGCATTGTAACCCGGAGCCAGAACACCGCCGTCTCTGATAACTACCGGCGGGTTTTCGATAATTGCGCGCTCCAGTAGCTCGCAGATATCGTCCATCGGAGCTGCAAACTGTCCCAGCTCATGAATGCGTGGCTGGTTGAATTCAGTCAGTAGTTCCGCCATTTCAGGCAGGTGTTGCAGGGCGGTACGCATTCGGGCCAAGTCACGTGGACGGGCTGAGCGCAAAGCCAGGCGGGCCAGGATACGTTCCAGGTCTCCCATGTTACGCAGTACACCGGCCACATCGACAAACATACCGGTATCTTTGAATGCTGCAATGGCATCAAGGCGGTTGTTCAGTTGTTTGGCGTCACGGATTGGTTGATGTAGCCAGCGTTTGAGCAGGCGACTGCCCATTGGTGTTGCCGTGTAGTCCAGCACAGATGCCAGCGTGTTATCAAAGCCGCCGGCAAGGTTCTGGGTCAGTTCCAGGTTACGACGGGTTGCCGCATCCAGGATCACTGCATCATCTTTGCTGTCTTTGGTGATTGCGCGAATATGCGGCAGGGCAGTGCGCTGGGTATCTTTTACGTATTGCAGCAAGCAGCCGGCGGCACACAGGCCACGCTCGGCATTTTCAACGCCGAAACCGACCAGATCACGGGTGCCGAACTGCATGGTCAGCTGCTGACGAGCAGTCTCTAGATCAAATTCCCATACCGGGCGGCGACGGGTGCCGTTAAACGGTTGAACCAGACCCGGTAGGGCAAAATCTTCCGGATACAGTAGTTCCGCCGGGCTGGTACGCTGTAGCTCAGCCTGCATCGCTTCTTCGGTTTCCGGCTCAGTCAGCATAAAGCGGCCTGAGGTGATATCCAGAGTAGCGTAACCAAAGCCGTTGTTGTTCTGGTAAATGGCAGCGATCAGGTTGTCATGACGCTCATTAAGCAGCGCCTCATCACTGACAGTACCAGGCGTGACAATACGCACTACTTTTCGCTCAACCGGACCTTTGCTGGTGGCCGGATCGCCAACCTGTTCACAGATGGCGACTGAAACCCCCTGTTGAACTAACTTGGCCAGGTAACCCTCAACAGCATGGTACGGTACCCCGGCCATCGGGATTGGCTGACCGTTGGAAGAGCCGCGTTTAGTCAGGGAGATATCCAGTAACTGAGAGGCATTTTTTGCATCATCATAAAATAGCTCGTAGAAGTCGCCCATCCGGTAGAACAGAAGAACATCAGGATTTTCAGCCTTGATCTTCAAATACTGTTGCATCATGGGGGTGTGCTTTTCTAAACCTTTCACTGTCACGATATCGCCTGCTTGCTTGTTCCGATTGGTATAAAACCGGTTAAATTTCCGGAGGCTTAGGATACGTGAATCGAGCAGGTCGGCAAAGGGGCAATTGTGTTTTTTACCATCGGTTGGTGTTGGTATTGAGTTGCCGAACTCTGGAGGTCGGAGTAAGGTAGCAACAGCAAAAATAAACGGCATGAAGGACGTTAAGTTGATGCAATTAGCACAGGTGTTGGGGGAAGCGCTTTCCCTTCAGGGATGGGTTGCGACTACTGCTGAATCTTGTACTGGTGGCGGGGTTTCAGCGGCCATCACCGATATCGCGGGTAGTTCCGGCTGGTTTGACCGGGCGTTTATTACTTACAGCAATGAAGCCAAACAGCAGATGCTGGGAGTTTCTGCGCTCACGCTCGAACAGCATGGTGCAGTCAGCGAAGAGGTTGTCAGGGAAATGGCCGCCGGAGCGCTGAAGCATTCGCTGGCTGACATTAGTGTCGCGATTAGCGGCATTGCCGGACCGGGTGGTGGAACTGAAGCTAAGCCGGTCGGTATGGTCTGCTTTGCCTGGGCAGATAAGCAAGGTTGGATGCAGGTCGAGACCTGTTTTTTTGATGGTGATCGCAATGCGGTAAGACAACAGGCCATTGAAAAATCACTCTCTGGTATGTTGCAGCGCCTGCGGCAATTGGGCTGAGCAAAGATTGCCCGTTGCTGAGGTATAAAAGGAACAAAAAAATTTTCATACAGTGCTAGACACTGTATGAATAGACAGTATACTAAGCTTCATACACAGATAACCTTCGTTATTAATTTTAAGCATCCGTTGGAGAGTCGAATGGACGACAACAAACAGAAGGCTCTTGCCGCAGCGTTAGGCCAGATTGAAAAGCAGTTCGGTAAAGGTTCCATCATGAAGTTGGGCGATAACCGTACTATGGATATTGAAACCGTATCTACGGGCTCCCTGTCGCTTGATATCGCACTTGGCGCCGGTGGTTTACCAATGGGTCGTATCGTTGAAATCTATGGTCCGGAATCATCAGGTAAAACGACACTGACGCTTGAAGTTATCGCGGCCGCTCAGAAGCAGGGTAAGACATGTGCATTTATTGATGCCGAGCACGCTCTTGACCCAATCTATGCTCAGAAGCTGGGCGTTGATATCGACAACCTACTGGTATCTCAGCCGGATACAGGTGAGCAGGCGCTGGAAATTGCCGATGCGCTGGCTCGTTCTGGTGCTGTCGACATTATGGTGGTTGACTCCGTTGCCGCCCTGACGCCGAAAGCGGAAATTGAAGGTGAAATGGGTGACAGCCACATGGGTCTGCAGGCGCGTATGCTTTCACAGGCGATGCGTAAGATCACCGGTAACCTGAAAGCATCGAACTGTATGTGTATCTTCATCAACCAGATCCGTATGAAGATTGGTGTGATGTTCGGTAACCCAGAAACCACTACTGGTGGTAACGCACTTAAGTTCTACGCTTCTGTTCGTCTTGATATCCGCCGTACAGGTGCAATCAAAGATGGCGATGAAGTGGTGGGTAACGAAACCCGTATTAAGGTTGTGAAGAATAAGGTTGCAGCACCGTTCAAACAGGCTGAAACTCAAATCCTTTACGGTCAGGGCTTTAACCGTCTAGGTGAGCTGGTTGATCTGGGTGTGAAGCACAAGATGGTAGAAAAAGCCGGTGCATGGTACAGCTACCAGGGCGATAAGATCGGCCAGGGTAAAGCGAATGCTTGTAAGTACCTGGGCGAGCACTCTGAAATAGCTGAAGAGCTGGAGAAGAAACTGCGTGAGCTGCTTTTGTCACCAACGACAGCTCCTGCTGCTGAAGAGGCTGTCGAAGCTGCGGATGCAGAAGAAGATCAGGCGTTTTAATTCGCTTCCGGACTTCCTGAACTGAAGAATAATACTGCCTTGCTTTCGGGCAAGGCAGCTGAACGGGCCCGGTACCAGAGTGTACCAGGCCCGTTTTGTATATCGAGGTACAACTTATGAGAAAGCAAGCGCCGAAGCAAAGCGCCAAAGAGGCGGCGATTGGTTACCTGTCACGGCGAGATCATGCAGAAAAAGAGCTGTTCAAGAAGCTGAAAGCGCGAGGCTACAGTGAGCAGGATGTATCAGAAGCCATTGCTTTCTGTCAGGATTATAACTGGCTGGATGATGCCCGATTTGCCGCTATGTTGATGCGAAACGGGGTTGCCAAAGGTTGGGGAGCACTCAGGATCCGACAGGAAATGAAGATGAAAGGGATCCATGACACAGTTGTCAGCCAAACAATGGAAGAGACAGAAATCGACTGGTTTGAGCAAGCCCGTGCTGTTGCTTTACGAAAATTTGGCAACAGCGAGATGGACACACCGAAAGAAAAAGCCCGCCGTTTTCGTTTCATGCAGTACCGTGGTTTTGACTTTGAACAAATCAAGTATGCGTTGAATGCGGAAGACGAATATTGAAAAACTGAGTTTTTATACGACAGTGATGTGCTGGTTTTCTGACCACAGAGCTGTCATCAGCCTGCTTACGCACTGAACGAAAATACAAATTGCGTTAATTTTTAACATAACATTTCCCGTATCCCCCGCCGTTGTTTTACAATAGTCCCCAAAGACTTTATTTTGTTCGTTTAAACCTATTGCCATACGAGCCGGCAAAGACGCTAAGCTCCTAAGGGAATAGGGCATCTTATCGCCTCAGGGCGATATTTTTGGTTTTATAAAAAGCAATTATTCAGGATTTGCCAATGTACATGAGCACTGATGAGATTCGCCGTGCGTATCTTGCGTTTTTTGAGAGCAAAGGTCACCAGATCGTAGAAAGCTCTTCTCTTGTACCTGCTAACGACCCAACACTGTTGTTTACCAACGCAGGTATGAACCAATTTAAAGATACATTTTTAGGTCTGGAAAAGCGCAGCTACACTCGAGCGACAACGGCTCAGCGCTGTGTACGTGCGGGTGGTAAGCACAATGACCTTGAAAACGTAGGCTTCACAGCCCGTCACCACACATTCTTTGAGATGCTGGGTAACTTCAGTTTCGGTGACTACTTCAAACACGATGCTATCAACTACGCATGGGAATTCCTAACAGACGTACTGAAGCTTCCTCAGGACCGCCTGCTAGTAACCGTGTATGAGACAGATGACGAAGCATTCGATATCTGGAACAAAGAAGTAGGTATTCCTGCTGACCGTATCGTACGTATCGGCGACAAGAAAGGCGGTAAACCTTATGAGTCAGATAACTTCTGGCAAATGGGTGACACTGGCCCTTGTGGTCCATGTACTGAAATTTTCTTTGATCACGGTGAGCATATCTGGGGTGGCCGCCCTGGTACTCCGGAAGAAGACGGTGACCGCTTCATCGAGATCTGGAACAACGTATTTATGCAATTCAACCGTCAGGCTGACGGTACTATGGAACCGCTACCTAAGCCTTCTGTGGATACTGGTATGGGTATCGAACGTATTGCTGCGATCATGCAGGGCGTTCACTCAAACTATGAGATTGATATCTTCCAGACTCTGATTAAAGAAGCTGCTGCGGTTATCGGTTACGACGATCTGTCTAACCAGTCTCTACGCGTTGTTGCTGACCACATCCGTTCATGTGCATACCTGATTGTTGATGGTGTGATGCCATCAAACGAAGGCCGTGGTTATGTACTGCGCCGTATCATCCGTCGTGCAGTTCGCCACGGTAACAAGCTGGGTGCGAAAGGTGCTTTCTTCTACAAACTAGTAGGCCCTCTGGCTGAGATCATGGGTACTGCCGGTGTTGAACTGAAGAAGCAGCAGGAAATGGTTGAGAAAGTGCTGAAGATCGAAGAAGACAACTTCGGCCGTACGCTTGACCGCGGTATGACAATTCTGAACGAAGCGCTTGATAACCTTGACGGAAAAGTGCTTGACGGTGAAACCGTATTTAAACTTTACGATACTTACGGTTTCCCTGCTGATCTGACTAACGACGTTGCTCGTGAGCGCGGTTTCTCTATCGATGAAGAAGGCTTCAACGATGCAATGGAAGCTCAGCGCCAGCGTGCTCGTGAAGCGGGTCAGTTCGGTGTTGACTACAACGAAGCAATCAAAGTTGAAGCGGACACTGATTTCTGCGGCTACTCAGCAACAGAAGGCGAAGGCGACGTTGTTGCTCTGTTCCGTGACGGTGAGGCAGTTGACAGCATTAACGCCGGCGAAGAAGCGCTGGTCGTTCTGAACAACACTCCTTTCTACGCTGAGTCTGGCGGTCAGTGCGGTGACACTGGTGTAATGACTGCAGCAGGCGTGAAATTCGATGTAGCTGATACTCAGAAATTTGGTGCGGCTATTGGCCACAAAGGTTCGCTGGTTGAAGGTACCCTGAAAGTGGGCGATAAGCTGACGGCAACTGTTGATGCTGAGCGTCGCGCGTCTGTTAGCTTGAACCACTCGGCGACTCACCTACTGCACGCTGCACTGCGTAACCTGCTGGGTGAGCACGTAGCTCAGAAAGGTTCCTTGGTTAAGCCTGACTCTCTGCGTTTTGACTTCTCTCACCTTGAAGCGGTGAAACCTGAAGAAATTCGCGAAGTTGAGCGTGTGGTGAACGACCAGATCCGCCTGAACCACTCAATCGAAACTAACATCATGGATATCGAATCAGCGAAAGCGAAAGGTGCTATGGCACTGTTCGGTGAGAAATATGATGATGAAGTTCGCGTATTGAGCATGGGTGAATTCTCTACCGAGCTTTGTGGTGGTATTCATGCCAAGAATACTGGTGATATCGGCCTGTTCAAGATCGTATCTGAAGGTGGTATCGCAGCAGGTATCCGTCGTATCGAAGCGGTAACCGGTTCGGCAGCTATTGAAGCGCTGCACGCCCAAGAAGCCCTGCTGGCAGAAACTGCAAGCCTGGTTAAATCGGATGCTGCTTCTGTTGCAACGAAAGTTAGCGCTCTGGTTGCTCATAGCAAGCAACTGGAAAAAGAAATCCAGCAACTGAAAGACAAGCTGGCTGCGCAGGAAAGTGCTGGCCTTATCAATCAGGCGCAAGAGATCAATGGCGTGAAAGTGCTGATCTCTAAACTTGACGGTGCAGACAACAAAGCACTGCGTGGAATGGTTGATGAACTGAAAAATCAATTGGGTAGCGGTATCGTTGTGCTGGGCAATGTCAGCGGTGACAAAGTTGGTCTGATTGCCGGTGTAACTAAAGATCTGATTGGCAAAGTGAAAGCCGGTGAACTGGTTAACATGGTTGCTCAGCAGGTTGGCGGTAAAGGCGGCGGTCGTCCGGACATGGCTCAAGCGGGTGGTACAGATGCAGCAGCTCTGCCTGCGGCACTTGAGTCCGTTACCCCTTGGTTGGCAGATAAACTGTAAGATACTGGAGAGGTGAAGTGGCACTATTAGTGCAGAAATTTGGTGGTACTTCGGTAGGTAGTATCGAGCGCATTGAAGCAGTCGCTGAACGTGTGATAAAGGCGCGTCAGCAAGGTCATCAAATAGTAGTGGTCGTTTCTGCCATGGCTGGTGAAACGAATCGCTTGCTTGGTTTGGCTAAACAGGTTGATGAAGTGCCGACCCGGCGTGAGCTGGATGTACTTTTATCAACGGGGGAGCAGGTAACTATCGCGTTGCTTGCTATGGCATTGAATAAACGTGGGTTTAATGCGACTTCCTTAACGGCAGATCAAGTTACTATCCGAACGGATAATGCATTTAATAATGCCAGCATCATTCAGGTAGAAACAGAAAATCTGACAACACTACTCGACCAGGGCAACATTGTTGTCGTGGCCGGGTTCCAGGGTCGTGATAGTGAAAATAATATTACGACCCTTGGCCGTGGTGGCTCTGACACCACGGCTGTTGCTATCGCCGGCGCACTGGATGCTGACGAATGCCAGATCTTTACTGATGTTGATGGTGTCTATACCACTGATCCGCGCTTAGTACCGGAAGCGCGTCGTCTTGATGTTGTTCATTTTGATGATATGACGTCGATGGCACGAAACGGTGCGAAAGTGCTACAATTACAGTCAGTTGAATATGCACAGCAACATCGTGTCCCTTTGAGGGTTCTTTCTTCATTTGAAGAAGGAGAGGGGACTCTGGTCAGTTTCGACAGCTCTGCTGTATCAGATATCGTAGGGATAGCAATTAAGAATCAGCAAACCCTGCTTGAAACTGACATGCCATTATCGGATTTACAGGCTCAGTTAAACCTGTTCGGGATAACTGGCTGGTGTTCGGTAGTGAATGCAGGTTCAACGCAGTTTGTTACAGCAAATGACGATTTGGCGCGACTTAAACTCGTGCTGGATAAAAAGATGCACCAGGTAGCCGCCGTTTCAACCCTGTCTGTTGTCGGGGATGATATGTCGGGTAAGGCCGATGTAATTTGTGCTGAACTGGCTGAGGCCGGTGTTCTGGTTCGTCAAAATAAACGGTCTTCTCGTTGTCTGACTTTATTGATTAATGAAGAAGATCATCAATTAGCTGTCAATATCGTCCACAAAAGGTTTGTGGTTGAGCCGGAAAGTCTGGATAATCGACCACTTCTCGCTGTTTCTTGAGCAGTGACCGTTTACGTTATTTATTATGGGTAGCGTAAATCTTTTTGGATAATGAACGTTAAACTCTTATAAAGCTGAGATTACTCAAGGAGCACCCAAATGCTAATTTTGACACGTCGCGTAGGTGAAACGCTAATGATCGGTGATGAAGTAACCGTGACTGTTCTGGGCGTTAAAGGTAACCAGGTTCGCATTGGTGTGAACGCGCCAAAAGAAGTATCTGTACACCGTGAAGAAATTTACATGCGCATTCAAGCGGAAAAAGAAACCGGTACTCAAGGTTCTGGTAACTACTAATTCGAAGAAGGTCGGCCGTTTTTGCTGGCCTTTTTTGTGCCCTGAAATTCTGTGGCACAAACAATACCAAACTGAATATTTCTTGCTGATAGATTAGATTCTTATCCAGTTTGGAATAATGCTCTTTTACGTCATTTTCTTAAAAATAAGTAAGATAGAACGACTGTTGCGTCGGATTAATTACCTTGTTGGCTATTAAGTGCGCATACGCGCGGCGAATGTCGTTTTTTCATGATAAAGTGTTTGACTTATTTTTGGCTGGCAGTAATATGAGCCCCCGCAAGACGGTGAGGTGGCCGAGAGGCTGAAGGCGCTCCCCTGCTAAGGGAGTATACGGTTTGTAGCCGTATCGAGGGTTCGAATCCCTCCTTCACCGCCATTTCTTGCAATGATATCAGCGCGTCCGTAGCTCAGCTGGATAGAGTACCTGGCTACGAACCAGGCGGTCGGAGGTTCGAATCCTCCCGGACGCGCCATCATTTCACAACATGGCCTTTTATCGGCGGTGTTGCTAAAAAATATTAGTGTGCGCTCGTAGCTCAGCTGGATAGAGTACCTGGCTACGAACCAGGCGGTCGGAGGTTCGAATCCTCCCGAGCGCGCCATTAATTTGTGTGGTGAGGTGGCCGAGAGGCTGAAGGCGCTCCCCTGCTAAGGGAGTATACGGTTTGTAGCCGTATCGAGGGTTCGAATCCCTCCTTCACCGCCATTCTTTCTCGTTCCTGAAATTCAGGAATGCAGCAAGAAAGCCTGCGCGTCCGTAGCTCAGCTGGATAGAGTACCTGG
This sequence comes from Photobacterium sp. J15, assembly GCF_963870815.1. Lineage (NCBI taxonomy): Bacteria > Pseudomonadati > Pseudomonadota > Gammaproteobacteria > Vibrionales > Vibrionaceae > Photobacterium > Photobacterium sp. J15. Next base: position 615,576 of record NZ_CAWMUI010000001.1, read on the forward strand.
CTACGAACCAGGCGGTCGGAGGTTCGAATCCTCCCGGACGCGCCATTATTTAAATACGTGGTATCTGAATAGATACGGTGTAATACAACCGAATTAAGTGTGCGCTCGTAGCTCAGCTGGATAGAGTACCTGGCTACGAACCAGGCGGTCGGAGGTTCGAATCCTCCCGAGCGCGCCATTAATTTGCGTGGTGAGGTGGCCGAGAGGCTGAAGGCGCTCCCCTGCTAAGGGAGTATACGGTTTGTAGCCGTATCGAGGGTTCGAATCCCTCCTTCACCGCCATTTATTTCTCTTCTCTGAACTAAGTCATCTTAATTCTTTGAATCAGAAAGCCTGCGCGTCCGTAGCTCAGCTGGATAGAGTACCTGGCTACGAACCAGGCGGTCGGAGGTTCGAATCCTCCCGGACGCGCCATTATTTAAGACATGGTATTGGATACAATACGGTGTCACACAAAAAGATTTCTGCGCGCTCGTAGCTCAGCTGGATAGAGTACCTGGCTACGAACCAGGCGGTCGGAGGTTCGAATCCTCCCGAGCGCGCCATTCTTTAAGTGTTTTGATAATTCAGAATATTACTGGTTTATTGAAATACAGCCTGCGCGTCCGTAGCTCAGCTGGATAGAGTACCTGGCTACGAACCAGGCGGTCGGAGGTTCGAATCCTCCCGGACGCGCCATTATTTAAGACATGGTATTGGATACAATACGGTGTCACACAAAGAGATTTCTGCGCGCTCGTAGCTCAGCTGGATAGAGTACCTGGCTACGAACCAGGCGGTCGGAGGTTCGAATCCTCCCGAGCGCGCCATTCTTTAAGTGTTTTGATAATTCAGGATATTACTGGTTTATTGAAATATAGCCTGCGCGTCCGTAGCTCAGCTGGATAGAGTACCTGGCTACGAACCAGGCGGTCGGAGGTTCGAATCCTCCCGGACGCGCCATTATTTAAGACATGGTATTGGATACAATACGGTGTCACACAAAAAGATTTCTGCGCGCTCGTAGCTCAGCTGGATAGAGTACCTGGCTACGAACCAGGCGGTCGGAGGTTCGAATCCTCCCGAGCGCGCCATTCTTTAAGTGTTTTGATAATTCAGGATATTACTGGTTTATTGAAATACAGCCTGCGCGTCCGTAGCTCAGCTGGATAGAGTACCTGGCTACGAACCAGGCGGTCGGAGGTTCGAATCCTCCCGGACGCGCCATTATTTAAAAGCTCAGCTTCGGCTGGGCTTTTTTTGTTTCTGCCGTTTATATCCTGCCTGCTATTTATCTTGTTTATTTCAATCTTGTCTTGTTGCTGAGAAGCCACTTTCCCCAGACTAAACTTATCCTTTCTCATGGCTGATGTTGCTGATCTCGTCGATCTACAGTGATTGCTGCCAGGTTGTGATGGTGAATATTTCGCATTGCAATTAACCCGGTTGCATTAATGCCGGATCAGTTAGTTGTGAAATTTTCCGGCTCCAGTTCACATTTTTACTCGGAATTGGTGAAAAGTTAGGCGTGTTAGCTGGTATTTTGACGAAAGGTTAACAAATGTAATGCGGTTTTATTTGCTGTGTTAACTGTTAACTCGCCAGTCACAATAGTAATGAAAGGAATCAATCATGGCTGATTTAGGCAGTTTGCTGTGGGAAGCAGCGACAATCATGGTTACCGGTATGGTCGTGGTCTTTGTGTTTCTCAGCACCCTGATCTTTTTAGTCCAACTGTTAGCTAAGGTTTCACCGAAAGATCCTGAGCCGGATTTTCATCCCCGGCCATCTTCAACAGTTCCCCCTGATCATAGTGGGGTGCAGCCTGAAGTCATTGCGGCAATCAGTGCGGCAGTACAGCAGTACCGCCAGCGTAAAGCCTGACGATTTGTTGTTTTCAGGACATTAACTAAAAGGAGTTTGTGAGTATGTCCAAGTCTCTAGCTATTACTGATGTTGTATTACGCGATGCCCATCAGTCTCTCTTTGCGACCCGTTTACGCATTGAAGATATGCTGCCGATCGCCGAGCAGCTGGATAATATTGGTTATTGGTCACTTGAGACCTGGGGCGGCGCTACTTTTGATGCTTGTATCCGCTATCTGGGCGAAGATCCGTGGGAGCGTCTCCGGGAGCTGAAAAAAGCGATGCCGAAAACGCCGATGCAGATGTTGCTGCGGGGGCAGAACCTTTTGGGCTATCGTCATTACGCCGATGATGTGGTCGAAAAATTTGTCGAGCGTGCTCACGCCAACGGAATGGATGTGTTCCGCATCTTTGATGCGATGAACGATGTCCGGAACTTTGAGAAGGCCGTGAAGGCAACCATTGATGTCGGCGCCCACGCTCAGGGCACAATCTCTTATACCACCAGTCCTGTGCATACCCTCGATACCTGGACCGACTTAGCCAAGCGGCTTGAAGATCTCGGCTGTCATTCTATTTGTATTAAAGATATGTCTGGTCTGCTCAAGCCCTATGAAGCAGAAGAGCTGGTGAAACGGATCAAGGCATCCTGTGATGTACCCTTGGCACTGCACTGCCATGCGACTACCGGCCTGTCTACCGCAACTGCGGTTAAAGCTGTTGAAGCCGGACTGGATATTCTCGATACCGCCATTTCATCAATGAGCCAGACTTACGGTCATACCCCGACTGAAACCGTGGTTGCTATGTTGGAGGGCACGGAGCGTGATACCGGGCTGAACCTGCAGCAACTGGAACCGATCGCCGCTTATTTCCGTGATGTCCGGAAGAAATACGCCAAATTTGAAGGCAGCCTCAAAGGGGTGGATGCCCGCATTTTGCTGGCCCAGGTGCCTGGCGGGATGCTGACGAATATGGAAAGTCAGCTGAAAGAGCAGGGCGCGGCGGATCGTTTTGATGAAGTACTGGAGGAGATCCCTCGGGTACGTGAAGATCTCGGTTTTATTCCGTTGGTTACTCCGACTTCTCAGATTGTTGGCACTCAGGCGGTATTAAATGTGCTGACCGGAGAGCGTTATAAAAGTATCAGTAAGGAAACGGCCGGGGTGTTGAAAGGGGAGTATGGTCAGGCTCCGGCGCCGGTCAATGCCGAATTACAAGCCCGGGTACTCGACGGTGCCGAGCCTGTGACTTGTCGTCCGGCTGATTTGCTTGAGGCTGAACTCGGCAAACTGACAACAGATCTGGAGGAAAAGGCCAAAGCAGATGGCATTACTCTGGCTGATGAGCGGGTTGATGATGTGCTGACATATGCGCTTTTTCCTCAGGTTGGCCTGAATTTCCTTAAAAATCGTAACAACCCAGATGCCTTTGAGCCAGTTCCCGGTTCAGAGCCTGAAACAGCCCCCGCTGTGACGGCGGCTACAGCAGTCGGTGGCGTTGAAGCTTATAGCGTGAAAGTGAACGGTCAGGTTTATGACGTGGAAGTTGGCCCGGCCGGTGAGTTGTCTTCGGTTACACCGGCAACGCCTAAAGCCAGCTCTCCGGCTGCAGCGCCGGAGCCTGAATCGTCCGGAGAAGTGGAACGGATTTCTTCGCCGCTGGCCGGAAATATCTTCAGGGTTAATGTTCAGCCTGGCAATGTGGTTGCGGAAGGGGAAGTACTGGTTGTGCTTGAAGCGATGAAGATGGAGACCGAAGTCAGAGCGTCTCGCGGTGGTGTCGTGCAGGAATTGCATGTCAAGGAAGGTGATACAGTGGTTGTGGGATCGCCGATCCTGAGCCTGGCATAAGGAAGAAGTTCCATGGACGGTTTATTAAAACTCTGGCTGGATACCGGGATCGCGAACTTTGAGTTCGGTCAGTTGGTTATGATCCTGGTGGGTGCCGGTCTGTTATTTCTGGCGATCCATAAGGGATTTGAGCCTTTACTGCTGTTGCCGATGGGGTTCGGCGCCATTCTGGCTAATATTCCCAATGCCGGATTTACTGAGCCGGGCGGGCTGCTCTTTTATATTTACCATGTTGGTATTGAAACCGGGGTCTTTCCGCTGCTGATCTTTATGGGAGTCGGGGCGATGACCGATTTCGGTGCTCTGATTGCTAACCCCAAGACATTACTGTTGGGGGCCGCGGCTCAGTTCGGGATCTTCTTCACTTTGTTCGGGGCAATCTTGCTGAACCTGGTGCCGGGCATCGACTTTACTCTGGCAGATGCATCGTCTATTGCTATCATCGGTGGCGCTGACGGTCCGACCGCGATTTTCTTGGCAAGTCGCCTGTCACCGGATTTGCTGGGTGCAATTGCGGTTGCCGCTTATAGCTATATGGCTCTGGTACCGATTATCCAGCCGCCGATCATGAAAGCACTGACGACAGCCGAGGAACGGACGATTCAGATGCAGCAGTTGCGCCATGTCAGCAAGGCAGAAAAGGTCCTGTTTCCGTTGGCGGTGCTGTTGATGACGATTCTGTTTCTGCCATCGGCGACACCGCTGGTCGGGATGTTCTGCCTTGGTAATTTGATGCGAGAGTCCGGTGTGGTGGATCGCCTTTCCAATACAGTTCAGAATGAGCTGATCAATATTGTGACCATCATGCTCGGCCTTGGGGTGGGTTCTAAGCTGGAAGCTGATAAGTTCCTGCAGTTTGAGACACTGGGGATTCTGGTTCTGGGGGCCGTGGCATTTAGTGTCGGGACCGGAGGTGGCGTACTCATGGCGAAGATGCTCAACCGTTTCAGTAAAGAGGATATTAATCCGTTGATCGGTGCAGCCGGTGTTTCGGCTGTACCCATGGCGGCGAGGGTGGTTAATAAGGTTGGCCTTGAAGCTAACCCGCATAACTTCCTTTTGATGCATGCGATGGGGCCGAATGTGGCCGGAGTACTTGGTTCAGCCGTGGCGGCGGGTATCCTGCTGGCACTGGTCGGCTAAGGTTATGAGTTAACAGCGGGACGGGTAGCCATTGGCTGCCCGTCTTTTTTGTCGTCGCATGACACTTTTTGAAATTGTTTAAGAGACTTTTTAGAGATCAGTGCCACCAATTGTGACGGTTAATGCGGAGCGGTTACTCTGCTTCTGAGTATCAGGTAGTATGGTCGGCAAGTTGAGACAGATTAAGGAACAGGACATGAACGAGTGTAAGCAACTGGCTATAACCCAGTTTGGTGAGCCGTCAGTATTGGCGATGCAAACTGTTGAAATCCCACTGCCGTCAGCCAACCAAGTGTTGGTCAAAGTTGCCTATGCCGGCGTTAATCCTATCGATGCCAAGACCCGAGCCGGGTTAGGCTGGGCTGCTCAGCAAAACCAGGATAAGCTGCCTTGGGTGCCGGGTTATGATATTTCCGGTGAGGTGGTGGCACGGGGGCCGGAAGTAACTTCAGTCAGCCCGGGAGATTTGGTCTCCGGTTTTGTCGGTTTCCCTTTACAAGGAGGTGGTTACAGTGAATTCATTCTGGTGGATGCCGGAGCCTTAAGTCGTGTCGAGCCTGATAATGTCTCTCTTATTGAAGCGGCTGCCCTGCCGCTGGCGGGGCAGACTGCGTGGCAGGCACTGGATAAAGCGAAAGTTTCTGACGGTGATCAGGTCTTAATTCTGGCCGGAGCTGGTGGTGTTGGTCATGTCGCGATTCAACTTGCTGTTGCCCGTGGTGCCAGTGTGCTGGCCAGTTGCTCGGCGGATAATGTCGATTTTGTGTCACAGCTCGGTGCGATTGCTCTGGATTATCGCTTAGCACCACTTGCTGAGCAAACCGGGAAAGTGGATGTGCTGATCGATTTGATGGGCGGAGAGATAGGTATCGCAGCCCTTGATTGTGTCCGTGAGGGCGGCCGGGTAATTACTGTTCCAACTATCACCGCAGAGGCAGTTTGTGAGCGGGCCCGTGAACTAGGTCTGGAAGCGGAAGGGATGCTGGTGACTCCATCGGTTGAGCAAAATGATGCCATGATGGCGATGCTGGAAGCCGGTACGCTGCAGCTTTATATCGCGGCTCAATATGGGCTTAGCGACGGGGCTGAGGCTCATCGACAGATCGAGTCCGGACATACCCGCGGTAAAGTGGTACTGGCTGTTGATATTTGATGCTGTATACCTGATGGGTGCTACGGTTTCTTAATAATGACAAGTTGTTTGAATGCTAGAGTTATTTAACGGTGAATCAGCATTATGGATGTTGTTTACCACTGGTTTTCTGAGTGCCACCCTCCTGCCCGGGGGCTCAGAGGCAAATTTAATTGCGACCCTCAAGTTGGGTGACAACCTGGTTTGGATGGTGGTGTTAGTCGCGACGTTGGGCAATACATTAGGCGGGATGACCAATTACTGGCTTGGAAGATTGTTGCCCGATAAAACTTCTGATGAAAAGCATGGTCATAAAGCTTTGCAATGGCTGAAAAAATACGGTTTTGTTTCATTGTTTTTCAGCTGGTTACCCGTTATCGGTGATCCTTTGTGTCTGGCGGCTGGGTGGTTGCGTATGCATCACTGGCTGAGTTTTTTCATCATCATGGCGGGTAAGGCCGCACGCTACAGTGTGCTGGCATTGATCGTACAAGGTTTTTTATAAGGAATGCTTACGTGCAAAAGTGGATTCTAGGGGTGGCACTCTTTTCGTTGGCAGGGTGTGGCAGCCTTGTTTCGGATACGAAAGAGACCAATGCGCCTAAGTTACCTGAAGGGGTAACATTTGTTGAACAGGTGACAAAACAAAATTCGGATGTCCCTGTCATTCCGTATTCAAAATATACCTTGTCAAATGGACTGACGGTGGTGTTGCATGAGGATAATTCGGATCCTCTGGTGCATGTCGATGTGACCTATCATGTTGGCTCCGCCCGTGAAGAGCTGGGTAAATCCGGCTTTGCTCACTTCTTTGAACATATGATGTTCCAGGGCTCGGAGAATGTCGGTGATCAGGAGCATTTCCGCCTGATCACTGAAGCGGGCGGTACCCTGAACGGAACCACTAACCGCGACCGTACTAACTACTTTGAGACGGTACCAGCCAATCAGTTGGAAAAGATGCTGTGGCTGGAGTCGGACCGAATGGGCTTCCTGCTTGGAGCCGTGTCGCAGCGCAAATTTGAAATTCAGCGCTCAACGGTGAAGAACGAGCGTGCACAGCGTTACGAAAACCGTCCGTATGGTTTGGTATATGAGCGTATGGGCGAAGCCCTGTTCCCGCCGACTCACCCGTATTCATGGCAGACCATAGGTTATGTCGAAGATTTGGATCGTGTCGATGTCAACGATTTGAAGGCTTTCTTCCTGCGTTGGTACGGCCCTAACAATGCCACCCTGACTATCGGCGGTGATATTGATGCTGAGCAGACCTTAGCCTGGGTGAACAAGTATTTCGGCTCAATTCCACGAGGTCCGGAAGTGGCGAAACCGGCTAAGAAACCGGTGACCCTAGATGCCGATCGTTACCTGACCCTGGAAGATAAGATTCAGTTGCCGATGCTGCTGATGGCCTGGCCGACATCGTACAACGGTGCCGAAGATGAAGCGTCGCTGGATATGCTGGCGCGCGTGATTGGTGGCGGTAAGAACAGCCTGATGTATCAGAATCTGGTCAAAACAGGTGATGTAGTAGATGCCGGTGCTTTCCATGACTGTGCTGAGCTGGCTTGTACCATGTATGTGTATGTGATGGGACAAAGTGGCGATAAAGGCAACCTGAAGACACTACGCAGCAAAGTGAAAAATGTTCTGGATGGACTGGAGCAGCGCGGTGTAAGCACCAAGGAGCTTAATGAGCTGAAGGGGACGGTTGAAGCCGGAGCTATCTTTGGCCTGCAAAGCGTCAGCGGCAAGGTGTCACAGCTGGCTGCTTATGAAACGTTTTTTGATGATCCTGGGTACTTGGGAGTCGAGCTGAAAAACCTGCGTTCGGTAACACCGGAGAGCATGGAACAAGCTTACATGCACTATATCAACGGTAATCCGAGTGTCACGCTGAGTGTGGTTCCGAAAGGCAAGACCTCCTTGCAGGCGGCAAAACCAAACTTTACGCCACCGGAGCGGATCATTCCTGAGCACCAGAAAATGGCTGACGATCAGCTTCTGCTGCGAGAGCCGGTTGATAACTTTGATCGCTCGGTGATGCCGGAGCCGTCAAAGCCGGTAGAAGCGGTAATGCCGGAGCTGTATCAGTTCGAATTGGCCAATGGTATTAAGGTGTTGGGTACCAAGTACCGCGAGACACCAACGGTGGAGCTGCAAATGCTGATCCCGGCAGGTCGTCGTTTTGAACCTGAAGGAAAGATGGGGCTGGCGAAACTGACTGCCTCCATGATGATGGAAGCGACCAAGAACTCTTCTGCTGAAGAAATTGCTTCCCGTCTCGATAACCTGGGTAGCTCGATTGGCTTTAATGCCGGCCTGTACGGTACGGTTGTCTCTGTGACTACGTTGGAGAAAAACCTGACTGAAACATTGGCTATTTTGGAAGAGCGTTTGTTTGCGCCGGCGTTTACTGAAGCCGACTTTGAGCGCATCAAGAAGCAGGCGCTGGAAGGGGTGATTTACGAGCATCAGCGGCCGGGATGGCTAGCCAGTCAGGCATCAAGAGAAGTGCTGTATGGCGGCACGTCTTTCAGCCTGCCACCGGAAGGTACAACAGCCTCGCTGAATGACATTACTCTTGGTGATGTGAAGGCTTTCTACCAGCGTTACTACACGCCGAACGGGGCGGACATTGTGGTTGTCGGTGATATTACAGCAGACAAGCTGACTGAGCAGTTGGACTTCCTGGCGAAATGGCAGGGGGATCCAAAACCGCAATACACCACCCCATCATTGCCTGAGCTTCCTAAGCAAACGCTATGGATGGTCGATAAGCCGGGGGCTCCGCAGACAATGATCCGTCTGGTTCGTCAGGGGCTGCCTTATGATGCGACCGGGGAACTGTTTGAAACCCAGCTGTCGAACTTTAACCTGGCCGGTAACTTTAACAGCCGCATCAACCTCAACCTGCGTGAAGACAAAGGTTACACCTATGGTGCTGGTGGCTACCAGATGGGTGGTAAAGAAGTTGGTCAGTCGGTGTTTTATGCACAGGTGAGGGCAGATGCCAGCCTAGCATCGGTGAAAGAATTCCTGGCCGAGCTTGAGAAAATGAGCACGGAAGGCGTGACTGATAAAGAAGTCGAATTTATGCGCCTGGCTGTCGGTCAGAAAGATGCCCTTAACTATGAAACGCCGGGTAAGAAAGCGCAGTTGCTGGGACAGATCCTGACATACTCGTTGCCGGAAAATTTTGTTGAGACCCGTAACGGCATTGTTGCATCAATCAGCAAGCAGCGTCTGAATGAGCTGGCGGCGAAGTGGTTCAATCCGGAAGATTACCAGATCATTGTGGTGGGGGATGCCAAGTCCTTAACCCCGCAGTTTGAAACTCTGGGAATTCCGATTAAAACCCTGCAGTTACAGCAGTAACTGCTTGGATTATGAAGTCACAGCCGGCATCGAATATGCCGGCTGTTTTATTGAAGCGGTCTGTTACTTGTATCCCTCTGAATTGGGCTAGATTGTTTACAGGCTGTAAAACTGTTTCGCAGTAATAATCATGGTAATCAGAAACAATAATGATTACTCTACCCCACTTAGATGTTAATGATTGAGAATCACCTTGATGGATTTTTCACAAAGGTTGCAGCAGGTTTCTGCCAACCCTGAAGCACTAACTCAGATTGGGCGCGGCCTGGAGCGAGAAGCGCTACGTATTACCCCTCAGGGAGAGTTGTCTGCAGAGCCTCATCCGGCTGGATTAGGTTCGGCACTGACCAATAAATGGGTAACCACCGACTTTGCCGAGTCGCTGTTGGAGTTTATTACTCCGGTATCTCAAAACGTAGACCATTTGTTGTCGCAGCTCAGTGATATTCATCAGTTCACTTACAGCAAACTGGATCAGGAAACTCTCTGGCCGATGTCGATGCCGTGTTTTGTTGGCAGAGAAGATGACATTACCCTGGCTCAATACGGTTCGTCTAACAGCGGTCGAATGAAAACCCTGTATCGTGAAGGTCTTAAACATCGTTACGGCAGTGTGATGCAGGTGATTTCCGGCGTTCACTTTAATTTCTCATTCCCGGATGCTTTCTGGGATCAGTTGTTTGGTGAGCAGGATGAGCTGGCTCGTCAGGACTCGGTGTCGGATGCCTACTTTGCCCTGATCCGTAACTACTACCGCTTTGGCTGGTTGATCCCTTACCTGTTTGGTGCATCACCGGCGCTATGTAGCTCTTTTGTTGATAAGACCAATACATCCCTGAATTTTGAGGAAGTCGGTAACGGTACTTACTATCTGCCGAATGCAACGGCTTTACGCCTGAGTGATTTGGGTTATACCAACCACGAACAAAGTTCGCTGAAAATCGGCTTTAACAGCCTGGAGCAGTACCTCGACGGGCTGCGCAGGGCGATCCGTACTCCATCAGAAGAATTTGCCAAAATTGGCGTCAAGGTAGATGGTCAGTACCGTCAGCTGAATGACAATGTGCTGCAAATTGAAAATGAGCTTTACGCACCGATCCGTCCTAAGCGTGTCGCTAAAGGCAGTGAAAAGCCGTCGGAAGCTCTGGCTCGTGGTGGCGTGGAATACATCGAAGTTCGCTCGCTGGACGTCAACCCGTTCAGCCCGATCGGGATTAATGAAGATCAGGTTCGCTTCCTGGATCTGTTCCTGACCTGGGCCGTTCTGTCACCATCGGCTTCTATGGATGATGCTGAGCTGGAATGCTGGCGAGATAACTGGAACCGTGTGGTTCTTGATGGTCGTAATCCGGATTTGCAACTGAAGATCGGCTGCGGCGGTGAACGTTTGTCTGTGCGCGACTGGAGCTTGCGTGTCTTTGCTGAGTTGGATCAGGTAGCTGAAGTAATGGATGCCGCTGCCGGTAACCAGAATTATCAGCAGACGCTTTCCCGTCTGAAAAACTGGATTGAAGATCCTGCGTTGACGCTGTCCGGACGTTTGCTGGCTGAAATCAAGCAGCAGCAAGGTATCGGTAAGGTGGGACGCTCTCTGGCTGATGCCCATGCCAATGCTTTCCAACAGCGACAGCTGACTTTTTATTCTCAGCAGGAATTTGAACAGGAAGCTGAAGCATCAAAAGAAAGGCAGCAGCAGATTGAGTTGGGTGACGAGGTGTCATTCGAACAATTTCTGGATGACTACTTTGCTGATTTGAAATAGCCTGAGTGCTGAATAAAATTCAGGCAAAAAAATGGGCAGCTACCTTGCTGCCCCATAAAACAATTTCGCAGGGATGACGGCAGTGTTACTGCCAATCATATAATCTGACCACCTGCTTTCGGTTTGGTTCCAAATTTGAGGGAATATATGCGAACAATTATCCGCCAAGCCCTTTTCTCCGGCCTTGTTATTACCCTGTCAGGCTGTGCTACACCTCCCCCAAAAGATCAGTCCAACCTCTGTAATATCTTCCGTGAAAAACCGGATTGGTATGAGTATGCTGTGGATATGCAGGACGAATGGGGGACCCCGGTACAGGTAGCGATGGCATTTATCAAACAGGAAAGCAGCTTTCGCCATGATGCCCGGCCACCGAAAGACTATATTTTAGGCTTTATTCCCTGGGGACGGGTCAGCAGCGCATACGGTTATGCCCAGGCTCAGGATCCGGCATGGGCCGACTACCAGAAGGCGACTGGTAACGGTGGCTCGCGTACTGATTTTGCCGATTCGCTGATGTTTGTCGGTTGGTACACCTCTGAAACTCAGCGCCAGTTGGGCGTTTCCAAGTGGGATGCCTACAATCAGTACCTGGCTTACCATGAGGGACGGGGCGGCTTTAAGCGTGGTACCTACAAGTCTAAGCCATCGCTGATTGCGGTGTCACGTAAGGTAGACAAGCAGGCAAAGGCATATGGTTGGCAACTAAAACAGTGTCGGCAGGAATTGGAAGATAATCGCAGCTGGTGGCCGTTTTGATCTAGGCTATGGTTATCTGTCGTGATTACGTAGGCAAAGGAGAAGGAAGCAATGCCATTACTTGATAGTTTTACCGTTGATCACACCCGGATGCATGCGCCGGCTGTCCGGATAGCGAAAACCATGCAGACCCCGAAAGGGGATACCATTACAGTGTTCGATCTGCGTTTTTGCCGTCCGAATATTGATATTCTCAGCGAGCGCGGGATTCATACCTTAGAGCACCTCTATGCCGGCTTTATGCGCCAGCACCTTAACTCAGATAATGTCGAGATCATCGATATATCCCCGATGGGCTGCCGGACCGGTTTCTACATGAGCCTGATTGGTTCGCCTAGCGAGCAGCAAGTGGCGCAGGGGTGGAAAGAAGCGATGGAAGATGTGTTGAGAGTGGAATCACAGGACAGGATTCCGGAACTTAACGAATACCAGTGCGGTACTTTCGGTATGCATTCCCTTGACGAAGCAAAAGACATTGCCCGCAAGGTGTTGGATCAGGGGATCGACGTCAATAAGAACGATGAGCTGGCGTTGCCCGAATCCATGTTACAAGAGCTGAAAGTTAAATAAGCGCGTTCAAAATCAATAATAAGAAGCCGGCAAGTTGCCGGCTTCTTTCATTCTGACAAAGGTATAAGTCAGCCTGTCTTTTGCAGTTGACCGGGCAGCACTTTAACCAGCTTAATCATATTCTCAGAGACTTCGATGATCTCCATCTGATGGCCGCCGACCTCAATACTGAGCTGGCTGTCCGGAATATCTTCCAGGTGCTCCAGGATCAGGCCGTTCAGGGTACGAGGTCCGTCAGTCGGCAAACTCCAGTTCAGACTCTTGTTGAGGTCGCGGATATTGGCACTGCCCTCAATCATCAGGCTGCCGTCTTCCTGCGGGGTAATTTCCTCGGCCAGAGTGGGTGCCATTGAAGTGGTAAATTCACCGACAATCTCTTCCAGAATATCTTCCAGGGTGATCAGGCCCTGGATATCACCGTACTCATCGACAATCAGGCCGATGCGTTCCTTATTGCGCTGGAATTTCAGCAACTGGATGTTCAGTGGTGTGCCTTCCGGAATGAAGTAAACCTCATCAGCGGCGCGCAGCAGGTTTTCTTTACTGAAGTCGTTCTTGTCCATCATCAGGCGGTAGGCTTCACGCACCCGCAGCATACCGACAACTTCATCGATATTGTCACGGAATAGGACAATCCGACCGTGTGCCGAATGGCTGAGCTGTTTGACTATTGATTTCCAGTCATCGTTGATGTTGATAGCAGCGATGTCACTACGCGGGATCATCACGTCTTCAACCGTGACGTTCTCCAGATCAAGAATGGACAGCAACATGTCCTGGTGGCGACGTGGGATCAGGCCGCCGGCCTCATTAACCACTGTACGCAGTTCGTCGGAGCTCAGTTTGGAGTCATCCATATTGCTGACTTTAAGGCCCATCAGGCGAAGGAAACCGTTAGTAATGCCGTTAACCAGCCAGACCAGCGGATACAGGATTCGCATCAGTAACTGAAGCAGGATACTGCTGGCGTAGGACACCTTTTCTGGGTATAGCGCCGCCAGTGTTTTCGGGGTGACTTCGGCAAATACCAGCACGACCAGCGTCAAGGCACCGGTTGCAATCGCAACACCAAGATCGCCGTACAGGCGCATCCCTAAGATAGTCGCGATGGCTGAAGCTAAGATGTTGACCAGGTTGTTGCCGATTAGGATCAGGCCGATCAGGCGATCGGGACGGGACAGCAGCTTTTCTACTCGTTTAGCCCCGCGGTGTCCCTGGTTAGCAAGATGCCTCAGTTTGTAGCGATTGAGGGCCATCATGCCGGTTTCAGAACCGGAAAAATATCCGGAAATGAGAAGTAGTAATATCAGGATGGAGAATAAGACTCCCGTGGAGATATCGTCCAAAAAGCTATCCTTAACGTTTCTGTTACAAGTAATGTGTACCCAGAGAGGGTGGGTGTCAATGCTAACTTTCTACTAAAATCAGCATAAATTTATGCTCCGATAATGATTTCTTTCACAAAGCGGCTGCCAAAATAAGCCAGGGTCAGCAGGAAGGCACCGACCAGGCTGAACCAGACCACACGGCGGCCGCGCCAGCCTTTCTGGTAGTGTCCCCAAAGCAGGACGCTGTAGACGCACCATGCCATCAATGACAGTACTGCTTTGTGCAGTTTGCCCTGGGCCAGCATGTCCTGGATAAAGATGAAACCGGTGATCAGCGTAACAGTCAGCAGTGAATTACCCACCAAAATGATCTTGAAAAGTTGTCTTTCGACCATCATTAAAGGAGGGATATTCGGATTAATCGCCAGGCTCTTCTTATTTTTCAGCTTATGATCCAGCCATGCCAGCTGAATGGCATACAAGGTGGCAATCATCAGCGTTGAATAAGAGAACAGCGCCAGGGATATATGCAGCAGCACTTGAGGATGTGATTCCAGGTGGGTGATGAAAGCGCCGGGTAGCAGGGTTGCCGCGCACAAGTTAATGGCGGCGAAACTGTATACGACCGGTAGCAGGAACCAGACCCGCATCTTGAGCATAGCCAGGGTGGTGAGAGAGGCAATGATTAGGCTCATCAGAGAAGCCACATTCATAATGCTGAGGTTCTGGCCCGGTCCGATGAGAATTGAATCTTTCAACAGCAGGATATGTAACGCAATCGCTGCTAGTGCACAGAAGAAAACAGGTTTGGTTTTTATCCCATTACTGTTAGTCAGACCTGGCACGACCAGTCCGAGAGCAAGAAAATATAAGCAAGCAGCCATTAAGGCTATCAACATATCCATAGTAAACTTAGCTATTTAAGATGGTTAGGGTTCGCAATTATACCTTGCTCAATGAGATGCCGCCAATGTAATGGTTATCAGAATACAAGCGGTTACTCAGTTCATTATAGAACTGAGCGTCAAAGTGGCAGTGATAGCATGAAAGCTGGGTAAGGAATGCGTTATACTAGCCAGATCATACAGTTTTAGTTGCGTAACGAGCGAGTAGCACATGTTCGAAAATTTAACGGAGCGTTTATCGCGAACGCTTAAGAATGTCAGCGGCCGTGGTCGTCTGACGGACGACAACATCAAGGATACGCTGCGTGAAGTACGTATGGCGTTACTCGAGGCGGATGTTGCGCTTCCCGTTGTCCGCGATTTTGTTAAGCGTGTTAAAGAGCGCGCTGTCGGTACTGAAGTATCGAAAAGCCTGACGCCGGGCCAGGAATTTATCAAGATTGTTCAGGCTGAGCTTGAACTGGTGATGGGTGAGTCGAATGAAGACCTGAACCTCGCCAGCCAGCCGCCAGCTGTTCTTCTGATGGCCGGTCTGCAAGGTGCCGGTAAAACCACTAGTGTGGGTAAGCTGGGTAAGCTGCTGAAAGAGCGCCATAAGAAGAAGGTGCTGGTGGTGTCTGCCGACGTTTACCGTCCGGCGGCGATCAAACAGCTGGAAACTTTGGCTTCAGATATCGGTATTGATTTCTTCCCGTCTACACCGGATCAGAAGCCGGTCGACATTGCCACAGCTGCCGTTGATCACGGTAAGCTGAAATTCTATGACGTGGTGATTGTCGATACCGCGGGTCGACTACACGTCGACAGCGAAATGATGGACGAGATTAAGGACGTTCATAACGCGATCAACCCGGTTGAAACTCTGTTCGTGGTTGATGCCATGACAGGTCAGGATGCGGCGAATACTGCGAAGGCTTTTGATGAGGCTCTGGCACTGACCGGTGTGATCCTGACCAAAGTTGACGGTGATGCCCGTGGTGGTGCTGCGCTGTCTGTTCGTCACATTACCGGTAAGCCAATTAAGTTCCTGGGTGTGGGTGAAAAGACTGACGCACTAGAACCGTTCCACCCGGATCGTGTTGCTTCCCGTATTCTTGGTATGGGTGACGTACTGTCTCTGATCGAAGATCTTGAGCGTAACGTCGACAAAGAAAAAGCCGAGAAACTGGCGAAGAAATTCAAAGAGAAGAAAGGCTTCGACCTGGAAGACTTCCGTGGTCAGCTTCAGCAGATGAAGAACATGGGCGGCATGATGGGTATGCTGGACAAGCTACCGGGTATGTCCCAGCTGCCAGACAACGTCAAAGACCAGGTGGACGACAAGATGTTCGTTCAGATGGAAGCTATCATTAACTCAATGACGCCGAAAGAACGTGAGCGCCCTGAGTTGATCAAAGGCTCGCGCAAGAAACGTATCGCGATGGGTTCCGGTACTCAGGTACAGGACGTAAACCGTCTGCTGAAACAGTTTACCCAGATGCAGAAGATGATGAAGAAAATGCAGAAGGGCGGCATGAAGAATATGATGCGTAACATGAAAGGCATGATGCCTGGCGGCGGTATGTTCCCAGGTCGTTAAAAAGATGATTAAAGCTCGGGCGTTAATTTCTTAATACTGGCGAAAAATTAGCTAAAGCGGTTGCATTCGTCAGTTTTAGGAGTAAAATTCCCGAGCTTAATTTGGCACGGGCCCCGTTTGCTAAGATCGGGGCCAATTTAATTTTACAGTAATGCAAAGAGGACGATATGGTAACCATTCGTTTGGCACGTCACGGCGCTAAGAAGCGTCCATTTTATCACATCGTTGTTGCTGACTCTCGCGCTGCACGCGACGGTCGTAACATCGAGAAAGTTGGTTTCTTCAACCCGCTAGCTAAGGGTCAGGAAGAGCGCCTACGTCTAGACCTAGACCGTGTAAACCACTGGGTTGGTGAAGGCGCAACTGTGTCTGACCGCGCAGCTAAGCTAATCAAAGACGCTGCTAAAGCGGCTTAATTAGCATGTCTGGTAGACGAGAAACGATGAGTACACAAAACCAAGACTACATTGTTGTCGGTAAACTGGGTGCCTCCTATGGTATCAAGGGGTGGCTCAAAGTTTTTTCCTACACAGAAGAAGCCGAAAGCATTTTTTCCTATCAGCCTTGGCTTATTAAAGTTAAGGGTGAGTGGAAGGAGTTTCGCGTTGAATCGTGGAAACGCCATGGTCAGGGTATGGTAGCTAAGTTAGAAGGTCTGAACGTCCGTGAGGATGCTCAGGTATTTACTAATGCTGAAGTTGCTGTACTGGCTGAACAACTGCCAGCGCTGTCAGATGAAGAATTCTACTGGCGCGAATTGTTCGGTATGACAGTGGTTACTACTGAAGGTTACGACCTTGGTAAAGTCACTGACATCCTGGAAACAGGTTCGAACGATGTTCTGGTAGTGAAAGCTAACCTGAAAGATGCTTTTGGGCAGAAGGAACGATTAATTCCGTTCCTCGATGAGCAGGTCATCAAGTCGATTGATCGCACTGCTCAGCGGATCGAAGTTGACTGGGATCCTGGATTTTAACCCCCGGTAATAGGTGAACAAATGAAGGTAGGCATTATTAGCCTGTTTCCTGACATGTTTAACGCCATTACTAATTTTGGGGTAACAGGCCAGGCGGTAAAAAGAGGCCTATTGTCAGTAGAAACGTGGAATCCCCGCGATTTTACTCACGACAAGCACCGTACGGTTGATGACCGACCATATGGTGGCGGACCGGGCATGCTGATGATGGTACAGCCTTTGCGCGATGCCATTCATGCTGCCAAACAGTCCGTTGATGGCCAGGCTAAAGTCATCTACCTGTCGCCTCAGGGCCGTAAGCTTGATCAAGCGGGTGTTGAGGAGTTGGCTGAAAATGAGAACCTGATTCTTATTTGCGGTCGCTATGAAGGGGTTGATGAGCGCATAATCCAACAAGAGGTAGATGAAGAATGGTCTATCGGGGATTTTGTGCTGACTGGGGGCGAGCTGCCAGCCATGACCTTAGTCGACGCAGTAGTCCGGTTTGTACCGGGTGTACTGGGTGACTTTGCGTCGGCAGAGGAAGATTCCTTTGCCAATGGCTTGCTGGATTGTCCGCATTATACGCGTCCTGAAGTGTTGGACGGGCAGGAAGTACCTAAGGTCTTGCTGTCTGGCAACCACAAGGACATTAGTCGCTGGCGATTGAAGCAATCGCTGGGCCGAACCTGGCTGAGAAGACCAGAGCTCCTGGAAAACCTAGCTCTGACTGACGATCAGGAATTCTTGCTGGCGGAATTTATCCGCGAATACAAAGCAAGCAATTAATTAATTTAGTATCAGTTTATTCTAGGGTATTTACCAATGAGTAATATCATCAAGGCTCTTGAACAAGAGCAAATGAAACAAGACCTACCTACTTTCGCACCAGGTGACACTGTTGTTGTTCAGGTTAAGGTAAAAGAGGGTGACCGCTCTCGTCTTCAGGCTTTCGAAGGCGTTGTAATTGCTAAGCGCAACCGTGGTCTACACTCTGCATTCACTGTTCGTAAGATCTCTAACGGTGAAGGTGTTGAGCGTGCGTTCCAAACTCACTCTCCAGTAGTTGACAGCATTACTGTTAAGCGTCGCGGTGCAGTACGTCGTGCCAAGCTGTACTACCTACGTGAGCGTTCTGGTAAAGCGGCTCGTATCAAAGAGAAGCTTTCTTCTAAGTAATACGCCTAGCGTAAGACGTTTAATAAAAAAGCCCACCTTATGGTGGGCTTTTTTTTGTCTTTTGATTGTCCGTGTAAAAGCCTTGTTCTGAAGTTTTGGTCTCCAGCTTTAGCCTTCAGTCCAATCAATATTCCCAGCAAGAACTCAATGTCGTGAAACCTTATCTAGCAGTGGGTACACGTATCCCGCTTCGTGCAGACGTCATGCTCAACCTGGAATACCAGTACATGTATATGAGCGAAGAGTTCAGCCTCAATACTTACACTTTAGGTATCAATTACCTGTTCTGATAAGCCTTATTTCCAGCTAAGGCTAAAGCGGGCAAAAAGAAACCAGCCAAATGGCTGGTTTCTTTATTTAGGAATGAAGTATTGATTTACGCGGTTTCCAGTGCGCTTTTGCTCTCTTCTTCGTCGGCTAGTTCAGTTTCACCTTTGCCTTTAGAGCGCTTGATAACATAGCCGGCAATGAACAGGGCACCTAGTGCACCAGCGATAGTTGATACTGTCATTGGCAGACCGAAACCAAGCTGGCTGTTGTTCAGGATGAAGGTAATACATACCGTGGTCATGAATATTGCTGGAACAGTCGTTACCCAGTGCAGTTTGTTGTGGCGTAGTAGGTAAGCAGAAGCTGTCCACAGCATCATTACCGCAGTGCTTTGGTTCGCAAAGCCGAAGTAGCGCCAGATGATACCGAAGTCTACCTGAGTCAGGATGCCGCCGATAACGAACAGTGGCAGAGCCATAACCAGACGGTTACGCAGTGACTTCTGCTCCATGTTGAAGTATTCAGCCAGGATCAGGCGGCTTGAGCGGAATGCAGTATCACCAGAAGTGATTGGCAGGATAACAACACCCAGGAAGGCAATCACACCACCGAATACGCCCAGCAGACCGATTGAGGAGCTGTAAACCACATTACCAGGGCCACCGTTAGCAACGGCTTCTTTCAGACCTTCAACTGAGCCGAAGAAAGACAGTGCCAGAGCACACCAAATCAGGGCGATAACACCTTCGCCAATCATTGCGCCGTAGAATACGAAACGGCCGTTCTTCTCGTTTTCCATACAACGCGCCATCAGAGGTGACTGGGTTGCGTGGAAGCCGGAGATTGCACCACAGGCAATGGTGATGAACAGTGCAGGCCATAGCGGTAGGTTGTTCGGGTTCATGTTAGTGAACATCTGGCTCATTTCGTAGTTGCCAAGCAGTGTATGTTCACTTGAGAACGAAATAGCAGTGATAAGACCAACTGACATGAAGATAAGCAGAGCACCGAACAGCGGGTAGAAGCGGCCGATGATTTTATCAACCGGAACAATTGTCGCGATGATGTAGTAAGCGAAGATAACCACAACCATAGTCGTCATGGGCATACCGATACCGGTTTGCTCGTTTACCAGGTTAGTGATCATTCCTGCAGGTGCTGATACGAATACCACGCCAACCAGCAACAGCAGGATGATGGCAAAGATATTCATGAAGTGTTTTGCACCGTTACCCAGGTAGCGGCCGGTAATGGTTGGTACTGATGCACCACCGTTACGTACTGAAAGCATACCTGAGAAGTAATCATGAACTGCACCGGCAAAGATACAGCCAAGTACGATCCAAAGCATCGCGGCTGGGCCGTACAGTGCCCCCATGATCGGGCCGAAAATAGGGCCGACACCGGCGATATTCAGCAGCTGTACCAGGTAAACTTTCTTGTTCGACATTGGTACATAGTCAACGCCGTCTTGCTTGGTATAGGCAGGTGTTTTGCGATTTTCGTTGACGCCAAACACCTTCTCGATAAATGCACCGTAGATGAAGTAACCACCTATCAATGCCGCAACGCACATCAGGAACCAGGTCATAACTCTTGTCTCTCTTATCCGTTCATTTCCATGGATTGCTTTGCGACTATCGCGCCTTTACACCCTCGGCAAAACACTCGCAAAACTTCTTTTGATGTGTTCCATGTTAATACGCTAATGAATAGATGCACGCGGTAAAGCGGTGAGTGGTTATATGGCGAGGTGAGCGGTCGGTGAGTGGACTGAGTGGTTTTTTCGGTCAGCTGCCATTCAGCTTTCTTGACAGGTGCAAAAATTGAGGTTGATCGATAAGATATTGATTTAAATGTCTTTGCTGTGTTTTTGATAGTTTGGTAACGAATTTATAAAAGTGAGAACTAAGGCATATTTTATGCCTTAGTTGCCTCTTAGTGGTTTTTGAGCGGTAGTGAGTGGCTGTTAAGTGGATGGGGTTAACTCAGGCCAAACCTGTCTTTCAGTTCTTTGAGATAACGACGGCTCACCGGTACCTGATGGCCGTATTGAGTGGTAATTTCAGCTAGGCCATTTTCCAGTAGTTTGATTTCACGTATCGCCTGTGGGTGGATCAAATACTGGCGGTGACAGCGGATCAACGGGGTTTTTTCTTCCAGCGTTTTTAGTGTCAGCTGGGTGGTGGCATTGATTTCGTTGGTGACCACGTGCACCCCGGTCAGATCGGAATAAGCGGTTTCAATTTCAGCCGGGCTGAGCAGCAGGATCCGGTTATGGCCACTGCAGGGGATCAGCTCCAGCATATCGGACACCAGTGGGCTGTAATCCGGTTCCTGACATTCCTTTTTCAGCCGTTTGATGGTTTTCGCCAGGCGGCAGGTTTCTACCGGCTTGAGCAGGTAATCAAAAGCATTATCCTCAAAGGCTTTCAGTGCATATTCGTCATAGGCGGTCACGAATACCACCTTGGGCATGGTGTCCGGGTCGAGCATGCTGAGCATTTCTATCCCGGTAATTTGCGGCATCTGAATATCGAGAAAAATGACATCCGGTTTGAGGGCATTGATTTTTTTCAGTCCTTCGATGGCATTGTTACAGCTGTCGATGACTTCAACTTCTCCGGTGTCATGCAGTAAGTCGATCAGTTCTTCTCGAGCATAAAGCTCGTCATCAATGACGAGGGCTTTGATCATGCGGCAGTTTCTCCGTTAGCCTGCTGTTGTTTGTTCGCTGGCAGGGTGATGGTGGCGCGAGTCCATTCATGGGGCTGGTATGACATGGTCAGGCCATACTGCAGGCCGAACATGTTTTTCAGTCGTTTATCGACAATTTTCATTCCAAGCCCGCTTTCTTCGCCAATTGGCGCGTAATTACCAGCATTGTCTTCCACTTCCAGGATGATACGTCCCTGGTCGCGGTATCCGTGGATGAGGATTTTACCATTTTCAAACAGTGATGAGGTGCCGTGTTTAATGGCATTCTCGACCAGCGGTTGGAGAGTAAAAGTCGGCAGCTTAATACCAAGCAGATCCGGCGCGATACTGACTTCGACATTCAGCCGATCAGAGAAACGGGCCAGTTCGATCTCCAGATAAGAATTTACGTGCTTGAGTTCTTCTTCGAGGGTAATTGTCTCAATATTTTGTTTGAGGTTCCGGCGGAAGAATTGCGACAGGTGCTGGATCAGCTGGCGGGCTTTATCCGGGTCCCGACGTACGACTGAGTTGATGGTGTTAAGGGCGTTGAACAGAAAATGCGGGTTAACCTGAGCCTGGAGCAGGCGCAGTTCTGCCTGGGTCAGCAGGGCCTGTTGCTGAGCATAACGTCCGGTCAGGATCTGGTTTGACAACAGCTTAGCGATCCCTTCTCCGAGTGTCAGGTTAACTGTTGAGAAAAGTTTCCGCTTTGGCTCATAGAGCTTGATGGTGCCCAGTACTTCGTTATTACCGCCGACCAGCGGGATCACAAGTGCTGAGCCGAGTTTGCACTTCGGATGCAGGGAGCAACAGTAGGGAATGTCATAGCCGTCGGCATACACCAGCTCGCAACCGTCGATAGCGCGGCGGGTATAACCGGATGAGATTGGTGTGCCCGGCAGGTGATGATCATCACCGATACCGATAAAGGCCAGGATTTTGTCACGGTCGGTGATGGCCACGGCCCCGACGCCAGTTTCCTCATAGACGATCTTGGCTATTTTCTTGGTGGTTTCTTCATTGAAGCCGTCACTGAGGATCCCCACCGAACGCTGGGCAATTTTCAGTGCCCGGCTGGAAAAAGCGGCTGAGTATTTTTCATAAATGGTCTTGCGATCCTGAATAATGCTCATGAAGAGTGCCGCACCGACGGAGTTGGCAATCACCATTGGCAAGGCAATGGCGCTGACCAGGTGCAGGGCTTTATCGAACGGTTCGGCGACCATCAGGATAATGAACATTTGGATAATTTCGGCTACTAGGGTAACGGTAAAGACCACAAATGGCTGGAATATCTGATCTATCTGGCCGCGGCGGACGAAGTAGCTGTGCATCAGTCCGCCAATCAGTCCCTCAACAGTGGTTGAAATCGCACAAGCCACATCGGTAAAGCCGCCCATGGTGTAGCGGTGCATCCCGCCAGTCAGGCCGACCGCAAAACCGACAATCGGCCCGCCCAGTAAACCTCCCATTACAGCCCCAATCGCTCGTGTATTGGCAATCGCGTCTTCGATGTGAAGTCCGAAGTAAGTGCCTAAAATACAAAAGAGGGTAAACAAAATGTAGCACGAAAATCGCTGCGAAAGACGTCCTGATACTGTGGTGATCGGCATAAACAGCGGGGTTTTGCTTAATAGGTAAGCAATCACTAAGTACACGCTGAGTTGCTGTAGAAGAGAAAATATAAGTTCCATTGCCATTAGTTTATGCGATTGGGCATTGCCGATATGGTAACTGTCTTTAGTTTAGATAGCCAAAAATCACATTGTGTAAACTTTTTCTTACGGTTGGTGTTTTTTCTTTACAGGTGGTGGAAAGGTGAGAAATCCCCTGTTATGTTGATCTTATGTCACAGAGAATCCTGATTGACCTCTTTAATGTCGCTAATTGTTTAATGTACACAGGGAAGCCCGCATGCAAAAAGATCAGCTGAATAATGTCCATATCCAAGATGAATCTGTTCTGATCACACCAAATGAGCTGCGCAGAAGGTTGCCGGTCAGTGATCAGGCGTTAAATTTTATTCGTCAGTCCCGTCAGACCATTGCCGATATCATTCACAAACGCGATCACCGTCTGTTGGTGGTATGCGGACCGTGCTCAATTCACGATATCGAAGCGGCTAAAGAATATGCGATTAAGCTGAAACGCCTGTCTGAGGAGCTCAGCGATCAGCTCTATATTGTCATGAGGGTATATTTTGAAAAGCCGCGAACCACGGTGGGATGGAAAGGCTTAATCAATGATCCACATCTGGATGGTTCATTTGAAGTCGCTGAAGGTCTGCATATTGCTCGCCAACTATTGATTGATTTGGTTGAAATGGGGATCCCTTTGGCGACAGAAGCGCTGGATCCTATCAGTCCGCAATATCTGGGGGATTTATTCAGCTGGGCAGCGATTGGTGCCCGGACAACAGAATCCCAGACTCACCGTGAAATGGCCAGCGGTCTGTCGATGCCGGTCGGCTTTAAGAACGGTACAGACGGCAGCCTGGCGACAGCAATCAATGCTATGGAAGCGGCAGCATCCGGTCACCGTTTTATGGGGATCAACCGTGAAGGTCAGGTAGCCTTGCTGACGACTCAGGGCAACCCGGACGGTCACGTGATTTTGCGTGGCGGCAAACAGACTAACTATGATTCAGTCTCGGTGGCCGAGTGTGAAAAGGAGATGATTGCATCAGGCCTTTCTCCATCCTTGATGGTAGACTGTAGCCACGCCAACTCACGGAAAGATTACCGCCGTCAGCCGCTGGTGGCTGAAGATGTGATTCACCAGATCAGGGAAGGAAACCAATCGGTTATCGGCCTGATGCTGGAAAGTCACCTTCATGAAGGAAACCAGAGCGCTGACTTGCCGCGAGATAAAATGGCTTACGGAGTGTCAATTACTGATGCCTGTATCAGCTGGGAGTCGACCGAAGAGCTACTTCGTCATACCCATAAAGAGCTGATGCCATTCCTGCAACAGCGCAATTAATGCTGATAATTGTATGCCAATGACGGCGCAGAAAAACTGTGCCGCCAGCCTCTTTTTGCGCCTGAGGGTGAGGCTGTGGCGGATGTGACTGAATAATAACGGATCGCAAAATCATGGTTGCTGAACTGAGTAAATTAAGAGATCAAATCGATGAGGTTGATCAGCAGATGGTGGAGCTGTTGGCTCGCCGTCTGGCATTGGTAGAAGAGGTCGGTCATGTAAAAAGCCAACATGGTTTACCGATTTATGCCCCGGACCGTGAAGCTGCGATGCTGGCCTCGCGTCGCCAGGAAGCGGAAAGTAAAGGGGTTCCGCCGGATCTTATTGAAGATATCCTGCGCCGTACTATGCGGGAATCCTACGCCAGTGAGAATGATTCCGGCTTTAAGTGCCTGAAACCGGATTTACGGCCAATCGTGGTCGTAGGTGGTTACGGCCAGTTAGGCAGCCTGTTCTGCCGTCTGTTCGAACTGTCTGGCTACGAAGTCCGTAAGCTGGGTAGTCAGGATTGGGGGCGAGCGGATGAGCTGTTGAGTGATGCCGGTATGGTGGTGGTCTCTGTACCTATTCACCTTACCGAACAAGTTATCGCAAAACTGGGTAATTTGCCTGAAGACTGCATCTTGGCAGACTTAACCTCGGTGAAAGCCGGCCCGCTGCAAGCAATGCTTGAAGTGCACCATGGTCCGGTAGTCGGCTTGCACCCAATGTTTGGCCCGGATATTTCCAGCCTGGCCAAGCAGGTGGTGGTGTATTGTGACGGTCGTTCGCCTGAGAGTTACCAGTGGTTGCTGGAACAGTTCCAGATCTGGGGTGCCACACTGAACCGGATCAGTGCGGTTGAGCATGATCAGGGGATGACGTTGATCCAGGCGCTGCGTCACTTTACTTCGTTTGTTTATGGGGTGCACCTGGCTGAAGAAGATCCTAAGCTTGAGCAGCTGATGTCATTGAGCTCTCCTATTTACCGCCTGGAACTGGCGATGGTAGGCCGACTGTTCGCTCAGGATGCCCAGCTATACGCGGATATTATAATGTCGTCGCCGCAGAATTTGTCGATGATTAAGCGCTTCCACCAACGTTTTGGTGAAGCGATTGAAATGCTGGATACTCAGGATAAGGAAGCCTTTAAGCGGGCCTTCAATCAGGTGGAGCATTGGTTTGGAGATTATGCTCAGCATTTTTTAATCGAGAGCCAGGGATTGCTTAGACAGGCGAACGATACAACTCAAAGAAAATAAGCCGGTACCGGTCTTAACATGACAAAGCCCACGACTTGCGTGGGCTTTTGTTTTTATATTGCTCGAGCCTCGAATCCGCTATATTTATTCTTCTATTTCTACTTCTGTCGGTTTGACGTTTTCACTCGGGTAGCAGCCCAGCACTTTAATAAAGCGAGTCACTCGGGTTAGCTCTTCCAGTGCTTCTTGCATCACCGGTGATTTCAGGTTTTCCTCGACATCGACGTAGAACATTTCTTCCCACGGGTTACCAATAACCGGGCGTGATTCCAGCTTGGTCATGTTGATGTTGAGGTTACGCAGCACTAACAGGCATTCAACCAGTGAGCCAGCTTTTTGCGGCGTTGACATAATTAGTGTGGTTTTGGCCGGGATCAGTGAAGTTACATCAACGGCCTTACGGGCAACCACAATAAAGCGGGTGACGTTCTCCGGCTGGTTGGCAATATTGGTTTTGAGCGGGCTAAGGCCGTAGAGTTCGCCACTGGAGGCGTTACCGATAGCGGCTACATTAGGCAGCTTCAGTTCCGCGACTTTCTTCATTGCTTCGGCGGTGCTTGAGCAGTATTCCTGGGTAATGTTTCCCAGGGAATGTAGGTATTCACTGCACTGTTGGTGGGGTTGCGGGTGTGAGTACAGGGTATCGATTTGGTCAATACCTGTGTCGACGGCAGTTAGCAGGCAGTGCTCAATTGGCTGGGATATTTCCCCGACAATAGACAGGCTGGTGTGCTGCAATAGATCATAGACTTCGTTGATGGAGCCGGAACTGGTGTTCTCTATCGGAAGTACACCGTAATCAGCATTGCCGGTTTCAACCATACTGATAACATCGCGGAAAGTTGAGCAGCTCATTTCTACCAGTTTGGTTTGCTTCTTACTGAAATAACTGCGGCTGGCCAGGTTGGAGTAGGAACCTTTGGCACCAAGGAAAGAGACTCTGGCGACAGGTTGCAGGCTGTCCGGATTGGCCCGCTTCTGTAAATAAGCCTGCTGATAGAGAACCGAGTCTTCAATGATGGTGTGAAAGATCTGAGTAACATATTGTGCATCCAGCTGTTCCGCTTCGCCGGCTTCAATCAGCCTGAGCAGAAGGTCATGCTCTCTTGCTTGGTCTCGCACCGGCTTGGCGGTCTGGATTTTACTTTTAGCCACTTCAAGGCTCAGTTTGCGGCGTTCAGCCAGCAGCTTGATGATTTCGTTGTCGATGCGGCTGACATTCTGTCTGATGTCGTCCAGTGAATATGGCGTGTCTGTCATTGTTTATCCCTGTCTGTCTGAAACCTGCAACCGATACAAAAAAGGCCTCCTGGTTGAGGAGGCCTTCTGTTCGTCTTTAGCTTATTTCTTGCGTAACGAAAAGCCCCCGTTAAGGTGACAGAAAAAAGAAGCTAAAGAAAAACAGGTTGATTGATTGCATGTTTGCTAACTGATTATTTTGTAGTGAATGTGATTCAACATTATGCAGAGGGCCGAATCTTGTCAAGCAGAATGTAAACAGCCCTGCAAGGGCAGGGCTGTTTGGAAATCCTCTTTATTATTTTTCTAATTATGCTTCGGCTTCTTCAGGAAGCTCTGGTTTGTCGCAGTGGCTGGCACGGCGCGCCGATGGTTTGTGAGTCTGCTTATTCAGTTGTCGTTCCAGCTTCTGATATACCTCGGTAATTGCACCATACATGTCATCGTGTTCTGCTGAGGCTACAAGCTGACCTCCTGGGATTGTTGCAGATGCCTCGACTTTAAATTGTCTGTTTGGTTCTGTGCTGATGACTGCGTGCTTATTAATTAGCTGGACTTGATACTTTTCTAACTTCTTGAATTTAAACTCAATGCGCTCACGGATAGCAGGGGTGATTTCAAGATTTTTACCGGCGATGTTTACTGTCATAATTATCTTTCCTCTTTTGCTACCCTTCGTTGGGTTGACTTCAGATTACTAAAATCAGGGGCTAATAATGTGATGGCAATCACGTTTGCAGTCATGTGGGAAAGTCCAGAAAAATTCTGTGATCGGTCTTGGTTTGTTGCAAAAAAGTTTGAATAAAATGCTTGTCGAACCGGATTTAATTAGGGCAGTATGGAGGAATAAAGAACGCTGACGGCTGGTGCTGTTCAGGGGCTTTATTCGAGCTATAACAAAGGGTTGGGTGAATTTTGTTCGTTTAAAAATTCATTACTGATTCTGGTATGAGTCATTTATCAGTAAAAAATGACGACAAAAAAGAATGAATAAAAAAACAGCAGCCATATGGCTGCTGTTTTTGTTTTTGCCGAACTTGTCGCAGGTTATTGCGGGTTCAGGGCGATAAGCTTTCTCGTATGTTCTAACGGTTCCTGAAGCCCCAGTTTTTCGTAAGCAATTTCCATCAGCTCAAGAGACTGACGGGCAGCCTGGGTATCTGGATAATTACGCTGGATCACCTGGGTGCGGTTAATTGCTGCAACCCAGGCCTCACGACGAATGTAGAAATCAGCCGCGGCCAGCTCATAGTCAGCCAGACGGTTTTTCAGGAAGGTCATGCGCGCTTTGGCATCAGCTGCGTAGTGGCTGTTCGGGTAACGTTCCAGCAGGCGTTTAAAGTCACGGAAAGCCTGACGAGCAGGTTCCGGATCTCGATCAAAGCGGTCAATGTTGAACAGATCATGCATAAAGCTGCGATCCTGCGCCATGTGGGTCAGGCCACGCATATACAGTACCCAGTCTGCTTTTTCATGCGCCGGATTCAGGCGGTTGAAGCGGTCGATAGTTGCTTCGCCGAGAGCCAGATCATCGTTTTTGTAGTACGCATAAATCAGGTCAAGCTGTACCTGCTCTGAGTAAGCACCAAACGGGTAGCGTGAGTCCAGAGTTTCCAGCTGTTCGATTGCCGTCACCCAGCTCCCACTCTGTAAGGCTTGTTGCGCGGTGGCATACAACTCCGATGGCGGGACATCTGGTACTACTTCTTCAGTACTTGAACAGCCTGAAAGAATGGCAACGGCAAGAAAAGTCGTGATTGTCAGGCGTTTCATTGCGGCGTCTGTTTCCTTGATAAAAAATTTTATTTCTGTGGATCCATTACGGTCGGAGCCGTTAACAGATACAATGACACTGATATGTTATTTTACGCAGCGTTTGGCATTTAGTCCCACGCTTTTTGAAAAAGTTCGCTATGGCACAGCAGATAGAGTTAACAAATACCGTAAAAGATAGTCAGTTAGGCCTGAGATTGGATCAGGTTATCGCTGAATTATACCCGGATTACTCCCGCTCTCGTATTAAAGAGTGGATTTTAAATGGCATGGTTTCCGTTGATGGTGAAACTGTCAAAAAACCACGTACCAAAATGATGGGCGGTGAAGCGCTCCAGGTTACGGCCGAAATTGAAGACGAAGTTCGCTGGGTTGCCCAGGATATCCCGCTGGATATCGTCTATGAAGATGAACACATCCTGGTGATCAACAAGCCGCGTGACTTTGTGGTTCACCCAGGTGCCGGTACACCTGACGGCACAGTTCTGAACGCTTTGTTGCATCATTGTCCTGAATTGGCTGAAGTACCGCGTGCCGGTATCGTTCACCGTCTGGATAAGGACACCACGGGTCTGATGGTAGTGGCTAAAACCATTCAGGCACAGACTCGCCTGGTTCGCGCCCTGCAAAAACGCAAGATCACCCGTGAGTATGAAGCGATCGCTATGGGTAAAATGACCGGTGGCGGTGTGGTTGAGAAACCAATCGGCCGTCATGCGACCAAGCGTACCTGTATGGCGGTACATGAATTGGGTAAACCTGCGGTCACTCACTACCGTGTGGCAGAACACTTCCGTGAGCACACCCGTATTGTGTTGCGCCTTGAAACCGGTCGTACACACCAGATCCGTGTTCATATGTCATACCTGACCCATCCGCTAGTGGGTGATGCAACTTACGGTGGTCGCCCGCGTCCGCCGCGCAATGCATCCGATGAGCTGATCCAGGCACTGCGTGCTTTTGATCGCCAGGCTCTTCATGCGCGTATGCTGCGTCTGGAGCACCCGATCACTGGTGAGTTGATGGAATGGCATGCGCCGTTGCCAGTTGATATGGTGGCGATGATCAATATTCTTCGTAAAGACAAAGAAGAGCATCACGAGGACGAGTACTAATATGCTTATCATCCCTGACTGGCCTGTAGCTGAACATGTTAAAGCGTTTTCAACCACGCGACAGGGCGGCGTCAGTCAAACGCCTTACCAGGCGATGAACCTGGGAATGCATGTCGGGGATGATGCTGAGTTGGTACAACAGAACCGTACCTTGCTGCAACAGCAGATCGGTCTGGCGACAGCGCCGGTTTGGTTGAATCAGATTCACAGTAACAGGGTGGTTCGTTTGTTGTCGCCTTTGTCCGAGGTGCCGGATGCTGACGGCAGTTATACCCAGAATACCAATCTTGCCTGTGTAGTGATGACGGCCGATTGTTTGCCGGTTTTGCTTTGTGATAAGGCTGGCACTCAGGTGGCGGCTGTTCATGCTGGTTGGCGAGGTTTGGCTGACGGGGTGATTGAAGCTGCCCTGGCAAAATTTACGGTACCGGCGGATCGCATTATTGCTTGGCTCGGTCCGGCCATTGGCCCCTCTGCATTTGAAGTCGGTAGTGAGGTTCGTGATCAGTTTATCGCTGCTTCTCCGAGCGCCAGCCAGGCATTTCAGCCTCATGGTGATAAATGGTTAGCGGATTTACCCCTGTTGGCCCGCCTGCGTTTGCAGGCATTCGGTGTTAAGGATGTTTATGGCGGCAATCTGTGTACTTACAGTGATGCAGAGCGATTCTATTCCTATCGTCGTGATGGAGTAACCGGTCGCCAGGCCAGCCTTATTTGGTTGGCTGACCGTTAATCATCCGTAAGAATTAAGAACAATGTAATACGCTTAATTGCATTGTGAGACATCAACAGAGATATACCCCTTGCTGTTGATTAGCTGGGTCATTGCATCAAAAGAGCCTGAGTATTGGCCGCTTAATGTAATGACCAGGCTCTTTTCTGCTTCACTCTCATCGTACATAGACACACTCGATTGAATGGGCTGGACGGCTTCAAACGCTGAGTTCGACATAACGCCCCGCAAATATTCCACTTTTTGCTTCACTATCTGGCCTGCACTGGCACCTTCTGCATAGTTTTCCACATAAACTAGGTTGAAATTAGCCCCGGCAGCAGGATCACACCCCATCGCCCACCCTGGCTGTGCCAACAGTCCTAAGCAACCGGCCAGTATCGGAATCATCCAGGATTTTGTTTTGCTCATTTATTTACTCCCTCCACTATATGTGATGTCAGAACCTTGGTGGCAGTATTCAGCTTTTATTCTGGTAATGAAGAACTGCTTTTATTTGCTGCGACGAGCGTCATTGAAATATCCGGTGATCAAATAGTTTGCAGCTGTATATCAGGAGTGTGCTGAAAAATAAGGGAGTAGCAAAGGCAGCAATAACTCGACGTTAATTGGTTGAAATCAGCTTCTTGAGCCACCATATCTAACGAGAGAAATGATGATGTAGGGAGGCCTTATGCGTCTTGACCGTTTTACCAGCAAATTCCAAATGGCGATATCTGATGCACAATCGCTGGCTTTAGGGCGAGACCATCAGTATATCGAACCTGCTCACCTGATGGTGGCTTTGCTCAATCAGGATGGCAGCACGATTCGTCCGTTGTTGACGATGTTGAATATCGATGTTTCCCAGTTGCGTTCAGGCTTGTCTGAGATTCTGGATCGCCAGCCGAAGGTGACCGGTATTGGTGGTGATGTTCAGTTGTCCCATGGGATGGGGATGTTGCTGAATATTTGCGACAAGTTGGCTCAAAAGCGCAAAGACAAATATATCTCATCTGAATTATTTATTCTGGCGGCTATCGAGGATAAAGGTCCGCTTGGTCAGTTGCTGAAAGACAAAGGTCTGACTGCTGAAAAAGTAGAGAAAGCGATTGAACAGGTCCGTGGCGGCCAGAATGTTGATGATCCTAATGCGGAAGAAAACCGCCAGGCATTGAAGAAGTTCACCATTGATCTGACTGAACGGGCAGAGCAGGGCAAGTTGGATCCTGTGATCGGCCGGGACGATGAAATCCGCCGTACAATCCAGGTGCTGCAGCGCCGCACTAAAAATAACCCGGTCATTATCGGTGAGCCCGGGGTGGGTAAGACAGCGATCGTCGAAGGCCTTGCGCAGCGAATTGTGAATGGTGAAGTGCCGGAAGGACTGCGCCATAAACGTGTGCTTTCCCTGGACATGGGGGCGCTGATCGCCGGTGCGAAATACCGTGGTGAATTTGAAGAGCGCCTGAAGGCAGTACTGAATGAGCTGTCACAGGAAGAAGGCAATATCATCCTGTTCATTGATGAGCTGCACACCATGGTCGGTGCCGGTAAAGGCGAAGGTTCTATGGATGCTGGTAACATGCTCAAGCCGGCATTGGCGCGCGGGGAATTGCATTGTGTCGGTGCAACCACTCTGGATGAATATCGCCAATATATAGAAAAAGATGCCGCCCTTGAGCGTCGTTTCCAGAAAGTGCTGGTGGAAGAGCCGACGGTTGAAGATACTGTGGCAATTTTGCGAGGACTGAAAGAGCGTTATGAGCTGCATCACCATGTTGAAATCACTGACCCGGCGATTGTCGCTGCGGCCAGCTTGTCTCATCGTTATATCTCCGATCGCCAGTTACCGGATAAAGCCATTGATTTGATCGATGAAGCAGCATCAAGCATCAGGATGCAGATTGATTCTAAACCGGAATCGCTGGATCGCCTTGAACGTCGGATCATTCAGCTGAAGATTGAACAGCAGGCACTGGTTAAAGAGATCGATGATGCCAGCCACAAACGACTGAAGGATCTGTCCGAAGAGCTGGATAAAAAAGAACGCGAATATGCGGAATTAGAAGAAGTGTGGAATGCCGAAAAAGCCGCACTTTCCGGTACGCAGCATATCAAGACAGAACTCGAGCAGGCGCGCACTGATATGGAAATTGCCCGCCGAGCCGGTGATCTAAACCGTATGTCGGAGCTGCAATACGGTAAAATCCCTGAGCTGGAAAAACAGCTGGATTTGGCAGCCCAGGCTGAAATGCAGGAAATGAGCCTGCTTAAGAACAAAGTAACTGATGCCGAAATTGCCGAAGTTCTTTCCCGCCAGACAGGGATCCCGGTTGCCAAAATGCTCGAAGGCGAGCGTGAAAAATTGCTACACATGGAAGAAGCGCTTCATAAACGGGTGATCGGTCAGGATGAAGCTGTTGATGCCGTTGCTAATGCGATTCGCCGCAGCCGTGCCGGATTATCGGATCCAAACCGTCCGATTGGTTCGTTCTTGTTCTTGGGGCCAACCGGAGTTGGTAAAACAGAACTGTGTAAGTCATTGGCGAACTTCATGTTCGACAGTGAAGATGCCATGGTTCGGATAGATATGTCTGAATTTATGGAGAAACATTCGGTTGCCCGTTTGGTCGGTGCGCCTCCGGGTTACGTCGGTTATGAAGAAGGTGGTTACCTGACAGAAGCGGTTCGTCGTCGACCTTACTCTGTGATCCTGCTGGATGAGGTGGAAAAAGCCCATCCGGATGTGTTTAACATTTTGCTTCAGGTGCTGGATGACGGTCGTTTGACTGATGGCCAAGGCAGAACGGTAGATTTCCGTAACAGCGTGATCATCATGACGTCTAACCTGGGGTCGGATCGAATTCAGGAACACTTCGGTGAACTGGATTATGACGGTATCAAGCATACGGTGATGGAAGTTGTGGGCCAACATTTCCGACCAGAATTTATCAATCGGGTTGATGAGACTGTAGTCTTCCACCCTCTGGGACAAGAGCATATTAAGAATATTGCCAATATTCAGATCATGCGCTTGGTGAAACGCCTGGAAGAAAAAGATTATCAGCTTGAACTGCAAGAAAGTGCGCTGGAGCTGATTTCTCAGGCTGGCTTTGATCCGGTTTATGGTGCCCGTCCGCTGAAAAGGGCGATTCAGCATTATATCGAGAACCCGCTGGCTCAGGATATTCTGTCCGGTAAATTCACTACTGGTAAGCCGATTAAGCTGCTGGCAGAAAATGAGCAGATTGTAGCTCAGCAGTAATAACCACTAACGGTTGAAATAAAATGAAGTAAAACGCCAGCGATTAAC
Organism: Photobacterium sp. J15; assembly: GCF_963870815.1. NCBI lineage: Bacteria > Pseudomonadati > Pseudomonadota > Gammaproteobacteria > Vibrionales > Vibrionaceae > Photobacterium > Photobacterium sp. J15. Next base: position 649,312 of record NZ_CAWMUI010000001.1, read on the forward strand.
CGCTGGCGTTTTTGTTTCTTTACTCAGCTTTACGCGGCATTCATCTTCAATTCATTTTTGAAGCGTTAACCTGCTGCACATAGAAGCTTATATCTGCGTTCGGAACATTCGTAGACTCGTAATGCAGAAAGAGCGATCAAGCTTTGTGTGAGGAGGGATAATGAATAGCTTAATGGAACAACTGCTTTCCCAGGCCGGAAAATATGTTAATAGCAGCACTCAATCTCAGTCAGCTTTATCCGGTAAAACCGACTTGCTGAAAGGAATGGCTTCGGGAGGTGTTATTGGAGCATTGCTAGGAAATAAGAAGAGTCGCAAACTGGTTAAAAAATACGGCAAGAAAGCAGCGGTTGTCGGTGGCGCTGCTGTTGTCGGGACGCTGGCATATCAAGCTTATAAGAATTGGCGACAGGATTATGAAGGAAGTGCGGGGTACAATGGACAATATCAGCGAGAAGAGTTTGAGTCGTTAGAAAATGCCTATTCGACCCAGTCAGATCCAATGCTGCTGATAAAGGCTATGGTTTTTGCGTCAAAAGCTGACGGTCATATTGATGAGCAAGAAAAACAAGCCATCAAGGAAGCTTTGGCTCAGCAGCAACTGGGACAGGATGTCGAAACCTTGATCGCACGCTGGATCGATGAACCATTGGATCCACAAGTTATCTCAACGCAGGTGGACAATCTTGAACAGGCATCGGAAGTTTACCTTGCTTCTCTGTTGGCTATTGATGTCGACCATTTCCTTGAGAAAGCCTATCTCGAACAATTGGCAGCATCACTATCATTACCTCAAGAATTGAAATACCGAATTGAGCAGCAGGCTCGTGCGTAAAATGGTGCTGCTGTAGTGAATTTGCCCATAATCAGCTTGTGTTGTTCGAGTTTTGTTCGGTTGGTGGGGTTTTGCGATTTTTTTTAGAAATACCGCTTGCCAACGTGATCGAAGTCTCTATAATGCGACCCCACTGACACGGAATACGACAGCGAATGTCGCTACTGAGTCAGTATTGTTCTTTAACAATTTGACCATGCAATCTGTGTGGGCACTCGTGAAATGATTAGTCAAAAAGATTTATCAATGAACTGAGTGACCAATACAAATACTAAGTTTACTTATTATTTGGCACAGTCAATTCGTTTCAACTTCGGTTGGAACAATCAGTATTCATTGAGCCAAAACTTGAATTGAAGAGTTTGATCATGGCTCAGATTGAACGCTGGCGGCAGGCCTAACACATGCAAGTCGAGCGGCAGCGACATGATAGAAGCTTCGGTGGACATCATGGGCGGCGAGCGGCGGACGGGTGAGTAATGCCTGGGAATATGCCCTGATGTGGGGGATAACTATTGGAAACGATAGCTAATACCGCATAATCTCTTCGGAGCAAAGAGGGGGACCTTCGGGCCTCTCGCGTCAGGATTAGCCCAGGTGGGATTAGCTGGTTGGTGGGGTAACGGCTCACCAAGGCGACGATCCCTAGCTGGTCTGAGAGGATGATCAGCCACACTGGAACTGAGACACGGTCCAGACTCCTACGGGAGGCAGCAGTGGGGAATATTGCACAATGGGGGAAACCCTGATGCAGCCATGCCGCGTGTGTGAAGAAGGCCTTCGGGTTGTAAAGCACTTTCAGCAGTGAGGAAGGGGTGTACGTTAACAGCGTGCATCTTTGACGTTAGCTGCAGAAGAAGCACCGGCTAACTCCGTGCCAGCAGCCGCGGTAATACGGAGGGTGCGAGCGTTAATCGGAATTACTGGGCGTAAAGCGCATGCAGGCGGTCTGTTAAGCAAGATGTGAAAGCCCGGGGCTTAACCTCGGAACAGCATTTTGAACTGGCAGGCTAGAGTCTTGTAGAGGGGGGTAGAATTTCAGGTGTAGCGGTGAAATGCGTAGAGATCTGAAGGAATACCGGTGGCGAAGGCGGCCCCCTGGACAAAGACTGACGCTCAGATGCGAAAGCGTGGGGAGCAAACAGGATTAGATACCCTGGTAGTCCACGCCGTAAACGATGTCTACTTGGAGGTTGGGATCTTGAGTTCTGGCTTTCGGAGCTAACGCGTTAAGTAGACCGCCTGGGGAGTACGGTCGCAAGATTAAAACTCAAATGAATTGACGGGGGCCCGCACAAGCGGTGGAGCATGTGGTTTAATTCGATGCAACGCGAAGAACCTTACCTACTCTTGACATCCACGGAATCCTTTAGAGATAGAGGAGTGCCTTCGGGAACCGTGAGACAGGTGCTGCATGGCTGTCGTCAGCTCGTGTTGTGAAATGTTGGGTTAAGTCCCGCAACGAGCGCAACCCTTATCCTTGTTTGCCAGCACTTCGGGTGGGAACTCCAGGGAGACTGCCGGTGATAAACCGGAGGAAGGTGGGGACGACGTCAAGTCATCATGGCCCTTACGAGTAGGGCTACACACGTGCTACAATGGCATATACAGAGGGCGGCCAACCAGCGATGGTGAGCGAATCCCAGAAAGTATGTCGTAGTCCGGATTGGAGTCTGCAACTCGACTCCATGAAGTCGGAATCGCTAGTAATCGTGGATCAGAATGCCACGGTGAATACGTTCCCGGGCCTTGTACACACCGCCCGTCACACCATGGGAGTGGGCTGCACCAGAAGTAGATAGCTTAACCTTCGGGAGGGCGTTTACCACGGTGTGGTTCATGACTGGGGTGAAGTCGTAACAAGGTAGCCCTAGGGGAACCTGGGGCTGGATCACCTCCTTAACGATAGACTGCTTGTTTGATGCAGTGTCCACACAGATTGCTTGGTTAATATGTGAAAGAACGGCAAGAGTGCTAATGAATAACGTCAGTTATTGATTAACGCTTTTGCGTTATGCTCTTTAACAATCTGGAAAGCTGACTAGTAATTCATAATTGAATTATTGTTTGTCGAAAGACAAACGAGTTCTCAAGCAATACACATTCAAGTGTCTTGTGTAAGAGTCCGGCAAAACTATTCCATCATTTACTCAGATGGAAAAACCTTGGTTGTTTGCCATACGAAACCTCTTGGGGTTGTATGGTTAAGTGACTAAGCGTACACGGTGGATGCCTTGGCAGTCAGAGGCGATGAAGGACGTGCTAACCTGCGATAAGCCGAGAGGAGATGGTAAGAATCACTATACTCTCGGATTTCCGAATGGGGAAACCCACTTGCATAAGCAAGTATCACTAGGTGAATACATAGCCTAGTGAGGCGAACCGGGGGAACTGAAACATCTAAGTACCCCGAGGAACAGAAATCAACCGAGATTCCGGCAGTAGCGGCGAGCGAAACCGGATTAGCCCTTAAGCTAGTCTTGCGTCAGGTGAACAAGCTGGAAAGCTTGGCGATACAGGGTGACAGCCCCGTAGCCGACGGCGCATAATGAGTGAAATCGAGTAGGACGGGACACGTGATATCCTGTCTGAACATGGGGGGACCATCCTCCAAGGCTAAATACTCCTGACTGACCGATAGTGAACCAGTACCGTGAGGGAAAGGCGAAAAGAACCCCTGTGAGGGGAGTGAAATAGAACCTGAAACCGTGTACGTACAAGCAGTAGGAGCCCTTCGGGGTGACTGCGTACCTTTTGTATAATGGGTCAGCGACTTAATTTCAGTAGCAAGGTTAACCGAATAGGGGAGCCGTAGGGAAACCGAGTCTTAACTGGGCGTGCAGTTGCTGGGATTAGACCCGAAACCAGGTGATCTAGCCATGGGCAGGTTGAAGGTGAGGTAACACTTACTGGAGGACCGAACCGACTAATGTTGAAAAATTAGCGGATGACTTGTGGCTAGGGGTGAAAGGCCAATCAAACCTGGAGATAGCTGGTTCTCCCCGAAAGCTATTTAGGTAGCGCCTCGGACGAATACTACTGGGGGTAGAGCACTGTTAAGGCTAGGGGGTCATCCCGACTTACCAACCCTTTGCAAACTCCGAATACCAGTAAGTACTATCCGGGAGACACACGGCGGGTGCTAACGTCCGTCGTGGAGAGGGAAACAACCCAGACCGCCAGCTAAGGTCCCAAAGTTATAGCTAAGTGGGAAACGATGTGGGAAGGCTCAGACAGCCAGGATGTTGGCTTAGAAGCAGCCATCATTTAAAGAAAGCGTAATAGCTCACTGGTCGAGTCGGCCTGCGCGGAAGATTTAACGGGGCTAAGCTATACACCGAAGCTGCGGCAATGCGCATTGGCGTATTGGGTAGGGGAGCGTTCTGTAAGCGGTTGAAGGTGAGTCGTAAGGCTTGCTGGACGTATCAGAAGTGCGAATGCTGACATGAGTAACGATAAAGGGGGTGAAAAACCTCCTCGCCGGAAGATCAAGGGTTCCTGTCCAACGTTAATCGGGGCAGGGTGAGTCGACCCCTAAGGCGAGGCCGAAAGGCGTAGTCGATGGGAAACGGGTTAATATTCCCGTACTTCTTACTATTGCGATGGGGGGACGGAGAAGGCTAGGTGGGCCAGGCGACGGTTGTCCTGGTTCAAGGGTGTAGGCTGTATTCTTAGGCAAATCCGGGAATACATCAGGCTGAGACCCGATGTCGAGCTGCTACGGCAGTGAAGTTATTGATGCCATGCTTCCGGGAAAAGCCTCTAAGCTTCAGATAGTAAGGAATCGTACCCCAAACCGACACAGGTGATCAGGTAGAGAATACCAAGGCGCTTGAGAGAACTCGGGTGAAGGAACTAGGCAAAATGGTACCGTAACTTCGGGAGAAGGTACGCTGCTGGCGGTGAAGAGACTTGCTCTTGGAGCTGCCGGCAGTCGCAGATACCAGGTGGCTGCAACTGTTTATTAAAAACACAGCACTGTGCAAAATCGAAAGATGACGTATACGGTGTGACGCCTGCCCGGTGCCGGAAGGTTAATTGATGGGGTTAGACTTAGGTCGAAGCTCTTGATCGAAGCCCCGGTAAACGGCGGCCGTAACTATAACGGTCCTAAGGTAGCGAAATTCCTTGTCGGGTAAGTTCCGACCTGCACGAATGGCGTAATGATGGCCACGCTGTCTCCACCCGAGACTCAGTGAAATTGAAATCGCAGTGAAGATGCTGCGTCCCCGCGGCTAGACGGAAAGACCCCGTGAACCTTTACTACAGCTTGGCACTGAACATTGACCCTACATGTGTAGGATAGGTGGGAGGCTTCGAAGCAGGTACGCCAGTATCTGTGGAGCCGTCCTTGAAATACCACCCTTGTAGTGTTGATGTTCTAACTTGGCCCCGTTATCCGGGGTGAGGACAGTGCCTGGTGGGTAGTTTGACTGGGGCGGTCTCCTCCCAAAGCGTAACGGAGGAGCACGAAGGTGGGCTAATCACGGTCGGACATCGTGAGGTTAGTGCAATGGCATAAGCCCGCTTGACTGCGAGAATGACGGTTCGAGCAGGTGCGAAAGCAGGTCATAGTGATCCGGTGGTTCTGAATGGAAGGGCCATCGCTCAACGGATAAAAGGTACTCCGGGGATAACAGGCTGATACCGCCCAAGAGTTCATATCGACGGCGGTGTTTGGCACCTCGATGTCGGCTCATCACATCCTGGGGCTGAAGTCGGTCCCAAGGGTATGGCTGTTCGCCATTTAAAGTGGTACGCGAGCTGGGTTTAGAACGTCGTGAGACAGTTCGGTCCCTATCTGCCGTGGGCGCTGGATGATTGAGAGGGGCTGCTCCTAGTACGAGAGGACCGGAGTGGACGAACCGCTGGTGTTCGGGTTGTGTCGCCAGACGCATTGCCCGGTAGCTAAGTTCGGAATCGATAACCGCTGAAAGCATCTAAGCGGGAAGCGAGCCTCAAGATGAGTCATCCCTGATACTTTAAGTATCCTGAAGGGCTGTTCAAGACTAGAACGTTGATAGGCAGGGTGTGTAAGCGCTGTGAGGCGTTGAGCTAACCTGTACTAATTGCCCGTGAGGCTTAACCATACAACACCCAAGGGGTTTTATAGGACTCCATGAGCACTTGAATGTAGTGCGAGAACATAGTCAGTTTTCAAGATTGTAAGAATTTTGCTTGGCGACCATAGCATTATGGACCCACCTGATCCCATGCCGAACTCAGTAGTGAAACGTAATAGCGCCGATGGTAGTGTGGGGCCTCCCCATGTGAGAGTAGGACATCGCCAGGCTTCCAATTTAGGTTAGCGTTGTGAACGAACGTTAATCCTGAGTGGAGCGGTAGTTCAGTTGGTTAGAATACCGGCCTGTCACGCCGGGGGTCGCGGGTTCGAGTCCCGTCCGCTCCGCCACTTATTAAGAAGCCTCAGCAGAAATGCTGAGGCTTTTTTGCATTTGTTATCTTTGTCCTCCCTTCGGTCGGATGAGTCCCGTTTGACCCTGTGTTCTGTTTTCTGCCTATGTCTGTTTAGCAGAAAGTGCATAGCTGTGCATTTGGCTCTTTTCTATAAAAAATCAAAATCGAATGTAATGTAACCAATCTCTGATTTCCGGGTCTGGGATAATCGATTTATGACCAAAAAAGTAGCAGGAAAAGGCTTTTATTCTCATCACAACTTTTTGTTTTTAGCTGGTTTGTGTTAAATTCGCGTACTTTTGTTTTGTGTGTGTTGTTGCACATTGTTATTTATCTTAGGGCTGAGAATAACTATGCATAAGACTAAAAAACAATTACTAAGTACCCTACTTGGTTTATTTATGGTTGGCTGTGGCGAAGGAAGCGGTACGGTTGAAAATAGCCCGAAGGATAATAATTTGGTAACTGTGAATACAGAGTTTGCAGCGACGTATTTACAGAGTTTGGGGTCTGATTTATTTCAGTCAGCATTGAAATATTCACAGGCTGCGATGGGAGAAATGGTTAAGTTAGGCGATCAAGACGGTTTAGAGCGTCAGTATCATGGTCGGCTTAAAGTGACCAATACCCAGACCGGAGAAGAACAGCGCTTCGATTGGGTTGTGACTCAACAGGCAGACGGAAAGGTGGTTTCTCAACAGACACTTCCAATAGAGCCTGGTTGTTATGATATGGATTTGGTGCTTACCCTTGATGGTAATGACCAGCAATTCGTCGCTAATATAGCCGGAAAGGAAGTATCTGAAGATTCGTTGAGTGAACTTGATTTTGTGCTCTATCCGAGTTTGGGCGAAACCAAGATCAACATTGATGATGTCCGGTCGCTACCTGTACTCAAAATTGCGTTCTCTTTAGAAGAGCTTTCTGCTCTGGCTGAGCCGCAATTAGGCCTGTCAGTTAACGGTGAACCTGAACAGGTATTTACCCTTAATCATGCGACGGAAGCGGCTCAGTTTCGTCTTAACCTAGAGCCTGGCTACCATCGGCTTCAGTTGCACCTTTATGATGCTGATATGATGGTTGGTAAGGCCGACAGAAGAGTTAGATTTGCAAGGGATAAGTGTACTAAGGTCGCGATAGGCGGTGTTAACGCGAAAGCAAACGTCACGCTTACCGAGCTCAAGGATCAGGGGACATTTACCTTTACCATTCCTGATGAAGTGGTGGATGAAGTTGGCTCTGCGCAGGACTTAGCATTAATTGTCCGCCTTGCCCGAGAGAACATGCCAGTGCAGGAACGAGTACTAACGGTACGTTATGATGGCGGCCTCTATAAAGCCAGGGAGCTGTTTGAAACTCAGGGGGTGGATAAAGTTGATGCTTATTTGGCGTTTCATAAAGTTAGTGAAGCGTCCGATGGCTTTAATCTCACGCCTTTTGCCAGTTGCAACATAACGATTAATCTTGGTGACAGCCATAAATCAGAATGCCGACTTAAACTCAAGCGTGAACAGGTGAGAACCAAACAGAGCCTGGGAGCCTTGGTGCTGAATGTGTTGGATAATGAGCAACAGCCAGTGTCGGGGGTAAAGGTCTTCATTGATGGTGAATTAGCCGGGATGACCGGTAATGTGTACAGTACCGGTTCGATAAAAACCTATCTTGTTCCCGGTGAGCACGAGATTCAAGTTGTCGCCGCCGGGAAATTAGTGACGGAAAGCATCATGCTCAAACCGAAGGCAGAACAAAGCAAGACCTTGTATATGTAGTGTATTTTTTTGCCTATGTTGGCTCTTATAAATCTGTGTATGGTGACAGAAAGGGCGGCTTCGGCTGCCATTTTTCTTGCTTGCAGGGGGCGTAATTGCTGCCAAAATTTAAAATGTGTAACGCTTTCTTGCCTGCGGGTAAGCAGTTATGAGACCGTTAGCGTTATCTGAAGTATTGATGGGATATCAACATGAATATTTTCTTTGAACGTAAGGAATCTGATGACAAGGTACAGATTACCTTAAAGCCGCATTCTCTCTATGCGATGTTGGCTATGCTGGCTGTGTGGCTGACTAATGATCTGGTTCTACAGTCGGCTCCGATGGCTCAAATTATCATGCCTGTGTTTATGGTCTTTATTGTCATTCGTTTCTTTTCGCTGATCCGGGTGCAGAAAGAAGTACTGGTTGCGATGAAGCAGGGGAAAGTGACCACTTCCGGCAGCAAGTTCTCTTTTTCTAATCCGTTTACCTACATTATTACCAAGTAATCTGAACTGTAGTCTTCTGTAAGCCATACTTAGGCAATACACAGAGGACGGAATCATGCTGAGATTGATTAGCCTGGCGGCGGTGCTCGTCCTGACGGCCTGCGTCAGCCAGTATGAAGCGCAATTGTCGCAACAGCAGGAGTGGGAACAGCTCGGTGCTTACCATGGTGCACAGGGCTACCGGGAATGGGATCAGGAGCGTTTGAACAAGCAGGGCGCGATGACAGAGACCGAATACGAGAAATATCGTGCCGGGTACATGAAAGGGCGCTTTGAATACTGTAGCGGTAAGAAGCAAGTCAGTACCGTGGTCAATCCGGGGTATCCTGATGAATGTAATAACGGTCAGGGTAGCTATGGGCTGATTGATCGGGGTTATTAGTCACTAAGATATTGATATCAAAAAACAGGCTGCCAAGGCAGCCTGTTTTTATTGCGTACGGTTTAAACGCAAAATTCAGCAATGATTTAGTTGTTGCTGTGCAGTTCGCTGTTCAGTTCAACTGCTGACTTGTTGGTCAGACATTCAATCTGGCCGGTCATTGAGTTGCGGCGGAACAGCAGATCCGGTTTGCCGGCAAGATCGCGAGCTTTAACAAACTCAACTTCTTTGCCGTCGGCATCCAGCATACGTACTTTAGAGCCGGCTGTTACGTACAGGCCTGATTCGATAGTACAGCGGTCGCCCATAGGGAAGCCAAGACCCGCGTTAGCACCCAGCAGGCTGTTTTCACCGATAGAAACCACCACTTTACCGCCGCCAGATAGTGTGCCCATGATAGATGCACCACCACCGATGTCTGAACCGTTGCCAACTACAACGCCTGCAGAAATACGGCCTTCAACCATGCTCACGCCAGTTGTACCTGCGTTGAAGTTAATGAAGCCTTCGTGCATAACGGTTGTGCCTTCACCCACATGCGCGCCAAGGCGAACACGGGAAGTATCAGCAATACGAACGCCGGCCGGAACCACGTAATCGACCATTTTAGGGAATTTATCAACACAGTCGACAGTTAGAACTTCACCGTTCAGGCGAGCTTCCATCTGGCGTTCAGCCAGCTCCGGCAAATCGATTGGGCCGTGGCTGGTCCATGCGATGTTGTGTAGCAGGCCGAAGATACCATCAAGTACCACACCGTGCGGCTTAACCAGGCGGTGAGAGATAAGCTGAAGTTTCAGGAAGCCTTCAGCAACAGAAGCTGGCTTCTCGTCGGTTGCTAGAATAACGATTACAAGCGGTTGAGTGGATTGTGACGCTTTAGTCGCAAATACTGCACTCTGCTCATCGCCTGCTGCTTTGAATGCTTCAGCCAGCTCTGCGCACTGAGCCGGAGCGACTTCAATCGCTTGGTTTCCTTCTTTGTAGTTAACCACAGCGGCAATGGCTGCAACCAGTTCGTCAGATGGATTCAGAACCGGAGTCGGGAAGAAAGCTTCAATGATTTTACCGTCACGGTTTTTAGTTGCTGTACCAAGGGCAAGTGAAAAGCTGGCCATTATCGGTAGGTCTCCATATCAAAAGTGTTGAGCACTGCGCTGCAAGGCAGGCAGCTTTATACGATAGCTCGATAACAAGATTGAACCATCATAATGACACTTGGCACGATATTGAAGGGGGCGGCAGAGAATCAGTGGAAAATGGTGAGATTATTTCCTTTGTTATTGAATTTGCATGGAAGCGGTGGAAATGGGCGCATAAAAAAACCTCCGGAACGGAGGTTTATTCATGATGAAGTCATCAGCGCTAAAGATTAAGCCGCATCTTCCTTTGGTTGCTCGGCAACAACTTCAGGTTTAGCTGCTTTCTTTTTTGGGGCCGCTTTTTTCTTGGCACCCAGTGCGATTAGTACTTCTTCACGTTTCTGGGCAAGGAACAAAGACAGTTCTTCTTGCTTGGCTTCATCTTCGAACAGTTCACTCTCGCTTAGTAAAGTGAACATCTCTTCAGCCATATCCAGCATTTTGTCGTATGCGTCGGCTTCGGACTTAGAGGTGAAAGTCATCTTTTCTTCTCCGTTGCGCTCAACCACATATTTGACGATAACAGCCATGGTCACCCTCTCCGAAATTGATTTACTGGCTGTTTATACAGTAGCATAAAGGTCAATGTCCAGAAATAAGCGTGTTAATGTGATGGTACGGGAAAAATTTACTCATATTTATGCTCGCGCCGCCGAAAGGAAAGGCGGTGAAGCCGGATTGGAAAGTTTACTGGCAACCCCGTTAAACGCAGAACAACTCCGGGCAATTCCGGATCATCGCTGGTTGGCGGCGTTCAGTCAGAAAGTGTTTCAGTCCGGAATGAGCTGGAAAGTCGTCCGCAATAAGTGGCCCGGTTTTGAGCAGGTTTTCTTTGATTTCGATATCGAGAAGATGTTGTTGATGCCAACTGAGATGTGGGAGCGCAAAGCAACCGATCCGACTATCATCCGCCATCTTGGTAAAGTGATGACGATTCCGGCCAATGCCCAGATGATCCATGAAGCGGCTGTTGAGCATGGCTCCTTTGCAGCAATGGTGGCTGACTGGCCGGGTGACGATATTGTCGGCCTTTGGCGCCACCTGAAAAAGCATGGCAAGCGACTTGGCGGCAATACCGGCCCGTATACATTAAGGGTGATGGGCAAAGATACATTTATCCTCAGTCAGGATGTTGAGTCGTATCTTCGCAATACCGGCATTATTGATGGCGGGCGGGACACCCAGCGATCACTTCAGGCTGCCCAATCGGCTTTTAGTGACTGGCAACAGGAATCCGGCCGTCCGCTTTGTCAGATCAGCCAGATCATTGCCTTTAGCTGCGGCGATAACCGAATTTAAGTTATTTATTTTACTGGGATTACTTATCGCTCAGCTGCCAGTTATGGCAAAACTGAAGAAACAACCTTAGCAGCGGGCTCTGGTATTTTTCTTTGTGATAGAGCAACCAGTACTGGCGTTGCATATCAAGCGGAAGCTCCAGGATAACCAGCCTGTTGTCGTGCACTGCATGTTCCACGGCCAGGCGCGACAGGCAGGTAATACCCAGCCCGGCTGCAGCACAGTTAATAATGGCTTCGGTTGTATTCAGCTCAAATGCCTGATGCCATTTTTCCAGGCGCGGCGCTATCCGGTTCAGGAAGTATTCACGGGTACCTGAGCCCGGCTCGCGCAGGATCCACTCTGACCCTTCCAAATCAGCCAAAGACAGATGGTGTATTTTTGTCAGCGGATGTTCTGGGTGGCAGGCTACGACCATGTCATCACTCAGCCAGGGCAGGATCTCCAAATCGGCTTGCTGTACCTTCCCTTCGACTAAACCGACATCCAGTTCAAATTCGCTCAGCATGTGGCAGATCTGTGCGGTATTTGAAATAAACAGAGTCTGATCTCTGTGTTCGCAGGTGGCCCTGAAGTCTCTTAGCAAGAAAGGGGTGATCTGGTTGCCGACGGTATCACTGGAACCGATCTTGAGCTTGCCGGTAACCGGCCCTGTCTGATCAAACAACTGCTCAATGGCATGGCTGCGGGCTAATAGTTCATCGGCCAGAGGAAGCAGCCGTTTGCCTTGCTCGTTAATGATCAAACGATTGTTGTTGCGGTCGAAAAGTTTGTGTCCGAGGTGCTTTTCCAGTTCAGACAGCGCCATGCTTACCGCGGGCTTGGAGAGAAACAGTTTGTCTGCTGCAGCGGTGATAGTACGCTCCTGGGCGACAGTGACAAAGACCTTGAGCTGTTTAAGGGCAATGTTCATGGTGCTTCCATGTTAAGTGATGCTTAAAGTTGGTTTAAATATATTCAAGTATTCTAAACAGTTCAATTTGGATAGACTATTTCTGTGTTCAGTTAAAGCCTTGAATACCTCAGGCTAAGTATTTGGAGTGGGATTCATGATCCGGGCAACCAGGAAAAAAGTCGCAGGAGCGCCAACCCCGATGGCAGGACTCGCCCTTGGGATTGCCAGCCTTGGCTGGTGCTGGGAGAACGCCGCTGATCTCAACGGTTACGGTCAGCTGACAGGAGCGGCAATTGCCTCACTGCTGCTGATGGTGTTGTTGGTGAAGTTTATCTGTCACCCGAAGCTGCTTTGGGATGATTTAACTCATCCGGTGGTGGGCAGTGTGGCGCCGACGTTTGCGATGGCACTGATGGTGGTGTCGAAAGCTGTCGGACAATATTTCCCTTTAACCGGTCAGGCACTTTGGTTGGCCGCGGTGGCTTTGCATTTGGTTTTCTTACTGTTGTTTGCATACCACCGAGTTAGTGAGTTTGAATTGCATCATATGGTGCCAAGCTGGTTTGTACCGCCTATCGGTATTATTGTTGCCGATGTCTCTTTCCCGGGAGGAGAGTTGCACCAACTGGCAGAAGGTCTGCTGTATTTCGGTATGGTTGCCTATGCTGTCCTGCTGCCGTTGATGGTTTACCGTCTGATTTTCTGTCATGAAATACCAGATGCCGCCAAACCAACCATTGCCATTATGGCGGCACCGGCCTCACTGTCGCTGGCTGGCTATCTGACAGTGTCTGTCGAGCCGTCTCCACTGGTGATTGGCCTGCTGGCCGGTATCGCGGTATTGATGACTTTTGTTATTTACTTAGCATTTTATCGCCTGTTGCGGCTGCCTTTCAGTCCGGGCTATGCGGCCTTCACATTCCCAATGGTGATTAGCGCGACAGCTCTGTTCAAAGCTGCAACTTGGATGGCGGGGATGGGACTGGAAAGCCATTATGTCGATCAGGTGTTCATGCTGGCAAAAGCCGAACTGTTTATTGCCACCTTGGTTGTCGGGTATGTCGCGCTGCGTTATCTGGCTTATTACCGCCCGGTCAGCCAAATGTTCAGACCTCTGCCACAGCAAGCCTGAGTTACTGAAAATCCTGTTATAGCCCGGGCTGTTGCTGATGTAGCAGCCCGGGCTTTTTTCGTTTGCAGCCAGTAGCCTATTGGTAGACAATCGTTGTAATTTTCTCTTTTCGTGAGATATCTGCGTGTTTACTGTCTATCACTCAAATCAGCTCGATCTGCTGAAATCCCTTTTGGTTGAACTTATCCGTCGCGAGCCGCTGGATAACCCGTTCGAGCAGGAGCAAATCCTGGTACAGAGTCCGGGCATGTCGCAATGGCTGAAGCTGGAGCTGGCGAAGTCCCTTGGTATTGCCGCCAATATTGAATTCCCGCTACCGGCTACCTTCATCTGGAACATGTTCACCAAGGTGCTCAGCGATGTGCCGGAGCGAAGTGCATTCAATAAAGAAGCGATGACCTGGAAGTTGATGCAGGTGTTGCCGCAACAGCTGGATAAGCCTGAATTTGAGCCGCTGGCCCGCTATCTGAGTGAGGACGACCAGCAGCAAAAGAGCTACCAGCTGGCAGAAAAGATTGCAGATATCTTTGACCAGTATTTAGTGTACCGCCCGGAGTGGATTCAGTCCTGGGAGTCAGATCAGGTCGATCCTGAGCTGGTGGAGGATCACCCTTGGCAGCCGTTGCTGTGGCAGGCGCTATATGATCAGACTCTGGCTCTCGACCAGTCGCCGTACCACAGGGCTAACTTGTACGATAACTTTATAGAGACCCTGGAAAGTTACCTGCAAAGCGGTTCTCCGCTACCGGAAGGCCTGCCAAAGCGCCTGTTCGTATTCGGTATTTCTGCTCTGCCGCCGCGCTATCTCGATGCCCTTGCTGCGTTGGGTAAGCATATCGATGTCCACTTGATGTTTACTAACCCTTGTCGCCATTACTGGGGGGAAGTGCGGGATCGTAAATATCTCGCCCGCCTTGCAGCCAAGCAGCGTCAGCAGTTGCAGTGGTGCGCCGATCACAGTGAGCTTGGTGGTGTCGTTTCTCCGCTGAAGGGAGATATCGAGGCCAACCTGGTTGATGATACCCATGAAGACGCAGTCGGTAATACCTTGCTGGCGTCACTGGGTAAGCTGGGGCGGGATAACCTGTACCTGCTGTCGGAGATGGAAGCCTATGATGTCGAAGCTTTTGTCGATATCGAACCGGATTCCATGTTGCATTCGATTCAAGCCGATATCCTTAACCTTGAAGATCGTGTCAATGATGAGTTGACTGAAACCAGTCACCACAAGCTGGCGATCTCGCCGCAGGACCAGTCGCTGGCTGTCCACGCCTGCCACTCGCCGATGCGAGAGGTTGAGGTGTTGCATGACAAGCTGCTGGCGATGATGGCTGACAATCCGGAACTGTCGCCGCGAGACATCGTAGTGATGGTGGCCGATATCAACAGCTACAGCCCGTATATTCAGGCGGTGTTCGGTAACGCGCCGGGTGAGCGCTACATTCCTTTCTCTATTTCTGACCGCAGTGCCGACCAGGAAAATCCGGTTCTGCTGGCCTTCCTGCGTTTATTGGAACTGCCGGAGAGCCGCTGTCAGGCTTCTGAACTGCTGGAGTTGCTGGAAGTACCGGCGGTGATGGCGAAGTTCGGTTTTGACAGCGAGCGTTTTGAACGGGTTAAAGGCTGGATTGAAGAAGTCGGGATCCGCTGGGGGTTGGATGATGGCACAGCCAGTGAATTCCAACTGCCGCGCCAGCAACAAAATACCTGGCTGTTTGGTTTGCAGCGGATGCTGCTCGGTTACGCAATGCCGCAGGATGCCGGATTGTATCAGGGGGTGCTGGCCTATGATGAGGTACAGGGTATGGATGCCGAGCTGGCCGGGCAGCTCGGTTTATTTGTCGAAATGCTGATGCACTACCGCACTTTGCTTGCCAAGCCACAGCCGGTGGCGGAGTGGATTTCAGTACTTAACCAGCTGTTGGATGATTTCTTTGCCGTCGATACTGACGGCGAGATGGTATTGCGGATGATCCGCGACAAGCTGCAGCAACTTGAGCAGCAGCTGAAAGATGCCGGTTATCAGGATGAGATCACGCCGAAAGTGCTGCGTGATTACCTCAACAGCAAATTATCGGGTGAACGGGTCAGTCAGCGTTTCCTTGCCGGTCAGGTAAACTTTTGTACCCTGATGCCAATGCGTTCGATCCCGTTCAAGGTAGTGTGCCTGCTGGGGATGAATGACGGTATCTATCCGCGCTCTATTCCGCCGGAAGGCTTTGATCTGATGACCGGACGAACCCGTTATGGTGACCGCTCCCGCCGTGATGACGACCGCTACCTGTTCCTTGAGGCACTGCAGTCAGCTCAGGAAACGTTGTACATCAGTTATGTCGGACGCTCTATTCAGGACAACAGTGAAAAAATGCCGTCGGTACTGGTTAGCGAGCTGCTGGAATACTGCCAGCAGGGATACTGTCTTGAAGGGGATGAAGCTCTGCCTGCCGATCAGTCGGCCGAGCGCCTGGCGAAAGCCATGCTACATGTCCACCCATTGGTGCCGTTCAGTCCGGAAGCCTTTCTGGGAGCTGCACCGAGTTATGCCGCAGAATGGTTGCCCGCAGCCAGTCGAGAGTTGATTGCAACGCCTGAATTTCAGGAGCAGCCACTTATTGCCGAGCCTGAAGACAGCACCGGCATGCCAGTGCTGGAGCTGGCCGAACTGTCTCGCTTCTGGCGTCTGCCTGTGCAGTATTTCTTTAACCGCCGCCTGAAAGTGTTCTTTGAATCGGCAGCTGGCGCAGTCGAAGATGACGAGCCGTTTGTTCTTGATGGTCTGAGCCGTTATCAGCTTCGCAGTGATTTGCTGACGACTTTCCTTGATAGCCACCTTCAGGGTGAAAGCAATAAAGACGCCGTATTTGAGCGCTTTGCCGAATATCAGCAGGCTGCGGGTGGCCTGCCGCTGGCTGAGTTTGGTGAGCTGGAGCTGATGGATGAGCGGGGACAGATTGAAAGTCTGGCTGACAAAGTAGCCGGTCTGCTGGCCGACTCACTGCCAGATGTTGAAGTTGACCAGTTAATTGAGATTGAAGGACGGTCTGTGCAATTTCAGGGCTGGCTCAAGTATCACAGCCGGAGTGGGCTGGTTCGTTATCGTCCGGGCAAGGTCAGGGCACAGGATATTCTGCAGGGCTGGATCGAACATTTGTGTCTGGCTCTGGTCGCCGAATCGAAAGACACTCATTTGATTGGCATTGACGGTCACTACTGGCTGGAACCGGTCAATGCTGAATATGCCCGTGAACAGTTGGCAGTATTAATGCAGGCGTACTATCAGGGACTGACCCGGCCGCTGGCATATTTCCCCCGCACCGCACTTGCCGGTTTGCAGGCTTGCCAGGATAAGCAGGGTAACTGGTGCGATGATGCTGATATTCTGGATAAAGCAAAAGCGAAGATGGCAGAAGCCTTTAACGGCGGTTACATGTTCGAAGGTGAAGGAAACAATGCTTATATCTACCGGGTATGGCCGGAGTGGAATTGTGAGCTGGCTGATGATGCCACACAACAGGCAGAACAATTGCTCAAACCGGCATTGCTGCACCTGCATTTGAAGAAAGAGGATTAATCACTAAGGGGGGTAGGTGGCCGTCGATAAATCATTATTGATTGTAGGGTGTTCACCGTACGGCCACAGGTCCAGAGGTAGACCGAATTCATGACGCGGATAGTAGCGGATCGAATTGGGATAAACCGTGAAACAGCTCTCATAGTGATAGAACTCAAAGTTGGCTAATTCGATATTTTTGTTTGAATTTGTGCTCGATCACAAAAATTTATTTTGCCCGAACCCATGTTCGTGCAATAACAGGAACTTGCGCATCCTATGACTCAACAACACATTTCGCCTGACCTTACTGATTCTGCGGTACTCATTGAGCCGCAGGAGCTTAAGCCGATGACCTTCCCGTTGCACGGTAACAGGCTGATTGAAGCCTCGGCCGGTACGGGCAAGACGTTTACCATTGCCAGTCTGTACCTGCGTCTGCTGCTCGGGCATGGTGATAACAACAGCCGCTTCCCTCGCGAGCTGACTGTTGATCAGATTCTGGTGGTGACTTTTACCGAAGCGGCAACTGCGGAGCTGCGTGATCGTATTCGCCGCCGGATCCATGATGCCCGGCTGGCATTCAGCCGAGGCCATAGTGACGATCCGGTGATCAAACCCTTGTTGGATGATCTTGCCGATCATAAAGCGGCGGCATCGATCTTGCTGCAGGCCGAACGTCAGATGGATGAAGCCGCCATTTTCACTATTCATGGTTTCTGTCAGCGGATGCTGACCCAGAATGCGTTTGAGTCTGGCAGCCTGTTCAACAATGAGTTCGTCACCGAAGAGAGTCACCTTCGGGCGCAGGTGGTGGCTGATTACTGGCGCCGCAACTTCTACCCATTGCCGAAAACACTGGCTGGTGAGGTGCGCAGCATCTGGGTATCGCCGGCAACTTTGCTACGTGATGTTAACCCGTTTTTGTCCGGTGCCGAGGTGGAAATTCGTGCGCCGGAGCTGAAAGATTCGTTGCAACAGGTTCATGACGACAATATTGCCCGAATTGAGCATGTGAAGCGCTTGTGGCGTGCTGATGCGGCTGATTTCCAGGATTTGATTGCCGGTTCCGGGGTCAACAAGCGCAGTTATACCAAGACCAGTTTGCCGAAGGCGCTGGCGGAAGTCAGTGCCTGGGCCGAGCAGGAAACCTCCGGTTACCAGTTACCGAAAGCGCTGGAAAAATTTGATCAACAGGTGCTGTTTGATAAGACCAGCAAAGGGAATCCGCCGGAGCATCCTGTGTTTGTTGCTATTGGCGAGCTGCTGGCTAACAAGCCGAATGTCAGGGATCCGCTGCTGGCACATGCTATCAGAGAGTGCCGTCAGTTGCTGACTGAGGCCAAACGTCGTAAAGGCTGGCTGTCATTTGACGATCTGCTGACCCAACTGGCTGCGGCGCTGAGCAATGATGCAGACGGCAGCCTGGCTGCGCGGATCCGTACTCTGTTTCCGGTTGCGATGATCGATGAATTCCAGGATACCGATCCGCTTCAGTACAGCATTTTTAACACTGTTTATGGTGAAAAGCCGTCAGAAGCTGAAGTTGACGCTGGCAGTGAGGAGTCGGCCTGTGGACTGTTTATGATCGGTGACCCGAAGCAGGCGATTTATGCCTTCCGTGGTGCTGATATCTTTACTTATATTCAGGCTCGTCGCCAGGTGAAAGCTCACTACACCCTGGGAACCAACTGGCGTTCAACAGCTGAAATGGTTGAAGCCGTCAACACCATCTTCCGCACGCCGCAGCGCCCGTTTATTTATGATCAGGACATTACTTTCCTGCCGGTGAACCACAGCCCGAAGGCAACGGATCGGAGCTGGCAATTGGCAGGGAGCAAGCAACCAGCATTGAGTTTCTGGCGTCAGGAAGCTGATGAACCGGTTAGAAAAGGTGATTACCAGCAGGTGATGGCAGCTGCGACTGCTGCGGAAATTCAGAAGATCCTTACGCTTTCACAACAGGGTGAAGCAGTGCTGGTCGAAGGCGAGAAGCGCCAAGCGATCCGGGCCGGTGATATATCGGTACTGGTGCGTACCGGTGCGGAAGGGGCGATGATCCGTCATGCTTTGGCCGAGCAGGGGATTGCCAGTGTTTACCTGTCGAACCGTGACAGTGTCTTCGCCAGTGCCGAAGCTTGTGATATCCAGCGCCTGCTGGTGGCGGTTCTGGTGCCGGAAGAAGAACGCGGCCTGCGTGCGGCGTTGGCTTCCGGCCTGTTTGCGCTCAGTGCCAGCCAGCTTGATGAGCTCAATGTCGATGAAGACAAATGGGAACAGCATGTGGCGGAATTCCGGGAATATCGTAAGCTGTGGCACAGCCGCGGGGTATTGCCGATGCTGCGCCATGTGCTGGCGAGCCGTCGGATCCCTGAGCGTCTGTTAAGTGAAAACGGCGGAGAGCGTCGCCTGACAGATATCCTCCATATCGGCGAGTTGCTTCAACAGGCAAGTCAGACGCTCGACAGTGACCATGCGCTGATCCGCTGGCTGGCTGAACATATCGAAGAGCCGAACGGTAATGCCGAAGAGCAGCAGTTGCGCCTGGAATCAGATCGTAACCTGGTGCAAATCGTTACCATCCATAAATCCAAAGGTCTGGAGTATGACATCGTCTTCCTGCCGTTTGTCTGTGGTTACCGGACGGCGGGGACGGCCCTGTTCCATGATGAGCAGACTCAGCAGGCGGTGCTGGATGTTGCCGGTACCGACGAGAGTATGGAGCTGGCTGAGAAAGAGCGCCTGGCGGAAGATCTGCGTCTGATTTATGTGGCCCTGACCCGTGCTGTCTACGGCTGTTATATCGGCATGTCACCGTTGCGTAACGGACTAAGTCGTAAAGAGCCGACTGGATTGCATAATTCAGCGATTGGCTGGTTGGTTCAGGACGGTCAGGAAGGAAGTGTGGCAGATCTGGATGCGGCGCTTGCACGTCTGGTTCAGGCATCATCGACCATGGCTGTCGTTACCCCGCCAGAGCTGCCGGAGTCACCATGGACTCCGCTGGAAGAAGAAAAACCGGCTCTGTCTGTCGCTCAGTTTACAACAGAGATTGAACGTAACTGGTGGATCACCAGTTACTCTGGGTTGGTTAAGCAGGGCAGTCATCATCTTGATGCCTCATTTGAACTGCCGGGTTTTGATACCGATTCTTCACAGGACAGTGACGGCGAAGACGGTGAATTAGTCGAGCCGGAGCGTACTATTTATACCTTCCCGCGCGGTGCGCGTCCGGGTACTTTCCTGCACACCTTGTTTGAAGAAATTGAGTTCACTGAGCCGGTCGACAGCGAAGCTACCCGCAGTAAGATTCTTGAACTGTTGAGACTGGAAAACTATGACGAGGAGTGGTTGCCGGTACTGCAAACCATGATTCGTGATGTGCTGAGTTGTAACCTTGACGGTGACTGCCTGCAACTGGGCAGGGTACAGGCTTCCAGCCGCCTGACCGAAATGGAGTTTATGTTGCCGATCAATGTGCTGTCGGCACCTTTGCTCAATAAGGTGATTGCCCGTCATGATCCCCTGTCAGCAAAGGCCGGGGAATTGGGTTTCACCACGGTCAGCGGGATGCTCAAGGGCTTTATCGACTTGGTGTTTGAGCATCAGGGACGCTATTACGTTCTGGACTGGAAATCTAATCACCTCGGTGATGATCCGGATGTTTACCGGGGCGATAAGCTGGCTCATGCGATGGCTGAACACCGTTACGATCTTCAGTACCAGCTTTATGCGCTGGCACTGCACCGTTTCCTCAAGAGCCGTAAGGCTGATTATGATTATGACACCCATTTCGGTGGTGTCTACTACCTGTTCCTGCGTGGTGTCAGGGCTGAGGGTGACAGCGGTATTTTCAATGCCCGCCCGAGTCTGGAGTTGCTGACTGAACTGGAAACACTGATTGACGGAGAATACCTGGATGCTTAAACGGCTTGAATTACTTTCCCGGCAAGGGGCTATCCGTCCGCTGGATTATCAGTTCGCTAAGTTTATAGCAACGACAGTGGCGGCTTCAGACTGCGAAGAAACCCGTCAGCTGGTGACACTGGCGGCGGCACAAACCAGCTATGAACTAGGGCAGGGGCATGTCTGCCTGCTGCTGTCCAAACTGGAACGAGGTCATGTATTGGGACTGGGGACAGAGCATTCCAGCCAGTTACTTGAAGGTCTGCCGGCATTGGAGACGTGGGGCTCGGTCCTGTCAGCTTCGGCGGCTGTGTCTGTCGGCCACGGAGCGACGCCATTGGTGCTGGAGCTCGGACGTTTGTACCTCAACCGTTACTGGCAGTTTGAGCAGACGGTTGCTTCGCGCCTGAAACAGTCATCGGGCGCTGCGTCATCGGCTGCTGTTGCGATGCCTCAGATGGCCGCTAAACTCGATGAACTGTTTGCCCGCAGTTACACCTATTTGTTTGAAGCGTTGCAGAAGCTGCGCAATGGGGAAAAAGCTGAGCCGGATAGCCCGCAGGCGCGTCAGGCGGAAGTGTGCGATAAGCTGGATGTGGTCGCAGCCGGAGAACTCGACTGGGGTGCCATCGACCGGGTGCTGACTGCGGCTACCCGTGCCTCTGATCTGGCGATGCTGGATACTTTAGTGCCGAATGCGGTTTGCTTGAACTGGCAGAAAGTGGCGGCCGCGGTTGCGCTGACCCGTCAGTTTGCCGTCATTTCCGGCGGGCCGGGGACAGGTAAAACCACCACGGTTGCTAAGCTGCTGGCAGCTCTGGTGACTCAGGCAATGCAGGCCAGTGGCGGTGATGCCGAACAGGTGCCGACCATCAAATTGGTGGCGCCAACCGGTAAAGCGGCGGCGCGTCTGACAGAGTCGATTGGTGCTGCGGTGCAGTCACTGGCAATTGAGAAGGAAGTGAAAGATCTGATCCCGACCCAGTCCAGTACTATTCACCGTCTGCTGGGTTCGATTCCGAATCGGGTTGAATTCCGTCATAACCGTGAAAACCCGCTGCACCTTGATGTGCTGGTGGTTGATGAAGCCTCAATGGTGGATTTGCCGATGATGGCCCGCCTGTTGGATGCGATGCCGCCTCACGCTAAGCTGATTTTGCTGGGGGACCGGGATCAGTTGGCCTCGGTTGAAGCCGGTGCTGTGCTGGGGGATATCTGCTCTTTCTCGAATCAGGAATACAGTCCGGAGCAGGGTGAGCAGCTTAGCCTGCTGACCGGCTACCGTTTTGCTGCTGCCGTGGAAGGCGGAGCGGCAACAGTGGCAGATAGCCTGTGTATGCTGCGCAAGAGCTATCGATTCCATGCTCAGTCTGGGATCGGCCAGCTGGCTAAAGCCATTAATGGTGGTCAGCCGCATCAGGTTGAGCAGGTCTGGCAGCAAGGTTTTAAGGATATTCACCAGTACCCGCTTTGTACCGAGAGTTATGAACGGATGATCAATATGACGGTGAACTTTTACCGTGATTACCTTGATGCGATTGAAATCGGTGAGAAACCGGAAAAGGTATTGAAAGCATTTTCACGGGTACGTCTGCTTTGTGCGCTGCGGGAAGGGGACTTCGGTGTTTCCGGCCTGAACCAGCGTATTGAACGAGGTCTTATGCGGGCGGGTAAGATCAATCCGGGGGATGACACCTGGTATGTCGGTCGTCCGGTGATGATCATCCGAAACGATCATGGTCTCGGCCTGTATAACGGTGATATCGGTATTGCTATGCTGGATGCCGAGCCGGATCCGCAAACCGGAAAGCGCCGCCTGCGGGTATATTTTGATATGCCGGACGGCTCTATCCGTGCGGTATTGCCGAGCCGTTTGCCTGAACATGAGACGGTGTATGCCATGACCATTCATAAATCACAGGGTTCGGAGTTTGCCGATACCCTGATGGTGTTGCCGACTGATTTCAGCCCTATCCTGACCCGGGAGCTGATTTACACAGGTGTAACCCGAGCCAAGGAGAAGCTGTATATGTTTGCCTTGCCGGAGATTGTTCATCGCTCGGTGCGTTTGCGGACGGAGCGGGCCAGTGGTCTGGCTCAGCTGCTTGGTTAGGCAAGGGGGAGTCAGGAGTATAGTTTAGTGGAAGAGCCGGCTTGTGCCGGCTCTTTTTGTTTGAGGCTATGTTTGAAGTTATAGCTCCAGAATTAAAATTTTAGAGCGGCGCTGGAAGTTATAGAGGGCTTTTTTGGCCATCGGCAGCTGCTCGACACTGGATTCATAAAATCCTTGTTCCAGGAACCAGTGCAGGCTACGGGTAGTCAGGACGAAAAGTTGCTTCAGACCTATGCTTTTAGCCTGCTGGCGTAATTTATTGAGCAGGATAACGCCCCGGTCGCCGTCGCGGTAATCGGGATGAATGGCGACACAGGCCATCTCCGCCATTTCTTCATCTTCAAACGGGTACAGGGCGGCACAGCCGATGATCAGGCCGTCGCGCTCGATAATGGTAAATTGCCCGATTTCCTGCTCCAGTTGTTCCCGTGAGCGGCGTACCAGAATTCCGTCTTGCTCCAGCGGGCGGATCAGGGCCAGTATTCCGCCGATATCATCAATGCCAGCCTGGCGGGTCTTCTCGGCACTGGCCATAACTATCTGGGTGCCGATACCGTCGATGGAGAACAGCTCCTGGATCAGCGCGCCATCCTCTTTGTAACTGATCAGGTGGCTGCGGGGAACGCCTGCCAGACAGGCTGTGATTGCGCCACGCAGGAAGCGTCCTGTACCGCAGTCGTCAGCATCATTTTCTATCAGCTTTTGCAGGGCTTGTTCTGCTTCGTGAGGCAGCATCTCTGAGGCGACACTACCGTCATCATTAAGCACTCCTTGTTCGGAGCAGAAGCCGATCAGCTTATCGGCCTTAAGGCGGATCGCGAGCTGGGTGGCAACTTCTTCTGAAGTGAGGTTGAAGCACTCGCCGGTGACGGAGCTGGCGATTGGTCCCAGCAGGACAACGGCACCTTGTTCAAGCTGGCGATTGATAGCCTGGCAGTCTATGCGTCGGATCCGGCCACTGTTGTGATAGTCGGTACCGTCATCAACCCCGAGCGGCTGGGCAATAATGAAGTTGCCGCTGACGATATGGATCTGCGAGCCAGCCATCGGGGTATTGTTCAGCCCCATGGAAAAACGAGCGGTGATATCAAGCTGGAGCTGTCCGGCAGCCTGTTTAGCCAGCTCAAGGGTGCGCTTATCGGTGACTCGGATCCGTTTGTGATAAGGACTGGAAACGTTATGCGCCTCAAGCAATTGGTTGATCTGCGGTCGGGCGCCGTAAACCAGCACGATGCGCAGGCCAAGGCTGGTCAGCAAGGCGATATCATTAACAATACGGGGGAAGTTGCTGTCGGCAATGGCTTCACCACCGAGCATGATCACTATTGTTTTGCCGTTATGGGCGTTGAGGTACGGTGCGGATTGGCGAAATCCTTTTACCAAATCGGTACTTCGTAGCTTCACTGTCATACATCCGTGTTATTTATTGAGTGATTTGTTATTAGGCTGCTATTAGTGTGAGGCATCATTCAGTTTATCGTCGAAAAATGCTTAATAATTATGCAAGCATAGTCGCTGATAATAGTGGTTGGTTCAAGCAGTACCGTTCAGCATCAAAGCGGATTTTTTGGATTCAAGATCTCGTTGTCGTACTCCATATTGTTCATTTTGTCGAAAACTGACTTGCTTGAGGTATATTCAGAATTGATCAAATTGAGAATCCGCCCTATGAAGAAAAACCAGAAAATGAAAATGCAGTTTGCCTTCGTTGTGACGGGTGTTGTGATCGGCTTTCTCTTCTCAGCCATGCTTGCAGTAGGCGCTATTGATGCACAAACGCTTGGTCAGGAGCCGCCTCCTGATATCAACGGTGTTTGGGTAGAAAAAGAAGTTGCCCCTTATGTTGCTGACCGTTTTGAAATTCGCCCGGAGGGTGTGTTTGTTGGCGGTCGTCAGGTTACCACTCGATATGATTGGGATGGTGAGATTCTCAGTTATCGTAAGGGTGATGACACCTATGTCTATAAGCTTCATGAAGGCCGTTTTGTTCGTCAGCAGCCGGCGCATTACATTTCGTCTTTTGCCCGTGAAGGCGATCCTGAACATTGTCTGCTCAATTGCACATAATTTTACTCATCTCTTTCCCTTTCCTTCCTGAAAACTGTCGGTTCCGTTAAGTTTTGTTGCTGTCGCAGGTAACTGTTTTTGATAAAAGACAGAGCCCTGACATATTGTTTTATACAAAGTGTTAAACATTCTTACTTTCATGCCGTCATCGCTTTGTGCATACTTGCGATGAAAATATCCTAATTATTTCATAGGTCTTTACCGTGTTTCGTAAAGCAACAATTGCAATGTTAATTCTGGGTCTGGTCGGTTGTGCCAGGCCGACAGACCATGGTCAGCAATATATTGATGGCCGCTTTGACCAGGTATTAAATCAGGTATCGACGGTAGAGTCTGATAAACCGAGGGATTACAGCCAGTTTGAACAGCAGATGGAGCTGGTATTGGAGCGCTCACCGTCAATGGCTGCAAAGTATCAGCCGCTTTATCAGCACCTTCAGAAGTGGGCAGAGGAAAGTGGTGACCCGACACAACTGAGTAATTACGGTATTCAGATTGCTCAGATGGGCGGTGCTGATGAGTTCGGTAATGTCATGTTTACCGGTTACTTTTCGCCGGTGATTGAACTGCGTCATGAGTCGAATGAAACATTCCGCTATCCGGTTTACGCCATGCCGAAATGCGAAGAGCAGTGTCCGACCCGAGCTGATATTTACGCTGGTGCACTTGAAGGACTTGGGCTGGAACTGGGTTACAGCGCTTCGATGCTGGATATCTTTATGATGGAAGTGCAGGGCAGTGGCTTTGTTCACTTTGAAGATAACGACCAGCTGCAGTATTTCGCTTATAACGGCAAGAACGGTCATCCTTATGTCAGTATCGGTAAGGTGCTGATTGAGCGTGATGAAGTTCCGCGCGAGAAGATGTCGCTCAAAGCCATTAAAGATTGGGTCAGCCAGCAGGATGACGCTTCTGTAAGGGAGCTGCTGGAGCAGAACCCGTCGTTTGTGTTCTTCAAACCACAAGACAGCCTGGATGTAATGGGGACAGCCGGTATTCCGCTTCAGGCCCACGCTTCAGTCGCGGCGGATCGTGAATACCTGCCGATGGGTAGTGTGTTGCTGGCAGAAGTGCCGCAGCTTGACAGCGAGGGCAATTGGAACGGCCAGCATGTGCTTAAATTATTAATGGCGCTGGATACTGGCGGTGCGGTGAAGAAAAACCACCTGGATCTCTACCATGGTATGGGGCCGCAAGCCGGGCTTGATGCCGGCCATTACAAACATTACGGCCGGGTATGGAAGCTGGGGCTTGAGGGCAGCCAGACCGGAAGTCCGTGGCAGAATGTTGGCGGGTAGACCTTCATAGGCAATAATGCAAGTTTGCCTGACCCACAGGCTGGACAATTGTTATCAGAGCGCGTATAAAACGCGCTCATTCTTTATCTGAACGACTGAAAGTTATGCGTGAATTAGATACCCCGGCTTCTGACAACTACAACCAGCGTTTTGGTGGTACTCGCCGCCTGTACGGTAACAGTGAAGTAGAAATACTGCGTGCTGCCCATGTGTGTGTTATCGGTATCGGTGGTGTGGGTTCATGGGCTGCGGAAGCGCTGGCGCGTTCCGGTGTCGGCGAGCTGACCCTGATTGATATGGACGATGTTTGTGTCACTAACATCAACCGTCAGATCCATGCCATGACAGGTACAGTCGGTCAGAGCAAAATTGAAGTGATGGCTGAGCGAATAAAGCTGATTAACCCGGAATGTAAAGTGAATCTGATTGATGACTTTATTACCCCGGAAAATATCGCTGAGTATATTGATGGTCGTTTTGACTATGTGCTGGATGCCATCGACAGCATGAAGCCGAAAGCGGCACTGCTGGCATACTGTAAGCGCAACAAAATCAAAGTTATCACCACGGGTGGTGCGGGTGGACAGATTGACCCGACTCAGATCCAGATTGCCGATCTGACTAAAACTATTCAGGACCCGCTGGCGAAGAAGCTGCGTGATACTTTACGTCGTCACCATAACTTCCCGAAAAATCCGAAGCGCAAATTCGGTATCGAGTGTGTGTTCTCGACTGAGCAACTGAAATACCCGCAGGCAGACGGTTCGGTATGCAGTGCTAAGGCATCAGCCGAAGGGCCGAAGCGTATGGACTGCGCCAGCGGATTCGGTGCCGCGACTATGGTCACCGCCACGTTCGGTTTTGTCGCGGTATCGCGTATTCTGAATAAGCTGATTGAAAAGCACCTCAAATGATACCAATCAGTATAAGTGTTTGATCATTCTTGCTTGTTAAAATCACCTATTGCTGCGTTAGAATTTTTGTAATTAGCACAACTAGTTACGGCAAACTCTTCCTTGTCCTAGGCGATTTTTCCTGCGCAATTATCTGAACACTTACTTAATTCCGATTGGTATAAAAAAGCGAGAGTTGTGAGACTCTCGCTTTTTTATTTCGTTGTCCGGAGTGTTTTCGGAAACAGTCCGTTATGCGTCGGCCAGTGCTTTGATTTGCTCAACAATGGCTTTCAGGCCGTTGCCGCGGGACGGGCTCAGGTGAGCCATCAGGCCAAGGCTGTCAAAGTAGCCATCAATATCAAAGGCTTTGATTTCTTCTGCCGTTTTACCTTCGTAAGCTGCCAGAACCAGAGTGATCAAGCCGCGGACGATGCGGGCATCGGAGTCGGCGGCAAAGTGGAACACTTCTCCCTCCTGCTGGTGGACCAGCCAGACCTGGCTTTCACAGCCGCTTACTTTCAGTTGGTCCTGCTTCAGCTCTTCCGGCAGTGCAGGCAGCTTCTTACCAAGCTGAATAACATTGCGGTACCTGTCTTCCCAGCCATTGGCAGCGGCCATTTGGTTAACAATCTGGTCGCTGGTGATATCTGTGCCGAAAGGGTGGTGTGGTAGGCTCATCAGTTTCTCCTAAAGCAGGCTGCACGCTTTGTGCAGGGCTGCAACAAAGCGTTCAACATCTTGTTCTGTATTATATAGTGCCAGAGATACCCGCAGGGTACCGTTCAGGCCAAGAGCGTCCAGCATCGGGTGGGCACAGTGGTGGCCAGCGCGAAGTGCAATGCCTTGCTGATCAAGCAGAGTTGCGATGTCCTGATGGTGAACGCCGTCAACCACAAAGGAAAACAGGCTGGCATCCGGCTGAAGGCCGACAATGCGCAGATCTTCAATATCTTTGATGCCTTCCAGTGCTTTCTGGCGCAGGTGATGGATATGGTCTTCGGCGGCTTGGCGATCCAGGCTGGTCAGCCAGTCGATAGCCGCGGCCAGTGCCAGACTGCCGGCAACGTTCGGTGTTCCGGCTTCAAATTTCCCCGGAACGGCTGAAAACGTTGTGCCTTCGAACGAGACCTTTTCTACCATTTTACCGCCGCCATGCCAGGGCGGCATCGCATTCAGCAGCTCAAATTTACCGTAAAGCACGCCGATCCCTGCAGGGGCAAAGATTTTGTGGCCGGAGAACACATAGAAGTCAGCATCAAGAGCCTGAACATCTACCGTTTCATGTGCAACTGCCTGGGCACCGTCGATTACCGCGACTGCGCCATATTGGTGGGCGGCCGTAATGATTTCCTCAACCGGATTTCGGGTGCCAGTCACATTGGTGACATGGGCAACGGCGACAATTTTAGTCTCCTCGCCCAGTAGCTGGTGGAAGGCGTCCATATCTAAGGTGCAATCCGGTTTCATCGGAATTTTAACGACTTTGGCTCCGGTCTGCTCCGCCACGAGTTGCCACGGTACGATATTGGCGTGGTGTTCGAGCTCGCTCACCAGGATTTCGTCACCCGGTTTGAGGTTCTGGCGGGCGTAGGTCTGGGCAATCAGGTTCAGGGCTTCGGTTGCACCCCGAGTCCAGATGATCTCTTTATTTTGTTTGGCGTTAATAAAGCGCTGGACAGTTTCGCGTGCCTGTTCAAATTGTGTGGTTGCCGCAGCCGTCAGGGCATGGCTGCCTCGGTGAACATTAGCATTGTGACCGCTGTAGTACTGTCGGATGGTTTCGATAACAATTGTTGGCTTTTGGGTTGTCGCTGCACTGTCGAGATAGACAAGCGGCTGGCCGTTGCATTCCTGGGCAAGTGCCGGGAACTGCTGGCGGATTTGGTTGATATCAAATTGAACAGTCATGGTGAGTCACATTGCGAAAAAGGAGGTGGCGATCATGCCATTATTTGCCATAAGAGCAAGGGATTATCAGCTGGCTCAGGCTAATTATAACGGTGTTGGTATTGATAATGTGGCGAATTGGGGAAAAAGAGATAAAAAAAAGCACCGTGTTGGGGCACAGTGCTAACAATAAACTTTGACAGACAGGTCAAAAATACAGGAAGTAAAAGTGGTAGATTGACTACCCGTCCGGCACAACCCGGACAATATGCAAACACAACATCGCAACTATGACTGAGAGTTAAGATGCCGAGGGGGCAAAACTGAACCTCTCTCACCGTTGCGATGCAAATCATAGGGTTTATGTAGCACTCCGGCAATGGACAATTTATAATGTTTGCCATAAAAAAAACTAATGCAGGAAAAGTATGTCAAGACGTCTACCTCCTTTAAATTCATTAAAAGTGTTCGAAGCGGCAGCAAGGCACCTGAGTTTTACCCGTGCTGCTGAAGAATTGTTCGTTACTCAAGCCGCTGTGAGCCACCAAATTAAGGCTCTCGAAGAGTTTTTGGGACTTAAGCTGTTTCGCCGCCGCAACCGATCTTTGTTGTTGACTGAAGAAGGCCAGAGTTATTTTCTGGACATCAAAGACATCTTTTCTGCAATCTCAGATGCCACGGATAAAGTCTTGGAGCGAGGTGCAAAAGGTGCCTTAACCATTAGTTTACCTCCTAGTTTTGCGATCCAATGGCTGGTTCCTCGGCTGGCGGATTTCAATGAGCAGCATCCGGATATTGATGTTCGCATTAAAGCGGTGGATTTGGATGAAGGTTCGCTGACCGATGATGTGGATGTGGCTATTTATTATGGTCGTGGTAACTGGCAGGGGCTGCGTGCCGACAAGTTGTATCAGGAATTTCTGCTCCCCGTCTGTTCACCAATGCTATTGACCGGCCCGAAGCCGCTGCGCTCCCTCGAAGACCTCAAAAACCATACTTTGCTTCATGATACTTCCCGTAAAGAATGGAAGAACTTTGTCCGCCACCATGAAATTACTGGTACCAATGTAAACCAGGGGCCGATCTTCAGTCACTCGACCATGGTATTGCAGGCGGCAGTACACGGTCAGGGTATTGCCTTGGGAAACAATGTACTGGCGCAACCGGAGCTGGAAGCCGGTCGTCTGGTCTGTCCGTTCGATGAAGTTCTGATGAGCAAGAACGCTTTCTACCTGGTGTGCCAGGAGAAGCAGGCGGAGACCGGTCGTATTCAGATCTTCCGTGACTGGGTACTGGCGAAAGCAGCCCGTGAACAAGAGGATATGCCGGATGTCTGATGTATTACCTGAGTATTTAATTGACGGGCCTGACAGCAAAGATGCCGTAGCAACGTTTCTGTTTGCCCACGGCGCCGGTGCCGGCATGGATCATGAGTTTATGACGGCGATTGCCAAAGGCCTGGCCGGACACGGCATTCGGGTTATCCGGTTCGATTTCCCTTATATGGTGAAGCGTCGCGAGGATGGCAAGAAGCGTCCGCCGGATCGCCAGCCAAAACTGCTGCTGGACTTTCAGCATCATATTGATGCCTTTGCTGATGAGGGCAAACTGGTGATTGGCGGTAAATCCATGGGAGGCCGAATGGCCAGCCTGATGGTGTCCGATATTGCCGCAGAATCTCCGGATGTCGAAAACTGCCACGAAAAAGTGAGCGGTGTTGCCTGCCTGGGCTTTCCTTTTCATCCGCCGGGCAAGCCGGATAATTTCCGCGGCGGTCATTTGCAGGATACGACTCTGCCAACCCTGATCCTTCAGGGAGAGCGCGATACCTTCGGTACCCGTGCTGAAGTCGAGGGCTGGCAGTTTGCCAATTCGGTTCGTATCAAATATCTGCCAGACGGTGACCACGGTTTCAAGCCAAGAAAAGCATCCGGGCTGACAGAGCAACAGAACCGGGAACAGGCAGTGGAATTATTAGCTGCCTTTATTCGGGAGTGTGTCGATGCCAGTGAATAAGAGCTGGCCGGGAAAAATCCTATTTTTATCGGCGATTAGCGCAGCACTGGCAGTCGCTCTTGGGGCCTTTGCTGCCCACGGGCTTAAAGTGCGGATATCGGCCGATATGTTGGATGTGTTTAAAACCGGCGTTCAGTATCAAATCTGGCACAGCCTTGCCATGATGGGATGTGGAATTTGGTTGCGCATTATGCCGACAAAAGCGGTATCATACGCAGCCCTGTTTTTTGCAACGGGGATATTGTGCTTCAGCGGCAGCCTGTATGCGCTGGTGCTGACGGGCATAAAGTGGTTTGGCCCCATCACTCCAATCGGGGGCATGTGTTTTATTATTGGCTGGGTGGTACTTGCAGTAGCTGCCTGGCGAACAGCTTGAGGGTTGAAAGTGAATCAAGTTCTGTTGTACTGCCGTCCTGGCTTTGAGAAAGAATGTGCCGGGGAAGTTCAAGACAAAGCCAATGCACTGGAGCTGTATGGTTTTCCTCGTGCTAAGAACAACACCGGTTATGTGGTGTTTGAGTTCTACCAGCAGGGTGATGCCGATAAGTTCATTCAGCTGCAGCCATTCTCTGAGCTGATTTTCGCCCGTCAGATGATTGCAGTTTCAACTCTGCTGACTGATCTGCCGCAGGACGATCGTATTTCGCCAATTTTGGAAGCGGTTGAAGACTTCCCGCGCTGTGGCGATCTGCGTGTTGAAACGCCGGACACCAACGAAGCAAAAGAACTGTTGAAGTTCTGCCGTAAATTTACGGTGCCACTGCGCCAGGCTATGCGTAAACAGGGTGCGCTGTATAACAAAGACAACCCGAAAAAACCTGTGCTGCACTTGTGCTTCATTGCACCGGGCTGTTGTTATATCGGTTACTCCTATACGAACAACAACTCGCAGTTCTTCATGGGTATCCCGCGCCTGAAATTCCCGACAGATGCGCCAAGCCGTTCAACTCTGAAGCTGGAAGAAGCTTTCCATGTCTTCATTCCTCGTGAAGAGTGGGATGAGCGTTTGGCTCCGGGTATGTGGGGCGTGGATCTGGGTGCCTGTCCGGGGGGCTGGACTTATCAGCTGGTGAAGCGTTCAATGTTTGTTCATGCCATTGATAATGGTCTGATGGCTGACAGCTTGATGGAAACTGGCCAGGTGAAACACCATGCTGTTGATGGCTTTAAGTTTGAGCCACCACGCAAGAACGTGACCTGGATTGTTTGTGACATGGTTGAAAAGCCGGCGCGAGTTGCTCACCTGATGGGTGACTGGCTGATCAAGGCCTGGGCGAAAGAAGCGATTTTCAACCTGAAACTGCCGATGAAAGGTCGTTACGATGAGGTACTGCAGGATATCGAAAACCTGAAGCTGTACCTGATCCAGAACGGTGTGAAATTCAAGCTGCAGGCGAAGCATCTGTACCATGACCGTGAAGAAATCACGGTACACATTGAGCGTCTGGACAGTCGCTCGCCACATTAATCAGGATTATTACCTGAAGATACCTGTAAAAAAACGCCATCATCATGATGGCGTTTTTTATTATGGCCCAATTGTAACGTGACTGGATCAGCCGTTACGGGCAGCCAGGGAACGCAACAGAACCGCAAGGGTCGTACCGTTGTGCAGGATGGCACTGGCGGCTGGTGACAGCTTACCAAAGGCTGCTGCCAGCATGATGCCGCTGTTAACTACCTCAGCCAGGCGGATGTTGCTTTTCACCAGCTTCATTGCCTCCAGGGCCAGCTGGCGGGATTCGGCAACGCCGTGCAGCGTGCTGTTCAGCAAAACAGTATCGGCGGTCTGCTGGGCAAGTTCCGTACCTTGCGCCATTGCCATACCGACATCGGCCTGAACCAGTGCCGGGGCATCATTGACACCGTCACCGATGAACATAACGCGATGACCAGCCTGTTGCAGGTTTTCGACGATTGACGATTTGCTTTCAGGCGTCGCCTCGGCATAGACAAGGTCAAAACCAAAGCGCTTGCCAATCTCATTGGCTTTACTGGTTTTATCGCCGGTCAGCAGAACCAGCTGTTTGATGCCGGATTTACGTAATTGACTCAGTACTTCAGCGACTTCCGGACGCAGGTGATCACGTAGGCCGATAATCCCGACCAGCTCATGGTTGCTCGACACATACAGTAGATGGCGACCGTGCTGTTCCAGATCGGCGATTTGTGACTCGGCCTTGCTGAAATCAACCTGTTCATGGGCTTCCAGGAAGTGGCGGCTGCCGATGACCAGTGGCATACCGTTTAAGGTACTGCGCAGGCCGTGGGCAATAACATACTCGACTTCACCGTGTTCGATATGCGGCAGGTCATGATGCTTGGCTGCGTTGACAATT
The DNA here is from genome assembly GCF_963870815.1 of Photobacterium sp. J15. Classification (NCBI taxonomy): domain Bacteria; kingdom Pseudomonadati; phylum Pseudomonadota; class Gammaproteobacteria; order Vibrionales; family Vibrionaceae; genus Photobacterium; species Photobacterium sp. J15. Next base: position 682,747 of record NZ_CAWMUI010000001.1, read on the forward strand.
GCCTGCGATAACGGGTGCTGGCAGTGCTCTTCAACTGAAGCGGCAATGGCTAGTAGTTCACGGGTACAGTCCTGCTCGTTGAAGCAGACCACATCCGTTACTTCCATATCGCCATAGGTCAGGGTGCCGGTCTTATCGAACACACAGGTATCGATTTCCGCCAGCTGTTCAATGGCGCGTCCGCCTTTTAGTAGAATGCCCTGCTGCGCAGCACGGTACATGATTGACTTGAAGGTTACCGGCGTGCTGAGTTTCAGCGCACAGGAATAGTCAACCAGGAACACGGAAGCCAAACGGTTGATATCACGGGTCAGGGCAAACACAGCCGCACCGACACCCAGGGTGATTTTCACACGGCGGTCAGCCATCTGCTGGGTAACCTGCTGGGTTTCACTCTGCTGGCTGAGTGACTCGGCGATAAAGTGGGCAATGCGAGCCGTTGTGGCTTCAGAGCCTACTTTATCTGCCTGCATGGTGATATTACCGTCCTGGATCACTGTACCTGAGTACAGGTAGGCGTCAGGCTCCCGACGCACAGGGACACTTTCACCAGTCAGCGAAGACTGGTTAACCAGCGCAGTGCCGTTCAGAATCCTGCCGTCAGCCGGAACCGAATCCCCTGGGCCTAACAAGATCACTTCACGTTCATGGATGTCATCTGAACTGATCTGGAGAGTTTCACCGTCACGCTTAACCCAGACCTGGCTGGTGTTTGGTGTCATCAGTTCAGAAAGTACGCGGTCGCTGTTGCGGCTGGTTTCCTGCTCCATATACTCACCCAGCGTCAGCAGTGACTGGGTCAGCATGGCTGTGCGGTAGTCGCCGCGCGAGCTGGCAAGGCCGATGGCTATGGCATCCAGCGCTTCAACTTTGAGTTTGCCTTCAGTAAGGCTTTCAATGCCTTCCTGAATAGTCGGTGCAATCAAAGGCAGAGTCGGCAGACTGCCCCAGCGTCCCGGTAACAGGCTGGCAGCCAGAGTACCGATGACATTCAGCGCGATTTCGCCGCGGGTGAACTCATGTTCGTGTTCACCGGTTTCGGATTCGCTCCAGTCAAGCAGGGTCAGGCGTTCTTCCAGACGTTCCGGGTTCAGCAGTTGGGTATCATAATGAATAGTGATACTGCAGGCGGCCTCGTTGACGCGGATCTGGCTGACACCCTGAATCCCCATCAGGCCTTTTTTTAGCCACGAGGTGGTATCCGAGTTGGCCGCCAGTTCAGGCAGGCGGAAACGGGCCCGGCCTGGAATATGGTGGATCAGCTTAATCACAATCAGTCTTGCTCTTTGTGAAGGTTGCGGTAGTACTCCAGCTCTGCCTGAGTATCTTCCAGACGCTCTTTAAGCTCTTCAACTTCACCGCGCACGGCTGACCAGGCTTTTGAGCCGGTGGATGCCAGGCTGGACTGTACTTTTTTATTGCTGAGCAGGTAGGCAACGGCTGCACCGGCTACGATACCGGTAACCAGGTGGCTGCGGCTGTTTTTCTGGCGGTAGTTTGCCGGAGGTGGTGTCGGCATGCCGTAGTAATAAGGGGAATAGTTAGTTTTCTTCATGGGATTTTCCTTGTAATTCGTCAAGCAGGTAGAGACCGGCTGCGCCTGCGCTGAGGATTGTCAGCATGGAGAGTACCGGGCGACCAGCCAGGCGATCGGCAATGGCCGTAGCAGCACCACTGGCAAGGGCGGCTTTACCGGCATCACGCAATACTTGTTGTACTGCGTCATTGACTTCGACTTCACCCTGCTGGCAGGCCTGCCACTGACGCACGCCTGAGGCGCTGCCGCCGAGCAGGGCACCAACCAGCATGGCCCGGCTGGCCGGACTGAGTTGATCGCGGCTGTTACTCATAGTCAGGCTCGGTTTGTGCTGGGTCCTGCGGGTCGCGGTGGCGAGCTACAGACTCCTGGAAGCCTTGTTTACCTGCATTGAAGGTATCGCGGAAAATTTCATTTCCCATCTGGATGTTGTCAGACACATTCTGTGCAGTATTGACTGTTGTGTCTTTAACTTTTGAACCGCCCGCTTTAAGCATGTCACCCGCACCGCTCAGCATTTGCAGCAGGTTGTTGCGGACGTTTTCATTGCTCAGCACCAGTGCGGCTGCGGCACCGATCATCGCACCTTTCCAGAATTCTTTGTCATCGACGCCCATCTTGTGCATCAAATCCTTGAAGATTCCGGCCTGTTCACCCATCACACCTTCCAGCATGCCCTGAGCCTGTTGGAACAGTGCGTCATGCTCCGGATGAGATTCATGGTGTTCCGGATGGTGTGGTGGCATACCGTGGTAGTGGTGCGGCGGTACTGGTGGGTAACCGTATGGGTGGTGATAACCCGGGTGTGGATGGTAACCGTGTGGCGGCATGGCGTGATGAGGGTGTGGAGGATAAGGGTAGCCATGCATGTGAGGTGGGTGGTGAGGCCATGCTGCCTGTCCCTGAGGTGGGTACGGCATGCCTTGCCACGGATCCTGAGGCTGGTTTTGATCAGACATAGTTATTTCTCTTATTGGTTATAGGGATAGTGCGAGGGTATGGATTTCTGATACGGCACTGCGGAAAGATGGCTCATCGTCCGCAAACAGGGAATCAACCAGTGTCGGGTTAACCAGCGCATGGTCATATTCGATCACGACGCTGCTGGTAGCCAGGTTGATGCGGTAGTCTTTTAGTGCCGGAAAGTTGCTGATGGCACCTTTTGCCTGGCCGAGATCAAAACCGGCAAGTTGCTGCAAAATACCGATATTGAATTTCAGGCGAATGCGGCCAGGGATATGGTGGGCAACGGTTAAAAACTGGCGAAGTGCCAGCAGTGTGGGATAGAGCTCTTTTTCCATTTCAGGCAATTTTATTCATTATGATTATGGTCGCTGGATTCTGGCATCAGCTACTTTTATAAATATTGAGATAGATCAATGAAATGATTTGCGAATTAGATTTAAAACGGTAATCTAAATGACAATAATTATTATTGCAGAGTCGCTTATGCAGCCTTATATCCACCGTACAGCTAACCGTCTTCGATTTCGCTCTGATTTCATCCGCGAGCACCCGAAGGAAGTGAAGGTACTCATTGAACAGCTTGAGAAAATAGAGGGAATTACGTCAGTACGCCATAAACGTTATGCCGGCTCTGTCGCGATTGTATTTGATTCAAACGTTGTGGATGCTGAGGTTTTGATGGAAACGGTGGAGAGCCATGGCTGGCTTCGTTCATCGCAACGTAAAGAGTTAGTGGAAAATGCGGTTCGCGCCGGGACTCATACGCTATGCCGCGGAATGGCAATGATGGTGTTGAAAAAGGCAATAGGGCCGGTTGCGATGCGAGTTGTAAGCAGCGCAGTTTAAGGCCAGCGTTATTCTCTATATTTTCGGTTGGCGGTTACCCCAATCGCTTTGCGGCACATTTGCATATATCACCGATGAGTGCCGGGCATCGCTTACACGGGGGCGATTTTAGCGGCAAACGAAGCAGAGCAGGTGAGTTTGCCCTGTTGCCTGGAGGCGTGGCGACAGAGGTTAAACGCGTTGAGGTGCTGAGTGTCTGGTTGGCATATCCACTGCTACCTTCATTAAACCATGACAAAAACGGCTGTAACGGTGTTGCCAGCTCTGTCAGCGCATCAGTTCCCGCCTGGCGGGCAATATCAGCCAGCTCGTCGCTGACTGTTCCGGAAGAGGTCTGTGATTGAGGGGCGGAATATTGCTTTGGTTGCAGCGCCTTCAGGGCTTTGGTGGATTTCTTTTTTATCTTCTTTGGTACTTTTATCAAAGCCTTCAGCGAACTACCCATAATACGACCTGAGATTGATATTTATTCTCAGCATCATAGCTCCTCAAGGTCGTTATTCCTAGTCCGTACCTGCTGTTTATGCCGTTATTTGATAACGGATATCCTGCAAGTTAAAGCCCAGTTGGAGATCGGTTTTCAGTTGGGATACCTGTTTGCTGGCAATTGCTTCTTCATGATGACCGTCGATTTTCTTTTTCCACTTTGGCGGCAGATCGTCGGCAGCCAGAATCGCTTCTAGGTTAGGGTAAAGTGACAGGAGTTCAACGGCAGCTTTAGGGCCAATACCCGCTACCCCTGGGATCTTGCTGGAACTGATACCGGCTAGTCCCCAGTAGTCCGGCAGTTGTTCCGGTTTTACCCCGAATTCTTTTTCAATAAACGGGCTGTCGAGCCAGCGCTGCTGGAAATAATCCCGGATCCGCAGGGTCGGGCGCAGTAGCTGACAATAACCTTTATCAGTCGAAATAATGGTAACCTGCTGATCGCGGTCGGCCACTTTTAGTGCCAGGGTCGCAACCAAATCATCAGCTTCATCACCGTCAGAAAGCAGAGAGTCGATCCCCATCTCCATGAAGGCATCCTGGATCATATCCATGCCTTCGAGCAATTCTTGCGGCATCGGCTTTCGGCCTTCTTTATAACCGGGTAACAGTTCGGCCCGCCAGCCACGATCTTCTCCGTGGTGGTCAAATACCGCAACAATATGGGTTGGATTGCTACTGCTGATGATCTTGCTTAGTGCCTGGCAACATACTCGTGCGGTATTGGCAACGTCGGGTTCGCCATGCTGGGCGGCATGGACGCGGCGGATGAGGTTCAGGGCATCAATAACAACAAGATGAATAGACATAGCAGTGGCTTAGCAGAAAAATAAAGGGCCGATACAGGCCCTTTATTGTACGCATTGTGGCATCAGAGTGTAACCTCCATAGGGAGGAAATCTGTTCTGATGTTATTTTCCGTTATGGTTATTATTGGTGATGATCTCATAGCATGGCACATAAGCCGTACCCGGCAGTTTCATCCTTTGCTGATCAACGAATTTGCGTAGCAGCTTGTCCATCCGTTTCATTAGTTTCAGGTCACCATTGATCTGGAACGGGCCTTTGCGTTCGATTTCTTTGATCCCTTCTTCTTTGACGTTACCGGCTACAATGCCGGAGAACGCCCGGCGCAGGTTGGCAGCCAGTTGTTCCGGCCGCTGGTTCATGTGCAGATCAAGACTGGCCATGGATTCATGGGTCGGCTCAAACGGTAGCTGGAACTCCGGCGGGATCTTGAGTGACCAGTTATAGGTATAGGCGTCACCGGTAGCCAGTCGCTGCTCTTTGATCAGTGGCATGGCATTTTTCATGATCCGGGCCACTCTCGCCGGGTCATCTATCACGATCTCATAGTGTTTAGCGGCGTCTTCGCCGAGGGTATCTTTGACAAAGGCATCCAGGGTTCGGAAGTAAGGTTCACTTTCCCTAGGTCCGGTCAGAACCAGTGGGAATGGTTGACCTTTGTTTTCTGGATGCATCAGGATACCGAGGATATACAGTAGCTCTTCGGCGGTACCTGCACCGCCCGGGAAGATCACAATACCATGGCCGACCCGCACAAAGGCCTCGAGGCGTTTTTCTATATCCGGCATGATCACCAGTTCGTTAACAATCGGGTTTGGCGGCTCGGCAGCAATGATTGACGGTTCGGTCAGGCCGATAAAACGGCTTTGGTTATAACGTTGTTTGGCATGACCGATGGCTGCGCCTTTCATCGGCCCTTCCATTGCGCCGGGACCGCAACCGGTACAGATATTCAGTTCCCGTAAGCCCAGCTCGTGGCCGACTTCGCGGGTGTACTGGAATTCAATTTGGTTAATGGAGTGGCCGCCCCAGCAGACAACAATATTCGGATCAACGCCCGAGCGGACTGTTTTGGCGTTGCGCAGGATACTGAAAATGAAATTGGTAATGTGCGGTGCGCTGGTCAGGTTAAGATCCTTGCGCAGCTCGACATGCATATTGACGTAGACGATGTCACGCAGCACCGAGAACATATGTTCCTGAATACCGCGGATGATTTTGCCGTCCACAAAGGCATCTTCTGGCGGGTTCATCAGCTCAAGCTTGATCCCGCGCTCCCTGCGCATTACGTTGACATCAAAGCTTTTGTGCTGCTCCAGTAGCTCTTTTGAGTTGTCGGTGTGGCTGCCGGAGTTCAGTACTGCCAGCGAGCAGTTACGGTACAGGCGATACAGGTCACTGGATGCCGTAGCTTTCAAGCGATCTACTTCCAGTTGGGAAAGCAGGTCCATGGCCCCGACAGGGCTGATATGAGTAATCATGGTAACCTCCCTGGTCATGATAATACGGCTACGTTCACGCTTTGATGGTTGATAGATTGTTGGTGAACATGTCCGGAGAGAGTATTCAGAGGTTTTTAAGGAGGATGCGAACAGGCATCAATTTCTTAAAAATCAGCAAGCAGGACAATGAGTTGCTATTGGCCGTTTTAGAACAGGTCATTGCTCCGCCTGATATTATTCACCATACACAGGGACGGACGATTTGACCAGAAATTGGTGTGACAGATGATAGCCGTGTCAGTATATATTACCGGTTATGAGATCCACAGCATGCGGTTGTCGCCGGCACTTTTGGCGCTGAACAGGGCTTTTTCGGTGCGTTCGAGGATATCGTCCGGGGTATCGTTACCATGGAACAGGGTGGCACCGACAGAGACAGTGATTGAGACATTCTGTTCACGGAAACGAAACGGCAATTGGGTGATATTTTCTCTGATGTTCGACAGCCGTTTTGTACGTTCTTCTTCGCTGACATCAGGCAGGATGAGCATAAACTCATCATCACCAAAGCGGGCGATAAAGTCGGTTTCTTCCAGGTTTTGGCGAATGGTACGAGCAATTATTTTTAGTACTTTATCACCGGCCAGGTGACCGTAGTTGTCATTGACTTCCTTGAAGTGGTCGATATCGATCATCGCGACACTCAGCGGGTGCTGGTAGCGCAGCCAGCGGCGGTACTCGTGCTCCAGACGTTCATTCAGGGCGGCGCGGTTATACACCCGGGTCAGGTTATCAAGGAACATCTTACGTTCCTGATCATGCAGTCGCCGTCGGTAGTCCTGGGTTTGTTCAAACAGGTTGTTGATTTTGCCTTCGTTGTAACTGAGCTGTTCAACCAGCGCCTTTTCTCTTTTCTCCAGAGCTTTGTTGCGCTCGGCAAGTACCAGCAGCTCTTTGGTCAGGTCGGTCAGTGTCGGACGCCAGGCTTCCAGGTTTTTGTGTTCACCCAGTCCCTGTCTGATGGATCCCGCCAGAGTAGCCAGCTCTGAGGTCATCTCGCTGCGGTGTTCATACAGAGCCGAACCTTGTCCGACGCTTTGGTTGGTGGTTTTCTGAAGGGTAGCCAGATCGCTGTTAATACCATCAAGGAAGTGTTGAGATGAGCGGCGTTCGTGATGGGTTCCGTCCAGAACCAGACGCAGCACCTCCAGTGATAGCTCAATAAGGGTTTTCGGTGAAACGCCAACCAGAAGGCGGTTGCGGATGTTCATCAGCCTGTCACCATTTTCACCGTCGAAATCAAGCTCAGTGATCAGTCGCTGAAGTTCATTGGTCAGTTGAAGCTGAAGGTCATGGTCCAGGGCGTCTTTCATCCCCATGGCATTGTTAGAAACTGATATCAGCTTCAGAGCCCGTTCATACAGCTCCAGTAACTGGATTGTATGTTTGTGGGTCTGAGCCAGTGTTTTCGAAGGTTGTCCCAGCAGGTTGCGGAGTTCTCGTTTCAGCTGGGCTGGCAGGCCGGGCAAGCGTGTAAGCGTTTCACCACTGTGGGTGATTTGCTGCTCTAAAAGGTGATTTTCGTTTTCGGTGAACGAAGCCTGGCGGGTTACAAGGCGTTCGACAACAGCCAGTCGCGGGATCAGTTTGCTGACGTCTTTCTGCTGTTCCAGTTCAGTACGCAGTTCACTGAGCTTTTCGTCCAGCTCGTTGTCTAGACCTTTGCAGGCAACGGACAAACGGCTGATTAGACGCTTGAGAATGACAATTTCACGACGGGACTTCAATGAAGCATCGCGATAGGTCAATTGAGCTTGGTCTAAACGCAGCTTCAACTTACTCACTTCAGAAGCTACGGCATTGATATCAGTCACGTTGTTGCAAATAAACCTTCAGGGCAAACGCCATAATTTAAGCCATCCATTGGCCAGCCTGTAAAGACTGGCTAACCATGCTAGCAAAATTGCCCCTGGAATTCATAGCAATCAGTACTAACTAAGAGTTCAGTTGTAGTTTAACTGAGCTTTTTGTCAGATTCGTGATCATTGTTCCAGACTATGGGGGTGGAAGAGGAACTTTGAACTTTAACCAAACCGTTATCTATGCCCTGAAGGCACGCTTTGCGAATGTTATCGCTGGCAAAGCTGGCTGCCGGAGCGGCATCAATGGCACTGAGATGAACCCACTGGCTGCCGCTTTCTTTTTTACTGAGCTGGCGGGCGGCATTGGCGGCCATCAGCAGGATATCAAGCAGTTCATGGTCGTTAATCGCGGTATAGGCGCGTGGCAGGAACGGGTATTCCGCCAAGCCGATGCGGACTCGATTATCGAGATTACGAGTGCCAAAGAAGCTGTCAACCAGCTGCTGGATTGAGTCAGCCATCTGGTGCGGATCGGTATCAAGACGTGAGTTCGGCTCAATATACAGGAACATATTGTCAGAGAAGTGGTAGAGGCGCGCCGGTTCGCACACCTGTTCCTGGAGGTAGTCACCAAACTGACGTTCCAGTTCCAGCCCATGCTGGTAACCGTGTTTGAGGTAAATATGCTTGAGGAAAGGGATTTCAAACAGGGCAAAGCGTAGTCTGTCGCTGAGCGGCTCGTTGATGATCTCACCGAGATGCCACTGCTCGAAGTTGGCACTGCTTTGCTGCAGGGAGTTCGGCAGGCGTGCATTAAGCATCCGCAGGTTACGCAGGCCGCTGCGCGGATGAGTGTAGAACTCAGTACGCAGACGAAGCAGGCGTCCCTGAAGCTGTTTTGCGACGCGGTGACGACGCCACAGTACAATGAGCATGACAAGGATAACGCTCAGCAGGAAGACGGTGACTTTTTGCTGCGTGTAAAGGGCCTTTTCACTCTCAAACTGTTGTCGTTCCATCTCTTCCAGCTGCAGGGAGCGTTCAAGCATACGTTGCTGCTGCTTGAAGACTTCGACATTACTTTTAACCTGATCTTCCTGTTTACTGGAGAAAAGCTGTTCGTAGCGGCGTTGACTCAACAGGGCATTGTAGTAGTCGTTTTGCTGTTCGAAGGCATTGGACAGCACGGACTCGCCCATCAGTTGAAGGTCAAGGTCACCGAGGCGGCTGGCTGCAATAAGGCCAGACTGCAGGTTTGATACCGCTCTATCGATATGGCCTTCGGCCAGTTCAAGTTTGCCTTGGAGGATCTGGGCTTCAGCCTGGATGGATTCATTACCGCTCTGTTTTGCCAGTTGGCGGGTATGCTGAAGATATTGTTCGGTTTTCGGGTAGTTGTAAAGCTGCAGGTAGACCCGGGCAATACTCAGGCGCAGCCGGGCCGAGCGGATTTCGTGCTTGAGCTGGGTTTCTTGGTCCAGGGCATTGAAGTAGTGAACCAGTGCCAGGTTATAGCGCCCCTGTTGCTCGTAGACAGAAGCGATCAGTGCCAGGGTTTTGGCCAGCGGCATGGTGCGGTTGAAGTGCTCGAAGAATTCTCCTGCCTGGGTGGCATGTTCCAGCGCTTTGTCGAAGACCTTACGTTGCTCAAACAGGCTGGCGAGTTCGTAGTTGGCCATGGCAACCAGAGCATTGTTGTCCTGCTCGACAGCCAGCCAATAACCACTGAGCAGGCGATCAAGAGCAAGATCGAAATGGCGATGCTGTAAATAGTGGTGGCCGATAGTCAGCTGATAGTTGATGAGTTCGTTGTTGTCGTCGATATTCACCAGAAAACGCTTGGCGCGGGTAAAGAGTTTTTCGGCTTTGTTTTCATTGTTCAGTTCAGACTCAATCACCGCGCGCTGCATCAGCGCCTGATACTGCAAAACCTTAATCTGTTTGGTCAGCTGAAGAGCTTCAGATTGTTCCATTTCCTGATCTACTTGATCCAACATGTTCAGGGCGACAGCGTTGTTTTTCAGGTTTTCCCAGTAAATATGGGCATGGATCAGGCGGCTTTCGAGCAGAGTAAATGACAGGGCATTATCGACAGCCAGTTTCTCGGCTTGTTTGACAGCCTGCAAGGCTTCTTCTGGTTGATTGAGCAGGGAATAGGCTCGGGCCTGAAGCTGAAGTGCATTGATTGTATTGAGTGGGGTACGGATAGTATGGTCGGCTTCGTCGTTAACGTGTACCCGTGACAGCTCTGTGGGGTTGCTCATACGGCGCTGTTCCAGGTAGCTGGCAGTGATTTCTACTGTCTTGTCCGGACTGGTTTGTAACAGCTCGTTGGCATCCGCCAAAATTGGTGTGGTGTAGATTTTGGCACTTACATTAAATGAAGCGGCCAGGACAAATAGCACACTTACCAGCCAACGGCGCAGATACATACTTATTCTTAAACCCCAAAAAAACTCTGGGTCTAATATTACTGGCTTGCTCAATCAAGTCCAGCAAAGTACTCGAATTTGCTGAATTTAATCAGCAGAAACAATGTGTTTTTTATTACTTTCGCAGCAATTTGGGCAGGAATATCAACCGGGAGAATATAACAATCCCGCTTCCCCTATAAAGGGAATAGCGGGATTTGCAGGATGCAGGAATGGTTCCCTGTTACTGACGAGCCAGGCGATCGTTGTTGCTTGGCGTCTTACCCTGATTGGTACGGTACGGGTTGATATCCAGACCGCCGCGACGGGTATAGCGGGCATAAACGGTCAGCAGTTCCGGCTGACAGTATTTCATCAGGTCAGTGAAAATACGCTCAACGCACTGTTCATGGAACTCATTGTGGTTACGGAATGAGATCAGGTAGCGCAGTAGTTTTTCACGGTTCAGCTTTTTGCCTTTGTATGAAATTTTAACGCTTCCCCAGTCCGGCTGGCTGGTGATCAGGCAGTTCGATTTCAGCAGGTGGCTGTTCAGCTCTTCAGTTACAATCTCACCTTCAGCGGCACCTTCAAGGTGATCCGGGTTGAAGCTGTAGTCAGTAATTTCAATATCCTGATCGTCGATGCAATCACCGGCGAAGTTGGCAATTGGCTGACCATCGAAGTCAGACAGTGGCTGGATAGTCACATCGACAGTGGCACCGGCACAATCACTCAGATCTTTTTGCAGGATATCAGCGATTTCCTGCCATGAAGCAAAGCGGGTCTGGTTGAAGCTGTTCAGGTAGAGCTTGAACGACTTGGATTCAATCAGGTTCGGGCTGGATGCCGGCAGGCGAACTTCACCGATCGCCACTTGTGGCAAACCTTTGCTATTGAGCCAGGACAGTTCATACAGTGTCCAGATATCATAGCCGGTAAATGGCAGGTCTTCGCCCAGGGCCAGATCATCACGGTTCAGGCTGCGAGGTACCGGCTGAAGAAGTGATGGGTCATACTGATCTTTGTACTCGGTATTCTTGCCGAGAGTTAAACCTGCTAATTCTTTAGCGTCTTTATATTTGCTCATACTGTCCTGGACACACTTGGATTAGAATGTGCAAAGTTTACTTAATCTTTAATGAGGTTGCGAATGAATCATCCCGTTGCGGACGCGTTATTTGATTTCTCATCCCGCTTTTTGCAAGCATGGTGTGATGCAGGTCAAGGTTTTCCACAAAGTGAAGATTTGGTGGGGCTGGTATCACCATGTGTTGAACAGGATTCTGGGTATAAAGTGACATGGAAGCCGGTCAAACGTGATCCCCAGGGCGATCTGGCGGCAGTTGAAAGAGGGATAGAGCTTCGCCTTCACGAAGATATTAAAGTGTTTTACGGCGCTCAGTTCAGTGGTGACATGGCAGCCAGTTTCCGTGGTCTGGAATTCGACTTGCTTCAGGTCTTCAGTGAGGCAGATGAAAAGCGGTTGCAGGAAAATATTCTGGGTCACCTGGTGATGCAGCGTCGTTTGAAACAGAAACCGACCGTATTTATCGGCGTGCTGGATGATGAAGATAAGGTGATTGCTATTTGTAACCTCACCGGTCAGGTTATTTTGGAGACACTGGGTAAGGATAGCCGAGAAGTGCTGACTGCTGATGTCGAAACCTTCTTGCAGGAACTACAGCCTGTTGTGCGGGGATGCTGACAGATGTATGTGGTTGAATTGCAATTTGAGTGTTTTGATAACACGACGGTGTCGGCTGTCGACATGGCGGTTAACGGTTTGCTGGATGCTTTGCGTTACAACGGCCAGATCTTAGGCCGTGAGTTTCCGATTGTTATGGATGAAGGGATGTTCCGGGTCAGGGTAGTGTGCCCAGAGGAAGAAAGTCTGCATCCACAATTTCATAGTGACAGTGTTAAAGCCTGTATGAATCGCCTGAGCCAGGCCTGTTTGCTGAGCCCTAAGATTAAGGTACTGGGCCGGGACATTAACTCGGAAGCGGCGGCGGAAGAATTTTCACCCAGCTGGCAGGTGATTTATACCACTTATGTTCATACCTGCTCGCCGCTGCGCTGTGGTGAAACCCTGATGCCGATCCCGCTGTACCGGATAGGTCCGACGTTAAATGGTGATCATAAAGCTGTCGTGAAGTGGCAGACAGAGTGGCAGGCTTGTGATGAAATTCAGATGGCTGGTGGTTGTCAGGCGGAACATGCGGCACTGCATGAAATTCGTGATGTTGACAGTGATTTGTTCCGCCGTGGTTGGGATTTACGTGGCCGGATTGAATATATCACTAAGATCCCGACTTATTACTACCAGTACCAGGTTGGTGGAGAAAGCCTGGAGGCGGAGAAAAATCGCCCGTGTCCTAAATGTGGCGGTGAATGGCACCAGAATGAACCTTTACACGGCATCTTCCACTTTAAATGCGATAACTGCCGGATAGTTTCTAACTTATCCTGGGACTACCAATAATCTGATATGTCAGATAAACAAACAGGGCACGGCTTTGCCCTGTTTGTCATCCTCTTTAAACCTGAACCATCAGCGTTGACGGTTGAGAATGTATGCTCAGCTGTTTTCAAGCTGCTCAATGCGGGCGGTCAGTGCAGCGACCTGCTGCTCAAGCTGTTTGACCCTTTCTTCCATGCTGATTGTTGGCTCTGTCTTTTCTATTTTCGGTACTTTGGCGTTTTTCTTCCATGCTTGCAGTGCTTTGATGATCAGCGGCATGGGTAAAGGGTCGGCAAGGCGGGATTTTATCAACGCAACTGATGGTTCCTTTCCTTCTGCAACCAGTGAGTTGATGGCCTGTTCCAAAGCCTGAGTAATTTCTGATGACATAACGCTTCCTGACGTTGCTGGATGTTTTGGCTATTTTCGTAGCAAAGCATCCAATTGATCAATAACTTCACACCAGTCGGCGTCCTGCTCTTGGGATTCTTTGAGAAATCGCTTCTGTGAGGGTTGCCAGAAACTGGCTTCTGTGAGTTTCTCATGCTGATCCAGGTGGTGCTCGCTTAGGAAAGATTCGATGAATTCTTTGGAGTTATTTAGGCCTAACTGGCTGAATAAGCTGGATAGGTTGTGATTGAACGTTTCCATGACTTGCTCCATTTCCGTTGTAAAGACTGGCTGATATGTTCCTAAGTATAGAGAGGATCAAGAGGGGATAAAGTCACGATTAGGCCCGAAGCAAGCGCATATTTTCACTGTGTCATGTGATGTGAGCCCGTTGTATTTTCTTCGTTGAAGGGCTTCAGGACTCATATCTCTTGTTGCTTTGTGCGAGATCTCTTACAAAGCCGTAAGACATATTTGAGAAAACGGTAGGATAATGGTTTAGCTTTGATATTAAGTGTTTGTTTTTTTTAATGCTTTTGTTGCGTTTGTCAGGCTGTGGGGGAAATTTAATTATTTCCCGGGCGTTGTTCCGGAGAGGAGAAAGCGTAATATGAACCTTGTCGGAAGGAACTGACGGAACGGAACAGGAACTAAGAGCCAGGGAATTGGCAGTCTCAGGAAGAGGCCGGTGTATCAGGAAGATATATCGAACAAGGACTGTGAAGGGAACAGCCGAAGGGATCGGTTAGCAGCAGGCAGGAAGTTTGCTGGTCAGGAAGACACAAGGACCACTTCAGGAAGAAGTCAGGGACACCGCCACGAAGGACGAAGAGAGTCAGTACAGGAAAGACTGACGGGTCAGGAAGGCCTAAGGACCACTTCAGGAAGAAGATTAAAAGGAATATGCTGACGGATTCCAGCAATTCAAAGGAATGATGCAGGGAGCATCTTAGTAGCGGGAATGCTGCATGTAAGACCTAAGGGCGCGACGAAAGTCGCGCCCGTTCTTTTTTGGGCTCTAGCTTTATATCTGTTCAGGCCGTTCGTATTATCTTCGCTTAATACAATTAGCATAAGTATTTGATCATTATTGCTGGTTAAAATCACCTATTATGGCGTCAGTATTTTTGTAATTAACGCCACTAGTTACTGCAAATTCTTCCTTTTTCTAGGCGATTTTTCCTGCGCAATTAACCTAACACTTACTTATCCCGATTGGTCTAAGTGATGTTTTCCAGATAATCAGGTTCGCCACACTCACTTTATTCAATTAGTTTATTTACATAGTGAATTGTAAATTGATAGACGATAAGTTTGCTGATTTATCACTATTTAAATTTTTCCTCTAGTGCAACCGCTTCCCAGATATCGCCTATAGTTCTTGTAAGAGATCTCTTACATTGGTGTGGGATAAATTCTTAGGACAGGATCTTAAATCACTGTTCACTTCCTTTTTTGTTCTTAAAATACAAATGCTTATACTTTGATTTTGTTAGTGAATGCTTTCGCTGATTAAATATGTCGACTTCGTCGCATTGTTTGCCGATTTAAAGCGAGTAATATCGATTGCGTCGAAAGGAAACGACATCAGGGATTTGAACAGGTCGCAGGACGTGGCTTTCCTCAGGATGGGGAAATACTCAGGAAGAGAGTGAGTTGGCGTGGATAGCCGACTGACAAGGATGGTAAAGGACACGGTAGGGATATCGTCGGCAGACAGGATGTTTGTTGGTCAGGAAGACATAAGGATCACTTCAGGAAGAAGTCAAGGACACCTCTGGGACAGAGGCAAGGAACACTTCAGGATGAAGTTAAAGGACACCTCCAGGATGGATGAGAGAGTCGGAACAGGATGATTCGACGGGTCATGGAACCACCGAAGGACAACTCTGGGATAGAGATTAGGGATTACCTGAAGGAAACAGCATTATCAAGGATTGATGCAGGGAGCAACATAGTAGCGGGATAGCTGCAAGTAAGACCTAAGGGCGTGACGAAAGTCACGCCCGTTCTTTTTTCACATCCAGTAAAACGTCCTTTTCCGCCATTATCCAACTCATTTGTGCGAGATCTCTTACAAACTTGTGGGATAAACCGGAGATATCAGCAAGTAAATAACTTTCGTACTTGCATAAGTAATTGTTTTTAAAGTGTTTGTATCACCTTGTTCTTGTTTGACATTCTTCTGACAGAGAAAGAATGACCGGATGGTGGTTCTGTTTGGGCTCGAAAAGCGTAATCTTAACTGTGTCGGAAGGAACTGACGGAACGGAACAGGAACTAAGAGCCAGGGAATTGGCAGTCTCAGGAAGAGGCCGGTGTATCAGGAAGATATATCGAACAAGGACTGTGAAGGGAACAGCCGAAGGGATCGGTTAGCAGCAGGCAGGAAGTTTGCTGGTCAGGAAGACACAAGGACCACTTCAGGAAGAAGTCAGGGACACCGCCAGGAAGGACGAAGAGAGTCAGTACAGGAAAGACTGACGGGTCAGGAAGGCCTAAAGACCACTTCAGGAAGAAGATTAAAAGGAATATGCTGACGGATTCCAGCAATTCAAAGGAATGATGCAGGGAGCATCTTAGTAGCGGGAATGCTGCATGTAAGACCTAAGGGCGCGACGAAAGTCGCGCCCGTTCTTTTTCTATATCCCCAAAATACATCAATCCGGCATATGATGCGGCGGAACATAAAACTGCATTGGCCGAAATCCTTTCATCACCACATACCCCTGATAAGAGTCATGACCATCAGCGGAAAACTCAAACAGGTACACAGTGTGCCACTGCCATCGACCTTCACTGTCTTTGAGCTTGTGTTCGCCTCTGGCAATCGCCAGTAATTGCAGGTTCAGGGTGTCACAGCGTTGTTCTATGAACTTCTGGGCAAACTCAGTTTGACGGCGTTGTTGCCAGAACAAGTAGCCCAGTAACGCAAGGGCCAGAATGCCCAGTAAGTTATCCATCTCTTACCTCTTTTCAGCAGGAGTTAAGCCTGCCCACGGGCGTGTTGCTGCAGTTTGGCAATGGCGGTAACCAGTGCTGGATTGGCTTCACTGTGCAGGATTTGCAGCATGATGCCACGCAGAACGGGTAGCATCACCAGGTCGGCAAACAGTTGATTGAACAGGCTCTGATCTTCTGTTTCTGCCAAGCGTAGGAGGAACTGGCTGGCGTTCTCAATGTCGGTCAGGCCATTCCAGCAGCGCCCGGCGATCGCAACCAGAATTTCAGGGTGGCACAGTGCCGGTTCTGACAATAGTTTTTTCAGTTGTCGGTTCAGTAGCTGATTGTCGCTGCCTGAAAGGGCACGGATCAGTGCGGAAATCAAAAACAGATCCGGTTCTGCTTTTTGGCATTCTTGCTCAAGGATTTCGGCGATGCGTTCACCAAGCGTTTCAGGCAGTTCACAATGTTCCAGGCAGCCCAGCAGGGCGTAGAGCGGAGTCATCGGCAGATTGCTCAACGACTTACGCAGCAGGGTTGTGTTATTTTCTTGCTTCATTCGGGCACAAACATCAGCCAGGCCTTGCAGGCCAATGCTTTGCCATTTGTCCCAGCCGAGAGCACCGGTCAGGTAATGCTGTGCATGTTCATAGTATTGGCTGGCAGGGAGGGATAATTGCTGGCGAAGCTGGGCGTGGAAAATCGCCATTTTGTCGTCGTTTGGCTTGAAGGTATAAGGGTTAGCGGCAAGCTTCTCCTGCTCTTCTTCGGTCGGGGCACTATTGAGGGTGGCACCCATCGCTTCTATGACATACTTGATAAAGTCACCGACAGCGGCCTGTTTCAGCAGCCCCCGCTCGTCCAATGGTAAGCGCAGGAACCAGATCCATGGTGCATTACCTTGTTGCCAGAAGGAAATCGACAAGTGGGCGTGCTGCTGTAGCGGCCATGGATAGGGTTGACGGTTATCTTCAACCGCTTTGAATTGGTTGATGTCGATTTCGCACACGCGGCGGCCAAGATCAAAAATTTTATACTGGCAACCAGCGTTATCCAGCAGTTCGGTCAGGGTATGAAATTTATCCATGGACATGATGCTTACTCTTAAATGATTCCCCTGATTATATGGACTCCGCGCTTAAGATGGTATCCTTGCGCGCTTTATTGCTGGTATTGATAAACCTTGTAGGGAGAAAAACGATGGACAAATACCATCAGACCCAACAACTGCTGGAGCAGCTAGAAGCAATCATGCGTGAAGCCTGTTTGTGGGAAAACACCTCTCCGGAGCCAGCTGCGTTGGCCAGTACCGAGCCGTTTGCGGTCGATACGCTGACGTGTGCCCAGTGGTTGCAGTGGATCTTTATCGCGCGTATGACTCAGTTGGTGCTGATGCAGGCTCCGCTACCAGCGCAGTTTGCGATTTCTCCTTATGTTGAAGAAGCGATGAAAGAGCTACCGGGCAGGGCGTCAGTGTTGGCCGTTACCCTTAAATTAGATGATCTGTTTAGAGCCGAATAAGCCATGGAATTAGAAATCCTTTATCAAGACCAGTACCTGGTTGCTGTTAATAAGCCGGCGGGTATGCTGGTGCACCGTTCATGGCTGGATCGCCACGAAACTCAGTTTGTAATGCAGACGCTGCGTGATCAGATCGGCCAGCATGTTTTTCCGCTTCACCGTCTGGATCGCCCGACATCCGGTGTTTTGCTGTTTGCGCTGTCGAGCGAAGTGGCTTCACAAATGATGCCGAAGTTTGCCGGTCGTGACGTGAAGAAAACCTACCACGCCGTAGTACGCGGCTGGATTAAAGAAGCTGCAGTGCTTGATTATCCGCTGAAAGAAGAGCTGGATAAGATCGCAGATAAACATGCCGATCAGGATAAAGAAGCCCAGCCGGCAGTGACGGCGTATGGACCTTTGGCGAAAGTAGAGACGGATATTGCCGTTGGCCGCTACGCAACCAGCCGTTACACCCTGGTAGAAATGAAGCCGGAAACGGGTCGCAAGCACCAGCTGCGTCGTCATATGCACCATCTCAGCTACCATATTATCGGTGACGTGAACCATGGCGACGGTCGTCATAACCGCAGCTTCAGGGATAATTATGATTGTCGCCGTCTGATGTTGCATGCTTCCCGCTTAGAGCTGGAGCATCCGATCACCGGTGAACAGCTGGATATCCGGGCTGGTACGGATGAGGCATGGAATCGGGTTATGACTGCTTTTGATTGGCCTCTGTCTATGATGGCTCCGCAAGACTAGTTCTGTTCGTCGGTCTGGTTCTTCCTATGGCTACAACATAATAGCGATCTCGCTAGGCGTTTGTTTTATTTGCATCTTGCCAGGTATGCGACCACAGTAAGAAGAAACGGTTATCAGTAATTGCGAGGCAGGAAGCTATGGCTGTAGGGAAAAAGATAGGTGTTTTTGTCGGTACTGTGTACGGCGGCGCAGAGGAAGTGGCTGAAGCCGCAGTAGAGAAGTTGGTGGCGAGCGGGCATGATGCCCAACTTTACCCTGAACCTCAGTTTGATGATTTTATCCGGTATCGGGAAAATGTGGTGCTGGTGGTGACATCTACCACCGGAGAAGGGGAGATCCCTGATAATCTTATGCCGCTTTATCTGGCCCTGAATGAGCAGTTTCCTCAGATGCCTGAACTTAATTACGGTGTGATTGCATTGGGTGACTTGAGTTACGGCGAAGAACGCTTTTGCGGTGGGGGGCGTCAGGTCGATGAACTGTTGCAACAGCTTCAGGCCAAGCCATTGATTCCTATTTTGCGGGTTGATGCCTGTGTGAATTTTGATGCGCTGGAAGTCGCTATGCCCTGGCTGGACGAATTTGTCAGCCGACTGGGATAACTTGCTTGCTCCCTCGGCTATCTCGCACTCCTGGTTCACTGTGGTGGTTTTCAGGAGTGCGATTTCTATTTAGCTAAGTTAGTTATCTGTCAGCTGTTTTCTTCTAGCGCCCGCTATTTCAGTTTTTCCAAATCAGCTTCGATTTCGGCAATCTTATGTGTGACGACCTGTTCCAGATGGCGCAGATCATTGAGGATTTTCTTCTTCACATCGACTTCGGTGTGCTTTCTTTGAGTTAACTGATCAAGTTCGTCGATGATAAAGGTAAGGTTGCGGTTGATCTCTGTGATCTCTTTGTATTCCCGGTTGCCGCTGTTAATAACCACTGATTTGTGGTGGCGAGGGAATTTGAATTTGACGCTTTTGGCAAAGAGTTCACCTTTCTGGCGGGCAAAGTAGATCTTGAGGATGTCATTAGCTGCTTCTTGACGCAGGCTGTAACGATCAATGGTTTCCGGGTGTTCGATACCGATACCGGTGAGGTGTGGGTACATAGGGACCTCATTATGCTGGCTGCTTTTGCTATTAATGTAGCAACTCCGAATGGTAACGTCCCTCTGTGGCACCTGAATTGTGGGTAAGATCTAACTTCTCCCCCGAGCTGTTTTTGTTGCTTCGGGAGAGACGTTTCACCTTCTATCTAGGCTGATTATCTGGCCGCATCCAGTCGTTCGATTAAGGCAGTTTTAAGTTGTTGTTGCTGCTCATCGGTCAGCTGGCTGCCTTCTTCGTTAACCAGGATGAAGAAGTCTTCAGCCCGCTCGCCAATAGTGGTGATTTTGGCCGCTTGCAAGCTGATGTTCTGGCGGGCAAAGACCGAGCCGACTCTCGCCAGCAGTCCCGGCATATCCAGTGCAACCAGTTCCATCATGGTTTTCTTGCCAGTTTTGGTCGGTAGGAAATCAACCCGGGTTTTGACATTGAAATGCAGCAGTTTGCGCGGTGGCCGCTTTTTCTTACGCTCAGACTTCATTTGGGTCAGGGCTTTAATTAGTGCGCGGCGGACACTGTTATGTCGGCCTTCGCTCAGGGCTTTGCCGCTAGGGTCGAGTACCATGAAGGTATCCAGCGCATAACCGTCTTTACTGGTCATGATCTGGGCGTCATGGACACTGAGGTTTTTCTTGTCGAGCTCGGATACCACAATCGCAAACAGTTTGGTTTTATCCTGGCAGTAGACGAAGACTTCGGTACCACCGCGGGTTGGCTTTTTGCTCAGGAGGATCAGCGGCATTTCCGGATCGTCATTAGTCAGGATCGCTTCGGCATGCCAGGCGATTTGTTTGTGGGTATGACGCAGAAAGTAGTCGGCCTTGAAGCGCTGCCACAGTACATCAATTTCCCGTTGGGTAAAATTGTGACTGCGAAGGATCGCCGAGGCCATTTGCTGATTGTGGCGGATCCGCTCGCGAACATCAGGTGGATTTTCCAGGCCGCGGCGCAGGGCTTTTTGAGTCGAGTAGTATAGTTCGGCCAGCAGGGTTCGCTTCCAGCTGTTCCAAAGCTCCTGGTTGGTGGCGCAGATATCAGCCACGGTCAGGCAAATCAGGTGATCCAGTCGCTCTTCATCTCTTACTTCTTTGGCAAATTCAGCTACGACTTCAGGATCATAAATATCCCGGCGCTGCGCTGTTACCGACATCAGCAGGTGCTGGTTGACCAGCCATTTAACCAGATTGGCTTCAGGGCGGGACAGTCCGTGCTGAATGCAGAAATCGTAAGCCTCAGTAGCACCGAGTTCGGAATGGTCGCCGCCGCGGCCCTTGGCAATGTCATGGAAAATAGCAGCCAGGATCAACAGTTCTTTTTTTGCGATCCGTGGATAGATCTCGCAGCAAATCGGATGGCGCTGGCGGTTTTCGGGATCACTGAATTTCTTGAGGTTTTTCAACAGACGAATGCTGTGCTCATCCACGGTATAGACGTGGAACAGGTCAAACTGCATCTGGCCGACAATTTGACTCCATTGCGGCAGATAGGCTGAGAGGACGCCGTGGCGATGCATCAGGCGGAAGGCTTTGCTCAGTACATTAGGTTCGCGAACCAGTTCCATGAACTTCTCGCGGGCAGCAGGAATATCGACCAGAAAGCGGTTCAGGCGGCGTCGGGCTGTGCGCAATTGGCGCAGGGTCGGTGCGGCAATACCCTCGATTTCCGCATTGCGCGCTACATGCAAGAACATATCCAGGATGGTTTCCGGCCGGGCCTGAAATAGCGCAGGCTTGGTGGCTTCGATCAGATGACCGCGGATCTGGAAGTCATCGTCAAGCGGTGTGGCTTCTGTTTCCAGTCCGTTGTTAAGAATGGCCTGGTCGAACAGTTGCAGCAGCATTTTGTTGAGCTCTGAAACCCGGCGTAGGGTGCGGTAGAACTCTTTCATCATCATTTCAACCGGGCGGTTACCTTCCCCAGTGTAGCCAAGCTGATGGGCTACCGATGCCTGATGTTCGAAAGTGAGGCGATTGTCGTAGCGGCGCAGTTCGCTGTGCAGGGCAAAACGGATCCGCCACAGTGAGTCCTGGCATTCGGCCAGCTCTCGGTATTCGGCATCGGTTAGGAAGCCAAATCGGCTCATTTCGAGCAGGTTGGTGGCGCCGAAATGGCGACGGGCCACCCAGCTCAGGGTATGGATATCACGCAGGCCGCCGGGGCTGGATTTAATGTCTGGCTCAAGGTTATAGGTTGTATCGTGGTAGCGGGCATGGCGGGCTCGCTGTTCTTCAACTTTGGCACGATAGAATTGCTCGCTGGGCCAGAACTTACCGGAATTAACCGTTTCTTCAAGGTGCTGATAAGTCTCGCTGCTGCCACAAAGCAAGCGGGATTCTTGCAGGTTGGTAGCAACAGTCAGATCTTCCAATCCAATCTTAATACAGTCCTCAAGTGTGCGGACGCTATGGCCGACTTCGAGCTTCAGATCCCACAGCAGGGTCAGGAATTCGCTGACTGTTTTGCCGGTAGCATCATCCAGTTCATTCTGGCTGAGTAAAAGGATATCGACATCAGATAGCGGATGAAGCTCGCCTCGTCCGTAGCCGCCGACGGCAATTAGCGACAGTTCGCTGACTTTATTCAGCCCGAATTGCAGCCATAGCCGTTGCAACAGCTCATCAATAAAGGCTGAGCGGGCCTGCACCAGTTCAGTTACCGGAATGTGGGCGCTGAACTGCTTTTTTTGTAATTCAGCAAACTGGTTGAGCTCAGTGCGTAGTTGCTCTTGAACGATAGATGATGGTTGTGCTGAAGATGCGGGAGAGGTGTTTGTCATCGCAGTCCGTGCCATGTTGAGTCGGTGATTAGTTACTACTATAACCGTAATGCGATGAAATTAGGAAGGTTCAAAAAAGCCGGCACTAGGCCGGCTCAGGGATTATGCGTTATGCATCAGGCGTGGAATGCTTTCTTCCTTACGCAGGGTCAGCACTTCACAACCAGTGTCGGTTACCAGCAAAGTATGCTCCCACTGGGCTGATTTCTTGCCGTCAACAGTGTAAACCGTCCAGCCATCATCGTCGTCAACATCACAACCGAACTTACCGGCATTGATCATTGGCTCGATAGTGAAGCACATACCTGCTTTTAGTACGGTGCGGTCGTTGTTTTTGTAGTGAACAACCTGAGGCTCTTCGTGGAACTCATTGCCGATACCATGGCCACAGAAATCTTTAACGATAGAGAAACGGCTGTTACCGTTTTTGATGAATTTCTGGATAGCAGTACCAATTTCGCCCAGTTTGGCACCAGGCTTCACTTTTTTCATTGCCAGGTACAGGCTTTCCTGAGCCACGCGGCACAGGCGTTTGTCTTCCAGTGAAACTTCACCGATCTCGAACATCTTCGAGGTATCGCCGTGGTAGCCATCTTTGATTACAGTAACGTCGATATTGATGATGTCACCGTCTTTCAGTACCGCAGGTTTGTTGTATTTGCCATTTACCGGCTCATCAAGCTCTGCCGGGATACCGTGACAAACAACGTGGTTAATCGAAGTACAGATTGATTTCGGGAAACCATGGTAGTTAAGCGGAGCCGGAACGGCACCTTGCTCTTTGGTGATGTATTCATGGCAGATGCGATCCAACTCTTCGGTGGTTACACCGGCTTTTACGTGTGGTTCGATCATTTCCAGCACATCTGCGGCCAGTTGGCCGGCAACGCGCATTTTTTCAATTTCATCAGCCGTTTTGATCTTGATGCTCATTCAATCTTCTCTGCATTGACTGTTTCTATTGCATACATGGTAACAG
Source organism: Photobacterium sp. J15 (assembly GCF_963870815.1). Taxonomy (NCBI): domain Bacteria; kingdom Pseudomonadati; phylum Pseudomonadota; class Gammaproteobacteria; order Vibrionales; family Vibrionaceae; genus Photobacterium; species Photobacterium sp. J15. The sequence continues at coordinate 706,015 of NZ_CAWMUI010000001.1, forward strand.
TGAGGACGTCGGATGGAAACCGGGTTGAGGGCGCTCAACTATAATTAGGCTGGATTTTGCTTGTCAAAATATGGTATAAAGCGCGCCGTAATTTGCTTACTTGTGTTTCGACCAAATAAGTAAGATTGCACTTACTATTTTTTATCACTCACACATATCGACACATTCTCCGGGGTGCTCGTCAGCCTTACGCGAGGCTGCTAATTTGCTGTATGGCAGGTTATACGGGTCGGTTGAATGGGATATGTGGACGCCTAACCCCAAGAGGAATATTCAATGGCAACTGTATCAATGCGCGACATGCTTAAGGCTGGTGTTCACTTCGGTCACCAAACTCGTTACTGGAACCCTAAGATGAAGCCATTCATCTTCGGTGCTCGTAACAAGGTGCATATCATCAACCTTGAGAAGACTGTACCAATGTTCAACGACGCTCTGGCTGAAATCAACAAGATTGCAGCTCGCAAGGGTAAAGTACTTTTCGTTGGTACTAAGCGTGCAGCCAGCGAATCAATCAAAGAATCTGCAGTTAACTGTGACCAGTACTACGTAAACAACCGTTGGTTGGGTGGTATGCTGACTAACTGGAAAACTGTTCGTCAGTCAATCAAGCGTCTAAAAGATCTTGAAACTCAGTCTACAGACGGTACTTTCGACAAGCTAACCAAGAAAGAAGCTCTAATGCTGACTCGTGAAATGGAGAAGCTTGAGAAGTCTCTAGGCGGTATCAAGAACATGGGCGGCCTACCAGACGCTCTGTTCGTAATCGATGCTGATCACGAGCACATTGCAATCAAAGAAGCTAACAACCTGGGTATCCCAGTATTTGCAGTAGTAGATACTAACTCTAACCCAGACGGCGTTGACTTCGTTATCCCAGGTAACGATGACGCAATCCGTTCTATCCAGCTTTACACTAACGCTGTAGCAGCAACTGTAACTGAAGGTCGTAACCAAGACATCGTTGCACAAGCTGAGCAAGACGGTTTCGTAGAAGCTGAGTAATAGCCGGCTCTTTGAGCATCTTAAGTTACCTTGTGTAAACTAAGAATGGTTACCAGGGGCCGAATTGGCCCCTGATTTTTATACCAAGAATTCAAACTGAGGATATAACAATGGCAACAGTTACAGCTGCCCTAGTTAAAGAACTGCGCGAACGTACTGGCGCAGGTATGATGGAATGTAAAAAAGCGCTAGTAGAAGCTAACGCTGACATCGAGCTGGCAATTGAAAACATGCGTAAGAGCGGTGCTGCTAAAGCTGCTAAGAAAGCAGGCAACGTAGCTGCTGAAGGCGCAATCATCATTAAAGAAGGTGAAGGTGTAGCTGCACTTCTAGAAGTGAACTGCCAGACTGACTTCGTTGCTAAAGACGGCAACTTCCTAGCTTTCGCTAACGAAGTAGCAGAAACTGCTGCAGCTAGCAAAGCTGACATCGCTGAACTACAGGCTCAGTTCGAAGAGAAGCGTGTAGCTCTTGTTGCTAAGATCGGTGAGAACGTTTCTATCCGTCGCGTATCTTACATCGAAGGTGAGCAAGTAGCTCAGTACCGTCACGGCGACCGTATCGGTGTTGTTGTTGCAGGTAACGGCGATGCAGAAACTCTGAAGCACGTAGCAATGCACGTTGCTGCTTCTCGCCCAGAGTACGTGAACCCAGAAGACGTACCAGCTGACGTAGTTGAAAAAGAGCGTCAGGTTCAGGTTGAAATCGCGATGAACGAAGGCAAGCCAGCTGAAATCGCAGAGAAGATGGTTACTGGCCGTATGAAGAAATTCACAGGCGAAATCTCTCTGACAGGTCAGGCATTCATCATGGAACCTAAGAAATCTGTTGGTGACCACCTGAAAGAAACTGGCGCAACAGTTTCTAACTTCGTACGTCTAGAAGTAGGTGAAGGCATCGAGAAAGCAGAAGGCCTGAGCTTCGCAGAAGAAGTTGCACTGGCGCAGAAAGGTTAATCCTTAGCGAATTGCACTCTGAAGACCGTGGCCTAGGCTGCGGTCTTTTCACAACTCCATATCTCTATTTGTAAGCCTGGAAGGTAAAAATGACCACAAATCCTAAACCGACTTATCAACGAATCTTGCTGAAACTTAGCGGTGAAGCTCTGCAGGGCGACGAAGGTTTTGGTATCGACGCGCAAGTTCTTGACCGTATGGCTCAGGAAATCAAAGAACTTATTGAACTGGGCGTGCAAGTCGGCCTTGTAATTGGTGGTGGTAACCTGTTCCGTGGTGCAGGCCTTGCTGAGGCTGGTATGAACCGAGTTGTGGGCGATCACATGGGTATGCTAGCAACTGTTATGAACGGTCTGGCGATGCGTGATGCGTTGCACCGTGCCTATGTGAACGCTCGAGTTATGTCTGCAATTCCGCTAAATGGTGTGTGTGACAGCTATAACTGGGCTGATGCGATCAGCCAGCTGCGTCAGGGCCGTGTGGTAATTTTCTCTGCCGGTACTGGTAACCCATTCTTCACTACAGACTCGGCGGCATGTCTGCGTGGTATCGAAATTGAAGCTGATGTGGTACTGAAAGCAACAAAAGTTGATGGTGTATTCACAGATGATCCAGTGAAAAACCCAGAAGCTGTTCTTTGTGATAAGCTAAGCTACAATGACGTTCTTGAAAAAGAACTGAAAGTGATGGACTTAGCTGCATTTACTCTGGCTCGCGACCACGGTATGCCTATTCGTGTATTCAACATGAATAAGCCAGGTGCACTACGCCGCGTAGTGATGGGTGAGCAAGAAGGCACCCTGATCTCTAACGACTAAGTTTGACCAACTCATTCTGAACGGGAGCATGAATATTGCTTCCGTTGTTACCGAATCAAAAGGGTATAAATAGTGATTGAAGAAATTAAACAAGATGCGCAGGAGCGCATGGGCAAAAGCGTAGAAGCGCTGAAAAACCAGCTGGCTAAGGTTCGTACCGGCCGTGCACACCCAAGCCTGCTAGACACTATCTATGTTGAATACTACGGTGCAAACACGCCACTTAAGCAGCTTGCTAACGTAGTAGCTGAAGATGCTCGTACTCTGGCGATTACTGTTTTTGACAAAGAACTGGCACCTAAAGTTGAAAAAGCGATTATGATGTCAGATCTGGGCCTGAACCCAATGTCTGCGGGTACTGTAATTCGTGTTCCACTTCCACCGCTAACGGAAGAGCGTCGTCGTGATCTGGTTAAGATCGTGCGCGCTGAAGCAGAGCAGGGCCGTGTTGCGGTTCGTAACATCCGTCGTGACGCTAACGCAGATGTTAAAGCTCTTCTGAAAGAGAAAGAAATTTCTGAAGATGATGATCGTCGCGCTCAGGATGACATCCAGAAGCTTACAGACGCAGCAGTTAAAGAAATTGATGTGATTCTGGAAGCGAAAGAAAAAGAGCTGATGGAAGTTTAATCTTTCCATTTTGCTTTATGAGGTTTGAGGCGCTGTGCGTGCAGCACGGCGCTTTTTATTTTGAGGGAGATGTATGGCAGAGCATACAATCGATACTGCTCTTTGTGCTGAGAGCCTGCCGAAGCATGTTGCGATCATCATGGATGGCAATGGCCGATGGGCAAAGGCACAGGGTAAGCCTCGAGTGTTTGGCCACAAGGCCGGAGTTGAAGCCGTACGTAAAACAGTCTCGACTGCAAATCGCCTCGGTATCCAGGTGGTGACACTCTTCGCTTTTAGCAGCGAAAACTGGCGTCGTCCGGAAGATGAGGTGTCACTGTTGATGGAACTCTTCATGACAGTATTGGGTCGTGAAGTAAAACGTCTGCACAAGAATAATATTCGGTTACGGATCATTGGCGATACTTCGCGTTTTAGCCAGCGGCTGCAGAAAAAAATCGCTGACGCTGAGACTCTGACTGCCAACAATACAGGTATGGTGCTGAATGTAGCAGCTAACTATGGCGGCCAGTGGGATATTTTGCAGGCAACCAAGCGCCTGGCACAACAAGTGCTGGAGCAGGGGGTGACTGCGGATGAAATCACAGAAGAGATGATGACAGCAGAACTGACGACGTCTGGTTTGCCAGATGTTGATTTGCTGATCCGTACCAGCGGCGAGTGTCGAATCAGTAATTTCATGCTATGGCAGGCAGCCTATGCTGAGCTGTACTTTACTGAGCAGCACTGGCCTGATTTTGACGAAAAAAGTCTGGCAGATGCTGTGGCATGGTATGTGAGCCGGGAGCGCCGCTTTGGCTGTACCGGTGAGCAGATTCAGGCTTTAATGCAAAAGTAACACTGAATTAAATGGCTTATCGCGTTTATGCGGTAACAATGATTAGGCATCCTGGATTTATCAAGATGCCTTTTTCTTGTCAAGCCTGGAGAAAAACGGCCAGAAAGCATGATAGAGATGCCGGGCTGTTACTACAATAAATCGAAAAACGAGAGGACGCAGCTTGCTTAAGCAACGTATTATTACCGCACTTATCCTCGCTCCTTTAGTAATTGCAGGGATTTTCTTTTTACCTTTTCCTGCTTTTGTTTACGCTTTGGCGGCAGTAACCCTGGCTGGTTTCTGGGAGTGGACCCAATTTGTTGATGCTAAATCGCGTTTGGGCGCGATGTTAGTACCCGCTATTGCTCTGGGGGCTTCAATCGCTATCATGCCAACAGATGCAATGACACTGGCTGTTATGGCTCCGTCTCATCAGTTGATGTTGTTAATTGGTGGCGTATGGTGGCTAATTGCTTCTGCATTAGCGGTCACTTATCCTTCAAGTACCTCGCTGTGGTCAAAGTCAGTACCTTTAAAATACATTTTTGGCTTGTTGACCCTGCTTCCTTTCTTCTGGAGTGTTTTGATGCTCCGCGCTGTTAACTATGCAGAATCACCATACCATGGTGCTCAACTGGTACTGTTAGTTTGTTTCCTTGTCTGGTCTGCAGATACTGGCGCATACTTTTCGGGTAAGCAATTTGGTAAGCATAAAATGGCACCTGCAGTTAGCCCGAAAAAAACGATTGAAGGCTTAATTGGTGGTGCAGCCTTAGCTGTTTTGGTTACCTGGGGTGGTGCGGCGATAATGGATATTCCTTTTTCCGGTACAGGGAGCTTGCTGGTGATTGCTGTGTTATCGGTTATTGCTTCGGTATTTGGTGATCTGGTTGAAAGTATGTTCAAACGTGTGGCCGGCATCAAAGACAGCGGTAACATCCTGCCTGGTCATGGTGGTATCCTTGACCGTATTGATAGCCTGACGGCTGCCTTCCCTGTTTTTGCCTTACTCTACCTTTGGCTAGTATGATGTAGTCAATTTTTGCTGCATGGGAGCAGTTGTTTCTTCATTCACGTCAGACTGCTGATTGGTATTACCAGTGATTGCTCCCGTTACTCTTTGTTGTCTGGCAAGGAGAACTTGCAGTTAGTTGTTTGATCGAGCAGCCGTTACCGGCTGCTTTTCATAGCTGAATTAAAGTGATTTTATGCGTAAGTTAACGATTCTTGGTGCTACGGGCTCTATCGGTAGTAGCACGCTTGCTGTCGCGGCTCAAAACCCGCATCTGTTTGAGGTAGTCGCACTGGCTGCCGGGTCGAATTACCAGAAGATGTTTGAGCTATGCCGACAGTGGCAGCCGAAATTTGCTGCGATGGCCTCGGAATCTGCGGCTTTAGAGCTAGCCGCGTTACTGAAACAGCATAATATCCCGACTCAGGTTTTGTCTGGTGACACTGGTATGTGTCAGGTGGCGGAGCTGGAAGAAGTTGACACTGTAATGGCGGCGATTGTTGGTGCTGCAGGGCTGTTGCCGACGATGGCGGCGGTTAAGGCTGGCAAACGAATTCTGTTGGCAAATAAAGAAGCCCTTGTTATGTCCGGGCAGATGTTTATTGATGCCTGCCGCGAGTACGGTGCTGAATTGTTGCCGGTTGACAGTGAACACAATGCGATTTTCCAGAGTTTGCCGGCAGAAGTTCAGCGGGCGATGGGGCATTGTGATTTAGACAAGTTCGGTGTTAGTAAGATTTTGCTGACCGGCTCCGGTGGTCCGTTCCGATATACCGATGTTGCTGAGCTTGAGGCTGTGACGCCTGAGATGGCAATTGCTCACCCGAATTGGTCTATGGGGCCGAAAATTTCAGTCGACTCGGCAACTATGATGAACAAGGGGTTGGAATATATTGAAGCTCGCTGGTTGTTTAATGCCACCCGCGAGCAGATGGATGTAATTATCCACCCTCAGTCAGTTATCCACTCCATGGTGCAATACAAAGACGGTTCAGTGCTGGCTCAGATGGGCTTACCTGATATGCGTACGCCAATTGCCTGTGCTATGTCCTATCCTGAAAGAGTAGAAGCTGGTGTGGCACCTTTGGATTTCAGTCAGGTAGGTGAGTTCACCTTCCTTAAACCTGATTTCAATCGTTACCCATGCCTGAAATTGGCGATGGATGCTTGTTATGCCGGCCAGGCTGCGACAACTGCGCTAAATGCTGCTAATGAAGAAGCTGTTGCTGCTTTTTTGGCAAATAAAATCCGGTTTACTGAGATTGCAATTATTAACCGTCAGGTTCTTGAGGTGGCGCAAATGACCGAACCGACTGACTTGGAAAGCGTTATTGAGCTGGATAAAATGGCTCGTATTTTGGCTCGTGAAGCGATTCGTAAGGTATCCGTATGATGGGAATTTTGTGGAACCTTGGTGCTTTTTTACTTGCGCTGGGAATTTTGATTGCTGTTCATGAATACGGTCACTTTTGGGTGGCTCGCCGTTGCGGTGTTTTCGTTGAACGTTTTTCAATTGGGTTTGGTAAGCCGCTTTGGCGTAAGGTCGGTAAGGACGGAACTGAATATACTCTTGCGATGATCCCGTTGGGTGGCTACGTCAAAATGCTCGACGAGCGCATCGAAGCCGTGCCTGCAGAGAAAAGACATCAGGCCTTCAATAACAAAGCACTTTGGCAACGAAGTGCTATTGTTGCAGCTGGGCCTCTGGCTAATTTCATTTTTGCTGTTTTTGCTTATTGGGTCGTCTATCTGATTGGTGTGCCAGCAGTTCGCCCGGTAATTGGTGAGATAGCTCCGCATTCTATTGCTGCACAGGCCGGTTTAAGCGATGGTATGGAACTAAAATCCATTTCAGGAATCAAAACCGCTGATTGGGAATCTGTCAATATGGCAATGATTTCCCATATTGGTGATGATGAAATGGTATTGACGGCAGTGGTGCCGGGAACCGAGTACGAAGTTCGACGTACTCTGGATCTGACATCATGGTCTTTTGACCCTGAAAAAGAGCAAGTACTTACGACTCTGGGGATCAAGCCATACTCACCATCGATTACGTTGGTGATATCACAACTTGTTGATAATGGTGCGGCAATTGCTGCGGGTTTACAGTTAAATGACGAGATTGTCTCGATTGACGGTTCACCAATAACTGACTGGCAGCAGGTTGTTGATGCTGTTCGTTCTCACCCGTCGCAGTCATTGACAATGGAAGTGCTGCGAGAAGGGGAGCGTATCGCACTGACCCTGACACCAAATGCCAAAACCTTGGGGGATGGTGAAGTCATTGGGTACGCAGGTTTTGCGCCTAAGATTGATCCATGGCCGGAATCGTATCGGATTGTACTGCAGTATGGTCCATTTGAAGCTGTCGCTAAAGCGGCAGAGAAAACCTGGCAACTGGTGAGTTTGACCTTTGATATGGTCACTAAACTGGTTACGGGCGATGTTGCAATAAAGAACCTGAGTGGACCGATCTCAATTGCTAAAGGGGCCGGAATGACCGCTGATTATGGAGTGGTGTATTTCCTTGGTTTCCTGGCGCTGATTAGTGTCAATTTGGGGATAGTTAATTTGTTGCCGCTGCCTATATTGGACGGAGGACATTTATTGTTCTTCGCTATTGAAGCGGTAACACGCCGTCCTGTGTCTGAACGAGTTCAGGATATAGGCTACAGAGTGGGATCAGCCATTTTGGTTGTATTAATGGCCGTAGCGCTATTCAATGATTTTACCCGCCTTTAATAATAAGTGCGTTTTTAGCAAGGAATAATCAGAACAGTAATGGCGATGAAAAAACTGTTGGTCGCATCACTTTTACTCGGTAGTAGTGTTGCGCAGAGCGCGGAACAATTTGTAGTTAATGATATTCGTTTCGAGGGCCTGCAACGCGTCACCTTAGGTGCGGCATTGTTGAAGATGCCTGTCCGGGTGGGTGACAATGTTGATGAGCGTGATATCTCGGAGATGATTCAGTCTCTGTTTGCTTCCGGTAATTTTGAAGATATTAAAGTATTCCGTGACGGAAATGCGCTGTTAATTAAGGTACTTGAGCGTCCGACAATTGCCAGCATTACGTTTTCCGGCAACAAAGCGATCAAAGAAGAGCAACTGAAAGAGAATCTTGATGCCTCTCGTATCAGTGTTGGTGAGGCTCTGGACCGTACTACGCTAAGCAAGATCGAAAAGGGTCTTGAAGACTTCTATTACAGTGTCGGTAAATACAATGCGACGGTAAAAGCGGTTGTAACGCCGTTGCCGCGTAACCGCGCAGACCTGAAGTTTGTGTTTACCGAAGGTGTTTCAGCCAAAATTCAGCAGATTAACTTTGTCGGTAACGAAGTGTTTGCTGATGAAGATTTGCAGGACAAGTTCAACCTTCAGGCAGAAGTGCCGTGGTGGAATTTCCTGGCTAATGAAAAGTACCAGAAGCAGGTGCTGGCCGGGGATCTGGAAACCCTTCGTTCTCATTACCTCAATAATGGCTACCTGAAATACAAACTGGAAGCGACTCAGGTTTCGATTTCACCAGATAAAAAAGGTGTGTATATCACCCTGAAGATCAATGAAGGTGAGCAGTACAGTGTACAGGGTGTCAGCTTCCGCGGTGATTTGGTCGGTAAAGCAGCAGAGCTGAATGCACTGGTGACGATTGAAGCCGGTGAAACCTACAATGGCGCCAAAGTAACGGCGCTTGAAGAGGCAGTTAAGCGCAAACTGGGTGAAATGGGGTATGCCTACCCACAGGTCACAACTATTCCTGACTTCGATGAAGATAACAAGCAGGTATCGCTGGTTATTAATGTCGATCCGGGCAAGCGTGTTTATGTTCGCAACATTTCCTTCTCAGGTAACACCTCGACCAAAGATGAGGTGTTGCGCCGCGAAATGCGTCAGATGGAAGGCAGCTGGCTGAACTCGAAATCGGTTGAGCGTGGTAAAGAACGTCTGAGCCGTACCGGTTTCTTTGAAACGGTTGATGTGCAGACTGTACGTGTGCCGGGTACTGACGACCAGGTGGATATCAAGTACAACGTTAAAGAAGCTAACGCCGGTAGCATTAACTTCGGTGTTGGTTACGGTACTGAGTCAGGGATCAGTTTCCAGGCTGGTATCCAGCAGGATAACTTCCTGGGTACAGGTAACCGTTTCGGTATCAATGCGATGATGAACGATTACCAGAAAAATATCAGTCTGGATTATCGTGACCCGTACTTTACCCTCGACGGAATCAGCCTTGGTGGAAAGATTTACTACAATGAGTTCGAAGCTTCTGATGCTAACATCTCGGACTATACCAACCAGAGTTACGGAACCAGCCTGACCTGGGGCTTCCCGTTTGATGAATTGAACTTTTTCGAGTTTGGTTTAGGTTACGACCATAACAAGATTTCGAATACTCAGGAATACTTCCAGATTGAGAAGTTCAAGGCGATTCACGACTTCGATCGGGGTGATAACGTCATTGAGCTTGATGACTTTGATTGGTCGATCTCTTGGACCCGCAACAATCTTAACCGGGGTTACTTCCCGACAGCCGGTAACCATCAGCGTGCATCGTTCCGCATGACTATCCCGGGCTCTGATGCTCAGTACTTTAAGATGCAGTACGATGTCCGTCAGTACTTCCCGCTGAATGAAGGCCATGACTTCAGCCTGTTGCTGCGAGGCCGATTGGGCTACGGCAACGGTTACGGTACAACTGATAACGGTAGTGATCACTTGTTACCGTTTTATGAGAACTTCTATGCTGGTGGTTTCTCAACGCTGCGAGGCTTCCGATCTAACACTGTTGGTCCGAAAGCGGTTTACGTAAGTGGCTGTCCGTCTGGCGGTATTGGTGGTGGCGGTAACAACAACTGTGCGGTCGGTACTGATGATGCGGCAGGTGGTAATGCCGTGGCACTGGCCAGTATGGAGCTAATTGTTCCGACACCGTTTGCGTCAGACGAAGTGCGTAACCAGATCCGCACCAGTTTATTCGTGGATGCCGGTACAGTATGGGATACAGAGTTTAATCCTGACGAAGTCGGTCGCTATATTAATGATAGCTTCTCAGATGATTATTCCGATCCGTCATTGATTCGAGCGTCATATGGTGCCGCGTTACAGTGGATGTCGCCAATGGGGCCGCTAGTATTCTCGATTGCCCGTCCGATCAAGAAATACGATGGTGATGATGAAGAGTTCTTTACCTTCACAATTGGACGAACATTCTAATTATTTAAGGAGATACCCTTTTGAAACAGTGGATTAAAGCGGCAAGTTTAAGCCTGGTGATTCTTTCATCTTCTATGTACGCCCAGGCTGCTGACGCTGCCCAAAAAATCGGCTATGTATCAACTGGTCAGGCTATGGCTCAGCTTGCAAAACGTTATAATGTGGCTGAGAAACTACGTGGTGAGTTCAAAGACCGTATTGACGAGCTACGTGGAATTGAAAGCAAAATCAAAGCTAAAGTAGACAAAGTTAAGCGTGATGGTGAGCTGATGAGCGCTAGCGAGCGCACTCAGATCAAACGTGAGATGGCATCACTTGAATCTAACTATAAGCTGAAAGCGAAAGCCCTTCAGGAAGATCAGCGCCGTCGCGGTGCAGAAGAAGAGCAGAAGCTGGTACAGAAAATCCGTAAAGCGATTCAGGATGTAGCGAAAAAAGAAGGCTACGACATCATTGTTGATGCTAATGCCGTTCTTTTCGCCAGCCCTAAAGATGACTTGTCTACCAGGGTGATCTCTGCAGTAAAATAAACTGCAATCATCAGTATCGCCGAGTTGGCTGAAGCTTTGTCGAAAGTGCGTGATAACGGTAATCCGGGTCCGCACTTTCGTTTTGCTTTATAATCCGGTGTAAACAGCTGAATAAATACAAACGATTAAGGTTAACAATGGCTGGAATTACTCTTGCTGAACTAGCAGACAAACTGGGTGCAGAGCTTCGTGGTGAAGGCTCTGTTGAAGTTCATTCTCTTGCCAATATGAGCAAGGCTGGTGAAGGACAGATTACGTTTCTTTCTGATAGCAAATACCGCAAGTTGCTTGCTGACTGCAAGGCTTCGGCTGTAATGCTACGAGAAGGGGATGTCGAGCATTTCCAGGGTAATGCACTGGTAGTTAAAGATCCGTATCTTTGCTATGCATTAGTTGCTCAGTTGCTGGATACGACTCCGGCGTCAGCAACGGAAATTGCATCATCAGCATATGTTGATCCAACGGCTGTGTTGGGTGAGAACGTATCGATTGGCCATAACGCTGTAATCGAAGCGGGTGCCCGCATCGGTGATAATGTTCAGATTGGTGCCGGTTGTTTTATTGGCAAGAATGCTGAAATCGGTGCAGGAACCAAACTGTGGGCCAATGTGACTATTTACCACAGTGTTGTTCTTGGCGAGAAGTGCCTGGTGCAATCAAGCACTGTTATTGGTGCCGATGGTTTCGGTTATGCCAATGACAAAGGCGAGTGGATTAAAATCCCTCAGTTGGGTACGGTTCGTATCGGTAACCGTGTGGAAATCGGTGCATGTACTACGATTGACCGCGGTGCTTTGGATGACACAATTATCGAAGACAATGTGATCATCGATAACCAGATGCAAATCGCCCACAATGTGCAGATCGGATATGGTACTGCGATGGCGGGTGGTACCATTGTTGCTGGCAGCACAAAAATCGGTAAGTACTGTATTATCGGTGGTGCGTCAGTTCTTAATGGCCACATTGAGATTGCAGATGGTGTAACCATTACTGGTATGGGCATGGTGATGCGCAGTATTGAAGAGAAAGGTATGTTCTCTTCCGGTATCCCGCTCCAGCCAAACAGAGAATGGCGCAAGACGGCGGCACGAGTCATGAAGATTGACGAAATGAACAAACGTCTTAAGTCCGTTGAAAAGAAACTGGCGGAAAAAGGCGAATAGTGCTGGATCAGTTTGCATAATGAGTAGGCCTGCACACTGTGTAGGCCGTTTTGCGTTATAGTTGTACCGTATTTTTTAAATTTAATTGATACAGGAATAGAGTTTTGACTAGCGAAACTAAAACGATGAATATCACGGAAATTCAAGAGCTTCTGCCTCATCGTTACCCTTTTTTGATGATTGACCGTGTTACTCATTACGAAGAAGGCAAAACACTGACTGCGATTAAAAATGTGTCAGTCAACGAGCCTCAGTTCACCGGCCACTTCCCGAAACTACCGGTTTTCCCTGGTGTAATGATCCTGGAAGCAATGGCTCAGGCGACAGGTCTGCTGGCATTTAAGACCTTCGGTGCACCGGCTGAAAATGAACTGTATTACTTCGCTAGTATCGATAACGCGAAATTCCGTAAGCCGGTAGGCCCGGGTGATCAGATGATCATTGAAGTGGAATTTCTAAAAGAGCGCCGTGGTATTGCTATGTTCAATGGTGTAGCGAAAGTCGACGGCGAAGTGGTTTGCTCTGCTGAGCTAAAATGCGCAAGACGAGAGTTTTAATGATTCACGAAACGGCACAAATCCACCCGTCAGCAGTAGTTGAAGAGGGTGCAATCATTGGCGCGAACGTAAAAGTTGGCCCGTTTACTTATATCGGTGCTGACGTGGAAATCGGTGAAGACACCGAAATCATGTCGCACGTGGTAATTAAAGGCCCGACAACGATTGGCCGTGAGAACCGAATCTTCCAGTTCGCTTCAATCGGTGAAGAGTGTCAGGACCTGAAATTCGCCGGTGAGCCTACTCGCCTGGAAATCGGTGATCGTAATACTATCCGTGAGAGTGTAACCATGCACCGCGGTACGGTTCAGGACAATGGCCTCACTAAAGTTGGTAGTGACAACCTGTTTATGATCAACGCCCACGTGGCACACGACTGTGTGATTGGCGACCGCTGTATCTTTGCGAACAATGCAACTCTGGCTGGCCACGTAACTGTGGGCAACTTCGCGATTGTGGGCGGCATGTCAGCTATTCACCAGTTCTGTACTGTGGGTGACCACTGTATGCTGGGTGGCGGCTCTATTGTGGTTCAGGACGTTCCTCCATATGTGATGGCTCAGGGTAACCACTGTCAGCCATTCGGTATTAACGTTGAAGGCCTGAAGCGTCGTGGCTTTGAAAAAGCAGAGATCAAAGCGATTCGTTCTGTTTATAAGTCACTGTACCGTTCAGGTAAGACACTGGCTGAAGTGAAGCCGGAAATTGAAGAAATGGCGAAAGAGCATAAGTCTCTGGAGCTGTTCGTTGAGTTTTTCGAAAAATCAACGCGCGGAATTATTCGCTAATATGACGAAGCCACTTCGAATAGGAATTGTCGCCGGGGAAATCTCCGGCGATATTTTAGGTGCCGGCTTTATGAAGGCGGTCAGGGAACAGTACCCGGATGCGGAGTTTGTCGGTATTGCCGGCCCGCGAATGCAAGAAGCTGGCTGTCAGACACTTTTCGATATGGAAGAGCTGGCAGTGATGGGGATCGTCGAAGTACTGGGTCGCTTGCCACGCCTGTTCAAGGTAAAAGCCGAGCTGGTTAAGTATTTTTCCGAGAACCCGCCAGATGTATTTGTCGGCATTGATGCGCCGGATTTCAACCTGCGACTTGAGCTGGATCTGAAAAAACGCGGGATCAAAACGGTTCACTATGTCAGTCCGTCTGTATGGGCCTGGCGTCAGAAGCGGATCTTCAAAATCGAAGCTGCAACGAACCTGGTGCTGGCTTTCCTGCCGTTTGAAAAAGCGTTTTACGACAAGTTCAATGTCCCTTGTGAGTTTGTCGGTCATACCATGGCTGATGCGATTCCGCTGGAGACCGACAAGCAGGCGGCCCGAGAGCTGCTCAATCTCGACAATGACAAACGGTGGTTGGCGGTATTGCCGGGCAGTCGCGGTAGCGAGATGGAGATGCTGGCTCCGCCTTTCATCGAAACTTGTAAACTGTTGAAACAGAAACACCCTGATTTGGGTTTTGTGGTCACGCTGGTTAACCAGAAGCGCCGTCAGCAGTTCGAGCAGGCTTGGCAGGAAACGGCTCCTGAGCTTGATTTTGTACTGGTGGACGACACTGCCCGTAATGCGATGATTGCCTCTGATGCGGTGCTCTTGGCATCCGGTACGGTGGCTTTGGAGTGTATGCTGGTTAAGCGTCCGATGGTCGTCGGATATAAAGTAAAACCGTTGACGGCCTGGTTGGCGAAACGGATGCTGAAAACCAAATATGTTTCGTTGGCTAACATCCTTGCCGATAGTGAGTTAGTTCCTGAGTTGCTTCAGGACGACTGTGTGCCAGAGAAGTTGTGCGCAGAAGTCGATCGCTTCCTGACGGCGGACAACAGCGAACTGATGACAGAATTTTCCCGTTTGCACCAACTGATCAAGTGTGATGCAGACAGACAGGCGGCGGCAGCTGTCCTGAAACTGATAGATAAAAATAATGGCAACAACTGATTTTGAACCGTTTGAGTACCCGCAGGCTGAATTGATTGCCGGTGTGGATGAAGTCGGCCGTGGCCCGTTAGTCGGTGCAGTGGTAACCGCTGCGGTAATTTTGGATCCGAACAACCCGATTGAAGGACTGACAGATTCAAAAAAGCTGAGTGAGAAAAAGCGCAACGTCCTGTTTGATGAAATCAAAGAGAAGGCGCTGGCGTGGTCCTTGGGCCGTTGTGAGCCGGAAGAAATTGATCAGCTCAACATCCTGCAGGCAACAATGGTTGCGATGCAGCGCGCTGTGGCGGGTTTATCCGTGCAGCCGGATTATGTGCTGGTGGACGGAAACAAGGTGCCGGAATTGCCAATGGCTGCTCAGTCGGTAGTGAAAGGCGATTTACGTGTTGCTGAAATCAGTGCGGCTTCGATCCTGGCGAAAGTAACCCGCGACCGTGAAATGGAAGAGTTGGATGTTCAGTATCCGCAGTACGGTTTCGCCAAGCACAAAGGTTACCCGACCAAAGCGCATTTTGAGGCTCTGGAGCAGCACGGTGCGATTGAACAGCACCGTAAAAGCTTCAAGCCGGTAAGGCGTATTCTTGGTCTGGACTGATGGAATTTACAGTCGAGCCGTAATTCGTTGACTTAATCATCAGAGTACTGATGATTAAGTCACTTACCGTGATGATTATCAGCCTTTGGGCTATAATCGTCCCTTCGTATCAAGAACACATCATAACTGGTTAGTCATGGCTGAACCTCGTTTTATTCATCTTCGTGTCCATAGTGATTTCTCTATGGTGGACGGTCTGTCCAAAGTCCCGCCGTTGGTCAAAAAAGTCGCCGGTATGGGAATGCCAGCAATGGCACTGACAGATTTCACCAACCTGTGTGGTCTGGTGAAATTCTATTTTGCTGCCCACGGGGCGGGGATGAAGCCGATCATTGGTGCTGACTTTAAGGTTCAGTCGGAGGAAATGGGCGAAGAGCTGTTTGATCTGACGATCCTGGCAGCTGATAACGATGGTTATAAGAACCTGACGTTGCTGATCTCCGAGGCCTACCAGCGTGGTCATGTTCAGCATATGCCGGTTATTGATAAAGAATGGCTGGTAAACCATAAGCAGGGTTTGATCCTGCTGTCTGGTGGTAAGAGCGGCGATGTTGGTAAGGCATTGCTGAAAGGCAACCAGGGCATGGTTAACAGCTGTGTTGAGTTCTACAAGACTCATTTCCCGGATAGTTACTACCTTGAACTGGTTCGTACCGGTCGTGCCGATGAGGAAGCTTACCTGCATTTTGCCATTGAACTTGCCGAGCAGGCTGAGTTGCCTGTAGTTGCAACCAATGATGTTTGCTTCCTGACCCCGGATCAGTTTGATGCCCATGAGATCAGGGTGGCTATCCATGATGGTTATACGCTGGCCGATCCGAACCGTCCAAAGCTTTACAGTGATCAGCAGTATCTGCGCAGTGAAGAAGAAATGTGTGAGTTGTTCTCGGACATTCCTGAAGCGCTGGAAAACAGTGTCGAGATTGCCAAGCGTTGTAATGTGACAGTTCGTCTGGGCGAATACTTCCTGCCGAACTTCCCGACCGGTGATCTGAGCACCGAAGACTTCCTGGTGGTTAAGTCTCAGGAAGGTTTGGAGCGTCGTCTGGCATTCTTGTTCCCAGACGAGGAGGAGCGTAAGAAACGCCGCCCTGAATATGATGAACGTCTGCAGATTGAGCTGGACGTAATCAACCAGATGGGTTTCCCTGGTTACTTCCTGATCGTAATGGAGTTCATCCAGTGGTCGAAAGATAACGGGGTGCCGGTAGGGCCGGGACGTGGTTCCGGTGCAGGTTCCCTGGTGGCCTATGCGCTGGATATCACCGACCTGGATCCGCTGGAGTTCGACTTGCTGTTCGAACGATTCCTGAACCCAGAACGTGTATCTATGCCCGATTTCGATGTCGATTTCTGTATGGATAAACGAGATCAGGTTATTGACCACGTTGCGGAAATGTACGGCCGGGATGCGGTATCTCAGATCATCACCTTCGGTACAATGGCTGCTAAGGCGGTTATCCGCGATGTAGGCCGGGTGCTGGGGCATCCGTATGGTTTTGTCGATCGTATTTCCAAGCTGGTACCGGCTGAGCCGGGCATGACACTGGCGAAAGCCTTTGATGCTGAGCCGCAGCTCCAGCAAACCTATGACTCCGACGAGGAAGTCAAAGACCTGATTGATATGTGTCGGGTACTGGAAGGGGTAACCCGTAACGCCGGTAAGCACGCCGGTGGTGTGGTTATCTCCCCGACTACAATTACCGATTTTTCGCCGTTGTACTGCGATGCCGAAGGTCATCACCCAGTTACCCAGTTCGATAAGAACGACGTGGAAACGGCGGGTCTGGTTAAGTTCGACTTCCTGGGCCTGCGTACCCTGACCATTATTGACTGGGCGCTGGGAATGATTAACCCGCGGCTGGAGAAGGAAGGTAAAGACCCGGTAAACATCGCGGCGATCCCGATGGCTGATGCCAAGTCGTTCGCCATGTTGCAGCGTTCAGAATCGACGGCGGTATTCCAGCTCGAATCCCGCGGTATGAAAGATCTGATCAAGCGTCTGCAACCGGACTGCTTCGAAGATATGATCGCACTAGTGGCCCTGTTCCGTCCGGGGCCGTTGCAGTCGGGCATGGTAGATAACTTCATCGACCGTAAGCATGGTCGTGAAGCGGTATCCTATCCGGATGAAAAGTGGCAGCACGAATCGCTGAAAGAAATTCTTGACCCGACCTACGGCATTATCCTGTACCAGGAACAGGTTATGCAGATCGCCCAGGTATTAGCTGGCTATACTTTGGGTGGAGCGGACTTGCTTCGCCGTGCGATGGGTAAGAAAAAGCCAGAAGAAATGGCCAAGCAGCGTGCCATATTCGAAGACGGGGCGATCAAGAACGGCGTTGACGGCGAGCTGGCAATGAGGATCTTTGACCTGGTGGAGAAATTCGCAGGTTATGGCTTCAACAAATCCCACTCCGCTGCTTACGCATTGGTTTCTTATCAGACCCTGTGGCTGAAGGCGCACTATCCAGCCGAATTCATGGCGGCGGTAATGACCGCCGATATGGATAACACCGATAAGATCGTCGGTCTGGTGGATGAATGTCATCGGATGAAGCTGAAACTGTTGCCGCCGGACGTAAACAAAGGCCTGTATCGTTTCAATGTCGATGATAAAGGTGCGATTGTTTATGGTATCGGCGCGGTAAAAGGTGTCGGTGAAGGCCCGATTGAAAATATCATCGAAGCCCGCGAGAAAGGCGGTCACTTTAAGGACCTGTTTGATTTCTGTGCCCGAATTGACACTAAGAAGGTGAACAAGCGGGTACTGGAGAAATTGATTAAGTCCGGTGCTTTGGACCGTCTGGGTCCTAACCGTGCTGCGATGATGGCATCGTTAGATGATGCTATCCGTGCGGCGAGCCAGCACCACCAGGCGGAAGCGTTCGGTCAGACCGATATGTTCGGTGTACTTACTGCCGCGCCGGAAGAAGTGGAACATGCATATGCCAATATTCCGGAGTGGCCTGATAAAGTTTGGCTGGAAGGCGAACGTGACACCTTGGGGCTCTACCTGACCGGTCACCCGATCAATGTTTATGTGTCTGAGCTGAAACACTATACAACCTGGCGCCTGAAAGATGCCCATCCGACGGGGCGAGACAAAGTTGTTACTGTGGCTGGTCTGGTTATTGCGGCCAGGGTAATGACCACCAAGCGTGGAACGCGGATCGGGTTATTGACCCTAGACGATCGTTCCGGCCGAATGGAAGTTATGCTGTACTCGGATGCTCTGGATCGTTATCTGGATCTGATTGAAAAAGATAGAATTCTGGTTGTTTCCGGACAGGTCAGCTTTGATGATTTCAACGGTGGTCTTAAAATGTCCGCCCGTGAAGTGCTTGATATCTCAGATGCACGAGAAAAGCATCTGCGGGGACTTGCCATCTCTCTGACAGAGAGGCAAATTGATGAACAGTTTTTTGAACGCTTCAGCAAGGTGCTGGAGCCGCACCGCGCAGGTACTGTGCCTGTCAATGTGTATTATCAGCGCTCGAATGCACGCGCCAAGTTGACCCTAGGGACGGAATGGCGTGTTACCCCGGCGGATCAGTTAATCTCTGATCTCAAAATTTTGCTGGGTGAAAAGCAAGTTGAGCTTGAGTTTAATTAAATTAGCCCATAGTTATTAAGCAGAATAATGATTGTGTGCAAAAGGATTGAAGTGGTATGAGCCTGAACTTCCTTGAGTTTGAACAGCCGATTGCGGAACTAGAAGCCAAAATCGAAGCGTTGCGTGATGTTTCGCGCCATGATGAGTCACAGTCGGTTGACCTCGAAAAAGAAATTGAACAGCTGGAAAAGAAGAGCCTTGAGCTGACCAAGAAAATCTTCGGTGATCTTGGCGCTTGGCAGGTTGCTCAGTTAGCCCGTCATCCACAGCGTCCGTACACCCTTGATTATGTTGAGCACATTTTCACAGAGTTTGATGAGCTGGCAGGTGATCGTGCATTTGCTGATGACAAGGCATTGGTTGGCGGTATCGCTCGTCTGGACGGTCGTCCGGTAATGGTGATCGGTCACCAGAAAGGTCGCGAAACCAAAGAGAAAGTATTGCGTAATTTCGGTATGCCAAAGCCGGAAGGTTACCGTAAGGCGTTGCGCCTGATGAAAATGGCTGAGCGTTTCAAGATGCCTATCATCACTTTCATCGACACAGCTGGTGCATACCCGGGTGTTGGTGCGGAAGAGCGCGGCCAGTCAGAAGCGATTGCAACTAACCTGAAAGAAATGGCAGGTCTGAAAGTGCCTGTTATCTGTAACGTTGTTGGTGAAGGTGGCTCTGGCGGTGCTCTGGCTATCGGTGTGGGTGACTGTGTTAACATGCTGCAGTACTCAACGTACTCTGTGATTTCACCGGAAGGTTGTGCGTCTATCCTGTGGCGTGATTCAGATAAAGCGCCTCAGGCAGCAGAAGCGATGGGCATGACTGCTCAGCGCCTGAAAGAGCTTGAGTTGATTGACAATATCATCGAAGAGCCTTTGGGCGGTGCGCACCGAAACGTACTTGCGATTTCTGATTCGCTGAAGAAGCAACTGCTGGCAACGCTTGATGAGCTTGAAGCTCTGGATACTGAAGCGTTGCTTGAGCGTCGTTACCAGCGCCTGCTGAGCTACGGTTACTGCTAATTACAGCAAAGCACAGAAACTGAATTTAACAGAACGGGTCAACTTAGGTTGACCCGTTTTTTATTGGAGTGTTTGAGCTTGCCAATGTTTATGTGCATGAAGTGATATACTACCCGCCAGTTAGTCCAATTTGTAATGAGTTTACCTTCGATGCTTTACTCCCGTTTTGCTTCCGGCCTTGAAACATATTGTGATACTCCCCGGCGTTTTGTCCTGGCATTCAGTGGCGGGTTGGACTCCCGGGTATTGCTGCACCTCATGGGACAGTTTTTACGTCAGCATCCACAGCATCGTTGTCTGGCGGTTCATGTGCATCATGGCCTCAGCAACAATGCTGACTGCTGGAGTCAGAATTGCCTGGACTGGGCACAAGCTGAAGGAATTGATTGTGTTGTAGAGCGGGTTAACCTTGAACTGACTAACCGCCGCAGTGTTGAACAACTGGCGCGTGATGAGCGTTATAAAGCATTAAAAAAACATTTCCATCCGCAGGATATTCTGCTGACTGCCCAGCATGCTGATGATCAGCTGGAAACTGTTCTGTTGGCGCTTAAACGCGGCAGTGGCCCGGCCGGGTTGGCAGCGATGGCGGAATGTACGTCTTTTGCTGGTGGTTACCACCTACGGCCATTGCTTGGTGTTACTCGGCTGCAAATTGAAGAATATGGTCGCGCATGTCAGCTCGACTGGGTCGAAGATGAAAGCAATCAGGATACCCGTTACGACCGTAACTTCCTCCGTCACGAAGTTGCACCGCAGCTGATCGCGCGCTGGCCGGGGATTCGAAAGGCGGTCGCCCGCAGTGCGTCATTATGTGGTGAGCAGGATGCCCTGTTAGAAGAATTGCTGAGTGAGAAGCTGGAGCAGGCAATGCATCACGATCAGAGCCTGATTATTTCGCAGCTGGGCTCGGAGCGGATCGGTAAGCAGTTAATTCGCCACTGGCTGGGGCGCTGTGGTGTGTTGATGCCATCTCTGGCTCAGCTGGAACAGATCTGGCATTCAGTGGTTAATGCTAAGCCGGATGCCAATCCCCAGCTGTGCTGGAATCAGGTGCAGGTTCGCCGTTACCAGCAACGCTTATACCTGGTAAAGCAGTGGCCGGATATTCGTCACTGGCAACAGGAGTGTGAGCTGGATCAGCCGTGTTGTTTACCACAGGATCTCGGCGTGCTGACATTGAAGCAAATCGGTCAGGGGCAGTTGCGAAAGCCGAAGCCGGGAGAGGTTGTGACTGTGCGTTTTGAACCAGAAGGCCTGGAAGTGAAACCATTCGGTCGCAGCGGTAAGCGTAAGATCAAGAAGCTGTTTCAGGAATATGGAGTGCCGAGTTGGAATCGTCGCCGTACCCCCTTGATTTATTACGGAGAAGAATTGGCTGCGGTTGCCGGGCTGTTTGTTGTCGAGGCGTTTCACGGTCGGGATTGTGACCTGGAGTGGCACAATGATGCATCTGATGTGCAATGATAAGTCAAAGCATGCACAATTCTTATGTCTCTGATATTTGCTCAGGTTTTGCTCGCATCTGAGTCTGGCAGAGATATGGAATAAATCAGAACTATAAGAGGATACAATGAAGAAAGTTCTTGTACTCGCAGTGTTAGCTACAGTGATGTCAGCGCCTTCAATGGCTGCCGGTGATGCCGCAGCAGGCAAAGCAAAAGCCGCAGTCTGTTCAGCTTGTCATGGTGCAGATGGTATTGCCGTGATCCCGGGATACCCGAATCTGAAAGGCCAGAATGAACAGTATTTGGTAAATTCTTTGAAGGCATATAAAAATAAAGAGCGTACCGGGGCTATGGCGATGATGATGCAGCCTCAAGCTGCAATGCTCAATGATAATGATATAGCCAATGTTGCTGCCTATTTTGCACAAATGAAATAATTCGTTTTATCTGACGTTATTTCAGATCAGATAAAAGCTGAGTAAGCCGCCGATGGTAAATGCCGTCGGCGGCTTTTTTGTCTATCCAGAAATTCGTGCTAGTGATAGTGATAGTTCTGATGCAGAAATTTCATTTGGTTGATTATATTTCGACCAGTTGGTAATTCTGAGGTTGATTAAAAAAACGGTAGGTATTATTGTACTAGCACACTGATACATTAACGTTGTCTAGGAGTCATTATGAGTAAACCATCCACACTTGGGGGGGCGTGTATTATCGCCAGTGTTTGTGTTGGGGCAGGCATGCTTGGGTTGCCAAGTGCAGGTGCGGGTGCGTGGACGTTATGGAGTGTGATCGCCATTTCTTTCACTATGATCATGATGACGCTTTCAGGCTGGTTACTGTTAGAAGCACTTAAGCATTATGAGCTTAAAGCTTCGTTCAATACTGTCGCCAAAGACGTATTAAGCAACAAGGTTAATTTTATCAATAACTTGTCGCTGTATTTTGTGGGCGGCATTCTGCTTTATGCGTATATTTCAACATCAGGCATGATTTTCAGTGAAATGCTGGGTGTTACACGTGAGTTGGCTTCTGTTCTGTTTGTTGCATTCTGCTCGGCCTTTGTTTTGCACTCTACCCGGGCCGTGGATCGTATTTCCATTGTGTTAATCCTCTTTATGATCATCAGTTTTGTGTTGGGTATTTCAGGACTGGCTTCGAATATCAGTGTGCCGGTCTTGTTTGCACAAGCTGAAGGTGAAACTTCTTATTCAGCCTATGCGTTAGCCCTGTTGCCGGTCGCGTTAACATCATTTGGTTACCACCACTCGGTGAGTACCATGCGTGATTACTATCAGGATGAGCACCGTGCCAAAAAAGCAATTCTTTGCGGAACTCTGATTGCTCTTACATTTTATCTGGGCTGGGTGATCTGTATTTTTGGCAATTTGCCGCGTGAGGAGTTTGGTCCTGTTGTGACTGCTGGTGGTGGTGTGGATGCTTTGATGTCGGCACTGACCTCAGCTATTGATTCAAACAGTATTAAACAAGCCCTGCATGTCTTTTCTATTGCTGCGATTGTGTCATCCTTCATCGGTGTTGGATTGGGTGTGTTCGATTACTTGGCTGACTTATTTGGTTTTGCTGATACTAAGCAAGGGCGACTAAAAACCTGGGGTGTGACGTTTATTCCGCCATTGGTGTTCTCGTTAGTGGCACCGTTTGGTTTTGTTGCTGCGATTGGTTTAGCTGGTGCTGCAGCTACTATTTGGACTTGTATTATTCCTGCTACGTTGGCAAAAACATTACGTCAACGAGTACCGGAACAAGATGGGTTTGTGGTTCCTGGGGGAAATGCGACGATTTATATGGTGATTGCATTCGGGGTACTGACAGCCGCTTTCCATCTACTGGCAATGTTGAATTTACTGCCTGTTTTTAAAGGCTAGTTTGATGGTGAAATAAACGCTGAATCACGTATCAGAGAATAAAAAACGGAAGCTTGAGCTTCCGTTTTTTGTTTGGTGCAGCTATCAGGGGGAAAAGATAGCTGCGTCATAAAAGTGAACTTTAGCGGAATTGCTTTGCTTCCGGCAGATAATCAAAACCGGCTTCAGCCAGACGGGCAACCAGCTTTTCCTTATCGATATCAAAGTACTTGACCAGACCGTCCAGGTCGCCGAAGTCATCACGGATCTTCATATTGACAATGCTCATCAGCATTACCGGATCCATGGTTTCAAAGCTTTTCAAATCCATTATCAATCCTCGTGATCACTCATTAGCAGGTTGGCTGCGGCAAAAGCGGCATTCTCACGGACGTCCTGAGGCAGTGCGTCATTAGCCGCAATATCGTTCAGAGTTTTAACGACACAGTGGATAGCATTGGGAATATAACCTTGCTCGCCACCGCCAATCTGGGCATAAGTCATGCGGATTAGTTCACAACATTCGTAGACTTTCATCGGTCTTCCTTTTAATTCGTTAACTCCCTATAGACACAGTGTATGTGCACATAGGGAGTGAACGAACATAACTACTATACCAGAGGTTCGGCAGATGAATATATTTCAGCAAGGGGATTAGGTAAGAATGGTTATTTTTTACGCTTGTGGCGGTAGAGCATGCGATCGGCACGGTCGATAAGCACGGTCGGGGTATCGCCCTTATGGTATTGGGAAACACCACATGAGGAGCCTATTTGCAGAGTTCGCAGAGTCTGATCTTCGCTCATCAGCAGTTGAACACGCTTTGCAACATGAATGGCTGACTCATCAGTGGCCGGCTGAAGCAGAATCGCAAATTCGTCGCCACCGATGCGGTAACAACGGTCTGATGTACGGACTGATTGCTTGAGGATGGACGAAAAACGGCGGATCACCTTGTCACCGTCTAGGTGACCGAAGCGGTCATTCACCTGTTTGAAATTATCCAGGTCGAACATCAGCAGAGCTAGGCCGACATTACGACGTTCACTGAGGGCAACTGCCTGCTGTAAATCCTGTTCGAAACTATTGCGGTTGCCAAGACCCGACAGGTAATCGCGTAGGGCCATGTTTTTCACCCGGCGGTACTCGATGGCATTCATTAAAGGGCCGGCAAACAGGCGATGATAGGTATGGAGCAGGTTGATTTCGTCTTTATCCAGCGGATAAGGCGTCGAATACTGGAGTTTGCCAAGGTCGTTTTCACCCAGGCGAAGAATAAAGGCCTGACGATAATCAGTGGCCTTGCCGCGACGAATCAGAGTAGAGGTTTCTTCCAGATCCCAAACCAGGCGGATGATATCGATTTGTTTCTCAACTTCACGGGCGAAGATTTCAAATAATAACCCTAGGTCGAGTTTTCCCTGGAACTTTTGCAGGAATAACAAGCGCTGATCAGCCCCAAGAGGTTTAGCCCTTGGTTTGTTATTTTCTGCGAAAATATTATTCCAGAGAGATTGATCCATATCGATGACAAAAAATTACAAGGGCATTAACTATAGGCAATTATTTAGTCATTTCAACACTTAGTGCATTTTTTTGTAAATAATTTACTGATTTTATTTTAGAAAGTTGCGAAGGATCGCTTCTTTTTCCAGCGCATCTTGATAACCCAACTCAATCAGAGCATGAATATATGCTGGCTCAAACAGGATATAGCTGGTGATAGCAGCATCATCTCTCGGGCTGATGCCGATTAGCCGCATGAGTGTCCGAGTCATAGGTGGCATATGGCAATAGTATTTGCGTGCCAGTGGTTCGAAGGATTGGCTGGGGGATAGGTGAACATGCTCAACGATTTTCATCCCCAGTTTTTTTTGTTGTTTGGTTGGCAGGGCATGAAGAAGGGCATTGGTGCGCGACAGGTGTTCGAGATCGGCGGTCAGGGTATCACTGAAAATGGTATCCATCAGGTGACCTCCTAAGGTCGCAAGACCAGGGGCTTTGGTGTAGTCCTTTTCATCGAGTTTCTGGTTGATAAGATCGATGATTAAAATTTTATCAGCGCCCATTTTCAGTGAAGGGCGCAGTGGTGCCAGCTGGTGGATTGAACCGTCACCGTAGTACGACTGTCCTATCCGGGTGGCCGGGAATACTAACGGGATAGCGGCTGATGCCAGCAGGTGTTCGGTGGTGATCAGGGAACGGCGGCCTTTGGATTTTGCCCGGTCCCAGTCGGTTAGTGCTTGCTGGCCCTGGAAGAAGCTGACGGACTGGCCACTTTTATAGCTGGAAACCGTAACGGAAATACCGTGAAGGTTACCGGCCAGGATCTGTTTTTCCAGTCGCTCGTAGTTGTTGACCTGATTGAGTAACTGGCGCAGCGGGCGGTTATCCAGCAGTCCGAAAGGCGGCCTGTCATGGTGTTCTGCCTGAAGGCGGGCGAACCACTGATTCATCAGGTGCCCGGTCATACCTAGAGTACTGGCTTTGAATATCCGGCGGCTGTGCAGCCGTGCCCAGATCCACTCTAACTTTTTGACGCCAAGACGAAAACAGGAAGCGTAGCTGGCAATGGCTGTCACGTTAATTGCACCGGCCGAGGTGCCGCAGTAAATCGTAAACGGACTGTGGTGGACGCGTGGATACCACTCGGAAATCGCTTTCAGCACTCCGACCTGGTAGGCCGCCCGAGCACCGCCTCCCGATAATAATAAGCTGATTTTCGGCTTATCCTTTGCCATTCAACTGTTTCTCTGCCTGTTATTCTTTCTTCTAACTATACAAGGTAATACCAAACCGAATCGAGAACTCAGGTCACAGGACAGGCGGAGCTTGTAATCATCGGAGCAGTTGAAAGGGGCTGCGCTGCAGCTGGGGTTGAATGGTTGAGACGTTTTTTGGCTCAGGGGAAATAAAAAAGCCTCCGTGAGGGAGGCTTTTGTCAGCATCTGCTTAGACTTATTTAGCCAGCTTCTGCTTAATGAATTCAACGATATCTGTAACAGCTACGCCTTCTTTAGTGCCGGCACGACGGTCTTTGTATTCCATCTCGCCATTTTCAAGGCTGCGGTTACCGATAACGATAGTGTGCGGGATACCGATCAGTTCGTGATCCGCAAACATTACGCCCGGACGCTCTTTACGGTCGTCGAACAGTACGTCGATACCAGCGGCAGTCAGATCAGCGTACAGCTTCTCAGCTGCTTCTTTAACTTCTTCAGACTTCGCCATGTTCATCGGTACGATAGATACCTGGAACGGTGCAATCGCATCTGGCCAGATGATGCCGTTTTCGTCGTTGTTCTGCTCGATTGCAGCAGCAACTACACGGGTACAGCCGATGCCGTAACAGCCCATTTCCATGATAACGTTCTTGCCGTCTGGGCCAAGAACAGAAGCGTTCATTGACTCTGAGTAGTTGTTACCCAACTGGAAGATGTGACCAACTTCGATACCGCGTTTCAGCATCAGGGTGCCTTTACCGCATGGGCTTGGGTCACCTTCAACTACGTTACGCAGATCTTCAACCTGACCCAGCTCAACGTCGCGGCCCCAGTTGATACCGAAGTAGTGTTTGTCATCGATGTTTGCACCGGCACCGAAGTCGCTCATTACAGCAACAGCGCGGTCAACGATAAATGGTACAGGCAGGTTAACAGGACCCAGAGAGCCAGGACCCGCGTTAACTAGTGCGCGAATTTCATCTTCAGTTGCGAATTCTAGCGGAGAAGCAACGCAAGACAGGTTCTCTGCCTTGATTTCGTTCAGCTCGTGGTCACCACGGATGATCAGTGCAATCAGATCAGCTTCAACTTCGTCAGACGCTTTAACAAACAGAGTCTTAACTGTTTTCTCAATCGCGATACCGTGCTGTTCAACCAGCTCGGCGATAGTCTTCGCGTTTGGCGTATCAACCAGCGTCATTTCCATAGTTGGTTCAGCACGCTCAGTTGCAGGTGCAAGCGCTTCAGCTTTCTCGATGTTGGCTGCGTAGTCAGACTCAGTCGAGAAGGCAATCAGGTCTTCACCGCTTTCTGCCAGCACGTGGAACTCGTGAGAACCAGAACCACCGATAGAACCGGTATCAGCTAGAACAGGACGGAAATCCAGACCCATACGGTTGAAGATGTTGCAGTATGCCTGATGCATAGTTTCGTACGTTTCAACCAGGCTTTCTTTGTCCAGGTGGAAAGAGTACGCATCTTTCATGATAAATTCGCGTGAACGCATCACACCGAAACGTGGGCGAACTTCGTCACGGAATTTAGTCTGGATCTGATACAGGTTCAGTGGAAGTTGTTTGTACGACTTCACTTCGTTGCGAACCATGTCTGTGATCACTTCTTCGTGCGTAGGACCCAGAACGAACGGTCGGTCGTGGCGATCAGCGATACGTAGCAGCTCGGGACCGAATTTGTCCCAGCGACCGGTTTCAACCCAAAGCTCAGAGGGCTGAACTACGGGCATTAGCGTTTCTACTGCACCTGCTTTGTTCATTTCTTCACGAACAATGTTTTCGACCTTACGCAGAACACGCAGACCTGTAGGTAGCCAGGTATAAAGACCTGAAGCCAGCTTACGGATCATACCTGCACGTAGCATCAGCTGGTGGCTGATGATTTCTGCGTCGTTTGGAGTCTCCTTCAGCGTTGAAAGAAGATATTTACTGGTACGCATTGATGGTATCCGTTGGTTGATAAGAAGTAGTTGTTGGTAGGCGGGATTTCCCCGCACCGCTTGAGAAGCGATAACCGCATATACTACCAGCCAAATGACTATTCGCCAAAGAGAACAAGCCTGAGATTGTTATTCTTCGGTGACTTCAAGGGTGGTAACGGTCACTTGCTCGTTATTTACTGTAAATCTGACATTGTAATTAAACAAGTGAACCGCGTACTCCTTGTCGTCCTGTTTGCCTTTTTTATAGGCCGGGCGGGGATCTTGCGCTAACACTTCAGAAATCACAGCTTTCTGGTGCTCGCCCCGGTGTCCGGTCAGTTGTCTTGCGGCTTCCTTCAGGAAAATGACGTCAAGAGTGTCTGGCTCTTCGGTGGCAAAACCGCCGTGGGCGTGTGGCAGGCTGTCCGAGTAGGGAATGTAAGGTTTGATATCGACAATCGGTGTTCCGTCCACTAGATCAACGCCACCCAGTTCGATGATGACATCACTGCCTTCCTGGCGAACACCTTTGATTTCGACCGCTGACATACCGATACCGTTAGGGCGGAACGTTGCCCGGCTGGCAAACACACCGATTCGTTCGTTACCGCCCAGACGCGGTGGGCGAACGGTCGGACGCCAGCCCGCTTCAAGGTTTTGATCAAACAGGAACAGTAGCCATAGGTGGCTGAATTGCTCTAGCCCACGTACCGCTTCAAGGGCATTGGCTTCACCCTGAAGCACGATTTCCGAGCGGGCACTGGGTACTAACCCCGGCTGGCGTGGTACTGCAAACTTCTCTTTATAAGGGGAGCGGATAATCCCAACCGGTTCAATTTGATAGCTCATCTGGATAGCGTCCTGATTCATTTGACGCAGAAAATAGCATAAAAAATCAAATTAAAGCTTGATGAGAATTGTTATCAAGTGGTATGTTATAACATATCTCGAGCGAAAGCCTTATTCTTTGAGAATAAGAAAAGTTATTTGAGGATCAGAAAATGAAACCAGGTATTCACCCCGAGTATCGAACCGTTGTGTTCCACGACACCAGTGTTGATAAATACTTCCTTATTGG
This sequence comes from Photobacterium sp. J15, assembly GCF_963870815.1. Lineage (NCBI taxonomy): Bacteria > Pseudomonadati > Pseudomonadota > Gammaproteobacteria > Vibrionales > Vibrionaceae > Photobacterium > Photobacterium sp. J15. The sequence goes on from NZ_CAWMUI010000001.1 coordinate 734,953, forward strand.
TTCAACCCTGAAAACCGACAAGACCATCACTTGGGAAGATGGTAAGGAATACCCGTATTTCACCCTGGATGTGTCGTCGGAATCACATCCGTTCTACACCGGCAAGCAACGAGTTATCAGCACAGAAGGCCGAATGGCTAACTTCACCCGCCGTTTTGGTCAGTTTGGTAAAAAGAAAGGAAACTAAGATGCAAGTTCTGAGCTCGCTGAAAAGTGCTAAAAGCCGTCATCGTGATTGCCAGGTTGTTAAGCGTCGTGGTCGCCTGTACGTTATCTGTAAGTCGAACCCTCGCTTTAAAGCCGTGCAGGGCCGGGTGAAAAAGAAAAAATAACGGCAGAAGAAAGACAGATAAAAACAATAAGCCCCTCAACAGAGGGGCTTATTGTTATAAGTTGATTGTTTTAGCTATCAGGCAAGTAGTGATTACCAGCCTTTAACGACGCCACCTTGGAAGATATCTTTCGCTGCTTCATAGACAGTTTCAGACTGGTAAGCCTTAACAAAGGTTTTAACGTTTTCAGCTTCAACGTTGTCCTGGCGGGCAACAATCAGGTTCACGTAAGGAGACTCTTTGTCTTCAACGAATACACCGTCACGATCAGGTGTCAGGTTGATGCTGCTGGCATAGGTGGTGTTGATGATCGCAAGCTGAACATCGTCAAGAGAGCGAGGCAGCTGTGCTGCTTCCAGTTCAACGATTTTCAGGTTCTTCGGATTTTCGACGATATCCAGAACTGTTGCAGTCAGGCCTGCACCGTCTTTCAGTTTCAATAAGCCTTGCTGTTGAAGTAGCAGCAGAGAGCGGCCAAGGTTAGTCGGATCGTTAGGAAGTGCAATCTGATCACCTTCTTTCAGCTCGTCAATTGCTTTGATTTTGCTGGAGTAGGCGGCAATCGGATAAACAAAGGTATTACCGGCAATCGCAAACTTATAGCCGCGGTCAGTTACTTGCTGATCCAGGTACGGTTTGTGCTGGAATGCGTTGATATCGATTGAACCTTCTTCCAGCGCCGCATTTGGTGAGACGTAGTCGGTGAAGGTGATAAGCTCGACATCCAGGCCGTATTTGTCTTTAGCTTCCTTGGCTGCCACTTCTGCAACCTGGGCTTCCGCGCCCGCCATTACCCCAATTTTAATTTTGCTGTTATCAACCACCGCTTCTTTCTCGCCACAACCGGCCAGAATGAGTGCTGATGCCAGTCCTGCGACCGCAAAAAGATTCTTAAGATTAAATGCCATGATACTTCTCCTTAGAACTGGGGATTTTCCGTAAATCTAAAATGTTAAGTGTTATTGATGGTTGTTATTTGTGCCAATTAAAACACGGGATTATCTGTGGTCGACTCGCTTGACCAGATGGTCGCCGAGTGACTGGATTAGCTGAACCAGTACAACCAGCATGATGACGGTAATAAGCATGACGGTTCCGTCGAAACGCTGGTAGCCGTAACGGATACCGACATCACCCAGACCGCCGCCACCGACAGTACCGGCCATGGCCGAGTAGCTCACCAGGGTAACCAGGGTGATGGTGACTGCGTTGATGATGCCCGGCAGGGCTTCAGGCAGCAGTACCTTGCTGATGATTTGGCGCGGGGTTGCGCCCATTGCCTGTGCTGCTTCAACCAGTCCGCCCGGTACTTCCAGCAGAGCCCCTTCGACCAGACGGGCAATAAACGGAATGGCGCCGACTGTCAGCGGAACGATGGCAGCCGCGGTACCGATTGAGCTGCCGACAACAAACCGGGTAAACGGAATAATGGCGACCAGCAGAATAATGAACGGGATCGAACGGCCAATATTGGTGATGGTTCCCAGTATCTGGTTGAGTGCTTTATTTTCCAGTAAGCCGTTTTTCTTGGTCAGGTGCAGGGCGACACCGGCCGGGATACCAATTGCAAAACCGATCAGGCCGGAGACAAACACCATTATCAGGGTTTCACCCAGAGCGCTGATCAACAACTCAATCAGGCGTTCGTTGGTTAGCCACCAGTTAGTTATAGATTCAAGCAACATAACCCAGCACCTCTACATTAACTTTGTGATCTCGAAGGAAAGCAATGGCCTGATCGGCAGCCTGCTCGGTACCGAAAAATTCGGCCAGCATGAGGCCGAATTTGACCCCTCCGGCGTAGTCCATGTCGGAGCTTAGAATGCTGATGTCGATGTTAAATTCGCGGGCCACCTGGCTGATGAGCGGAGCATCGACGGAGTTGCCGGTAAACTCCAGGCGTACCAGTGGGTAGCTGTTGCTAATTCGGGCTTCAACCAGGCGAGCCTGGTAATCTTCAGGAATAGACAGATCCAGTGTCGAGCGAATAAAACTGCGCGCCAGATCGGTTTTCGGATGGGCAAAAATTTCACCTACCGGACCTTTCTCGACCAGCTCACCACCGCCGATGATCGCTACCTCTGAACAGATGCTTTTCACCACATCCATTTCATGAGTGATCAGCAATATTGTCAGGTTCAGCTTGCGGTTGATCTCTTTCAGTAATTCCAGAATCGACTGAGTGGTCGCCGGATCCAGGGCGCTGGTGGCTTCATCACACAGCAGCACTTTCGGATCAGAGGCCAGAGCACGGGCAATGGCCACTCGTTGTTTCTGACCGCCACTGAGGTTGGACGGGTAAGACTGACTTTTGTCTGCCAGCCCGACCAGCTGAAGCAGTTCACTGACCTTGTTTTTGATTTCCGTTTTGCCTTTACCTGCCAACTCAAGCGGCAGGGCAATGTTGTCGAAAACCGTGCGTGAAGACAGCAGGTTGAAATGTTGGAAAATCATGCCGATTTTACGGCGGGCCAGCGTCAGTTCCTGATTAGAAAGCTGGGTTAAATCAATACCGTCCACAATAACGTGGCCGCTGGTTGGCTTTTCAAGCAGGTTTACGCAGCGGATCAAGGTACTTTTACCTGCCCCTGATGATCCGATTACGCCGAAAATGGTGCCCTGTTCAATGGTCAGGTTGATATCACGTAGTGCGTTGATCTCCCTGTCACCCTGATAGAACACTTTATTAACTCTGTTTATTTCTATCATCGAACTTCCTGAACCGTATACCTGTTAAAACACAAAGTTTGAAAAGTTAAGTCTCTGTCATTCAAGGTATATCGTAATGCTAAATGTTGTGTTTACATTGTCATTGTTATGTGCGAAAAGTGTTTCTGTTCGCAGCCGATTTCTTGATGCTAGGGTGTCTAGACGTCTAAGTCAATAGATATTTTTACGTCCAGACGTCTAAACGTCTTTGTGGGCTTTGTTTGTCTGGTTGATTGTGTTGTGCTTAATCGCGATAAACAGATGAATCCCTGTCTTAGCCATGCCATAATTTGCCTTAATATATATAGACAGAGGGCTAACTTTTGGCCAAACCAGCAGTTTTTATCGACCGTGACGGAGTGATTAATGTCGATCATGGTTACGTTCATACCGTTGATGACTTTGAATACGTTGAAGGCGTTTTTGAAGCGTGCAAGAAGCTCAAAGATATGGGGTACTTGCTTGTTCTTGTAACAAACCAGGCGGGTATTGCTCGTGGTATGTATACGGAAGATGAATTCCTGACTCTGACTGAGTGGATGGACTGGAATTTTGTTGATAACGGCGTTGAGTTTGACGGTATTTATTACTGCCCTCACCACCCAACCGAGGGTAAAGGCGATTATCTGCAAGATTGTAACTGTCGTAAGCCTAAACCTGGTATGTTCATTTCTGCCCGTGATTTCCTGAAAATTGATATGGAGAATTCGGTCATGATTGGTGACAAGACCGACGACATGAAAGCGGCTGAAGCGGCTGAAGTCGGTACTAAGATCCTGGTTCGTACCGGCAAGCCAGTTACCGAAGAAGGCGAAGCACTGGCGAGCGTTGTTCTTGACAGCGTGGTAGATGTGCCGGCCTGGCTGGCCTCGCGCTAATTGCTTACAGATTCAGTGAAAAGGTCGCTTCAGCGGCCTTTTTTGTACCCTCACTTTTTTATCCCACTATATTCTTACTAACTTACTGCTATCTTTAAAAAATCGTAAGCGACAATTTTGACAAGGAGTTCGTCATTAAATGTTGTCTTATATCCTGCGACGGATAGCTTTGGTGGTGCCGACTTTTCTCGGTATTACTATCCTTATTTTTGCCATTACCCGCCTGGTGCCTGGCGGGCCGGTTGAACGTATGCTGGCCGAGATGCAGGCGCAAAGCAGCGGGCCTTCATCATTGTCTTCCTCTGCGGAAAGTAATGCGTTATCCGATGATCAGATTGCTGAACTGAATGCTTTCTATGGCCTGGATAAGCCAGTGTTTGAAGCCTACTTTGAATGGTTGGGCAAGATACTGATGCTGGATCTGGGGGAATCAACCCGCTATTACGAGCCGGTGCTGGATATGATCATGGAGCGATTGCCGGTCTCTCTGTTTTATGGAGGGATGACGTTTTTCATCAGCTATTTTATCTCTATCCCGCTCGGCTACTATAAGGCTCTGAAGCACGGCAGTGTCTTTGATTCGTCAACCTCGGTGCTGATTTTTATCGGTTATGCATTGCCGGGCTATGTCGTCGGTGTCTTGTTGATCACTTTGTTCAGTTATCACCTGGAATGGTTTCCGATGGGCGGTTTTGTCGGGGATGATTTTGAGGATCTCGAAACCTTTTTTGAGAAGCTCAGGGATTTGATGTGGCATGCCGCACTGCCGTTGGTGTGCTATCTCATCGGTGATTTTGCCACTCTGACGATGACGATGAAAAATAATCTGATGGAAAACCTGTCATCAGATTATATCCGCACGGCAATAGCCAAAGGTCTGCCATTCAAAACAGCGGTACGAAAACACGCTTTGCGTAATAGCTTGATCCCGGTCGCCAGCCATTTTGGGAATTCCCTGTTGTTTTTCATGACAGGCTCTTTTCTGATTGAAGTGATTTTTAACATCGACGGAGTCGGACTACTCGGTTACGAGTCAATCATGGAGCGTGATTATCCGGTGGTCATGGGGATCGTTGCGATCAATGCGGTATTACTGATGCTGGGAAACATCCTTTCGGATATTTGTGTTGCGCTGGTGGATCCGCGCGTTAAGTTCGGAGCTTGATATGTTGAAGTTGAATCCCTTAACGATCAAAAAGATCCGGCGTTTCAAATCCATTCGTAGGGGATATTGGTCTTTTGTGCTGCTGATAAGCCTGCTGATATTGTCGCTGTGTGTTGAAGTCCTGATCAACAGCAAGGCGCTAGTGGTGAAATATAACGGCCAGTACAGCTTTCCTGTCTTTCGCGGCGTGATCGCAGGCAGCGAATACGGATTAGGATACCAGCAAGAAACTCGCTACCGCGAGCTGCAGTCTCTGTTTGAGCAAGAGGGCGGGGACGATTTTGTCATCATGCCATTGGTTCCCTGGAATCCGCTGGAGCAGGATTTCAGCGGTGACTACCCGCCTAATCCGCCGAGCTGGGAAGATAAACACTATCTGGGAACCGATACGATTGGCCGGGATATTCTTGCCCGACTGATTTACGGGTTCAGGATTGCGATGGGCTTTGCACTGCTGACAATGATTGCTTCTTATACCATTGGTATCGCTGTGGGTTGTGCGATGGGATTCTTCGGCGGCAAGTTTGATTTGCTGGTTCAGCGCTTCATTGAAGTCTGGTCTATGGTGCCGTTTCTTTATGTCATCATGATTTTGGTTTCTGTCACTCAACCGACATTCACTTTGTTTGTTGCGATTAACGTGCTGTTTGGCTGGATGGGAATGACCTGGTACATGCGAACCATGACCTATAAAGAATCCGCCTGTGAATATGTTATGGCTGCCAAGGCGATTGGTGCATCAACAGCAAGGATCGTTTTTACTCATATATTGCCTAATACCATGGTGATGGTGGTGACACTGGCTCCCTTTACGATTGCTGCCAATATTACAGCCCTGACCGCGTTGGATTACCTGGGGCTCGGGTTGATGCCGCCGACCCCAAGCTGGGGTGAATTGCTACAACAAGGGAAATCTAATCTGGATTCTCCATGGATTGTGATTTCTGTGGTCAGCGCGATTGTCGCTGTGCTGGTAATGGTGACCTTTATTGGTGAAGCCATTCGGGCGGCTTTTGATCCCAAGAAATTTACCCGCTATGTCTGAGTTATCTCCTATAACGTTGTGATAGAGCTGAGAATTACAGTCAGCCTGTTTCCGGATAAATAACGGCAACAGGGTTTCGAGTGAGAGATGACGGATTTAGGCTAAATTTATCATTAGCGGTAAGTTTTTATGGCAGGACAAGGATGTAATTATGCTGAAGATGTTGAAGTTCGGACTGATTGTGATCTTGCTGGGTACGGGGTGGTCACCACATGCATTGGCACAGTCAGAGGTGATGCTGCCGGAAGGACTACAATGGGAGTCTAACTCTGAAGAGCCGTTGTTTGCTTCACCGAATGCCATTTTTGGCGGCACTTTCCGTACTTATATCGAGAGCTTTCCTCAAACTTTCCGGATTGTCGGCCCGGATTCCAATGGGCGCTTCCGTTCCTGGTTATTAGACAGCCGACCGGCTTCGGTAACTCGCCATCCAATTACCAACAAATGGATACCGGATATCGCAACGCATTGGGCTTATGGGGATGATGATAAAACCGTCTACTTTCGAATCAATCCGAAAGCCCGTTGGTCGGATGGAAAACCCATTACGGCCGATGATTATGTTTTTGTGCTGACTCTGATGCGCTCCAAAGACATTGTCGCTCCCTGGTACAACAAGCACTATACCGAACAGGTCGAAGATATTATTAAGTTTGGTGAGCATACGTTTGCCGTGGTATCGGCCGTCAGGCGAAACAAAGATGAGCTTATGTTATATGCCAACCTGCAACCTCGTCCGGCACATTTCTATAAACCGAAAAACGATAAGAACAGGGATGGTGTCGATGACAATTTTGTCCGTCGTTATAACTTCAAGGCTGAGCCAGCAGCCGGACCTTACTATGTTGATGACATAAAGAAAGGAAAATCAATCACCTTTAAGCATGTTGGGAAAAGTTGGTGGGGTTACAGCAATCGCTACTATAAGCACCGTTATAACGTTGAAAAAATACGGCTTAAGGTGATTCGGGATAAAGATATCGCTCGTCAGCATTTTGAAAAAGGTAACCTGGATAGCTTCTGGCTCGACACACCAGAGCTTTGGCATGAGAAAACCAATACCGAAGCTTATCGTAAAGGCTATATTCATAAATTCTGGGGGTATAACCAGGTACCAATTGGTGCCGGTGGTTTATGGCTCAATACCGCCAAACCTTACTTGAATAATTTAGATATTCGCAAAGGCGTGTTTCATGCCATCGATTTTGACGGCTTGATCCAGAAGGTGCTCAGAGGGGATTTGCAGCGTAAGCCTAACGGGGTCGGAGTCGGGCAGGGGGATTACACTAACACTGGTATTAAGGCTCCGCAGTTTGATCCTGATTTAGCGGCTGAATATTTTGCAAAAGGCGGTTTCGATAAGAGCGGATTAGATGGTATTCGTATCAATGGTAAAGGTGAGCGCCTGACTTTTGCTGTTACCTATTCCCGACCGACTTACAGTCCTCGGGTTGCTTTCCTTAAGGAGCAGGCAAAGCTGGCTGGTTTGGAATTGACGCTAAACCTGATTGATGGCTCTTCGGCATTTAAGTATGTCCTCGAGAAAAAACATGAGTTGTCTTTTCATGATATGAGCTCAGGGGAGATTCCGGCGTATTGGCAATATTTCCACTCCGACAATGCCAATAAACCCCAAACAAACAATTTCACGAATTACAGTTCCGATGAGCTTGATGCTCTTATCATGGCTTATCGATCCGAGTTTGATTTAGAAAAGAAGAAAGCTATTTCGCGTCAAATCCAGCAGAAAGTTGCAGATGCTGCTGTGGTGCTCCCTGGGGCGATGAGAACCTATGCCCGCGAAGCTCATTGGCGATGGGTAAAATATCCGACGCCAGCCATGACAAAGTTGACGGAATACCTGTTTTCCTCTGGCGCAGCTTTAGACTTTGGAACCTACTGGATTGATCCTGAAATAAAAAAAGAAACTAAGTCTGCAATGAAAAAAGGGAAGACATTTGAGCCCGTTACAGTGGTGGATAACACGTATAAGTTGTGAGCCGACTGATGGAGAGGTGAGATATGCCAACAGATGAGGTAATTCTGCAAGTAAAGGAGCTGGAGGCTGAATTTATCACCGATGATGGCGTTGTCAGGATTCTCCATGGTGTCGACCTTGAGATTAAAAAAGGACGCACTCTGGGGTTAGTCGGGGAGTCCGGTTGCGGCAAAAGCGTGACTGCGATGTCAATCATGGGGCTGCTGCCCAAACCTTATGGACGGGTGACACAGGGGCAGATCCTCTATAAAGGAAAAGATTTACTTCGCCTTCCCTCATACCAAATGTATACCATGCGAGGTAATCATATTTCTATCGTGTTTCAGGATCCGATGACGGCACTTAATCCTGTTCAGACAGTAGAGAATCAAATAAATGAAGTGTTGGCGTTACACCGACCGGATCTCAATAAAAAGCAACGTTCAGCTTACGCTTTGGAAATGCTCACGAAAGTTAAAATTCCCATGCCGGAAAAACGACTTAAGGAGTATCCGCATAACTTATCAGGCGGAATGCGTCAGCGAGTCATGATTGCGATGGCACTGGCATGTAAGCCAGACATCCTGATTTGTGATGAGCCGACGACGGCGCTGGATGTAACAGTTCAGGCATCGATTTTGGATTTGATGATTGAGTTGCAGGAAGAAACCGGTATGGCAATGTTGTTTATTACCCATGATCTCGGTGTTGTGGCTGAAGTCTGCGATGACGTGGCAGTGATGTATGGCGGCAAGATTATTGAAACTGCCGATGTTTTCGAGCTTTTTGATAATCCGCAGCATCCCTATACCGAGCGGTTGTTGGGTTTGATGCCTGGGTTGCGTCATGAGCCAAAGCAATTGATTGAGATTAAGCCGATAGATACGGCTTGTTTTCCTGAATTCAAAAGTCAGATTTGATTGTATTCGAGCTGAAGAAAGACTGAGGAATAGAGAGGGATGAATGGAAGAAATCCTCAGAATTGAAAATTTGAAGCAATATTTCGTCTCAGGGCGGGGAATCTTTAAAAGAGGTTATATCGTCAAAGCCGTCGATGGAGTGTCCTTTTCTGTTGCTCGAGGGGAAACTCTCGGGCTGGTGGGAGAGTCTGGCTGTGGTAAGAGCACGCTAGGACGTACAATTCTGAAATTGTATGAACCGACAGAAGGACGAATCTTTTTTGATGGGCGAGATATTACTGAACTGTCAGTAAAACAGATGCGTCCGATCCGTAAAGACATGCAGATTGTCTTTCAGGACCCGCTTGAGTCACTCAACCAGCGCCATACCGTCGGCATGATTCTGGAAGAGCCTTTTATCGTGCACAAGATGGGAACATATACTGAGCGTAAAGCTTGGGTTAAGGCGCTATTGATTAAAGTCGGTTTAGAAGAATCAGCGGCGGATCGTTATCCTCATGAGTTTTCAGGAGGGCAGAGGCAACGTATCGGTATCGCCCGGGCGATTGCATTAAAACCGAAGCTGTTAATTTGTGATGAATCCGTATCGGCTCTTGATGTATCAGTACAGGCTCAGATTTTAAATCTGTTGCTGCGTCTGCAAAGCGAGATGGACTTGGCGATCATTTTTATCTCGCATGATTTATCGGTAGTTAGGCATGTTGCCGATCGGGTTGCCGTGATGTTTAAGGGGCGGCTCGTTGAACTAGATGCGGTGAATGCTATCTTTGATTCACCACAGGCTGACTATACTAAGACCTTATTGTCGGCAATACCTGTTACCCATCCAAGGGATAGAAAGCGAAAAAAGCCTAAGCTGGCGTCAGGACATGTTGCTTAGTATGAAGCGTCGGGAAGTTTTAATAGTAAAGTTGTTGCTCAATTGCACAAAAACACCTTCTTTGCTCGAACTTTGTGCGCTTGAGGTGTTTTTTAGGACAAAACGCAAAAAAACTATTGCGCACTTTTAAAATCGCCCTATAATTCGCTCCCGTTGTCACGATAAATGTTCATAGCGAACAAGGTGATAACCAAGTTCTTTAACAATTTGACCATGCAATCTGTGTGGGCACTCGTGAAATGATTAGTCAAAAAGATTTATCAATGAACTGAGTGACCAATACAAATACTAAGTTTACTTATTATTTGGCACAGTCAATTCGTTTCAACTTCGGTTGGAACAATCAGTATTCATTGAGCCAAAAGTTGAATTGAAGAGTTTGATCATGGCTCAGATTGAACGCTGGCGGCAGGCCTAACACATGCAAGTCGAGCGGCAGCGACATAATAGAAGCTTCGGTGGAAATTATGGGCGGCGAGCGGCGGACGGGTGAGTAATGCCTGGGAATATGCCCTGATGTGGGGGATAACTATTGGAAACGATAGCTAATACCGCATAATCTCTTCGGAGCAAAGAGGGGGACCTTCGGGCCTCTCGCGTCAGGATTAGCCCAGGTGGGATTAGCTAGTTGGCGGGGTAACGGCTCACCAAGGCGACGATCCCTAGCTGGTCTGAGAGGATGATCAGCCACACTGGAACTGAGACACGGTCCAGACTCCTACGGGAGGCAGCAGTGGGGAATATTGCACAATGGGGGAAACCCTGATGCAGCCATGCCGCGTGTATGAAGAAGGCCTTCGGGTTGTAAAGTACTTTCAGCAGTGAGGAAGGGGTGTACGTTAATAGCGTGCATCTTTGACGTTAGCTGCAGAAGAAGCACCGGCTAACTCCGTGCCAGCAGCCGCGGTAATACGGAGGGTGCGAGCGTTAATCGGAATTACTGGGCGTAAAGCGCATGCAGGCGGTCTGTTAAGCAAGATGTGAAAGCCCGGGGCTTAACCTCGGAACAGCATTTTGAACTGGCAGGCTAGAGTCTTGTAGAGGGGGGTAGAATTTCAGGTGTAGCGGTGAAATGCGTAGAGATCTGAAGGAATACCGGTGGCGAAGGCGGCCCCCTGGACAAAGACTGACGCTCAGATGCGAAAGCGTGGGGAGCAAACAGGATTAGATACCCTGGTAGTCCACGCCGTAAACGATGTCTACTTGGAGGTTGGGACCTTGAGTTCTGGCTTTCGGAGCTAACGCGTTAAGTAGACCGCCTGGGGAGTACGGTCGCAAGATTAAAACTCAAATGAATTGACGGGGGCCCGCACAAGCGGTGGAGCATGTGGTTTAATTCGATGCAACGCGAAGAACCTTACCTACTCTTGACATCCACGGAATCCTTTAGAGATAGAGGAGTGCCTTCGGGAACCGTGAGACAGGTGCTGCATGGCTGTCGTCAGCTCGTGTTGTGAAATGTTGGGTTAAGTCCCGCAACGAGCGCAACCCTTATCCTTGTTTGCCAGCACTTCGGGTGGGAACTCCAGGGAGACTGCCGGTGATAAACCGGAGGAAGGTGGGGACGACGTCAAGTCATCATGGCCCTTACGAGTAGGGCTACACACGTGCTACAATGGCATATACAGAGGGCGGCCAGCCAGCGATGGTGAGCGAATCCCAGAAAATATGTCGTAGTCCGGATTGGAGTCTGCAACTCGACTCCATGAAGTCGGAATCGCTAGTAATCGTGGATCAGAATGCCACGGTGAATACGTTCCCGGGCCTTGTACACACCGCCCGTCACACCATGGGAGTGGGCTGCACCAGAAGTAGATAGCTTAACCTTCGGGAGGGCGTTTACCACGGTGTGGTTCATGACTGGGGTGAAGTCGTAACAAGGTAGCCCTAGGGGAACCTGGGGCTGGATCACCTCCTTAACGATAGACTGCTCATTTGATGCAGTGTCCACACAGATTGCCTGGTTAAAAAGTAAAGAACATGTTCAGGTACCCAAACCTGACACACTTAGTCCCATTCGTCTAGAGGCCTAGGACACCGCCCTTTCACGGCGGTAACAGGGGTTCGACTCCCCTATGGGACGCCACGGGTCGTTAGCTCAGTTGGTAGAGCAGTTGACTTTTAATCAATTGGTCGCAGGTTCGAATCCTGCACGACCCACCATCTTCTCCTCGGAAGATGTAAAACATCGGAGGGCGATTAGCTCAGTTGGGAGAGCACCTCCCTTACAAGGAGGGGGTCACTGGTTCGAGCCCGGTATCGCCCACCACTCTTTCTCTTTGAAAGATACCCATGATGGGGCTATAGCTCAGCTGGGAGAGCGCTTCGCTGGCAGCGAAGAGGTCAGCAGTTCGATCCTGCTTAGCTCCACCACTCTTTAAGTGTTTTTACACAAGAATATTTAAAAAGTGGTTTCGAAAGAAAACACATGCTCTTTAACAATCTGGAAAGCTGACTAGTAATTCATAATTGAATTATTGTTTGTCGAAAGACAAACGAGTTCTCAAGCAATACACATTCAAGTGTCTTGTGTAAGAGTCCGGCAAAACTATTCCATCAATACTCAGATGGAAAACCTTGGTTGTTTGCCATACGAAACCTCTTGGGGTTGTATGGTTAAGTGACTAAGCGTACACGGTGGATGCCTTGGCAGTCAGAGGCGATGAAGGACGTGCTAACCTGCGATAAGCCGAGAGGAGATGGTAAGAATCACTATACTCTCGGATTTCCGAATGGGGAAACCCACTTGCATAAGCAAGTATCACTAGGTGAATACATAGCCTAGTGAGGCGAACCGGGGGAACTGAAACATCTAAGTACCCCGAGGAACAGAAATCAACCGAGATTCCGGCAGTAGCGGCGAGCGAAACCGGATTAGCCCTTAAGCTAGTCTTGCGTTAGGTGAACAAGCTGGAAAGCTTGGCGATACAGGGTGACAGCCCCGTAGCCGACGGCGCATAACGAGTGAAATCGAGTAGGACGGGACACGTGATATCCTGTCTGAACATGGGGGGACCATCCTCCAAGGCTAAATACTCCTGACTGACCGATAGTGAACCAGTACCGTGAGGGAAAGGCGAAAAGAACCCCTGTGAGGGGAGTGAAATAGAACCTGAAACCGTGTACGTACAAGCAGTAGGAGCCCTGCGGGGTGACTGCGTACCTTTTGTATAATGGGTCAGCGACTTAATTTCAGTAGCAAGGTTAACCGAATAGGGGAGCCGTAGGGAAACCGAGTCTTAACTGGGCGTGCAGTTGCTGGGATTAGACCCGAAACCAGGTGATCTAGCCATGGGCAGGTTGAAGGTGAGGTAACACTTACTGGAGGACCGAACCGACTAATGTTGAAAAATTAGCGGATGACTTGTGGCTAGGGGTGAAAGGCCAATCAAACCTGGAGATAGCTGGTTCTCCCCGAAAGCTATTTAGGTAGCGCCTCGGACGAATACTACTGGGGGTAGAGCACTGTTAAGGCTAGGGGGTCATCCCGACTTACCAACCCTTTGCAAACTCCGAATACCAGTAAGTACTATCCGGGAGACACACGGCGGGTGCTAACGTCCGTCGTGGAGAGGGAAACAACCCAGACCGCCAGCTAAGGTCCCAAAGTTATAGCTAAGTGGGAAACGATGTGGGAAGGCTCAGACAGCCAGGATGTTGGCTTAGAAGCAGCCATCATTTAAAGAAAGCGTAATAGCTCACTGGTCGAGTCGGCCTGCGCGGAAGATTTAACGGGGCTAAGCTATACACCGAAGCTGCGGCAATGCGCATTAGCGTATTGGGTAGGGGAGCGTTCTGTAAGCGGTTGAAGGTGAGTCGTAAGGCTTGCTGGACGTATCAGAAGTGCGAATGCTGACATGAGTAACGATAAAGGGGGTGAAAAACCTCCTCGCCGGAAGATCAAGGGTTCCTGTCCAACGTTAATCGGGGCAGGGTGAGTCGACCCCTAAGGCGAGGCCGAAAGGCGTAGTCGATGGGAAACGGGTTAATATTCCCGTACTTCTTACTATTGCGATGGGGGGACGGAGAAGGCTAGGTGGGCCAGGCGACGGTTGTCCTGGTTCAAGGGTGTAGGCTGTATTCTTAGGCAAATCCGGGAATACGTTAGGCTGAGACCCGATGTCGAGCTGCTACGGCAGTGAAGTCATTGATGCCATGCTTCCGGGAAAAGCCTCTAAGCTTCAGATAGTAAGGAATCGTACCCCAAACCGACACAGGTGATCAGGTAGAGAATACCAAGGCGCTTGAGAGAACTCGGGTGAAGGAACTAGGCAAAATGGTACCGTAACTTCGGGAGAAGGTACGCTGCTGGCGGTGAAGAGACTTGCTCTTGGAGCTGCCGGCAGTCGCAGATACCAGGTGGCTGCAACTGTTTATTAAAAACACAGCACTGTGCAAAATCGAAAGATGACGTATACGGTGTGACGCCTGCCCGGTGCCGGAAGGTTAATTGATGGGGTTAGACTTAGGTCGAAGCTCTTGATCGAAGCCCCGGTAAACGGCGGCCGTAACTATAACGGTCCTAAGGTAGCGAAATTCCTTGTCGGGTAAGTTCCGACCTGCACGAATGGCGTAATGATGGCCACGCTGTCTCCACCCGAGACTCAGTGAAATTGAAATCGCAGTGAAGATGCTGCGTCCCCGCGGCTAGACGGAAAGACCCCGTGAACCTTTACTACAGCTTGGCACTGAACATTGACCCTACATGTGTAGGATAGGTGGGAGGCTTCGAAGCAGGTACGCCAGTATCTGTGGAGCCGTCCTTGAAATACCACCCTTGTAGTGTTGATGTTCTAACTTGGCCCCGTCATCCGGGGTGAGGACAGTGCCTGGTGGGTAGTTTGACTGGGGCGGTCTCCTCCCAAAGCGTAACGGAGGAGCACGAAGGTGGGCTAATCACGGTCGGACATCGTGAGGTTAGTGCAATGGCATAAGCCCGCTTGACTGCGAGAATGACGGTTCGAGCAGGTGCGAAAGCAGGTCATAGTGATCCGGTGGTTCTGAATGGAAGGGCCATCGCTCAACGGATAAAAGGTACTCCGGGGATAACAGGCTGATACCGCCCAAGAGTTCATATCGACGGCGGTGTTTGGCACCTCGATGTCGGCTCATCACATCCTGGGGCTGAAGTCGGTCCCAAGGGTATGGCTGTTCGCCATTTAAAGTGGTACGCGAGCTGGGTTTAGAACGTCGTGAGACAGTTCGGTCCCTATCTGCCGTGGGCGCTGGATGATTGAGAGGGGCTGCTCCTAGTACGAGAGGACCGGAGTGGACGAACCGCTGGTGTTCGGGTTGTGTCGCCAGACGCATTGCCCGGTAGCTAAGTTCGGAATCGATAACCGCTGAAAGCATCTAAGCGGGAAGCGAGCCTCAAGATGAGTCATCCCTGATACTTTAAGTATCCTGAAGGGCTGTTCAAGACTAGAACGTTGATAGGCAGGGTGTGTAAGCGCTGTGAGGCGTTGAGCTAACCTGTACTAATTGCCCGTGAGGCTTAACCATACAACACCCAAGGGGTTTTATAGGACTCCATGAGCACTTGAATGTAGTGCGAGAACATAGTCAGATTTTCCGAGATTGTAAGAATTTTGCTTGGCGACCATAGCATTATGGACCCACCTGATCCCATGCCGAACTCAGTAGTGAAACGTAATAGCGCCGATGGTAGTGTGGGGCCTCCCCATGTGAGAGTAGGACATCGCCAGGCTTCCAATTTAGGTTAGCGTTGTGAACGAACGTTAATCCTGAGTGGAGCGGTAGTTCAGTTGGTTAGAATACCGGCCTGTCACGCCGGGGGTCGCGGGTTCGAGTCCCGTCCGCTCCGCCACTTATTCAGACAAAGTTAAGTCTTAAAAACGACTACAGGGGTGTAGCTCCAATTGGCAGAGCAGCGGATTCCAAATCCGCGTGTTGGGGGTTCGAATCCCTCCACCCCTGCCATCTTTGAAGCCTCAGCAGAAATGCTGAGGCTTTTTTCGTTTATAGCTCTAATTGGCAGAGCAGCGGCTCCCCCTCTGATACCAGAAATAGCACGTATTGGAGGATAGCTTCACCCTTACCGTCCTCGACGCCGCCTATAAAAACGCAGAGTTTTTTGTATTTGTTACTTCTTTGAAGTAATGCAGGGTAGCAGGACTGCCTACTGCTTGAAGGCTGTCCTGCCATAGTTATCAGTACTTAACGCATTTCACGCTATCCGGGCGGCAGAACATATCGTCTTGAGCATCATTACAACCCTCAACAGCTTCGGTGACAGCTCGTCCTCGGCTTGATGATCTTCCGATATATTTGTTACCAAATGCACTTATATGGCATTGATACATATGATCACCACCAGTTTGAAATTCATCACTTTCGTCGATTTGTTGCTGTAAGTGATGTACTTGTTTTGTCAGTATACGAACTTGGTGTTCAAGTCTGGCTATTCTGTTTTCATATTGCTCTTGATTGGCGGCAAGGCCCTGTGTTGTAAACAAAAGCATGGATACTAGGACTATTTTTTTCATAACACTAAAATAAACACTGTTTTATTTGGGTGTAGGTTATCAAATCTATATCTGATAACCAATAACCAGCTTAATACGGGAAGCTTTTTCACTCTGGTTTATTGCTGGTTAGGTTTGTTGAGTGTACTAGCGCTATTTTGCATTAAATACTGAAAGTGTGATCTTTATCCAGAGGTCGTATTTTATATTCCCATCAGATGAATAGGGACCTAAATTGCAAATTTTGACTAAATTATTAGCCATTAGAGTCTATAAATCAGACAAAAATGGGTGGGTAATAGATAGTAACAGTGGTATCTTGTGGGCCTTGAAAATAAGTCACAATGTGGAGTAAACATGCCTCATCTTCGTTTTCGTGCTGTAGAGTTTGATACAGTAAAATCACTGTCAACAGCATTAGTGGATGATCTTCAGCCTTTAATGGCTTGTCCTCGCGAAGATTTTACTGTCGAACATATTTCTACAACCTTCATTTTTGATGGTGACGTTTCCGATGCTTACCCGTTCGTTGAGGTCCTTTGGTTTGATCGCGGTCAGGAAGTTCAGGATCAGGTGGCAAGGAAAATCACAGAAGCCGTGCGTGGTGCGCTGGAAGAGCCTGAGCAGGACGTTGCTATTATTTTCACTGCTCTAAAGCCGCACGCCTATTACGATAACGGCGAGCACTATTAATCGATCGCTTATTTAACTGTTTATTGTTTATGGCAGCTCTTGCTAGGGGCTGCCTTGTGCCAAGAAAGGTAATTAAGATGTCGCGTTATACAAAAGTTGTTGCTGGATTGGGAGTTGTCGCAGGAGCGCTGGGAGCAGGAGCATTCAATTGGTCATTTGATGTCGCTGATGCTCCTGAAGTTAGTGCCAATGTGCTGGCTCCACAATTTTCATATCGCTGTATAGACAGTGATATCGCAATGCCTTTGGATAATGAGGGGGAGTTTACTGTTTCGGTCTGGAACATCTATAAGCAGCAAAAGGAAAACTGGCGCAATGCACTGGATCGGTTTACAAAAGGCAGTGAACTGGTTTTGCTTCAGGAAGCGAGCCTTAATCCGGACCTTCAGGATTATCTTGATGATTCTGAATGGAAAGTGCGAATGGCTAATGCGTTTAAGTTTATGAATACTCCGGCCGGAGTGATGAACTTATCCAGTGTGAATGCCAAAAAGACATGCGCTTATCTGGCCATGGAGCCTTGGATTCGCTTGCCAAAATCAGCGCTGATATCAGAGTTTGCTCTTTCTGATGGCAGCACTTTAGCTGTTGTAAATCTTCACGGTGTGAATTTTGTTTTTGGCCTGGAAGAGTATGAAGAACAGCTAAAAAGCCTTAAATCAGTATTGGATCGCCATAATGGCCCGATCATTTTGGCTGGTGACTTTAATACCTGGCGACAGGCTAGGATGGATGTCGTTAATCGCTTTGCGGAAAGCCTGGGATTGCGTGATGTGCAGTTGCGTGAAGACCAGCGCGTGAAGATTCTAGGAAAGCCACTGGATCATATTTATTACCGCGGGTTGGATTTAGTGATTGCCGAGGCACCGAAAACCGATGCCTCAGATCATAACCCGATTATTGCTAGCTTTAGGCTGCAATAATCATCAGCGGCCAGACAACCAAGACCAACAGCCATGGCAGGGTGGCAATAATGATTGCTTTAGCGCGGTTAAAGTCGGTCCATGCGCCAACAACGGCATAAGTCAAAGCAATATACCAAGGTGCAAGTAGCGGAATTGTGCTGGTAAAAGCAGCCCAAGGGTTACTTAGCGGAAGCTTAAGCAGGCCATTAAGGCTGTTTAGATCAGCGGCATTTGGCATGATGTTGCTGTCATTGAACATAACATTGATATAGCTGGCAAAGTCACCAATCAGAGCTGGCAGCATGATAAAGCAAGCTGCGGCCAGCCATTTACCAAAACTGTGCTGGTAGGTGTTGGCTTTCGTTGCCAGGTTCAGCCACAGTGCCAGCACAAAGATACATACGGTACGACCGGTAATATCACTGAACACTTCACCGGCAAGCAAGACTTCTTTGCTTAGCCAGGATTCCTCAACCTGATGACCAATTTGCGTGAACTGGCTCATCAACTCCTGCTGCAACCAGATCATATCTACATTGTTAAAATAAGCACCCCAAAGGAAAAATGGCCCAAGGATGACAAGCAAGTAGGGCAAAATTGCCCATTTAGGGCGTTCGTGTACGGCTGCAAAGCAGTCGATAGGGGAGCGGAATGCATCGAATACCGCGACGAACGGGTTTTTAGAAGGCGTCATACACTTACCTTAGTGACATCAACATACAGTTTCAGTTTCTGGCCTGGTTGAAGGTATTTCCGGCCGTTGATTTGATTCCATTTCACAACATCTGACACTTTAACTTTATAGCGTTTGGAGATTGTGCTGAGGTTATCCCCAGCGCGTACTTCGTAGTAAACGGTGCGGATTACACCACCACTCTTGCTGTCTTTCCAAAGCGTCAGCTTCTGACCCTGACGAAGCGGCTTCTTCTTGCTGATGCCGTTCCATTTTGTAATTTGGTCAATTGAGACTTTCTGGCTACGGGCAATTTTCCATAGGCTGTCACCCGGCTGGACCTGATAAATAATGCGGTAGCCACCGCCATGATTTTGCTGAGTGCGGGCTGCCAGACGTGCCGAGATGGTTTCGCCGTCTTTCATCGCGACTGGGATCAAGATATGACGGCCAACACGGATATTGGTTCCAGTCATATTGTTTGCCTGCTGGATCTGCTTGACCGTTGTCTGGTGCTTTTGAGCCAGTACTCCTAGGGTGTCGCCCGATTTCACTTTATAGCGAACAACCTTCATGCCCTGACGACCATTTTTTTCAAACTCACTGCTGAAGCGATTGGCTTTATCGACAGGCAGAAGCAAGTGGTTTGGGCCATCTGGAGCGGTTGCCCAATGGTTATAGGCAGGGTTAAGGCTTTGCAAATCTTTCAGCTTCATACCTGCATAGTTGGCAGCCATAGCCAGGTCCATCTGAGTTCCCGGCTTGATGACGGTAACTGCTGGCTTGTTAGCAATGACAGGTACCGAGATCCCGTATTTTTTCTGGTTCTTGATGACGTCGGCAACGGCCAGCAGTTTTGGCACATAACCGTCAGTTTCTTTTGGCAGGTCTAGTGACCAGAAATCGGTTGGCTTTCCGGCCTGTTTATTGTGACGGATAGCTCGGAAGACACGACCTTCACCAGTGTTATAGGCGGCAAGAGCGTGAAGCCAGTTACCATCAAATTTACGGTTCAGGTATTCCAGCAGGTCCAACGCTGCTTGGGTGGATTCTACGACATCGCGACGACCGTCATACCACCAGTTTTGCTCTAGTCCGAAGCGGCGGCCGGTATCTGGAATTATTTGCCATAAGCCTGCAGCACGGCCATGGGAATAGGCGAACTGGTCAAATGAACTTTCTACGATAGGCAGGAGTGCAAGCTCCAGAGGCAGGCCACGCTTTTCAACTTCTTCAGTGATGTAATAAAGAAAAGGTTCTGCACGTTGGGCGACAGTTTTCAGGTGGCCCGGATAGCGTAGGTACCAATTTCGGTAGTGCTTTATACGTTTGTTATCCGGAATTTCGGCAGTCAGCTGCATGCTGATACGTTGCCACAAATCTTCCTGTTCTTGTGGAGTAGGAACTTTTACAGGTTCAATAACGACAGGTTCAGCTTTTTTTACAGGTACAGCAGCTGGTGTTTCAGCCTGTACCTGAACTGGTGTGTCGTTATCGTTCGGTGTTGTGTTTGTCTGTTCTTCTACTGTTTTTGTCGTATTTGTAATTTGGCAACCGGCCAGTAATAGCGCGCCTGCTAAAAAAAATCGGGATTTCATGAAACCTGCCTAAAGCCAAAATAGTTGGTGATGATACTTTCCCTACTACCTTGGACACAAGTGACGCAGGTCAAAATTCGTCTTTCCAGCGGCGAAGTGCTGCGAAGGTTTCAATATCGCTTTCGTCAAATGCTTTATCTGCCACTGATTTTTTGATGCTGGCCTGATCGCAACGCAAGAAAGGATTTATTAACTTTTCCTGTCCCAGCGTTGAAGGGATGGTGCTGATCCCCTGAGCGCGAAGGCGACTGACTTCTTCACGATAGCGTTGTAGGTGCGGGTTGTTCTGTTCAGCTACGAGGGCAAAGGCAAGGTTGCTACTGGTATATTCGTGGGCACAGTAGACCTCGGTCTCATCGGGTAAGGCTGCAATTTTTTGCAATGATGAATACATTTGGGCCGGTGTTCCTTCAAAAAGGCGTCCGCAGCCGGCGGAAAACAGGGTATCACCACAGAACAGTTTTTCGTCGCCGACATAAGCGACATGACCCAGGGTATGGCCTGGTACACTGATTACCATGAAACGCTCGTCGAAAATTTCCACCTGATCGCCGTCATCGACTGTCTGGGTAACTCCCGGGATTGGCTCTGCTGTCGGAGCGACAACATTGATTTGCGGATATTTGCGTTTAAGCTCACTGATCCCACCAATGTGATCGTGGTGATGGTGAGTAATAAGAATAGCGTCAAGCGTCAGTTGCTCTTCTTCTAACACCTTGATTACTGGTGCTGCATCACCGGGATCGACGACCACACAGCGTTTATCGGGACTGTGAATCAACCAGATGTAATTGTCGTTAAATGCAGGTATGCTTTTTACTGTAAGCATGTAATTTGTCTCCAGCCTTTGAGGTGTTGAGCCATAACTTATGAAGCCAGCCCGCACATTAAGAGATATCGAACCGCCACATTCCTGGTCGCAAGTCGTCAATGGGGCATGGGCAGCGGAGCTGCTGCAGGCTCAGTTTGACGAATGGTGGCCTAAACTTTTTGGCTACCACATGTTAAAGCTGGGTGGCTTAAGTTGTGAGATAGCCAGCGGCTATTGTAACATCCAGCATCAGATTTGTATCGACAACTTCAATCCTCTGCATAATGTCGTTGCTGATCCATTTGCCTTGCCTTTTATAGAAAAATCGTTTGATGCCTGTGTATTGGCACACCAGCTTGATTATTGCTCTGACCCTCATCGTCTGTTGCGCGAAGTTGATCGGGTAACAGTTGATGACGGCTACATGCTGATCAGCGGGAATAATCCGGTCAGCCTTCTTGGGATGCGAGGGATGTTGCCCTGGAACCGAAAACGCTATCCGTGGAATGGGCGAATGTTTATGCCAATGCGGGTAAAGGACTGGCTTGGAGTACTGAATTATGAAGTAGTGTTCCATGAGAACTTTGCCGTGCTACCGGCGACACGCCACCAGGCTTGTCTGGCTTGGGCTGAGAGTATTTTGCAGGATCCCTGTTCGTCGGTTAGCAGTATGTACTTGATTGTTGCTCGCAAGCGAACTTTCCCGCTAAAACCGATAAAGCCGACCTGGAAGCTACGGCGTCAGCTTACACCGCTAGGAGTAAACTGCCGGACGAAAGCCAGCCAACGGGTAAAGAGTTAAACTGGCAGTACTATTGTTTGCTTTTGGGGCTAGTGTGGTGAATCAGGCCTGGTAGCCGGTGTCGTCTTTGGACGGGGATTCCGCTGCGGTACGGGCAAGCTCATCACAGCGCTCGTTTTCAGGATGACCTGCGTGTCCTTTAACCCAGTGCCAAGTAATGTGGTGGCGTTGGGCCTCGTCATCCAGGCGCTGCCAGAGATCGGCATTTTTGACCGGTTTTTTATCGGCGGTTTTCCAGCCGCGTTTTTTCCAGTTATGGATCCACTGGGTGATCCCCTGACGGACATACTGGCTGTCTGTGGTGAGATCAACCTGGCAGGGCTCTTTCAAGCTTGATAGGCCGACAATGGCTGCCAGCAACTCCATTCGGTTGTTGGTGGTCATGAAAAAGCCGTCACTAAGTTCTTTTTCATGCTGCTTGTAGCGCAAAACTGTTCCATATCCGCCCGGACCCGGGTTACCGAGGCAGGAACCGTCGGTGAAAATTTCTACCTGCTTAGTCATATTTGGTAGTATTCGTTTTAGGGAAAAACTTAGTCTGACACAATCGCTACTATGAAAGCCACTAACGAACGCATAATTGTATTCGATACCGAAACAACCGGTATGAATATGACCGGTCCTCATTATGAAGGACACCGTATTATTGAAATCGGTGCGGTTGAGATCATCAACCGAAAGCTCACCGGTAACAGTTTCCACGTTTACATCAAGCCGGATCGGGAAATCGATCTGGAAGCGATTGATGTTCACGGTATTACTGACGAATTTTTGCAGGATAAGCCGACTTATGCCGACATCCATGAGGAATTCATGGAATTTATCCGCGGGGCCGAACTGGTCGCTCATAACGCGCCCTTCGATATCGGTTTTATGGATTACGAATTCAGGAAACTGGATCCGTCAATAGGTAAGACGGAAGACTTCTGCAAAGTAACCGATACCCTGGATATGGCAAAACGCCTGTTCCCGGGCAAACGTAACAACCTTGACGTACTTTGTTCCCGTTACGGTATTGATAACTCGCACCGTACACTCCACGGAGCATTGCTCGATGCCGAGATTCTGGCTGATGTTTACCTGATGATGACAGGTGGCCAGACTTCCTTAGCACTAAGTTCTGGAGACAGTGAGGGTGACAGCGGTGCAGAAAGTACGATCCGACGCCTGGCTTCAGGAAGAAAAGCGCTAAAGATCATCCGGGCATCTGCCGATGAAATACAGGCGCATGAAGCGCGTTTGGATCTTATTGAGAAAAAAGGTGACGTCACGCTCTGGCGTCAATAGGTGTTATATGAAGCGGTTATTACTTCTGGTGATCTTGCTGCCAGTGCTGTCCTGGGCTCAGGACAGTACCACTATGTCGTGGCTGGATAACCGCTTTCGGGTTGATCCTACGGTCAATCAGGTCTCGTTTGTGGTCAAACGGGATAAAGACAGTCGATCTATTGTGTTGGTTCGCCCGGACGGGGTGAAATATTACTCTTGGCGTCACCCGGAAAATGTCTCTTGGTATGACGAGCCGGGAATGGACATTATTTCGATTGAAAAGCCGATGCCCGGTCCTTGGCAGGCCGTGGGAAAGGTGACTCCAAATAATCAGGTGGCGGTGCTGTCGGATTTGAAATTGGAAGTGTCTGATTTGCCTTCACGGCTTTATCAGTCTGAAACCCTCAAGTTTACCGCTCGGCTGACTCAGGGCGGTAAGCTTCTGACCATGAGAGATTTTCTCGACCGGCTTAAGCTTTCAGTGGTGTTCTACGAATATGTTGAAGATATAGAAAGCCTGCCGGTAGAAGCCCGCCCCGGACCAATAGTCATTGGTGAATTTGCTGATGATGGACTGGATTTTGATGAGGTTCCGGGGGACGGGATTTTTACTGTGGCATTGCAGATCAATATTATGCCGGGAAAATATCGCGTTAAGCTTAATTCCGGCAACGGGATTTTCCTGCGCACGGTTGAGCAGCAGGTGCTGGTTTATCCGCCGCCGATGACGGCAAGTTTTATTCAGGGGCGCAGCTCTAATGAAGCGCACCAGGTGGTGGTAGAAAGTGAAGACGGTGCCTTGTTGCCGGGGTCTCTGGCTGCTCATATCGAGCAGGAAGATCCTGAAGGAAAGGTGATTATCAGCCAGCAGCATGCTATGGCGGATGAAGCTGAAATGAAAGTCCGGTTGCCGAATGCTAAAGCGCCGGGGCGTTATGCCTGGTCTGGTTGGTTGTATGCAACGGACAATTTTGACAAACGTGAACTGATCTTCAAGTTACCGAAGAATCATTTTGCTGTTATGGCTGAGCTGCAGCTTGATCGGAACCTTGAAGAGTTCCGGGCTTATCAGGAAGAGAAAGAGCGGCAGGCAGAGTTAAAGCGCCTTGAAGCAGAGAAGCAGGCTGCCCGTTCTAAGACCTTAAAAATTATTATGGCGGTTAACTTGCTGGTGATTGTGCTGGTGGTTGTTGTAACCTTCTTATGGCGTAAAAGGAAGCTGAAGAAGGCACTAGAAGATAAGGCATTGGTTGTGCCGACCTCATAAAAAAAGCTATGTTGCTTGCATTGTAAGAAAAATAAAAAGGGAAGCCATTGGCTTCCCTTTGTTGTTGAGTATGTTCATCAGGCGGCAATATTTTTATTTTTCTCTTCCGGTTGGTATGGCTTGGCTGCTAACTCCTGAGGGTCGAAGTCATCGACATTGATGGTGCGCAGGCGACCTTCTTCTGCACGGCGAAGCAGCTTGGCTTCCTCTTCGTTAATTGCGTTAAGCTCCAGTCCGGTTTCAGCCAGCTTGTCCAGCTGCATGAATGGGAACTTCTTGCCTGCTGCCTGGCAAATACGGTCATAAAGTGGCTCAGCGGCCAGAATGTCTTTCAGTGTTTTCTCAATCAGACCGACAGGGTTGTTTTCACAAGCCTCCAGGAACTGACCGCGACCTATGCGGCTGCGTGTTTCACATGGGGTCTGGATAATACGTGCCACTTTATGATCCAGCTTGTCAGATGGTTTTACTCGGCCTTTGCCAAGCGGGAAGATCATCGCATGCAGTACTGCGGCAATTGGACGGTTCGGGAAGTTACGCAGAAATTCGCTCAGTGCTTCCTGAGTTTGATATAGCGCATCCTGCATACCCCAGTGGACAACTGGCAGATCATCTTGTTTATAGCCTTCGTCAGCGTAACGTTTCAGTGTAGCCGAAGCCAGGTACAGCTGGCTCAGTACGTCACCGAGACGGGCAGACAGACGTTCTTTACGCTTCAGGGAGCCGCCGAGTACAGCCATGGATATGTCGGCTAATAGTGCAAGGTTGGCACTGTAGCGGTTGAGCTGCTGGTAATACCGGGCAGTGGCATCTTTACGAGGAGCGGATGAGCCGCGACCGTCCGTCAGGCCGAACCAGAAAGAGCGGACCATATTGCTGATCACAAAGCCAACATGGCCGAACAGGGCATTGTCGAAGCCGTCAATAGCCTTCTCTGCATCGTCGTTATAAGCTGCGTTCATTTCTTCCAGTACATAAGGATGGCAGCGGATTGCGCCCTGGCCGAAGATAATCATTGAGCGGGTCAGGATGTTGGCCCCTTCAACGGTCACGGCAATCGGCGCACCTTGATAACCCCGGGCAAGGAAGTTACTTGGCCCCATACAGATACCTTTACCGCCGACAATGTCCATTGCGTCAATGACACTGCGCTGGCCGCGGTGGGTACAGTGATATTTAACAATAGCTGAAATAACTGAAGGCTTTTCGCCCAGGTCGATACCAGAAACAGTCAGGCTGCTGGCAGAATCAATGACATAGGCATTACCTGCAACACGAGCCAGTGGCTCTTCGATACCTTCCATCTTACCGATTGGTAATTTGAACTGGCGGCGAATTCGGGCATAAGCACCAGTTGCCATGGCTGCGGTTTTCAGACCACCGGTTGAGTTGGACGGCAGGGTAATACCACGGCCGACAGAGAGGCATTCAACCAGCATACGCCAGCCTTGGCCAGCCATTTCCTGGCCACCGATAATGAAATCGATTGGGACAAAGACTTTGTCACCACGAGTCGGACCGTTTTGGAACGGAATATTCAGCGGGAAGTGACGACGGCCGATTTCGACACCGTCGATATCAGTTGGAATCAGCGCACAGGTGATTCCGAGCTCTTCTTCATCACCCAACAAGTGATCCGGGTCGTATAGTTTGAATGCAAGACCAAGTACAGTCGCAATCGGTGCCAGAGTGATATAGCGCTTATTCCAGGTCAGCTCCATACCCAGCACTTCTTCTCCCTGCCACATGCCTTTTTTGACAATGCCGAAATCAGGGATTGAACCGGCATCGGAACCGGCTTCAGGGCTAGTTAAGGCGAAACAAGGGATTTCCTTACCTTCCGCTAGACGAGGAAGGTAATGGTCTTTTTGATCTTTTGTACCGTAGTGCTGTAGCAGCTCACCGGGGCCGAGTGAATTCGGTACACCGACTGTTGAGGATAGTACCCCAGAAACCCCTGTCAGTTTTTGCAATACTAGAGACTGGGCATAGGCAGAAAATTCCAGACCACCGTATTCTTTTTTGATGATCATTGCGAAGAACTTGTGATCTTTGAGGTATTGCCAGACTTCGGGCGGTAGGTCTGCAAGTTCATGGGTAACCTGATAGTCACTCACCATGCGGCAGACTTCATTAACCGGACCGTCGAGGAATGCTTTTTCTTCCGCACTCAGCCGGGGGGCTGGAATGTCATGAAGCTTATTCCAGTCAGGCGCACCGCGGAATAAGTCCGCTTCCCACCAGACGGTACCGGCATCAATAGCCTCTTTTTCGGTACGTGACATTTCCGGCATAACATTCTTGAATGCCTTCAGAGCCGGTTTACTCAATAGGTTTTTACGCAACGAAATCACGTTAAGCGGAATGGCAACCAGCAGGAAAACTATCCAGCTGTACTGACCAACGATATCCAATACAGAGCCTAGAGCCAGCATGGCAACAAAGGCCGCAGTGAAGGTCCGCAGGTTGGCACGGTGGTACGCGAGTACACCGGTTATACCAATTAGCCCTAGTAGGTACACAAGTGTAACCATGATGATTCTCCTTATCGGGGCGTTGATTTTGTTATTTTCTGGGTACGGTTTACCTAAGGTAAGAGGTCTTACCACTTGTTGTAAGTGTAATGGGGGTTTTAACAGAATGTAAAATAAATTTCCGTTCTGAAAGTGAGGGGTTACGCGGAAATTTCTGGCTATCCCTTGATACAAAAGGGATTGATCAAGATCAGTGAGATTAAAAAATGTACTTGCGAAAAAAAGTCACACAATTAAGATTACCCCTCAGTGTGATGCCGTTCACGTTATTCCTGAGTTTGACATCTCCGTCAAATTAAGGTGTGGATGACTCCATGAGTCATTTGTTGCCTTTCCCGAAATCCGACTGACAATTGCCCGCCGGTTCCCTCATTCGGGATGACAGCTTTATTCATTTTGTTCTTTTGTACGTTTAGTGCAGGGGTTTGTCGTGTTGTTATTTCATGCGTTTAAGCAAGCGTGGCGTGAAGGATTCTCTTTTTCTGCGTTACGTTCAGATATTGTTGCTGGTGTTACTGTAGGTGTTGTTGCCATTCCGCTGGGTATGGCGTTGGCGATTGCCGTTGGGGTACCGCCTCAGCACGGCCTTTATACTGTTATTGTGGCAGGTTTGCTGGCGGCCCTGTTCGGTGGCTCGCGTTTTAATATTACCGGTCCGACTGCAGCCTTTGTGGTTATCCTGTTGCCGATTACTCAGCAGTATGGTTTGTCCGGCTTAATGTTGGCGACACTAATGTCCGGTGTGATCCTGCTTTTAATGGGCGTATTGCGTCTTGGTCAGCTGGTGGCCTATGTGCCGTATCCGGTGACAACCGGTTTTACTGCTGGTATTGGTCTGGTGATTGCCTTTCTTCAGCTGAAAGATCTGCTGGGTCTTTCTGTTGAAGGCAATCCTATCCATTTCCCTGAAAAAGTGATGGCTTACGCCAGTGCATTGCCTTCCGCCAGTTATGCTGATGCTGCTGTTGGTCTGGCAACAATTGCTGCCTTCATTTTGTGGGCAAGATTGAAAACCCGTTTGCCTGCTCACGTTGTCGCGTTGGTGGCCGGTACGATTATGGCTTTCATGTTCAACCAATGGGGCACCAGTCATGTCAGCCTGTTGGGTGAAAAATTCCAGTATCAGATTGGTGATTTGATTGGTCGTGGTATTCCGCAGGTATTGCCACAGTTCGTTACTCCTTGGCAGGACCCTGCGTTTGGCTGGGATCTTGTCGTTGAGCTGCTGCCGGCTGCCTTTACTATCGCCATGCTGGGTTGTATTGAATCCTTGCTGTGTGCTGTAGTGGCAGATGGTATGACAGGTACTAAGCATAATCCG
The DNA here is from genome assembly GCF_963870815.1 of Photobacterium sp. J15. Classification (NCBI taxonomy): domain Bacteria; kingdom Pseudomonadati; phylum Pseudomonadota; class Gammaproteobacteria; order Vibrionales; family Vibrionaceae; genus Photobacterium; species Photobacterium sp. J15. Next base: position 763,218 of record NZ_CAWMUI010000001.1, read on the forward strand.
AATGCTGAGCTGGTTGGCCAGGGCCTGGCTAATATGGTTGTTCCTTTCTTTGGTGGTATTCCGGCAACAGCTGCGATTGCCCGTACTGCGACTAACATCCGTGCAGGTGCATTTTCTCCGGTTTCTGCTGTTACGCATGCATTGTTTGTTCTGGCTGCGATGATTGTGCTGGCACCGATGCTGTCTTACATTCCAATGAGTGCACTAGCCGGTTTGCTGATCATGGTGGCATGGAATATGTCTGAGGCGCCGCACTTTGTGCACACATTAAAAGTGGCTCCTCGTCGCGATGTGGCAGTGTTGCTGACTTGTTTTACTCTGACTGTAGTTTTCGACATGGTTGTGGCTGTAGTTGTTGGTCTGCTGCTGGCAAGCCTGTTGTTTATCCAGCGTATTGCTACTTTGACCAATGTCTCTGTGGTTAACCGTGAGCACGAGCACCTGGACTTCGGTGAGGATGTTGTGGTGTATGACATCAATGGCCCGCTGTTCTTTGCGGCTAGTGAAAAAGCCTTCAATATGATTGAGCTTTCCGGGGTGGAGACCAGTGCCGTGGTTTTGGATTTCAGTGATGTGACCATGATGGATATTACTGCGATCCATGCCTTTGAAAGTGCGTTGGACCGTATTCACCAGTATCCGGTTATCCTGCTGGGCGTGGCACCGAATGTTGAGAAAAAGCTGGCTATTGCCGGTGTGCTTAATGCCGATAACATTTTGCTTTACTCTTCAGCCGAGTTATTACGTGAGCATTTGGCATCAAACCGTCACAATCTGCTCTCTCAGGAGTCGACACCTTCGTCAGTTTCTTTGTACACTGCCAACGAAGGCGCATAAATGTTCGGCCGGGTTTGCCCGGCTGAACAATAATATTGTATGAATAACCTGAGATTAGCCCTATGTACCAAGATTTGATTCGTGCAGAACTGAATGAAGCAGCAGAAGTACTGAACCGCTTTTTAAGTGATGATAAGAACATTGCCGATATTGAAGCGGCGGCTAAGCTGCTTGCGGAGTCATTCAAGCAAGGCGGCAAGGTGCTGTCATGTGGTAATGGTGGCTCGCATTGTGATGCAATGCATTTTGCCGAAGAGCTGACAGGTCGTTACCGTGAAAACCGTCCGGGTTATCCTGGTATCGCAATTTCAGATCCTAGTCACTTGTCATGTGTAAGTAATGACTTTGGCTATGATCATGTGTTCTCCCGTTACCTTGAAGCTGTAGGTGCAAAGGGGGATGTTTTGTTCGGTCTGTCGACATCGGGTAATTCAGGCAATATCCTGAAAGCGATTGAAGCAGCGAAGGCAAAAGGAATGAAAACTATTGCACTGACCGGTAAAGACGGCGGTAAGATGGCTGGTCTGGCTGATATCGAGATCCGCGTACCTCACTTTGGTTATGCGGATCGTATTCAGGAAGTGCATATCAAAATCATCCACATTTTGATCATGCTGGTTGAAAAAGAAATGGCTTCAAACTGATAGAGTAGAAGGGCATAACAGACAATGTGTGAATTGCTTGGCATGAGTGCCAATGTGCCAACGGATATCTGTTTTAGCTTCACTGGCTTGATGCAGCGGGGCGGTAATACCGGTCCGCACAGTGATGGCTGGGGGATCACTTTTTACGAAGGACGAGGTTTCCGTACCTTCAAAGATCCGAACCCGAGCTCTCGTTCTCGTATTGCCGAACTGGTTCAGGAATACCCGATAAAAAGCTGTGCAGTGATTAGCCATATTCGCCAGGCGAACCGTGGCGGTGTCAGCCTTGAAAACACTCACCCTTTTACCCGTGAGCTTTGGGGGCGTTATTGGACCTTTGCTCACAATGGCCAGTTGACGGAGTATCAGTCCCTTGATACCGGCCGCTTTAATCCGGTTGGCCAGACAGATAGTGAAAAAGCATTTTGCTGGCTACTGAACCAAATGGAAGAGCGGTTTCCGGTAATGCCGCAAAAGCTGGAGCCGGTGCTAGATTTTGTTGCCTCGTGCTGTGATCAACTGCGTCAGCTTGGGGTTTATAATATGTTGCTCAGTGATGGTGAGTATGTACTTACCTATTGCAGTAATAACCTGCATTGGATCACGCGTCGGGCGCCTTTTGGTCAGGCATCATTGATTGATGAGGATGTAACTATCGATTTCCAGAAGGAAACGACACCGAATGACGTGGTGACAGTGATTGCAACTCAGCCGCTGACGAATGATGAAAACTGGCACAAGATGGAAGTAGGAGAGTTCAATATGTTCCATTATGGTGAACGGATCTACAACCGAACGCTTTGACCTGCTTATCAGAAATAAAAAACGCGACGTATAGTCGCGTTTTTGTTTATTGCTGATGATGGCTGGAAGGTTCAGTCCTCGGCTGCGTAGCCGTGTTCTGCTAATGTTTCTCCGTCCAGTACGGCTTTACCGCCTTTCATTGTCAGCCTTTGTTGCAGGAACCAATTGGCAACTAAAGGGTAAATTCTATGCTCCTGCTCTTGTACCCGGGCCGTAACCTCTTCGACAGAGTCGCCGTCAAAGATTGGTACTTTTGCCTGCAGGATCACCGGGCCGCCATCAAGCTCTTCAGTAACAAAATGAACACTGGTGCCATGCTCCTTGTCTCCAGCATCAATCGCTCGCTGGTGGGTATGAAGCCCTGTGTATTTAGGTAGCAGGGATGGATGAACATTAAGCATTCGGCCCATGTAGTGGTGGACAAATTCGTCGCTCAAGATCCGCATAAATCCGGCCAAGATAACCAGATCCGGTTCAAAGCGGTCAATTTGCTCAGCCAGGGCCTGATCATAGCTTTCACGATCCTGATAATCACCGGCGGGCAGATGAACTGTCGCAATACCGACTTTGCGTGCACGTTCCAGACCATAAGCATCGGCTTTATTTGAGATCACTGCTGTAACCCTAGCGTTGCTGATGATGCCTTCCTGACAGGCATCAATCATCGCCTGCAAGTTTGAGCCGTTACCGGAGAGCAGGACCACGATACTTTTCATCGGCTTATTTGATCTCCACTTGCTCTTCACCGGATTCAGCGGTGGCAATTTCACCCAGCAACCAGGCTTGTTCGCCTTCGGCCTGCAAGATTTCGATAGCCTGGGCTACTTGTTCTTTTGGCAGGGCGATAACTAAACCGACACCACAGTTGAAGGTACGATACATTTCATAAGTATCGACATTACCTGCTTCTTGAAGCCAGTTGAAAACAACAGGCCATTGCCAGCTATTACCGTCGATCACAGCTTTTGTTCCTGCCGGTAACACGCGAGGGATATTTTCCCAGAAACCACCGCCTGTAATGTGAGAGATGGCGTGTACATCGCAGCTTTCCATCATCTTCAGGGTTGATTTAACGTAGATTTTGGTCGGTTCAAGCAGGTGTTCAGACAGAGCCTTACCTTCAAGTTGCTGGCTAAGGTCTGCTTGCGACACTTCGATGATCTTGCGGATCAGAGAGAAACCGTTGGAGTGTGGGCCGCTGGAAGCTACAGCAATCAGTGCATCACCAGAAGTAACCTTGCTGCCATCGATAATGTCAGCTTTTTCGACAACACCAACACAGAAACCCGCTACGTCGTAGTCTTCACCATGATACATTCCCGGCATTTCAGCAGTCTCACCGCCGATCAGGGCACAGCCGGACTGGATACAACCTTCACCAATACCAGCTACAACATCAGCTGCAGTATCAACATCCAGTTTGCCGGTTGCGTAGTAGTCAAGGAAGAATAGAGGCTCAGCTCCCTGAACAATTAGGTCGTTCACACACATAGCAACAAGATCGATGCCGATTGTATCGTGCTTATTCAGATCCATCGCAAGGCGCAGCTTTGTGCCAACGCCATCTGTTCCGGATACCAGTACTGGTTCCTTGTAATTGGTTGGTAGTGAGCAAAGTGCTCCGAAACCACCAATACCGCCCATCACTTCAGGGCGGTGGGTGCGTTTAACCACCCCTTTAATACGATCAACCAATGCGTTGCCTGCATCAATATCCACACCAGCATCTTTGTAACTAAGAGAAGAGTTATTGCCGCTCACCAGAGATCCCTCATCGCATTAAAGAAAATAAAAGCGGGGGTATGATAACAGCAGTCATAGCGGAAAGGAAAACGTTTGCGTCAATAAATCTCGTTGGATAAAACCTGAGCAATCAAAACGGTTACCCCTACCAGACTGCTAATGGTCTAGTGTATAATAGTGCGATTTTTTGAAATTTTGTTTGCTTAGGAGTCAGAAATGAAAGTCGTTGAGGTTAAACACCCACTTGTAAAACATAAGATTGGTCTTATGCGCGAAGGTGACATCAGCACTAAGCGATTCCGTGAGTTAGCTACGGAAGTTGGCAGCTTGCTGACATATGAAGCGACTTCAGACTTCGAAACAGAGAAGGTTACTATTGAGGGTTGGAATGGTCAAGTAGAAATTGATCAAATCAAAGGTAAAAAAGTAACCGTTGTGCCAATCCTGCGTGCTGGCCTGGGTATGATGGACGGTGTACTTGAGCACATGCCAAGCGCCCGTATCTCAACAGTTGGTATCTACCGTGATGAAGAAACACTGGAGCCGGTACCATACTTCCATAAACTGGCATCAAACATCGATGAGCGTATGGCGCTGGTTGTTGACCCAATGCTGGCAACCGGTGGTTCGATGATCGCAACTATCGACCTGCTGAAAGAGAATGGTTGTCGCTCTATTAAGGTGCTGGTACTGGTTGCTGCTCCTGAAGGTATTGCTGCGCTTGAGAAAGCTCATCCAGATGTTGAGCTTTACACTGCTGCAATCGATGAGAAGCTGAACGACAAGGGCTATATTGTTCCTGGCCTGGGCGATGCGGGTGACAAGATCTTCGGTACGAAGTGATTTTTTCCTGAAGCAATAAAAAGAAAGCCGGGCAACTGCCCGGCTTTTTGTTTGATTTTTTTACAGTGGAATTCTATCCAAGCAACAAGCTTTTGCTCATTCTTGTTTATTAAGTTCACTGGTGACAGACCAGTATATTAGCTGTATGAGTTAGCCAAAGGCTTTCCTTTCTCCGGGCGTTTTTCCTTCCTTAATTACCGGAACACTTACTTTCTCTGGTTGATATTACAAAAGCAAAAAGCGCAGAAGTGATCTTCTGCGCTGAAATTTGAAGTGTTTTTGGTGCTGAGTTAAAGCGCGCTGTCTTCGATTTGAGCGTTATCGACGACATGGTTTTCACCCAAGTCATCAGGTAGGACAAGGTTTAGCACGATTGCGACGATACCGCACAGGCTGACACCTTGAAGGCTAAATTCACCAATACCGAAAGCCATACCGCCGATACCGAATACCAGTGTGACAGCAACAATCACCAGGTTACGGGCTTTGTGCAGGTCGACCTGGTTTTTGATCAGTGTGTTCAGGCCAACTGTCGCAATTGAGCCGAACAGCAGGATCATGATACCGCCCATAACAGGGATCGGGATTGTCTGAAGAACTGCACCCAGCTTGCCGACAAATGCCAGTACCAAAGCGGTTACTGCTGCCCAGGTCATGATCACAGGGTTGAAAGCTTTAGTTAGCATAACGGCACCAGTAACTTCAGAGTAAGTAGTATTTGGTGGCGCGCCGAACATAGAAGCTGCAATGGTCGCAATACCGTCACCAGCCATAGTGCGGTGTAGACCTGGTTTTTTCAGGTAATCTTTACCTGTAACGTTGGAGATAGCCAGCATGTCACCGACGTGCTCTACTGCCGGTGCAATCGCAACCGGGATCATGAACAGCATGGCGTTAATGTTGAATTCCGGGAAGGTAAAGTTTGGCATTGCCAGCCAGCTTGCTTGTGTTACCGGTGTAAAGTCAACGACACCGAAGCCTAGGCTCAGGCCGTAGCCTGCTAGGATACCGGCCATAATCGGAACCAGTTTGAAAAAACCTTTGGCAAATACGCTGACAATAATGGTTGTCAGCAATGAAACTGTTGAAATCCACAGTGCTGTATCACCATCGATTAGCTGAACCGCCCCATCACCTGTTTTACCCAGTGCCATGTTGACGGCTGCTGGAGCCAGGCCGAGGCCGATCACCATAATAACTGGGCCGACAACGACTGGTGGCAGCAGTTTATGGATAAAAGCAACGCCACGAACTTTGATCAGAGCGCCCATACAAACATAAACCACACCGGCCATCATCAGACCACCCATGGTAGCGGCAACGCCCCAAGCCTGGACGCCATACATAATAGGAGCAATAAAAGCAAAAGAGGAAGCGAGGAAGATAGGAACGGAACGTTTAGTGATGACTTGGAAAAGGAGAGTACCGATACCGGCACCAAAGAGGGCAACATTAGGATCAAGTCCGGTTAAAAGCGGCACCAGAACCAATGCTCCAAATGCGACAAAGAGCATTTGGGCACCCTGTAATAACTGCATCATTGTAGTATTCCACCCTGTCTGTAAAAAAATCGCGAAATCCTAGCATGGATGTAATCGTTTGCCTAATTGTCGACGGTGATAACTGTTTTAAATAGTTATAAGTATTTAAAAGTGAGTTATCGATCACGGTTTTTTGAAAGCGTTACATTTAAGGCTTGCGTTTTTTCAGCCTGTTTTTGTGACCTGGTCCATAAAGAAGGGTGACTTTTAAATACGAATGAGAGAGATGTTTACTTTTTATGTGGACTGGATGCATAAAGAAATACTAAGAATAGAGAGGATTTTGTGTCAGTAGTGGTTGCTGTTTCCGGTTCGATCATTTTATGATCAGGTCTTAACTAAGTGATGAATGAGTTTTCTATGTTGCGTTTTGCTCTAATACTGTTTGCTTTATTCGCTTTGCCGCTTAAAGCTGCAAACGTCACCAACCTTTATGAGGCGCAGGTCGTACTGCCCGACACTGATAAAGAGTCGGAACAAAAAGCCCGTGAACAAGCGCTGGAGCAGGTTCTGATTAAGGTATCAGGCCAGAGCGCAATAATACAAAATGAAGTGATCCGTAAGGCGGTAGAAAACAATACCCCTTATGTAAGCCAGTTTGGTTATGGTAACCACCAAGGGCAGCAGACTCTTGAGCTGACTTTTGACCGCCGTCAGATCCGTAATTTGCTGACGCAAGCTAATGCGACGCTGTGGGATGCGCAGCGTCCGTCAGTGTTGGTGTGGGTAGTCGAAGAGGCTAACCGTGATCGCAGCATTATCTGGGATCAGTCAGGCAATGTTATCCAGCCACAGTTGAAACAGGCTGCCGATATGCGCGGCGTGCCTGTGATGATGCCGATTGGTGATTTTGAGGATATTACGGCAATTAATATTCCTGATTTATGGGGAGGCTTTGTTCAGCCGATTGCTGATGCCAGTATGCGATATCAGCCTGATGCAGTATTAGTTGCGCGTGTGCGTCAGCAGCAAGGGGAAACGGTCCAGCTTGCGTGGCACTTGTTTACCGATAAGCCGGAAAATCTGGTTTCATCGCAGGTAGCGCCTGATGAAGGGCGTACATCCGGTAGCTCTGAGCTGGCCGTGACAGAAATGATGAATCAGGTAGCTGATCTGTTGGCGGCAAAATACGCTGTACAGCTTGGCGGGGCTAGTGATGGTAAGTTCGCTATCCGTGTCGATAATATTCAGACCACAGAAGATTTCTTCATTCTGGAGCGTTTGCTGACTGATATGACTTCGGTAGCTACTGTGAATGCAAGCAAGGTGCACGGTAACAAGGTCGTATTTGATGTGAACCTGCTGAGCTCTGAGGCTGCGTTTAAACGTGAGCTGAGCCGTGATAATCGTCTGGTTCCATTAGACAGGATGAAAAAAGTGGCCATGGTAACTCCTGAAACGGAAACTCTGTTAACCGAAGAGAAAATCTTCCCGGTTGCAGAGCCTGAAACGTTGCCGCAGAACCCTCAGGCTATTGATGTCACGGCAACCGTTGACCCGTCACAGAGTAGAAGCAACCAGTATTACTGGAACCCGAACCGAATTGAGTTATAAAAAAAGCGGTGGCAGAAGCCACCGCTTTTTTATTACGGGTTAGAACCGCCTGTAATGGAGCTACCTATTTGGTTTTTCAGTTTTGCTCGTTGTTTTTTCTTCGTGAGCAGCCCGCTCTTCTTTTTCTACCTGTGACAGCTTTTTCAGTTTATTTCCCAGTTCCCGGCCCCGGTTGCGGGCAAAGAGGATATTGGCAACAAAAGCGCTGCTGGCCAGCCCTAACTCAACCATCGCCAGTAAACGTTCGCCGTCATCGACCCATAAAATGGTCAGCGCATGGAGAAAATACAGCATCAGGATAAAGTTAGCCCAGGCATGGGTGTAGGGCCTCCCCTGCAGGATCCCTTTGAGTGGTAACAGCATCGGCAAGATCCATACACCGGCCAGGATAAAGTTATTGAGGTGGGGATGAGGTGATATCGTACTTTGCCACAGGCCAACCCAAAGGATTAGCGACAGGTTGGCCGTCAGGGCGAAGTATCGCAGGTTCTGCGTTGACTTACTCATTGGTTTCATCACGTTATCCTTAACTGTTATCGGTAAGCTTGCTTGCCGTTTCAGCCAGTCGTCGTCCTAATGCCTGCGCCAGTGCAGTTTCATCGCTCTGTAGTTGTTTCTGTTGCCCCTGGTTGAGGTGAGAAGCGCCGTATGGTGTGCCTCCTGCGCGAGTGGTATGCAGCTCCGGCTCCGAGTATGGTAGCCCGACGATAAGCATGCCGTGGTGCAGAAGTGGCAGCATCATAGATTGCAGAGTGGTTTCCTGACCACCATGCATTGAGGAGGATGAAGTAAATACACAGGCTGGCTTGCCTATCAGGGTTCCGGCCAGCCACTGGGCACTGGTACTGTCGATAAAGTGTTTCAGGGGGGCGGCCATATTACCGAATCTCACCGGACTTCCCATGGCCAGGCCGCAACAGGCTTTCAGATCATCATGGGTGACAAAAGGGTCGCCATCAAACGGTGGTTCACCTAATTTCCCCATGCTGTCAATTTCAGCGACGGTGCGTAGCACTGCTTCGCAATCGTCAACCTGCTCAATGCCACGGGCAATATGCCGGGCTAGCTGGCGGGTATTGCCATGGCGACTGTAATAAAGCACCAGTATTTTGCGCATTACAGGATGTCCAGTACCTGCTCTGGCGGACGGCCCAGGGCTGCTTTGCTGCCGTTAACCACAATTGGTCGCTCGATGAGTTTAGGATTACTGGCCATCGCTTCGAACAGTTGTTCTTCGCTGACGCTCTCGTCACCTAAAGCCAGTTCTTTATAAAGTGCTTCTTTGGTGCGCATCATCTGGCGGGCAGAATCAAAACCCAATTGGTTGAGTAGGGCTTTTAGCTGGTCGACATCCGGTTTTTGCTCCAGATATTTTACAATGTCTGGGGTAATGCCTTTTTCTTCCAGCAAGGCAAGGGTCTGACGGCTCTTTGAGCAGCGCGGATTATGATAGATAGTAACTGACATGATCTCTCCTGATAGTTATACCCATTTGCCGATACCTGTTGAGCAGTAAGGTTAGCAAAATGGAGAATAATTGTTGCAGTTCCATTGTAGAGGAACTGCAACCGGTAAGAAAAGGAAAGATCGGCTATTGGATCAAAGATTTGCGAATCTGGCGCGGGCTGTGCGGAGCTGGTCAATCCGGGCATCGTAGCGAGCCTGGTCAAGAGAGTTAACATCCACAAGCTGGCTGGCTTCGATGTAATGTTGGATTGCTTTGTCCCATTGTCCTCTCAGCGCCATCAGTTCACCACGGGCCGCCAGCTCGGCATCACGACGACCGATGTTGGCATAGCCTTGAGAGAGCAGATACCAGCCATTGCTATCATCGCTGTTGTCGTAGGTGTATCGGGTCAGGACTGGAATACTTTCTGCACTACGCCCGGCTTTTTGCAGGGCATTGGCCAGATTCAGGCGAAGCACACTGTGATTTGGGTTGGCTTTGAGTGCGTTTTCAAGGCGAGTGATAGCCTGATCAAACTTATTCTCATAGATATCCAGATCAGTCGCAGCATCAATATAGAACCGGTTGTCCGGCTCAGCCTTCAGCAATGGTGTCAGTATTTCGCGGGCCTGCTGATATTTGCCTGAATCGATATAAACCAGAGCTTTACCGTAATTGAGGGCGGCTTTTTGTTTACCGTTGACTTTTTTCAACTGGCGGTTAAACCAGTCCAGAGCGGCTTCACTGTCGATGCCGGCAAAACGGGCGACAATCCGCGCTCGTGCCAGCTGATAGCGTTCAGATGTTTCTACTCGGCGAGCTGGGTACTGGTTCGCACGGTTGCGGGTATCGGAAATACGAGATTCCGGCAGCGGGTGAGTCAGCAACATGGCTGGTGGCGTACTGGCATAGCGGTACTGATCGGCCAGGCGACCAAAGAAGCGGGGCATAGCCTGAACATCAAAACCAGACTTAGCAAGGGTATTGATACCTATGCGGTCGGCTTCTTTTTCGTTACTGCGAGTGTAGTTGATCCGGCCCTGTGCTGAGGCTGCTGTGGTGGCGTGGATAGCCGCAATTCCAGCTTCTGGTGAGGCTATCGCCAGCATGAGTGAGCCAATCATCGCTGCCATTGTAGCTGGTGATTTCTTCGCTTGATCTTCCATGCTGCGGGCTAGGTGGCGCTGAGTTACGTGAGCAATTTCGTGGGCAATAACCGAGGCTAGTTCGCTCTCGTTTTTGGCATATAGGAATAGACCTGAGTGAATAGCGACATGACCGCCAAAGAATGCGAAGGCATTAATTTCACGGTTGCGGATCAGGAAAAAATTGAACGGTGTCCGGACATCATCGGCATTGGCAACCAGACGATGCCCGAGATCCTGAACATATTCCGATAGCAGGGGATCCCCAATGACTGGCATGCTGGCACGTAACATACGCATATACGCATCACCGTACTCCATTTCCTTTTCTATCGTCAGCGTTGACGCTGCTGTCGTCCCTATTTCCGGCAGGTTGTTAAAATTCTCTGCCTGAGCAGTCACACCAGACCCCAATAAGGTACAGAGTAAGAGATAAATTGGGGCCTTAGTAAATCGAAACATGTTAATAATAAAACCGCCTTTACTGGTATTCGCCTTGTCCGCAAGGAGCATTAGCGCCCTATTTTAGCTAAATCCTTGCTGAACAGTGATAACTTACATAGTCTGAGACAACGAAACCTTTCTCTGGTTTCTTTTTTGTCGCATCGATGTCAATTACAATACTTCGATGGATAATAACTGTCAGCCTGCCGGAATGGAAACCTTATCGCTAGATTTGACTGCAGAACGTTGCCCTATGGCACTGTTACTGGCCAAGCGCGCGACCAGAGAACTACATTGCGGCCAGCGTCTTGAAATTTATATTTCTGATGCAGGAGCCCGACAAGATATACCCCGTTACCTGTTAAACCATGGGTTTAATGTTGAAGAGCTCACTGCAACCTCGCAACAGCTTGTAATAATCGTGAACAAAAGGCAGTAAACATTTTATGCTGGACATGCTAACTCGCTGGTATCAGCGACGATTCTCAGATCCTCATGCCGTCAGTCTGGTTGCCATTCTGTTATTTGGCTTTCTGACAATTTATTTCTTCGGCAACCTGATCGCTCCATTGTTGGTGGCGATTGTTTTGGCGTACCTGCTGGAATGGCCTGTGATGAGGCTTACCCGGCTAGGTTTGCCGCGATCAATTTCTGTCGTGCTGGTCTTGCTCCTTTTTGCCGGACTGATGGTAATGGCTGTGTTTGGTTTGGTACCAACTATCTGGCATCAGGTAAGTAACCTGGTCGCTGATGTGCCGAATATGTTTAACGGTCTGCAGCATTTTGTATCCAGTCTGCCGGAGCGCTATCCTGATTTTGTTCAGCCGCACCAGGTTGCCACCTTTATGGATACCCTGCGTGAGAAAGTCTTGGGCATGGGCGAGAGTGTGGTTAAAGGTTCATTAGCTTCACTGGTGAGCCTGGCTACTCTGGCTGTATATCTGATTTTGGTGCCTTTGCTGGTTTTCTTCCTGCTTAAAGACAAAGAAGAAATGTTAGCAACCCTGAGTGGCCTGCTGCCTAAGAATCGCCGCCTGACCAGTAAGGTTGGTGCTGAGATGAATGAGCAGATCACCAACTATATTCGCGGCAAGGTAACAGAAATCCTGATTGTCGGGATTGTCAGCTACATTACGTTTGCGGTAATGGATCTGCGTTATGCGGTATTGTTGGGCGTACTGGTTGGTTTTTCTGTTCTGATTCCTTATATCGGTGCGGCGGCAGTAACCCTGCCAGTAGCTATGGTTGGTTTGTTCCAGTGGGGAATTAGCCCTGATTTCTGGTGGCTGCTGGTGGCTTACGGCATTATTCAGGCGCTGGACGGCAATGTGTTGGTGCCAATCCTGTTCTCGGAAGCGGTGAACCTTCATCCAGTAGCGATTATCATCGCGGTTTTGGTGTTTGGTGGTTTGTGGGGCTTCTGGGGCGTGTTCTTTGCTATCCCGTTGGCGACATTGGTGAAAGCCGTGTGGAATGCGTTGCCGTCTAATGAACCCGGTGAAGACGAAGAGCAGGCGGTGGAATAAGCTGGTTTGATCTTATCGAATCACTAATTAAAAAAATGCCCGCAGGTGATGCGGGCATTTTTGTATTGGTTTTGGGTAAATGCGGTTATTTACTCGTTCTTTGTCACTGGTTCGCTGATGATGATGTGGTTTCATCATCGATAGGGCGCAGGGTGGCAATTGTCCCCATCGTCTGGCAATGAGACTTACGAGGAGTGGCTTTGCCGCAGCCGTTGCACCCGGCGCAGCGCCCTTGCTTCTTCCACCATTTGAAATAGAGATAAACCAGCGCAGTAAAGACGACCAGACTGACAACGACGATATCTGTCCAGTCAGTATTTGCAGTTAGGTCCGGCATAACAGGTAAAGTCTGTGCAGTCTTGGTTGTCATAATTATACTCCGTGGTTACTCAGTGCTGAGGGTGTTGAGCCGGGCATAAGCTTGTGCTTCAGAGCCGGGTAAAAACCGACTATCAACAGTAATGCCAGCCCACTGAAGTAAGCGCCGCTCATCATGGTGATACCGGATACACCCAGAGCCATTCCCAAGGTATAGGTGGTACTGGCGACACCCAGGCCAAGGGCTGTCGGGAAGATCAGTGCTAGCAGCATCCAGCGATATTGACCGGTCTGAACCCTAACCATGATGGTGGTTGCCAGACATGGCGGATACAGTGCAAAGAACAGGAGCATTGCAACAGCGGTCAGTGATGTAATGTTGTTGCTCTGATCACCCATACGTTTTTCCAGCGTATTGTTCTGGTCATCTTCCTGTTGGAACAGAACGCCAAGGGTGGCAACGCTGCTTTCTCGTGCGGCGAAGGAAGACAGCAGAGCGACGTTGATCTTCCAGTCGAAGCCGGCAAATTGGGTGGCTGGCTCCAGTGAACGACCGATTGAGCCAAGTACCGAGTTGGTCAGGCGTTCTTCTTTAATCTCACGACGAATCGATTTGCGTGCGCTGACCAATTTGCGAAGAGCACGGTTGGCTTTCTTGGCATTTTTGTCGCCTTTCGGTGCTTTTACAAACGGGTAGAACTCAGGATTTCGCTCTTCGAATGTAGCATTGACCGCTCTGGAGGCTTCAGCACCGCTGGCATTGAGCTTGGCGCGTTTGTAATCGTTATAGAAATTCACCAGTGAAACCAACCGTTCGCCCTGAGCAATTTCAAGGTACGGGTTGTTTTTCATCTTCTTGTTGAATGTGTTAACCGCCTGTTCTGCGCGTTGCTGATAGAAGGTTTCGCGTTCCTGAGGCAGACCCGGATATTGCAGTAAGGTGAAAATTACGACAGATACTGCGACAACGATGGTGCCGACCTTCTTGATATAAATCCAGGTACGTTCGAACGCACGGGTTAGTACTGCTCTGACTGTAGGCAGGTTGTAACGTGGCAGCTCAATGACAAACGGTGCACTCTCTTCACCGCGAAGAACAGTGACAGACAGCAGTTTGGCAACCAGCAGAGCCGCAATGATGGTCATTGTTGAGATGTAGAACATCATCAATGCTTTGTCCTGCTCGAAGAATATGCCGACCAGTAGCGTATAAAGCGGAACTTTAGCCAGACAGTTCATGAAAGGAACCGTCAGGATAGTCGCCATGCGGGCACGATGATCCGGGATCCCCTTGGTTGCCATGATACCCGGTACGGCACAGCCGCCGGCAAAGACACCACTAAGGATCATAGGCAAAGTGCTTTGCCCGTGCAGGCCGAAGCGGTTCAGGATCTTGTCGACCACAAAAGCAATACGGGCCATGTAACCTGAATCTTCAAGTATTGCGATCAGGGCGAACAGGATCAGGAAGATTGGCACATAGTTCAGCAGTGTGTTGGCTGAATCGACAATCCACAGTCCCAGTGAGCGGGTGTATGGGTCAAACAGGAAGCCGGCTTCCGGCAGCAGTCCGGCAACCAGTTCACGCATGCTGGCAAGGTAAGGCCAGGTATAGTTAGTCAGCTCATAGCCTTGAACAATCGCCAGCTGATAAATCATAAAGACGGTTAGTACAAGGAAAATAGGTGCCAGTACGCGGTTCAGTACCAGTTTATCAATGCGTTGTGACAACGTCGGACCTTTACTTGGCGCAACGTTGACTGCAGCCTTCAGCATTGCCTGAATAAAGGCTTCACGTTCGGCTGCGATATAGTCATTGATGCTGGTGTCATGTTGCTGTTCAAACTGTGAGCGTTGCTTAGTAACAATATCACGCAGTATTGATAGCTCTGATTCGGATAGAACTTCCGCCAGTTTGGTGTAGATCTGGCTGTCGTTTTCCAGCATTTTGAGTTTAAGCCAGCGGTAAGGCAGTTCCGCAATTCGCGCTTCCAGCGGAGCAAGGGCGGTATTCAAAACGGCCATGGCTTCGTTCAAAGCAGGGTATTCGGGAAGTTTATCCTGCGTTGTTTGTGGATCATTTGAAGCTTTGATTGTGTTAGCTTCAATAACGTTACAGAGTTCTTCGCGTCCTTCCCCTTTGCGACCTACAGTCGTTACTACCGGTATGGCCAGGTATTGGTTGAGCGCTTCAGTATCAATCACAATTCCCTGCTTTTTTGCCACGTCCATCATGTTCAGAGCCAGTACGGTCGGGCACTCCATTTCAAGTAACTGCACCGTCAGGTGTAGGGAACGCTTCAGGTTGGCAGCATCGACAACGTTGATGACCAGGTCCGGTTTTTCGGCGCAGAGGAAGTCTCGTGCTACCCGTTCTTCCAGTGAAAATGAAGACAGGCTGTACGTACCTGGAAGATCAACGGCTTGGTAGGACTGACCTTGATGGCGGAAATAACCGTATTTCTTGTCAACGGTGACGCCGGGGTAATTGGCGATATGCTGTCGCGCCCCGGTAAGCAAATTAAACAGTGTGGATTTACCGGCATTCTGTTGACCTGACAGGGCAACCAGCGGCGTGCGATTGGTCATTATTGCGTTCCTTACTTAGGCATTAACAACATGCTTCAGAATGAGCAGTGGTTGTCACTTCAATACCTGCGGCTTCTGAACGGCGCAGTGAAACATGGGTGTTATCAATTTTAATCTCGATGGGATCACCAAGTGGTGCACTTCTGATCATGGTTACAACCGCCTGAGGCATGATGCCCAGATCCATCAGGCGTTGCCTGATCATGCCGGTAGCAAGATGACGGTGAACAACAACAGTTTGGTTTGGAAGGATATCGTTCAGTGTCATAAATACTGCTCACAAGTTGTCAAATTGGAATAAAAATTAGTGGTGATGTCATAGACATTATTTATAAAAATCAATAACTTTCAAGCTAGATGAGAATCGTTATCAATTTTATTGATCTATCTCAATAAAACTGCAAACAAGAGAGATTCTCATTTGAGGTGTTGCTATCTTGTGTCCCGATATTCAGGATGCTGCTTACATAGCTCTTAATAATTGAGGGCGGCAAGCTCCGCTAACAACAGAAATCAGGTCACGACATGAATAAAAAACAACTTTCATTTGCGCTCATGTTCTCCATGATGCCGCTTGCTGCTATGGCTCATACCCCTCTGTGCTCCTGTTACGACAACGGTGACGGTACCGTGTTGTGTGAGGGGGGCTTCTCTGATGGTTCATCGGCGGCAGGTGTGGAACTGACCGTGGTTGATGCCAATGGAAAGGCTTTGATTAACGGCAAGATGAGCGAGGATAGTGAGTTCGAATTTAATAAGCCTGAAGGTGATTACAAGGTTCAGTTCAATGCTGGTCCGGGTCACCTGGTTGAAATTTCAAGTGAAGATATCACCGAGTAATACGCAGTCATGAGGCTGAGCCTCTAAGTATAAAGGAATAACATAAAATGAAAAAAACGCTTCTTACCACCCTTGGTGCTGCCGCTCTGGCTGTTTCTGGTGCTGCTAATGCACACTTCCAGTTGGCTTACACGCCGGACGTGCTGCTAGAAAAACCAACTGAAATGAATATGAAACTGGTATTTGGCCACCCAATGGAAAATGGACATGTTATGGACATGGATAAGCCAGAGCAGTTCTTTGTTCAGTTCAAAGATAAGCGCATCGACCTGATGAGCAAGCTAAAGCAAATTAGCTGGGAAGGCCCAGAGAACACAGCAAAAGCTTACCAGGCTGATTACAAAGTGAAGCGTAACGGTGACTACGTATTTGCGGTTGTTCCAGCTCCGTATTACGAAAAAGGCGAAGATATTTACATTCAGCAAATCACTAAGTCTTACGTGAACAAAGGTGGTCTGCCTACTGGTTGGGAACAGCCTCTTGGTCTGCCAACCGAGATTGTTCCTCTGAACAAACCTTACCAGGTATTTGCTGGTGGCACTTTCTCTGGTCAGGTACTGTCTGAAGGCAAACCAGCTGCAGGTGTTGAGTGTGAGATCGAATACATCAACACAGATATTGACATGAAAGGTAACGCATTCGGTAAAACTACACACCGTGAAGCGCCTGAAACTGCTATCGTAGCGATTACCGATCAGGATGGTGAATTTACGTTTGGTATCCCTAAAGCGGGCGTTTGGGGCTTTGCATGTCTGGGTTCAGGCCCTGCAACAGAGCACAAAGGCAAAGAACTGTCTCAGGATGCAGTTATCTGGGTTAACGCAACAGAGCTGTAATTACCTCAGCTTGCATTCATAAGTCGCTCATAAAAAAATCCCTCGGTAAAGGCCGGGGGATTTTTTTGAACATCTGCTCAAATAGATTTTTAAACCGACGTTGAAATCAATCAGTATCAGGCGTTGTCGTTCAGGTAGTTCAGTACGACTTCATGGTGATCCTTGGTCTTGAATTTATTGAAGACGTGTTCAATCACACCTTCCTCATTGATCAGGAAGCTGATGCGGTGCAGCCCGTCATAGATTTTACCCATGAACTTTTTCTCACCCCAGACTCCGAATTGGTCAGCAACCGCGTGGTCTTCATCAGACAACAGAGTAAAGTTCAGGTTATCGCGTTCAATAAATTTAGGCAGGCGCTTGACGGGGTCGATACTGATTCCCAGAACCACAATATTATGTGCGTCCAGCTCTGCTTTGCTGTCACGCAGGCCACATGCTTGAACGGTGCAGCCTGGCGTCATGGCTTTTGGGTAGAAATAGGCCAGTACTTTTTTACCTTTAAAGTCAGTCAGACTAACTGGTTGGTTGTCCTGGTTCATGAGCGTGAAGTTTGGCGCCAGCGTACCGGCGGTCAATGTCTTCATAGTTTTTTCCTTATTGATTATGGCCGATGAATGTCACTGTGCCGCTGGCAAGCAGATCCTGGCAGAGTGCTTCATATTCTTCTTGTATAGTTGTTAAGTTACAGTCTTCAGGCAGGTTGGCACTGATTTGTAACTGAAAACGGTTCGGATCACCCTCTTGACCTGCTTCATGGGTATGCGCACTGAGTGAGGCAATGTCAATTTGCCGGTTGGCAAAGAAACGGGTGAACTGTTCGATAATTCCCGGTGCATCGTCAGCTTCGATATGGAAGTCGGCGGTATAGGGGAATAAGCGATACTCGTGCTTGGTGGTACGCTTCATCACGGTCAGCAGATCATGCTGTTGTGCCTTTAATGGTAATGTCGATTCCACCCGGGAAATGGCATTAGCATTACCGGAAAGTAGCATGATAAGGGTGAACTCTCTGCCAAAGATGGCAAGCCTGCTGTCGACAATATTGCAGTCGCACTGACTGATTAGTCGGGTGACTTCATCTGATATGCCCGGGCGGTCCGTACCTACGGCGGTGACAACTAAATAATGTTCCATATCTATACACATCTGATTGTTATTATCACTGGCATGGTAGCACAGTCATTGTAAATCAGGCTATCGGTGCTGGAGTCACTGCTGTTTGAATCGAAGAAGTTGTGATGAATGGAATGAAATCCTGAGAACTCGCCGAAAAATAACACATTATTGCCAACTATTGGACGGGTTTTACTTAACTGATTTACATACATCTGTCTTGAGTTTACTGTAACTGAAAAGTACCATGACAACTTACATATACAGGGGAGATGGACATGTTTTCAGGAAGCATGGTTGCGTTGGTTACGCCACTGGATGAAGCCGGTGAAGTTGACTATGCCAGTTTGGCATCATTAGTTGAATATCACATTGCAGCAGGCACTGATGCAATTGTGGCAGTAGGAACGACAGGGGAGTCAGCAACTTTAACTGTTGATGAGCACGTAAAAGTGGTCATGAAAACTTTGGAATATGCCAAAGGTCGAATTCCTGTTGTTGCTGGTACCGGCGCGAATGCTACTCATGAAGCCATCACCTTCAGTAAACTTTTCAACGGCTCTGGTGTTGCCGGTTGCCTGACTGTTACGCCTTATTATAACAAGCCGACTCAAGAAGGTTTGTACCAGCATTTTAAAGCAATAGCGACAGCATCAGAACTGCCTCAGATTCTTTACAATGTACCTTCTCGTACCGGCGTTGACCTGCTACCAGAGACTGTTGCTCGCCTTGCTGAAATTGAGAATATCGTTGCGATTAAAGATGCCACGGCTGATTTGTCTCGAGTGCAAAAAACTCGGGAACTTTGTGGGGAAGACTTCATCCAACTTAGCGGTGATGATGCTACAGGGTTAGATTTTGTTGCAGCAGGCGGACATGGGGTTATTTCGGTGACGGCTAATGTGGCCGCAGCAGAAATGGCAACCATGTACAAGCTGGCACTGTCTGGTCAGTTTGATGCTGCAAAGGAAATTAACGAACGCTTGATGCCTTTGCATAAAGAGCTATTTGTTGAATCTAATCCAATCCCGGTGAAATGGGCAGCATATCAACTGGGTTTAATTGAGCACGGAACCTTGCGCCTGCCACTGACTGAGCTGAGTGAACCTGCACAGCAAGTGGTGACTGAAGCGCTGAAAGATGCCAATGTGCTGCTGTAATTTGCGAGAGCGTAGGAGCGCGAAAGCTTAATGAATAATAAATACAGGCTGGCGGTAACCGCAGTAATGGTTGCTGTTTTAGCGGGGTGTTCTGGTGGTGCGGAACGCCGTCGCCAGGCGAACCAGGATTTCAATTACCTTGAAACTAAACCTTTGGGTGCATGGAATCTACCTGCTGAAGCTCAAGCTTCACAGGTTTATGATTATGCGATCCCTGCCCAGAATTTTCAGGGAGAGTTGGGTGCAGGTGTTGATATCCGTCCGCCGCAGCAGGTGCTGGCTTTGATTCCGGGCGCCCGGGCAGTGAAAGATGCGGATGGTGTTAGCCTGTTATTACTCAAACCCGAAGAGCTGACCAAAGTCTGGCAACTGACTCAACGCCTGATTAGTGAGCGGAACATTACGTTGCGCAGCCAGTCTGCAAATGCGATGGAAACTGATTGGGTCAACTGGACTAATGAGGATGAAGAAAGCGAGATTGGCAGCCGTTATCTGATCGAGAAGTCATCTGAAGTAAATCGTTATAGCTATAAGATTTCTTTGATTGACTGGCGTGAAGGCGGTAAAACTACTCCGGTTTCTGCGATTAACAAAGAACGTTACAGCATTCTGATGACCAACCTGGTGATGTCTCGCTATGATGAGCAGGAGCGCGAACTGGCCCGCTTGCGTGCTCAAGAGCTGGTTAAGCAGATCCCTATTTCAATGGGTCAGGACCGTAGTGGTTTGCCGGTTATCATTGCCCGCGCTCCTTATAATGTGTTCTGGGAACGCTTACCGAATATGTTGGGGCAGTTGGGCTTTACTGTGGAAGGCCGAAATCGCTCGCAGGGTATTGTTGAAGTGAAGTTCCGTTCACCGGATGATGAATTCTGGACTGAACTGGGAACTCAGCCAATTGAGCTTGATAATCGTTCATACCGACTGCAGTTAGGTGATTTGGGTAACCGTACGTCAGTCAATGTAACAGATACGGATGGTAAGCCCGTCACAGAAGAAGCACTGAAGAGTATGGCTCCTGTATTTGCTGCGGCAATTGAACGCGCTAACAAGAGCTAATCATTTTTCAGTATGATTAAAAAACCGCTCCGGCAATGCCGCAGCGGTTTTTTTGTATTTGCTGAACAAGAAGCGAAGAGCATGTTTTTCCCTTGCTCCTCGCTTTGAAGTGATTATTTCACTTCTTTGCCTTGCGCCTGAAGGTCGGCGTGGTAAGAAGAACGAACAAACGGACCACAGGCGGCATGGGTAAAGCCTAGCTCCAGTGCGATCTCTTTCAGTTCGTCAAATTCTGAAGGTGGTACATAACGCTCAACCGGCAGGTGGTGACGGCTCGGAGCCAGGTATTGGCCCAGCGTCAGCATTGTCACACCGTGAGCGCGCAGATCCTTCAGCACTTCAACGATTTCTTCTTTGGTTTCACCTAAACCCATCATCAGGCCAGACTTAGTTGGGATCTCAGGGTGCATTTCCTTGAATTTCTGTAGCAGTTCCAGCGACCATTTATAGTTCGCGCCCGGGCGAGCTTTACGGTACAGGCGTGGCGCTGTTTCAAGGTTATGGTTGAATACATCCGGCGGGTTATCACGCAGGATTTCCAGAGCACGGTCCATACGGCCACGGAAGTCCGGCACCAGTGTTTCAATCTTAATGTCCGGGCTTTTAGCTCGGATTTCTCGGGTACAGTCAGCGAAGTGCTGAGCACCGCCATCGCGCAGATCGTCACGGTCTACAGAGGTGACTACGACATAGCGCAGCTTCATATCTGCGATGGTCTGTGCCAGTTGAGCCGGCTCTTCGGCATTCGGTGGCAGTGGACGGCCGTGGGCAACATCACAGAACGGGCAACGGCGGGTACAAATGGCACCCAGGATCATAAAGGTGGCAGTACCGTGGTTAAAACACTCTGCCAGGTTAGGGCAAGAGGCTTCTTCACACACAGAGTGAAGCTTGTTCTTGCGCATCGCTGACTTAATGTCTTGAATTCGTTGGCTGTCAGCCGGCAGTTTGATTTTCATCCACTCCGGCTTACGTAAAACTTCCTTTGGGGCTTCTTCCGCGACATTGCGAACCGGGATAAGCGCCATTTTATCGGCGTCACGGTATTTGACACCTTTCTCTATTTTAATTGGTTTGCTCATTATGAATTGCTTTCCGTTATCCACTCAATGCTCTGATAATCGAGCAGTTTGACTAGCTCATCTATAAGTACAGGCTGAACTTTGGCAAGTTCAGACGGGCCATTAAGGACTGCCACCTGGGTCATTTCCATCCCCTGGTAGCCGCACGGGTTAATGCGTAAAAATGGCTCCAGATCCATATTTATATTGAGTGCCAGACCATGAAAAGAGCAACCACGCCTGATTCTCAGTCCGAGCGAGCATATCTTTTTATTGTCGACATACACACCGGGAGCGTCCGGGCGGGCATAGGACTCTATCCCGAAGCGGGAAAGAGTATTTATTATCGTATTTTCAATGTGCGTAACTAAATCGCGCACACCGAGCTTACGACGTCGCAGGTCAACGAGAATATAAGCAATCTGTTGGCCAGGGCCATGATAGGTTACCTGACCGCCGCGATCACTTTGAACCACTGGGATATCACCGGTGTTGAGCAGGTGTTCGGCTTTCCCGGCCTGACCTTGGGTGAACACAGGGTTGTGCTCAACCAGCCAGACTTCATCTGTGGTGTCGGTATTACGTTGATCTGTGAATTCGTGCATGGCTTGCCAGGTTGTTTGGTAATCCTGGCGGCCAAGGTCTCGAACGATAATGTTATTATTCAATTTAATACCCATTTTGTTGGCTGGTAATACCTTAAAACGGCATCACTTATAGGGGCATTATAAAACTCGGCGGCTGTTTTTACAGCCGCCAATTTGTAGGGTTATATACCGTATTGTTTTAAAGAACTACGCGAACAATTTCAATGTCACCCAGCTCTTTATAAAGCGTTTCAACCTGCTCGATAGAGGTTGCGGTAATTGTGACAGAAACAGCACTGTAAGTGCCTTTGCCGCTTGGTTTCACTGTTGGTGAGTAATCGCCAGGGGCATGACGCTGGATAACTTCAACAACCAGATCCGGAAGTTCAGGTTTATTAAAACCCATTACCTTGTAAGTGAATTTACAAGGGAACTCTAACAGATCTTTAAGTTTTGGCTGTTCTTGCTGCTGCATTCTGAACTCCAGGATTATGCATTGGTATAACTGTATGTAGCCGAGCATATTAATGGGTCGACCACTATAAAACAAGCATCAGGAACCGGGCTGTCCGGAGCCCTGAAAGTAAAAGAGGTAACCGAAGTTACCTCTTTTTATTGATTAATCAGACAGCTGAATTAGCTCAACCAGCCTTTGAAAAGCAGCATAATGTAATCAATCAGACGACTGAAAAGACCGCCCTCGTTGACATCGTTAAGAGCCAGTAGCGGGTATTCTGCAATGTCTTCATCACCGACGCGGTAGTAAAGCTTACCAACAACATCACCTTTTGAAATCGGAGCCTTCAGCTCTTTTTCCAGAACGAAGCTGGCTTTTAGGTCTTTAGTCTGGCCGCGAGGCAGGGTAACGAAGGTATTTTCACTTACACCCAGAGATACTTCGTCAGTGTCACCCATCCATACTTTCTCGGTAACGAAAGTTTCGTTCGCTTTGTGTGGAGACACCGTTTCGAAGAAGCGGAAGCCGTAGTTCAGCAGCTTTTTACTTTCCGCTTTACGGGCATTCGGGCTGTCTGTACCCATTACTACAGCGATCAGGCGCATCTTGCCTTCTGTTGCCGTACTTACCAGGCTGTAACCGGCATTGTTGGTGTGACCGGTTTTCAGGCCGTCTACATTCAGGCTTTTGTCCCACAGCAGGCTGTTACGGTTGTACTGAGTAATGCCGTTGTAGGTAAATGACTTCTCTTTGTAGATCGCAAACTCTTCTGGTACGTCGCGGATCAGGCCTTGTGCCAGCAGTGCCATATCATATGGCGTAGTTAACAGGCGCGGGTTGTCCAGGCCGTGAACGTTGGCAAAGTGAGTAGAATCCATACCCAAGGTTTTGGCCCAGGCATTCATTAAATCGACAAAAGAGTCTTCTGAGCCGGCAACATGTTCAGCCATGGCAACACATGCATCGTTACCAGACTGGATGATGATACCGCGGTTCAGATCAGAAACTTTAACTTCGCTGCCTACTTCGATGAACATCTTGGACGAACCCGGGAAGTTCTTCGCCCATGCATTCTTGCTGATCACGACAGTATCGTTCATCGAGATGTTGCCACGCTTAACTTCCTGACCGATAACATAGCTGGTCATCATTTTAGTCAGGCTGGCTGGCGGGATTTGGTTATATTCTTTGTTTCCGGCCAGGATTTTGCCGGAATGGTAGTCCATTAGTACGTAGCCTTTCGCAGCGATCTGCGGAGCTTCAGGAACGACAGCTGGTGCGGCTGCGACAGACACTGAAGCCAGCATGGCTGCTGATACAGCTACAGAACGAAAAAGTGCAGCAGATTTCTTCATGATAGTTGTAACTTTATTTGTCGATTGCAAAAAAAACTGCACACACTATATCAGATTGTAAAACGAGAACCCACGATTGCCGCTACTGAAACAGGGCATGTTTGAGATTCTTGATATTCTTTGACATTAATCTGTGTGTATCAGTTGTCGATACCCCCAAGTGTTGGGGACACTTGGGTATAGAGTCTGAATTATTGCTTTTGTTCCAGTTCTCGCTGAGATGTGATGATAAAAGCACCCGGATAGCTGCCTGCTTGGGCTTTATCACGCTGAGCGATGGCCTCGTCGCGGTCAATATAAGGGCCAAGGCGAAGGCGGTACACTTCAGCAGAGTCAGCTTTTTTCATATCAACAGTGGTTGCGTAGTCATGTTCTAACTGTTGGGCCATCTGCTTTGCTTTAGCTGCATCGGTGACGGCTGCCAGCTGGACAAAATAGAAGTTCGGGTTGGCACTTTGCCATTCATCGGTGGATTCGGGTTTCTGTACCCGGATCAGTTCAATTTTGACCGGTGCGGTTCCGTTTTTGATTATGTCCAGTTTCGCTGCTGCTGCCATGCTGAGGTCAATGATTCGCCCATCATGAAACGGACCGCGGTCATTAACGCGAACAATGGCCGTTTTGCCGTTGCTGGTATTGGTGACTTTGACATAACTCGGTAGCGGCAGGGTTTTATGGGCTGCTGTCATCGAGTACATATCATAAATTTCACCGTTAGAGGTTTTGTGACCGTGGAATTTCTGGCCATACCAGGAAGCATAACCTTCCTCAGTGAATTCACTGCTGCTGTTAACGATTTTGTAGTCTTTTCCGCGTAGGGAGTAGTCTTTGTTACCTGCCAGGCTTTGAGGCTCATAGCGCGGCTGTGCATCTTCGATATGATCCAGTGTCGGTGATGATTCCGGAGCCACATCGTCAGCAAGGTCGTAACGTTGATTGTCTGGTGTCGAGCTACAGCCTGTCAGTAACAACAAAAATAAAACAAAGTATGCGCGCATTTATCAGGTCGCCTTAGACAACATTTTTCTATGGGTGTGAATTGACATCAGGATCCCGAAGCCGGCCATCAGGGTTACCATGGAGGTGCCGCCATAACTGACCAGCGGCAGGGGAACCCCGACCACAGGTAACAGGCCGCTTACCATCCCGATATTAACGAAGATATAGACAAAGAAACTCAGTACGATACTGCCAGCCATCATACGGCCAAAGGCGGTCTGGGCCCGGCTTGCCAGTAATAAGCCGCGTCCAATGATAAACAGGTAGATACCAAGCAGGCAAAGCACGCCGAATAGTCCCCATTCTTCAGCAATGACGGCGAAGATGAAGTCGGTATGGCGTTCAGGCAGGAACTCCAGCTGGGACTGGGTGCCGTGCAGCCAGCCTTTGCCGACCAGGCCTCCTGAGCCTATAGCGATCTTTGACTGGATAATGTGGTAGCCGGCTCCGAGTGGATCAGACTCTGGATTAAACAGAGTAAGTACCCGCTGACGCTGATAATCACGCATTAGGAAGAGCCATAAAACAGGGATGAATGCGCCCAGCATCACAGCCGCTGCCCCAATGAGTCGCCAGCTGATCCCGGACAGAAACAGCACAAAGATCCCTGAAGCTGCGATCAGAATGGATGTACCGAGGTCCGGCTGTTTGGCAATCAGGATCGTCGGCACAAAAACCATGACAAGGGCAATGACAATGTTACGCAGAGTCGGGGGCAGTGGTTGCTTGCCGATAAAGCGTGCCACCATTAGCGGTACGGCCAGTTTTATTAGCTCAGAAGGCTGAAAGCGAACAAATCCTAGGTTCAGCCAGCGCTGTGCCCCTTTGGAGGCTTCACCGAACAGGAGTACTCCGAGTAACAGCAACAGCCCGACACCAAATAGGTAGGGAGCCCATGTTTCGTAATGCCGGGGAGCAATTTGTGCCAGAATAAACATGATCCCGAGCGACAAGAGCATACGTACAGCCTGGCGTTCCATCATCGCCAAGTTCTGCCCGCTGGCACTGTACATTACCATCAGGGCAAAACCCATCAGAGTCAGGATGCCCAGCAATAGCGGGATATCCAGATGTAGGCGGTCGCCGAGTGTTTTTTTCTTTCCTGTCGCGTCCATGATACTCATTGGTTCACCTCGGCTAACTTAGCATCCCTTACTGCCTGTTGTGACTGTTCGTCCACGGGTTTTAACAGCATATGGTCGAAGATTTTACGGGCAACCGGACCACCGTTGGATGAGCCGCCACCGGCATTTTCCAATACCATAGATACGACGATTTCAGGTTTATCAAACGGAGCAAAAGCGGTAAACAGGGCATGGTCTCTCAGGTGCTCTTCCAGCTCTTCGGCGTTGTATTTCTGGTTTTCGGCTAAGCCAAATACCTGGGCCGAACCGGATTTACCACCGGCCTTGTATGTTGCGCCGTGGAATGCTCGTCTTGCTGTCCCTTTTTTGCCGAACAGTACCTGATACATACCTTCTTTAGCGACGTCCCAGAACTTTGGATCGACATTAACGATAGGCGGATAGTCATCAAATTTAGCCGGCTTCTCACCGTCTTCACCGATAATATCTTTGAGCAGGTGCGGCGCTTTAACAACACCATTATTAACTAATACTGTGGTTGCTTTGGCGATCTGGAGCGGGGTAGCCGTCCAGTAACCCTGGCCGATACCAACTGGGATTGTGTCACCCTGGTACCAAGGTTTGCGGAAGCGAGCCTGCTTCCATTCACGGGTCGGCATATTGGCCTGGCTCTCTTCGTGGATATCTATACCTGTGTATTCACCGAAACCGAAACGCCTCATCCAGTCAGACAGGCGGTCAATACCGAGATCATAGGCTATCTGGTAGTAAAAAGTATCGACAGATTCTTCGATTGCCTTGTAGATATTAACCTTGCCATGGCCCCAACGACGCCAGTCACGGAAGGCCCGGCTCTTGGAGTTTGGTATTTTCCAGTAACCCGGATCATTTCGGGTGGTTCGGGTGGTGATCACCCCTTCAGTCAGCGCAGCTACGGCAATCATTGGCTTAATGGTGGATGCCGGCGGATAGATACCTAAAGTGATGCGGTTAACCAGAGGACGGTTTTTATCGTGCAGCAGCTCGCGGTATTTCTTACCGGAAATGCCATGAACGAACAGGTTCGGGTCATAACTCGGGCTGGACACCATCGCCAGTACCGAGGAGTCACGCGGGTCAAGAACCACTACAGAACCACGTTTACGTTTGATAATTTCTTCGCCGGTATCCGGATCCAGCTTGCGTTCGGTCAGCAGTTCCTGGACATACAGTTGTAGCTCTATATCTAGATTCAGTCGAATATCTTTGCCCGGAACCGGGGGAACATATTTCAGGGTGCGGATGATCCGGCCACGGCTGTTGACCTCGACTTCTTGATAGCCGGAAGTACCGTGCAGCAGATCTTCATAATATTTTTCGATACCGATCTTGCCGATATCGCGGGTGGCTTTGTAGTTGTTGATCTTTTCATCGCGTTCCAGCTTCTGTAAATCGCGATCGTTGATCTTGGCGACATAACCCAGAACATGAGTCAGGGCTTCACCATAAGGGTAATAGCGTTTGAGGTATGCTTTAACTTCAACGCCGGGAAATTGGTGCTGGTTGACGGAAAACAACGCAACCTGCTCTTCTGTCAGCTGGTTAAGCATCGGAACAGATTTAAAGCGACGGGTACGGCGGCGCTCTTTTCGGAATCGCTGGATGTCTTCGTCAGTTATCCCCATCAGATCTTTAAGGCCGATAAAGGTTTCTTCGAGATCAGGCACTTTTTCTGTGGTGATTTCCAGGGAATAAACAGGGCGGTTTTCAGCCAGCAGAATACCATTGCGGTCGTAGATCAGCCCGCGGTTAGGAGCAACCGGAACAACTTTGATCCGGTTGTCATTAGAACGTGTTTGGTAGTCTTCATGCTGGCGAACCTGAATGTTATACAGGTTTGCCAGCAGCACACTTACCAGCACGATGATGCCGATAAATGAGACAAGAGCACGGCGGAAAAAGAGTGCCGACTCAGCGCGGTGGTCGCGGATCTGGGTTCGCTTTTGTCTCATTGGCAATTATTCTCTGTGGTAAGGGTGGTTGGCGGTAATACTCCACGCGCGGTAAAGGCTTTCGGCCATCACCACTCGAACCAGAGGATGAGGTAAAGTCAGGGGAGACAATGACCAGCTTTGATCTGCTGCGGCTTTACAGGCTGGTGCCAGCCCTTCCGGTCCGCCGATCAGGATTGATACATCGCGTCCGTCCAGCTTCCAGCTTTCCAGTTGATCAGCCAGTTGCTCAGTGTCCCAGCGCTTACCCGGAATATCCAGAGTAACAATGCGGTTACCTTTGGGAACCGCTGCTAGCATTGCTTCGCCTTCTTTTTGCAGAATACGGGCGATGTCGGCATTCTTGCCTCGTTTTCCTGCCGGGATCTCAATCAGTTCCAGCGGCATGTCTTTCGGGAAGCGTCGGCTGTATTCTTTATAGCCTTCTTCAACCCATTTCGGCATCTTGGTGCCGACAGCAATCAATTGAAGCTTCATCGTCAGTTAGCCCCAAAGCTTCTCCAGTTGGTACAGGTTACGTGCGTCTTCCTGCATAATGTGCAGCATCACGCTTCCCATATCAACAATTACCCATTCGCCGTCTTCTTCGCCGCTGATACCGAAAGGAGGGAAGTCGATCAGCTTGGATTCTTTGTTAACGTGATCGGCAATAGAAGCAACGTGGCGGTTTGATGTACCGGTACAAACGACCATGAAGTCGGTAATGCTCGACTTACCGCGTACGTCGATAGTCACAATGTCTTTAGCTTTGATATCGTCAACTTTATCTACGATGAAATCGTGTAGTTCTTGAACCTGCAAAGGGATCCCCTCATTTGAGTGAATTGGTGTTAATTATTGGCCTCAGCCCAGGCTGAGTCACAATTTAGCGGCGCAGTATACCATGCACAACCTTGTACGATACAAGTTGGCTGTAATTTTACAATTTTGCCATTGTGTGTGTTTGTATTCCGCACATTTCGGCACATAAGGCAGATAATGCTGGCCACGGCTGGTAATCGAAATTCGTTTTTACCTGCACTTCCAAATGAGCCAGTTGTTGCAATAGGTGTATCAGGGTTACAAGCGGTAGACGGTGCAGAGCGCCTATATATACCTCGCGACGACTTTGCCAAATCCTGAACTGTTCAAAAATGATGTTCAGTGGCGTACCTTTACTGCCCATTTCCTGCATTTTGTACAGCTGAGTAAGTTCTCGTTGCAGGGTGCGTAGCAGAATAACAGGCTCAATGCCTTCACCTTCCAATTGGCGGAGTACGCGCTGACTTCGTTTGCTCTGACCGGCCAGCAAGGCATCTAACAGCTGGAACGGAGTGTAGTGGTTATGTCGGCTCAACGCTTCTTCAAGGTGAGCAACCGTCAGTTTTCCGTTGGGATAGAGCAGGGTGAGTTTCTGCAGGCTCTGTGCCAGTGCCAGCAAGTTACCTTCGTGCCACTGCGCCAGCATAAGTACGGATTCATGGTCAGGCTTCAGTCCCAGGTGCTGACAGCGCCCCTGAATAAAGCGAGGCAGATGACGGGCATCCGGGGTGTTGCATGGGATATACAGCCCCAATTCCGCCACAGACTTGAACCACTTGGCATTTTCCTGTTTCTTGTTGAGGCGCGGGCCGTGCATCAGCAGCAGAATATCGCTGTGTAGTGTTGCAATCACTTCCTGCAGGGCTTTCGCCTGGTTGGCGTTAAGGCCGGACTCCGGGACTTCCAGTTCAATGATCTGCCGGGCTGAAAATAGGCTCATGGCCTGAGTACAGTCAAGGATCTGGTTCCAGTCGAGCTGGGCATCAATGGTAAAGGCGTGGCGTTCGTCAAATCCGGCTTGTTGTGCTGCCAGCTTGATTTGATCGCCGCATTCCTGTTTCAGGAGTGGTTCGTTACCAAACAGGAGATAGGCCTGACGCAGCCCTTTTCCAAGTTGCTGCGCCAGTTGTTCCGGGTAGATTCTCATTCTGCTTTGTTGCTCGGGCTGTTGTCATTGGTAAACAGGGCATTGGCTGCCTGGGTATCCTGCACAGCTTCCGTTGTGACGCTGGTATTTGATGCGGTGTTGTCGTCCATCATCGCTTCCAGCTCTTCTTCTTCCATCTTATTGAAAACGGCGGTTAAGCGAGCCAGCTGGCGCATGATCTGGCGGGCAGCTTGTTCGCGCATTTCGTCTTTAATCATGTCTCGTTCGACAGATTTTGCCAGTGCTGTCAGCGGGTTATCAAGGAAAGTACGGTTAACCTTAGTGCTATAGGTCTGGCTGCCTTTTTCCGGAACCACAATACGGTAACTGACGGTATAAGTCAGTTCGTATTCGGCCGCGCGGCTGTTCTGGTATAGCGACAGGGTACGTTCGCCGCTTGATTCACTGATCAGGTGCAGGTTGGGCACTGTCGGTGATGGCGGAACGGCTTCGATACCATGCAGATTGAATTGGGATTTAACCTCACGAGTCAATGGGCCGTAACGGTCAAAGCTGGTCAGGGATAGTTTGGCGATATCATCAGGTAGCATGTAGTTACCGCGAAGGTGGAAACCACAGGATGCCGTGGCCAGGGCCATGACGACTACCAAGAGGGTTCGGATAGTGCTTTTTAGGGATAAGAAAGCTTTCACCGAGTCTGCTCCATGAAAAAGTTAGTGATAACTGACCGGTCAACACGGTTGAGCCGGGTAAGGGATAGGGTGGACCGGCAGGAGCCATCCATGGTCCCCGACACGCGGGGACCACAGGTTAGGCACAAATAAATTGCTTTAGTTCGCAACTTTTTAGTTTGCAACAATGTTCAGCAATTTACCTGGTACGTAGATCACTTTACGAACAGTTTTGTCGTCAGTGAACTTAGTAACGTTCTCGTCGTTCAGCGCCAGCTCTTCAACCTGCTCTTTGGTTGCATCTGCTGGCACAGTCAGCTTGGCACGCAGCTTACCGTTAACCTGAACGATGATTAGCTTCTCGTCTTCAACCAGTGCTTTCTCGTCAGCAGCAGGCCACTCTGCGTGGTCGATGTCTGACTCGCCCAGTGCTTTCCACATTTCAAAACTGATGTGCGGAGTCATTGGGTAAAGCATGCGAACAACAGCTTTCAGTGCTTCGTCCAGCAGGGCACGGTCTTGTGCGCTTTCCTGAGATGCTTTAGCCAGCTTGTTCATCAACTCCATGATTGCAGCAATCGCGGTGTTGAATGTCTGACGGCGGCCGATGTCGTCGCTTACTTTAGCGATGGTCTTGTGAACGTCGCGGCGCAGTGCTTTCTGATCAGAAGTCAGAGCGGCAACATCCAGAGCTTCAACCTCACCTTTAGCTGTGTGGTCGTGAACCAGTTTCCATACACGCTTCAGGAAGCGGTTCGCACCTTCAACGCCTGATTCCTGCCATTCCAGTGTCATGTCAGCCGGTGATGCAAACATCATGAACAGACGAACGGTGTCAGCACCGTATTTGTCGACCATTTCCTGCGGGTCGATACCGTTGTTCTTAGACTTAGACATCTTAGTCATGCCTGAGTGCATAACTTCGTTGCCTTCGTTGTCTACAGCCTTAGTGATGCGGCCTTTTTCGTCACGCTCAACGGTTACGTCAGTTGGAGCAACCCATACTTTCGCACCTTTGTCGTTGTTGTAGTAGTACGCATCAGCCAGCACCATGCCCTGACACAGCAGCTGCTTGAACGGCTCGTCGCTGTTTACCATGCCACAGTCGCGAAGCAGTTTGTGGAAGAAGCGAGAGTACAGCAGGTGCATACACGCGTGTTCGATACCACCGATGTACTGGTCAACAGGCAGCCAGTAGTTTGCTGCATCAGAGTCCAGCATTTCGTCAGCTTGAGGTGAGCAGTAACGCGCGTAGTACCAAGACGATTCCATGAAGGTATCGAAGGTATCTGTTTCACGCAGCGCAGGTTGGCCGTTGATTGTGGTTTCAGCCCACGACTTGTCAGCTTTGATTGGGCTGGTAACGCCGTCCATTACCACGTCTTCAGGCAGGATCACCGGCAACTGGTCAGCCGGTACCGGATGAACTTCACCATCTTCAGTCGTTACCATCGGGATTGGCGCACCCCAGTAACGCTGACGAGATACACCCCAGTCGCGAAGACGGAAGTTAACAGTTTTCTTGCCTTTGCCTTCAGATTCCAGTTTCGCCGCAATCGCATCGAATGCTTCCTGGAAGCCCAGGCCGTCGAATTCACCCGAATCGAACAGAACACCTTTCTCAGTGTATGCTGCTTCAGAGATGTCCAACTCGCTGCCGTCAGCAGGCTTGATAACCGGGATGATATCCAGGCCGTACTTAGTTGCGAATTCAAAGTCACGCTGGTCGTGTGCAGGGACAGCCATTACTGCGCCTGTACCGTAGTCCATCAGAACGAAGTTAGCGACGTAAACCGGTACTTCACGGCCGTTAAGCGGGTGAATCGCAGTCAGGCCGGTCGCCATGCCTTTTTTCTCCATCGTTGCCAGCTCTGCTTCAGCAACTTTGGTGTTACGGCATTCTTCGATAAATGCTGCCAGCTCAGGGTTGTTTTCTGCCGCTGCTGCTGCCAGTGGGTGACCGGCTGCGATACCAACGTAAGTTACACCCATCAGGGTATCCGGACGAGTGGTGTACACTTCCAGATCTTCGTGGCCCTTAACAGCAAACTTCAGTTCTACACCTTCAGAACGACCAATCCAGTTGCGCTGCATGGTCTTAACCATTTCAGGCCAGCCATCCAGTTGCTCCAGATCGTCCAATAGTTCCTGAGCGTATTCAGTGATCTTGATAAACCACTGTGGGATTTCTTTCTGCTCTACCGGAGTGTCACAGCGCCAGCAGCAGCCGTCTTCAACCTGCTCGTTTGCCAGTACTGTCTGGTCATTCGGACACCAGTTAACTGAAGAGGTCTTCTTGTAAACCAAGCCTTTGTTGTACAGCTTAGTGAAGAACTCTTGTTCCCAGCGGTAGTATTCAGGCGTACAGGTCGCGAATTCACGCTTCCAGTCGTAACCGAAGCCCAGCAGTTTCAGCTGGTTCTTCATGTATTCAATGTTTTCGTAAGTCCAAGGAGCAGGTGCTGTCTTGTTCTTCACCGCGGCGTTTTCTGCAGGCAGGCCGAATGCGTCCCAGCCGATTGGCTGCATAACGTTCTTGCCCTGAAGGCGCTGGTAACGAGAAATCACATCACCGATGGTGTAGTTACGAACGTGACCCATGTGCAGTCGACCGCTTGGGTACGGGAACATGGAGAGACAGTAGAATTTTTCTTTGTTTGGGTCTTCACTTACAACAAAGGTTTTGTTGTTGTCCCAGTGCTCTTGAACCTTCTGTTCAATGTCCTGTGGGCGATATTGTTCTTGCATCGATGACATCCAGGATTTTGTGAGTTAAGTACATACACTTTCAATATAATCGACATAGAATAACTAAAGGTAGAGGTGTCAACAATAGCTGAGGCCAATTCGGAGAGTAATTGTTAGTTCTTATCCAGATTGCAGGAGTTTATTCCTCAAATAGCCAGAATTGAGCCACAGAACTAGGAGGTGACCTATGGCTAAGCAAAAAAAGGAATACGAAGCTCTGCTTGAGCAGGTGACAGAAACTTTGAAGCACAGTCCGGATGAGCTAAAGCATTGGGGGGAGCTCACTGCTAAGTATCGTCAGGCTGCCAGCGACATGACCAAAGATGAGTTGGCTTTGATTTCAGCTTACCTCAAGCGCGATATGCAAGAATTTGCCCAGAGTGTGAAGGAAAGCCCTGAGCCATTTTCTGAAAGTCCGTTCTATAAACTAGTGTCAGAAACCATCTGGAGTGGTCTGGCGGAAGCAACCGATAAGACTCAGCTCGAATGGCACGAAGTGATGGATGACCTACAGCACCAGGGCGTCTATCAGGCCGGTGAGATTGTCGGGCTTGGTAATCTGGTTTGCGAAAAATGTGGTTACCACGAACAGTTCACCCATGTAAAACGGCTTGAACCGTGTCCGCATTGTGGTCATACCCAATTTACCCGTCGACCGTTGTCTCCTTGAATATCACCAGTATTAATTGAAAACTCGTACTCTTCTTCAAACATAAAAACACAATAAAAAAACAGCGGGCCGATTGGCCCGCTGTTGGTTTTAAGTCAGTTGGTTATTTGCACTGCCCAAGTTTAGTCCATACGCCCCAATCAGAGCTGTTATCTGCAGGGGATTGATTTTGGCTCCACCATTTTGCCTCGTAAGCGACGCCATTTTGCTGGATCTGTTCGCCAGTCTGATAAACATTGTAAGCTGACCACAAAGGCATGTTGCTGCAGTCAACGGTACCAGGCTGTGGTGTTGGTTTTGGTGTAGGTTGAACACCTTTCACGCGTTCCAGAACTGCGAGAGTATCAATAATACCTGTACCGCAGATCGCAGTGTTACAGGTACTGCCTGCTGGGAACGGACGAGCGGTTTCTTTGATGTATTGCTCGACTTGATCCGGAGTCAGGCTTGCATCTAGTGAATACATCAGAGCTGCGACACCGGCAACGTGTGGGGTTGCCATACTGGTACCCATTGAGTAGTTGTAGCTGTTCTTCTCGGCTTGGCGCTTACCAGTGTTGTAAGTCGATAGAATGCCTTCAGAGCGACCACCACCTGGCGCAGTAATATCAATCATGTCACCAAAGTTAGAGTAGAAAGCGCGGTTACCTTCTTTGTTGTTGGCGGCTACAGATATTACACCCTGGCAGTTACCCGGATTAAAATCACGGACGTTAAGGTTGTCGTTACCGGCGGCAACAACAACGGTTGCACCTGCAGCACGTACTTCATTGACTGTTTGCTGATAGGTATAACCACATGCTCCCTGACCACCCAAGCTCAGGTTCAGTACTTGGGCTGGATAAGGGTTTGCTGGCGCACCCGGAACAGATAGACCTGCCGCCCAGCGCATACCGTCTGTAATGTCAGATGTGTAACCACCACAAGCACCCAATACCCTTACAGGCAGGATTCTGGTATTCCAGGATACACCTGTGACACCTTGTCCGTTGTTGCCTTCGGCAGCAATGGTACCGGCTACGTGGGTACCGTGCCATGATGAGTTTCTGTCACGAGGCGGGTAGTTTCTTCCGCACTGACCGGCAACCAGCCAGTCACCTTCGTCTGTTGCATCAGCATCGCGGCCGTCGCCATCACGGGCACCTGCGGCGTTCTTAATAAAGTCATAGCCAGGAAGTAAGTTATTCATCAGATCCGGGTGATCAAAGCGAACACCGGTATCAATGACCGCAACAACAACATCAGGGCTGCCTGTAGTGATGTCCCAGGCTTTTGGCATATTTATACCACTTACCGCAGAAGAATAATGCCATTGCAGAGAGTAGCCGGGATCGTCAGGAATCGCTGTCGGCCACATAATGCGGTCAGGCTCGGCGTATTCAATGTTAGGATCCTGGCGAAGCTGCTTAATCACTGTATCCAGATCCTGCTGATCCGGTACTCTTAGCACATGAGTGTTGTTAGAACTTGGACGAACATAAAGCACTTCACTGTCCGTAATTTGCTGTAAGTGAGCCACACTGTTATCCGTGGCTGATTCCGCGAGCATAACAGGGCTGTGGCTGCGGTATTTAACGATGATCTGATCTGTAATAAGTTCGTTATTTTGAGCAAGGGCCGGGCAGGTAGCAATGAGCACAGCCAGTGCTGTTGCAGTAGGTATGGTTCTCATTTTTCTTCCTTGTTTATATCTTTGTTGTTATGAGGTAGTAATGGCTCCTCAGCCCCAAGTGTTGACAAAGAAATTGTTTTTTTCAGAAAGAACTATAAGAAATCAAATGCATATCAAAAAAAGAATTGATGTTTTCAGAGGGTTAATTTGAAATAGTGATATTCAGCCAAATTATCATTTGATAATGGAGCATAAATTGAGATTTATTTTCTAATTATGTGTCGATATTGCCATATTTAATATCGTGATTATGATCAAGCGGAATGTGACAGTGAGGTTGCTTTGGTAAATGCGGCACTCATTGGCTTTAACAAAATGCTGAATGCCGTTTAAATCACTTGGTTTTTCCCAGAGGTTCATAACTGAACTTTTGTCCCGCCAGAGAAGCCTCAATCATCATGCCGCCTTTGGCATAAGTAAAGACAGCCAGTCCGTTGGTATAGTTGGCATCGACATATTGCTGACCGGAGCTTGCACTCAGTCCGGCGGTTCCTGCTTTAGCCTGAGCGCCTTCTGTCAGGGCAACTGCTGATGCCTGAGCGTCCAATTCGATGCTGCCGCTGGTGAAACGCTCATAAGCCCGTTTATCCTGGAAAAAGATGATCTCACTGTAAGATTGTCCTCCGAACTGAAGGCCGAATGAGACCTGGTAGAGTTTGGCGGTGCCGGTGAGTTGGTGGTTCTGATAGACGCTACCACTGCCATAAGCCCCTCCAACCCAGAAGCCTCCTTTGCCGACAGACGGAAATACAGCGTAGCCGTAGGCTGAATTGAAAAAAGGCTGAGTTTGTGGCGCTGTCTGGAATTTTTCCAGTGTCGCCTGAGTATCAAGATCTTCGTTGGCTACAGAGCCTGAGGCAACACATAGCAGGGCCAGTGAGCCCAGCATAGTAAAGAGTCGGTTGATGGCTTTCATTGTGTTTCCGTATGAGGTGAGTTCTGATTTTATCTTAGCAATACGGAAAAAAAGGCGAAGAATTAATCTTCGCCTTTTCAGTTTATATTCAGCTATTTCTGCGTCTTTTTGCTGTTAATCACTGGCTTGTGGACGGTGATCTCGCAAATGGCTGCTCTTGCGGCGGATCAGAGCCGCAGACAGCATAAGTGAGCACAATACATAAAAGTAGAGTGGCCAGCTGCCCAGCGTGGTGTAAGGTGTCAGGCCTTCTGTTGGTACAACTGTTGCCCGTAATACAGCGGTTTCAAACTGCGGGATTTGCTTAACGATACGGCCGGTATGATCGACAACGCCAGTGACGCCGTTGTTGGTGGCGCGAAGCAACGGCTTGCCGAGTTCCAGAGAACGCATCTGAGCAATTTCCATGTGCTGGAATGGGCCGATAGATTTACCGAACCAGGCATCGTTTGACAGGGTCAGCAATAGCTCTGTGTCCAGGCTGACATTTTGCCGAACTTGTTCGCTAAAGGCGATTTCATAGCAAAGAGCCGGTGCCAGTGAATAGCCGCTGGCTTCCAGATTGGGCTGGATAAATTCCCCCCGGCTGAAAGATGACATCGGCAGATTGAAGAAAGGAGCCAGTGGACGCAGCAATTCACCGAACGGGACAAATTCGCCGAACGGCAGCAGATGGTGTTTGCTGTAGCGGTTGGCTGTTTCGTACTTGTAAGAGCTTGCTTCATTCATACCCAACGTCAGAATGTTATTGAAGTACTCCCCGTTAGGCTTTTGATCCAACACTCCGGTGATCACTGTGGTCTGATTGTAGCGAGCTGCACTGTCCAGGTTCTGGAGAAAACTTGGTACTTGGGTCTCCAGTGCAGGGATTGCCGCTTCCGGCCAGATGATAATATCTGCATCCCAGTTCTCACGGGTCAGGTCGGTATATTTCATCAGGGTTGGCCAGCGCTGGCTTGGCAGCCATTTCATGGCCTGTGAGATATTGCCCTGGATCAGGGCTACGTCGACACTTTTTTCCGGAGCCGGGGTTACCCATTGAATCGTACTGGCAAAGGTGCTGATTATCATTATTGCGACTGGGATCAGCAGAGGCTTCCAATTTCGGTAGCTCAAGGCTGCAACAAGCGCGGCACTGCACAGAATCAATGCCAGTGTGATTCCTTCAACCCCAAGAATTGGTGCTATGGATGCCAGTGGGCTGTCAATTTGGCTGTAGCCCATCCAAAGCCAGGGGAAGCCGGTCAGGAACCAACCGCGGAACCAGTCGAGTAGCAGCCATAGTACCGGACCGCTCAGAAGCAACTGATGGAACGGGCGACCGCGGTTAAAGCGATTGAAAAGGGCACCAAAGGTTGCAGGAAAAAGTGCCAGGTAGCCTATCAGTATGCTCATTAAAAATAGGCTGGCAATCTTTGGCATGCCGCCAAAAGTATCAATACTGACATGTACCCAACTGATCCCGGTGCCGAACAGGCCCAGTCCCCACAGGAAGCCGATCAGGGCTGAACGTTTGACCGTTTGATTTTGGAGCAGGTAAAAGAAGGCAAAAAGAGAAACCGGTGCGAGATACCAGTGGTTATAAGGTGCAAACGAAAGGGTGGCGAGCGCACCCGCCGGAGCGGCTGGCAAAAGCCGCCCCAGCGTTTGTAATGAAGTTTTTTTCATTATTTATGATGTCGTTGTCGGTTGATGTGCTTCATGCGGCACTGTCACTTGCAACTGAATAACCCGGCGGTTATCGGCCGACGTCACTTTAAACGAATAGCCGTCGAGTTCAACGATTTCCCCCCGGTTTGGCAGGTGACCGAAGCTGGTCATAACCAGGCCGCCAACCGTATCGACCTCTTCATCACTGAAGCGGGTCTGGAACATTTCGTTGAAGTCTTCAATGGTCGTCAGTGCTTTAACCGAGAAAGTATGCTTACTTAACTGACGGATATCCTGTTCTTCTTCGTCGTCGAATTCGTCTTCGATTTCGCCGACAATTTGCTCCAGGATGTCTTCAATGGTGATAACACCGGATACCCCACCAAACTCATCGACCACGATTGCCATGTGGTAGCGCTCCTCGCGGAACTCTTTCAGCAGGCGGTCAACGCGTTTGCTTTCCGGCACGACAACGGCCGGGCGAAGCACTTTGTCCATATCAAATGGTTCGCTGTTCGGGAGCAGGTAACGCAGTAGATCTTTGGCCAGCAAAATGCCTTCAACATGATCTTTATCGTCACTGATCACCGGATAGCGGGAGTGTTGGGCATCAACAATTAAATCAATCAGGTCTTCCAGCTTCTGAGAACGCTCGATTGTGACCATCTGGGAGCGCGGGATCATGATGTCACGAACACGCATTTCCGAGATTTCCATTACACCTTCCAGCATGTCGCGGGTGTCATGGTCGATCAAATCGTTTTCTTCCGAATCACGGAAAACTTCGACCAGCTCTTCACGGTTTTGGGGGTCACCCTGGAATAGTTGGCCAATACGTTCAAAGAAGGACTTTCTACTCGGACCTTCAGAATTTTGCGAGTTATCTTCGTTCATTGCTTGTAAGAAATAATTCTCTGTCAGTTGAGTGGCGGTGCCACGGGATTGTATTTAAATCTTCGACAACGGCTTTCGGAAAAGGTTACAGCTTTTCTTCGGCGTACGGATCGGTAAAGCCCATCTTTACCATGATTTCCGTTTCCAAGCCTTCCATTTCTTCAGCTTCATCATCTTCAATATGGTCATAACCTAGCAGATGGAGACTGCCATGTACAACCATATGCGCCCAGTGGGCATTTAACGGTTTATTCTGCTCTCGAGCTTCTTTTTCAACCACCTGACGGCAGATAATTAAGTCACCCAGCAGATCCATCTCAATGCCCGGAGGGGCTTCAAACGGAAATGACAAAACGTTGGTTGGTTTGTCCTTACCGCGGTACTCATGGTTCAGTGCGTGGCTTTCTTTTTCATCAACCAGGCGGATTGTGACTTCAGCATCAGGTTGGAATGGCGTAATTGCTGCATCCAGCCATTGTTGAAACTCGGCTTCGCCCGGCATGCCTTCCTGGTTTTCAGTGGCGTATTGTAGATCTAGGTAAATTGCCATTAATTGTTACTTTCTGTTGCGGCAAGGGGAGCTGTAGCCTGTTGTTGTTCACGGCGGCGTTGCTCGGCAAGCTTGCGTTGTTTCTGATCTTCAGTTTCCCATTTGTCATAGGCCTGAACGATACGTGCGACGACCGGATGGCGGACAACGTCATCGGCTTGGAAGAAGTTGAAGCTGATTTCGTCTACATCCGACAGTACTTCGATTGCATGGCGCAGGCCGGAACGGGCACCGCGAGGCAAGTCGATCTGAGTAACATCACCGGTGATCACGGCACGAGAGTTGAAACCGATACGGGTCAGGAACATTTTCATTTGCTCGACCGTGGTGTTCTGGCTCTCGTCCAGAATGATGAAGGCATCATTCAGAGTACGGCCACGCATGTAAGCCAGCGGGGCAACTTCAATTACGTTACGCTCAATCAGCTTTTCTACGCGCTCAAAGCCCAGCATTTCAAACAGGGCGTCATACAGTGGGCGCAGGTAAGGGTCGACTTTCTGACTTAAATCACCTGGCAGGAAGCCCAGTTTTTCACCGGCTTCAACCGCTGGGCGGGTCAGCAGGATACGGCGGATTTCCTGGCGCTCAAGGGCATCAACAGCGGCAGCTACCGCAAGGTAAGTTTTACCTGTACCGGCGGGGCCAATACCAAAGGTAATATCATGGGTAACCATGTTGCTGATGTACTGAGCCTGATTCGGTGTACGCGGCTTGATCACACCCTTTTTGGTTTTGATGTTAACTTCTTTACCGTAAGGGATTGAGCTTTCAGTATGTTGTTCCAGGACACCGGATTCTTTAATGGCAAGGTGAATCTGTTCAGGCTCAATGTCAGGAATGTTATTGCGAACCGGGGCAGTGTCAACGTACAGGGTTTTGATGATGTGCACTGCTGCCTGGGCGGTGTGTGGTTTACCTACCACGCTGAAGCTGTTGCCGCGATGGTTGATTTCTACACCCAAACGGCGTTCAAGTTGTTTGATGTTATCGTCGAAAGGGCCACAAAGGCTGGAAAGACGCTGGTTATCGGCGGGTTCCAGATTGAATTCTTTAGTGATAATTTTGCTCAAGATTTGCCTCTCATTGCGGTCGCCCGGGTTGCCGGGCGACCATGTGTTCAGGGCGCGTCCTACTTGTGTTCAGACTGGCGTCTCATTCTTACTATGGAGTATATACGCCTACACCCAATTCATCTTCTTTACGTGTTTTTTCCATTACCTCGGATGGTGACATCGCCACACGCAGATCCATTTCTGCTTCGGTACGTACCAGCTCACCACGTAGTGAGTTAGTGAATACGTCGGTGATTTTCACGTCAACGAACTGGCCAATCAGCTCTGCTGAGCCTTCAAAGTTAACCACGCGGTTGTTTTCAGTACGGCCGCGAAGTTCCATGATGTTTTTCTTCGAAGGACCTTCAACCAGGATACGCTGCTCAGTACCCAGCATCTGGCGAGAGTAACGCATTGCCTGAGTATTGATCTGTTGCTGCAGTTCATACAAGCGCTGCTTCTTCACTTCTTCAGACAGATCACAAGGATAGTCTGCCGCAGGTGTGCCTGGACGAGGAGAATAGATAAAGCTGAAGCTGATATCGAAGTCAATATCACGGATTAGCTTCATGGTGTCCTGGAAGTCCTGATCAGTCTCACCCGGGAAACCAACGATGAAGTCTGAACTGATTGTGATGTCAGGACGTGCTTTGCGCAGCTTACGGATTTTTGATTTGTACTCAATTGCAGTGTGAGGACGTTTCATCATCGTCAGGATACGGTCAGAACCGCTCTGTACTGGCAGATGTAGGAAGCTGACTACCTCAGGGGTATCTTCGTACACTTCGATAATGTCGTCAGTAAACTCGATTGGGTGGCTGGTGGTGTAACGGATACGGTCGATACCGTCGATAGCAGCAACCAGGCGCAGCAGCTCAGCAAAGCTTGCGATATTGTCATCGTGAGTTGCACCACGGTATGCGTTAACGTTCTGTCCCAGCAGGTTAACTTCACGTACACCCTGATCTGCAAGCTGGGCAACTTCGAATAGTACGTCGTCAAGCGGGCGGCTTACTTCCTCACCACGGGTGTATGGTACTACGCAGTAAGTACAGTACTTAGAACAGCCTTCCATGATGGATACGAATGCGGTCGGGCCTTCTGCACGTGGTTCTGGCAGACGGTCGAACTTCTCGATTTCCGGGAAAGAGATATCCATTACAGGTGCATCGTCAGATTGAGACTGTTTGATCATCTCTGGCAGGCGGTGCAGGGTTTGCGGGCCAAAGATTACGTCAACATAAGGAGCACGCTGGCGAATGGAGTCACCTTCCTGAGTTGCTACACAACCACCAACACCGATCACCAGGCTTGGTTTTTTATCTTTCAGTGTTTTCCAGCGGCCAAGCTGGTGGAAAACTTTTTCCTGAGCCTTTTCACGGATTGAACAGGTGTTTAGTAGCAGAACGTCTGCTTCTTCTGGTTCTTCCGTTAACTCGAAGCCATTGGCTGCATTTAGAAGATCGGCCATTTTTGATGAATCGTATTCGTTCATCTGGCAACCCCAGGTTTTAATAAGCAGTTTCTTAGCCATGTCTAACTCTTCGCTCGTAGTGTTTTATTCATTGCATTCAACATTGCATCATTCGGCTAACA
The DNA here is from genome assembly GCF_963870815.1 of Photobacterium sp. J15. Taxonomy (NCBI): domain Bacteria; kingdom Pseudomonadati; phylum Pseudomonadota; class Gammaproteobacteria; order Vibrionales; family Vibrionaceae; genus Photobacterium; species Photobacterium sp. J15. Next base: position 805,527 of record NZ_CAWMUI010000001.1, read on the forward strand.
GCGGCGAAAGAGCAGCAGTTAGCTGTAGCAAGCGGCGTATTGTACTGCTTTAAGCTCTGCCTGACCAGATCATCACCACCCCGAATAAAATGTGGATTTAGCCCGGCAAGCTGATTTCTGTCTATAGTCTAGTTGGCATTTGGCTTCCAAAGCGGACGGGAGTTAGCACCGTTGTCTCGGAGTGAGGTGTATTATCTTTTATTGTCAGCTAATTATCGCTGTCCGGTGAAAGGGAATCAGGTAACATGTTGAGAATGATTCTGTTTAGTTTGTCCGGTTCGAAACAACGGTTGCCGGATTCTGTATAGCACTGAGATGAGAGCAGATATGGAACAATATGATGTAGTGGTTGCAGGCGGCGGTATGGTCGGTGCTGCGACTGCATTAGGACTGGCACAGCAGGGACTGAGCGTTGCCGTGATAGAAGGAAAGGAGCCTCAGCCTTATCACCCGGAACAGCCGATGGACTTGCGGGTGTCTGCGATTTCTCCTAATTCGGTTGCCCTCCTGACAAGGTTGGGAGCCTGGGACAACATCCTGAAAATGCGCCTTTGCCCTTTTAAGCGCCTGGAAACCTGGGAGCATCCTGAATGCCGGACACGCTTTAGTGCGGATGAAATGAATCTGGATCGGCTGGGGTTCATTGTCGAAAACCGAATAATTCAGTTAGGTTTATGGCAGCAGTTCAGTGATTACCCGACACTGACTTTGCTTTGCCCGGCTCGGATGGAGCAGGCTGAAGCAGTAGAAGGCGGATATCGGGTTGTACTCAGTGATGGCCGCTTGCTCCAGACACGATTATTGGTTGGTGCTGACGGGGCTAATTCGCAGGTTCGCCAACAGGCGGGAATCGGTATTACAGCTTGGGATTATCGTCAGCATTGCATGTTGATCAATGTTGAAACTGCATTGCCGCAACAGGATATAACCTGGCAGATGTTTACGCCTAATGGTCCCCGTTCTTTTTTGCCGTTGCCTGGCCATCAGGCTTCGCTGGTATGGTATGACAGCCCGCTGCGAATCCACCAGTTAAGTGGAATGACACCTGCGCAGCTGCATGAGCAGATCAAAGCACATTTCCCGGAAGAGCTGGGTGAGTTCAAGGTACTTAACCACGGTAGCTTCCCGCTGACTCGTCGTCATGCGCAGGATTACTCTAAACCGGGCGTGGTGTTGCTGGGCGATGCTGCCCATACGATCAACCCGCTTGCAGGGCAGGGCGTTAATTTAGGCTTCAAGGATGTTGATGTGTTACTGCATGAAATTGAGAAGGCCGGCAAAGAGTGGGCGGTGCCTTCGGTACTCAAAGCTTATGAACGTCGTCGTCGCCCTGATAACCTGTTGATGCAAACTGGAATGGATGTTTTCTATACCACGTTTAGTAATTCACTGCTGCCTATAAAACTGATGCGTAATGCCGGGCTTAAGTTAGCCGAACACGCAGGACCGTTGAAAAAGCAGGTTTTGAAATACGCGATGGGGATGTGATACCTGTTTTGCTTATCCTGAGATAGGTATAAGAAATTAAAGTGTTGGGTATAGGTAAAGAAAAAGCCGAGTGTTATCAAAACATTCGGCTTCACAACCAGAGAGATACGATCATTTGGTAGGTTGTAAAAACTGTAATCTACCATTTACTGTAGACAAAAGAAAACCCACCAAAAGGTGGGTTTCTAAATAATGGTGCGGAAGGAGAGACTTGAACTCTCACACCTTGCGGCGCCAGAACCTAAATCTGGTGCGTCTACCAATTCCGCCACTTCCGCAATGCTTACCGTCATAGACGTTAAGCTAAATAGTGGCAGGGCTACCTGGATTCGAACCAGGGGATGACGGGATCAAAACCCGTTGCCTTACCGCTTGGCGATAGCCCTACAGGGTGCTCTTTCGAGCGTTCTCTTTAAAAGAGAAGTCATCAGAGAGAATGGTGCGGAAGGAGAGACTTGAACTCTCACACCTTGCGGCGCCAGAACCTAAATCTGGTGCGTCTACCAATTCCGCCACTTCCGCATTTTGGTTTGCTGTTATCAGCAACTTCTCTGATTGTATTTTCAAGTTTGAAAATTGGTGATTCAAACTTTCAAATTTTGGTGCGGAGGGAGGGACTTGAACCCTCACGTCCTTGCGGACACTAGCACCTGAAGCTAGCGCGTCTACCAATTCCGCCACCACCGCACAGTGGTATCATCTTTCGAAAGGAAAGATGGTGGCTACGACGGGATTCGAACCTGTGACCCCATCATTATGAGTGATGTGCTCTAACCAACTGAGCTACGTAGCCATTTTGTTTTAAGGTTGCTGACTATACACGATAATCAACACCTTGAAAAGGTGGCAGGGCTACCTGGATTCGAACCAGGGGATGACGGGATCAAAACCCGTTGCCTTACCGCTTGGCGATAGCCCTACAGGATGCTCTTTTCGGAGCGTTCTCTTTAGCAGAGAAGTAATCAGAGATAATGGTGCGGAAGGAGAGACTTGAACTCTCACACCTTGCGGCGCCAGAACCTAAATCTGGTGCGTCTACCAATTCCGCCACTTCCGCATTTTGGTTTGCTGTTGCCAGCAATTTCTCTGATTGTATTTTCAAGTTTGAAAATTGGTGATTCAAACTTTCAAAATATGGTGCGGAAGGAGAGACTTGAACTCTCACACCTTGCGGCGCCAGAACCTAAATCTGGTGCGTCTACCAATTCCGCCACTTCCGCATATTTTGTTGCTCATGCCAAAGGCATAAGACTTGAATTTTGGTGCGGAGGGAGGGACTTGAACCCTCACGTCCTTGCGGACACTAGCACCTGAAGCTAGCGCGTCTACCAATTCCGCCACCACCGCACAGTGGTATCATCTTTCGAAAGGAAAGATGGTGGCTACGACGGGATTCGAACCTGTGACCCCATCATTATGAGTGATGTGCTCTAACCAACTGAGCTACGTAGCCATTTTGTTTTAAGGTTGCTGACTATACACGATAATCAACACCTTGAAAAGGTGGCAGGGCTACCTGGATTCGAACCAGGGGATGACGGGATCAAAACCCGTTGCCTTACCGCTTGGCGATAGCCCTACAGGATGCTCTTTTCGGAGCGTTCTCTTTAGCAGAGAAGTAATCAGAGATAATGGTGCGGAAGGAGAGACTTGAACTCTCACACCTTGCGGCGCCAGAACCTAAATCTGGTGCGTCTACCAATTCCGCCACTTCCGCATTTTGGTTTGCTGTTGCCAGCAGTTTCTCTGATTGTATTTTCTAGTTAGAAAATTGGTGATTCTAACTAAAGAATAATGGTGCGGAAGGAGAGACTTGAACTCTCACACCTCGCGGCGCCAGAACCTAAATCTGGTGCGTCTACCAATTCCGCCACTTCCGCAATGCTTACCGTCATAGACGTTAAGCTAAATAGTGGCAGGGCTACCTGGATTCGAACCAGGGGATGACGGGATCAAAACCCGTTGCCTTACCGCTTGGCGATAGCCCTACAGGGTACTCTTTATCAGAGTAGTCTCTTAATAATAAGAGAGAATGGTGCGGAAGGAGAGACTTGAACTCTCACACCTTGCGGCGCCAGAACCTAAATCTGGTGCGTCTACCAATTCCGCCACTTCCGCATTTTGGTTTGCTGTTGCCAGCAGTTTCTCTGATTGTATTTTCTAGTTAGAAAATTGGTGATTCTAACTAAAGAATAATGGTGCGGAAGGAGAGACTTGAACTCTCACACCTTGCGGCGCCAGAACCTAAATCTGGTGCGTCTACCAATTCCGCCACTTCCGCAACGCTTACCGTCATAGACGTTAAGCTAAATGGTGGCAGGGCTACCTGGATTCGAACCAGGGGATGACGGGATCAAAACCCGTTGCCTTACCGCTTGGCGATAGCCCTACAGGGTACTCTTTATCAGAGTAGTCTCTTAATAATAAGAGAGAATGGTGCGGAAGGAGAGACTTGAACTCTCACACCTTGCGGCGCCAGAACCTAAATCTGGTGCGTCTACCAATTCCGCCACTTCCGCATGTTTTACATCATCCCGGCAAAAGGGAGGATGGTGGCTACGACGGGATTCGAACCTGTGACCCCATCATTATGAGTGATGTGCTCTAACCAACTGAGCTACGTAGCCATTTTGTTTTAAGGTTGCTGACTATACACGATAATCAACACCTTGAAAAGGTGGCAGGGCTACCTGGATTCGAACCAGGGGATGACGGGATCAAAACCCGTTGCCTTACCGCTTGGCGATAGCCCTACAGGGTACTCTTTTTAAGAGTCATCTCTTAACGAAGAAGAGATAATGGTGCGGAAGGAGAGACTTGAACTCTCACACCTTGCGGCGCCAGAACCTAAATCTGGTGCGTCTACCAATTCCGCCACTTCCGCATATTTTACATCATCCCGACAAAAGGGGAGGATGGTGGCTACGACGGGATTCGAACCTGTGACCCCATCATTATGAGTGATGTGCTCTAACCAACTGAGCTACGTAGCCATTTTTAAGAATGCCGACTATAAATGACAATCAACACCTTGAAAAGGTGGCAGGGCTACCTGGATTCGAACCAGGGGATGACGGGATCAAAACCCGTTGCCTTACCGCTTGGCGATAGCCCTACAGGGTACTCTTTCTAAGAGTCATCTCTTAACGAAGAAGAGATAATGGTGCGGAAGGAGAGACTTGAACTCTCACACCTTGCGGCGCCAGAACCTAAATCTGGTGCGTCTACCAATTCCGCCACTTCCGCATATTTTACATCATCCCAATAAAAAGGGAGGATGGTGGCTACGACGGGATTCGAACCTGTGACCCCATCATTATGAGTGATGTGCTCTAACCAACTGAGCTACGTAGCCATTTTGTCTTTCCCAACCCCGGTCTTTCTTAGTGACCGTTGTCTCGGGAACGGGGCGCATTATGCTCATCCCAGCTAATAGCGTCAACAGTTTTTTTTAATATCTTCAGAAAACACGTTTGTTCGCTTGATATTTGGGCGAAATGGGCGAATGCCAAACTGACATTCTTATTTTTAGGCCTAATTCACTGGGTTTGAAGGGGTTGCACTCTTTTCACTTAATTGTCAGAGAGATAAAAAATAAGCCAGCAACATGGCTGGCTTACTTACTTTTGTCTGTTATTTGCCTTGTTGGGCAGTTGCAGAATTAAACGTTGAAGCGGAAGTGAATTACATCGCCGTCCTTAACGATGTAGTCTTTACCTTCAAGACGCCATTTACCGGCATCTTTCGCACCGCTTTCACCTTTGAATTCGATGAAGTGGTCGTAACCGATAACTTCTGCACGGATGAAGCCTTTTTCGAAGTCGGTGTGGATCTTACCGGCAGACTGTGGCGCAGTTGCACCTACAGGGATAGTCCATGCACGTACTTCTTTAACACCGGCTGTGAAGTAGGTCTGCAGGTTAAGCAGTTCATAGCCAGAACGGATCACACGGTTCAGGCCTGGTTCTTCAATGCCCATGTCCGCAAGGAATTCTTCACGGTCTGCATCGTCAAGCTCCGCGATTTCAGATTCGATTGCCGCACAAACAGGAACAACGACTGCGTTTTCTTTCGCAGCGTGCTCGCGAACCATGTCCAGGTACTCGTTGTCTTCGAAGCCGTCTTCGTTAACGTTCGCGATGTACATGGTTGGTTTCAGCGTCAGGAAGTTCAGGTAGCTGATAGCTGCAAATTCTTCTTTTGTCAGCTCAACAGAACGTGCCATACCACCTTCTGTCAGTGTCGGAAGCATTTTTTCCAGTACCGCGATTTCGAATTTAGCGTCTTTGTCGCCGCCTTTTGCACGTTTTGCTTGGCGCTGGATTGCACGTTCACAGGTATCAAGGTCAGCTAGTGCAAGTTCAAGGTTAATCACCTCGATGTCATCCAGCGGGCTGATTTTACCAGCAACGTGAACGATGTTGTCGTTTTCGAAACAGCGAACTACGTGGCCGATTGCATCTGTTTCACGGATGTTTGCCAGGAATTTGTTACCCAGACCTTCACCTTTCGATGCGCCGGCAACCAGGCCTGCAATATCAACGAATTCCATTGTGGTAGGCAGTACGCGTTCAGGATTGACGATTTCCGCCAGTGCATCCAAACGCAGATCTGGCACTGGTACAACGCCGGTGTTTGGTTCAATAGTACAGAACGGGAAGTTCGCAGCTTCGATACCCGCTTTTGTCAAGGCGTTGAATAGTGTGGACTTACCTACGTTAGGCAGACCGACGATTCCGCATTTAAAACCCATGGTTTGAAACCCTTTTGGTGATGATTCTGTGAAACAACTATGCCAATAACGATAATTTAGTACCGCATGGGCAGAGCAATATTATATTAGAGTGAGTACATTATTCAGCTTTGAATGAATGTAGTCGGTTTTGCGCTTTGTTAAGGCCATCTTTTAGCAGGATATCCATGCAGCGAACGGCTTCATCAACCGCAGCATCGATATTGTCCTGCTCTTTGGCCGGCGCTTTGCCCAGTACAAAGCCGGACACTTTGTTTTTGTCGCCCGGATGGCCGATGCCAACACGAAGGCGGTAGAAATCTTTGTTATTGCCCATCTTGCTGATGATGTCGCGCAGGCCGTTGTGTCCACCGTGGCCGCCGCCTTTCTTGAACTTGGCCACGCCCGGTGGTAAATCCAATTCATCATGTGCAACTAAGATCTCTTCTGGCTTGATCTGGAAGAACTTAGCCAGAGCCGCCACAGATTTACCTGACAGGTTCATAAATGTGGTCGGGATCAACAAGCGAAGATCGTGGCCGTTAGCCTGGATCCGGCCGGTCAGGCCAAAGTATTTTGATTCTTCCCGTAGGCTGATGTTATGCACTCGGGCAAGTTCTTCTACTACCCATGCTCCCGCATTGTGGCGGGTTTTAGCATATTCGGCGCCAGGGTTAGCCAGGCCAACTAATAGACGAATATTGTTACTCACGCTGGTCTCTCAAGTCTTAGGGGCTTAAAACGCGCGATATGTTATACCAAACCGCGCCAGATTGATATCACTGGACGCAAAACGCCCCGCAGATTGCGGGGCGTCAGGATGTTTTGCTGCTGTCAGTTCAGGTCGACAGCATGAGCAGATTAGTGCTCGAACATCGCAGAGATTGACTCTTCGTTGCTGATGCGGCGAATAGCTTCAGCCAGCATGCCAGACAGAGTCAGGACAGATACCTTACCGGTGTCAACCATCTCTTTAGACAGGGTGATAGAGTCAGTCACGATCACTTCGTCGATCACAGATTCTTTGATGTTTTTTGGTGCGTTACCTGAGAATACCGGGTGAGTTGCGTAAGCGAATACACGCTTAGCGCCACGTTCTTTCAGTGCTTCAGCTGCTTTACACAGTGTACCACCGGTGTCGATCATATCGTCAACGATGATGCAGTCGCGGCCTTCAACGTCACCGATCAGGTGCATTACCTGAGAAACGTTCGCACGTGGACGACGTTTGTCGATGATAGCGATATCTGTGTCATCCAGTAGTTTCGCGATAGCGCGTGCACGAACCACACCGCCGATATCAGGGGAAACAACAACTGGATCTTCCAGGCTTTTCTCTAGGATATCTTCCAGCAGAACAGGGCTACCGAATACGTTATCTACAGGAACATCGAAGAAGCCCTGGATTTGCTCTGCGTGAAGGTCAACAGTAAGAACGCGGTCAACACCAACGTTAGAAAGGAAATCGGCAACAACTTTTGCCGTAATTGGTACACGGGCTGAACGGACACGGCGGTCTTGGCGGGCATAGCCGAAGTAAGGGATTACAGCGGTAATACGTCCTGCAGAAGCACGGCGAAGTGCATCGATCATTACAACCAATTCCATTAGGTTGTCATTGGTTGGCGCACAAGTTGATTGAATGATGAATACGTCGCTACCACGAACGTTCTCATTAATCTGAACACATACTTCACCATCGGAAAAGCGGTTAACTGTAGCGTCTCCTAGTGAGATGTAGAGACGGTCAGCGATGCGTTGGGCTAGTTCTGGTGTGGCGTTACCAGCAAACAGCTTCATATCAGGCACGGTGGAAACCTCAGGTTGCGTCCAAGTTGTAGTTACTGACTATCCTTAGAATTTGCGTGCAAGGCTGTCAAAAGAGGAGATGTGTTGACACCTTTAGCGACGAATCCTTGGAGCCAGCCAGGTAAATTTTTCAGTGTTGCAATGGCCTCTTGATGAGTGCTAAATTCAGCAAAAACACAAGCGCCAGTGCCGGTCAATCTTGACGGCGCGTATTCTAACAGCCACGAAAGCGCCTTATCAACCTTAGGGTGCAGTCTTCTAACGATTTTTTCGCAATCGTTTTCGTAAACCCCCGCCAATAGTGCTTCCAGCGACCTTTTTTCCGTGTCACGGGTGAGTTCCGGATGGGTGAAAATATCAACAGTTGCAATGCTGACGTCCGGTTTTGCCACTAAATACCACTTTTCTTCAGGCTCTGCCGGCTGCAGTTCTTCCCCGACACCTTCGGCAAATGCGCTGAATCCGCGAACGAAAACCGGCACATCGGCACCGAGTTTTAGGCCGATTTCTGCCAGTTCATCAACACTCAGGTTGGTTTGCCAAAGGTAGTTGAGGGCAACCAGTGCTGTTGCTGCATCGGATGAACCGCCACCCAGACCACCGCCCATCGGCAGAATTTTATCCAGATGAATGTCCGCACCGGCTGTGCTTCCGGCTGCGCGGCGTAGGGTATCGGCTGCGCGGTAGATCAGGTTATCCTCTGTTTTAACTCCTTCGATAGCAGGAGACAGGTTGATTACACCAGAATCATTGGCGGTGATGGTCAGGGTGTCACTGTGCTCAAGGAACTGAAACAGAGTCTGTAATTCGTGGTATCCGTCTGGGCGGCGACCAGTAATGTAAAGGAACAGGTTAAGTTTGGCCGGTGCCGGCCAGCGGGTTGTGCGGGTGATCATAGTGTTGCTCATGCTTTATTGTTGTTCCGGTATTAGCCAGTCATTGATGACGAGGGTAATTTTAACCTGGCCTTGTGACAGTAGCATGCGGGTGGGTAGGGCCGGCGTCACAGACGTGTCGTATTCGTTGTAATCAAGCTGCCACAGTTGATCATCAATCTGTTTGGCCAGGTAGGCGACCCGGTTTTCGCTGTTGAGCTGATAGGTATCTGCGGCAGTCGGCAGGCCAATCAGCCAGTCACGCATTTGTTCGACCGGCAGGTTAATGTCAGTCAGTTGGCGAATAAGGCTTGAAGCATCAGTACCGCGGTGTATTGCACCGTCGTGCGAAACAAGAGTGACGCGAACCGGAGTTGCATCAAGTTTAAGCAGGGTTTTCCCAAGGAAGTTGGTCAGTAGTAAGTGGTCTGCCTGTGGTGATGAACGCCATACCAGATTAGCACCGAAACGCTGTTTTCCCCGGTAACCCAGTTTACCTTTGGCTTGATATTGATTCAGTTGTTCCAGTGATGCCTGATGAATCTCCCAGTCAACCGTCGGTACATTGACTGGTTGGGTTGCACAGCCAGCCAGGGCAGAGAGAAGAAAAGCGCCCCCCAGCAGTTGCCGGACCGGACGTGAAAACCGATCTGAAAATGAGAACGATGGCATAATTTATGGTTATCTTGTGGGTTTAGGCAAACAATAGCGAGATTTGAGCCATAATACCAACTACAACAATGAATTGCTCATGTTGTTGCAGTGAAGAATTGATATCGGGACATCACTGGTACTGCGTGTAATCAGGCGGAACATTGTTTCGTGGGCGCTGTTTTTGTGGGGAATTTATGGTGTTCAAACCTGTTTGATAAGTCAGTAATGCCAGATTGATTGCGTTAGTTTCTTTAATTACGGTGGGGCATCAAGTAAAATCGCGCCCTGGATCTTTTTCACCGGCGAAGTTGGTACACCGTCTCCATGACATTGCTTGCATTAGGAATAAATCATAAAACAGCTTCGGTCGAATTGCGCGAACGTGTTGCATTTCCACCGGAAAAGCTGAAAAAGGCATTGCAGCAGTTAGAAGCCCACCCGGAAGTAAACAGCGGCGTTATCGTCTCTACCTGCAACCGAACAGAGCTTTACTGTGATGTGACACAGACCGGGCCGGGGATCCTCATTGACTGGTTGAGCCAATTTCACGAGCTTAGTGCTGAAGAGTTGATGCCAAGCTTGTATTTTCACGAAGAACAAGCGGCGGTGCGACACCTGATGCGTGTTGCTTGTGGTCTTGATTCTCTGGTGCTTGGTGAGCCTCAGATTTTGGGCCAGGTCAAGCAGTCCTACTCTGACTCCCGTGACCACGATGCGGTTCACGGCATGTTGGAAAAACTGTTCCACAAATCATTTACCGTGGCTAAGCGAGTGCGTACGGAAACTGATATCGGCGGTAATGCTGTATCGGTAGCCTTTGCCGCCTGTACGCTGGCCAAGCAAATTTTTGAATCCCTGTCTGATGCGACCGTCCTGTTGGTCGGTGCTGGTGAAACCATCGAATTGGTTGCCCGTCACTTGGTCGAGCAGGGGTGTAATAAGCTGATTGTGGCAAACCGAACCAAAGAACGCGCGGCTAACCTGGCGCTGGAATTTGGTGCGGAAGTGATTGGTTTGCCGGATATCCCTGACCATCTTCAACGAGCTGATATCGTGATCAGTTCAACAGCCAGTCCGCTGCCGATTGTCGGTAAAGGGATGGTTGAGAAAGCCCTCAAAGCTCGCCGCCATCAGCCAATGCTGCTGGTTGATATTGCCGTTCCGCGCGATATTGAACAGGAAGTCGGTGAGCTTAACGACGCATACCTGTATACTGTCGATGATTTGCACAGTATCGTTGAGAAGAACCGTGAGCAGCGCAAAGTTGCTGCGATTCAGGCTGAAGCCATAGTCAGCGAAGAGAGCGCCGCTTTTATGAGCTGGCTTCGCTCGCTTGAAGCGGTTGACAGCATTCGCCAGTACCGCTGTTATGCCGAGGAAATTAAACAAGAGTTGCTTAACCGTGGCCTTCAGGCGCTGGCAAACGGTGGTGAGCCAGAGAAAGTTTTGACAGAGTTAAGTAACAAGCTGACCAATAAACTCATCCATGCCCCGACCCGGGCAATGCAGCAGGCCGCCCATCATGGTGAGCCGGAAAAACTGGCGTTGATTCGTGAAAGTCTGGGTCTGGAGTCGCAAAAAAATTAATATCAGGCGCGCTCTTGCGCTGCCATTACCGGAACACAATTTAAGTCGATTATGAAACCGTCTATTTTAGTCAAACTAGAAACGCTGGTTGAGCGTTACGAAGAAGTTCAGCACCTGCTTAGCGATCCTGATGTGATCGGTGACCAGGATAAATTCCGTGCGCTTTCCCGTGAGTATTCACAACTGGAAGAAGTAACCAAGTGTTTCCAGGCTTATCAGCAGGCCAAAGAAGACCTGGCGACAGCTGAAGAAATGATGGCGATGGAAGACGATCCTGACATGCGTGAAATGGCGCAGGAAGAAGTTAAGGAAGCTAAGTCTGAAATCGAGCGTCTGGCAGATGAGCTTCAGGTTCTTCTGATCCCGAAAGATCCGAACGATGAGCGTAACTGTTTCATCGAAATCCGTGCCGGTGCGGGTGGTGACGAAGCGGGTATCTTTGCCGGTGACCTGTTCCGTATGTACAGCAAGTATGCGGAAAGTCGCGGTTGGCGTGTCGAAGTGATGAGCGCCAATGATGCAGAGCATGGCGGTTACAAAGAAATGATTGCCAAAGTGAACGGTGAAGGCGTTTACGGTACGTTGAAGTTTGAATCAGGCGGCCACCGAGTTCAGCGTGTACCTGCAACTGAATCCCAGGGCCGTGTTCACACTTCTGCCTGTACTGTTGCGATTCTGCCTGAAATTCCAGAAGCAGAAATTCCGGAAATCAACACTGGCGATCTGAAGATTGATACTTTCCGTGCATCAGGCGCGGGTGGTCAGCACGTAAACACCACGGACTCAGCTATCCGTATTACTCACTTGCCAACCGGTATTGTGGTTGAGTGTCAGGATGAGCGTTCTCAGCACAAGAACAAAGCGAAAGCGATGTCTGTTCTGGCGGCTCGTATTATCAAAGCGGAAGAAGAGAAGCGTCATGCTGAAGAAGCCAGCACACGACGTAACCTGCTGGGTTCGGGTGACCGTTCTGACCGTATCCGTACTTACAATTACCCGCAGGGCCGTGTTTCTGACCACCGTATTAACCTGACTGTTTACCGCCTGAACGAAGTGATGGAAGGTGAACTGGACTGTCTGCTTCAGCCTGTTCTGCAAGAGCACCAAGCCGATCAGCTGGCGGCGATGGCTGAGCAAAATTAATGTCACTGAGCATTGAAACGCTGTTGCGGCAGGCTGCCGCACAGCTAGCTGATGCGGGCTCTGAAAGCCCGCAAATTGATGCGGCAGTTCTGCTGTGTTACGTGCTGGATAAACCGCGTAGTTACTTGCTGACCTGGCCGGAAAAGATTCTCGACACTGAGCAGCAGGCTGCGTTTGATGCGGCATTGCAGCGTCGCTTGGCAGGTGAGCCAGTGGCATATATTGTCGGTGAGCGTGAATTCTGGTCATTGTCGCTGAAAGTCGCGCCGCACACCTTAATTCCACGCCCTGATACAGAGCGTTTGGTTGAGCTGGCGTTGGAGAAAATTCCGGCGGAACCATGCTCGGTGCTGGATCTCGGGACTGGTACAGGAGCGATTGCGCTGGCAATTGCTTCAGAGCGTCCGGATCTGCAGGTCACCGGGATTGACCTTCGTCCGGAAGCGGCGCAACTGGCTCGTGATAACAGCCAGAATCTGCAAATTACAAATACCCGTTTCCTTTCCGGAAGCTGGTACAGCCCTTTGACTGCCGACGAACGTTTTGCCGTTATCGTCAGCAACCCGCCTTATATTGATAAAACCGATCCGCACCTTGAACAGGGCGATGTGCGTTTTGAGCCGAAAAGTGCCTTAGTGGCAGATGAAAACGGCCTGGCTGATATACGTATTATCAGTGAACAGGGGCGTCAGTTCCTGCAACAGGGCGGTTGGCTGCTGATGGAGCACGGCTTCGAGCAGGGTGAGGCGGTAAGGGATATTTTACTGGAACTGGGATATAGCCAGGTCTCAACAGTACAGGATTATGCCGGCCTTGACCGGGTAACCATGGGCTGCTGGCAAGGATAGAGAGAACTAAAATATGTACGCTGCGTTTAAACACCTTCACATGACAGCCATTGCACTGAGTGTTCTGCTGTTTGTCGCCCGATACCTGATGGTAATGGCTAACTCGTCGCTGATTGAGAAAAAATTCCTTAAAGTCACGCCGCATGTTGTGGATACGTTGGTGCTGTTGACCGGTATTGTGCTGATTTTCATGACCGGTTTTATGCCGTTTACTGAATCCGGAAGCTGGCTGACGCAAAAGCTGAGTTGTGTTCTGGCTTATATTGCTTTGGGCTATTTCACTTTGCACCATGGCAAAAATAAGGTGTTCAAGACCTTTGCCTTCCTGGGCTCGCTTGGCTGGGTGATGGCCGCCGCAAAGATTGCTGTGACTAAAACATCATTTCTGGGGTAATCATGTTACGTTTTACTGATGAAGAACTGGAACAAATGCCGCTGGTGGAAGGTGCGCTGGAAATGACAGCCGCTGTTAAACCTGCGTTTCCGGCTGGCTGGGTACGTATCCAACTACGGAAACTTGCTCAGGAAGCTGAACAGGCATTGATGGATGAACTGAATCCGCATCTGCGTCTGGAAGGCTTGATCCGTTTGTTTTACCGCGAGTGGGGATTCCACGGTGACCATCAGCAGTACTTTTCTTCCGACAATGTTTTTCTGGATAAAGTACTGGAACGTAAGAAAGGGATCCCGGTAAGCCTGGGGGCTATATTCCTCTACCTTGCCCGACATCTTGATCTGCCGGTGACCAGTGTCGGCTTTCCGACTCAGTTTATCCTCAAGGTTGACTGGTATGACGGTGAGCAGCAATACATCAACCCATTTGACGGGGAGTACCTGAGCAAACATACGCTGCGTGCGTGGCTGAAAGGTCATCGCGGGCCGTTTGTTGAACTTCAGTCGTCGGATATGAATTCTGCTGAGAACAGCGATATCCTTACCCGCTGGCTGACGGTTATGAAGAGTGCCCTGCTTAGGGAGGAACATTTTGCCGACGCCCTGCGATGCAGCGATATGGTACTGTCATTCCGTCCGGGAGATCCGCATGAAATTCGCGATCGCGGCTATATTTATCAGCAGCTCGAATGCAGTCATGTGGCGGCAATGGATTACGAATATTTCATTGAGCAGTGCCCGGAAGATCCGGCGGCTGAGCTGCTGAAATTACAGGTTGAGGCTCTTTACGAAGAGCCTGTCACCCTACACTGATTGTTGGTGATACATTCAGGGGCAATAGCAACACTATTGCCTCTCTTTTTAGAATGAGAAGAGAAGATATGATGGAACAGAAAGTTGTTCGAGTTGGTGATATTGACGTTGCCAACGATAAGCCGTTTGTCCTGTTTGGCGGTATGAACGTACTGGAATCTCGTGATCTGGCAATGCAGATCTGTGAGAAGTATGTTGAAGTGACTGACAAGCTTGGCATTCCTTACGTATTCAAGGCGTCATTCGACAAAGCAAACCGCTCTTCAGTTCATTCATACCGTGGTCCGGGCATGGAAGAAGGCCTGAAGATCTTCCAGGAGCTGAAAGACACTTTCGGTGTGAAGATCATTACCGATATCCACGAGCAGTACCAGGCTCAGCCTGTTGCTGACGTTGTTGACGTGATCCAATTGCCAGCATTCCTGGCGCGCCAGACAGACCTTGTTGAAGCTATGGCCAAGACTGGTGCAGTGATCAACGTGAAGAAACCTCAGTTCATGAGCCCTGGTCAGGTGGGTAACATCGTTGAAAAATTTGCGGAGTGCGGTAACGAGCAGGTAATTCTGTGTGAGCGTGGTGTTCTGCATGGTTACGACAACCTGGTAGTGGATATGCTGGGCTTTGATGTGATGAAGAAGGCTTCTAAAGGCAGCCCGATTATCTTTGACGTGACTCACGCCCTTCAGTGTCGTGATCCGCTGGGTGCTGCATCTGGTGGTCGTCGTGAGCAAACAGTTGATCTGGCTCGTTCCGGTATTGCAACTGGTATTGCCGGCCTATTTATGGAAGCACACCCAACGCCGGATCAGGCGCGCTGTGACGGTCCATCTGCATTCCCGCTGGATAAACTGGAGCCGTTCCTGGCGCAGATTAAACAGCTGGATGATCTGATCAAAGGTTTCGAGCCTATCGATATTAAATAATCGGATTTATCCGGAAAAGCCAACAGCCCGGCAGGTTTACCTGTTGGGCTGTTTGTTTTTTGAGCAAATTTATAAAAAATAAAAAAAATGAAAATCGTAAAAATTTAGTGAATCTATCTGCTCATTGCGGTTTTGGTGGAGATATTCATTAGTCATTCCAATATCACTGGACCATATACCTAGGCATGGCGCGGAATGAGAGCGATATCTTTGTCGGTTCATTTGTGAGTATTTAATTCTGCATCTGTATACTCAGTGCCGAGTAAAATTTCGTAGATGTAGGGTGTGACGTGTCATTATCTCATGATATACCTCTGGGTAATACAGAGGAGACAGTTTCTCGCTGGACTAAACACGATACCAGCTGGATGTTGAGCTTATTCGGTACTGCTGTCGGTGCCGGTATTTTGTTCCTGCCAATCAATATTGGAGCCGGGGGCTTTTGGTCTCTGCTGATTATGGCCGTACTGGCAGGCCCAATGACATTTCTTGCCCACCGCGGTCTGGCCCGTTTCGTTCTGTCTTCATCCAAGCCGGATGCCGACTTTACCGATGTAGTGGAAGAGCACTTTGGTGCCAGCGCGGGTCGCCTGATCTCTCTGTTGTATTTCCTGTCTATTTTCCCGATCCTGCTGATTTACGGTGTGGGTCTGACAAATACAGTCGACAGCTTTATTGTTAATCAGCTGGGTATGGACTCGCCGTCCCGCATCATGCTGTCTGGCGTGCTTGTGTTCGCTATGATTGCGATCATGATGGCCGGTGAAAAGGTGATGTTGAAAGCCTTTGAAGTGATTGTTTACCCGCTGGCTGCGATTCTGGCTGGTCTTTCGTTCTACCTGATCCCGAACTGGCAGATGCCGGATCTGGCTATCATGCAGGACTGGCAAGGTTTCTCCGTGACTTTGTGGTTGGCGATTCCGGTAACAGTGTTTGCTTTCAGCCATGCCGCGGCGATTTCTAGCTTTGCTAATGTACAGCGTCGTCATTACGGTAAAGAAGCCGGTCAGAAATCAGAACAGATCCTGAAGCGCACTTCAATCATGCTGATTTCATTTGTTCTGTTCTTTGTTTTCTCCTGTGTATTGAGCCTGAGTCCGGAACAGTTGATGGAAGCGAAAGCGCAGAATGTATCCGTACTGTCGTACCTGGCTAATGTTCATAACAGTCCGTTTATAATTACGCTTGGTCCGCTGATTGCTTTCATCGCGATTTCATCTTCATTCCTTGGCCACTTTATGGGCGCAAGGGAGAGCCTGAACGGTATGCTGCAGAAGCAGGTGAAAATGGCACCAGGTAAGTTGGATAAGCTGGGTATTGCTTTCATGTTCTTCGCAATCTGGTTTGCTGCGGTAATGAACCCAAGTATTCTGGGGATGATGGAAGCCCTGTCCGGCCCGGTAATTGCGATGATTCTGTTTATCATGCCAATGCTGGCAGTATATAAAGTTGATGCCTTGAAAGAGTACCGCGGTAAATTCAGTACTTACTTTATTCTGTTTGCTGGTTTACTTGCTGTATCGGCAATCGTATTTAGTTTGATCTGATTTACTTAAAATCAGTGATAAATAAAAGAGGCTCGCCATTGTGGTGAGCCTCTTTTATTTGAATGTCTGTTTCATCTTAAGACAAAAATAAAGGCGCTCCCTGGTGGAGCGCCTTTTTGATTTTGCACGCAGAGCCAGATTTAAAGCTTAAAGCGGCTGATTTCCTGCTGCAGTTCATGCGATAGCTGAGACAGTTCGGCAGCTTGCTGGGCAGCATCCTGAGCTTCTGATGCCAGTTCATCAGAGACATTACGGATCCCTTCGGTATTGCGGGTGATTTCCGATGTCACAGATGATTGCTCTTCAGCTGCTGTGGCAATTTGGTTCGCCATATCACTGATATTGGTTACTGCGCTATTGATTTGTGACAGGCTGGCTGCCGCGGCATTGGCATCATCGACACTGGTTTCAGCAAGTCGGCGACTGTCTTCCATAATGCCGACGGCGTGTCCTGTTGTCTGTTGCAGTGTCTCAATCATTTGTTGAATTTCTTGTGTTGAAGCGTGAGTGCGCTGACTCAGTACTCGGACTTCATCGGCAACCACGGCAAAGCCTCGGCCTTGCTCACCGGCTCGTGCTGCTTCAATGGCTGCGTTCAGTGCCAGCAGGTTAGTCTGTTCGGCAATGCCCTGAATGGTAGACAGGATCGTATTGATGCTCTGAGCATGGGTGTTCAGCTCCTCGATTACATCGGTTGCCGTTTCTACTTCACCGGCCAGGTTAGTGATCGATTGCTGGCTTTGGTTAACCTGCTCAGCACCATGTTCCGAAACCGTTACTGTTTCGCCAGAGGTTTTGGCCGTGTTATCAGCATTACCGGCAATTTCCTGGGTGGCAGCCGCCATTTCGTTGATGGCTGTAGCAACCATGTTGATTTCATCCTGCTGATGCTGGATGCGGGTGTTGCGTTCCTCCGCCTGTTGAGCGGTTCGGTCTGATTGCTGGCTCAGTGCTCGTGACACTTCGCTCAGGCGCGATACCATACCGTGCATGTTGCCGACAAAACGGTTGAAGTTGTGCGCCAGCTGGCCGACTTCATCATCGCTTCGTGGTTCAAGGCGCTGGGTAAGGTCGCCTTCGCCGGTAGCTATTTCAGCCAACGCATCAGAAACCCGGCCCAGGTCGCGGAACAGGTAGTTAACCAGAGAGGCAACGAGCGCAATCATTACCAGCGTAATTGCGATAGCGATAAGAATGAGCTTTCTAAATAACTCATTGTAACTACTCAGTTCTGTTTCCTTGTCAGCTTCGAATGCAAGTATCCAGTCCGTACCGGGGATTTCAGAGAAGTAGAAGACTTTATCTTTGCTGTTGACTGAAATTATCTCCATGGAATGTTCGGCACTGGCTTGTAGGATACGTTGAAGAGTCAGTTTCGGGCTTATGCGGTTGAAGGGCTCAAGGATCAGGCTTTTGTCTGTATGAGCCAGAACAGAGCCGTTACGGCTAAACAGCATCGCTTGAGCGTTGATACCGACATTGAGGTTAATGACATCGTTGATCAGTTGATCGATTAGTACATCAGCGGCAAGCACGCCAACCAATTTATTGTTTTGGTAAACAGGTTCTGAAATCGAAATTGTCAGAGCTTTAGTTGAACTGCCGATATACACAGGTGAAATCATTTGCTCACCGACACTGACGGCAAGTTTATACCAAGGACGAACTCGTGGGTCATAACCTGCGCGGTTTCTTTCAGGGTGAGAACGGAACATTTCACCATTGACGGTGCCAAGGAATACATCATCAAAATCTCCTGCTTTTTGTGCTTGCTGCAGGTAGGAGATAATGTTTTTGTCGGTTGCGTACTCTGTCACTGTATGAGCTATCTGGGTGCGAATTGCTACCCAGTCTGCAATGCCATCGGTGGTTGCCTGAGCCAAGCTTTCTAAGCGGGTTTGAACGCCGGTGCGTGTCAGGTCATAAAGTTGAGTGGTTGCCAGCCAGGTTAGAACTGTAGCCATAACAGCGACAGCCGATAGACTGGCTCCGGTTATTTTTTGTTTTAAAGATAGTTTCATCGTTATCAAGTTGCTGCCTACTGGGCATGCGATTTGTAGAGTCTGGAAAAGATATTTTTGTTTTGATTGGGTTTATGACGTGTATGGAAATAACGACACCCAATTTCTTATATAAGGAGAGAGGCGACCGATGTTGGTAAAGCTTAAGCTCAGAATGATTTGGCAAATTGATATCTGTTGCTAACAGATTAAGCATGCCAATAAAAAGCGAGAGCCATGGGCCCTCGCTTTTTGCTTTCTAGATATGGTGAAGCGACATGTTTTTATAGCTTAAAACGGTCAATTTCCTGTTGCAGCTCCTGTGACAGGTGAGACAGTTCGGCTGCCTGCTGAGCTGCGTCTTGCGCCTCTGACGCCAGCTCATCCGACACATTGCGGATCCCTTCTGTATTACGGGTGATTTCCGATGTGACGGATGACTGCTCTTCAGCTGCTGTGGCAATTTGATTAGCCAGATCACTGATATTGGTTACTGCGCTGTTTATTTGTGACAGGCTGGCCGCTGCGGCATTGGCGTCGTCAACACTGGTGTCAGCAAGGCGGCGGCTGTCTTCCATTATGCCAACGGCCCGCCCTGTTGTTTGCTGCAACGTTTCAATCATCTGCTGAATTTCTTGTGTTGAAGCGTGAGTTCGCTGGCTCAGGACTCGTACTTCATCAGCAACCACGGCAAAGCCACGGCCCTGATCACCGGCACGAGCAGCTTCAATGGCCGCGTTTAGTGCCAGTAGGTTAGTCTGCTCAGCAATACCCTGAATGGTAGACAGGATAGTGTTGATGCTCTGAGCATGGGTGTTTAGCTCTTCGATTACACCGGTTGCGGTTTCTACTTCTCCAGCCAAGTTGGTTATTGATTGTTGGCTTAGATTCACTTGTTCAGCACCATGCTCTGAAACAGTCACCGTTTCGCCAGAGGTCTTGGCGGTGTTATCGGCGTTTCCGGCAATTTCCTGGGTGGCAGCTGCCATTTGGTTGATGGCAGTCGCGACCATATTGATTTCATCCTGTTGATGCTGGATGCGAGTGTTGCGTTCCTCCGCCTGTTGAGCCGTTCGGTCTGACTGTTGGCTCAGTGCTTGTGACACTTCGCTCAGACGCGAAACCATACCGTGCATGTTGCCGACAAAACGGTTGAAGTTGTGCGCCAGCTGGCCGACTTCATCATCACTGCGTGGTTCCAGGCGTTGGGTAAGGTCGCCTTCACCGGTGGCAATTTCTGCCAGGGCATCAGAAACACGGCTTAAGTCTCGGAACAGGTAGTTAACCAGATAAGAAACTGCTGCGACAACCAGTAGGGTGATTACTGAAGCAATAACAAGCAGGTTACGCAGTAGGTTTTTCTGGCTTGCTTCTTCTGTTGCTTTGTCTAGTTCGATACCTAATGCCCAGTTTGAGTTTGGTACCTCGGTAAAGTAAAACAGTTTTTCTACATCGTTGATCGTTACCGTCTCAATGGTTCTTTTTTGGATTGCTTCACGAATATGCGGCACGGTCAGTTTGGGATTTAAACGGTCATAAGGTTCCAGGATCAGGCTGTTATCAGGATGAGCCAGGAAGGTACCATTATTGCTCAGCAGCATGGTATTAGCGTTGGTACCAACATCCAGGTTGATGACGTAATTTATTAATTGCTCAACAAGGACGTTGGCACCAATGACACCAAGCAGCTTACCGTTATGGTAGATCGGCTCAGTGATTGTAATCTGAAGGGCATTGGTTGCCGCGCCTAAGTAGGCAGAAGTAATAACCTGCTCACCAGCATTGACTGCTTTTTTGTACCAAGGGCGTATACGAGGGTCATACCCGGCGCGATTACGCTCGGTACGTGCACGGATCATTTCACCGGTAGGTGTACCGAAGTAGATATCATCGAACCCGGCAGCCTGACGAGCTTGTTGCAGGTAAGAGACAAAATCTTCGTGGCGGGTGTAGTTCCCTGCGGCTTTGGCAATTTGGGAACGGATGGAAATCCAGTTCGATATACTGGTGGAAGCCGCGTTGGACAGACTTTCTACGCGATCGTAAATACCTTTCTGGGTTGTGTTGGCGAGCTGGCTTGCTGCCAGCCAGGTAAGCGTAGTGGCCATTATCACCACGGCAGATAAACAGGAGCCAATGATTTTTTGCTTCAGTGTCAGTTTCATTCTTTTCTTAAAGGCTGTTTTTCTTGTTGATATGAATGTGTAGGGAACTGAGTATCATGCATCAAAATGTGACCCAAGTCACACTTTTTCTGTGGTAAGTGATTAATTGTGCGAATGAATCTGATAGGGCAAAAAGGAAAGTTCAGCCCAAGAGAATGAGGAATCGAAAGGATTGTTGATTAGGGATTAGTTGAAATCATGCTTCTCGGCACAGGTAAAGTGCGACCATTGGTTGAATAACTTAAACCATTTAGGGACTGACAGATATGGTAAAAAGGAAGGATGGAGATGATAGAAAAAGAGAAGCCGGAGACAGGTGAGAAGCGGAATTGATGATTGTAAAGCTGCTCCCCACCATCTGGTTTTATAGCTTAAACTGACCGATTTCCTGTTGCAGGTCCTGTGATAACAGAGAAAGTTTGGCTGCCTGTTGAGCGGCCTCATCTGCTTCTGTAGCTAATAGGTTCGCTACGTCACGAATTCCGGCTGTGTTGCGGGTGATCTCGGTCGTGACTGATGATTGCTCTTCTGCCGCAGAAGCAATTCTGGTTGCCATATCACTGATGTTGTTAACCGAGCTATTAATTTGTGCAAGGCTTGCTGCTGCAGAGTTGGCATCATCGACGCTGGTATCAGAGAGGCGGCGACTGTCATTCATGATGCCAACAGCCCGGTTGGTGGTACGTTGCAGGTTTTCGATCATTTGCTGAATTTCCTGCGTTGAGCTGTGCGTTCGCTGGCTCAGTATTCGCACCTCGTCAGCCACGACAGCAAAACCTCGTCCCTGCACACCGGCACGGGCTGCTTCGATTGCCGCATTCAGTGCCAGTAAGTTGGTTTGCTCAGCGATATCCTGAATCGTTGACAGGATGGTGTTGATGTTTTGCGCATGAACATCAAGCTCACCAATCACTTCTGTTGTGGTTTTTACTTCACCTGCCAGTTTCGAAATTGACTGCTGGCTCTGGCTTACTTGGGCTGAGCCATGCTGCGATATTGTGACACTCTGTTCCGCGGTTTTGGCTGTGTTGTTTGCGTTATCGGCGATTTCCTGAGTTGCGCAGGCCATTTGGTTTATGGCGGTGGCGATCATATTGACTTCATCCTGCTGATGCTGAATTCGTTTGTTACGTTCTTCAGCTTGCGTGGCAGTGAGCTCAGATTGCTGATTCATCGTATTAGAAACCTGCTGAAGGCGTGACATCATACTGTGCATATTGCCGACAAAGCGGTTGAAGTTGTGTGCCAGCTGACCGACTTCATCATCACTGCATGGTTCAAGACGCTGGGTCAAATCACCTTCACCATTGGCAATATCTGCCAGTGCTGCTGATACTCGCCCTAAATCCCTGAACAGGAAGTTCACCAAAGCAGCAACCAGCATGACGGTAAATAAAGTAATGATGACAGAGGAAATGATCAGTTTCTGCAGCAGATGGTGGTAGCCTGCTTCTTCAGTTTCCTGATCCATCTCGATCGCTAGCAGCCACTGTGTTTTTGGAACCGGAGTGAAGTAAAGCAGCTTTCCTTTTCCGTTGATAGTCAGAGCTTCGACTTCGTGGCTTCGCATGGTGTCACTGATATTTTTCATACTCAGCACATTGCTGTAACGGGTAACAGGCTGTAGTTGTAAGGCTTTTTCCGAGTGAGCTAAGAAAGACTGGGTTTGTTTATCGATAAGCATTATCTGAGCATTTTTACCGATCTTCAGACGCGTAATATCATCAACCAGTTGTTCAATCAGGATGTCACCACCGATGACCGCTTTGAGTGAGCCATTCTCGCTGACAGGTTCTGCAATGGTGATCATCAGAGCGTTACTGGTGACGCTGCGATAAGCCGAGGTGATGATTTGCTGATTCTGTTGTTTCGCCGTTTTATACCAGGGACGAATTCGTGGGTCATAGTCATTTCGAGAGCGGGATTCGTCAGCCCGGTAGAAATTCCCGGTCGGAAAACCAACATATATATTATCAAAGTTTCCCGCTTTTTTTGCTTGTTGCAGGTAGGAGCCAAGAGCTGGCTTGTCTGTAATGTGGTCCAGGCTATGGATAATTTCACTGCGGACGGTGATCCAGTCGGCAAGGTTTTTAGTTGCTGTTGCGGCCAGGGTTCTGGCCCGGGTATTGATATCGTTTTGGGTCTGGAGTTGCAGTTCATTGGCTGCCAGCCAGGTCAGCGAGCCAGCCATCAGCAGCACGGTGAACAGGCTTGCTGCGATGAGTTTCTGTTTTAAAAGTAGTTTCATTGTGTTTGCTGTTCTGTGGCGCGGCGTGAAATACCTCTCTCGCTGTGGGGAAGATGGACAGAGAGCGTTGATGTATGGCTTTTCTACCGCACTGAATAATTGTTGTTGAGACACATTATCATTTGCGTTTATTAAGTGAAGTAATATTATGCTTTTTTGTCATACAATCTATCCGTTTGAGGTGTTTTTAATCTCTGTGGCGATGAAATGTGCTGGGCTGGGGGGAGGTGCTGAGGGATAACTGAATGGTATCGATTGTACAGATATAAAAAAACGGGAGCTTTGGGCTCCCGTTTTTGCGTTAAGCGTGTTTGCTTTTACAGCTTAAAGCGGTTGATTTCCTGCTGCAGCTCGTGCGACAAGTGAGACAGCTCGGCAGCCTGTTTAGCTGCTTCATCGGCCTCTACTGCCAGTTCGTTGGAAACATCGCGGATCCCTTCGGTATTACGGGTGATCTCTGATGTAACAGAAGACTGCTCTTCAGCGGCAGAAGCAATTTGGGTTGCCATGTCGCTGATGTTGGTAACAGCACTGTTGATTTGCGACAGGCTGGCAGAGGCGGCGTTGGCATCGTCAACACTGGTTTCAGCCAGGCGGCGGCTGTCTTCCATAATGCCGACGGCACGACCGGTTGTCTGCTGCAGTGTTTCAATCATCTGCTGAATTTCTTGCGTTGAAGCGTGAGTACGCTGGCTCAGCACACGTACTTCATCAGCAACCACGGCAAAACCTCGGCCTTGCTCACCGGCACGCGCTGCTTCGATTGCTGCGTTCAGTGCCAGCAGGTTAGTCTGCTCGGCAATACCCTGGATCGTAGACAGAATGGTGTTGATGCTCTGAGCGTGAGTGTTGAGCTCTTCAATTACCTCTGTTGCCGTTTCCACTTCACCTGCCAGGCTGGAAATTGATTGCTGGCTCTGGCCTACCTGAGTGGCACCGTGCTCGGAAACTTCCACTGTTTCGCTGGAGGTTTGCGCTGTGTTGTCCGCATTACCGGCAATTTCCTGAGTAGCTGCTGCCATCTCATTGATTGCGGTAGCGACCATGTTGATTTCATCTTGCTGGTGCTGGATACGCGTGCTGCGCTCTTCCGCCTGAGAAGCAGTAATGTGAGCCTGTTGGCTCAGGGCTGCAGACACTTCGCTCAGACGACTTACCATGCCGTGCATGTTGCCGACAAAACGGTTGAAGTTATCGGCAAGCTGACCAACTTCATCATCACTGCGAGGTTCCAGACGCTGAGTCAGGTCGCCTTCACCGGTGGCAATTTCAGCCAGGGCTTCAGAGACACGACCAAGATCGCGGAACAGGAAGCCAACCAGCCATGCAACGGCGCTGACAACAATAAGAGTGATTAGGACAGAAGTGGTAATAAGCTGGCGCAGAAGGCTGGTGTTGCTTGCTTCTTCAGTCGCGCGATCCATCTCAATGCCCAGAATCCACTCAGTACCTGGTACATGGGCGAAGTACAGCATTTTTTCCTGACCGTTGATAGTGACAGTTTCAATGCTGTTTGACTGGATCGCTGCTTCAATGCTGGCCATGTTGATTTCCTGGCTGTAACGGCTGATTGGCTGTAGCAGCAGGGATTCGTCAGGATGGGCAAGGAAGCTGTTGTCTTGCTTGTTAATTAGCATGGCGTAGGCATTTTTACCTACATCCAAGTTGATTACGTCGTTGATCAACTGGTCGATCAGTACGTCGGCACCGACAACACCAACCATAGTACCGTTCTTCATCACAGGTTCTGCGATGGTTACCAGCAGAGCATTGGTGATCGCATCACGATAAGCAGTTGTGATGATCTGTTTACCTGCGTTTTGTGCATCCTTGTACCAAGGGCGGGTACGAGGGTCATAATCTGCACGGTTACGTTCCGGATGCGAGCGGTACATGCCGCCAGCAGGAGTACCCAGAAAGATGTCATCAAAACCGCCAGCTTTTCGCGCTTGCTGGAGGAAAGGAACGACATCGGCTTCTGTGCTGTAGTCATTAAATGCCGAGGCAATATCGCTACGGATAGAAATCCAGTCCGCGATGCCTTCGGTTGCCGCAGCCGATAGGCTGTCAGCACGTGAGTAAATTCCGCTACGAGTCTGATCAAATAGTTGACCCGCTGCGAGCCATGTCAGGACGGTAGCCATAATGACCACTGCCGACAAACTGGCTCCAATGAGTTTTTGCTTTAATGTAAGTTTCATTGTTGTTGGAGTCTCAAAGAGTGGGGGGGTTCTCAAGTATTGTTCACGGCGGATTTTATAGGCATTCAGCATAATATGCACGAAAAAGTGACAATTCACATATAAAACGACATATGTTGACACAAGAAGTGGGTGATTTGACGCTATTGTTGGCATGAGAGTCAAAAAAATGCCGCCATGGCAAAGTGTTATGGCGGCATAAATTTGATAACAGTTATTAATAATATTGCTCAGTTTCTAATTTATAGCTCAAACCGGGATATATCATCTCTTAGTTGTTCTGAAAGTTACGAAAGCTGACGGGCCTGAATGGCTGCATCACGGGCTTTCTGAGCCAGTTGTTCGGAGACTTCCCGTATAGGTTCTGTATTCCGGGTGATTTTTGATGGTTAATTTGAAATCAGATGGGAAGGCGGGAGAGTGTTGATTTGGATGTTTAGACGTCTAGATGTTGACACATCTATAGCTAAGTTTTAGTCTAGGGCAAATTTTAAAAAAGATGTCCTGTAGTCATCATGTCAAACACAACAAAACAATCTGATTTAACGCATGCCCCATCAGCCTTGGCGCTATTACCATTGGGAATCTTTCTTTCCCTGTTTATTGGTGTTGGCAGCTATCTGACTATGCAGGGTGTGGACTTTGCTTTTTACCAGCTACCGGCGCCGGTTGCTGCGTTGCCAGCCGTTATCGTAGCGTTATTGCTTAGTAAGGAAAAGCTCAATAAGGCAATTGAGCAGTTTCTTCGCGGTGTCGGTCATGGCGATATTATTGCCATGTGTATGATTTACCTGCTTGCCGGTGCTTTTGCTTCTGTTGCAAAAGCAACGGGTGGTGTGGATGCAACGGTTAACCTTGGCCTGTCTATGCTGCCAGCCAGCATGATCCTGCCGGGCATTTTTGTTATTTCTGCTTTTATTGCAACAGCGATGGGTACCTCAATGGGTACAATTGCAGCCGTTGCACCGGTTGCGCTGGGTATCGCTCAGGCTGCGGGTATGGATATTGCGCTGACTGCCGGTGTCGTGCTGAGCGGTGCTATGTTTGGCGATAACCTGTCAATCATTTCGGATACGACCATTGCTGCAACGCGCTCTCAGGGCTGTCAGATGAAAGACAAGTTCCGTGAGAATATTCGTATTGCTTTGCCGGCAGCGATTACTGCGATTGTGATCTTCATGTTCAGCAGTACGCCGACGGAAGTGCCTGCCGCAACAGATATCGAATGGCTGAAAGTGCTGCCTTACGTCACCATTCTGGTATTGGCTGTGTCAGGTGTGAATGTGTTTGTTGTGTTGAGTATTGGTATTCTGCTGGCAGGTGGTGTTGGCCTGTTTGCTTCGGCAGATTACAGCCTGGCTGCTTACGGTAAGGACATCTATGCCGGTTTCGGTAATATGCAGGAAATTTTCCTGCTGTCGATGCTGATTGGCGGAATTAGTGAGCTGATGCGTCAGCAGGGCGGTCTGGCTTATTTGACGTCACTGATCAGCCGCATTATCCGAGTGTTTAGTAAAGATCATACCGAAGGACAGAACTTGCGTGCCAGCGAGTTGGGTATTGCCGGTTTGGTCAGCCTGACTAACTGTTGTACGGCGAACAATACAGTTGCCATCATTGTATCTGGTGGCGTGGCGAAAGAGCTGGCGGCAGAAAATGGTGTGACACCGCGACGTGCGGCAAGTCTGCTGGATATTTTCTCTTGCGTAGTTCAGGGATTGCTACCATACGGTGCTCAGGCGCTGCTGCTTGGTTCGGTATTCGGTCTGTCGCCACTGGCTGTGGTCAGCCATTCTTATTACTGTTTCTTCCTGGCTTTTGCGGCCATCGTCGCGGTGTTTGTAAAACACCCTGCACGCAAGCTGGCCAGTGCATAATGTGACGCGAAGCGGTTTTACTGCTCGTTGAAAAACTGAGAATGATATCAAAAGCCTCGCATATGCGGGGCTTTTTTTTGCATGTATTCAAAGTATTGAGCTAACAAATTATCGGTAAAGTGATCCAGTCAACAGATTGATGAAATCACAACGCACGTGTTAACTAATTAATTTAAACTGACGCCACTGAAATAAGTAGAAACAGCTACTTAGACCATTTACATGGAAGAGTGAACACTATTACTTAACCCTCCCTACAGCTCCGGAGCAGTGGATATTCCGGCGAGGATGAGGGGTATTAGTGTGTCGCTTTGTAGAAGAATTATACCTATGGTTAAGGGGATCCCCATGAAGCAACGTTTCTTTGCAAGAACAGCATTAGCGGCGGCAGTACTGGCAACTATGGCCGGTTGCGCTGGCCAGGCTGGCGACAACGCACCTGCGTGGCAGCAGGACAAAGCCTATAAACTGACTATCTTGCATACGAATGACCACCACGGCCGTTTCTGGCAGAACTCTAAAGGCGAATACGGCATGGCAGCGCGTAAGACTCTGCTTGACGAGATTCGTGCGGAAGTTGCCGCTGAAGGTGGTACAACGTTGCTTCTGTCCGGTGGTGATATCAACACCGGTGTTCCTGAGTCGGACCTTCAGGATGCAGAACCTGATTTCAAAGGTATGAACATGCTGGGCTACGATGCAATGGCATTGGGTAACCACGAGTTCGATAACCCGATTGAAGTATTGCGCCAACAGGAAGACTGGGCTGAATTCCCAATGCTTTCAGCAAACATTTACGACAAGACTACTGGCGAACGTATGTTCCAGCCATACCAGATCTTCGAGCGTCAGGGCATCAAGATTGCGGTAATCGGCCTGACTACTGAAGATACAGCGAAAATCGGTAACCCTGAATTTATCTCGAATGTTGACTTCCGCGATCCGAAAGCTGAAGCGAAAAAATTGATCGCTGAGCTGGAAGAGACTGAAAAGCCGGATGTGATCATCGCTGCGACTCACATGGGTCACTATGCTAACGCTAATAACGGTATTAACGCACCGGGTGACGTAGCGTTGGCTCGCTACCTGGATTCCGGTGATTTGGACATGATTGTAGGTGGTCACTCGCAAGAGCCTGTCTGCATGGAAGGTCCGAACATGTATAACAAGAACTTCAAGCCAGGTGATGAGTGTAAGCCGGACCAGCAGAACGGTACTTGGATCGTACAGGCTCACGAGTGGGGTAAATACGTAGGTCGCGCTGACTTTGAATTCAAGAACGGCGAGCTGCAGATGGTTAGCTATGACCTGATCCCAGTTAACCTGAAGAAGAAAGTGAAGCTTGCTGACGGTGGTAAGAAGTATGTCTTCATCGAAGATGAGATTGCTCAGAACCAGGACGTGAAGAGCTTCCTACAGCCATACCAGGATCGTGGCCAGGCGAAACTGAATGTGAAAATTGCTGAATCTAACGGCAAATTGGAAGGTGACCGTAACGTTGTTCGCTTCAAGCAAACTAACCTGGGTCGTCTGATTGCTGCTTCTCACATGCAGCGTGCGAAAGCAGATTTCGCGGTAATGAACTCTGGCGGTGTTCGTGATTCTATTGCCGGCGGTAACATCACTTATAAAGATGTTCTGACTGTCCAGCCATTCGGCAACATCGTGACTTACAACGACATGACAGGTAAAGAAGTGATGGATTACCTGAATGTTGTTGCAACCAAGCCAATCGATTCTGGTGCTTACGCTCAGTTCTACGGTATTTCAATGGTGGTTGAAAACGGTACGGTCCATGACGTTAAGATCGGTGGTCAGTCACTGGATATGGCGAAAACTTACCGTTTCACAGTACCAAGCTTCAACGCAGCAGGCGGTGACGGCTATCCTAAGCTGACTAACCACCCAGGCCATGTGAACACTGGTTTTGTTGATGCAGAAGTACTGAAAGACTTCCTGGAAACAAACAGCCCGGTTGATGTGAACAAGTTCGCACCTAAAGGTGAGATTGTTTATAAATAATCGCCGAACTCAGGCATGTGATTAATCCATGCGGTAGTCAAAAAAGCCTCGGTTTTGTGCCGGGGCTTTTTTATTATCGGTGGGTCAGATATATTGATTTAATATGTCACACAAATAACAAGCATGAGAGAGTTATGACTCCTGCGATTAAATTAGCTAAGAAACAAAAGATAGATTACACCGTTCATCAGTATGACCATGATCCGGCCAATACCAACTTTGGTCATGAAGCGGCTGAAGTGCTGGGGCAGGATCCGAAGCGAGTTTTCAAGACCCTGCTATTCTCGTTAAATGGCGATGCCAAGAAACTAGCCGTGGCTGTTGTGCCTGTATCTGGCATGTTGGATCTGAAAGCCGCAGCCAAAGCCGCTGGTGGTAAAAAAGCCGACATGGCGGATCCGAAGATTGCTGAAAAAACGACAGGTTATATTGTCGGTGGTATCAGCCCGCTGGGTCAGAAGAAACGCTTGCCGACTTTTCTTGATGCCTCTGCTGAACAGTTTGAAACGATTTGTGTCAGTGCCGGCCGTCGTGGTCTGGAAATTGAACTGGCTCCTCAGGACCTGCTGTCTCTGACCAGTGGTAGTTTCGCACCTATAGCGAAGAGCTGATATCAGTTCGAGAGGTTAGCTGCGCCTGGTGGCTATGAAAGGAGATATGCCGATGTTACGTCAATTCAGCCTTGTTTTTGTGATGGTCCTTGTAATGTTATCCGCACCGGTTTTTGCTTCATCACTGGCCGATTGCAGTGAGAAAAGTGAAGGTCATCAGGCGTTGAGTCAGTGTCTTGAACAGGCTTACCAGCAGGTGGATGAAGAGTTGCAAGCTCTCGAAAAGCAGGTGCAGGGCAGTATGGCGGAGCTGGATGCAATCAGTTCTGCTGATATCGGCGCTGAGGCTGCATTTAGTCAATCCGTTACTGCTTTTCGAACCTGGCGGGAGCAGCAATGCCGTTTTGTGATGGCCAGTTATGGTTCTGGTAGCGGGGCCGGTCAGGGGTATCTGGACTGCATGGAAGCTCTGACATCACAGCAGGTTGATCGCCTGAAAGAGTACGCAAATTAATGCCGGATCGGAGCTGCAACCTGGTATAAGATGGTCGGATGAAGTCGATTAATCTTAATTTATTGCGCACCTTGCAGGTATTGCTGGATGAATGCCATGTCAGCCGTACAGCCGAGCATTTGTGCATTACCCAGTCGGCGGTCAGCCGCCAGCTTAATCAGTTGCGAGAGCTGTTTGGTGATCCCCTGTTGGTGAGGGACGGTAACCGCCTTTTGCCGACTCCTAAAGCACAGCAGCTCAAACAAAAGCTCGATGGCTTGCTGGCAGAGTGCCAGGAGTTGTTTATCAGTGATGAATTTGAGCCGCAAAGCTGGGAAGGGCGAGTGGTGCTGTCTTCATCGGATTATGTGGCGCAATATATTTTGCCGGAGATAGTCGAGCGGGTTCAGCGCCAGGCACCGAACCTTAAGTTGGCGTATCAGTTGTGGTCGCCGGATCAGTTTTCCAGGTTGGCTGATCTCGATATTCAGCTGGTCTCCACTATGTTGCCAAGTATCCCGCCGGGGTTGTGTGGCACTCAGATTGGTGCTGATTATCCGGTATGTGTGATGCGCAGCTCCCATCCTCTTGCGGTAAATGAAACCATGTCCGCTGTCGATTTCATCCGCTATGGTCATATGTCAGTATCCGGTGGCGGTGATAAGGACAGTTTTGTTGATAAAGAACTGGCAGAACGTGGCCTGTCACGCCGGATCCAATTTTCAGTACCTTTCTTTAGCTCCGCATTTCAGACAGTTTGCCGCACCGATATGCTGATGGTGATCCCGGAGCATATCGCATCGAACATGCAGCAGATGTTTCCTATCATTTATAAACCACTTCCTTTCAACGCTCCCGAGCACAGGTATTGGTTGTTGTGGCATCCGAGGTTCGACAGTGATCCCTCGCATCGCTGGTTGAGGGAGCAGGTACTGGCTGTGATGCAAAGTTCTATGTATTCCATCTCTATGATTTCAGATCATAACTGTGATGAGTTCTTTTGATTTCAGATTATAGCTTCTGGCTGATAACTTGGGTGTCAGCATAAAGGAGTAAAAGAATGACTTTCAGTATTTGGCTTTCGTTATTAATGATTTGTATCCTCGGTGCCATGTCTCCGGGGCCGAGTTTGGCTGTGGTTGCCAAACACAGTCTGGCTGGTGGCCGCCTGCATGGGGTGGTTACCTCATGGGCACATGCGATGGGCGTAGGATTCTATGCATTTCTGACTTTACTTGGCCTTGCCGTGGTCCTTAAGCAGTCACCAACCCTGTTTACATTTATCACCTATGCAGGGGCGGCTTACCTTGCTTACCTTGGTGTGAATGCCTTACGTTCCAAAGGTGGTGTAGCGGCAAAGCTAGCAGCCGGGAAGCCAACCCGCTTACTTTTCGCCGCCCGTGATGGCTTGATGATTTCTTTGTTGAATCCGAAGCTGGCTTTGTTTTTCCTGGCACTGTTCAGTCAGTTTGTCGCTGTGGGAACAGAGGTTTCCAGTCGGGCGGTGATTGTGGCGACTCCTTTGCTGGTGGACGGGCTTTGGTACACCCTGATTGCTTTTGTGCTATCCAATCCTAAAGTGTTGGATAAACTGAAGCACAAAGCGCAGCTGATTGATCGCCTGTCCGGTGTGGTATTGATTCTGCTGGCGTTACGGGTAGTGGTGCAGGTGTAAACGAGTATATGAGTTAAAAGAAAAGAGGAGCAGGTTGCTCCTCTTTTCTTTTGTAAGATCATGCTTTTCGGCTTAGGTGCCTTTCTCGGTTTTCCTGCTTTTTCTCTGGGCTCTTCTTGAGCATGACATAGAGTGCGCCGTTGCCACCGTGCTGTCGCAGGGCTGAATGAAAGCACATTACATCACTGATTTGCTGTAACCAGGTAGAGACAAAGCTTTTCATCAGTGCTGGTGGATTAGAGCGTTCCCCTTTGCCGTGTACAATGATCACTGTGCGGATATCCATCCGCTGGCATTGTTTCAGGAACTTAAGGACTTCATCACGAGCTTCCTGCAGCGTTTTACGGTGCAGGTCAAGTCGGGCCTGGATTTCATACTTGCCCAGACGAAGTTTACGGAAAACTCCGTCCTGGACGCCATCGCGTTTGAACTCAACCATATCGTCGGGCTTTAACATGGTTGCGTAGTCGAGTGACAAATATTCAGGGTCGCCATCAGACAGTGTCTGAGCAGCAAGTCGTCGGGCGATATGAGCGTCAGTGACTTTTTGTTTCTGAACGGTTTCGACCTGATCTTGCTTGATTGGCGAGACGTCGGACATCATCTCTCGGAAGAGATCGAGATCATCGTAATCTGACATGGTGGTTCGGAATCTGACTATGGTTTTTTGATTATACCAAGTTTCATTCCGGAGCGGAGAGCAAAAAGAAATCCAGGATCAACACCGACAATTGATCCTGGTGCAAGCGGTTACGTTTGCAAATGGCTCTAGTGAGGAGAAGGTGATGACAGGGCTTTGTAAATAAAATACCCCGCAAAAAAAAGCATTAATCCCAGAGCTCCGAATATCACGATCATTGAAGACAGCCCAACGGCATTGCCAAATAAAAGATCCAGCCAAAATTCCATATGCAGTCCTTTTGTCGTGAGAGAGTGGTTACAAGATACGCAATGAAACAAAATTGTTACGATGATCTGGATCAATGGTAGGTGTGTTGTTTAACAATTGTGTTATATGCCTGCGGCAGTGATCACTGAATTGTCAGTTTTTCCAGACAGTTGATGGTTTGATGAGCAAACGAATTTATATTATAAAAAAATCCTGTTTAGTACTTGCGTAATTTTTTCCGGCGAGTAACATAAGCGGCCTCAGCAGTACAGAGTGCTGTTAATAACGTCGGTGAATAGCGCAGTTTGGTAGCGCATCTGGTTTGGGACCAGAGGGTCGGGGGTTCGAATCCCTCTTCACCGACCACTATTTTAAGTGGCAGATTAGAATAATTTGTTGCTTACAAGTCGGTGAATAGCGCAGTTTGGTAGCGCATCTGGTTTGGGACCAGAGGGTCGGGGGTTCGAATCCCTCTTCACCGACCACTATTTCAAGTGGCAGATTAGAATAGTTTGTTACTTACAAGTCGGTGAATAGCGCAGTTTGGTAGCGCATCTGGTTTGGGACCAGAGGGTCGGGGGTTCGAATCCCTCTTCACCGACCACTATTTCAAGTGGCAGATTAGAATGGTTTGTTGCTTACAAGTCGGTGAATAGCGCAGTTTGGTAGCGCATCTGGTTTGGGACCAGAGGGTCGGGGGTTCGAATCCCTCTTCACCGACCACTATTTCAAGTGGCAGATTAGAATAGTTTGTTGCTTACAAGTCGGTGAATAGCGCAGTTTGGTAGCGCATCTGGTTTGGGACCAGAGGGTCGGGGGTTCGAATCCCTCTTCACCGACCACTATTTGAAAGCCAGCTCAATGAGCTGGCTTTTTTCGTTTTGGTGTTGTTGAAAGAGAATAGCGCAGTTTGATAGCGTATCCAGAGCTCTTGGTAAAATGCGGACCTGAGGGGCGGGGGTTCCCAGGATTTGAAATTGGCTCTTCACCGACCACTATTTGAAAGCCAGCTCATTGAGCTGGCTTTTTTCGTTTTGGTGTTGTTGAAAGAGAATAGCGCAGTTTGATAGCGTATCCAGAGCTCTTGGTAAAATGCGGACCAGAGGGTCGGGGGTTCCCAGGATTTGGAATTGGCTCTTCACCGACCACCATTTGAAAGCCAGCTCATTGAGCTGGCTTTTTTCGTTTTGGTGTTGTTGAAAGAAAATAGCGCAGTTTGGCAGCGCATCCAGAGCTCAGCCTCTACAACTCTTTATTCTTTTGCCAACTGACACGCCGCTGATTGTCCTTTGGTCAGCAAAGTCACTGTCATCCCTTCTTTTTCCAGCAATGAAGGCAATCCTTGCTCTCCAAATAGGTGCAGCGCGCCTACAACAATCAAGTAGGTACCTTTGCGGTAATCCGGGCTTTGGGTCAGTTGTTGTGCCCAGTTACGATTACGCTCAAAAATCAGCTTTTCGTCCGTGGCTTCTCCATACTGACTTTCTTCAAACAGCTCGTTGAGTTGCTGGTGATCACCGGATTTCCACGCTGAAATGAGGCAGGAGAGCTGCGATTGCATCTTGTCCCAGTCGCGAATGGTTGAGAGCAGAATATCTTGACCATGATCCGGCAGTTCCTCCATCACGGCCAGTTGCTGTTTGACGCCTTCCAGTTCAAGTACCGGTAATTTTTGCTGCTCAGCCCGTTTAAGAAGGACGATATCGACTCCTTTTTCCGGATTAAGGCCTACACCGGAAACCATCGCCATTTGCAGATTAACGGCTGCCAGCCATGGCGGGCTGTGGAGCAGGGAAAGGTAGGGCAGTCCGGTTTGTTTGGCAATATCAGCCAGAGTTTCTTTATCTTGGGCTTGCAGTAGGGCATTAGCCGAAGGAATAGTTCGGTCGAGCTGAATATCAACCGGCTTAAGGATATTGGCTTCGACCACCAGACTGTCAGCTTTTGGCCAGTAGTCCAGAAATGCCTGCGGTAGAGGGTAGAAGTCTTGTTCTCCTGCATGTATAGAGCCGAGAAGAACAAATTGTCGTTGTTCATCTTTTGCCAGCCATACCATAGGTTCGGCAAGTGCTTGGCCTGCGACAAAAGGAAGGAGAAGCAGGGCTTTGGTGAGCAGTGATTTGAACATGATACACCGGGAAAAAACAGATAACTGACAAGGTTATATCAGTTATCTGTTTGAATAGCTAACGGTGGCAGGCTTTAGCTTTTGGTTTCCGGATGTAGCCAGAACCACCAGATGATAAAGGCGATAGCGGCAAGGCCGATGAGTGCAACCATATTATTTCTCCTGGTGATTTGGGGTGAATAGTCGCAGGCGGTTGGCATTGCTGACCACGGTAATGGACGACAGGGCCATCGCTGCTCCGGCAATAACCGGGCTGAGTAGGGTGCCGGTTAGCGGGAACAGAACCCCTGCTGCCACGGGGATACCCAGGCTGTTATAAATAAATGCCCCGAACAGGTTCTGCTTCATGTTTTTCAGAGTCGCTGAAGACAGTTCAAGCGCATCAGCCACGCCATTAAGTGAGTGGCGGATCAGAGTCAGCTGGGCACTTTCAATGGCAACATCACTGCCGCTGCCCATGGCGATCCCGACTTCGGCCTGAGCTAACGCTGGCGCATCGTTGATGCCATCACCGACCATGGCTACGCGTTTACCTTGCTGTTGGAGCTCCGCTATCTTAGCCGCTTTACCATCCGGCAGTACTCCGGCAATTACGGTATCAATACCGGCTTGTTTGGCGATGGCTTTGGCGGTGATCTCGGTATCACCTGTCAGCATTACTACTTCAAGTCGCATTTTCTTCAGGCGTTTAATTGCTGCTATTGAATCAGTTCTGAGCGGATCACTGATCCCCATCAGTCCGGTCAATTGATGATCCACAGCAACATAGATCGGAGTCGCTCCTTGGCTGGCAATGACTTTGGCATCTTCTTTGGCTGCTGAAATATCAATGTCGTGTTTAGTCATCAACTTTGTATTACCGAGCAGAAGTTGGTGACCGCTTACCTTGCCTTGTACACCATAGCCGGGTAAGGCTTTGAACTCTGATTGTGGCACTAGCAGAAGGGACTTTTCTTCCGCTGCAGTGACAATAGCGCGAGCCAGCGGGTGTTCGGAGCCTTGTTCCAGGCTGGCTGCAAGAGTAAGCAGTTGCTTACTGCTTATTTCACTGTAGCTCCGGCAATCAATGACTTTTGGTTTCCCTTCAGTAAGGGTGCCTGTTTTATCCAGTACGACAGTATCTACGTCGGCGGCAACTTGCATCGCTTCTGCATTGCGGATCAGCACCCCGTATTCTGCGGCGCGGCCGACTCCGACGGTTACAGACATCGGTGTTGCCAGTCCGAGTGCACAAGGACAGGCAATGATCAGCACTGTGGTTGCCGTTACCAGCATGTAGATAGAGGATGGCTCAGGCCCGACGTAATACCAGATCATGGCAGTAAGGATCGCGATAATCATCACGGCAGGAACAAAAATTGCTGAGATGGTATCTGCCATTCGTGCCAATGCCGGCTTACTGCTTTGTGCCTGACGAACCAGGCTGATGATCCGTGCCAGCATAGTATCGTTGCCGATTTGTTCGGCGCGGAACAGCAGGCTGCCGTTCTGGTTAATAGTTCCGGCATGAAGTTTGTCGCCGGGCTGTTTGTTCGCCGGCAGCGGTTCACCGGTCAGCATGGACTCATCCAGGTAGCTCTGACCTTGTTCAATACGACCATCAACCGGGACTTTGGCTCCCGGATACAGGCGTAGCAGCATACCGACTTTGACTTCGGCCAGCGGTACTTCGCGTTCTGTGTCGTCGCTGACGATAATGGCAGTTTGTGGTTGCAGGTCGATCAGTTGTTCGAGCGCTTTGGATGTCCTGCTTCGTGCCCGTGCTTCCAGAGCGTGCCCCAGAGTGATAAGCCCGAGGATCATCACCGATGCTTCAAAATAGACATGGCGGGCCTGATCGGGGAAGAGATCCGGCAGCAGCACTACCATCATCGAATAAAGCCAGGCTGCACCAGTACCTAAAGCCACCAGCGTGTCCATCGTCGCGCGGTGATGTTTAAAGGCTTTCCAGCTATTGATGTAAAAATGACGGCCGATAGTGCATAGCAGGACAAAAGTAATCAGCCCGACCAATCCCCAGCCTATCTGGCTGGTAGTTGAGTCAATCATCATACTGCCGCCGAAAACACCCCATGCCATCATCGGAATGCCGACAGCCAGAGCGATAATGGCATTGCGGACATGTTGGCGGAAGTTTTGTTCATTCTGCTGTTGCTGTTTTTGACGGCGGGTTTGTTCATCTTCACTCTGTTCCGCACCATAGCCGGCATCAGTAATGGCTGAAATGATGCTCTCGACTGGCGCATGACCGCTTACCAGAGCGGTTCTTTCTGCAAGGTTGACGTTGGCATGACTGACACCGGGCACTCCGATAATGGCTTTTTCGACGGAGGCGACACAGCTGGCGCAAGTCATCCCTGACAGCAGTAATTGAACTGTCTCGTCGCTTTCTCTTTGTCTCTTACTATTGTCAGTTGGGTTGCCAATCGGCGCTGGTTCCGCTGCGGTTTGCGGAGTGGCTTCAGGCGTCAATATGGACTCTGTTTCTGTTTCTGTTTGTGCTGTGCTGTTTTCAGGTTTTGAGCTATCAGTCAGTTTTGCTGAGAATCCCAGATCATTGATGAGCGAAACCAGGCCATCTGCATCTACCGCTGATTTGATTTCGGCACGGGTTTTACTGACATTGAATTTGGATATTTGCGGATTTTCATTTAGTGCTTTTTCGACTTTAGCGACGCACTTGCCACAATTGAGGCCGCTTAGTGCCAGAATGACGGTATTGTCATCGACAACCTGAAAGCCTGTTTTTTCCACAACGGCTACGGCAGATTTACGGGTAAGGAAGCCGGTGATTTCAGCCTGAGTTTTGCTTATGCTGATCTGTTCAATCTCCGGCGTTTCGGTAAAAGCTTTTTCCAGTTTTGCTACGCATTTGCCACATGACAGCCCTTCAAGCGGCAGGTTGTGATGCTGGCGGGTGATGGCCTGAAACCCCAGTTTTTCAATAATGCTGATCAGCTCTGTCTCGGGAAGAGTACCTGTGACCGACAGATGGGTTTTGCTGACGCTGAAATCAGCTATTGCCGGATGAGCGGCCAGTTCGGTTTCGACTTTCTTGACACACTTACAGCATGACAAACCGCTTAATCCCAGCGAGTGGTGATATCCGGCTTCATAGCCGAGGTCGGTAACGGCCTGCAGTAGAGGAGGGAGTGTCGTTTCCCCGCGAACAACCGCTTGTCGGGTATCAACGTCTACCGACTCAATACCGGGCAGGGCAGATAAGGATGCTTTGATTTTTCCCGCACAATTCATGCAGCGAACTTTGCTGAGCGGGAGAATGTACTCAGCCATTTGTTTCACCTTAGCTATCAAACAATAGCGCTTGATTGACTGTCCAGGCAGTCTTTTTATAACGATGGCATGAGGATAAACCTTCCATCAAGTGGAATGTCAATGAAATTGTTTCAGTAAGATTTTCGGTTGTGTTTTTGTCATCAATAGAGAAATAATAACTCTATAACCTTCCAGAAACTGTAAGGATGAATAGTGAACATCAGTGAAGTTGCCAGGCTGACCGGCCTGACTGCCAAAACAATCCGTTTCTACGAGGATAAAGGTGTGATTACGCCGCCTTCCCGTTCCTCGAATGGCTACCGTTACTACAGCCAGACTAATATTGATGAGCTGTTGCTGATCCGCCGCTCGCGTCTGGTGGGATTTAATCTGGATGAATGTCGGGAGCTGCTAGATTTTTCACGCGATCCGCAAAGGAAGAGTGCGGATGTGAAAGCCAAGGCCGAGCAGAAGTTGGCTGAAATTGATCACAAGATTGCTGAGCTGATGGAGATGAAGACAACCCTTGAGGCATTGACGGTTCAGTGTCCGGGTGATGACAGTGCCCGTTGCCCGATTATTGAAGGTTTGTGCCGCCACGCCAATCAGGGTAGCAAAGAGTAAAAAAGCCGCGAGAATATCGCGGCTTCTTTGATGGGGACTGTACCTGATTCAGTATTTGGTGAATCAGTACAGCAAAGAGTACAGCTGACGACGGTACTGGCTGGCAACCGCATTGCCTTGGCCTAGTGCAGACAAGATATCCATCATGGTCTTTTTGGCATTGCCGTCGGCAAAGTTCATATCTTTACGCAGAATGCTAATCAACAGCTCCAACGCATCCTGAGGGCGGTTTACCTGGCTGTACTGCACGGCTAGCTCGTAAGCTACATCGGTGTTGGCCGGATCTGCCTGTAGCTGTTGTTCCAACAACTGGATTTCTGGTGAATTGCCTGCTTTTTTATGCAGTTCCAGCTTAGCCATCAGCCCTTTGTATTTAGCGTCCTGATCCTGCATTGGGATGCTATCCAGCAGTGGCTCTGCTTCATCAAACTGAGCTGTTTCAATCAGACATTCAGCGATAGCTAAGTTGATGATGCTGTTTTGTTCAAATTTAGCGGCCAGTTCACGCAGGATTGGCAGTGCCTGGTTGTGTTGCTGGCTGTCTACCAGTGCAAGAGCTTCTTTTAGTTTCAGCTCTTCCTGGCTTGGCAGGTGTTTGGCCAGCATTTCACGAAGGCTTTCTTCGGTTTGCGGGCCGGCGGCACCGTCAGCCGGTTGACCGTTTTTGAACAGCGCAACTGTTGGTAAGCCGCGAACACCGAACTGGGCTGCAACCATCTGCTGAGTTTCACAGTCCAGGGTGGCCAGTACCAGTTGTCCCTGATACTCCGCAGCTATTTTTTCCAGCGTGTTATTCACCTCGATAGTTTCAGGCATGGATGGTGCCCAGAAGCTGATCACCACCGGGGTCTGCATGGAGGTTTCGATAACTTGTTGCAGGTTTTGCTCGTTAAGTTCGATTGCTAGTTTCTCATACATGTTGCTGCTCTTCACTTAATCAGTCTTTGCTAATAGTTATGGGGGGTTATCGATGGAAATCAAGGGGGAAAGTGAAGTTAGAGTCATAAAACAGGGAGATAGAAAAAAGGAGAGCCAGGCTCTCCTTTTTAATTTTGCATTGTCAGCATCAGGGCAAGTGTCACACAGACACAGAGAATGTTGATTTGGCGCAACGTCATAACCACACCTTTGGATGTTAGTTTCAGCAATCGGATGAGTAACTGTAATGGGGGGGGGATTTCTGGGCTCCCCTTCAATTTACCCTTTTAAATTAACCTGATTGTGTGACACAAATATGACGTTTCTTTCTTTTTTGGTGGAAATTATCACTTTTAAGGCGCAACAGGGAGTTTTTTGTGTTCTAACAGTCCTAAATGTGATTGTCAGGTAGTGTTTTTTTGTCGTTAAGCGCCAGATGATAATAATGGAGAACCTCTGTTAGGAGGCTGATTTTGAATGTATTTGTAAGAACTCCCTCAATCTGTGCTGCTGTTATTTTCCGAGCCGGTCTTAATACATTGCTGATTGAGGGAGTGCGAGTCAGGCACTTTTACTGAGTAACATATCCAGTTTTCGTGTTGGCAGCAGACGGCGCAGGAAGCCAAAAATATAGGTTGGCTGGGTGACATAATAGCGGGGCTTTGGCCGCTGGCTATCAAGGATATTGAGTAGCGGTTTGAGTACGGCTTCTGGTGGCAGGGTAAACTTACTCGATGGTGACGACTTACCGAGCCTTTCCAGTGTTTTACGGTAGCTGGTCTGATGGCGGGAAGCATTCAGGTCGATATGCTGTTCAAATTTGCTTTTGGCATTGGCCCGGAAGTGACTTTCGATAGGGCCGGGTTCGATCAGGCTGACATGAACAGGGGTATCGTCAAGTTCAAGTCGTAGGGTGTCGGTATAACCTTCCAGAGCAAATTTACTGGCGTTGTAGGCTCCACGGTATTTCATGGCAACGAGGCCGAGTACTGAACTGTTTTGTACGATTTTGCCGCTGCCTTGCTGCAACATAATCGGAATGACAGCCTGAGTCAGTTCATGCCAGCCGAACAGGTTGGTTTCAAACTGCTGGCGCAGGGCGTCAGTCGGTAAGTCTTCCAGAGCGCCGGGTTGGCCGTAGGCGGCATTATTGAACAAAACATCAAGTCGACCTCCGGTAATAGCCAAGCACTCTTGCAGTCCCTGGTGAATTGAAGTGGTATCGTCCAGATCCAGTTGTACGCAATTGAGCCCCTGTTGCCTGAGGGCTTTAACATCTTCGTGACGGCGGCAGCTGGCAACTACGTTATAGCCAGCTTTATGAAGTTGCTCGGCACAGTAGCGCCCGATACCACTGCTGCATCCGGTGATCAGGATGGATTCTTTCATTCTTGTTCCTTAAGTGTGTTTCCTGAATGTTGTATTAGTTGGGTTTAACTGAATGTACTTAATTGACTGCTCTTATGGCAAATTAACTGCCCTTATAGCAAACGGGATATGCTTGATTATCTATTAGTACCTGTTTTATCGGAAAAGTTGCGGAAGAGGGGGATATAAAAAGAGAACAGTTTGTAATTAAAACTGCTCTCTCAGGGGGAATTTAACTATTTGCTGTTGTCACTTATCAGATTATAGCCATAAGGGAAGAGAGGCTGATTATTTGGAAAGTGAAGAACCGTTAACATCAACGATATTACAGTTCACACCACCTAGGCCCTCACAGGTTTTGATGGCCAGTTCTGCCGCTTCTCTGGTATTGCGTGCTCCCCATGAGGCACCGGCAATTTTGTTGGTACCAATGGCATAAGCCTTATTGTTTGTTTGCAGGCGGTAGTCCTGATAAAGCTCATAGGTGTCATCATAAGTTGATTTACAACCGCTAAGAACCAATAGGGCTGATACAGTTGCAAACGTAATGGTATATCCCTTTAACATAAGCACTCACTTCTGTTCTCTGACAGGTTGAAGCTTAGCCAATGTTTGTTTTTTTATCCTCCTGAAGACAAAAAAATACAACTTTAGGATGAAGTGTTAAGCCTGTAGTAACCCCCATGCAGGAAGGCTCCGTTACAGATGTGGCATCAACTCACTCACCATAAATTCCGCAATCCAGGGTTGGGCATCCGGCTTGGGATGCAATCCGTCTTCCATCATCCATTCCTGTCTGAGAATAATTTCTTCCAGGAAGAAAGGTAGCAGCGGGGCATCGTATTTCTGGCTCAGTTGAGGATAGATATTGCTGAAAACCTCACTGTACCGCTTGCCGTAATTTGGCGGGACGCGGATTTGTACCAGCATGGCTTTGCCGCCTTGTTCCTGTACCTGAGTGATCATCTGACTGAGATTCTTGCGTATAGTTGAAGGAGGAAAACCACGTAGCCCGTCATTCGCTCCCAGCTCAATAATGACGTAGTCTGGTTTATGTTGTTGTAATAATTTAGGCAAGCGGGCAAGGCCATTTCCCGTGGTATCCCCTGAGATGCTGGCATTGACCACAGTGATGTAATGGCCTTTTTGCTCCAGGACAGACTCCATAAGCACCGGCCAGCTTTTCTCAGCAGGCATTCGGTAACCGGCACTGAGGCTATCGCCGACCACCAGCAGTGTATTGCTGAAGGCGCTGAATGAAAAAAACACCAACAGGACAACGGAAAGGAATCGCATCATGTCTACATCCGTAATTAAGGCTTCATCAGTATCCAAACAGGTGACGACAGCAACATCGTCTCTCACCATTCTGCAGGATGTTTCCCTTGAGGTCGAGCAGGGAGAAGCAATTGCGCTGGTCGGGGTGTCCGGTGCCGGGAAATCCACGTTGATGACTTTGTTGGCCGGTTTGGATACCCCGAGCAGTGGTGAGATTGAGCTGCTCGGGCAGTCGTTGTCCCGGTTGGATGATGAGGCCAGAGCTGCACTTCGCAGTGATGCGATTGGGTTTGTCTTCCAGAGTTTTTTGTTAATTCCCTCGCTCAGCGCGCTGGAAAACGTGATGCTGCCATCGATTATTAAAGATGAGGAAGGGGATGAGCTACGCGCCGCTGAGTTGTTGCATCAGGTTGGTCTTGCGGGCAGGGAGACTCACTTACCGGCTCAGCTTTCCGGCGGTGAGCAGCAACGGGTAGCGTTGGCACGGGCTTTTATGACTCGGCCACGAGTACTGTTTGCTGATGAGCCAACAGGAAATTTGGATCAGCATACGGCCGCAACTGTGATTGATTTGTTATTTGCGCTTAACCGTGAGCATGGTACGACCCTAGTGTTGGTGACTCATGATCCACAGCTGGCTGACCGCTGTGATCGGGTATTTCGGATTCAGGGTGGATGTGTGGAGGCGGCATGACGGAAATGAGTGAAACCAGCCAGCTGACTCTGCCCGGCAAACCTTCACTGTTGCTGAAGTGGTGCTGGCGAGAATTATGGCACGGGCAGCTGTGGCCAGTGGCAGTTGCGTTGACCCTGATTATCGGCTGTGTGTTTGCCCTGTCGTCGCTGGTGGTCAGGGTTGAAAAGATCATGGTGGATCAGGGGCGATCGATGATTGCGGCTGATCTGGTGTTTCGATCACCGAACCCTATCGATGATGCTGTGCTTGAACAGGCAAGGACGCAGGGGCTGACGGTCTCTCAACAGACGCGCTTCGGTACGATGGCCTTTAGTGAGCAACAGATGCAACTGGTTAGTGCCAAGGCGGTTGAGAGTGACTTTCCGCTGCGCGGCGAGTTGATACTCAAAAAAGGTGAAGATGTTCAGCATCAGGTACGTCCGGGAGAGCTTTGGCTGGCTGAACGCCTGTTTTCTCTGTTGGAAGTCGAGCCGGGCGATGTCGTTTCGATTGGTGATGCTGAACTGAAGGTCAGCGGACGGATCGTTCAGGAGCCTGAGCTGTCTTTTAATCCTTTCAGTCAGATGCCTGCTGTCTTGATCCATAGTGACGATCTGGACAGAACCGGGGCTGTTCAACCCGGCAGTAGGGTACAGTTCCGGGCGTATTTTGTTGGCCCGGACGAAAAGTTGGCTCAGTTGCAGCAGGGGATAACACTTGAACCTGGTCAGCGTTGGATCAGTGAAACGTCGCAGGGCCGAACCGGTGATTTGATTGAGCGGGCAAGGCAGTATTTATCCCTAACACTGATTCTGGTGATCCTGATGGCAACGGCCACACTGGTGCTGACCTGCCTGCACTATACTTCCACTCGAATTGAAACTGTCGCCATGATGAAAAGCTTAGGGGCTGGAAAAGCCTGGTTGTGGCGCTGGTTATCAAGGCAGCTGATGATGTTGTTTGGTATTGCGGCAGTTGCCGGTTTGTCACTGGGATGGGGACTGGAATTTTTGCTGCGCCTGCCTTTGTCTGATGCGCTGCCGGATCCTTTGCCGGGGATTGGTGTGACGCCTTTCGCCGTTAGCCTCTTGGTTGCTTTGTTGGTTGCCATCCCCGGAGTTGGTATTTCTCTTCTTCGACTGGTAGATGCGCCGGCTATTTCTGTGATCCAACAGCAGGTGGACTGGCCGGTGAAGCGGCGCGGTTATGTGCTCATTCTGGTGCCGGTAGTGACTGCGCTGTTCTGGTTTGGAAGTAATACTCTAATGTGGCTGACACTGGCAGGTCTCTCGGTTCTGTTGGTGGTGCTGGCTATATTCGGACTGTTGTTTGTTGCTTTGCTGCGGCGCGGTAAGTGGGGTGCAGCGGTCAGATTAGCATTAAGCCGGATTGGTCGTAGCCCGATGGCAACCGGAGCTCAGTTGGCGGCGCTCACCAGCTCGTTGATGTTGCTGGCGGTTATCTGGTTGCTCAGAACTGATTTGCTGGCCGACTGGC
This sequence comes from Photobacterium sp. J15, assembly GCF_963870815.1. Taxonomy (NCBI): domain Bacteria; kingdom Pseudomonadati; phylum Pseudomonadota; class Gammaproteobacteria; order Vibrionales; family Vibrionaceae; genus Photobacterium; species Photobacterium sp. J15. The sequence goes on from NZ_CAWMUI010000001.1 coordinate 850,225, forward strand.
AACAGACGCTGCCTGCAAATGCGCCGAATGTTTTCGCTCTGAATATCAGTCCGGAGCAGCAAGAGGCCTATATCAGTGAACTGGATCGTAACCAGGTTGTTCGCTCTGACAGCTACCCTGTGGTTCGTGGCCGCCTGACGGCGATAAACCGACAGGATGTTGAGGCGAAGAAAGCCTCCGGTGAGCTGAGTGATGAGTCACTCAGGCGTGAGCTGAATTTTACCTGGCGCAAGACTATGCCTGTTCACAATGTGTTGTTGGAAGGCGACTGGCACTCTCAGGGCGGCGTTTCGGTGGAATCCGGCATTGCGGATCGGCTGGGTATAGGTTTAGGTGATGAGCTGACTTTCAACGTTAACAGTCAGCCTTTCAGCGCGACCGTTACCAGTATTCGTCAGGTTGAGTGGCGTAATATGCGGCCGAACTTTTACTTTATCTTTACTCCGGATGTTATGGCTGAACTGCCTGCGACCTGGCTGGTGAGTTATCGGATAGAGGCCGAACAGAATGCACTGGTGAACCAGCTCGGCCGTAATTTCCCGACCGTTACTCTGCTGGACTTGCGGATTATGGCTGAGCGAATTCAGGGAATATTGCAGCAGGTGTCGCTATCGTTGTCTGTGCTGGCGGCACTGGGTGTCAGTAGTGGTTTATTGCTGGTGCTGACATTGCTGCGGCTTAGTTTGTCTCAGCGTAAGGAAGAGCTAAAACTGTATCGGACTCTGGGAGCCAGCCGTCAGCGGATTTCTGCTACTGTGTGGAGTGAGTACGGCATTATGGCTTTGATTGCCGGCATAATGGCAGCCGCCGGTGCTGAGGCGGTCGTGGCCGCTTTGGTGAAGTGGGGCTTTGAGTTACCGCTGCAATGGCATCCAGCCTTATGGCTGGTTGTGCCTTTGCTGTCTTTATTACTGGTGGTGATCATTATTCGTTCGATGATCCGGCAGCTATTGCTGCCGTTAAGGGGATAGCGAGTTTTTTATGTTTGTGAAGCGAGAGGAAAGAGGAATTTTTCTTCTCGCTTCTCGCTTCTCGCTTCTCGCTTCTCGCTTCTCGCTTCTCGCTCTTAGCCCAACGTTTCTCGCAGTGCATGTTCCAGGTTCGGGAAGCAGAAGTGGAAACCTTCTTGCTGTAGACGGGTCGGGATGGCTCGCTGGCTGTCGAGCAACAAGGTAGCAGACTCTCCCATCGCCGCTTTTAGCACCCAGGCCGGGGTTTTCATGATGTGCGGGCGGCGCAGCACCCGAGCCAGGGTCTGGCTGAACTCCTTATTCGTCACCGGGTTCGGGGCGGTAAAGTTATAGACGCCCTGAGTTTCAGGATGTTTAAGCAGGAACAGAATACCTTTCACCATATCGTGGATATGGATCCATGGAAAATACTGCTTGCCGTCACCAATCGGCCCGCCCAGCCCAAGCTGGTAAGCCGGCAGCATCCGCGCCAGCGCTCCGCCGTGTTTAGCCAGTACAATCCCGGTTCTGAGCAGGCAGACACGGGTTTTATCTGACTGAGCTTCCAGTGCTGCTTCTTCCCATTTCTGGCAAACCATATGGGCAAAATCATCCGCGTCAGTTTCGCAGTTTTCATCAATGCAGTTTGCCTTTTGATCCCCGTAAATACCAACGGCTGAACCACTGATAAAAGTGTGGGGCGGATTACTGCTGGTTTTGATCTTGTCTACCAGTTTACGGGTAACTTCCCAGCGGCTCTTGCAGATGATGTCTTTCTGACGGTCGCTCCAACGCTTGCTAACGATCGGCTCTCCGGCCAGGTTGATCACCACGTCGATGTTATTTAAGTCACTTAACTGATCTAAATCGCTGATGACGTTGATGTGATGGCCGAGACGCTGGTAAGCGCGGTTGGGATTGCGGCTGAGTACGGTAACGTGATCGTGGCAGAAATGGCCGAGAAGTGCTTTGCCGATAAGTCCGGTACCACCGGTTACCAAAATATTCATGCCGTCCATAGTCCTTACTTTCCGTGGTTAAAGCTGAAGTAATGTACTTAATCAGAGTATTAAAACAATTATAAACGATTCACATAATCATAGCCTAATCAACGCATTGCTGTTCAGTTTGCTCAAGAGAAAAGAAAATTTGAGAGCCGGATACGAGTTCTCAGGATGATGAATTCGGGCAAAATTGCACGATACAGAAATAATGTGTCTGGTATCTCGCCTTGAACAAAAATAGTGTTTATGAATGTAAATGACTACTACCTTAATTGTAAGGGAATGGATGCAGTGCAGGAGGCAGCATGAAGGGCGTGGTGGCAATGCTAAAAGCAATGTTAAGCAGTCTGCGCGATTTGCTGCCCATTATTGTGGTGATTGCTTTTTTTCAGCTGGTGGTATTGCAGCAGCCTTTGCCTGCTTTGGGGTCCATTCTGCTTGGTTTGGTATTGGTCGTAACCGGTCTGACGTTTTTTATATTCGGCCTGGAAATGGGGCTGTTTCCTATCGGCGAATCCATGGCTCGTTCATTTGCCAGTAAAGGCAGCCTGGTTTGGTTACTTATTTTCGCATTTTGCCTGGGATTCGGAACAACCATTGCTGAGCCGGCGCTGACTGCGGTGGCGGCAGAAGCGGCTGAAGTCGCCGCTGAGGGCGGCTTGATCGAAGAAAACTTCGAGGTGATGGATGATTACGCTGGAGGGTTGCGGTTGACGGTTGCCCTGTCAGTTGGAATAGCGATTATGCTCGGGGTGATTCGAATAATCAGAGGCTGGCCGATCCATTGGATGATTATCAGTGGTTATGTGTTGGTGATGGTGATGACCTGGTTTGCACCGCCGAGCATTGTCGGGATTGCTTATGATTCTGGCGGGGTTACCACCTCGACTATCACAGTACCATTGGTGACTGCGCTCGGGGTCGGGTTGGCTTCATCAATTAAAGGACGTAATCCGATGATCGACGGCTTTGGCCTGATTGCCTTTGCCTCGCTGACTCCGATGATTTTTGTTATGGGATACGGCATGTTGGTGCATTAATTGAAGGACGCATGATTGAGCTAACATCAGTAGTAAGTCTGTTTTTTGAGACGTTGGCGACGACAGTCAGGGATGTGCTGCCGATCGCAATCATTATATTTGGCTTTCAGCTCGCGGTGCTGCGGCGACCGGTGGCGAATTGGCATCGGGTATTACTGGGCTTCGTTTATGTGATACTGGGTTTATCCCTGTTTCTGATGGGGCTGGAACTGGCATTGTTTCCACTGGGCGAGTCGATGGCAGCTCAGCTGACAGACATCGGTTTTTTGTTCGACTCGGATGAGGTGATACCGCAACCGGTACCCTGGGATGAGTATTATTGGGTTTATCTGTTTGCAGCCGCGATTGGTTTCAGTACGACGGTGGCTGAGCCCTCTCTGATTGCCGTTGCTATTAAGGCTAATCAGGTGTCAGGTGGCACGATTAAGGTTAACGGGTTGCGAATTGCGGTTGCCCTAGGGGTGGCGTTTGGGATTGCGCTGGGAAGTTATCGGATTGTAGCCGGTGATCCGCTGCATTATTACATTCTCGTCGGTTACATTATTGTAGTGATCCAGACCTATTTTGCGCCCAAGACTATTGTTCCTTTGGCTTATGACTCGGGTGGTGTGACAACCTCTACGGTAACAGTGCCGATTGTTACAGCATTGGGGTTGGGATTAGCGTCGAATGTACCGGGACGCAACCCGATGCTGGATGGCTTTGGTTTAATCGCTTTTGCCAGTTTGTTTCCGATGATCACTGTGATGGGCTATGCCCAGTTGTCGGTATGGCGGGGGCGCAAGGAGGAAGAGTAATGCGATTTAAGTTGTTACTTGCATTTGTTGAAGATTCCAGAACGGATGACGTACTGGATGCGGCAAGGGCTGCGGGGGCGACCGGCGCAACGGTGATTAACAATGCCCGCGGCGAAGGGCTTCGCAAAAAGAAGACGTTTTTCGGCCTGAATCTGGAAGTCCAGCGTGATGTCTTGCTGTTTGTGGTTGAAGAGCATTTGGCGCGATCGATTCTTGAAACAATTGAAGAAGTTGGTGAGTTCGACCGCGGGACCGGAGAGGGGATTGCGGTTCAGCTTGATGTAGAGGATGCGGTCGGGGTGGCGCACCAGGTTGAGTCGTTGACCAAGGTGGTTGAGGAGAGAATATGAGCAAGAAGGTGATCAGGGTCAGGGATGTGATGATGGATACCTACGCCATCGTTGAGGGGTTGACCACAGTGGCTGAAGCGGTGGAGATTGCCAAAGAGCGTCAGGTGAAGGCGTTGATCGTCAATAAACGACATGACGATGACGAGTACGGCATTGTTCTGATGAATGACATAGCCAAGAAAGTGCTGGCAATTGACCGTTCACCTCAGCGCACCAATGTTTATGAGATCATGACGAAACCGGCACTGTCGGTAAATGCGGGGATGGATGTCCGCTATTGTGCCCGTCTGTTTGAGCGTTTCGGTATCAGCCGCGCGCCGGTTATTGAAGATGGCAAAGTGTTGGGAATGGTGAGTTACAACAATATTGTGCTTAATGGCATGTTGCGGGTTGATTAGCCAGGATTCACCTGTCTCAAAGAGGATTGACGCCGGGATTTGCGATTAGAAATGTCACAGTGATAAGTGTAGGATCGGCGTATCCTGTTTTAGCTGGTAATTTCCCCTTATGAAGTTGTTTTTTGCATCTGACATCCATGGCTGTGCCGAGAGCACCAAAAAGACACTGGCGGCTTTTGAACAAAGTGGCGCTGAGCACTTGATCTTGTTGGGCGATGTGCTTAATCATGGTCCGCGTAATGCGTTGCCTGCCGGTTATGCCCCGATTGAAGTGGCTGAGCAGCTGAATCAATACGCTGTTCGCATCACTGCTGTTCGTGGTAACTGTGACAGCGATGTCGATCAGATGCTGCTCGATTTCCCAATGATGGCTGATTACAACCTGGTTCTGTTGCCAAACGGCCGTCGCCTGTTCCTGACTCATGGTCACCTTTATAACGGTGACAAGCATCCACGCCTGCGTGCCGGTGATGTGATTGTGTCTGGTCATACTCATCTTCCGGTCGCTGAGCAGAAAGGTGAGCTGTACCTGTACAATCCGGGTTCTGTCACTATCCCTCGCGGCGAACATAAAGCTAGCTACGGTATGCTGGAAGATAATACCCTGAAGGTATTGGACTTCTCTGGTGAAGTGATTTGCCAGGTAGAACTGGCATAAATGCAACTTAACTGAATGACTCAGAGCGGCCGGAGTGCCGCTCTTTTTATGTCTGCTTTTTGTCAGATCAGATACTTAGCAGTAGCTTAAAACCGACGACAAAGGTTAGCAGCTCAAAGCAGCGTTTAATGAGGGCATTGCTTTTCTGGCTCGCCAGGTGAGCCCCGAGATAGCCGCCAAGCAGGGAGCCTGCGAGTAATACCGGAAGCCACGGCCAATATATCTCAGCACCTGCCAGATAGATAGCTGCTGCGCCAATGCCGTTCCAGAACAATCCGACACTGACCAAGGTAAGCGCTACTGCTTGCTTGTAGTCAAATCCGAACCAGCGGATCAAAAACAGGGTTACGAAAAGCCCGGTTCCTGCAGTCAGTGAACCGTTTAATACACCGATCGCAGCAAGGCCCAAACCACCGAGAATGATGCCGGTGCGATGACGATTGCGAGTCTCTTCCTGTTGGCCTAGCTCTTTTTTCGTCAGTGAATAAATTCCCAGCCCGAGAATTAACCCGCCCAACATAGCTTCAGCAATCCGGCCCGGTACAAACAGGATCAGGTTCGCGCCGAGAATAACGCCCAGCATACCGGCGAGAATGATTGCCAGGGTCAGGTTCCAGTCTAAGGTTCCGGATCGAATATGTTTCACTGCCGCTCCCATTCCTAAAGCAACGCTGGCGACTTTGTGGGTCGCGAGGGCAATACCAAATGGCAGTCCAAGAAAAATCAGTAGGGGAAACTGAAGCAGACCTGAGCCGCCTCCAGAGAGGGAGGCCAGGGTATTGGCGAATAGCGAGCCCAGAAACAGGCCGAAAGTGTTGAATAATTCCATAAATATGCGGTGATTCCTTTTACCTGCAATGAAATCATCTTAACAGTTATGTGATTGAATGAGCCAGAGCAATGACTGGGGGGATGTCGGTTTCGGCTAAACCGAATGTTGTTATGGCATCGATCTGTTGATTTTTGGTTGATGCTTTGTCGAAGAGAAGCAAAATCACCAGCTCTTACCGGCTATGGCAGATAAGAACTCACGTGGTTTGGCCGTGGTATTGTGAGTGCTATTTTGTGCAAATTGATCAATAGAATTACCGAAATGTTGATGTATGTTTACTTTATCTGTTGATTCGGTATATTCGAAGTATTGATTCGTTTTTATCGAGTTTTTGTTGTGATCTAGCCTTGAATTTTATCTGAATAAAGTTCAATATCCGGCAACGCTTTTTATGTGTTTCAGTGAGTATCAGGTGCAATAAATATGAGTCAGGGTCATTTTGATTCTTTGTTACCGCCTCAAATGGCGGAGAAGGCGGCTGAGATCGGTGTCGGTAAAGCGACCAAAGATCCAATAAAGTCGTTGTTACTGGCGGTGACCGCCGGTATGCATATTGGAATTGCATTTGTGTTTTACACGACAGTCACCACAGGAGCGGGTGATATGGCGTGGGGAATGTCTCGATTTGTTGGCGGACTGGCATTCAGTCTTGGCCTTATCCTGGTTGTGATCACTGGTGGTGAACTGTTTACAAGCTCGGTGCTGACTTTGGTTGCACGAGCCAGCGGTAAAATAAGCTGGAAGAGCCTGTGGTTAAACTGGGGTGTTGTGTATATCGGTAACCTTATCGGTGCTTTGCTACTGGTGGGTATTATGCTGGTTAGTAAACAGTACATGTCAGCTGATGGCGGCCTTGGTATCAATACCATGGAAATTGCCCAGCATAAGCTGCATCACAGCTTCTTCCAGGCTGTTGCGTTGGGCATCATGTGTAACGTGCTGGTTTGTGTGGCGGTGTGGATGACTTTCAGTGGCCGTACCCTGACAGACAAGATCATTGTAATGGTGCTGCCGGTGGCAATGTTTGTTTCTGCAGGCTTTGAGCACTGTATCGCGAATATGTTCCAGGTGCCGATGGCAATTGGAATTAAGAACCTGGCTTCACCAGAATTCTGGCAGATGAGCGGCATGAACCCGGCTGATTTTGCCGATTTGACGTTGAGCAATTTTATTCTCAATAATCTGATCCCGGTGACCATTGGTAACATCATCGGTGGCGGCGTATTTGTCGGTATGGGTTATTGGATCATTTACCTGCGCGGTAAATAAAGTTTCCTTATTCCTAGTTCTACGTTTATTAACTAATTCGTTAGTTGTTTTCCTTGTTTTATTATCGAGTCTGAGTTTGGCCATAGTACTTCGGTACTATGGTCTTTTTTTGCTTCCTGTCACTGTCGGTATTTATTGCGGTATTCCCTCGGGGTTAAGTTTTTATAGCTCTTGAATTTGCGGTTGAAGTTGGCCTGGTTACGGTAGCCGACGGCATCAGCAATATACCCCACACTGAGGGTTGTTGTTTCCAGTAAGCGGGCTGCATGACTGAGACGGATTTTCTTCAAATGCTGGCTGAAACTCTCCCCGAAATGCCGTTGAAACAAGCGGTGAATACTGCTTTCACTCATATATAAATGTTTTGCCAGCTGGCTGAGAGTGATGTTCTCGGCATAATTCTGGTTTATGTACGCCGACAGCTTTTCTATTTTGTCTTTATTCTCATCTTCTTTGCTTTCTTCTGTTTGCGTGGATATAGGCACTAAAGTTACTGCATCTTTGTCCTGACAAAGTATTGCAATAATTTCAATTAATATGGCTAGTTGATGGATAGTCGTTGAGCTATAGTCGATGCGCTTTAACAGGCTATGTACCAACCTGGCGGTTTGTTCCGAAAATAAGATGCCCTTGTCTGAACGTTTAAGCAGCGTTTCCATCTTTCTTAATTCCAGGCAACTGAAAATCATATTGGCAATCCACTCTTTCTTAAACCAGACCGAGTGAGACTCTGCTTTTTCCTCCCGGTTTTTAGTATTCAGCTCAATAGCATGAGGCATATGTGGCGGGATCAGCACCAGATGATATTCATTTAACTCTCCCTGAAATTGTCCCAGGCGGATCTGCCCTTTACTCGCTACCTGCAAATTCAGCTCAAATTCATGATGGTAATGGGTTTCCGAATTTGTTGTTAGTGCGGTTTGTATTTGGTGGCGCCAGGACATGCCCGGTCGTTGAGGGACTTTCTCAAGTTTGTACTTCATCACCTGACTACCTTGGAATGCAGAGATAGTACGTATTTTTAGCAAAAAACTATTGGTTTTCTAGCATGATTTGCACTGCTGACAGAAAAGTACTGTTTTTTTGAGGCTTAGTATTAGCTTTGTAAGTATGCAGGCTTAGATTGTGTCCATAACGAGCGACATAATAAGGAGCCAACAAATGGAAAAGTTGTATCAGGTGATTCGGCGTTTAGTCAGCAACACCCGTCGTGAGTGGATTTACACCCTGCTGGTTACTTATGGGTATAGCGGTAGCCGCGACTGGAAAGTCTTTGGTTATCAATCAGTACAGGAATTCAATCAGGAGATGGCGACATTAAACAAGCCAGCCAGTATCAAAGCTAATTCTTGTATGAACTGTTAATGACTATGCCATGTTTGGCGTAATGGTATTTGGATAGCTGATAACTCTTTTGTTCCCCCTAAAGAGAAACACTATCACGGAGTGAGTGACTTTATTGCCTCACTCTTTTTTTGTTAGAAAATCCAACAGTCAGATACAAAAACGCCCCCGCATGGCGGAGGCGCTTTTCAGTCACTTAGTCGTTAATAACGATTAAGCTTTTGCGTCGTCAGCTTGTTTCGCCTGGATCGCAGTCAGTGCAACTGTGTAAACGATATCGTCAACCAGTGCGCCACGAGACAAGTCGTTAACAGGCTTGCGCATGCCCTGAAGCATTGGACCGATAGAAACCAGGTCTGCTGAACGCTGTACGGCTTTGTAAGTCGTGTTACCAGTGTTCAGGTCAGGGAATACGAATACAGTCGCTTTACCAGCTACTGGAGAGTTTGGTGCTTTAGAAGCAGCAACGTTTTCCATGATAGCGGCGTCGTACTGTAGAGGACCGTCGATAACTAGATCTGGACGTTTTTCCTGAGCGATGCGAGTTGCTTCACGTACTTTATCTACGTCGGCACCTTTACCAGATTCACCAGTAGAGTAAGAGATCATAGCAACGCGAGGTTCGATACCGAATGCTTTTGCAGAATCTGCAGACTGGATAGCGATTTCTGCTAGCTGCTCAGCGTTTGGATCTGGGTTGATTGCACAGTCACCGTATACCAGTACTTGATCAGGCAGAAGCATGAAGAATACAGAAGATACGATAGATGCATCAGGTGCAGTCTTGATGATCTGGAATGGTGGAACGATTGTGTTAGCAGTCGTGTGTACCGCACCAGAAACCAGGCCGTCTACTTCGTCGTTTTCCAGCATCATTGTGCCAAGGAAAACAGAGTCTTGTAGTTTCTCGCGAGCAACAACTTCCGTCATGCCTTTCGCGCCGCGAAGCTCAACCAGGCGAGCAACGTAGTTTTCACGTACTTCATCAGAGTTGATGATAGTTACGCCAGAACCCAGAACAACACCTTGCTGCTCAGCAACACGCTTGATTTCTTCTGGGTTACCCAGAAGCACACATTCCGCGATGCCGCGCTCAGCACAGATAGCTGCTGCTTTAACTGTACGAGGTTCGTCACCTTCAGGAAGAACGATACGCTTAGCTGCTTTACGTGCAAGTTCTGTTAGCTCGTAACGGAATGCAGGAGGGCTCAGGCGACGCTCTTTAGTCGAACCTTCAGTCAGAGACTCAATCCACTGACCGTCGATGTGGCCTGCCATGTATTCGTTAACCAGCTCAACACGCTCTTTGTCGTCAGCAGGAACTTCCAGGCTGAAGCTCTGAAGGTTCAGAGAAGTCTGCCAAGTGTTACCTTGTGCTGTCATAACTGGAAGGCCAGTTTCGAATGCGCGCTCACATAGCTCCATTACAGGCTTAGGCAGCTCGTAGCCGCCAGTCAGCAGTAGGGCACCGATTTCAACGCCGTTCATTGCTGCAAGACATGCTGCAACGATAACGTCAGGACGGTCGGCAGAAGTTACCAGCAGTGAACCTGGACGGAAGTGCTCAACCATGTGCGGGATAGAGCGTGCACAGAAAGTGATGCTCTTGATGCGGCGAGATTCGATTTCACCGTGGTTGATGATTTCAGCGTTCAGGTGGTGTGCAATGTCAGTTGCACGAGTTGCGATTAGCTCAGCGCTCCAAGGTGCACAGCCTAGTACACGGATTGGGCTTGAGTTGAACACTTGCATTACTTCAACGTTTGAAGGAACAGTGCTATCTGCATCGTCAAAGATTTCAGACAGGTCTGGACGAGTGCGGCCTTCAGCATCTACAGGAGCGTTCAGTTTGTTAACGATAACACCTGAGATTTGCTCGTTCTTGATACCGCCGAAGTTAGAACATGCTACTTCGATACGCTCTTTAAGTTGTGCAGGGTTATCTGTACCTGGTGCAACAACGAATACGATTTCCGCATCCAGCGTTTTTGCGATTTCAAAGTTGATCTGGTTCGCGAACGGGTGCTTGCGAGTTGGTACCAGACCTTCAATCAGAGCTACTTCTGAATCAGCTGTTGCTTCTTTGAAGCGTGCAACGATACCTTCCAGCAGAACATCGCTCTGGTCGTTACGGATAAGCTCTTCCGCACGAACCATTGAGAAAGGTTCTGCTACTTTCATATCGCTGTTAGCGTGGATGATAGTAGTTGTCAGGTCTGGTTGCTCACCGCCGTGACGTGGCTGAGCAATAGGTTTGAAGAAAGAAACGCGAACACCTTTGCGTTCCATTGCGCGTAGAACACCAAGGCTTACGCTGGTAAGACCAACTCCGGCACCAACCGGAACAAGCATAATAGTACGGGACACTGTGGATTCCTCAACTATTTGACACGAAAGTGCTGTTCAATAACGATTTGGGAACCGTTATTGAACAGCACCACAAGAATAAGTCATAGCTTTCCTATATAGCAGAATGCCATGAAAAACGGCCGGCCTAAGCCAGCCGTTAATAATCGCTATGCCCAAGGCATAGGGAGAATCACTAGATTAGATATTAGTCAGACGAGCTGTATCTTCTGCGATTACTAGTTCTTCGTTAGTAGAAACAACCATTGCAGGGATGCGGCTGTTTTCAGTAGTGATAACACCTTCACCACCGAAACGAGCTTTCAGGTTAGCTTCAGAGTCAACTTCAACACCCAGGATAGCCAGACGGTTAAGAACCATCTCACGGATTGGTGCAGAGTTTTCACCGATACCACCAGTGAAAGTGATTGCGTCCAAACGACCTTCAAGAGTTGCAGTGTAGCCAGCAACGTACTTAGCCAGACGGTGGCAGAATACGTCCATTGCACGAGTTGCTTCTTCTTTGTCGCCGTAGTTATCTTCAACGAAACGGCAGTCAGAAGTAACGCCAGTCAGACCTAGAAGGCCAGACTCTTTAGTGAACATAGTGTTGATTTCGTCAACGCTCATGCCCAGCTTGTCGTGTAGGTGGAACATAACTGCAGGATCCAGGTCACCACAACGAGTACCCATTACCAGACCTTCTAGTGGAGTCAGACCCATAGAAGTGTCTACAGACTTACCGTTCTTAACTGCACAAACAGAAGCACCGTTACCTAGGTGACAGTTGATGATGTTCAGTTCTTCTTCTGGCTTGTTCAGCAGCTTCGCAGTTTCGCGAGTGATGAACAGGTGAGAAGTACCGTGTGCGCCGTAGCGACGGATGCCGTGCTCTTTGTACAGGTTGTACGGGATAGCGTACAGGTACGCTTCTTCAGGCATAGACTGGTGGAACGCAGTGTCGAATACAGCAACGTTCTGAAGGCTTGGGAAAGACTTCTGAGCTGCTTTGATACCGATGATGTGTGCAGGGTTGTGCAGAGGAGCGAAAGTCGCTGCGTCTTCGATACCCTTAAGTACAACTTCATCGATCAGAGCTGACTGAGTGAACTGCTCGCCGCCGTGTACAACACGGTGACCGATAGCTTTTAGGTTCTCAGCTAGTTCTGGTTTAGAAGCAAGAATAGTATCAACCATGAAAGACAGTGCTTCTTCGTGAGCAGCGCCTTCGCCTAGTTGTGCTTCGTGCTTACCGTCAAGTTTCCACTTGATACGTGCTTCTGGAAGGTGCAGACATTCTGCTAGACCTGACAGGTGCTCTTCACCTGATACTGCGTCAACTACTGCGAACTTTAGAGAAGAACTACCGCAGTTAAGAACTAAAACCAGCTTAGACATGAGTGACTACCTATAATCTGTCTGAGAGTTGATATTCAACTGAAAAAAGTACCCAAAGAATAGACGACGATTGTTTAAGTCTGCCTACACAGGGTTAAATTCGTATGTATTATGTCCATATATAAGAATTGAGGTTACCGCAATTCCGGTCCTTCCTGGAGGTCGCCCTAGGTTGCCAGAACAGTGATTACAGGCAACAATTAGTTTAGGCGTGCTTAGGATAGCGATAGTTAAGCAATTTAACAAAAAGATTTTTAGAAAAATTTAATTTCAATCAAGTTTATTGTCACTAAATTTGAACCTTTACTATTTTTTTTGAGTTTTGGTGTTGTATGAGTCAAAGAATCTCGATCTGGCAGTGCTTCCAAAATGGCCAGCAGTACATGGCAACCTGGCCGATGCGAAAGGAGTTGGCGGTAATGTTCCCGGAGGCCCGTTACATCAGGGCAACCAAATTTGCCAACCGGGTGATGCCTGCTGTTGCTGTGATGAGTGTTTTGAGCCAAATGGCGTTTAATAACTATGATGCATTGCCTCAGGCTATAGTGATTGCTTTGTTTGCTCTGAGTATGCCATTGCAAGGTTTATGGTGGCTTGGTAAGCGAAGCCGTACAGACTTACCGCCGTCACTGGCAACCTGGTATCGTGAAATCCACGATAAAATTCTCAGTGAAGGGCATGCGATGCATCCGTTGAAATCGCGCCCGCGTTACCTCGAGCTGGCACAAGTGCTTAACCGTGCATTTAAGCAGCTGGATAAGGCATCATTGGAGCGGTGGTTTTAATTTTGATGTGTTTCGGGCTGAAAAGCAGACATAAAAAAAGTAGCCGGTTGGCTACTTTTTTGTGAGATGCGATCAGCTTATTCTTCTTCAGCATCGACTTTCTTCTGGCGAACAGCTGGCTTGGCCAGGATTTCCAGATAGAACGAAGTCAGAGCCAGCGATTCCGCTTCATCAATACACTTATTGATTTCTTTGACGTGAATTACCTTTGCTTCCTGCTCGGTGTGGCCATATCGACAGTCGAAATCCCAAAAATCCGCGCCTGCTGGCAGCGCTTTGTTACGCTCCCTTCTCAGGTATTTTTTTACTTCATACTTGACGGCTTCAACAACGCGAGGAACCGCTTTTTTGGGGTGAGTTAAAGCAAATGTTTTTTTCATCGTTTTCCTAAATATTCATAGGCCCGGAACATGCCGGGCACGACGTGTATATTACTTTAAATCTGCGGATGTCGCGAATATCAAGTTTCAAGCGACATCCGTAATGGGGAAAGAATAGTCATGTCATAACTAATGAAACATTTTGTGGCGGTTTTGTTCAGCCGGGATAAAGCTCTATTGAGCATAATGAATTTGCTTAAGGAAATACTAGCTGTTTCCCCCTACGAACCCCACAAGCTTGGCCGCCGGTGGGGTTCGTTCCTTTCTGGTTTCTTTCTTCATTCCGATATTATTCGTAACATTTCAATGTGCGCTTTCTACTGTGGATTCTCTTCATTGCAGTCATCATTTTCTCTTTGCTTATATACCCTTTTGGTAATGGCATAACCTGCACGCGGTAGTCCGGGGCGGAATCTGACAGCTCAGATGGTTCAGACACTGGTGTAACCATCATAACTTTCAGGCTGGGATTACGTGACTCGATTCGTGAGGCGATTCCCAATCCCTCAGCGACATGAAAGCGACCCGCAATGTGGATGAGCTGTTTTCCCGGATGAAGAGCAAGATAATTGACCATGCTTTCCGCCATGGTGTCATCCCAGGTGGTCTGTGCGGCAAATTGACGTTCGGTCGTGGCTTCATCGCCATGGTGCATAGAAGCGTTGAACTTCTGATGGTAGGCATCATCACTCAGTGTCAATGTGTTGGCTGCCCATTGACGCTCAACGCTCGGCAGGCGGTTAAGATAATCGGCTCCGTATTTACCGACGCAGCGCACAATCGATTTTGGTGCATTGGCAGCAATCACATCAAGCTGATTCTGTTTGGCAAACTCAACCAGAGGGCGGTAGTCGCTGTCGTAATTAGACCAGGCTTTCGCTTCCTTTTTCAGCGTTTTTTCACCGATTTCATTGGCCAGATACTGATTGATTACATGCTGTTTGTCTCTGGTGAATTGCTCCATCGACAAAGCCATATCCGGGTTTTGCCGATATAGCCGGGCAAAGAGCTGAGCCTGCATAAGGTGGGTGCCGGGGTGACCATGCCATTCCCCGACCAGGACAATATCGGCATCACGCAGCGCAAAAGCCAGTTCCTCTATACTCATCGCTTTTCCTTGCGGTGAGGTAATAGAGTAATCGTAGAACGTTTGAGGGAGGGGAGTAGTTTGTACTTCGTTTTTTGGGGATGATGGTTGGGTTGCGCATCCCATTAATAGCCCGGTCATTCCCAGGACAAACCATTTCTTCATTATTTTCACCTAAAAGTTGATTTGCTTATGGACGAGCCTTGCAGATCATAAATGCGGATCAGGATAAGCCGCCAGTGAATACAGGCACTGATATAACTGTAGACGGTGCGAAATAATAAAAGAGAAGTTGCTTAGTGGTGATAGGCAGGCTGTCAGCCCGGATTGTCTATCCGGGCCGTGCAGGTATTTTTGTATCAGCTTCTGCGGTAGACACGAACAGAGAAGTCGGCTTCGCACAGGAAGTCGGAAGTATGTGCTAGCTGTTGCCATACTTCTTGTGATGTTTTCCACGCAAACGGGGTCATTTGCATCAGTGCCGTTGCTTCTTCACCGGACAGCGTCATGTTGTAGTGAAGTTGCTGGTCTGCAATTAGCTCAAAGCCGTCAATTTCTTCCGCTGTCATGTCGTGCAGGCGGACACCATCATAGATAAGCTCTTTCAGTTGGTACAGATGGCGAGCGGCCGGAGTCACGGTTACCAGAATACCATCGTTCTTGATGGCTCGTCTGAGTTCGGAGTCTTTGCACGGCGCATAGATTCGCACAACGCCATCTAGCAGACCGTCGGCAAATGGCAGGCGATGGCTTGAACCAACACAGAAGTGGCAGTCCGGGTAGCGCTTAGCCGCATAGCGAACAGCAACTTTTGAGATATCAAGACCGTAGACAGACAGTTTTGGGTGCGCTTGGTTGAGCTGGGTAAAATCTGAGGTGTAATAACCCTCACCACAGCCGATATCCAGCAGGTGTCGAGACTGTGCCGGTAGGTGCTCGGCAAGCTGTTTTATCACAGCCTCCCTTAGCGGCTGGTAATGTTCCGTATTCAGGAACAGACGGCGCGCCTGCATCATTTCCTTGTTGTCACCAGGATTTTTAGAGCTTTTGTGATGGGCTGGCATCAGGTTGACATAGCCTTCTTTGGCCTGATCGAACTGATGATTATTTTCACAGCGCCAGGTATTGCTCTGGAGTACAAGGGCTGAATGACATAGTGGGCATTGATAAGACATGGTGAAAACCGGACGGTGAGAAAATCAGCGCGTATTGTAAACATCCGTTATCGGGGCGACAAGGTGAGGTTTATCTCTCTGATTGAGAAAAAGATGAAAAGGGAGGGTAATGGGCTCTGGAATCCATCTGTTGTTGGGGGCTTATAGAAATAAACCACCGCAAAATGCGGTGGTTGATTTGAATTAACTTGAAGCGCGAACCTTATATTCTGCTTTGTCCAGGTTATGTTTTTTCATACGCAGGTAAAGCTTTTTGCGCGGGATCTGCAAGTAGTTGGAAACATCATTAATGCGCCCTGCAAACAGGTACAGGGCATCTTCAATCACCTGTTTCTCGTAACCATCGACCAGATCATCCAGCGGGCTGCTCATTTGCTCCAGAGGTTTGGTGCGTTCTTGCCCTGCCAGCTTAACGATGCCGATGGCATAAAGCTCAGCGACATTTTTTAGCTCCAGTACGTTCCCCGGCCACTCATGGCGGTTAAGGGTATTGATATAAGCTTTATCGACGGCTGGAACTGATTTGTTCAGCTTAAGACAGCTTTGTTTCAGGAAGTGACGGAACAGCGGAGTAATATCACAGCCGCGCTGTATAAGTGTCGGCAGGCTGAAGCGAACCTGGCTCAGGAAGTAGAACAGTTCCGGCAGCAGTTTTTCCTGCTCAACCTGATTTTCCGGTGAACCGTCAACAATAGCCAGAAGGCGCACTTCTTTTTTACCCTGACGATCCTGTTCCAGCAGGAATCGGCAGAGCCATTGCTGGGTTTCAGTTGGCATTACCTGTGGGTTTTTCAGGCACAGGCTACCGCTGCGGGCTGAAATCATCTTACGTTGTAAATCAGCGGTGCAGCTGATTTCCTGGCCTAAGGCTGATACGTAAGGGCCTTCACTGATTTCGCTGTTCTGGTGTAGCAGCTTGGCAACAGTATGGCGACCAGTGCCACTGTCACCTTCAATCAGTACATCTTTGGTTGTCAGGGCAATATCAGCAATTTGTTCACGGATTTTGATGATCAGCGGGCTGTCGCCCAGCAACACTTCTGATGCGGAATGAGTCAGGGTATTGCGTTGCTCAATTTTACGTTTTCTCTCCGGCAGATGTTTTTCAAGCAAGGCCAGCAGTTCTGCCGGTTGCAGAGGTTTTTGCAGAAAATCGAGTGCGCCTTTCTTCAGGGCATCGACTGCCATCGGAATATCACCATGACCGGTGATCATAATCACCGGAAGCTCAGGATCCAGCTCCCGAACTTTTTCAAGCAGTTCCATACCACTCAGACCCGGCATGTACATGTCAGTAACGACCACGCCTGGCCAGTCTTTGTGGAGCATGTTGATTGCTACTGTCGGATCCGTGGCAGTCAGGGCTTTGTACCCGGATACTTCAAGCAAATGTTGATAAGCTTCGACAACATCCTGGTCATCGTCGATGATCAGTACTTCTATATCATTATTTATCATCATATTTATTTAACTCCAGTACGACCATAGCGCCACCTTGAAGGTTTGAGGCAAGAAAAATATCGCCATCAAAGCGGTTCATGATAGAGCGGCAAATACTTAAACCGAGGCCAAGGCCGACCTCTTTTGTTGTGGTAAATGGAATGAAAAGTTTTTTTATTATTCCTGCGTCAAAGCCTTTACCGCTATCGCAGACTGCAATGCGGATACGGTTATTTTCGCAGGCTAGCTCACTGACGGTAATTTCGCGCAGTTCACAGCTTGCGACGCTGTCGCAACTGTTAACCAGCAGGTTAACCAATACCTGTTCCAGTTGTACTTGATCGGCCTGAACCCTCAGCGGATAGTTAATGTCGCTGGTGATTCTGGTTTTTTGTACTTTGGCTCGACTCTCGACGATCAGCATTGCCTGCTGGAAGCAGGAAGGAACGTCAACCGGAATGAGCGGGCTGCTGGCCGATTGCTTTTTTGAGAAGCTGCGTAAGCTGGCAACAATCCGTCCCATACGGGAAGTCAGATTGTCTATCTTCTCCAGACTGTTTGGCAGCTTGGTATAATTTTCTCTTTCGATTGCCATTTTTGTCGCGAAGACATGGGTCGAAATCGCCGATAAAGGCTGATTGAGTTCGTGAGCCAGCGAGGTCATTGTCTGACCGACGACAGCCATTTTGGCGGCTTGGATCAATTCGTCCTGAGTGGAGCGCAGATCGGCTTCAACCCGTTTACGATCTTCGATCTCTGCTTTGAGCTGGCGGTTACGGTTGGTCAGGGACTGGGTTTTTTCCCGAACCATTTTTTCCAGCCAGCGGGCGGCATTTTCTTGCTCGGTAATATCTGTCATGGTGACGATTACCTTCTCGAAGCTGCCCTGTTGGAAAAGGCGGAAATCCAGCCGTAGATAGAGGTTATTCTCTGACTCTTGGGTGTGCTTTAGGGTCAGCTGACATGCGCTGTTTAATAACAAGGGACTGTTTTCATCAAACAGCGACTGCAGGCGAGGTTGCATTTTGTTGTCAAATAGCGACCAGACAGTTTTGTCTTGTGGGAAGGTGTCATAGCGAAACAGTGTCTGCGCGCTTGGGTTAACTGATTCAACCTGGCCGTTGAGATCGCAGGTAATAATACTGGCTTGGGTATTATTTATCAGGTTAAGGGCATTACTTCGCTGCATTTCCTGCATCTGTTGGCAGAAATGGCGCAGGTTGTCGCCAAGTTTGCCGATTTCATCATTACCAGAGATCTGAATTTGGGCATTCAGGTGATCGTTAGCCACCGCCGCCAGATCCTGTGACAGCAGGTTCAGGCGTTTGACAATACCGCGGCCGACCAAGTAAATCGACAGAATAACAGACAGGAAAATCGACAGGATAACCACAACAAACAAGATCAGGTTGCTGAGCTGAACAGCCTCGCGGGTCTGCTCATTGAGTTCGCGAAGTGATGTATTCTCTTTTTCTACTATCGCCTGGATGACCTCTTCCTGATGTTTTAGGCGAGCCTGGATCTGCCTCTCAAATTTATCGATGGCGTTATGCAGTTCAACATCCAGTCTCAGTTGTTGTTCCAGGATGCCGTTGGGTTCTACTATGGTGATCAGCTCTTGCAGCAACTGTCGGTATGAAACGGTTGACGGGTAATGGTTAAGTGCTTGGCTCATCTTGCTGACTTCATCGGTTTTATAACCGATAAAGTAGAAAGCATTGCCAAGATCCCGGCTCTGACGTTGCTGAATGATTTCCTGTACCAGCTGATACAACTCGCTTTCATGCACAGTGATTGACTGGATCAGGGAAAACTCAGTCATTACATCGGCAACAGCCTCGATGTTGATGGCATTAGGGAGCATCCGGGTCAGCTGCCACTCGACTTCCTGACGGATCGGCGTCAGCTCATCAACCAGATCCTGGTGAAGCCATTTAATGTTGTTTTCAGTTTGTGCCAGGGATGCATGCTGCATGTTGTGCCGGTAGAGCAGGTTGGCGTAAACCGCGGTATCGGTCAGCAATGCTTCATGTTCGGCCTTGATACTCGGATGAAGCTCGATCAACGAAGTGTGGTTGACGGTATTGGTAATTCTTGCCAGTTTCTCGTCAACTTTTTGCTTCAGTTCACCATGCAGTAACGGATCGTGATTATTACCAAGCTGGTTCAGCGCCGCCTGCAGACCGGCAGTGTTCCGTTCCAGCTGGTAGCTGGTTTTCAGGGTCGGGATATTTTTCTCGACGATGGAGTTAATTTGATCGTCCAGCGTTTCCCAAGTAACAGCCGCAATCATACTCACACTGATAGTCAGGGTTGCCATAAAGCTGATAGCCAGGATCAGGTTTTTACCTATGGTATTGCGAAATGGCATCAGCGCTCCTTTTGTGCGCTGGCAAGGATCAGCTCTGAGATTCGGATAGATTGTTCTAGCTGTTTAGCCATCGCTGTACGCCAGTCATTGGTCTGTCTGGCGGTAAAAACATCTGATGGTGACATAGTCAGCTGATTGAAGTAATTGCTGCTTTCTGCCTGTTCTTCAGAAATCGGTGGCGTAGAGGCCAGTTGTTGAGCCTGCTTATATTGTTGGCGCTGGGCTTCGGTCAGCGAGTCAAGCTGGCTGATTTTATGGAGTAACTGCCAGGCCTGATTCAGGCTGACCAACTGGTGGCTGATCACCTGCTCAAATAGCTGCATTACCAGCACGTCTCGTTGTGCAATTAGTTGATGATCCAGTGCTTTTACCGCGAAAGGCATGTCTTCCGCCTGGGTAAGGTTATGTTTGTGTACAGAGCCTTCCAACATGTTGCTCTGGACGGGCTCAGACAACATAAACTCGATAAATGCGAGTGTGTTTTTGGCTTGATGGGTGTTCTTCAGCGCTGCAATATAGCTTGGCAGGTGCGGGCTGTTTTCCTGATAGCGGAAACCGATGAATGGGAATTGTCGGCTGCTTTGTGAGGCAAAGTTGTCGAGAACAATGCCAATACCGGCCAGACCACGAGATACGGCATCGTTGACGCCAAAGCTTCTGGCTGATACTGAGGCAAGGTTTCCGCCAATTTGAAGTAGCAGTTTCCAGCCTTGTTCCCAACCGTAGTGTTGCAAGATGTTTTCAATGACCAGATGAGTAAAACCAGAACGCGCCGGACTGCTCATAATGACATGATGATAATACTGAGGTTGAGCCAGGCTCTCTAATGAGTCCGGAATATCAAGCTGGTGCTTTTGTAAATATTTTGTGTTCCACATCAGGCCATAGCCAGAACAGGCAAAGACAGTGACATTGTCTGGTAACTGATGGAGTTGTGTCTGTCTTTTTGCCGACGGAGTCAGTTGAATGTCACCCAGCGGCAGGAACTCGTTTTTTTCAATGACAGGCATAAACGCCAGTCGTGATGATGAAATGACTATATCAATATCATGAGCTTGTTTTTCCAGCAGGCGAAGCCCGGCCTCTCCACGACGATGGAGCACCTTAACCGAGGTTTCGGGATGTTGTTGTTTAAATTGCTGGATCACGGGTTCAATAGAGGACTCGGAAAAAGTTGTTAAGATAATTAAATTATTTGTTGATTTAGCAAGGCAGACTGAAGAAAAAAACAGACAAATAATAAGTAAACGGTTCATGAATTAATAACTTACCTTGCATTGACAGTCTCTATATACAAGGTTATTTGATTGGTTTGTAGTGAATTAAGTCAGGTGGGTTAGGATTTTCTAATAGTGCTATCGATTTTGTATTTGTAACTATTTGTAATGAGTCAGGGGTGACACATCATGACATTAAATACTGCTCAATGTCACATTTTTCTGGTATTGGAGCAGATGAAACCGAGGTGTTAATAAGATGTCTGCCGGTGTTCTTTTTTGCTATCAATGAATTGGGCTGAATAGAACGATTAGCTATATATAAATATAAACCGCCCATAAAAGAAAACCGGAGTCTGGCTCCGGTTTTCTTCTGGAAAAATCGCAGGAAATTAAGCGTTCTGGATCTGTTGGATTTCTGTCGCAGACAGGTGGTACTGACGCGGGCAGTTACGCCAGGTTTGCAGCATGCGTTGGTATTTTTCCAGCATCG
The DNA here is from genome assembly GCF_963870815.1 of Photobacterium sp. J15. Classification (NCBI taxonomy): domain Bacteria; kingdom Pseudomonadati; phylum Pseudomonadota; class Gammaproteobacteria; order Vibrionales; family Vibrionaceae; genus Photobacterium; species Photobacterium sp. J15. The sequence goes on from NZ_CAWMUI010000001.1 coordinate 871,559, forward strand.
GAACCTGGCTGTTGAAATGGTGTTCTGCTTTATCAAACTGAGGGTAAAGACCTTCTTCTTCGGTCAGGAAGCGAACATAGTGCACAAGCTGAGATTCTGTTGCCGCATCAAAGCCAAGGAACTGCAGACGGCGTTGGTCTACTTGTTTCTGGTTTTCTTCACTCAGCATTTTGTATGATTCCTGCATGGCATGATGCATTTCCATGAAATCAATGATGGTGCGACATTCTTCTTCTTCAAGGCAGCCAAAATCTTTATTAAGTTCACGCATCTGCAGGCCGTAACCACGTTCTACAATGGTTTTCAGGCGACGGTATTTTTCGGCGTTCTCAGGGTTCAGCTGAGCCATCAGGTAGTACTGGTTAGAAAGAATCAGACGTTGTGCGTTAGTCATTTCCATAATGATAGGCCTTTAATTATTTATTGAGCAGGCTTTGAGATTATCAGGTTAATTGCAAAAAAAATTGATCTGACGACATCTTTGCGGACGATTTCTTGTTAAAAAATCATGTTTGGCTAAAGCTTGTCCAATCAGGCTTGAAGCTGATGTTTTAACAATATTTACCCTTATTCATTACATGGTTATTGTTGGATTATTCTTTTAATTTTAGCTTATCAACCTTAAAGGAAAGTGATAGGGATGACGGTGTTTCAGTGGTGCGGACTCCTGTTCTGGCTGGCGGTTTTAGTGTTGAGGTACCCACGGGAGTTCTGGTCTAAGTTCAGAGCGGAAAGAGACTACCAGCATTTGGTCATGGCAAGTGTATTGGTGTTGTTTCTGCTCTGGAGCCTGAGAGCCGGGATCGCAGAGGGGCTTCAGGTGCATTTCCTGGCACTGACTGTGCTGATTCTCTGTCACGGCTGGAAGATAGCTGTTTTGATTGGCTCTTTGCCTGTTGTGGGGTTGAGCTTGTTTGGGATGGTTGCCTGGCCGGATGTCGGGCTGTATGCCATGACGGGAGTTGTGTTGCCGATAACCTTTAGTTACGGCTTTTTCCTCTTTACCTACCGTTTCCTGCCCAGGCATTTGTTTGTTTACCTCTTTGTCGGGGCTTTCTTCAACGGCGCACTGACAATGGCGGTTCATTTGTTGCTGACCAGCGGTTGGGTATTTTTCAGCAACCTGTATTCATGGCACTACATTGTTGAAAATTATCTGGCATTACTGCCTTTGCTGTTATTTCCTGAAGCACTACTCAACGGGATGGCGATGACGTTGCTGGTGGTGTATAAGCCGGAGTGGGTGAGGACGTTTGCGGACAGAGACTATATCTATTCATCCCGTGATCGGGATGAATAGATAGGGTGGAAGTGAGTTGAAGATCAGCTCAAACCAGTGATGTTACCGTCTTCATCAATATCCATTTCCATGAAGGCCGGCTTTTCAGGTAGGCCCGGCATGGTCATAACATTGCCGCACAGTGCATAGATAAAACCGGCACCGGCGCAAAGCTTCAGCTCACGGATCGGAATGGTGAAATCAGTCGGAGCACCTTTGAGACTCGGATCATGGCTGATAGATAGCGGGGTTTTTGCCATGCAAACTGCCAGATTGTCGTGACCCTGAGCTTTAAGTTCAGCCAGTTGCTTTTTAGCTAGATCGGAAAGTTCAATGCCTCGGCCGCCGTAACCGACTTCTGCCACAGTCATCAATTTCTCTTCCAGAGTCTGTTCAAGGTTGTACAGCGGCTTGAATTGAGCCTGTGTTTCACAAGCTTTTACGACCGCGTTGGCTAGCTCAATCGCTCCTTCGCCACCTTTACCGAATGCTTCGCTGATTGCTACATCGACATGGCAGCCAAACTCTTCGGCTTCAACCATGGCTTTTAGCTGGGTAAGTTCAGCATCAGTGTCCTGTGGGAAGCGGTTGATTGCTACTACCACCGGGATCCCGTATTTGGCTGCGTTACGGATATGCCATTTCAGGTTGGCAAAACCAGCCTGCAGTGCCTGTTCATCCGGAGCAAAAATTGCTTCAGGCAATGCCTGGCCCGGGCGCAGATCATACAAGCCAGAGTTGGCTTTAAGGCCTCGCAGTGTTGCAACGACAACCGCACAATCCGGTCCGCGATCAGCTTGCTGCGCTTTGATGTTACAGGCTTTCTCGAAACCCATGTCTGAACCGAAGCCGCCTTCGGTAATGGTGAAGTCGCTCAGCTTCAGGGCAATTCGATCAGCAATGACAGATGAGTTGCCGTGGGCAATATTGGCGAATGGGCCTGCATGGATTAATGTTGGAACACCTTCCAGGGTTTGCATCAGGGTTGGCTCAATGGCTTCACACATAGTGACAGCCATGGCTCCGGCAACTTTGAGGTCTTCAGCAGTTACCGGTTCACCATCAAGGTTATAAGCCATAACGGTGCGGCCGATACGTTGGCGCATGTCCTTGAGATCTTTTGACAGGGCAAGGATAGCCATCAGCTCAGAAGCCGCCGAGATATCAAAGCCGTCTTCACGGGCAATGCCATTGATGGTTTTGCCCGGCTCATTGTTGCCGACCGTGATCATACGCAGGGCGCGATCGTTGTGATCCATTACGCGCTTCCAGCTGATACGGTTGATATCAATGCGCAGTGCCTTTAGACCGGTCTTTTCTTCAAATGCATCGTAACCATGGCGCTGTTCATGGTAAATCCGGGCATCCAGTGCTGCTGCTGCGAGGTTGTGGGCTGCGCTGACCGCGTGGATATCGCCGGTCAGGTGCAGGTTCAGCTTTTCCATTGGAGCTACCTGACTGTAGCCTCCACCGGCTGCGCCACCTTTGACGCCAAAAACCGGCCCCATTGATGGCTGGCGGATGCACGCCATAACGCTTTGGTTGATTTTGGCCAGCCCTTGAGCCAGTCCGATGGTGGTTACGGTTTTGCCTTCGCCTAGCGGAGTCGGGGTAATGGCGGTAACCAGTACTAATTTGCCTTCTTTTTGGTCACTCAGACGATTGAGGATAGAGGGCTTTACTTTCGCTTTCAGGCTGCCCTGGGGAGATAAGTCGTCCGGTAGAATTCCTGCTTGTTCTGCGATTTGCTCAATTGGGGTCAGTGTGGTGTCACGACAGATTTGAATATCACTTTTCATGGGCGGCCATAACCTCGCATTGGTAGCAATAGAGATATTGCATCGAACTGCTTTTGCAGGTCACGCAATCGTTTGCGTTTGGTTTATACCATAATTTTATCACGTATATGTAGAAAAAATCCGATGTTAGTGTGGTTTATTTGTTCTTAATTAAATCCTTGCCGGATGTGGAGGCGTAATGAGGAGGAAAAAAGAAAACCTGCCGGATATACCGGCAGGTGGTTCAGCGATTAAGCTGTTTCAGTTTTAGCCTGAGCTTGGTCTAACTCAGAAACAGAAACCAGGCTGCCGTATACCGGGCGTAGGGCCTTGATGATATCGTGGCGGCTGATCATACCAACCAGTTGCTCGTCTTTGACAACCGGGAAGCTTTGCGGACGGCTTACAACCATAGTGCGGGCACGTTCAGTCAGTGACTGGGTAGTCATTTGAGTTGCGATACCGCTGCTGCTTACCGGGTACAGGATGTTCTTGTCGATACTCATGTACTCAGCAATTTCCAGAATTGAGTTGTCTGGGCTTACTGTCTGGATTTCATGCTTCATCAGATCCTGCACTTTGCATTCTGCATCTGGCATGTAGTCGTTACACCACAGGTCAACCAGCGCATCATGAACAGAGAAGAAGCCAACAAGGCGGTTGTCGCTGGACAGAACCGGCGCACCTGACTGTTCTTCTTTCATCAGAATATCCAGCGCTTGTGCAACAGGCATACCTGGTTGCAGAGTCGTAGTTGCTGGACGCATGTAATCGTTCACTAATAGGTTTTCCTGAAGCATAGCGTTGTCCTTGTTTAAAACAGTGGAGTTAGAAAAATCCGGGGTGATGATGGTTGCAGTGGCTTGGTGCGTCTTATTTGAGCTGAAGATAGACCAGTAGCTCAGGCCGACAAGCACGCCGCCGCCAACAATGTTGCCCAGGGTGACTGGGATCAGGTTGGCAAAAATGAAGTTATGGATATTGAGGTCGGCAAACTGTTCAGGCGAAACTCCCAGGTTCAGCCAGAATGATTCCGGGGCAATGTTCTGAATAGTAATACCCAGCGGGATCATGAACATGTTTGCGACGCTGTGCTCAAAACCGGTGCTGACAAACATTGCAACCGGCAGGATCATCATGGCCATTTTGGTCATCATGTTGTTTGAGCAGAAGGTCATCCAGATGGCAAGACAAACCAACAGGTTACACAACACACCCAGAGAGAAAGCTTCCAGTGGCTGGTGGTGAAGTTTGTGCTGGGCAACGTGCAGGGCGTTAAGACCCCACTGGCCGCCGTCCAGTTGGTAAAGGCTCCCCATGGTTACCAGGCTTAGCAGCAGCATCGCCCCCAGGAAGTTACCGAAGTAAACTTTGCCCCAGGTTGCCAGCATACGGCCGGTGGTTATGTGTTTATTGGCACGGGCGATGGAAGACAGAACTGTACTGGTGAACAGTTCACCGCCGCAAATTACGACCAGGATCAGGCCCATACTGAATGCCAGGCCACCGAACAGACGGTTCAGGCCCCAGCCCAGGTTGCTGCCTGTGGTTACAGTGATGTAGAACACGAAAGCCAGGCCGATGAAGACACCGGCGGTAATCGCCAGTGAGATCGTGGTGCGGGTTGGTTTAGAAGCTTTGCCAACCGCGTACACTTCTGCCTGTTTCATCATCTCCTTCGGAGTGAAGTTATGGTTATTATTGGTTGCTGTTGACGCAGCCATGTCAAAATTCTCCTTTAAGTTTACTGACACTCCGGTGCGGGATGCGTGTTTGCGCTTTGGTTAGTAATGTCACTTTTCCTCCTCTGTGTGACGTGAATTACTGAGCGTCAGAATAAGTGGGAGCAAAGTCTTGAGTAAAATTGATAATTTCTTTAACCCCAATCACAAAAATTGATATTCTTGGCGATAAGGAACGATTTGCATTGGTAATAGGAGTTTTGAATGCGTTATTCACTGAAGCAGCTTGCTGTTTTTGAAGAGGTGGCAAGTACGCGAAGTGTGAGTAAAGCCGCTGAAAATCTGGCATTAACCCAGTCTGCGGCCAGTATGGCACTCTCCCAACTGGAAAAGCTGCTGGGGCGGCCCCTGTTTGAACGTCAGGGAAAGCAAATGGCACTGACATATTGGGGGGCCTGGTTGCGACCACGGGCTAAGAAACTGTTGTTTGATGCCCAGCAGATAGAGTTGGGTTTTTATGATCAGCATATTGTCAGCGGTGAAATTAGCCTGGCTGCCAGCCAGACCGCAGCGGAACACCTGTTACCTGAACTAATCAGTATCATTGATAAAGACTTCCCTGAACTGCGCATTCAGCTGAGTGTAAAGAATGCTCAGAAAGTGATTGATCAGGTTAGGAACTATGAATGTGAGCTAGGGATTATCGAAGGACGTTGTGATGACAGTCGGCTGGAGCAGGAAGTCTGGTGTCATGACCATCTGGTAATTATCGCCTCCAAGTACCATCCTTTTGCCAATTTCGAAAAAGTCAGTTTTGCTCAGTTGGAACAGGCAAAATGGGTGCTTCGCGAGCAGGGGGCCGGTACCCGAAAAAGCTTTGAGAGCGCTTTGCACGGGGTCATTGAAGACTTAGATGTCTGGCGAGAGTATGAACAGATTTCCGTCCTTAAATCTTTGGTTACTCATGGTCCTTATTTGAGCTGTCTGCCTTACCTGGACGTGGCTAAACATATCGAGCGCGGAGAGTTGGTAGCCTTGAATGTACCTGAGCTGAATATGAAGCGAACACTTTCTTTTATCTGGCGTGCTGACTCGATAGAGAACCCGTTGCGTGAGTGTATCCGCCGTGAAGCTGTCAGGATGATTAAAGACCGTAAGATGGAAATGTAATCTGCATCAGAAAAATTGATGTGCATTACAAACTATATAAATATAAAACAAAGAGCATAATGATCGGTTCTTACTTATAAAATGTGATCTCATGAAGCCATAAAGGCTTAAAATTGATCTTAATGATGACCCAGAACACATATTTAGTTGTTTGTTTTTCCGTAAAGGAAAAAATAACATGATTTCTTATGCTGAACCGAATGCTAATTTGCATCAGTTTTCATGATAACTATTTTTAGTGAAATTGATATGTAAGTGTGTGCATTGATCGTGGTTGATTAGGCGCTTTTTGTCGGTTATTTAGACAAATAATCAAACTCTCTTATTAAAAATAGAAGAATTGATACTGGCCGGTTTTTATTTATGCTGAATGCTTGTTGTGAAGGCGCTTTGAAGGCGCTTTGAAGGCGTTTTTGCGATATAGGAAACTTTGAATAAAGTGGGTTTAACTATCAGTATTACTTATTCACCAGTGCAATAAACTTTATATGCATTTGCACCCATATTTGAATTGAGGTCGCCCAGAAAACCTAGTGGTGAAAAGCCGGATAGCAAAATTGTCAGGTAAATCTGAAGAAAAACAAAAAGGAGAGCGATGAGCTCTCCTTTTTAAAATGAATCGATTTGATCTGGAATTAATACATTACTTTAGCAGAAGTGTATTCGCTGATAATGCCTTTGATTTTTTCCATGGTTTCTTTTGGTGGTGGTTTTACGCCGGTAAGAGGGTAATCATAGCCCATGGCTTCCCACTTGTGTTCGCCAAGCTGGTGGTAGGGCAGCAGCTCAACTTTTTCAATGTTGTCCATGTCCTTGATGAAATCACCCAATAGATGAGCAGATTTTTCATCGTCAGTGAAACCCGGAACGATAACATAACGGATCCAGGTCTTCTGGCCACGTTGGTGAAGGTAGCGGGCAAAGTCCAGAACGCGCTTGTTAGGTACACCAACCAATTGTTGGTGAACAGAATCATCAAGCTGTTTCAGGTCCAGCATGACCAGATCAGTGCTGTCTAGCACTTCATCAACAACATCCGTATGTTTGCGAATGTAGCCATTGGTATCAAGACAGGTATGGATTCCTTGCGCCTGTGCCGCGCGGAAGAAGTCGCGGACAAATTCAGGCTGTAGCATGGCTTCACCGCCAGATGCAGTAACACCACCACCGGAGGCGTTCATAAAATGACGATAGGCACCGGCTTCTTTGATCAGTTCATCAACGGTGATTTCTCGTCCATCATGCAGGTCCCAGGTATCACGGTTGTGACAGTACTGACAACGCATCAGGCAGCCTTGCAAAAAAACGATGAAACGGATGCCGGGTCCATCCACGGTACCGCAGGATTCAAAAGAGTGAATACGGCCTTTTACAGACATTGCTTTACTTCTCCGCGTGGGGCGTGTTTTATATTGTTATTTTATTACAAAATGTCTGGCTAAAATAGCGGAAAAAGAGTCAAAACTGTAATAGTTCTACATTTTTTATGTGGAAGCGTTTGCGTCTCAGCCTGTCTCTTTTTGCTCTGTTACTTTCCATGATTATAGCTGCTAGGTTTGCTGTTCAATCTGAAAATCAGGCTACTGACAGTCTTCGAAATGATTTTTGATAGTTAAGTAATGGAGCGGTAGTTAGACGTACGATAAGAGTGACTGGCTTAAATTATTCTCTGGTTACCGGGGAAACAGAAGGCGGGATCGAAAAGAGACAGTGGCATAAAAATGATATGCCACTGATGTGTCTTTTATTGCTGTGTTTGAGTGGTTAAGCAAAGCTCTTGTGACAGTTTTTCCGTCATTAAATCCAGCCACTCATAGCGACGACGGTACATCGCTCGTTTAGGGCGAGATATTTCTTCTGGTGTTTTTCGAACTTCAGTTTTGCTGAGTTCGACAAAGTCGCGATTATAGTCTGTTGCATTTAATGCTTTCCAATGAGCATCGTAATCAGCTTTGACTTTTCCTTTATGGTAACGACGAGCGCGATAGATATGAGCGCTGTTTTTAACGGCAAGAAGATGATCAACCTGCCATACGTTGGCGATGATAGTCAGCATTTTGATCATCAAATCTTTAGGGCGAAGGCCATGCAAGGTTTTTGTCAGCGCTTTAATTCTTACTTTATTTTCTGGGCTGCTTTCCGGACCTTGAATACCACCTATAGCCAGTTCTCGACCATTTGACCCTTCACGAATAGAAAATGAGACTGCGTAGAAAGCTAAATTTTGGTTATCCAACAGTTTCAGGGTCATGTCTCCTTCTTTTTGGTATCGGGAGTCATACATTAGTGCAAGGCGAAATTCTTCATCTTTTACTTCAAAGTGAGCTAACTCTAAACCGTTTTGTTGCTGATAAATGGCATGAGTTGTTTCTTCGGGCAGGCATTTTTCTACAAAATTGTAGTGACTCACTACAAAGTCGGCGCGCTCATCTGGTGAACCTTTAACAGTAATGTAAGGCTTCATCGGTTTTTCAAAAAAATTGTGATGCTGTTTTAGCAGCGTATCCAGCATTTCAGGCTTGATGCCAGATTGTAATTTTTTTACTGAGGTACGCATTATTGCTGCACGAAGGATAAACCTGAGTCGATATTTCCAGAGAGCTTTTGATTTGGTTTGTAGTCCATCTGGGTAGGTTATTTTAGCGAGGTTTAGGATCGAGGAGGTGCTGGGCATGACTATTCTTAGCTGTTTGTATTACAAAATTGCGAGATATATTACGCTTGCATTAAAAATAATACAACAATGTTCAAAACTAATCTTTAGCTTAGTTTAGATAAGGTTTTTAGTTTGATATTAAACCATTGATTTTAAAGGGGTAAGTGCTATCAGTTACATTGTAAGCTTGTGTCTGGGGATGTAATAGTAGCTATGAATTTATAGCTATCAGAAGACTCATTTGGGGATAATAAAAAAGCCGGTCAGAGACCGGCTTTTTCTGTTTGTCAGCTAGTTACTATCGCTAGCGGCTAGCTTACTTACACTGAAGTCTCAATTATAGAGAAGCAGTGAAAGTACGAGAAATTACGTCACGCTGCTGCTCTGGAGTCAGAGAGTTGAAGCGTACAGCGTAACCAGATACACGGATAGTTAGCTGTGGGTAGTTCTCTGGGTGCTTAACTGCGTCTTCTAGAGTTTCGCGGTTAAGAACGTTAACGTTCAGGTGCTGACCGCCTTCGATGCCAGCTTCGTGGTGGAAGTAACCATCCATCAGGCCAGCAAGGTTAGCTTTCTGAGTCTCAACTTCTTTACCTAGCGCGTTAGGAACGATAGAGAAAGTGTAAGAGATACCGTCTTTCGCGTCAGCGAATGGTAGTTTACCTACAGAAGTCAGAGATGCTACCGCACCCTTCTCGTCACGACCGTGCATTGGGTTAGCACCTGGAGCAAATGGAGCACCAGCTTTACGGCCGTCTGGAGTAGTACCAGTCTTCTTACCGTATACCACGTTAGAAGTGATAGTCAGGATAGACTGAGTAGGGATTGCATCACGGTAAGTGTTAAGCTTACGGATCTTGTTCATGAACGTAGTAACAAGTTCACAAGCGATGTCATCAACGCGTGGGTCGTTGTTACCGAATTTAGGGTAATCGCCTTCGATTTCGAAATCGATCGCGATGCCGTCTTCGTCACGAACTGGTTTAACAGTTGCGTATTTGATTGCAGACAGTGAGTCAGCAGCAACAGACAGACCAGCAATACCACAAGCCATTGTACGCTTAACATCACGGTCGTGAAGAGCCATTAGAGATGCTTCGTAGCTGTACTTGTCGTGCATGAAGTGGATGCTGTTCAGTGCAGTAACGTACTGCTTAGCAAGCCAATCCATGAAGTGATCCATGCGATCCATTAGGTCGTCATAGTTCAGAACTTCGTCAGTCATCTTGTCCATTTCTGGACCAACCTGGATCTTCAGCTTCTCATCCACACCACCGTTGATGGTGTAAAGCATTGTTTTAGCTAGGTTAGCACGAGCACCGAAGAACTGCATTTGCTTACCAACAACCATTGGAGATACACAACATGCGATTGCGTAGTCATCAGACTCCATGTCTGGACGCATTAGGTCGTCGTTTTCGTACTGGATAGAAGAAGTATCGATAGATACTTTCGCACAGAACTTCTTGAAGCCTTCAGGTAGCTGCTCAGACCATAGAACAGTGATGTTCGGCTCTGGAGAAGGACCCATAGTGTACAGGCTGTTTAGGAAACGGAAGTTAGTACGTGTTACCAGCGTACGACCGTCAAGACCCATACCACCCATAGATTCTGTTGCCCAGATTGGGTCGCCAGAGAACAGCTCATCGTACTCAGGAGTACGTAGGAAGCGAACCATACGTAGTTTCATTACGAAGTGGTCGATCATTTCCTGAGCTTGTTCTTCAGTGATCTTACCTGCTTCGATATCACGCTGGATGTATACGTCTAGGAACGTAGAAGTACGACCTAGAGACATAGCAGCACCGTTCTGAGACTTAACAGCAGCTAGGTAGCCGAAGTAAGTCCACTGGATTGCTTCTTGTGCAGTTTCAGCTGGACGAGAGATGTCACAACCGTACTTAGCAGCCATCTCTTTGATCTGGCCTAGAGCACGGTGCTGCTCAGCGATTTCTTCGCGTAGCTGCATAGTAGCCTGTAGGTCTTCGCCGTTCTCGAATTTTTCTTGAAGAGAAGTGAACTGAGCGAACTTGTCCTTCATCAGGTAGTCGATACCGTACAGAGCAACACGACGGTAGTCACCAATGATACGACCACGGCCGTATGCATCTGGAAGACCAGTCAGAACACCAGACTTACGACACTTCATGATATCTGGAGTGTAGATATCGAAAACGCCTTGGTTGTGAGTCTTACGGTATTCAGTGAAGATTTTCTTAACTTGAGGATCTAGTTCGCGATCGTACGCTTTGCAAGAACCCTCAACCATGCGGATACCACCGTTAGGGATGATCGCACGCTTAAGTGGTTTTTCAGTCTGAAGACCAACGATAGTCTCTAGATCTTTGTTGATGTAGCCTGCATCATGCGCAGTGATGGTAGAGATAACAGAAGTATCGAAATCTACAGGAGCGTGAGTGCTGTTTTCCTGCTTGATACCTTCCATTACCTGAGCCCATAGCGATTTAGTCGCTTCAGTACCTTCAGATACTAGGAAAGATTCGTCGCCTTCATACGGAGCGTAGTTCTTCTGGATGAAGTCGCGTACGTTAACTTCGTTTTGCCAGTCACCTGCCGCAAAACCTTCCCAAGCTTTAGCAAATTGCTCTGCCATGACATACCTACCTTTTTAGTAGAAAAAACACGTACTGTTGAACTTTGACAGTTCTTCACCACCGGAGGGTGATGGACAGTACACTTTTATTAACAATAATACGGATAATCAAATCATAGGTTTCAGATTGTTTATGATTTCATTATTCGTATTAGTGCTAGAAACTTGCACTAATACTAAGTTGGGGCAGCATCATCTACTGCCCCAGCTTTGATTATAGTAACGCTGGAATGCCGTATTGGCCTTCAAGCATACCAACTGCCAGCATCGCAATCAGACAGATAATCAGTACACCACCAGGGATGATTACCTTGTCAGCGAAAGACAGCTTAGTTGCGCGCTCTTTGTCACCGATCAGACCGTTGTTGTCCAGTAGCATAGTCAGAGCCCATGCCAGAACCGGGTTAACAACAGCAGATGCGAAGATACAGATACCCGCAGACTGTGAATCTTTAGTGTCTTTAACCATCTGAACACCAGCTTCCAGAAGTGGCAGGAATACACCAACCAGCAGAGCAATACGCATTACTGGTGGCCATACTGCTACGTCCATTGGGAAGCCAAGGATAGCAATGAACATTACCAGACAGCCAAGAACGATCGCGCCAGCAGGAATTGGACGCTTCGCGATAGCTGCAGGGATCATGTAAGTACCCCAAGATGAAGTGATGTTACCACCACCCAGAGCAGTACCTACCATCTGACGGATAGAACACATAGTCATAGTGTCATCAACGTCCATCAGTACTTTATCAGTGCCTTTAGGGTAGTTCAGTTCCTGGAAGATACGGTGACCAAGGAAGTCTGGAGACCACATTGCTACAGCCAGGATTGCGAAAGGTAGAGATGCGATGAAGTGCTGCAGGTTAGGCAGACCAAGCATCCAACCTTCTTCTGTGCTGCCCCACCAGTAAACTGGGTTCAGGTTAGGCAGACCCATTTCTGTTTCGAACTTAAGGTCGAAACCGGCGCCTAGAACCAGAGCAACGATCAGGCCTGTGATAGCACAAGCAGGAATCGCCAGCCAGCGCTTGTTGATGCGAGCCAGGTAAGCATAAAGAATAATGTTTACAGCCAGTACGATCAGACCAACGTAACCCATGCTGCCAGCAGCAACATCAGCAGACTGAAGACCTGTAGCCCAAGACTGGATTGAACCGATCTGGCTCATGGTACCAGTAAAGCCCAGGAAGATAAGCAGACCACCGGCTGTACCTTCAGAGGTCAGGTTCACCAGTTTAGAACCGCCTTTGAAGTAACTTAGCAGAAGACCGAATACACCAAGAAGGATGGCTAGAGCAAGAGGGTGGGCACCGGCCAGGGCGATAGAACCGATCAATGGAATCATTGGACCGTGGTTACCAGCCAGGTTGGCGCGAGGATTGATGAATCCGGATGCTAATACACAGAAAAGAAGCGCAGGAAGTAGCATTTCAACACGTGCAACTTCGATTGCGAATTCTTTACCAAGATTGATGTGATCCCAAGCTTGAGTCAGGCCGTCAGCCCAAGACATCATTACCGCAGAGTACATTGCGATAATACCGATAGTACCCGCCAGTGCTGGTACAAGGTCTTCAAGCTCGAAACGGAAGTCACGGCCAGGCAGATTAAGGCCGAAGCGGCGTGGCTTCATAATTTTCAGTTCATGATCGAGATATTCCGATCGCGTTGAGAAGTCAGATGCAGGGCGGTGCAGCTCCTGATAACTTCTTTCTTCAGATGACATAATTGCCTCGTTCTACGTTTAAAATAATTCTTGTCTTTGGTTTCTGTAATGTAGCTTGCCACTCAAAAATTGGACAATCTGAATTGCGTGCCGATGAGTGTAATTAAATTTCACCAAATTTTATCCGAAGTGTACCGTCAGAATACTAAAATGGAATTGATCTCGATCACTACGACTAAAATATTATAAGAAAAAAACCAACAAAAATTGAGTGGAAAGACTAAAAATTATGAAAAATGTCGTAAATTTCATAACAGAGCGATACTTGTGAATACCCTCTGAATAGATTGATTTTTATTTAAGTTGTTATTTTATAATGAATTTTACTATTGTAGCGTGCGTTTCATGGTTTACAAGAGATGAAGCGGTACTGTCGTCACTGGTTGTTTTATTTTTAAACAATTCATTATGAGCATAGATGAATAAAAATGCCGATAGAAAACTACCGGCACCAGTTTATATAGCCAAAAGTTGTAAAAAACCTACATTTGACTCGCTGCTTTGGCTTTCTGCAGTTTTTGGTAGGAAGCCAGTAGTTGCTGGTGTGCAGGGAACTGTGTCATGGTTAGATCGCCGCTGGTCAGGCCGTAGAAACGGACCGTACCTTCGATTGACCCCCATGCTGCAGCAACGATCTCTTTGCCGTAAAGGCGTTCAAATTCAGCTTTGTACTGAGCCGGATCGCGTTCTTCATCAAGAGCCAGTTCCAGGCTGGCGATCAGACAGTGGAAAAATTGGGTACGCTCCGGACTGTATGATGAAGCGTTATACTCGATACACCAGTTAGCATATTCCTGTGCCAGCTCAATATCACCGCCAGCCAGTGCCAGTAGACACTTTAGCTCGCCGATACAAAGAGTTTGCCAGGCACTATCTGTTTGCGGAGCTAGGCCGATGATTTCGGAAAGGTAACTTCTGTCATCAAGGACTTCTTCTTCCAGGATGGTGTACATTTCAGCGTACATCTCGCTGTCCCACTCAACAGTCGGAAGTGCCAGCAGGGTTTCACGCAGCTCCAGCGCAACGTTATTGTTGGCTTCGATCAGTTTTTCGACCGGATAGATTTCAGACCAGCCCGGTACAATGATGCGGCAGCAGTCGACACCGAGAAAGTCATAATCGGTAATGTAAACGTCGGCACCTGCCTGCTCAAAGATAGCCATCAGCCAGTTGAATTCTTCTTCTGATGTACCACTGAAGTTCCAGTCGACAAATTCATAGTCGGTCACTTCATTATCAAATAGTGCTTCGGGGAACACATCCAAATCTTTCAGGCCGTGGCCCTGAAGTATTTCGGCTACAGCGCGTTCCAGTGCAAGTTCAAAGCGCGGGTGAGCACCGAATGAAGCTGAGTAGGTGTTGTCTTGTTGGTTGAATAGCACTACGCATATCACTGGATATTGACCACCAAGTGAAGCGTCGTAACAGCAAATAGGGAAACCTTCAGCTTCCAGTGTGTTGATTGACTCCTGAATACCCGGAAAACGGTTCAGAACTTGCTCAGGGATCGCAGGCAGGCTGATGCGTTCTGAGATAACACGGTTTTTGAGCGCTAACTCGAAAACTTCGGACAATCCTTGGGTGCGGGCTTCGGTTTTCGTATTACCCGTTGCCATACCATTGGATATGTACAGGTTACCAATGATGTTCATTGGTACGTAAACTGTTTCTTTGTCACTCTGACGTTCGAACGGCAGGCAGCAAATACCGCGTTCCATATTACTTGATTGCAGCTCGATAAGATCGGTACCCAGCAATTCCATTGTTGGATCGTAGAATTGAGTCAGACGTTCATCAAGGATCTCTTCCGGTGGAAGATTTTCTTCAAGACTTAAAGGGAACCATTTTTCATTCGGGTAGTGAACGAATTTGCTTTCAGCAATCTCTTTACCTAGGTAGTAGTCGGTATAGAAGTCGTTGGTCGATAGACGCGTAATGAATTTACCCAGTGCCGAAGCCAGCGCAGCTTCTTTGCTTGCGCCTGTTCCCTTGGTGAAGTTCATCGGTGCATCGACATCACGGATAAGCACAGACCAGACATTAGGAACCGGGTTCAGCCATAATATTTCTTCAATATTAAAGCCCAGTTGTTTCAGCTGAGTCTGGAAACGCTCGATACTTTCCTCAAGTGTGGCGTCTTTACCAGGAATAAATGTTTTCATTAGCGATCTCGTCAGGAGTATTGAGTGGCGCGCAGTATACCTAATTCGTTTACTGAAACCCAAGTGTGTCTAAAGTAAGGATTTGCTATTGAACTTTGTTAAAGGATAGCAAGGTGGAGAGAGTGAACTGATGAAAGAAAGGGAGTGGTTTGTACCACTCCCTCTTTTATATTACGAGTGCTTTGCAACCTGGAATTCGCCCAGGCGTTTTTTCTGATCTTCTGCCAGTCGCGACAGGTGATTACTGGCTTCGGCTGTCTGGCTGATGCCTGCTACGTTTTGGTTAATAATGTCATTGATATTGTTGATGCTCTCAGTGATCTCAACAATAGCACGGCTCTGTTCGTCGACAGAGGTAGTGACATCGCCGTTAACGTGGCTGATCTGTTCCAGTGCCTGGCTGATTGACTCTATCTGACGGTTTGTCTGCTCAGTGATCTCATTATTACTGTTGACCTTATCCAGACTGTTGTTGACCGAATCAACGACAGCTGCTGATTTTTGCTGCAGCTGCTCGATAATGGACTGGATTTGCTGGGTTGAATCCTGAGTTTTGGCTGCCAGAACACGGACTTCATCTGCAACTACGGCAAAACCGCGTCCGCTGGCACCGGCACGTGCCGCTTCGATGGCGGCATTCAGAGCGAGCAGGTTGGTTTGCTCTGAGATGCTGTCGATAACAGTGATAACTTCACTAATCTGGATGCTCTGTTCATTAAGCTCAGTCACCTGGCCGGAGGTATCGTTCAGTTGCTCGGTCAGTTCTTGTGTTAGTACGCGTGCCTGCTGGGCAATAGCGGTACTTTCAGCACCCAGTGCCAGTGCCTGCTGAGCACTTTCATCCGCTGTTTTGGCATAACCATCAACCTGGTTTGCAGCCGAAGACAACTGAGTAACCGCAGTGGCAATCTGCTCAACCTGTTGTTGCTGATCCCGACCGTTGATTTCGCTTTGGGTCATAACTGCTGCCAGCTCAGTAGAGGATGCGGCGACCTCATCACTGACACCACGCAGGGCGCGGATAGTGTGGCCCAATTGGCTGATGGCATTATCCAGGCTGGCACCCAGCATACCGATTTCATTGTTACCACTGATGCCGGTTGTTTTATCCATTTTGCCATCAGCAAGGTCACGTACTGCAAGGTAAAGGGTACGCAGGATTTGATTAATAGCATTGGCCAGCAATAGGCTGATGGTGATCGACAGGACAATAGCAATGGCACTGGCTGTCATCTGACTAGTGGTCACTGAGCTAAGCAGAGATGCAGATGTTTCTGACAGATCTTCTGTGGCAACGCGGGATTGCTCGGCCAGTGAATTGATCAGTCTGGTGTTTTTATTTGCCAGATCGATCATGTGTTTGACGGTATTGTCTTTTTCATGCTGAAGACGAATGATAGTCAGCAGTTGCTGTTCCCAAATTTGTACATCGGTGTACAGCACTTTGGTTTCCGGCCATTGTGCGAATGGTTTTACCAGCTTAAGCATATCGCGGGTATGCTTCAGAGCATTTTGGGTTGATTCTTTATTCTGATCTTTAACCCCTTCGGCAATGTTATACAACATCAGGCCAGCGATATCAGACATTTGGGCAATGTCTTTATTCCACTTAGCAAGATCTTCTGCACTTCTGTTACGTGTAACCCGGACATCGGCTTCGTTCAGTACTGTCGAAATCCAGCTGGTTTCATCGTAGATTTTACGAATTTCACGGCGCTGCTGACGTAACTGTTCTGAATCAGCGGTGTATTGCTGGAAGTTCTCAATGAACTGCTCAAGTGAACGGGAAAGCTCGGGCGTCAGTGCTTGGTTGCCGCTGGTACGTAGCTGGCTGAATTCGTTTTTTATTGTGGCCAGGTTGTTGTTATTGGTTTGTACCATGGAATCCAGATGCTGGTAGAAGCCCAGTGCATAAATGCCTTTCATGCGGCTGGCATCGAACAGGTTCTGGAAGCTGTTTATCTGGCTGTTGAAAACGATGTAGTCATTCACTTCCTGAGTATTACTTTCTACTTCATTAAGCAGATTCTGACTGATGAAGATTGTGATGATGAAGCACAAAATGGCAAAGGCAGAGGAAAGCGAGAGCAGGATGCGTAATGGTATATTTTTGATTGTATTTAACATGAATGTCGTAGCTTAATTTTGTGTGAAAACACGGAAATACCGGAGAGGCATTAAAAATCCGACAGAGGAATATTGAACTGATTGTAATGTGTTGTGTTTTATATTCTTTAGAAGAGGCGATAGTGTATTGCCATAAATATGCTTTGTAAATACATCAACTTGCATTTGTGTGATGAATTATTCAGCAGTTAGATGGTGTCCCGGCCGAAATGGCAGAAATTGGTGAAAGGTCCGTCGGAATTGAGGTATTTGATGAGGGTATAAGAAAAGGAAGTAGCATTGCTGCTACTTCCTTATTAACTATGTCGAGGGTTAGTGGCCGACTTCAAACTCGCCAAGGCGATTTTTCTGATCTTCAGCCAGCTGTGATAGGTGGCTGCTAGCCTCGGCACTTTGACTGATACCAGCAACATTCTGGCTGATAATATCGTTGATATTGTTGATGTTCTGAGTGATATCAACGATGGCTCGGCTCTGTTCTTCCACTGAAGCGGTAACATCGCCATTAACCTGACTGATTTGCTCCAGCGCCTGAGAAATAGACTCGATCTGGACAGTGGTTTGCTCTGCAATCTCGCTGTTGCTGTTTACTTTCTCAAGGCTGTTGTTTACTGCATCAACCACGGCTGAAGATTTCTGCTGTAGCTGCTCAATGATCGTCTGGATCTGCTGAGTTGAATCCTGAGTTTTGGCTGCCAGTACGCGAACTTCATCTGCAACAACTGCAAAGCCGCGTCCGCTTTCCCCTGCACGTGCTGCTTCAATCGCCGCATTCAGCGCCAGCAGGTTTGTTTGTTCTGAAATGCTGTCAATTACAGTGATGACTTCACTTATCTTGATGCTTTGCTCGTTCAGGTCAATTACCTGGCTCGATGTTTCATTCAGCTGCTCGGCTAGTTCTTGGGTTAGCTGACGTGAGTGCTGGGCAATCGTAGTGCTTTCAGCGCCCATTGCCAGTGCCTGTTGAGCATTTTCGTCAGCCGCTTTTGCATAACCGTCAACCTGACTGGCGGCTGCAGAGAGCTCAGTGACTGCTGTGGTGATCAGTTCCACCTGTTGTTGCTGTTCACGTCCATTGACTTCACTCTGGGTCATCACCGCCGCCAGCTCTGTTGACGATGCGGCCACTTCATCACCGACACCACGAAGAGCGCGAATGGTTTGTCCCAGCTCTTCAATGGCTTCATCAAGACTTGAGCCAAGCAGGCCAATTTCATTATTGCCTTTGATGTTTGAGCGAACATCAAGTTTACCTTCCGCCATATTTTTAACGGTCTGGTATAAGGTGTTCATGATATCGCTGATCGCATTGGAGAGCAGGATACTGATAGACAATGCCAATACAGTTGCAATCAGAGTCGCGATTAGCTGAGTGCTGTTAACAGATTCAAGTAGATCTGTGGTTGTCTCAGACAGTTCAGCCGTTTTGCTATTTGAAGCCTGTGATAGCTTAGTGATGATTTTGGTATTGATATTACCTAGATCAATCATGTGTTTAACTGTCTGGCTTTTTTCGTTTTGCAGCTCAATAATTTGTTTGATTTGCTGCTCCCACATGCGTGAGTTTTGCACCAGTTCTTTACTTTCTGGCCAGTTGGTAAAAGGAGCTAGCTGCTTAAGCAGGGACTGGGTGTGTTCCAGGGTGATTTTGGTATCTTCCTGGCTTTGACCTTTTACACCAACCGCAATGTGGTAAAGCATCAGGCCGGTAGTATCAGCCATTTGTGCAATTTCTTTATTCCACGGCTCTCTTTCTTCTTCGCTGCGGTTTTCTGTCACCTGCAAATCAGCATTTTTCAGATCGGTAGTGATCCAGCTGGTGGCATCATAAATCGTTCGGATTTGTTGGCGCTGACTGCGCATCTTTTCAGAGGCTTTTACGTATTGCTTGTAATTACTGACAAATGTTTCCAGAGATCGCTTTACTTCCGGAGTCACTGCGTAATTATCAGAATGCATCAACTTGTCAAAGCTGCGCTGGATATTTGCCAGATTATCTTTATTGATGCTGACCATTTCGTCCATACGGTCATAAAAACCCAGTGCATAAATAGATTTCATCCGGCTTACATCCTGCAAGTCCTGGAATAGTTTCATTACACTGTTAAATTCAATGAAATCATTAACTACGTCGGTATTATCTTCAACCTCTGAAATCAGGTTCTGGCTGATGACAATCGTAATAATGAAACACAGCACAGCAAAAGCTGATGATAACGAAAGTAATATTCGTAGTGGTAGATTCTTAATTGTATTTAGCATGACTTTTAACGTTATTTATGGCGCAAGAACGAAGGTGGCTTTTTATAGTAATCAGTGTGATTGCATATATTGGATATGATCAACACACATAATCTGTTCGTGGTGGGTATTATATGTTCAATCAATAAAACTTAATAGAGTGTTGGCGGGCTATTTCTTTTTTAAAGAGAAAAATAAAATGAAAAAGATGTTTATTTTGGAAATAAGTTAAAATACTTTTTCATAATTAAAAACAACTAAAATCTTTATGCTTTTATTTTATTTTCTTCTTCTCTTTTTCTTTATTTAATCTGTTTCATAGTTATTGAACTTTATTATTGACTGATTTTAATTCTCACCTTAAATCCAGGAAATATTCCTAATTTAACTAAAGTAATTTCCATTGCGCTTTTTTACTTCTCTTTGCGTTATATGATTTGGCTATATGCCACTTGTGCAAAGATTAAGGTTTGGTGACAACTTGATAATTATTATTGAGTTTTTGACCGCCATCCCACCTTGATATAACACCAAGTGAAAGTAGTCACAGTTAAAATTGTTGCGTTATAGCAGAATGAATTGGTCGGATAAGATACCGCCAGGTGTTTATTCTGTCAGTTCATAACTATTCATCAGTTTGGCCTGAATTAGTAATAAAAATCAGGCTGAGCCGGATGGTGATAAGAGGGATACGATGAAAGCAACAATAGCATCAAAGATAAACGCAATGCGTGATGACTATATTGCCGCAGTGAAGCGTTTAGTGGCGATACCAAGTGTTTACCAGGAAGACGATACCGACAGGCCGTTTGGACTGCCGATTGATGATTGTCTGATGGAAACACTGAACCTTTGTCAGGAAATGGGTTTTTCCGTATTTAAAGACAGTGACGGTTATTATGGTTACGCCGAAATTGGTGATGGCGAGCAGATGATTGGTGTGCTTGGCCATTTGGATGTTGTACCAACAGGTGAACTTTCAGCCTGGGATTCTGAACCATTTGTACCAGAGATCCGCGACGGAAAATTATATGGTCGTGGTACTCAGGATGATAAAGGCCCGACACTGGCCGCTATCTTTGCGGTTAAAGCCCTGATTGACAGCGGCGTTACCCTGAACAAGCGAATTCGTTTTATCTTCGGTACAGACGAAGAAACCCTGTGGCGCTGTATCGATCGCTATCTGGAAAAAGAAGAAGTACCTCAGTGCGGTTTCACACCAGATGCTTCTTTCCCGTTAATCCACGCAGAAAAAATGCTGATCCAGTCCTGGGTTCACGGACCGGGTGACGCAGAAGTGCAGTTGGATTGTGGCGGTGCATTAAACGCTGTGCCTGAACTGGCGAAGTATGAAGGTCCGCTATGGGAAGAGCTGGTTGCCAAACTTGATGAACTTGGTTTTGATTTTACTGCTGAAGATGCCGAGGTAACTGTTTTCGGTAAGGCGGCACACTCTGCGGCTGCGGACATCAAGGGCGTTAATGCTATTTCTCGCTTGTGTATTGCTCTGAGTGAGCTTGGTGTTACCCATCCTGCGGTTCACTTTGTTGCTGAGCAGGTTGGTGAAGATGCCAATGCCAGAGAGATTTTCGGCCCGGTAGAAGATGTCAGCGGTCGCCTGACATTTAACGTTGCCCAGCTCAATATTAATGAGCAGAGCAGTAAGCTCGGTATCGATATCCGGGTGCCGGTAACTTTCAGTAAAGAAGATTTTGATAACGATATCCTGGCGGTTTGCGAGCAGTATGACCTCAGGTATGAAGAGTTTGATGTGTTGCCATCTCTGTATATGCCGGCAGAAAGCCCGGTTATTCAGACATTAATGGCCGCATATCAGGAAGTAAGCGGTGATATGGAAAGTCAGCCTATGACCTCGGGAGGCGCGACTTATGCTCGTGCAATCCCTAACTGTGTTGCTTACGGGGCGATTTTCCCTGGCCGTGAGAAAGTTGAGCACATGCCCAACGAGTATTTGATCATTGATGACATGCTCAAAGCAATGAACGTGTATGCAAATGCGATCTACCAATTGCAGGGAGTAGAGCTATGACGACAGCAACAGAGGCTGGCAAAATGAAAAAATCATTCAAGATGCCAACGGTTTATACCATCCTGTTTATCATCATTGCCCTGGTGGCATTGCTGACGTGGATTATGCCGGCTGGTAAATATGACTACATCGTTAACGGTACGGATCAGGTGATCCCGGCTGCTGAAGTGTTGGATTATTCTGGTGGTGAGCGCCTGTTGCCGATTCCTGGCTCGTATCAGGAACTGGAATCTTCGCCACAGGGTGTGATTGATGTGCTGATGGCACCAATCAAAGGCTTCCACAAAGCGGTTGATGTGGCGCTGTTTGTGCTGGTGATCGGTGGTTTCCTTGCTGTAACTATGCGCACCGGCGCGATGGACTCCGGGGTTGCGGCGATTGTTCGTAAGTTCCATGGTCGTGAGCAGATGATGATCCCGGTACTTATCACCTTGTTTGCATTAGGTGGTTCTACTTACGGGATGGCGGAAGAAACCGTTGCCTTCTGGGCGGTGATTCTGCCGGTAATGGCTGCTGCCGGCTATGACCGTATGGTTGCGGCGGGGATTATCCTTTTGGGTTCCGGTGTCGGTGTTCTGGCATCTACCGTTAACCCGTTTGCGACAGGTATTGCTTCCGGTTTTGCCGGGCTGCCTATCGGTGAAGGAATCGGCTTGCGTGTGATTCAGCTTGCAGTTCTGGTTGTGATGGCTTCATGGTTCGTTATGCGTTATGCATCGAAAGTGAAAGCGGATAAATCACATTCTGTGCTGGCTGATATCGAGTTTAATGATGAGTTCTCTCATGTTAAGGAAGATGACGGTGAATTTACCGGTAAGCAGAAGCTGACCATGACCGTCTTCTTCGGTGCTTTCCTGGTGATGATCTACGGTGTTATTCCTTGGGAAGACATGGGCATTACGGCTATTCCAACCTTGTGGTGGTGGTTTGATGAACTGTCTACCTTATTCCTGACCGCTGCGATTGTTATTGCTGTGATCAACCGGATGTCTGAGGGGGATTTCATTAAAACCTTCATGGAAGGTGCCAAAGATCTTATCGGCGTTGCCCTAGTTGTTGCGGTTGCCCGTGGTATCTACGTGGTGATGGATAACGGTGTGATTATCGATACTATCCTGAACTGGGCTGAAGGTGTGGTTACCGGTCTGTCATCTGGTGTCTTTGTGGTGGTGACTTACTTTGTACACATTGTGCTGAGTTTCTTCATTCCATCTACATCCGGCCTGGCAACAGTTTCTATGCCGCTAATGGCACCGTTGGCTGACTTCTCTGGCATCGGTCGTGACTTGATCATTACCGCTTACCAGTCTGCTAGTGGCTGGATCAATATCTTTGCGCCAACTGCCGGTCACCTGGTTGCGGGTCTGGCGCTGGCTAAGATCCCTTATGAGCGCTTCCTGAAATGGGTAATGCCTTTTGTCATCATGGTATTGGTTGCAACTGTCATTATTCTGTTTGCCGGAGCTGCAATGATGTAATCATCAGAGAAGGGGCCTGGTTCTCCTTTCTTGTTACAGTAAAAAGAGCGAGTGGGGTAACCTGCTCGCTCTTTCTATTTCTGGCTGCTTATAGCGGTCAGGATTAGTGTTTGTTCACCTCTTTTCATTTCTTCATATCCCTGCTTTTGGTTCGTATTTTATGCTTGGCTTGTCATGTTCTGGCCATTTGCCTAGCTGGAAAAACGATAAGCTCATTTTTGTTTAATGAATATTTTTTCAGGTCGGGCTCGTTGGTTTTACCTCTGATTACATCAATACATTTTAGAGTATTGCTTATTCTTTGGTGAGTGTTTATTGGCTTGTCTACTATAGTTTCTTATTACACTCAGGCTGCTTTTGTTTCTTTTTTCTTTGCTCGCCGTTAGCCAGAGCTATGATGATTGAAATTTGATGTAAAATTGCTCTTTTTCCTCATTGTGAGTTGTTATAACTGGTTTGTTTGCTGTTTTTTTAGTTTGAAATAGGGAGCGAATTTGTAGGAAAAACAACATTTATATCTGTGTTTGTGTGGTAGTTAATGATATCAGGTTCACTATTATCCCGCTTTTAAAGAAGGAAAAGCTATAAAGGCTTTTTTTACTATCAAAGCAGGGCGTTCTTTTTTGCAGTCAGGAAGGGTGATGTTGTTGCTAAGTGAATAACTATTCGTGTATTTTAGCTAATATTGTTACATTGCTTTAGGTTAATGAAATGTTGCCAATTGTTATTGGTGGTGATATTTTCGGTAAAGTGCTCGGAATGCAGACAATCTGGCTATTCTTCATTTGAGTGTTCAGGCTGGCAGGAATAATGGCTCAGCATGCATTGTCGACGGGCGTAATTTTGAATTCACGGAGCAACAGGAGTTAGCGCGCATGGCAGAACAAGTGGCGCTTGATGTAAAGGATCTGCACAAATCTTTTGGTCAGAACGAAGTCCTTAAGGGGATTTCGCTGACAGCTCATCGTGGTGATGTCATTTCAATTATCGGCTCTTCCGGTTCTGGTAAAAGTACCTTTCTACGTTGCATCAATTTATTGGAAACGCCAACCCAAGGGGAGATTTGGGTTAATGGTGAATTGATCAAGATGAAGAATAACCGTCGTGGTGAATACCTGCCTGTTGATGAGAAGCAGGTTCAACGTATTCGCTCACGGTTGGCAATGGTTTTTCAGGGGTTCAATCTCTGGTCACACATGACGGTGCTGGGTAATGTGATTGAAGCGCCGATCCATGTACTGGGCGTTCCTCGGGCAGAGGCAATAGAAAAAGCTGAAGAGCTGTTAAATAAAGTAGGCCTGTATGAACGTCGTAATTACTATCCGGGTCACCTTTCCGGTGGACAGCAACAGCGTGCTGCAATTGCCCGTGCGCTTGCGGTTGATCCGGAAGTGATGCTGTTCGATGAACCGACATCCGCGCTTGACCCTGAGTTGGTCGGGGAAGTGTTAGGGGTAATGCAGGAGCTGGCACAGGAAGGCCGAACCATGCTGGTGGTTACTCATGAAATGGCTTTTGCTCGTGATGTTTCAAACCAGGTGATGTTCTTGCATCAGGGATTGGTAGAGGAGCAGGGATGTCCTGGCAAACTGTTCACCAACCCTGAATCAGAAAGGTTGCAGCAATTTATCTCATCTATTTACTAAACTCAGTTATCAGGTTTTCAATCACTGCGCAGGCCAACGTTTGGGGACAGGCAGGCGCAGCAGCAAACACAACAGGAGTAGACAATGAAAAAATGGATTTTGGCCGCGGCTGTCGTATCAAGTCTGGCAGCAACATCGGTTCAGGCTAAAGAGTGGAAAGTCGTTCGTTTCGGCATTGAAGGTGCCTATCCTCCGTTCAGCTGGACAGAGCCAAGCGGTGAGCTGAAAGGTTTTGATGTCGATATGGCCAATGCCCTGTGTAAAGAGCTGCAGGTTAAGTGCAAGATTGTGGCTCAGGACTGGGATGGCATTATTCCTTCCCTGCTGGCACGAAAATACGATGCGATTATTGCTGCGATGTCGATCACTGATGAGCGTAAGAAAAAGGTCGATTTCACTGGTAAGTATGCGTTGATCCCAAATAAGTTTGTTGCAAAGAAAGGCACCAAGATTGAGTTCACTAAGGAAGGGCTTAAAGGGGTGAAAGTCGGCGTACAGCGTGCGACAACTCATGATAAGTACCTGACTGATAATTACGGTGATTCTGTTTCCATTGTTCGTTACGGCTCGTTCGATGATGCCTACCTTGATCTTAAGGCCGGGCGTATTGCCACCATTCTTGGTGATGCATCGGCACTGGAAGAAGGTTTGCTAAATAAAGAAGGCGGTAACGGTTATGAGTTTATCGGCCCTTCACTGACGGACCCTCAGTGGTTCGGTGACGGTTTCGGTATTGCTGTCCGCAAGCAGGATAAAGACCTGACCAAAAAGCTGGATGACGCGATTAAATCTCTTCGTGAGAAGGGAGTCTATCAGGAGATTGCTTCCCGCTACTTTGCCTACGATGTTTATGGTGAGTAACGCCCTTTTGTATTAAAGGGTTGGGGCCTGCAGTCTGTGTTGGCCCCGGGAAAATGAGAGCCGGACTCGGAAAGTATATGACAATAAGCCTGAGAGCTTAGTGTCCGGGGCGGCTCTGACCTGAGAAGTTTAAAGGAGTCTTCCCTTGATAGATTTGAAAGGATACGAGTGGTCACTGATTGAAGGGGCATGGGTGACCCTCCAGGTTGCTTTGTTGTCTCTTTTACTGGCTGTGATCCTGGGGATGCTGGGGGCATTGGCTAAGTTGTCTCCTTACCGTTGGGCAAGGGCAGTTGCTACCCTCTACACCACAGTAATTCGGGGTATTCCGGATCTGGTTCTGATGATGCTGATTTTCTTCGGTGGCCAGATGCTGCTTAATGACAGCCTGTATCGGCTCAATGAGTGGCTCAACGAATATTTTACTTCTTCCGATCCAAATCACGAGTGGACTTCTTATCTGCCGGACTATGTGGAAATCAGTCCTTTTATTGCCGGGATTATTACCATTGGCTTTATCTTTGGCGCCTATATGGCTGAAACTTTCCGTGGTGCCATTATGGCTGTCGATAAAGGTGAACTGGAAGCCGGCAAAGCTTACGGCATGAGTAGCTTTCTCTCCTTTCGTCGTATTTTGTTGCCACAAATGATCCGTCACGCGCTGCCGGGGTTTGGTAATAACTGGCTTGTTTTATTGAAAACAACGGCTTTGGTTTCCATTATCGGCCTGGATGACATGGTGCGTAAGGGCGCGCTGGCTGCCGGCACCACTCAGATGCCATTCACTTTTTATATGACGATTGCTGTCATTTTTCTTCTGTTTACCTCTCTCTCGACGTCAGCGTTGAAGTGGGCAGAGCGCAAATTCAGTATTCATACGAGGTAGATCATGGATTTTAGTATTCTCGGCGAAAGCTGGACGATTTATCTGCAAGGCTTCTATACCACGGTATGGATGGTATTTGTTGCTCTGATTGTTGGCCTGGTGATTGCGATTCCAATTGGTATTGCCAGAAACAGTCAATTTGTTTTTGTTTATGGCCCAGCCTGGGCGTTTATTTACTTCTTTCGCGGAACGCCGCTACTGATTCAGCTGTACCTGATTTATTACGGCCTGAGTCAGTTGATATCCGTACAAGGGACATTGTGGGAAGATGCCTGGTTCTGTGCTTTGGTGGCATTTGTGCTTAATACGGCAGCTTATACCGCAGAGATTATCCGTGGCTCAATTAACAGTATGCCGAAAGGAGAAATTGAAGCAGCGAAGGCTTATGGTATGAGCAACGCGCAGGCTTTCCGGCGGGTTATTCTGCCAAGCTCACTTCGCCGGGCGTTACCGGCATATAGTAATGAAGTCATTTTCATGCTGCACGGGTCAGCAGTAGCCGGGATTGTGACCATTGTTGATTTAACCGGAGCCGCCCGTATCGTGAATTCGCGCTATTACGCGCCATTTGAATCATTCCTGTTTGCCGGACTTTGTTATATGGCACTGACGTTTATTATTTTGTGGGGATTCAGGAAGCTGGAAGGGCACTGGATGAGGCATTTAAGACCATTGAGTTGATGTAACTCCAACAGGTAAAAGAAAACGCCGGAGCAGTGTTGCCCCGGCGTTTTACTTTGAATTACTTGAACACTGACCAGATCGGCGCATGATCGGACGGCTTTTCAATACCGCGCAGTTCGTAGTCAATACCGGCTTCTACACAGCGTTCAGCCAGTGATGGTGTTGCCAGGATAACGTCAATGCGAAGACCGCGGTTATCAACAAAACCTTTAGAGCGGTAGTCAAACCATGAATACTTGTCGTCAACTTCCGGGTGAAGCTGACGGAAGGTATCGATAAAGCCCCAGTTCATTAGAGTACTTAGCCATTCGCGCTCAATTGGCTGGAACGAGCATTTGCCTGTTTTCAGCCAGCGCTTTGCATTAGCCGGACCGATACCGATATCCAGATCAATTGGGCTGATGTTGATATCACCCATCACAATAACTTCTTCTTCATTATTGTGGTGATCATCTAGGTAAGCCATCAGATCAGCATAGAATTTTTCTTTGGCCGGAAACTTGGTTTCATGGTTGATGTTTTCGCCCTGTGGGAAGTAGCCGTTCAGGACTGTTACTTTTTTACCGTTCTCTTGCTCGAATGTTGCCATGATCATACGGCGCTGAGCATCTTCCTCATCGGTCGGGAAGCCTTTTCGAACTTCAATAGGTTCATGTTTACAAAGCATAGCCACACCATAGTGTGCTTTTTGACCATGGTGATAGACTTTGTAACCCATAGCCTCGATATCTTCGAGAGGAAAAGCTTCATCGTGGACTTTTATTTCCTGTAGACCGATGACATCTGGTTGATGTTTGTCGATTAGTGCCTGTAGCTGGTGAAGGCGGGCGCGAAGGCCATTTATATTGAAGGAGATGACTTTCATTATATTAATTCCAAGATTATCAGGCTGTTAACTGGGAAGAGCGATTTTATCATATTAAATGGGTTTCGTTGGCAGAGAATAAGATAGGCTTATGTTTTAAATGGTTACATTAATTACTACTGCATTTGAGATCTAGATCACGCTTTATAGCTATTCCTATATGTGATAATTTGGCTTGTATCCATCCCCAAAATTGTATAACAATGAAGCCAATAGATGATATTGACATCCGTCTGTTAAGACTTTTTTTGGTGATTGCGGATAGCGGTGGCTTTTCTGCTGCGCAGTACCAATTAAATATGCACCAATCAAGCATTAGTAAAAAAATGAGTGATTTGGAAACCCGTTTAGGAATGACTTTATGCCAACGTGGAAGAGCTGGATTCAGCCTGACAAGTGATGGTTTAAAAGTATATGAAATAAGTAAAGAGTTATTCCACCATATTCATGAGTTCCAAGATCAAATAAATGATATTCGCTCAGTTTCAAGTGGCAGTATTAATTTAGGATTAACTGATAATTTGGCAACAAATAAGAATTGTCATATTCAGAATGCAATCAGTTCCTTTTGTCGGACTTATTCCAAAGTTAATATTAATACAAAAATATATGATACTTCTTTAATAGAGAAAAACTTATTACAGAATAATATTGATATTGGTGTGACCTCACCTGAATTTTTTAAAAGCGGGCTGAAATACTTTTATTTATTTGATGAGCAACAATTTTTATATTGTTCATCATCTCATCCTGTTTTATCACTAAAAAATAAAGCTACTGTTGACGATATCCTTAGCCATCCGGTCGTGGATCGCGGACTGGCTCACAATGTGACGCCACTAAGTAATGCCAGCGATGACTTGTATAAGTCGAAAACCACCAGTATGGAAGCGACGGCACACATGATCCTTTCCGGCTACTTCATCGGTTATTTGCCCGAGCACTACGCTCGGATTTGGGTTGAACGTGGTGAAATGGTGAAGATCAACACTGTCGATGGCCTGGAGTACAAGCCGAACTTTTATCTGACGATTAATGATAAATGCGATCTGTCATGTGCGGCAAAGGCATTAGTTACGGCAATTACTGATGCTCACGGTGTAAATAATGTTTCAGAGCTAGAGAAATTGATAGAAAGTTAGAAGCTTAAATTTGCTGTGTAACTGAATAAAGAATCAGTGAAAATGGTACGCTGTGCGTAAAAAGCAATCATTGAACGCCATACATGTGTTGATAGTTATGTAATACATAACCAAACAGCCAAGTGGATATCATAAAATAGCTATTTAAATATGATACTAATCCTATATAAATACGCGCCAATCTTGTGGTGTTTTAGTGGTCTTAGTTCATATGCAGCAACCTTGCCTGTCAATTAACCTTGGAGTGATCGAAGAGAATACTCGTAAGCTGGTTCGTCTTTGTAATAATAAAGGGGTTATTCCGGTTGGGATCTCCCGATTGGTGGAAGGCTCAGAGCCGATTGCCCGGGCGATGATGATTGGCGGTATTACGACGATTGGTGATACTCAGGTAAGAAACCTGATGAAGTTAAAAGATTTGCCAATCAGGAAAATGTTGCTGCGACGTCCTTTGCTTTCAGAAGTTGATGATGTTGTTCATCATGCTGATATTTCCCTTCACTCAAATCGGGAAGTATTGATGGCGCTGTCACAAGCTGCTGTTAAAGCTAATAAACGTCATGAAGTTATCATCATGCATGATTTGGATGGTGGCGAAGAAGAGGGCTTCGACAGCTCTCATACTGAAACCCTGGCTGAGCTGGTGTTAAGTTTGCCAGGGCTGACTTTTGTCGGCATTGGTAGCCACCTGGCCTGTTACGGTGACGTGGAAACACAATCCTCCATTGATGAAGACTATGACGAGTGGGCCAGCTACCACAAGCTTGAAGCGATTTCCGGTACCGGTATTGCGGGCATAGTGCTGATGATGCCGAGAAAAGATGAGCCACGTCTGAACCAGTTGCGTTTGGGGCGTTCACTGATCATGGGGATCGGTCTGAATGATACATCGATTCCCGGTATGCCTCAGTCAGCGATGAAACTGAAATCTGAAGTGGTTGAGATAAAAGAAAAATCATCGATTTTTGTTTATTCAATCAATTCGGAACACTGTAATGATGAGCTTAACTTCAACAATCGTGGCGTGCGGTTAAGGGCGTTGTGCGCAATTGGTAAACAACACCTTGATGTAAGCCAGCTTACTCCAGTTGATGATGGCGTTATCATTATTGGCGCGACTCAAAATGCTCTGATCCTTGATATCACCGATGCTGACCGCCGCTACCAGGAAGGAGATGCGATGAGCTTCTATCTGTCTTACAGTGGTGTGTTGCAATGCCTCGGCAGTGAAGCGGTTGCCAAGCAGTATTACTTTTCCTCCTGAGCTCGAAAGGGCAGGGTGTAGTTATGGCCTGCTCATTCAGAAACTTTGAATAACACCATCAAAGTCATGGTGCCGACCTCTCGGTTTTCCTTTCATATACTCATGGAAAGTTTGAGATTAATCGAGAGGTTGTTATGGGGAAGCTGGTTAATGGTGTTTGGCATGATGTTTGGTATGAAACAGGCTCAAGTAATGGTGAGTTTGTTCGCGAAGATGCAGGCTTTCGCCATTGGCTGACTGCTGATGGCAGCAGCGGCCCGCAGGGGCAGCAAGGCTTTAAGGCTGAATCTGGTCGATATCATCTTTATATATCCTTGGCTTGCCCGTGGGCTCACCGTACGCTTATTTTCCGGCAGTTGAAAGGCTTGGAGCCTCATATTGGTGTCACTATTGTCAGTCCGGATATGTTAGAGAATGGCTGGGCGTTTTCTGAGCCAGAACCAAATTATGGTTTTAGCTTTATGCATCAGCTATATACGAAAGCTAAATCGGATTACAGTGGTCGGGTGACCGTTCCTGTCCTTTGGGATAAAAAGACCCATACCATCGTTAGCAATGAATCTTCTGAGATCATTCGGATGTTTAATGAGGCTTTCAATGAGCTGACTGGCAATCATGATGACTATTACCCGGAGGCTTTACGAAACGACATAGACGCGTGGAATGAATTCATTTATCCGAATATTAATAACGGCGTCTACCGTTGTGGCTTCGCGACAAGCCAGGAGGCATATGAGACAGCCTTTAATCAATTGTTTGCCGCGTTAGATAAACTCGATGCTCACCTAGCTGAGAGCCGTTATCTGACCGGAGATACCCTCACAGAAGCCGATTGGCGGCTGTTTACCACTCTGATCCGTTTTGATGCCGTCTATGTCGGCCATTTCAAATGTAACCTCAAGCGTATTGAAGATTACCCGAACATACAGGGGTACCTGAAAGAGCTTTATCAGCATCCGTCGATTGCTGATACTGTCGATTTAGATCATATCAAACGGCACTATTACTTCAGTCATAAGATGATTAATCCGACCGGAGTTGTACCGATCGGTCCGAAGTTGGATCTGATGTCTGCTCATGGTCGCGGAGATTAATAGCTGCGGTATCTGATATCGCTGATAACTATGATCACAGCCAACGTCAGGCGGCCTGGTTATTACCAATTTGCAGGTATCGGGTCGTTTTACGCTGATACAAGCGTGCCATTTTGGCTTGCTGTGGTGAAGAGGTCTTCGATGTTGCCATCGCAGAAAACAGCTGATCACGCCACTGGGCCAAGTCTTCCGGTAGCGGCATTGAAGAGATGGCTTGAAGACTCAGCCGGGTTAGGTTGTGGTCGAAAATATGCAGTTGGATCAGACACTGAAGTCGGCCAAGATTAGCTTCTGTACAATATGGGTAGTCGATCAGTACTTGCTCGTAGAGTGTCAGCGCATCCTGAGGAGCTTCGTTTAAAAGGGTATAGCTATGCCCTAAGGTTGTTTCCAGATTTCTGACAGACTGGATCATAGCTTCATTTTGCTTTACCTCATCAAGTCGGTTCTGGCTGTGACCATCAAAGCTGTCTCTGAATTGTAAAGCGCGGTTGATCTCACCAATGATTTTGGTTTCGCCAAGGCAGATAAGAGTCGGGAGGAGGTCTGCCAGCAGTACAGAAGGCAGCTTGTTAATTTCTGCAAAGTATGGCGACAGCCCAAGCATCAAGCGGCGTTTGGCTTTGAGCGGTTGATCTTCGGCAAGATAAAGGCGGGCCATTGTTATGTGGCCAAAACTGTCGAGGAACGGTTTTTGGTGTGGTAACAGTCTTGAATGAGCCCGCTGATGGATAGCCCTAAGTTCATGGCGAAGCTTTCTCCGTCTGCTGGGGTAGGACTGAATAAAATAGACCTGCTCGAAGATGGCGGTAAATTCTGCAAACCGGATCAGCCAGGTAATATCAATGATTGGTAGCCTGGCAGCAAGTGTTTTTCCTGCCGTAATCACGTTATCACTTTTATCAATATTGGCGGCAAGTTGTGCGACTTTCAAAGCCCGGTGGCTGATGCTGGGGGTAAATTGTAATGCTGTTTCTGCGGCTGCCAGCGCGTCGTAATGTTGCTTATTCTGATCTAAAAAAACAGCCAGGTAATCGTAAGCATCAATATTGAGCGGCGAGCGCTGAAGTAGTTGTTCAAGCATCGCAATTGCTTCATTGGTTTTTCCGTTATGATGGGCAAT
Source organism: Photobacterium sp. J15 (assembly GCF_963870815.1). NCBI lineage: Bacteria > Pseudomonadati > Pseudomonadota > Gammaproteobacteria > Vibrionales > Vibrionaceae > Photobacterium > Photobacterium sp. J15. Next base: position 904,090 of record NZ_CAWMUI010000001.1, read on the forward strand.
GCGTGCTTCAATCAGGCTGACTTTGTGGGTGGGGTTTTCTTTCTTCAAGATTTTGACGAATTTTTCTGCTTGTGCCCAATCACCGTTCTCAATCAGCAAATCAAGCAATAATCCTTCAATACGGTGTTCATGACCGAGTTTGATAAGCCGCTTTTTGCAAAGCTCAATAGCAGGTTGAATCCCTTGATAATTAAGAGCGTTATAAATCGGCTCTCTTTGCAGACCTGCGGTTCGGGACTCTGAGAGCTTTTTCTCCAATATCGATGTAGTGACAGGTTTTGTGATAAAGCTGTCGGGCTCTACAGCCATAGACGTCAGAATAACTTCGGTTGATGAATCGCCGGAGATCATAATCACTCCACAACTTGCCGAAATATATTTACGGCGACGGAGCAAACAAAGCAGCTCAAAACCATTCAGTGTGTTATCAAGGTGGTAGTCAACCAGCAGGAAGTCGTAATGCTTAATTTTACTGCGCTCAATGGCATCCTGATAGCTAAGTGCGATGTCGATATCTTTCAGACCGATTTTTTGTAGCATGCCATATAACATCAGGGCAGCAGAACGTTGGTCATCAACGATTAACAACCTGAGTTTGCTGAAATTTATATCAGCATTTTCCTGTTGTTCATTAGAAGAAAGAGACATTCAACATCCTTGTATTTACAAATAATATGCATCTGGTTTTATTGTAGTTTTTTTTATCATGAGACGAAATCTCATTTTAGAGACGAAAGTTAACTATTTGGAATAAAGGTATAAATACTGAAGATATGTTGAAGAGAGAAATCAGGCATGAAAAAAGCCAGCTGCTTTCGCAACTGGCTTGAATGATGGTGGAGGGGGACGGATTCGAACCATCGAAGGCGGAGCCGGCAGATTTACAGTCTGCTCCCTTTGGCCACTCGGGAACCCCTCCACGGGGTTTTGCTAATTGTCTTGGCTTTTCAGCCTCAGAAACACCGGGGCATTTCTTCAAGAATAATGGTGGAGGGGGACGGATTCGAACCATCGAAGGCGGAGCCGGCAGATTTACAGTCTGCTCCCTTTGGCCACTCGGGAACCCCTCCACGGGGTTTTGCTAATTGTCTTGGCTTTTCAGCCTCAGAAACACCGGGGCATTTCTTTAAGAATGATGGTGGAGGGGGACGGATTCGAACCATCGAAGGCGGAGCCGGCAGATTTACAGTCTGCTCCCTTTGGCCACTCGGGAACCCCTCCACGGGGTTTTGCTAATTGTCTTGGCTTTTCAGCCTCAGAAACACCGGGGCATTTCTTCAAGAATGATGGTGGAGGGGGACGGATTCGAACCATCGAAGGCGGAGCCGGCAGATTTACAGTCTGCTCCCTTTGGCCACTCGGGAACCCCTCCACGGGGTTTTGCTAATTGTCTTGGCTTTTCAGCCTCAGAAACACCGGGGCATTTCTTCAAGAATGATGGTGGAGGGGGACGGATTCGAACCATCGAAGGCGGAGCCGGCAGATTTACAGTCTGCTCCCTTTGGCCACTCGGGAACCCCTCCACGGGGTTTTGCTAATTGTCTTGGCTTTTCAGCCACAGAAACACCGGGGCATTTCTTTAAGAATGATGGTGGAGGGGGACGGATTCGAACCATCGAAGGCGGAGCCGGCAGATTTACAGTCTGCTCCCTTTGGCCACTCGGGAACCCCTCCACGGGGTTTTGCTAATTGTCTTGGCTTTTTCAGCCTCAGAAACGCCGGGGCATTTCTTTAGAATGATGGTGGAGGGGGACGGATTCGAACCATCGAAGGCGGAGCCGGCAGATTTACAGTCTGCTCCCTTTGGCCACTCGGGAACCCCTCCACAAATTTTGTTTGCTAAAAGCTTACATCGTTTTAGCAGGAAAGACGTACGATACAACAAATCAGGAACATCTTTCAAGAATAATGGTGGAGGGGGACGGATTCGAACCATCGAAGGCGGAGCCGGCAGATTTACAGTCTGCTCCCTTTGGCCACTCGGGAACCCCTCCACAAGTGCGGTGCGGATAATAGCAAACATTGTGGGTCTGTAAACCCTTTTCCTGCTAAAACTTGTTTGTGTGCTGCTATTTTCGTCATATTGCCGTTGCTCAGGGCATAAACAATGAATTTTTCCCTTTATATTCTTGACTTAGATTTTCGAAATTTCTCACTTCTTATTCTATTTCCGGACGTAAATAGAGGTTATAAACGGAATCTTGCTTAACTTTACACTTCTTTACGCCGTTTCCACTTTGCTTTCGATATGATCTACGCAGTATTTCTTAAGCGGTTTTAATCATGAAAAAAATCCTTGTTGCAGTTTTGGTGACTGCTGCCTTATCCGGCGGCGGATTTTTCTATTTTCAGGGTTCCTCCCAGGCTGCGGAAGCGAAAATGCCATCGGGAATGGGGCGTCAGATCCCGGTGACAACTGGTGAAGTGGCCTCTCATCCTATTGCTCGTTCCCTATCTTTGGTCGGAAAACTAGAAGCTCAGCGTTCGGTAATGATAGCGACACAGGTCGCGGCCAAAGTTGACAAGGTGGTTGTCGGTGTCAACAGCAAGGTCGACGGTGGTGAGTTGCTGGTTCAGTTGGATGATGCCAAAGCACGTGCTGCGTTCGAAGAAGCGCAGGCTTATCTGAATGATGAGAAACGTAAATATACCGAATATCAACGCCTGGCTGGTCGTGGTGCGATTACCCAGACGGAAATTGATGCCCAGCTGGCCAGTGTCAATATTGCAGAAGCGCGCCTGAAAGCGGCGAAAGCCGAACTGGATGATCATGCTATTTCTGCGCCTTTTGCCGGTACTGTCGGACTGATTGATTTTAGCAAAGGCCAGATGCTGACAGTCGGTAATGAACTGTTTTCCCTCGATGATCTTTCATCTATGCGTCTGGATATTCAGGTTCCGGAGCAATATATCTCTTACTTAAAAGAGGGGATGGCGGTATCTGCGACCAGCAAAGCCTGGCCGGGGCAGGCATTCAACGGTGAAATTCAGGCGATAGACTCACGTGTCCAGGCGGACTCCCTAAACATTAAAGTTCGGGTGAATTTCCAGAATGGAGATGGAAAACTCAAGCCGGGCATGCTGATGGCGGCCAATATTGCCTTCCAGCCGCAAAATTCTGCCCTTATTCCGGTTCAGGCGCTGGAATATTCCGGTACTAAGCGATTTGTTTACTTAGTTGATGAACAAGGGGTAGCCCATCGTACTGAAGTGAAATTGGGTGCTCGGGTTGAGAATGAAGTGGTGATTGAGTCAGGGATCAGTATTGGTGATCGAATTGTTGTCCAGGGACTGGTGAATATGCGTGACGGCGTTAAAGTCAGTGACGTCACGGTCAGTCAGAGACAGATTGCTGGAGGCAGAGCCTGATGTGGTTATCTGATGTTTCAGTTAAACGCCCGGTTGTCGCAATTGTTCTCAGTCTGCTGCTGTGTGTGTTTGGCCTGGTTTCCTTTACTAAGTTGACGGTGCGGGAAATGCCGGATGTAGAAAATCCGGTGGTGACCGTAATGACAACGTATGAAGGGGCGTCGGCCACCATTATGGAAAGCCGGATCACCACTTTGCTTGAAGATGAGCTGTCCGGAATCAGTGGTATCGACAGTATTACTTCGGTGACCCGTAACGGAATGTCGCGGATCACCGTTGAATTTGAGATGGGGTGGAACCTGACCGAGGGGGTCAGTGATATCCGTGATGCAGTGGCTAGGGCGCAGCGCCGTTTGCCGGATGAAGCGGATGAGCCGGTGGTATCCAAAGACAATGGCTCCGGTGAACCGGCGGTTTATGTCAACCTTGCTTCCAGCACCATGGACCGTACCCAGCTGACTGATTACGCCGAGCGGGTGCTGATGGACAGGTTCAGTTTGATCAGCGGTGTCAGTTCGGTTCAGCTTAACGGTGCCTTGTATAAGGTAATGTATGTGAAGCTGAAGCCGGAGCAGATGGCCGGACGAGGTGTAACGACCAAAGACATTGTTGATGCCCTGCGTGATGAGAACGTCGAACTGCCGGGTGGTGAAGTACGTAATGATACGACGACAATGTCCGTACGTACCGCGCGCTTGTATCGTACAGCCGATGACTTTGCTTATCTGGTGATCCGCACTGCGGCTGACGGTTCGCCTATCTACCTGAAAGATGTTGCGGATGTTGCTATCGGGGCGCAGAACGAGAATGCGACCTTTAAAAACAATGGTATCTCAAATCTGAGTCTTGGCATTGTAACCATGACAGATGCCAACCCGCTGAATGTGGCGCAGGAGGTTTATGCCGAAGTTGAGCGAATGCAGCGGTTTATTCCTGAAGGGACATCACTTTACGTGGATTATGACTCGACGGTGTTTATCGATCGTTCGATCAGCGAGGTCTACAGCACGTTGTTTATTACCGGCCTGCTGGTTGTTCTGGTGCTGTATATCTTTATCGGTCAGGCCCGGGCAACTCTGATCCCGGCGGTAACTGTTCCTGTTTCTTTGATCTCGGCATTTATGGTGGCCTACTTCTTAGGTTTTTCCATTAACTTGCTGACCCTGATGGCACTGATTCTGGCTATCGGGCTGGTAGTCGATGATGCCATCGTGGTGGTGGAAAACATCTACCATCATATCGAGCGTGGTGAATCACCATTGCTAGCTGCTTATAAAGGAACCCGTGAAGTCGGCTTTGCCGTTGTAGCAACAACTGTTGTGCTGGTCATGGTCTTCCTGCCGATCTCCTTTATGGACGGTATGGTTGGCCCGCTGTTTACTGAGTTTTCTGTTTTGCTGGCAGTATCGGTGATCTTTTCATCCATTGTAGCGCTGACATTAAGTCCGGTGCTGGGAAGTAAGTTGCTTAAAGCCAACGTCAAGCCGGGGCGCTTCAACCAGTGGGTAGATTGCATGTTTGCCGGACTAGAAGCCCACTATCGTAAGCTGGTGATGTATTCGGTGCGATACCGCTATGTTGCTCCTTTGATTATTGTGGCCTTTATCGGTTTGAGTGCCGTGTTGATGAAAACAGTTCCTTCTCAGTTGGCACCGCAGGAAGATCGCGGGGTGATCTTTGCATTTGTAAAAGGTGCCGAGGGAACCAGTTATAATCGGATGGTTGGCAATATTGAAGAGGTTGAAAGCCGTTTGTTGCCAATGGTCGGTAAAGGTGTGATTAAGTCGGTTTCTATCGAAACGCCTGCTTTCGGTGGCCGAGCCGGTGACCAGACCGGATTTGTGATCATGCAGCTGGAAAACTGGGAAGACCGGGATGTCAGTGCAGCTGACGCATTGGGTATGGTGCGCAAGGCGCTGCAAGGGATCCCTGATATCAAGGTATGGCCGTTTATGCCGGGCTTTCGCGGAGGTTCATCCGAGCCGATTCAGTTCGTACTGAACGGTGCGGATTATGATGAGCTGTTCCAGTGGGCAACAAGGCTGAAAGAGATTGCTGAAGACAGTCCTATGATGGAGGGCGCGGATCTTGATTATGCCGAAACGACACCTGAGCTGGTGGTAACCGTAAACCGCCAGCGTGCGGCAGAGCTGGGTATTCCGGTGGCCGATATTGCTGAAACACTGGAGATCATGCTGGGTGGGCGCAGTGAGACAACCTTTGTTGATCGCGGTGAAGAATATGATGTTTATCTGCGCGGTGATGAAAACAGCTTCAACAATGCGACTGATCTGAGCCAGATCTATGTTCGGACAAAGTCCGGTCAACTGATCCCCCTTGAATCTGTTGCTGATGTCGAAGAAATCGCCTCAGCGCAGAAACTGAGCCACAACCAGAAACAGAAATCGATCAAGCTGAAAGCGAACCTGGTTCCCGGTTATACCTTAGGTGAGGCTTTGGACTTCCTGGATGCCCAAGCGTTGGAAATGCTGCCGAGCGATATCGTTATTGATTATGCCGGAGAGTCGAAAGACTTTCGGGAAAACCAGAGCAGCATTCTGTTGGTGTTTGGTCTTGCTTTGCTGGTTGCTTACCTGGTGCTGGCAGCGCAGTTTGAGAGTTTCATTAACCCGATGGTTGTTATGCTGACAGTGCCAATGGGGGTATTTGGCGGTCTGGCTGGTTTGCTGATCCTGAATCAGAGCCTGAATATCTTCAGTCAAATCGGAATGATCATGCTGATAGGAATGGTAACCAAAAACGGGATCCTGATTGTCGAGTTTGCTAACCAGCTAAGGGATAAAGGCGTTGCCTTTGAACAGGCAATTATCGAAGCTTCAGAGCGACGTTTGCGCCCGATCCTGATGACGGCATTTACCACGCTGTTTGGCTCGGTTCCGCTGATATTTTCAACCGGGGCTGGTTCAGAAAGTCGGATTGCGGTGGGGACAGTTGTGTTCTTCGGTATGGCGTTTGCCACTTTCGTTACCTTGCTGGTTATTCCTGCAATGTACCGACTTGTATCAGCGAAGACCGTATCACCGGGTTATGTCGCAGAGCAACTGGAAAAAGCGCTAAGGCATGAGCACAAAAGCTCACTTGATAAAGATGAACCGGTTCCTGTCGTAGAAAGCTGATAGGTATTGCTCATGTTTGAAACAAAGCCGTCCAGTTGGGCGGCTTTTTTATTGATTTTCTTTTTCCGCCACAGTAGCACGCAATATTTATTTTCTTGTTGTCACCGGGATTGGTAGAATTGACCGCTATTGAAATTTTCATGTCCTTGGATGCGTTGCGAAACGCCTATTTAAAGAAGAGAACCATGTCTCAGAACCAGCCTCAGAATGCTGCTGACCAAAATCAGTCTAAAGCAGTTCGACTAAATAAATTTATCAGTGATACCGGCTACTGCTCACGACGTGAAGCAGACAAGCTTATTGAGCAGGGACGAGTCACCATTAACGGTCAACTACCGGAAATGGGGGTGAAAGTTCAGCCGGATGACGAAGTGCTGGTGGACGATAAGCCGCTGCGTGCCAAGGAAAAGCCGATTTATATCGCCTTGAATAAACCAACCGGTATTACCTGTACCACAGAGCGTCACGTTAAAGATAACATTGTTGACTTTATCGGTCACCGCAAGCGTATTTTCCCGATTGGTCGCTTGGATAAACCTTCTGACGGTTTGATTTTCCTGACCAATGACGGAGACATCGTTAACAAGATCCTGCGTGCAGGTAACTCGCACGAGAAGGAATACGTGGTACGTGTTGATAAGCAAATTACCCAGGAATTCCTGGATAAAATGGCTTCCGGTGTTGAAATTCTGGATACTGTTACCTTGCCTTGTAAGGTGACGAAGGAAACGAACTATTCGTTCCGTATCGTGCTGACTCAGGGCCTGAACCGTCAGATTCGCCGTATGTGTGAAGCACTGGGCTATGATGTATTCAAACTGCGTCGTGTACGTATCATGAACATCAGCATCGACGGTCTGCCGAATGGCAAATGGCGTTACCTGACCGATGCTGAGATTGCTGAAATTCAAAGCCTGGTAGCTGAATCAAGTAATGATGAGGATGCTTCGCGCGTTGACGGTACTGGCCGTGCCATCAAGAAAGCAACCGATGCCAAGCTGTATGACAGCCGCCAGAGCGATAAAGAAGATCGTGATAACGGAAACGTTAAATACAAGACTTATAAAGGTAAGGGCGAGTTTAACCGTAAACGTCGTTCGGACAGCCGTGATGATTCACGTTCTGATGACCGTCGAGGCTCTCGTCCGAACCGTGGTTATAAGTCGAGCCATCGCAAGCCGGGTCAGGAGAATGAATTCTCTCGTGGTCCTAAGTCAGATGGTTCTCGCTCAGGCAGTTCTAGCGGCATTAAGAAGTGGAAATCGAAGAAAGAGTCATAATTCGTCTTTCGTTTCTGTTTTAGCATAGCCCGCATTACCGGTTACTAAGACACCCATTGCCGAATGAACGGTAATGGGTGTTTTTTTATGTTGTTTCTCTCATGTTTTGCTATTACCTATTCCTTGCTTGCATTCGTAGCGACGAATTTGCACTATGTATTCATCAACTAGATCAAGCCGAAAGTAATGGCGGGTTAAACAGATTTCAGAAAGCACAGGGGAAGTAATGGCAGGCAATACGATTGGACAACTGTTTCGCGTCACGACATTTGGTGAAAGTCATGGGCTGGCTCTTGGTTGCATTATTGACGGATGCCCGCCGGGATTAGAACTGACAGAAACGGACATGCAGCATGATCTGGACCGTCGACGTCCGGGAACATCCAAATACACAACCCAACGTCGTGAACCGGATGAGGTGAAAATTCTGTCTGGGGTGTTTGAAGGTAAAACTACCGGGACTTCAATTGGTTTGCTGATTGAGAACACCGATCAGCGTTCTAAAGATTATTCTAATATCAAAGAGCTCTTCCGTCCGGGCCATGCCGATTATACCTATCATCAGAAGTATGGTATCCGTGATTACCGGGGCGGTGGTCGTTCATCAGCCCGTGAGACTGCCATGCGAGTCGCAGCCGGTGCGGTAGCCAAGAAATACCTCCAGCAGGTTCACGGTATTGAAGTGCGCGCTTACCTTTCCCAGATGGGAGGTGTGACGGTTGATAAGGTCGACTGGGATCAGATTGAACAGAATGCGTTTTTTTGTCCTGATGCTGATAAAGTCGAGGCTTTTGATGAGCTGATCCGTCAGTTGAAGAAAGACGGCGATTCTATTGGTGCGAAGCTGACAGTCGTTGCTCGTAATGTCCCTGTCGGACTGGGTGAGCCAGTATTTGATCGCCTTGATGCTGATATTGCTCACTCGCTGATGAGTATCAATGCGGTGAAAGGAGTTGAAATTGGTGACGGTTTTGACGTAGTTAATCAGCGTGGCAGCCAGCACCGCGATGAGATGACGCCAGAAGGTTTCAAATCGAACCATGCCGGTGGCATTTTAGGCGGGATTTCTTCCGGTCAGGATATTGTGGCGCATATTGCGCTTAAGCCAACCTCCAGTATTACCGTTCCCGGAGAGACAATCACTCGTCAGGGAGAAAGTGCAGAGGTGATTACGAAAGGGCGTCACGACCCTTGCGTGGGTATCCGTGCCGTGCCGATAGCAGAAGCAATGTTAGCGATTACTCTGATGGATCACTTGCTTCGTCATCGCGGACAAAATGCTGATGTGATAACGGAAACCCCAAAAATTTGATGTAGGAAATAACAAAGAGATAGTTATTTTTTAGTTAAGTAATGAGATGAAAAAAAGCGAGAGCCTTTTGGCCCTCGCTTTTTTGTTATGAATTCGACTCTGCTTTTTTCGGTTCGTTGTTTTCGATTTCATCGAACCGGAATACCGGTAGGCTCCAGCCATATTGCACCGCGGCAACACGGACGAAAAAGCCAACTACCAGTGTTGTAATGGTGGTGATTGTTTCTGGAATGCTCAGGTAAAGCATGCCGTAGTACATACCGCCAGCCATGAATGCAACTGATGCATACAATTCTTTATGCAGCACCATTGGCGGGCGACGACAGATCAGATCGCGAAGCAGGCCACCAAAAACACCTGTCACAACGGCTGCAACAATACAGATCAGAACCGGTAGGTTCATATCCATAGCGACCCGGCAACCGATAATACTGAAAACAATTAATCCTAGTGAATCAAGTAGGACAAACACTTTATGGAAACGGACCACCATCGGTGCCACAATTGTGGTAAATAAGCCTGCCAGGCAGGTAATTACCAGGTATTGCGGGTGTGCGACCCAGCCCAGAGGGTAATGGCCTAACAGGATATCGCGTACCGTACCGCCGCCAATAGCAGTTGCACTGGCAACCAGCATCACGCCAAACCAATCCATATGACGCTTGCCTGCAGCCAGAGCACCGGTCATCGCTTCGGCAGTAATGCCGATAATATAAAGTGTTGTTAAAAGCATGAGATAACTTGATGAAATACTAAAGAATGCAAGAGAGGCTGCGATTTTAAGTAGCAGAGTATGCAGCGTCGAATGAAAAGTTTTTCGTTATAGATGAATTCAGCTCATGTATAAGGGCATATAAAAAAGGGAGTGCATAGCAATGCACTCCCTCTTAATTTAGTTGCTAAAACTCAGCGCTTTAGCATGCTAAATATTCTATACCGGTTTAGAAACGGTAGCTCGCCTGAACACCAACCAGCCAAACATTACCTGTTGTTTCACCTGAGAAAGTTGTGTCAGCTTTCTTATCATGATTCAGATCTAGTTCTTCTTTCATTGAAGCATCTTTAGCAAAGATGTAAGTGAAGCCAGCATCGAAAGTCAGGTTTTCAGACCACGCATAACCTGCACCCAAGCTCAGCCATAGGCGATCGGTTTCAGGGATAGTTTGTGTACGGTACTGATCATCAACCGCTGAAGTATCGTAAGCTACACCTGAGCGCAGTGCCAGTTTGTTATTTAGCTGGTAAGTTGTACCTACAGCCAGGCGGTAATTATCTTTCCAGTTTTCTACCTTGATGGTATCTGGGCTGCTTGGGTGACCAGGAATAACAGCAACCAGCTTTTCAAAGCTGCTCCAGTCAGTCCAGTTGAAGCTTGCGTGCATAGCTAGTTTTTCTGTCAGCTGGTGGTAGCTGGCGATTTCAGCTGTAGCTGGCAGTGTTAGCTTCATGCTGCCGGGTAAAGTTTTGCCTGTCATAACACCAGAAGCGCCAGTGTATGATAGTCCTGAGGCTTGACCTTCAAGGTTAAAGTTAACTTCTGAGCGGTAGTTCACACCAACACGGTGGTCCGGGTTGATTTGCCAAGCGGCACCCAGCTGCCAACCCCAAGCTTCATCGTCACCTTCCATGTATTTCAGGTCTTTACCTTTAAAATTAGCCAGTGCTCCAAGAGCAGGTTCAATTTCTGCTGGTAGTGAGTTTGGCATAGATGCGCCGAAGTGGCCTTCGCCCATTACATAGCGAACACCACCACCAATGCTAAACTCGTCATTAATTTTGTAAGCCAAGTTAGGGTTAATCTCGACAGACTTAACCATAGCCTGATTACCAAACTGTGAACCGTAAAAATCCGTGCCCAGATCGGTTTCCATACCAAAGTTGGTTGCAATTGCCAGACCTGCAACCCATTGATCATTGATTTGATGAGACAGGTAGAAGTTTGGGATCACAGCTGAGTTTGCAATATCTTTGCTTTCAGTCTGGTAAGACATTGGACCGAATTTAGTCTGGCCTTTAACGTCAATGTTAGGATCAACGTAGATTGCACCGGTAGAGATCTGGGTACCTTCAAGGTAAGTCATCATCGCCGGGTTGCGGAACTGTGCACTGGCATTGTCAGCCATTGCTGCTTCACCGGCAAATGCGCGGCCAAGGCCTGTTGCAGAGTACTCAGCAAGTTGGAAACCTGCTGCCATTGCGTTAGTGCTCAGGCCCAGAGTTACTGCTGCAGCCAGTGAAAGAGTAATTTTGTTCTTGTTCATCAGTCTTAATGTTCGCTGAAATTTAATGCTGCGAATCATACGCCTTAGAGTAAAAGCTTTAAGTAAATCTTTATTCAGACGAATGATTAAGTTGATAATTTTGCTTTGGCTCTTAATTTTGGTTGTATATCTGGTAAAAAACAAACAATGCAATCTGGTCGGATGAGATTTCAGCGTACACTTGTGTACTGATATGGCACTTTCAGCGACGGAGTGTTCACTGAAATTAGCTGTTAATAGGATGCAAACTTACCTAAATCAACTTAAGTTATTGAAATATAATAAATATAAAAAAGGGAGCCAAGTGGCTCCCTTTTGTGTGATAAATGTTCTGTATTCGCTGAATTAGAACGAGCGGCTGTACTGGATACCGTATAGCAGCGCATTAGCTTGAGTTGTTGCTTTGATGCGCGATGCGTCAGGGTAAATTGAGCTTGTTGCCGGATTCGGATTCGGTGTTGATTCCGTTACGTTTACTTCTTTACCCAGTAGGTAAGTTAGACCAAAATCGATATTAGATTTAGAGTCAATGTGGTACGTGAAGCCTGCAGAGAACCACTGACGATCTGAGTCAGGCACTGAGATAGAAGTCTTCTGATCCTGTGCGCTGGTGTCGTACATGTAACCGGTACGTAGAGTCCAGTCGTTGTTTAGGTAGTAAGTACCACCAATTGCGTAGTGCCAGCCGTCTTGCCACTCGTAAGTGTTCAGGACATCGCCACCAGTTGTTTCCAGTTTGTCAAAAGCACTCCAGCCAATCCACTGAACACTGTAGTGAACAGCAAACTTTTCATTAAGCTTATGGAAGCCTGAGAATTCGGCCATATCAGGCAGAGGCATTTTTAGCTTATCGTTGCTGATATTTGGGTTGCCAGTTTTAGAACCAGCAAAGAGCATATCGCCCTCAACTTCAATTTCTGGGCTGTAGCGGTAAGACAGGCCAAAGCGGTTGTTTTCGTTGTACTCATACACAGTGCCAACGTTCCAGCCGAAGCCGATGCCATCTGCATCAACATCAACAAGTTTGCCACCGAAGTTCTCGTTAGAACGTTGAAGCTTGCCTTTGCCGTAGATCACATCCAGGCCACCACCAACGCTCCATTCTTCGTTGATACGATAAGAAGTGCTCAGAGCGAAGTTAACACTTTTAACGTCAGTCAGACCGCCGTATTCATTCGCCGGGTAGCTGTCGCTGAATTCTGTTTTAGTACCAAAGTTCGAGTAGATACCAGCACCAACAGCCCACTTATCGTTCACTGGGTGGATGTAGTAAATGTTTGGTGCATATGAGACATCACCAATTTGCTGATCATCCAGAGAGTGTGTTTGATAGTTAGGGATATTTGTCAGATCCGGTGTTGAGTATTCTGCATTTTTAACTTTGATATCTGTGTCAATAGCATTGATACCCAGTGAAATTGCAGGCGCGTCAAACAGTGCCATTGCCGCTGCGTTACGTGCCATTGCTGATGCGTTGTCAGCGATAACTGCATCACCCGCAAATGCACGGCCAAGGCCTGTTGCAGATTGTGCGTTAAGTTGGAAGCCAGCAGCCAGTGCTTGCTGAGATGCCATGGTGATTGCTACAGCAACCACTGATTGTGTAAACAGACGCTTCTTATTCATATTTATTGTTATTCCTAAAATAGGTATTAATCTTCTGCTTTTTTGCAGAGGAAGCAGATTGTATTGGTGCAGCCTGACGTATCAAATCAGACCAGTTACTAACTTATTGCTTGTAATCGCTAAGTTAATAACTTAATTGGCAGTCTAATGAAGGAATAGCGTTAGAAGAGGTAATAAAAAGCGTGTTATGCAACGTGAGTAACAACTTGAATTGATTTATTTTTATGGCAAATCAAAGCGAACATTGGTATTGGTTTTACCAATGATCGCCGGATTTTTATGTAAGCTTGTTAAATTTCCCAATTTAGCTCAGATTCCAAACGCTTAGCGACAGGGGCGATATTTTGTCCTTTATCGCCGACAACAATCAGGCTGGCATTTTGAAGAGGCATCACAACACCCTGCATTTTATTGTCATTGAATGAGGTCATATTCGGACTTTTTTCCGGTACAACAAAGACGGTGACTTTTCCGGAGTCGGTTGCCATTACCATGTGTAGTGCATTCTTGTTTCCGAAGCCACAATGGTTCACATAGTAAATATGACCGGGCAGGTTGTTGAACTCAGAACCAAAAGGATTCAGTTTTGCATTGACCTGCTGCAGACTGACCGCTTCATCAATACTGTCGATAAAAGGCGCTTCTGCATAAATGTGTTCTAGTGCTACATGAGCTACGTCACTGCTGGTCTGAACTGGGGCTGGCAGGAAGTTAACTTGGCCGACGAGCAAGCCGAAAACAAAGGCAACAGAAGCGGCAATAGCAAGATGAAATCGGGTTTTGTTCCGTTTTTGTTCTGGCTGACCGGATTGATGGAATAAAATGCGATCGGCCAGATCGTCCGGTACATTGACTTTCAATACTTTTTCGAGCTTTGCATCGAGCTGTAACAGTTCATCTGCCAGCTTGCGATTAGCGATCGATTCATTTCTCGCTTCAAGCATTTCCTGGCTGTTGTCATTTGGATCTGCCAGGATACGACGACGGAATTCAAGATCGTCCATTGTGTTGGCCCCTCCGATCGGATTGTTTCTCTATCTGCTCTTTTAATTGATTTCTGGCACGGAACAAGCGTGTCATTACTGTATTGCGATTCAGGCCAAGAATTTCAGCGATTTCTTCTCCGCTGAATCCAGCCATCACTTGCAACACTAAGGGCTCTCGGTATTCAGGTGACAGCTTCATTATCTGCTTGTGCAAAATCTGCTGTTCCAAGTCCATTTCTGAACCCTGGTGGCTGGTATCAGAGACGGCATAGTCATCAATATCAACCAAATCCAGTTGCTTACGTTCAAATCGACGCGCATTTTCCCTGCGCAAAATAGTAATCAGCCAGGATTTGGCGGCGTTGTCGTCCTGAAGGCTGTCGAGAGAGCGCCACGCTCGTAAACAGGTTTCTTGCACCAGATCCTCCGCAATATGAGGATCATGACATAACCAGTAGGCATAGCGATACAAGTCCCGATGCCAAGCCCGGACGAGGGCTTCATAACGTCTTTGTTTATTCATGTCTACAGAGACCGAGGCATCTGGCTTTTTCTTACGAAAAAATTGCTTAATCATATAGTTGCCTATCAAATTAGAAATCGCTTTGTTTATTTGCGTTTGTTTTATTCAGCGATTGCATGAATAAGAGGATTATCAGCACTAAAATTGATCTGGTTCAAATTTTGTCTTCGTGAGGAAGCTATAGTAGTTACCGTCATCTGATGGTAAGCATCAATTCGGTTCTGAGGATCAGGTCTGTTTTTTTGATTACTATCTGTTGAGCAAGATGACAACTTCCTTTTGAAGGCTGACTTTACTTTCTCCTATCAGGTTTTACCTGATTTGCAATTGGCTTTATGTTAATTGACTTATACCTTACGTGGATGTAATTCCGCGTAAATTATAACCATACCATATCGGTATGGTTTTTTTTTGCCTAAATTTCACTATTAAGTCCTCCGTTGCATATCTATTCTTATTAATTATTTGCGCTTTTCTTTGGTCTTCGTCTTGAAGCTTGCGAAGTCACATACTTAAAACAATTGTTTGAAATTAATAACAACTTAATTACAATTGTTGTGGTCAGACCTCTAAACTCGCACCTTAGGTGCCCTGCAAATCATGATAAGGAGTAGCGATGACACGTCTCCAGAACCTCACCACAAATCAGGGTGAGCGCATCGCAGTTGTAAGTGGATTACGTACCCCTTTTGCACGTCAGGCGACCGCCTTCAATGGTGTTCCTGCGCTGGATATGGGGAAAATGGTGGTCAATGAAATGATGCAGCAGATCGACTTTGATCCGCAAATCATTGATCAGGTGGTATTTGGTCAGGTTGTACAGATGCCGGAAGCGCCGAATATCGCCCGCGAAATTGTATTGGGTACCGGGATGAATATCGGCACTGACGCTTACAGCGTTACCCGAGCGTGTGCGACCAGTTTCCAGGCGGCCGCCAACGTGGCTGAAAGTATCATTTCCGGCACCATTGATATTGGCATTGCCGGTGGTGCTGACTCATCATCTGTATTGCCAATCGGTGTATCGAAAAAGCTTGCTGCTACACTGCTGGAACTGAGCAAAGCGAAAACCATGGGGAAGCGTTTAAAACTGCTCAGCAAGCTCAGTGTGAAAGATTTGATGCCAGTGCCGCCCGCTGTAGCTGAATACTCGACTGGCCTAAGCATGGGGCAGACGGCAGAGCAGATGGCAAAAAGCCACGGCATTACCCGTCAGCAGCAGGATGAACTGGCTCACCGTTCCCACACTCTTGCTGCTCAGGCGTGGCGTGATGGTCTTATTCAAGATGAAGTCATCACTGCGTTCCCCGAACCATACCGTCAGTGGATCGATAAAGATAACAACATCCGTGAAGATTCTACTCTGGAGTCTTACGCTAAATTGCGCCCGGCCTTTGACCGCAAGTTCGGTTCAGTTACGGCGGCTAACTCAACACCGTTGACTGATGGTGCTGCCGCGCTATTACTGATGCGGGAAGGGCGGGCAAAAGCCTTGGGGCTCAAACCATTGGGTTATATCCGTTCCTACGCATTTGCAGCTATCGGTGTAGAAAAAGATATGCTGATGGGGCCGTCTTATGCCACACCAATTGCACTTGAACGAGCCGGTTTGAACTTATCTGATATGACATTGATCGACATGCATGAAGCATTTGCTGCACAGACGCTGGCGAATGTGAAAATGTTTGGTTCGAAGAAGTTCGCTGAAGAAAAGTTGGGACGTAGCCAGCCAATCGGTGAAATTGATATGGACAAGTTTAACGTATTGGGGGGCTCGATTGCTTACGGGCACCCGTTTGCCGCAACCGGTGCCCGGATGATCACTCAGACGTTGCGTGAGTTGCAGCGTCGTGGTGGCGGATTTGCATTGAACACCGCCTGTGCAGCCGGTGGTTTAGGCGCAGCAATGATCCTGGAGGCAGAATAATGAGCGAACAAGTATCCGCATTTACCTTATCTTATGGTGATAACGGCGTTGCCTGGCTGAAGATCGATGTGCCGGACGAGAAAATGAATACCCTGCAGTCAGCTTTTGCTGAGCAGGTGACAGATGTACTGGCAGAGCTGAAGAAGCAGTCTGATATCAAAGGCATGGTGGTTTATTCCGGTAAGCCGGACAATTTTATTGCCGGTGCTGATATTCGAATGCTGGCGGCCTGCAACTCGGCGGAAGAAGCTGAGCAGCTGGCAGCGAAAGGGCAGGAGTTGTTTGCTGAGCTTGAAGCGTTGCCATTTCATGTTGTTGCTGCGATTCACGGACCTTGTTTGGGCGGTGGTATGGAATTGGCACTAGCCTGCCACAGTCGCGTGTGCTCCGATGATGATAAAACCCGTCTGGGTTTACCTGAGGTTCAATTAGGTCTGTTGCCAGGCTCCGGTGGTACTCAGCGTTTGCCTCGTTTGATTGGGCTGGCGAATGCTCTGGATATGATTCTGACCGGCAAACAGCTGCGTGCGAAGAAAGCGAAAAAACTTGGCGTGGCTGATGAGGTTGTTCCACAGAGTATCCTATTGGATATTGCCGAGGAGCAGGCGCTGAAACCAAAGCCGAAGCGCAAGCACAGTTTCCAAGAATGGGCGTTAGGTGGTAATTCGCTGGGGCGTTCACTGGTATTCGATCAGGCTGCGAAGAAAACCCGTGAGAAAACCCGCGGTAATTATCCAGCGGCTGATGCCATTCTGGAGGTTATAAAATATGGCCTGCAAAACGGTATGAAAAAAGGCTTGAAAGTGGAAGCCAAGCGTTTCGGTGAGCTGGTAATGACACCTGAGTCTGCAGCATTGCGCAGTATTTTCTTTGCCACCACTGCAATGAAGAAAGAGACTGGATCGGATGCAGAGCCTAAGTCTGTCCATAGCGTCGGCGTGCTTGGCGGCGGCTTGATGGGCGGAGGTATCAGCAATGTGACTGCAACCAAAGCAGGCTATCCGGTAAGAGTTAAGGATATCAGCAATGACGGCTTGCTGAACGCAATGGCTTATAACTTCAAGTTACTGGATAAGAAGCGCAAGCGTCGCATTATCAGTAAAGCTCAGCTGCAGAAGCAGATGATGCGAATTACAGGTGGGATTGATTACACCGGCTTCAAATCTGTTGATGTGGTGATAGAAGCGGTATTTGAGGATCTGAAGCTTAAGCATCAGATGGTGAAGGAGATTGAAAATAATACTAAGCCGGAAACAATCTTCGCAACTAATACTTCTTCGCTGCCGATTCATCAGATAGCTGAAGCGGCGGAGCGTCCGGAAAATGTGGTTGGTCTGCACTACTTCAGCCCAGTTGAAAAAATGCCGCTGGTGGAGGTTATCCCTCACGAACGCACATCACCTGAGACGGTGGCGACTGTGGTGTCATTGGCCAAGAAACAGGGTAAAACGGCGATCGTGGTCGGGGACAAGGCCGGTTTCTACGTTAACCGTATCTTGGCTCCCTATATGAATGAGGCGGCGTCGGCTTTACTCAGCGGTGAACCTATTGAGCATCTGGATAACGCGCTGCTTGATTTTGGTTTCCCGGTCGGTCCGATCACTTTGTTGGATGAAGTCGGGGTGGATATCGGAGCCAAGATCATGCCTATCATGGTCAGGGAGCTGGGTGATCGCTTCAAAGGCCCGGACGTGTTTGAGACTCTGCTCAATGATGGTCGCAAAGGGCGAAAGAGCGGTAAAGGTTTCTACCTTTACAACACCAAGAAGAAGACGGTTGATAAGAGCGTTTACAAATTGCTGAATATTGAGCCGGAGAAAAAAGCGGAAGGCTTGGATTTGGCGATGCGTTGTACGCTGATGATGCTGAACGAGGCTGCTCGTTGTCTGGATGAAGGTGTCGTTAAGTCAGCCCGTGATGGTGATATTGGTGCTATTTTCGGTATCGGTTTCCCGCCGTTCTTGGGCGGTCCTTTCCGCTATATGGATCAGCTGGGTGTTAACAAAGTGGTTGAGCTGCTTAATGAGCATGCTGATAAATACGGCGAGCGCTTCAAGCCATGTGAGAAGCTGGTGGCGATGGCGAAAGAAAACCAGTGTTTCTATCCGCTATAACTTTGCAACAATAGAAATAACAAAGGCCTGCAATTGCAGGCCTTTTTTTTATTAACGTGATTTCAATTGCTTAGCGGGCATCTTTCTGGAAGTCGATGATTGACTCGATTTCGTCTCCGATATCAAGAGACTCCAAATTATCATGCGCTTGTCCTTTGCAGTGCATGACCAGGCGGTTTGAGGTTCGTGGTTTGATGACGTCAACCAGGAATCGCACCATATCTGCACGGCTGAGGTTTCTCAGCTCTTCAACCACTTTCTGGCGCTGGTTGAACTCGGTGTCCTTGTTACCGATGCTGACCCAGAATCGCTGGGCTCGGGTGCGAAGGTTGGTATCTGGCTCGGAAATTTGGGCAATCAGTCCTTGCTTACTGGCTTGCCATTGTTCTTCATTAAGTTCCAGCAGTACCAGCGCAAAAGCATTGGTGAAATCGTCAATGGCTTCGGATAGTTGCGCTGGTGCGGCAACCGGAGACTGAATGTACAGGATCAGGCCCGGGTGACGATTGAGCGGCAGGTTGGCCGTTCCGACCATATAACCCAGCTGCTGACGGGTGCGAAGTTCATGGAAAAATGTGGTCGACATCAGGTGATTAGCCAGGGTGTAGATCGCAATCTTACGGGGTGTTGCCTGCCGGGACTGGTAATACATCAGGATCGCTGAGTCAGCATGGTTACAGTTGACTTCATAGTTGCGGGTTCCGGATTGACCCAGTCGTACCAATGGGCGTTGAGACTCACCATACAGTTGATCCGTAACTCGGAAGGCATCTTTTAGGATTTCTGCCAACTCCAGTGCTTCTTCTTTCAGCCAGTTGCCGTAAACAAAGGTGTCGATGTGTAACTCGGCAAACATGGCTTCAACAAATGCTGGGAGCTCATCAACTTCCAGTGACTCCAGTGCTTCAATCAGTACTGGATAAGACGGGTTATTCGGCTGCAACAAGCCAGTCAGGTGATTGAATAGTTGAGATATTGGTTTGTCTTCGGCAGCATTGCGCCAGTTTCGCAGCATTTGTGCTTTGATATTCTGGAATCGCTCCAGGCTAAATGTACGGTTAGCGAATCGTTCCAGCAGCATTTTCAGCAACAGTGGTTGTTTTTCACTGAAGCCTGAAAGCTGCAGAGTAACACCGCCCTGATGGGCATAAAGGTTGTAAGACATACCGGCAATTTCTGCGGGGTAGGCTGACTCATTAATAGCGTCCAGCAGCATTTCGACACACAGGCGAGTCTTGACGATATTTCTTGGTGTATCAACAGCATGCGGGCTATCGATAGCAACATAAACAACGCCCTTGGGCACACGGAACTCTTCTTCCTGCTTATACCAGAGGCGAAATCCCGGCAGATCCTGGATCAGTTGCGGTGGTTGATCGGCATTTGTTGCCAGAGGATGAGGATCCAGTCGTTCACAGATATACGGGTTTTCCTCGGGTAGCTGAAGTTCCGTCTCTTCTCCCGGTTGATGCCAGCGTTTCAACTGAGCATCAGACATAGGTGTGACTGAATACGGGGTGTGATACCAGTGAGCTGTGCGATCGTATTCCAGACCTTGCGCAACCAGCACAAGACGCATGTTATCCGGCGTAAGGTGATCAAGTAGTTCGCAGATCAGTGCTTCATCATATCCGGCCATCATGTAATCGCCGTAAATGATATCTTCCGGATCATAGTGGAACAGGTTCATGACCAGGTAGCTAACAGTATCAAGTGGACGGCTTTTTTCCTGATAGCGGAAGGCCATTTCCAGGACGGATTTTTTCTCCTGGTAACGCCACTCATTCAGCCCATGTTTTTTGATCAGTTCAATGTACTGGAATACCGCAGTCACAATATCGTCGATATGATCTAAGCCTTTTGGTGTCAGGTTCAGGCCAACGGTAAATTCACGGAAGTTGCTGCCGTTAACGCCGCCACCGGCTGCCAGGGTATTGATCCAGCCTTTACGCTTGAGCATTGACATCAGACTGCCGCTGCCTTCGTTACCCAATAAGTGAGCAATATAAGAAAGCGGTTTCTGACGATAATATTTTTCAACTGATGGCAGGGCAAACGAAAGGGTCAGCTTTCGCACTTCTTTAATAGGCTCGATAGTGATGAATTTCGCTTTTTCGTCTTCAGTCACTAAAGGTACGGGAATGGCCTTTTTAGGGATACCGTGGTTTGGAATATGGTTGAAGTAAGTGCGGGCAAAGGCTTCCAGTTCGTCAAGTGACTGCGGTCCGAGCAGCACTGTTGCCATCAGGTTGGCTGAATAGTGGGTTTGATAAAACTCAAGCAGTTCTTCGCGTACAGACTTGTCGTCGCGATCATCCAGGGTTGTCAAATCTCCGACAGAAAACTTAGAAAATGGGTGAGCCTGATTAATGGTTTCCTTGTGCACCTGATAAAGACGGCGGACATCGTCTTTTACTTTTAGTTTGTATTCTGAATCTACAGCCTGGCGCTCTTTATCAACGGCTTCTTCATTGAACAGCGGCGCGGTAAAGAACTGGCCGAAACGGTCCAGACCTTCATTAAATGCGTGTGGGCTTACTTCAAAAAAGAAGGTGGTATTTTCTGTGCCGGTCCATGCATTGTTACTGCCACCGCTACGGTTGATAAAAGTTTGAAATTCACCGACCTTCGGATATTTTTCTGTTCCAAGGAAAAGCATGTGTTCTAGAAAATGGGCCATTCCCTGGCGTTCTTCAGGATCATCGAAATGGCCAACATTCACAGATAATGCAGCGGCAGAGCGGGGGGCCTCGGCATCATGTACCAGCAGAACTTTGAGTTCGTTTTCCAAAGTCAGGTAGCGGTACTCTTTCGGGTCATTCGGACTTTTATGCACGGGAAGGGCCTATTTTCTAAGGAAATTATGCTAATTATGACGCTCAATAGTGAGGGTGGCAAATTATATGGTCCACAGTAAATTTTAGTAGAGCGGATATTGGGTGCCTGATTTTGTAGCGATACAGTTGTCCGTTCCTGCTGCTTTTAATAGGTATCACCGGTCACGGTTCGGTGATTGAATCGGCGGAATTGCTACCTACTGTCGGCAGGACTTGCTAGCATATCGCGATACCTGATGTTCATTCTGGTCCTGATTCGAAAACATATGTGATAGTAAATGCATACCTTAAGCAAGATCTTTTGGTGTTCTTCGGTCCGTATAAATAACCAGGGGGCCGGTATTATTGGATAGGCAATATGCGAATATATATTATGCGTCACGGTGAGGCGCAGCATTTCGCTCCCAGTGATGAGGAGCGACCTCTGACGACTTGTGGGGAAGTGCATTCTGAGCAAATGGCTTCACAGTTGGCCAGTCAGCTGGATGACGGCATCGATTTGGTGTGGATCAGCCCGTATCTGCGTGCACAGCAGACGTGGTCAGTTATGGCCGATAAGCTGCCGCAGCCAAAGCGTCTGATGACTATTGATGAAATTACTCCTTATGGTGATGCCGAAGACGTCGCGGCTTATTTGAAAGCGATGATTGCGGTTGAACGCCCTGAAAATGTATTGCTTGTCTCTCATCTTCCTCTGGTCGGCTATCTGACGGCTGAACTGGTTCCCGGCCTTCAAGCTCCGATGTTCCGTACCTCTGCGATTGCGGCGATTGACTATTGCCCGGACAGCGAACAGGCCGAGTTTTTGTGGCAGGCCAATCCGGAAGGATAATTTTCAATAAGTTGTTAAGGTATTTGCCAAAGTGGCCGATAAAGGTTTTGAGCTCTGGAAGCAGGGCTCAGTTTTCGCCTTTAGTGGTTTTGCCTGCTGCAAGGTTTAGTATCATTCATCCATTAAGAATAAATAAGTTACTGCTATGAAAGGTAAATTAATTGCTATCTTCTGTGCTGTTCTACTGGCCGGGTGTGTTCAGGGACCACGTTCACCAAGTATTAATGCTAATGGTGCGATTAAGTGGGCAAACGGCTTCAGTGAAGAAATGCATATCTCTGAGTCTGGCGGTACCCTGACTTTTGCTGCTCCGCAAGGGCTGTTTGCATCCGGTGGTGGTATCACTATCTTTTCCCGCATCGACAGTGCCCGTAACGGAAGCTGTGAGCACTACTACAGTGAAGGTGCTGTTAAAACCCGTATGCAAATCTGTGATGGTGGTGAGGTTAGGCTGATTGTTGAAGGCCAGGTTGTGAACGTTGGCTCGCTAGCTAAGTACACATACTAATACTGTTGAAGGGTGAGAGTCCGCAGAGACGAGATTATTCGTTAATATTTCTCGTCTCTCGGTGCTGACATTGTCGAAGCCAAGTCGCCCTTCTATCTCTCGGGAATCTCGATCAATACCAGCAAAGCACCATCGCCGCCAAACTCCAGCGGGGCTTGATGAAAAGCCAGTACATCTGGGTGTTGAGCCAGCCAAAGCGGCGCTTTTTGCTTCAGAATGTGTTTGCCGATCCCGTGCATCACACAGGCACATGAAACATTTTCTTTGATGCAGGCTGCAATCATGGCTGCCAGTTCGCGCTTTGCTTCCTTTTGCGTCATGCCATGCATGTCCAAGTACATATCCGGCACATAAACGCCGCGACGCAATTTTTTCACTTCGTATTTTGACACTCCTGTCCGAGCATATTGCATTGGCCCTTGCTCATTCAGGTGGGGCTCAAATTCGTCCGAGAAGTAAAACTCGTGATTTTGTGTTTCTTTTTCCGATACTTTTGGCTTATTCGGCTTTGAGCTCTGTTGACGCGGCGTGATTATGGTATCATGCGACAACTTTTTTACGCCCTTAACCGCATCCTGAAAGAGTGCCAGGTCGTCCTCTTCCAGGGAATAATTTTTTTTATTCATAACAATGAAATTCCAACAACTCTATAGCGGTATTGTAGCGTCATTCGGAGGCTATTTTGGATAAGATTTTTGTCGACGAAGCCGTCAACGAACTTCATACATTGCAGGACATGCTACGTTGGACGGTAAGCCGTTTCAATGCCGCAGGTCTTTTTTACGGTCACGGTACTGATAATGCGTGGGACGAAGCGGTACAGTTGGTGTTGCCAACGCTTTATCTTCCTTTGGATATTCCGTCAGAAGTGCGTTTTTCTCGCCTGACAAGCAGCGAGCGCCTGCGTATTGTTGAGCGCGTAATTCGCCGAATCAACGAACGTACGCCAGTCGCATACCTGACAAACAAGGCCTGGTTCTGTGGAATGGAGTTCTTTGTTGATGAGCGTGTGCTGGTGCCGCGTTCTCCGGTTGGCGAGCTGATCGAAAACAACTTTGAACCTTTCCTGAAAGAGCGTCCGACCCGCATTATGGACCTGTGTACAGGTAGTGGTTGTATCGGTATTGCCTGTGCTCATGCTTTCCCAGAAGCTGAAGTGGATGTTGTTGATATTTCAACAGATGCACTGGAAGTTGCAGAGCAGAATATTCAGGATCACGGTTTGGAACAGCAGGTGATCCCGCTTCGCTCTGATTTGTTGCGTGATGTACCGAAAGATAAGTACGACCTGATCGTGACAAACCCACCGTATGTTGACCAGGAAGACATGGACAGCCTGCCGGATGAGTTCCGTCATGAGCCTGAGCTGGGTTTGGCTGCTGGTACTGATGGTCTGAAGCTGGTTCGTCGCATCCTTGCTAATGCACCGGATTATCTGAAAGAAGATGGTGTGCTTATTTGTGAGGTTGGCAACTCAATGATCCATATGGAAGAGCAGTACCCGCATATTCCGTTTACCTGGATCGAATTTGAAAACGGCGGTCACGGTGTATTCATGCTGACTCGTGAGCAGCTGCTTGAGTGCGCGGAAGATTTCGCACTGTACCGCGACTAAGTCTTCTACAGACTGAAAGTCATAAAAAAAACCGGAGTTTGAACTCCGGTTTTTTTGTATTCATGCTCTTAAATTCATGACAGCAGTGCTGATATTGCCTTCAATTTGGCGAATCAGGCATTACCTTCAGCTTGCTTGGCTTTTAGTGCCGCCATTACTGTTTCCTGATGATTCAGGTAATCTTCAAGGCCCGCGCGGCGCAGATCGCAAGACGGGCAGTCACCACAGCCGTCACCAATTACACCGTTATAGCAGGTCAGGGTTCTCTCGCGAACAAAATTCAGTTTGCTGTATTGATCTGCCAGAGCCCAGGTTTCTGCTTTGTTCAGCCACATCAGTGGCGTTTCAATGTTCAGCGGACGATCCATTCCCAGTACCAGCGACTGGTTGATTGATTTCACGAACTCGTCACGGCAGTCCGGGTAGCCGGAAAAATCTGTTTCGCAGACACCGGTGATTACGCTTTCTGCACCGATCTGGTAGGCGTAGATACCGGCCAGAGTCAGGAACAGAATATTACGGCCAGGAACGAAAGAGTTTGGCAGGCCATTGTCCTGCAACTCGTGGGAAACCGGAATGTTGTCGCGGGTCAGTGAGCTGATAGCCAGTTCGTTAAGTAGGCCGACATCCATTACTTTGTGTGCAGCAACGCCCAGTTCTTTGGCGATGGATTCTGCCACTTCGATTTCCAGCTTGTGACGTTGACCATAATCAAAAGTGATGCAGTGCACTTCATCATAGTTGGCAATTGCCTGGATCAGGCAGGTAGTGGAGTCTTGGCCGCCACTGAAAACGACTACGGCTTTACGCATATTTGTGTTGTCCTGTGTTGTGTTCATACCGAAAAACAGTCGGTAGGGACTATCTGTTCCGCCAGATAAATATTTGGTATGGAATCGAGATAGGCCAATAGCAAGTTCTCTATTGGTAAGGCAATGCTACCGCAGAGCTGCGCCGGAGAAAAGTTTCAGAAGGTTAGCCAAATGAAAAAAGCCGCAGGCTGGCTGCGGCAAAAGAAGATAGCAATATGAGTAGCAAAATATAGAAGAAGTCAGGAATAGGATTCAGAGTGAGCCTGTATGCTCAAAAGCTGCGAGCTTATCGAGATACCCGGAAATATCACCGATATTGTCGGCAACCCACTGGGAATCAAAATAAGTATCCAGGTAACGTTCACCGCTGTCGCAGAGTAGGGTGACAATAGAGCCTTTCTCTCCGTGGGCTTTCATTTCGCTGGCAAGCTGGAGCACACCGAATAGGTTGGTGCCGGTTGACGCGCCGGCTTTACGCCCCAGTAGTTTCTCTAACCAGTGGATGGTTGCAATGCTAGCTGCATCCGGAATTCTGCGCATTTCATCAACCACATCCGGGATAAAGCTCGGTTCAACACGCGGACGACCAATGCCTTCTATACGGCTGCCGGTTTGGCTGGTCAGGCTAGTGTCACGGGTTTTGAAGTAGTCGTGGAAAACAGAGTTTTCCGGGTCGACCACGCACAGCTTAGTGTCGTGCTTTTGATAGCGGATATAACGGCCGATAGTGGCAGATGTACCACCGGTGCCCGGACTCATCACTATCCAGTTCGGGATCGGATGCTCTTCCAGCTGCATTTGTTCAAAAATACTGTTGGCAATATTGTTGTTACCGCGCCAGTCTGTTGCTCTTTCGGCATAAGTGAACTGATCCATGTAATGGCCGTTAAGCTCTTTAGCAAGACGGCGGGATTCGTCATAAATTTCAGCCGGATTATCAACGAAGTGGGCTTTACCGCCGTAGAATTCAATCTGTTCGATTTTCTTGCAGGCCGTTTTGCGCGGCACCACAGCAATAAATGGCAGGCCGAGCAGGCGGGCAAAGTAAGCTTCGGAAACAGCAGTACTGCCAGATGAGGATTCAATGATGGTTGTATCCTGATCAATCCAGCCATTACACAGGGCGTACAGGAACAGGGAACGTGCCAGACGATGTTTCAGGCTGCCGGTCGGGTGAGTGCTTTCATCTTTCAGGTAGATGTCGATACCGTCAAGGCAAGGAAGATCCAGCTTGATCAGGTGGGTGTCGGCAGAGCGCTGGTAATCGGCTTCGATCTTTCGGATCGCATTGCTAATCCACTGTGAGTCATGCTTCATGGTTCTTCCTCTCTCATCGTTGTACTGGCTGACGGCCACATCATTGGTGACTGCGTTTCATTTATAGTCAGCATGGTACGGCAACCAGAGGAAAAAGCTTTGCTTTGTTTACTATCAATTCGTTAAAATGGAGAAAATAATTCTACCTATAAATCATAAGGGATAACATCATGGCTGATCTGGATTGCACAGACAGAACATTACTGCGCATGCTGCAACAAGACGGTACGCTGGCTTTGGCTGAGCTGGCTGAAGCGGTAAACCTGACCACCACACCCTGCTGGAAGCGACTTAAACGACTGGAAGAGAGTGGGATATTGCGCCAGCGGGTCGCACTTTTAGATCCGGTGAAGCTGGGGCTTTCATTTACAGCCTTCGTCCAGATCAAAACCAGTAATCACTCCAAAGAGTGGTATCACAGCTTTGTTGAAACGGTATCGGATTTTCCTGAAGTGATGGAGTTCTACCGTATGGCCGGTGAGTACGATTACATGATGAAGGTGCAGGTTGCCGACATGGCTGCGTTTGACCTGTTCTATAAGAAGCTGGTGAATAGCATTGAAGGGCTGACAAATGTCACGTCGACGTTTGCAATGGAGCCACTGAAATATACGACCGCTCTGCCTGTATAAATGTCGCTATAAATTCCGAAAATGAAAACAGAGGAGCCGAGCTCCTCTGTTTTCGTTTTATTACTCTTTATATCAGGTAAGTCTTTATATCATGACTGGCGCATCAGACCTTCCTGGACTGCTGAAGCAACCAGTTCACCTTTCTGATTGTAGATCTCCCCGCGAACCAGTCCTCGCGCACCGCTGGCTGACGGGCTGTCGATGGCATACAGCAGCCATTCATCCATACGGAACGGGCGGTGATACCACATAGAGTGGTCGATCGTTGCCACTTTTAGTTTCGGCGTCATTAAAGTAACCCCGTGTGGTTGCAGGGCCGTGACCAAAAATCCCCAGTCGGCAGCGTAAGCCAGAACATATTGATGGATTCGCGGATCATCCGGCATTTCGCCGTTAGCTTTGATCCACAGGTACTGTTTTGCTTCCGCTGGTTTTGGGTTGAGAGGGTTCACCACTGTAACCGGACGAACCTCGATAGGGCGCTCCCGGCCAAACGCAGCAACCACAGGTTTTGGCAGATGCTCAGCAATGGACTCGATCAACGCTTGTTCTGATTTGAGATTTTCCGGTTGTGGTACGTTCGGCATTGAAGACTGATGACTAAAACCTTCTTCCTCAACCTGATAAGAAGCGGTCAGGTAGAAAATCGGGCGTCCGTTCTGAATCGCTTTAACCCGGCGGGTGCTGAAGCTTCGTCCATCGCGCAGGTTTTCGACATCGTAGATAATCGGTTTTTGCGGATCACCGGCACGGAGGAAATAGCTGTGGAAGGAGTGAACCTGACGATCTTCCTCAACTGTCTCCTTGGCAGCAGAAAGAGACTGGCCGATCACCTGTCCTCCGTAAACTTGCGGCAGGCCGAGGTGTTCACTTTGTCCCCGAAATAAACCTTGCTCTAATTGTTCTAATTGTAAAAGAGTGAGAAGTTCATTCAGTTCTTTGCTCATCGGAGCTCCGTTTTCTGTGTTAATATTAGGCGATTTTTATGGACCGCTTGCTACAAAGCAAGTGTAGCTCACAGGAAATCAAGGTCTTGTCAGCTTGTGTTCAGGTAGTAAGGGGAGATAGATGAGAAAGATGTTTGCACTTATCGCAGCTTTGGCTGTGGTACTGGTTGTTTCTGCATGTACAAATTTGATCGACAACCAGGATGCCGATCTGGCACAAGTGGAAGGATCTTTAACTTATCGAGAGCGTATTGCTTTGCCGCATGATGCTCGCGTTACCGTTACATTATCGGATGTCTCTCTGATGGATGCGCCGGCTGAAGTGATTAGCAGTCAATCCTTTATGGCTGATGGCAATCAGGTGCCGTTTGACTACAAACTGAATTTCATTAAAAGTGAAATCAAGCCGGGCCATACCTATGCTGTCAGTGCCCGTATTGAAGTTAATAATAAGCTGATGTTTATCACAGATACCGTGAATCCGGTGATCACTGACTCAGCGAAAACCACCAAGCTAGATTTGGTGCTGATAAAAGTGAATTAAAAACTTCTTCATAGTCAGGATCCCTGTGCTGAGGATTTAGTCTGCGCAGGGGAGGCTAATTATACCAGCTACCGTCCCAGCGGTAATTTGACAGTTTTATCTTTCCTGCTTCCGTAACCGTAATCCCTTCTTCCAGTAATTTTTTGCGCTGACGCTGTAAGTTGTCGCCTGTCAGCGAAATCATTCCTTTTGCGTTAATTACCCGGTGCCACGGTAGTTTACTGCCTTCTGGCAGGGTTGCTATCAGCCGACCAACTTGCCTGGCATAGCCCGGATAGCCAGCAAATTTAGCAATATCGCCGTAAGTTGCCACTTTTCCGTACGGAATTTGGTGAACAAGGGTGTAGATTTGGTTCGCAAAATCGTCCATATTTATACCAGTACTAATACCAAACTGAACATTAATCTGAGTCAATCAACGGGGGTCAGATAACAATTTAGTTTAGTATCACAAACATACCGACAGAAGCCACTTTTTCAGCTTTACCTTTGCGCTGTCGGATAACGCAAGGAGGTGCTGCCATGTTGTATGCCGCGTTACTTGTTGTGGTCAGTATTGTGTTGACCGTTGTCGGTGTCAGTGCTCTGGGACATAGTCAGGGAGAGCTTCCCGCACTGGCATTAGCTATTCCGGCCTTGTGGTTGTTGCCACAAGGCGGCATCCGAGCCTGGTTGTTGCTGCTTGGCCTCGGTGCTTACGGAATTGTGCTGCCGGATCAACCATTGGCCCTGTCTATCAGTATTTTTATGATGCTGCCCGTTTTTGCCGTCAGCTTTTCTCCCAAGAGTGGCTGGCAGCTTGCTGCTTTGCTTATTTCCGTTGTGCTGGCGATGGATGTCGGCCTGATGGCTCTGCAAGGGGAAGGCAAGTTGCCGGGTCATGCTTCGTCAA
This sequence comes from Photobacterium sp. J15, assembly GCF_963870815.1. Taxonomy (NCBI): domain Bacteria; kingdom Pseudomonadati; phylum Pseudomonadota; class Gammaproteobacteria; order Vibrionales; family Vibrionaceae; genus Photobacterium; species Photobacterium sp. J15. Next base: position 933,561 of record NZ_CAWMUI010000001.1, read on the forward strand.
CCATTATCCAGATATTGGCCGTTACCTTGATTTGGTATGTCGGGCGTAGCTGGCGTCCTGTCGAAGGGAATACCTGGTGGCCGCTGTTTCTTGTTGTCCCGCTTTGGGTTGGGGGGCTGGAACATGCTGCCTTGGTTGCCTTATGTGTAACCGGTTTGATTGCGGCTATGCAGGAAATGATGAAGAGCAAAATGCGCGAGTGGGTTCCGCGAATGGCCTGGATACTGCCTGCGGTCGGTTTCGCTACTTTAGTGCTAACGCCATACTTTGAAGTGCCGAGCCCGGTGCTGGTTGCCTGGCTGTTGGTTTTGGGTGGCGCATTGCTCGGGGAGTTCTTGCTGGAAGAGGCTGAAGAAGAGGTGTGATTTTGGATTCTTAGAGTGAATTCAACGCGTTATTCTGCTGCCTTGAGCAATAAAACAGCACTTGGCAGCAATTGCTGATTGAGCCCTTGCAAAGTTTCTGCCATTAGCGGATAATCAGCCTCGTTCTCGAAATGAGACAACGAATCTATGGAGGCCCCATTGGTCCTCCCGCAACACTAACTTGTGAACCCGGTCAGGCCCGGAAGGGAGCAGCCGCAGCGAGCGACGTGTGTGCCGGGATGTGGCTGGTGGGGCTTCCACCCATCTGGCGTTTGCCAAATCAAATCAGACTCTTATCAAGTTTCTCACTTTTCGCTTTGTCTAGGTGATCCACTTTGTGTGTATTACACGAGGTTGGCATGACAACAAATCTATAAGTCATCTCCACTCGATACTTCCGCTAAGTTATACCATTTCCTCAATTAAGACTTTATTTCATCAATTAGCTTTTTCTAATGTCACTGACCTTTTGTTGGCATTTTTAGATTGAGTAATAAGGCGTTGTTCTGGTCGCGCCAATCGTTAATACCATCAGAAACAGGGGAGATGATTTGAGCTATTGGTGGGTAGTATGAAGTTAATGACCCGGCACTAAGGTGTTTGCGCCGGGTCGGTAAGTGTTGTTGTTAGTTTCAAACAAACAGGTAGTGCAGGATAAACAAATTTCGTCTGGCCTGTCAGAAGCGATAGTTTACCTGCAGGCCACCCAGCCATGCGCTGTTATTGGTTAACGCGGTGATGTTGCTGGTGCCGATAATTGTCATCGACTCGTCTATTTTTGTCTCCTCCCCAAATAAATAGCCTAATGCAAAATCAACACTGAGATCTTTGGTGAAGTAGTGAGTTGCTCCTACGGTAAACCAGTGTCGGTCTGAGTCGGGGATCGAGAGCGAGTTGATCTCATCGACAGGCGACAGGTCATACATGTATCCGGCTCTTAGCTCTGTGTTTTCCTGGGCGTAATAAGTCATTCCCAAAGACAGATGCCCGGCATCTTTCCATTGGTATTCCTTGATCGGATCATCGAAAGACGGTGACGTGAGCGCATCGAATTCAGACCAGGTGATGTATTGCAGGCTATAGTGGACAGCAAAACGGTTATGGAGTTTGTGATAGCCTGAAAACTCAATCATATCCGGTAACGGAACGTCCAAATCGGTCGCCTGGCCAGTTAACTGATCAACCGTTCCGGATGCTTCCAGTGACGGGGCATAGCGGTAGGACAGGCCTAACCGGTTATCCTCATTAATGACATAAGCCATGCCGACATTAAATCCGACGGCTGTACCGTCAGCATCGATATTCAGTAGGTTGGGTCGTGAGATTTCCCCCTTGCCGTAAATGATATCGATACCCAGCCCGATCGATAAGGCGTCAGTGGCTTGATAAGCGGCAGATGCACCGAAATTGACACTGGTCAGGCTCGTTTTTCCGCCGAACTCAGGGGCAGCAAAATCCTGCTCAAACTCGACATCTGTCCCGAAGTTGGAATGGATTGTTGCTCCGAGTGTCCAACGGGAATTTTCAATCGGATGCACGTAATGAAAGTTCGGGACTATGGTCAGGTTGTCGAGCTCTGTATCGTCCAGCGGCTGTGTTGTCGATGATGACGACGTATAGAGTGTGTCGGTTAACTCAACCTGACTGTCTATTCCGATGACTCCTACAGAGACTGTCGGGCTGTCGAGCAGACTCATTGCTGCAGCATTTTTAGCGATTACGGCTGCATTATCGGCGATGATGGCATCACCGGAGAAAGCCCGGCCTAATCCCGTTGCTGATTGTGAGTTCAGCTGAAAGCCTGCGGACTGAACCTGGAATGAGCTGAGGCAGGCTATAGCTACAATAGATAAGGTGAACTTTTTCATTGTACCGCCTCCTCAGTAATAACTTTCTCTGTAACAATTTCAGATTCAATGTTTTGCATGTCATCTTCATCGAAGGTGATTGATATTCCCTGGCTTTCAATCATTTGATGAACGGCTTCTTGTTGGGTGTTGGTTGAGCTGTACACATCCCCGAGGTTTTCCGTCGATGGCATGCCGGATTCATCCATCGGGCCTTCATAAGGGAACAGGTAAGTACCGTGGCCGCCGACAGTTGCCCGAATGACGCCTCGAAGAGGTTTTTCACTGGCAACGGTATCTTCGCGGATGTCTTCCAGTTGCAACGCACGAATCAGTGGTTCAGTTCCGGTTTGCAGGTTATTTTCAGCCGAGTTGGGAACGACGACATCCGGCATATATTCACCAACCTCGCAAATCTCACCACAGTTGCCTTTGGCTTCAATCAGCAATGTCGGTTGGGCATTCTTCACCTGACGGGAGGTTTTGCTGGCCGGATCGGCGCTGTCTATCGTGCGCTGAACCCCTTTTTTCAGCAGCGGCAATATGGCCTGATAAATTTCATTTTCAAGCATTTCAACCGAGGCTTTGTTATCGGGATCTTCGACAAATGACTGTAATGCCTGAATACAATCTTGGTTTGAGACGCCTTCGTAGCATTGATTCGGGATAACGGTTTCAGCAATCGCTCGCTGGATATCTGGTGAACTCTTCACCGCGGTTTCCATTTCAATGCCGAGAGTCAGTGACTCCAGAGTGATGTTAACCAGACCTTGCCCCGGGACAACGTAGTTTGCTGTGGTCAGTGCCAGCTCTTGTGTGTTTTGGGTCATCTCGGAGAACATTACTGAGACAATGCCACCTAAAGAGTGTCCGACCAGGTGAACTTCTGGTGTTCCACCGATGAAATTATTCAGTGCATAGCGCAGGCTGATAAAGTCACTGATGGCCTGATGCAGGTTTCCTCTTAATGTCAGTGGGGACGTAATATTAATGAAATAGGATTTGTCTTCTTTGGCACTGATTGGCTTACCGGTTTTATCGTGAATAATGCGTTCACCGTGGTAAGGCATATCGATTGCCACAACGGCAAATTCACGCTTTAACCATTGGTTTTTGACAAAGTCTTTCATCATCAGTGCGGCAGCACTTTTATCGGCGGTGATCCCGTGAATGAACATTACGACTGGCAACTCACCGTTTTGGAATTTTTCAAAACTCTGGCCTTCGTATTCTCCTTCCGGCAAATACAGGTCAACAGGAATATTCTCGGTAGTGAATTGCGGTGAAGCATTCTCGGGTGTCAGGTGAGAACCGTCTTCGTTGGTCATCCAGCGATACATATCCGGGCAATTAGATACGGGATCATATTTATCCAGAAGACAATTTTCTGAATCATCTTTGCTGAACGGTAAGTAATAATTAGACTCGAGTGTTCCCTTATATAATTCGTATTTTATAAAAACATCACCGATACCAGATTGAAAATCACCATCACCTTCAGATCTTAATGCCGTAACAGGATAAGGAGATGAGTTATCAAACTTTAATTTTGCCTCTTCGTTATTTTTAACAATGGCATCCATAATGGCGTAGCTATCTTGGGTGGTAAATGTTGAGGCATAGACCACTGAATTTGTATCGCCGCCTATATTGGAATAAGCATTTAAAGCGTTATCAATTGAGCCTTTAACCCGAATTTCATCTTCATTAAGAGAGGATGGAGTAGCTGTCAGTAATTCTTTAAATTCAGAAGATGATTGTAGTGGTTCTCCAAATTGTGTCTTTACACCGGAGGTTACAATAATATGGTAAGTTTCTGCGCTTTCTAAAGCACTGTGGCATTCAATATAGATATTGGAACCATCGTTACTTTTTTGGGTTGCGACGACTTCTGATGTATCAGATTTAATGACGACAACATTATTTGTTAATGATGCATCATCAAGAGGGTATTTTTGTCCTGAATTAATACTCTTTAAGGGGATTTCAAGAGGTTCTACGCACAGGCCCCATCCGTCGATACCAGCAAAACTGGTTTCGAAATTTTGGTAATAGGAGATATCACTGCTTTTTGTTGAGAAAAATGCAGGTTCATCAGGAAGGGAAATTGTTCCATCTTCATCATAGCCGTAACCGTCGTTAGGCATGGGCAGTGCTTTAACAGAAAAAGGGACTTCGACAGCCACTTTTTCTGCTGTTTCTTCATCAGATTGACAGCCTGATAACAGTAATGCAGCCATGGAATACGCAATATATTTGAGGGGAAATGTATTCGGATTTCGTTTTGTCTTCATGTTGTAGCAAGCTCCTTATCATATTGAGGCTGTTAGTAGTTTTATTGCCAGACGCTGTTATTGGCTTTTAGCCGCTTGCTGTTATAAAGGTGTTCAATAAGTTGCTTAAATAATTCAACCTAATTCATGCTCAGTTAGCTTGATTTATGTATTTTTAGGTTTTAACTGATTGATTTTTAGGTTATTGATGATGAGGGCGATTCGTTCAGTCGGCGCCATAAATGAAGTGATAAGGAGTGTGATTTTACTCAACGTTTACTGAAAAATAATGAGAAGGTGTTAACAAGGGGAGGATTCATTCGCTATCGAAGATAGCTGGGGTCAGGGTAATAGTATAAAGTGATAGGCATATAAAAATGGCTTAATAATAATGATGACTGGCGGTGGGAATATCTATGAGTGAGCAACTTCTCATAAATAATAGTTATATGGTTGATTTCGATGAGCAAGCTGTTCAAAGCCAATTGACCGGTTTAAGAACTGTATTGGGAAGTAATGAAATTGCATTGCTACGATATTTTCTGGAACACCCTGGAGTAACTCTTTCTCGTCAGAAACTGCTGGATGAAATATGGACATCGAAAGGGATGGTGGTTGAAGACAGCAGTTTAATGAATTCCGTCTCGATATGCAGAAAAGCGTTTGAAGATAAAAAAGGGGAGGTGATACGTACCGAAAGAGGTGTCGGTTATCGTTTTGTTGCTCAGGTTGACAGCATTAAAATCAATAATGAAATAACACCTGAATATAAATATGGTTTTATTAGTCAATGGTTACCATATATGGCGATTATCATAACCTTTGCAATAATTAGCTTTTTCACTCTGCGCTATCAGCCAGTACAAGATGCGAGTGAGTATTTAGTGGGATCTTACAGCCAGTGCACCTTTACCTCTCCTGACGGCAAAGAGAAAAGAGATTTTTTGAATGCCACGGTTTATCAGCTTGATGATGGACGGATCTTAATTACTGAAGATGGCCGGTCTTTTAGTTACCCGGCATCTGTGAAGGAGGTTGTCTGTGAATAAGTTGGTCAAAGTATGTATTGTCATTTTTATTGGTACTGCCATTGGAGCTCTCACCCATATTGTGCTCCCTCAGTCGTTTTCTGAACAGCTCTACAGCAATACTTCTGTCTATATGCCTGTGGCAAAAGATAAAGGGTTCCTGATGGATCTGAATCTGGGAGTCGAGTTGCGAGAGGGCAACGACTTTTATATGTACGTCGCTTATCCTCAGCGCCAGCTTGGAGTCTCAATCTCCGGATATTATGAGTTCAGCGATGGTAAGTTGTCTTTGTACAGTGAAAAGCATGATCGAATTATGCCTGAGGAAAATGTGACTTTATTTGATCATTTTTTTACCAATGGAGAGACTTTTGCCGGGAAGGATATGGAGATGCTGGCGCTAAAAGATGGTGTGATTTTGTTTCTTGATCGTTCTGCTTTGTATCTGACTCATGATGAACTGCATTTAATCAATCACTCTGCTAAGTAAAAGTAGTGGGGCGATAGAATCAGTGTCTTACCTCCTGTTTGTGTATTGTCATTGTTGATCTGAGTTTCGCACATTTAAAACTTGAAATGCATGCTACGCTTAAACACTTTGATGGTTTCTCTGTATGCCTGTTGTTTGATTTTTTAAATAAGCTCCTGTTTTTGTTGGTTATTAGTTCATTAGCTTTCCAGTAAAAGGTATCGCTCAATGATTGAAGCAACGAAAAATCAAAAGATGCTGTTTGTGGTGGTGGCTGTTGTTACCGCAGTATATTCAATCTTCGCCGCAGTGTTGATGACTGAGCCGGGGCAAAGCCTGAACTTACCTCGTAGTTGGGTGGTGGCTTATTATCACTACCGATGGCTGTTTATTGGCCTGAATGTGGCTTTGCTTATCTATCTCTGGTATTTACACCTTAGCCTAAAAATATGGACAAGGTTTTGGATGAGCCTGGCTACTGTTGGTGTGGTTGTCTGTATTATTGCTGCTAATTTTCTCTTAACCGCTTTTTTCCCGTCTTATCAATACGGTGCAAATTATGTATCTATTGAAGAAGCTGACGGCATTTTAGATGATAATGAAGTTATTTATGCTGTTGAAATAAATGGAGAAGTACGGGGGTTCCCTCGAAAGCATCTGGAAGTACCGCATATTGCTGGTGACAACATCGGTGGCAAAGATGTCGTAATGACATTTTGTGCGCTCAGTAATTTACCTGTTGTTATTGAGCAGGATATTGGTTTTGGTAAATCTGATCTTGGAATTCTGATCCAGACGCATAATAACCTGGTAATGGTTGATCGTCAGTCCGGTGAGTTGATCCAGCAGATCACTCGCCAAACAGAGTTTTCTGACAGTGAAATTGTGTCTCATCCCAATACGATGACAACATGGCGAAGCTTTAAGGAACTCTATCCTGATGCCAAGATATTTATTTATGAGTTTAATCGTGTCGTTGACTCGTTATTGCTCGCTTTGTTTGAAGGCCCGATGGAGAAGCAATTTAGCAATGAGCATGGTCCGATATTTCCAACCCTTGCGATGACTGACAATCGCTTGCTTCCCAAAGAGCAGGTATGGGGCTTTGATGCCGGCAATGTTCAGGTAGCTTTTACTCGTTCTTTTGCCAAGCAAAATCCTTTATTCAGGTTTAGCTTGGAGGGGCAGTCCCTGGTGATGGTTTACGATGAGGAGCATGACATTGTAAATCTGTTTGATGGGTCTATTGATGGTCAGCTGGTTGATTTTGAGTCGGTCGACTTCAGAGGAGTGACTGAAAACGGCCAATTGGTTCAGTTGCCAATGCACAATGGTGTGTTCTGGATGGTATGGTCACACTGGTATCCGGATACGCAGGTATATGACGGATAGTGCCAAGTATCGGTGATCTCTGTTAATCGTTGGTATTTTATGGACTTATCGTTTAGCCAATATCCACGTGAAAGTTAAGGTTCATTATGAGAACACTTTTCTTATCGATGTTGTTGCTCCTTTGTGTAGAGGTCAATGCCGCGGCTCCGGCTTTCAGTCGCTTATATGCAGTGGCTGACAGCGCTGAAACTGTGTATCACACGCCAGCCGGTATGACCCGCCTTGATGCGAATGCATTCACACTTTCAGGTATTCTGATCAAATACATGGGGGAGTTTGATATTGATGAGAGTGTGACCACCATATCAGGTGGTGCGCCAGATTCTGGAGACCCAATTCTTGTTCCTTCTTTGTATTATGTTCATGTCGTTAATGATGACTGGCGTGCCGGTATTTCCCTGAATATTCCTACCGGATTCGGCTCAAGCAGCGGGGGAAGCTGGGCTGGTCGTTACTATAGTACAGAGTCTTCTCTTATTCTGATCAGTACCAGTCCGGGCGTTGCTTACAGGGTCAATGAATGGTTGTCTCTGGGCGGCGGACTGAATATCAACTACACCACTTCTGACATCACCACAGCCATTGCCAATAGTGATCCTGATTTTTCTGATGGTAAGCTGGAAGTTGAGTCGGATGGGCTGAGTGTTGCTGTGGTGTTGAGCTCTCTTATTGAATTATCGCCGACAACACGGATAGGGTTGAACTATCACACTGAATCTGAAGCCGACAGTGAGCCGGATGTCAAAATCAGTGGACTGGGAGCATCTTCCGAGGCTATCGAGCGGCTTGAAGTTGCTATTAGTGATCTTGAGATCGCAAGTAAAATTCCGGCTCATTTTCAGTTCGGTATTTATCACAGACTGGATAATGACTGGGAGCTGACCTTTGACAGCATCTGGATGAACTTTTCTGAGTTTGGTGTGACAGAAATTAGTATCGTTGATAACGAAATCCAGGCTCCGGATGATTTATATGAGGACTTCTGGGCTTTTTCGGCTGGACTCTCCTTTCCGTTATCAGCAGGAATGACCGGCAGAGTCGGAGCGCTTTATGCACAGTCAGCAATCAAAGACGAAAATCGCAGCTTTTCCTTTGCTCTCGATCGAATATATGGTTTGGGTGCCGGTATTCAGTATGAGCGGCAGAGCGGGGATATCGTGGATGTAAACCTCAATATATTTGATACCGGAAATGCGCCGATTGATACCGGAGACGATCCTGTGCGAGGGCGGATTGCGGGTGAGTATGTGGATCACTATGCTCTTGGTCTGGAGCTGAGTTACCACTGGAATTAATGAATTTAAAACACTGGATTGATTCATTTGTATACCTGAAGAGAATGTAATCTTATTTAATCGTTTTTTACCAATGGGGACCTCTTAGCCGGGAAGGAGATGCAGGCACTAAAAGATGGCGTGATTTTGTTTATTGAACATTCTACTTTGTATCTGACTCATGATGAACTGCATTTAATTAATCACTCACTCTGAAAGGTAATGAACGAATAGCCAAATTATACCGTAAGATTTTAGTAGGGTTTAAACATTGGCGTTAAAAAATAGCTATACATAAATAGGACATGCTTGGGGGATGAATACGTTGTTAATAACATGTTAAAGCATTTTTAATAATGTTTTGATTATCCTATAGCCTGATAAAACCAATATGAAATAAATGGACTTTAATTTAGGTTTAGCGCTTAAGTATTTTATTAAGCTAGATTTATATATAAATATCAACAAGGATAGGTTATGCATAAAGGAAAAATATCTTATCGAGCAGACACTCGCTCGCCTACAGAAATATTTGTAACAGGCTTTAAGAATTCAACCGGGTGGGCAGATGATTGGTGGAGTTTCCACTTCAAAAGAGCTTTCTATTGCAATGAACTATGCTGCTTGTTATGGCGGTTATGTTTATGCGATTAAGGGCGTTGATGGTGTTGATTTATTAGATTATTTTGTAAAAAAACGCAAAGACCCCGGTGCCGTCAAAAATGCAATGACTCAGATGGAAATTGCTTATAAAAATATTCCTGCCAGTAACATCTTAGCCGCTAGAAAGGTAGACTCGTCCGGTAGAGTCATGCGTTTCAGTGGCCTATTACATACTAATGATAAGGCTAAACATCATAAAGAACTGTCTGTAATTACTCGCGTTATGTCTCTCGATATATCAGTAGACGAACCAAGATTCGAATAGTAATTATGATTCATAATAGTAATGATTTATAAGTCGATAAGGCCAAGGTTAATTCCTTGGCTTCGTTTTTATTGTTTAAATAACCAATATCTAATTGATATTAGAACATCTTCTTCATAGGCAGGCTTTGGTAAAGTTTGATTCGCTTTGGTGCAATGGGACCTTTGACGATTAGCTCTTCCGTGTGTGTGGCACAGTCTTGAAGGTAATAATATAGTTTAGTATTCCAGTAGTCCTCATCAAAATCCAGCTCTCCACGAGCAAGCTTTTTATCTTCCTGAAATTTCAACAGTTTAGAGTTTGGGTTAACGCCTTTGTAACTAAGGGGCGTAAGTGGTGTGAGATCGTTAGCAACGTCAATGAACTCAAGGCCGGTAACATTAATCATGTATACATAAACATAATCGGGTTGCTTGTAGATGGTTCCCATATTGTCAGATAGCGGACCTTTCTGTTTTGAACCATCTGCTTTTTCATTTAATACAGATTCAAGAAAAAAGCGAGATACACCTCGTAATGATTTGGCACAATAGACAGTGTTGTTGCCATAAACTTGGTTCATCCAGTCATTATTACTGCCATTAAACCCATTTTTAAGAATGGCTGTTGGCGGTCGAAAATCTAATCTGTATGCATTGATTGGTTGAACCATATTAATTTCCTTTTAAATAAATCCGTATCAGTCTAATTAATAAACTTAAAACACTGGATTGAGTCAGTTGTTATGCTGGAGCTGCATAGTATATCGCCTTGGTTATAGACGATTTGGTAAAATTCCTCATGAATATGGTTTGAAGCATGAGCTTCGCTGAAGTCATGCTCATTATCATCCAGCCCTAAGTGATCCTGCTGTTTGCTCTTCGTCGAAAAAATATCTTTGTTCAAAAATAGTAGTGATGAGGTTTTATGGGATACTCCGCTAAATGAAGTGCCAGAAAGTGATGATTCTACATCATAGAGCCCGAGAAACATTTCAGACAGGGTCGACATGTATTTATAGCGGTCAACCCCATTTGGGTGATAGACATATTTTTTGCTATAAATCGTGCGGTTAACGTTGTCACCTAAAATCGCTTCTGAGTAGTGGTTGTTAAAGTGACGAATAGTACATAATAAAATGAAAGCAATGGTGATATAACTGATTATAAAAAGTTTAATTGCACGCTTCATTAAGACTATCTCTGATTTCAGAAAATGGCAGATCGACGGTGAAAGTCATGTTCAGTACGCGTTCTTCTTTCAGGCGGTCAGACAAGTAGATGCAGGAAAGATAAAACCGCTCAGGATTTTTCGAGATAAACAGGTGTTTAATCTGTTGGTTAATATCTCCAGCTAACGCTTCGTATAAGATAATGCTACCAGGGTCCTGATCGATATGAACCTGAGTTTGCTCTGTTTGTATTAGCTGCCAGGTTTCTTTTTCAATGTTACGCTGTTTGTAATAGTTGAAGCTCCATAGGTATATGAGCGTGGCTACCACTAACAGTAATGATATAAACAGATGGAAAAGATTTTCTTTATATCGATTCAGGTAACGACTAAGTAATGTGTCTAACTTAAAGCTTTTATTACTATTTTTTCCTGGTTGCTCTGATTTTTCTTTTTCAATAACAGAGATCAGTTTTGACTGTTCAGGTTCAATTTCTATGTTGGTTTTATCAAGCTCGACAATGCCTGGAACCAGCATGTAGCCCTGACGAGGGATAGTTTTAATGACTCGCTGTTGTTTACCGCTGTCACCAAGTGTCAACCTTAGTTGGGCAACGGCTTGAGTTAAGCTGGATTCAGATACAACGCGCCCTTGCCATACATGATTGACAATGTTTTCTTTCGATAATGTTTTTCCTTCATTTTCTACAAGCAATTGTAGAAGCAAGCAATCAGCCGTCTTTAGCCTTTTATATTTGCCACTAAGAGTATCGTAAAGCTGTGTTCTATTATTTGGGTTGAGCAACCACATTCATTATTCCACGTATGGGTGTTTTATTTTTGGCTATTCATAAAGCGCAACAATTATACATATGAAGCATAAAAGTGTCATGTAAAACATTGTGCGTTTATCAATTTAAACATTGTTAGTTAACGTTTAAATGCAAAATAACATTTTTAATATGCTGCATCATTCATAACTAAAATACAGATTAACATTTCTCTATACTCAAAGTGTTTCTTATCGCTTAGGGGGAGTGTAAAAAAGCATCATCAAAATACTCACAACTGAGTAATTACTCTATCTTAGTGCTATGTTTTAAAAGTCTATTTTATTTCAAAACTCTTCATTAGAGTTAATCTGTTTTCCTCGTTAATTTTGAATGGTTTTTTAAGCCATGTGATTGACTGGCTCATTATGTTTCTCGTTTGTTGGGTGAGTGCTTATTTTGGCAAGTCTTTATTTCTTTAGAGACTTTTAAATTTGGATGGTCTCGACAGCCTTTGATTTTAATCTCGCTAATAAATTCAATTCGAGTGCTATAAATTTAAATTTGAAGAGGTTTAACATGGAATACCCAATTCCAGGTACAGAACAATCAACAGTTCAATATAAAGAAAAATATAACAACTACATTAATGGTCAATGGGTTGCTCCTGTTAACGGTCAATATTTTGAAAACCATTCACCGGTTAACGGCCAGCTAATTTGTGAAGTAGCTCGTTCTGACGAAGCTGATATTGAACTTGCTTTGGATGCAGCACATGCAGCAAAAGATGCATGGGCAAAAACCAGCGTAACAGAGCGTTCTAACCTGCTGCTGAAAATTGCAGATCGTATTGAAGAACACAGCGAATACCTGGCAATTGCTGAAAGCTGGGAAAATGGTAAGCCGGTTCGTGAAACACTGGCGGCAGATTTACCGCTAACGGTTGATCACTTCCGCTACTTTGCCGGTTGTATCCGTGCTCAGGAAGGTACTGCGGCTGAGCTTGACGCGACAACGGCTTCTTACCACTTCCCTGAACCAGTTGGCGTTGTTGGTCAGATCATTCCATGGAACTTCCCACTGCTGATGGCGGCATGGAAGCTGGCCCCTGCGCTGGCTGCCGGTTGTTGTGTAGTGTTGAAGCCTGCTGAGCAGACTCCGACATCAATTCTGTTGCTGATGGAAGTGATTAATGACCTGCTGCCAGCTGGTGTTGTGAACGTTGTTAACGGTTACGGTAAAGAAGCGGGTAATGCACTGGCAACCAGCAAGCGCATTGCTAAGCTGGCTTTCACAGGTTCAACTGAAGTGGGTAACCACATCCTGAAATGTGCTGCAGATAACCTGATCCCGTCGACAGTTGAGCTGGGTGGTAAGTCTCCGAACATCTTCTTTGAAGATATCTTTGATTTTGAAGATAGCTACCTGGATAAGTGTGTGGAAGCGGTTCTGCTTGCTTTCTTCAACCAGGGTGAAGTGTGTACCTGTCCTTCTCGTCTGCTGATCCAGGAATCTGTTTACGACAAGTTCATGGAACGCATTATTGAGCGCCTGAAAACAGTTAAACAGGGTAACCCGCTGGACGTGAATACTCAGGTAGGTTCACAGGTATCTAAAGAGCAGTTCGACAAGATCCTGAGCTACATTGAAATCGGTAAAGCTGAAGGTGCTGAAGTACTGGCTGGTGGTGAAGCTCTGAACGAAGGTGAAGGCTACTTCATCAAGCCGACAATCCTGAAAGGCCACAACAAGATGCGGATCTTCCAGGAAGAGATCTTTGGTCCGGTTATCGCAGTAACAACCTTCAAGGATGAAGCGGAAGCGCTGGAAATCGCGAATGACACAGAGTACGGCCTGGGTGCGGGTGTGTGGACGCGTGACACAAACAAAGTGTACCGCATGGGGCGTGCTATCGAAGCTGGCCGTGTATGGGTGAACTGCTACCACGCATACCCTGCACACGCTGCGTTCGGTGGTTATAAGAAATCTGGCATCGGCCGTGAAACACACAAGATGATGCTGGATCACTACCAGAATACGAAGAACCTGCTGGTAAGCTACAGCGAAAACCCTCTGGGCTTCTTCTAATCATCATTAGTGCTTTTTTGCTTACAGGGTTGGCTTTGCCAGCCCTGTTTTTTGAGGTTGTTATGATCGTATTTAATTTTGATGCTGTAAAAACATTGCTCCCGGTATTATTGGCAAAGGCTGAAGACAGTTCAGTTCACCTGATGTTTGATGACGGTATACAGGCTCACCGAGTTGTGAGTTTTGAACCGCACACAGAATGTTTTGACTGTAACGGGCAGTTTTATGATGAAGTTGTGGGTTACTGCATGAAGTTGGTAAACAGTACCGTCATTAACTTTAGGGTCTGTGGCGGAGAACTGGTTGTTGCCTGAACCAGAACGACAAAGAAAACGTGTTAGCTGGTAAGTTTTCATTTTGGAATTCGATATGAACCTGTCAGATTATTTAATAAAGCCGGTTCAGGTAGCGGGGACATTCCCTTGTGCCGGGGAGCCGGTAAAGGAATTCAGCTTGGTGAAGCATAACCTCGATGTGCTTACTGATACGGATATCAGAGGGAAAAAGTGCCTGCTGTGTATTTTCCTTTCGGTGGATGTGGCCGTGTGCGCCGATACTGTCCGTGAGTTTAACCGGATGGCCCGCAAGCTGGATAATACGGAAGTTCTTTGTGTTTCAGTCGATACACCTTTTGCCCTGCAGCGCTTTTGCGAAAGGGAAGGTCTGGACTATATCACTGTAGCTTCCTGTTTTCGGTCTGCCAGCTTTCCATCAGACTTTGGTGTTCAGCTGACGGGCTCTGAACTTGCCGGATTTACCGCCAGAGCAGTGATCTGTCTTGATGAGCAAGGGCAGGTGATTCACAGTGAGCTGATCAGGGAACTGGCCCGGCAACCGGATTACTATTCAGCATATCTAGCCTTACGGTGAGGTTAGCTACAATAATCAGCTAGTTTGTTAAAGCTGATTGAACTCGCTGTTTGTTCGATTGGCTTCTCATTTTTCAACTTTTCTTAAAGTTATTGCAATTCAATCTCATAGTTCATGTTTGAGATCATTCCCTTTCATTCCACATCCACAGAGACTGGAAATACTACTGGTTGATACCGTTTTTATTTCAGGCAATTGCTGCTTTTTTGTTTGGCTGGGAAGTGCCGGATGAGTAATCTTTTGAAGTCCGTCACTCAATTTGACTCAGACATTGATAAAGCGCATAGTCCTCTGGTAGTTAAAAGCATAATGTTTTCGACGTTCCGTTATTAGATTAAGTTAAAGGTTACAAATATGTCTGATGTGCCAGTATCTGTTACAACAACCGCAGCCGAAGTGATTCAGCCGGTTGCTGAATCTTCAGGTTCAATTTGGGGTTATGTAGCAGGTGGTGTTGCTTTACTGGTTCTGGCAGGTTTCTTCGCGTATAAGAAAATCAATACGCCGACATTTATCATCAATCAGGTAAGAAGAAGAAACCAGAAAGAGATTAAGAAGCTGGGTGTAGAGAATTCTGAGTTTATTGTGGATCTGGATAAGCTACTGGATTCTGTTCAGGAATATGCCATCCAGAACAACCAGAAGGGTTCTGATGTTGTGAAGATCATCAGCCCGCTGAACGATACATCCCGTATCAAAACCGCTCGCGATATGTACCAGTCAATGATTTTCATTGCTAATGCAATCAATGATGCAAATCTGGCTCGTGAGTTTAAGAACAAATCCAAGCAGGTGAAAGCAAGCTCGGCTCTGATGACCGGTCTGTTGAAGCGTGCGGGTATTTAATCGCTGATAGCTTGTGGTTTTTGACTGGCAGGGTGACACAGTTTGCTCACCTCGTTTGATCAGACTCTGCCAGTGAATCCATCAACTAAGAAGCTGCGTTGACTTGTCACGCAGCTTTTTTTTAACCGACTTATCTAAAACAAGTGATACATTTTGCATAAGTGACAGGGCTTGCCTAGTTTTGTTTGTAAAAACAGATAAATCGGTGAGTATATGCATCGCTGTCATCTCAATGTATTACCGCATCTCTTTATTATTCTATCTTCTCTCTTTTTGCCTTCATCCGCGCAAGCGGCACAATGGCGGATGATGGTTGGCGGGCACGATTTCATCGTTGACCAGGCGAACTCTCACACTTTGGGGTCTGGCATCGGTATTAGTTTTGCCGATACAACAGAGTCTGATATTTCACTGTTCGGGCGTTTTAATACCTATTTTGATTTTGATATTGATGAGCTGGACCCGGACCATATTCCTATTTGGTTCCAGTCTGATTTTGTGGCTGAAGGGGAGTTGGTTCGGCTAACAGAGACGGCTTCAATCTCATGGTTCGTTGAGGCGTTTGACAAGCGGAATACGGTCAGCTCTGTTGAGCAGCAGCAAAAGCTCATGCCTGGCTTTGATTTCAGCTTTAATGTGCAGCGTTATAAGGTTGGAACAAAAGCTTCAGCCGGATATTACGCGCTTGAGATTGATGATGATGTACCCAAGTCACGAGGTTACAGCCGTGGAGACTTAAGAAACAGCACATCAGCATTATCATTACAGTTGTATGCAACCGTTGCGTTTAGCGAAAAAGCCGGAGTGAATCTTTCGGCTCAGCAGTGGCATGACGGAGATGATTGGCTTGAGAATCAGTACCATTTGAAGTTGAACTATGATGTTGCAGATTGGATAGCTGATAGCCTTTTTGTTATCAATATTATTCATACTGAATATAATCTCGACTCGTACAATGATCCTCAGAAGTTATCAATATTACCCTGGGATAGGGATACTTTTGTTCGGGTCTTCCTCGAATATCCGCTTAATTGATGATTTGTGGTGAATTAAGAACGTTGTGAATGGCTTGCAGGCAGATAACTCAGTAAAAAAGAGAACTCTTACCGGGTGAAAAGGCAGAACCCGGTAAGAGTTACATTAGAAGGTAGTAGGTTGTCATTACTCAAACCTCTCAGAACATCGCAATCAGGGGGATGCAATTGGCCTCGTTGTTATTGTTGGCCAGTCAGAGCGGGCAGGTATTTTGCCTGTTGAGTAAGTTCGCATTATGAATGATTACGTGATCCAAATATGTTGAAGATGCGGTTTGATGTCACATTATTGGAAATCGTTCCCTGCTATATGGGGTTTTATGCCCGAAATTAGGGTGTTCATTCTCTAAATTATTGCTTCCGGTTTGTTCTGATGGATGTTTTTGCCACTCTGACTGAGAGGCGGATAGTTTTCAGTAGGTAGATGATAACGCTTGCCGAGTACAAGAGGCTGTACCCGGCAAGTATTTTTAATCATAGGTGGGTTTAAACCTTCAGATCTGTCATCAGGCTTTCCAGTACATCGGCTTGCTGGTTGAGGTGTTGGATCTCGTTGTTGGATTGGGTCACCATGTCAGCCACTTTGCGTGACTGTACCCGAACCTGTTCAACGTCTGAGGCAATATTATCAGCTACCGCACCTTGCTCCTCTGCGGCTGCAGCAATCTCAATACTACGACCGGCAATGTATTGGTTCTTCTCTGAAATATCACCAATATCCTTACTGACGGAATCCATCAATTGCTCACTTTCTTCAGCATTGCTTACTGTCTGGCGCATAACGCTCATTAAGCCTTGGCTGTTGGTTTGCAGTGCTTCAATCATTTTTTGTATTTCGACAGTGGCGTTTTGAGTCCGGCCCGCCAGGGTACGAACTTCATCGGCAACAACAGCAAAACCGCGTCCCTGTTCACCGGCTCGGGCCGCTTCAATTGCAGCGTTTAGGGCAAGCAGGTTCGTTTGTTCTGAGATGGCGTTGATGGTGGTGACCACATCATCAATCTGGGCTGCATTGCTATCGAGCTCCGATACCGCTTCTGCGGCTGAGTTAATTTCGCTGCCCAACTGGTTAATGGCCGAGAGTGTTTTCGTAACCTGAGCCAGGCCTTGTGCTGTTACCTGGGTAGCATCGTTCGTCTGGCTTGAAGTGTCCTGTGCATGGCTGGCGACTTCACGTACTGAACTTGCCATTTGCTCTGTGGCGCTGGCAAGAGAATCAATACGCTCTTGTTGTTGTAGGGTGAGGTGCTCATTTTCATTGCTGCGCTGGCGTAGCTCGGAGCTGATTTGCTGGATTAACGCAATGGCTTCCTGGGTTGTTTTTACCAGTTTGTGTTCGCGTTCGGAAACGCGATCGACGGTTCTGGCTATCAGGTTGAAGTCGTTGCGGGCCGGGGCATGACCGATGCGGTAGGTCAGGTCGCCATCAGCAAGTCGGGTAACGGCATCATAGATGTTATACAGAGCTCCGCCCATAAAGGTCATGATGTAGTACAGGCTGAGAATAATTAAAATGCACGCGGCTCCGACAAACGCCAGATGGCTGAACGTCAGCCCGGACAACAGGTGAGGTTGTTCTTTGGTTGTCAGGCTGTATCCGGCGTTAGCGACTTGTGCCGAGTGTTCACCATGAGTGCCGAGTTGAAGGCTGCTACCGGCAAGGATTTGTTGGATTTGATTCTGCTCGAGATCCGATTGTTCGATGAGAGCTGCAACAGTTTCTACTTCTTTTTGCAGTAACAGGTTTTGTTGGGTTTGAGCGGCATCAATCAAGGTTGTGCTGACGATGATAATGGCAAGGATAGGGGCAAAAAACAGAATTAAAAAGTTCTCTTTAAGTGTCACATTAATCAGATATTTATCTATCCAACGGAATGCAATTTCTTTCATTAGTATTTCCTACTGCTGGCAAGCTGCGCAACTTGTTAAGTTGGTCGATATTATGAATGAAAAAGAAGTCAAAAAACGTTGAAAGAGTTGAGCTGTATCACAATTGGAGAGATTGTTATAAATCTGAAGTAAGCGACATAAACCTGAATAAAAGGAGCCAGCAGCGGATATTTATTCCAACCTGCTGGTCTTATTGGATTATTAGATTATCAATTTAATCACCAACCTGTTGGTGCCAGAGCTTGGCGTACAGTCCGTCTTTTTCCAGCAGCTCTTCATGGCTACCACTTTCGCTGACCTGACCTTTATCAAGGACAATGATTTTATCAGCGTGACGAATTGTATTGAGGCGATGGGCGATACTGATGACGGTTCGCTCGCGGCAGATTTCATCCATGTTGGCCATAATCGCCGCCTCTGAACTGTAATCGAGTGCTGAGGTGGCTTCATCAAGCAGCAAAATCCTCGGGTTTACCAGCAGTGCACGGGCCAGGGCAATGCGCTGACGCTGTCCGCCGGACAGGGCGGCACCTTTTTCCCCGACCGGATGGTTGAAGCCGTGGGCAAGCCCTTCAATGAATTCCAGTGCGCCAGCCAGTTCGGCGGCATGACGGACTTCATCATCCGAGGCTTGTGGTTTGCAAAGGCGGATGTTATCCGCCACGCTGCCGGAAAACAGGATACTTTCCTGCAAGACCACACTCATGTTCCGGCGCAGGGAAACCGGATCGGCGATGGCGAGATCCATCCCGTCAACCAGTACCTGTCCGTGTTGGGGAACGTACAAGCGTTGCAACAGACGGGTCAGGGTACTTTTGCCAGAGCCTGACGGTCCGGTGATCCCGATAAACTGCCCCGGTTCAATGGTCAGTGACAGGTTGGCTAATACTTCCGGCGCATCTTCGTGGTAGCGGAAGCGGATGTTGCTGAATTCAATGCCGCCCTGAAGTTCCGGCACTGATGCCAGCCCCTGTTTGCTGTTTTCTCTTGGCTCATCAAGAATATCGCCGACCCGGCGCAGGGCAATCAGCGTATGCTGAAAATCCTGCCAGATCTGGGCCAGGCGCAGTACCGGCTGGGTAACGTGGCCGGCCAGCATATTGAAGGCAACCAGCTGGCCCGGTGACAGCTCGCCGTTAAGCACTTCGCTGACGCCCCACCAAAGCAGCAGGGCGGCAGTGAGTTTCTGGATCAGCGCAATGCCCTGGCCGGCGATCAGGCCGGATTTCTGAGCATCGAAACTGCGGTTTAGCTGCTGGCTCAGGATGCGCTGCCACTGCTGTAAAAAACGGTGCTCGGTAGCGGTGGTCTTGATTGTTTCGATCCCGGTCACCGCTTCGGTCAGGAAGCTGGTGGCATTGGCATCGGTCTCATATTCGGATTCGACTTTCTTGCGGATAACCGGTCCGGCGATCAGCCAGAGCACAAAGTAGATCATCAGGGATCCGAGTACCAGCCAGGTCAGTGAACGGGCGTAGTGGAACATCACGGCAAGAAAGACAGTGACGAAGATCAGATCGAGCAACAGCATCAGGGTTGAGCCGGTCAGGAACTGGCGGATCTGGGCCATTTCGCGAACCCGGGCGATGATCTGCCCAGTCTGGCGCTGCTTGAAGTAAGTCAGCGGCAGGCCGACCAGGTGACGGTATAAGCGGCCGGACAGTTCGGCATTGACCTGGCTGGCGAGGTGACCGAAGACAGTATTGCGCAGGTAGCTGTACGCGGGCTCAGCAACTGCCAGTGCCAGCATGGCCAGTGCAAGGACATGCAGGCTCGACAGGCTGCGGCCGACCAGTACCTTGTCGATGACATTTTCAAACAGCATCGGGCTGACCAGCGCAAACACCTGCAGGGCGATGGCATACAGGAAAACATCCCGAAGCTGGCTTTTCTGGCGCAGAATGGATGGCGCAAACCAGCTCAGGCCGAATTTGACTTCTTTGCTGTCGATTTCTTCATCCGCCAGTAGTACGACTTTGTAACTCAGGTGGCGGTTATCTGTAGCCAGAGGCTGTGCTTGTTTGGCTTGGCTGGTTGGATCATATAACGTCCAGCCCTTGTCGCTGACATCGGTGATCACCTTCCAGCCCTTGCCGGTTTCCACCAGGGCGGGCAGGGGCAGCGTAATGATATCGAAGGCACTGACCGTCGTGATTTGGCTTTTCAGTCCGATGAAATCCGCTGCTTCCCTCAGCTCCGCATCACTCAGGCCGGGGTGGTTAACCCCCAGGGCGTGCCTGAGCTGAGAGTTGGTCGATTTCTTATGAAAGTGCTGCCCGGCATAAACCACAGCATCAATGGCGTGATTGTCCTGTTGCACGGCGGCTTCATCCCCATTTGCCGGTGCGCCTGTTGGTAAGATCATGTCCACGGTTACTTCTCCCTCAGCGCTTCAGCCTGGTATTCGCGGATCGGGCTCAGCAGGTAGTCGATAACCCGCCGCTTGTCGGTTTTGATCTCAGCGACAACCGACATGCCCGGAGTCAGTTCGACAGCCTGACCGTCAACCAGGATGTTGTTGGTTTTGAGCTGAACTTGTGCCGGGAATACCAACCCCAGGCGTTCATCGGTGGTGGAATCGCGGGAGACGCTGAGCAGCTCGGCGTCAATGGTGCCGTAGCGGGTGTACGGGAAGGCATCAACCTTGATAGTGACCTGCTGGCCCGGGTAGATAAAGCCGACATCCTTGTTGAGGATTTGCACCTCGGCTTGCTGCACCGCATTTTCCGGGACGATGATCATCAGGTTTTGCGCCGGCTGCAGGACGGCACCCAGGGTGTAGACGCTAAGCTGTTGAACCGTGCCGTCAACCGGTGAACGGATGATTTCCAGTTGTTCGCGTTCACGGACTTTCGACAGCTCCTGGCTCAGGGCGGTTAGTTGCAGCTTGGCCTGCCTGCGTTTTTCCAGCCATTCCCGTTGTTTCTGTATCCTGAACCCGGACAGTCGTTCCTCTAGGCTGTGGTACTGGGATTTCAGGACGTTCAGCTCAGCCTGCTGCTGCGCAACCTGCCGTTGTGCTTCCAGCAGCTCTTTCTCCTGCTCAAGGTATTCCACCTTACCAATGACTTTGACTTGGTTTAGGGTCTTGCGGGCTGTCAGTCGCTGGCTGATGTTTTCAGTCAGGCCGGTCAGGGCATTGATGTCACTCTGGCGTGCGGCCTGCGAGGTTCGGTTGACCTGCATTTCAGCACTGATGCTGGCAAGGGTTGCTTCAAACTCGCGCTTTTCGCTGAGGTAGTTTTCGCGGATCAGCGCCTGTTGTTGCCCCGGCAAGGCGGTGAACATGGTATCTTCCGCCAGTGGCTGGTCGCTTAACAGTGCCCGGTAACGAAGCAGTTCGTTTGTCTGGAACTCGGACTGGGTGATCAGGCGTGAGATATCCTGGTTAACACCCAGAGTATCAAGGGTCAGCAACGGCATCCCTTTTTCTACCCGCTGACCGTCTTTAACATGGATGCCGATAACCCGGCTTTGTTCATAGGACTGAATCACTTGAGATCGGCCGGAAACCACCAGGCGGCCGGTGGCGGTGGCCTGGACATCCAGTTTGCCCCAGTAAGCCCAAACCAGGGCTGCAATGACCCCAAGGCTGAGTGATATTGCCGTGATGCGGGCAAATGGTGAAGGGGGACGTTGCGACAACGCCAGATGTGACGGCAGGAACTCGTAATGCGGCTCAGTGGTTTTGCCTTTTTTGAATTTGCCCGTAAGGCGCTTGATTGTTTGGATCATGCCGTGGGTTCCTCCTGTTTCAGTTCCTGCTGTAGCTGCCATAACTGTTTGTACTGTTTGCCATGTTCCAGCAGCTGCTGATGGCTGCCCTGTTCGATGATATTGCCCTGATGAAGCACGATGATCCGATCGCAGTCCCGGACGGTAGAGAGCCGGTGGGCAATGGTGATCACGGTGCGCCCTTTGGCTATGTCGGCCATATTGGATTGGATCAGCGCCTGGGATTCATCATCCAGCGCACTGGTGGCTTCATCGAGGATCAGCACCCTTGGATCGGAAAGCAGGGTACGGGCAATCGCCAGTCGCTGCCGTTGGCCACCGGACAGCGACTGACCGCCTTCGGCCAGTACGGTGTCATAACCCATCGGCAGTTTGAGAATGAACTCATGTGCACCAGAAAGCTTTGCGGCTTCAATGATCTCTTCCAGGCTGGCTTGTGGGCGAGACTGGGCGATGTTTTCGCTGACGGTTTTGTTGAACAGGAAATTTTCCTGCAGCACGACACCGATCTGTTGCCTGAGTTGGTGGACGCTGATTTGATTCAGCGGGATACCGTCGACGGTCACTTGCCCCTGCTCCGGGCTGTAGAGCCGCAGCAGCAATCTGGCCAGGGTACTTTTGCCTGAGCCGGAGGTGCCGACTACCCCCAGGGTTTCCCCGGCGCGGATATCCAGAGACAGGCCGTTGATGGTCGGCGGGATGTCCGGCTGATAGCGGAACACGATGTCTTTAAATGAAATCGCCCCATGCAGCGTGACCTTATCGCTGCCGGTATGTTGTTCCGGCGGCAGATTGAGCATGTCACCGAGCTTTTCAACCGCGACCCGGGTCTGGATAAACTGGCCCCACAGCTCAACCATTCGTGATAGGGGCTGCGCAATATGGTTGGTCATCATATTGAACGCAATCAGCTGGCCGATGGTCATCTGTAATGACAGCACTTCTGTTGCGCCCAGCCATAGGATGGCGACACTGGTGACTTTCTGCAGTAGCTGGACAATATGGCTTGAGCGGTTATTCAGTTGCTGGACTGCGTATCCGGTCGTGACCATTTTCTCGGTTTGCTCATCCCAGCGGCGGACAAACCTCGGCTCGACAGCCAGGCTTTTGACGGTCTCACTGCCGGCAACGGTTTCGGTCAAAAATGAGGTATTGGCGGCGGCATGGGTAAACTGTTTTTCGACGGCCGCCTGCATACGCGGTGTCAGCCACCAGGCCAGCAGGGCATAAAGCGGCACTGTTGCCACAAACAGCCAGGTCAGCGTGCCTGACAACAGGCTCATTACGTAGACGAAAACGAACATGAACAGCAGTTCGACCGTCAGGGTGAACATTGAGCCGGTCAGAAATTCCCGCACCGTATCGAGTTCGCGTACACGGGTAACGATGGCCCCGACCTGGCGGGATTTGAAAAACAGTAGCGGCAGGCCGAACAGGTGTTTGACCAGTTTCAGGCCGAGCTGGATATCAATCCGGTTCGCGGTGTGGGCATACTGGTATTCACGAAGGCCGCGAAGCAGTACTTCGATAATGCCGGTGACAATCAAGCCGAACACTAATACATCCAGGGTTGACCACGCCTGGTGAACCAGCACCTTATCCATGACTACCTGGAAAAACAGCGGTGAAATCAGTGCCAGGATCTGTAATACAAAGGAAAATAAAAAGATTTCACCTAATAATTTTCTATGTTTCAGAAACTCAGGAATAAACCAGCGAATATCAAACCGGGATTGTGGCTGTTTTATATCAAGCCATTTTCCGTTCCAGTTGGAAGATAGTTCATCGTACGGCAAAACTTCAGGTTTTTCTTTATTAGCTTTTTGTATTAAACATTTTTCTTTATTAGTTTTAGCTAAAATGAAAGGTGTGCCCTGGCTATCAAAAAGGATTGCTGGCGTTTTTATTTTTTCGAGTTTTTTTAGGGGGGATCGTTTTGTTAATATTTTAAATTTATTTTCTCTTTCAAGCTTATTTACTTCTGATTTGTAATTATTAGTTTTCGTTAAATTAACGGTATCTTTTATGTCCTTTTTACCACCGTTAATGATTGTCAAATAAAGCTGTATGCATGAAAGCGTTAACCCTTCATTTTTTGTCATAATTGATTTAGTTAGGCAATGAATTATTTTTACTTTCTTGGGGGCGGAGAATGCTATCACTGCTTTTTATATGGGTCAATAATGCTTTTGCTCTAACTGTTTGGGTTATTATTGACTCCTTTCTTGGGTGGGGAGTATTTGGTATTGATAGGCTAGGGATGCTGTGTTGTATGTAATCAGATATATGAAATAGTTGATAATAGAATAAATACTCTATTATTTGTTATTTAATTTATTGAACGTTATATTTTTACGTTGTAAGATTTATAAAGAATTTAATTGCGACGTGTTGCATAAATTAAAAATCAATAAAATATCTCATTGACTTCGGTTGTCTTTGACTCTGTTTCTAATTAGAAATGGTCAATTTTATTGTGTCTATAATAAAAAGTAAGTTGGGAAGTTCCATGACAGAAAAGTTTGTTCAAACGGTATCTAGCGTAAATTACAATAAAGGTGTTTTCTCTCTTTATTTTGTCGGCCAGGATCAAAACAGTATGGCTAACGGTGTAATGGCCGAAAGCGATAATGATCTTGAACTGAAACAAGTTGTCCATATGCCAGCTTCTGGTTTCATGTATATGGTATCGATGATTAAAAACATGCTGGAAGATCCTCGCATGGAAGCTGAATTTGACAAGTTGGTAGCTGCTGGTTTCTTACCTACCGGACCTGAGGCTGAAAATGAAGCTGAAGAGGTTGCAGAAGAAGCAAAAGCTGAAGAAAAAGTGCTACCTAAGAAACGTACTTCCCGCGCAAAAAAATAACTAACTATGGTTGATAGGGCATATGTCTATTAAGCATCAACCAGCAAAACTCACTTTAGCGCAAATACAACATATGATTGGTGGTGTGATGTTGCTTAGTCAATATTCGCCACTTCATCGTAAGTATGTGCTGGCTGAATGGCAGCAACGTATTATGCCTGCTTTTGAGTTAAATCAGTTTTGCTATTACGAAGATGAACATGGACGCCCAGTTGCTTTTTGTAATTGGGCGTTTTTGTCTGAGCATAACCGAGATGAGTTGCTCTCCGGGGAAAGGGAAATAACTCCTTCCGACTGGCGTTCCGGCCAGCATATTTTCATTCCTGAAATGATAGCTCCTTTCGGACATGGCCGTGAAGTCGTCAACGATTTACGTCGGCGTGTGTTCTTACCGTGGAAAGGTCAGAAAGTCTGCACTGTCCGCGGAAAGGTAGATGCTCAAAACGATCGCTGTATCAGACAAGTACAGTGGTTTTCTATTTAATACCTAAAAAGAGTTTGGCTTATGGGAAAACCATTTTGGAGAAGTGTTGAATACTTCTTCACGGGGAACTATTCCGCCGATGATGGCAATAATGACATTGTTGCTATCGGGTTTGGTGGTGAAATACATGCCTATGGTGGCGATGATCATGTCACTGTGGGTTCAATTGGCGCCACGGTTTATACCGGTAGTGGCAACGACACAGTAGTTGGAGGTTCTGCGTATCTAAGGGTTGAGGACTCAAGTGGTAACCTTAGTGTAAAAGGCGCTGCGGGTTACGCGGATATAAATAAATCCGGTGATGGAAATGTTTCTTTTGCCGGAGCTGCCGGTGGGGTGTCAATTGACCATACTGGTAATCACGGTGATGTGAAATATGGTGGTGTGGCTGCATATAATGGTCTTACCCGTAAAGGTCTGACCGGTAATGTTACCTTTGAAGGGGCTGGTGGTTACAACAGTCTTTGGCATGAGACCAACCAAGGCAATTTGTATTTTGCCGGAGCCGGAGCTGGTAATAAGCTAGACCGTACATGGTTCAATCGTTATCAGGGTTCACATGGTGATGTAACCTTTAACGGAGCTGGAGCAGCTAACAGCATCAGCTCAAGGGTTGAAACCGGTAATATTACTTTTAGAGGTGCAGGTGCCGATAACCACCTAGTTCGTAAAGGTAAGGTTGGTAATATTACTTTGCAAGGGGCGGGAGCTTCAAACCGCATCGAACGAACTCGTCAGGTAGAAGATACCTATACAGAAACACGGGGTGATATCAGGTTTGAAGGTGTTGGTGGATACAACAGCCTCTACTCTGATGTTGCGCACGGTAATATTCACTTCTCAGGCGGTGGTGCCTACAACAAGATAACCCGTAAAGGGGCTGGCAATGATTTTGAAGGCGAGGGGCTGGAAAATGCCAACGCTGATGACATTGTATTGACTAATGCGATCATGGGTGGCTCCTGGATCGGTGATTCTCGTCATGTGACAGGTGTTAAATCGGCACGAGAGCCGAATACTTATTTGTTTGCGTTTGCAGATAGTACTTACACCAAAATCAATAAAGTTCAGCTTCGTAACGATCCTCAAACAGGCCAGCTAAAATATTACTCCACAGCTTGGTACAAACACGGCAATCACCTCAATAATCTAGCTAACCAAGATATTTCATCTCATGGCGGCTTCAATGCGGTCAATATCAATGGAGCTTATACGCTTTCTAATTTGACTGTTGAACACCAGCAGTCTGTAACGGTTCATGCTGTTGAGAAAGACCTTACGGAATATAAGTGGGTAACCTATGCAGATGGTGCACTTATTGATGCTGCAGATGTTACGCTGGCTGATGCGAAAATGGGGGGCCATGCAATCTCGACTGATGGCTCTACTGTTGATGTTCAGGCTGTTAAGTCCAATCGTAGGTCGAATACCTATATTTACGCTAAGGTGCTGGGTCCTTACACCAAGATTGTTGTGGTTGAGTTGGCTAATGATTCAGAAACCGGAGCATTAAAATATCAGGCTAGATCTTGGTATAAGACTGGTGATCATACAGCAAACCTGGCAAATGAAGATATCTCGTTAGCCAATGGATATCACTCCATGGGGACTGGTGGGTATTCGCTAAGTGATTTGCATTATAGCGTTAATGCTGTTCGCAGTACGTCTGAGCGAGTTGCTGATATTGACGAATACAGCGAGCAGGCATTAATTAAACCAGCAACGGACAGTGGCGAGAGCTCCGGTGATGTACGCTTCAACGGTGCCGGTGGTGGTAATGTCATTAAGTCGAATGTGACACGCGGTAATGTGTACTTCAATGGTGGTGGTGTTGCAAACGTAATTCTGCACAGCTCCAAGTTCGGTAATACTGAATTTAATGGTGCAGGTGCGGCAAACGTGATTGTGAAAAGCGGCCAAGAAGGGGATTTAACGTTCCGTGGAGCAGGCTTAGCGAATGTCCTTGTTCACCAAAGCAAACAAGGCAAGATGGACGTTTACGCTGGCGGAGCAGTCAATGTGCTGGTTCGCATCGGCGATGGAAAATACCTCGCGCATCTGCTTGCTTACGGCAATATCTCTGTACACAAAGGCAATGGAGACAGCCGAGTTGTGATGCTAGGTGGTTACAACACTCACACCCAAGTAGGTTCAGGCAATGGTTTGTGGTTAGCTGCTGGTGGTTTCAATGTTATGACTCAGGTGGGTAAAGGAGATGTCGCTTCTGTACTTGCCGGTGGTGCTAATGTGCTAACCAAAGTCGGTGATGGTGATTTGACCTCCGGCATGATTGGTGGTGCAAATATCATTACTCATATTACTAGTGACAGCGAGTCATCAGACACAGTAGCGGTTGCGCTTGGCGGTGCCAATATCCTGACCAAAAAAGGTAAGGGTAATACATTGGCTGTTATGGGAGGCGGTGCCAACGTACTGACGCATGTTGGTGACGGAACCACAACTGGTTTGATGGTTGGTGGCGCGAATATTCTGACCAAAGTCGGTAATGGCGACACGACTGGTGTTATGTTGGGTATCGGTAACGTGCTGACCCATGTTGGTAATGGTCGGACTCTGGGTGTAATGGGAGCCGCCGGTAACGTCTTCACCAAAGTCGGTGACGGTACATCAATAGCAGCCATGATTGGTGCAGGCAATATTTTTACTCATGTCGGTAAAGGTGATGCATGGGCACTGATGGGCGGTTTGGGGAATGTCTTTACCAAGGTTGGCAACGGCAATGCGCTGGCGCTGATGGTTGCAGAGGCTAATGTCTTCACACATGTCGGTGACGGTATGTCTGTGGCATTGATGCTGGCTAAAGGCAACATTGCGACTAAGGTCGGTAATGGTATGACATTGGCGGCAATGGTTGGTAATGCCAACATCTTCACTCATGTCGGTAACGGTACCTCGTTTGCCGCTATGATTGGCCAGGCTAACATCATGACCAAGGTCGGTGATGAACTGACAGCTGCGCTAATGGTTGGTAAGGCTAACATCTACACCCATGTCGGAGATGGTACCAGCATCGGTATGTTTGCTGGTGAGCTGAATGTGATGACTAAGGTCGGTGATGGTACAACGCTGGCGGCAATGTTCGGTAAAGCCAACATTATGACTCATGTTGGTGATGGTCTGACTGGTGTACTGGCGCTGGGTGAAGCGAATATTGTGACTAAGGTCGGTGATGACTTCATGGGCGTTGTCGCAGCAGCTAAAGCCAACGTGGTTACTCATGTCGGTAACTCGACAACGGCGGCTGTATTAGCCGGTAAAGGCAATATTCTGACTAAGGTGGGGGAAGGTACAACTGTCGGTTTGCTGATTTCAGATGTCGGTAATGTGATGACCCATGTCGGTGGCGGTTCTACAATCGGTTTTGCCAAAGGTAAGGCAAATATTATCACTAAAGTCGGTGATGGATTGGGTATTAATGCCGCCTGGGGTAAGGCTAACGTATTTACTCATGTTGGTGATGGCGATCGCTATAACTTTGCCAAGGGTGAAGCTAACGTTATTACTAAGGTCGGTGACGGTCAGGAAGTGTCCGTTGTACACGGTAAAGCCAATATTATTACTCATGTGGGTGATGGTGATGACTATACCGGTGCTTGGGGCAAAGCCAATGTGATCACCAAAGTTGGCGATGGTCGTAACGTGGTGTTGGCTAAAGGTGAGGCTAACATTGTTACCCAAGTTGGTAAGGGAGATAGCTTCAATGCGTTGTGGAGTAAAGGCAACATCGTGACCAAGGTCGGTGATGGTATGCAGGTTACGGCCGCTAAAGGTAAGGCTAATATCACCACCACTGTTGGTAACGGCCTGAGTGTGACAGCAGCTTACGGTGATGCCAATATCAATACCAAGGTGGGTGACGGCATTTCAGTTAACGTGGCTTGGGGTAAGTACAACGTCAACACCAAAGTGGGTGATGGCCTCAATGTTGCAGTGATGAAAGGCAAGGCGAATGTCAATATTCACGTCGGTGACGGTTTGGGTATCAATGCCTCTTATGCACGGAACAACGTTGCCATAAAGGTAGGTAACGGCGATTTCTACAGCTTGGCGGTGGCATCTAGCAACACAAAGAGCAATAAGCTGTCGGCACTGTTTGACAACATAAAGCAAACAGTTCTGGGAGTTGGCGGCAGCCAGGCAATTAATTACCTGGTACAAGGCGATGACGCTTCATCGTCAGGTACACGTAAAGGTCGTGGTGCTATTGCTACGCCAGAAATTACTAAGCTTGATGGATTCCAGATGGATGAAATCGAAGAGGTTGGTACTGATCTGGGTGATAGCCTAAGTGGCGGGGTCACAGGTGTTGAAACGCCGGATCTGGATAAGATGCAAGGCGAGCTCGATGTTGAGCAATCACCTGGCAAAGAGCAAAACCCGAACTTGATCGTTAACGGTGATTTTGAACAAGGTGGTCATGGTTGGGGGGCAACCAATGGGATTGAAGCGTCCTATTCTGCTGGTGCTTATGGGGTAAACGGCGAAGGTCATGGCTCTCGTGTCAGCGAGCTGGATACCTACACTAATACCAGCCTTTATCAAGACCTGACCAATCTGTCTGAAGGTGAAGTCATTTCTTTGAGCTTTGATTTTGCAAAGCGTGCAGGCATTTCAAACAACGAAGGCATAGAGGTTCTTTGGAACGGTAACGTTGTATTCTCAACCTCTGGCGATGAGACTGCTTGGCAGCAGAAAACATTGGAGCTGACGGCGAAGGCCGGCAGTAACCGAATCGAATTTAAAGGCACAGGCCACAATGATGGGCTGGGCTATGTCTTAGATAATGTAGTTGCAAAATCTGAGATTTCACAGCAAGCCAATGCTGTCAGCGAAAATGCCAAACAGAATAAAGCCGCACAAAATGCAATGTCGGACAAAGAGCGAGCCGAAGCCGATCGTCAGCGTCTTGAGCAGGAAAAAGAAAAACAACTCGCTGCTCTGTCTGGTTCGCAATCTCAGTTGGAATCAACAGATCAGGAAGCGCTTGAAAGTAATGGCCAGGTACAGCGTGATGCGGTTAAGGAAGAATCTGATGCAGTGACTGAAGACCTGACTGCTATGGCTCAGGGGCTTGATGTCCTTGACGGGCATGCCGACTATAAAGGTGAATCTGGTGACAGTTGGCGTCAGCACTTCGCCGGAGGCATTCTAGATGGTGTACAGGGCCAGGTAGACAAAGCCAAAGATATTTCTGGTGAACATATTGCAACTGCTCGGCAGACGTTTGCTGATAAGCAGCAAGATGTAAAAGAGGCAGTAGCCAAGTCTGAGGTGGGAGTTGCTAAAGGTGAGCAAAATCGTGCTGGTGTTGAGCAGGATATTGTTGATGCCAAAGCAGACGCAGAGGCTCGTAAAGCAGAAGCGCTGTCTCAGAAAAACAATGCTAAACAAGCTGAAAGTGATGCACATAGTGCTGCTCGTGATGGTCAATCTCGTGGCGACCGGGACACTATGGCTGCAGAGAATAAGGCTACTCAGGCACAGGCTGATGCTAAGGGCTCGAAACAGAACGAAGGTGACCGCCCTGATCGTCAGGGTGCGGTTGGTAGCGGTTTGTCTGGTGAGGCGTTTGATGTAAACGGAGCCGGTGATGCGGGTAGTCATGTCGATGTTGATGGGCACTCCCAGGCTGATGGACGTTTCAGTGAGGGGCTAACCGATCAAGAGCAGGATGAACTGGAAGGTGCAAATCAGGCTGTAAACCGCTTGC
This sequence comes from Photobacterium sp. J15, assembly GCF_963870815.1. Lineage (NCBI taxonomy): Bacteria > Pseudomonadati > Pseudomonadota > Gammaproteobacteria > Vibrionales > Vibrionaceae > Photobacterium > Photobacterium sp. J15. The sequence goes on from NZ_CAWMUI010000001.1 coordinate 964,603, forward strand.
AGATCAATGCCGGTGTTCGAGCGAAGAATACAGGTTCAGCTGTTACGGAGATGTTCACCGAAACCAACCCTAGCAGTATTGTGGTTCCGGGGCCGATAGAGTCACATGACGTCCGCCGCAAAGAAATCCAAATTTCAGATGTGAGCCTAGAAGGGTTAGGTGAGGTTGCTGAAGCTTCTGCAGCGGTAATGAAATCCGTTGACGGTTTTGAATTCTCACTGCTTGGTACTGATGATGCCAGCTTTATCGACTCGACTAAGCGCCACCTTGGCAAGCTTTCAACGGATTTACCGAGCAAGGAGCTGAGAGCGGTACGTCGTAACATTCAGTATGTTCAGCGTATGCCTTCTGAAGATAACCTTGCTGCATTGGAGCAGGTGATTCAGCAGTGGCAGCAAAAGAATCCGAAAGAGTTCGCTCAGCGTAGTGAGTTGGTTAAGCCACTGCAATTTGAGATTACGTCGCTGCAAAGCCATATTCAGGCAAATCGCGCGAAGGACGCCGATGTCTTTGGTATTGCAATCGATCCGAAAGCTGCCGAAGCGTTTGAATCCAAGGTGGTATTTGACGGTATTGGCCGTGTAGCCGGCTTGATTGAACCGCTGGCAGCAGACGAGATCAGCCGCTTGCAATCGCTTGAAGTGGTTTCACTGACCCAGACAAATTCAACGTCGGAACGTGAAGCGGCGAAAACTGAGAGCGAGAGCATTGTTGAGTTCGTTTATAAGCTAGGCCAGGTCGATGTTGCTGAAGCTGATGCCAGCGAAATCAGCCAGTTGGCAGATCAGGCCAAGGCACTATGGATGAATGGTAATGTTACTCAAGAGAGTGCGGTTGCGCTGTTTAGCGAGGCTCATGACAAGCTGGCGGCTCACCCAGAGCTGCAAACGCTGGCAGGTAAGTTGCTGTCTGATGCACAGAAAGAAAAAGCAACCGGTCAGTATCTCGATAACTTGTTTGGCCGTCGTTTTGATTCTGAAATTGCCCATGAGCTTGTGAAAACACCGACAGGGCAGGCTATTAATACTTCGGCTCAGATCGGTACCAACCTGGTTAACGATTTCGATGAGTGGATGCATACCCTGCTACCGGATGCGGCAGATGACGCTCTGCGTGATGAGCGCATTCAGAAAAAAATGGAAGCATTCGCTAAAGCGATCAACAAGGATGCTCGTCCATGGTTCAGTCGTGTGCCGACCTTAACCCAGTTCCTGGAAACTCCGAACTATGAGAACTTCAAGACCATGATGACGCAAGTCGATGATGGTTTCGGGGTGATCAAAGTTCCTTTCCTTGCGGTGAAAATGGCGATTACCCCTGGATTGGGTATGGAAATGGCACCGTGGAAAGCCGAAGGGGATCGCTTCTATCAGAATGTGATCACCAAGGCGCGCTCAACCAGTGCGGTGATATCAGCAGGTCTTGATGGTGAAAACCCGGTTAACTTAGTTGAAAAGAAAACCAGTGATTACGGTACAGCGCTTCACTACCAGCCGAAAGGTGATGCCTACGGGGACTTTCAGGAAGGCCGCAGTGTGGCCGATGGTCGGATCCTGACTCCGGGTAAAGAGACAACCTTTGAAAGTAATGCTTTGAACAAAGGTCTGTCGGTAGTGACGGGCGCATCAGGCTCAACCAACATCATGATGCACCTGAATCAGCACCTTGCGAGCAAGAATCCAGGATTCTCTGTTGATCAAGCGTATCTGAACACCCTGGCTTTCTTGGTCTTTGATGGCGGTCACTCGGTCAACGAGAGCCTGGCTGTATACAAGGCTCTTCAGGAATCAGGCGATGATCGCAAAGCCGTATTGGAAAGCTATACTGCCAACTATCAGGATCTGGTAGAACTGGCCGGTGATGATTCCAAGGATGCTGTTCGCACTGCGCTGGACAATGCCTTTGAGAAAACACTCGAGTTCTACAAAGAGCATGCTCATTCCGCATCACCTGCAACAGATAAAACTCAGAAAAACTACCAATCACGTGATTTAGTACTTGAGCCAATCAAGCAATCGGAATCCATTGAACTGGGTATGCCTGAGGTTGACCAAAAAGTGCTGGCGGATATCGCAGAGCGTGAAAATGTGATTATTGGTGTTCGCCCTGTTGATGAGAAGTCCAAGTCACTGATTGCCTCTAAAATGTACAGCAGTAAAGGCCTGTTCGTTAAGGCGAAAAGTTCTGATTGGGGGCCAATGTCCGGCTTCATTCCAGTTGATCAGTCGTTTGCGAAAGCATCGGCAAGAAGAGACCTTGAGAAGTTTAACGGTTATGCCGAGCAATCTATTCAGTCCGGTAATGCGGTAAGTGCGGATCTGTATCTAAATCAACGTCGGGTTGATGACCTGATATCAAAATATCATTCATTGACGACACCTGAGCTGGATGCTGAGAGCGGTATGTATAAAACAACTGCGACCAATGGTGATCAAACCGTACCTTTCTTCCTCAATAAAGTGACTGTTGACGGTAAAGAGCTGTGGCAGGTTCATTACATGAAGGATGGCGAGCTGGCACCGTTCAAAGTAATTGGTGATCCGGTATCGAAGCAGCCGATGACTGCGGACTATGACCTGCTGACCGTGATGCATCCTTACGGTGATTTAGGGCCACAGGATAAGGTTAAGCAGCCATTAACATGGGAGCAGTGGAAAGAGTCAGTTACCTACGAAGACTTAACGCCTAAGTACAAAGAGCTTTATGACAATGAAGCGCTTTACAACAAGAAGGACGGGGCGAGCCTTGGCATTGTGAGTGATCGCCTGAAAGAGCTTAAGGATGTGATCAATACTGGTCTGGGCAGAACAAACGGCTTGGAAATGGTTCACCACGGTGCTGATGATGCAAATCCTTATGCTGTAATGGCGGATAACTTCCCGGCGACCTTCTTTGTACCGAAGAGCTTCTTCGAAGAAGATGGTTTGGGTGAAGGTAAGGGTTCAATCCAGACTTACTTCAATGTGAATGAGCAGGGTGCCGTCGTTATCCGTAACCCGCAGGAATTTTCTAACTTCCAGCAGGTGGCGATTAATGCGAGTTACCGAGCATCACTCAATGACAAGTGGAATGCTGGCTTAGATAAGCCTTTGTTTACCAAAGAAGAGAAACTGTCACATGCCTTCCTGGATGCAAGGGATGAATTGGCTAAGAAACTTAATGGTGGTGCTAATAGTCAACTTGAAGAGCTAGGCGGTGAACAAGGCAGTAAAGTTGTACATACCATTGACACTTTGCAACCTTCGGAGATATTGGATCAAGTTATTCGAGACTTGAATAAGTCCTCTACTGTTATGAGTGAGACAAACTTCTATGATCCTAAGAAGTTTGAGTCAGACAGTGCGCGTGTAAAAGCCGAGTGGAAGCAGACGCTGACTAATATTAATAATATTAGAAACATGTATTTCCCACATGACATGGCACGTTACTTTGAAGCACTGAAGAGCTACAAAGTGGGTAACTGTGGTGATCGTGCGCTATATGCTGCTCATCTCATCATGGATAAGTACAATTTCCAAGGTGAAGTAGAGCTTCTGAAGCTGAAAGGTTCAGGGGATCATGTGTTTGTCCGAGTTGGTGGAACATCAGATTCTGCGAAAATTATCGATCCTTGGACTGGCCAGCATTTTGCCTACAGCCAGATTAAAACTTTCCTTTACAATCCGAAGAAGAAAAAAGTGGAAGTTCATCGTTCTTTTGATGAGCTTAAAACGCTATTTAAGGATCTACACCAGGCGAGCCTGAGTTCTGCAACTAAGGCGCAGAATCGCAATGTAGAAAACTGGGAACACGTAGCCGTAACACCTAAAGCTGATGGCGGTGAAACCCGCTTTGACGGTCAGATCATCATCCAGGCGGAGAACGATCCGGTGGCAGCGAAAGCTGCAGCTCGTTTGGCAGGTAAACACCCTGATAGCAGTGTAGTGGTTCAGCTCGATGCTGACGGTAAATACCATGTGGTTTACGGCGATCCATCTCAGTTGTCCGGCAAGCTGCGTTGGCAGGTTGTGGGTCACGGGCGAGATGAATCCGTCAGCAACAACACGAGTTTGAGCGGCCACAGCGCGGATGAACTGGCGGCGAAGCTGGCTCAATTTAGTCAGGACTTCAGTCAGGCGGAAAATATCACCGCTAAACCAGATCACATAAGTATTGTTGGTTGTTCACTGGTGAGTGACGATAAGCAGAAAGGTTTTGCTCAAAGCTTTATTACTGCTATGGCAGAAAACGGAATTCATAGTGATGTTTCTGCACGCAGTTCTGATGTGGCTGTTGATTCGACAGGTCGCAAGCATACCCGTGATGCTAACGAACAGTGGGCTCACAAAGTGGCAGCGAACAAAGTCGTGCTGAGCTGGAACGAGCAGGGTGAAGTGGTTACTCACATTGAGGCGATCCGTAACGGCATTGCCGAAGGTGATGTTGACCTTGCCCGCGTTGGCCAGAACGATAGCGAAGCACCAGCCCGTGGTGCAATCGGTGATAACGGTGATGTCTTTACCGCGCCGGAAAAACGCACTAATACAGCGGAAGCATCATCCGGTGGTTCAGATAGCCAGCTGAGTTACTCTGGCAACATCCAGGTCAACGTTGGCGACGGTGAATTTACCGCTGTTAACTGGGGCACATCGAATGTGGGTATCAAGGTTGGTACCGGTGGCTTTAAGTCATTGGCATTCGGTGACAACAATGTGATGGTTCACGTTGGTAACGGTGACAGCAAGCACAGCTTCGACATGGCCGGTTATCAGGCTCTGGAAGGTGCCCAGATGTTCATCGGTAACCGCAACGTCAGCTTCAATATGGGCCGCAGTAATGATCTTATCGTGATGGCTGACAAGTCGATTCCGACGCCGCCATTGGTTAATCCGTTTGATGGCGCATCACGTATCTCCGGTGTATTGCTGGGCATTGCCCGCTCCGGAGAAGGTCAGGATTGGTTGGCAGCTCAGGATCAGCAATGGACACTGTCCGGTGCGAAGAAGTTTGTGCAGGATATGTCCGGTCTGGATCAGAGCAGCAGCGTGGATTACACCAGCCTGATTGATTTGGACTCGCAGCATGAGCGCAGTAGTCGTGGCCTGAAGCATGACGCCGAGGCAACGCTGAACAAGCAGTATAACCAGTGGCTTAGCGGTAGTGACAACAGCATGGATACCAGCACCATGAGCCGGGCAGACAAGTTCCGCCAGGCAAATGAGAAGCTGGCATTTAACTTTGCTGTTGGTGGCCAGGGTGCCGATATCCAGGTAACTACGGGTAACTGGAACTTCATGTTCGGTGACAATATCCAGTCGATTCTGGACACCAACCTGGGTTCGCTTTTCGGCCTGATGACACAGCAGTTCTCGGCAACCGGTCAGGCGAAAACAACCTTTACCTATAACCCGCAGGATCTGCCTCGTCAGCTGAAGAACAAGTTGCTGGGTAAACTGGCTGGTGTCGGTGCTGAGACCACACTGGGTGATATCTTCGGTGTGGATTACACCGCTGGCGGTCATATCGTATCCCGAAATGGTGAGTCGGTTGACGGCGTGGCGATCCTGAAGGAAATGCTGGAAGTGATTGGCGAGTTCAGTGGCGATCAGCTTCAGGCCTTCACTGATCCGACTAAGCTGCTGGACAGCCTGAAATCTGGTATCGACATGGGTGCGGATGGCATTAAGTCGTTTGCAGAAAGCCATGGCCTGAAAGAAAAAGCACCGGAAGAGGAAGAAGATAAATCTTCTGTGTCTGTGAATGGTGCAAATGCCGGTGTTGAACAAGTTGCTGGTGAAAAGGTTGCTTCTGCTGACAGTACGAAACAGGAACGCGCATTCGGCTTTAATGCCCTGAACCTGCCGAATCTGTTTGCGACCATCTTCAGTCAGGACAAGCAAACGGAGATGAAGTCACTGGTTGAAAACCTGAAAGACAACCTGACGGCAGATCTGCTGAATATGAAGGAGCAGACATTTGACTTCCTTCGTAACAGCGGTCACTTGCAAGGCGATGGCGACATCAATGTCTCGTTGGGTAACTACAACTTCAACTGGGGTGGTGACGGCAAGGATCTGGGAGCGTACCTGGGGGATAACAACAACTTCTGGGGTGGTCGCGGTGATGATGTTTATTACGCTACCGGTACATCTAATATCTTCACCGGTGGTGAAGGTAATGACATGGGTGTGCTGATGGGCCGTGAAAACATGATGTTCGGCGGTGACGGTAATGATACAGCGGTGGTTGCCGGACGTATCAACCACGTCTTTATGGGCGCAGGCGACGACCAGTCATTTGTGTTCGGGGAAGGCGGTGAAATCAACACCGGTACTGGCCGTGATTATGTCGTGACATCCGGTAACTTCAACCGTGTTGATACCGGCGAAGATCAGGACTACTCAGTGACGATTGGTAATAATAACCAGGTTGAACTGGGTGGTGGTAACGACTTTGCTAATGTCTTCGGTAACTATAACCGTGTCAACGGCAGTGCAGGCAACGATGTTATCAAGCTGATGGGCTACCATGCGGTATTGAACGGCGGTGAGGGTGATGATCACCTGATTGCGGCTGCGATATCTAAGTTCAGTCAGTTTGATGGCGGCCAGGGCCGTGATCTGATGGTGCTGGGCGGTTACCAGAACACCTTCAAGGGTGGCGAAGATGTTGACAGTTTCATTGTCAGCGGTAACGTCATTGACAACCTGGTTGAAGATATCCGCAGTGAAGACAATATCGTCTTCAACGGTGTTGACTGGCAGAACCTGTGGTTCGAACGCAGCGGTTATGATCTGAAGCTGTCGGTCCTGCGTGAGCCGGAAGCTGAGACGGATCAGGCTAAGTTCGAAAGCGTCGGCTCAGTGACCTTTGCTGATTACTTCAACGGTAATCGTGCAGATTTGGTTATCGGCATGGGCGAGAAAGATGCAGCTGGTGAGCGTGAATACACTGCTCTGTCTGATAACGCTGTCGATGCTTTGGTACAGGCGATGAGCAGCTTTGCACCTCTGGCTGGTGACAATGGCTTCATCGACAACCTGGACAGCAAGGCACGTGTTGCCGTGACAACGGCATGGTCTGATGTGACTAACGGCAAGGGTGCGATAGCTTAAGACGTAACTAACATCAGGTTTAAAGACGAAATAAAATCAAAGCCGCTTCCCTTTTGGGAGGCGGCTTTTTTATCACTTGTGCTTTGTCTGCTAATAGAGTCTTACAGACTGATAACTTCTTTTTGTTTGTGATAGATGCCGATCAGGTCGTGCATGGTACCAACACGGCCTACAGCCAACTTGTCTTTGATACCGAAGAAGTCCAGGCAGGTGCCGCAGACGATAATTTCAGTGCCTTTTTCTTCCAGCTTCTGCAGAGCGGCCAGGGCATCAGCACCTTCAACACACAGCTTAGCGGCGGTGTTCATGAAGAAAATTGAAGCCGGAACCTGCTCATAATCGGAGCTGACATTGAAAAATGCATTCATCAGCTTGTGACCAATTACATCATCGCCTTTTCCTAAAGTGTCAGAGCCGACAACATAGGATTTTTGCTTCATGATTTGTTCGTCGGCAAAGCTGGCGATAATGGTTTGCCCTTCTTCTGCCTGAAGTACTTCACAGGTCGCGCCGTGCTGAGCAAGAGCTTTGATCAGCGCAGTGGTGTTTTCCTGATCTGAGCTGAGTATCTCCAGAGAAGCCAGTTCCTGTGCCTTTAACGCCTGCTCGAGAAGAGTAAGGGCTTGATCCTGGTTGATACCGCGAACATCAATTTTGTTGTGCATAATGTTTTACTCCATCGATCAGTTGTCTTGTGTAGATATGTGAGAAGGTCACGGTCAGCTGTTCCAGCTTTGCGGCCAGCTCCTGGCATTCGCAGTTCTCCAGCAGAAGACAAAAGCCGCACTGTGAACTGATTGCCCTTGGTGCTGAAATCAGACGAGAGGCCATGCCTGACTTTTTCAGTGCACTTTCAGCTTTCAGCGCAAAGTGGCTGGAGGTGAAGGTGACGATGTAATCCATCGTCGTTACTGCTGACGCTGTCATAATGTTTCCTGTTACTGATTTTGCGATACGGTCTGGTGGCCGATAATGGCAGCCCCCAGGGCGCCGGTAAGCTGCGGGCTGCACGGCGCAGTAATAGTTGGGTCACCGACATGTTCACGGATGGCTTCCAGTACGCCGGGGTTTTGTGCAACACCACCGGTGAAGACGATTTGTCCCTGAAATCCGACTTTGCGACCGAGCGATACAACGCGCTTGGCAACGGAACGGAAAACGCCGCGCAGGATCACTTCGGCAGGAATCCCTCTGTGCAGCAGGCCAACGACTTCGGATTCGGCAAAAACGGCGCACATGGATGAGATTTCACAGGTCTCATTGCATGACAAAGCGGCCTGGCCAATTTCTTCAACTGGCATGTTTAAGGTATGCGCTACCATTTCAATAAATTTACCGGTTCCGGCGGCGCAGCGGTCATTCATGACAAAATCGGCCACTTTACCCTGCTCGGAAACCTGTACGACTTTGGAATCCTGCCCGCCGATATCAATAATGGTTCTGACGTTCGGGCACAGGAAGGCTACTCCGGCGGTATGGCAGATGATTTCCGATGAGGCTTTATCTGCCAGTTCGAAATAGTTGCGCCCATAGCCGGTCGCGACCGTCATAGCGACATCTGAGCGGGTCATATGATTGGCCGCAAGCATTTCCAGGTACGTTCGCTCGGTATTTTCCTGCGGCGCTGAGCCACTCAGGGTAACGGCGGAATCGAGAATTTTTTCGCCATCAAAGAGAACGACTTTGATGGTCCGAGAGCCGATATCGACACCACATGTGATCATTGCGTTAACTCCAGCAGGGTTTGAACACGGACCTTGAGCTGTTCTCGGTCCGAGCTTGAATAATCGGTTTCAACTTTCATGTATGGCAGTCCCAGTTCATTGCGAACGAAGTCATGGATCAGGACAGATTCGACGTTATAGGTGTGGCAGGCTTGCCAGACCAGGTCGATAACAGCGTCAGCCTGATAATCCCGGGCTAAGGTTTTCAGCATCTCTTCACGTTTTTTGTTCGGCGTCATGCAGGAGCAAGGGATGTTGAAGTGTTTGCGAGCGATAGCTTCCAGCGGATCACCCTGTTCAGACACTTCTTCGTAAACGCCTTTAATACCGGAGCAGGCCTCTTGCACAACGACAACACCGCCGCACTCTTCAATGATTTCAATCAGCTTCTCTGTGCCATGGCCGGTTGGGCAGCCGGTTAACAAGATACGTGGGGCATGAACAGGCGTGGCCTGATAACCCTGAGCGATCCTTTCCTGTGCCATAGCCAGGAAGTTTTTCATTTGCTCCATATGCTGGTGGAACCCGGCTACGCGGTAGCGGGTCTGGGCAACTTCATAACCGGATACGATTGAAGGTTTGTGCTTACCCAGTTCCTGAATTGCAAGGATCAGGCGGCGTTCTTCGTTCATGGCCTTGATGGCATCACGCAATTTCTGTTCGGTGATTTTTAGCTGGAAGGTTTGCTCCAGTTTTTCCTTCATCTCTTCCACTTCTGCCAGCCAGTGCTTGAATGCCCGCTCTTCATCCGGCTTTTGTGTCAGCTCAAGCACATGCATGTTTTTGTCACGCGACAGCACTTCATACATTTTCTTTTTGCCGTCGCAGGTGGTTTCCGCAACCAGCAGATCAGAATCGTTGAGCAATGGGCAGCCGCCAGTCAGGGCATAGCCGAAAGAAGATTTGATCATCGGGCACAGGTTGGCTGGTAACAGAGTTTCGGCGTGACTGATGGTGTTCTGGCTGGTACCACACAGACAGATAGGCACTGCATCGGCAGCGAGGATCAGATCGCGTGGAGTGAATTCACAATAGAAGCCGACAATGCCACGTCCAGCGGCCTTTTGCTCCGAAACATAGCGGATTTCATCAGAAATTGCGCTTTTGAAATAGTCGAGAGCTGAAGTGTCGGGGCTTTGAGTGTGTGGTGGTTGAACCGTGGTATTGCTCATTGCCATCATTGCATTCCTTTGTTTCTTATATGAATAATGAAAGTTTGTGCCGGACACCAAACATTCCCGGCACTTTGAATCTCGTCATTGGTCCCAAATTATGGGTAGAAGGATTAATGTGAAGCGATTTGCTCGATCACAGTAAGAACCCGGTTAATGTCATCGGCTGTAGTAAATGCGCCGACACTCAGACGGACTGTGCCGTCAGGGAAGGTCCCCATAGTTTTATGTGAAGCTGGCGAGCAGTGCAGTCCGGTACGACAGTAAATTCCGTGGTCATAGGCCAGCATTTCGTCGACTTCTCCGTTGTCCTTGCCTTCGATAATCAGCGAAACTACACCGACGCGAGGCATTTCGGTTGTCGGGCCGAACACTTTCACCCCGGGAATGGCATTAAGCCCTTCAAGTAGCTGTGTTGTCAGTTGTTGTTCGTGTTGGAAGACAGATTCCACGCTCTGCTCTTCAAGCCAGCTGATACCAGCATTTAAACCGGCAATGCCGGGAAGGTTAGGGGTGCCGCTTTCAAGCGCGTCGGGCAGAAAATCGGGTTGGGTTTCCAGCTCTGAATTACTGCCGGTGCCGCCGGAAATAAGCGGAGTCAGGCCCGCTTCCTGCACCCGTAAATTTAATATCAGACCACCAATCCCCATTGGCCCGAGTAGTCCTTTGTGACCGGTGAAAGCCAGAAAGTCGATGTTGGCTTTGGTCATATCAATCGGAATGCAACCGGCTGTCTGGGCAGTATCAACCAGAAACAAACGGTTTTGCTCTCGGCAGAGTCTGCCGATATCTGCGATTGGCTGTAAGGTGCCAAACGTGTTGGAGCCATGGTTAATTGCTATCAGTTTTGTTGCCGGGGTTATGGCGGCAGCAATATCTTCGATATCGATCAGCCCAGTTTCAGAGTTGCAGGGAATAACCGTAACTGTGATGCCATCCTGCTCCAGTTGGCGCAGAGGGCGCATCATGGCGTTGTGTTCCATGCTGCTGACGATAACGTCGTCTCCGGCTTTCAGTAAGCCCTTGAGCGCAAGGTTCAGTGATTCAGTGATGTTACCGGTGAAAACGGCTTGGGCAGAATCTTCGGCACCGAAAAAATTAAGTAATCTTTCTCGTGTCTCGAAGATCAGCCGTGCACCGTCATTGGCCAGCGGATGGCTGGCGCGTCCGGGGTTGGCGCAGCCCTGGCTGATGAAATGGGTCATCGCATCAACAACTGAAGCGGGTTTGGGGTTACTGGTGGCTGCGTGATCAAGGTAAATCATGGCTACAACATCTCTTATCCAACATCGAATACCTTTCCCGTATAACGAGACAGTGCCGCCGGCTCCCGGAGGCGATGATTATAGTCTTGATTTAATTGGTGAACTTCAGTGAGCCTAGTCTCATATCTTTGATTGTAAAGAGGCAATAATTTCGGATTGTTGCAATCGTTACCATTAATGTGTGATGGATGTTGTTCTTATGGTTGACTGGTAACAATTTTTCCAATATTAGCGCTATTTGTTCACTTATCGCTTAGTTCTTTAATGATTACCGCTTGTGTAAAAATGAGGCGAAAAGGGTGGTTTTTGAGCTTTTATTGATGAGGTTATCTGATTAAGATCAATTTAATTGACATTAATTCTCATTTGGGGGCGGGCGTTCTGTTTGTTTCTTTATGACTATTTGACAATCCTATCTTCACTGAATGAATTTGCATTGGCAAAGGGTATTGTCGTTGTTTTTCTTATTCCTTTTGCTGTTTTTGGTTTTATTTTTTGACTATTTTGTCAGCGTGTTTTATTCAGGTCTGTCCAGTTTTGGGGTTTGTTGATGCCATGAAATGATGCTGTTAGGTTTTTTGGTAGTTCCAATTCAATGGATAAAATAATGAATAAGAAAATATTGCTGCCCTTAATGATGGGCCTTTCCGCTGCTGCGTCAGTTTCTGCTAATGATGTTGTTGAGAGTGTGCTTGTCGACGATATCGCGTTAAACGGTTACACCAAGAAGAGCTATGAGGTGGTGCTGCAAAGCGAACCTGAGCTTTTCCCGTACGCTTTCCGAGGCAGCCGGGTTCAGATGAAACTGCTGGTTGAACTGTTCCACAACTCAACCAATGGCAAGAAAGCAGCCCGTGTTATCACATTGGGTAACGGCTATATTCCGGGTAAACCGGGTGTGGATCTGACCCATGATGCGCCATTGCTGGCTCGCTTTACTCAGAACTATCCTGTTGCTTTTGATTACAGCATTTACCAGGCCGGTGGTACGCCAATTTTCGGTGAAGATTATTCACCACAGAATGAAACCAATGACATTTCAGTTTCCACTACAACAGTTGCTCCATCGATTGGCCTGACGGCGACAGCTACACCAGGCGCTGCACCTAACTTTACTGGTTCACTGAGCAGCCAGCTAGGTGTTGCTTACACGTCGCGTTATTCCAGCAAGGATTATGTAACTGCGGTTAAGCCACATGCAGCAATTAAGCGCGGTACAGGGGTGAAGTGGAGTACTTCTCTTAACCAGCTTTATACCAATGATTACCAGTACTACGGTAAGTGGGCCGGCGTATACCACTACACCGACTGTTACAACGAAAACCTGTTACCGGAAGAAAACCTGCCTCGCCTGATTTATGGCTTCAAACCTAAGTTTCAGTACGTGTTTACTCCGGAGTTTGAGCAGGGAACAGAGCCGCAAACGGATATGATTGTCCGTGCCGGAATGAAGCAGGTTGAAGAAGGATTCAGCCGCAGTGCTTGTACCTGGTCAGATTATGGTACTAAGACGCATTACACAGAGGCGCAGGTTCGTTTCACTATCGATTGGAATAACTTAGCGGTAAACAAGCAATAAGATACTTGCTGTTCGGAACTGATAGTTATTTGTATGCGGCTGTTAAAGTCGCATACTGTTCTCTCATCTCTCATCTCTCATCTCGATTCTTAACGAACTCTTAAATTAATCTATTAACTGTGATTCATAGCTGACTCTAAGTAATTGTGATCACAGTCTATATTTCTTGAAATAATTGTTTTTCATGTCACTAAAACATCGGTTATGCATCACAAGTCGCTGGGGATAGCTGTTAACATGTTTTTTTTGACTTTTTACATGGAAAAAAAATGAGAGAAGTTGAATTCAGGACAGTCGATCGTCTGTTTGTCAAAATGTCTATCAATGACAAGTTTTGGTTATTGTTCATTGCAATAGCTGCGGTTGTTATTGGTATTTCGGGCAGTCATTATTATTCTGCTTTGGCACGGATTGAGGCGGCATCCTTGATGCAGGCAGAAGCCAGAGTAACTGCAACAATGAATACTATTCAGTCAGCAGGACTCAGTTCTGAGGTGCAGACACAAACATTGGCGCGACAAAATATCCGACTTGTGTCAGGTAATGTAGTGTCATCTCGTCAGGGGGATGTGCTGACGGCGGCTGTTGCTGTACCAGGACAAGGCACAGCAGTATTGACTCAGTCTATTGGTAATGCCGAGGATGACGCTAAATCGCAGGCCCGCTCTCATTTTCTTTACTCTCTGTTGGTATTGCCGCCTGTTGGTCTGCTTTGCTACTGGCTTGCCACTTTCCTTGGTGGTGCGCTGTGGGTGATGTATCAAGCGACTCGTCGTATTGCCGACGGTGATTTAACCTCTCGCCTTGGTTTCCATGTAGGCCGCGATGAATTCGGTATCATCGGTTTCGAGCTGGACCGTACCATGGATACCTTGAGTGAACTGGTTGAAACGGTGAAGGAAAGTTCGGTCACCTTGCATGGCACAGCGTCAACATTCGGTCAGGAAGCTCAGAACTCAGAACAGCAGATCAATCAGCAATATGCCTCTTTGGATTCGGTCGCTACTGCGATGGAAGAGATGACTGCGTCAGCAAAAGATATCGCAGGTATTGCGGTGCAGGCTTGTGATCAGTCCGAACAGGATGCAACCAAAGTTGGCCAGAGCAACGAGAAAGTACAGAACGCCATTGTGGTGATCACTAAGCTGTCTGAACAGACAGACGCTGCTTCGGCAACAGTTAACAGCCTCAATGAAAAAGCAACTGAAATCACGGAAGTGATTACGACCATCAATGCAATTTCAGAACAGACTAACCTGCTAGCGTTGAATGCAGCCATTGAAGCGGCACGTGCCGGTGAACAGGGCCGAGGTTTTGCTGTTGTTGCTGACGAAGTTCGTACCCTAGCCGGACGAACCCAGCAGGCTACGGTTGAGATTCAGACGATGATCGATAAGCTTCAGGCTGAAACTAACGGGATCTCTCGGATCACTGAAGAAACGCTGGAGCAGGCATATCAGAGTCGCGAGATGATCACCGAAATCGGCGATGACGTAAACCAGATTGCTGAGTCAGCCAAGCTGGTGATGGATATGAGTACTCAGATCGCTGCCGCAGCTGAGCAGCAAACGGCGGTGGCGAACGATATTGCTTCTGAGTTGCATGATATCCGTAATCAGTCGAGTGTAATTCGTTCGGCAACAGAGCAGTCGGTTTCCGGCGTGCAAGAATTAACAGATGCTTCTCAAGCACTGGGTGATATTCTGGAAAAATACCGGACAGTAGGTGTAAACCAGGTCAACGGTTAATCTCCCCGTTTAGTTTTATTAATCAAATGCCAGTCTGCTCAAGCTGACTGGCATTTTTTTATGAATAAAAGGTTGTGGATTTCGGTGCTTAGAACTGCATTTATGCAATCTTGGCATATAAAAAGTATGTTTTTATGCATGGTTAGTATGAGGTGAATCACTGCATAAAGTCAGCTTGCTTGCTAGTCTCAAAGGGTAACCAATATTTTTGTTGTGGTTACAATGCGTTAATACATTGATGTATTTACAGAGGGGGATAGCTTATGAACACTCAGTTGACGATTACCATTGCGGGTCAGGATCACCCTCAATTAATTAATCAGCTTGCAGCGAAAACTCATGAACTGGGCGGCAAATGGTTGATCAGTAAAATTAATCGCCTTGATAACCAGATCGTGGGGATCATAAAAGTTGATATTCCCGCAGATAATGCGCAGCTACTGAAAGGTGAGTTCACCCGAATTCCCGAATTACATGCACGTGTTATTGATGTCACTCAGCCGGTTCCGCTGGGTAAATTTGAGCAGCTTAAGCTTAAAGTTGAATCTAATGATCGCTCTGGACTGGTACACGATCTAACTAATGTTCTGGATGATATCGGTATTGATATTATTCATATCGAAAACCATAGGATCGGTGTTCCGGATTTGGGTAAGGCACTGTTTGTTGCGGAGCTGCTGGTGGATGTTCCTGCTGAAGTGAATGTCGAGCAGCTACTGGAAGCCATGCAGCAGGTCGAAGAAGATATGCGGGTCAGTGTTGTAGATTAATATCAAACAGAACTAAAAAATAACGGAACGGTGCGAAGTGAATGCTTCGCACCGTTTTTTTGAAATTAGCAGGGTTGGAACTTGTTGGGCTATCGCTGGTTTTTAAGTTAACCTCAAATTGCTTATGTAAGACATATCTGAAAGTAACAGGCCATAGAATGAAAAAAGTATTTGCTCACCGCGGTATGTCGGCGCTTGCACCAGAAAATACGCTGGCTGCGTTTTCGCTGTGCCGCCAGCATGGTATTAAGTGGATTGAGTGTGATGTCGATATCCTGTCTGATGGAACAGTAGTTGTTTCCCACGATGATACGCTTGATCGTTGTACCGACCACAGCGGCAGCCTTTATGATATGACTCAGGCAGATTTGACCGAAATAGATGCCGGAAGTTGGTTTCATGATGATTATATTGGTGAACCGCTCCCGACATTTGAGCAGTTGATTGAGCTGGTTAATCAGCATCAGCTGAATATCAATGTTGAGATTAAGTCGTGTACTGCCGGCTGGGAGATGACGGATAAGTTGCTGACTAATGTTATCTCTGGGCTAGAGAAACTGGATTCAGAGCGAGAGTTGATCGTTTCTTGTTTCAATCACTTGGCATTAGCGGAATTTAAACGTCGCCGACCACAGACTCAGGTTGCCTGTCTGTTTGAAAGTGCAACACTTGGGGATGATTGGCAGTCAGTATTGCAGGCCTGTGAGGCAGACTATATCCATCCTGAAGATGAAGGTTTGACCCGGGAAATGGTGGAATCGTTCAAGGCGGCAGGTTGCAAGATAAATGTGTATACCGTTAATGATTTAGCTCGGGCCAACCAGCTATTTAATTGGGGAGTGGACGGGGTCTTTACCGACATTGCTCATCGCTTTCCGTCGAAATATAAGCAAAGCTGAATCACTTCAAGCCATTTATAAAACGTAAAAAAACGCAGGTTTCAGCCTGCGTTTTTTATTCTAAGAGGAATTAATTAGAATTCCTTATTCATTTTCTTTAGATAGCTGAGCAGGTTTTGTCGCTCGGTGTCATCCAGCTTTGCGGTAATGTCCTGAGTCAGTGCCAGGTGCAGGTTATCGTGCTCCTGGTACATTTCCTGCCCTTTCTCTGTCAGCTCAACCAGAATTGAACGGCGGTCAGATTCGTGCGGTCTGCGTTGTATCAGATCTGCATTAACCATTTTGTCGACCTGAACAGTCAGGGTGCCGGTAGTTACACCAATCTTATCTGCCAGTTCCTTCATGCGCATGGCACCGTGAACACCGAGAATTTCTACGATATGCACCTGAGGCAGGGTAAAGCCTTTACCTCTGACGACAGACTGCTCCCATGATGAAAGCTTCTCGTAAAACTCAATGATGGTGTGGTTTAACTGTTCAATCTCGTTCATCAAAAATCCGTTGTCAGTGTGCGTCCTGACAGCTGTTTACTTCTATGGTCAGGTGGCTGATTTTATCGAATTTCTCAAGTAATTGCTTGTAAACCTGCACCGGCTTCGGTTCATGGGTAACTAGCGAAATCATCGCAGCATAGTGGTTGGCACTAATTTTCCAGATATGCATATCACAGATCCTGATATCAGTGCCTTCTTCCAGTGTATTGATGATTTGTTGTTGATAGCCATCTTCAATACTGCTGTCGAGCAGGATAGGACCGGTTTGTTTCATCAGTCCCCAGGCCCAGCGGGTAATAATAACGGCACCGACGATCCCCATAATGGCATCAAGCCAGTTGAAGCCGTAGTACTTGCCAAATAACAGGGCAACGATTGCAAGCAACGAGGTTAAAGCATCAGCAAGGACGTGGAAATAGGCGGCTTTCAGGTTATGGTCATGATGGTGGTGAGTATGTTCATGACTGTGGTGATCATGATCATGATCGTGGTGGTGATCGTCTTTGAGCAAGAAGACACTGACTATGTTAACCGTCAGTCCGATGAACGCAACCAGGATCGCTTCGTTGAAACGGATCGCTTCTGGGGAGAACAGACGCAGAACAGATTCAACCATCATCAGCAATGCAACTAGGCCGAGGGCGATGGCACTGGTGAAACCGCCCAGAACACTTACCTTACCGGTACCGAATGAAAATGCTTTGTTGTTGGTGTGCTTTCGGGCATAGCGATAGGCAAAAATGGTGATAAGAAAAGCGGCCGCATGAGTACCCATATGCCAGCCATCGGCCAGCAAGGCCATTGAGCCGAAGACGCTGCCGGCTGTAATTTCGGCAACCATAGTGAGCAGGGTCAGCCACAATACCCAAAGAGTTCGTTTTTCACCGTTGGGGTTTATGGATACAAAGTCATGTTTATGTTGCCAATGGCTGATTGAGTGTGAATGCACTGTGTTGCTCCGTGTAAATTAGTTTGAAATTTATATTATTTGATTTTCAAAGTATATTTTCATCATATAGTTTGAAGATCAAGGTAAATTTCCTATTTGTTAGGATCTTCATCAAATAGCGTAGATTGGGTATAAAAAAACGCCTCCCTGATGACAGGAAGGCGCTTTTAAATTGAAGCAATGAAGAGGAGCTTTTTAGCCCTGGTTAGCGGTGGCTGCTTCTTCGGAAGGTACCTGAACTGGCTGCTCTGGTTTGGCCGGAGTTGGTGTCTGAATCTCTGCCGCTTCTGCAGGTGTTGCCGCAGGAGCTGAAGCCGGAGCCGGTGCAACTGTAGCTGTCTTAATTGGAGCTACTGGTACTGCTTGTACTGGTGCCGTTAGTGGTAGTACAGGTGCCTGCTGTGCAGCAAGAAGTTGGGCAGACAATTCAGCTACTTTTTTCTCAAGAATTGCAGCTCGGGCTTTTTCATCACCTAGTTCGCTACGCAGTTTTTGCTGGGCAATTGCAGACTCTTGCTCACCTTGCTGGTTAGCTTTGATGAAGTCGACAAGGTGTTTGCCTTGCTTGCTGATAGGTTGATCACGAACATCTTCTGAGCCAAGTGCAAGCGAGACATTCAGTAGGATCTTCTCGAAGCTCAGGACATGGCGCTCGTAGTCTTTTTCTGGCATCGCTTTTAGCTTTTTCACCACGTTAGCGATTTGCTGAGCGTGCTTCAGTGAGAACATAGCTTCGTCGGCTTTGTCGATGATTTGCGCTGTAGCGCGAGGTTCGGCTGCAATGAAAGCTTCAGCTGCTTTTACTGCTGCTGCACCCTGAGCCAGTGTTTCTGGCGCATGCATGCTGATACGGGCTTGCTTTAAGCGCTTAAGCTCTGTTTGTGCATCGTATAGGTAGATGCGGGTTACCGTGCGAACTTCAAGTGCGCGCTGCTTGCGAACAAGTTCTGGCTGGGCACTGATTGCTCTTTCTGCTTTTTCATCAGCAACATAGTCGACAAGCGTTTTAATTTTTCTCTCTAACTGTTTTGCTGAGGTAGGGTAATATTTAACAGCGTTAATTTTATTCAACTGATCGCGATAGCTAAGAGCTTCTTCTAATACTGTTTGCACTGAAACACGAATAGCTTCTGCTTTAGTTAAATGTGCATTAAATTTAGCAAGGCTTTCTTCTGTCGCCTGAATATTCGTTGTTGAGCTGAAGAAGCCACTGCTGCTATTAGCTTCACTAGGATCGAGTTCATATTCGGCATAATATTCTTTAGCTTCGGCAAGGGCATTTTGCGCATCACGAACCTGAAGTGTTGCAAACCAATCAAGTTTGTTTTCTTTCGCCTCTTGAAGTTTTTTCTCAGCTGAATCAATAGATTGCTTAACCTTATTGATTTGAACTGAAACTTGCTCCTGGGCCTGGTTGGTTTCCAATGGGAGCGATGATGTGGACGCTGAATCAGATGCACACCCTGACAGTGCAACAGCGGCAGCTAGTGCTGCAATTTTAAATTCCCTCTTCATGAGGACTCCTTGATTGTGGAATTAAACAATAAAAATAAAAACAATTAGCGCTGTAGTAATAATATACGCTGCCCGTATTTTAGATATATTTCACCAGAAATTAAATCGGATGAAACTTAATTATTGTGATTTTTGATGTCTAAATAAAATAGATGATTAATTGACAGTTTGATTAATTGCTGGTCACTTTTTTGACGCGTCGGAGGTTAGTGACGTAATTATTTCAACGGAGAACGTAGTGGTGAAAAAATACACAGAAAGAGAGTGCAGCAGTTATTGAAAACTGCTGCTGGCGGGTAGTTCACTTTATTCTGTTATTGCGCTGCGATAGAGATTTTATGTCAGGGGAAAGGTTCAGCTGTTCTGATTCAATTTTGCTTTAAGGTCCTGAGTTACAATCTCAAGGGCTGATAATGCAACTTCCGGTGAGATATCGTTGCTTTCGAGTAGGTAGATAAGGTCAACAGCCAGCTTGATCTCTTCCGGAGCATCATCAAGCGGGGTTTGTGTTTTGTTCGTTGTCATAATGCTTTTTGTCTAAATTTGTCATTAAGTACTTATCAGCGAGCTTAACATTTTTTCAGGCTTGCCAGCATTGTATGGTTTGGTGTTATGGCCTGAACATTCGTTCTGGTTGGTAAACCGCGATAGCTGCATGTACTAACTGAGTATGTAGTTCAACTAATTGTTGATGATCTTTACGGTATCCGCCACCAACGACAGCTGCGACAGGTATCCTGTCTCTGTGACAGTGGCTTAATACAAGGCGGTCTCGCTCGAATATTCCGTTTAGGCTGATATCGAAATAACCGAGCTCGTCATTCTTATGAATATCAACCCCGGCATCGTAGAGGATGAAATCTGGCTGGTGCTGGGCAAGGGCCAAGTTAAGAATGCTTTTGAAGGTCTCGAGGTATTCGTTGGTTGTTGTCGATTTGGGTAAGGCAAGATCGATATCCGAATCCGGCTTTCGAGCCGGGAAGTTTTTGTCACAGTGGACAGAAAACGTAATGATGTTTGGCTCATCGGCTAACAAGGTTGCGGTGCCGTCGCCTTGATGGACATCGCAGTCGATGATCATTACTTTTTCAATTCCATCTAATGTCAGGGCATGGCGGGCAGCAAAAGCCAGATCATTAATCAGGCAAAAGCCGCTGCCAAAATCATGATGTGCATGGTGATAACCGCCGCTGAGGTGGATCCCGATCCCATGTTTAAATGCAAGATCAACGGTGAGCCGGGTACCGGCGGCAGATATCAAAGTACGATCAATCAGTTGTTGACTCCATGGGAAGCCAATTCTGCGCATTTTTGCAGCAGGCAGGGAATTGTTTACCAGCGCCTCAATATAATCAGGGCAATGCAGGCTTTTCAGTTCATGTGCTTCGATGGGGACTGGCTGATGAAAGGCAGTAACGGCACGATTGGTAATGTTTAACTCGCAATTGAGGTAATCGTAAAGCCGCCGATATTTGGTTATCGGGTAGCGGTGTCCCTCAGGCAGATCGAGCTGGGAATAAATCGGATGATAAACAAGCGGTAGCATGAATTATCCTTTTCGCTCTCTCTGGCTGATCTCTTTTTCAATTTTGGCGAGTGATGCACGGCAACGGCTCAGGCGTCCATCTAGCGCCAGTACTTCTTTTTGCATTTTCTGCTGTTCTGCCAGTGTAGTACAGCGAGTAAGCATCATTTCTTTGTCTCGCTGCATGGCAGCCAGTCTGCGTTCCCAGTCCTGGTGTTGTGCCAGATCCTGATAGAGTTCATGAATCGGGCGGCGCCAGCCTTGATTTCGTTTAGGTTCATTTTTACGAATCTGCTTAGTTGCCAGTTCTCGCTGGATTGCCTGAATCTGTGCGACTAACTTTTCACAGATATGCTGAGTACGGGTTGTATTCAACTTTCCAGCCCTACGCTCATCCCTCAATGCTTTGATTTCGCTGCGGACTTCATTGACACAGGGGGTTAGTAGCTTACTCCTGCACAGGAAAAGCTGCTCATCAAACAGGGGGCGTTGTGCTTCACCGCGTTTGCGATCTGTCTGAGCCGCTTCGTGTGCCAGTTGGTCAAGGATATTTTCCAGGCGTTTTAAATCAGGCATAGAGTTTCCGTAAATCAGAACCAGGCTTGCCAGGCTAGTTTAATGGCTAATACGATAACGACCGTCACAAATACCGGACGGATGAATTTGGCACCGAACCGAATGGCAGAGTGGGCACCAATGTAAGCACCCAGCATTAAGCATAAGCCCATGGTCAGGCCGAGGGCGAAATTAATATGTCCCAATACCGCAAAGGTAATGAGGGAAGTCATATTACTGGTGAAGTTCATGGCTTTTGCCAGTCCAGATGCCATAAGGATATCCAGACGGTAGAGTGCCATATTTGAAACGGTCCAAAATGCTCCGGTTCCGGGGCCGGCGAGGCCATCATAAAAACCGAGAGTGCTTCCCTGCAGCCACTGTTTTTTTGTTAGCTGGCGACATTTTTCCGGGAGCTTGTGTTCTTTGCCTTTTGGGTGCGGGTGCCAGACTGTGTAAATAGCAACGGCCAAAATGATTAGAGGTAGTACTTTTTCAAGCAAGTCGGTACTGATGAGATCTACAACTAAAGTACCGCCAATGGCACCGCAAAGGGTGGCCAGGAATGATGCACGCCAGAACGCCGGAGAAAACAGTTGCTTCCGGTAATAGGTCCATGCTGCAGTTGATGATGCAAACGTTGCGGCTAATTTATTGGTTCCCAGTGCGATATGTGGCGGTAGCCCGAGAGACAGTAGCGCCGGGACAGTCAGCATTCCGCCTCCACCGGCAACGGCATCAATAAATCCTGCAGCGAAAGCTACCAGACCAAGTATGATCATCACACCTGGTTCAATCATTTCTATCATTAATCGTTATCTTGGTTGATCAGTCTTATGGATATTCGATGACGCGTTTAAATGGCGGTAAAGAGTCCAGCAATGCCTTGCCGTAGCGGCGGTTAATCACCCTGCGGTCAAGCAGCACGACTCTACCAGAATCCTGTTCTTTTCGCAGCAGGCGTCCGGCAGATTGGATCAGCTTTTTACTGGCTTCCGGTACTGAAATCTGCAGGAAAGGATTGCCGCCACGGCTTTCAATATATTCGGCATGAGCTTCTTCGACCGGTGAGGTCGGTACTGCAAATGGGATTTTTGTAATAATAAGGTTAGTCAGCAAGTCTCCCGGCAGGTCGAGCCCTTCAGAAAAACTGCCCGTACCGAATAAAATGCTGGTTTTACCTTTTTTACAGTTTTCTTTATGTTTTTTTAGGGTTTCATTTCGGGATTCTTCACCCTGAACCAGTAGTTCCCACTTATTTTTCTTCGCTAAAGGTTTGAGTTCTTCGGCGACTTTGTTCATCTGCCAGTAGGAAGAGAACAGAACCAGGCTCGATTTCTCACCTTCCAGATATTCTGGCAGCGTTTTGATCAGCAGGTCAGTGAATTTTTCTGCCTGCGGTTCCAGCGACATCGCCGGAATAACTAATCTGGCGTTATTTTGGTAGTCAAAAGGGGAAGCCAGCGCCAGAAAGCGGGTTCCGTCTGTTTCAAAGATCCCTGCTTGCTTACAGAAGTAGTCAAATTTGTTCAGTGCTCTAATGGTTGCCGATACCAGCACTGAGCCAGCTGCTCGGCTCCAGAGTTGCTGATCAAGGCGATAGCCGACTTCAAGCGGCGAGACTTCAATAATATAGTCGCCTTCCCGATCCGGGTTCTTTTCTATCCAGCGCGCAAGCGGAGCACCTTTATCCTTATTTGGTTGAGCCATTAATGCCCAGACTTTTTCCAGGTTCTCCAGACGTTGCAAATAAAAGCCGGATTCAGCCAGAGCAGGTTCGCCTAGGCGAGCCATGATTTCATTGTCTTTCAGGCGTTCTGCAATTAAGTCATGGATTTTACCGAGTGATTGCAGTGCTTTTTTGCTGGCTTCTTTACAACTTTTGGCTTCTTCTGTCAGCCAGGTCGGTAGTTCGCCGTGCTCAAAACGATAGATGCCATCCTTATTAAATAGGCTTGGGTCGATATTTTTAGCGATTTGCCGCAGCGCCGGGATAAGGTGGGCGATGTTTTCATTTAGTGTGGTCTGGAAGCGGCCTGACTTTTTATAGTCAGCAAGTTCCGCCATTTTGGCTGTTGATTGATTCAGCTTTTCAAGCCAGTTTGAAGCCCCGATCAAGCTCGCAGCTGCGGCAGAGAAATCACGGGCAACCTGAGGCAGGTGATGAGCTTCGTCAATCACATAAATGGTTTGTTCAGGCTCAGGCAGAATAATGCCTCCGCCAAGTTCAATATCTGCCATCAGCAGAGCATGGTTCGCAACGATCACATCAGCTTTTTCCAAATGCTCACGGGCTTTGGCAAAAGGGCAGTTACGGTGCTTTGGCAAACCGGCATGACAGCTGTGTTTGTCGGCAACGATTTGCTGCCAGATTCGGTCCGGTATCGTTGTTGGCCAACTGTCACGATCTCCGTCCCACTTCTGTGTCTCTTTTGCTTTCAGCATTCGCTTCAAAAGTTCTAAATCGGACTTTTTAGGTTTTTCTTCCCAAAGTGCAACCTGTTGGTCGGCCTCTGTACTACAGCTGGCTTCCAGTTTGTGACTACAGCAATAGCGCTGCCTTCCTTTAGCCAGAATAAAGCTGAACTCTTTAGGAAAAATGCGGTTGAACATAGGAAGGTCTTTATGGATGAGCTGTTCCTGAAGCGCAACCGTGGCGGTGGATATCAGGATTTTTTTATTGTTGAACAAAGCAAATGGAATGCCGCCCAACAGATATGAAAGAGATTTACCTATTCCAGTCCCTGCTTCAGCAACTAGCATCCGGTGTTTTGGGTGATATTCACCAGCTAAAGTTTTGGCGATTTCTGCCACAAGATAGTTTTGTGCTCGTCTGGGAATGAAGTTGTCAAGCTGGTTTCCCAGGTTCTCATAGCATTGTTTGATATCACGTTTTATCTGGCTGTGTAGCATAACTGAAACATTGTCGGGACAGGGGCGGGCAGTATACCACGAACCGATAAATGTGAGCGTCGGCGTGTTCTGGATAATTTCATGAGCAAAATGGGATTTTGGTCACGAAATAAGATTGAACCTATTTTAGAAAAACTGGTGAGCTCTTTATAAACAATGGATTAACTATATACACTGTCATTCTATAGGGGTTTATTCTGTTATTTGTGTTTTTTTATTCTTTTTGTAGTTTTTTATCTTGTTATTTGTGCTTATTAAATAAGCGTTCAGTTAGTGGTTTTGTGGTGAATGGTGTGCAATAAACACTCAGCAAGGGGGGTAAGTTGTTGATAGTTATTCCATTTGAGGTTTTTTGATGTGTGTTTTAGGTTATTTGACATCAAGATGAAATTTCTGTCAGGATGAGTCCCACAAGTTACTCATCTTTGGTTTTTTTATCTTTCTTCATGTAAAGAACGAATCAAAACCAGAGGCGATATAAAGAAAAGGAATTCTGGAAACAGGAATTCCAGTCTAAATAAGAAAAGGCAGTGGATATCATGAAAAAGACTCTTCTTGCACTATCAGTTCTAGCAGTAGCAGGTACTGCTAACGCAGGTATCAACCTATACGATGCAGACGGTGTAACTGTTGACCTATCAGCAGCAGCTGAAGTTCAGTACTACCAAGGTTATGCTGAAGAAGAAGGCAATGGCCTGACTGAAGCTGACGGTAAAATTCGTCTAGACGACGGTGACCTAGCTCTGAACACTACAGTTGCTGTAACTGATCAGCTAAACACTGTTGCTGGCATCGCATTCAAGTTCGAAGATCAAGAAGTTAAGAACGACGAACTATGGGTTGGTATCGGTGGTGACTTCGGTACTATGACATTTGGTCGTCAGCTACTAATTGCTGATGATTCAGGTATCGGTAAAGATGTTGAGCTAGGTGGTGAAGCAATTGACTTCGTTACAACCGAAGGTGACCAGGTTTTCAAATACGTATTTGACAACGGTCAGTTCTACGCTGGCGTTTCTGCTCTTCTAAACTCTGACGGTAAAGACAAAACTTCTGACGAAGGTCAGGTTATTGATGGTCGTCTAGGTGCTCGCTTCGGTGATCTTGATGCACGTGTTTACCTATACACTTCAGAAGATATGAAGGGTGCTGGTAGCTCTCGTGACGGCTTCAACCTAGAAGCTGAGTACACTATGGGTGCAATGAGCTTTGCTGGTTCTTACGGTCAAATCGAAGACGAAACAGCAGCGAAAGCTAAGACTGACATCGACGTAATCATGCTGGCTGGTTCATACACTATGGACAAGACTACTTTCGCAGCTGGTTACAACTTCTACGATGTAGATTCTGCTGGCTCTGATGACGTTAACTCTTTCTACGCTAACGTTACTCAGCAGCTTCACAGCAATGTTAAAGTATACGGTGAAGTTGGTTACACTGACCTAGAATTCACAGACGTACTTAACAACAACAAGAAAACTGATGCTGGCTTCGGTTACGTAGTTGGTATGGAAGTTCTATTCTAAGATTGCTTTAATCTGAGAATTAAGAAAAAGCCGCCTTTGGGCGGCTTTTTTGTTATTTTATGTCGCAGTATTTACAGCATGAATTAGGGATGAAGATGAAAAAAGTTCTAATTGCTGGTTTGATGACATTACCACTAAGCCTTCAGGCTGCCACTTTGTCAACCGGTGACGATATTAAGTTATTGGTTGTTGATGGTAAGAAAGTGGAGTCCTCATTCTGGTCGCCGACAGAAAGCATTGAGCTGACTCCCGGTAAACATCAGGTTGTCATTCGTTTTGACGGAGAGTTGAAGAACGGCTCTAAAGGTAAAATGTTCACCAGCCGTCCATACCTGTTTGAAATGAATGTGCCAGAAGAGGACTCAGTTATTACTCTTCCTCGCTTGGCAACATACTCTCAGGCCAAAGAGCATTTCAGACGCGGACCACAATGGCAGCTTGAGCTGAAAAACGGTTCAGTGCAGGATTTGGAATACGTTGCACTGCAAGGGAAAGGTTTTGCAGCCTTCAGTAAGATGGAAGCGGTTGTCGCTGAATATAACCGTCAGCACGGCATTACATTTGAGCAGGGCTATGCGGTTGACCTGAAAAAAGCGGCTGTAGAAGTCACTGAAACAGGTGAAGTGAAGATCACCGGTGATGCGCTTGCTCAGCTGAAGCTATGGTACAGCAAAGCGAATGCTGAAGAAAAAGCAGCGTTCCAGCAGTGGGCTAAAGAGCAGGACGCACTGTGATTTAATGCTCATTGTTATTAATTCTACCGGGTTAAAGCAACCGGAATCTTGCGGGGCAATCTGACTTTCGGATATTAGTATTGGAATCTGATTGGTGATTTGTCCCGCTTGTTTTGTTCAGGCATGATGGTAACGGCTGTGAATGCGGCAAGCGCGACAGCGTGGTTGTGCCGGATCAGCTTGCAGATCTTCCATTTCAATTTCCTCTTCACAGTCCACACACAGCCCGTACATACCTAGTTTAATTGAGCATACGGCGGCATCCACTTTCTCCATTCTAACGGCCATATCAAAGAGGTTCGGAATAAAGGATGATTTCGCCATAGTGATCAGTTCACTGAGGTCGGCGTTTTTAATCGCTTCTGCTGACGGCACCAGCGTGTTGAGCTGCATTTCGTGCCTTAGTTCGTTGGCTAGAGCACCATGTTCCTGAGCCAGCTGTTCTTGCAGAAGCTGGTAAGTAATCTCTGACGTTGTCATATCTCTGTATTGTCTTAATTTGTAATATTTTCAGTCTAAGGTTGCTGACGCGATTGATTGTGATTTGAATCAAACCTTTAGAGGGTAATCAGGTTAATAACCCTAATTTTGTTCGGTTTTTGTCGCATAACTAATCCGATATATTGATTTTGCTTAAGAACGAACCCAGAACTGGTTCTAGGACTGGCCCCAAAGAAGGGCTGGAAAAGTATTAGTTATAACCCTCAATAAAGGAAGCGTAACATGGAACAAGGATTTAAAGACCCTTATAATTTTAAGTATTTTGTCGGTTTTCTGATGGCATTAGCATTGCCGACATTGCCTGCAAGTTTGACCTGGCTGGGTGTGTTGGCTTCATAATACCAACAGCTCTCTGCCCGGCAGGAGAGGGGATGTGAAAGACTTAGTTAAGCGAGTTTTACTGCTCAGTATCGGTTGGTTATCTGTGGTTTTAGGCGTACTTGGTGTATTTCTGCCATTGTTGCCGACAACGCCTTTCCTGCTATTAGCCAGTGCCTGCTTTATGCGCGGTTCCCCCCACCTGAGCCGCTGGCTACATCAACATCCTCATTTTGGTCCTGTTTTGCGTAACTGGCATGAAAACCGGGCTATATCAAAAACAGTGAAGCGCCGGGCTAATATCACCATTGTTGCCAGCTTTTCGCTGTCGATTCTTCTGGTGCCTTTGCTTTGGCATAAAGTCATGCTGGTAGTGATTGGTACGGTTCTGCTGGTTTGGTTTAACCGGCTGCCTGTAATTGAAAATCAAAGTAAACCATTACATCAGCAGGTTATCAGTAAGTAATCCGACCTGTGTCAAATTTAGCTCTGATTGGTGGTAAAGTTACAAGCATATTTGTTGCTCCGTCTGGGGAAAATCAATAATATTTGCTTTTGGATTTTATTTGCCTGCTGATAATGGGTAACCACAGCAGGCTTTTTAATTAGCTCTACAGCCCTTGCCTGAAAGGTGCACGGAAAATGATTATGACTCAAGAAAACCTCGCTTTGATCAAGAGCAGCATCAAATCAATCCCAGACTATCCAAAGCCGGGCATTTTGTTCCGCGACGTAACAAGCCTGATGGAAAACCCAACGGCATATAGCCTGACGATGAAAGTGTTGCTTGAACAGTTCCGCGATAAAGGTATTACCAAGGTGATCGGAACTGAAGCGCGTGGTTTTCTGTTTGGTGCACCTCTTGCGCTGGAACTGGGTGTAGGTTTCGTTCCTGTTCGTAAGCCTGGCAAACTACCACGTGAAGTGATTGGCGAAAGCTATGAACTGGAATATGGTCAGGATACGCTGGAAATTCACGTAGATGCCATTGAAGAAGGCGACAAGGTACTGCTTGTTGATGATTTGCTGGCAACCGGCGGTACCATTGAAGCAACAACCAAATTGGTTCGTCGCCTTGGTGGTGTTGTTGAAGATGCGGCGTTTGTTATTAACCTGCCTGAGCTGGGCGGCGCTAAACGTTTGGAAGGCATTGGCCTGAACATCTTCAGCATTTGTGACTTCGAAGGTCACTAATTCCTCCCCGCCGGTCTTTCTGGCGAATCATTGGGCGCTCATGGTAGCGCCCTCTCGCTCAAAAATTCTCCCTGTGCTAGCATTGAGCTCTTGATTTTGTAAGGTTAGTTAACATGAGTTATCAGGTTCTGGCACGGAAGTGGCGACCGCATCACTTTGAGGATGTGGTAGGACAGTCACACGTCTTAACAGCGCTGTCTAATGCGCTTGCCCACAACCGTCTTCATCACGCTTATCTGTTTAGTGGTACCCGAGGTGTTGGTAAAACCACGATAGCCCGTATTTTTGCCAAAGGGCTTAACTGTGAGCAGGGTATTACAGATAAACCATGCGGCCAGTGTGAGACTTGTCGTGAAATAGATGAAGGCCGCTTTGTCGATCTGTTAGAGATCGATGCGGCGTCACGGACAAAAGTCGAAGATACCCGCGAGCTACTGGATAACGTCCAGTACAAGCCGGCACGGGGCCGATTTAAGGTGTACCTGATTGACGAGGTTCACATGTTGTCCCGTCACAGTTTCAATGCCTTGCTGAAGACTCTGGAAGAGCCGCCTGAGTATGTGAAATTCATTCTGGCGACGACTGATCCGCAAAAGCTGCCGGTGACCATCCTGTCGCGTTGTCTGCAGTTCCACCTCAAACATCTTGATAATACGCAAATCCAGTCTCAGCTTGAGAATGTTCTGGGCCAAGAACAGGTTGAATTTGAATCTCGCGCTCTGAGTTTGCTGGCCCGTGCTGCTGAAGGCAGTTTGCGAGATGCGCTCAGTCTGACTGATCAGGCGATTGCGCTTGGTAATGGCAAGATAAGCACCGATTCAGTTTCTGCCATGCTGGGAACCCTGAATACAGACCAGGCGCTGTATTTGCTGGAAGCGATGGCCAATGGACAAGCTGAGCCTGCGATGGCTGCGCTTGAAGAACTGGCTGGTGTTGGCGTGGAGTGGGATAGTCTTCTGCGTGAGCTTGCAGCCCAGCTTCATCGTGTGGCAATGTACCAGGCCCTGCCTGCAGCGCTGGATGACAGTGCACCAGATGCCGATCGTGTAATCACACTTAGCAAAGAACTGTCACCTCAGGATGTGCAGCTTTGCTATCAGATCGCTTTGCAGGGACGCCAGGATTTGGTTTATGCGCCGGACGGCCGCACAGGCCTAGAAATGGTTTTGCTGCGCATGCTGGCATTCCGTCCGGTTTCCGGTCAGGGAATCATGCCTCAGCCTGTTGCCGTACCTGCGACACAGCCTCAGGCTCCAATGCAACCGACTCAACCTGTGTCTCATGCGCCGAATCAGGCTTCTCAGGGACAGCAAGGTATGCAGCGGGTGCAGGCGCTCAAAGCGCAGATGCAGGGTGCACAGCCACAACAACAGGCGGCTCAGCCTCAGCATACAACTCAGCCTGGACTGCAACAGCAGCCCTCGGCTCCTGTTAACCAACCGGCACAGTATTCGCAATCAGCTCCGGCACAACCGAATGTTTCGCAGCCTGCTCCGTCGATGCCGCCTGAAATGCCTCCGCATATGGCTCCGCACCAGGAAGCGGCTCCGCAGGTTCAGCAAAATGTACCGCCACAAACTCAGGCCAGATCTTCGTCTCCGGCTTCCGGTTTGTTGGCCGCAAGAAATAAACTGCGTAGTCAGACCAAGCGCGGTAACGGGGAACAGTCTTCAGTAAAAAAGACTGAATCGGCGCCAGCTAAAAAAGTCGCAACGAATGTGCTAGATCGGATTGCCAGCAAGCATCAGGATCAGCCAGTTCCGGTTTCCGGAGCACCAGCGATGCCAGCGCCGGACGCACCTGTAATGCAGGCGAATACTGCGGTTGAAGAGTACCAATGGAAACCTCAGGCTCGTCCTGAAATTGCTGAGAAGAAGCCGGAAGTGGATCCGGCGACTTTAAAGCGGGCGCTGGAGCATGAAAAAACGCCTGAGATGGCGAAACAGCTTGTCAAAGAAGCGGCAAATCAGGATAGTTGGTCAGATTTAGTGACTAAGCTAAACGTAGGGCGTATGGTTCAACAGCTGGCATTAAACTCGGCGTTTGAACAAAATGGCGGGAACGTGACTCTGTTCCTGCGTCATTCGCAGAAGCACCTGGATACACCTAAGGCGCGCGAGCAGCTGGTACCTGCGTTGTCCGAGCTTCTTGAAGGCCCGGTAGAGCTGACAATTGAATTAAGTGATAAAGGCCGCTCGCCACTGGAATGGCGTGAGGCGATTTATCATCAGAAACTGGATCAGGCAAAACAGAGTTTGCTCAGTGATCCGAACGTGAACTTCATCTGCCAGCGGTTTGCAGCCGTATTGGATGAAGATAGCGTGAGACCCTTATAGATTAACCAGACCAATAGAGAGAGAAAATATGTTTGGTAAAGGCGGTATGGCTAACATGATGAAGCAGGCGCAGCAGATGCAAGAGCGCATGCAGAAGATGCAGGAAGAAATCGCAAATATGGAAGTAACCGGTGAGTCTGGTGCTGGCCTTGTGAAAGTAACGATCACTGGTAGCCACAGTGTGCGTCGTGTTGAGCTGGATGAAAGCCTGATGGAAGACGACAAAGATATGCTGGAAGATCTGATTGCGGCAGCTTTCAATGATGCTGCTCGTCGTGTTGAAGAAGCGCAGAAAGAGAAAATGGCTAGCGTTACAGGTGGCATGAACCTGCCAGCTGGCTTCAAGATGCCATTCTAATCAATGCGTACCAGTCTTCTGCTGGAGCAGCTAATGGAGGCTTTACGCTGTTTGCCCGGGGTTGGTCCCAAGTCAGCACAGCGTATGGCCTTCAGTCTGCTACAGCGCAATCGTCAGGGCGGTTTGCAGCTTGCAGATGCCCTGAACAAGGCAATGACGGAAATCGGCCATTGCCAGAGCTGTCGTACTTTCACTGAAGAAGACACCTGCGCGATTTGTGCTAATCCGCGACGTCAGGAAAATGGCCAGATCTGCGTAGTTGAGAGTCCGGCTGATATCGTTGCCATTGAGGCGACAGGTCAGTTTTCGGGGCGTTACTTTGTCCTGATGGGGCACTTGTCTCCGCTGGACGGCATTGGTCCTTCAGACATCGGTCTGGATATGCTTGAGCAGCGTTTGCAGAATGAGCAGATTGCCGAGCTGATTCTTGCTACCAACCCGACTGTGGAAGGTGAAGCGACAGCACACTATATTGCGGAGCTATGTAGTGAGTATGGTATTCCGGCAACGCGTATTGCTCACGGTGTCCCTGTCGGCGGTGAACTTGAACTGGTCGATGGTACTACTCTGTCTCACTCTTTTGCGGGACGTCACAAGCTCTATTAAGTTTGCAGATTGCTCTTCAAACTGTTTTGAAAAATGCCAACTGACAGAATTATCTGGAGGTTGGTATTTTTTTGCCTTTTCGAAATTAAATCCATTCTTTCAATAGCTTAAATTTTAACTTTTAGCTGTTTTAGTTCTTTAAAGACGCTTTTAGTTTTTAGCTCTGGTTAATTTCTAACTCGTTCTATATAAATAATATTTCAGGCTGTTTTTCTTCATAACTCATTGTTATTTCGTATTTAATTATTTCATCTCGGAACTATCTGAGCTGTCGGAAATAGGCCGTCTCCTTCATGTGGTGAAGAGGCCTGTTATCCGGCTTAAAGGATAAAAATACAAAAGCAGACCTGCATTTCTTACTCCAACAGAGGGTAAAGCAGGGGTGGAATTATTAGGAGTAACCATGAAAAAAACAGTAGTTGCAGCCGTAATTGGTTCAGTGGTCGCAAGTGCATCGGCAATGGCTGCCGAAGTCTATAAGTCAGATGAACTGTCTGTGAATGCCTACGGTAACCTGCGTGCCCGTTATGAGACTACAGATAACGGTGTAATGGGGGCGGACAGCACGTTCACTGGCGAGGGCACAGAGCTTGGCCTGGGTGTGACTTACTTCCTGCAAGATGGCCTGTACGTAAACGGTGATGTTCTGAGTGAGATGAACATTATTCCTGAAGACGGCGACGGTAATGATGATGACAGCTTCCTGAAGTTCGGCTCGATTGCCCTTGGCGGTGACTTCGGTGAGTTCCGTATCGGTCGTATGTCAGCGATTCAGGATACATTGGCTGGCCAATACGATATCTCTTGGGAGTACGCTGGTACGGCGAACATCAAAGATGACGCGTATGCGACTGATCGCCTGACAAATGGCTTCCAGTACAAATACGATATGGCACCTTACGGCCTGACTATGATGCTTCAGTACCACACGGGTGATGAAGGTGTTGATGCCTCCGGTAATGCAAATCCGAACAACGGTGAGCTGGGTATCGATCAGGCATATGCTCTGGGTGTGGCATGGGAATCTGAGTTCGGTCTGGGTCTGTCCGGTACTTACACATACTCTGAGCGTACTAAGCAGGACGTGAAGTATGGCGGTGATGACGATACATCATGGACTTTGAACGCCACCTATCGTATCCAGGAGCTGTCTCTGGCTGCAATGTACTCTGATTACGACTTTGCCGGTAATGAGCAGACAGGTATCGGTGCCATGGCTCGCTACGACCTGCCGGTAGGTATTGGTCTGTACGGTATTTACGATTATGTTGATTATGACACTGATGACAATACGCTGGATCAGTACACAATCGGTGCTGATTACTGGTTGAACGACAGCGTTGTGTCTTACATGGAATACGCAGATATGAGCTACGATAAGCAGAGCTCAAACGGTGAGACTTTCCAGGATGACAGCGCGTTTACTATCGGTATGCGTGTGTACTTCTAAGCTCCTGAACTTCTAACAATCTGAATAAAGAGCTTAGTTTTAAATAATAGGAATGTTCATTGTCTTGGGGGAAGCGGATGCTTCCCCCCTTTTTTGTTTTACAGCGAGTAAAGAATATTTGAACCGTAAGTTAGGCTAGTCAGCAACAGTGATTTTTCATTAATCACATCAATTCGACGGCTTTGCTGAGCATCCATACGGAAAACTTGCTTGATCACAGCCAGGTGATGCTTCTTGAAGTCTTCATTCTTGCCGGAAGTAATGTCTTTAAACTCAAGTGGTTCAGTCAGCAGATAACCACCACTGACATCCCAGTTACCGGACTCAGAAATGTGAAGCGTCAGTGGTTGCTCATTATCACTGAACAGTCTGAGCTGGGTAATCCGAGAGTAGGAGTGGTTAGGCAGGTAAACCACATGGCTGGTTTGTTCAACCCGGCGCAACATGCCAAGTTCATCCAACTGAGTTGGTTGGATTCGGCTGACCGAAGTAGATAACCATTCACGTGACATCAGAAGCTGTTCCTGCTTGTAATCGCTGGAGAAATATAGCCAGGTGCTGAATATTGCTGACAGCGCCAGGATGATGAATGCCCAGTACCGTTTGATGAAAGATGGCATTAGTTCACGTTTGTTAATTACTGACATAGCTGAGTATTGTCCTCATGGCTTGTTAGTAAACGCAGAGTTACGTTTTCTGATGGCTCAGACGGGCTGTGAATGTAGTTGAGCCATAGCTGTTTGTTCTGTCCGCCTGTAGCTATGACCTCTATCGGGCGAGCTCCGCTCTCATGGTATTGAAGGTAATTTTGTACACAGCTGGTGATCATCGTGCTCCACTGAGAAACGGATGGGTGATTTTTCGGCGTCAGTATCTGGACACCGTCGACTTCCAGTAGCGGTTCAAAAGCAGCAGACTTTGGCGGCACACTCATATTCACCAGGATAGGTAACAGGCAGGCGATAAGAATTGCGATGCCACTGAGCAGGTTCAGGTTGGCTTTTGTGTTAAGCGGTTTAGCTTTAGCAGCAGGGATAGTCCTGGCAATATCTGTCGCATTTTGTACAGGCGGCACTGATGCTGGCTGCAAGCTGCCTGATTCAGGTTCAGCTGAGTCAGAGAGGTTTTTCTTATAGTTCGGCTCGACGACAGCTTCAACATTTGCGCTGAATTGCTCAATAGCGGCAATCATTTGATAGCCACGTTTCGGCACCGTTTTAATAAATTCCGGTGACTTAGTGGAGTCTTTCAGGGCTTTGCGAAGGGTTGAAATTGCCTGGGTCAGGCTGGAATCATCAACTTCAAAGCCTTGCTCACGCCAGACATAGTCGTGCAGGCGATTGCGGGGAATGATCGCCCCTGGCTCTTCGATGAGCAGGCTCAAAGCCCGGCTTTCATTACTGCCAAGCCGGGTTAGTTCGTCGTTTTCAAATTGGTCTATAAGGCTGTTGTCATATGGATCGAATATAAATCGATTCCCAATCAGAAACTTATTAGAAGCGTTATTCATTGTAAGCACCAATGGTACAGTTGAGCAGCATATATATCATCAGTTCCCTGAATCTGATCTGAATATAAATAATGATAAGAATTGGCTGAAAAAATCTAAAGTCGGTATTTTAGGTTGAAATTACCGATAGTGACCATATCTATGTAATGAATTGTTATAAATTGCGTAATATACCTGGACACTTCTTGATATTGGTTAAGCAAAAAATCAGTTGGGACTTGGGTATACAACTATTACGGAGTTGAAATGAGCGAACAAACTACCCACAAAAACAAGGAAACGCGCGGCTTTCAGTCAGAAGTAAAACAGCTGCTGCACCTGATGATCCACTCACTGTATTCAAATAAAGAGATCTTTTTACGTGAGTTGATTTCCAACGCATCGGATGCCGCAGATAAACTGCGTTTCCGAGCGCTATCACAATCTGATTTGTATGAAAATGATGCTGAACTTGTCGTTAAGCTGTCATACAACGAAGAAGCGGGTACGCTTACCGTAAGTGATAATGGTATTGGTATGACCCGCGACGAGGTGATTGAACACCTTGGTACCATTGCTAAATCTGGCACTAAAGATTTCTTTGCCAAGCTGAGTGAAGAAGAGACCAAAGACTCGCAACTGATCGGTCAGTTTGGTGTTGGTTTCTATTCTGCATTTATTGTTGCTGATGCAGTAACTGTAAATACTCGAGCTGCCGGAACTCCTGCTGATCAGGCTGTACGCTGGCATTCTACCGGTGAAGGTGATTACTCGGTTGAAGATATTGAGAAAGCAGGCCGTGGTACCGAGATCATTCTGCATCTGCGTGAAGAAGAAAAAGAGTTTCTGAGCGAGTACCGCCTGCGCGATATCATCGGTAAATACTCAGACCATATCGGTATCCCAGTACAGATTCAGACTGTCGAGCGTGACGAGGAAGGCAAGGAAACAGGCAATAAGAAGTGGGAGCAGATCAACAAGGCACAAGCCCTGTGGACCCGCAATAAGTCTGATATTACCGACGAGGAGTATCAGGAATTCTATAAGCATGTTTCCCATGACTTTGCAGAACCGCTGATCTGGAGTCACAACCGTGTGGAAGGTAAACAGGATTACACCAGCCTGTTGTATATTCCTTCAAAAGCACCGTGGGATATGTACAACCGCGATAGTAAGCATGGTTTGAAGCTTTATGTGCAGCGCGTGTTCATTATGGACGATGCGCAGCAGTTTATGCCGTCTTACCTGCGCTTTATGCGTGGTTTGATTGACTCGAATGATCTGCCATTGAACGTATCCCGTGAAATCCTGCAGGACAACAAAGTCACTCAGTCATTGCGCAAAGCTTGTACTAAGCGTGCACTGACTATGATGGAACGTTTGGCGAACAATGATGCTGAAAAATACCAGACACTGTGGGATGAATTCGGTCAGGTACTGAAAGAAGGCCCGGCAGAAGATTTCGCTAACCGTGACAAGATTGCCAAATTGTTGCGTTTTAGCTCAACTCATACTGACAGCACCGAGCAGAACGTATCTCTGGCTGCTTATGTTGAGCGTATGAAAGAAGGCCAGGATAAGATTTACTACCTGACAGCAGATACTTTCACCGCAGCGAAAAACAGCCCACACCTGGAGCAGTTCCGAGCGAAAGGCCTGGAAGTGCTGCTGATGCATGATCGTATTGATGAGTGGCTGATGGGTCACTTGCCGGAGTTTGACGGTAAGGCGTTCCAGGCGATTACCAAGGCTGATCTGGATCTGTCCAAGTTTGAAGACGAGGAAGAGAAAGAGAAGCACAAAGAGACGGAAGAAGCATTCCAGTCTGTGATTGAACGCACAAAATCATACTTGGGTGAGCGTGTTCAGGATGTTCGTGCGACATTTAAGCTGCATGATACGCCAGCTGTTGTTGTGACCGGTGAACACGAAATGGGTACACAAATGGCGAAGCTGCTGGCGGCAGCGGGTCACGAAGCTCCGGAAGTGAAATACATTCTGGAGCTGAACCCTGAACACAAACTGGTTAACAAGATGGCTGATGAAGCTGATGAAGAGCAATTTGGCCTTTGGGTTGAAATGCTGCTGGGCCAGGCTCTGTTGGCGGAACGCGGCTCTGTTGAAGACCCGTCTCAATTCCTGTCTGCGGTTAACAAACTGCTGGCATAACAGGGTTGGAAAATCGGTTTGACCAAGGGTCTTATCGATGTTTTTGTCAGCATCAAATACCATCCTGATAAAGCATGAAATTGCAGCCCGGTCAGTGTGCCGGGCTTGCTACATCAGGCTAATCAGTGTATTTTTCATTTTTTTGCAAAACTCCATTTTATTAAAAGGGGATCAAAATGCGCATCATCCTTCTGGGCGCTCCAGGTGCCGGTAAAGGTACTCAGGCTCAATTCATCATGGAGAAATTTGGTATTCCTCAAATTTCAACTGGTGACATGCTACGTGCTGCAATTAAAGCGGGTACTGAACTAGGCAAGCAAGCTAAAGCTGTTATCGATGCTGGTCAGCTAGTATCTGATGACATCATCCTGGGTCTGGTTAAAGAGCGCATCGCTGAAGAAGATTGTGCAAATGGCTTCCTGCTGGACGGTTTCCCTCGCACAATTCCTCAGGCTGACGGCCTGAAAGAAATTGGCGTAAACGTAGATTACGTTATCGAATTTGACGTTCCTGACCAAGTTATCGTTGAGCGTATGGCTGGCCGTCGTGCGCACCTGCCTTCAGGTCGTACATACCACGTTGTTTACAACCCGCCTAAAGTTGAAGGCAAAGATGACGTAACTGGTGAAGACCTTGTTGTTCGTGACGACGACAAAGAAGAAACAGTACGTGCTCGCCTGGGTGTATACCACGATCAAACTGCACCACTGATTGCTTACTACGGCAAAGAAGCAGAAGCAGGTAATACAACTTACCTGAAATTCGACGGTACTCAGACTGTTGAAGCTGTTAGCGCAGAACTGGAAAAAGCACTGGCTTAATCGCATAGTTCAGCGATTAAACGAAAGTGACAGACGGGTTGGCCCTGAGGCCGACCCGTTTTTTTATGGGTGTTCAGTTCAGCCTAAAGCTGTTAAAGTTTTGATATGTCGGCACTTAACGAAGCATACTATGAGCCAGAAAAGCAATAACAATAAATATGGGGTGTTACTGGTTAATCTTGGCACTCCTGATGAAGCCTCCCCGGCGGCTGTGAAACGTTTTTTGTCTGAATTTTTGCATGATCAGCGAGTGGTCGATCTTACCCGCTGGTTATGGTGCCCAATCCTGCACGGGGTGATCCTGCCTGTCCGTTCACCGAAAGTTGCCAAATTGTACCAGTCTGTCTGGATGGATGAAGGTTCACCGTTAATGGTGTATTCGCGCCGCCAGCAGGAGCAACTTGGAGCTAAGCTTGAAATTCCGGTTGAGTTGGGAATGACCTACGGTAACCCGAGTATTCTTTCCGGTCTTGACAGCCTTAAGCAGCAAGGTTGCGACAGGGTGTTGGTATTGCCGCTTTATCCGCAGTATTCACGAACCACAACGGCGGCGGTTTTCGATAAAGTTGCCAAAGTACTAAAACAGCGCGCAGAAATTCCTGAGTTGCGTTTTGTAAATCAGTACTTTGACCATCCTGATTATATTTCGGCGCTGGCGGGCTCGGTGACAGATTTCTGGAATGAGCATGGTAAGCCGGATTATCTGCTGTGTTCCTACCATGGTATTCCCAAACGTTATGCTGATAACGGTGATCCTTATCCGGAGCACTGTAACGGTACAACGGCTTTGCTGGCTGACGCTCTGGATATGCCGCGCGAAAAAATGAGTATGAGCTATCAGTCAATTTTCGGCAGGGAAGAGTGGCTAAAGCCTTATACGGATAAGACCATTGAAGAGCTGGCTAAAAAAGGTGTTAAGCGTCTGGATGTGATGTGCCCGGCGTTTTCTGTTGATTGTCTCGAAACACTGGAAGAAATCGCTGAACAGTGCAAAGAGATCTTCTTGGAAGCCGGAGGGAAAGAATTTAATCTGATCCCTTGCCTGAACGATAACCCGGCCCATATCGATATGATGGCAGCGCTGGTGGAACAACACTGTCAGGGCTGGTAACGACTTGTAAAGGCTGTACTCAAAACTTTCCTTAAAAAAAGTTGAAGCTCTCAAAAAGTGTGAGAGCTTTTTCTTTTCTGTTCTATATTCTGTGATAGAATTCGCAAAATTTCCCAACAGACAGCTCATTAACATGAAATTTCCAGGTCAAAGAAAATCAAAGCATTATTTTCCAGTACATGCGCGTGATCCTCTTCTGAGTCAAACCAAACAAGAAAAACGTCTGACGCGTACCCATGTGGTAGGGATCGATCAGACTTTGGTTGATATCGAAGCGTGTGTCGATGATGAATTCCTGGATCGTTATGAGCTGAGTAAAGGTCACTCTCTGGTTATTACCGACGAGAAAGCAGAAGCCCTGTATCAGGAACTGAAAGAAAATGATCTGATCAGCCATGAATTTGCCGGTGGTACAATCGGTAATACCCTGCACAACTACTCGGTACTGGCTGATGACCGTTCAGTACTTCTGGGTGTGATGAGTAAAGATATTGAAATCGGCAGCTATGCTTACCGCTATCTTTGCAACACATCCAGCCGCATGGATATGAACCACCTGCAGCCTGTTGAAGGTCCTATCGGTCGTTGTTTTGCCCTTATTTCCAAAGAAGGTGAGCGTACCTTTGCAATCAACGAAGGTCGTATGAACCAGCTTTGCCCGAACAGCATTCCTGAGTCAGTGTTTGAGCGTGCATCTGCACTGGTTCTGACTGCGTACCTGGTTCGCTGTAAAGATGGTGACCCGATGCCTGAGGCAACCATGCGTGCTATCGAATATGCGAAAAAGCATGATGTTCCGGTTGTATTGACACTGGGTACTAAGTTTGTAATTGAAGACGATCCACAGTGGTGGCGTGACTTCCTGCGTGATCACGTATCAGTGGTTGCGATGAACGAAGACGAAGCAGAAGCGCTGACCGGTATCGCGGATCCGCTGATGGCTTCTGAAAAAACGCTGGAGTGGGTTGACCTGGTTCTTTGTACTGCCGGTCCTGTTGGTCTGTACACTGCTGGCTACACTGAAAATTCAGCTAAGCGTGAAACCAGCCTGCCACTGCTACCGGGTGAAATCCCAGAATTCAACCGCTACGAATTCAGCCGTCCGATGATCAAGAAAGATTGTAGCGATCCGATCAAGGTATTCTCGCATATCGCGCCATACATGGGTGGCCCAGAGCGAATCAAGAATACTAACGGTGCTGGTGACGGTGCACTGTCTGCACTGCTGCATGATATGGCTGCAAATCGTTACCACAAAGAGAATGTGCCTAAGTCGAGCAAGCATCAGTATAACTACCTGACTTATTCTTCTTTCTCTCAGGTATGTCTGTACTCTAACCGTGTAAGTTACGAGGTACTGGCGCAGCACTCTCCACGTCTTTCTCGTTGTCTGCCTGAGCGTGAAGATAGCCTGGAAGAAGCATACTGGGAACGTTAATTCCCTGCTCTTTGTCCTTGAACAAAATAGCTTTGAGCAAGTGATTCGCCGTAATAGACAGAAAAACCGCCGGAAGGCGGTTTTTTTTATGTTTGTACATCAGTCATTAATTGAGTAGAGATAAACGCTTATCGCTACTTTTAATATAAAAAAGCGGGAACCATTGGTTCCCGCTTAAGTTTTGTTTCAGAAACTTATACTTATTTGTCGTACGCTTCGTTGTGAACGGCTGCTACGGCACGGCCTGATGGATCGGCGCTGTTCTTGAAGCTTTCATCCCACTCAATTGCTTTAGCGCTTGAGCATGCGATTGAAGGTCCGCCCGGAACACATTTCGCAGCATCAGCCAGCGGGAACAGCTCTTCGAAGATCTCACGGTACATGTAGCCTTCTTTCGTCGTTGGCGTGTTGTACGGGAAGCGGAACTTCGCTGTTTCAAGTTGTTGCTCAGTAATCTTAGCTTCTGCAACTTCTCGCAGGGTATCAATCCAGCTGTAACCTACACCATCAGAGAACTGTTCTTTCTGACGCCATGCCACTGATTCTGGCAGGTAGTGACCGAAACATTCACGGATGATGTGTTTTTCCATTTTGCCGCCGCCGCACATCTTGTCTTCAGGGTTCAGGCGCATTGCCACTTCCAGGAATTCCTTATCCAGGAATGGTACGCGTGCTTCGATACCCCATGCAGCCATCGACTTGTTGGCACGGGCACAGTCAAACATGTTCAGCGCAAGCAGCTTACGAACGGTTTCTTCATGGAACTCTTTCGCGTTTGGTGCTTTGTGGAAGTACAGGTAGCCACCGAATACTTCGTCTGCACCTTCGCCGGAAAGTACCATCTTGATACCCATAGCGCGGATTTTACGTGACATCAGGTACATCGGTGTTGATGCACGGATAGTTGTCACATCATAAGTTTCGATGTGGTAAATCACATCGCGGATTGCATCCAAACCTTCCTGAATGGTGTAAGTCAGCTCGTGGTGAACGGTACCGATATGGTCGGCAACTTCTTTAGCTGCTTTAAGATCAGGTGCACCTTCAAGGCCGATAGCAAAAGAGTGCAGGGTTGGCCACCAGGCTTCTGATTGCTCGTCATCTTCGATTCGGCGAGCAGCAAATTTCTTAGTAATCGCTGAGATAACTGATGAATCCAGGCCACCGGATAGCAGTACACCGTAAGGTACGTCTGTCATCAGCTGACGTTTAACCGCGCCTTCCAGGGCTTCAGCCAGTTCAACTTTATCTGTTTTCGCTTC
This sequence comes from Photobacterium sp. J15, assembly GCF_963870815.1. Classification (NCBI taxonomy): domain Bacteria; kingdom Pseudomonadati; phylum Pseudomonadota; class Gammaproteobacteria; order Vibrionales; family Vibrionaceae; genus Photobacterium; species Photobacterium sp. J15. Next base: position 1,006,118 of record NZ_CAWMUI010000001.1, read on the forward strand.
GGCTACGCTGTCGTATTCCATCCAGTCACGTTTGTAGTAACGAACTGGCTCGCCTTTCTTGCTCCACAGGTAGTGACCTGGAGGGAATTCACTGATGCTCTTACAAACCGGAACCAGGGCTTTCATTTCAGAAGCAACATAGTAGTTACCGTGCTCATCGTAGCCGTGGTAAAGCGGGATGATACCAATATGGTCACGGCCGATCAGGTAAGCATCTTCTACTTCATCGTACAGGATGAAACCGAAAATACCGTTCAGGTAATCCAGCAGTTCAGGGCCTTTCTCTTTGTACAATGCCAGGATGATTTCGCAGTCAGATTGGGTCTGGAAAGGGTAGTCCGGTGCGAATTCCGCTTCGAGTTCTTTGTGGTTGTAGATCTCACCGTTAACTGCAAGGGCATGTGTTTTATCGGCGTTATACAGAGGCTGCTCACCGCTGTTCAGGTCAACGATAGCCAGGCGTTCGTGCACTAGGATCGCTTTGTCTGATGAATAGATGCCTGACCAGTCAGGGCCGCGATGGCGCATTTTTTTAGACATTTCCAGTGCGGTTTCACGCAATGCTGCCGCATCGCTTTTAATGTCTAAGATACCAAAAATTGAACACATACTTCCCACTCCAACTTTAAATTGCTTGTTGCTGTCCCTGAATTTCTTGGCGAGTAAGTTCCATGTGTAAGGAACTTACTATTCGGGCTTAGAACCTTGCCTCGCCGTTCTTGATTTTTAAAATTGCGTATTCAGCAAATAAATGCAACCAGAAACCTTAATTCAATTAAAGAAAAGGCTTTGTGGTGAATTTTATTTAATAAAATTGGATTTAAATGAATTTCATCTAATATCGGTTGGTGTTTTGAGCAGAAAAACGAACGGCAGCCGAAGCTGCCGTTGGAAGAAAAGAACAGAATAATGCGCTAGAGAGGCTTTATTTGAGGTGATAAATGTTCGCAAACATGACGGGCAAAGCCGCTGCCGGCCTCATTGTAGATGTTGAAAGCGGCATCAACCCCCATTTCATTCAGCAGATCCACATCATCACTGTATTTCGCAATAGCTGCGATTTTACCTTGGTAATTGCGTTCGCGGATTTGTTCAAGTGCGAAGCTATTGGCCTGGCTGTGTGGCATCGCCAGCAAAATGAGCTCGGTATTGTGGCGGGAGATGACTCTAGCCCAAAAGTCGGGGTCAGTTGCATCGCCATGAATCACGTTACGTCCTTCATCGCGATGGCCCTGTACTGAGTCTTCACGGGTTTCAATACCGATAACTTGTTGGCCATAGCGTTGAACCAGTTCGTCATAGGCTCCGGTACCGATACGTCCCATCCCGAGGATCATGATCTTCTTGTCACCAAGGTCGATAAGACGATCGCCTGCGTTCAGTTTTTCCGGTTCATATTCTTTGAGCCATTTTGAGGCATCTTTATAGATGCGGTGACTGATACTGTTCAGCGGCGCAGCAAGCAGGAAGGAAATGGAAACCGCAATAGCGATGGCAACCAGGAAGCTGCCCGGCAGAAGCCCCATGTTGTAGGCCAAACCGCTCACAATCAGGCCGAATTCACTGTAGTTGAACAGAGTCAGGGTCCCCAGTAGTGAAGTACGGACCCGGAACCGGAAAAGGTTGAAGATAACGTAGTAGAGCACGCCTTTGATCGGCAGCAGCAGAATAAAGACCATGGCCATGAGGAAGCCGTTAACGGTTGGTTCTTCTGACAAGCCGATGTTGAGGAAAAAACAAACTAACAGTAGTTCTTTCAGGTTGAATAAAGATTTGGATAACTCTGAAGCTTTCGGGTGAGCTGCCAGCATCATCCCCATAATCAGAGCACCCAGGTCAGCTTTCATGCCAACGGCTTCAAATAAACCGGCTCCGGCGACCAGCGCCAGGAAGATACCGTACAATACCAGCATTTCACCGTGACCGGCTCGATCAAGGATCTTAAACAGAGAAGGGCGTAGCAACGGCAGGGCAAACAATCCCAGAGCGGTAATTTCAGGAATTTTCCCGGTAGAAACCGTCAGGAAAATTACCGCAAAGACATCCTGCATTACCAGAATACCGATTGCCAGTGTGCCGTAGGTGGCATTCAGTTCACCTTTCTCCTGTAGTGCTTTGATGGCAAATACGGTGCTGGAGAAGGAGAGTGCAAAGGCCAGCAGAGCAAGCTGCATGATATCGAGTTCAACCAGCATACCAATGCCCAGTTGTTTAAGCGCAAGCAGTATCAGGGTGAATAAACCGGTTGAAAGCAAATTGTGCAAGGTTGCACCGCCCCAGATTTCTTTGGCGAGCAAGGTTTTTACATCGAGCTTCAGTCCGATAGAAAACAGTAATAGGGTGACACCTAAATCTGCCAGTGACGTTAGGACTTCTGTGGAATGATAGCCTGCGCTATTGAGAGCAAAGCCGGCAATCAGAAATCCCACTAGTGGTGGGAGCTTACACCTGAGTGCAATGAAGCCTGCCAGAAAGGCGGCAATAATATAAACAAGTTCCATAATGAGCTTAGCAATCCTTTCTTATGGTCTTGGTGGGATGCTGGTACAGCAGTTATTGTTGCAATATAACACAAGGGGCATGTATCTGTCTGATACATGCCCCTTGGCGCTATTCTGAGTAAGCCTGATTAACTATTCGTGACGATCTCTTCCATCTTCATCTGAGTGCAGTCTGACACCTTAATCTTCCAGTAAACGTTGTAGAAGAACGCCGTTAAGCATCGCACGTTTGATCATTGAGAAGGCGCCAATCGTAGGTTGGTTATAAAGTTCTGATTCAACAATTGGTAAATCTTTGTTGAATGTAGACAGAGATTGAGTCTCAATGCAGCGACGAATAGCCGGGAACACGACATCTTTGGCTTGGGTGATATCGCCTGCAATTACAATCTTTTGCGGGTTAAACAGATTGATGGTCATTGCCAGTGCTTTACCAAGTTGATTACCGACTTTGATCAATGCCTGGCTGGCAAGCTCATCACCTTTGTTTGCGGCTTCACAAATAGCAGGCATTGTTACGTCTTCAAGTTCTTGTAGGCTGCTTTGGTAACCTTGATCCAGTAGCTTCTGAACGTGAGTAATAATAGCCGGATTGGCAGCAACAGTTTCAAGACAACCGAAGTTGCCACACTGGCATTTATCACCCAAAGGATCGATTTGGATATGACCAATTTCACCGACGTTGCGGTTATGGCCAAGGAATACCTGTCCGTTAACGATAATACCAGCACCGGTACCGTGATGAACACTGACCAGAATAGAGTCAACACAGTCCTGGCTGGCACCAAAATAATGTTCAGCCAAAGCTAAGCCACGAATGTCATTACCGACAAAGCAGGAAACGCCAAACTTCTCACTGATGATTTCAGAAAGCGGGAATCGGTCAACTGAAATATGCGGCATGTATTCGATAATGCCATTTTCAGGGTCAATCAGGCCCGGCAGGGTAATACCAAATGCAACCAGTTCGCGCATGACTCCCTGGTTTTCACCAATAAACTGGCGAATGTGGTTAAGTAATCCGTCGGTTAACTCTTGTTGATTGGTATAGATAAATTTATGTGCTGTACCGGCAAGGTGTTTGCCGCTCAGATCAAATAAAGAAAGCTCAATGTAATCACGTCCAAGGCGGATCGCAATTGAGTGGAATGGGGCTGACTCTGTGGTCAGCGATATAGCACGTCGACCACCGGTCGATGCTTGCTGCGCGACCTCTTTGATCAGGCCGCGCTCAAGCAATTGGCGGGTGATTTTAGTAACACTTGCTGGGGCCAGCTGACTGACATCAGCAACCTGAATGCGTGATATAGGGCCTTGCAAGTCAATGAGTCTGTAAACAGCTGCACTGTTCAGCTGCTTTACTAGATCGACATTACCAATTTGTCCGCCTGTCATAGTTAGTTCTGCTCGTATTCACCGTTAACAACAGTCGCCCGAACGTTGAAGTCACGATCAAAAATAGCCAGGTTAGCAACCATACCTTTTTTGATAGCTCCCAGTTTGTTGTCCACACTGATTGCTCGAGCGGGATATAGGGTAGCCATACGAATCGCTTCGTCCAGGGCGATACCTGCATGTTCGACGCTGTTCTGAACTGCTTCGATCATTGTCAGCGCCGAACCACCGAGTGTGCCGTTTTCATCAACACACTTTCCATCACGGTAATATACTTTCTTGCCGACAAAAATAAAGTGATCAATGTCTGCTCCTGCTGGCGCAGTTGCGTCGGTCACTAAAATAAGTTTATCGTCCTTCAGGCGGTGAGCGATGCGGATGTTGGCATAATCGACGTGGAAACCATCGGCAATGACGCCGGTGTAAACTTCCGGTGTGTCGTAGATTGCACCGACAACGCCTGGTTCACGCCCTGCGATTGGTGTCATTGCGTTGAACAGGTGGGTAGCAAAGGTCATACCGGCAGCGAAGCCTTTACGAGCTTCTGCATAAGTAGCATTTGTATGACCGGCAGAGACAACAATACCCGCATCAACCAGCTGCTCAATATGTTTATGCTGGTTCTGTTCAGGTGCCATGGTTACCTTGGTTACTACATCGGCATTATCACAGATGTATTGGATCATATCGTCGTCAGAACGGCGGATGTGATCCACACAGTGAATACCTTTTTTCATGACACTAAGGTAAGGGCCTTCCAGGTGCAGGCCAAGAGTGTGGTTCTGGTAACGGTTCTGATACTCTCGTTCTGCTGTGATAGCTGCTTTCATATCCTTATCAGATGAGGTGATCAGCGTTGGCAGGAAGCTTGTGCAACCTGATTTAAGGTTTGCCCTGTGCATGGTATGCAGGCTATCAGCGTTAATTTGGTCGTTAAACATAACGCCGCCACAGCCATTCAGTTGCAGGTCGATGAAGCCTGGTGTCAGGTTAGCCCCTTCAAGATCCAGGGTTTTAATGTCTTGCGGTAGCTCTGCGATGGGGCAAACAGCGTGAATGTTCACGCCGTTAATAATAACGGCGTGGTTATTCAGCACATCGCTACCGGTGAATATGCGGCAGTTGGTAAGCGCGTACATGAACAAGTCCTTTGTTAAAGATGTTTAATATTTTCTGCTTCGAGCTCTTTGAAGTACTTAACTGTTTTTACTTTCAATTCCTGAGTCGCGGGCTCGTCACAGACAATCAGTGATTTAGGATGAATTTGCAGGGCGGAAACCGTCCACAGGTGGTTGACTGAACCTTCTACTGCAGCTTCTAGTGCCAGCGCTTTGCTGTGACCGGTAACCAGAATCATGATCTCTTCAGAATCAAGCAGAGTGCCTACACCAATTGTCAGTGCGTATTTAGGTACTTGGTTGATATCGTTATCGAAAAAACGTGAATTAGCAATACGTGTATCTTCTGTCAGCGTCTTAATACGGGTGCGAGATGCCAGAGATGAGGCTGGTTCATTGAAGGCAATGTGGCCATCGTTCCCTACGCCGCCCATGAATAGGTTAATTTTGCCATAAGATTTAATCTTTTCTTCGTAACGCTGGCATTCTGCTTCGTGATCTAGCGTATTGCCATTGAGCAGATTGATATTTTCTTCTTGAATATCAATATGGTTGAAGAAGTTGTTGTACATGAAACTACGGTAGGATTCTGGGTGATCGGATGGAATTCCGATGTATTCATCCATGTTGAAAGTAACAACGTGTTTAAAACTTACTTCACCTGCTTCATAAAGTTCGATTAAGCGTTTGTATGTTGCCAGTGGAGTACCACCAGTTGGCAGACCAAGGACAAAAGGACGCTCTGCTGTCGGCTGAAATTTATTAATACGATCAGCAATATAGCGAGCAGACCACAAACCGACATCTCTTGCATTATTCAGTGGGATAAGTCTCACGGTTACACCTCGTTTCAAGAAAAAATAACAATAGAATAATAGCGCATTACGACTCTTGTTTTGGATAATAAAATAAGTTTTATGATCGAGCTAGCAAAATCGCTCTGTCATCGTTCATCCGGGTGATAATGATCACAAAAGATGAGAGTTTAATTTGCGGGGCGAATTTAAACTCTTAAACTGCATATTACTTAATCGGGTAGCTAAAATAAGTTATCTGTTTCGAATCTAAGATAATAAAACCATAGGGGGAACTAAGGGTGAACATTCTTGGATACTTTCAAAAAGTAGGTAAGGCGTTGATGGTGCCAGTCGCCACGTTGCCTGCCGCAGCTATTCTTATGGGTGTCGGTTACTGGCTCGATCCAACCGGCTGGGGTGCGAACAGTGCATTGGCGGCTTTCCTTATAAAGGCTGGAGCGGCCATCATTGATAATATGTCGGTACTGTTTGCCGTAGGTGTTGCTTACGGTATGTCCAAAGATAAAGACGGTGCAGCGGCATTGTCTGGTTTTGTTGGCTTCCTGGTAGTTACAACACTGCTTGCTCCTGCAACAGTGGCTCACATTCAAGGTATTGAACTAAGTGCCGTTCCTGCTGCATTCGCGAAGATTAACAACCAGTTTGTTGGTATTCTTGTGGGTATTGTTGCAGCGGAAATTTACAACCGTTATTCACATGTTGAGCTGCACAAAGCGTTGGCCTTCTTCTCTGGTAAACGTCTGGTTCCTATCCTGATGTCTGTTGCCGGTATCCTGATTTCTTTCGTTCTAATGTATATCTGGCCTGCTGTATACGGCGGTTTGGTATCTTTCGGTGAAGGTATCCAGGGCTTGGGTGAAGTTGGTGCCGGTATTTACGCATTCTTCAACCGTCTTCTGATTCCTGTTGGTCTACACCATGCCCTGAACTCAGTATTCTGGTTTGACGTTGCAGGTATAAATGATCTGCCAAACTTCCTTGGTGGTCAGGCTTCTATTGATGCCGGTCTTGCAACTCCGGGTGTGACTGGTATTTACATGGGTGGTTTCTTCCCAATCATGATGTTTGGTCTGCCTGGTGCAGCACTAGCTATGTACCACACAGCTAAGCCTCAGAACAAAGAAAAAGTTGCATCTATCATGATCGCTGCCGGCTTTGCATCATTCTTCACTGGTGTTACAGAGCCTCTTGAGTTTGCGTTCATGTTCCTGGCTCCTGCCCTGTATGTTGTTCACGCATTGCTGACAGGTATCTCTGTATACATCGCAGCGTCAATGCAGTGGATTTCAGGCTTCGGTTTCTCTGCAGGTTTCGTAGATATGGTTCTGCAGACACGTAACCCACTGGCAACTAACTGGTACATGCTGGTTGTACAGGGGCTGGTATTCTTTGGTCTGTACTACTCAATCTTCCGTACTGTTATCATCAAGTTCAACCTGAAAACGCCAGGCCGTGAAGATGATGATGCAGAAGAAGGTGCTGTTGCTGCGGGCTCTGCTGAAACAGGTGAACTGGCTAAGCAGTACCTGAAAGCACTGGGTGGTCACGGTAACCTTGAGAATATCGATGCATGTATTACCCGTCTGCGTCTTACTCTTAAAGACAGCAGCCTGGCTGATGAGAAAACGTTGAAAGCTCTGGGTGCAATGGGTGTTGTTAAACTGGGCTCAAACAACCTTCAGGTTATTCTTGGCCCACTGGCTGAAATCGTAGCTGGTGAGATGAAGAAAATCCCGGTTTCAGAAGACCTATCTTCAGTAAAACTACCTTAATTACTTCATTGCAGTAAGTAATCCTGATTGTTACCGGTCCTGATAAGGGCCGGTAACTCCCTCACTAGACTAATACGAACTTTATCCTTTAATTAGATGCGATTATCTTTGGTAAATAATTGCAGGTTTTATGAAGTTACTGTTTGAATGGTTGTTTCTGAGTGTGCTTAATGCTGAGTACAATCAGAAGCTGCTGAGGCGGTTTCATATTTCAGGTTTTCTTTTTCCGTTGTGAAATCCTGAGTGGAATGTTGTCTATTAGGTCTGCTTTTAGACCTATACTTATATTTCACCCCGCAATTGCGGGGTTTTTTTATACATATCGGCAAACAATGCACACTATTTGTTGAGTCGTGACCCATATTTATGGATCATAGAGAGTTCGAAAATCCTGTCAGCACACGAGGTATAATTGATGAGTGAATCTGAAGCTCGTCCAACTAACTTTATCCGTCAAATTATCAATGCGGATTTAGCAAGTGGCAAACATACAAGCGTACATACCCGATTTCCGCCGGAGCCAAATGGCTACCTGCACATCGGCCATGCGAAATCAATTTGTTTGAACTTCGGTATTGCTCAGGACTATCAGGGTCAATGTAACTTACGTTTTGATGATACAAACCCTGAGAAAGAAGACATCGAATACGTTGAGTCTATTAAGAGCGATGTTAACTGGTTGGGCTTTGAGTGGAGCGGTGAGATTTGTTACTCATCAAACTACTTCGACAAGCTATACGGGTTTGCTATTGAATTGATTAATAAAGGCTTAGCGTACGTTGATGAGCTAAGTCCAGAGCAAATGCGTCAGTACCGCGGTACACTTACCGAGCCTGGTAAGCCAAGCCCATACCGCGATCGCAGCGTAGAAGAAAACTTAGAGCTGTTCGATAAAATGAAGAACGGCGAAGTAGAAGAAGGCAAGATGTGTCTTCGAGCAAAAATCGACATGGCGTCACCGTTCATGGTTATGCGTGATCCGGTAATTTACCGTGTTCGTTTTGCACATCACCACCAGACTGGTGATAAGTGGTGCATCTACCCAATGTACGACTTTACTCACTGTATTTCTGATGCACTTGAAGGCATTACGCACTCTATCTGTACATTGGAATTCATGGACAACCGTCGTCTGTACGATTGGGTTCTGGATAACATTACGATTGATTGCCAGCCTCGTCAGTATGAATTCAGCCGTCTGAACCTGGAATACACGGTGATGTCTAAGCGTAAGCTGAACCAGCTGGTAACAGATAACCTGGTTTCAGGCTGGGATGATCCTCGTATGCCGACTATTTCAGGTCTGCGTCGCCGTGGTTTCACGTCTGCATCTATTCGTGAGTTCTGTAAGCGTATCGGTGTTACTAAGCAGGAAAACACCATCGAGATGGGCTCTCTGGAATCTTGTATCCGTGATGACCTGAACGAGAATGCACCTCGTGCGATGGCTGTAATGGATCCGGTTAAGATTGTTATCGAAAATTTCGATGGCGAAGCTGAGATGCTGGAAGTTGCTAACCATCCGAACAAGCCTGAGATGGGTACCCGTCAGGTTCCGTTTACCCGTGAAATCTACATTGAGCGTGAAGACTTCCGCGAAGAAGCAAATAAGAAGTACAAGCGTCTGGTTCTGGGTAAAGAAGTTCGCCTGCGTGGTGCATACGTGGTTAAGGCTGAGCGCATCGAAAAAGATGAAGCTGGCAATATCACTACTATCTTCTGTACTTACGACAACGAAACACTGGGTAAGAACCCGGCTGATGGTCGTAAAGTTAAAGGTGTTATTCACTGGGTATCAGCTGATGCTGGTGTTTCCGCTGAGTTCCGCCTGTACGACCGCCTGTTCACAGTACCAAACCCTGGTGCAGCAGAAGACTTTGTTTCAGTGATCAACCCTGAGTCCCTGACTGTGAAGAAAGGCTTTGTTGAGCCGTCATTGGTATATGCAGAAGCTGAGAAGGCGTTCCAGTTCGAGCGTACCGGTTACTTCTGTGCTGATAATAAAGATTCATCAGCAGAGAATCTGGTATTTAACCGCACTGTTGGTCTGCGTGATACGTGGGCTAAGATCGGCGACTAATCACAAATTGTGAGCAAAACCGGACTGATAAAAAAGCCAGATTAATTCTGGCTTTTTTTATGCGTGATTGTTTTCGATAAGATTATTCTTCAGTTTGGTATAACAAAAAAACCAGCCATTTGGCTGGTTTTTTTACTTAGGGTTGAGCACCTAAGTGATAAGTCGTTAATTTGAAGGTCTGTTGTCAGTTAATTATTTATTATCGTGCAGACTTGGGTCTTCAGTACAGTCACCTTCCATGCAATGACCGTATAGATACAGGCTGTGGTTTGTCAGGCGAACATTGAAGTTAGCTGCAATTTCTTTCTGGCGCTGCTCGATAATTTCATCTGAAAACTCAATTACTTTGCCGCAATCAAGACAAACCAGATGATCGTGATGATGCTGAGTTGCCAACTCAAACACAGACTTACCGCCCTCAAAGTGGTGACGGGTAACAATACCGGCATCATCGAACTGGTTCAGAACACGATAAACTGTCGCCAGGCCAATTTCTTCACCAATATCGATTAATTTCTTATACAAGTCTTCAGCACTAATGTGTTGGCAGTCAGGTTGTTGAAGAACTTCCAGAATCTTAAGGCGCGGAAGTGTAACTTTTAAACCTGCTTGTTTAAGTGCGTGATTATTATCTGACATCCGAGTTTCCTATTGGCTAGCCGCAACAACATGATGCGGTAGTCTTCTCATATAACTTCATTATAAGTGACCACAAGGTAACAATAAACCTTAAAAAACGATGAATCTACCTGATCTGTAACTTTTCTTTATTTTGCAGGTTTGTTATAAAAATGTACAGTATGCGTGTTGTAACATAACAAGGGGAGGTTATGGAGAACCAATTTTATCGTCCGGGTTTGCTCCGTTTTGCCCTGAATATGTGGCCGCCGTTTTGGGGAGCCGGTATTAAAGTAGAGAGCATTTCTGAAGACTACCGACGGGTAAGGTTGCGTCTGAAACTCAGGTGGTGGAACAGGAACCCTTACCGAACCCAATTCGGTGGCAGTATATTTTCTCTGACAGATCCTATTTATACCTTGATGCTTATGGGGATATTAGGGGATGAATATTATGTTTGGGATAAACAGGCTGAGATTAGTTTTATTAAGCCGGGTGATACAGATCTGACGGCTGACTTTATCTTGTCTGACGAAACTGTACAGGAAATCAAACAGGCTACCGTCAATGGCGAGAAATACTTGCCTGAGTTTATTGTTAATGTGATGAACGACAGGGGAGAGGCCGTTTCAAGAGTTCGAAGAGTGCTATATGTGAGAAAGAAGCCTCAGCACAGGCAGCAGGCATGGTTTGATGAGATTGGCGATTATGATTCAAAATAAAAACGCGCCCTGAGGCGCGTTTTTAAATGCTGAAAAAGAGAAGGATTAGTCTTCCAGCTCAGACAGACACATTTCTTCGTAGACTTGCTTAACCCACTTTTCAACGCGTTCTTCAGTCAGTTCTGGCTGACGGTCTTCGTCGACACAGAGGCCAACAAAGTGGTTGTCATCAACTAGTGCTTTAGAAGCTTCAAACTCAAAGCCTTCAGTCGAGAAGTGACCGATGATAGTTGCGCCACGACCTTCTACGATCTCGCGTAGAGTGCCCATTGCGTCACAGAAGTACTCTGCGTAGTCTTCCTGATCACCACAACCGAAGATTGCTACCAGCTTGGTTGAGAAATCGATGTTTTCCAGTTCAGGGAAGAAGTCATCCCAGTCGCACTGTGCTTCACCGTAATACCAGGTTGGGATACCCAGGATCAGCAGGTCAAAATTGTCGATATCTTCTTTGCTGCTTTTCGCGATATCTTTTACTTCAACCAGGTGTTTACCCAGTTGTTTTTGAATCATTTTAGCGACAGCTTCTGTGTTACCAGTGTCGCTACCAAAGAAGAGTCCTACACTCGCCATAGTAGAGATTACCTGTATTTAGTTGTTGACCGTCACCTCTATTGGTAACGGTATACAAAAATCCTGTCAGGGGAATACCCTGAGTTTCAATGACATTTAATTCGATCTACGAGTTTAACTAAGCGAGAGATCGAATGCGCTTAACCTGGTGCTGTTTTTTAATGTGCACAAAGTTTTTGCGCGGTGTTCAGGCATCATGTTCTTCATGTGATTACTGACATGAAGCTCAATGGCTGCTGAAGCTAACTTCTGATGCCTGAAAGACATGTTAACCGATCCCGGCTCCTTCCCAACTGAGTTGGATCAGACCCTTGGCTACAAAACCGGCACAGCCGAGAAAAAGAACCAGCCAGACGATTTTACGGCCAAAAGGTGGCACATTGCCCTGCTTCAGAACATCTTTAATGGCCATGCCAATAAAGAAAAAAATGGCAGCAAACAGCAAGTCCAGCCCAATCGATTCAAGCAACTCCATATGCTCGTATAGCATTTCAGCCTCCTTACCGCGGTCGAAACCGAGCCAGTCGCGCACTATAACACAGAGAACAGGCGACTGTTAACGGTTAGGCCGATTGTAAGAAGTTAAGAATAATACGATTTACGGTTTCCGGTTTTTCTGCATGAAGCCAGTGGCCGGTGTTGGCTACCATATGGGCCTTGGCGGCCGGGAATTGGCGGGCGATAGGTTCGCGGTGTTCTGGCTGGATGTACTCTGAATTCTGGCCTTTGATAAAAAGGGTTTTGCCGTGAAATGCCGGGATTTCTTCCCAACCCATAATAGTGTCGTAATTGGCAATCAGGCCTTCAACATTGAAACGCCAGTCATAGCCGGTATCGGTTTTCGCAAATGATTTGAGCAGGAACTGGCGAACGCCGGGTTCAACAACATGTTGGGCGAGATAGCTTTCGGCTTCTTTTCGGTTGTTGATGCTCTGCCTGGCGACTTCCTGGAGCCCTGCGAACACATTTTGGTGGCGGTGAACGTGATAATGTACCGGCGCCATATCAAGTACTATCAGGTGGTTTAGTCTGTTTGTAACCACCTGTGTCATCGCCATGGCCACTTTTCCGCCCATAGAATGACCAATCAGTGAGAAGCGTTCTATATCACATTGATCGATCACTTTGACGACATCAGAAGCCATTTCATGATAGGTAAAGGTTTCGGTGTGAGGGGATCGTCCGTGGTTACGAAGATCAATGCTGATGACTTTGTATTTATCTTTCAATGCTCTGGCGATAAGGCCTAAATTGTCGGCGCTGCCGAACAGGCCGTGGATCAAAATGATCGCATCGCCTTGTCCTTCCACTTGATAATGAAGATTCACTGACTATTTTCTCTTGTTGATAACGCTTTACCGTAGAGTATAACCTCGGATCACGTTATAATCTCACGGTGATTTTCAAACGGAACGATAATGAACACTACGATGAAGAGTATTGAGGTAGACGAAGAGCTATATCGTTATATCGCCAGCCAAACCCAGCATATTGGTGAGAGCGCATCTGACATTTTGCGCCGCTTGCTTATGATGCCGGATCAAACCTCAGCACAGCCGGAAGTTGTGATGCCTGTGCGTCCAAAGGGTGTTGTGGTAAGTAAAGACGCGGGTAACGTGGTTAAAGTGGATCGTGTTAAGGAAATGCGATCTGTGCTGATTTCTGATGAGTTTGCTGCTCAGGAAAAGGCGATCGGCCGATTTATGCTGATCCTGTCCTCGCTCTATCGTATCGATCCGGAAAGCTTTACTGATGCCACGGCAATTAAAGGTCGTACACGCGTATACTTTGCCAAGGATGAAGATACCTTGTTGGCAAGTGGTAAAACGACTAAGCCTAAAGCCATTCCTCACACCCCATTCTGGGTGATCACCAATACGAATACCGATCGCAAACGCCAGATGGTAGAGCAACTGATGACCAAGATGGGCTTCGGTGCGGATATCGTTGAAAAAGTTTGCGGCGAAATTTAATCGGCTATATGCCTCACAATTTACAAGGATAAGTTAATGGCGATCCATCCTCGTGCTGGGCAGCGTGCCCAGCAAGAAGATATGCACAACATTCCCGCACTGGTTGCGAACTATTTCCTGATTGAGCCGAGTGCTTCTGAACCACAGCAGCGAGTTGCCTTTGGTACTTCTGGTCACCGTGGTACGGCTGATAAGGGAACATTTAACCAGCACCATATCTGGGCTATTGCTCAGGCTGTTGCGGAAGTTCGTGCCGCTAACGGTGTTACAGGTCCGCTATTCTTGGGTAAAGATACCCACGCATTGTCTGAGCCTGCATTCACGTCAACACTTGAAGTGCTGGTTGCGAACAATGTGAAAGTTGTTATTCAGAAAGATCGTGGTTATACACCGACACCGGGTATTTCTCACTCTATTCTTTGCTACAACTGTGCCAATGAAGATAAGGCTGACGGTATTGTAATCACGCCTTCTCACAACCCGCCTCAGGATGGTGGTATCAAGTACAATCCAGTACATGGTGGCCCGGCTGAAGGTGAGCTGACATCAGCTATCGAAAAACGCGCGAACGAAATCATTGCCAACGGTATGGTAGATGTTAAGCGTGTATCTATTCAGGATGCTTTTGCCAGCGAGCTGGTACAGGAGCATGATCTGGTTGCACCGTATGTTGATGATCTGGTGAATGTCATTGATATGGCAGCGATCCAGAAAGCCAACCTGAAAATTGGTGTCGATCCGCTGGGTGGTTCTGGTATCGAATACTGGCGCCAAATTGCCAGCCATTACGGTCTGGATCTGACTCTGGTTGATGAGTCTATTGATCCGTCTTTCCGTTTCATGTCTCTTGATAAAGACGGCGTGGTTCGTATGGACTGTTCATCACCTTACGCAATGGCTGGTCTGCTGGCTCACAAAGACAAGTACGATCTTGCCTTTGGTAATGACCCTGATTACGACCGCCACGGCATTGTTACTCCGGCTGGTCTGATGAATCCTAACCACTTCCTGGCAGTGTGCATTGATTATCTTTACCGTCACCGTCCTGACTGGAGTCAGGACGTTGCTGTTGGTAAAACGCTGGTTTCCAGCGCCTTGATCGATCGCGTTGTTGCTGAGCTTGGTCGTGAGCTGTGTGAAGTACCGGTTGGTTTCAAATGGTTTGTTGATGGCCTTTACTCCGGCAAACTGGGCTTTGGCGGTGAAGAAAGTGCCGGTGCATCTTTCTTGCGTATGGATGGCACACCATGGTCAACAGACAAAGACGGCATTTTGCTGTGTCTGCTTGCTGCCGAAATCACTGCAGTTACGGGTAAGAACCCACAGCAGTACTACGAAGAGTTGGCTGCTAAGCACGGTGCATCTGAGTACAACCGTCTTCAGGCTGTTGCGAATGGTGAGCAGAAAGCGGTACTTAGCAAGCTGTCGCCTGAAATGGTTGCTGCGGAAACGCTGGCTGGTGATCCAATCACAGCCCGTTTGACCCATGCACCGGGCAACGGTGCAGCAATTGGTGGCCTGAAAGTAACCACTGAAAATGGCTGGTTTGCTGCTCGTCCGTCAGGTACTGAAGAAATCTATAAGATTTACTGTGAAAGCTTCAAGGGTAAGGATCACCTTGCTCTGATTGAAAAAGAAGCACAGGAAATCGTAAGTAAAGTCTTCTCGGATGCTGGCTTGTAAGGTTTAATTACCATCGATTGAAGCATCAATTAATTAAAACGCCCCGATTTGAATAATATCAAGTCGGGGCGTTTTTTGATGTTATTTATAGTTGCTTTGATTATGTGGCCAGTCATCTGGCATGATGAACCAGATCCTGTTATCAGGATCAACTGCCTGAACCGGCGTACTAATTGGGGCGGGGAGCTGTGTCATTTCCAGGGCATGATAGGCTGGCGGGCTGATCCAGTTTTCTTTGCCAATGCATTTTAGTGGCAGTTCCTTGGTCTCAGAACGATAGCCCCATAATCCGGTAAATGCCTTGGGGTTTAGCTGTATATCAGAACCAGGGCTAGAACCATAAGCATTGTTATGTACCGGGTAGAAAAGACGCCCTTGCATGATCAGTCGCTTTTTAGTCGGTTGACCATATCTTTCCGCCAGTTGTGATTGGTATGCTGGATGTTCACATAACCTTAGCTGGTGGTCGAGCATGCGCTGAATTTTCTTATCCAGATTATCTTTGGCATTGGGACCGGGCCAGGACCGTTGATACGCAAGGTAGAACTTAATCGCAACTTCCCAGTGTTCCAGTTCTCCGCTCATTAGGTTTCGGACCAGAAAATCAATGGCTCCCACTGTTTGTTTTTGCCATTGAAGCTGGATTTCTTCAGCAACCAGTTCATAGTCCGGGTGAGCCTTTATCAGCTGTTTCCAGAGCCACTGATAATAAAAGCCAAGCCTCCGGTTGCCCTGATAACCTGATGGGGCAGGGATGGTAGCTCTGCGACGAAATTGACTTAACCAGTCGTCATCTGCCGCAAAGGGAGCACTGTCAAAAAGTAGGGGACAGTGGAGGATGGATATAAAATCAGTTGTATATTGTTGGGGCTTTGTTTCTGTCATGTAAACAAAAGGAATCAAAGGATATTAATTTAGCTATGTAGTTCAAACTTGGGTGAAAAACAAGCTTTATGGTATAGAGACACAGGATGTCATCAATTAGAGTGTTTGCAGGTTAGACCAGTTTTGGAGGTCTTATGTATACACCATTCTCTGTTCCTCGCATTATTCTACGTCGTAGCTTGGCTATTCTTGTCGGCGTGTTTGCCTTTCCCGTCATGGTATGCCTGCCCGTTTCAACACGGTCAAAATTTTATAGCTATCTGCATCGATATTGGCTAAAAATCAGTGATAAGCCTGTTTGGTTACAGCAGGCGGAATCCTGGACCAAAGAGTTAACCTGACGGCTCCCAGTGCAAATAATTAAAGGGTTTTACTGCTGTCATCGTCTTGTTTAATGGTGATAATTTCCGGTTTGATTCTGTCAGTTGGTATAGAATAACGCTAACCGTAATACCCTGAATGGTATAAAAGGAAGCGAAAATGAATAACCTAAAACTGGAAGCCGTACTCAACGAGCTGCTGAGTCCTCACCTGATCAAAGACTATTGCCCGAATGGTTTGCAGGTTGAAGGTAAGTCCGAAGTTAAGAAAATTATTACTGGTGTTACGGCATGCCAGGCTTTGATAGAACGCGCTATCGAAGAAAAGGCAGATGCGCTGCTTGTTCATCATGGTTTCTTCTGGAAAGGGGAGCCGGCGGAAATTCGCGGCATGAAATTTCGTCGAATTAAGGCATTGATTGAAAACGGTATTAATTTGTACGCCTATCACCTGCCATTGGATGTTCATCCGCGCCTTGGTAATAACGCTAAGCTGGCTGAACTGATGGAAATTGAAGTATTGGGTGGTCTTGAAGCCGGTAATCCAAATTCTGTCTCTGTCTATGGTCAGTTTGAGCAACCGCTGACAGGTGAAGAGCTGGCATCCCGTTTATCTATTGCGCTGCATCGTGAGCCGCTGCATATCGGCGATAATGCGCCAGCAGAGATCAAAACGGTGGGTTGGTGTACAGGTGGCGGTCAGGATTTTATTGAGCTGGCTGCGCAAAAAGGCCTTGATGCATTTATCTCCGGTGAGATTTCAGAGCGTACTGTGCATACTGCTCGTGAGTTGGGGATCCATTACTTCAGTGCCGGACATCATGCTACTGAACGCTATGGTGTGAAATCGTTAGGTGAGTGGCTGGCTCAGGAGCACGATTTCGACGTCACTTTCATCGATATTGATAATCCAGTATAACGGTTACTGCTGATTGGAAATAAAAAGGTTGAGCATTGCAGCTCAACCTTTTTGGTTTAATGCTTAAGGTACGTTAGTTTTACTCACGTTCGTGAATTGGCTGGAAGTCTCGTTGCTTGTAGCCAGTGTATAGCTGACGAGGACGACCGATACGGTTATGCGGATCGTTGTGCATTTCGTTCCAGTGGGCAATCCAGCCAATAGTACGGGACATGGCAAAGATCACGGTAAACATAGATACCGGAATACCAATCGCTTTCAGGATGATACCTGAGTAGAAATCGACATTCGGATACAGTTTCTTGTCGATGAAGTACTCATCTGAAAGGGCAATACGCTCAAGCTCCATTGCCACATCCAGCAGTGGATCCTGAATGTTCAGCTCCTCCAGAACGTCATGGCAAGCTTCGCGCATCACGGTCGCTCTTGGGTCATAGTTCTTGTAAACACGGTGACCGAAGCCCATCAGGCGGAATGGGTCATCTTTGTCTTTCGCTCGTTCAATGAATTCTGGGATTTTGTCTACAGAACCAATTTCTTCAAGCATCTTCAAGCATGCTTCGTTGGCACCACCGTGTGCCGGCCCCCAAAGTGAAGCAATACCAGCTGCAATACAGGCAAACGGGTTTGCACCGGAAGAGCCTGCAAGTCGTACTGTCGAGGTTGATGCATTCTGCTCGTGATCGGCGTGCAAAGTAAAAATCTTATCCATTGCACGGGCAACAACCGGGCTGACCTCATACTCTTCACACGGGGTTGCAAACATCATATGCAGGAAGTTCTCTGCATAATCAAGGTCATTGCGCGGGAAGATAAATGGCTGACCGATTGAGTATTTGTAACACATCGCAGCCAGTGTCGGCATTTTTGACAACAGACGGAATGCCGTGATCTCACGATGGGTATCGTTATTGATATCCAGAGAGTCGTGATAGAAAGCAGCCAGTGCACCAACTACACCACACATAATTGCCATTGGGTGAGCATCGCGGCGGAAGCCGTGGAAGAAGCTGGCAATTTGTTCATGGACCATAGTGTGGCGGGTGACCGTAGTCCTGAATGTCTCGTATTGCTCACGAGTTGGTACTTCGCCGTATAGAAGGATGTAACAGACTTCCAAGTAATCAGCATTATTGGCTAACTGGTCGATCGGATAACCGCGGTGTAGCAGGATACCTTTATCACCATCAATGTAAGTAATTTGAGATTCACATGATGCAGTAGCCATAAATCCAGGGTCGAATGTGAAGTAACCGTTGGCGCCAAGTTTGCGCACGTCAATTACTTCAGGACCTTGTGTGCCCCCGAGAATCGGCAGTTCGACTGGCGCTTTCCCTTCAAGATGAAGAGTCGCTTTCTTGTCTGCCATAACAATCTCCTTTGCTTTTATAGTCCTGATCCAAAAACGGATGTTTAAATGTTGTACCGTTAGGTGGCCCGTTTGTCAATTTTTGTGCCGTTATGTGTGCGCTTGTTAATAAGAGTGTGTGAAAATCTGAAAAGTTCCCAAATCGTGTTAGAGGTCATGTTACAAGGTTTGTAATTGGTTGTTACGGGGCGTATACTCGCGACAGGCCTCTGGTTCTGTCGTTGCCAGAATCCAATGTTTAAGTTATTAACAATATTAAGCACTTAGCCGCGGTAATGTTTCACGGCTCAAAAAAAACATTATCGCAACGAAAAGTTGCAAAATTGTTTAATTGGATGACGAGGGTTAGCACGGAACCGGAGAGATCAATAAGAATAAATGCTTCAATGGAGCTGAGTGGGCAAATACCGTGAAAGTAAATAAGCCAAGACCTGTCAACCTCGACCTGCAGACGATTCGCTTTCCTTTGACTGCGATAGCGTCAATCCTACACCGTGTATCGGGCGTCATTACGTTCATTTCTGTTGCAATATTACTTTGGTTATTAGGCCTGTCCCTGTCTTCCCCGGAAGGTTTCGCAAGTGCTGCCAGCATTGTTGACAGCTTCTTCGTGAAATTTGTGCTCTGGGGTGTGCTGACGGCTCTTTTCTACCACATTGTGGTGGGGATACGTCATTTACTGATGGATATGGGATATTTCGAAGAAATGGAAACCGGCATTGCGAGTGCGAAAATTAGTTTCGTGATCGTTGGTGTGCTTTCCCTCTTTGCTGGAGGCTTAGTATGGTAAACAACGTATCAACAGTTGGCCGTAATGGTGTTCATGACTTCATTCTTGTACGTGCAACCGCAGTAATTCTTACCCTTTACACCATTTATATGGTCGGATTTTTCACTTTCGGCCCTGACCTTAACTACGAAACATGGACGGCATTTTTCGGCAAGCTGAGCACTAAAGTGTTTACTATGCTGGCACTGCTTTCGGTGCTGATCCACGCATGGATTGGTTTATGGCAGGTATTGACCGATTACATTAAACCCGCGGCGATTAGGGCATTGATCCAGTTTGCTGTGGTAACCGTTTTATTTGTTTACCTGTTTTCTGGTTTCTTTATTGTGTGGGGTGCGTAAGTGAGCATTGCAGTTCGTGAATTTGATGCCGTAGTAATCGGTGCTGGTGGTGCTGGCATGCGTGCCGCACTTCAAATTTCTGAGCAGGGCCTGAAGTGTGCCTTGCTGTCTAAAGTTTTCCCGACCCGTTCTCATACCGTATCGGCTCAGGGCGGTATTACAGTTGCGCTGGGGAATTCCCATCCGGATAACTGGCAGTGGCATATGTACGATACAGTCAAAGGTTCTGACTATATCGGTGATCAGAATGCTATCGAGTACATGTGTAAGAATGGGCCGAAGTCAGTTATTGAGCTGGAGAAAATGGGACTGCCGTTTTCGCGCTTTGATAATGGCTCTATTTATCAACGCCCTTTTGGTGGACAGTCTAAAGAGTTTGGCGGCGAGCAGGCGGCTCGTACAGCCGCTGCTGCTGACCGTACAGGTCATGCCTTATTACACACCTTGTATCAGCAGAATATTAAGCACCAGACGACGATTTTCTCTGAGTGGTATGCCTTGGACCTGGTGAAAAACCAGGATGGTGCAATTTTAGGTTGTACCGCCATATGTATGGAAACCGGTGAGCTTTGCTATTTCAAGTCTAAAGCGACGATTCTGGCAACCGGTGGTGCAGGTCGTATTTATGCTTCGACAACCAATGCTCATATTAATACCGGTGACGGTGTCGGAATGGCGTTACGTGCCGGCGTACCGATGCAGGATATGGAAATGTGGCAGTTCCACCCGACAGGTATTGCCGGAGCCGGGGTACTGGTAACAGAAGGTTGTCGTGGTGAAGGTGGTTACCTGCTTAATAAAGATGGTGAACGCTTCATGGAGCGTTATGCACCGAATGCGAAGGATTTGGCTGGCCGTGATGTTGTTGCCCGTTCCATGATGGTTGAAATCCGCGAAGGCCGTGGTTGTGATGGCCCGTGGGGACCTCATATCAAACTGAAGTTGGATCACCTTGGTAAAGATGTACTTGAATCCCGCCTGCCGGGTATTTGTGAGCTTTCCCGTACCTTTGCCCATGTTGATCCGGTGAAAGAGCCTATCCCAGTTATACCTACCTGCCACTATATGATGGGCGGTGTACCGACTCAGGTATCCGGTCAGGCGATTAAACAGAATGAAGCCGGTCAGGATGTCGAAGTACAGGGGCTGTTCGCCTGTGGTGAAATTGCATCAGTATCTGTGCACGGTGCCAACCGTTTGGGCGGTAACTCGCTGCTTGATCTGGTGGTATTTGGTCGTGCGACAGGTTTGCATCTTGGCGAAACGCTGCTGGCTCAGGCTGAAGCACGTCCGGCGACAGAGTTAGACATAGAAGCATCGCTTGCCCGTCTTAACCGCTGGAACAATACCCAGAAGGGTGAAGACCCGGTCCAAATTCGAAAAGACCTGCAAACCTGTATGCAGAATAACTTTTCAGTATTCCGTGAAGGCGAAGCTATGGCGACAGGACTTGAAGAGCTTAAGGTCATCCGCGAGCGCTTGAAAGAAGCACGACTGGACGACACGTCGACCGAGTTTAATACCCAGCGTATCGAATGCTTGGAGCTGGATAACCTGATGGAAACGGCTTATGCCACAGCAGTGGCGGCAAACTACCGGACAGAGAGCCGTGGTGCCCATGCCCGTTTCGACTTCCCTGAACGCGATGACGAACAATGGCTGTGTCACTCTATTTACAACCCAGAGACAGAAGAAATGTCGAAGCGTGATGTGAATATGGCGCCGATTTATCGTGAGGCATTTCCGCCTAAAGCGCGTACTTACTAAGGGGAGGAAGGGATTATGAAACTGAATTTCTCGATTTACCGTTACAACCCTGATGTAGATAACGCGCCGCACATGAAAGGTTACACCCTTGAAGTGCCTGATGGTTCCGACATGATGGTACTTGATGCCCTGATCTTGCTGAAAGAGCAGGACCCGACTCTGGCATTTCGCCGCTCATGCCGGGAAGGTGTTTGCGGTTCAGACGGTATTAATATGAATGGTAAAAATGGTTTGGCGTGTATTACACCGCTTTCAGCCCTCACCGGCGAGAAAACCATTGTACTGCGTCCTTTGCCCGGACTGCCGGTGATCCGTGATTTGATCATCGACATGGAACAGTTCTATACCAACTATGCCAAAGTAAAACCGTTCCTGATTAATGACGGTGCTCAGCCGCCAGCGCGTGAAAACTTACAGTCGCCGGAAGAGCGAGCGCATTTGGATGGCCTGTACGAATGCATTATGTGTGCCTGCTGCTCAACGTCCTGCCCGTCATTCTGGTGGAACCCGGATAAATTCATTGGTCCGGCTGGCTTGTTAGCTGCGTATCGTTGGCTAATTGACAGTCGTGATACTGCAACCGATGAACGATTGTCCGATCTCGACGACGCTTTTAGTGTTTTTCGTTGCCATGGCATCATGAACTGTGTAAATGTTTGTCCTAAAGGGTTAAATCCAACAAAAGCGATTGGTCACATTAAGTCTATGTTGCTAAAGCGCGCAGTATAATTAATAGAATTATCGATATGCTGACTCCAGGCTCGCAACCGGAGTCAGCCTCAATGGCCGGTCATAAGACCGGTGCAAATGGCGATAACTAGTGGTTAAGGGAAAACAATGCAGAACGGCGTTATGAAGGCATGGCTTGAGTCTTCACACCTGGCTGGCGCCAATGCAACTTATGTAGAGGATCTCTACGAGTTGTATCTTAGCGACCCAGAATTAGTTAACGAAGAGTGGCGTCATGTATTTGATGACCTGCCTGTCGTGAGTGAAGCTGTTGTTGAACAGCCACACTCGCGTGTACGTGACTATTTCCGTCGGCTCGCAAAAGAAACAACCCATCTAAGTGCTACCGTCAGCGATCCGGATGTTGATGCCAAGCAGGTTAAGGTATTGCAGCTTATCAACGCATACCGTTTCCGTGGTCATCAACATGCAAATCTAGATCCGCTGGGGTTGTGGCAGCAGGATCGAGTATCTGATCTCGATCCTGAGTTCCATAACCTGACAGCAGATGATTTTGATCAGGACTTCAATGTGGGTTCTTTTGCCATTGGCCAGGAAACCATGAAGCTCTCTGAAATCTTCAATGCACTGAAAAAAACCTACTGTGGTTCTATCGGTGCGGAGTATATGCACATAACTGACACTGATGAGAAGCGTTGGATTCAGCAGCGTCTTGAATCAGTTGTCGGTAAAGGAACGTTTACTAAAGAAGAAAAGATCAACTTTCTTGATGAGCTAACTGCGGCCGAAGGCCTTGAACGTTATCTTGGCGCAAAATTCCCCGGTGCCAAGCGCTTCTCTCTCGAAGGCGGCGATGCGCTCATTCCGATGGTTAAAGAGTTGATACGTCACGCCGGTACGAACGGTGTCCGTGAAGTGGTTGTCGGTATGGCACACCGCGGTCGCCTGAATATGCTGGTTAACGTGCTCGGCAAGAAACCGCAGGATCTGTTTGATGAGTTCGCCGGTAAGCATGACGAAACCTGGGGTACAGGTGACGTGAAATATCACCAGGGCTTCTCGGCAGACTTTGCGACACCAGGTGGTGATGTGCATTTGGCGTTGGCATTCAACCCATCACACCTTGAGATTGTAAACCCGGTGGTTATGGGCTCGGTCCGCGCCCGCCAAGACCGTCTGGAAGATAAAGACGGTTCTCTGGTATTACCGATCACCATTCATGGTGACTCGGCGGTGGCAGGCCAGGGGGTTGTCGCAGAAACCTTTAACATGTCGCAGGCGCGAGGTTATCGTGTCGGAGGTACAGTCCGCATTGTGGTGAACAACCAGATTGGTTTCACGACATCTAACCCGAACGATACCCGTTCTACTCAGTACTGTACTGATATCGCGAAAATGGTTCAGGCCCCAATCTTCCATGTTAATGCTGATGATCCGGAAGCAGTTGCTTTCGTTACTCGCATTGCGATGGATTTCCGCAATACATTTAAGCGCGACGTTGTTATTGATCTGGTTTGTTACCGTCGTCATGGGCACAACGAAGCGGATGAGCCGAATGCGACTCAGCCTCTGATGTACCAGAAAATCAAGAAGCATCCGACACCGCGTAAGCTGTATGCTGATGCCTTGACTGATGAAGGTACTGTCGATCTGGAAACCGCAACAGGCCTGATCAACGAATACCGTGATGCTTTGGATCATGGTGAATGTGTGGTCAAAGAGTGGCGTCCGATGAAGCTTCACTCCGTCGACTGGGCTCCGTACTTGGGGCACGACTGGAATGAAGAGTGGCCGAACACGATTGAGCGGCCTCGTCTGCTTGAACTGGCACAGCGAGTTTGTCAGCATCCGGACAGCCATAAACTGCAAAGTCGTGTTCAGAAGCTGTACAACGATCGACAGGCGATGATTGTTGGTAATAAGCCTGTTGACTGGGGTATGGCCGAAATACTGGCTTACGCGACATTGGTTGATGAAAACAAGCGTATCCGAATTACAGGTCAGGATTCAGGCCGTGGTACTTTCTTCCACCGTCATGCGGTCCTGCATAATCAGGCCGATGCCAGCACCTATGTACCGCTGGCGAACATCCATGATAAGCAGGGCTCATTCCAGGTCTTTGACTCGGTACTATCTGAAGAAGCGGTACTGGCTTTTGAATACGGTTATGCAACTGCAGAGCCGGGCGGTCTGACGGTTTGGGAAGCCCAGTTCGGTGATTTTGCCAATGGTGCCCAGGTGGTGATTGACCAGTTCATTAGTTCTGGTGAGCAGAAGTGGGGCCGTATGTGTGGTCTGACAATGCTGCTGCCACATGGCTATGAAGGTCAGGGACCAGAGCACTCATCAGCTCGCCTTGAGCGTTATCTTCAGCTTTGTGCCGAGCAGAACATGCAGGTGGTGATCCCGTCGAATCCGGCTCAGGTTTATCACATGCTGCGTCGTCAGGTACTGCGTCCGATGCGTCGTCCGCTGATTGTCATGTCACCGAAGTCGCTGCTGCGCCATCCGTTATGTGTATCAACAATGGATGAACTGTCAGACGGCAACTTCCAGCCAGCTATCGGTGAGATTGATGATCTTGACCCGAAACAGGTTAAACGCGTTGTGCTGTGTTCAGGTAAAGTCTACTACGACTTGCTGGAGCAGCGCCGTAAGAATGAGCAGGTTGATGTGGCCATTGTTCGTATTGAACAGATTTACCCATTCCCTAAAGAAGATGTTGAAGCTGCATTAGCGAATTATCAGCACGTTTCTGATTTCGTCTGGTGTCAGGAAGAACCGCAAAACCAAGGAGCCTGGTATTCAAGCCAGCACAACTTCCGTGCTGCGTTGCCTAAAGGCGCTGAGTTAAATTATGCGGGTCGTCCGGCATCTGCATCACCGGCTGTAGGTTACATGTCGGTTCACTTGAAACAACAGAAAGCGCTTGTCGATGCTGCGCTTACAATAGATTAATAAGAACTGGAACAAAAAGGACAAAGCCGATATGACGATCGAAATTCTGGTTCCCGATTTACCTGAATCAGTTGCTGATGCGACAGTGGCTACTTGGCACAAACAGCCAGGTGATACCGTTACACGTGATGAAGTTCTGGTTGATATCGAAACAGACAAAGTGGTGCTGGAAGTACCTGCACCAGAAGATGGCATTCTTGAGTCTATCCTTGAGGATGAAGGTACAACGGTTTTAACTAAGCAGCTTATTGGTAAGATCAAGACTGGTGCTGTTGCCGGTGAGCCGACAGCTGACGTGCCTGCTGAAGCAGAGGCATCGCCAACTAAGCGTACAACAGCTTCTCTAAGTGAAGAGACCAGTGAGGCTCTGAGTCCTGCTGTACGTCGCCTGCTGGGTGAGCACAGTATCAGCCCTTCAGATGTGAAAGGTACGGGTGTTGGTGGTCGCATTACACGTGAAGACGTTGACGCTTACTTGAAAGAAGTGAAGACAAAAGCACCGGAAGCGCCTGCTCCTGTTGCGGAAGCCAAAGTTGAAGCGCCGCTTGCTCATCGTAGCCAGAAGCGTGTTCCTATGACCCGCCTGCGTAAGCGTGTAGCTGAGCGTCTGCTGGAAGCGAAAAACAGCACAGCTATGCTGACAACGTTTAACGAAGTGAACATGAAGCCAATCATGGATCTTCGTAAGCAGTACAAAGACATCTTTGAAGAGCGCCACGGAATCCGCCTTGGCTTTATGTCTTTTTATGTTAAAGCTGTGGTTGAAGCGCTGAAACGCTATCCTGAAGTTAATGCGTCAATTGATGGCGATGATATCGTTTACCACAACTTCTTCGATGTCAGTATTGCTGTATCGACACCACGCGGCCTGGTTACTCCGGTTCTGCGTGATTGCGACAAGCTGAGCCTGGCTGAAATCGAGAAAGGTATTCGGGATCTTGCGATTAAAGGACGTGACGGCAAGCTGACTGTCGATGAGCTGACCGGCGGTAACTTCACCATTACCAATGGTGGTGTGTTTGGCTCCCTGATGTCTACCCCAATCATCAACCCGCCTCAGTCGGCTATTCTGGGCATGCATAAGATCCAGGACCGTCCGATGGCGGTTGATGGTAAAGTTGAAATCCTGCCGATGATGTACCTGGCCCTGTCTTATGACCACCGTTTGGTTGATGGTCGTGAGTCAGTGGGTTACTTGGTCACCATCAAAGAACTTCTTGAAGATCCTACTCGTCTGTTACTGGACGTTTAATTTCGGGCCAAGCCGGGCTGGCTCGGCCCGGCATAAATTGGTTCCGACTTTCACTGACGCGGAAATACCATAGTATTTCAGATGGATATAACAAGTCCCCAAGGGATATGAGAACGGATGGAACATAATGAATCTGCACGAATATCAGGCAAAACAGCTATTTGCTGAATACGGTTTGCCAGTTCCGGAAGGCTACGCTTGTGATACCCCACAAGAAGCGGCTGAAGCCGCAGGGAAAATTGGTAGTGATAAGTGGGTTGTAAAATGTCAGGTTCACGCCGGTGGCCGTGGTAAAGCGGGTGGTGTTGAGCTGCATGATACAAAGGAAGGAATCAAAGAATTTGCGCAGAAGTGGCTGGGTAAAAACCTGGTGACTTATCAGACTGATGCCAACGGTCAGCCTGTTGCGAAAATTCTTGTTGAAGAAGCGTCAAACATCGCCAACGAACTCTATTTGGGTGCGGTTGTAGATCGTGCATCCCGACGTATTGTTTTCATGGCTTCAACCGAAGGCGGTGTTGAAATTGAGAAGGTGGCTGAAGAGACACCTGAGCTTATCCATAAAGCCGCGATTGATCCGCTGGTGGGGCCTCAGCCTTATCAGGGGCGTGAACTGGCCTTTAAACTGGGGCTGGAAGGCGAGCAGATCAAGCAGTTCACCAAAATATTCCTGGGGCTTGGCACCATGTTCAGTGATTATGATCTTGCCTTGCTTGAAATCAATCCGTTGGTGATCACGGGTGACGGTAACCTGCTGTGCCTGGACGGTAAGATTAATATTGACTCCAATGCCTTGTACCGCCAACCGAAATTGCGTGAAATGCACGACCCTTCACAGGAAGATGAGCGTGAAGCGCATGCTGCCCAGTGGGAACTTAACTATGTTGCGCTGGACGGCAGTATCGGTTGTATGGTCAACGGTGCCGGTTTAGCGATGGGCACAATGGACATCGTTAATCTCTATGGTGGTCAGCCTGCTAACTTCCTCGATGTTGGTGGTGGTGCAACCAAAGAGCGTGTCACCGAAGCATTTAAGATCATTCTGTCAGATAGCAATGTTAAAGCTGTGCTGGTCAATATTTTCGGCGGTATCGTGCGTTGTGATTTAATTGCTGAAGGTATTATCGGTGCGGTTGAAGAAGTTGGCGTTGAAGTGCCGGTTGTTGTTCGTCTCGAAGGTAACAACGCAGTGCTGGGGGCAGAAACTCTGGCGAAGAGTGGTCTGAATATCATTGCTGCGACTTCCCTGACTGAAGCTGCGGAAAAAGTGGTTGCTGCAGCGGAGGGTAAATAATGTCTGTTCTAATTAATAAAGATACTAAAGTCATTTGCCAGGGATTCACTGGCGGTCAGGGTACTTTCCATTCCGAGCAGGCCATTGAGTACGGTACACAAATGGTCGGTGGTGTGTCTCCGGGTAAAGGCGGAACGGCACATCTTGGTTTGCCTGTGTTTAACACCGTTCGCGAAGCCGTTGAAGCAACTGGTGCGACAGCGACTGTGATCTATGTTCCGGCACCTTTTTGTAAGGATGCCATCCTGGAAGCCATTGATGCAGGTATTGAGCTCATCGTCACCATCACCGAAGGTATTCCGACACTGGACATGCTGGAAGTGAAAATCCGCCTAGATGAAACCGGTGTTCGCATGATCGGCCCTAACTGTCCGGGGGTGATCACGCCAGATGAATGTAAGATCGGTATTATGCCAGGTCATATTCACCGTCCGGGTAAAGTCGGTATTGTTTCCCGTTCAGGTACGCTGACTTATGAAGCGGTGAAACAGACCACGGATGAAGGCTTTGGTCAGTCAACTTGTGTTGGTATTGGTGGTGACCCGATCCCTGGTTCAAACTTTATTGATGTTCTGGCAATGTTCGAAAATGATCCCGCTACGGAAGCGATTGTGATGATCGGTGAGATTGGCGGTACGGCGGAAGAAGAAGCAGCCGCTTATATCAAAGAGCATGTCACTAAGCCTGTGGTTTCTTATATTGCCGGTGTTACCGCTCCTCCGGGTAAGCGCATGGGCCATGCCGGCGCTATTATCTCTGGTGGTAAAGGTACTGCAGAAGATAAGTTTGCAGCTCTTGAAGCGGCAGGTGTGAGAACCGTCAAGAGCTTGGCTGAAATTGGTAAAGCTTTGCGCGAAGTGACCGGTTGGTAATACCGACCTGAGAAGGTTGATTTAAGTATTAAAAACCCGCCTTTATGTACTTTATATGAAGGCGGGTTTTCTTTTGTGTCTTAGTTTGTCCGTGCAGTGATTATTTAGCTTTCAGCTCGCTTGAGCTGGCTGAGCATAAAGATAGCTGCTGCCGAAACGACCACAGAAGGGCCTGCTGGGGTGTCGTAATGCCACGACATTGCAAGGCCGAGCATAACGGCAATTGCGCCAATGACAGATGCAAGGCCTGCCATGAATTCCGGACTTTGAGAGAAGCGTCGTGCTGTCGCTGCCGGGATAATCAGCAGTGAGGTAATGATAAGGGCACCGACAAACTTCATTGCGACAGCAATCACCAGGCCGACCATCAGCATTAGGATCAAACGCATAAATTCAACGTTCACTCCCTCAACTTGAGCCAGTTCTTCATTGATTGTCATCGACAGTAACGGACGCCACAGAGCGACCAGCAGCGCAAGAACAATAAACCCGCCGCCATAAATCCACATGATGTCTTGAGTAGTAACAGCCAGCAGATCACCGAACAAATAGGCCATTAAATCGATACGTACATTATCAAGAAAACTGACGGCAACCATACCCAGTGACAGGGCACTATGTGACAGTATGCCTAGCAGCGTATCTGTGGCGATGTATTTTTGCTTTTGCAGGCTGACCAGAATCACGGCAATAGACAGGCAGCAGATAATCAAGGCCAGGTTCAGGTTAATGTTAAACAGAAAGCCCAACGCAATACCCAGCAGAGAAGCATGGGAGAGGGTATCGCCGAAATACGCCATTTTTCGCCAGACAATAAAAGAGCCAAGCGGTCCTGCCAGCGCTGCAATACCAATACCGGCAATCAGGGCCGGAAGAATAAATTCAAGCATGATTTGTTATTTTTCCTGGTGGTGTTGGCAAGGACCTACCGGGTTGCCGGCCAGGTTGTGTTCGTGATTATGATGGTGGTGATATAGTGCCAGCTGCTCACTTTGTTGTTGACCAAATAGAGCGACATAAGACGGATGACTGGTAATTGCTTCCGGCTCGCCTGAGCAGCAAACATGATGGTGCAGGCAAATGACATGATCGGTTTTGGCCATGACTAAGTGCAGATCGTGTGAAACCATCAAAATTGCGCAATTCAGCTTATCGCGAAGCGATTGGATCAGGCTGTAGAGTTCAAGCTGGCCATTCACATCGACACCCTGAACTGGCTCATCAAGCACCAGCACATCCGGAGATTGAAGCAGAGCCCGAGCCAGCAGTACACGCTGCATTTCCCCGCCGGACAGCGAGTGCATGTTGCTGTGATGCAGGTGTGCGCCACCTACCAGATTTAAAGCGTTAGTTCTGTCGCTTTCAGAATAACGGCCAGCCAGTCGTAAGAAGCGATCAACCGTGAGCGGTAACGCTGAGTTCAACTGGAGCTTCTGCGGAACATAACCGATCCGGACTCCTTTCTGGCGAATAACCTTCCCTGATGTTGGTTTGCGAAGACCGGTAATTACTTTTACCAGTGTTGATTTACCCGCGCCGTTTGGACCAATCAAAGTCGTGATTTGGCCTCGTTCAAGTTTTATTGATACTTGATCGAGCACGTGACGCTCCCCGAAGGTAACGGTAACAGTTTGTAGTTCAACTAGGGTTGTCATAAAAAAGTGCTTAAGGTATTTGCCAAACTGAGATGTTATAATATAACATTCTCAGCCCGGTTTTGTAATTAATTATTATTTCGGAAAATATTATGCGCCGATTGTTTCTTTGTTGCAGCTCTTTAGCTTTACTTTTTTCATCTTATCTTTCAGCCAGCGAGTTAAACGTGGTTACAACAGTAAAACCACTGAATTTAATTGTTCAGGAGCTGACTGACGGTATCGCTCAGACTGAATATTTGTTGCCACCAGGGACATCTCCGCATGATTATGCGCTTCGTCCGTCAGATGTCAAAAAGCTACGTGATGCAGATCTGGTTGTTTGGGGCGGCCCTGAGCTAGAAATGTTCCTTACTAAGATTCTGGAAAATAAGAAAAACAGTCTAGCTATAACGAAGCAGCACGCCATTGATTTCCGCCATTATGAGCATGGTGCGGAGATCCACCATGGTGACCATACTCACAGCCATGATGGCGTTGATCCACACTTTTGGCTGGGTCCAAAGCAATCGGTCCAAGTTGCGCAGGTGATCACGGAAGCCTTGATTCAGCTGGATCCATTGAATAAAAATCGATATAAAGATAACCTTTCACAGTTCGCTTCAAATGTGGAAAAAGCAGTTGATGAACTCAATGCGGAACTCAAACCGTTAGCAGATCGTGGCTATTACGTTTTCCACGATGCTTACGGCTATTTTGAAGAACAGTTTAAATTAAATAACCTGGGGCATTTTACTGTCGATCCGGATCGCCGTCCGGGCGCGAAAACCCTGGTGACTATTCGACGGTCATTGCAGAACAAGCAGGCACAGTGTGTATTCAGTGAGCCGCAGTTCTCTCCGTCTGTTGTTAAAAGTGTAGTAAGTGGAACTCATGTTAATGTAGGAACCCTTGATCCTATGGCAACGGAGATTGCTGAGGGGAAAGGTGGTTATATTCGATTCCTGCATGAACTGGGACAAAGTTATATTAAGTGTCTTAAACAATAATGAAAAAATTTAAGGTTGCGGTTTTATCTTTAAAACAACTTCCTCGACAGCACAGGATTGCTTTAGTCTCAACTTCATTAATTGTGGCGGCTGCAGTGATGTGGCAGCCGTCATCCCCGTTCAATAAATCTTCATCGTTTTCATCTGACGGGCGGGTTGAAGTTGATATTGCTGTAGATGATTTGGAAGTGCTGTCTGATCAGCACAGTGAGCCTATGGGGGTTGTTCTTGACCCTCATGATCCTGAATTCCTTGCCCCGAAAGATGAGCTTGAACAGCAACTGGAAAATGTTGTTCCTGAAGCTCACAGCCATAAGGTTGCTTCTGGTGAAACGCTGGGGGTAATCTTTTCTCAGTATGCGCTTCCACTTTCAGATATGTATCGCCTGATTGATGTGAATAAATCGATTCAGAACCTTGGCGTTGGCCAGATGCTGGAGTGGGCGTTAAATGATGAAGGGCACGTTGAATCGCTAAGTATCAAGCGTAGCGCAAAGAGAACAGACGTTTATACACTAACGCCACAGGGCTATAAGTATAAAGCTCAAGAAGAGAATGGCGAGATTAAACCGGTTATGCTAACCGGGCGTATTTCAGGTAGTTTCTATCAGTCAGCTCGTTCTGCTGGTTTGTCTCCAAATCAGATTCAAACTCTGGTTCAGGCACTGCAATGGCGTTTTGATTTCGGCCGTGAAGCCCGTAAGGGAGATCGCTTTGCTGTTACTGTGGAACGAGAGTTTATTGATGGTAAGGCCGTCAATCGCGGCGAAGTGAAAGCGCTTTACTATATTAGCGGTAACCGTGAAGTGTTTGTGATGCGCAATGAAGATGGACAGTTTTATGACGCCGAAGGTAAAAGTTTGAACCGTGCGTTACGCCGGATCCCTCTGGCGAAACGCTATCGTATCAGCTCTTCGTTTAATCCAAATCGTAAGCACCCGATCACTAAACGTATTTCGCCGCACAATGGTACAGACTTTGCGACACCAATCGGCACGTCGGTACTGGCTGCCGGTGATGGGGTTGTGGTGAAAGCTCGTAAGCACCGATTAGCGGGTAACTATATTGTGATTAAGCATGGTCGTGAGTACATGACCCGCTACCTGCATTTGCATCGCCTACTGGTTAAGGTGGGTGATAAGGTGAAGATGGGGCAGCGTATTGCCCTGAGTGGTAATACCGGTCGTTCGACCGGGCCGCACCTTCACTATGAGCTGATTAAGAAAAACCGCCCGGTGAATGCGATGAAGGTACCGTTGCCGCAGGCAGAGCCAGTTTCCTCTTCTCAGCGAGGCAAGTTTGTTAAGCTGGCCAGAGATGAGAGACAGAAATTGCTAGCGGTTATGCCGGGTTAACATATCTGTAAAGAAAAAGCGCACGAAAGTGCGCTTTTTTTATATCTGAGTTTTATTACCAGTTGCTGCTTTTGACTTATTTCTTGCTGCTTGGGAATCAATAGGGGGAATGTATCGAGAGAGGTGATTTCATCTTGCAGTCATTTAGGCTGGTGGTAAAACAAACAGGTGATTAACAGATTGATACGAAAAAATTGATCGTTTGCTCATTAAACGCACGTGAAAATTGATTTAAAGCAAGATCCATTGTGTTTCAAGGTGTAAGATTGCGAGCGTGAATGCAAATTATTATTATTAAGGTATCAATTTGAGATGAAATTGTCTGATTTGTCGTGCGGTGCCAACGGTATTGTTACCGAAATGTCAGCCCTTCCGTCAGCGACACGGAAGAAGTTAATGGTTATGGGATTGTTACCTAATACTGAGGTAACCGTTATTCGTGTTGCTCCTCTTGGTGACCCGCTTCAGGTGCGAGTGCGTGGTGTTGATATCGCGTTGCGTAAACAAATTGCTGCCAATATTGAAGTGGAGACACGTTAATGGAATACAACATTCTTACTGTTGGTAACCCTAACAGCGGTAAAACAACCCTATTTAACGGTCTGACTGGCGCTAAACAGCAAGTTGGTAACTGGGCTGGTGTAACAGTTGAAAAGAAAACGGGTCACTACCAGTGTGCCGGTGATAATTTTGCCCTGACAGATTTACCTGGTATCTACAACCTTGACAGTGCAAACGACGCAAACAGCCTTGATGAGACAATTGCATCTCGTGCCATTCTAACTATGCCTGCGGATGTAATCATCAACGTTGTTGATGCTACTTGCCTTGAGCGTAGCCTTTATATGACTCTTCAGTTGCGCGAACTAGGCCGTCCGATGATTGTTGTTCTGAACAAGATGGATGCCTTGCAGCGTCAGCGCCAGGTGCTGGATGTGAAAGCACTGGAAAAAGCTCTGGGTTGCCCTGTGGTAACGCTGTCAGCAAATAACATCAAGCAAGTACAGGATTTCAAGTCTCAGCTTCATAAAATGCTTGCTCAGGGTGTAGCAGTAAAAGATCTGACGCTGAATTACGGTGATAAGTTTGAAGCAGCCATCTCTGAGCTTCAGGCAATGTTTAGCAGCGAAACACTGAATGTTCGTGCTCAGGCTATCCGTGTGCTGGAAAATGACACTCTGGTTATCAATAGCCTGAACGAGAGTGATAAAAACAAAGCCTGCAATATCCGCAATAAACTGATGGTTGATATTGACCCTGATGTTCAGGTCGCCGATGTTCGCTATACCTTCCTGCATCAGTTGTGTCAGAAAGTGCGTCGCCAGGAAGGCAAACTAAGCCGTAGCCTGAGTGACAAGATTGACCGTGTACTACTACACCGTGCTTTTGGTATCCCGTTCTTTTTCATCGTTATGTACCTGATGTTCATGTTCTCCATTAACATCGGTAGTGCATTCATCGACTTTTTCGATATCAGTGTTGGCGCTCTGCTAGTAGACGGTGGTCATTACCTGCTGGATGATCATCTGCCTGTATGGCTGGTGACTGTGATTGCTGATGGTATCGGCGGTGGTATCCAGACTGTTGCGACATTTATTCCTGTTATTGCTTGTCTGTACCTGTTCCTGGCAATGCTGGAAAGCTCAGGCTATATGGCCCGTGCCGCTTTTGTTCTTGATAAAGTGATGCAGAAAGTGGGTCTGCCAGGTAAAGCTTTTGTTCCTTTGGTTCTTGGCTTTGGCTGTAATGTACCTTCAATCATGGCGACTCGTACTCTTGAACAAGAGCGTGAGCGTAAGTTGGCTGCAGCGATGGCGCCGTTTATGTCTTGTGGTGCTCGTTTGCCTGTATACGCATTGTTTGCAGCTGCGTTTTTCCCTGAAAGTGGCCAGAATGTCGTATTTGCTCTGTACCTGCTGGGTATTTTCGCGGCGGTTATGACAGGTCTTATTCTACGCAACACCCTGTACCCGGGTTCAAGCGACAGTTTCATCATGGAAATGCCTGACTATGAACTGCCGACAATGCGCAATGTTGGTATCAAGACATGGCAGAAGCTTAAGAAGTTTGTTCTGGGTGCCGGTAAAACCATCGTTGTGGTTGTTGCCTGCCTGAGCTTCCTGAACTCGCTGGGTGCAGATGGTTCATTCGGTAACGAAGACACTGAAAATTCTGTTCTGTCAAAAGCTGCTCAGGTTGTGACCCCGGTTCTGGCTCCTATCGGTGTGAAAGAAGATAACTGGCCGGCGACTGTAGGTATTATCACTGGTATCTTTGCGAAAGAAGCCGTAGTGGGTACGCTGAACAGCCTGTATGCACCTTCTGAAGGTGAAGATGGCGGTGAATATGATCTGATGGCAAGCCTGCAGGAAGCGGTGGAAAGTATTCCTGCGAACCTGGCTGATTTAAGCTACTCAGATCCACTTGGTATCGAAGTGGGTGAGCTGACTGACCTTGATGCAGTAGCTGAAGATCAGGAAGTCGATACATCTGTATTCAGTAATATCCAGGCGCACTTTGTAAGTTCTGCAGCAGCGATGGCGTACCTTGTATTTATTCTGCTGTACACACCTTGTGCGGCGGCAATGGGTGCTTACGTGCGTGAGTTTGGCCAGAAGTTCTCTGTGTTTATTGCCGGTTGGACTATGTTGCTTGCTTACACATTCGCAACTCTGGTTTATCAGGTGGCATTCTTTACTGCACATCCGGTAACCAGCATGATGTGGATTGGCTTCTTTGCTCTGATTAATGCCGCTCTGTTTATTGCCTTTAAGCGCGAAGGTAAGAAGCAAGCTCAAGAGGTGTTGGCACTATGATTCTTCAGCAGCTAAAGCAGTATATTGAGCAGCAAGGGCGTGTCAGCCGAAAAAGTCTTGCTCACCACTTTGGTATGAGTGAAGACGGTGTTGACGCTATGCTGGATGTCTGGGTGCGAAAAGGAGCACTGGGCAGAGAGTTGGTTGGTTGCGGTAAAGAGACTTGTTGCCAGAGTGCAGACGAAGTCTGGTATCGCTGGTTAAAAACCGATGAGCTATCAGTTACTGTGATTCGCTGATGAAGAATGAATAAAAGGGGCAGCCGGAAGGCTGCCTCTTTTTTTTATGCTTGTTTATTGCTGACGGTTTTGTTGTCAGCTTTTTACTCGATAGTCACAAAACCATTCAAGTCGCTGAGTTCTTCGCGTAATTCTTCAGCCAGTGCTTGCTGAACCGCTTCTTCACGCTGAGTGCCGTTCGTGTTGCCCCAGATCGGTCCGGGCCAAGCGATATCATCTTTGAATCTTGCAATATGGTGAACATGAAGTTGAGGTACAAGGTTACCCAGTGCACCGACATTGATTTTGTCAGCCTGGTAGTC
The DNA here is from genome assembly GCF_963870815.1 of Photobacterium sp. J15. NCBI lineage: Bacteria > Pseudomonadati > Pseudomonadota > Gammaproteobacteria > Vibrionales > Vibrionaceae > Photobacterium > Photobacterium sp. J15. The sequence goes on from NZ_CAWMUI010000001.1 coordinate 1,042,184, forward strand.
GTTTTCCAGCAGAGTGGCAACAGCACTGGATTCTCGCATTAACTGGAATTGCTCATCTTCCGGCAGGTGGTGGATTTCAGTCAGGTTATCTTTGCGTGGGACTAAAATTAACCATGGTCCCAGAGCTTCTTTGGAAAGCAGTACTCGGCATAGAGGCAGGTCACCGAGTACTGTTGTGTCTGCTGCCAATCTCGGATGGAGTGTAAACGGCATAGCTGTATTCCTTAAATGTATAGTGCGGCTCACAGGCTGGAACATTGACCGTTATGAACTGTGAGGGCTGGGTTATGCTGGTCTTATCACAGTAGGATCAGCATTGGGATCCTGTCATGGTAATACCAATTCCAATAAAGGCCAGTAGAGATTACAGCATCAGGGCCGGATTATCAGGCATTCATTATTCGGTTGCGTTGAATTATCGAGAGGAAGCTGGATCAGCGGTAAGCGTGTGAGGGGGAAAGATATGGTTGCAGAGTATCAGGAAGTTTTGGATTTTTGGTTTGGCGAGCTTGGTGAAGAGGTGACAACTACAGACAGGAATGTGTTGTGGTTTCAGGGCGGCGAAGCGACCGATAAACTCATTGCTGAACGTTTTCAGGCTTTGGTCAGCCAGGCTGGCCGAGGTGAATTGAGCCATTGGGCAAAAGAACCTAAGGGATCATTGGCATTGATTATTCTGCTCGATCAATTCACCCGTAATATTTATCGGGGGCTTAGTGCGGCATTTCGTTATGATTCATTAGCTCTGGCTATTTGCAAAAAAGGGTTGGCCGCTAATCAGGATGAAAAACTCAGCCCGATTGAGCGGGTGTTTTTCTATCTGCCACTGGAGCATTCCGAAGCGGTTGAGGATCAGGAAGAGTGTGTCTTTCGTTTTGATCAGCTGCGCCAGTCTGTATCGCCAGCTCATGCGATTATTTTTGAAGGATTTTACCAGTATGCGGTCAGGCATCATAACGTGGTGAAGCGTTTCGGTAGGTTTCCTCACCGCAATGCAGTACATGGTCGGTTGTCGACCAAAGAAGAGCTTGATTGGTTGCAAAGTGGTGGTGAACGTTTCGGGCAATGAATAACTAGCTGCCAATAGCTTATAAAAGAAAAGCCACCTTATACATTTTTTATGGTGGCTTTTTAGATCTGCTTTGTGGGGTTAGGTGTTGTTTATCACATACACCTTTTAATATTTCTGGTCACAGGACTTAATTGAGAGGCAGAACCCTGTTGCGGCCTAACTGCTTGGCTTTGTTTAGGTAGCTGTCAGCTCGTTCAATAACTTCTTCATATGACTCTTTGACTTGCCGTTCTGCAACACCGAATGAGGCGGTGACTGAGTTGATTCGCTGACCTGATTTTTTATCGAGAACTGAAATTTTCTCAATGCTGCGTCGCAGTGTCTCTGCCTGGTGACGTGCTGATGCCAACATTTTTCCTGGCAGGATAATAATAAATTCTTCGCCGCCGAAGCGGTATGCCTGGGCATTGTCCTGACAAAAAGCATTGAGGCGGTTAGCAACAATTTTCAGTACCTGATCGCCGAGCAGGTGGCCATAGGTGTCATTGAAATTCTTGAACTTATCGATATCCAGGATAATCAGGCTATAAGGGATATTGTTACGTTGATAACCGAGGATATCCCGCTCGAAGGCGCGGCGATTAAGTAGTTTGGTTACTGCGTCTTCATTGGCCGCTTTTTGGCTCTCGCTCAAGGCTTCGCGCAGAGCCATGATTTCATCCTGTGCATTGGTTAATTGATTTTTTAATGAACCAGTCGACAGGCGGATCTGGCTGGATTCTTTGATCAGTTCACGAACCAGCACCATGGTATCAGTGATAGACAGGCCTTCTTTTTCAGCCGATTCCAGCTTGGCAAAGGTATTGTCCAGCGCACCCTGAAAGGTTTCTGTCTCAGACAGCGTATCTGTCATTGAGTGGGACAACTCCTGCATCATTGCGGTCAGGCTTTGCTTGAGCTGTGTCATATCTTTATCTGTCTGGCTGGCCAGGTGTTCCTGATACAGTTGCTCGCACATGGTTGGCGTGCAGTGCCCGACGGCGTCGATATGTTTATCAAGAGCCAGATTGAGTTCAGGGTATTGCTGAGTGGCGTAGGTATACCACAGTGCATAATTAGTAGGAGTTGTCGGTACTTTGTGCTTAATCATCAAAGGTACGGTTTTCTTCAACGTTTCCGTTGATTCCACAAAGTTGTCTTTGCTCATATGTCGTATTCCATTAATTGCCACAAATACCTAAGCAAATTAATAACAACCAGACAAAGCGCTGGTTATTGAGCGAATAAAGCCATATTAACAGTTATCTTCAGCAGGATTAGATGAAATGGTTGGCTTGTTCTCAGGTATCTACTACCAGACTTCACAGATCATGGCGAATAAAAAAGCCTTCTAAGGATACCCTAGAAGGCTTTAAATTATTAGCCCGTAATTAGCTTATTTCATTAAATGAAATAAAAATTACATACGCTCAAGTGTTTCGATACCCAGCAGATCAAGACCTTGTTTGATAGTCTTCGCAGTCAGCAGAGCCAGTTTCAGACGGCTTTGCTTCACTTCTTCTTCTGCGTTCAGGATTGGGCATGCTTCGTAGAAGCTAGAGAACTTACCAGCCAGCTCGAATAGGTAGCTACACATAACGTGTGGGTGACCTTCGCGAGCAACAGTCTGTACCGCTTCTTCGAACTGAAGCAGGGTAGAAAGCAGTGCTTGTTCTTTCTCCTCGTTGATTACAACTGGGTGAGTCAGGTCTGCTTGCTCAACGCCGGCACGCTTGAAGATAGAAGCTACACGAGTGTAAGCGTACTGCATGTATGGTGCAGTGTTACCTTCGAATGCCAGCATGTTGTCCCAGTCGAAGATGTAGTCTGTAGTACGGTGCTTAGATAGGTCAGCGTACTTAACTGCAGCCATTGCTACAGTTTTCGCAATGTTTGCTTTTTCTTCTGCATCTAGCTCAGGGTTCTTCTGCTCGATCAGCTTAGCTGCGCGCTCTTCTGCTTCGTCCAGCAGGTCAGCAAGGCGAACAGTACCACCTGCACGGGTCTTGAACGGACGACCGTCTTTACCCAGCATCATACCAAATGCGTGGTGTTCCAGAGTTACTTCTTCAGGCACGTAACCCGCTTTGCGAACGATAGTCCATGCTTGCATCAGGTGCTGGTGCTGACGTGAGTCGATGAAGTAAAGTACGCGGTCTGCGCCCAGTTCTTCGTAACGGTACTTAGCACAAGCGATGTCAGTGGTGGTGTACAGGAAGCCGCCGTCACGCTTCTGGATGATTACACCCATAGGTTCGCCGTCTTTGTTCTTGTACTCGTCCAGGAATACAACCTGTGCGCCGTCATCTTCTACAGCCAGACCTTTTTCTTTCAGGTCAGCAACGATGCCTGGCAGCATGTCGTTGTACATAGATTCACCCATTACGTTATCACGTGTCAGTGATACGTTCAGGCGATCGTAGTTACGCTGGTTCTGGATCATAGTGACATCAACCAGCTTCTTCCACATTTCAGCGCAGTATTCGTCACCGCCCTGCAGCTTAACTACGTAGTTACGAGCACGTTCTGCGAACTCTGCATCTTCGTCGTAAAGTTTCTTAGATTCACGGTAGAAAGCTTCAAGATCTGACAGCTCCATAGAAACTTCGCCAGATTCTTTCTGAACGCGCTCAAGGTTGGCAATCAGCATACCGAACTGAGTACCCCAGTCACCGATGTGGTTAGCACGAACAACTTTGTGGCCTAGGTGCTCAAGGGTGCGAACAACAGCATCACCGATAATAGTTGAACGCAGGTGGCCTACGTGCATTTCTTTTGCTACGTTTGGTGCAGAGTAGTCAACAACGATTGTCTTCTGCTCTTCTTTAGCAACGCCCAGACGCTCGTCAGCCAGTGCTGCTTCAGCGCGCTCTGCCAGCCATGTTTTGCTCAGGAAGATATTGATGAAACCAGGGCCCGCGATTTCAACTTTTTCCGCGATACCGTCCAGATCAAGAACGTCGATCACTTTCTGTGCGAACTCGCGAGGATTGGTGCCCAGTTTCTTAGCAACGCCCATAACACCGTTAGCCTGGTAGTCACCAAACTGCGCTTTCGCAGACTGTCGAACTGCTGCTGGACTACCTGCTGGTGCGCCTGCGGCTTCTAGAGCCTGAGATACTTTATCGTTAATTAGTGCTTGAATGTTCACACGCTTATCCTTCAAATCATTTGTTACGCTTTGAGCTTGACGCACTAGCGAGGCAATAACGTCACGGTATTCAACAGTTGCTGGGAGCAAAAACCGTCAAAAATAATCACGAACATTGGCAGCGGTAATTTAGGTAAAATTAACGCGGAAAAGGATTACGTGAGTATTTTTGACGGGGCATCCTCTAGAGAAAAGAGGGATTATCTCGAATACGTGCGTTGTATTGCCTTAATAATACCCACAAAATTAGGCCTTTTTGCAACCCGAAAACGTCATTGTTTGCGATTTTTTTTTCGGTTTGGATAGAACGTGAAAATTATGCACAAATCAAGGAGCAACAAGGCTTGTCGTTACACTTTTCAGGGTTACGGAAAACACGAAACTGTGGATAATTATGCGTTTGCTATCCGTCGCAAAAATAACTGGAGAAAAAACATGCAGAAGCTGACTGATGCCGGTCTTCATCCTGAACAAATGCTGGCAAGTTTGCCGGCGTTTCTAACCCGCATTGAAGCATTGGCAAAGGAGATGAACGTCTCTCTTGAATCGTACCAGGCTGATCATATAGCTCTGAGAGTTAATGATTGGACGATGGCGGAAGCATTACATCAGGCCTGGCTGGCTTATGGTGAAGAGTGGTCAAACAATGAAATCAATGGTCGTCCGATCATTGTGATTGGTTTTCATGAGCCTCTGAAGTTGGGTAACTGGACAGTTGAAGCGCTGGAGCTGCCTTATCCGGGCGCGAAGTCTTACCCACAGGAAGGCTGGGAACATATAGAATTTGTGATTCCGGCTGAGGCGAATAATACCGATGAGCTAAAAGTTGTGCTGGACGAGGTTTTGCCAGAGCTGGCGTGGGATGAATTAGCAGAGAAAGGAATTAAGCTGAAAGCCAGTTTACCTTCCGGTGAAAAAGAGCGTTTGCCGAATCCGACTTATGCATTTAAAAAAGACGGAGTCTGTATTAAGTTGCATCCTTGTTCGCTGAAAGCCGTGATTGAGAGCGAAGAAGAATAACGAAATATGATTATAGGCTGCGAGGTACATTGGATATCCCGCAGCCCGGTATAAGATATTACAGGATCACGGTTCTGTTCTGATAAACAAATACCCTGTCATCGAGCACTAAACCTAACGCCTTACTTAATGCCGATTTTTCAACATCACGGCCGGAACGAGCCATGTCGGCCGCACTGAAATTGTGGTCAACATGAATGACGTTCTGAGTGATGATCGGGCCTTCATCCAAATCGTTGGTCACAAAGTGGGCCGTTGCACCAATAATTTTTACCCCGCGCTCGAAAGCCTGGTGATAAGGTTTGGCACCAATAAAGGCCGGCAGGAAGCTGTGGTGGATATTGATAATTTGGTTTGCGAATCGGGCAACAAAGTCTGGCGTCAGGATCCGCATATATTTGGCCAGCACCACATAATCAGGGGAATACTGTTCGACCGTGGCAATCATTTTAGCTTCATGTTCTTCACGGCTGAGGCCTTCATGGCTGATATGGTGGTATGGAATACCGAACTTTTCGACCAGATCGGCCAGTACATCGTAGTTACCCACGACTGCGGCAATCTCTACATTCAGCGTGCCGTCGAACGCTTTGACCAGGATATCACCCAGACAATGTGCTTCCTTGGTCACCATGATCACGATGCGTTTTCGTTCCGAACTGATTAATCGGCGGTGACTGCCTTTCGGTAGCGCACGGTCGAGATCAAACAGAAAGGTTTCGTCATTGAATACCCCTTCAAGTTCGGTTCGCATGAAAAACTGGTCATGGGCGTGATCAACAAACTCATTGTTATGGACAATGTTGAGCTGATGCTTGTAACAAATGTTGGTGATTTTCGAAATCAGACCCATTGCATCCGGGCAATCGGTCAGGAGGGTTTTAGTTTCCATACTCATCCTTGAACTACACTTATATTCCAATCTCTTTTATTTACCGCGTATTTATTTCAGGGTCAAAACATAATTATAAAACCATCATTTCTTTTAGGTGGTCATGAGCTGCTGGTTTCATCAATGAAATTTAGGAGAAAGCTTATGTGGTCTCTACAATTGAAATCTTTTTTATATGCAATGTTGGCGGCGATTTGGTTGGTCGGCTTGAACAATGCATCCGCTCAGGAAAAGGCTGATGATGCCAACTCTTTGTACAGTCGGCTTGGCGGTTTGGCTCCCATTTCTATGGTCGTGAATGACTTTATTGATGTCATCGTGGTGGATGAGTTACTCAATGCAAACCCGGCAATTGACGCTGCCCGTAAAGTAGTACCGGCACCATACCTGAAATATCATGTAACAGCGATGGTTTGTCAGGCGACAGGTGGTCCTTGCCAGTATCATGGGCGCACGATGAAAGCCGCGCATGCTCATCTGAATATTACACAGAAAGAATGGGAGCAGATGGTTGTGTTGCTGAAAGGGGTATTTGATAAATACGAAATTCCGGGTAAGGAACAGCAGGAACTGATGGACATTGTCGACAGCACCCAAGCTGATATCGTGATAAGTAAATAAACTTCGAATTCAGATGCGTGGTGTGCAGGTGAATGATTAATTAATCGTGGTCGCCGCCGGGCAAACTTGGCATAATAGTCAGCCTTTTACTGTATAAATAAACAATAGTTCCTTCGGATGATAGCCAAGTTTTTTGCCGCCGGTGGCGCGCTTGAGAAAGCCATACCCGGATTTCAGGCCCGACAGCCGCAGATTGAAATGGCCGAGGCTGTTTTTGATGCGATTAATACGGAGACCCAGTTGGTGGTTGAGGCGGGCACTGGTACCGGTAAGACATTTGCTTATTTGGTGCCGGCGCTGGTCAGTGGCAAGAAGACCATTATCAGTACTGGTTCGAAAAACTTGCAGGAGCAGCTCTATCACCGGGATCTGCCGTTGATGATGGATGCGCTGGGTTTTACCGGGCGTGTCGCTCTGCTGAAGGGACGGGCCAACTACCTTTGCCTTGATCGTCTGAGCCGTCAGATCACTGAAAGTCATGGTACACATGTCGATCCGACATTATTGAGCCAGCTAGTGAAGATCCGTAGCTGGTCTTCTTCCACCCGAACCGGAGATCTCGGTGAATGTGATGAGATCGCTGAGGACAGCCCGGTGATCCCGACGATCACTTCAACGAACGACAACTGTATGGGCAAAGATTGCCCGTCATACGAAGATTGTTTTGTTGTCAAAGCCCGTCGCAAAGCGATGGAAGCGGATGTAGTTGTCGTTAACCATCACCTTTTCCTGGCTGATTTAGCGATTAAGGAAACTGGTTTTGGGGAGTTGATCCCGGAAGCTGAAGTATTTGTTTTCGATGAAGCCCACCAGATGCCAGATATTGCCAGTCAGTATTTCGGACAGAGCCTGACCAGCCGTCAGATCCAGGAATTGGCAAAAGATATCGAGATTGGTTATCGCACTGAAGCGAAGGATATGCGTCAGCTTCAGAAAACTGCCGACAGGTTATCCCAGGCTGCTTCTGATTTACGGATTGTAATGGGTGAGCCCGGTTTTCGTGGTAACTGGCGGGAGGCCATCAAGAGTCCGGCGATTGAGCGCGAACTGACCCGCCTCAATGATGCTTTCGATTTAGCGCATGAGGTACTTAAACTGGCACTTGGTCGCAGTCAGTTACTCGATAGCGCTTTTGAGCGAACGACGCTGCTCAGAGCCCGGTTGGAACGGCTGTGTGATACGTCGATCACCGGTTATTCATACTGGTATGAATGTACGCCACGCCATTTCGGCTTGCATATAACACCTCTTTCCGTGGCGGAGAAATTCCGTGAGCAGATCCAACAGCAGCAGGGAGCTTGGATTTTCACCTCTGCGACTCTGGCTGTTGATGATGATTTCAGCCACTTCAGTAATCGCCTGGGGCTTGAGCCTAAGCGACAGTTCTCGCTGGAAAGTCCTTTCGATTATCAGCAGCAGGCTTTGCTGTGTGTTCCCCGTTTTTTGCCTGAGCCAAACAGTTTCGGGACGGCTGACCGACTGGTTGATATGCTGGCACCGGTTATTGAAGGCAACAACGGCCGCTGTTTCTTCCTGTGTACTTCTCATCAGATGGTGCGTGATCTTGCTGAAGGCTTCCGGGCCAAACTAGATTTACCAGTACTGGTGCAGGGGGAAACCACCAAACAGAAGCTGCTGGCAGAATACCTTGAACGAGGTAATGCGCTGCTTATTGCAACAGGTGCGTTCTGGGAAGGCGTTGATGTTAGAGGACAAGCACTGAGCTGTGTTATTATCGATAAATTACCTTTTACTGCACCGGATGATCCGTTGCTAAAAGCACGAATTGAAGATTGCCGCCTGCGTGGTGGCGATCCGTTTTCGCAAGTTCAGATACCTGATGCGGTGATCACCCTGAAGCAGGGGGTTGGCCGCCTGATCCGCGATAAGCAGGATAAAGGGGTTCTGGTAATTTGCGATAATCGTTTGGTTACGCGCCACTATGGCGCTGTATTTTTAAGAAGCCTGCCACCGATCCCGAGAACAAGGGATTTAATTGGTGTCGGGCAGTTTTTGTCTGCGGTGAACGGCAAACAAGAGCCGGTTCACAGTGATGACCAGCATTCAGAGGCTTGAATGAGCACCAAAATTCTTGCAGTTGATACTGCAACCGAGAACTGTTCTGTTGCCTTATTGGTAGGCGATGAAGTGATTTCCCGTTGTGAGTACGCGCCGCGTGAACACACAACTAAAATTTTGCCTATGGTTGATACCGTTCTGGCAGAAGGCGGCCTGAAACTGAAGCAGCTTGATGCATTGGCATTCGGCCGTGGTCCGGGCAGCTTTACCGGTGTTCGTATCGGTATTGGTATTGCGCAGGGGCTGGCGTTTGGCGCTGATTTGCCAATGCTCGGCGTGTCAACTTTGGCTGCTATGGCACAGGGAACTTACCGTACCCACCAGGCAGAACAGGTGTTGACTGCTATTGATGCTCGCATGGGTGAAGTTTACTGGGGGCAATACCAGCGCAAAGCTGACGGTGACTGGCAGGTTATCGGTGGTGAGCAGGTGATTCAGCCAGAATCTCTGGTCAGCCAGTTTGAGGCTACTGATAGTGGTCTTTGGTTAACTGCTGGTACAGGATGGGAAAGTTATGCTGAACCTCTAGCTCAGCTAAAGGTCAAAATGGAAAAAGGGACTGTTTTGTATCCGGATTCTCAGGATATGGTTCACTTGGCCAAGTATGCTTTCGCTCGTGGTGAAATGGTTGAGGCTGAACAAGCTAGTCCAGTTTACCTGCGCGATACGGTAACCTGGAAAAAGCTGCCGGGCCGTGAGTAGTCTTTGGTATAAGAGAGTGGTTATTAAGAACTTATTCTTGAACGATAGTTAGTTTTTGATAAATAGTGAGTTGGTGTTTTTCGCCCTGACAGGTATTTGAGTATGGTTTCGATTCAGCGCTTACCTTCATCGATACAATCGTCATCGCCGAAACCTCGGGTTCAAAAACCAGAGGCGACGCCGGTTACGCCGCAGCCGACCGTGGTGGCAAAGGCTGTGGCTAGTACTGTCCGGGATCCGGAAGTTATTAAAGAAGCCCACTCTCGGATTCAATATGACCAGCCTGAGGGTAAAAGCCGCCAGGCTGTCGATTCCTACATGGGAGTAATGCACCACGCCCGCAAGGAAGAACTGTCTTCTCTGGTCGGTGTGGATGTTTACGTCTGATTGCTTTTCTGACCTTCACTTTGGCTGAGCCTTTGTGCGTATATTGAGCAATTGTTCAGGAGTATCTGATGTTTAGGACGCTATTCCTTGGGCTGTTTGCTGTCTTTGTGGTAGGCTGCGCTAACGTGCCAGAAAGCCTGCAAACCCAGTCTGAAAATCCAATAACCGACTATCGACAAATTGCAACTGAGACCAAACAGGTACAGGGGCAGGAAGTTCGGGTTGGGGGCATTATTGCTGCTGTTACTAACCTTGAAGAGCATACCCGGATTGAGGTTGTCAGTTTGCCTTTAACCAAAGATGGCAGGCCGATTCTTGATAAGAAACCACAGGGACGCTTTGTCGGTTACATTGACGGTTTTCTTGAACCGATGGAATACCGGCCAGGTCGTTTGCTGACTGTGGTTGGACGGGTAAGTGGTAGTGAGCAGGGAACTGTCGGTGAATTTAAATACCAGTTCCCGGTTATTAAGGTATCCGGTGATCAGCTTTGGCAGATCAAGCAGGAAATCTGGCTCGATGATTTCGAACGAAACTTTAACTGTGTCGGTCTTCGTTGTCCGGTAAGCAGTTACGGCATTGGCTTTACTCGCGGAGAAGTTACCCAGCGGGTAACCAAATAAACTTGTAGTTCTGTATCGAGCGAGAGAGTTCTGTGTCGGGCGTAATGTACAACACCTATTTCCAGCTGGTGGAAATAAAGTTGGCTGGTCTGTGTTCATTTCAGCATCAGGGCGGGGTGGTAAAGCCATCTGCGCCTTTGTCTTATTTGCAAGCAACCAAGCCTTTTTTAGTCTTTCTGCATGGCTGGCAGGATAATGCGGCCAGCTTTGACGGGCTTTTTCCGCTATTAGCTAAGTACTATCACCTGATTGCGATTGACTGGCCGGGCCATGGTCTTTCTCAGCCGAGGGGAATAGATAATTACTATTACTTCTTTGACTATGTCGATGACCTCAATCAGTTTATTGCGATGCTTCCTGCCGATGAGGTGTTGCTTGTCGGCCACTCGCTAGGGGCTCTGGTTGCCGGCAGTTATGCTGCAGCTTTTCCGGAAAAGGTTAAAGGGCTGGTCATGATAGAAGGTTTGGCACCTCTTCATGAATCACCGGAAAATGTCGCTAAAAGATTGCGTGATGGTATAGGCAGCCGGCAGCGTTATCGCCAGCGTGCTGAGCTGCGGGCAGCAAGGTATATGCAGTCTTTTCAGGAAGCTCTGGAGTTGCGTTGTGCTGTTAACCGTTTATCACCGGAGCAATTGACGCCTCTGGTTGAACGTGCGACTTATCAGGATGGCCAGCAATGGTACTGGCGTCATGATAACAGGCTGCGTTGTGATTCTCTCTATCGTATGGCTCATGATCATGCTAGGGCATTAATGACTGAAATTCAGTGTCCGGTGTTATCGATAGTGGGAAATCGCGGATTTAAAGAACTTAAGCAACCCGAGGCCGGGCGTCTCTGGTTGCATGACAGCACTCAGGTTGAAGTCGATGGTGGCCATCACTGCCATATTGAAAGCCCGAGTGCTGTGTGCGAACACATTATTGTGTTCGGCTCTGAATTTAAATAACGGTTCAAATTCGTTATTTATGTTTGTTAACTGTGCTTTAGTGGCGGCGGCAAACGTTAGTTGTACCCCAAAGCAGTAATTACTGACCTCAGGTCAGAAAAAGAAGGAGAGTGCAAAGTGGATAAGGTTTGGCTTAACCGCTATCCGGAAGATGTACCGGCAGAAATCAACCCGGATCAATATCCGTCGCTGGTTGAAATGTTCGAGCAATCTGTTCAGAAATATGCAGATCAGACAGCATTTATCAATATGGGGCAGGTGATGACCTTCCGCAAACTGGAAGAGCGTAGCCGTGCATTTGCTGCTTATCTGCAAAACGAGCTTAAGCTGCAGAAAGGTGACCGCGTTGCAGTGATGATGCCTAATCTGCTGCAATACCCGATTGCTCTGTTCGGTATCCTTCGTGCCGGTTGTGTGGTGGTTAACGTTAACCCGCTATATACCCCGCGCGAACTGGAACATCAGTTGAATGACTCCGGCGCTAAAGCGATCGTGATCGTGTCCAACTTTGCCCATACTCTGGAATCTATCGTTAAGAATACCTGTGTTGAGCATGTTGTTCTTACACGCCTGGGTGATCAGCTTGCCCGTCCGAAAGGCACACTGGTTAACTTTGTTGTCAAATATATTAAGAAGATGGTGCCGAAGTACCACCTTCCTCACGCGACCTCTATGCGTTCAGCGCTGCGCAAAGGCCGTCGGATGCAATACGTTAAACCGTTTATGGCCGGTGATGACACGGCATTTCTGCAGTACACCGGTGGTACAACAGGTGTGGCAAAAGGTGCTGAGCTGACTCATCGAAATATGCTGGCTAATGTGATGCAGGCCAAAGGGGCTTATAGTCCGGTTCTGACTGAAGGTCGTGAGCTGATTGTGACTGCATTGCCGCTGTATCACGTGTTTGCACTGACGGTGAACTGCCTGCTGTTCATTGAAATGGGTGGTCGCAATCTGCTTATCACCAACCCGCGTGATATCCCTACTTTTGTAAAAGAGCTGCAGCGTTACCCGTTTACCGCGCTGACCGGGGTAAACACCCTTTTCAATGCCCTGGTGAACAATGAAGATTTCCACGAGCTGGATTTCAGCAACCTGCACCTATCTGTTGGTGGTGGTATGGCGGTACAGCGTGCCGTTGCTGAGAAGTGGAAACAAATTACCGGTAATTACCTGCTGGAAGGTTACGGCCTGACAGAATGTTCGCCGTTGGTGGCGGCGTACCCGTATGATCTGGTGGATTACAATGGTTCTATCGGCCTGCCTGTTCCTTCTACAGAAGTACGCATCGTTGATGAAGAAGGCAACGTGCTGGCAAATGATCAAACTGGTGAACTTCAGGTTCGCGGTCCTCAGGTTATGAAGGGCTACTGGCAGCGTCCGGAAGCGACAAAAGAAGTACTGACCGATGATGGCTGGCTGTCAACCGGCGATATTGTTTGCTTCGATGATGAGGGCTTCCTGCATATTGTCGATCGTAAGAAAGACATGATCCTGGTTTCTGGTTTCAACGTGTACCCGAACGAGATCGAAGATGTTGTTGCTCTTCATAACAAAGTGTTGGAAGTTGCTGCTATCGGTCAACCTCATGAAGTTTCCGGTGAAGTGGTGAAGGTTTGCGTAGTGAAGAGCGATCCGAGCCTGACCCGTGAAGAACTGATCATGCATTGCCGTGAACACTTGACCGGCTATAAAGTGCCAAAGGTTGTGGAGTTCCGTGACGAGTTACCAAAGACCAATGTTGGTAAAATTTTGCGCCGAGCGTTGCGTGAAGAGTCAGATAAGAAGGCTCAACAAGCATAACCAGTTAAATCAGGTTACAATGTGGTGAATAATGAGTGCCGGCGTTATGCCGGCACTTTGTTTCGACCAGTCAGGTCGTCCAAATAAAAGGTTTGCTGTGAATTTTGAAATCGTAACAACAACCGAGCGACTGGATGTCGTATGTGAGCATGCCCGAACGAAATCGGCAGTGATGCTTGATACTGAATTTGTCCGTACCAGGACACTGTACCCGAAACTGGGACTTATCCAGTTGTTTGATGGTGACAGCCTGGTATTGATTGATCCGTTGGCTATCGACGATCTTGAACCTTTATGGGCTCTGCTGCGTGATCAGTCGGTCATCAAAGTGCTTCATGCCTGCGGTGAAGACCTGGAAGTGTTCCAGCATTATGCCGGTTGTCTGCCGGTACCTATGCTGGATACACAGGTGATGGCATCTTTCCTTGGTTACGGTGTTTCTGCTGGTTTCGGAACTCTGGTTAATGACTTTCTTGGTATTGAGCTGGATAAGGGGGAAGCTCGTACTAACTGGTTGGCACGTCCCCTGACCACTAAGCAGCTTGATTATGCGGCAGCGGATGTATTTTACCTTTTACCTCTATATGAAAAGTTATATGAGCAGGTTGAAGCTAAAGGTTGGCTGGATGCACTGAAGCAGGAATGTTCTTCTTTGATGCTCAAGCGTATGAAGCAGGCCGATCCGGAAAAAGCTTACCTGGATATTAAAAATGCCTGGCAGTTAGATCCGAAACAGTTGGCGATTTTGCAGAAAGCGGCTAAGTGGCGAATGCTGGAAGCTCGTAAGCGCGACTTGGCACTGAACTTTATCGTGAAAGAGCTGCACTTGTGGAAGTTGGCGCGTTTCAATATTAAATCCAAAGCGGTAATGGCAAAGGAAGGTTTTGATAGTATGGAAATCCAGCGCCATGCCGGTCGTTTGCTTAAAATGGTTTACGACGTAGACAAGATGTCACCATTGGACTATCCAGAAAAGATTGTCCGCCTTGTTGATTTACCTGGCTACAAGCAACTGGTAAAGCGCATCAAAGATGAAGTCACGAAAGTGGAAGCAGAAACAGGTTTGGCTCCTGAGTTTCTGGCATCGAAAAAACAGGTTAACCAGTTGATCTCATGGGCATGGAAAAAACAAATGCCAGCGGATGACCTGCCGGACATGATGAAAACCTGGCGTAAAGCCTTGTTTGAAGAACGTGTAATGCCACTATTGAAGCGATAGAAAGCGTTTTAGTTTCCTATTCTTTTTGCTCTATATAATAAAGCCCCGGCAGTGCCGGGGCTTTTTAATCGCATCAGCCGATTAGCGGCTGCCTTCTTCTTCAGGCAGGGTAACGTTCAGTTCCAGAACAGAAAGATCTTCTTCTTTCTGGTCCAGGTTTACGCTCACCTGGTCAGGAGTGATTTCGACATATTTGCGGATCACTTCCAGGATATCCTGCTTAAGTTGTGGCAGGTAGCTTGGTTCACCCTGGCCTGCGGAGCGTCTTTCCGCAACGATAATCTGAAGCCTTTCTTTTGCCAGACTCGCAGATGTTGGTTTTTTGGGACGGAAGAATTCTAGCAAAGCCATAGTTGAATTAGCCTCCAAATAGACGTTTCAGGAAGCCTTTTTTCTCTTCCTCTAAGAAACGGAATGGGCGCTCCTCGCCCAGTAAACGACCTACTGTATCTTCGTAAGCCATACCTGCGTCAGAACCTTTATCGAAAATGACAGGTTCACCTTTGTTAGATGCATTCAATACTGCCTGGCTTTCAGGAATCACACCCAGAAGTGGAATGTGCAGGATATCTTCAACATCAACCACACTCAGCATTTCGCCCAGCGTTACACGCGCCGGGTTATAACGGGTAAGTAGCAGGTGAGTTTTGACCGGATCGGCACCGGCTTCTGCACGACGCGACTTTGAATCTAAAATGCCAAGAATACGGTCAGAGTCACGTACTGAAGATACTTCTGGGTTTGTTGTAACAATGGCTTCATCGGCAAAATACAGTGCCATCAGGGCACCGGTTTCAATGCCGGCCGGAGAGTCACAGATAATGAACTCAAAGCCCATTTCATCCATATTTTTCAGTACTTGCTCAACGCCCTCACGAGTCAGTGCATCTTTGTCACGAGTCTGTGAAGCAGGAAGAACAAAAAGGTTATCAACGCGCTTGTCTTTAATCAAAGCCTGATTAAGATTTGCTTCACCGTTGATAACATTAACAAAATCATATACGACACGGCGTTCGCAACCCATAATCAGGTCAAGGTTGCGCAGGCCGATATCAAAATCAATTACTGCTGTTTTTTTGCCGCTTAGCGCCAGGCCCGATGCGATAGCTGCACTGGAAGTTGTTTTACCAACGCCACCTTTGCCCGAGGTAACAACGATAATACGTGCCATCAATTAATTCCTTATCAAACGTTATAGAGCCAGGTGCTCTATGTTTAAATTATTTTCAGCTAGTGAGATAACGACACCTTTACCCCAGAATTCTTCCTGAATTTTATCACTGAGCCAGTAGTTACCTGCAATGGAAATTAGTTCAGATTGCAAGTTATGACAAAAAATTCTGGCTTCCTGTTGCCCGCTGGCCCCGGCAATAGCTCGTCCACGCATGGTTCCATATATATGGATGCAACCGTCAGCAATGACTTCTGCACCGGCACTAACCTGGTTCATGATAATCAGATCACTGTTTTTGGCATAGATTTGTTGTCCGGAACGGACTGGGGTACGGATGATTTTAGTCGGAACCATTACTGGCTCTGCAGCCTTAGCCTGTCGAGCTGCATTCATGATAGCAAAGCCGGCCTCTTTAGCCTGGCTCTGATACTGGGCATTTTTACAGCCACTGATCCCGACAGGGATCATCCCTGCTTCTTGCACCGCCGTTTTCAGCTGGGCGAAATCAATATGGTCATCTGTTTGACTGATGTCGATGACAACGGGTGCAGAGGCAAAAAAGTTTGGCGCCTGATCAACTTTCTCTCGCAGGAAATCGGCTGCCTTTTTTATATCCCCGTCTACGAGGTGCAGGGCTGAGAGCGTAAATGAGCCCCCTTTAAGTTCTGCTGTATTTGCCATACTCAACTCAATGACTGTCGCTAAATTAGCCGTTCAGGTACGTTATCACATAGGTACTTGCATGTTATATTCCTAAGGGTATGACAGCAAGCTATCCTTGCTTTAGCGTTGGAAATTCAGACAAGCATCTCATCTGAACGCCCATTTGATGGTACACAGAGGGAATGATTCTGCATTATTGCGGTCTGAATTAGGTGACAGATTCAACTTACAGGCTATTTTTGATGTTTTGTGCAATTTATAAAAGCCCTAAAAAAGAAAACACGTATCTATATATCAACAACAAAGATGATTTTTCTCAGGTACCGGAAAGCCTGAAGGCCACTTTTGGTACACCGCAGTTTGTTATGGTGTTGAAACTGGATAACGGACGTAAATTAGCGCTGGCTGATGTGGAAAAAGTAAAAGACGCATTGGCAACAGACGGTTTTTATTTGCAGGTACCACCACCGGTGACTAATTTACTTGATGAGTATAAGGCTTCAATGGCCGAGAATAATTCATAAAGGGTAAGTATGCATAAGCGATTGATATCGGCCCTGGTGGCCTTGGGATTAGGGTTCTCGTCTGTAGCTGTGGCTGCAGATAAAGGATTTGACGAATATGTACTTGGGCTGAAGGTTGAAGCCCGTGAAAAAGGAATTTCAGAGTCGATTATCAACTCTGCTTTTGAAGGCATTACATTTGTTGAGCGTGCGGTTAAAGCTGACAAGAACCAGCCTGAGAAGAAATTGACACTGGATGAATATCTTCCTCGGGCTGTACCTGACTGGAAAGTTAAACAGGCAAATGAGCTTTATCGCAAGCATAAAAAGACATTGGATAAAATCGGGCGACAATATGGCGTGCAGCCAAGGTTTATTGTTGCTCTGTGGGGCGTAGAAAGTAATTTTGGCCGCCTGATGGGGAATTATAATGTTGTTGAAGCGCTTTCTACACTGGCTTATGAAGGACGCCGAGAGGCTTTTTTCCGTAATCAGGTAATGGCTGCGCTGCAAATCCTCGATGAAGGACATATCGCACCAAAAGATATGAAAGGTTCATGGGCAGGAGCAATGGGTCAGCCGCAGTTCATGCCGACATCCTTTTTAACTTTTGCTGTTGATGGTAATAATGATGGTCGGATTGATATTTGGCAAACTGAAGCGGATGTATTTGCATCGGCAGCTAATTATCTTAAAAAATCTGGTTGGGATGATGAATATACGTGGGGGCGTCAGGTTAAATTACCTGAGGGTATAAATGATAAGCTGTTTGGCGTAGAGAAGGATAAAAGTCGTTCTCTGGCTGAATGGCAAAAGCTTGGAGTAAGACGAATCAATGGTAAGGCGTTGCCGAAAGTTGATATTCAGGCTTGGCTTATTCAACCCGACGATAATCATGGTAGGGCATACTTAATATATGGAAACTATCAGACATTATTGAAGTGGAATCGCTCTCATTATTTTGCATTAGCGGTCAGCCATCTCGCCGACAGGATTCGATAATTACCCAACGATACAAAGCCAGACATATATGTCTGGCTTTTTTTGTGTCAGTTTTGTATCACTAATTATTTATTCGCCTCATGAATTGTATGAAATTAATCGAGCAGAATGACACTGTTATAGGAGGTTGTAACAGCGCTTTTCAAATAGGGATTAAAGAGTCTTGAGAGCTATAGATGGTGTTTGTGAATGAAGAGGGAAGGCTTTCTCCGTGCCTTTGCTGTCGGATTCGGAAAGTAAGCTGGCATAGAAAAAAGTAAGAACTGTAAGCTTGTTTCAGTGATAGCTTTCAACGAAAAGCTTAAGTTATAGAGTATTAATTCTAATTATAACAGTGTGTATGGTATTACGGTTATGCAAATTAGTTGTGATTTTACAACTGAACATTATGAGGTTAATGAACTAAATATCTCGATTGTTTTTTGGGGCGGATAAGCAGGAATATGAATATAAAAAAACCCGGAAGTTCCGGGCTTTTGTTCAGCTTATATTCAGCTTTAATTAGATTTCGAAATCTTCTAGAGATTTGCCTTCATCAAGCGCTTTCTTCAGTGCACTTGGAGTACGGCCTTGGCCAGTCCAGGTTTTCTCTTCACCATTTTCATCAATGAAACGGTATTTAGCAGGACGAGCAGCACGTTTTGCTTTAGGTGCTTTATTCAGGCTCGCTAGTAATTCTTCAGGGTCGATACCGTCAGCCAGAAGCATTTCACGGTATTGAGCAAGTTTTTCGCTACGTTCTTTTTCTTTAGCTAGTTCTTCTGCTTCTGCTTCTTCACGCTCGCTAACAACTGTTTGTAGTTTCTCCAGAGCTTCCTGAAGTTGTTCCAGAGTATATTCACGCGAAAGAGCACGAAGGCTACGAAGGTTAAACAGCGCTTTCATTGCATCAGACATTTTATATTTCCTGTTGGCTTTAAACTGTTTTAATAAATAATAGCAGTCACAAATCTATATTGGCAATAATAATACGTTTAAACCTGTGATGCCAAATAAAATATCTGGTCTGGTTTTATTTTTTTTTGAATTAAGCTGATGAAAATCTCATTTTTTATATTTTCGGGTGATGTTGATTGTGAAATTAATCGAGACTTTGAGTAAATTGAATGTCCGTAATTTCATATGATTTAATAGTGCTAAGGATTACATTGAAGCTTCAATTGTGCGTTTTTTCATCGTCGCGGAAAAATTATTCACTATATGTGTTAATTTTTTCATCTTATGTTGTTGCAAATGGTTCGTGATTCCGTACAATGAAATCTTCCTTGACTAAGGGTAGAGGCGCATTGTCTATAAGTAACTGGCAGTAGGGTGATTCCGATGATAGCCAGAGAAAGGAGCCGATGCCGAAGTGAGCCAGGTCATCAAGCCTGCTTGCTGGGGTTGTCACCGAATAGGGGCAACACTGCCATAGTATATAATTACATTAACTATGGAGCGCTACTGTGGGGTCGGAATAGGGGACTTGCTTTCCTTTATACTCTTCTCTTTAACGACTTATGTCGTGCTCAGCAGTAGATCTCCAACCAAGTATCGGTTGTAGTTGAGATCATGAATATTGTAGATTTTTCCCATTCATCCATTTCATTGTTACCGCCATTAGTGGCGTTGGGCCTTGCGATTCTGACACGTCGCGTTTTGGTTTCTCTAGGTGTTGGTATTGTTCTTGGCGCTTTATTGCTGACAGATTTTTCTCTGGGTATGACTGCAGAATATGTGGGTACTACAGTTAAAGGTTTGTTCATCGATGATGGTGCTATTAATAGCTGGAACATGAGTATTGTCGCTTTCCTTATTTTGCTGGGTATGATGACAGCACTGCTAACCCTTTCTGGCGGTACTCGTGCTTTTGCTGAATGGGCACAGACAAAAATTAAATCTAAGCGCGGTGCAAAACTGCTTGCTGCTTTTCTAGGGGTATTTATTTTCGTCGATGACTATTTTAATAGTCTGGCGGTAGGTTCTATTTCTCGTCCTGTTACTGATCGTTTTTACGTATCACGTGCAAAACTGGCTTACATTCTGGATTCAACCGCTGCACCAATGTGTGTGTTGATGCCTGCGTCAAGCTGGGGTGCTTATATTATCACGCTTATCGGTGGTATTTTGGTATCGCACGGTGTGACAGAATATTCTGCATTGAGCGCATTTCTTCAACTTGCACCAATGAACTTTTACGCGGTGTTTGCTTTATTAATGGTATTTGTTGTTGCTTGGTTCCAACTGGATATCGGCGCAATGAAGAAGCATGAAATGCAGGCAAGCCATGGTCACGGTTTTGATGAAGGTGGTGACGACTCCCAGGCAAAAGATCTGAACGACGAGCTGGAAATTGAAGAAAGTGAAAATGGTCGTGTGGCTGATTTGGTAATGCCAATCGTTGCTCTTATCTTCGCTACTTTCTTCTTTATGATTTATACCGGTTACCAGGCTCTGGCTGCTGATGGTATTGCGTTTAATATCCTGGGTGCGTTCGAGAATACTGATGTAGGTATGTCTCTGGTTTACGGTGGTCTGGTTGGTCTTGTAGCTGCAATGATCCCGGTAATTCGCCAGCGTCTGCCAATGTCTGATGTGGCATCTACACTGTGGATTGGTGCGAAATCAATGTTCGGCGCTATCCTTATCCTGCTGTTTGCATGGAGTATTGGTAGCGTGATCGGTGATATGGAAACCGGTAAGTACCTGTCAACACTGGTTCAAGGTAATATCAGCCCGGCACTGCTACCTGCAATTCTGTTCCTGTTGGCTGGCCTGATGGCGTTCTCAACAGGTACATCATGGGGTACGTTCGGTATCATGCTGCCAATCGCAGGTGATCTGGCTGCAGCTTCTGATATTGCGCTGATGCTGCCAATGCTGGGTGCGGTTCTGGCTGGTTCTGTATTTGGTGACCACTGTTCTCCGATTTCAGATACGACGATTCTGTCTTCAACCGGTGCGCGCTGTCATCACATTGACCACGTATCAACGCAGCTGCCTTACGCTCTGTCTGTTGCTTTGGTTTCAACCATTGGCTTCCTAGTACTGGGTATGACAGGTTCAATGCCGGTAGCCTTTATGGCAGCAGTAATTAGCTTCATTCTGGTTTGTGTGGCACTGATGTGGATGGCTCGCCGTCCGGCTGTTGCTGCGGCTAAAATGTAAAAGCTGATTAGGCATCAAACTGTTAGATATTAATGAAAGCCTGCAATTAAATTGCAGGCTTTTTTTATCATTAAATAATGCGTGATATTTTGCGCTTTCGTGCGGTCACGCGCTTTTAATTCCTACCTCTTTTCTGTAGCATTTCGGCAGTTTTTTTGCGCTTTGACGGGGAGCCACATGGCCCAGATGTATTTCTATTACTCGGCAATGAATGCGGGTAAGTCGACGACCTTATTGCAGTCATCTTTTAACTATCGTGAACGCGGAATGACGCCGGTGATCTTTACGGCGGCTATTGATGATCGTTTCGGTGTCGGCAAGGTGAGCTCGCGTATTGGTCTGCAGGAAGAAGCTGAGCTGTTTGGTGCGCAAGACGATTTATATCAAAAGCTTCAGGATATGTCAGCGAACACAAAAATTGATTGTGTGCTGATTGATGAATGCCAGTTCCTGACTAAAGAGCAGGTTTATCAGTTGACGGAAATTGTCGACAAGATGCACATTCCTGTTTTGTGTTACGGCTTGCGTACTGATTTCCGCGGTGAACTTTTTGAAGGCAGTCGTTATTTGTTGTCCTGGGCTGATAAGCTGGTGGAGCTGAAAACAATCTGTCATTGTGGTCGCAAAGCAAATATGGTGATCCGCATGGATGAAACTGGTCGTGCAATTGCTGACGGTGATCAGGTTGTGATTGGCGGTAATGATCGTTACGTATCAGTTTGCCGCAAACATTATAAAGAAGCGCTGGGTAAGTAATTAATTGCATTCAGCGCTTAATTGAAAATAAGAAAGCCCGGGTTGATATTCCCGGGCTTTTATTTTTAGTTCGTTTCTAAAATAGATGCTCTGCTTATTAAGCAAATTATTTATTATGACGTTCCTGAAGTTTTTCTGTGACATCTGACAGGGAAAGCCCCTGATCTTGTAATAAAACTATCAGGTGGTAGAGCAAATCGGCAGATTCACAGATCAGCTCCTTCTTATCGCCCGACGTTGCCGCAAGCGCGACTTCAACGCCTTCTTCGCCCACTTTTTGCGAAATACGCTTGGTACCGCGGGCGTAGAGACTGGCGGTGTAGGAAGAGGTTGGATCGGCATCTTTACGTTCAGCCAGTAGCTGTTCCAGTTGATGAAGAAACACCAGTGCCGGTTGTTCAACCAGCCCTTCCTGGGCTGTGTTACTGTCAAAGCAGGTTGTGGTATTGAGGTGACAGGTCGGGCCGATAGGATCGACTTTAACCAGCAGGGTATCCTGATCACAATCGAGTTTGATGCTCTTAAGATTCAGGACATTGCCAGAGGTTTCGCCCTTGGTCCAAAGGCGTTGCTTGCTGCGAGACCAGAAGGTGACTTTTTTACTCGCCAGTGTTTTGTCCAGCGCGGCTTCATTCATATAGCCCAGCATCAGCACCTGACCGCTGGTGTTGTCCTGCACGATGGCCGGAACCAGGCCGTCTACTTTTTCCCAGTTAATATTTGCTGCCAGGCTCATAGTCTTATCTCCACATCTTGCTGTTTCAGGTACTGCTTTAATTTGCCGATATTGATGATCCGTTTATGGAAAACAGAAGCTGCCAGTGCGCCGTCTACATTGGCTTTATTAAAGGCATTGGCGAAATGGAGCATTTCTCCGGCTCCGCCCGAGGCAATCAGCGGAACATGGCAGACTTCGCGAACCATATTCAGTTGCTTGAGATCGTAACCTTGCCGGACACCATCCTGGTTCATCATGTTCAGTACGATTTCCCCGGCACCGCGTTTTTGTACTTCCTGAACCCAGTCCCGGGTTTCCCACTGGGTGACTTTGGTGCGGCTTTCATCACCGGTGAATTGGTAAACCTGGTATTTTTCGGTTTCAGCATCAAAGTAAGAGTCGATGCCGACCACAATACATTGCACACCGAACTTATCCGCTAATTCGGTGATCAGCGCCGGATTAGCTAACGCCGGTGAGTTGATGGACACTTTATCGGCACCAAATTGCAGGATGCGGCTGGCATCTTCAGCGGACTTGATTCCGCCGGCAACACAGAACGGGATATCAATCACTTCCGCAACCCTGGCAACCCAGCTTTTGTCGACGACGCGGCCATCACTGGAAGCGGTAATATCGTAAAACACCAGTTCATCAGCCCCTTCCTCGGCATAGCGTTTGGCAAGCGGGACGATATCACCGATGATTTCGTGGTTACGGAACTGCACGCCCTTGACTACTTGTCCGTCGCGGACATCAAGACAAGGGATAATTCGTCTTGCTAACATGTTTTTCTCCTTGTCCGGTTAGCTGTTCCAACAGGTAAATGCTTCTTCTGCGGTGAATTTACCGTCGAGAAGGGCCCGGCCGACAATCACGCCGGCAACACCGGAACCCTTCAGCGCCGCAATATCATCCAGGGAGCCAATGCCACCCGAAGACTGAAACTGAACTTGCGGGTAACTGGCGCACAGATCCCGGTAGAGTTCTACATTCGAGCCACTTAAGGTGCCGTCGCGGGAAATATCGGTACAAAGTACGTGGCAAAGGCCGACAGTCAGGTAATCATCCAGCAGATCTTCAATGCTGACTCCTGAGTCTTCCTGCCAGCCGGAAATAGCGACTTTTCGGTTGCCGTTGTCATCAATGTTGACATCAAGGGCGAGCACAATGCATTCCGGGCCGTATTTCTCCATCCAGCCCTTCACTAATTCTGGCTGTTTTACCGCGGTGGAGCCGACGACCACGCGTTGTGCCCCAGCTTCCAGCAAGTCGTTGACATCTTGCTCGCTGCGGACACCGCCACCGATTTGGATATTAGCCGGGGTGCTGGCCAGCAGTTTGCCGATAAGCTGAAGTTGACGGGCTGAAGTATCTTTGGCTCCGGTAAGATCAACCAAGTGCAGCCAGCCGGCACCTGCTTGGTTGTAAAGGGCAAATTGTTCGGCCGGATCAACCTTATATTCGGTTACCTGACCGTAGTCACCCTGAAAAAGACGAACAACCTGACCGTCAATTAAATCAAGTGCGGGAATAATCATATCAAGTCCTTTTGCCGTCGTTACATTTCAAGAAAGTTTCTGATTAGTTGTGCCCCGGCCTTGCCTGAACGCTCTGGGTGGAACTGGACACCGAAATAGTTTCCGTTCTGAACAGCCGCCGAAAAAGCATTTCCGTATTCGCAACTGGCAATGGTTTTGCCACCGTCTGCTTTGTCAAAAACAGGCATCGCGTAACTGTGAACAAAATAAAAATAGCTGCCTGCCGGGATATCTTTAAACAACGGATGATCCTGCTGCGGGGTGATGGTGTTCCAGCCCATGTGCGGCAGAGGCAACTCTCCGGTCTCCAATTTTGTTACCGGTGCTGCACAAAGGTTAAGGCAGGGAACCTGCTCTGTACCGCTTTGTCCCTGTTCTTCTGATAGCTCACCGAGCAGCTGCATGCCAAGGCAAATACCGAGAAGCGGCTTATCGACCTTTTTTACCAGCTCAATCAGGTTACGTTCCTGCAGGTTTTTCATCGCTTCACTGGCGGTTCCGACACCGGGTAGAAACAGCTTGTCGGCAGTAAGTACGACTCCTGGCTCTTTACTGACAGTCACTTTGTAACCTTCACGCTCAATTGCAAAACGTACTGATGAGACATTCGCACAGCCAGTATCAATGATGACGACTTGCTGGTTTTCTTTTGCCATTACAGTACTCCTTTACTGCTTGGTAACTCGTTGCCTTCAACCCGGATTGCCTGGCGCAGGGTGCGTCCAAAGGCCTTGAACAGACTCTCGACAATATGGTGGTCGTTGTCACCGCTTGATGACAGGTGCAGGGTGCAGGCCAGGGTATCGGTCAGCGAGCGGAAGAAATGCGATACCATCTCGGTTGAAAGATCGCCGACCTGATCTCGGCTAAATTTAGCATCAAACTTCAGATACGGACGGCCGGACAGATCCAGTGCGCACTGCGCCAGGCACTCATCCATTGGCAGGCTGAAGCCGAAACGGCCGATGCCGCGTTTGTCGCCAAGGGCTTTTTTCAACGCTTCACCCAGTGCAAGTGCGGTATCTTCGACACTGTGGTGATCGTCGATGTGCAGGTCGCCGTCAACGGTGAGTTCGAGGCGGAACCCGCCGTGGGTGGCGATTTGATCCAGCATATGATCAAAGAAACCCAGCCCGGTTTTGATGATATTGCCGCCGGATTCGTCCAGGTTGACCTTAACCCGGATATTGGTTTCTTTGGTGGTGCGTACCACCTCTGCGATCCTTGGCGACGAAGTAAGATCTTTGACGATCTGTGGCCAGTTCATCGTGGTGTCATCGCTCGGCTGCGGACTATAGCGAATGCCGCGGATAGCCATATTTTCTGCCAGTTCGAGATCGGTCGGACGATCGCCGATCACGACTGAGTGCTCGAAGTCGACGCGGCCTCCGCGCAGGTAGTCTTTTACCATGCCCAGCTTAGGCTTGCGGCAGGTACAATTGTCTTCTTCAAAGTGTGGGCAGATTAGGGTATCAGCAAACTTAACACCCTGGGATTCGAAGATTTCCATCATCATCTGATGTGGTGCATCAAAGTCTTCTTGTGGATAGCTCTCTGTGCCGAGTCCGTCCTGATTGGTGACCATCACCAGTTTGTAACCGGCATCCTGCAGCTTTAACAGCGACGGGATCACTAATGGTTCAAGCTTGAGTTTGTCCAGTCGGTCGACCTGAAAATCAACGGGTGGCTCAACAATCAGTGTGCCGTCCCGGTCGATAAATAAAATCTTTTCCTTGCTCACAATATCAATCCTTTATGCTGGTTTCTGCTCAAGTTGTTCTCGGATGAAGGCCAGGGTTTTCTCACACTCATCACGGCTGCCGATACTGATGCGGATGCAGTTTTCAATCTGAGAGCGGCGAAGAATAATGCCGTGCTCCCATAAAGCATTAAACAGCGCATCGGCATTAGGGAATTTCACTAATAAGTAGTTTCCGTAACCGTCAAAGACAGTGACATCCGGAAGCATACCCAGGCCCGCTTGCAGATATGCGCGGTTAGCGTGAATGTCGAGAACCTGGAATTTGGTCTTTGCCAGCCCTGACGGAGACAGTGCTTGTACGGCGATGTCGGTAACCGGCACCGGAACCGGATAAGGGGCGATCACTTTGAGCAGCAGTTCAATTACCTCTGAATTTGCCAGGGTAAAGCCGCAGCGCAAACCGGCGAGGGCGAAGGCCTTTGACAGGGTTCGCAGGATCACCAGGTTTGGATACTGATCAAGCAGATCAACGGTTGAGGCTTCAGGGCAAAAGTCGATATAGGCCTCGTCGACAACAACCAGAGCCTTGCCTGCAGTCATATCAAGCAATGCTTCAATGTCCCGGCGATTGATTAAGTTACCGGTCGGGTTATTCGGGCTGCAGACAAAGATCAGTTTAACTCCGTCAAGACTGGCTTCTATCTCGGGTAAATTCAGTTGCCATTCTGCTGTCAGCGGAACGGTCTTGGTTTGAACATCGAAGGTTTCAGCGCTTATCGCGTACATGCCATATGTCGGCGGGCAGTAAAGGATACTGTCCTGATTTGGTTCACAGAATGCCCGTATCAGCAGTTCGATTCCTTCATCGGCACCTCGGGAGGTGAGAACCTGTTCTTTTTTTACACCGGCGTAGTCGGTATAGGCCTGGATCAGTTCTTCCGGTTGGCAGGAACTGTAGCGGTTCAGGCGGTCACATTTGATGGTGTATTCGTTGGCAAACGGCGATTCGTTGGCGTTCAGCCAGATATCTCCGCTACCGCCAATGCGCCTAGCTGACTGGTAGGGCGTTAATTCGCGAACTGTTTTGCGGGCCAGTTGAGCGATTGTCATTATTGAACCTCCTTGTTGGCCACAGCTCTGTTTTGTTGCGCCTGTAGTTTTTCAATGCGGATAGTGACGGCCCGTTTGTGGGCATCCAACCCTTCGGCTTCGGCCATGGTGACGACTGTTGGAGCCAGCTGTTGCAAACCATCCGCACTAAGTTCCTGAACTGTCATCCGTTTGGTGAAATCCGCCAGTCCCAGGCTAGAGTAGGTGCGGGTATAGCCATACGTCGGCAGAACATGGTTCGTACCCGAAGCATAGTCCCCGACAGACTCTGGTGACCAGTTGCCAAGGAAAATTGAACCGGCATTATCAAGCTGCGAAACCAGGCTACGCGGATCCCTGGTCTGAACAATCAGGTGCTCCGGACCGTAGTGGTTGGATATTGAAATGCATTGTGTCAGGGTATCGGCAACGACAATCAGGCTTGATCCCAGTGCCTGACGGGCAATACCCGCACGCGGCAGTTCGGCAAGTTGTTTCTGGATTGCATCTGCTACTCGCTCGGCAAGGCTCGGTTCAGGTGTTACCAGGACAACCTGAGAGTCAGGGCCGTGTTCAGCCTGACTGAGAAGATCGGCTGCGATAAAGCCCGGCTCGGCAGTGGAATCGGCGATTACCAGAACTTCTGACGGACCTGCCGGCATGTCGATGGCAGCGCCACGGTAGTCGTTACTGACCTGACGCTTGGCTTCGGTTACGAATGCATTGCCCGGTCCGAAAATTTTATCGACTTTGATGACAGATTCGGTGCCGTAGGCCATGGCGGCGACAGCCTGTGCGCCGCCGACATTGTAAATGTTGTCGATACCACACAGTTTGGCGACATAGAGAATTTCATCGGCAATCGGTGGCGGTGAACACAGGACAATCTGGCGGCAACCAGCGATTTGTGCGGGAACACCCAGCATCAGGACGGTAGATGGCAGTGGGGCGCTACCGCCGGGAATGTATAAACCGACAGAGTTTATTGGTCGTGTCACTTGTTCGCAAACGACACCCGGCTGCGTTTCCACCCGCAGAGGCTTTTGCTTCTGTGCTTTGTGGAAGATTGCGATATTGTCATAAGCCTGTTGAAGTGCTTGCTTCATGTTTTCGCTCAGGCGATCTGCAGCGGCGTTTACTTCTTCGGTACTGACTTTGATACTTTCCGGGCGAACTTTGTCGAATTTCTCGGTCAGCTCCAGCAAAGCATCGTCGCCACGTTGGCGGACACTATCGATCACTTCGGAAACGATGGCAGAGATGTTCGCCCCTTCAGTAATGGCCGGGCGCTGCAGAACGTATTCCTGTTGGGTTTCGCTTAATGATTGCCATACAACGGTTTTCATTGCCTTACTCCATCATTTTCTCAATTGGCAGGACAAGGATTGAGCTGGCTCCCAGCCCTTTGAGTTCTTCCATTGTTTCCCAGAACAGGTTCTCGGAACTGACCAGGTGAATAGCGACACGGCTTTTGTCCGTCGCTAATGGAATGATGGTCGGGTCTTCGGCTCCCGGTAGCAGGGCTTTGATTTGCTCAAGGCATTCAGTCGGGGCGTGAAGCATGATGTACTTGGACTCTTTGGCCTGGATGACACCTTGCATGCGGGTCAGCAGGCGCTCAATCAGTTCAGTCTTGTCTTGGTTGAAATCGCCGGTGCGCTGGATGAGAACGGCTTTAGAACGCAGGATAACTTCGACTTCTTTCAGACCGTTTGCTTCGAGAGTGGCACCTGTTGAAACCAGATCACAAATGGCATCGGCAAGGCCTGCTCGGGGAGCAACTTCAACGGAGCCGTTCAACATACAGGTGCTGAATTGAACCCCCTGTTCATCCATGTAGCGCTTAACCAGTTGAGGATAAGTTGTTGCAATACGTTTGCCCTGAAGATCCTGCGGGCCGGCGTAGTCGGCGTCTTTGTCGATGGCGATGGAAAGGCGGCAGCCACCAAAGTCAAGGCGGCGCAGTTTGACATACTCTGATGGTTCTCCACGGGCGGCGCGCTCCAGGCCTACTTCTTCCAGCTCGTTTTCGCCGATTACACCAAGGTCAACTACGCCATCCATGATCAGACCGGGAATATCATCATCACGAACCAGTAACAGATCGATGGGCATATTTTCAGAATGAACCACCAGGCGTTCACCCATCATGTTGAATTTAACGCCGCAGCGTTTTAACAGGTCCTGGCACTCTTTGCTCAGGCGTCCTTTTTTCTGAATGGCAATTCTTAGTCGTTCTGTCTGCATCGGTATGTTCCCTGTATTCGATAAATTTTATGCCTGAAAACGAAAAAACCCTCGGAAGAAAGCTCTTCCGAGGGTCTGAGATCTGTTACTGCAATTGACCGCTGGAAGAGTGATTCTGCGTCTTCCAGAGTGAGGCGTATCCTCCTGAAAGACTAATCAGGATGATGATGGTGATGTAGATTTGCCATTAGGATACGCATAATTATTTACTCAAATGAAATCATTATTTACACATTGCTTGTTATTCACACTAACCAAGCTTATTTGATTTTGCAACAGGAAATTTAAATTTAAATTAACTTAACAAAAAATTAAGAATGCAGAGTATTCGAAGTGGGGCGGAATGGGGTGAGAAGTAAGCACTTTTAAGGTTCAAACTTGAAAGTGCTTTAGTTGTGGTAACTTTTTATTAACCATTTGAGTGCTCAGACATACACGTCAAGCAGCCCTTTCCGACGGCGCTTTTTTGCATGTTTTCTTGGTTGTTCTTTTTTCTCCTCATTTGTTTTGGCTTCGACTTTTTGCTTACGCTCATCGATAAGAGATGCCTGTGTGACTTTCTTCAGCTGTTTCTGAGCAGTCAACGGCAGATTGTTGTTTGGGTTGATCATGTCATTGTCTCGCTACACAGTTGAGTCCTGCTTAATTTATCGACAATGCAATGATGCTATTGAGTGTTTTTTGTACGCTGTTTTAAGGTTTTGTTTCGAGGTGAGATCTAGATAGGAAAAAAAGATGAAATTAATGAAAAACAGGAGCTTTACTGGAAGGCTCCTGTGTTTGTACTACCGCATTAGCTTAAGTCACGATTTAGTGATTGCTATAAATAATCACTGTGACAAATCTTGTGATTTAGCCGCAGCATTTTTTGAATTTTTTGCTGCTTCCGCAAGGGCAGGGATCATTGCGGCCGACTTTATCGTTGATTATCGGTTGCTGTGGCGCAGCTGCTTCAACAGACTGCTCTTCGATAGCATCCGGGTAAATGCCGTCAATGTAGAACCACTGGGTTGATTCACCATGAAGTTCGCGGAGAAAGCGTGATTTTTCATGAAGACAGTATTCATCCTTACCATCACGGTAGAAGGCTTTAAATTCAACGAAACCTTCACCGTTGGCGGCTATTTCATTGCTGATCACTTCCAGCCCCAGCCATTCTGTATTGACTGAGTCAGCAATGGCTTCACGATGTTGTTCAGCCTCGCAGCTTGGATGGTAAGTATCAACGACAAAATCTACCAGCCCTAGAACGTGAGCGCTGTAGCGAGCGCGCATAAGTTGTTCCGGCTGCTCGGCTTGTGATGGATCTTGATGGATCGGCTGGCAGCAGGCCGTCAGTATCTTTTTACTGCCGCATGGGCATAATTGGGCTGGCGTAGACATTAATAACTCTGTTGTTGCTGTTTTTCAAAAAGAGTGGCCCATTTTACTGATTCCAGATAAAGATCTGCAACGTTGGATTCGTTAATGACCAGTTCCTGGCAAAATTGGCTCACTTTATCCCATTCTGCGGCGTCATAAGCCTCCATCAACCGAAGGATCTGCCCGAGAGTTCCTTCCTGGTTAACCAGTGCCAGCTTAATTTCTTCACTGAGAGGTAACTGTTCAATGAGTTCTTCGATCGGTTTGTCGAGGATCGAATCGAGTAACGAGAACAGGCCGGTCAGAAATGCCTGGTTGCCTGCGATTCTAGGCGTAACCAGTTTACCCAGTCGTTCACATAAATGAGCTCGCTGAAGGGACAAGCTATAGAGTGCCGCCGGTTTCTTTTCCATCGCATGGGAAGTGGCAATGAAAGTAATAAAGCGTCTTAAGCGTTCTTCCCCCAGATACACCAGAGCCTGTTTAAATGAGGTAATGGGTTTGGACCGGGAAGAGGTCATGTTGTTGACATGGCGCAGCAGTTTATAAGACAGAGATACATCTGTCGCGATAATGCTCTCAACCTGCTTGAAATTGACGTCTTCCTGGCTGATTTCCTGAAACAGTCTTAGCGTGGTCAGGGCTGAAGGGGTGAGCGCCTTGTTTTGGATCATTTCCGGCCGGCTGAAGAAGAAGCCCTGAAATAAATCGAATCCGGCTTCGCGAGCTGCAATGAATTCTTCATGGTTTTCGACTTTTTCCGCCAGAAACTGCATTTTGCTGTATTTGGTTTTTTGGTGGCGAATAAAAAAGCTGGCTTTGGCTATTGGTGTAGCACGAATATCAAACTTAATAATATGGATATATGGCAGGAAGCGATTCCAGGCTTTATGAGGAACAAAGTCATCCAGTGCCAGGGTGTACCCTTTTTGGTGCAGCTCAATAACCGCTTCAAGCAGTTCGTCATCAGGTTTGCAGCTTTCCAGTATTTCAATAACGAAACTGTGCTTGGAAAACATCAGCGGAATTCGTTGAACCAGGCTGTTATGGGGAAAATTGACAAAGGCTTTTTTCCCGGAAGTAAGGTGGTTCGCGTTAGATGTGAAGAAATTATCAGCAAGCAGGCGATTTGTCGCCTGCTCATCTTCCACGTCAGGAAAGCAATTATCAGGACCGTCACGAAATAGCAATTCGTATCCAACGGTTGCCTTGTCTTGGTTTAAAACAGGTTGTCGAGCAAGATATGACTGCATGGGCTCTAACGTAAGCTAATGATATTATTATTAAAAGGCGACAATGTGCGCCATAAGGTACGAGTTATATTAGTGATTATTTTATCAATGGCGCGACGTACGCCGAGTATTACAAAGAAATATGGTTCCACAACGTGATGGTAATAGCAAATTTAGACAATCGCCAAAAAGATAGAATCATTCTCTAAGTTCGTGGACAATAGTCCCCCTTTGATGAAATTTTTATGTAACGAATGACGGTCTTTACAGTCATACAAGCCGGATTGCTTGTAGGTGGAGGCGTATTTATTGCCATGCTTTTCAATTCATGGCGTAAAAATCGCTCGCAGGAAGCGCAAACAAAAATCTTACCTATTGGTCTTATCGGGGGCTTTGCCAACTTCTGCGACACTCTTGGTGTAGGGAGCTTTGCAATTAAAACTGCAGGCTATAAGCAACTTAAACTAATTGATGACCAGCTCTTACCCGGCACCCTGAACTGTCAGGCGGTGATGTCTACGGCTGTCCAGTCGTTGATTTTCCTGACAGCGGTTGATGTCGATCCGGTGACTTTGGTAAGCATGGTTCTGGCTGCTTGCTTTGGTGCAACAGTTGGAGCGCGTCTGGTTTCCGGTTGGGATCGTCAGTTGATTCGTCTGGTGATGTGCGGTGCTTTGCTGGTGGTGGCCGGATTGATGCTGGCAGGCCAGTTGAAGTTGTTCCCGCTGGGTGGTGAAGAGCTGGGTCTTAGCGGCTGGAAATTAGCGGCCGGTATTGCCGGTAACTTCCTGTTCGGTGCTTTGATGACGATTGGTATTGGCCTTTACGCCCCATGCATGACTTTAGTGTATCTGCTGGGTATGCACCCGCTGGCGGCGTTTCCTATCATGATGTGCTCGTGCGCATTTTTGAGCTTCTTTTCAGCAGGCAGTTTTATCCGTAAAAACCGTATTAACAGCCGTGCTGCATTGATAGTGGCAATTACCGGCCCGATTGGTGTTGTGATTGCGGCTTATCTGGTGAAGTCTCTGGATCTGCAATTATTGGCTTGGTTGGTAATTGGTGTGGTGTTCTATACATCCGTAACCATGTATCGCTCCTGGGCCAGTGAACGACGCGAGCTAGAGCTGGTGAATGCGACACCATAGTCCATCAATAAATGATGAGATGAAAAAGGTATGCCTTGGCATACCTTTTTTTATGGGATGTTATGTTCGGTATGATTCGGCAAAGTTCCTGGTTTCCAATTGGTTACCATCAGGATTACATACCAGTACCGAACCATGATCATACCAGTCGCCTAAAACAGTGCGGACAGCCGGTTGATTTTCCACCGATAAGTTGTGAATAGCCGGTCGATGAGTATGACCGTGGATCATTGCTCTCACCCCGAACTGTGCCATGATTTTCACTACTTCATCAGGGGTGACATCCATGACATCTTCTCGTTTAGCCTGGTTAGCCATTCCGCTGTTACTGCGAAGCTTTTCACCTATGTTCTGGCGCCAGGCCAGCGGCAGGCGGAAGAACAACCACTGAATAAAGCGGTTATGCACTTTTTTTCGATAACGCTGGTAGGCTTCATCGAGAGTGCAAAGGGTATCGCCATGCAGGATTAGAGTAGGCTTGCCGTACAAATCGATGACCGTATGTTCCGGCAATAACTGGACGCCAGTTTCATCACTGAAGCGTTTGCCAACTAAAAAGTCGCGATTGCCGTGAATGAAATAGCAGGGGATCCCCGAGTCGGTCAGTTGCCGGAAGGCCGTCTTGATTTGCTGATGGAAGGGGGAATCGTCATCATCGCCAATCCACATTTCAAACAGATCACCCAGTACATAAAGGGCATCAATCCCCTTGGTGTCCTCTTTCATAAAAGTAAGAAAACAGTCGGTGATATCCGGGCGGTCGGCACTCAGGTGCAAGTCAGAAATAAAAAGTGTTGTCATAAAGAAAAGAAAGGGTGGCTTGTTGGCCACCCTTAAGAGTAGTGATTACTCTTCGATAGTTACGTCGTTGATCACAACTTCTTCAACTGGCACATCCTGGTGTACGTAACCCCAGTTACCAGTAGAAACGCCTTTGATCTTATTAACTACGTCCATGCCTTCAACAACTTCAGCGAATACACAGTAACCCCAGCCGTCAGGTGTCTCTGATTTGAAGTCCAGGAATTTGTTGTCGTTAACGTTGATGAAGAACTGAGAACTTGCAGAGTGCGGTTCCATAGTACGAGCCATAGCAAGAGTACCTACTTTATTGCTTAGGCCGTTGTTCGCTTCATTTTTGATTGGCGCGCGAGTTTCTTTCTCAACCATGCCGGAAGCCATGCCACCGCCCTGGATCATGAAACCGTCGATAACACGGTGGAACAGAGTGCCGTTGTAGAAACCATCACGGCAGTACTGTAGGAAGTTTGCACATGTTTCAGGCGCTTGTTCTGTGTTTAGTTGGATTTTGATATCACCAAAAGTTGTGTGAAGCGTTACCATGAGCTTGTCCTTTAATGGATGTATATTGCTTTAAACGTTGGATTTTATCTTACTAAGGCAAGGCGTCAACATGATTCCCAGTCATAATCAGCCTAAGTTGGAATAAGCGTGTTATTTAGCCTGTTTTGCCATTAAACCTAACCGGTTCTGTCAGGTATAACTATAGGTTAATAGAGGAGGAAAAGGGAATGGCTGCACTAACGGGATGATGCTTTTACTATGTCAGCAGGGAATTATGCTGATGATGAGCTTCGGAACCCGTGAAATCACGTATTTTTCCTTGCCTTCAATAGTCATAAGAGGTGTAATTAACCTCTTAAACGTAACCCCATAAAATGAGTAAATACGAGACATGTTAAAGATCTATAACTCACTCACTAGACAGAAAGAGGAATTCAAACCCATCCAGCCTGGTAAAGTAGGCATGTACGTCTGTGGGGTTACCATCTACGATTTATGTCACATTGGCCACGGTCGTACATTCGTATCGTTCGATGTGGTTTCTCGTTACCTGCGCTACCTGGGTTATGACCTGACTTTCGTACGTAACATCACAGACATCGACGATAAAATTATCAAGCGTGCTGCGGAAAACGGCGAAAGCTGTGAAGCGCTGACTGAGCGTCTGATTCAGGAAATGTACGCTGACTTTGATGCGCTGGGTATGAAGCGTCCGGACATCGAGCCTCGTGCGACAGCTTACATTGCTGAAATTATCGCGATGTGTGAGCGTTTGATTGAGCGCGGCTTTGCGTATGTTGCTGACAACGGCGACGTGATGTTCGAAGTTAGCAAATTCGATGAATACGGTAAGCTGTCTAAGCAGGACCTTGAGCAGCTTCAGGCCGGTGCTCGTGTTGATATTGAAACAGCAAAACGCAGCCCATTGGATTTCGTTCTGTGGAAAATGTCCAAGCCGGGCGAACCGACTTGGGAATCTCCATGGGGTCCTGGCCGTCCGGGTTGGCACATTGAATGTTCTGCAATGAACTCTGCGATTCTGGGTGACCACTTTGATATTCACGGTGGTGGTTCGGATCTTCAGTTCCCGCACCACGAAAACGAAATCGCTCAGTCTTGCTGTGCAACTGGTTCCCAGTACGTAAATACTTGGATGCATAGCGGTATGGTGATGGTTGACCGTGAGAAGATGTCTAAGTCTCTGGGTAACTTCTTTACTATCCGTGACGTACTTGAGCATTACGATGCCGAAACAGTTCGCTACTTCCTGATGTCTGGTCACTACCGTAGCCAGCTGAATTACAGCGAAGACAACCTGAAGCAGGCTCGCTCTGCTCTTGAGCGCCTGTACACTTCACTACGTGGTCTTAATGTTGAAGCGAAAGCGGAAGGCGGCGAAGAGTTCACAACTCGCTTCAAAGATGCGATGAACGATGATTTTAATACGCCGGAAGCATATTCAGTACTGTTTGATATGGCGCGTGAGATCAACCGTCTGAAAACTGATGATCTGGAGACAGCTTCAGCTCTGGGTGCACGTATGCGTGAACTGGCTGATGTTCTTGGCCTGTTGGCTCAGGAGCCAGAAGCCTTCCTGCAGGGCGGTGCCGGTGAAGCTGATGATGTGGCTGAAATTGAAGCACTGATTCAGCAGCGTCTGGATGCGCGTGCCGCGAAAGATTGGGCTGCTGCTGATGCTGCTCGTGATAAGCTGATGGCTATGGACATCATTCTGGAAGACGGCCCGCAGGGTACAACCTGGCGTCGTAAGTAAGACTTCCTGTACTACAGAGAAACCGGAGCAATTGCTCCGGTTTTTTTATTGTTGAAGTTATCTGTCGGAATGTTTTACCGCAAATTAAAAATGGACTGCCTGTCACTATTCGAAAATGAAATTTTCCATATCGAACGAAAATGATCACATTTAGAGTAATTAATCAAAAATGTGTAACAGATACTGATTATTATGCTTCCTGATGTATAAACCAGCAGTGCTTCGTTCCCCAAACTAAAGCACTGATTGTTAAGGATGATAATAATGAAAAAACTATGGCTTGCCGCTGCCATTGGTAGCACACTGCTAGCATCTTCTGCATTTGCGCAATCAGCTCCCGATAACAGTAAAATTGTAGTCGCCCACCGTGGTGCTTCAGCTTACCTTCCTGAACATACCTTACCTGCCAAGGCGATGGCTTATGCCATGAGACCTGACTTTATTGAGCAGGATGTGGTGATGACCAAGGATGATAAGCTGGTGGTTCTGCATGACCATTATCTGGATCGTGTCACCAATGTCGCTGAAGTGTTCCCGGATCGTGCGCGCAAAGACGGTCGTTACTATGCGATTGACTTTACCTTGGATGAAATCAAACAGCTGAGCGTCACTGAAGGTTTCAATATCAAAGATGGTAAACAGGTTCAGGGATTCCCTGAGCGTTATCCTATGTGGACGTCTGACTTCAAAGTGCCTACTTTCGAAGAAGAAATTGAAATGATCCAGGGTATGAATAAAACCTTAGGTTATGACATCGGTATTTACCCAGAGATTAAAGCACCTTGGTTCCACCGCCATGAAGGTAAGGACATCAGTAAAGCTGTGCTTAAGGTCCTGAAAAACTATGGTTATACCGATAAGGCGAGCAAAGTTTTCCTTCAGACATTTGACTTCAATGAGTTGAAGCGCATTCATGACGAGCTGATGCCGGCAATGAGCATGGATGTGAAACTGGTTCAGTTGATGGCTTATACCGACTGGAACGAAACTATGGTTTACGACAGTAAGGGACAGGCTCAGCCATACAGCTATGATTGGATGTTTGCTAAGGGCGGTATGGAAAAAGTCGCGAAGTATGCTGATGGTATCGGTCCATGGAAACCTATGGTGGTTTCTGATGAATCAACTAAAGGTAATATCAAGCTGACAGGTCTGGTAAAAGCTGCTCATGCGCAAGGTATGCAGGTTCATCCATACACATTCCGAGCTGATACAGGCCGTATTCCGGCTTATGCTAATGACTTTAATGACATGCTGGATATTTTCTACAACACTGCGAATGTCGACGGTGTCTTCACTGACTTCCCGGATCGCGCAGTAAATTTCTTGCACAATAAGAAATAACCAGAACTTATCTGCTAATAAAGACGGCACCTGATCAGGTGCCGTTTTTGTTTGTCTTTACAGAATCTGGTTTACACAGAATTAGCGAGACACAAGGAAGAAAATAAAGTTTGGCTCACAGGTTTTCAGGCAGGGCGGCGCCGCATTTTCTGCAGTAACTGGCATCGGTTTCATGGCCGCTGGCAGAGCAGTTCGGGCAGCGGACCAGTTCTCGTTGTGTCTTCATTTCACGGCTTAGCTCTGCAGTAATAATGCCTGTGGGTACTGCCAGAATTGAGTAGCCCAGCAACATGGTAAAGGCTGCCAGTGCTTTGCCGAGATCGGTTTGGGGAACGATATCGCCATAACCCACTGTTGTGATCGTGACGATTGCCCAGTAGATGCTGGCCGGAATACTGGTAAAGCCGTTGTCCGGCCCTTCTATTACAAATAGCAGAGAACCAAGAACGGTAACCAGAATGGCTACCGTGCTGAAAAATACCAGGATTTTTCCTTGAGCCATCAGTAGTGAGCGTAACAGGATGTTGGAGTCTTTAAGAAATTTTGCCAGTTTCAGGATCCGGAAGATACGCATGACTCGCAGTAGTCGTACGATAAGCAGGTATTGAGTTCCCGGAAATAGGAAAGAGATGTAGCTGGGTAAAACAGCAATCAGGTCGATTATTCCATAGAAGCTACGTGCGTATGCCATGGGGCGGGGAGAACAGTAAAGCCTGACAATGTATTCAACGGTGAAGAGTAGGGTAAATCCCCATTCCAGCAAGAAGAATATACGGGAGTATTGAAGTTCGTAGCTCTTGATTGAAGAAATAATAAGAACTAGTTCGGAGCAAAGAATAGTGATGATAAGGGCTATATCAAAATATTGCCCTGCTTTGGTATCTGTTCCGAATATAACCTGATATAGCCGTTGCCGTGTTGATAGTTTGGCCATAACGTCCTGAATTCAATGATAGATAATTTGGCAGATAGGATAGTGGAGTAAGGATGGTGATGCCAGTTGACGGGTAACAAGCGTGTTACCCGTCAAAAATATTATGTGGTGGAGTGAATCAGGCAAGGCCCGGGAACAGCACTCTCAGGCCGTTAGCAATGAACTCGATACCCAGTGCACCCAGGATCAGACCCATGATACGGGTGATGACGTTGATACCTGTTTGGCCCAGAAAACGCACGATGATTGGCGCCACGCGGAATAGCGTCCAACAAAACAGGGCGAAGATAGCAATCGTTGCGGCAATCCCCAACGTGCTGTGCATGCCAGGGTAACGGGAGCCATAGACAATAGTGGAACTTATCGCACCTGGGCCCGCCATTAACGGCATAGCCAGTGGCACAACGCCGATTTGCTCACGACTGATGGATTCTGACTCTTCCTGCTTGTTCTGTTTATCTTCACCCAGTTTACCGCCCATCATTGAAAAGGCGATAGTCAGTAGTAGTAAGCCACCTGCGACACGGAATGAATCCAGTGAGATACTGAACATATCCAGCAAGAACTGGCCGGCAAGTAGCGAGACTGTCAGTATAACTGCGACTGCAATGGCCGCGGTATAAGCCGTTTTATTCCTTTCCTCAATCGTCATGTGCCCGGTGAGTGAAACGAAAATAGGCATGATGCCGATTGGGTTGACGGCCGCAATCAAACCGACAAAGAATTGTAAGAAAATAGCAAATTCAATTGGTGGCATTTCAGAGTCATCTAAGTATTAGGTGAACAACTGGAAGCAGGCTTCCTCCTTGGGTTAACAAACAGCAGTGACATTTCTGAGCATAAGCAGCGTCCGCAGCCGCAGGCAGCGGTTGCATGGGGGGAGGGTAGCGTCAGATTTAATATAACTATTTGTTAATCGGCGTTACTTTAAGCCAAAGAAGATGAATGCACCAATTAAAAAATATTATCGCTAATGATATTTCTAGTTATCCATTAAACATTTGTTATGTTGCTGTAAAGGTCTCAGGTTTTAGTTTACTCTTTAGGAGTAATTAATGTGCCTCATAATATGCAACAAAACCGATTATTGACGAAAGATTTTTCGTGATCACTGTCACATTTGATGTTTAATATGATTAAATGTGTAGGTTTATTACGTAAAATTCAATGCCGTTGAGTATGACAAAACTTGGTTTCGTGGAGCTGATTCAATCGCTCTGGTCACAAAATACGCTTGTAAGTTTTTGTTTTTACATGTCAGAGATCTAAAATTGACAAAAAACACTACTAAAGTGGTACAGGTGATCTAAATCAATTTTTTTCAGGCTGTGAAATAATATAATCAGTTTTGAAAGCAATTTACTAAGTGTGTGTGTTACTGGAATGTAAGAGTGGGATTGCTCAATAACAGTAACAGTAAGGATTGAAGACATATTCTTACTAAAAAGTTTTCAATATTAAGTTAGGAGTTAACTATGCCTGTAACTAATTTGGCTGAACTGGATGCTCTGGTTGCTCGTGTTAAGAAAGCACAAGAAGAGTTTGCTACTTTTTCTCAGGAACAAGTAGACAAAATTTTCCGAGCAGCATCTCTGGCAGCTAACCAGGCTCGTATCCCTCTAGCGCAGCAAGCGGTAGCGGAATCTGGCATGGGCATTGTGGAAGATAAGGTAATCAAAAACCACTTCGCATCTGAGTACATCTACAACAAGTACAAAGATGAGCAGACTTGCGGCATCTTGGAAGAAGATGACAGCATGGGTACGATGACTATCGCAGAACCTGTAGGTATCATCTGTGGTATCGTACCAACTACTAACCCAACTTCTACTGCAATCTTCAAATCTCTGATCTCTCTGAAGACTCGTAACGGTATCATCTTCTCGCCACACCCACGTGCGAAGAACTCAACTAACGATGCAGCTAAACTGGTTCTTGACGCAGCTATCGCAGCTGGTGCGCCAAAAGACATCATTGGTTGGATCGATGAGCCTTCAGTTGAACTGTCTAACGCGCTGATGAAGCACGAAGGTATCGCTCTTATCCTTGCAACTGGTGGTCCAGGTATGGTTAAAGCGGCATACTCTTCTGGTAAGCCAGCTATCGGTGTAGGTGCAGGTAACGTTCCTGTAGTTATCGATGAAACTGCTGATGTTAAGCGTGCAGTTGCTTCTGTTCTGATGTCTAAGACTTTCGATAACGGTGTAGTTTGTGCTTCTGAGCAGGCAGTTATCGTAGTAGACAAAGTTTATGACGAAGTTAAAGAGCGTTTTGCTTCTCACAAAGGCTACGTACTAAGCAAAGCTGAAGCAGATAAAGTACGTAAAGTACTGCTTATCGACGGCAACCTGAACGCGAAGATCGTTGGTCAGCCAGCTACAGCTATCGCTGAAATGGCGGGTGTTAAAGTTCCTGCTGATACTAAGATCCTTGTTGGTGAAGGTCTGGGTGAAGTTTCTTACGATGATGAGTTCGCTCATGAGAAACTATCTCCAACTCTTGGTATGTTCCGTGCGTCTTCTTTCGAAAACGCTGTAGACCAGGCTGTACGCATGGTTGAAATCGGTGGTATCGGCCACACATCTGGTCTGTACACAAACCAGGACGTTAACCAAGACCGTATCAAGTACTTTGGTGACAAACTGAAGACTGCTCGTATTCTTGTAAACATCCCTACTACTCACGGTGGTATCGGTGACCTTTACAACTTCAAC
Source organism: Photobacterium sp. J15 (assembly GCF_963870815.1). Taxonomy (NCBI): domain Bacteria; kingdom Pseudomonadati; phylum Pseudomonadota; class Gammaproteobacteria; order Vibrionales; family Vibrionaceae; genus Photobacterium; species Photobacterium sp. J15. The sequence goes on from NZ_CAWMUI010000001.1 coordinate 1,083,037, forward strand.
GTAGCACCTTCACTGACTCTTGGTTGTGGTTCTTGGGGTGGTAACTCTATCTCTGAGAACGTTGGTCCTAAGCACCTGATCAACAAGAAGACAGTAGCGAAGCGAGCTGAAAATATGTTGTGGCACAAACTACCTAAATCAATCTACTTCCGTCGTGGTAGCCTTCCAGTTGCTCTTGGCGACCTTGAAGGTAAGAAGCGTGCGTTCCTTGTAACTGACCGTTTCCTATTCAACAACGGTTACGCTGATGATGTTGTTCGTCTGCTGAAAGAGCAGGGTATGGAAGTTCAGACTTTCTTCGACGTAGAAGCAGACCCAACACTGTCTGTAGTTGAGAAAGGTGCGGCTGCAATGAACAGCTTCCAGCCTGACGTAATCCTGGCTCTTGGTGGTGGTTCACCAATGGATGCTGCGAAGATTATGTGGGTTATGTACGAGCACCCAGAAACAGAATTCTCTGAGCTGGCTATGCGCTTTATGGACATTCGTAAGCGTATCTACAAGTTCCCTAAAATGGGTCAGAAAGCTGAGCTTGTATGTATCACAACTACTTCTGGTACTGGTTCTGAAGTTACTCCGTTTGCGGTTGTTACCGACGACACTACTGGCGCTAAATACCCACTAGCTGACTACGAGCTGACGCCAAACATGGCTATCGTTGATGCGAACCTGGTTATGAACATGCCTAAGTCGCTGACAGCATTCGGTGGTTACGACGCCGTAACTCACGCACTGGAAGCTTACGTATCTGTTCTTGCGAACGAATACTCTGACGGTCAGGCTCTGCAAGCTCTTAAGATGCTGAAAGAATACCTACCTTCAAGCTACGCAAATGGTGCTAACGACCCAATCGCTCGTGAGAAAGTACACAACGCAGCTACTATCGCTGGTGTTGCATTTGCTAACGCATTCCTGGGTGTGTGTCACTCAATTGCGCACAAGATTGGTAACGCTTTCCACCTGCCACACGGCCTGGCGAACGCACTGCTAATCTCTAACGTTGTTCGTTACAACGCTAACGACAACCCAACTAAGCAGACTGCATTCTCTCAGTACGACCGTCCACAGGCTCGTCGTCGTTACGCTGAAGTTGCTGACCACCTAGAGCTGTCTCAGCCAGGTGACCGTACTGCTCAGAAGATTGAACGTCTTCTAGCATGGATGGATGAGCTGAAGAAAGACCTTGATATCCCAATGTCTATCCAGGCTGCAGGTGTTGCTGAAGCAGACTTCATGGCTCAACTTGATGAGCTGTCTGTAGAAGCGTTCGATGACCAGTGTACTGGTGCGAACCCACGCTACCCGCTAATTTCTGAGCTGAAAGAAGTTCTGATTGCTTCTTACTACGGTAAAGCTTTCGTTGAAGGTGAAACTTTCGAAGGTACTACTGTAATCAAGAAGAAAGCTGACCAGGTAGCTGCTAAAGAAGCGCCTAAAGCTAAGAAAGAAACAGCTAAAGCATAATCATTGTTATAGCTAGCGCACTTCTTTCGAAGTAAATTATTAAGCCCGCCAATTTGGCGGGCTTTTTCTTTGTATGAACTCATTTCTATCACGAGTTAGTACGTATTCTATTCACAATTATCACACCTAAGTTCTATTCCACTTCAGCCTCTATCATTCTCCCGTTAAAGGTATCATTGCTAATGATATATTCTGCGCTGCGGACTATTTCATAGAGTAAGGTTTGGCTAAACGTGGTGTGAGATTCCTGGTCATCATCATAATCAATGGCAAGTGGGACTATACCGCCAACCCGGATTCCGAACTCAGCCAGTTCTTTGGCCCAGCTTTTGGTTAATCCTGCGAGCATGGCTTTGGCGCCGTTATTGATAAATTGATGAGGATTAGCCTGATTAGCGGCAAGGTTGATGATTAACCCTGTGTGATTATGTTCCCGCATATAGTTTGCCGCCTGTTTACCAAACGTGAAGAAGGGGGTCGCGCCTTCAGCCATTGAACGGTAGAACTTATCAACGGAAGCCGGACTTAATAATCTTGGTAAATCAGAACCCAGCCAGTAGTTAATCAGAATATCTATTGCGCCATAATGGTTATGTACATCCTGAATGATATGCGAAATTGCGGCTTCATTCTGGCTGTCCAGGAAGAATGGTTGAGAGTTACCGCCTGTTTTTAGGCAGGCTTTATGGGTTTCCTGTAATCGTTCCTGTTCTATATCGATTAAAGCCAGGCTTGCACCCAACGATGCAAAATGGAGTGATATGGCTTTGCCAATCGGGCTGCCGGCGGCAGTGATCACTATGACAGATTGTGCGATTTTCATAGCTCTTGTGTTCTCCCTGTTCTTACCGGCATGTGTATTGAGCCTCAGGTTGTTGGCAGTGCTACTACTCAAGCAAATTTAAATATAGTTCTTTGCTGTGAAGCATTTTGCCTGATACAGGCGATAGTTGGCTGAAAAGTTGGACGCTCATAAATACTGAATCTAACCAGCTAAATTTACTGTGAAAAGTGATTCAGATTATTATTTAGTCCGTTTTAATGTTAGCGAAATGTCAGCAAAGTGCGTCTGCAAAGTAACAAAGTCATGATAGGGGTCACGAAAAGCCCAAGAGTGTGATCAGTAAGGTTTTTTAAGCAGTCTGATACATCTCGGAAAAGCGTTTTGCTTGAATAAGCGACAGGTATAGATCCTGAGGTGATGCCTTAATTTTTGCCTCTTCTTTCGGCGGCAACATACGGCGTTCATGGCCCGACAGGTTGTGATAAACCTCTTCAGGCAGGCCTTTTGTATCCTGTGGAGGGAAGGTCAGCGCGGTTGGCTGAAGCTCTTGCAGCAGGCGAACGCCATTGAGCCCGCTTTCGTGAAAGGCTTTGGCCTGTGCCGCCGCATTTTCATAGCAGTGTTCAGATGTTGTCAGAGGTTGAGGATCGCGGAGCTCAAAATAAGCACGCAGCTCTGCCTCAGTTTTCCCCTTCGGTGGAGGGGCGTCAACAGGTACCGTTTCCAGATGATCCGGAGACAACATCGCCAGCATTAATGCAAAGTCAGCTCGGCGACCGCCTTCAACCGCGTGGTTGAGCTGGCCACCTAGCTGCACTTCATTAATAAGCTGTGCTTTGTCTAAGGTATGGATCTGCATCTGATAAAGGGTTTTTCGCTAATGATTCCCTTTTATCGGAGCAAATTGTCAGAACTTTAGGAAAAAATCACTTGGTAGCAGGCAGTTGCTCGATTGCTGACCGCATGCGCCTCAGAGCCTCACTCAGTGTTTTGCTGTTACAGGCAAAATTTAATCGAACAAAGCCTGAATTACCGAAATCGGCACCGGGTGAGAGACCGACACCAGCTTGTTCAAAAAATTTAAATGGGCTGGCAACTGGCAGTGAGGATGCATCAATCCATGCCAGGTAGGTGGCTTCAATATGTTCAAGAGTCAAATAGGGCATGGCATTGATTTCTTGTTCCAGCGTGTCGCGGTGCCGGCGTAAAAAAGCCAATTGTAAATCAAGCCACGGTTCACAGTGTTCATAGGCTGCCTGAGCGGCGGTAAAGGCCAGAACATTAACCTCGGGCACTATGCCTGCTTTGGCTTTCATAAACCGGCGTCGCAACGCAGGATTGGGAATAATTGCTACGGATGCACCTAACCCGGCAATGTTGAATGTCTTGCTGGGAGCAATCAGGGTCACAGAGCGTTGCTCAGCACTCTTATTCAGGCTGGCAAATGGAATGTGCTGCTTTTCTTCATCCAGAATTAAGTCGCTATGTATTTCATCTGAACAGACTAAGAGATCGTGCTGTTCAGCGAAAGTCAGCACAGACTCAAGTTCTTCTCGTGAGTAAACCGTACCGCCGGGATTGAGAGGGTTACAGAACAGCAGCAGTTTGGCGTTTGCGGAGATGTCTGTTTGCTCAAGAGCCATCAGCCAGCGGTGGTTAAGTAGCCTGACCGGAGAAACATCCAGAGGCCGTTTGGCAAGCTTGGCGGCTGACATGAATGGCGGATAGACAGGTTTGGGGCTGATCACGCCCTGATGGCTTTCAGTAAGCGCTCTTACCGACAGGTTGATGCCACAGACAAGGCCGGGAAGGTACACTATCCAATCTGGTTCAATTTGCCAGTTATAGCGTTGTTTCATCCGTTCAACCAGCAGGTCTGTTAACCGCTGTGGTGCGGAACCATAACCGAACACACCATGATCAACATGTTGGTGCAGTGCTTCTGTGATTGCATCGGGTACTCTGAAATCGCTGTCGGCCACCCACATCGGGAGGATATCCCGGCCTTTGTATTTATCCCACTTGATGCTGTTGCTGTTCGTGCGGTCAACGTTTTGTTCAAAGAGGGTCTCTATTGAAGGTTGCATCATACTGAATCCGTTCAGAATCTGGTTGGCGGATTGTTAGGCCGTCGTTTTAATTGCATTAAAAAAACCCTGACGGGAGACATCAGGGCTTAAGTAATGTTCTTTAGAACTTGGCTCTTACACCAAACTGTTTGGCGGCATAGGCAACTCTTTCTGCCGGAGTCGGGTGTTCTACTGAACTGCCGAGGTTTTCGATATGCCGCAGGCGAGGCAGGAGACCGCTTCCGTTGGCGGTCTGAATTGCCAGCCCCGGACGGGCATTGAGCTCCAATACCATCGGGCCTTTGTATTTATCCAGAACCATGTCGGTCCCCATATAGCCAAGGCCCGTCATCTCCCAGGCACTGGATGCCAGGGTCAGGAGCCGTTCCCAGTTCGGCACGGCCAGCTCTTTGAGCAGGCGACCGGTATCCGGGTGGCGTTCAACAGGCTTGTCAAACTGAACGGCACGGATTGCCTTGCCTGTGGCGATATCTATACCGACTCCAACAGCGCCCTGGTGAAGGTTAGCTTTACCGTCAGAAGCTGCGGTTGAACAACGCATCATTGCCATCACCGGGTAACCTCGGAAAACGATAACCCGGACATCAGGAACACCTTCGTAGCTGAAGCCGTCAAAGACATCATCGAACTGGATCAGGTCTTCGACCATGGCGACATCGTTTTTACCGCCAAGGGAGAACAGGCCGGCTAGGGTGTTGGTAATATGGCGCTCAACATCCTGTTTGTTCATTTCGGCACCGGATGGCTTAGTGTAAATCCCATCTTTGTGTTTTGTGACAACCAGGATGCCTTTACCGCCAGAGCCCTGAGCCGGTTTAATTACAAAACCCGGCCAGTCTTTCACCATTTCGTGGATGCGTTTGACATATACCTGGCTGTCGATAACACCGATCAGCTCAGGCACGGTTGCCCCGGCACGCTGGGCAATGATCTTCGTTTTCAGCTTGTCATCAACCAGCGGGTACAGGCTACGGTCGTTATAGCGGCCGATATAGCTGTGGTTACGCTGGTTCATCCCCATAATACCGCGCTCACGAAGCTTGAAGGGTGAGGTAAACTGTGAAAACAGTGACATTGGCTTAGCCCTCCGCAAGCGGCTTGAAGCGACGTAGCTCGCTCAGGCGATAGCCGGTGTAGTTACCCAGCATCAGGATTAGTGCCAGCACAATCAGCTGCATACCGATAAAGTTAAAGGTCAGATGGCGAACCAGGTCATTAGTCATTGCCAGGTAAACCAGTACCGCTGTCAGTAGTGAGCCGCCACCCTGAATCATGACTTCTTTCGCACCTTCCTCTTCCCATAGGATCGACATACGTTCGATGGTCCAAGACAGGATGATCATAGGGAAGAAGGTGATGGAAAGCCCTTCAACCAGTCCGATCTTGAAGGCCACCACGGTAAATACCGAGATGATCATGATTACTGTGATAATTACAGCCGATATCCTGGCAACCAGTAGCAGGTTGAGCCGCGACAGGTAACCACGGATGATCAAACCGGTGCCGACAATCAATAAGAAGCCGAGAATACCTGTGAGCAGTTGGGTTTGAACAAAAGCTACAGCAATCAGTACCGGCATGAAGGTACCGGAAGTTTTCAGGCCAATGATGATCCGCAGGAAGACCACAATCAAGGCACCGATAGGTACCAGCATGATGGTCTTGAACATTGCCTGCTCTTCGACCGGCAGACTGTGGATTGAGAAGTTCAGCAGATCTTCTGCCTGTACTTTTTCTCTTGTTGCTTGCTGTGGCGTAATGTCCTGGGCAATGATAGAGAAGCTGATATTAGAGTTACGTCCACCGATAACATCCAGCAAGGAATGGCCTTCCTGGTTCCACAGCATAATATTGTCTGGTTTACCTTCACGTCCGGAGTACAAATCGAACAGCTGCCAGTGTTCGCTATCCCAGACTTCAACCATAGGTTCAATGCTCTGGCGGCGGCGACCATCTTCAAGCTGCAGTCCGCCAACAATACGTGAATGGATACCTTCCAGTGATAACAGACTGGTAATGGCTTTTTCGCGACTCAGGTTGTTGAGCAGCAATGAAGCATTCTGATTGTTTTTGTCATTGAACTGTTTGATTAGCTCACGGGCCAGGGTGATATTGTCGGAAGACAGTTTACGGGCCTGTTCTAGAAGCGCCGTTGCAGCCGTTTGTTGCGGGTTGTCGAGGCTGACTGGTGGTGTGTCACCTTTTGGTGGCTCAACAGTGTAGCTAGCCTGATCGTCAACCAGCATCTGGGTTTTGTAATAGAGGATTTGTTTGCCAGTGGCTTCACGAACAGACCATTCAGCACGACGGCCTGTGTCTGTGTCAATTAGAGCCACACCATAACCTGGTGAAGAGGTACTTTCATCGATAAGGGTGAAACCCTGCTGGGTTTCCGGTGCGGCCATAGATACTTTGACCGGATCACCGATAGCATCAAACTCAATACGGGCTTCTAGCTCCCAAAGAGCACGCTCTTCACCCGGAGTCCATGGAACGCCGTAGACGTCATGTCGGTACATGCTGAGAGCAGCACCGGCAATAACGAGCAAGGTGATTAAAAAATAAAACGGGATTCTTGACGTCATGGCATCCTCATCAATCAGATTTTAGTTTTTTGTATTTTTTGTTCGTTCATGCCCTGAACATATTTTTTACCGACATCCACAAGAGCAATATCTTTAAAGAAATCACGACCTAACAATACTGGGTAGGTCATATGAGAGCGATCTGCAAGAGTGAACTGGGTCTTTTCGTGAAGTTGCCCAAGGTTTACCCATGCTTCGATGACCGGACGGCGTTCCGCCTGCTCAGTTGTTGACTGACGGATTTTCACCCAGCGCACCACAGGGGCTTCGACAATTTCGGTATTTTTGTCGTTGCCGTCAGAAATGTGGTCAAGGTTGAAACGAACCCACTCTTTACCGTCACGCTCGAAAACCTGTAGGTCAACAGCGTTCAGGGAAGAAGTTGTAGCCCCGGTATCAATCCTGGCTTTGAAGAAAGTTTGTATAGAGTCTAGCCAAACCCATTCTTCTTCACCCAAAATGACTTTGCCGTGAGCCACTTTAGTATCTGTGGCTGGTGCGGCAACGGGAGCAGGGGCTGCCTTGTCTTCGCTCGGTCGTTGCAATGTAGCAGCATTAAGTTGCTGCGACTGCTGTGCCAGTTCTTCGGAGATGGATGACAGTTCTTTCTCAAGATTAGCAATGTAGGTATTTTGCTCATCAATCTGTTTGATCATGGTGGCAAGCTGGAAGTTAACTCGCTGCTCCATGGTGTTGATGGCTGTCATGGTTTGTTGGTGGTCTGCAGACTGCGTAATGGTGCAGCCGGAAAGTAAAGCAAAAGTGAAAAGTGGCACACTGCGGCGAAGCATCGTATCTCCCGGTAGTACTTCTAATTTTTCTTTAGGCGGCGATAGTTTAGCGTACAAAAAGGGATGCGAATAGCATCCCTTGTCAAGTCTTAGTCAGGATTTGTGGCTACCAGTATGGCTCGCTTCGGTGCCGGGTAACCTTCAATTGTTTTGGTAGGGTCTTCCGGGTCCAAATATTCAGGAAGTGAATTATTGGTCATCCAGTCAGTTGATCGTTGTTCATCGGTAGTGGTAACACATTCGTCAACAATACGGACATCAACAAAACCGCATTTCTCCATCCAGACTTTCAGCGCTTTGGCTGAAGGGAAGAAATAAACATTGTGCATCTGGGCATAACGGTGAGTCGGAACCAGTACGGCATTTTCATCGCCGTCAATAACCAGGGTTTCCAGAATCACTTCACCACCTTTGCGCAGCTGGTTTTTAAGCTGAATAATGTGATCCAGCGGAGAACGGCGGTGGTAAAGCACCCCCATACTGAATACTGTGTCGAATGCTTTCAGTTCCGGCAGTTGTTCAATACCCAGCGGCAGCAGGAAGGCACGGTTGTCCTGCCCCATCAGGCGCTTAATTGCTTCAAACTGGATCAGGAACAGGTTTGACGGGTCGATACCGACAGTCAGTTCCGCACCTTCACCCAGCATACGCCACATGTGATAACCGTTACCACAGCCTACATCAAGCACGCTACGGCCTTTCAGCGGAGAGATGTGCGGCAGAACGCGATCCCATTTCCAGTCTGAACGCCACTCGGTATCAATGTGAATACCGTGCATGTTGTACGGGCCTTTACGCCATGGGTGAAGCAGGCGAAGTAAGCTTTCCAGGCGCTTTTTCTCACCATCGGCAACGCCGTCTTCGTAGCGAACGCTAACTTCATTTTTGATATCAATGATATCCGGCTTGTCGGTCGGGAATTTTTTAAGGGCACGCATCCAGCGGCCCATGTCGCCGTGCTCGGCTTCTTCCCAGTCGCTTAATTGCTTAGGTAGGGTATTCAGCCACGGACGCAGGGTTTCGTGTTGGGCAATGAGCTGATAGAACTCAGAAAAACTAAACATAGTGGAGCGGTATACCTTATTTAATGGCGAACATTGAGCCGAAGTTGAAGCACTGGAACCAGACTTCAGTACTGCTGAAGCCGATATTGCTCAGGCGCTGCTTGTGGGTGTCAATGCTGTCAGGACGCATCACGTTCTCGATAGCACTGCGTTTCTGGCTGATTTCCAGCTCGCTGTAGCCATTGGCACGTTTGAAGTCATGGTGTAGGTCGATCAGCAGCTCGTGTGAGCACTCATCGTCAAAAATGTATTTTTCAGACAGGATCAGAATACCGCCAGGGCGCAGGCCGGCGTAGATTCTTTCCAGCAGCATCTGGCGGTCGTCAGGTGCCAGGAACTGGAGGGTGAAGTTCAGAACGACGACGGAGGCGTCTTTGATTTCGATATCGCGGATATCAGCTTCAATCACCTGAACCGGCGTATCTGAGCGGTAGGCATTGATGTGAAGGCGGCAACGCTCAACCATGGCAGCTGAGTTGTCAACCGCGATAATTTGACAGCCTTCCTGCTGGATGTGGCGGCGCATAGATAAAGTCGCGGCACCCAGTGAGCAACCGAGGTCGTAAACTTTTGAGTAAGGTTTGGCAAAGCGCTCAGCCAGCATACCAATTGCAGATATGATGTTGCTGTAACCCGGTACCGAGCGTTGAATCATATCCGGAAAAACTTCAGCTACACGTTCATCAAAAGTGAAATCACCGAGCTTTTCGATTGGCGCAGCAAAAATATTGTCGTGGCCTGCCATTCTCACGAACCTCTTAAAACGTTAAAGAACCTGATCCTTTCTAAGATACAAAGTGTGTTCCGTCACTCTTTGAAAGGTCGCGTATTGTAGTGAAAATGCGGCCGCTTGTCTTTAGTGATTTATGAATAGTTAATTTGTTATCAGCTGCAATTAAGCTGTTTTTAGTGCGGTTTGGCTAAAGCAGCGTGATTTGCGAACTCTTACCATTGAGATTAGGAAGACGAATATCGGGCAGCGTATTAGCTTCACCAAGTTGTCGCTGAAGCTGCTGATACAAACGGGTAGCCAGTTCCGGTGCTTGATTGTTATCCGGGGTGTGGATGAACAGGTAGGGCTGTTTACCATCATCCAGCCACTGGGGAATGCGTTGAAGCCAGTTGGCGAAAAACGGATCATTACTGTGATCATCCGGGTGACCAATAAAACGGATCATCGGGTTGGTTGCTGTTGCAATGGCATGAACCGGGACTTTTGGTTTCTTCTGGTGGGCATCGATGACTGCTTCTGTGGTTGGCGGTGCCGCAAAGACTGGCCTGCTGTCCATGATGATGCGGTTTGCTCCGTGATCAATTAGCAGGCGGTTCAGTATTTTTTCTTCTTCACCTTTGGCAAAGAAGGCCGGGTGGCGAACTTCGACGCCGCAGTTGAGGTGAGATGGCAGCTTTGCCAGGAATTTATCCAAAGCTGACAGGGCATTTGGGCCAAAGTTGGCGGGTAGCTGGATTTTCCATAATCCGGTTTTTTCAGCCAGGGGCTCCATTACCGTCAGGTAATCTGCCACCAGTTGCTCGCAATGCATCAACTGGTTTTGGTGGGTAATCGTTTGTGGCAGCTTAAAGGTAAAATGGAAATTGTCCGGTGTCGCTTCATTCCACTTTTTGACCGTCGTGCTAGCCGGGGTGGCATAGAAGGTTGTGTTACCTTCAACGGTATTAAAAGTTTGGGCATAACGTGCTAATCGCTCGCCGGATTTGCAGCCGGAACCATACAGGCTCTGTTGCCAATGGCTGTGGGACCACATGGCTAAACCAAGTCGAAGTGGAGGTGTCTGCGAACTGGACATATTCAGGCCTGTTTTTGCTGGTTTGGGGAAAATATCCGCGATAATCAGTCTACTATTTCTCTATTGTGCTTAGATTGTTTGGAATTAGTCAAAATAATCGGGGATTTTTACTTGATCTCGGGTTGTACCTTTTCCTACATTAGAGTTTTTCTTTATAATACCTCGTTATTTTTGCCTCTCGGCCAGAGCCACCCCCTTGAAATCGGATAAGGAATGAGCGATTCCGGCCGGGATTGATTAAGCCTGTGCATGATAAGTGATTAGCAAACCTAATTCGCTCACAGGAAAGTAAGTAAACAGATCGGGAATTTCATATGCGCACCCAATATTGTGGTCACCTGAACAAGTCCTTAGCAGGGCAAACAGTAGAGTTATGCGGCTGGGTTAATCGTCGCCGCGATTTAGGCGGTCTAATCTTCATCGATATGCGAGATCGTGAAGGTATTGTTCAGGTAGTTGTCGATCCGGATATGAAAGACGTATTCGAAGTCGCTAACCAACTGCGTAACGAATTCTGTATCCGTCTGACCGGTGAAGTTCGCACTCGTCCTGAAAGCCAGGTAAACAAAGACATGGCAACAGGTGAAGTTGAAGTGCTGGCAAACGGCCTTGAAATCATCAACCGTTCAGACGTTCTGCCGCTTGACTTCAACCAGACTAACACTGAAGAACAGCGTCTGAAGTACCGTTACCTGGATCTACGTCGTCCTGAAATGAGCGACCGTATTAAGCTGCGTGCGAAAGCGTCTAGCTTTGTCCGTCGTTTCCTTGATGACAATGCATTCCTGGACATTGAGACGCCGGTACTGACTAAAGCGACACCTGAAGGTGCTCGTGACTACCTGGTACCAAGCCGTGTTCATAAAGGCAGCTTCTACGCTCTGCCTCAGTCACCTCAGCTGTTCAAGCAGCTACTGATGATGTCTGGTTTCGACCGTTACTACCAGATCGTTAAGTGTTTCCGTGACGAAGACCTGCGTGCTGACCGTCAGCCAGAATTCACCCAGATCGATATCGAAACTTCATTCATGAGCGCAGATCAGGTGCGTGAAGTAACTGAGCGCATGATCAATGAAATGTGGAAAGAGCTGCTGAACGTAGATCTTGGCGCATTCCCTGTAATGAAGTTTGAAGAAGCAATGCGTCGCTACGGTTCTGATAAGCCAGACCTGCGTAACCCACTTGAGCTGGTTGACGTTGCGGACATCCTGAAAGACGTTGACTTCAAAGTATTTTCTGGCCCTGCAAACGATGCGAAAGGCCGTGTTGCTGTTATTCGCGTACCGGGCGGTGCTCAGCTGAGCCGTAAGCAGATCGACGAATACACTAAGTTCGTTGGTATCTACGGTGCGAAAGGCCTGGCATGGATGAAGGTTAACGATCGTGAAGCTGGCTTCGAAGGTATCCAGTCTCCGGTTGCTAAGTTCCTGAACGAAGACGTTGTTGCTCAGCTGCTTGATCGCACTCAGGCTGAATCTGGCGACATCATCCTGTTCGGTGCAGACAAGAAGCGTGTTGTTGAAGAAGCAATGGGCGCACTTCGTCTGAAACTGGGTACAGACCTTGAGCTGACAGATACTAAAGCATGGGCTCCGCTGTGGGTTGTTGACTTCCCAATGTTCGAAGAAGACGACGAAGGTAACCTGCACGCAATGCACCACCCATTCACATCTCCACTGGGCGTTAGTCCGGAAGAACTAAAAGAGAACCCTGCGGCAGCGAACTCTAACGCTTACGATATGGTTATCAACGGTTACGAAGTGGGTGGCGGTTCTGTTCGTATCCACAATGCGGATATGCAGGCGACAGTATTTGATATCCTGGGTATCAATGCAGAAGAACAGCAACTGAAGTTCGGCTTCCTGCTGAACGCTCTGAAATTCGGTACTCCACCACACGCGGGCCTGGCATTCGGTCTTGACCGCCTGGTTATGCTGCTGTGCGGTACTGAAAACATCCGTGACGTGATTGCTTTCCCTAAAACAACGGCGGCAGCATGTCTTCTGACTGACGCACCAAGTGTTGCTAACCCGGCAGCGCTGGAAGAACTGGCAATTGCAGTTCAGGTTGCTCAGAAAGAAACGGAAGAGCAGAAATAAGCTTCTTTCATCTTTTATTAGACTGGCCGAAAGGCCAGTCTTTTTTTAGGCCAGTCTGTATCAAAATCATTGCTGAATTAAATCGGCTTGGTATTAAAACGTATTCATCAGATTGGTATTCATTTGTGAAACTTTAGCCATTTGTTGGCTAATCAGAATCCGGAGTATGTTATGGCAGGTCATAGTAAATGGGCCAATATCAAACACCGTAAAGCGGCGCAGGATGCCAAGCGCGGTAAAATCTTCACTAAGCTGATCCGTGAAATCGTTGTGGCAGCCAAAGAAGGTGGCCCGGAAGCTGACAATAACCCTCGTTTGCGTGCGGCCGTTGATAAGGCGCTGTCAAACAATATGACCCGTGATACCGTTAACCGTGCAATCAGTCGTGGTGCTGGTGGTGAAGGTGACGACAACATGGAAACCGTGATTTACGAAGGTTACGGTCCTGGCGGTACTGCGGTAATGGTTGAAACCATGACTGATAACCGCAACCGTACTGTATCCGGTGTTCGTCACGCGTTCTCTAAAGCGGGTGGTAACCTGGGCACGGACGGCAGCGTAAACTACCTGTTCGACAAGAAAGGCGTGATTTCTTACGCGACAGGTCTTGATGAAGACGCTGTGATGGAAGCGGCACTGGAAGGCGGTGCTGACGACGTTGAAACCAATGATGATGGTTCTATCGACGTTTACACTACGCCGACTGATTTCGGTTCGGTGAAAGATGCACTGGATGCGGCAGGCTTTGAAGCGGTAAACGCAGAAGTAACTCTTGTTCCATCTACTAAAGCAGAGCTGGATGCAGACACTGCACCTAAGCTGCTACGCCTGATTGATGCGCTTGAAGATCTTGATGATGTTCAGGAAGTTTACCATAACGGTGATATTTCTGATGAGGTTGCAGCTCAGCTGTAATCTTGACGTGCAGTGGTTTTATCCGCAAATTGGCAGGTAAAGCATACCGTTATAGGAGCGTGACTGAATGTCAGTCATCTTAGGGATTGACCCTGGTTCGAGGATCACCGGTTATGGTGTGATTCGGCAGGTAGGGCGCAACCTTGAATATCTTGGCAGTGGGTGCATTCGCACCTCTGCCGAGGATATCCCCGGCCGGCTAAAACAGATTTATGCCGGTGTCTCAGAAGTAATCACTCAGTTCCAGCCAGATTTTTTCGCTATTGAAGAAGTGTTTATGGGGAAGAACGCCAGTTCGGCCCTTAAACTTGGCCAGGCGCGCGGCAGTGCTATTGTTGCGGCAGTAAATGCAGGGCTGCCTGTCAGCGAGTATGCAGCCCGCCTTATCAAGCAGGCTGTTGTTGGCTCCGGTGGTGCCGATAAAGCTCAGGTGCAGCATATGGTTTGTTCTGTGCTGAAGTTACCGGGTAAACCTCAGGCCGATGCGGCGGATGCCCTGGCGGTAGCAATCTGTCATGCCCACACTCATAAGACCCTGATTGCAATGGCAGGTCAGGCAAGAGGGGCAAGGCGCGGACGCTATCGTTAACGGCGGTGCGTGTTATTATTCGTTCTATCAATAGCTGTTGGCAGCTGTTGTTAACTTGATCAAAAAAGCAGTCATTGGCTGCTTTTTTCTTTTGTTAACACAAACTTATATGAATTATATTAACCAGTGGTCATATAAGGAATAAGGAACGTAGGCAATGACCCCATTGGCGATTTGGCGTATTTTGTTTATGCCATCATCGCATAGCTGGCAAGGAGAACAGGCCCGCTATGTAGAAACACTTCTCTTTTTTACTCTGCTATCTTTCTTTGTCGGTTGTTACAGCTTATTTAAATGGTTCAATCATGACCATTCGCTGTTAATAATGACATCACTGTTGCTGATAGGTTGCGAACTCATGGCTGGGGTGGTCTTACGTATGCTGCGTACACCTGAATTTGCGCTTAATATCGGCTTCTTCGGTATGGTGGCCCATGCCATCAATATCGTTTATCAAAGCGGTGGTATCGTCGTTTCGACCCAGGCATTCTGGATGCCGTTGCTGATCATTGCTTTCTTCCTGGCGGCAAAGCCATTGATGGCATCGTTCTGGAGCGTATTTGTAGTCGTTGTTTCCGCATGGATGATAAGTCAGCATTTGTCAGGGACGGTATTCCCGCACCTTGAACTGACGGATTCTGCAGCTGCTGTTGAAATCTGGTCCGGGATGATTATGCCGCTGGTGGTGATTGGCATTGCTCAGGCTTATACCGTGAAGCAGCGCCATGATGCGATTGAAGCATCAGAGCAGGCACAGCAAAGTAGCCAGGCAATTGCTGATAAAGCCCAACAGGGTGAGCAGCAGCTATCAGTGGTGCTTGAGCAAGCCAGCGATAATGCCAGCCAGCTTGGACAGGTTGCAGCTCAGTTAGAGCAGCAGTCGCTGAGCTTGCACCAGCAGGTTAATGATCTGAACCTTAACTGTGAATCTCAGGCCAGTGCGGCTGAACAGATGAGCCAGCAGTTGGTGCAGATGACAGAAGGCATTGATGAATCAGACCGTTTCGTAAGCGAACTGAAAGCTCGTAGCGAAACAATCCGTACTCAAGCAGAGAAGAGCTCAGGTTCACTGAATGCTTCAACACAGGCGATCGCCCAAATCCTCAGTAGTAATGACGAGATCATGTCCGTCGCGGATTTGATCACTTCAGTCGCAGAGCAGACCAACCTGTTGGCACTGAATGCCGCCATTGAAGCGGCACGGGCCGGAGAACAGGGTAGGGGCTTTGCTGTCGTTGCCGATCAGGTTCGGGAGCTGTCGGCGAAAAGTAATGATTCTGCCGTCGAGATACGGGCTTTGCTGGAAAAAAGCCGAAATGAAGTTCAGCACGGGCAAGCGGTTATTGAAGCAACGACAACCGAGCTGACAGGCATTATTGAGCAAATTGGCAGTATTTCCGTGGACGTAAACCGTCTGGCGGACATAATGGGCCATCAGGTCGATGCCCTGAAAGAGCTTAATTCAGCCAGTAGTGAAGTGGCAAACAGTGTGGTTGAAACCAACCATGTTTCTGACTCGGTAGCGACACAGGGTGCGCAGCTGGCAGAGCAGGTTGAAACCCTTAAAGGGCTGGCTGACAGCCTTAATGCGGTTGTTTCCTCCAGAAACTGAGTCTTTTAATCCCACCATATTTAATGAAAAAGAGCTGGATATACATCCAGCTCTTTACTATCCTAGAGCCAATTTTGTGAATCAATAAAGAGATATTGTTGTGATTGGCCGACTACGTGGAACCATTTTAGAAAAACAACCGCCTGAAGTACTAATTGAGGTGGGTGGCATCGGTTATGAAGTACAAATGCCGATGAGTTGTTTCTATGAACTACCGGAAGTCGGGCAGGAAGCGGTTATCTCAACACACTTTATTGTTCGCGAAGATGCTCAGTTGTTGTATGGCTTCAATAAGAAGAGCGAACGAGAGCTTTTCCGTGAAGTTATTAAGGCTAACGGTGTCGGTCCTAAGCTGGGTCTGGCTATTCTGTCTGCTATGACGGCGAGCCAATTTGTTCTGAGTGTCGAAAATGAAGACATTACTACGCTGGTGAAAATTCCTGGTGTTGGTAAGAAGACGGCTGAGCGTCTGGTTGTTGAAATGAAAGACCGTCTGAAAGGCTGGGGTGAAGGTGATCTGTTTACTCCGGCACTTGATTCTGCGGCGTCTAATGCTCCGGTTGAAGAGCCAAATGCAGCCAAGGCTGAAGATGAAGCTGTCAGCGCGCTGATTGCGCTGGGCTACAAGCCACAGCAGGCTTCGAAAGTAGTTTCTCAGGTAGCAAAAGCGGATATGACCAGCGAAGAAATTATCCGCGATGCCCTACGTTCTATGGTTTAAGGTGTAGTTATTCATGATTGAAGCCGATCGACTGGTAGCCGGTGATTTTCCTACAACTCGTGAAGAAGAGCTGATAGATCGCGCGATCCGTCCCAAACTGTTGCAGGATTATCAGGGGCAGGATCATGTCCGTGATCAGATGGAAATTTTCATCAAAGCCGCGAAGCTTCGTGATGAAGCCCTTGATCACCTGTTGATTTTTGGTCCTCCCGGTTTGGGTAAAACCACATTGGCTAACATTGTCGCCAATGAGATGGGGGTGAGTATTCGCACTACTTCCGGTCCGGTGCTTGAAAAAGCCGGTGATCTGGCGGCTCTGCTGACGAACCTGGAAGAAAATGATGTCCTGTTTATTGATGAAATCCACCGTCTGAGCCCGCAGGTTGAAGAAGTGCTGTATCCGGCGATGGAAGATTATCAGCTGGATATCATGATTGGTGAAGGGCCAGCGGCTCGCTCAATTAAGATTGATCTGCCGCCGTTTACCCTGATTGGTGCGACAACGCGGGCTGGTTCTCTGACTTCACCTCTGCGTGACCGATTTGGTATTACCCAGCGTCTGGAATACTACAAGGTTGAGGATCTGTGTGGCATTGTTCAGCGCAGTGCTGACTGCCTGGGATTGTCGATGGAAGAAGCCGGGGCCAAAGAAGTCGCGATGCGTTCCCGTGGTACACCTCGTATTGCTAACCGTCTGCTGCGACGGGTCCGAGATTATGCGGAAGTAAAAGGCAATGGCCATATCTGCCCGAATACTGCAGGTAAAGCATTGGATATGCTGGATGTAGACAGCAGCGGTTTTGATTACATGGATCGCAAGTTGCTGATGGCTATTATCGACAAGTTTATGGGGGGACCTGTAGGTCTGGATAACCTTGCGGCGGCGATCGGTGAAGAAAAAGATACGATTGAAGATGTGTTGGAGCCTTACCTGATCCAGCAGGGTTTCTTGCAGCGCACGCCAAGAGGCCGAATTGCGACTCATCGCGCCTATTTGCATTTTGGTCTGGATATACCGGAAAGCTGATTCGGAAGATAAGTAAAAAACGAGGCCCAAGGCCTCGTTTTTTTGTTTTTGCTATTCCCAGAGCACACTAATCGCTCAAAAAAATCCTGCTTCGTTTACATAACTTTGACATCACTTCGGTAATTAAAGGCGCAAATAAAGGAGCAAAGTACTCACAACGGCGATTAGTGGGTCATTATTGACCACTTTTTAGATATTGTTCTTATACAACTCGGTGAAGCTTGGTTGGTAAAGAGCAATAATTTTTTCAATAAAACGAGCCATAACTACTTCCTCAATCATCAAATTCATTGTTGGGGAAACAGCGCATAACCCGCCAAAAAGACGATTTTTACTGTCTGGGCGGCTTCATCTGTTTCTGACGCTGATTATAGATATTTTCCCATCTCTAGAAAGCGATATAAATTTGTGTTTCGGATTAGATTTTTTTATGTGATGAGTGGGGTGTTGAGCCCCTAAATTACGTATTAGTCACGGAATTAATGATATTAGAGGTGTAATGCTTCCTCTTAATCAGAGCAAGAAGGCCTGTTTTTTCTAACCGTGATAAGCAAGATGTATGATGATTTAAAAACAGGTTATGAATGGGTGTTAACCGCTATTCATTGGCATTAAAGATAGTGTTTTTTTCTGTTCAAACCTGAAAATATCGAGTATTGAAAAAGCTTGATCTAAATCAATCAAGAGCTTGGTGTTTAAAAAATGAGCTGCTTTTTTTGATATTTATCAAAGCAAAATGTGCGATAAACCCATTGAGCGGCGAGAAGAATGACAGTAATATTAGCAATGACTTTATTAGCTGTAGCTTAACAATAAATTAACTAATTTAGTACACAACTGCAACATACAAAAGGAAGCCATTGATTATTAAAAGATGGTGGCCAGGAAGGTACCTAAATTGCAGTTATAAAGTTGCATTTGCTAAGCCCAACCATCGGTACACTGTGTAGTACTGTCGTCAGTCAGCCTGGCGAAAAAAGGAGTTCTCAATGTTCACTGATATCGTCGAACTATCGCGGTTACAGTTCGCATTAACTGCGATGTATCACTTTTTGTTCGTCCCATTGACTCTGGGGATGGCGTTCCTGCTTGCCATCATGGAGTCTGTTTATGTAATGACCGGAAAGCAAATCTACAAGGACATGACCAAGTTCTGGGGTAAGCTGTTCGGTATTAACTTTGCTCTGGGTGTGGCTACTGGCCTTACCATGGAGTTCCAGTTTGGTACAAACTGGGCGTATTACTCTCACTATGTAGGCGACATTTTCGGTGCCCCTCTGGCTATCGAAGCACTGATCGCTTTCTTCCTTGAATCTACCCTTGTCGGCCTATTTTTCTTCGGCTGGGATCGCCTGTCTAAGCGTCAGCACCTTACTGTCACTTGGCTGGTAGCTCTTGGTTCAAACTTTTCGGCTCTGTGGATTCTGGTTGCTAACGGCTGGATGCAAAACCCGGTAGGTGCTGATTTCAACTTCGAAACCATGCGTATGGAAATGGTTAGCTTTGCCGAAGTTGTTTTGAACCCGGTAGCTCAGGTTAAATTCGTACACACAGTGGCTTCAGGCTATGTTACTGGTGCGATGTTCATTCTGGGGATCAGCTCATACTACCTGCTGAAAGGTCGTGATATTCCGTTTGCGCGTCGTTCTTTCGCCATTGCTTCTGCATTCGGTATGGCGTCAATCCTGTCGGTAATCGTTCTGGGTGACGAATCTGGCTATGAGCTGGGTGATGTACAGAAGACTAAGCTGGCTGCAATTGAAGCGGAATGGCACACAGAAGAAGCGCCAGCTGCGTTCACTGTGTTTGGTTTGCCGAACCAGAAAACGATGGAAACAGACTTCGCACTTAAGATCCCTTACGTAATGGGTATTATTGCGACGCGTTCTTTCGATACAGAAGTTACCGGTTTGCGTGATTTGAAAGTAGAACACGAAGAGCGTATCCGTAACGGTATGATTGCTTACGGTCTGCTGGAGAAACTACGTGCTGGTGAGAAGACACCTGAAAATCTGGCTGCGTTTGATGAAGTGAAACATGACCTGGGTTATGGCCTACTGGTTAAGCCATACGCAGACAATGTGGTTGACGCTTCTGAAGAAGATATCGCAAAAGCTGCTGACGACTCAATCCCTACAGTATGGCCACTGTTCTGGAGCTTCCGTATCATGGTTGCCTGTGGCTTCCTGATGCTGGGTATCATTGGTGCTGCATTTATCCAGTCTTGCCGTCATAAGATCACCGAGAAGCAGTGG
The DNA here is from genome assembly GCF_963870815.1 of Photobacterium sp. J15. Taxonomy (NCBI): domain Bacteria; kingdom Pseudomonadati; phylum Pseudomonadota; class Gammaproteobacteria; order Vibrionales; family Vibrionaceae; genus Photobacterium; species Photobacterium sp. J15. The sequence continues at coordinate 1,102,841 of NZ_CAWMUI010000001.1, forward strand.
GTTCTGAAGGCTGCGCTATACGGTATTCCACTACCATGGATTGCGGTAGAAGCCGGTTGGTTCGTTGCTGAATATGGTCGTCAGCCATGGGCCGTTGGTGAGATCCTGCCTGTATCTATGGCTGCATCTAACCTTGCCGCGTCAGACATTATTACCTCAATGCTGGCAATTCTTGGCCTGTACACTGTGTTCCTGATTGCTGAAATGTACCTGATGATCAAGTTTGCTCGTCTGGGTCCAAGCAGCCTGAAGACAGGTCGCTACCACTTTGAAACTACCGATGCACCACAGAACGTGGTATCGCGTCAGGTTGAAGCGTAATCAGGGAGAATTAAGCAATGTTTGAATATGAAGTATTGCGATTTATCTGGTGGGTGCTGATCGGTGTGCTTTGCATCGGTTTCGCAATCACAGATGGTTTTGATATGGGTGTGGGTGTGCTGTCGAATATTATCGGTAAGACAGACACTGAACGCCGTGTAATGATTAACTCAATCGCCCCGCACTGGGACGGTAACCAGGTATGGCTGATCACAGCCGGTGGTGCACTGTTTGCGGCATGGCCTCTGGTTTACGCAACTGCGTTCTCTGGTTTCTACCTGGCGATGATCGTCACTCTGGCTGCGCTGTGGTTGCGCCCGCTTGGTTTCGATTACCGTTCAAAGATTGAAGAACCAAAATGGCGTAACGCTTGGGACAAAGCGATCTTTGTAGGTAGCTTTGTACCGCCGGTGATCTTCGGTGTTGCATTCGGTAACCTGCTTCAGGGTGTACCATTTGTGCTGGACGATCTGCTGATCCCGACTTACAAAGGTTCTTTCTTCGGTCTGCTTAACCCGTTTGCACTGCTATGCGGTATCGTCAGTATCCTGATGATTACAACTCAGGGGGCGGCTTACCTGCAGATGAAAACAACTGATGCACTTCATACTCGTTCTCGTAACGTAGCTATGATCACATCAATTGCTACCGCTGTATGTTTCGCTATCGCAGGTTTCTGGGCTCAAAGCATTGAAGGTTATATCGTGACTTCAGAAATCGTGACGAATGCGCCTTCTAACCCTCTGACGAAAGAAGTTATTCGTCAGTCTGGTGCGCTGTTTGCCAACTTTGACAAGTACCCGCTGCTATGGATTGCTCCTGCTCTGGCTGTGATTATGCCGCTGTTGACTGTGGTTGCTTCCCGTGCTGACCGCGGTGCGCTGGCGTTTATCTCATCAAGCCTGACAATGGCCGGTGTGATCCTGACTGCAGGCTTTGCGCTGTTCCCGTTCGTAATGCCTTCAAGCGAAGCGCCAAACCACAGCCTGACCATGTGGGATGCGACATCATCTGAGCTGACGCTGAACATCATGACGGGTGTCGCGTTTGTGATGGTGCCAATTATTCTTGGCTACACCACTTGGTGTTACTACAAAATGTTTGGCCGTCTTGATAACAAGTTTATCGAAGACAACAAGAATTCACTGTACTAAGGAGACAGACTATGTGGTATTTCGCTTGGATTCTGGGTGTTCTGCTAGCCTGCTCATTTGGCATCATTAACGCCCTGTGGCTTGAAGCGACAGAAAACATGGATGCAAACGGTGAGTAATCTTGATCTCTGGGTGAAGGGTGTTCACCAGCGTATGGACTACGGGCTGTTACGCTTGTTTTCCCTAGCGATGGCACTGGCTGCCACCGGGCTGGTGATGTGGGATCCTACACTTTTTGCCCAGGCGATTGGGGGATTCGGACCGATAATCTCTCCGGCCCTGATATGGTCAACCTGCACTGCAATGGTTTTTGGTGTGGGCTTTGTGCCCCGCCATTGGTACTGGCAAGTGTTTTTCACGCCGTACGTTGCTATGCCGGTACTGACCTGGATTCTGTGGCTACGTTTGTTTTCCTAGTCGGGTATCCGACTGATAAGTTTAATGAAAACAGCCCGATGCAATATGCATCGGGCTGTTTGCTATCTGTTTGAAGGTGAATAAAAGTGCAGCATTTGTCGGTTATGATTGCAAAAGGCCGAATAAAACAGTCAAAAAGTTTGAAGTTTTGTGAGCCCTGGTAAATGAGGCGTTTCATTCTGCTATTCAAGTTAGGTATAGTAAGCGGTTAATAGCAAGAGCCCCGGTACAATTACCGGATTATGTGATGGCATAGGAAACAGATGACAGAAGAAAATGCCTTTGAATGGCCAATCACGATATATTACGAAGATACTGATTTAGGTGGCATTGTATATCATGCCAATTATCTGAAATTTTTTGAGCGGGCAAGAACGGAACTCTTCCGCAGTCACGGTGTCAGTTTACAAGAATTTTTCCAGCTGGATGTCAGCTTTGTTGTTCGCCATATCGATATCGATTTCCTGAGCGGCGCAAAACTTGATGATCAGCTTGTTGTTCGCACCTGGCCGGCCAATATCCGCCGTGCCTCTATCGATTTTTGTCAGGTTTTAGTCAACAATGCCGGTCAAGCCTTGTGTAAAGCAATGGTTCAGGTAGCCTGTGTTCACCCTAAAACTATGAAACCAATCAAGATCCCAGAAGTTATTAAGTCGGAGATATCTAAGTGACTGCTGAATTATCCATTTTAGATCTATTTCTACAGGCTAGTTTGCTTGTTAAAGCGGTAATGCTGGTTCTGCTGGGTATGTCCGTGATTTCGTGGGCGATGATCATCAAGCGCTCGCAGGTTCTTTCTCTCGCAGCATCTAAGGCTGAGCGTTTTGAGGACCGCTTCTGGTCCGGTATCGACCTGTCTCAGTTGTTTCAGGAAGTTCAGGCCCGCAAAGACAGCCTGACTGGCTCCGAACAAATTTTCCATGCCGGTTTTAAAGAGTTTGCCCGTCTGCACCGTAGCAACGGCAAGGTACCGGAAGCAGTTATGGAAGGTACAGGCCGTGCGATGCGTGTGGCACTATCCCGTGAAGTCGATGAGCTGGAAACCAACCTGCCATTTTTGGCGACAGTAGGTTCTATCAGCCCGTATATCGGCCTGTTCGGTACGGTATGGGGTATTATGCATGCCTTTATCGCGCTAGGTGCTGTAAAGCAAGCGACATTGTCTATGGTTGCTCCGGGTATTGCAGAAGCATTGGTAGCAACAGCGATGGGTCTGTTTGCCGCGATTCCGGCAGTTATGTTCTACAATCGCCTGACCAATCAGGTATCGAAGCTGGAACACACCTATGCAACCTTCATGGAAGAATTTTCAAGTATTCTTCACCGCCAGGCCTTTGCCGCTTCTCAGGAGCAGTAAGCCATGGCTTATCAACCGAAAAAGCGAAAAATGACGGCGGAGATAAACGTCGTCCCTTACATTGATGTCATGCTGGTGCTGTTGATCATCTTTATGGTAACGGCACCTTTTGTCACCCAAGGCGTGGATGTTGAGCTTCCTGCAACACAGACAGCTAAGTCTGCTGTCGAGCTGGTGGGTGAAGATAACAGCAGTGCGCCGATTATTGTCGAAGTGGATCAGGACGGAAACCTGGGCCTGAGTGTTGATAATGGCGATATGATCCGCGGCCTGCGCATGAACGATCTTCTCACCCGTGTCAGGGCTGAACTGCAAATTAACCCTAAGTCTGCTGTACTGGTAGGTGGCGATAGTCGTGCTCCTTACGCGTACATTATTGAAACTCTGGATGCCCTGAACCAGGCCGGTGTCGGTTCTGTCGGGTTGATGACAGAACCACTGGAGCAGTAGGCAGGCGAGCAGGATGAATAAAAGCAATTACTCTGCTGCCATCATTATTTCCTTGATCCTTCATGGTTTATTGTTGGCGGCATTGCTGTGGGGAACGGATTTTTCCATGAGTAAGCCTAAGCCTCAGGGCAGTACTATCAAGGCTGTTGTGGTTGATCCGGCCCTTGTTAATCAGCAGGCGCAGCGTATACGCCAGCAACGAAATGCGGCTAAACAGGCTGAACTTGAGCGCCTGAAACGTCTGGAACAGCAAGCAGAAGCGCTTGAGCAACAGCGTCAGGCTGAAGAGAGAAGACTACGTCAACTTAAAGCTGAAAAGCTTAAAGCAGAAAAAGCAGCGCGTGAGGCAGAGCAAGAACGTAAGCGTGTAGCAGCTGAACGTGAAAAAGCGGCTGCAGCTAAGCGCAAGGCGGAAGAAGAAAAACGCCGTGCCGATGAAGCGGCGCGTATTGCCCGCCAAAAGGCAGCGAAGGCTGAAGCTGAGCGTAAAGCAAAACAGGAAGCTGCTCGCAAGGCAGAGCAGGAACGTCAGCGCCAACTGGCTAAGCAGCGTGAAGCTGAGGAAGCGAAACGTAAAGCTGAAGCAGCTAAGCGCAAGGCAGAAGAAGAACGGCGCAAAGCGGAGGAGCGACGAAAGGCTGAGTTGGCTGCTAAGCGAAAGGCTGAAGCTGAACGCAAAGAAGCAGAGCGAAAAGCGGCTGAAGCTCGTGAGCTTCAACGCCAGCAGGAAGCTGCGTTGACTGATATGTTCGCTGGTCTTGAGGCTGAGACACAGCAGCGAGGCGGTGCCAGAGGGCAGTATATTGCAGATGAGATCGACCGATATGGTGCTATCTTTAAGCAGATGATTGAACAAAACCTGCTTGTTGATCAGGGCTTTATTGGAAAGGAATGTGTCATTCGTATGCGTCTTTCTACCAGTGGCTTAGTGCTGGATGCAAGTGAAGTCGGTGGCGACAGTGCGTTGTGCCGTGCTTCTAAAGCTGCAGTAGTTAAAGTTAGTCAGTTCCCAATGCCGGAAGATCCGGCTGTTGTTGAGAAACTGCGTAGTATTCGATTAACGGTAAGCCCACAATGATGAAGGAGCTGTTATGAAACGTTGGCTAATGGGCTTGTGTCTTGCTTTATTGAGCTTTAGTCAGGTTGCACAAGCTGAGTTGGAATTGGTGATCACTGAAGGGATCGATTCAGCGCGTCCAATCGGGGTGGTACCATTTCAATGGGAAGGTGAGGGCAGACTGCCTACTGACTTGTCTGCTGTTATTGCTTCAGACTTGCGCCGAAGCGGCAAATTCAGCCCGGTTGCGACAAGTAAGATGCCACAGACTCCATACAGTGAAGAGCAGGTTGATTATAATGCCTGGACATCACTGGGAGTTGATGCCCTGGTAACAGGCAAAGTGAGCAAAACGCCAGAAGGGAATTATGAAATCCTTTATCAGCTGGTGGATGTGGTTCGTGGGCAGCTGACCAGTGGTGAAAGTCGCGGTTTGCAAGATGGAAATTTGATTCTGACTAAGGATCATGTGCTTTACAGCGGTAGGGCTGTGGTTAAGGAGAGTCGTTTACGTCAGTACGCACACCGAATTTCCGATATCGTTTATGAAAAACTTACTGGCGAAAAGGGTGCATTCCTGACCCGTATTTCCTACGTAGTAATTGATGACCAGTCTCGCTACCCTTACCAATTACGTATTGCTGACTATGATGGCTATAACGAGCGTCTGGTGCTTAAATCTCAGCAGCCGCTGATGTCACCATCCTGGTCTCCGGACGGCAGTAAGCTTGCGTATGTAAGTTTTGAGAACAAGCAGGCTCAGATTTTTATCATGGATATCTATAAAGGTACCCGTGAGATGGTGGCTTCTTTCCCGCGCCATAATGGTTCACCTCGCTTCTCTCCTGATGGTAAAAAGCTGGCGATGGTCTTGTCGAAAAGTGGCAGCCTTCAGATCTATATTCTGGATCTGGAAACCAAGCAAATGAAACAAATTACACGTGGTCGCGCCAACAATACCGAAGCATTTTGGTATCCTGACGGCAAGTCGATGGTATTTACTTCGGACAGAAGTGGTAAACCACAGATATATCGAGTAGATTTAGCTGACGGATCGACCGAGCGCCTGACGTGGCAAGGAAGGCAGAACCTGGGTGGTCAGTTGACACCGGATGGACGATTCCTGGTAATGGTGCATCGCTCAGAATCCGGGTATAACATTGCAAAGCAAGACCTGAAAACTGGCGCACTTCAAATTTTAACCAAGACATTCTTGGATGAATCACCAAGTATTGCCCCAAATGGTGGTATGGTGATTTACAGCTCAGTGAATAATAAGTTTAATGAGCTATCGTTAGTGTCGATTGACGGGCGTTTTAAAGCACGATTACCTGCGACGAACGGGAGAGTGCGAGCTCCGTCATGGGGGCCGTTCTTATAACGTTCACCGTAATTAGTAAAATAAGGAAAATAAAATGCAACTGAATAAAGTTTTAAAGGGGCTGGCAATTGCGCTGCCGATGATCACTCTTGCGGCGTGTAGCTCTAGCGAAAGCACTGACAGCTCAGCGGCATCTGAAACGAATACTGGTACAGGTACAGTAGCTACCGAGCAAACTACAGTTGCAACACCAGTTGAATCAGGTTCTGCAGCTCTTTCTGAGCAGGAACTACGCAGCCAGCAGCTTCGTCAGGAACAAACTGTTTACTTCAAGTTTGACAACGCTGAAATCCAGCCTGCGTACGAAGATATGCTGAATGCTCACGCTGAATACCTGCGCACTAACGCTGGTGTTAACGTGATTGTTGAAGGTCATGCTGATGAGCGTGGTACTCCTGAGTACAACATCGCACTGGGTGAACGCCGTGCTAACGCGGTTGCTAAATACCTTCAGGCTCTGGGTGTACCAGCAAGCCAGATCTCTATCGTAAGCTACGGTGAAGAGAAACCTCTGGTTCTTGGCCACACAGAAGCTGACTATGCGAAGAACCGTCGTTCGGTTCTGGTTTACTAATTCATAGGTAAACATATTATGAACAGTAACATGATGCGAAATATCGCATTTACGTTGCTGGTTGGCGCGGCGACCCAGGTGGTCGCCGCGCCTGCTCCTGTTACTGAGTTAAATGGTAACAACGCTAATGGCAATACCAGCCTTGAGCGTCTGGAGCGGTTGATTGAGGCCCGAAATCAGGTTCAAATTGATATGCAGCGTCAGCTTGACCAGCTGTCCTCTGAAATGGATGAACTGCGCGGTATCGTTGAGCGAAACAGTTATGATCTGAAGCAGATGCTTGAGCGTCAGCGTGAGCTGTATCGTGAAGTGGATGCGCTGAGTCGTCAGCCTCAAAAAGAAGTTAAGGAAGCGCCTGAAACTGAGGAAAAATCTTCCGAGACTTACACCAGCAACGTAAGTGAAAACGAAGCGTACGAAAAGGCCGTTAACCTGATCCTTAAAGAAAAGGATTACAAGGGGGCGGTGAGTGCATTCAATGGGTTCCTAGCAACTTATCCGGAATCGGTCTACAAGCCAAATGCTCATTACTGGCTTGGTCAGTTGTATTTTACCCAAAATAAACTGGCAGAAGCTTCGGAACAGTTTAAAGCTGTCGCCAGCTTTAAAGACTCAAACAAGCGTGCTGATGCCATGCTGAAGTTAGGCGTTATCGCTGAACGCAGCAAAAAGCCAGAAGAAGCGAAGAAACATTATCAGGAAGTGATTTCTACCTATCCTGATTCAACCAGTTCGCGTCAGGCTGAGCGTAATCTTAGTAAGCTTGGTAAGTAATCATCCCGATAGCTCTGCTGGACAGAGAACTGTCTTGATAGAAAGAAAGGCCGGTTTTTACTGGCCTTTTTTGATCGTGATGATTTGCTATATCAGCATAGTTCTGCAATTTCTTTGTTCGTATTGATATGAGAAAAACCAGAAAGGTGATCATTTCAACGTTTGCGGTATAATACCCGGATAACAAGGACTAGCTGACAGAGCAAGTGAGTGATGAGCTTAACATTTGATCCTTCTGAAATGGTTTACCCGTTTCCTCCCAAGCCTGAGCCTTTGACTGCAGAGCAGCAACAGGCATACAAGGCAAGCATCAAAACCCTGTTAAAGGAAAAAGACGCGGTTTTGATAGCCCACTACTACACCGATCCTGAAATTCAGGCCCTTGCAGAAGAGACCGGCGGTTTCGTTGGCGACTCACTGGAAATGGCCCGTTTCGGCAACCAGCATCCGGCTAAGACCCTGATTATTTGTGGTGTTCGCTTTATGGGCGAATCAGCAAAAATTCTGACCCCGGAAAAGCATGTATTAATGCCGACGCTGGAAGCGGAATGTTCACTAGATCTGAGCTGTCCAGCGGATAAGTTCAGCGAGTTTTGTGATGCCCACCCGGATCACACCGTAGTTGTTTATGCCAACACTTCAGCAGCCGTGAAGGCACGTGCTGACTGGGTGGTGACTTCCAGTATCGCCCTTGAAATTGTTGAGCACCTCGACAGTGAAGGTAAACCTATTATCTGGGGACCGGATCGCCACCTTGGCTCTTATATCCAAAAGCAGACTGGCGCTGACATGCTGTTGTGGCAGGGTGAATGTGTTGTTCATGATGAGTTCTCTGCGAAAGCACTTCGTGACATGAAACACCTGTATCCGGATGCTGCTATTCTGGTTCACCCTGAATCTCCGGCCAGTGTGGTTGCGTTGGCAGATGCTGTAGGTTCAACCAGCCAGTTGATCAAAGCGGCGAAAGAGCTGCCGAACAAACAGCTTATTGTTGCAACTGATAAAGGTATCTTCTTCAAAATGCAGCAGATGGTGCCGGAAAAAGAGTTGTTTGAGGCACCGACTGCCGGTGCAGGGGCAACTTGCCGTAGCTGTGCACACTGTCCGTGGATGGCGATGAATGGCCTGAAAGCGATTGAGCTTGCGCTGCTTGAAGGCGGTGAAAAGCACGAGATATTTGTTGATGAATCTTTACGAGAGAAATCGCTGATTCCACTGAACCGTATGCTGGAATTTGCCGCCCAGTTACAGCTGAAGGTGAAAGGTAACGCTTAAGCCGTCGGTGCTGACAGAAAATACAGATGGCGACCGTAATGGTCGCCATTTTTCTTTGATAATAAGGAATAACAATAATGGGTCAGACAATGTTGACCGTGGTATTGCCATTGGCGCTGGCATGGATGATGTTTTGTGTCGGTTTAACCCTGACTGTCGCTGATTTTAAACGGGTAGCTTTATATCCGCAGCGAGTTTTAGCCGGCTTATGTGCCCAGCTTATTGGTTTGCCTTTGCTGGCATATATCATGATCTCAGTATTCGCGTTACCAGAGCCGGTCGTTATTGGCCTCTGGTTGCTGGCATTAGCACCTGGCGGAGCATCATCCAATGCGATCACTCACCTGAGTGGCGGGGATTCGGCGTTATCGATCTCTATGACAGCCATCAGTAGTTTGATAATACCGGTCAGCCTGCCTGTCATGTTGACGCTGGTGATGCCGGACGTTCAGTTGGTATTTCCGTTGAAAACAGCAATCTTACAGCTGGCTGCAGTGACCTTGGTGCCTGTTTTGCTTGCCATGCTGATCAAGCACCGGGCAAAGGGGGACTGGTTTGCGCGTTTTTCTCGCCTTGCCGGACGTTCTTCATTGGTTGCGTTGTTTGTGACCGTTATTGTGACCGTCGGGGCCAATACCGCAGTTTTCCATCAGTTGTTTTCCGTTGCATCAATCGCGGCTGTCGGTTTGTGTATTGCGGGAATGCTATTGGGTTTTGCCTCGGCAAAGTTGCTTGGTGGAGATAAAGCGTTGGTGAAAACACTGGCGATTGAAGTCGGGATTCAAAATGCCGGGACTGCGATTTTTGTTGCTGTAGTTCAGTTGCAGCGACCGGAACTGGCTCTGACACCTCTACTTTATGGTGTCCTGATGAACTTGCCTGCGTTTGCAATGATTTATCTAAATCAGCGACGAGGTTTAGTTAGTGCTTAACTGGTAACGAATAGGTAATAGTAAAAAAATGGCAGCGAAGGGGATTCGCTGCCATTTTTACAATTTGTTGTTACAGGCGATTACTGCTCTTCAACCAGGGCGTGGGCTCGTAGTGTCAGGCCACAAATCATGGTCGGTACAGAATTAAAGATCTCTTCAAACTGTGCCAGGCTGTCAGCGCCTTCTTGTGACAGAGCTTCCATTGCATTTTCCGGATCGTAAAGCAGGCTGAAGCAAAGCAGTACGCCGCCAAGCAGGGCGTTGTCTTCACTTTCTTCCGGCATGATGGTTTCCCAGTCATCACGGGCTAGCTGCCAACCCTGAAGGACACCTTCAGCCAGTTCGCGGGTTTCCTGAGTAACCAGCTCTTTATCGTCCAGGCGGCAGGCTTCGGGCCACTGCCAGCTACCGGTCAGCAGAGCTTCACGGGTTTCGTTCCACAGGTTGACGATTGCATTGGCATACGTTTCCAGCTCTTCATGGCTGGCAAATGGTGACGTTTCCTCTCCGCCCCAAAGGAAAGCCAGCCACTCTGCCGGATCAATTAGGTGAGGGGCTGCTGCCATCGCGGTAACAAAACCACGGGTTTGAGCTTCGGAAAGTAGCTGATCTGCCAGTTGTGGGTTTTGTAGTAACTCACTCAGTTGTGAAGACATAATACAATCTCAGTTAATTGATTTATTTTCATTTCCGGTGAACGCGGTACAGGAACGAAAGCGTCAACAGAAATTGATGACATAAATTGAGGGGCTTACCCCGGGCGGGTATTGTATCAGTCTGGCACGCTCTGGACAGGCTAACATGTTTTTTTGTCGGGTCTGTACGTTATGCTGCTGTAATATTGAGCGTTTGATTGCCTTTTTCCTGGTTTTTATTGACCTTGTACAACGAGAACACTATAGTAACGCCTCGTTGAGACGATAGTACTCAGCAACAATTTGGTGAGGTGTCCGAGTGGCTGAAGGAGCACGCCTGGAAAGTGTGTATACGGCAACGTATCGAGGGTTCGAATCCCTCCCTCACCGCCATCTTCCGAAAGAACCGCCTTTTAGGCGGTTTTTTTATGCCTGTAATTCGCGCTCTGTCGTGTAAAACCAGCTTCTGGTGTGGGCTTTCTGAGTCTATTCTCTCGTCTTTTTCCCCGTTATTTTTGTCACGAAAGCAAAATGTTTTCTCCTCATTATTGCTTAATTTTCTTTATCTTAAATTCCTCCAAATAAAATGGGATATCATTCTTTATATCTTTAAAAATCATCCGTTTGCGATAGATTAAATACTTTAAAGTGAGTCTTTGCTCATTCTGTTTATTACTTAAAAACGGTGTGTTGTGAGTTTAATTTAGAATAGTCCACTTAACATTTTATCCAAATACAGTTGATATACGGAATGTTGTTCTGTAAGTTTTGCGCCAAACATCAAGTGCAATTAGTGGCTTATTGCGGTGGTGTGACAAATCCAAATCTAACAAGAAAAAATGGTGTCAAAATGAACAAGAAGCAATTGACTGTAATCATGGCAGCTGTCGTGAGTATGGGCGGGATGAGCAGCCATGCATCTGCGGCAGGATTTCAGATCGCTGAACATTCGGGGGCCGGGCTGGGAAGGGCATTTGCCGGAGAGGCGGCGATCGCAGATAACGCTTCAGCGCTGGCGCGTAATCCTGCATCTATCAGCATGCTGGATGGGACGAATATTTCCACCGGTGTTTCCTATATCGATCCGGATATCCAGATCGAATTCAGCAAAGGGCAGTTTGTAGATGCGTTTGAAGATGAAGCCGGGCCTCCTGCTTTTGTCCCGACCTTTTACCTGAGCCATTCACTTAATGACAAGGTCACTTTGGGATTCGGATCCTATGCGGATTTCGGCTTGTCTTCTGAATACAGTGATGAGGTTAACAAAGAGTTCGGTCTGATTGCCGGCGATACCTCTGTGACGGTTATCAACCTTAATTCCAGCCTGGCTTATGAACTTAATGATCACCTTGTATTGGGCGCGAGTGCCAGCCTGTTACTCGCGCAGGCAGAACTGAACCGTTATTCGTCTATTGCGGAACTGGCAACCGGGGGAGAAACCGATTTGTTCGCCAGTATGGAAGGAACCGGTATCGGTTTCGGTTATAAGCTGGGCATGCTGTATAAGCTCAATGATAACCACCGCTGGGGGCTTGCCTATACCGGGGCATCCGATATCGATATGGAAGGGGATTTCAGTGGTGTTCAGCTAAATACTGACAATGCCGTTTTGGATTACGTCCGTAATGTTGATGGTGAGCTGACACTAAACCTGCCTTCAATTATCGAGTTTTCCGGTTATCACCAGCTGACTAATCAGTTTGCCGTTCATTATAGCTGGGTCCATATCGGCTGGAGTTCTTTTGAGGAAATTCTCGCAACCTCAAAAGGTAATGAGTGCAGTACCAAGGGAGAAAGTGACAGAGTTTGTCTGCAAAAACCTGAAGAGTGGAAAAACTCGAATCGTTACGCGTTGGGGGCAACCTATCAGTTCAATGAAAACTGGACCGTCCGCTCCGGTATTGCCTACGACGAAAGCCCGACCGATAAACATGTTACTGCCAGTATTCCCGATTCAGATCGGATCTGGTACTCCGCCGGGCTGTCTTACCAACACGGTCCGCATGCGCTGGACTTCGGCTTGACCTACCTGGAAGGGGAAACCGGAGAGGTATTTGAAGAAGAAGGATTTTTCTTTAAGACCACCAAGTGCAGCGCAATGATTTACGCCATTCAGTACTCCTATACCTTCAAGTAATACTTTGCTCTGCCGGTGAGCAGAGTGTGAAAAGAGATATGATGATGAAACTAAACGCTATAGCAAAAATGATTGTGATTGCCTTCTCGGCCACTTCACTTATCGCCTGTAATTCTTCGGACGATCCGGAAGGAAAGAGCCTGCAACCGGCCAATTTGCAGTTTTCTTTTGGCCTTGAAAACAGTTCACATATAGCCGACAGCAGTAACATTCCGATGCCGAACGATTTGTATTTCATTGGTCGTGATGGTGAGAAAAGCTCAAAGCTAGTTATCTTTGGTTGCGGTGAGACCGACGATGGTGCCGTAACTGAAAACCGGATAGAAAACAGCACGAAGTGCTCATTGGAAGATCTTGGCGGCTGGTCAACTACTGCGCCGTTTACTTTGCCGATGAGTGGGGATGTCAGCCAGCTTGACCCGTCAACCTTTGCAGCTAATGTCCGGATTTTTAAGAAGCGCTCGCCATTACTGCCAGGACCTGCTTATTCGCAGCTGCGATATGACAAAGACTTCACGGTAAGGGGGACGGATTTTAATCATCTTCAAATATTGCCGTTGAAGCCCTTGGCGGCAGCAACCGATTATATTTTGGTGATCTCTGATGGCCTTAAATCGACAGTTGGAGAGGTGGTGAAACGTCCCGCTGATTTCACTCAGTTGTTGACTCAAGAGCAAGATGAACTGCGGCTGGCACGTTATAAAAGTGAAGTCGAAGGGCTGTTTGTAGCACTGGATAATGAGTCGGTAACACCGGATAACTCACTTTATATTGCTGGCTTTAAAACCCAGAAAATAGGCGAAGTGCTGACTAGCTTGGCTAAAAAGCCAGATGCGGATTCGAACGGTCTGCGATCAGATGCCATACCTAAAAAGCATCTGGTTGGTGCGGCTTTGCCGCCGGAGGTGCTGGACACCATTGTTGGCAAAGTAGCTGGTGGCATTATCGGCACACCGGATATTGACCCGAACTTTTGCTCCGGTCCTTTCGGGGATGGCCTGATTGTTGAGTGTGTTCGCAAACTTCAGGCTAAGGTTGAGTTGCCATACTACCTGGATGATAGCAAGACGATAACCGCGGCAAACTGTCAGGCTGATTATGCTAATGAAAGCGAGGCGAAATTCTGGTTCGGCATCGATGGCGTTAACGTTGACGAAGGGGAAAGCTACTTTGAAAGCTATCGTTACACCAAAGATAGCTGTCGCGCTCTCTACAGTACCTGGTCACTAGAAAAGCGGGGAAATGGCTTGTTGAAGCCGTTGCTGCCGGTGATTAACGGAACTCACTCTGTCGATGTGCAGGTCGTTCTGCCAAATCCGGGTCGGACACCAATGCCAAAAGATGGCTGGCCGGTGGTGATTTTCTCCCATGGTATTACGGCTGCGAAAGAGTTTGGTAACGGCGGTATGTTATTGCTTGATAATTTTGTCCAGGCTCAGCTGGCTAATCAGGGTTATGCCGTGGTGGCGATTGATCATCCGCTTCACAACACCCGTGCAGTAGATATGGACGACGATGGCAGTTATGAGATAAATGTCAGCCAGTCATTGCGTGGTTTGTTTGCCGGCCATGAGCAGGCTGACGTGAAAAACTTCCTTAAGTCGGATGCACTGCTGACATCAAGGGATAACCTGCGACAAAGTATTGCTGATTTGATAAACCTGCGGGCTTCTGTCGGCAATGGCCTGACTTATCAGGATGCCGGAATACAAAGCACAGAGCAGCTGGATGGTAATAATGTGTATGTTATGGGTCATTCAATGGGGGCTATTGCCGGGGCATCATTCAGCGGAGTCTTAGCGGGGGCGGATTTGCCATTGAACGGTACTATTCTGGCCAATCCGGGGGGAGGGATCAGCGGGATCCTGATGAACTCTGTCTGGCTGGGTTACAGTGAAGTGCCGCCTGCCATTAAGGCATTACCTGAATATCAGCTGATAATGGCTGACGTGCTGGGGCTGCCACAGGATCTGAGTGCAGTTCACGATTATGCTGCTCAGAACTCTCAGGCTTACAAAGAAAAATCAGATCAGGTATCACCGGCGTTTCTGAGTGAGTACCAGTATTTGATTCAGGCTGTTGTCGATACGGTTGATCCGCTGAACTATGCGGATGCTTTGCAGGATAAGCCGCTGCTTGCTTTCTCTGTCACCGGCAGTATTTCTGAACAGCCCGGACTGATGGATATTCCTGGCAATAACTTCACGACTGCGGATCAGACCGTACCGGTTAGAGTGGAATTGGATGGTCAGACAACATATGAGGTGTGTAACAAGGTCAGTATGGGAGCGGGTGTCACTGCATCACAGGATTTGGGATGCTTTAATGGTTCTTCTTTTAAACCATATTACGCATTGAATACGACTGAGTTCCCGTTGGCAGGAGCCGGGCCTCTGGAGGTGCTATACGGTTTGGAAAATACTCTGAACAGTACTTCTCGCTCGTATACACGATTGATGACAGGTACCCATAACATCGGCGTCGGCACCCTCACAAGTGCAGAGGTTGAAGGAAATGCTGACTTTGGCTCGGTAGACAGAGCTGCGACGGAACTGGCTGTCGAAGCGGCTTCATTTGTCGGTTACAGTTTGAGCCCCAATGGCAGCTATTCTGTTGGTTCTCATCGTGTCGCTCCTTCAGATTTGGCAATAATAGAGAGATAAGCTGAGTAGCTATGCAAAGCCCCGGCCATTTGGTCGGGGCTTTTTTTTGATTAGTGCTTGTTGCCGTATTTCGTCAGAGAGGTGTTTTTTTTCATTCAGGAACGGTATGTATGACAAAAAAGTGGTGGCGTTCTCTAAGAAAAACACAAACATGTAACTCACTTTCAGTTCTGTCAGTTAAGTAGCGGTGGAAAATGCTTCTATTGCAGGAGATAACAGGATATTGGTCGGATAATTAATCAGTGCCAAGAGGTTTGATTTAAACTTATCAAGGTAAAGGTGAGATTTTCTAAGGTTTGGCTTTAGATAAACTTATGAGATGAAAAGATGATAGTTTAAGTGGAATAAATGATGATTTACTATCCTGAATAAGTGTTTTTATGAAGTGTTTTAATTTGTGTTTTTTCTTTTGTGTAATTCCATTAAGTGCTTATAAAACAAGGTGTTATGCTTGATTTTTAATTTTGTTTCTTAACGTTTTTTGTTTGAAGCTGTGAATAAAAACGAGGTTATTATTGATAGTTAGTGTTCAGGGTTAACTTTGTGTTGCTAACTTCATATATTAGGTCGGATATCACAGAATTAATTTAGATTTATTGTCTGACTAAGGCGTTATTTTGAATTGCAGCACGTCAGTTCTGCCTGGGTAGTTGAATCTGCCACTAATTGGCTGAAAATTAGTCGTAAATTAACCAACTAATATTAACTTTGGTGGGTTATTTTGCTAAAAACCTGTTCTAATACGCAAATCAACTGGCTATTTGCTTTTTATCCAGTGTAAGTAACTTTATATATGGTTTTTCTTGGCCTTATTTTCTAATTATGGAGGTTTGCGGTATGTCTGTTAAAGGTCAATTCAATGTTCGAAACGCGGCGGCGGATACTTTTGCTATGGTGATCTTCAGTTTCGTCACCGGCATGCTGATTGAGGTATTTGTGTCGGGGATGACCTTTGAACAGTCTTTAGCATCGCGAACTCTGTCGATTCCGGTCAACATTGCGATTGCCTGGCCATATGGCGTATTCCGTGACTTTGTAGTGCGTAACGGACATCGCCTGTCACCAACCAACTGGATGAAGTGGTTGTCAGACATGGTGGCATTTGTGTTGTTCCAGTCTCCGGTTTATGCCGGAATTCTGTGGGTTGTTGGTGCCGATGTTGACCAGATCATTACAGCGGTAACCAGTAACGCTGTGGTTTCAAGCATGCTGGGTGTGGTTTACGGTCAGTTTCTTGACCTGTGCCGCCGTCTGTTCCGTGTTCCAGGCTACACACATCAGCAGGCTTAATAGCTGAGAATTAAATTTGCTTTGATACTCTGAGCAGAGAATATGCGCGAGAAGCGGAATTACCGTTTCTCGCGTTTTTGGTTCATAGGGATCAATTATATTGACTGAGCGGATGCATTTGTCGCTTTTTCAGGGTCACTTCCAGTTGCGGATGGGCGATATCAATATTGTGCTGAATAAACTTGCTCTTGATCCGGTTGTGGAGGTCATGGGTCAGGCTGAGCCGGTGTGCGGTTTCGGCAGCATAGGCGCGTACTTCAAAGTTCTGACTGTCAGCTGTCAGGGTAAGGAAAAAGACTTCCGGGGCCGGGTTATCCAGCACCAGTTCACATTCTTCAGCGGCTTCAAACAGCAGTCGGGTAACCAGGTCGCTGTCGGCAAGATACTTGACGCTGATGGAAATTGTTACCCGGGTGATCGGATCCGAGAGCGACCAGTTGACGAATTGCTCGGTGACGAAGGCTTTATTCGGTATGATGACTTCTTTTCTGTCCCAATCAATGATGGTTGTCGCTCGGGTCTGGATTTTAGTGATCACACCGGTTAGTTGGCGGATTGTGACCGTATCACCGATGCGGATCGGCCGTTCGAATAATATGATCAGGCCGGAGATGAAATTGGCGAAGATTTCTTGCAAGCCAAAGCCTAAACCCACCCCCAAAGCTGCGACCAGCCACTGCATCTTGGACCAGTCAAAGCCAATCAGTGCCGATCCGATTATGATCCCCATAAAGATAACCAGATAGCGGGTCAGGGAGGTGATGGCATATCCGGTCCCCGGTGATAAGTCGATATGCTGAAGGACTAACAGCTCCATCGCACCGGGCATATCTCTGGCAAGGATAGCGGTAAGCCAGAAGGCCAGTGCTGCCAGCAAAATACTCTTCAGTGATATTGCACTGATTTCATCAATTCCGTCGATGCTACTGCTGACATCCCATAGGGTGACATCTTCCAGGAAGGTAATTGCCTGATAGAAATCTGACCAAACTAAGGTAATGATGGAGAGGTAAATCAGCAGTAAAACCGAACGCAACAGGCGCAAAGACTGGGCACTGATCTTATCTAGATCCACTACTGGCTCTTCAACTTCGATTTGCATTTCACTGCTGCTGAAACTCTCTTCTTTATCTTCTTTCATTTCAGCCAGTCGCTGAGCAAGGATTTCCTGCCTTTTCGCTTTGGCTCTTTCAAAGGCGAGGCGTCGTTTCTGCAGCAGCATCAGACGTTTGATCAGGTAGTAGACCAGCAAAGTGATGACACCGACGACAGCCGATATTTCCAGCTTTTCCATAACGGCCTGAGATGAGGTGAGATAACCTTTCAAAGCCGTATAGTTGAGCACCTGAGGAGTAGCAACCAAGGTAGACCAAAATAGATGGTGGCCGATATGCGCTTTACCCTTGGGCATCTCGCCGTAAGTCATCGGCAACTTCATTCGATACAGCTGCCAGAGGAAAACACTGACGGCTAGGTTGCTGATGATAAATGCCAGTCGTCCGAGTGTGGCATTAACATCGATATCACTGTAAAGATGGGAAAAATCCTGAATGATCATCATAGGTATGTACAGCCAGATCAACTGGCGGTAATACGTGAATGCACCGTGGACATAATGCGGCTCCCAGTCAAAATGACGGATTAACAGACCATCTTCCCGGACGAGTTCCCGCATGAAAAGAAAGATGGTCAGGGCGATAGGGAGCGTCAAAGCCTGGCCGAGATGATGGATAAAGGGATACTGCCAGGCCGAGCTCAACAGGAACCCGATTAAGGTGATGATGATAGGTATTGGCCACGCCAGTAGAAAAGAAATCAGAACGTTGAGTGAGCTATAGCTGAATTTGTCCAGAGTGACTTTGCCGATCATGTGGCTGGTGGTGGTCAGGAAGTTCAGCCAGTGTTTTTTTAACCAGCGAAGAGTGGCAATAATGAAAGCAATAAAACCGAGAACAAATAACAGGGTGGATGACTCAGCTGCCGCCGGAACTTTGCCCAGGTTTAGCCATTGAGCAGGGGAGAAGAACCATTTCAACTTGTCCCAGGTATTGCTGAGTACGGTCAGATTGAGTGGATTGGTATCCGGTGCCCAGAAAAGCCTCTTGGCGGCCAGGTTTTTCAGTTCTGTCAGATTGCTGTTGAGCTTTTCATAGGCGACTTTTAACGTGGCTTGCTGATAAATCAGAATATCGGAATTATCGATCAGCCGATCTAACAAAATCAGGTTGGTTTCTATCAGTTTTTGTTCTGTTTGTTGCTGCTCCGGTGTCAGCGACTGAGTTCTTGGTCCCTGAGACATTTCTGTCAGGGCATCGTAGCGTTGCTGGTATTCATATTTTTTGATTTGGCTTTGCGCTATATCCCTGTCCAGAGATTCAATTGGCGGCGGGCTGGGCAGGCGTTTCATCCGGGTGCGAAGGTTTTCGCTGAATGCCGGGCTGAGTTTGAGCCATTCGGTCATGGTTTCGAGGTCATCGGCGGTTTTATTTACTAGGTCGATTTGATCAGATGCGTTTTGCTGTTGTTGTTGAATTTGCTCTGTTCTGTTGGCAAATACAGTCAGCTCTGAAGTATAACGCTGGTTATTCTGTAACAGTTGCTTCAGGGAAGGTGGCTGATCGGATAGCTCCTGCTGGAGTTCTTCACTGTCTTCTGTCGAGTCTCTGGCTTCGGCGCGCATCAGCCTGCTCAGTCGGCGTTGGAGATTGTTGCGATAGGCCTGACGAGCTTCAATTTCCTGATTAAAAAGCTGAATTTGCTGTTTAGCCAGAGTTCGTCGGTTGCCGGCACTGAGCTGTTTAGCTTCAAGGGCATAAAGCTGGCTAACATAAAACTGATGAGCGATTTCCAGCGTTATCAGCGTGATTTTGCTGGTTGCCTGTTGCTGTTCGTGCTTGAGCAGTTTTTCTGTTTCCTGGATGTGTTGTTGTAATTGTTTGGATAGATAAGAAAACTCATCAATACCCCGCTCAATAGCTTGTAATTCGTTTTTACTGTTTTGACGATTCAGCTCTAGCTGATCAAGATGGTTATCTTGTTCGGCAATTTCCAGTGTCAACTGATCCTGATCCCAGTCGTTAAAATCAGGAAACTTAGTAGTTGTGAAACTGGCTATTTGTTCCTTGATTACCTGACTGCGTTCGTCAAACTCAGCGACAAGATTACGGTACTTTTGGGTTTCTTTATTAAAGTCAGCGGTTTTTTCTAATTGGCTTTTAGCTTGCGAGAGAGAATCAAGTGTTTTGGTAACTTCTGGTGTCTGTTCTTGTCTCTGGAGTTGGCGGATTTGCTCTTCCAACTGAGCCACTCGGGGATCGGTCTGTTCTGATGATTCCGTGCCCCAGACTGCGGTGACCCATAAAATCAAAAAAACGCATATCCCTTTCAGACCCATAGAGATGTCCTTTGCCACTGATTTTTCTTATTGAGCTCATTAATGAGCACTTTGTTAGAAGTTTAGCAGTGAATAAAAACAGCAGATTGGATCAAGAATAGAGCGAATTGTTTTATTCGCCAGCAGTCGATAAATATTTAGAGAAAAGCGCTTGACCCTAACTCTCTAAGCCATTAAATTAGCCGCCGTTGAGACGAGCAAGGCTCGACAACAATTTGGTGAGGTGTCCGAGTGGCTGAAGGAGCACGCCTGGAAAGTGTGTATACGGCAACGTATCGAGGGTTCGAATCCCTCCCTCACCGCCACATTCCGGAGAGATGGCTGAGTGGTTGAAAGCACCGGTCTTGAAAACCGGCATACGTTTGTAGCGTATCTAGGGTTCAAATCCCTATCTCTCCGCCACATTTAAAGAAACCGCTGAACTATCAGCGGTTTTTTTATGCTTAAATTTTATGATGTAGAGATAGGGTGAAGAACCCTAGAGAGGGTTCAGCCGAGCGAAGCGAGACAACGTTGCTAGCCGAAGGCGTTGTAAGCAACGGCCCGAAGGGCGAAGTAAATCCCTATCTCTCCGCCACATTTAAGAAAGCCGCTGATTAATCAGCGGCTTTTTTTCGTTTAGGCTAACGCTATTCGGGATTTGAAAGTCCCCTATACCCTGAGCGCTGCGCCACATTAGAAAAGCCCCGACAGAAATGTCGGGGCTTTGTTATTTTGGGATTTCGAAAAGTTCTTCTCTTGCTTACTGCCGCAGATTGAGCAATTAGCGATATTCTGTTCTCTTTTTCATCGAAATATTTATCTTTTCCCTGCATTGAATGCATTTACTTTTGTTAATTTATATTTGTATTTATTTCTGAGGTTTAATAATTACAAATAAGTTGTTTAGCTTAGATGTGGTTTATATAACTCAGTTTAGTTATCAGTTTTGGTGATGTTTTGATTGGTTACCAATAGAAATTCAGTTTTTTATTGTTGTGGTACTTAAGAAAATAGAAAGGGATGTCGCTTGTTATGAATCATGCTGTAGATTTCAATCAGATAGTGAGTAACACTAGTTGCTGATTAGCGTTTCGGTTTAGGATGCGAAACGCATGCGAATTCAATTAGTTTAATGAGAAAGGGTGTTTGGCTGTATGCCGGGCAGCCTTTTTTGTCGTTGGTTTCTTATAAAGCAGTGCAGGCTATTCGGAATCACTCAAGAAAAGATTCATGCTGCATTTGCTTTATTGATTTAGTTATTTGAATTTGATTGATGAGTCAATATTGACTCGATATTTGATTGTGATTTATTGCACTCATTAGTAGCGAATAAAAATAGTGGCTTTAATAACTTTTGTAAGTTTTGTATTCAATTACATTGCGAGAGAAAGAGTAGTTTAAAGCCATGTTTAATTAATTTTACTGTTGGGTTTATGACAGTGTGAGCTGCAACCAGAAGGGATATGGTTAATCCAGCGTGTAGTTGAGCCATGAAACTTTGCCGATAAGGCAATAGGTTGATAAACAATGACGTATAAAAATTTATCGATAGGTAAAAAAATAGCGGTTGTCTTTGCTGCAATTGCTGCAGTATTTATCGCTTTAGGTTTGTTCCTGGTCAGTGAACTGAAACTGGTTCGCGGCGGGACGATTAACTTTACTGACTCTACCATTCCGAGCGTACTGTCGGTTGAAGAGCTGAAATATGAAGTCACCAGTGTTCGTACAACCCAGTTTTTTGTCCTGACCTTTGAAGACGATCCGGCGGCAATGCGTAGTACGCTTGATAGAACCAAGCGTCACATTAGTGATATTGAGAAAATGCTGTCGGAATATGAAGCGACAGTTGCTTCAGATCATGAGCAAAGAGTATTTGATGCAGTGAGTCGAGCCTGGGATTCCTATCTGCGTGGTATTCGTGGTTATGAGGCCGCCGCAGAAACGGGTAAATCAGAGAAAGCTGAAGATCTGTTGGTTAATACTTTTGATCAGTTTAACCACCTGATGATTGCTCTTGATGATTTGCGTGAATTGAACCTGGAATTTGTAGCGAATAACCGCACCAAAATGCTGGGTAGTCTTAGCCGGATCTCGACACTGACACTTTCTTGTATCTTGGCTGTGTTGGCGATTATGGTGCTGATGAATATCTTCCTGACCCGTCAGATTTGTCTGCCGCTGAATCAAGTGATGGCTCTGTCGGCGGAAATAGCCTCGGGTAATTTAACTCATTTTCTTAAGCGTGATGAGATCGGTAACGATGAATTAGGCCAGTTGGCTGATTCGTCGATCAAAATGCAGGATAACCTGCGTAAGCTGGTAGAAGAAATCGTTGCATCGGTGACTCAGCTGGGGGCGGCGGTTGAAGAGGTGAGTGCAGTATCTGAGCAGTCATCAACAGGCATGCAGCAACAGCAAAGTGAAATCACCATGGTGGCAACAGCCATGGATCAGATGAAAGCGACTGTAGCTGATGTGGCAAATAATACTGAAACGGCGTCGATCTCGGCGTCTTCGGCAAATGATGAAGCCAAACAGGGCTGTGATGACGTCCAGCAGAATATTGATTCTATTACTCGTGTTTCTCAGAAAATTGAGAATGCGGGCGAGCTTGTTCAGCAGCTTGAGCAGGAGTCGGGCAATATCAGCATGGTGGTTGATGTTATCCGAGGTATTGCCGATCAGACTAACCTGCTGGCATTGAATGCCGCAATTGAGGCCGCTCGTGCCGGTGAGCAGGGCCGCGGTTTTGCTGTGGTAGCTGATGAAGTAAGAACATTGGCTGGCCGGACTCAGGACTCAACCGGTGAGATTGTCGCGATTATCGAGAAATTGCAGAAGAGCGCCAATGCCGCGAAGGATGCCACAAGTGAAAGTTGTGTGATGATTCAGGAGTGTGTGACTCAAAGCCAGAATACCGGTGAAACTATCCAGAACATCGAACAGACGGTGGCGCAGATTGCTGACATGAGCCAGCAAATTGCCAGTGCATGCAGTGAGCAGGATTCGGTAACCGAAGAGTTGGGTCGCAATGTGGAAAGCATTCACCAGTCATCGACTGAAGTTGCTGTTGGTGCTGAGCAAACAGCCAAGGCTTGTGTTGAACTGAGTCAGTTGGCGGCGAACCTGCAATCAATGATGAGCCGTTTCCGAATTAGTTAATTAACTCTCTTAAAATACAAGGGCTGAGATTATCGGATGATAGTCTCAGCCTTTTCTTTTGGTATGGTAACAAGCTTCTCAAGTTATGATGGCTGATCACGGCTTCAGTTGCTGCCAGTTACAACTTTATCGCCGTTAACCTGGAAACAAATTTGATGGTTTTCCAGAAAAACATCGACAGTGCATTGTGTTTTTCCGCCGTGGTTGATTAAGTAAGAAGCCAGCGGGTTTTCCAGCTGTTTTTCTATTTCCCTGCGCAGTGGTCTGGCACCATAGTTGATATCGAACCCGTCGGTTGCCAGCTTCGAAATTACCTCTTCATTTACATTCAGTTGGATCTCTTTCTCTCCAAGCCGTTTTTTCAGCTCGGCAATCATCATATGAGCAATAAGCAGGACATGGTTCCGTTCAAGGAAATGGAACACGATGATGTCATCGAGGCGGTTGAGAAATTCCGGTTTAAAGAAGCGTTTTACTTCCTGCAAGACGTTGTGCTTGGCTTCTTCATAACTCGGCGTTACTGAATACATAAAGCCGATTTGCTTGCGATCCGGACCAAGAGTTTCTACTCCCAGGTTTGAGGTGCCGATAATAACGGTGTTACGAAAAGAGACTTGTCGTCCCTGGGCATCGGTCAGGTGGCCGTCTTCGAGGATTTGCAGCAGCATGTTGAACACATCCGGGTGTGCTTTTTCTATTTCATCCAGTAGGACAACGGAATAAGGGTTACGCCGTACTTTCTCTGTCAGTTGTCCGCCTTCGCCGTACCCGATATAGCCAGGAGGCGCACCAATCATTTTGGAAACTTCGTGCCGCTCCATGTATTCGGACATATCGAGCTGGATAATTCGTGTTTCATCATCAAGCAGAAACTCAGTCAGAGCTTTGGCAAGGGCAGTTTTACCGGAACCGGTAGGGCCGAGGAATAAAAACGAGCCAATCGGGCGTTTGGATTCGGAAATCCCGGCCCGGTTACGGCGAATAGCATCAGAAATCGCTTTGATGGCATCATCCTGCCCGGCAATACGCTTATGGAGGTTTTCTTCCATGTTTGACAGTTTGTCGGCTTCAGATTCCACCATTCTGGCTATCGGGATCCCGGTCCATTTAGCGACAACTTTGGCGATGTCTTCGGCATAAACAACTTTTTCGGCGTGGGCTGTGGCGTTTTGCCAATCCTGCCGTTCGTTTTCCAGATCTTCCATTAACTTGCTGAGTTCAACCTGGTGTGAGGCGGCCGTTTCATAATCCTGTTGATCGAAGGCGGCTTGTTTTTTACTTAGTAGTTGCTGGCGTTTGCGCTCGAGTTTGCGCAACTTGGTCGGCATGGCGATAAACTCCAGCCGTTTTCTCGCACCGGCTTCGTCCAGCAAATCGACGGCCTTGTCGGGCAGGAAACGGTCGGCAATATAGCGTTCAGAAAGGCGTGCGGCTGCTTGCAATGCGTCACTGTCATAGGTGATTTGATGATGTTTTTCGTAGCGGGGACACAGACCTTCCAGAATTTGCACGGTTTCATCCAGTGTCGGTTCCTGAACCAGTATCGGCTGGAAGCGGCGTTCGAGGGCTTTGTCGGATTCCACATATTTGCGGTATTCATCTGTGGTATCTGCGCCGATCACTTGCAGGCTTCCTTTGGCGAGGGCGGTTTTGAGCAGAGAAGGGGCGTCGATGCCGCCGGGGGATGAACCGGTGCCGACAACGGTATGCAGTTCATCAATAAACAGGATGATTTTTCCCTCGGCTTCAACAACAGCATCCCGGACGCTAACCAGTCGCTGCTCGAACTCTCCCCGCATATTTGAGCCGGCAACAATTTGGGCCATATCGAGCGAGAGAATGCGTTTGTTGAGCAGGGTTTCCGGCACATCGGCCTCTGCAATACGCTGAGCAATACCTTCGACAATTACGGTTTTTCCGACACCAGCTTCACCGATCAGTACCGGGTTGTTTTTCTTGCGCCGTGACAAGGTCTGGATCACCCGGCGCATTTCATCCTCCCGGCCGATCACAGGATCAAGCTCCCCCCGAAGTGCCATTTCAGTTAAGTCGATGGTGTACTCTTTGAGAACGTTAACCCGGCTTTCGGCATCGGCGGTGGCCAGGATATTACCTTCCCGTTTTTTTAGCAGTTCAGCCCGGATCTGCTCCGGGTTTAAGCCCGTGGTTTTCAGTATTTCGGCTGCGGGGCCGGACTGTTCGTTGCTGAGTGCCACCAGCAAAATGCCGGCGCCGATATAGGTATCGCCTATTCGGTTGGCTTCCTGGCTGGCAATTTCCATAACTTTATCGGAATCCGGTGAGGTCGCGACTTTCTCTACATTGACTGTCGGTTGGGGAGGGTGACGTTGGTATATTTGATCCATCATCGCCTTACGTTTGGCGGCGTGATCAGGAAGCAGGGAGTTCAACACTTCCAGGGCTTCAGATTTATCCTGAAGTAGCAGGCCGAGCAGGATAAAGTCTGAGGTCAAAGTATTGAGATGAAGGCTGAGCAGTTCATTAACTGCCAGCTGCATTATTTCATGGACTTTTTGTGTGCTCTGATGGATGTATTGCTGAAACATGCCAGCTCCTTATCGCGTTCGAAATCGCGTTCAAAGTCGCTTCCGAAGATAAAATACCGACAGGTATTACTTAATTCCTGAAAAATCTGATAGTTAAAATATAGACCTTATCTTCGGCGGGTCGCTATCTCAGTTTCATTCATCTCCTGGCTTTCGTTT
Organism: Photobacterium sp. J15; assembly: GCF_963870815.1. Taxonomy (NCBI): domain Bacteria; kingdom Pseudomonadati; phylum Pseudomonadota; class Gammaproteobacteria; order Vibrionales; family Vibrionaceae; genus Photobacterium; species Photobacterium sp. J15. The sequence continues at coordinate 1,128,522 of NZ_CAWMUI010000001.1, forward strand.
TATGTGGCTCATGAATATTTGTGTGAATGTAAGACTATGGCGCGGGGCTTTTCGCCTGCTGTTCTGACAGTAGCTGCTGTATTTCTCCGATACAGCTGCCACATCCGGTGCCTGCTTGAGTATGGGTGCTGATTTGTTCAACAGAGTCTAACTGATGCTCCCTGATTGCCTGGCAGATGGTGTTTTTTCCGACTTTCTTGCAGGCACATACGGTTTTTCCAGCACGAAGCCTGCCTTCTGATCCTGACAATAGCGAAAGGGCGACAGTGTCATCAGCATTCTCGCCTACAATGGCATGAAGCCAGTCCAGTTCCTGATGTTGTAATTTCCCTGCAACCCAGAAATAACAATTGAGCAGTTGTTGTTCCTGATGATGACTGATGGCCGCAAAGCGGTAATGTTCTTTGGCTTCATTACTGAAGTTGAGTTGCCGTCCGTTTTGTTGATAGCAGTAATGACGGAGTTGAAGCATTAACTCTTTTGGTGGTAGTTGGCTGGCGATACGGAACAGGTAACCGTTGGCTACTCTTTGTTTGCTCCAGTATTCGTATTTATGGAGTTCAGGTTCGAATTCAGAGGAGTCGGTTGAGAGTAAAACAGCTTCGCTGCGGTAATTAAATCGTTTAATGGTTACCGGAGTGCATTTGAACTCAGGCTGCCCTGACAGTGTGTCGGTATGCGGATAGATCAGAGTACAAATTTTAGCGGCGCTGGTATTGGTATTGCTCCAGTGGATAGGGGCGAACAGCTCACCCTGCCGAACATCATTTGTGATATTCACGCGCAGAGTGGCACTGCCTAATGGGCTGCTGATTTGAGCCAGTTGATGATGGCTGAGCCCATAGGCACTGGCATCTTCTGGGGACACAGAGATAAATGGTTCAGGGGAATGTTCGCTCAGCCTGGGAGCAAGACCGCTTCTTGTCATGGTGTGCCATTGGTCGCGAATTCGTCCGGTATTTAAAAGCAGAGGGTAATCGACTGTTGTTCGGCTAGCTGGTGGCTGGCTGTGAACTGCGATGAACTGAGCTTTGCCGGAAGGTGTTGAGAATACTCCGTCGGCAAACAGCCGCTTGTTGTGCTGAGTTTCTTCGTTAGTGGTGAAATCCTGATTGGAGATAACAGGCCACTGGACTGGTGTTAGCTGGTGGTACTCTTTAGCTGTCAGGTTTGCGAATCCAGAAAGGTTAAGTTGTCGCCTGTTTTGGCCGTGATTTCCCAATCCGGTCATTTTGCAGTATTCGCTGAAAATCTCCGCTTCGTGACGGTAGTTGAAAGCATGGGTGAATCCCATTCGTTTGGCGACCTGGCTGATGATCCACCAGTCCGGCCTGCCTTCACCCGGTGTCGGCAGCAATCGGCGCTGGCGTGATATTCTGCGTTCTGAGTTAGTGACAGTGCCGGATTTTTCGCTCCAGCCTTGTACCGGCAGTAAGACACTGGCGTGGCGGGTCGTATCTGTATCAGCCATGCAGTCGGAGACGACGACTATGGGGCACTTGGTTAAAGCCCGGTTGATTTTTTTACTGTCCGGCAGGCTGACCGCCGGGTTGGTCGCCATGATCCAGACGGCTTTTATTTTGCCTTGGTCAATAGCATCAAACATCTCTATGGCTTTAAGGCCGGGGGCTTTGGCAAGTTTGTCCGTTTGCCAGAACTCACTGATCAGCTGATGGTGACTGTCGTTACCGAAATCCATGTGGGCGGCGAGCATATTGGCTAATCCGCCGACTTCGCGACCTCCCATGGCATTGGGTTGCCCGGTGACAGAAAAAGGGCCGCAGCCGGGTTTGCCGATCCGTCCCGTTGCAAGGTGGCAGTTGATAATGCTGTTGACTTTATCGCAACCGTGGGTGGATTGGTTGACTCCTTGAGAATAAACGGTGACGATATTTTCGGTGTCAGCGAAGTGTTGGAAAAAAGCTGTCAGTTGTTGCGGTGAGAGTTCTGTTTTCTGAGCTAGCTTTAACAGTTCTTCGGCATCCGTTCGGGCGCTCGACAAGGCGAGTTTAACGCCTTCTGTATGGGATGCAATGTAGTCCTGGTTGAGCTTTCCGTGCTGAGCCATATAGCAAAGCAGTCCGTTGAACAAAGCAACATCAGTGCCCGGTTTGATAGCAAGGTGTAAATCGGCAATTTCACAACTGGCAGTGGTGCGTGGATCGATGACGATGATCTTTAGTTGCGGACGGGATTGTTTAGCAGCTTTGACCCGCTGGTAAAGAACCGGGTGGCACCAGGCCAGATTAGAACCGGTGAGAATAATTAAGTCGGCCAGCTCCAGATCTTCATAGCATCCGGGAACGCAGTCGGCTCCAAAAGCGCGTTTATGTCCGGCCACACTGGATGACATACAGAGTCGGGAGTTGGTGTCGATATTACTGCTGCCGATAAACCCCTTCATCAGCTTGTTCGCGACATAGTAGTCTTCAGTCAGCAATTGCCCCGAAACATAAAAAGCTACAGCCTGCGGGCCATGTTCGCGGATGATTTCGCTGAACTGATCGGCAACGTAATCCAGAGCCTGATCCCAGTTGCAGTTATTACCTTCTATGCTGGGTTTGAGCAGTCGTCCCTGATGGATCACTGTTTCTCCCAGCGCCATTCCTTTCGAACACAGTTTGCCGAAATTGGCTGGGTGGGTTTTATCTCCCCGGATTTCCAGGCCCCCTCTATTGGTATGCTTTGCTTCTATACCGCAGCCAACGCCACAATAGGCGCAGGTGCTTTTTATCCATGATTGCTTCCTTTGCATCTTTAATATCCCCCTCTTTCCTTGCATCAACAGCAGCAATAACTAAGCCAGATCCGGATATCGGCACTTAAGGCAGCTGGGTAAAAGGTCAAACACGTCATTAACAGGGGTTTGTTGGAATATTGTCCTGAATGTAACCACAAAGTGGTAGTTGGCTGGGTTTGCTGTGCGGACTCTTGCCTTTTTGCCATGCATTATTCTGGTGTGCTGTGCACAAAATGAGTGCGATTAAATATGGCCGGACTGCTTCTGTTTTGGGAATAAAAGCTGGTGAATTGGCTTTAATTTAGAGGTTTTTCTTTTAATAACAATGGCTTATTGCTGGCAGCTTAAAGGGGGATGAAGCTGGCATTGTCTTTGCTCTTTTCAAGTAAAGCATGACAGCAAGTTTGAATAAGTAAAGTCGCAAGGAACGTACATGGAGTGTACGTAAGGAAAAGTGATGTTAGAGAGAGCAATAGCGAATGAAATACTGTCACCCGGTTTTTCTGACTTTACTGTCACAACGACAAAGTGTGAAGGTAAGTCTGGGTGTGTCAGCCTTGTCGGGGCTGGTCCCGGAGATCCTGAGTTGTTGACGGTGAAAGCGATGAGGGTAATTGAGCAGGCTGATCTGATTGTGTTCGACAGGTTGGTCAGCCCTGAAATTTGTGCCTTGTTTCCTGCGGCGACAGCAACAAATTATGTCGGCAAGGCCAAAGGGAAGCAAAGCTTGTCGCAGGCAGATATTAATGCCTTGTTAGTTGCTAAAGCCAGAGAGGGGATGAATGTCTGCCGACTTAAAGGCGGAGATGCGTTTGTATTTGGCCGTGGGGGAGAGGAAATTCTTGCGCTCAGTGAGGCTGGGATTGAGTTTGAGGTGGTGCCGGGGATCACAGCTGCTGCCGGGTGTAGTGCTTATGCCGGTATTCCTCTGACTCATCGCGGCCTGTCACAGGGCTGCACCTTTGTGACTGCCCATACAGAAAAAGATCTCATGATTCGTTGGGACGCGCTGGTAAAGCTCAATCATACCCTGGTGTTTTATATGGGGCTTACTAAAGCCGGATTAATCAGTAAGGGGTTAAGTGAGGCCGGCCTTTCTGCGGATACACAGGTTGCTTTGATTGAAAAAGGATGTTGTCCGCAACAGCGGGTGATCTGCGGTGAGTTGTGTCAGCTTGAAGCTTTGGTTATTCAGCATCAGGTTCAGTCTCCGGCATTAATTGTTGTTGGCCAGGTTGTTGGTTTAGCTGAGCAATTGCAGTGGTTTTCAGCCACGGAAAACCAGCAGGCCAGCAGGTTGTCGGCTTAAAAAACAAATGACAGTGAGGATGTTATATGGACAGGCAGCGTGTAGTTGTGGTCGGCAACGGTATGGTAGGCCATCGCTTTATTGATGAATTGGTGCAGCGTAATGAAGAAGAACAATTTGAGATTGTTACGTTTTCTGAAGAGCCCAGACTGGCCTATGACAGGGTTCAGCTCAGTAAGTATTTCTCCGGAGCGTCGGCGCAGGATCTGGCTTTGACTGATGAAGATTATTATCAGTCCTACGGTATTAACTATGTTCTGAATGAAAAAGTGGCAGAGATTGATGTCGAGGCTCGTCAGGTTGTGACAGTGAACGGCAGAACGGAAGCATATGACAAATTGGTGCTGGCAACGGGGTCTTATCCTTTTGTGCCGCCGATTCCTGGAAATGAACAATCACACTGCCATGTTTACCGGACAATCGAAGATTTGGAGGCAATTGAAGCTTCCGGCAAACAAAGCCAGGTTGGTGTGGTCGTCGGAGGCGGTTTGTTAGGGCTGGAGGCCGCCAATGCATTAAAAAATATGGGGCTGGAAACCCATGTGGTTGAGTTTGCTCCCAGGCTGATGATCGTCCAGTTGGATGAAGGTGGCGGCGAGTTATTGAGCCATAAGATCAGTCAGCTTGGAGTCGAGGTTCATACAGAGAAAGCGACCACTGAAATCATTGCCGGAGAAAAATGCCGCTACCGGATGAACTTCTCTGATGGCAGTTTTCTTGAAACCGATATGATCGTGTTTTCAGCCGGTATTCGCCCTCAGGATGAACTTGCCCGCCAGTGTGGTCTGGAAGTGGGAGAACGGGGCGGCATTGTTATTAATGACAACTGTCAGACCAGTGTTCCGGATATTTACGCAGTGGGTGAGTGTGCGCTGTGGCAGCAGAAGGTTTTCGGGCTGGTGGCACCGGGTTACAAGATGGCAAAAGTCGCGGCTTCTCATCTCTGTGGTGTTAATGAGTTTTTCACCGGCGCGGATATGAGTACCAAACTCAAGCTGCTTGGTGTCGATGTCGCCAGTATCGGTGATGCCCATGGCCAGACTCCGGGAGCGCAGTCTTATACCTTCAGTGATGATATCGAGCAGATCTATAAGCGACTGATTGTTTCCGCTGACGGCGACGAAATCCTCGGGGCCGTGCTGGTAGGCGATGTTGAGGCCTATGACCAGATTTTGCAGATGAAGCTAAATGACATGCCTTTACCGGAAAATCCGGCGGTATTGTTATTGCCCCCTGTGGATGATGACGGAGCTACTGCGTTGGGTGTTGATGCCTTGCCCGACCATGCTCAGGTTTGTTCGTGTTTTGATGTCACCAAAGCTCAGATCAAACAAGCCGTGGCTGAAGGTTGTAGTGATATGGCTACCCTTAAGGCCGAGACTAAAGCCTCAACCGGGTGCGGTGGTTGCTCGGCGTTGGCTAAACAGATCCTGGACAATGAGCTGGCTACTCTTGGCTACGAAGTGAATAACCATTTGTGCGAGCACTTTGCTTACTCCCGTCAGGAGCTGGCTGATATTGTCCGGGTGAAGAAGATCAGAACTTTTGATGAGTTGCTGGATGACTATGGTCAGGGACTGGGATGTGATGTCTGTAAACCGGCTGTCGGGTCGATTCTGGCTTCTTTCTGGAATGATTATGTGCTTGATGAGCAGCATATCGGCCTGCAGGATACCAATGATATCTTCCTCGGTAACATGCAAAAAGACGGCACTTACTCTGTGGTTCCGCGGATCCCCGGTGGGGAAATCACACCGGAAAAACTGATTGTCCTCGGTATGGTTGCTAAGGAGTTTAACCTTTATACCAAGATCACCGGTGGTCAGCGGGTAGATTTGTTTGGAGCCCGGCTTCATGAACTGCCGTTGATTTGGCAGAAACTGGTGGATGCCGGTTTTGAAACCGGTCATGCGTACGGCAAGGCGGTCAGAACGGTGAAGTCCTGTGTCGGCAGCACCTGGTGCCGATATGGCGTTAAGGACAGTGTCGGTTTTGCGGTTGATTTGGAAAATCGCTACAAAGGCTTACGTGCTCCTCATAAATTGAAGTTTGCAGTTTCAGGTTGTACCCGTGAATGCGCCGAAGCCCAGTCGAAAGATATTGGGGTGATCGCCACCGAAAACGGCTGGAACCTTTATGTTTGTGGTAATGGCGGGATGCGTCCTCGCCATGCTGATTTATTTGCTTCGGATCTGGATAGCCAGACTCTGGTTAGCTATATCGATCGAATTTTAATGTTCTATATTCGCACCGCTGATCGTTTACAGCGGACATCCGTCTGGCTGGAAAATTTGGAAGGCGGCCTGGATTACCTCAAACAGGTTGTAATTGAAGATAAGCTTGGTATTGGCGATGAGCTGGAAACTGAAATGGAAAACACTCTGGGTCAGTATCAGTGTGAGTGGAAAACTACCCTGGCATCACCGGAGAAATTGAAGCGTTTCAGGCACTTTGTGAACAGTCCAGAACCGGACAGTCAGTTACGTTACATCAGTGAACGGGGGCAACGTCGCCCTGCTTTAGCTCACGAGTATCTCAAGCAAGGCCAAATTGATGTCGTTCAGGTTAATGAGTAGGAGCAGTTGATGGAACAGTGGCAGACGGTTTGTAAGCAACAGGATTTAATCAGAAACACCGGGGTGTGTGCATTGGTTGGTGACGAGCAGATAGCGGTTTTTTATTGCGGCCGTACCCGCGCCTTGTATGCATTATCTAATTACGATCCGATTGGTGAGGCAAATGTGATTTCAAGGGGGCTCATTGGCTCGCTTGAGGGGGAGGCGGTTGTTGCATCACCTTTGTACAAGCAGCACTTCAGCTTGAATACAGGACAATGTCTTGAGCAGCCGGAGTATCAGCTGAGAACCTATGCGGTGAGGTTAAAACAGGGTGATGTTCAGCTGAGATTGAGTTAAGAAACTGGGTTTATAAATAAAGATGGAGCATAAGGCTCCATTTTTTATATCTATATAACTAACTAATTCTTATTTTTGATATTTAAATTAACTGAACTGCATAAATATGAAATTAATTGTTCTTTTATGTTTATATCTGGTGCGGAAATGATCGCTTTGGTGCAGCCTTATTTCTAAGTTCTCATTTTATCTGATTTTTTTGATTTAACCTTTTGTTTTTACTTGAATGTAAATTGGCATGTTTACTGCAGTTGGCTTATCAGTCAGTCAATAAAGGAAAGAGACAATGACAGATACAGGTAAGTTCAACATATTTTCGATGACCGGGAAGATGAAAATCCTTCACTTTAGCTGGTTTGCTTTTTTCATCACCTTTGTAGTGTGGTTCAACTTTGCGCCTTTGTTGCAGTACGTGAAAGAGTCGCTCGGGTTGACCACGGCAGAAATCAAAACACTGCTTATTCTTAACGTTGCCTTTACCATACCGGCGCGGGTGCTGATCGGTATGCTGACCGATAAGTATGGTCCTCGTTTAGTGTATTCAGCTTTGCTGGCGGTTTGTGCCGTTCCCTGTTTTGTGTTCGCATTTGCCGATGATTTTGTTCAGGCCGCAATAGCCCGTTTTGCGCTGGGACTTATCGGTGCCGGTTTCGTGATTGGAATCAGGCTGGTGTCTGAGTGGTTTCCTCATAATGAGCTGGGTACAGCCGAAGGGATTTACGGCGGCTGGGGTAACTTTGGTTCAGCGGCAGCAGCTTTTACCCTACCGACTATTGCTGTGATGTTTGGCGGGGAAGATGGCTGGCGTTATGCCATGGCTATCACCGGAGCAATGAGCCTGATCTTTTCTTATATCTTTTATATCAATGTTTCCGATACACCAAAGGGCGCAACCTATTTTAAACCTAAGAACTTAGGGGCGATGGAAGTTACTTCTAAAGGGGACTTTTACCTACTGCTGCTGATGAAGCTTCCTATGTACGGTGCACTGGCATTGCTGGCTTGGAAGTTGTCACCGGCCGGTGTTTCTTTGCTTAGTGAGACAATGGAAATCGCGATTTATCTGGTGCTGGCCGTTATATACCTTTATGAAGTGAGTCAGGTGTGGAAAGTCAATAAGCATATCTTTAAAGAGCCGGTACCGGAGATCCATCAGTATAAATTCAAGCAAGTCGCTATTTTGAATGTGCTTTATTTTGCTACCTTCGGCTCAGAGCTGGCTGTCGTTTCTATGTTGCCGCTGTTCTTTTCAGAAACCTTTGAACTGACGCCTGTGGTTGCCGGTATGGTGGCGTCGGCTTATGCGTTTATGAACCTGATGTCCCGTCCCGGCGGAGGCTGGTTGTCCGATAAGTTTGGCCGCAAGCTGACCTTACTGATTTTAACGGCAGGCCTGGCGGGCGGTTACTTCCTGATGGGCATGGTTGATAGTAGCTGGCCGGTATGGCTGGCAGTCGCAGCCGCTATGGCTTGCTCTTTCTTTGTTCAGTCCGGTGAAGGGGCTGTTTTTGCTACGGTTCCTCTTATCAAGCGTCGTATGACCGGGCAGATTGCCGGAATGACAGGCGCTTACGGTAATGTCGGGGCTGTTTGTTACCTTACTATTTTGTCGCTGGTGGATTACAGCACCTTCTTCTTTGTTATCGGTGCAACGGCAATTATTGGTTTTGTTACTCTGCTGATGATGGAAGAACCATCCGGGCAGATTGCTGAAATCAATGAAGACGGTAGTGTGACTATGATTGATGTTGCTAACAGTTAGAAACACATAATAGTGATAATGGAATAGCTGCCTGCGGTGGCAGCTATTCCATCCGTCAGGGAGGTGAACGAATGGATGTCGCTGAAGATGTAACAACGCAACCGCTTGATGACCTTCAGGTGTCTCTGGGGGGCTATTCAACAGCCGGGAGCAGGAAGGCCAATCAGGATGCTTTTGCGGCGCATTGTCCGCATCGCGATAACGTGAAGAAGTACAAAGGAATAGTTGCATGTATTGCTGATGGCGTCAGTTGTAGTGAGAACGGGCAGCAAGCCAGCCACACCAGCGTTACCCAATTCATTGATGATTATTACAGTACTCCTGACAGTTGGGGGGCAAAGCATTCCGCAGCCAGGGTGCTTAAAGCGCTTAACAGTTGGTTGTATTTTCACGGCTGTCAGAGTGATTTGCGCCATAACGGTCTTGTGACGACTTTCAGCAGCATTATTTTTAAATCGAATACCGCACACCTTCTTCATATCGGTGATAGCCGGATTTACCGTTATCGCCAACACCGATTGGTTCAGTTGACAAGCGATCACAGTCGTAAACAGGGAGGAAAGAGTCATTTTCTTACCCGGGCGCTGGGGATGGATAATCGACTTGATGTTGACTATCGCCGGGAGTTACTTGAACCGGATGATATTTTTGTGCTGTCTACAGATGGCCTCCATGATTGGCTGACAGAACCTGAATTGGCTGGTTTGTTATCGGTGCACGGGCAATCCCTGGAAGCCAGGGCCAGAACTATTGTCGAGCGAGCGATTGAAAATGGCAGTACGGATAATGTGACCTGCTTGCTGCTGAGTGTTGATGCTTTGCCTGAAGAGAATTTACAGGAAGCGGAAAGGCGATTGACCCAAAGGGTGATCCCGCCGGTAATGAAAGAAGGCAATCGGATCGATCAGTATGAAATAACCCGGGTGATCCACAGTGGCTCCCGAAGTCATGTCTATCTCGCTGCTAGTCAGTTCGACGGTAAAAGCTATGTCTTAAAAGTGCCTTCGCAAAATTTTTCTGACGATATGCTCTATCTTCAGGGCTTTATCCGTGAAGGTTGGTTGGGTAATCAAATCGATCACCCTTCGGTTATGAAAATTCACCGTTACTCGATGCAGTCTTCTTTTCTCTATCATGTCTGTGACTATGTTGAAGGCACAACGCTGAGGCAATGGATGCTTGATAACCCTGAGCCGACATTGGAAAAAGTTCGTGTGATAGCCAGTGAGTTGGTTAAGTCGTTACGCTATTTGCAGCGAATGGGAATAGTTCATCGGGATTTGAAACCTGAGAATATTATTCTGACTGATAAAGGCTGGGCTGTATTCATCGATTTTGGTACGGTCCAGGTAGAGGGCCTTGAAGATATAGCTGGGGGCATCAAAGAGTCGATACCCGTCGGGGATATTGATTATATGGCACCAGAATATCTTGCTGGGAAGAAGGCAACGCCTTTTTCTGATCTGTTTTCAGTCGGCATCATTATTTATGAAATGCTGACAGGGCAAAAGCCCTATGAGCGATTACGCTCCACAGTTTATGATGTCACTCAACGTCAGGATTTCAGTTATGTACCGGCCTTGACCTACCGAAATGACATTCCGGCATGGATGGATTTGGTTCTGAAAAAGGTTTGTCATCCATTACCTCAATGTCGCTATCAGGTAATGTCTGAGTTTCTTCAGGATTTATCGACCCCGAATCCGGCGATAGTAAAAGAGCTTAAGGGCGCACCTCTACTTGAAAAGAACCCTTTGCTGGCGTGGAAGGTTTTTACCTGGGTATTGCTGATTATCGTTATTGTCGAAACCTATTTCCTGATGCGTTGATTTTTTCACCACAATTTCGCTTCAAACTCATTTTCAACTGACTTCGAATGTCGGGATTTTGCTTCCTTTCTACTCCCACTTTTTAAACCTGAAATTTACCTTCTGATGTGACCAGAAAAGGGCTGACATTTTTCTATTCCTTTTAATGTGCTGTTAATCGCATTAATGCATATTAATCGGTGACCGGAAGAAAGATAATGTTTACTCCAATAAACAATAAAGTCAGTAAATGTAGTGAAAAAGTGACGAAATTCAAAAAATTTAACTGAAGTAAACATCGGTATTTCATAATTTGTTTGAGATCAAATTGTTGCACATTTCGACAGTGTTAGATATGCACACCAAGCCCGAGAAGGGTGACAAGATACTCATTACAGGTAGCTGTTTGAGTTGAAATGGAATGGTTAATTAATCAGCTAAAGTAATTAGTATTTGAATATTAAGGAGAATTATTGTGAGTAGTGCATTTTTTATCCCTACAGTAAACCTGATGGGCGCTGGCTGTCTTACTGATGCAGCGAATGCAGTAAAAGAACAGGGCTTCAAAAAAGCGCTGATTGTTACTGATAAAGTGCTAAATCAAATTGGTGTAGTTAAGCAGGTTGCAGACCTTCTTGCTGAGCGTGAAGTTGAATCTGTTGTTTTTGACGGTACACAACCAAACCCTACAATTGGTAACGTTGAAGCAGGTCTTGCACTGCTAAAAGAGAACGAGTGTGACTTCGTTATTTCTCTAGGTGGCGGTTCTCCACACGACTGTGCAAAAGGTATCGCTCTGGTAGCTGCAAATGGCGGTGAAATTGCTGACTACGAAGGTGTTGACCGTTCAGCTAAGCCTCAGATGCCACTGTTTGCAATCAACACAACTGCGGGTACTGCATCTGAAATGACTCGTTTCTGCATCATCACTGATGAAGAGCGTCACATTAAGATGGCTATCGTTGACAAGAACACAACTCCGCTGATGTCTGTTAACGATCCTGAGCTGATGCTTGCTAAGCCAGCATCTCTGACTGCTGCAACTGGTATGGATGCACTAACTCACGCAATCGAAGCTTACGTTTCAACTGCGGCGACTCCTATCACTGACGCAGTAGCTATCAAAGCGATCGAACTGATTCAGGCGCACCTGCGTACTGCAGTAAACGAAGGCCAGAACCTGGAAGCTCGTGAGCAAATGGCTTACGCACAGTTCATGGCGGGTATGGCGTTCAACAACGCATCTCTGGGCTACGTTCACGCAATGGCACACCAGCTGGGTGGTTTCTACAACCTGCCACACGGTGTATGTAACGCAGTTCTTCTGCCACACGTTCAGCGCTACAATGCTCAGATTTGTCCAGAGCGTCTACGTGATGTTGCTAAAGCGATGGGTGTTAACGTTGAAGGCATGACTGCAGAGCAAGGTGCAGATGCAGCTCTTGAAGCAATCCAGCAGCTATCTAAAGATGTAGGTATCCCTGCAGGTCTGACTGAGCTGGGTGCAAAAGCAGAAGATATCTCTATTCTTGCTGACAACGCACTGAAAGATGCTTGTGGTCTAACAAACCCTAAACAAGCAACTCACGAAGAAATTTCTGCAATCTTCACTGCAGCACTGTAATTCTTCGTTGATTGAATAAGCAGAAAAGCGGCCGTTTGGCCGCTTTTTTTATGCTTGTTTTTTGCCTTCTTGCTTTAGCTTCTGTATTAAGACGCTCTTATCAGGAAATGACTTCTTCTTCGCCTGAACAGGTGGCTTCATTCGGTTGATAGTGGTTCAGGCCATCTTTACCTTTTTGCTTCACTTCGTACATCGCAAAATCGGCCTGTCTGAACACTTCTGAAATAGTTTTCGCCCTGCCGGGAAAATGGCTGACACCGATACTGGCTGAAATAATCAGGTTTTTACCGCCGATTCGTGCCGGACGGCGAAGTACTTCAATCAGCTTTAGACCCAGATTATTGCCTGGTAATGGCTTACCAGATGGTGAGCGGAGCTCAATGATTGCAAACTCATCACCACCCATACGTGCGGCATAATAACTGTCGCAATCAAGCTCAGAGAGTCGGCGCCCTAATTCGATCAGCAATTCGTCACCGGCATGATGGCCCAGAGTGTCATTAATGGTTTTGAAGCCATCCAAATCGATCAGGTAAAAATTAAATGGATAGTTAAGTTGCTCAAGGTCTTTGAGTTTGTGGTTCAGCCATAGTCGGTTGCGGATCCCCGTTAGCGAATCATTCATTGCCAGCTTGTGATGGGTGTGGGATTCACGAAGAATCAAGAAAGCGGTCAGCACACCTATCAGCAACATCGTCAGTAATAAATAGTGGATGATTTTCTCTATTTCAGAGATAGCATGGATGCGATCGCCCAGATCACCGCTGGATAACCGGAATTTATGGTTAAGAAAGATAATCAGGTTTTCATAATCATCCCGGAAGGTATCCAGGAGCGGCTGGACATTCTGCGTATTAGGAAGTTCAAGTAATGCCGGTTCGAGCTGTTTGATATTCGTGAAGTGTTCGTTCACGACATTATAAGCTCCTTTGAACTGGTCAAAGTGCATCACCTGCTTGTTATTAATAATGGTGTTAAAGCGGCTCCATAAGATCTCATACTGGATCATCATGTCATTATGATCGCTATTGCCAAACTGGTAGTTCTGTAGCTGAAAGATAAACTCTGAATATTCTTTCGTTAACTGCAGTACAAACCAGATAGCTTCGTTCTGACTCTTAGAAACGATCTCTGAATTATTTTTCAGCTGGGTTACCGCGAATACTGTGCTGCACAGTAAAACAGAGATTATGATGTATAACCCTCGTTTGACCCATTTTTGCTGTGTGGTAAGTAGCTTACTTCTTGCCATAGGCTAGTTCGCTGTAATGTGTTCAAGTTGCCAGACCATTTTTGCCAGATTTTTGGTTTGTCCTAATTCCGGATACTGGTCAATGGAGAAGACCAGCCAATAAGGACCGTAATCCCGAATTCGTAGGTACTGATCGTCCTTTTTGATAGCAACGATGGGCTGATATTTTTCAATATGTTCTCTGCTGACTTCGGCTGAGTAGTCGTTGAGTGCACTCATTTTTATTTGAGTTGGCTCCAACTGGTAGTTTTGCAGCAGGGTGGTGAGCTTCACACCTTTGAATTCAGCTTTGCCCTGAATCCACGGCAGGTGGGTTATAAGTGTACTTTGTGGAAGGTGTTCGATTTGTTCTCTGGTCAGGGTGACAGTGATGTATTCACCAGATGTATTGTGACCTGCTATGGTCAGTTTAGTTTCGTAAGCGAACGCTGGTGATGACAGCGCAATAACCAGAGAAAGTATAAGTAGCTGCAGAGTAAAAAATGACAACCTGATGGACATCCTGAAACCTCATTTGGGTTATCTTTAAATCTTACATCGCCTTCGCGGCGGTGATGATAAGTCGCCACTCCATTGGCGAGGTAAATCATTCGTTACATGGTTTTTTGTACATTCTAGTCAGCAAACAAGAAACCTGCGTAAGGATATTGTGTGATCACTATCGACATTTTTTTGACGTTTTTTGCTGTTTTTCGTCGATGTAATCCTTTTTTTTGTACGTTTTGTTAGTTTTTTGTTCGTCATTAATGACAAAGTTCAAAATAAAGTCGGAAATTCCTTGAGCTCATCATAGCAACTCAATAGAATCACCAACTCATTTTGTCACTCGCCAGCGAGCGTGCTGGTGGAATGACGCTTATGGCTTTAAGCCATGTCAGTCAGGGGGTAACCCTGCCTACATAACCAGTCGGTTATATCCAAGCGCTTGGATGCGCATTCTGAAAACAATCTGTGTTTAACCTTTTTAATCCAGAGGTGCAAATTGGAAATTTTCAATTTCATTCTGGACAACTGGGAAATCATTGCGTCTCGTACTGTTGAACACCTGTCACTGGTCAGCCTTGCTGTTGGCCTTGCGATTTTGACGGGTGTACCGGTAGGGATTGCTATTACCCAGAATCAGCGTGCAGCGAACATCGTGCTGTATGTTGCGTCCATTATTATTACGATTCCGTCGATTGCTCTGTTCGGGATCATGATCCCTGTACTGTCGATGATCGGTCAGGGTATCGGCTATTTGCCGGCGGTAATTGCTGTGTTGTTGTATTCGCAGCTGCCTATTATCCGAAACACCTATACCGCCATTAACAATGTAGATCCTGCACTACGAGAAGCTGCTCGTGGTATCGGTCTTACCAATATCCAGCGTTTGCGTTTGGTTGAAATTCCACTGGCGATTCCGGTCATCATGGCTGGTGTTCGTACTGCCGTTGTGATGAACATCGGTGTAATGGCGATTGCAACCTATATCGGTGCCGGTGGCCTGGGAACCTTTATTGCCCGTGGTATCAGCCAGTCTGATCCGCGCCAGCTGATTGTTGGGGCGGTGGCTGTGAGTTTGCTGGCCATTTTTGCCGACACCATTCTGGCTATGGTGCAGAAGAAATTCACGCCGAAAGGCGTCGTCGTTCACGGCTAAAGATTTAAGAATTAAGAGGGTGTTTTCATGATCAAACTTGAGAACCTGACAAAAATTTTCGAAACCCCACAGGGCGTGGTGACGGCTGCCGACCATATCAATATGGAAGTTCCGACTGGCGAGATCTGTGTTCTGCTGGGTCCTTCCGGTTGTGGTAAGACAACAACACTAAAGATGATTAACCGCCTTGTTACGCCAACATCCGGTAAAGTCTTCATTAACGGTGAAGATACGACTGACATCGATACCGTAACCCTGCGCCGTAACATCGGGTATGTTATCCAGCAGATCGGTCTGTTCCCGAATATGACCATCGAAGAGAATATTGCCCTGATCCCTAAACTGATGGGCTGGGATCCGAAGCGCTGTACTAACCGCGCCAAAGATCTGCTGGACATGGTAGCGCTGGATCCGAATGCGTTTATGAAGCGTTACCCGAATGAACTGTCCGGTGGTCAGCAGCAGCGTGTTGGTGTGGTTCGTGCCCTGGCGGCAGATGCACCGGTTCTGCTGATGGATGAACCGTTTGGTGCTATCGACCCAATCAACCGCGAAGTGATTCAGGAAGAATTCCTGAAGATGAACAAAGAGTTGCAAAAGACCATCATGTTCGTTTCTCACGACATTGATGAAGCAGTGAAAATGGCAAACAAAGTTGCAATTTTCCGCGATGGTCAGCTTGAACAGTACGCAAGCCCGGACCAGCTTCTGGCTCATCCTGCAACTGATTTTGTGGCTGACTTTGTCGGCACCGACCGTACTCTTAAGCGTCTTCAGCTGTCGACGGCGGGCGAGGTCATGGAACGCAATGTTCCGACTGTAACGCCGGATGATAATCTGGACGTAGCTAAGAAGCTGATGGACGATTATGGTCACGGCATGATCGTGATGGTTAACAAACAGCAGCAGCCTGTCGGTGTGATCAATAAGAGTGTTGCATCAAGTGAGCGTGGTTTGTGTGGTGAGCACTTTGACGGTCTGCCAATCCTGATGAAGCAAGAACAGGATCTGCGTGCGGTAGTATCAAAGATGTTTGCACACGACATCAGTTGGCTGGCCGTGGTTGATGAGCAGGGCCGCCTGTGCGGTGAAATTTCACAGCGTGGTATTACTCACCACCTGGGAGCCAGTTTCCGTACCAAGGGGTAAGCGATGAAGTCGATTAATCTGAGTCCTTACTTCAATGCGCTGATGTTCTTCGTTGTATTTATGGTGGGGATCTGGGCGCAGTCATCAGGCTTTGTAGACCAGTTTATTTTTTACTGGGATGAGATCCTGTACCTGTCTGGTCATCATATGAAGCTGACCCTGATCTCCGGCGCGATTGCCGTGTTGATTGGTGTGCCGCTGGGTGTGATTCTGAGCCGCCCGTATTGCCGACGTTATGCAGATTTCTTTATGCAAATCTTCAATATCGGTACCACTGTACCGACACTGGCGGTACTGGCTTTGGCGATGAGCTTCCTGGGTATTGGTGATAAGCCGGCGATTTTCGCGCTGGCGATTGCATCGGTTCTGCCTATTTTGCGCAACACCTATACCGGTCTGATTGCTGTGCCTGCGCACCTGAAAGAAGCGGCAACCGGTATTGGTCTTACGCCATGGCAGCAGTTGGTTAAAGTAGAACTGCCGAATGCGCTTTATGTGATTATGGCGGGTATTCGTACTGCAATTGCGATCAATATCGGCACAGTGCCTCTGGCATTCCAAATCGGTGGTACCGGCTTGGGTGAGCTGATTTTTGCTGGTATTGATTTGTACGATACGCCTATGATGTTGGCGGGTGCGATCCCGACGGCTGTTCTGGCGCTGATCGCCGATATCTTGCTGGGTATGCTGACGTTTGTAATTGTCAGCAAAGGCGTTAACCCGAACCGTAACTGAGGAATCTGAGATATGACGTTTATTTCACGAATGATGGCTGCGGTTGTGGTATTGGCTATGTCCCAGACAGCAGTGGCTGCAAACAAATTGGTTGTTGGCGGTAAAGGCTTTACCGAGCAGCTGATCATGTCATCAATGACTGCTCAGTACCTGCAGGCGAAGGGTTACGAAGTAGACCAGCGTGACGGTATGGGGTCGACCGTTCTGCGAACAGCACAGGAAAACGGTCAGATTGACCTGTACTGGGAATATACCGGCACCGGCCTTATCACCTATAACAAGGTGACTGACAAATTAAGCCCGGAAGAGACTTACAAGCGTGTTAAGTCTCTGGATGCAAAGAAAGGCCTGATTTGGCTTAACCCTTCTAAGGCAAATAACACTTATGCACTAGCAATGCGTAAAGACTTTGCCAAAGAGAAAGGGCTGGAAACCATCAGTGACATGATGGCCTGGCTGAAATCTGAAGACGGTGAAGATGCACTGCTGGCCAGTAACATTGAGTTTTCTGCCCGTGCTGATGGTCTTAAATCTTTGCTGGCGGCTTATGAGTTTGAGTTGCCGCGCCGCAACCTGAAAAAAATGAACTCAGGTCTGGTTTACCAGGCACTTTCACAGGAAGTTGTAGATATTTCAATGGTGTTTGCAACCGATGGTCGTGTTAAGGCATTTAACTTTTATGTACTGAAAGACGATCGTCAGCATTTCCCTAACTATGCACTGACTCCGGTTGTGAGACAGGACTCGTTGGATGCGAATCCGCTACTAGCTGATCAGCTGAATGCGCTGGCGGCACTGATGAACGATGACGTAATGGCTTCCCTGAATGCTCAGGTGGATGTTGACGGCATTTCAATCGAGCGCGTTGCTCACGACTTCCTACAACAGAATAACTTGCTGTAGCAGTAAGAAAGCGAGGAAAGGCCGGCTCCCTGAGTGTAGACCCAGAGTGCTGGCCTTTTTATTACCTTGCTGAACACTTGGTGAAACATGACAATGAAAAATGAACTGAAAGTCGGTATTGCCCAGATCGCACCTGTATTGGGTGATGTTGCGGCGAACCTTGAAAAGCACCTGCAATATATTGAAGCAGCAAGAAAAGAAGGGATTGAGCTGCTGCTGTTCCCTGAGCTGTCAATGACAGGTTATAGCTTGCGTGAGAAAACGCTGGATGTGGCGATGCCTCTATCTGCGGATGTACTGGATGAATTGGCAGCTGCGGCCGGTGATATGGCAGTCAGCTTTGGCTTTGTTGAGGAAGCCAGTGCCGGTGAGTTTTACAATGCTCAGGGCATGGTGAAAAACGGTCAGCTTATTCACTTGCACCGCAAACTTAACCTGCCAAATTATGGTGGTCTGGAAGAAGCCAAGTGGTATAGCAAAGGTCAGGGCCTGGAATTATGCGAGCTGTTTTCCGGCTGGCCGACGCACACCTTGATTTGTGCTGACTTGTGGAATCCGGCACTACCGCACCTGGCAATGCTGGACAAACCTGCGCTGATGCTGGCTCCGGTAAACTCTGCTGCAGATATCGTTTCAGATGAATTTTCTAACCCGCAAGGCTGGAAGACTAATACAGATTTCATCTCA
Organism: Photobacterium sp. J15; assembly: GCF_963870815.1. Classification (NCBI taxonomy): domain Bacteria; kingdom Pseudomonadati; phylum Pseudomonadota; class Gammaproteobacteria; order Vibrionales; family Vibrionaceae; genus Photobacterium; species Photobacterium sp. J15. The sequence continues at coordinate 1,147,045 of NZ_CAWMUI010000001.1, forward strand.
ATGACTTATGGTGTGCCGTTGCTGATGGCAAACAGCTGTGCGCTTGAGGGTAACAGCCGATTCTGGGGCGGTTCTCGTATTATGGATGCGTTCGGCAACTGTTTGGCCGAAGCTGGTGCAGAAGAGGCGCTGATTTCAGCGGTTGTGAAACTGTCTGATACCCGTGAGGCGCGTTTCCAGCTTCCGACTATTCGTGATGCTGATAACCGCCTGGTGCTGGATTTGCTGAAAAAGCGACTTTAAGCCTTGGTTGAGGTGGCGGATAAAGATAAAAAAGACAGGCAAATGCCTGTCTTTTTTTAGGTTCCTGCTGATACCTGACAGCAAACTAATGGATTGCAGAGTTAAAGCGATTGAATGAGTTACAAAAGTGGGCTGAACATATAGAAGAATTGTTCGCCGAGCTTTTTGTAGACTGGGCGTTTTTCCCACTCACTCAAAGAAATATGGGTAGAGTTAGCGATATATTCCTGCTGTAGCCAGCTTAGTTGCTGGGTAAATTCAGGGTTATCGACCGCCAGGGTGACTTCGAAGTTCAACCACAGGCTACGCATATCAAGGTTCACGGTACCAATCAGGCAATGGTTGTTGTCAATAACCACCGACTTGGTGTGCAGTAACCCCCCATGGAAGCGGTGGATTTTAACTCCGGCACTTAGCAATTCAGTAAAGAAGGAACGGCTGGCCCATTCAACCATCACCGAATCATTTTTGTCTGGAATGACTATGTCGACACGGACCCCGCGCTCGGCTGCACTTTCAAGGGCATGGAGCAGGTTCTCACTCGGGACAAAATACGGGGTGGTGATCACCACACTCTCTTTGGCCTGGTAGATACTCAGCAGCAATACCTGATGGATAAGTTCATCGGGCATGCCCGGACCAGACGGAATTACCTGAATGATTTCATGTTTTTCTGTTGCTGTGCTGACTTCTTCTGTCGGCAGTTCCGGCAGGAAGCGTTTACCGGTTTCCACTTCCCAGTCCCAGGCCTGAATACAGTTAAGCACCGAGACACAAGGGCCGGTCAGCCTGACCATCACATCAATCCACTGGCCGACACCGGCATCAGTTTTAAAGTGTTCAGGATCAACCAGGTTCATTGAGCCGGTATAAGCAATCTTATTGTCTATTACCACAATTTTGCGGTGCTGGCGCAGATCCAGTCGGCGCAAGAACATCCTCAACGGTGATACTGCCAGTGCCTCAACAATTTCGATACCTGCCTGAGCCATCAGTCTCGGCCAGTAAGAGCGGAAAAAGCGGTTGCTGCCGGCAGCATCCAGCAGAAGTTTAACTGACACTCCCCGTTTGGCGGCAATGATCAGGGCTGAAGCGAGTTCATCAGCCAGTCCACCCGGATGCCAGATATAAAATTCCAGGTGAATGCTGTCTTCAGCGTTACGAATGTCTTCGATAATCGAACGCAGGATCTCATGTGGAGTGTCCTGAAGGGACATGCTGTTGCCACAAAGAGCCGGAAGGCCAAGCCGGTTTTCACATAAGTCACTGATAGGGCGGGCCTGATGGCTCATTTGTTGCGGCTGGTGGCCGGGGCAGTCGTTGAGGCGCTGAAACCAGTCGGCAAATGGTTGGAACATCTCTTTTGCCCGTTCGGCACGTTTTCTTCCTAGATTAAGTTCTCCTACCAATAAATAGGCAAAGACACCGCCAATCGGAATGATGTAGATGATCATCAGCCAGGCAAGGGAGACACCGACAACACGGCGTTTGAACACGACACGCATTGTCACACCGGCTATAACCAGCCAGTAGAAAAAGACGCTTACCCAGGCGAGTACCTGATAAAACTGTTCCATGTGAGAGAGTTATCTAATTCAACAGAGTTTTGTTTCTATTATTTTGCATCGAAATTGAAGGAATACCAGCGTTATCTTGTTAAAGAGTTATTTATAAGTGTTTCAGTTAACAAACAGAAAACAATAAAACTAACTATTGATTGCTTTATAAGCAAAACTGGCTGGAATTGGGCGGAATGCTGGTGATTGATCAAAAAATACAAAAGCGGGCTTCACATTTTATTCCCAAACTGTTTTACTTGCCAATGAAGAGGGTGTGATTGATATTTGAATGGATGTACACAATACTTTACACCAAGCAAAGCACAACATTATTACAGCAATACATAACGACTAATTAAGAGATTCTGATATGGCGAGTGGATCAAGAGCGCAGTTCAGCTCAAGGATAGGTTTTATTTTGGCGGCGGCAGGTTCCGCTGTTGGCCTGGGAAATATTTGGGGATTCCCGACTCAGGCTGCCAGTAACGGTGGTGCCGTTTTCCTTCTTGTTTATTTGTTGATGGTATTTGCTCTGGCATATCCATTACTGGTGGCTGAGTTGACGATCGGTCGTTATGGCAGCGCCAACCCGATTAAGTCGCTTCGTGCTGTATGGCCTCAGCAACGTGGAGTTGCCGCAGTACTGGGTGTTGCAGGGATGATTGCGGTATCAATGATCCTGAGTTTTTATGCGATTGTTGCCGGATGGCTGTTCGGTTTCCTGGTCGGCCCGGTTTTAGAAGCTATCGGTATGGTGTCTGCCGCCGAGTGGCTTGAGTCTTTCAGTGCCAGTCGTAACCTTTCCCTGATGATCATTTTTATGGTGCTGACTATTTTAGTTGTCCGCAATGGTGTTGCTGACGGTATTGAGCGTTGGTCAACCCGTCTGATGCCGGTATTACTGGGACTATTTGTAGTCATGGTGGCCTATATCCTGACTCAGGATGGTGCCATCGATGGCCTGAAAATGTATCTGGTTCCAGATTTCTCACACATGAGCCCGGATCTTGTCGTCAGTGCAATGGGGCAGGCTTTCTTCTCTTTGTCGCTGGGCGTGTGTTCGATGATGGTTTACGGTTCATACATCAAAAAAGACGTTAACCTGCCAAAAACTGCTGCTCAGGTGGCGATGTTGGATACCTCAGTTGCTTTCATTGCCGGCCTGTTGATTCTTCCTGCGATGTTTGTGGCGCAGCATAATGGTGTTGAAATTTACAGCGATACCGGTGCATTGCTGTCCTCCGATACGCTGGTCTTTAGTGTTCTCCCTGCGATGTTCGACACCATGGGAGCAGCCGGCCTGTTTATCGGTGTGCTGTTCTTCGTTCTGATGGTGATTGCAGCACTGACTTCCTCTATCTCTATGCTCGAGGTGCCGGTTGCCTGTGCGACCGAAGAGTTACAGCAGGACCGAAAAATTGCAGTATGGTGGATTGGTGGTTTGATCACCTTGTTCTCAGGCATCATTGTCTTCAATTTCGGCGATATGTTTGGCCTGGTGATTTCGCTGACGACTGAATACGCGCAGCCGATTTTAGGGATGTTGTTTGCCCTGCTAGTTGGTTGGGTATGGAAGCGTGACAAAGTGCTAGAGGAAATCAAACAAGGCTACCCTGAGCTGGAGCAGGGCCTGTTCTGGAAAATCTGGCCTTGGTATGTACGTGTTGTTTGTCCGCTGCTGATGCTGTTTGTTTTCTTTGCATAAGGCTGAACACGGTATAACAGAACGAAAGCCGCTCATCTGAGCGGCTTTTTACGTTGAGGGGAGTGGTTTCTCGGCATAGGGAGTATATACTCCGCACTTCGTTTTTTATTTCGTGAGATGGTATCGGCTTATGTTCACTCTGGTTTATCAACATCCTGATTTTCTGGTTATTAATAAACATCCGGGAGTGAGTGTTCACAAAGACGATAATGAGCAGCCATTGCTGGCCGAAGTGGCAAAACAAACCGGCGATGAAAAGCTTTATCTGATCCACCGTCTTGATAAGATGACATCGGGTCTATTGCTGTTAGGGCGTAACCGGGAAGCGGCTTCAGTGCTGTCAGCTAATTTTGCTCAGCGTAATGTTGAAAAATATTACCTGGCAATCGGCACTAAAAAGCCTAAGAAGAAGCAGGGAGCAGTGATTGGTGACATGACACGTTCCCGTCGAAGCAGCTGGAAGCTGGAAAGTAGTAAAGAAAACCCAGCGATAACCCAGTTTTTCTCGGCTGCTGCCGGAAATGGACGACGCTTGTTCCTGTGTAAGCCTCATACGGGTAAAACACATCAGATCCGGGTAGCACTTCGAAGTGTTGGTTCCGGGATCACCGGAGATGATATTTACGGCTGTGAAGGTGCCGATCGTGGTTACCTGCATGCGTATGCGTTGCGTTTCCCTTATCAGGGGGAACTGCAACAGTTTGTCTGTATGCCTGAGCAGGGGGCGTTTTGGCATAGTGCTGAAGTGCAAGAAGCGATGGAGCAATGGAACGCCCCTTGGGATCTGAGTTGGCCGAAGCTGGCGATTAAGGCTTGATGACAAATATCGAAAACTGTTGAAAATGGAAATTTCTGGTCATTGTCGGTGCAAATTAGCTGAAACTATAAAATAAGTTGTGCTAAGTGGCGTTTAAATGACCACTTTTAATTATATTAATATAAAAATTCGCATATAATGCCCGTCTAGGATTTACCTAGACTGAGGATTACAATGCGCCGACTTAACCGCTCTGTGTCGCTTCGGATGCGATTGAAGAAGAAAAAGACTAAATCGCGTTTTTGGGGGTTGGCTACATTCCGCCGTAATCGTCTCAAGTTCAAAGCCCGCTCCAAACGTCAAAGACATGTTCGTATCACCGCAGAGTATGTCGTTCTCGCCAGTCATCGCCTCCCTGATGAAACAACCAAATTAGTCGCCTGATCATTTTCCATTATTAAGTTTGGTATTACTGCTAAGCTCGAATAATTGTGTGGCACGGTGTGAGAGGTTGGTATTAGAATAGCGCCTTTATTTCATTAAACACTGAAGATTTATGGAAACGAGTGCGCTACCAACCTTAGAACAACATTTGCTTAATGAGCTGACTTCACCACCTACAGAGGTGCGTCGCCTTTTTCATGGTCGTGGTCGTTGCTGGCAGGGTCTTGAACAGCTCACTGTTGACTGGCTTGGCGGCCAGGTACTGGTTTCCCTGTTTAAAGAACCATCCGAGTCATTTCTTATTGCGCTGAACGAAACGCTAATCACACTGACTGAAAGTGAAATCTGGCAGCAAAGTAATGCAGTGTCATTGCTGCTGCAGCACCGTGACCGTCAGGGGTCGCCGACGGAAGTGCTGTGGGGTGAGATGCGGGAATATCAGGACGTGGTCGAAAATGGCCTGACGTTCAAGCTGGATTTGGGTCGCAAGCAAAATAACGGTTTGTTCCTTGATATGCGCTATGGCCGTGATTGGGTAATGCGCCACTCAGAAGGAAAGCGAGTACTTAACCTGTTTGCGTACACCTGTGGCTTTTCTGTTGCCGCAATTGCCGGCGGGGCAGAGCACGTCGTTAACCTGGATATGTCAAAAGCTGCGCTGAGCCGGGGGCGTGATAACCATCACCTCAATAAGCATGATCTGAAGAAGGTCAGCTTTTTGGGCCATGAGTTGTTTAAATCATGGGGTAAGGTGCGCAAGTCTGGCCCTTATGACTTAATCATTATTGATCCGCCATCCTTCCAGAAGGGTAGTTTTGCCTTAACGAAAGACTACCAGAAGATTTTACGTCGCTTGCCTGAGCTGCTGACAGAGAAAGGTCAGGTTATGGCATGTGTGAATGATCCTTCGGTTTCTGCTCAGTTTTTGATTGACGGAATGGCAGCCGAAGCACCAGAACTGACGTTTACAGAGCGACTGGATAATCCGCCGGAGTTCAAAGACATTGATCCGGAAGGTGGCTTGAAGGTGCTGGTTTTTGACCGGAATTAACAGTTAGTACAAATAAAAAAATACCGCCTGATTGTGAGTCAGGCGGTATATTAATTCCAGCGAGATTACTGTTCAGATTAGTGATCTATTGGGCTTGTTCCAGATTCGTACAATAGTCGGCGTAAACTGGCTGCTCAGCCATAGTTCGGCCTCGCATATCCATCACCACGATATTGTAATTCACCCCTTCATTGACCAGCGGGCTTAGTTCGTTGCTCGCACAGTAGTTGACGGCTGCATTCTTCACGGCAATTGAAGGTGGTACTTTACCACCGCCACCGTAAAGGATGGTGATCTCGACAGTATTTTCACGTGCTTTAGCCTTCATGATTCGGTATTCGCCAACCGTGTCATATGGCGCTTTGTTATTGATAGCGGCTGCCCGGCTTTTCGCTAGGGCGATAGCTGCATCATCCTGAGTTGATGCACAGCCTGCCAGGGTCAGCAGGGCGATGCATGCACATACTTTTTTAAACATTGAATTGTTGTTCTCGTTATGTCGCAGGGTGTGAACTGCTGTTTATGGCAGAACCTTCTTGAATGGTTTCACGATCACTTTTTCATAAACACCGGCTTCAATATAAGGATCGGCATCAGCCCATGCTTTCGCATCATCCAGGGAATCAAACTCGGCAATAACTGTGGATCCGGTGAAGCCTGCTTCGCCAGGGTTCTCGCTGTCGATAGCCGGCATTGGACCAGCAACCAGCAAACGACCTTGTCCCTGAAGATCTTTCAGGCGAGCCAGGTGCTTTTCACGCACGCTCATGCGACGCTCCAGGCTGTTTTCAACGTCTTGAGAAAAAATCACATACCACATTCGCAGGTATCTCCCTATTAGAAGCGATTAAGTTTTCGTATCTTAACCAATAAAAAAAGCCCTAACCAGAGGTCAGGGCTTTTTTGCGGCATGCACTCAAGACTTTTTGATTGGTCGCGGGCGGCCTTCGCTGTTAATTGCAACGTAATTAAATGTCGCTTCACAGACGCGGTAGCGATCACCGACTTCATCGTGGGAAACCGGTTTAACCCAGACTTCCAGGGCAATACTCATTGAAGTATTGCCGATACGGCTGCATTCGCCGTAACAGCAAACAACATCACCAACGCCAACCGGCGCCTTGAAGGTAATGCTTTCAACGGAGACGGTAACAACCCGTCCGCCAGAAATTTCTTTTGCCAGAATGGCACCGGCCAAGTCCAGCTGTGACATGATCCAGCCACCAAAAATATCGCCGTTGGCGTTGGTGTCTGCAGGCATTGCTAATGTGCGGAGCAAAAGTTGTCCGCGAGGAACATTGTTTTCAGTGGTCATGCTTTGACTCTTCTACTACTTTGAATCGGTTTCTTTGGGCATATGGTGGTAAATATATCCGCCGGTCGCAAGTGTAAACGCAAAAGTCAGGCCCAACAGGCCAAAGACTTTAAAGTTTACCCAAACATCAAGAGGCAGATAAAAAGCAATATAGATATTGGCTAACGCACAGATAACGAAAAACAGGAACCAGGCAGCGTTGATACGCTTCCAGGCATGTTCAGGCAATTGAATTTCGTTACTCAGCATTCCTTTAATTAGTGGCTTGCCAAGGTACTGGCTGACTGCCAGTCCGCCCGCAAACAGGGCGTAGATGATCGTCACTTTCCATTTTATGAAGTTATCATCATGGAACACGAGTGTCAGTCCGCCAAAAACTGTAACCATAACAAAAGTGATTAACTGCATTTTCTCTACTTTCTTATACAAGAACCAGGTCAGGACTACCTGGATTGCCGTTGCAACTATCAGTGCGCCGGTTGCCGCGTAGATGTCCTGAAGCTTGTACAGGGCAAAGAAGATGATCAGCGGAATAAAATCGATCAGTTGTTTCATGAATTAACAGCCTTATGGTCGTCCGAAGTCGGTGAGCCGGACGGAATCTGGTACTCGAAGGCGCTAGTATACCCAAACAGTTCCAATATGCAGAGTCTACCAGTATGGTTATGAGTGATTTTGCATATTTATAACCAAGTATGGATATAAAACAAACAGGCTGCCGGTAGATGATTACCGACAGCCTGCTGGAGTTTATACCAAGCGGAACGATATTTTGTTCCGTATTTGGGCTTAAGCGTTTTGTGCTTCGTCTTCTGCTACCTGAGCAGGCGCATCACCAATCATATCATTGATAATTACAGCACAGGCTGCGTCACCTGTAATGTTCAGTGCTGTGCGAATCATATCGAAGATACGGTCAAGGGCGAACAGCAGTGGCAGACCTTCAATCGGGATACCGGCTGAAAGCAGTACGGCAACAACCAGGAATGACGGACCCGGAACACCTGCCTGGCCTACTGCACCCAGGGTAGAGGTTATGATAATCGCAACGTATGCGCCCATACCAAGGTCGATATTGAACAGCTGGGCAAAGAAGATAGCAACCAGACCGTAGTAAATCGCGTTACCACTCATGTTGATGGTTGCACCCAGTGGCAGAACGAAGGAAGCGGTAGAGTTCTTTACGCCCAGTTCTTCTTCACAAACTTCCATGGTAACCGGCAGTGTTGCCATTGATGAAGCAGTTGAAAGTGCCACAGCCTGAGGCTTTTTCATTACCGACAGGAACTTAAACGGTGATGTCTTGCTGAATGTTTTGATTAGTAGCGGGTAGAAAACAAAACCGTAAATCAGGATAGCTGCGACGTAAACAACAAACAGTTTGAATACCACCATCAGGGCACCGAAACCGAAAGTACCGACAGCATCAGCCATCAGGCCGAATACGCCTAGCGGAGCAATCTTCATTACCACGTTGATCATCCATACCATGGCATCAACGATAGCATTTACACCGTTTAACAGCGGGTCACGACGTTCCTGTTCCAGTTTGGATAAAGCAATACCAAAGAAAAGGCAGAAAACCAGAATTTGCAGAATATTCGCTTCATTCAAAGATTGGAAAACGTTGGTCGGGATCATACCCAGAACGGTGGCCCAGAAGCTTGGCAGTTCACCTTTGTCTGCATAGACGTCAGAGAACATGCCTTCAACACCGGCAAGGTCAATACCATGGCCCGGCTCGAATACCTGCCCCATAAACAGTGCCAGTGCAACAGCGACGGCAGAGGTAAGGGCGAAGAATCCAAGGGTGGAGAAGCCGACTTTACCGGCGGAGTGGCTGCCGCCAAGACCGGCAGCACCGGAAATGATAGCAACGGCTACTAGTGGGATAACCAGCATTTTGATCAGGTGGATAAAAATGCTGCCAAGCGGAGCGAACATGCTGGCAGAATGCCCCATCATCGCACCGACAAGTGTACCGAGAAACATTGCAATAACGACCTGCACGCCGATATTGCCCAATAATCCTTTTTGATTTAACACTTTAGATACCTCAGTTGTGTTTGTTAATCCTGTATGGGCTCAAGTACTGTTATTGTTATAAATGTTGCATTGATATTTTGCGGGTGTGTTTTTACACGCAATTTAACGATTTTACAATTGTTATTTTTAATATTTTCTTCTGAATTTATGCTTGCTGAGAATGCCATGTGACAAATAAGCAAACTTAACATCTTTGCTACTGTATTCCGTGGCTTAATGGAATTCTTTGATCTTGGTTCTGAAGTGGTGGTTAAGCTTTGATCGCTTAGGTGTGTTTGGGTGTGAAAAAGCCGCATGGTGTGCGGCGTTGATTTAACATCAGGTTGAAAAGTTGTTTCAGTCATCACTGATGTGGAATTTTTGATAAGAGTTTAAGGGCCGTTTAGGTTTAATGAAGAATTTTTCCCTAACAGCCCTTTTTATCTAGCGGTTTATTCAGCTACGTCTGGTTGCTGCTTTCATTGAACAGATGAACTGCCCAAGTTCGCCAAGCATCATCTGCTCATCGCCGAGGTTTTTTTCGATGATCTTAACGACCGCAGAGCCAGAAATTGCGCCTGCTGCGCCAGCTTCCAGTGCGTCTTTAACCTGTTGTGGTTCCGAGATTCCAAAACCAAGCAATGCTGGTGGCGCGTTATGGGTCTTCAGGCTTTCCAACAGGTGAGTAACCGGCATTCCCGCCTGAGTTTCTGTTCCGGTAACGCCAGCCCGTGAAAGTAGGTAAGTGTAGCCGCCGCTGTAATCTGAAACGGTTTTCAGCGTTGCTTCGTTAGCATTTGGTGGAGCAATGAAAATCGGGTGGATACCGTATTTTTCAGCAGCCGCGCGGAATTCTTCTGACTCCTTGATTGGCACATCGGCAACCAGCACTGAGTCGACACCAGCTTCTGCACACTTTTGGTAGAAATTCTCGATCCCGGAGGCGAAAACCAGGTTGGCGTACATCAGCAAGCCGATTGGCACTTGTGGGTATTTGCGGCGAACTTTTGTCAGTAGTTCGAAGCAGATCGCAGGGGTGGTGCCCGCATCCAGGGCGCGAATTGTTGCTCCCTGGATCGTCGGGCCATCGGCCAGTGGATCAGAGAACGGGATTCCCAGCTCCAGGGCATCCGCGCCGGACTCGATAAGGGTATCGATAATTTTCAAAGACAGCTCAGGGTCAGGGTCACCGATAGTGACAAAGGGAACAAAGGCCCCCTCGTTTTTCTCTGCCAGACGTTCAAATTGTGCTTGATAACGATCCATTACAGCGCTCCCTTTGCTTCCAAAATATCGTGTACGGTGAAAATATCTTTGTCGCCGCGCCCGGACAGGTTAACGACAAGTAGTTGTTCTTTTTCAGGCTCGGCCTGAATCATCTTCAGTGCATGAGCCAGTGCGTGGGCAGATTCCAATGCCGGAATAATCCCTTCGCTACGTGCCAGTGCCTGGAAGGCATCCAGCGCTTCGTCATCAGTTACGGATTCGTAAACGGCACGTCCGGTTGCATTCAGGTGAGCGTGCTGCGGGCCGACAGATGGGAAATCCAGTCCGGCAGAAACTGAGTATGATTCTTCTACCTGACCATGTTCGTCCTGCATCAGCGGCGCTTTCATGCCGAAGAAGATACCCAGTTTGCCGTGCTTCAGTGGTGCGCCGTGCATATTGGTATCCAGTCCTTTACCGGCAGGTTCGACGCCAATCAGGCCAACTTCCGTGTTTTCAATGAAATCAGAGAACATACCGATAGCGTTGGAACCGCCACCGACACAGGCGATGACTGCATCCGGCAGGCGTCCTTCTTTTTCCAGAATCTGGCTCTTAGTTTCTTCGCCGATGATATGCTGGAACTCACGAACAATGGTCGGGAACGGGTGCGGACCGGCTGCTGTCCCCAGCAGGTAATGCGCTTTGTCATAGGTTGCAGACCAGTCACGCATTGCTTCGTTACAGGCATCTTTGAGTGTGGCAGAGCCCGAGTGAACAGGGATGACTTCGGCACCCATCAGCTTCATACGAAAGACGTTCGGGCTCTGGCGTTCTACGTCTTTTGCTCCCATATAAACACGGCATTTGAGGCCCAACAGGGCACAGGCTAGGGCGGTTGCCACGCCGTGCTGTCCGGCACCGGTTTCGGCGATGATTTCTGTTTTGCCCATGCGTTTGGCAAGTAGTGCCTGACCCAGTACTTGATTTGTTTTATGGGCACCGCCGTGAAGCAGGTCTTCTCGCTTCAGGTACAGTTTGGCGTTGGTGCCTTTGGTTAGGTTTTTACATAGGGTCAGCGCGGTCGGGCGGCCTGCGTATTCTTTCAAAAGGGTGATAAATTCTTCCTGAAAGCTTGGATCTTGCTGTGCTTCGACAAATGCAGCTTCCAGCTGGTCAAGGGCCGGTACCAGAATCTGTGGTACATACTGACCACCAAATTCACCGAAATAGGCTTCTAATTTGCTCATAGTTTTAATTTTCCTTAATACTTCCTGATTGCCGCAAATGCCGCATCCAATTTGTCTTTATCTTTCTTGCCCGGTTTACTTTCCACTCCAGAGTTTAAATCCAGTCCCCGGCAGCCGATGGTGGCCGCTTCGCTGGCGTTTTCGGGAGTAAGACCACCGGCCAACAGAATGTTTTCTTTATCTGCCTCTCCTAGCAGTTGCCAGTTGAAGGTTTTGCCTGTGCCACCAAATTGCTGGCCGTTTCGGCTGTCAAGCAGGTGTCGGTCGGCGGCCCAGAGGGCAAAATTCGGAATTGCATTTTCAATGCCGTGTGCTTTCCATATTTGGCAGCCTACTGGAAGTTGTTTTTTTAACGCTTCGACATATTCCGGTGACTCATCGCCGTGAAGTTGTACGGCTGATAACGACAGGGCTTTCGCTATTTCTGCTATGGTTTCAGGGCTGTCATTGCGGAATACGCCGACGTATTTCAGTGGTGCGCCGCTCATGACCATCCGGGCCTGCTCGATATCCACATTACGTGGTGAGCTTGGGACAAAGATCAGGCCGCCATAGACAGCGCCGCTTTGATAGGCGGCACTGGCATCATCTGCGTGGGTCAGGCCACAGACTTTGTTCTCGCCGAGCAGTACGCGCCTGACTGCCAGTTCCAGATCGTCTTCTGCCATCAACGAGCTGCCGATCAGAAAGCCGTTGGCATAAGCAGACAGTTCCCGTACTTGCTGGTTGTTGTAGATACCTGATTCGGAAATCACTATGGTGTCTTCCGACAGACGAGGGGCCAGCTGCTTGGTTCGGCTGAGGTCAATGCTCAAATCACGCAGATTGCGGTTATTGATACCCACCACCTTTGCTTTCAGGGTTATGGCGCGTTCCAGTTCCTCTTCATTACTGACTTCGGTAAGGATGCCTAAACCCAGTTGTTCTGCGACAGTGGCCAGCTCGCGATACTGAGCATCATCAAGTACAGACAGCATCAGGAGGATGGCATCGGCACCATAATGACGTGCCAGGTATACCTGGTAGGTGTCAATCATGAAGTCTTTGCACAGCACCGGTTGGGAAACCTGATTGCGAACTTGAGGAATGAATTCAAAGTTTCCCTGAAAATACTTCTCGTCGGTCAGTACAGAGATGGCGCTGGCATGGCCGTTATAGACACTGGCAATATGGTCCAGGTTGAAGTCGGCACGGATAAGGCCTTTTGACGGCGAGGCTTTTTTACATTCCAGAATAAAAGCCGTCTGTTCGCCGGAAAGTGCCTGATAAAAACTGCGGTCGCTGGGTGTCAGGGCATCTCTAAATTCAGCCAGTGGCTGTTGTTGCTTACGCGCTTCAACCCAGATGCGTTTATCGGCAACGATTTTTGCTAGTACTGTTTCCATGCTTAACCTCGTGCTGCCAGTTTTTCAACCAGCTCGAATGCTTTGCCTGATTGCATTACGTCAATGGCTTTTTGGGTATTGGCTTTTAAATCTTCCTTACCGAACAAGCGAAGAAGCAGGGCGACATTAACTGCGACAGCTGCCTGCTGGGCATCGGTGCCTCTGCCGATCAGAATATTGGTAATAATTCTGCGGTTTTCTTCCGGCTCACCACCTTTGATGGTTTCAAGTGGATAAGTGTCCAGCCCGAAATCTGTCGGTGTCAGGGTGTATTCCTTAATCTCGCCGTCAATGATCTCAGCGACGGTGGTTTCACCGTGGATTGCGACTTCATCCAGGCCACTGCCGTGTACAACGGCTGCCCGCTTCATGCCCATTGCCGCCATGGTTTCGGCGATCGGGCGAACCAGTGCTTTGTCATAAACGCCCATCAGTTCGATGTTTGGGCGAGCTGGGTTAATCAGCGGGCCAAGTACATTGAAGATGGTACGGGTTTTCAGGGTTTGGCGAACCGGCATTGCGTGGCGTACACCGCCGTGATACTCCGGTGCGAACAAGAAGCAGACGCCAAGCTCGTCCAGTGCGCCACGGGCGTTGTCCGGTGTCATTGCCAGGTCGATTCTGAATTTGTCGAGCAGATCGGAAGAGCCGGATTTGCTCGAAACGCCGCGGTTACCATGCTTGGCAACTTTTACGCCGCAGGCTGCAGCGACAAAAGCAGCGGTGGTGGAAATATTGATGGTGTTGGCACCGTCACCCCCGGTACCGACGATATCGGCGAAATCGTAATCCGGGCTCGGAAAGGGTTTGGCATTAGCCAACAGAGCACTCGCGGCTCCGGCGATTTCGTCTGGTGTCTCCCCTTTGATTTTCAGAGCTGTCAGTACAGCAGAAAGCAGGATAGGATCGACTTCGCCCTTGATGATGGCATCGAACAGAATCTGGCTTTCTTCTCTGGTCAGCGACTGCTGGTCATAAAGTTTGTTGGCGATGGTGTAAATGATTGCATCCATAATCTTTTGCTCCCTAAATTCTTATACGCTCAGACCCGGTTTTGATGTCACCCAGTTCAGTGTGCTGATCAGCAGTTGTGCGCCCTGAGTAGTCAGAATCGACTCGGGGTGGAACTGGTAACCGCAGACACGATCCTCATTGTTGACGACAGCCATGACCAGGCCGTCAACGTCAGCAACTGTTTCCAGCGCTTCCGGCACATTGGTGGCAACCAACGAATGGTAGCGGGCGATAGAAAGCGGACTCGGCAGGGTGCCAAACACAGTGTGGCCGCTATGCTTCATCATGGCTGATTTGCCGTGGACGATGTCGCCGGCACCTTCAACCTTGCCGCCGTAGGCTTCAACAATGGCCTGATGACCCAGGCAGATACCGATCATCGGGACTTTGCCGCGGACTTTTTTAATCAGAGCCGGCATACAGCCTGCGTCGGCCGGTGCACCCGGGCCCGGAGACAGCACCAGAACCGGATTGTCTTTCTCTGCCAGAGCCTGTTCCATTTGCTCAACTGTCAGGCTGTTGCGATAGATGGTTACCGGGTAACCCAATGAGCGGAATTGATCCACCAGGTTGTAAGTAAAGGAGTCAAAGTTATCCAGCAGGACGATATGGGCGTTGCTTGTGGTTTTGCTTTTGTGCATGCCTGTTCTCCTTATATCGCCTGAGTCGGGGCACTGTGTGCTTTGCGGATTGCATTAATGACGGCCTGGGCTTTACCACGAGTTTCATCGGCTTCAGCCTGAGGAACTGAGTCGTAGACGACACCGGCACCAGCTTGAACACTAGCGATACAGTCTTCGACATAGGCTGAGCGGATCACAATGCAGGTATCCATATCTCCGTGCCCGGTCAGATAACCTACGGCGCCACCGTAACTGCCTCGTCTGCGCTGTTCGACTTCGCGGATAAGCTGCATAGCGCGGATTTTCGGTGCACCGGTCAGGGTGCCCATGTTCATGCAGGCCTGATAAGCGTGCAGAGCATCAAGATCACCGCGTAGCTGGCCGACAACGCGGGAAACCAAGTGCATTACATGGCTGTAGCGGTCAACTTTTAGCAGGTCGGCAACATAGCGGCTGCCGGGCTTGCTGATCCGGGCAACATCGTTACGCGCCAGATCTACCAGCATCATGTGCTCGGCGTTTTCCTTCATGTCGCAGCGCAGCTCAAGTTCGATACGGCCGTCGAGATCAAGGTTGATGGAACCATCAGCGTTTTTGCCGCGCAGGCGGGTGCCGGCAATAGGGTAAATTTCTACCTGGTTGCTCTCCGTACAGTACTTCAGGGCACTTTCCGGCGATGCTCCGAAAAGGGTGAACTCGGCATCATGCAGGTAGAACATATACGGGCTAGGGTTGCCGATTTTCAGTTCTTTGTAGGCAACCAATGGTGACGGACACGGTAGGGTGAACTGTCTTGACGGCACCACCTGGAACACATCACCGTTAATTACATGCTGCTTCAGATTAACGACTGTCTCACAGAAATCCTCGTCGCTCACGCTGGCAATCGGTTCGCATTGATCTAAGTATTCCGCAACCGGCAGCGGTTTTGGTTCAAGGCAGGCTTCCTTGATGTGCTGTAGGCGGCGGCTGAGTTCAAAATAGCTGGAGGTGTATTCATCACCGCCGAATAGGGTTGCTTGCAGTTTGCCCCGGCGACGCTGGTGGTCGATCACCAGCAGGGTTTCGGCAATATAGAACAGGTAATCCGGACAGCGGTTGTCCTGCTCAACATCTGGCAGTGGCTCGAAGCCGGCGACGACGTCATAGGCAAACAGCCCGCCGAGGAACAGAGCCTCGCGCGGATGGTCAGAGGTATCGAAAGCATGCTGGATCATTCGCAGGGCATCAAATGACGACAACTGCCTTAGTCGGCTGTCTTCATCCAGATCACGTCCTGCGGCCGGAAAGAGCAGGATCAGGCAGTGGCTTTCTCGTTCGGCGCGGATGTTGCCGGTAAGTTGTTGCTCCAGAGTTTGCAGGACGTTGAGCCCGTTGTCTGTCAGCGCTTCAAGACGAACCTCTTTGTCGCGGCAGACAATGCGTACTGCTGCATCAATTAACATCAGGCTTTTCAAATCCTGTTTGGAGTCGATTTCTGCCGACTCCAGCAACAGGTTATGCGGGCGGTCATCACAGACGGTATAATACAGCTCCGTCGGATCCGCTACATAAGGCACGTCCAGACTGAGCAGCTCAAGCTCGCCTGAACCTAAAGGGGTTGTTTTCACAGCTTTCTCCCTGCCGCTTCTACAAACGGTTTTAGCTCTTGCATCAACTGTTCAAACATTGGACCTGTCAGGGCCTGATGACCGTCGGACAGTGCCTCGCACGGATTAAGGTGCGATTCGACGATGATGCCGTCGGCACCGACTGCGGCAGCGGCGCGCGACAGTGGGATCACCAGCTCGCGGACACCAGTACCATGGCTCGGGTCAACAACCACCGGCAGGTGGGTTCGCTGTTTCAGGTAAGCGACTGCATTGAGGTCCAATGTATTCCTTGTCGCTGTCTCATAGGTGCGGATACCACGTTCACACAGAATAATGTTAGGGTTTCCGGCGTCATAGATGTATTCCGCGGCCAGTAACAGCTCTTCGATAGTGGCTGAAAGTCCGCGTTTGAGCAAGACTGGTTTTTTACTTTCACCCACAGCTTTTAACAAAGCGTAGTTCTGCATATTGCGCGCGCCAATCTGAAGACAGTCGACGTATTCACACATTGAATTCATCTGGCTGACTTCCATCACTTCGGAAACCGTTGGCAAACCCAGTTGTTGTTTGGCTTTGTGCAGCAGTTTCAGGCCGTCCACTCCCATACCCTGGAAGTCATAAGGGCTGGTGCGAGGTTTGTAAGCTCCGCCGCGAAGGGCTACCGCACCGTGTTTTTTGACTACTTCGGCTACAGACATTAATTGTTCTTCCGACTCGACCGAGCAAGGGCCGGCAATAACGGCAAACTTATCACCGCCGACAGCGGCATTGCCGAAGCGAACCACAGTGTCGTGAGCCTGTACTTCACGACTGACCATTTTGTATTTGGTCAGGATAGGTTTAACGTTTTCTACGCACGGGTAGGCGTCAAGGTGGAGTTGCTGCAATATACGTTCATCACCGAGGGCACCGAGTACGATGCGCTCTACGCCAGGCATGTAAAGTGGCTTCAGGCCAGCCTGTTCAATACGGCCGAGAATTTCTTTGGCCTGTTCTTCAGTGGCGTTGGGCTTAAGTACGATAATCATTTGTTATTCCTTTATATTCAATGCTTTATTTTGTTTTGTGCGTCTGGTGCATTGGGCTGATTTCGGTTTACCAGTGAATTTCAGGTAGAAAAAAGCCCGCACAGAGCGGGCTTGTGTTCGGTCTGGCCTGTCAGGCACAGCAAATCACACCACCCGCAGAGGGAAGTGCCACCACCAAGAAAAGAAAGCGCAGAGTTGACGATGAATTTGCTGTACCATGTAAATATCCTGTAATTGAAGCGATTACTGGGTAACTGCGTACTAGTAAACTAGTTCATAGAAATAAAGTCAAGAAAATAAATTTATGTTATTTGATCTTCATAGCCATACTACGGCATCGGATGGTCGTCTGACTCCAGAAGCTCTGGTGAAAAGAGCAGTTGAACGACGTGTTGATGTGCTTGCAATTACAGATCACGATACGGTGGCTGGGCTGGTTCCGGCACAACAAGCTATTGACGCAGAAAACCTGCCAATAACTCTCATCAAAGGCATTGAAATATCGACAGTTTGGCGAAATTTTGATATTCACATTGTCGGCTTGAATATCGACATTGAACACCCGGCTATTACAAACCTTGTTAAGGAACAGCTCGAACGTCGTAAGGTCCGTGCCGAGCTGATGGCTGAACGGCTGGAAAAAAACCGGATGCCGGGAGCTCTGGAAGGGGCAAAGGCGCTGGCCGGTGATGCCACTCTGACTCGTGCCCACTTCGCCCAATGGCTGGTGGCGCAGGGGTATGCCAAAAATATGCAGGCGGTATTTAAGAAATTCCTGACCCGAAACAATCCGGGCTATGTCCCGCCGAACTGGTGTTCGATTGCTGACGCCGTAGAAGCGATTCATGCTGCCGGCGGTCAGGCCGTACTTGCCCACCCGGGGCGGTACAATATGACGGCGAAATGGTTGAAGCGTCTGTTAACCGCATTTGTTGAGGCGAACGGTGATGCGATGGAAGTGTCGCAGCCGCAGCAGGCCCCGCAAGAGCGAAGGACTCTCGCTGACTATTCAATAGATTATAAATTGCTTGCTTCCCAGGGTTCCGATTTTCATTATGCCTCTCCGTGGACCGAGCTTGGGCGCAACCTGTGGTTGCCAAAGGGTGTGACTGAGGTCTGGCAGGACTGGGACGTTGAAAAGAAGCGAGTTGAACAGGAGGTTCCGCAGTATACGGAATCATCACAGGAGGAATAATGAGCCAATTTTTCTATGTTCACCCGGAAACGCCACAGACACGCCTTATCAATCAGGCGGTTGCTATCATTCGTAACGGCGGGGTGATTGTTTATCCGACGGACTCAGGCTATGCGCTGGGCTGTCAGCTGGAAAATAAACATGCCCTGGATCGTATCTGCCAGATCCGTCGCCTTAACGACAAACATAACTTTACCTTGTTGTGTCGTGACCTGTCTGAACTGTCTTTGTATGCCCGTGTCGATAACACTGCATTTCGCCTGCTGCGCAACAATACACCGGGCGCTTATACCTTTATCTTTAAGGGAACCAAAGAAGTACCGCGTCGCCTGATGAATCCTAAGCGAAAGACCATAGGTATTCGCGTACCGGATAACGCAATTGCTTTGGCCCTGTTGGAAGCGCTGGGCGAGCCGATGATGTCTACGTCGTTGATTCTGCCGGGCAATGATGTTGCTGAGTCAGATCCGGATGATATTCGCGATAAACTGGAACACGCTGTTGATTTGATTATTAATGGTGGCTACCTGGGTGAGCAGCCGACAACCGTGATTGATTTCAGCAATGATGAGATGGAAGTTGTCCGTATTGGTGCCGGTGATCCTGAACCGTTTGAGTAATACCAATCGGGATAAGTAAGAGTTAGGTTTATTACCATTACAAAATTCTTAATGATTATCGTCTAATATGTCATTTGTGATGGTATCCGGCGCTTGCTTTTGGCATAATTCACGACCGCTTTAAGAGGGCTTAAAGCGTTTTTTTGATGATATTTCGACGCCTGTGAAGGCGACAAAGGTTTGTCTGATGAGTGAAAAATTACAGAAGGTGCTGGCCCGATCTGGCCAGGGTTCACGTCGTGAGATCGAATTGATGATCCAGCATGGACGTGTAAGTATCGACGGCAATGTCGCCAAATTGGGTGACCGTCTGGACGATCTTGACGTTAATGTTCGCATCGATGGTCATAAGATCGATTTGGTTGCGCCTTCTGATGAAGTGTGTCGTGTTCTGGCTTATAACAAGCCGGAAGGTGAGTTATGTACTCGTCATGACCCTGAAGGTCGTCGCACGGTGTTTGACCGTCTGCCGCGCCTGAATGAAGGTCGCTGGGTTTCTGTTGGTCGTCTTGATGCCAATACCGCAGGTCTTTTGCTGTTTACAACCGATGGTGAGCTGGCTAACCGCCTGATGCACCCAAGCCGCTGTGTGCAGCGTGAATACATGGTTCGAGTATTCGGTGAAGTGACCGAACAAATGGTTCGTAACGTCGTTCGCGGTGTTGAGCTTGAAGATGGTATGGCTCGCTTCGAAGACGTAGTATACGCCGGCGGTGAAGGTATGAACCATACTTTCTACGTAGTGATCACCGAAGGTCGTAACCGTGAGGTTCGTCGTCTTTGGGATTCTCAGGGCGTAACAGTAAGCCGTCTGAAGCGTGTTCGCTACGGTGATATCTTCCTGACAAAAGATCTGCCGCGAGGCGGTTGGATGGAACTTGAGCTGAAGGAAGTGAACTACCTGCGTGAGATGGTTGAACTTGAGCCGGAAACCCGTACAGCACTGACTGTTGAAGGCCAGAAACGTAAGCGTGGTGTTCGTCAGATCCGTCGTGCGGTTCGCCGTCATGAAGAGCGTCTGAACGAGGAATCGTCACGCGGTAGTCGTCGTGGTCGACAGGATAAGCGCCGTTCATCTTCGCGTAACCAAGATGTAGACGGTTCATCTCGTGGTCGTCGTAAACCTTCAGGAAATGCGGCTAATCGTCGTAATCCACTGAAAAATAAACCTGCTAAGCCTCGTACCCGTAAGTAAGACTGACGGGCGAAATCAGAGCAAAGGTTTTGATGATGAAAAAAAGCAGCCATTGGCTGCTTTTTTTGTCTCTCTTGTTTTACCTAACACGCAGCGCCTGGCTTACGTTTTGGTTGGGCATCGATGCATTGACCATGTACATCACGGCCTTCTGGTGCCATCAGGTAAAGATATAGTGGCATGATATCTGCCGGTGTTTTAAGTTGAGCCGGATCTTCTGCTGGGAATGCCTGGGCGCGCATACCTGTTCGGGTACCGCCTGGATTAATTGCGTTAACGCGGACATTCGTATTGCTCAGCTCATCGGCCAGTACCTGCATCATCCCTTCAGTAGCAAACTTAGAAATTGAGTATGCTCCCCAGAAAGCCCGTCCTTCATGGCCAACGGTTGACGAAGTAAAGACAATACGGCCGTCTTTTGCTTTTTTGATTAGCGGAAGAATCGCCTGGGTCATTAGAAGCTGAGCTTTAACATTCACCTGCATGACGTCATCAAAAGTTTCTTCGCCAAGCTGATCCAGCGGGCTCAGAACACCCAATAAGCCAGCATTGTGCAAGACGCCGTCCAGTCGGCCAAACTGGCTTTCAATGGTTTCAACCATATCCAGGTAGTTTTGTTTGGTTGCTCCGCTAAGATCTAGAGGGATAATTGCCGGTTGCGGGTAACCCTGTGCCTCGATTTCGTCATAAACGGCTTCGAGTTTGGAGACCGTCCGGCCCAGCAAGATAACAGTTGCACCGTGAGCTGCGTAGCTGATAGCTGCCTGACGTCCGATACCGTCACCGGCACCAGTTACCAAAATGACGCGATCTTTAAGAGAATCAGCAGCGATTTGATATTCCACGTGTAACTTCCTTATTGGTTTTTTTAGTCTTCCTATTGTATTGCCATAGCAGTCTCAGTGACAACTTGGTTACAATGGGGCAATTTCCAAAAATGAGGACTCAACATTGGATTTTTTGTTTGATTACGGGCTTTTCCTGGCCAAAATCGCGACAGTTGTCATCGCGATTGTCAGCATTCTGGTTTTAGCAAAGGGATTAAGTGGTCGTCATGGTTCACAGAAAGGTGAACTGGAAGTGACTGATCTGACTGAGCAGTACAAAGACACAGTACACCAGTTAGAATCTCATTTGTTTGATAAGCCTTTGCTGAAGGCCCGTGCCAAGGCAGAGAAAAAAGCTGATAAAGAAAAAGATAAGGTTCGCCAGAGTGAGATTAAGAAAGCGGCTAAAGCCGGCGATCTTGATCATACCCGCGAACCTCGTTTGTTTGTTCTGGACTTCCACGGCAGTATCGATGCACGTGAAGTGACAGCACTGCGTGAAGAGATCAGCGCGATTCTGGCTGTTGCTATTGAAGGTGATGAAGTATTGCTTCGCCTTGAGACTGGCGGCGGTATGGTGCATGGCTACGGCCTGGCTTCATCTCAGTTAGATCGTTTGCGTTCTGCTGGTATTAAGCTGACAATTTCCATCGATAAGGTTGCGGCAAGCGGCGGCTATATGATGGCTTGTGTGGCAGATAAAATCATCTCGGCGCCGTTTGCGGTTGTCGGTTCTATCGGTGTTATTGCCCAGTTGCCAAACTTCAATAAGTTGCTGAAGAAAAACGATATTGATTTTGAGCAGATAACTGCCGGTGAGTTCAAGCGAACCCTGACAATGTTCGGTGAAAATACCGATAAGGCCCGTGAGAAATTCCAGGCTGAGATTGAAGAAACGCATGACTTGTTCAAGCAGTTCATTGAGGTTCACCGTCCTTCTCTGGAGCTGGAAAAAGTGGCAACCGGTGAGCACTGGTTCGGTAAGCAGGCTCTTGAGCTAGGTCTTGTTGATGAGCTTGGTACCAGTGATGATTTCATCACTAATGCCTGTAAAGAGCGTGAAGTGCTGAATATTCGTTATGTTCAGCGTAAGAAGCTGGCTGAGAAACTAGCCGGTGCGACCAGCGAAGCTGCCGATAACCTGCTGCTAAAATGGATTAGCCGCGGTCAGCGTCCGATTGTTTAATTTTATGATGAATCAGAAATGGGCTCTGTTCTCCCTTAAAGGACGGATGCGTCGCCGGGATTACTGGCTTTACAGTCTGCCTGTACTGCTGGTTTTCCTGCCGGTATTTCTGTATGCGACACCGGAAGCGACGGCAGCAAATCCGTTGCTGGATATTTTGTCGTTGGTCATTCTGGGTTTTGTGTTCTGGGCTTCACTGGCTCTGAACGTTAAGCGCCTGCATGATCGGAACAAAAGCGGTTGGTGGGTGATCGTGACATTTTTACCGGTGATCGGTCCGGTTTTTGTGATTGTCGAGCTGGGCATTCTGGATGGTACTAGAGGGACTAACCAGTTTGGTCCAGACCCGAAAGGGCGCGGAACAACACCGCCATCACAAGATCAAGGCAATGATAAAGATTCAATTACGATTGATATTTAATTGGACGCCCATTTGGTCGCTTAAAACAAACAGCCCTGCAATTGCAGGGCTGTTTCGTTTCAATTTGTATCAGGCCGAGAATTCGCTCTGTACCGTAAATTCCGGTGAAAGCTTGTGCGCCAGGAATTTAAACATATTGAAAACAGCAGTGGTTTTTTCGGTCGGCAGGCCTTTCTCATCCAGGAAGTATTCGCCTTTAAATACCAGTACACCGTCTTTTTCTTCAACTGATGTCGCTCGCATGCCTTCAATGTAGGCTTCGTGGTCTTGGATCAGTTGGTTAGCGATCATCAGTAATTCGCTTGCAGAAATAGGTTTTTTGTCGCTCATGCTGTTATCTCTTGAACTAAAAACGATTAATTCATGGCTGGCGGTTGAAATCCGGAAGCGATGAAGGCGGTCAGTTTATTGAAGTTGGCGCGATAAAACAAACCCTTGTTATGGATAAGGGCTTGGTAGCCAAATCGACTAAAGAGTGTATGCTTTCGCTGCTAATGTGACCAAATTATGTGAGCGATGGCAAAAATTCATGGGTTTTAATAGTCAAAATGGGTTGGAGGTGGTAATGATTAGCGCCCTCAGCCACTGCAAGACTATATAAAGTAGAGAGTGGCGGGTAATATCCGCAGGAGTAAATGTTTGCCGTTAACCTGCTCTTATCCAGCTGTTAACTTGCTGTTAGCAGGTGGGGAAGGGACGAGCAAACAGTTTGTTTTTGTTAAAAAGCAGTTGACCTTCTAGGATTGTAGCCCAATATGTAAATACTAATTACATTAAGTAACTGCTTATCCAGCGTTCTATCTGGCTAGGTTGAGAAAACGCTTCTTGATTAGTTACTTAATCAGATTGGTTTACTAGCTAGCGTTGCCGTGCCATTTTGAGTTTTAGCGAGCAACTATCTGTTTTTATTATAAAGTTTTACGAGCACGAGGACGTAATAGAGTCATTATGGGTAAATCTCTCGTTATTGTGGAGTCCCCAGCCAAGGCAAAAACTATTAATAAGTACCTAGGTAAGGATTTCATCGTAAAGTCGAGCGTGGGTCACGTACGTGATTTGCCGACGGGTGCACGTAGTACGGGTAAGAAAGCTGCGGCGACCTCGACAAAAGGGTTGAGCGCGGAAGAGAAAGCCCGTATTAAAAAAGAGAAAGAACGTAAGGCGCTGATCGGCAAGATGGGTGTAGACCCATATAACGATTGGGATGCGCATTACGAAGTGCTACCGGGCAAGGAAAAAGTAGTTAACGAACTACAGAAACTTGCGGCTGACGCTGACTGCGTTTACCTCGCAACCGATTTGGACCGCGAAGGGGAAGCTATTGC
Source organism: Photobacterium sp. J15 (assembly GCF_963870815.1). NCBI lineage: Bacteria > Pseudomonadati > Pseudomonadota > Gammaproteobacteria > Vibrionales > Vibrionaceae > Photobacterium > Photobacterium sp. J15. Next base: position 1,171,011 of record NZ_CAWMUI010000001.1, read on the forward strand.
GTGGCACCTTCGTGAGATCATCGGCGGCGATGATGAACGCTATAAGCGAGTGGTTTTTAACGAGATCACCAAAAATGCAATTCAGCAGGCTTTTGAACAGCCGGGCGAATTGAATATCAATGGGGTTAATGCCCAGCAGGCTCGACGTTTCCTCGATCGCGTTGTTGGCTTTATGGTATCACCGCTGCTTTGGAAAAAAGTTGCGCGTGGCCTGTCTGCCGGACGTGTTCAGTCGGTTGCCGTAAAACTTATCGTTGAGCGCGAACGCGAAATCAAAGCTTTCACGCCTGAAGAATACTGGGACATGCATGCTAATACTCTGACTCAGGGTAAGGATGCGTTGCGCCTGATGGTTGCCCAACAAGCAGGTAAAGCTTTCCGCCCGGTCAATGAAACCGAGACCATGGCTGCCAAAGCACTACTTGAAAATGCTGCATACAAGGTTATCGATCGCGAAGACCGCCCTACAAGCAGTAAACCGTCAGCGCCGTATATCACCTCGACGCTGCAGCAGGCGGCGAGTACACGCTTGGGCTACGGCGTTAAGCGTACTATGGGCCTTGCACAGCGCCTGTATGAAGCCGGTTACATTACCTACATGCGTACTGACTCGACTAACCTGTCGAAAGAAGCTGTTGAGTCTGCTCGTGAGTTTATTACAAACGAGTACGGTGAAAACTATCTGCCGGCGAAGCCGAACACTTACGGCAGCAAAGAAAACGCCCAGGAAGCGCACGAAGCGATCCGCCCGTCCAGTGTTGATGTGAAAGCTGAAAACCTGGAAGGAATGGATGCAGATGCCGTTAAGCTGTATGACTTGATCTGGCGTCAGTTTGTGGCTTGTCAGATGGTGCCTGCGAAATATGATTCGAGCACAATTACCGTTGAAGCCGGTGATTTCACTCTGAAAGCTAAAGGCCGTACCCTGCGCTTTGCAGGTTGGACTCATGTTCAGCGTCCGTCTGGTAAGAACGAAGACACTACGCTGCCTATGGTACACGTAGGCGATACTTTGGCGCTGGAAGGTCTGGAACCTAAACAGCACTTCACTAAGCCGCCAGCGCGCTTTACAGAAGCTGCATTGGTTAAAGAGCTTGAGAAGAAGGGCATCGGTCGTCCTTCGACGTACGCGTCAATCATTTCGACTATTCAGGATCGTGGGTATGTGCGCGTTGATCAGCGTCGATTCTACGCTGAGAAAATGGGTGAGATCGTGTCGGATCGTCTGGATGAGAGCTTCTCTGATCTGATGGACTACGACTTCACCGCTCGCATGGAAGGTAACCTGGATAAGATTGCTGAAGGCGAAGCGAACTGGAAGGGCGTACTGGACAAGTTCTTCAACGACTTCACTGTTGAGCTGGAAAAAGCCGAGCTTGATGAAAATGAAGGCGGCATGAAGCCTAACAACATAGTGCTGACCGATATTGAGTGTCCGACTTGTGGTCGCCCAATGGGTATCCGCACAGCTTCTACCGGCGTGTTCCTTGGTTGTTCAGGCTATGCTCTGCCACCGAAAGAGCGTTGTAAGACGACTATCAACCTTGGCGACGAAGAAGGTATTGTCAACGTTCTGGAAGAAGACGTTGAAACAGCGGCACTGCGTGCCAAGAAACGTTGTCCTAAGTGTGATACAGCAATGGATGCGTACCTGATTGACCAGGAGCGCAAGCTGCACGTTTGTGGTAACAACCCGAGCTGTGACGGCTATATTGTTGAAAAAGGCGAATTCAAGCTGAAAGGCTATGACGGTCCGGTTATCGAATGTGATAAATGTGGCTCGGACATGGAGCTGAAGAACGGCCGTTTCGGTAAGTACATGGGTTGTACTAACGAAGAGTGTAAGAACACCCGCAAGATTCTGAAGAACGGTGAAATTGCACCGCCGAAAGAAGATCCGGTACATCTGCCTGAACTACCTTGTACTCAGGATCCTGATGCTTACTTTGTATTGCGTGACGGTGCATCTGGTCTGTTCATGGCGGCGAGCACTTTCCCTAAATCTCGTGAAACACGCGCACCGCTGGTTTCTGAGCTGGCTCGCTTCAAAGAGCGACTGTCACCTAAGTTCAAGTACCTGGCTGACGCACCGACAGAAGACCCGGATGGTCGCCCGACAGTTGTTCGCTTCAGCCGTAAGAGCAAAGAGAACTACATTCGTTCGGAAATCGACGGTAAGCCATCAGGCTGGACAGGTTTGTTCATTGACGGTAAGTGGGAAATTACCGACAAGCGCAAGAAGCCTAAGAAAGAAAAAGCCGAGAAATAATAAAAAAACCGCCGAAAGGCGGTTTTTTTATGGGTATCGGGCATAACATCAAGCTTCTGTAAAAGCTGGAATACCACTGTGAAAGCGGAATGTCTCATCTGGGCTGGTGATCAATTCCGCTTCTTTGATACCTACTTGCTTTATTCGCTCACTGATATTTTCTCCGGCAACGTGCTCGGCCAGCTTAAGGTAGTCCTGGTAGTGGCGCGCCTCGGAACGGAGCAGGGAAATATAGAATTTGCAAAGCTCCTCATCTAGTAATGGAGCCAGTTTGGCAAAACGTTCGCAGGAGCGTGCTTCAATGTAAGCACCGATGATGAGTTTATCTATCAGCGTACCCGGTTCATGGGTACGGACAACTTTCATCAGTCCTTTGGCATATCGACCTGCCCGGAGGCTTTGATAGGGGATTTGCCGGGCCTCCATAATTTCCAGCACTTGTTCAAAGTGATGGAACTCTTCTTTGATTAGGCGAACCATCTTGTCGATAAGTTCTTGTCCAAAAGGAAAATTATCACGAGGTGTCAGGCTCGCTGATAAGCCGTTTTTTCTGCCGTGGAAAAAGTGGTTGTTACGTTCTTTACCGTAGACAAAGTCTTCATACGGTTTCGCCCATTCCAGCAATGCCATACTGCTTTCAGCATCGACAGCATATTTACGGATCAGGAATATCGCCGTCTGACTGGCTTTAAGTTCACAGTTACAGTGATCCACCAGCAGGGCGTTTAGGTTTTCAGGTTTCGTAGCTTCAGCTAACCAGCTGTCAGGCGTTTCGCACTGTAGGAACGCCCGTACAGGAGCCAGTAATTCGTTTATCTGTTTTTGTTGATAGTTCATGGACTGACTTTTGTTGAGACTTGTTTTTTAAGGAGCTGCTCATCCAGCCTTTTATCGTGAAGGAGTATACCAGTAAACAAGCGGGGGAGCTGGTGGGGAGGGATAATAAAAAAGGCCGCATATGCGACCTTTCTGATTCGACTAAGAAGAGTAGTGAATTACCACTTACGTTTTGGCTGGAACAGTACATCCAGCTCATCCTGCTCTTTCTCAATAATTTGCTGACGCTCTTGCTCTTGAGTTCGGCTTTGGCTGCTGTCGACCTCTTCCAGCATAGCCTGAAGCTTTTCTCGGGCCTGGTTGGCGTAGTTATCATTTTTACTCGCCAGAGCGTCGATACCTTTTTTCAGCAACTGCTTGGCTGTGCCTAGCTGTCGTTTGATACGGGCATCGTTGGCGCGTTTAACAACATTTTCAATGTTGATACGCAGCTGGATATTTTCCAGACGTGCATTTTCGTTCACAAATGCCTGAGTTGGCATCCTACCCTTACTGTGCTCGCTTTTAATCACGGTTTTTAACCGTTTGACAAGCTGAAGCATACCAATAGCCTGTTTATCCGTGCTTGGTACTTTAAACGGGGTAATGTCGGAGTCTGAATACGTTTCTTTCAGCTGACGCATCTGTTCAGATACGTTTTTGATTCTGACCGGCAGTGACTTATCCGACGGATCAACCTCTCTCATGCCTTCAAGTGCATAAAGTACACGCTGGTTCAAACAAACTAACAGTTCTTTGCTGTAAGGTAGGTGATGGGCGTTACCGATCAGCTCCTCTGTAGCATCGATAATAGCGATGAACTTGGCAAGTTCCTGATGTTTGGTATTTTCGATGCGCTGGCGGTACTGGATAATGATGTTGTAGCCAACGATCAGAAATAGCAACAATGCTATGAGACCAATGATTAAAGGTATGCTCATAAGATGCGTCTGTCTTCCGTGGGTTTAGTCGAGCCTTATAAGATACACTATCTGGCTAATGCGGCATAGCGGGAGAGTAAATTTTGATATCTCTATCGATAAAACGCATTAAGAGTAAAGCGCCTTGTTGTGCATCAGAAACATCTGCTTACAAGGTTTTCAGCATCCTTATCTCAGGATCACGCTTTAACAATAAAAAAGATGCTAACGGCTGGCAAAATAAAGCAGAAATGCTATGAAATTAACATGTTTCAATATATAACATGATGATATACATGGTTGGACTGATATGATGTAACGGACTATAAATTGGGCGGTACCATGAAATTACAACAGTTAAGGTATATTGTTGAGGTTGTTAATCATAACCTCAATGTTTCTTCTACAGCAGAGAGTTTGTATACATCTCAACCCGGCATCAGTAAACAGGTACGCCTGCTGGAAGATGAACTGGGTATTCAGATTTTTGAGCGTAGCGGCAAGCACCTGACAAAAGTAACACCAGCCGGGGAAGATATTGTTCGTATTTCCCGTGATATTCTGTCACGTGTTGAGAGCATAAAATCCGTTGCAGGCGAGCACACCCACCCGGAAATGGGGACGCTCAACATCGCGACAACCCATACTCAGGCAAGATATGCGCTGCCTTCAGTGATACAAGGCTTTACGGCACGTTACCCTAAAGTTTCACTGCACATGCATCAGGGGACACCGTCTCAGATTGCTGATGCGGTTGCCAAAGGCACAACAGATTTCGCCATTGCAACTGAAGCGCTGCATCTTTACCAGGACATGATTATGTTGCCTTGTTACCACTGGAACCGTTCAATTGTGGTTAAGGCCGATCATCCGCTGGCTAAGAAATCGGAAATTACTATTCATGATCTGGCAGCCTATCCTTTGGTTACTTACGTCTTTGGTTTTACCGGTCGTTCAGAGCTGGACAGTGCATTTAACCGCTCTGGTCTGACTCCAAGGATTGTCTTTACGGCAACTGACGCCGATGTGATTAAGACTTATGTACGCTTGGGGATTGGTGTGGGTGTTATTGCCAGTATGGCAATGGATCCGGCGACGGACAGCGATCTGGTTGCAATCGATGCCAGCCATATCTTTGATGCCAGTACGACAAAAATTGGCTTTAAGAAAGGGACATTCCTGCGTTCATACATGTATGACTTTATGGAACGTTTCGCACCGCACCTGACTCGGAATGTGGTTGATCAGGCGGTTTCTTTGAAGAGTAGCACTGAAATTGAGGCACTGTTCTCAACCATGGATTTACCGGTCAGGTAATCCGCTTTATCAGATAAGGGCTGCATTAAGGGTTACTTAATGCAGCCCTTTCTTTTTGTGCCTGTCGCTATCCCTGTTATAGAATGCTCAGCTGTTTTATCGACAACGATTTCGAAGAGTGATGCCATGTCCGGGTGTTTTCCGCAGTTTGAGCGACTAGATGAACTATTAACAAAGAATGTCGCGTTTTGGCAGTTCATGCCGTTTGCTTCTGAGCAATTGGTATGGGAGCAGAACTATCCTGAACTTTGTCAGTGGCTGATGTCATTAAGTGATGACGCTATCGAGTGTTATATCCAAGATGGCAAAGCTCTTGCAGATGAGTTGGCTCGGTGGATTCCTGATGCGGTCGAGCTTTATGAGCTGTCTCATGTCACAGCTTACCCGATAGAAGATAAAGTGTTACCTAAAGGGCTGGATGTCGGTATTCCCGGAAGAAAATGGCAGCAAATTACTGCATTTAATGGTGCTATTCCGGCGTTGCAATTGCCATGGCTGGAGTGGTGTGCCGGGAAGGGGCACCTTGGCCGGGTTCTGGCAGCCAGTCACCAGATGCCGGTAACTAGTCTGGAATGGCAGAAGACGCTTTGTGATGAAGGTGACGTTGCTGCACGACAGCTTAATTTACCTATACGTTTTGTTCATGGTGATGCTTTTTCCCCTGAAAGTGATCAGCACATTTGTGCTGAACAACACGCTGTAGCTCTTCATGCCTGTGGCGATCTCCATGTCTCGTTGTTGCAGCGTGTAGCGGCGAAGCAGGGCAAAGCAGTAACCATCTCTCCTTGTTGTTACCATTTGATCCGCGATAAACAGTATCAGCCGTTATCACAAACAGGAAAGCAAAGTGAATTGGTGCTGAGCAAGCATGACCTTCGCCTGCCGCTTCAGGAAACTGTGACAGCGGGTGAACGGGTACGCCGTCAGCGCTTTGTTGAAGTGAGTTTCCGCCTCGGCTTTGACAGCCTTCAACGGCGTATTCGCGGTAGTAATGATTATATGCCGGTTCCAAATGTCCAGAAAGCATTGTTAAATGATGGTTTCGCAGCATTTTGCCAATGGGCCGCAGACAAGAAGGGACTTAGTCTTCCTTATGGCATTGATTATGATCACTGGCAGTCGCAGGGGGAACAACGTTTCCGTTTTGTTGAGCGGATGGAGTTAGTGCGTCAGTTGTTCAGGCGACCATTGGAGATGTGGCTGGTTTATGATCGGGCAAGTTATATGGAAGAGTCCGGTTATCGGGTTTCTGTAGGTACGTTCTGTGATAAGCCGGTGACTCCAAGAAATATTCTGATTCATGCCCAACTTAACCTAGCGGGTTGAGTTTGTAGAAAAAAGGCCTCATTCGAGGCCTTTTGGATAGGGAGAATTGACTATTATTCTTCAGATGTATCTGGGATTTCATTGAGCAGGCTGAAATTTCTTGCTTCCAGCTCATAGCTAGGAAGTGGTCTGCCAAGATAGAAGCCCTGACAGAAATCGAAGTTACAGGCTTGCAGGTATTGTAACTGGCTCAGGGTTTCAACCCCTTCGGCAACAACCTTCAAATCCAGCTTCTCACATATTGCTTGTGTTGCTTCGATAATTGCCTGGCTGCCTTTGTGTTCACCCTGAACAAAGCTGCGGTCCAGTTTTACCGTACTGATTGGCAAATCCTGTAGCTGGGAAAGAGAAGAGTAGCCGGTGCCAAAATCATCCAGATAAAGCTCGATTCCCAGTGCATCAAGATCTTTAAGGCACTGTTTGGCTTCATCATGTTCCTGCAGCATGGTGGACTCGGTCAGTTCCAGTGCCAGCTGTTTAGGATCGATATCATTTTCCTGAATCACCAGCTCAATACTGTGCGCAAGGCTTGATTGAAGCTGAGCCCGCGACAGGTTGATGCTCATGACAAAATTTTGATCATATTTCTTGCGCCATTCTGCAAGTTGTTTGCAGGCGGTCTTGATGATCCAGTGGCCAAGCGGAACGATTTGCCCTGTCTCTTCTGCTAGTGGAATAAACTCAGCTGGGGAAACATGTCCCAGCTCTTCATTATGCCAGCGAATCAATGCCTCAAAACCTTTCAGATTACGTTTCTTCAAATCTATGATTGGCTGGTAATACAGCTCAAACGCATCCTCTTCCAACGCCATTGTCATATGGTGACGCAGGGTCATCTTCCGGTACAGGGCATCGGCCATATCCGGTGAGAAACGATGGCTGCGGTTACGACCACGCAGTTTCGCACGGTGCATTGCCATATCCGCCTGGGTGATCAGGGTTTCGATATCTTTGGCATCATCCGGGAAGCTGGAAATACCGATACTACAGCCGATTGAGAGTTCACCCACTTCCTTCAGGTGGAACGGCTTGTTTAGTGCAGCAATGATGTCTTTAGCAAAGACTGCCGGATCGTCGATGTTCCGCTGTTCGATCTGAATAATAAATTCATCACCACCGAAACGAGCCAACAGGCCTTTGAACTTCACACATTCCTGCAGACGAATAGCAATTGCGCGTAGCAGTTTATCGCCGATGGCATGTCCGTATGTATCATTAACCAGCTTAAACCCGTCGATATCCAAGAAGAACAGGCTGTAGTGTTGTTGTTCATGCTGGTTTTCTGTGATGGCATTGCTGATGCCGCGGCGGTTGAGTAATCCGGTCAGAAAATCATGCTCGGCATTGTATTTAGCGGTATGAAGCTGCTCTTTTTCCTGGCTGATATTAACAAGGTTTAGCAGTAATTGTTCTTTGTCCTGAAGCCATTTACCGTCAATATCGAACCAGTAATGACTTTTTCCAGTCCAGCACAGTTTTTTGTGATGGAGCGTACCGCGTTGGCGAGCCTCGTTAATCCAGTTATGAGCCTGGTTTAAATCACCCAGAAAGCTGGCCAGATCGCTAAGGTGTGCTCCGAATGAGTGGCTGAATGCATTATTCGCACTGATCAAATCACCTTCTGCCGAGAAGAGCAAAGCAAGATTTGAGCAGCCGGAGAAAGCCAGATCACGTCGCAGACTGGACTCTTCTGAGACGACTTCTACCAGCATGGCTGTCCGGCCATCTGATAGCGGGATACCCGAAAAATGGCAAAGTGCTTTTTTTAATGTGTTATTCGGAGAAAAGAACCACCACGTCTTGATGGCTTTTCCTTGTCGGAAACTTTGCTGGTAGTCATCAAGCATGGCACTGACAGCTTCGGACATATCTGCACCGAGATCTCTCGCGGTTAGTTCTTCTACGGAGTCAGCTTCCCAGAGTGGTAATGAGGCACTGTTGGCCCAGATGATTTTTTTCTGATGAAGATCATAGACCCACACCGGAGACTGAAGTCGATTGAAAAGTGAAAAGGTATGGTTCATTACCTGGTTGGGCTTATTATTTTGATACTTGTTATCAACAGGTTAGCTTAAAAAGCAATGTATAAATATGAAACAAGCAAAAATCCGTGAGCTTGCTTCACTAAATAAAAGGAAAGTCATACAAATTGGGTTCGTATGGAATAGAATGACTAGTTTTTCTCTTTTTAAGCAGAAGGGCTGAATGAAATCCATGACCTCTGAGAAGAGATTTGCGAAGGTAACATTTATTCAGCCCCAGTGAAATGGTGATGTTAGTTCAGTGGCAGTGATATTTGCAAACCAATAAACAAAGGGTCGTAGTTTGCACCGGCATCAAGGGCGAAGTTTGCAGCTTCAGCATTGCCGAACCATGGGGTGTAAGTCAGGCTGACATCCGTTTTGCCATCCCACCAATCACTGACCCAGTAATGGATATGACCCACTGGATTGAGTAAGAACAGGCTGACATCACCAAGAGTTTTAGATCCCATTACTTCACCGCCGTTAGCTGTAATTTCAGTTTCTGTCTGAAACATCCATTCACCCACAGCTGCGCCGAATAACGGCGTTACAATGACATCCTGAATTGAAGGGACTTCAGCAAAAGCCTCAACACCATATTCCCAGAAAAAAGTCGACATGGTTGCTGAGTACAAAAATGATTCCCACTCATCAAAACCGGCATGACGGGCTGCCGTATAGTAAACGCCGCCAAAGTAAGGGTGCATGATGTAATTCAGGTAATGATCGTCAGCATCCCACACCGGTCCGGCACTGACATTATCCCACCACTTTTGTCCCAGGTTGCTGAGGTTGCGGTCTTCTTCATCCCAGTTAGTGACACTTTCCGGTAATAAGGTCATCAAACCGACTGTGGCGAGGCTGAGACCTAAAATGGTGTAGGACTGACCGAGCAGATAATCCCAGTCTTTTTCCGGTGCAACAGAAAGGTGCATCGGAATTGTATTGACCGACTGTGTATCAGCATCAACAGCAAATGGCATAGTCTCGGTGTCGGCATAATAGATCTGATCACTATAGCTGTTTAAAAATGTGTTTTGGGTATAGGTATTATAAGTTGATTGGGTATCGCTCCAGGCAATAGCAGATCCGCTAAGCGAAAAGCCCAGAGCAATGGAAGATAAAACACAAGTGCGCAAGTTACGCTCCGAAATATAAAGCAGAACAGGATACGGAATAATTTAGTATCACTGAAAAAACACCTGATTCATAGATCGAAAATGAAAAGTTCCTGTCAAAAATCACGATTTTAAAAGCAATTTAGCGAAATATCGCTTCTGTTTCGTGACACTTAGGCTTAATTGGAATAAAGGCCTGCATATGCAGGCCTTTTCGTAATTAGAGAGCTTAACTGTTTGAATTCAAGCTTTAGCCCACAGCAGGAATTACCCCCGCCATCTGTAGGAACTGGGAAGCGATAATCATAATACCCAGGCCGCTGGCGATGATCAGTGCTGGTGTACCACCACCAACTTTGTAGCCGTTGCAGTAAGCAGGACGTTGGCGACGTTGAGCCTTAACCATTGCGACTGGTAGGAAAATAGCAAGGATAACCAGTGCGATTGCTGCGAAGCCAAGAGCCATAATGAAGCCTTGTGGGTAAAACAGAGCAAAACAAAGCGGCGGCACAAAGGTCACCAATGCTGTTTGTACACGTCCTTTTGCCTGATCGTCACGCTTCAGGGTGTCAGACAGGAAGTCAAACAGGCCTAGACTCACACCCAGGAATGAGGTTGCCAGCGCCAGGTCAGCAAAGATTGAAACCGATTGGCTGACCATTGGGTTGTGAAGCATATTGTTCAGGGTTCCGATAAATGTGCCCAGTGTGGTGCTGGCCATCAAATCCGGTTGGCTTAGTACGCCTTGGCTTGCCACCTGCCACAGTACGTAGATCATCAGTGGTGTCGCTGAACCAATAATCATGATTTTACGCAGTGCTTTCATGTCCAGGCCGACGTAGCGAACGATTGAAGGAATGCTGCCGTGAAAGCCGAATGAGGTGAAAATAACTGGTAGTGCTGATAGCAGAAGGCCTTTTTCAACAGGCATCTCGATCAGGTGAACGCTCTGCACATGTGGAACTAACAGGCAAAGCATAACTGTCAGCGCAACAATTTTCAGACCGAACAGAACACGGTTGACCATATCGACAGAATGGGTACCGACTGAAACCACAGAGGCAATCATCAGGGTAAAGAAAATGGTGCCTGTTTGCGGGCCGACGTTAAGCCCCATCCAGTTATTCAGTTTGTCGTTAAGCTGCGCGCCGCCACCTGCGATGTACGCTGCACACAGAGAGTAGAAAAGGAACATCATCGCGAAGCTGGCAATCAGCTGGCCTTTTTTACCTAATAGCTGATGGGCAAGGGTATGCAGGGTTGCGTCCTTGTCTGCGTGCTGGTGGACTTCCAGCATTAGCAGGGCGGTGTAGTTCATCAGCGCCCAGATCCCGAACATAGTCAGTGTTGCGGTGGCAAAGCCTAAACCGGCAGAAGCCAGTGGGAGTGCCAACATACCGGCACCAATAGTTGTTCCGGCAATGATCAGTGTACTGCCGAATGTTTTGTTCATACTCATTTTATTTGTTGCTCCCAAATATTTTTGTCTGCTGTCGTTATGCGTTGTGGGAGAGGTTGGCAATAATATGAAAGGACGCCGACCTGTGGTCTATCTCCCTGGTGAGGAAATGGCCACAATGGCGAAATCGAGATGAATGGGTTACGGGTGGTAACTTTTCTTTACACCTGATCGAGCCACTGTGGCTATCGATAGTAGGTGTGGCTGTAGTGCTTTTTCACGGTGGTTTACCTTTTCTTCAGCTGTAATGTCTAATATCTCATCATACTGTGATGATTGCGACTGACTGCTACCTTAAAGGGAGTTTTCCTGACTGTCAACTATTGTGTTTTGTGTGTAAATATATCTTTACGATTGATGCGTGCCTGGCATCTTTCTGCCTTTATAACCACTCATACTTGCCTGGTTTTATTGCTTTATTGTTACTGTGCGATAAATCTGTATCGGCTGATGTAAATTGGTATAAGGTGTATAGAAAGCAGATAAGTATCGCAACCAGAGGGGAAGCAAGTTGCACGTAGCAATGATCAGTACCGGGGAAGAGGTGTTGCATGGTGATATCACCGATACCAATGCAGCTTGGCTGTCACGTATTTTTTTCCAGCAAGGTTTTCCACTATCACGCCGAACAACAGTTGGCGATCACCTGGAAACATTGGCGGCTGAAATTGAGCACTGTAGCCTGATCGCTGATGTTGTGGTGGTTAATGGCGGGCTAGGGCCGACAACTGACGATCTCACGGCTCAGGCTGCTGCTGTCGCTGCGGGTTCTGGTTTGGAGCAATCGGATTATTGGGTTGAGCAGATGCAGGAAAAGTATCGTGCTCTGGGCAGAGAAATGCCGCATACCAACCTTAAGCAAGCCATGCTGCCGGAAGGTGCGGAGCTACTGAAAAATCCGATAGGTACGGCTTGTGGTTTTGCAATGAAGCTGAACCGGGCTTGGTTGTATTTTACCCCGGGTGTACCTCGTGAATTCAAAATGATGGTTCAGGATGAAATTCTGCCTCGGATACGCGAGCGGTTTGAGCACAGCCATGCTAAAGACTGTCATCGTTTCTATACATTCGGACTGTCTGAATCTGGTATTGGTCAGCAGTTGCAGGATTTGAATGTGCCGGATGAGTATGAAGTCGGTTATCGTTCATCACTGCCTTTTATCGAGGTGAAGCTGTTCTCGCCAAAAGGAGATGGTATGGCTCCTCAGCTTCAACATCAGATGATTGAGTTGCTCGGCGACAATGTTGTGAGTGTTGAGCGTGAGTTGCCGGTCCATGTCGGTCATGTTCTGAGGGAAAGGCAACTGCATCTGGCGTTACAAGAACAGTTCAGTGGAGGTTGGCTGACAAACTGGTTACAGGATTACCCTGACAGTCGGAAAGCGCTTTTACAGGGAAAAGTGGTACAGGAAAAGGCGTTGGTTAGCGATGATCAGGTCGCAGATCCGTTACTTGCAGTAACGGTGCAGGCTCAATCAATCATGAAAGAAAGTGGAGCACAGCTGGCTCTGGTTTCCGGGGCTGAATATGAAGAAGGGATTCCGGTCGCTTTGATTACACCTGAAGGTGAGTGGGCGCAGATAATTAAGTCAAAACGCCATTATGAGCACCGAGCATATCGCAATGTAATTGCAACTGTAATGCTGGATATGCTGAGACGTTATCTGGATGGAAAGCAGGTTATAGGGCAGTATGAATTTCTGACTCGTGTTCGCTAAATAAGTCAGAAAATAGAAATTAAGAGAGAATAAAATAAAGAGGCTGAACGGCGTTTTAGCTAATGGCAATTGTTTCTATTAGTTGGTGCCGACAGCCTTTTTAGTTTCTGGCAAAGATGCCAACTGATAGTCGAATTCAACATCAACATCGGATTTTGGTATCGAACAGCACGCCAGTACTTCATTTGGAGCGATGAAGGCCATCGCATCACCTTGATCAATCGCCCCAGCTTTCAGCTTACACCGACAAGCTCCGCACATACCGGTACGACACTGAAATTCAGGTCGAAGTCCGGCTTTCTCCAACTGGTGCAGCAACGGTTCACGGCTGTTGCCGTGAACCGTTTGTCCGTTAACCTTAATGGTTAATTGACTCATAGCTCGAAATCACCCAGATCGTCGGCGCTGACGTCGTTGTCAATCTGACCAACCAGGTAAGAACTGATCTCTGCTTCTTGTGGTGCTACCTGAACATTGTCGGAAGACAGCCATGAATTAATCCATGGGATCGGGTTCTGGGTTGCGCCAGGGTAAGCGTGATCCAAACCAACCGCAGCCATACGAAGGTTAGAGATGTATTCAACGTACTGGCACAGGATGTCTTTGTTCAGACCGATCATGGAGCCATCTTTGAACAGGTATTCAGCCCAGTCCTTTTCCTGCTCTGCGGCATCTTTAAAAATGTCGAAGCATTCTTGTTCACACTCTTTGGCAATTTCTGCCATTTCAGGATCATCCTGTCCGGTGCGAAGCAGGTTCAGAATGTGCTGAGTGCCTGTCAGGTGAAGTGCTTCATCTCGGGCAATCAGTTTGATGATCTTAGCGTTACCTTCCATCAGTTCACGCTCGGCAAAAGCGAACGAGCAGGCGAAACTGACGTAGAAGCGAATCGCTTCTAGTGCATTAACAGACATCATGCACAGGTATAGTTTTTTCTTGATGTCACGCAGGTTGACGGTGATTGTCTCGCCGTTAACTGTATGCGAACCCTCACCCAGGCGGTGGTAGTCGTTGGTCGCAGTGATCAGATCATCATAGTACTTAGAAATATCGCCGGCACGTTTGATGATGTGCTCGTTATCCACGATATCGTCAAATACGATCGATGGGTCGGTGACGATGTTACGGATAATATGCGTATACGAGCGTGAGTGGATGGTTTCTGAGAAAGACCATGTTTCGATCCAGGTTTCCAGCTCAGGGATTGAAACGATCGGTAGCAGCGCAACGTTCGGGCTGCGGCCCTGAATGGAATCCAGCAGTGTCTGGTACTTCAGGTTGCTGATGAAGATGTGACGTTCGTGATCCGGCAGCTCGTTGTAGTCGATACGGTCACCAGATACGTCAACTTCTTCCGGGCGCCAGAAGAAAGATTTTAGGGACAAGAATTTCACGCACATAACTCCCATAAGTTAACGTTGTTAGCTTTTTTTTGTTCAATTGACATATGAAACTGGGACAGTATAAAATACCCATAAGTCAGGGAGGACATATGATTAGTTTCTATGGTTCATTTCACTTACAGTGGGTAAAAACTGAGGAATTTCCAGATAGGAAGTTCCCTGTCGTTTTTACACCTAGTGGTCGTGTTAACTATTCTCTATTGGTTTACGCGAAGAACGAATATCAACTGAATCACGGCAAAAGAACAGCACTTGTACCAGTCATAGAGGTGGTCTCTGATGTGCTGGCATTCTTTGAGTTCCAGCCTGCCCGTCAATCAGAATGGTTAGATAACCCAACAAGATTGTTGTATGACTGTTTTGAGGCCAGGCTCAATGGAACCATCGTTAATGGTAAATGTATTGCGGGAGGACTCTATTGGAGGCCTAAGCGGTTTGACGTCATAAAGCGGATGATTAACCACTATGTGAAGTTTGAGAAGTTCGCATCTACCTATCTAGGAGCTCCTTTAACTAGTATTGACGAACAAATGCTGAGTAGCGCGAAGGGCAGCAGAAAGGCTGATCCAAAACATCATGGCTTACTGTCACACCTTGATGCATCAGGAGGCTGTGGCGGTGAAGAAGCTGCTGCTGCTTCGTATAAGACTACAACTCCTGCAAATTATGGTGAGGAAGGTAGTTCTTCAACAAAATCTAAAGTCACAAAATATTTCCCACCTAATCAGTTATCTCACTTTATAAAAACTCAGCTTGATGTGAATTATGCTGCGACTTATATGTTGCAATCCTTCACAGCTTTAAGAGGGAGTGAGGCATTACATATTTTAGTCTCAGACGTTGTGCCAAGTGATGATGGTCTAGGTGATATCATTTTTAGTGATGATCAAGTTAATGGCAAAACGCTAGATCCTAAAACTAACAAGTTAGTCAAAAGAAAAGATTTCATTGCAAATATCGACCAAGTTAATTACTCGACTAAAGACCTCAGTGATGGTGACATTGAGTTTTTGGAAAATATGAAGCCGAGGATTTTGATTGATGATCCAAACGAAAAGACGGTGTTAGGAGAAAAAGGAGTCACGCTTCAAGTCTGCCATCCGAAATACGGATATGTTTTGTCATGGTGTAATGACTATGCTCGTTTATATTTCTTTTCTGAGCTATTACCAAAACTATTAAAGCAGGACAGAAGAGGTGGGCACCCCTGGCTGATATGTAATAAATATGGAATGCCAATGAACCTAGAGGCTTATCGAAAGCATGTCTATCGAAGAACTGAAAGAGAGCTAGGTGTTAGATATGGGCCTCATTCCTTTCGGCACTTCAATGGCTTTTATTGCAATAACGCCCTCGGCATGTCTCAAGAGGATATAAAAGTTAATATGAGGCATGCCAGCATTACATCAACAGATCGGTACTCTCAAAAGACAGATGCAGCCTTTAGGGCGGCAATTAGTCGGAGAGAGTATACAGAGTTTAAATATTTAACGTTTGAGGATCTATTCGACGATGCGTAATGTGTTAATCAAAACTGATGTTTCAGTTTTAAGCCACCGAGAAGGTTACATTTCCGGTAGAGATATAACATACAACTCACACCCTGATGTATGTGTTATTGACTCTGATAAAATTGCAGGGTTTTCAAAGAGCGCTGAACAGTATTTTATCGACCAGTACGTACACGAAGTCGAGGCGAATCTTTGCCGTGGATTGATAGGTTCTAAATTAGAGAATGCCATTCGTCCCTTTGAGCTTCATTACTCAGTAGAGCAGGATGCTAGTAAATTCGAAAATGACGTTTTCCTGTCAGAGGTGACGGATATCGTATCGAATTGCTTTAGACCTGAGCATATTGCTGGGAGTCAGATAATTTCATCTGATTACTCTCTATATGCTTACAAAACGGCAGATAAAAAAATTCCTATCGCACTCGTTGATATCCAAAAAACCATTGACAGTCTAGGTGTAACGGATACCGAATTTGTTGAGCTAATTCTAGAAGCGGTCTCTGATTCAAAAACACCTCGAAAAATAAGTAAGGTGAAAGGAAAGTTTCCTGATTATATTTTTACAGAGCAAGAGTTTAGAAGTTCACCTTTCTTTAAAGTTTATTCAAACCTTGTTTTTAAGTTGGACGTTGGCTCAAGGAAGCATGTATATCACTACAAAGGTGGAGGTTATAATGAACTTTTTGACCAGTTTTACTTCCACGGTGACACACATATGTTCCAATCGTATGTTTATAGAGTACGAAGTCTTCTTTGTGAGATCATAGAGTACTTAACCACTATAAATGGTGTATTTGTACCTTACTCTAAGGCAGGTACTTTTATTGGTGAAGCTGCCCCAGTGGCGTATCACAATGGTCATAATTCAACCTTATTTAATGAGGTTGACCTTGCTATAAAACACCGACCAAATGATTTGGCAAGAAAATCAAATATTCGACGTTTCTTGAAAGGAATGCGGTGCAGTTCGAATATTAATACTATCGCTGATATGCCAGAACTCTTATGTGTAGATTATAAGTTACACATGAAGAATGATGTTAAAAAAACAGAAGAGCCAAGTAAAGCACTGAAGGCTATTCTTGAGTCGTTAGAGTCAAATTCTGACTGGTTAAATAATGACAATTATAAGTCATTTAACATTGCCGCACTTGACAAGAAGAACCTACAGCGTATTAGCGAGGGTGACTTTACTCGTACAAGCCCTACTTTGCGTAGATATGAAGGTGTTTTAGATGATGGTTTATTGGATGAGTTTAGGTTATACACATTAACTAAGTCCAACTCTCAAACCATGAGGCAATTCAATGTCTTTCTTGATTACCTTATTGAATTTAACAAAAGGACTGATCGCCCAATCCGAAGTATTCAAGATCTGAATATTACGCACTTTCACCATCCACTCTCTGAAGATGTATTTTGCTTTAGGGAGTTTATGGCTTCTAGTGAAAGAAATGAAATTACAAGGAGAAATGTTTGGTCTCAAGTTAGGAAGACTCTTGCAAGTATTATCTCTCAGAAAGTTGTAGATGGCTGGAGTAATATGAACCCAATGCCAGAGGCTACAGTAGTCTATGGACGTTCTGGTAGTAAAAATAAAAATGTGACAGTTAGGGATTCAATGCCTAGCGAGTTATTTAACTGTTGTCTTGAGGCTCTGACTGAAGATGACTATCAATTGGTAAAAGATGCAGTTCCAAGCCAAACAACTAGACTATACAATTACTTAACGGATGAGTACGAGGCGGTTTTCATGCCGAATCTTGCTCATATCATGCATCTTATGATGCTATTACCGTTAAGGGGGCACCAAGCTAGATGGCTTGATGAGGGGCTTTCAGATAGTGAGATTTGGGACTTAGAGGCAAACCGATATGTTCCGAATACATCACCGCTAGTGAATTATAAATATCCTGACGGTCAAACTCACGAAGAGAAGTTTGGCAAGACCAGTGTGATTCAGTCATCACAGAGAAGTGGATTGGATAATCTGTCACTTTACATTTGTACAAATAAAACAAAGTCATACACTTTACAAAAGAAGGGGCATACTGGTTATAGCATTCCATGGGTGGCTGACTCTGGGATCGAGAATGTTGATGAGGTTATTCAAATTATTAAACGACAAAAGAAGTTTAATGATAAATACTCACCAAAAGATCTGATCCCAGTTAGGACTGTAGATGAAGATAAAGGTAAATACTCGGAGGCAATATTTGATCAGTTGCCTAGGTTTACACCTTTATTCCGTGATGTTTCACAACGTAAAGTCTCGGCTATCGACCCACTATCAGGAGTTATGTATTTCCCTCCTACAGCAGCTATCTTACGTAACCTATTTAGGACAGTACTCAAATCTGGTGAGGATAAGTATAAAGAGAAGTACCCAAGTTATAAGAATCAAATAGTAGCATTTAATGAGGACGGTGAAGCCCTTTTTGACTTACATGGTTTACGTGTTTTCGGGATAACAGATCTTCTTAATCAAGGCATGGATAAGGAAATTGTCAAGCTGCTTGTTGGTCACAACACAAGTATTATGACTTTATATTATCGTAAACTTGGTGAGAAAGAGTACAAGAGACTGCTTTTAGAAGCCAAGAAGAAAGCAGGAGTGACCTATGAAACTGAAATGAATCAGTTAGGTAAATCTGGTGTCAGAGGTGGTGACTTAATTGATAATTCATTACTTGATGATGACTTTAAGGATGTAATGCCTGATTTTTCACAGGGTGGATGCCCACGATTTTTAAAAGGTGGCGTTTGCTTGAGTTTCGATTGTAATACTGGCGGGGTTCGTATTACTTATTCTTCAACGGGCAGTAAGAAATCGGAGGTTATTTCTGTAGAGGGCGGTGCCATGAGGTGCGGAAACTGTCGATACTGGAAATCTGGGCCTCGTTTTATTGCTGAACAAATATTCTATATGAATGACTGCGCTGAAGATGTTAGAAAACTCAGCTTGGAAAGGGTCGAAATATATCAAAAGATTAATGATGCTTATGAACAGCATAGCAACCCAGACCTAATCATTAAGCGCCTTTCAGAAAAGGCAGATAGAAAAACCGAATTATTAGTTGCTCGAATGACAGAGCTAAGACGTCGTCAAAAAATGTACGAAGCATCTTTGTCACAAATGAAATTAGAGCCAGAAACTTTACCAATTTTATTTGGAGAGAGTTCTAGTGTTTATCCATCATTGGAAGATCTAAATTTGTTAGATTCAAACATGGAGTTATCCATGCAGGCATTAATGCTTGGGCTTGATACTGATGAATCACAGGTTTATGTAAATAAACTAGATGGTTTTCTTAATAAGGTTTTCAATGAGACAGATGTAAAGAATCCTCTGCTTTATGTCCCGAGCGATGACGTTAAGCGTGCTGCGATCTTGTACACTGCTGCGCATACAAAAGAATTACTTGGCTCTCCAATTACTGATGAGGAGTTTCAAGATCCGAGGTTGATTTTTACTAACCCAGAGAAGGCAATACTTATTCTTGAAGGGTTCAGGAGTTTTGATGCTGCTAAGGAGATGAGGTCACTAAATGGCTGATAATAATGATCTAGAAGTGGCGAAAAATGTGGTTAAGGCACTTCGTTTAGAACACAAAGATAAAAGACTTCAACATGGTATTAATGCCGTTGAAGACGCTTGTTTACACCTCATTAAAAAGAAGATGCCAATAACGCTTGAAACTGCTGCAACTTTTATTGAGGAAAATAAGGCTAAGTATAACGGTAAACCCGCACGAAGGACGGTAACGAATGATCACAAAGGTGTATATCAGGCTGTCGTAGATGCTTATATTCACTTTGGCGTGAAAAAAAATGAGAAGGATAGAAAATCTAGCGAGAAGGGCGGTAATAGCCAAGAACAAGTGTACATAAAGTTGCTTGAGCAGAAGGTTAGACACCTTAACAATATAATTAAGGAGAACTTTAAAGAGAAAGGAGCCTTAAGTGTTAAGGCTATGCTTGGTCAGCCTGTTGATCAATCAGGGACGGTTGTAACGAAAGCTGTTTCGAATTTTACCACTAGTCAGATCGAAGCAATCGCAAACTTATTTTACCTAATCGATATGACTGATGATTTTGAATTTGTTGGTGAGGGTGACAAACGACGAGTTATATCTTCGCTAAATAAAAAGCCTCTTTTATCTCCAAAAGATGTTCAAGCAATTAAAGGTATCATTTCACGCGAATAAGGGATTGCAAATGAGCAAGGGAAAGCAAGTGAATAAACAAGATAAGAAGCTGACTGCTGCCGAAAAAACGCTGTTAAAACTTCGTAATTGGATTCAAGCTCAGACTCGCGACACCATCATTGAGCTTAACAACAACGGGAAGATTAACAGACAAAAATTCAAAGCTCAGTCTGGGGTAAACTCACGAGCTGTTACTGGCCAAAACCCAAAAGCAACGACGATGTTGAGGCGTATGGAATTGAAGTGGCGCAAAGCTGGTTGGCTCTCAGAGGTTGCTAAAAGTGCCAGTTCTGGTTCTGGTCAAAGTAATAGTTCAGGCTATGATGAACCTGAATTCCTTGACCCTAGGGATGCTGAAATTGCTCGACTTAACGGTGAAATCAGTAAGCTGAAGCAGCAGCTTTACCAGAAAGATATTCAGCTTAAGCGGTTCGATGAGTTCAAGGATGTTCTCTACCGAGAAGGATTCTTTTCATGAACGAAATACCGAAGAATATTCAGTATTCGGCTGATAACCCGTTCGTAACTGGCAATGTTCGTATGTATTTTCGGATCACCTACGTCCATTATGATGAGCGAAATGACAAGTGCTATGTGCGAGGGACAGTCAATAAGCGTGAGAAGCGAAATGCATATACTGCTATATCTAGAATAAAAGTTAATACCACCTGTTTTGGTCTGCCTTCAGTTCCAGCTAAGGGGGAATACTGGCAAGCCTATGGTCAGGTTGAATATTACACCGAAGAGAAATATAACTCGATTAAGCACATCTTCCACTATAAGCAGCCTCAAAGCCTTGAGTTTATGATGCCCAATACCCCAGAAGAGGTGTCAGAGTTCGTTTCTAAATCGGGTGACTTTCCAATGATTGGGGCGTCACGGATATTCAATATCTGGGATAAGTACAACGATGAAGCTCTTCAAATTATCTTGGATGGTGATATCGAGAAATTGACCGCAGTTGATTTGATGTCAGAGGAAAACGCTAAAACGCTGGTAGAGGGATTTAAGAAGTATGAAAACCTCAAGTATGCAGCATGGTTTGCTAAGCATCGCATCCCACCAATGGTTCAGCACAGTTTCTTCAAAATGAAGGCAGTAATGGAGATTCAGGATGGTGAGGAAATCAAGGAAGTGAAGATGCCGCCCCCACCGGAGGTTATCACTGATAATCCATACCAGCTCATCACCTTGGGGATGAAGTTTGCTGACATCGATAAAATGGCGCTATCAACTTTCAACAAGCCTTTGGATGACAAAAACCGTTTGGTTGCCGCAGTAAACCAAGTGCTTTTAGAGGATGTTGTGCCACGGGGGCATACCTTTGCTTACCATTCTCAAATATCTGCCCGTGTAGCAAAAGTATTGAATAGTACAGAGTTGGCTGAGCAAGCCCTGATTCAGTCAGAGAAGATGCTGAACTTCCGACGTGGCGAGAATGGTACATACCACCATGGCTCTCTTTACCTGATGGAGTGCATTATTGCAGAGCGATTCAGTACACTCCTAAAGCGGAAGTCGGAATGGACTGATGAGCACCCGGTAAAGATTAATACTGCCATGGCTGAGGTGCCTTTCTGCCTTGCTCCAAAGCAGGTTGACGCTATCTTTTCTGCCTTGGAAAATGAGGTTTCCATCATCTCAGGCGGTGCGGGCACTGGTAAAACAACTGTACTTAGGACAGTCCTGAAGGCTTTTGAAGAGTTAGGTTACACAATCCATGGCATCGCATTGTCTGGGCGAGCAGCATTACGATTGTTTGAGTCCATCAGGATTCCGACCAAGACCATTACACGATTCTTGGGTGACTCTGACCTTTGCAGTGAAGATGCTGAAGGTAATCCACTGAAGCACTTAGTGGTCATTGATGAGTCTTCGATGGTAGATACGCTAAATATGAGCCGGATCGTCACCCATACCTGTCCAGAGGTGCGCTTCTTGATTGTCGGTGATGATGAGCAACTTGCACCGATTGGTGCTGGTAAGATCCTTTATGACCTTATTCAGTCAGGCGTTGTACCATGTGTGGAGCTTGACCAAGTTCAGCGCCAGGATGAAAGTACTGGTATTCCTGAATACTCGCGAGTTATTAGGAGTGGCAAGGTTCCAGAGGAGCTTTCATTCAAAAATGTCCACTTTCATGAGTGCCGAGAAGCTGACATCGTTGATAAGTGTATCGAGATATACCAGCACAATCGTGGTCGGAGCCAGATGATATCTGCAACCAGGAAGACCACATGGGCGCTAAACACCAATTGTCAGGCAATGTTCAATGCATATTCACCAAAGCTTACCTATGAGTATCTTGGCCGCACCATTGATTCGAACTTCCGTCAGTTTGACCCGGTAATTTTCACGAAGAACCACATCAAGTTAGGCATCCAGAATGGATTGTTAGGCGAGCTAAGCTCCATTCAATGGGATGAAGCTGGCTATGGTGTGGTGAACCCCCCAGAGTTAGAAGAGCGTATATCACTGAGTCCACAGCTCATCACAGAACTTCAGTTGGCTTACAGTATCACGTTGCATAAGGCGCAAGGTTCGCAGTTCCCAGTCGTAATCGTTGCCATGGATAACAGTGGCCTGATTGACAGGTCATGGCTTTACACAGCCATCACCCGGGCAGAGGTGGAAGTTCATATTGTTGGCACCAAGGCCAAGTTCATCCAAGCAGTGACGGGTGGCAACAAAGGCCACAGACGCCAAACTTACCTCCAAGAGTTGATCCATAAGTCATTAGGTAGTGCCGGACTCGATGCCGCGTAGCGGCATATAAGGGCGGAAAGAATGTCAAGGGGTCACTGAACGTGAATCCGCCCGAGACCCAGCGAAGCTGCTGAACTATCTAACTGGTAGTGTTAGTGCGCAGCATGCGCCCCCTGCAAAGCACAAGCTGACTTTCAAAACCAGTGAAAGTATCGGCTCCATCGTCAATCTTCCTCCAATTCACATTCTTTCATTTATCGAGATTTAACTTAGGAGACGTAAGTTATTTATCTAGCTAAATTCCTGCCGATAGTGCTTACTTAATTATTTATTTTGTCCACTTGGATACCATGTTGGGTTAAGATTTCTGAAAAGGCACCCAAACTTGGCTATTTAACATATAGACCGTTCTATGCACCACAACAGAGTCAGCCATTGGTTGACTTCTTGTTGTGTCTCGCTGAAGGGGCCAAAGATTAGCAAATGTACTAACGCAGAATGGGGCATAATCGTGCCAGATGAAGTGGCTGGCACGAAGTTGGACAAAAACGAGTTTCGAAATTTCGAATATTAGCAGTGCATCAATAATGCAGTTTTTGCAACGTCATTTCACTCGATGTCCAGTATTGATAGTACGGATCCTTGCTATTTATGCCACCGTATCAGCAATAAAATAGCGTTTGTCAGTACAATAAGAGGCAAAAGTAGAAGTAATGTGAAGACATAAGTGCTTTATACTAGATGATCTATCACTTAACTGCGTAACGTTAAACCTACGACCTATCGTAATCGCAGTCTCTCTACCATGAGCTATCGCGTTACGGTGCTCCTTAATTTCCGTTAATACAAAGTGTTGAACACCTTCTGGTAGTGGTGTGCTATCTAAATCGAAGAACTTCCACACGTTCTCTAACTGCTTGATAGATATGTTCATTGAGCCACCTGATGGGAAAACAGAACTGTCAACATTAGTCACTTCAGTATCACCTGTGACTGCAAGAACAAGGTTATATCGATGTTCCCACACTTTGGCTGACCCGCACTCTCGAAGCGCCTTAAAATGAGAATCAAATAACGAGCACAATACCGAACTTTTAAAACGATTGGCAGGAGCTTCCTCTCGCCCAATAATTTCTAATGCTCGTGTAACTGACTGTGTAATTGCAAACTCAAGTGCTGCATACATTGCAACAAACACCAAGCCTTTCTGTGCTCGATAGAAATCTGAATTTTTAGTCTCTTCTGGAAGTGTCTCATCTAATAAAAACTCTAGTATTGAATCGAGTTGCCTCAAGCGATTCATAACGCCAGAATCAATATCATCAAACATCGGCTGTAAACCTAATGCGACAATACTCAATTCTTTCGCGTAGGCGAGGCCCTGAGTTAGTTGCTCCTGTCGTCAAACGACGTAACTCTTCATCATCAATCCAGCTAGCCACATCTGAACTGGTAATATCAGCTCCTTCCTCAATAGCATCGGCGGCTCCAACAGCAATAGCTTCAAAAAGCACTTGTGGTGTACTTCCTTTGTTTCCTCTTTTAATTCCATCAGGCAAGACAGCACGCAATGACTCGAATGTTTTGTCAAATAACTCTCTGTACTTCTTGTAGTTAAAATGTACCGACGATTCGGCCATAAAGTCATTCAAAAATGTCTCTACACTGTGCTTAAAGTCACCTCGTTTGGTTTTGTAAGCCAAAAACTTTAGAACAAGCTCTTCTCTAGTACCGTCTTTCGCTTTAGTTGATGACACATTAACAACTTTGTTGAAGTCATGGTTCTGTGCAAGCTCAACGATAAAATCATTAAATTGCCCTCTAAATACACAAGCTCGAATTTCTTGAGGAGTTAGTTTGATTCCACCAGTATTCAATCTCTCGAAGAGGTCGAATCGTACTTTTAGATCACTCTTATCGCTTAGTGTTGTTACCTTAAGGGGACGTAAACTGAACTTCAAACGAAGCGAATGAGGAAGATCATTAAATGTTGCCCCATTAAACTCAGAAAGGATATCCAAACCTTTAAGTTTTAGAGGCTTATCCAAGCCAAAACTTTCTATTTGCTCTGGAGTTCCACAAAAATGAATTAATGAGTTAAGTCTTTGAACACCATCTATTAGCTCCCAAGAACCATCTCTATTTGCAGCCATAAACAGGTTCGGAATAGGGATTCCCAATAAAACTGATTCTACAAGTTTAGACTGATTGTCTTCAGGCCAACGAAACTGCCTTTGGTACTCTGGAGCAATGTTGATAATTGATTCATTCGCCATAGAAATCAACTCTTTAACAGAGATATCAAATGAATCAAAATCTACTTTCCTAGTCTCTTTATCGAGTTGATTCATATAGTCTTTCATGTGTTCTCCAGCGAGCAATCTAAGTTTAGCCCAGTGTATCAACAACAGCTATTTTAGTCGATATTAGTCAATAGGTTAGTGAGCAATGGTTACAAATATAGACTGACAATCCATGGACTAACGGCGACAAGTCTAGCCTTTTGTCACTTATTACTTTTGGTATGTCAAAGTTAACTGTTTCACCTTTGCTCAGACCTAGATGCGTAACCCACAATGGGACATAAGTTAGTTAGATTTAACCTGTCCGATTATGTGTTCAGTCTGTTTCGTTATATTGCTGCGCCTAAACTTTTTCACGTAATCCAACAACCGCCCGTACAGGTTCTGGTCGTGATGAATCTTTTAGCGCATCGACGGTTCGCTTTGTGGCTCAATCCCAGGATGAGTGCTGTTAACGCACGGCGTCATCAGCTTGCATGAGCACATTATTAAAAAGCGCCATCAGCGGTGATGATCTGTATTTTCGATTACGATTTTGTACTAATGAATTTGGTTCAGGGTGGTATTGTAGTCTTTGACGTTGATAGCAGGCCGCATGACAAGTGTTTTTACTGTAACAGATGAGCGATATGGAGAAGTTACTGAAGTCATGACGCTTGTGGGTGTTGTTCGATGTTTTATTAAAGACCAACTGAAGTAGAATAAGCTTAGGTAAGAAGTCCGCGATGAAGGTGACACATATGAACCACTTAAAAGCATTAAGACGTAAGCTTCAGAAAAAAATGAGCAAATTTATCGCAGAACACGAATTTAAAAGCGCTGATGAGGTTATGCTCTCACGAGAAGAACTTAACCAAATTATCACCGTCATGATAGATGGGCGGCTAATGCTCCCAATGTTCCAATTCGACGAGTCGGGCCAGGTTTATTCAATCCTTCAGGAGCACCTGCCTAGGCTTCTTGGATCTGACCGCGGCGGGTGGGATATTTGCTTCTGGCTCTTCGCCGAGCAATCCGTCACATTAAAGCGAGCTGTGCCGAATGCCGCCAGGCTAAGGGATATATCTGTTGAAGAGATGCTAGAGCTAGGTAAAAAGTCTGCAGAGCTAACAGAGCGCTATATTGGTAGGCCAATTGATGCAGTAATCGATGAACAATCTGATGTTTTTGCAGCTTGTGTTGAGCATTTACTGAATCCTGATTATCGAGTAATACCTGTAACTAACACCACAGAGCACTAAAAACTAAGCCCGCTTAGGAGAAAAACAGCATTTCCCGGTACTTGACGATTAAACCGAACTTAAGTGAGAAGGTATGCGGCTCATTGAGATGCACTTGTGGCCTTACCATTGCTTCACGTCCAGTGCGCCCAATGTAAAATACAGTATGAGAGGATGGTTCAATTAACCAATAAATTGAAAACATCTTAACCCCTAAGGTTTTGTTAAATATGATATAATTATCATCCTTCAAGTCTTAACCGCTTGTCAAAACAAGGATGATTATGTTAGCTTCAGGGTATGGGGCTTCATGTGTCCCAGTTAGCCACCCAATGGCGAAGGTCGCTTCAGACCAACAGTAGACAAACAAACTCTCTTATTCTTGCAACTTAACTTGTGATGCAGGCGTGTCGGTGGTTACACATTATTCTGTGTTAAGGTGTTAGTTGTGTCTAAATCCCAATCGAGTAAAACCAATCATCTGGTATTCCCATCCGGCAGAACGGTGAAAGCTTGCCGTAACGACGTAAAAAAACTTAAGAAAGAAGCATTGTCTTCAGGCAGCAAGCTGAGTACCAGCCAAGCTCTTGATATCATGGCGGAAAAAGATGGTATGCCTGGAGGTTGGCACAAGGCCATCCATCAACTGTCCATGGGTGATACTGCCGTCAACTATCCAGTGACTGTCTTATATTCACCCAATGGAAAGTACATTCATCAACTATCCATGGCACGCGCCCGTCACTGAAGGATGAAGATGTTAAGGGGCTTATATCAAGCCTTAAGTCGAGTCATTTTTCTGAAGAATTTCGTGTGCGAGTTGGTTCTGACAGAACATTTTGTAGTGTTGTATTGAACGAGAAAGGCCAAGCATACCGGACAGTTAAAATCGAATGTTTCGAGGATTCATATGCCTTCCACCATGGTATGTACGCATTAGGCTACTACCGGCTAGTTGAAGACTTCATTCCGGATAGATATAGACATTACGATATAGTTCTTGCTCCGGACAGGACACTCCATTTTCAGTTCCCAGGCTGGGATAAGCGCCCCATAGATCTGACTGCCTCTCTTCAAATGCAAATGGTTCTGTGGCTAGATTATATGGATAGCGAACCACCAATAGATAACAACGATGATTTTCGCGAACCCAGAAAAAATCGTCCCAATTGGCCGTTTGATATGTGTGTCATATACTGGAAATTTGCGGTGGAACTGACAGGTCACCCATTTGATGAAGCCCCTAATGCAAATGTTCAAAAGATTATTCAGTATGCCACTCTCATCTGCGATGAAAGGATTTCATGCCTTGGTAGATAAAAGGGAAAAAGTAGCAGAGTCCTACCTACCCTACCTTTAACACCCATTCAAGAGTTCTAATTCAATTGCTTTACTGGCGAGGGCAAGGAGGGAGTGTGTCGCTCTCTCTTTTCTTGTCTTGAGCTTTGTTTGTATGAGCGACTTCCACAAGTTGCAATATGTGTCATATTCTCGATTTTGCCGATTTGATATGGTGATAAGGAAGATGGAATTTTGTTGGAAAGTGGAATGTCGTTAAAAAGTAAAGATAAACAATGTTATGAGGCTGGAGTTGAGGCTATTCATCACATCATTGAAACGAGAAAGAACAAGGGTAAAGCACAGTTTGATCGGTTAGATGAAGATAAAGAGGTTCCATTCATTGTGCCAGCAGTCACTTGGGACTCGGTTAAACAAGTTGGTTCATTGAATAATGAGCATTGGTTTTTTGACGTTGGATATGCATTTAGAGAAGCCCTTGACCTGATCTTTATGGATCGAGTGAGAAATAAACGCAGAGTTAACCTATGGACTCAGGGGGCTATAATTTCCTTTAAAGAAGGTGATTTGATTCGTTCTCGGTGTGGCCAAAGATCTGTGCAGGTTAAGTACGCTAACCCAATGGGATGGGATGAAGTTAAAAACGATATGTATTATGGGAGCGTTACTTATCAGGAGTCTTTTTTTGAAAGCGGGCAGTCTGAAACCAAGCATGCAACGCAATTAGACTTTCTTTCGATGCTAATTAATGGATGAAGCGGGATGGACTCTATGACGGTTTTTGAGCTTTTAGGTATAAATCCCGGAGATGCTATTACAGTTGATAACCCTTGGTCTGATAATGGGCCGCGTGAGGTTGTACCTTTGGCACTATCACGAAATGGTATATCCATTAGAGCTATTGATTGTCGCTATGGTGATATTCGTTATGTTAGTGGTGAATGGACTGTATTTATGTCTGATGGTGATACCACTGAGTTACAAGATTTTCCTTATGTTAAGCAAAAAATAGAAGAGTGGAACTTTCGTAAGCAAAAGCAGCTTGATGCGCACGAAAGAGCTCAAAAGGAACTTCGTTTAGAGGACTTTGAACGTGAGTATGCAACTTTAGATGAAGTCTTAAGCACAATTAACATTGTAGACTTGAAGGTGGCTGTTACAGGGACACTTCCACTCCCACGGGCAGAAGTTAAGTCTTTGCTAGAGAGTAAAGGTGCAACGGTAATGGGATCTGTTAGTAGCCGGACATCATTTTTGTTTATGGGGAATACTGGAAAGTATGAAATCACAAGTAAAATGAAAAAAGCACATGATTTAGGTGTCAAAATCATAACCTTGTAATGTAATAATATGGATTATTATTCTGTGTGCAGTCTATCTTTATGTGTAGTGACTCAAACTCGATCTGACATTTCAGAGGATAAGGTTTAACTCGGTCGTACCGTAGCCTACGAGGGCCGCTCATTCACTTCTGCCCCTTTTCTTAATAGAGTAAATACTCATACATATTCTGTTTACCTGATTTTTAAGACCTGAACGAATGTAGACCGATTGTTTCCGAAGAATCAGTATAGCTCTCTTTTCTCATAATGAGCATTGAGCTCTATGCTAATCATTTATTACCTCATGTATTACTCTGTCGGAATTCGCTTCAAAGGTCTGCATACAAAATCGAAGTGGCCTACCAAAATTTGTGCATTACTAACAAAATAATTGTGCGGATACTTTTGCTTGTAAAGGGTTGATTTTATTAATAAGTACAGAATGCGTGTTGCCATTTTTCGTGATTAATATCTAACGCATAATGAACATTGAGGAATTTTTCATTTTTTATTCACTCTGAATATGATTAATATTCAATCCTGGTCTACTAAGGAAAACAAGGTTTAGAGTGAAACCTAATCAAAAAGGGTTTGTTCGGCTTATCTATGCCACAAGGTATTCATGGTTTGGTTTGCGAGCAGCCTGGCGTTCCGAAGCCGCATTCAGACAGGAATTGGTGTGTTTTTGTGTATTAACACCTATGGCGCTTGCTTTTCCCGTTGGCGGCTTGGAGAAGTTATTGCTCATAGGTTCATTGGTCGCGGTTATCGTTGTCGAATTACTTAATTCGGCCATAGAAGCTGTGGTCGATCGGATTGGACATGAAAGACATGAGTTATCAGGTCAGGCAAAAGATATGGGATCTGCTGCTGTTCTACTAACTCTTTTAATGGCGATATCTACCTGGGGGTATGTCGTGTTCTCCATTTTAACCATGTGATAAATAGTCTTTATAAGACAGGAGTTAATAAATGATAGATATTGTAAAAAAACGTTTGGGGCTCCTTTTCCCTTTAGCTATAACGCTTTTTGTCTGCCTATTTATTCTCATGTTATCCAGGATAGGATTAAGTGTCTGGCATGGCGATCGTGTTAATGAGGCTGACGGGTGGACAGCCATTTTGCTTAACGGCCTGCGTGTTGATATTTCTACTTTGAGCTATCTGTTGGTGCTTCCTTCGCTGTTGACATGCGTTCTGGCTAGTAATGGTAAGTTAGGGAAAGGCTGGTTATTTATTCTGAGAATTTGGATCGTTTTCGGGTTATGGTTACTGGTGTACATGGAGCTCGCGACACCTTCGTTTATCCTGGAATATGATGTACGTCCTAATCGACTATTTATTGAGTACCTGATTTACCCTAAAGAAGTTTTTGGGATGTTATGGAGCGGCTACAAGCCTGAACTGTTCATTGGCGCACTTGTTAGCACGGCAACATTATATTGGGGATGGAAATTCACTCGTCATTTGGTGACAGGCCTGACATTTCCACGTTGGTATTGGCGGCCAGTGCTTGCTTTCCTTGTGGTGGTACTTGGAGTCATGGGGGCGCGATCTACATTTGGTCACAGGCCACTCAATCCGGCGATGGTAGCTTTCTCTACCGACCCATTAGTTAATGATCTTGTTCTTAATTCTTCTTACTCCCTTGCTTTTGCGGCCAAACAGATGGAGGCAGAAGATAATGCTTTCAAATATTATGGAAAGATGGACAGTAATGAAATCATTGAATTAGTGCGTGAGGCAACTGGGAAAGGTGGTCAGGACTTTGTCTCTGATTCAGCCCCTACAATGGCTTATCATGCCGCAACTTATCAAGGTAAACCTAAAAACCTGGTTATTCTTTTGCAAGAAAGTCTAGGTGCGAGGTATGTGGGTGCTTTGGGTGGCTTACCATTAACACCAAACCTCGATGGATTAATGACAGAGGGCTGGAACTTTACCCGTATGTATTCAACGGGTACCCGATCAGTCCGAGGAATTGAGGCGGTGGTTACTGGCTTCTCGCCGACACCTGCCCGTTCAGTCGTTAAGCTCGGTAAAAGCCAAACAGGTTTCTTCACTATTGCTGACCTATTGAAAAGCAAGGGATATCATACTCAGTTTATTTATGGCGGAGAAAGTCACTTTGACAATATGAAGAGCTTTTTCTTAGGTAATGGCTTTGTTGATATGCAAGACTTCCCGACCTTTAAAGATCCAGCGTTTGTTGGATCATGGGGAGCATCAGATGAGGACTTATACCAAAAGGCCCATGAGCAATTTTCTCACCTAAACGCTGATAATCAGCCTTTTTTCAGTCTGGTCTTTACCTCTTCAAACCATAGCCCGTTTGATTATCCGGATGGCCGGATCACGCCATATAATGCACCAAAGCAAACACGGGAAAATGCGGCAAAGTATTCAGATTATGCTTTAGGGGAGTTTTTTAAGCAGGCAAAATCATCTTCTTACTGGGACGACACTATTTTTGTTGTAGTTGCTGATCATGATTCTCGCGCTTACGGAAACCAGTTGGTTCCTATTGACCATTTTCATATTCCGGCGGTGATTGTAGGAGAAGGCATTCCGTCAAAACAGGATCCTCGTCTAGTGAGTCAGATCGATCTTGCTCCTACGCTACTGTCTCTTATTGGAATTAATAGCGTTAACCCAATGATTGGACACGATATGACCAAGGACATTGACGAATCAAAGCTGAGGGCTATGATGCAGTTTTATAAGAACTTTGCCTGGATGGATAATAATAATGACGTTGTCATTTTTCAGCCAGATAAGTCTGCTAAAGGCTTCCATTACGATGAAGAAACAACCAAATTAATTGATCGTAAGGTGCCAGAGGCAATGGTAAAAATGGCAAAGGCTAATGCGCTGTGGGGCAGCCTTGCTTATCAAAATAATTTTTATCATTCATCAGAGGATTACTAATTCGATTAAGATTATTAGTAAGAGATGTTAAGGGCAAAGTGCCCGTTATTATATTGTACGTTGAAATCAAGAATGGCGGCTTTAAATAATTAAGCCGCCATTTCAATTTTCACTAAGGTTGGATAAGTGTTTGCTTACGAAAGCTCGTTCTTTCCT
Organism: Photobacterium sp. J15; assembly: GCF_963870815.1. Classification (NCBI taxonomy): domain Bacteria; kingdom Pseudomonadati; phylum Pseudomonadota; class Gammaproteobacteria; order Vibrionales; family Vibrionaceae; genus Photobacterium; species Photobacterium sp. J15. Next base: position 1,203,033 of record NZ_CAWMUI010000001.1, read on the forward strand.
GTTTGCGAGCATTGGCGTACGAGATGCATGAAGTGGTAAAGGTAGAGATTCCGTGATTTGAGATACCTTTATCTGAAAAGCCCAAATTAAAGCAGAAACTTTAACGTAATTTTGTCCAAAGGTCAGTTGCAACATCAACATATGAAGAAGCCACAGAGTATGGATTGGTTGTGACTCACCAGCAAATCTGTCAGATTGAGTATGAGTCACTACAGTTTAGGCTTGGGCGGTCGCGTTGTTTACCACTTAATGCGGCGTTACCTTTCCATACCAAACCTAATCAATAACATTCTAATTTAGTAATATAACTGACTAAGTTTTGTCCTATTGTAAATTATGATACCAGCAGGCCGACTGTACGATCTAGTCGTGACTAACCAGCGGATGTGTAAGATCGAGTATGAGTTACTACACTTTATGTATGTGTATGATTAGTCGCTGGTGATGGGAATGCCATTTGGTTTGTCTCCACATAATAAAAAAGACCTAACTTTGTTAGGTCTTTATTGGACAGACTAAACTTCAATGGTTATATCAGATGCGGGGGTAGCACTACATGTCAGTACTTCGCCCTCTCCAACAAATGCAATTGTGTCTCTAAAGTAACTGACTTCACCATCAATTAATTTACATCGGCAAGCGCCACAATAACCATCTCTGCATTGAAATTCGACTTTAACATCATTCTTCTCAAGAGATTCGAGAATACTCAGGCTAGTGTCTACATTAGCGATAGTTTGGTCTTCTATAGTGATGCTTGCTTTCATGTTATAGCTCAAAGTCACCTAGATCATCGACGCTAACTTCGCTGTCAATCTGACCTACTAGGTAAGAAGATATTTCGCTCTCTTGTGGTGCTACTTGCACATTGTCAGAAGAAAGCCAAGCGTTAATCCAAGGAATCGGATTAGATTTGTGCTCTGGATATGCAGGCTCTAAACCGATGGCCTGCATACGAATATTTGTAATGTATTCCACATACTGGCTTAGGATTTCTTTGTTCAGGCCGATCATTGAACCATCTTTGAATAGGTAGTCAGCCCAATCTTTTTCTTGTTGTGCGGCATCTTTAAACATCTGGTGTGCTTCGTCTTTACACTCCAGTGCGATTTCTACGAACTCAGGGTCATCTTTACCGCTCTGCAATATGTTAATCATGTGCTGAGTGCTTGTTAGATGGAGAGCCTCATCACGGGCGATGAGTTTGATAATTTTGGCATTACCTTCCATCAATTCGCGCTCAGCGAAGGCGAATGAACAAGCGAAGCTAACATAGAAGCGAATTGCCTCTAAGATGTTTACTGACATCAAGCACAGGTATAGCTTTTTCTTTAGGTCACGCATGTTAACGGTGACTTCTTTACCGTTAACTTGGTGCGTACCTAGCCCAAGAAGCTGATATTGGCCAATTGCTTCAATCAGCTCATCGTAGTACTTACTTACGCTGATAGCTCGCTTCTTGATTTCCTCATTTTCAACGATGTCGTCAAAGATCTCTGAAGGGTCATTCACGATATTGCGGATGATATGTGTGTATGAACGTGAGTGGATCGTCTCAGAGAATGACCATGTCTCAATCCATGTTTCCAGCTCAGGAATGCTTACAATTGGCAAGAACGCCACGTTGGGGCTTCGACCCTGAACAGAATCTAAAAGCGTCTGGTACTTCAGGTTGCTGATGAAGATGTGCTTTTCATGATCTGGAAGGTTGTTGTAGTCAATGCGATCTTTACTAACGTCAACTTCTTCAGGACGCCAGAAAAACGAGAGGCTTTTTTCCGTGGTCGCACTAAATGGCTTGTATTTCTCTTGGTCATAACGTGAGACATTCACGTTCTGCCCAAAGAACATAGGTTCTTTTAGTTGGTCATTTTTTGTAGTGCTGAAGGTTGAGTATTTCATATTCTTTATTTTCTCGTTTTGCACATAAGTCTGTGCTTATGAGCTAAATTTATGATTTATGGGAGATGCACATAAGTTCTGAAAACCATTGAAGCCAGTGTGGGTGTGGGCTGGCTCGCTCACTCACTCACTTATGGGGTTACTTTTGTCCCGAAAAAAACGACAGTTGTTTTTCGATCAGTTTTTCGAAAATTTCAAATTTCTGTTGGTCGTAGCGAGCAACGTTGACAGGCTGGCCAAAGAACATCGGTTCTTTTAGCTGATCATTGTTAGTTTGACAAAAAGTGCTATAAGCCATTATATCCTCAGCATCAAAGGGGAGCCGAAGCTCCCATTTAATTCGGTAATTCGTTAAATCTTGCAGCTTGTGCAGTCGTCTGCACCCATATCGCTCTGGCCGTCAGAGGCGCCGTCACGTGTATTGTGGTAATACAGGGTCTTCACACCAAGCTTGTATGCGGTCAGCAGATCTTTTAGCAGCAGCTTCATTGGCACCTTACCACTCGGCTGTGTGCTCGGGTCGTAGTTGGTGTTAGCTGAAATTGCCTGATCGATGAACTTCTGCATGATACCGACAAGCTGCAGGTAACCGTCATTGCTACCAATGTTCCAGAGTAACTCGTAATTGTCTTTATATTTGCTGTATTCCGGCACGACCTGTTTCAGGATGCCGTCTTTAGACGCCTTAACTGATACGAAGCCGCGAGGTGGCTCAATACCATTGGTTGCGTTCGAGATCTGAGACGATGTCTCGGATGGCATCAGTGCTGACAGGGTTGAGTTACGCAGACCATGCGTTTTGATTTCTTCGCGCAGTGTTTCCCAGTCGTAGTTCAGTTCTGCCGTGCAAATTTTATCGATGTCCTTCTTGTAGGTATCGATAGGAAGGATACCTTGTGCATAGGTTGTTTCGTTGAATGCCGGACACGCGCCTTGCTCTTTAGCCAGACCCAGAGATGCTTTCAGTAGGTAGTACTGAATTGCTTCAAATGCCTGGTGAGTCAGGTTGTTTGCACTGCCGTCAGAGTAACGCACACCGTGTTTCGCCAGGTAGTACGCAAAGTTGATCACACCAACACCCAGTGTACGGCGGTTCATTGTTGCACGACGAGCTGCCGGTAGCGGGTAATCCTGGTAATCCAGCAGGGCGTCAAGTGCGCGGACTGTCAGGTCTGCCAGTTCTTCAAGATCATCCAGCGAATCAATTGCACCCAGGTTGAATGCAGACAGGGTACACAGTGCAATCTCGCCGTTTTCGTCTTCAACGTTGTTTAGTGGCTTGGTTGGCAGCGCAATTTCAAGACACAGGTTAGACTGACGAATCGGAGCCACAGACGGATCAAACGGGCTGTGGGTATTACAGTGGTCAACGTTCTGAATGTAGATACGGCCGGTTGACGCACGCTCCTGCATCAGCAGCGAGAACAGCTCAATGGCTTTAATGCTCTTGCGCTTGATGTTTTCGTCCTGCTCATATTTTACGTACAGACGCTCAAATTCGTCCTGATCGGCAAAGAAAGCATCATATAGGCCAGGAACATCTGAAGGAGAGAACAGGCTGATGTTTTCGCCTTTGATCAGACGGGTGTACATCAGTTTGTTGATCTGTACGCCGTAGTCCATGTGACGGACACGGTTTTCTTCAACACCACGGTTGTTCTTCAATACCAGCAGCGATTCAACTTCACCGTGCCAGATAGGGTAGAACACAGTTGCCGCACCACCGCGAACACCGCCCTGAGAGCAGCATTTAACAGCAGTCTGGAAGTATTTGTAAAATGGGATACAACCCGTATGGAATGCCTCACCACCGCGGATTTCAGAGCCAAGGGCACGGATACGACCTGCGTTGATACCGATACCGGCGCGCTGGGAAACGTAACGTACGATTGAGCTTGCTGTTGCGTTGATTGAGTCCAGGCTGTCGTCACACTCGATCAGTACGCATGAGCTGAACTGACGGGTAGGAGTACGAACACCGGACATAATTGGCGTTGGCAGTGAGATCTTGAATGTTGATACTGCATCGTAAAAACGCTTGATGTAATCAAGACGGGTTTCTTTCGGATATTTCGCAAACAGGCATGCTGCGATCATAATGTACAGGAACTGTGCACTTTCGTAGATTTCGCCTGAAACACGGTTCTGTACCAGATATTTGCCTTCAAGTTGCTTAACTGCCGCGTATGAGAAGTTCATATCGCGCCAGTGATCGATGAAATCGTTCATCAGCTCGAATTCTTCTTTGGTGTAGTCTTCAAGCAGATGTTTGTCGTATTTGCCTTGTTCTACCAGGTTAGAAACATGGTTGTACAACGTTGGCGGTTCAAATTGGCCGTACGCTTTCTTACGTAGGTGGAAGATCGCCAGACGTGCAGCAAGGTATTGATAATCTGGGGTTTCTTCTGAAATCAGGTCTGCTGCTGCTTTAATGATGGTTTCGTGAATATCTTCAGTTTTGATTCCGTCATAGAACTGAATGTGGGATTTTAGTTCGACTTGTGAAACCGAGACGTTCTCCAGGTCTTCCGCAGCCCATGCGATCACTCGGTGAATTTTATCTAAATCGATACTTTCTTTGCGTCCATCACGCTTGGTAACAGTTAGCTGTTGATTCATTTTTTGTAGTTTTCCCAGTATTTCTTTAATAACAGCGTTTTTTGCAACTTTAACGATAACGTTAGCAAAGATTGTGATCTTTGTTACATTTCTCACTTGAGGGCAAAAACACTATATATTGGGGTGTTGAGCTTATTTGGTTACAAGATAGTGATGTGTCGGCATTTTTGCAAGGTGGTAAATTTTAAGCCGCTGTGGATAACATGGGGATTCGCAAAAATAAGTTAGTGCCTACCAACCGATTTAAGCAGGCACGCCAATATAATAGAAAAAATCAACAAAAAATCGCAGCAAAAAAATTCACAAGAAAAAATTTTTTCCTTGATTTTTATCAATTTTATACTCTCGTTGAGAGCCGTGACTTGGTTGCTTAATTATTGACTTATCTGAGCGATTTTTGGTGTTCGATAACATCAATCAGTGACTCCGGCTGGGCAAGAATACCTGAAGCCTGCCAGTTGTCCGGCGCATGGTGTTCTCCTATATAGCCCCAACCGGCAACATATCCGGACATACTGGCGGCTCTGGCTGCGATCATGTCTTTTTCAATGTCACCGATATAAGCACATTGATGGTGGGAGGTTCCCAATAGTTCACAAGCATGTAGCAATGGTTCGGGGTGGGGCTTGGCAACGCTGAGGGTATCGCCGCAGACAACAGTTTGTGCTTTCATCAGCTCCGGGAAAAAAGGAAGCAGTTGCTCTGTCAGGAAACCGGGCTTATTGGTCATGATCCCCCACGGGATCTTTTCTAATTCTAGGTAGGTAAGTAGCGAGGTGATTCCGCTATAGATGGAGGTACCATCACAAATGTTCTGCTGATAATAGTTGATGAATTGTTGTCTGAGCTGACTGTGATCCAAGTGAGATGGAACTGTGCCGAAGCCGGCGGTAAGCAGCCCTTTGGCACCGTAGCTGGTGTTAGCCTGGATTTGTTCTTCAGTTAGCGGACCATAGTCATAATCGGCAAGTACCTTGTTAGCGGCATCTGCCATATCAGGTGCGGTATCCAGTAAGGTACCGTCGAGATCAAATAATACAGCCCTGATCGGTGAACTCATCGTGAATATCCTTATCTGTGAGACTGATTAAATCAATTGGTATCTACTATACGCCTTATCTATGGGGTTAGCTTATGGCTGCAGAACAAAAAACAAGCAGGAGCGTCAGTGTTGTGAACCATCTTAACTATTGTAGTAACAGGCGGGTTGAGCTTCGTAACAGAGTGATTGGCTTGTTAAATTGTGGGTGGGGGATAGAAAGAGAGGATGCTGGCTGGCATCCTCTCTTCTTTATGTCTCTTTGATACGTATCTTGGACGATAACGTTAGCCGTGAAAAATTATTCTGGCTTAACGGTATGGATGATGTAGTTGACGTCCACGTTATTACCCAACCAGTAATTGTCCGTTAGTGGGTTGTAATGAAGGCCGGTGATATGACGCTCTTCAAGTGGGGTCTCGTCAATCATGCCTAACAGCTCAGACGGTCGAATAAACTTATTGTGATCATGGGTGCCTTTTGGCACCAGTTTCAGCAGTTGCTCTGCACCGACAATCGCAAACAGGTAGGATTTCAGGTTGCGGTTCAGTGTCGAGAAAAAGACGTGACCGCCCGGCTTGACCATTTTGGCGCAAGAAGCAATCACAGACGCCGGATCTGGAACGTGTTCCAGCATTTCCATGCAGGTGACGACGTCATAGGTTGCCGGGTGCAGTTCGGCGTGCTCTTCTGCAGTACGCTGGACATATTCCAGTTTAGTGCCAGTTTCCAGAGCATGCAGGCGGGCTACGGTTAATGGCTCTTTGCCCATATCCAGGCCTGTAACTTCTGCACCTTCAACGGCCATGCTTTCAGCCAGGATGCCGCCGCCACAGCCAACATCGAGGACTTTTTTGCCAAACAGGCCACCGGCATTATCAATCACATAGTTCAGGCGTAGTGGGTTGATTTGGTGTAGGGGTTTGAACTCACCCTCCATGTCCCACCAACGGGATGCCATTTCTTCAAATTTACTGATTTCAGCCGGATCGACATTTAACTGTTTGGTCATTCTTATTGCCATTCATCATCAATTGATGGCGCTATTATAGCGGAACCGTCGCGACTTGAAATATTTGATTCGATAGCGGGTTTTGCCTGACTTGTTCCCTTGTGTTGTACTGTTGACAGTTCAGCATAGACAAGTGAGCTTTATTCCTGACTAAACGATAGAAACTCAGGTTCAAATGAGCCGGAAGATAAGGTCATGGCAGCGAGAATGAGTATCAGAATATATTTTCCGCCAATGATGCATAGTCCGATAGTATTGATTGCTTTTCCTAACATAACGACCTCACTTATTTTTGTGTGTTAAAAATTAGAGTGCAGGCCCGTTTCGAACAGCTAAACGGCTGGGTGCAAAGACAATTCTACGCTTCTGTTAAAGGATAAAAGTGACCATGATCGGGCTTCTTCCCGGCATGATGGCGCTTAATGTGTTAATTTGCATAAACGGATGCCGGGTCGGAATTTTACAATTGGTAGCACTTTATATTTTGGTGTGATGACTTTCACTTCAGTGTTTATGAATCACAAGGAAGTGTTTTGCCTGAAAAATAACCATTCGACTCGGAAAGAGCTTAAGAGAGACATAAGTTTGTGTCTGATTTTTGGTAAATCCGCTAAATTACTCACAACATAAATAGTGAAAGGTGTGCCTATCTGGGCCGATTTGTGCTATATTCTCGCACCTTGCACGTATAGATATACGACAGAAATTACCTGAGGGATATTGGCTCCATGAGCGATCTTGCAAAAGAGATCACGCCCGTAAATATTGAAGAGGAGCTGAAAGGCTCATACCTCGACTATGCGATGTCAGTCATCGTTGGTCGTGCTCTTCCGGATGTGCGTGATGGCCTTAAGCCTGTACACCGCCGCGTATTATTCGCGATGAATGTGCTTGGCAATGACTGGAATAAAGCATACAAAAAATCAGCCCGTGTGGTTGGTGACGTAATCGGTAAATATCACCCGCATGGTGATAGCGCGGTTTACGACACAATCGTACGTATGGCGCAACCTTTCTCTCTCCGCTACATGTTGGTGGATGGTCAGGGTAACTTCGGTTCTATCGATGGTGACTCTGCGGCGGCAATGCGTTATACCGAAGTGCGCATGGCAAAAATTGCCCACGAGCTGCTGGCTGACCTGGAAAAAGAGACGGTTGATTATGTGCCTAACTACGATGGCACTGAGCAGATCCCGGCAGTATTGCCGACAAAGATCCCGAACCTTCTTGTTAACGGTGCGTCTGGTATCGCCGTTGGTATGGCGACGAACATTCCGCCACACAACCTGGGCGAAGTTATCGACGGCTGTCTGGCTTACATCAATGATGAAGACATCACCATTGATCAGCTGATGGAATACATTCCGGGCCCGGACTTCCCGACCGCAGCATTGATTAGTGGCCGTAAAGGCATTGTTGACGCTTATAAAACGGGTCGCGGTAAGATTTACATGCGCTCAAAAGCTGATATCGAAGCTGACAAGAATGGCAAAGAGACCATTGTTGTTACAGAGATTCCATATCAGGTAAACAAAGCTCGTCTGATCGAAAAGATTGCTGAGCTGGTTAAAGATAAGAAAGTTGAAGGTATCAGTGCACTGCGCGATGAGTCTGATAAAGACGGTATGCGTATTGTTATTGAATGTAAGCGTGATGCTGTAGGTGAGGTTGTACTGAACAACCTGTATGCACAGACTCAGCTACAAACAACATTCGGTATCAACATGGTTGCACTGGCTGATGGTCAGCCAAAACTGTTCAACCTGAAAGAGATGCTGAAGTGCTTCGTCGATCACCGTCGTGAAGTGGTGACTCGTCGTACTATCTTTGAACTGCGTAAAGCTCGTGACCGTGCTCATATCCTTGAAGGTCTGGCACTGGCACTGGCGAACATCGATGAAATCATCGAGTTGATCAAGAATGCTCCGACTCCGGCTGAAGCGAAAGCTGGCCTGGTTGCTCGTGGCTGGGATCTGGGTAACGTTGCAGCGATGCTGGAGCGTGCTGGTACAGATGCTGCTCGTCCAGAATGGCTGGAAGAGCAATACGGCATCCGTGACAACAAATACTACCTAACTGAGCAACAGGCTCAGGCTATTCTTGACCTTCGTCTGCACAAGCTGACTGGTCTTGAGCACGAGAAGATTCTTGGCGAATACAAGACGCTGCTGGAAGAAATTGCAGAATTGCTGCACATCCTGTCTAGCTCTGAGCGTCTGATGGAAGTGATCCGTGAAGAACTTGAACTGGTTAAAGAGCAGTTCAACGATGCACGTCGCACTGAAATTACAGCTGCAAGCCATGACATCGATCTGGAAGATCTGATCAACCAGGAAGATGTAGTGGTGACCCTGTCTCATGAAGGTTACGTGAAGTATCAGGTACTGAGCGACTACGAAGCTCAGCGTCGTGGTGGTAAAGGTAAGGCGGCAACGCGAATGAAGGATGAAGACTTCATTGAACGTCTGCTGGTTGCCAATACGCACGATACAATTCTGTGCTTCTCTAGCCGTGGTCGCATGTACTGGCTGAAAGTTTACCAGCTGCCACATGCAACCCGTACTGCACGTGGTAAGCCGATTGTTAACATCCTTCCTCTGGAAGAAGACGAACGTATTACTGCTATCCTGCCTGTGAAAGAATATGAAGAAGACAAGTTCGTATTCATGGCAACGGCAGACGGTACAGTTAAGAAGACACCGCTGACTGACTTCAGTCGTCCTCGTAGTGCCGGTATTATCGCAGTGAACTTGCGTGATGGTGACTCGCTGATCGGCGTTGACCTGACAGACGGTTCTGATGACATCATGCTGTTCTCTTCTGCGGGTAAAGTTGTTCGCTTCTCTGAAGATCAGGTTCGTGGCATGGGCCGTACAGCGGCTGGTGTACGCGGTATCAAGCTGGCTGAAAACGACCAGGTTGTTTCACTGATTGTTCCTCAGAATGAAGGTGATGTACTGACTGTAACTGAAAATGGTTACGGTAAGCGTACTGAGCTGAGCGAATACCCAACCAAGAGCCGTGCAACTCAGGGCGTTGTGTCTATCAAGGTTTCTGAGCGTAACGGTAGCGTTGTAGGTGCGGTACAGGTTGAGGAAGGTGACGAGTTCATGATGATCACCAACGGCGGTACACTGGTTCGTACCCGTGTAGCCGAGGTGAGCCGAGTGGGTCGTAACACCCAGGGTGTTACCCTGATCCGTACTGCTGACGACGAGCAGGTTGTTGGTCTTCAGCGTATCGATGAGCCGGAAGAAGACGAGCAGGACATCGAAGAGGCTGTAACAGCCGAAGGTGAAACTGCAGAAGCGTCAGAACAACCGGCAGCCGATTCTGAAGCCGATGAATCAACTGACGAAGAATAATTGCTTTAGGCATTTGTTCTGATAAAAACGCAGCCTATGGGCTGCGTTTTTTTGTTTTCAGCATTTATTTCCTGTCCACTTAATTGCTTTTCCTGCGAAAGATATCAAGAAAGACTTTTCTCTTATGCAATAAAGGTGTAAAAACAAAGACCTGATCCCCGTCACATATTGAGGCGGACAGAGTCAAAGATAGGTCGTGTGATTTACGGTTGATAAATCATAATGCCATTTAAAACCAATGTTTTATACAGCAGGAGCAAGTCTTACATCATGGAAAAGGTCTATAACTTTTGTGCTGGTCCGGCAATGATCCCAGCAGACGTTATGAAGAAAGCACAGGAAGAGCTGGTGAACTGGAATGGTTTAGGGACATCCGTGATGGAAATCAGTCATCGTAGTAAAGAGTTCATTGCGGTGGCTCAGCAGTCAGAACAGGACTTGCGTGATCTGCTTGCTATTCCTGATAACTACCATGTGCTTTTCTGCCACGGTGGTGCACGTGGTCAGTTTGCCGCAGTGCCGATGAACCTGCTGGGTGATGCAGAAACGGCTGATTACATGGATGGTGGTTACTGGGCTCATAGCGCTGCAAATGAAGCGCAAAAGTACTGTCAGCCGAATGTTGTTGATATTACCTGTGAGCGTGACGGTAAGCGGGCTATTTTGCCTGCTTCTGAGTGGCTGCTGTCTGATGATGCGGCGTTTGTTCATTTCTGTCCGAATGAAACCATCGATGGTATCGAAATCCGCGATCTGCCTGATACGGACAAGCCTATCGTTGCCGATATGTCTTCAACAATTCTGTCACGTAAGATTGATGTTTCTAAGTACGGTGTGATTTATGCCGGTGCGCAGAAAAATGTGGGTCCGGCCGGCCTGACAATTGTCATTGTCCGTGATGATTTGCTGGGTAAGGCCAAGCAGATCTTGCCGAGTATCCTGGATTACACCGTGCTGGTTGATAAAGAGTCAATGTTCAACACACCACCGACTTTTGCCTGGTATCTGGCTGGCGAGGTATTCAAATGGCTGAAAGCGATTGGTGGTGTTGAAGAGATGCAGCGACGCAATGAAGCGAAAGCTAAGATTTTGTATGACTTCGTTGACCACTCTGATTTCTACCGTAACGAGATCCACCCGGACAACCGTTCCCTGATGAATGTACCTTTCCAGTTAAAGAGCCCTGAACTTGATGCTTTGTTCCTTGAACAGGCTGATGCGGCAGGTCTGAAAGCACTGAAAGGCCATCGTGCAGTAGGTGGTATGCGAGCATCAATTTATAATGCAATGCCGATTGAAGGCGTGCAGGCATTAGTCGACTTTATGGCGAAGTTCGAGCAAGAGCACGCATAACCTTCTGAAATATAATAATGAAGCCTCTCTTTTGAGAGGCTTTTTTATGTCAAAGTTGCGCAGGCATTATAATTTGGCTGGTATCAAAGCCCTTTTGTCTTGCGATAGTTAAGTAATATTGCAATTTTTCTTGTGGTAGAGATTTGTTGCGAGAAAGGATCCAAAAATAATCCGTGTTATACCCACTGACTAAAGCTGTGGAGTAGTCAGGCTCAAGATAAAACACCACATAACTACCGTAGAAAGGGCCGAAAAAAGAGACCTTGAGATGGGCGATATCTGGTGATCCGACAAATTTCGCTTTGCCTTCGGCTTCTTTCCATTCACCAGCCTCTTCATTGAATCCTCTGTTTATCACTTTTACTGAACCATCATCATTAAGCGAATAAGTAGCGGAGATCTGTGACAGGCCACGTTCAAAGCTGTGGTCTAGGCGGGCAATTTCGTACCAGGTGCCAAGATAACTTTCTATGCTAAATGGTTTCACCGGAGTGACCTGTACTGGCATGCCAGTACATCCTGTCATTCCGAACAAAATAACAGTAGCAAGATATCGGGTGATTTTTCGCATCTTACAACCTCTTTTTACAGGTGATTAGATAGCTTCTTTATTTATTGCTTTGTAACTGACTTGATACGCCTGTTTCTATACGTACGTAGTGTAAATCTTCGAGCATCTGTCCAGCACTGAAGAAGTATTGATATGAATGCTAGTTGTATTGATAGGAGACAGAAATAATCAGCACCATTCTATATATATTTATGCAATTAACATCAGATGTAAATCACAAAGATTGTATGAAAATCAATCACTAGGATAAACACAGTTTCCCTCTACAGAAACAGTAATTGCTCATTTTTCGAGTATTATGTTGCAAAAAATTTGCGAGGGATGGGCAGAATAATGATGAACTCAGATGTACATAATAATAAAGCATCAGATTTTCAGTTATTGAACTTAGCTAGCTGTGATATGAAGAACCTGGCATCGCTGTTCAATGAGAACAAGGCGAATCAGCAACAAGATGTCACTCGCTATCTGGTGTTTAAGCAACAGGCTCCGCACTTTTATTCATTAAGAAAGCATCGTATTGACGTCAAAGCATTTGAAGGTGTTACTGACGGTGAGCATATTTCTATTAATTCACCAATGACAGATTCTGCTGTAGAAGAGATTGATGTTGATTTCCCGCTGGCACGATATCGTGCAGTTAATCGCCATACGATTTTTAATCTGTTGCTTGCATTGAAAGAACAGCATGAATACCACACTCTCAATATTCGTCTGCCTTTGTGGGGAATCGCCTCGGAGAATGAGCTGAAAGATATCGTTAAGCTCTGTCTGGTTGCTGGTGCTGATAATCTGGTAGTTCCTTTCGATACCGACTCCGAAAAGCAACATCAGAGTTATTCCTCTTTAGTTCTTGTGCTGATTAAACGCCTTTTTGTAACCGAAAGTTGCGGCATTATATATAGCGGTTTGACCTCATTACCGGCAATGGAACGAATTGTTGCCTTGTCTCAAGATGAGCTAGGGGATAAGTGGGTTGAAGGGACTTTTCTTAAGTTTGAATGTTAACAACAAACTACGTCTCATCTAAAAAAACGGTGTTCCTGACACCGTTTTTTAATGCGCTCGCGATAACTGCGGGCCTATAACTTTTCGTTCAGTCGTGGGCTGCTCAATTCAGACAGAATCGTTGTTCAAGGTAGCAACGGATGGATTGTTCGCTGGCATCAAAATGAGGTTGGGGTAGGTTGGCAGGATCGACCCATAACCAGCCTTCACACTTATCGGGCTCCCGTAGCTCCGGCTCCCCAGTGAATTCAGTAACAAGCAAAGCAATGCTGATATAGTGCTTACCTGACTCGTGGTAAGTTTCCAGGTTATTGGTAACAGCGATAACATGTGGTTTTTTAATTAGCAGTCCGGTTTCCTCTTCGACTTCCCGAGCCGCGCATTGACTGAAGGTCTCTCCAATTTCCATGTGGCCGCCGGGAATGGAATAATAGGGCGCATGGCTGTTTTGTCGCTTACCAACCAGTACTTCCCCTTTGCGGTTTACGATAATCACACCGATACCTACCATAGGTGTTTCTGCTGCCACAATTGCTCCTTATTTTGAATGAGGCTCCTGGGGACTAAGCATACCATTTTCTGCCTGAAGTAATTGACTGAATCAGTACTAGCGGACTGAGACATTATTCGCTAATCTGCTGGAACGCATAAAATACAGGATCGAATACAAACAGATGGAAAGTTTAACGTTACAGCCGATAAATCAGATTAATGGCGAAGTAAATCTGCCGGGGTCGAAAAGTGTTTCTAATCGTGCGCTATTGTTAGCTGCGCTGGCACAGGGTACCACGCGCCTCACTAACTTGCTTGATAGTGATGATATCCGCCACATGCTGAATGCATTGAAACAGCTGGGCGTAAACTATCAGCTTTCAGACGATAAAACCGTCTGCGAAGTTGAAGGCTTGGGGGCTGCCTTCCATCCGTCTCAGGCTCTTGAGTTGTTTTTGGGGAATGCAGGTACTGCCATGCGTCCGTTAGCTGCAGCTCTTTGTCTGGGAAGTGGTGAGTTTGTGCTGACGGGTGAACCACGTATGAAGGAGCGTCCGATTGGCCACCTAGTGGAAGCGCTTCGCACGGCTGGGGCTGATATCACTTACCTTGAACAGGACAATTATCCACCGTTGAAGATCAATGGAACTGGCCTGCAAGGTGGCGAAGTTGAAATTGATGGTTCGATCTCCAGTCAGTTTCTGACTGCGTTTTTAATGTCAGCACCGATGGCGAAAAGCGACACCGTCATTCGCATTAAAGGCGATCTAGTTTCTAAACCTTATATTGATATCACGCTGCAGATTATGTCGCAGTTTGGTGTGTCTGTTGAAAATCGTGACTATAAAGAGTTTGTTGTTCCTGCTGGTCAGACATACATAGCACCGGGTGACTTCCTGGTTGAAGGTGATGCGTCGTCAGCATCTTACTTTTTGGCGGCCGCCGCGATTCGTGGCGGTGAAGTGAAAGTTACCGGTATTGGAAAGAAAAGCATCCAAGGTGATGTTCAGTTTGCAGATGCACTGGCCGCGATGGGGGCTGAAATCGAGTGGGGGGATGATTACGTGATTGCCCGCCGCGGAGAGCTGAAAGCTGTCGACATGGATTTTAACCACATTCCGGATGCTGCGATGACTATCGCGACCACGGCACTGTTTGCTGAAGGCACGACCTCTATTCGTAATGTGTATAACTGGCGGGTTAAAGAGACTGATCGACTGGCAGCAATGGCCACCGAACTTCGCAAAGTTGGCGCTGAAGTTGAAGAGGGCTATGACTACATTACGATTACACCACCGTCAAAATTAACGCATGCTGCGATCGATACTTATGACGATCATCGTATGGCAATGTGTTTCTCGCTGGTGGCACTGAGTGATACGCCGGTGACGATTAATGATCCTAAATGCACGTCTAAAACCTTCCCTGATTATTTCGACAAATTGGCTCAGTTGAGTAGCTAAGTAGAAAGGTTAGTAAGTCATTGATTCAAGCCCGCCTCTGGCGGGTTTTGTCGTACAGAAATAGAATCAAGTTATTCTTTGTCCTACAAATTTTCGGGTGGTAACGGTTAAATCTCGAACTGTGAATTCCTTTGTTTTAATAGTACTTCGTCAATTTTTCCCGTATAATCCGCCCCCGTTTGTGAAGGGTATAATGCAACGCAAAACAAATGCATTTCATTATATCGCTTTAAGTTTTAACAAGTTCGGAGAAAACTATGTCTACAGATGCTCCAGTGATCACTGTTGATGGACCAAGCGGCGCCGGTAAAGGCACCCTGTGTATGCTATTGGCAGATAAACTGGGCCTGAATTTACTTGATTCCGGCGCTATTTATCGTGTTCTGGCTTTGGCTGCGATTCATCACGGTGTTGATCTTGAGTCTGAAGACGCGCTGGTTCCTTTAGCTGCACACCTGGATGTTCAGTTTGTGGCTGAAGGCGAGCTGGTAAAGGTTGTTCTTGAAGGTGAAGATGTTTCTTCTGAGCTGCGCAAGGAAGAAACTGGCATGGCGGCATCAAAAGTGGCGGCTTTGCCTCGTGTGCGAGAAGCACTGCTTCGTCGTCAGCGCGCATTCAGTGAGGCTCCGGGCCTGGTTGCTGATGGTCGAGATATGGGAACAGTGGTCTTCCCTCAGGCTGAAGTTAAGATTTTCCTCGATGCAAGTGCTGAAGAGCGCGCGAATCGCCGTATGAATCAGTTGCAACAGAAAGGCTTAGATGTTAACTTTGACCACCTTTTGAAAGAAATTCAGGAACGTGACTACCGAGATCGCAATCGTGCGGTCGCTCCGTTGCGTCCCGCGGCTGATGCTTTGGTGCTAGACTCTACTGAGATGTCAATAGAGCAGGTAACTGCCCAGGCATTGGCTTATATTGAAACAAAATTATCGGCTGAGTAATCAGCGTGATGGCGTCGGTATCATGGATGATGATCGACTTTACTTCCAACCCCATGCGGTAGGATACCCATGGTTGTTAATCAAGTTGAAGATTAAATAATGACTGAATCTTTTGCTCTACTTTTTGAAGAGTCTCTAAACGAACTAGAAACACGTCCAGGCGCGATCGTTAAAGGTACTGTTGTAGCTATCGAAAACGGTTACGTACTGGTTGACGCAGGCCTTAAGTCTGAGTCTTCTATCCCAGTTGAAGAATTCAAGAACGCTGCTGGCGAACTTGAAATCGAAGTTGGCGCAGAAGTTGACGTTGCTCTAGACGCTGTTGAAGACGGCTTCGGTGAGACTAAACTTTCTCGTGACAAAGCTAAGCGCCACGAAGCTTGGATCCAGCTTGAAAAAGCTTACGAAGATGCTGAAACTGTTGTTGGTATCATCAACGGTAAAGTTAAAGGTGGTTTCACTGTTGAACTTAACGGCATCCGTGCGTTCCTACCTGGTTCTCTAGTAGACGTACGTCCAGTTCGTGACACTGCTCACCTAGAAAACAAAGAGCTAGAGTTCAAAGTAATCAAGCTAGACCAGAAGCGTAACAACGTAGTTGTTTCTCGTCGCGCAGTTATCGAATCTGAAAACAGCGTTGAGCGTGATGAACTTCTTGCTTCTCTACAGGAAGGCATGGAAGTTAAAGGTATCGTTAAGAACCTTACTGACTACGGTGCGTTCGTTGACCTTGGTGGTGTTGACGGTCTTCTACACATCACTGACATGGCTTGGAAACGCGTTAAGCACCCATCTGAAATCGTTAATGTTGGCGACGAGATCAACGTTAAAGTTCTTAAGTTCGACCGTGAGCGTACTCGCGTATCACTAGGTCTTAAGCAGCTAGGCGAAGATCCATGGGTAGCTATCGCTAAGCGTTACCCAGAAGGTACTAAGCTTTCTGGCCGCGTAACTAACCTAACTGACTACGGCTGCTTCGTTGAAATCGAAGAAGGCGTTGAAGGTCTTGTACACGTTTCTGAGATGGATTGGACTAACAAGAACATCCACCCATCTAAAGTTGTTAACGTGGGCGACGAAGTTGAAGTTATGGTTCTTGATATCGACGAAGAACGTCGTCGTATCAGCCTAGGTCTTAAGCAGTGTAAAGCTAACCCATGGCAGTCATTTGCAGAAATGCAAGCTAAGGGCGACCGCGTAACTGGTAAGATCAAGTCTATCACTGACTTCGGTATCTTCATCGGTCTTGAAGGCGGCATCGACGGTCTTGTTCACCTATCTGACATTTCTTGGAATGTTGCAGGTGAAGAAGCAGTTCGCGACTTCAAGAAAGGCGACGAAATCTCTGCAGTTGTTCTAGCAGTTGACGCTGAGCGTGAGCGTATCTCTCTAGGTATCAAGCAGATCGAAGAAGACCCATTCAACGGCTACGTTTCTGTAAACAAGAAAGGTGCTCTAGTAACTGGTACTGTTACTGCAGTTGACGCTAAAGGCGCAACTATCGAGCTAGCTGAAGGTGTTGAAGGTTACCTACGTGCTTCTGAAGCATCAGTTGACCGTGTTGAAGACGCAACTCTAGTTCTTTCTGTTGGCGATTCAGTTGAAGCTAAGTTCACTGGCGTTGACCGTAAGAACCGCGTAATCAACCTATCTGTACGCGCTAAAGACGTTGCTGAAGAGCAAGAAGCAATGGCTGCACTGAACAAGCAAGATGATGCTGCATTCGGTAACGCTATGGCTGACGCTTTCAAAGCTGCTAAAGGCGAATAATTGAGCATAGGGGGAGGATTTTTCCCCCTAAGCGGTTATACTATTGAGAAACATACTAAAAAGACGGAGTGTTTATGACAAAGTCTGAATTGATTGAAAGGCTGTGTAGTCAACAAACACATCTTTCTGCCAAGCAGGTAGAAGATGCAATCAAGGAAATCCTTGAGCACATGGCGACCACTCTTGAAGAGGGTGATCGTATTGAGATCCGTGGCTTTGGTAGCTTCTCATTGCATTACCGTGCTCCACGTGTGGGTCGCAACCCAAAAACTGGTGATAAGGTTGAGTTGGACGGTAAATACGTTCCTCACTTCAAACCAGGTAAGGAATTACGTGACCGGGTTAACACAGCTTTTGCTGGCTAACCACACATAGAACAAAAAAACGGCATGCTGATAGTATGCCGTTTTTTTATGTCTATAGATCATGGTCTGACGAGTGAAAATCTTGCATAATCAACCAATCAAACTTTTGATCAAGTGATAAGGATTCACGATGAAGATACTTAGCATTCTTGTATTAGTTGTCTGCTTTTTGGTTACATTGGCACTTGGTGCGCAAAACCAACAGCTGGTCAACTTTGATTTTCTGATAGCTCAAGGTGAGTTCCAATTATCTACTCTACTTGGTATCACATTTGGTGCCGGTTTTGCTATTGGTTGGTTGATTTGCGGTACGCTTTACTTGAAGGCGCGTTTTTCTAAAAATCGCCTTAGCAAGAAAGTACAAAAGCAACAAAAAGAGCTGGATCAGCTTCGTGCCGAGCCTGTTAAGGAATAATCGTTAATGCTAGAGCTGTTGTTCCTGTTATTACCAATTGCAGCCGCTTATGGCTGGTACATGGGTAACAGGAGCGCTAGTAACAAACAACAGGAGCAGTCGCATCACATGTCACGCCAGTATGTAACTGGCTTGAACTTGCTGTTGTCTGATCAGTCAGACAAGGCTGTTGATGTATTTATTGAGCTGCTCCAGGTTGATAGTGAAACTATTGATACTCACCTTGCTTTGGGTAATCTGTTCCGAAGCCGGGGTGAAGTTGATCGCGCTATTCGTATTCACCAGAACCTGATTGCCCGTCCTAATCTGACTATTGATCAACGTAATCTGGCGTTGCAGCAGTTAGCTAAGGACTATATGGTCGCAGGCTTCCTTGATCGTGCTGAAAAAATCTTCGAGCAGCTTTTGGATGAGCCGGACCACCGTAAAGGGGCATTGAAGCAGTTGCTGACTATTTATCAGCAAACCCGCGAGTGGGAAAAGGCTATTGAGATGGCGACCCAACTGGTTAAGATGGGTAAGCCTGAACTCAAACATGACATAGCTCATTACTGGTGTGAAATGGCGATGTTGGAAATGAGCGCACTGAATTCGGATAAAGCACGACAGTTCCTCAAAAAAGCCCTTTCAGCGGATAAAACTTGTGTTCGGGCATCTATCATGATGGCTAAAATCATGATCAGTGCAGAAGAATACAAGGCAGCGACTAAACAGCTGGAGCGTGTTGCTGAGCAGGATATTGATTACGTCAGCGAAACATTGCCGATGCTGTTGCAATGCTATGAAGCCATGAATAATGAGACCGGTTGGCTGAAGTATCTTCGTCATTGCGTTGACCTTAAGGCGGGTGCTACTGCTGAATTGATGCTGGCAGATGAAATTTCTAAGCATGAAGGTTCGATCGTTGCTCAGGCATTTATGACCAGGCAGCTGACGAAAAACCCGACCATGAAAGGATTTTATCAGTTGATGGACTACCATCTGGATGAAGCAGAAGAAGGCCGGGCAAAAGATAGTCTTGGTACTCTGCGAGAGCTGGTTGGTGAGCAGTTGAAGATTAAACCGCATTTCCGCTGTCGTAAGTGTGGGTTTGCGACTCATTCGCTCTATTGGCAATGCCCGTCATGTAAAGGCTGGGGAGCAGTGAAACCAATCCGTGGCTTGGATGGCGAATAAAATGAATTATCGAAAAACCCGTTCGTAATCCGAACGGGTTTTTTATTATCTAATGAAAGTAAAAATAAAACAGATAACTGGCTTTAAACAATCTCGTTTGAACAAACGATTGGCTTGTTAAGAAAAGTGTTATTTTTAAGTGTTACGAACAAATTTTCAATAAGTACTCGAAAAAATACAAATTTACTGTACAATCCTGACCGCGCTCAGGAAGCTGGGCATGTTTGACCTATAACTAAGCAGGAGATGCCATGTTGGATCCAAAAGTGATTGTCGCTCTCGACTACCCAAGTCAAGATGAGGCTTTAGCCTTTGTTGACCGGATTGAACCGGGAAGTTGTCGACTTAAAGTTGGCAAAGAGATGTTTACTTTATATGGCCCCGACTTTGTGCGTAAACTGCATGATCGGGGCCATTCTGTATTCCTTGACTTAAAATTCCACGATATTCCGAACACCTGTTCCCGCGCGGTTGCAGCAGCTGCTGAGTTGGGTGTATGGATGGTGAATGTTCATGCCAGCGGCGGTGAGCGGATGATGGCGGCGTCGCGTGAAATTCTTGAACCGTATGGTAGAGATCGTCCGCTGCTTATTGGCGTAACGGTACTGACCAGTATGGATGAGTCTGAT
Organism: Photobacterium sp. J15; assembly: GCF_963870815.1. NCBI lineage: Bacteria > Pseudomonadati > Pseudomonadota > Gammaproteobacteria > Vibrionales > Vibrionaceae > Photobacterium > Photobacterium sp. J15. The sequence continues at coordinate 1,223,153 of NZ_CAWMUI010000001.1, forward strand.
CTTGCCGGTATTGGCATTCAGCGAGAGCCTCGTGAGCATGTACTTAGTTTGGCAACATTAGCTAAGAACAGTGGCCTGGATGGCGTTGTCTGTTCTGCTCAGGAAGCGACGATGCTGAAGGGCAATCTTGGTCAGGAATTCAAGTTGGTTACACCGGGCATTCGTCCGGCTGGCAGCGCGGCAGGAGATCAGCGCCGTGTTATGACTCCGGTAGAAGCGGTGCAGGCGGGTTCAGACTATTTGGTAATCGGTCGTCCTATTACTCAGGCTACAGACCCTGCGGCTGTGCTGGCGGAAATCAATAAGTCCCTGGCAAAATAAAGTAAGTCTTTACTTCTATATTTCTAGCGTCCGAATTTTATCGGGCGCTTTTTATTTCCCGAATATCGTGCTGACGTCACGAAACAATCAAATACTCCTCATATAGCCCGCAATTGCTGTAAGTATTTACATACAATTATTTATATTTATCTTTTGTGCCATTGATGCGTTTTGCCGGGGAGGGCCGAAATGGATTTGGCCATCGATATAGATTCTCCATTCTGGCGTTTGGGGATTGCGTTACTCTTAGGGGCGCTGATTGGTACTCAGCGCGGATGGGTTCACCGTAAGGAAGCTTCCGGGTTAAGAATTGCCGGAATAAGGACTTACTCTCTTATCGGGCTGATGGGAGGAATATGCGGGCTGTTAACGGAACTGTATTCTGAGCTGATTCTGGCATTTTCCTTTTTAGGGTTATCATTATTAATCGTAATTGCGTATATCCGGAGCCAAAAGGTTAAAACCAATCTTAGTATTACCGGACTTATTGGTATGTTGGTGACTTTTTTGCTCGGCAGTCTGACCGTAGTGGGTGATCCAGTCCTTGCAGCATCGGTCGCTGTGATCACCGCGATCATTTTAGATAACAAAGAAGAGCTGCATTCGGCTTTATTGAAGTTGCAGGAATATGAGCTTGATGCTGCCTTGCGACTGCTGTTGATTTCAGTGGTGATGCTGCCGCTACTTCCCAATCAGGGGATGGGGCCATGGGAAGCAATTAATCCTTATGAGATTTGGTGGATGGTCGTTTTGATCGCCAGCATTTCTTTTGTTGGATACTTTGCCATCAAAATAGGCGGTACAGAGAAAGGGATTCTATTTACCTGTTTGTTTGCTGGGTTGAGTTCATCTACTGCACTGACATTGCAATTTGCCAATCTTTCCAAGCAACAAAAGCAGCTTAGTGGCTTGCTTGCCTGTGGGATTCTTATTAGTTGCGGCACCATGTTTCCACGGATTTTATTTGTTTGCTCGGTGATAAATTACGCGCTGGTTGATTTGCTGTGGTGGCCGATGCTTCTGATGATGATAGGTTTTTACTTACCTGCATTTTGGATTTGGCATCGGGTAGAGGTTAAAGGTGAAACCGCTCCGGAAGTTAAACAGAATCCCCTGGCGCTTTCTTCTGCGATGTTTTTCGGCTTAGTATTGTTGGTGATTATGTTACTTTCAAGTGCGTTGCAGGAGTGGTTTGGTAATGCCGGTACACTGACACTGGCTGCCATTTCCGGCATTACAGATGTGGATGCGATTACTCTGGCACTTGGCAGGCAGAGTGCCAATAATGGGGTGCTGGTAACAACTGCGTTTCTAGCTATTTTTATAGCTTCAGCGATAAACAGCTTGGTGAAAATGGTGATGGCAAGTGTTATCGGCGGCAGTGAAATGCGTCGTTATGTTATTGGTCCAATTACAGGTTCGGTATGCATTGGAGCGGTCAGCGTGTGGTTATCATATGCTTGATGAACCAAGGGGATACCTGAAAAGAAAACGGGCCGTACAGCCCGTTTTTTAGTTTATATACCTTTATGGGCACTCGATTTTTGGTGTGCCGCTGCTGATGCGGTTAGTTCTGTCGTGTGACGGTGCCGTGAAATGGCTGTCGAGCAGTTTTTGCGTCAGTGAGTGTTGAGGGTTCATAAACACCTCTTCAGTGGTTCCCTGTTCAACGACTTCGCCTTTTTGCATAACCATAACTTTGTCGGAGAAGTGCTTAATCACTCCCATATGCTGGGATACGTAGATATAAGACAGCCCCATTTCTTCCTGCAGCTCCAGCAGCAGGTTAATGATCTGCGAGCGCATTGACATATCCAGACCGTTCAATGCTTCATCAGCGACGATAATACAAGGTTGCAGGATTAGTGCGCGGGCCAGCGATACTCGCTGTTTCTGTCCGGTTGCCAACATCTGTGGGTAGAAGTAAGCGTGTTCCGGCAGCAGACCGACACGCTTTAGCGTCATCATGATCCGGCGCTCACGAGCCTGTGGCGTCATATTAGTATTACGCTTAAGCGGCCCTTCCAGAATCTTACCTATCTGAATACGTGGATTGAGCGATGTATTGGGATCCTGGAAGATCATGCGGATCAGCTTGCAGCGGGTTTCAAAATCATTAGGTTCCAGCGGCTCGCCATTAACCCTGATGATACCTTCGGTTGGCTCAACTACGCCGGAGAGCATTTTGGCCAGGGTTGATTTGCCAGAACCGTTTTCACCAATGAATGCCATGGTTTCACCGGCTTCCAGCGAAAAGGAGACTGGTTTGACCGCTTCAATCGTCCGGCGTCGGAAAAGTCCTGAACGGTAGTGATAGTCTTTTTTAAGGTTCTCTACCTCAAGTAGTGCACTCACTTTTTCGTCTCCTCCATATTCAGCGGAAAGTGACAGCTGAATTTATGGTTTTTGATCTTGCGTCTTTTCGGTACTTCAACACATTTGCGCTGGGCATATGGACATCTCGGGCCCAGGCGGCAGCCAATTGGTAGGTGCTGAAGGGGAGGTATAGAACCGGGAAGCGTTGCCAGTTTGCACTTATGAGGCAGAACATCCACATTGAAATCCGGCATAGCACGCAGCAGGGCATCGGTATACGGATGGTGCGGTGATTCCAGAAGTTGCTGGCGGCTGCCGGACTCAACTGACTGGCCGCAATACATAACTGTAATTCTGTCTGCCCATTGAGTGACTGTAGTCAGGTCGTGGCTGACTAGCATAATCGTGGTATTGCCGAGCTGGTTCATCCGGCTCAGTAGTCGGAAGATTTGTGCCTGAGTGATAGGGTCAAGGTCATTGGTTGGCTCATCGGCAATCAGCAGGCGAGGGCGGTTGGCAATCGCCATTGCAATCATCACCTTCTGGCATTCACCGTCAGTCAGCTCATACGGGTAACTTCTCATTACCCGCTTGTGTTCCTTGATCCCGACTTTGTGTAGCAGGGCAATAGCTTGTTTCTGGCGCCACTGGAATCGCTGCCACCAGTGGCCACTGAATGATGCTGAAGGAATCGCTTCTTCCAGCTGCTCCCCGACTCGTTCAGACGGATCAAGACATGACGAAGGTTCTTGGAAAATCATCGCAATCTCACGGCCGACGATTTTGCGTCGTTCACGAGGGGAAAGGGACAACAGATCAACGTCACCCAGTCGCAGACGGTCAGCGCTGACTCGCCAGTTGTCTTTTTCTACACCGGCAATCGCTTTAGCAACCAGGCTTTTACCTGAACCGGATTCACCTACCAGGCCTCGGATTTCGCCTTCATTGATGGTAAGGCTCATGCGATCTACAGCCTTAACCATCCCTTGTGGCGTATCAATTTCGATGGTCAGGTTACGAATATCTAATAATGGCATTAATCAATCCCCGCATTTATTGCCTGGCGGAGTCCTTCACCTACTAAGTTTATAACCAATACGCTGAAAGTAATGGCGAGTCCCGGTAGGGTAACTGTCCATGGAGCCAGATAGATCAGCTCGATGGAGTCTCCCAGCATCGCGCCCCATTCCGGTGACGGAGCCTGGGCTCCAAGGCCGAGAAAGCCAAGCGCAGTAATATCCAGGATGGCAATGGAGATCGCCCTGGTCATCTCATTGGTAATGACGGTCAGGATATTAGGCAGGATGGAGTTGTACAGTAGGTAGAAACTGTTAGCGCCGTCAAGACGGGCCGCAATGATGTAGTCCTTTTCTACTTCTGCGTGTACCGCGGTGTAAATGGCACGGATAAAACGTGGGATCAATGCCAGCCAGATTGCCAGCAGGATATTAGTTTCGCCCGGGCCTAAATAGGCAACCACTATAATGGCGAGCAATAGCGATGGAATCGACATTACTGTATCCAGCAAGTGGTTCAGGATACTGGATTTAAAGCCGCGGGTCATACCAGCGGTGACACCGATCAGAATGCCGATAACACTGGAAGCAAAGGCAATCAGTAAGGCATAACCGAAAGTCAGCTGTGAACCTAGGATCAGGCGGCTCAGAATATCCCGGCCTAGATCATCGGTACCGAAGAAATATTCTACGCGGCCGTGGAGATCCCACGATGGTGGCATCAATAGCTCACCGACCTGCTGGAATGGTGTATAAGGAGCCAGCCATTGGGCAAACAGGGTGATCAGTAGCAGGAAGAATAGACACCATAGTCCGAACATTGCCAGTGAATTGGCGCGGAAGTTCTGCCATGCTCGCTCCCACTGGGTTGGGATTTTCTGCTCCTGGTAAATGTTATTTGATAGCATACCATTCCTTCCTTACGAGCGGGTTTACAAAGGCACCGGTAAGATCTGACAGAATGTTTGCCAGCAGAATAAAGCTACCGACGGTGATAACACCAGCCTGAATTGCGACATAATTTTGCTCGGCAATGGCATTAAGCAACCAGCGGCCGATTCCCGGCCAGTTGAAAATTGATTCAGTCAGCATGGCAAATGTCATCATGGTTGAGAATTGCATACCCAGTTTCGGAATAATCGGCGGAATCGCGTTTTTCATCACATGGCGCATGATGATTTCAAACATCGACAAGCCTTTAGTTTGAGCTACCTTGATAAAGTTCTGGTTCATCACTTCTGCTACAGACGTGCGGGTCAGGCGGATAACTTCTGTCATCGGTGCCAGGGCCAATACTAAAGTCGGCAGAATCAGGTGCCGGATTGTATCCATCAGTGCTTCAGGGCGGTAAGGCTTGTCAGAGAGCATGACATCAATCAGGCCGACACCAGTGACGTGGTCAATTTCATATAGCAGGCTGTATCGACCGGCAACCGGCAACCACTCCAATTGTTGAGAAAACAGCATGATAAGCAGAACAGCCAGCCAGAATAACGGAATTGAATAGCCGACCAGGGTGACAGAGGAAATCGCGGTATCAACAAAGCGCCCACGCTTAACACCAGCCAGGGTGCCTAATGGGATGCCTGCAATCAATGACAGCGAGAAAGCAAAGAAACAGAGTTCCAGGGTGGCAGGGAAAACGACCAGCACTTCATTCAGGATCGGTTCTCCGGTCTGGCTTAGGCCAAGGTTGCCAGCCATCAGGTTTTGCAGGTAAATTGCCCAGCCATTCCAGAATGGCTGGCTGCTCCAGATGGAACTCTGATCGAGGCGCATCAGACTGAATCCGACCAGGGTCAGGATAACCATGGTGATCAGAAACAGGTTGAGGCGACGAATAGTATAAATAAACATGCTGTTAATTACTCGCTACGGTAGACACTTGAGAATGAGCGAGTACCGAAAGGACTCATTTGTAATCCACCCAGTGATTGATGATGAACCTGGAAATGAACACCGTGGGCCAGTGGAATAATCGGAACCTCGGTATCCAGGATATCCTGCGCAAGGTGATAGTAGTTCACCCGCTGATCCAGCTTGTTGGTGCGTGATGCAAGTTCCAGAAGGTTGTCGAAACCAACGTTACACCAGTTGGCTACATTCAGGCCGGCATGTCGGGCACTGCATGACAGCAACGGACGAAGGAAGTTGTCCGGGTCACCGTTATCAGCAATCCAGCCGGTCAACAGTAAATCACTCTCAGCAATGTCACTTTGGTCCATGCGATGAAAGGCTTCCTGGTTATAGATAGAAAGCTGAATGCCTACAGCATTGAGATCTGCCTGGATTAATTCTGCGGTTTTTCTCGGGCTCGGGTTATATGGTCTCGGTTCAAGTGATACCCACATCTTTAAATGCAGGCTTTTGTCGTAACCAGCCTCTTTCAATAACGCCAGTGCTTTAGCCGGGTCATAGTCAAGGGCTTTACTGTCATGGTTATAAGCCCAGGACATTGGTGGCAGAATACTTTTCGCTTTGGTTCCCGTGCCGTAGTAAACAGAATTCAGCAGGTTTTCGCGATTAATCGCAAGGTTAATCGCTTTTCGTACCCGAATATCTTTCAGGGTAGGCCTGTCATTATTGAGAGCGATAAAGGCTACATTCATCCCTGTTTGGGCAAGCAGCTCAAACTCATCATTGTCGCTGATGACTGGTAACTGACTGGCAACCGGAGAAGAGAGAACGTCACATTCTTGGCTCAGGAGTTTTGCCAGTGTACCTGTTCCTCGTGATGAGATATCAAATACGACCTGTTCCATCGGCGCGGCACCTTGCCAATAGCCCCAGTGTCGCTTCAGGCGGATCAGATCATTAGGAATATACTGAGATAAGTAGAATGGTCCTGTTCCGATTGGTTTCATGTCCAGTTGGTTTAGTGTTCCGGCTTTTAGCAACTGCTGAGCATATTCCTGTGAAAGAATAATGGCATAGCTGGTAGCCAGGTTTGACAGAAACGCATTGTCCGGTCGGGTTAAGGTGAATGTAACCGTATGGGAATCGATGAGCGTGATATCTTTAATCAGCTTGTTAAAGCCCTGACTTTCAAACCACGGATAACGTCCGCCAGAAACCTTATGATAAGGATGTTCCGGCTCGATGATACGTTTGAAACTGAAGACAACATCCTGGGCGTTAAGCTGACGGGATGGTTTGAACCATTCGGTTGACTGGAATTCTATGCCTTTACGCAAAGAAAAGGTGTATTCCAACCCATCATCACTGATAGTCCAACTACGGGCCAGTGACGGCAGTGGCTGGTGGCTGACAGGATCAAGAACCAGCAGGCGATCGAAGATCTGCGATGCCAGAGTATCGGCAGTCAGTCCGCCGTCAGTAAGCTGAGGGTTAAAAGTTGTCGGCGTATCCTGCCCGCAATAGACGAAGCCGCGGCTGCGAATATTGCTGTCTTGGTGTGGCTCGGTACAGCCAATCAGGCTAAATAGCCCGAAACACGCAAGCAGTAGACGAGTATAGGCGCTCATAAAGAAAAAGGTTTTTTGAATACAAGAGGCTAAATTTACCATTATCCACCACTGTGACCAAGGTCTCTCCGAAAATAACCGCTCATATCCTAGTGATATACACCCGTCAGCGATGGTTACCTGCGGGTGATATTCTGTTGCAGAATCTTTTATTCTGAATTGCCAACAAGCTGATACTTGCGCAGCAAACCTCTGAGTTGATGGTAGCTTAATCCCAACAATTCAGCGGCTTTTCGCTGGTTAAACTTAGCTTCATTCATCGCTTTGTTGATTACATCAATTTCCTGCTCCTGCTGCCATTGGCGGAAATCAATCGGGAACTGAGTTTCAGGGGAAGATGGTGACGGTTCCTCACCGGCTTCATTTGGGGCTGGATTGTCATGCCACGGAGCTCGGAAAGGATCGATAATGATGTGATCGACTGGCTCGTTCTCTTCACCGTGACGGAAAACCGAACGTTCGATGACGTTTTTCAGCTCCCGGATATTGCCCGGCCAGTGATAAGCCATCAGTTCTTTCTCTGCTTCTGAGGTAAAACCGGCGAAATAGGTAAAGCCCAGCTCGCGACACATTCTTACTGCGTAATATTCGGCCAGCGGCATAATATCTTCACGTCGCTCGCGAAGCGGTGGCAGATGAATAATATCGAAAGCGAGGCGATCTAACAGGTCTGCACGGAATTTTCGCTCTTCTGCCAGTTGGGGTAGGTTTTCGTTTGTTGCACAGATTAGCCTGACATTAGCCTGGCAGGTTTTGCTGCCACCAACTCGCTCATACTCGCCGTATTCAATGACTCGCAGCAATTTTTCCTGAACGCCAAGGGGCGCAGTGGCCAGTTCGTCAAGGAACAGTGTTCCGCCTTCTGCTCGCTCAAACCGTCCTTGATGGCGACCTTTCGCGCCGGTAAAAGAACCAGCTTCATGACCAAACAGTTCAGAATCAATAACCCCTTCACTCAGTGCTGCGCAGTTAAGTGTCACCAGTGGCTGATCCCATCGTTTTGATAAATAGTGGATACGCTGGGCGATGAGTTCTTTGCCGGTTCCTCGCTCGCCCAGGATCAGGATTGGACGGTTAAGCGGGGCAAGGCGGGATGCTTGATCAAGAACCGCCAGAAATGGTTCCGACTCACCGATGAGGTTTTCCGTTTTCTGCATGGTCAATCTCGCTAACAGTTGGCGTATATAATCACACCATAGCACCTAATATTTGACCAATCAAAGCTAACTTTATGAAATATATTAGAAATAAAATCTGGCACAGAGATTGATATGTATAAGTAACTGAATGGTGACATATACCGAGAGCCTGTTCCCCGGAAAGTGCAGGCCCCAATCGACTGAAGGAGATTAATTATGGGTATCTTTTCTCGTTTCGCAGATATCGTGAATGCCAATGTCAACTCATTGCTTGATAAAGCTGAAGACCCGCAAAAAATGATCCGTCTTATCATCCAGGAGATGGAAGATACTCTGGTTGAAGTACGGACGTCTTCAGCAAGGGCTCTGGCTGATAAGAAAGAGCTGCAGCGCCGTATCGACTCTTTACAGTCACAAATTGATGACTGGCAGCAGAAAGCAGGTTTGGCATTGCAAAAAGGTCGTGATGATTTGGCCCGTGCTGCATTGATTGAAAAACAGAAACTCAGCGATGTACTGCTTACTCTTAATGAAGAATACAAATTGGTGGAAGAAACCATCAACAAACTGAGTAATGAAGTGGCAGAGCTGGAGCGTAAGCTGCAGGAAACTCGTGCCCGTCAGCAGGCATTGGTGATGCGTCATAAAGCTGCTGATAACCGTCGTGAAGTGCGCCGTCAGCTGGATACCGGCAAAGTCGATGAGGCGCTGTCTAAGTTTGAACAATACGAACGTCGTATTGATGAAATGGAAGCCGAAGCTGACAGCTACAAGCTGGGTCGCGGTAAGACTCTGGAGCAGGAATTTGCTGACTTGCAGGCTCAAGATGAAATTGAAAAAGAACTTGAGCGAATGAAAGCAAATATCAAGGAAAAAGAGTAAGCTAGTGACATTAATCAGGTTCCGCACGACACGAGGATGGAGGTAATTTATGAGTTGGATTGTATGGCCGCTGATGGCGTTTTTGATTTTCGTGGCGCCATTGTGGCTGATTCTGCATTACCGTAGTCAGCGTCAGGCTAGCAAGGGATTGTCGGGTGAGGAGCAGGAAAAGCTTCAGACCCTTGTGATGCGTGCGGAGCAGATGCAGGATCGCATCAAAACCCTGGAGCAGATTCTGGATGAGGAGGCTCCGCAATGGAGACAGCGCCGATGAATAAAACCCTGTACCGCGATCCGCAAAACGGGAAGATTAGTGGAGTTTGTGCCGGGATTGCCGAATACTTTGGAGTAGAGGTTTGGCTTGTCAGGATTCTCGCTGTGTCTTCTTTTCTGCTAGGTTTTGGTTTTATCACTCTGGTTGTTTACATCGCAGCCAGTCTGATCCTGGATAAAATGCCGGAAGAGCGCAGGCAGGAGCAAGATGCTCACCGCGAGCATACCATTAAACAGAAGTCCTGGCAGACGGGCCTTTCTTCCGAGCAGATTCTGTCAAATGTCGAGCATAAGCTGGATGATATGGAAGACGAGCTGCGTCAGATGGAAGCCTATGTGACTTCGTCAGCATTCCGGGTTTCGAGAGAGTTCAATAAGCTCTAGGTTCGCATTATTTATTTAAAAGCAGGCATCGCGCCTGCTTTTATTGTTGTCTCCCCCGCACAATATCCTGTCAGCATTATTCATCAGTGGTTAATGTAAGGAACGGTATTCTTTAATCAGAAGAATAAGTTAGGAAGCAGTATGAATCGAATTGGTAACGAGTTAAATAAAATAGTCAACCGTAGTCTTGATCGCCATGTTCGCCTTGCCGTTACCGGTTTGTCGCGAGCGGGTAAAACGGCTTTTATTACTTCACTTGTTAATCAGCTGCTTCATGTCAGTACCAACCCGCGACTTCCTCTGTTTTCAGCTGTTCGTGATGGTCATCTTCTCGGCGCTAAACGCGTGCCTCAGGCCGATATGCATGTACCAAAATTCGGTTATGACGAGGGGATGAATTCATTGCTGTCTTCGCCGCCGGAGTGGCCGGAGCCGACGCGGGATGTCAGTCAAACCCGGCTGGCACTGCGTTACAAGCCGCAAAAGGGACCGATGAAGCTGTTACAGGACACCGCTACTTTATATCTCGATATTGTTGATTATCCGGGAGAGTGGCTGTTGGATTTGCCATTACTGGAAATGGATTATCTAGCCTGGTCGCAGCAGCAGAAAAAGTTGCTGAAAGGCAGGCGAGAAGAGCTGGCGAGAGAATGGCTGATGATGGCTGAGCAGCTGGATCCGATGGCTCCTGCTGATGAAAAGCAGCTTGAGCAGTTGTCGGCGTTATTTACTGAATATTTATATAAATGTAAGGCGGAAGGTGGATTGCACTGGGTGCAGCCGGGGCGTTTCGTTTTGCCGGGCGAACTGGCGGGGGCGCCAGTGTTGCAGTTTTTCCCGTTTGTTTGGGCGAACAAATATTCAGAGCAACAGCTTCAGCAAGCCGATGAGCATACCAACTTCGGCGTATTGAAAAGTCGTTATAAATATTATCAGCAGCATGTTGTTAAAGGTTTCTACCGCGACCACTTTTCTAAGTTTGACCGTCAGATCATTCTTGTTGATTGTCTTCAGCCGTTAAATGCCGGTCCGGAATCCTTCAATGATATGCGGCAGGCGCTGGATCAGTTGATGCAAAGCTTTAAGTATGGCCGGAGTTCACTGCTGCGCCGTTTGTTGTCCCCTCGTATTGACAAGGTTCTGTTTGCCGCAACGAAGGCTGATCATGTGACGCCGGAGCAGCACCCGAATCTGGTGAGCCTGCTTCAGCAAATAGTGAACGATGCCTGGCAGACAGCTTCTTTTGAAGGGATAAAGATGGATTGCATCAGCCTGTCATCTATTCAGGCGACGGAGCCTGGTTTTGTCTCTTATCAGGGACAGCAGATGCCGGCATTGCGCGGACATACTTTGACGGGGCAGGCGCAAACTTTGTTCCCGGGAGAAGTTCCCCGTCGATTGCCCAATGATGAATACTGGCAGGAACACGGATTTGATTTTATAAACTTCCGTCCGTTAGAAATTCAAAGCGACGAGCCTATGCCGCATATCCGTATGGATAAAGTACTGGACTATCTGTTGGGAGATAAACTGCGATGAGCCAGCATTATAAGACCAAAATTTTGTTTGATGAGCAGAAAGAGCAGATGTCGAACCCGGAGCAAGAGCTGACTGCTCAGCAACAGTTTACCGGTGAGAGTAAATTTGTGCCGGAAGCGGTAACAGAGCCGGATGTTGAAGAGCAACTGGCGCAAACACTGGCAAGTAAACCGAAGCGAAGCGGACGCTGGTTGAAGGGAATTCTGGTTGCTGGCTCTGTGATGACCGGCTGGCAAACTCTGGATTATGTAGTTACGGCGTACCAGAGTGCTGACTGGCTGGCATTGGGCTGGAGCACTATTGTTGCTGCCGTTGCCGCGACCGGAGTTACCGCCCTGGGACGTGAAATAGTGAAGCTTGGCCGTCTTAAGCAGCGTCAGTCTGAGCGAGAACAGGCACAGCAACTGCTTGAGGCTGATGGTATCGGCCAAGGTAAGGCATTCTGCATGAAGCTGGCCCGGCAAAGTGCGATTCATGAAGATCATGCCGGCTATGATCGCTGGATTCAGTCGCTAGCCGCTACTCATAATGATCGCGAAGTCTTGGAGTTGTACAACCAGATGGTATTGGTTCATCAGGACAAGCTGGCACGTCGGCTGGTTGCTAAATATTCCAGTGAAGCTGCGGTTATGGTTGCCGTCAGCCCGTTGGCTGTCGCTGATATGTTGCTGGTGGCATGGCGTAATTTCAAACTTATTGAGCAAGTAGCTGCGGTTTACGGCGTTGAGCTTGGCTACTGGTCGCGGATCCGGCTGGTGAAGCTGGTTCTGGCGAACATGGCGGTAGCCGGTGCAACTGAAGTTATTGCTGATACAGGGATGGATATGTTGTCTATGGATCTGGCCGGGCGAATGTCCACTCGTGTTGCTCAGGGAGTAGGTGTCGGTTTGCTAACCGGACGACTTGGACTGAAGGCAATCAGCCTGATGCGTCCTTTGCCGTGGCAGGCTGATCAGCAGCCGAAGTTAAGTGAAATCCGTAAAGATCTGGTGTTACGCCTGACCGGGCAGCAAAAAGACACTTGATATCAAGCCTAAAATTAATAAGCCGATTGGAAATAATTCTGTCGGCTTTTTTCATCCTCTTTTTGCTTCATTCCCATAATACTTTGAAAACACCACTGAAAATCACACCATTATTGATGATAAAGTAGTCAATCATCGCTACCAGCGTGCTGAACCTCTCAACGTATCACAACAGTGACTTGACTCGAAAACAGAGCAGGCGCAAACTTCCATTGTGTCAACAATTCCTGACACTTTGTGAGAAAAGAATTTTAGAAGGCGTGTGTTATGAGGCTTCAAGTCTTTTGTGAAGACCGACTTGGTATAACCCGTGAGTTGTTGGATATTCTGACCAGCCAGCAAATTGATTTGCGTGGCATTGAGATTGACCGTGTTGGGATCATTTACCTCAACTGCCCGGAAATTGAGTTTGAACAGTTCAGTCAGTTGATGTCGCAGATCCGCCAGCTGGATGGGGTGACTGATGTACGTAAAATTCAGTTCATGCCAAGCGAGCGCGAACATAAAGAGCTGAAGGCACTGCTTGAGACCTTGCCGGACCCTTTCTTTTCGATCAATTTGCAGGGTAAGGTCGATCTTGCCAATGATGCCGCCGAAGCTCTGATGGGGAAAAAACGCGGCGATATTGTTGGTGAGAATATTCAGTCTCTGCTTGGTTTTAACTTCCAGCACTGGCTGGAAAAAGACGAAGCAGCTTCGCGTAGCGAAATGATGGTGATTGCCGGGCTTGATTACATGATGGATATCATGCCGGTTTACGTTGCCGATGAGAGTGAAACTCAGGTACTTGCCAGTGCGATGATTCTGCTGAAATCCCTTTCTGAAGCCAAAATGCCGGTTGCCATGCGCAAGTTCAGCGGTGATAACGGTTTTGAACATTTGGTAGGGCAGTCATCCCGCTTTAAACATATGCTGGCCCAGGCCAAAAAGCTGGCATTGCTTGATGCACCATTGTTGATTCAGGGGGAAACCGGTACAGGTAAAGAAATGCTGGCCCGTGCCTGCCATCAGCGCTCTATGAGACGCGATAAGCCGTTCATGCTGGTTAACTGTGTTTCTATGCCGGACAATGCCGCTGAAACCGAGTTGTTCGGTTATGCCGGCAATGCAAATGAACCGGGCAAGAAAGGGATCTTCGAGCAGGCTGACGGAGGAACGGTATTCCTTTATGAAGTCGGGGAAATGTCAACGCATCTGCAGATTAAATTGTTGCGCTTCCTTCAGGATGGCACGTTCCGTCGTGTCGGTGAAGAAAAAGAGATGAAGGTTGATATCCGGGTGATCTGTTCAACCCAGAAGAAGTTGCCGGATCTGGTTGCTTCTGGCGATTTCCGTGAGGATTTGTATTATCGCCTGAATGTTCTGCCACTGGTTGTTCCGCCGTTGCGAGAGCGAACGGCTGATATCGTACCGCTGGCTGATCTTTTCCTAGCGCAGTTTGCCCAGGAACTGCAACAGTCCAAACCGATTATTTCAGATGAGCTTGCTCAGTATCTGAGTCAGTATGCGTGGCCGGGTAATATCAGGCAGTTACGTAATGTACTGTTCCGAGCTATGACTCAGGTGGAAGGCAATGAAGTCACTGTGGATGATGTTCAACTGCCGGAGAATGAATCGGCTGGCATTATTAGCGAGGAAACGCTTGACGGGACACTGGATGAAATCATGAAGCGTTATGAGTCCGGTATTCTGAACAATCTCTATCGTAGTTATCCGTCAACTCGTAAGTTGGCGAAAAGGCTGGGAGTTTCTCATACCGCCGTGGCGAATAAACTGCGGGAATATGGTATCAATAAGCGCTGATTGTATAAGGTGAATGATAGATAAATTGATGACAAAAAGGAGGCTTAGCCTCCTTTTTATGTATTTCAGTATCATTGTTTGCATCAGGCGGAATCTTTTTCAGACTGTTGTAATACGAGTTTTCCGGCTTCCAGAGCTCTCAATAGCAAGACAAACTGTTTACCATAGCGGCTGCCGACTAACTGGTTATTTTCATTTTGAACCCGGTGGCTGGGGATTATGATAGGTATCGGATTGACGTTTTTGACCATGCCGATAGCCTGAATAGCATTGGGATGATGAATCTTTTCGGCTAGTTGCGGGTAAGTGGCGGTTGAGCCGTAGGGGATCTCTGATATTGCTTTCCATACTTGTTGTTGGAACTGACTGCCTTGAGGGGCGAGGGGGAGAGTGAAGGTTTTACGTTGTCCCTGGAAATATTGTTCAAGCTGGTGGATATATTCCTTCATGAAGTCCGGGTTGTGTTCCCAACTACTGTCGGGGCTGAATCCACCACTTCCGATTGTTAGTTGCCGGAGTCCCTGGCTATCGGCAAGTAGATAGATTTTTCCTAATATCGTATCGAGGTAGTCGTAAAACATAGTCATTACTATCCTGTCGGAGGATTGATACTTGGGCATTTAAATCATAGTCCAGAAAAGCTACAGCAACAGGTAATTTACGATGTAAAACGTTATACCAGTCATGAGTTTACGAGAGTATTGATGTATTCTGTTTGCAGGCCGTTTTACTAACTTGATATTTGAAAGGTGAGGTGCGTTGTTTCATTCAATCATTAATCGCTCTCCGGCTATTGTCGTTGGTGACTTTAAAGTTCGGTTAATTACGACTAAAGATGTTCATCAAATCACAGCGTACTACCAAAGAAACAGGGCCTACCTGCAACCGTGGGAACCGCTGCGAGATGAAGCGTTCTTTAGTGAAGCTGGCTGGAGCAAGCGCTTAAACCAGCTATCAGAGCTACATAAGCATAAGCTGGCTTATTATTTTGTGATTGTCCGGAAAGGCTCGAATGAAATTTGCGGCGTGATTAATTTCAGCAACCTGGTCAGGCATCCGTTTTATGCCTGCCATGTCGGCTATTCGCTTGATGAAAATTGTCAGGGGAAAGGTGTTATGCGTCGGGCGTTGAATGCAGCGGTGGAGTGGATGTTCGAAGAGCAGCACTTTCATCGTGTGATGGCAGCGTATATGCCAAGGAATAAACGCAGTGAAGCTGTATTGAAAGCTGCCGGCTTTGAAAAAGAAGGGACGGCAAAAGACTATCTTCTGATTAATGGTCGCTGGGAAGATCATATTCTGACTGCGCGGATTAACCCTCACTGGAACCAGCCATTGCTGTAATTTCCATGTGGTAATCAGCAAGCGAGAATTTTATTACGATCCCTTTGATAAAATTCTCGCTTCTCGTTTCTATTCGACTATCAGTATTCGCATGTTGTTGGTTGAGCCGATAATATCCATTTCATCGCCCTGAGTAATGATGACCAGCTCACCTGCTGACAGAAATCCACCTTCTTTCAGTACAGCAATCGCATGTTTGGCTGCGGCTAGCCCGGCGTCACTGTCACGGTCAAAATAGACCGGTGTAACACCGCGGTACAGTGCAGCTCGGTTGAGTGTTCCTTCATTGCGGGACATGGCAAAGATAGGAAGCCCTGAAGAAATTCTCGACATCATCAGTGGCGTACGGCCCGATTCAGTCATTGCTATCATTGCCTTAACACCCTCCATATGGTTTGCTGCATACATAGTCGACATGGCTATGGTTTCTTCTGTCGATGTAAAGGTTTTATCCAACCGGTGCGTAGAAACATTAATGCTAGGCTCTTTTTCAGCGCCAAGGCAGACACTGGCCATTGCTTTTACGGTTTCTTCTGGGTACTGGCCGGCAGCGGTTTCTGCCGAGAGCATTACTGCATCGGTTCCGTCCAGCACGGCATTTGCCACGTCCATAACTTCAGCACGGGTTGGCATCGGGCTGGTGATCATCGACTCCATCATCTGGGTGGCTGTAATAACTGTCCGGTTCAGGCTGCGTGCCCGGCGGATGAGCTTTTTCTGTACGCCGACTAATTCAGGATCACCAATCTCAACCCCTAAGTCACCCCGGGCAACCATAACAGCATCAGAAGCCATGATAATGTCATCCATTGCCTCTGTTGTGGCTACAGCTTCTGCACGCTCTACTTTTGCGACCAACCTGGCATCCAGGCCTGCATCTGTTGCCAGGCGTCGGGCATATTTCATATCTTCGCCATTACGAGGGAAGGAGACGGCTAGATAATCTACTTTCATTGCTGCGGCGGTAATGATGTCAGCTTTATCCTT
The DNA here is from genome assembly GCF_963870815.1 of Photobacterium sp. J15. NCBI lineage: Bacteria > Pseudomonadati > Pseudomonadota > Gammaproteobacteria > Vibrionales > Vibrionaceae > Photobacterium > Photobacterium sp. J15. The sequence continues at coordinate 1,239,667 of NZ_CAWMUI010000001.1, forward strand.
TTCTGTCAGAGCTTCAGCAGACAGGCCGCCGCCTTTTTTGTTAATACCTTTATTGTTGGAAAGCGGGCCACCCACTGTCACTTCAGTATGGACTTTGTTGCCCTCGACTGAGGTGACTTTGAGCTGTACACGGCCGTCATCAAGTAGCAGGACATCTCCCGGTACAACGTCCTTTGGCAGCTCTTTATAATCTAGGCCTACGGCATGTTGGTCACCGTCGCCTTTGGGCAGATCACTGTCGAGGGTGAACTTATCACCAATAGCCAGCTCTATTTTGTCGTTTTTGAAGGTTGATATCCGAATTTTCGGCCCCTGGAGATCGCCCAGAATAGCAACATGCCTACCTAATTTAGCGGCTAATTCCCTTACGGTGTTGGTGCGTTTGATGTGATCTTCCGGGCTGCCGTGGGAAAAATTCATACGAACGACGTTAGCTCCTGCGGCAATGATCTTTTCCAGATTATTATCGCGATCTGTTGCCGGCCCCAAAGTAGTTACAATCTTGGTTCTTCTTAGCCTTTCTGACATGGGAAACTCCGTCTGTTTGTTCGGTGTCAGGTGTTTAAGTGATCATCATCTGACAGAAACTGAAGTCAATGAAAATGGTGGAACTTTACTACAGCCTCTCAGACGTAGCTGGACGTGAAAAGTGGCTACCACCATGTTAATAATGAAAACCAGTTTATGTGTATTTCATTGTTTATTAAGCCTTTAATGTTAATGCTAGAAAACATCAGGCAAAAAACCAGTCGTGGTTTGGAATTATTCAGGTTGGTATTAGTGTAGTGCGTCAGTGTACAGTGTGGGGGCGAGGGCAGAGTAAAGCAGGCAGAAAAGAAAAAGCATGGATAAAGACCCATGCTTTTCAAATAGATGAATAAAGAAGTTTATGTATTGCCGTTTAGTGTTTACAGCATTCCTTCTTTAGAAAAGCGTGAATCTTTAAGCGATTCTTTTACGCGTTTGAGGTTTTCGCGGAAACCGGCACCACGGCGCAGGGTGAAACCGGTCGCCAGTACATCGATAACCGTCATCTGAACAACGCGGCTTGCCATTGGCATGTAGATATCAGTGTCTTCCGGCACATCCAGACAGATAGACAGTGAACACTCATGATCCAGCGGGGAACCTTTGGCTGTAATACCGATAACAGTAGCGCCGTTTTCGCGGGCCATACGGGCGACTTCAACCAGGCTCTTGGTTCGGCCGGTATGAGAGATCATCACCACAACATCACCGTCGGTGCAGTTGATTACACTCATGCGTTGCATGACGATATCATCAAAACAAACAATAGGGATGTTGAAACGGAAGAACTTGTTCTGTGCATCGTGGGCAACAGAAGCTGATGCGCCAAGGCCGAAGAAAGAAATCTTCTTGGCTTGGGTCAGAAGGTCAACCGCGCGATTTACCTGCATAGGATCCAGGCTGTTTTTAGCCACATCCAGACAAGCCATCGTGGATTCAAAAATCTTGGCGGTATAAGCATCCGGGCCGTCATCTTCTTCGACGTTGCGGTTGACGTAAGGGGTACCATTAGCAAGGCTCTGCGCGAGGTGCAGTTTAAAATCCGGGAACCCTTTAGTATCTAGGCGACGACAAAAACGGTTAACAGTCGGTTCACTTACATCAGCCATTTTGGCCAGTGTTGCAATACTGGAATGAATCGCCGTTTGTGGCGATGCGATGATAACTTCAGCGACTTTACGTTCAGACTTACTGAAGTTATCTAAATTTTTCTGAATTTTCTCTAGGGTATTCATGGCGATTACCGCACTTCGTTACTGAATTTCATTAGCGGCCTTCATGCTTACACGAAGCCAATTTGATGAAACTATACTACTTTTCATGAATCTGCTCCTAGCAAATCCATGAATATGCCTTTTTCTTTTTATTATAGTTTGACAGGGATCGACTTTTTCCTTTCAGTTCTGAAAATATTTTTTAGCAAAGTGCCATTTATAAGCGAAATAATGCCTTTTTATTGTTGTTAAATTTCAAATGAAAGGAATTAATTTACAGATTGAAATAAATTAGAACTGATACGATATGTTGTCAGTTGCATTTAAAGGGGAGGAAGAAAAGAGAATGAAAATAAGTATATGTGGTTGTGGATGGCTCGGATTACCGTTAGCTAAATATTTTGTTAGTCAGGGGCATTCAGTATGTGGCAGTAGCCGTGATCATGACAAAGCGGCAATGCTTGAAGCTGAAGGTATTCGGTCATTTATTTTTAAGTTGCCGGTGATACTGAATGAGTCATGTACCGCCGATAGCTCGTTAAGCCCTTTTTTCAGTGCAGATCTGTTAGTTGTGAATGTACCGCCCGGCAGACAGGATGGTGCGGCACAAGAGTTCATAGCCAAAATAAAAAGCCTTTCTCGTGCGGCGAAACATGCGGGTTGTAGAAAGCTGATTTTTGTCAGTACAACATCGGTTTATGGTTGCGTCAGTGGTGTTGTCACGGAAGAAAGTTATCCAAGGCCGGATACTGCATCAGGGTTTGCTCATTTTGAATTAGAGCAGTGGCTGGCAAAAGAATGGGGAGATGATGTCAGGGTACTTAGACTTGCCGGGCTTATTGGTCCGGGGCGACATCCGGTTCGTTTTTTGGCTGGCCGTGAGGGGATAACGAACGGATCAGATCCGGTAAATCTGGTGCACCTGGATGATTGTCTGGAGGCAATTAAGCAGACTGCGGCTATTTGGCCCGATAAACAGGTAATGCACCTTGCGGCACCTAGCCATCCAACCCGATGCGATTACTACACTGCGATGGCGTTAAAAGCCGGATTACCGCAGCCGGATTTCAGTGTATCGGTGAAGGGGGGAGGGAAAGAGATTGATGCAAGTCATACCTGTCAGTTATTAGGCATGAGAGTAAAACATGTTGATTTGATGCAGGAAAAGCCGGAGTTGGATGTAATCACCAAGTAGTAAGCAAAAAGCCAAGGAGTAGGATGCAGGCAAAAAAAGCGCTGAGAACATCTCAGCGCAAAGATTCCATTTACAATAAGGAGTTAAAGCAGCAGTGGCAGTTAAAGTTATTCGCTCAAATCATGGCTGATTCATTAGCCTTGTTGAGCAGATAACATCAATCTTGTTTATTGAGACTTCAGTGAATTAGAAAGGTTCAAAAAAAATTAAAGAAATTGCCATATTTTTTTCTTAGTAACGGGATGCTTAGTGTGCATTGAGTTGTTGTGCATTTGTGGTGCTTGCTTTTATTGGTCAGTGACTGTTATTGCTCCTTACTTTCAATATTGTGGTGATTAGATTTGTGACATTTATATTAAATGTGGTAACTGGTATCAATATTGAAAAATGACAGATAAAAAAATCCCGCCCTAAAAAAGGCGGGGTAAACACAATTAGGAGTTTAGCAGCAGTGGCATTGGTAATTAATGAAGATGATTCGACAAATCTCCATTAATGTGAATGTCACTTAATAGGACCGATGAGTTTGTGGAAGGTTCATTATTTTTCCGATTATTTTTCAATGACCAGCTATTTAATGAGTAATGTATGTGTCTGGATTCAGGTTTTGTGTGCTTTAAGTTGCTGAATTTGCCTGAGTGATTTCCGAAGTGAAGATAAAAAAAGCCCGCTGTAAGTTCAGCGGGCAAAGGCTCTATTTACACAATTAGGAGTTTAGCAGCAGTGGCATATTCGACTAAAGGATGAATGCTTGTTTGGCGGCCAGCTAAACAAAGAATGCGTCTTTAATCTTGATGTCATTATTTATGACCGGGCGCTTTCACCTTAGTTCCGCAGAGTAGGATAAAAAATAGGAAAAAATTTTAAGCCTTTGATTTTTTTATTTTGTTGTTACAGTAGCACTACAATATTTTTGGTTGGTGTATGCATATGGTTATGAATGAGCATGAACAAGGTGAATAATTTACTGTAGCAGATTAGCCGAGCGGAGATTTTCAGACGACGGAAATAAAGAAGCCCATCTCTAAGTCGGGACGGGCTCTGAAGAATGTCTTCTAAGAAAAAGCAGTGGCACTATATATGACCTGCAATCATTTTGTTTGTTCCCGCTAAATTGCAATTTTCTTAATATTTTTTGTCACACCCCCGAATGTCGGATTTAGCATCAAATTTCCCCTTTTTATTGCTCTCTTATTAATCAATGGCTTATGCACATTTTGTGCTGTTTCTCAAAAAACTAAAAACCAATGGTTATATTCGATCAGTATCACATCTTTATCGATTTATCTCATTAAGCTATCCAAAACACCTGACTTGAGGTGTTTGTGGCTTGTTAAAAATATTAATGAGATGTAAAGTTTAAACGTGTGTTTAATACAGGTGAATGAAAATGGCGGGAAAGGGAGAAACAAAAGGCCGTATTCTTGACGCAGCGGAGCTGCTGTTTGCTGAACATGGCTTCAAGGATACCTCGCTAAGAACCATTACCAGTAAGGCTGGCGTAAACCTGGCTTCGGTTAACTACCATTACGGTGATAAGAAAACCCTAGTCAGGGCGGTACTTACACGCTACCTCGAAGAGTTTATGCCTGCACTGAAATCTGAACTGGAAGTACTGCTTACCCGTGACGATTTTGCTATGGAAGATGTTTTCCGTTGTGTGAAGCAACCTTTATTAGGTCTGAATCAATATCGTCCGAAGGGAGCGACTATTTTTATGTCGTTGATCGGCAGGGGCTATACCGATGTACAGGGGCACCTGCGCTGGTTTATCTATAACCGCTATGATGATGTGCTGAAACTGTTTACCACTGCTGTATGCCGTGCCAACCCCTCTTTAGATCCTGAAACCCTGTTCTGGCGCCTGCACTTCACGTTGGGAGCATCAGTTTTCACCATGGCGTCGTCAACGGCCCTCTGCGAGATCGCCGAAAATGATTTTTCACGCAAAGTCACTACGGAAGATGTGATCGAGCGACTGGTTCCTTATCTAGCTGCCGGAGTTGCAGCACCGATTGAGCAGTCGCTGTCATTAGTGCGAGAAAATCCGACAGGAACAAGATAAGCAAAACGTAATACCAATAACGATAAATGAGACAAAAGGACCTGAAACATGAGCACGTTAATTGATTTGCGAAAACGCTATCTCAGTGATCCGGCATTTAAGATGTTCAAGAAAGTATTGCCGCCGCTGTCTGATACTGAGCGAGAGGCTATGGAAGCAGGAAGTGTCTGGTGGGACGGGCAACTGTTCAGCGGTTCACCGGATTGGAATACCCTGTTGAATTATCCAAAGCCCAAGCTTTCTGCTCAGGAACAGGAATTTATTGATACTAAGCTGGAAACATTGCTCGGTATGTTGGATGACTACCAGATTGTTCAGGAAGACAGGGATTTGCCTCCTGAAGTCTGGGAATACCTGCGAAAAGAAAAGTTCTTCTCGTTAATCATCAGCCGCAAATATGGCGGTTTGGATTTTTCTGCCCACGCCAACTCAACCATAGTGACGCGTATTGCGACCCGAAGCCTGAGTGCAGCAGTATCGGTAATGGTGCCTAACTCGTTGGGCCCAGGAGAACTGCTAAGCCATTACGGAACCGAAGATCAGAAAGATTACTGGTTGCCGCGTCTGGCAAACGGTGATGATATTCCGTGTTTTGCCTTGACTGGTCCGGAAGCAGGGTCAGATGCCGGTAGTATTCCTGATCAAGGAACAGTTTGCTACGGCGAATATCAGGGAAAAGAAGTACTGGGTATTCGTGTTAGCTGGAACAAGCGCTATATCACTCTGGCCCCGGTCGCGACAGTATTAGGATTGGCCTTTAAGCTTCAGGATCCTGATGGCCTGATTGGTGATAAGAAAGATATAGGTATTACTTGCGCGCTAATCCCGGCAGATCATCCGGGGGTTGAAATCGGCGAGCGTCATGACCCGTTGAACCTGGCCTTTATGAATGGCCCGACCCGCGGACAAGATGTGTTTATACCTATGGAGTGGGTGATTGGCGGTCAGGAATTTGTCGGCAGGGGCTGGCGAATGTTGGTGGAATGTCTGTCGGCAGGCCGTGGTATTTCATTACCGGCGCTGGGTACGGCTGTTGGTCACCTGACAGCCAGAACAACAGGTGCTTACTCATATGTCCGTAAACAGTTCGGTATGTCGATTGGTAACTTTGAAGGGGTTGCTCAGGCGATGGGGCGTATTGGTGGCTTCACTTATATGCTGGAAGCAGCCCGAACACTGACAACTACTTCGCTGGATATGAAAGAGAAGCCGGGTATCGTTACAGCTATCGCCAAATATCATATGACTGAAATGGCCAGAACCATCCTCAACGATGCAATGGATGTCCATGCCGGACGGGCGATTCAGCTTGGTCCAATGAATTATCTGGGTCACCACTATTTTGGTATGCCGGTAGCTATTACGGTGGAAGGGGCGAATATTCTGACCCGGAACCTGATGATTTTTGGTCAGGGTGCAACCCGATGCCATCCGTTTGTATTAAGTGAAATGGAAGCGGCAGCGAACCCGGACACTGAGCAAGGGGCTAAGGATTTCGACTCATTGCTGGCAAAACATATCAGTTTTGCCGTCGGGAACGTGGCGAAGTCGATGCTGAATGCCTTTAGTGCTTCAGCTTTCAACCGCTCACCGGTCAGCGGTGAAACTGCAGCTTATTACCGACACTTGTCGCGCATGAGTAAAGCTCTGGCGGTATCAGCTGATTTTGCAATGCTTAGCTTGGGAGGCGAGCTCAAACGTCGTGAGTTGGTGTCAGCCCGTCTTGGTGATGTGCTGAGCCATCTGTATCTGGCATCGGCAACGCTAAAGCGTTTTGAAGATGAAGGACGCCAGCAGCAGGACTTGCCTATGGTGCATTATGCGGTTCAGCACTGTCTGCACAAATGCGGAGTCGCATTTAATGAAGTCTTTGACAATTTCCCGCGTAAAGGCATTGGCCGATTGCTGCGTACCATGCTGTTCCCGTTAGGTATTCGTTACCAGGCTCCGAAAGATAAAGTCACGGTTGATATTGCTAAGCTGTTGATGAAACCAGGCAGTCATCGTGAGCGCCTGACGCACTTGTGTTATATCGGTGATAAGGAATCAGATCCTGTTGGCATTATGGAGCGGGCCTTTGTTGCGATGCACGCTGTGAAGGATATTGAGCGCAAGTTGGCGAAAGCGGTGAAGGCAGGTGAGATCCCTCGCAAAGTTTCGCTCAAAGAGAAGCTGGAAATTGCTTTGAGTGCGGGGATCGTCACAGAAGCCGACGTCGAAAAAATGCACAATGCTGATCAGTTAAGGCAGAAAGCGATTCAGGTTGATCACTTTGCTGCTGATCAGTTTAAAGCAGGTGGCTTACAACCGGGAAAAGCCGCCTAAGGGCGTAAGTCCGGTGAAAATAAACCTGGTGTCTCCCATGTGCCACGCATTGCGTGGCACTTTTTTTATCTGGCTTTTATCAAGGCGTAAGTCACCAAGAAGGGCGGCTATACTGATTGTCATCTCAGTGATTCAGAACCGTACTGTAGGATTGCGATGGCACTTGTTTATTTTGCGCCATCGTGCACGAATTGATGTAAAAAACGGCAATTTGGGCAGTATATTGGTCGTCAACACCTCCAACCACTAGCCTTTTTAGCGTTTTCGCTCATAAATTTAATGCGAATTTGTCATTTACCTTTTATCCTACAGGCAATTATGTAAGGGAAGTTGAAAATGATCATCAAACCTAAGATTCGTGGATTTATTTGTACAACAACTCACCCTGTGGGTTGTGAAGAGAACGTAAAAGAGCAGATTGCTTACACTAAAGCCCAAGGCCCGATTGCAAATGCACCTAAGCGTGTACTGGTAATTGGTTCTTCAAGTGGCTATGGCCTGTCATCACGTATTGCTGCTGCATTTGGCGGCGGTGCTGCGACAATCGGTGTGTTCTTTGAAAAGCCAGGTACAGAGAAAAAACCGGGTACTGCAGGTTGGTATAACTCAGCGGCATTTGACAAGCTTGCCAAAGAGGAAGGCCTTTACTCTAAAAGCCTGAATGGTGATGCTTTCTCTAACGAAGCAAAACAAAAAACAATTGATCTGATCAAGGAAGACCTGGGTCAGATTGATATGGTGGTTTACTCTCTGGCGTCACCAGTACGTAAGATGCCTGAAACCGGTGAAGTTATCCGTTCTACCCTGAAGCCTATGGGTGAGACTTACACTGCGACAGCTGTAGACACCAACAAAGACGTTCTGATTGAAGCTAGCATCGAGCCGGCAAACGAGCAGGAAGTCGAAGATACCGTTAAGGTAATGGGCGGTCAGGACTGGGAGCTGTGGATCAATGCTCTGTCTGATGCCGGCGTACTGGCTGACGGTTGTAAGACTGTGGCTTACAGCTACATCGGTACTGAAATTACCTGGCCAATCTACTGGCACGGTGCTCTGGGTCAGGCGAAGATGGATCTGGATCGTGCAGCGAAAGAACTGGATGCTAAGCTTGCAGAAAACGGCGGTTCAGCAAACGTTGCTGTTCTGAAGAGTGTAGTTACTCAGGCGAGCTCTGCAATTCCTGTAATGCCTCTGTATATTGCAATGGTATTCAAGAAGATGCGTGAAGAAGGCGTGCATGAAGGCTGTATGGAGCAGATTCATCGTATGTTCACTCAGCGCCTGTACAAAGCTGATGGCTCTGCGGCTGAGGTGGATGAAGAAAACCGCCTGCGCCTGGATGACTGGGAACTACGTGATGACATCCAGAAACACTGTCGTGAGCTGTGGCCGAACGTGACTAACGAGAATCTGTTCGAAGTTGCGGACTACCAGCAGTACAAGGACGAGTTCCTGAAACTGTTCGGCTTCGGTATCGAGTCTGTTGACTATGATGCAGATGTAAATCCACTGGTTGAATTTGATGTAGACAACATCTGATTCTTAGTGTGATTAATATAAAAAAACCGCCGAAAGGCGGTTTTTTGTTTCAGTCTGTATTATTAGTGCTTCGGCAGATGAATCACGAAAGCCGCGCCTTCGATAGAAGCTTTTTCTACATGGATGCTGCCCTGATAACTCTTGACGATTTCATGGCAGACCGACAAGCCGATACCCTGACCGGGATTGAGCTGATCGGCACGAACGCCCCGCTGGAAAATAGCTTCACGCATATCTTCGCTTACACCGGGACCGTCATCTTCAATACGGATAATGAAGCTGTCATTGAGTTCTTTCACTGACACCCGAACTTCACTGATACAAAAGCGGTAAGCATTTTCCAGCAGGTTGCCCAGCAGCTCCATCAGATCGTTGCGGTTAATCGGCAGCTTGATGCGGTTACTGAAATGATATCCCAGTTTCACGTTCTTATCGTTGTAAACCTTGCTGAGCATCCGGTTGAAACTATCGATAGCCGGTTTCAGCTCCGTCTGATCTTTTTGCAGGCCCTGTTGACCCATCATGGCGCGTTTTAGCTGGTACTGCACTAAATCATCCATCTGGCTGATTTGTTCCATGATCCGCTGATTCAGTTCAGGACGTGACAACTCACGGTCATCCAAAAGAGCATTGGTTGCAGCTAATCGCGTTTTCAGGCTGTGGGCCAGATCGTCCATCGCGTGGCGGTAACGGGATTTTTGGTCGTTGCTGATTTGAATAAGCCTGTTGAGTGCTAGAGTGACGTCTTGCAGCTCCATCGGGAAGTCATCATCCAGCTTATTACGCTTGGCATCCGTCATCTGATCCAACTGTGTTGCCAGTTTCCGCAATGGCTGGAAGCTCCAGTGAAATGCCGTCATCAGGAAAGCAATTGCAATCAGGACAAACAATCCCAGATAGAAAGTGGTACGTTTGTGTAGTTGGTTCAGTGAGGACTGATAAGATTCACCAGAGCGCAACACGACCAGCTGATAGCTTCTGCCGCCTTCACGATCACGGCTCATGTTATAGGCAATATAGCTGTGGTCGTTGCTCGTTTTGATCAGGGTGGGTACCGGAATGTCATCGGGCAGCTCACTACAGATGTTGCCGAGGTTGGCAACTTTGGCCTCGTCAGAGAGCCAGATGGTATGGTCTGTCATATCACAGACCACAGACATGTAGTCTGTATCGGATGGATCGATAGAATCAATCCATTTGTCGACATCCTTGATCAGCCCGGCGCGGTTGAGCTGCGCCACCACCATTGGCATCTGTGCGACCAGCTCTGACGAGTAGGCGGCCATATAGCTCTGGCTATAAAGTTGGTTGATAACCCCGGCCAGTGCGGAGGTGATAAGAACGATGATCGCCACCGAGGTAACCAGTACCCGGCGGCGTAGTCTTGGCTTGAGCAACTGACTCATTGCGCTTGCAACTCGAAGATATAGCCCTGACCACGGATAGTTGAAATCGGGTTATCCTGGCCATTAGTGGTAAATTTCTTGCGCAGACGGCTGATCATCACCTCAATGGTATTCGGATCGCCTTCCTGATCTTCATAAAGGACATCCAGCAGGCGCTGCTTAGAAACAACCTGGCGACTGTGACGCATCAGGTATTCCAGCAGATCGTATTCAAAGGCGGTCAGTTCCAGTTGGTTCTCATTGATAAACACCTGCTTGGCCAGCAGATCAACACGAATATTACCGGCTGTCATTTCTGGTTTTACAAAACCGGCACTGCGGCGAACCAATGCGCTCAGGCGGGCTACCATCTCTTCCTTCTGGAACGGCTTAACAAGGTAATCATCAGCGCCAGCCTCAAGACCTGTGACTTTATCTTGCCAGTTAGAGCGGGCAGTCAGGATGAGGATTGGCAGGCGAAGGCCTTTGTTGCGGATATCTTTGATCAGGCTTATGCCGTCTCTGTCCGGAAGGCCGATATCAACAATAGCAACATCATTAGGGTAGTTCTCGGCAAAGAACAGTCCTTCCTCAGCAGTACCGGCACACTGTACCTGGTTACCCAGCTCACCCAGCTGTGATTTGAGGTGGTGACTCAGAATCGGGTCATCTTCGACGATAAGAATACGCATAGTTTTGATTACCAATAATAAATGTTTCTATTCAATATACTGAATAGTAAAGAGAGTGGCGAATATTCAGCAACTTAAATGTGTGTTATACCAAACTAAACAATTTCGAAGGCGAGGTTGCTATTCAGTTTGGTATCAGCACGCTTAAAATTGCTTGTACTGATATCACTATAGGCGAAGGGACTGAATAGATGCTGACTCAGGGGGAGGATTGATGAGTCAGCATCGAAAAATGATAGGTTTACTTAGTTCAGAATGATCAGCAGAGTACCTGCAATGGTCAGCAGCACGTTGGCAATCGCATAGGTTCCGGCATAACCCAGAGCCGGAATTGTACTGCGGGCATGTTCGTTAATCATGTCCATTGCCGGGGCGCAGGTTCGTGCTCCGATGATGGCTCCGAACAGCAGTGCACGGTTCATTTTCAGTACGTAAGCACCGAACAGGTAAGCCAGCACAACCGGGATAACGCTAACCATCAGGCTGGTGACAAATACGGCCATACCGACCTGGGCCAGAGAGCTGAACAGGTTCGAACCAGCGCTCAGGCCGATCCCGACCATAAAGACCATCAAACCGAGGTCTTTGGTCATGTTCAGTGCCCCTTGCGGTACGTAACCGAATGTTGGGTGGTTTGCCCGCAAAAAGCCCAGGGTGATACCTGCCAGCAGCAGACCGGCAGCGCTACCCAGACCGAAGGCAATCTGGCCGAAAGCCATGGTAATCGCACCAATTAGCAAGCCGACGATGAAGAAACAGCAGAATGCCAGTAGGTCGGCAATCTGACTGTGAACCGAGATGAAACCGATGCGTTCAGCAAGGCCCAGTACCCGGCTTTTCTCGCCACTGACCTGCAGGATATCCCCTTTGTTGAGCAGGATATTATGATCCATCGGCATTTCAATCTGAGCTCGAACAACGCGGTTCAGGAAACAGCCGTATTCTGACAGATTCAGATCTGACAGGCGCTTGCCAGCAATGCTGTCGTTTTTTACCACGATTTCTTCTTCTACCACGCGAAGGTCAAGCAGGTCACGGTCGAAAACTTCTTTACCGTTACGGAAGCTCGGATCTAGTCGGGCATGGCTGTCTGGATAACCAACCAGCGCAATTTCATCCCCTTCCTGCAAAATGGCATCACCGTCCGGGTTGGCAAGGATACCGTTACGGCGAACCCGTTCGATGTAACAGCCAGTCTGGCGGTAAATACCCAGTTCACGCAGGTTGCGGCCGTCAATCCAGTTAATCAGTTCAGGGCCGACACGGTAGGCACGGATAATCGGCAGGTACACTTTACGCTGAGCGACTTCTCCGATGCCGCGTTCACGGGCAATTTGCTGTGAGGACTCGGCAAGGTTTTGCTTTTGCAGCTTTGGCATCAGCTTCGCCAGCAGAATTAGGCTGACAAGGCCAACCAGATACGACATGGCATAACCGACGCTTAGGCTGTCGACCATTTGCTGGATGGTAAAGCTGTCGCTGATCCCAGAAAGGCCGCTGTTCAGGGCATCTTTTGCACCTACCAGCACTGGTGTTGCTGTCAGGGAACCTGCCATCAGACCTGTTGCCAGACCAAGGTCGAGGTTGAGGTTATGGGCCATGGTCAGGGTAATCACAATGGACGAAAGCAGTACCACCAGTGTCAGTAGCAGGTAGTGCTTACCATCTTTAAAGAAAATACCAAAAAAGTTCGGGCCTGCTTCAATGCCGACACAGAAGATAAACAGCATAAAGCCGATATTCAGGGCCTCGGTATCAAAAGTAAAACCGGCATTACCGAATAACAGAGCGGTGATGAGCACACCGATTGAATTACCTAATTGGAGGTTAGCAATTCTTAGTTTTCCGATACTCAAACCAACGGCAAGAACAACAAAAAGCAACAGAATATCATTCTGATGAAGGAGGGCGGCGACATCGATATTCACAACAACATTTCCGGAAGAAGGGTGGTAGCAATAAACTGGATGGATTTTAGCTGATTTTAATCTTGGGTTATACCGAAATATGAGCAAACAAGATAAAAAAATTACAATCTACCTGGTTGCTCCCAAAAACGGTAAAAATAAAAGAAGGCTGACAAATCAGCCTTCATTAAATCTTTGTTAGTAAAGAAATTATTGGAATAGGCCAAGGTTTTCTTTTGCGTAGGCTTCGAACTCAGTACAGCCACCGATATGCTCTTGATCAATAAAGATTTGTGGTACTGTTTCTACTGGTTTACCAACTGTTTTTTCCAGGTCTGCTTTGCTGATACCTTCGGCGTGGATATCAACATAACGGAAGTTGAAATCGTCTCGCTCTTCTTTAAGTTTTTCTGCCAGCTCTTTAGCTCGAACACAGAATGGGCAACCTGGGCGACCGAAAATAACAACGAACATAATCTCTCTCCTTTAATTTTGATGGAATTACTATAACGTGACAGCGCGAGAGGAGAAAGCGGGTTTTATCACTTGTTGTGATAGATAAAACCGATTGTTTAATTAGGTTAACGAAGCTTGCTCTCAACCAAGTGTGATGGGGGGCCAGTTCTGGCCTGTAGTTAGCTTTATCTCGGTAATTTGTTGTTCAGAATCAAAATCAGGAACCCGTTAGCATGCACACTCGATGATAATAATCAGAATATTCAGTTGTGTAATGGAGTACCTATGTTTCAGTTTATGACGTCAACCCGGATTATTTTCGGTGAAGGTGCCTTGAATAATTCACTGTCTTCTCTCAATCAGTTTGGATACAGCGTGCTGTTGGTTACCGGCAAAGATATCTCCCGGGCAGAACCTGTGATCCGCTACCTGAAACAGCAGAACATGCGTTATCAGCAGGTTGCTGTCCATGGTGAACCGCTGATCGCCATGATTGAAGAGATGGCGGCTATGGGGCGGAAGTTCAGGCCAGATATGGTATTGGCTATAGGTGGAGGAAGTGTGCTGGATGCCGGTAAGGCGCTGGCGGCGATGATTCCTAATCAGGGCAGTGTTTATGATTATGTCGAGGTGATAGGGCGCAATGTACCGTTACAAGCGAAGCCGCTTCCGTTTATTGCTGTGCCTACAACGGCTGGAACAGGGTCGGAAGTCAGTAAAAATGCGGTACTGAAATCAGCACAGGAGAATGTCAAAGTAAGCCTGCGCAGCCCGGATATGTTACCGGATATGGCAATAGTCGATCCGACGCTCACTTATGGAATGGATTCCGTAACAACAGGATGTTGCGGGATGGATGCATTCAGTCATTTGATGGAAGCCTATGTCTGTGGTGAACCGAACCCGTTAACCGACATGGTATGTGAAGAAGGCTTACGCCGTTTGGCTGGTGCTATTCTGGCAGCCAGTGAGGACGATGAACCACGGGCTCGTTCCGATATGTCATTTGCTGCCATGCTCGGCGGAATGGCGCTGGCTAATGCCAAATTAGGTGCTGCGCACGGTCTCGCGTCGGCTTTGGGGGGGCGGTTGGATGCTCCTCACGGGCTGATCACCGCACAGCTTGCACCTTTTGTCATGCAGGAGAATGTGCTGGCAGCCAGGGAAGCCGGCAGAGCGGATGTACTGAATCGTTATCGACAGCTGGCGTGTATTCTTACTGGTCGGGTAAATGCGGAAATTATTGATGGTATCCTTTGGACTAAACGTACGCTGAAGCGCCTTAACTTGCCTTCTGTTGCTGATTACGGGCTTTGTGATGTGATGTTTGATGAAGTGGCTGAAGATGCCATGATGTCTAATGCAATTAAAGGAAACCCGCTGCCACTGAATAAGCAGAGATTGATCAGTATCTTGCAGCAGGTTTGTCAGCATTGTCTGGTCAGTCAGGAGTCTGCTGTTTAATTAATTTACTAATAGGTAAAGACAGTTTTTTGCTGCGTTTCTGCGAGTGGTGGAGAATTTATGTTACATTGAGCAAAGTTTCAACAAAATAAGGCTTTGTGACAGGGAACGCTATGAATCAGACGATTGAAACTATTCTCCGCCACCGCTCAATTCGTAAGTTTACAGAGCAGCCATTGTCAGAAGAACAGTTGTCGGCAATTCTTGACAGTGCGATTGCTGCTTCCTCATCAAGTTTTATTCAGTGTGTAAGTATTATCAGGGTAACGGAATCGGATAAACGTGAGTCACTGGCCGAATATGCTGGTGGTCAGCCATATGTCGCCACTGCTGCTGAATTTTTGGTTTTTTGTGCCGACTATCACCGACATAAACAAATACATCCTGAAGCTAAATTAGGTTTTACCGAGCAGACACTAATTGCCTCGGTGGATGCTGCGTTAATGGCACAAAATGCCATGGTAGCGGCTGAGTCTATGGGGCTGGGTGGTGTTTACATCGGTGGTATCCGCAATAATCCGGCTGAAGTGTCAGAACTGTTGTCTTTACCCCATCATGTGTTTCCATTGTTTGGTCTTTGCCTTGGCTTCCCGGCTCAGGATCCGGAGCGAAAACCCAGGCTGCCACGAGAGCTGATAGTTCATCAGGACGAATACCAGCAGGATTTGGATCGGAACTTGCTTGCAGAATATGACAATCAGGTTCGTGAGTATTACCAGACCCGGACTGGCGGCAATAAAAATACGTCATGGTCAGAGCAAATTACTGCCACTTTGGATAAGGAAGCCAGACCGTTCATTAAAGCTTTTATTAATGAAAAAGGCTTTAGTCTTAAATAACAATAATGTAGAACTTTTTTACTTTGATAGAGTCAGATAAACTAACGAGTTTGAGTATTTGCTCAGAGCTGATCGGATTTATTGCCTTTGGCGTGCCTGCTTTTCTTGCAGGGCGGAAGAAAGTAGCCATATGAGTTGATGAGAGTAGGGGCAATTTGCCGCTTCGGTGTTTCCCTCCTTCTGCGTCGTGTATTTATATCATCGGAAATTTATATGAAACAAATAGGGAAAGTGGCCTGTATTGTCTGTCTTGCTGCTTTACTGAGTGCCTGTCAGAGCACACCTGAAGGTGAAGAAGGAATCTCATCTGAAATAAATACGGAAAATGTCTATCAGAGTGCATTGAAGGTATACCGGGATTGGCAGAAGAAACTTCAGGAAATTGATCACCTGCAAGTGTATTCACCTGATAAATATGCACAGATTCAATCGAGCTGGCAAAAAGCCGATGCTATTTATCAGGAGTTCAGCAAGACTCCTGAAAAGGCATTTGAAAGTTACTCACTGTTTTCCTCATCCACTTATATTGATCGCTTTTATGAAGAAGTAGCGATAGTGGAAAAAACACTTGGAGAACTAGAAGAGCTGAAAAAGCTGGCGGATGAGGTGCTTGAGCCGGCGATCACACAGATGGCTTATCTAAATTCAATCCATGCCCGAGACTACTATCGTAGTGAGCATGTCAGGTTGATGCGCTTTTATGCCAAACTTTTTCGCTTGGTAGAAGAAGATGAACTGAGTGATGCAACTGAAGAGCAGGATGAGTTTCTTGAACGTGCTCATAGCCTGGAAATCCGCACTATCAAGAAAACCTATATTGAGCCGCTTGAAAATGCACTGCGTAAGCTCAGAAGCAATGATGTGAAATATTACGCGCCGCTCAGCTATGCCCGTGTTGAATCAAAAATTGCCAGCGGAAAAATGTTGATTGAACGCTCTCCGCGGGCTTTTGCAAAAATCGAGCAGCAGGTCATTGAGACCAATTTTGAATTAGCTCATGCCGAACATATCGCGTTAGAAGTGCAGGCACTGCGTGATCGCAGCAAGGATGAATATGAAAACTTCATGCTTGATATTGAAACCAAGCTGTTGAATATCTCGCAGGCGTTGAGTGACAAAGACTTGAGGGATAAGCCGCTTAAAGAGCAGGCTTCGTTGATCACACAGGAAGTGATGGCTAACCGTAAACATAATATGGTGATGAGACGTGAGCTGGAACAGTCATCAAAACAGGACGGGGCGGTAGAGTCGCTTCGGGATTTGGTTGCCGTTCAGCAAAAACAGATTGCTCAGCTTAAATCTCAGTTGAGGGATTTGAAAGCCTCACCGTACAGATTAAATGCTGAGCTTGCATCAGGATCTGTTCCTGTGCAGGCGCATGATGCATTGCCTGTGAAGCCTGTGCCTGCGGTCGAAGATGCCACTGAAACTCAACAGGAGATCCAGTAGTTCAATTGATGTTGTCTGTGTTTTAAGACATTACGAACTTGGTTAAGTATTAAGGTTTCAGATAAAAAGCAGCGTTAAGCTGCTTTTTTTATGTCTATTCCATTTTTAATAAGCAATTAAATGAATCGTCTCTTTTAAATTGCAATAAATTCAATGGCTTAATTTAAAATGGCGCCAGATGGTGATACTGTGCCACAGTTTTTTGTGATTTTTCTAACAATTAATTCGCGATGAATTCACAAAAAATCTTGAGAAATTTCAGCCTCAAATGATCTTTTTTCTTCTTTGGGTGTTTTTTCGTCTAATTTAGGATTGATTTGCTTCTGGGCATCCATTAGAATTCGCCGCGCATTACGATGCACCCATTTTTTAATCTTTATCAGTTTTTTTGAATTACTCCTGTAGGGGAACAAAATGTCTACGAAACTTGCTAACCCAGCGCCACTTGGCCTAATGGGTTTTGGTATGACTACCATCCTTCTGAATATCCACAATGCGGGCTTTTTCCCAATTGATTCCATGATTCTGGCAATGGGTATTTTCTATGGTGGCCTGAGCCAAGTTATCGTAGGCACAATGTGCTTCAAGCGTGGCGATACTTTCGGTACAACTGCATTTACTTCTTACGGTCTGTTCTGGCTGACTCTTGTTGGTCTGATCGTTATGCCTAAGATGGGTCTTCCAGCAAGCCCAGCAAGCTTCATGGGTTGGTACCTACTACTGTGGGGCATCTTCACTGGTTTCATGTTCATCGGCTCTCTATGCTACCCACGTGCTAAGCAGTTCGTATTTGCTTCACTGACAATTCTGTTCTTCCTGCTGGCTGCTCGCGACTTCACTGGTAGCGAACTGATCGGTACTATCGCTGGTTTCGAAGGTATCATCTGTGGCGCAAGTGCAATTTACTTTGCAATGGCTCAGGTAATTAACAACGAATTTGGCCGTACTATTCTGCCAATCGGTGAGAAGAAAGAAAAAGCAAGCATGAAAGCTGCTGCTTAATCTGACTTATTCCTGAAAAAACCCCGCTCTGGCGGGGTTTTTTTGTACCTGGGATTTAGCATCCAGCGCATTTCGAACTGTTTGGCATGAGTTGCGACAGGCTGTATCAGAAATTGGTATAAGCTTATGTTTAGTATTTACTCTGCTGAAGGGACGGGTATATGGCGCAACGCTATGCTGCTTTGATGGGGGCCCTGGTTGCTGATGCTGCCAGTATGGGGACTCACTGGATCTATTCACCAGAGCGGGTGAGTATGCTCTCCAATTTGCCTCACTTTCCTTTTATTCAGCCTGATGCCAGCCATTATGAAGGGGTTGAGGGCTACTATGCCCATGACAAACTCACTGCTGGAGAGTTGACGGCTTATGGGGAATGGCTTGCCTTATACATACGGTTATTGAGTCAGCCTGATATCAGTACCCGCAATATCCAGCAGCAGGTCTTAGATTACTTTGGTCCCGGCGGTGAGTTTATTGGTTACATAGACAGCCCGACCAAAGCATTGCTGCTAACTCTTTTTTCGCTTATGCCTGATGAATGGCCGGATGATTCCGGTTCTGATGATGATCAGAATCCGGCTCTGTGTTCTATACCGGCGCTTGTATCGCTGAAGTTACCTTCTGAACAGCTGGATCTTGAAATTGAGCGCATTGTCGGTATTACCCATCAAAATGAAACAGCTCTGGCTTGTGCCAAAGCTTTTGCCAGTGCTCTTAATGAAGCATTGCGCTCCCGTCGGATGGAGCCGGTGCTCAATGTCCTGAAAATAAAGTCTCCGGAAGCGATTCGGGACAATATCGAGTTGGTTCGAAACTTAAGTGTTGAGCAGAATGAGCTCAGCCATGTGCTGACGATCGTCAATCAGGCCTGCCACCTGGCAGACAGCCTGCCGTTAGCTGCCTGGATACTGCAAAACAGCGAAAGCTACACAGAGGCAATTCGGATGAATATTCTGGCTTCCGGGGATTCCTGCGGGAGAGGGATTTTGGTCGGTGCACTGGCAGGGGCCTGTTATGGCTTTGGTGACGAAAAGGGGATTCCGATTTCCTGGGTCACTACGTTGCAGGATGGAGAGGCGCTGGCTGAAGATATAGAGGCGCTGCTGAAAAAGTCGGGTCTGATACTGACGTGAAAAAATTGAATCAATATAAAAGTGAGGCAAATCTCAGATATAAAAAAAGCTACCCTAGAAGGGTAGCTTTGAGGTTTTCTATTCAGAAGGTCTGAAGATTAGCAGATAACCTTGATTGCCAAGCCACCCTGAGATGTTTCACGGTACTTGGCATTCATATCTTTACCTGTTTCAAGCATCGTTTCGATAACTTTATCCAGAGATACGCGAGGCTCAGATGCGCGACGAAGTGCCATACGAGAAGCGTTGATTGCTTTAACAGCAGCAATACCGTTACGTTCGATACATGGAACCTGTACCTGACCAGCAACAGGGTCACAAGTCAGACCCAGGTTGTGTTCCATTGCGATTTCTGCAGCCATACATACCTGTTCAGGGCTACCGCCCATCAGTTCTGCAAGACCAGCTGCTGCCATAGAACATGCAACACCAACTTCACCCTGACAGCCAACTTCAGCACCAGAGATAGATGCGTTACGCTTGTAAAGACCACCGATAGCGCCAGAAGCTGCGAAGTAACGAGTGAACTCTTTAGGACCTACAGTCTGGATGAACTTGTCGTAGTAAGCCAGAACCGCTGGAATGATACCGCAGGCACCGTTAGTTGGTGCAGTAACAACACGACCACCGGCTGCGTTTTCTTCGTTAACTGCGAAAGCAAACATGTTAACCCAGTCAACAACAGTCATTGGGTCATTGCTTAGTTTCTCAGTTGTCATCAGCTGTTGGCGTAGTGCAGCTGCACGACGAGGCACACGTAGTGGACCAGGAAGAATGCCTTCTTCGGTCATACCACGTTCCATACATTCGCGCATTGTTTTCCAGATGCTGGCGAAGTAGCGGCTGATCTCTTCTTCTGCATTCATTGCACGCTCGTTGCACATAACCAGCGAGCTAACAGACAGACCACTTTCCTTACACTGATTTACCAGCTCTTCGGCTGTTGTGTACATGTAAGGGACAGTTACACTGCTTTCTGCCTCTTTACCGAAGTTTTCTTCGTCAACGATGAAACCACCGCCGATAGAGTAGTAAGTCTTAGTGTAAGCTTCGTCATCACCGATCCACGCGTGGATGGTCATGCCGTTTTCGTGTAGGGGAAGGTTGGAAGTATGGAAGTTCATACCGCCTTCGCGAGGAAATTCTACAGTGTGACAGTGCATACCGACAGGAAGACGCTCGGTTTCTTCAACACGTGCCATGAAGCCTGGAATGCTATCGATATCAACGTGCTCAGGGCTGTTGCCCGCAAGACCCATGATGATAGCGATATCTGTGTGGTGACCTTTACCGGTAAGAGAAAGCGAACCATATACGTCAACGGTAATTTTAGTTATGTCACGCAGTTTGCCCATTGCTCGCAGGTCATCGATAAATTCTTTACCTGCTTTCATTGGACCAACAGTGTGCGAACTGGAAGGACCCACACCAATTTTGTAGATATCAAAAACACTGATCATGCTTATTACCTCAGCCAGGGGAAGCAATCTTGCTTCCAACCAAGACTGTTTAGTTTTATTTATTCTCGCCCCTTCCTTGGCGAGATATTTTGTAAAAAAAGAGCAGGTACTGTGCGCGTCCCTGCTCTTAAGTATCATCTATTCTACGCTAATTGTCTCAGAAGACTATGCGTTCCAGCACAAATTCTTAGAATAACTAGCTGTAACAGATAATTCTCACAACATTTGTGGTGGTTCTTTTAGAATGCGCCGTAAACTACTGAAGTAATTGCAGCGATACCACATAGAGCTGTGAAGATACGTGCTGGTGCAGATGTGCTGTACTTAGCCATTGCAGGTACTTTGTACATTGCAAAAACTGGCATCAGGAACAGGATTGCAGCGATCATCGGTGCACCCATAGTTTCAATCATGCCCAGGATACTTGGGTTGATTACTGCAACGATCCAAGTAGTGATTACGATGAAACCTAGAGAGATTTTTTCAATCTTGCTTACTGGCATTTCAGAGCGAGATTTAACCAGACCTACCAGACCTTCGTGAGCACCCAGGAAGTGGCCGAAGTAGCTTGAAGTGATAGCTGCGAAGGCAACTAGTGGACCAAGCAGAGAAATCAGCGCAGATTCGTGGATGTTAGCCAGGTAAGACAGAACACTGATGTTTTGTGCTTGAGCTGTTGCCAGCTGCTCTGGAGACATTGACAGTACAACAGAGAACACGAAGAACATTACGAAGCCCATAAGCATCATCGCTGCACCGCCAGTGATCATGTCAGTCTTCTTCGCAGCATCGTCACCGTATACGCGGCGCTGTTCTTTAGAGAACTGGCTGATGATTGGGCTGTGGTTGAAAGAGAACACGATGATTGGGATTGCCAGCCAGATAACTGCAGGCAGTGAGCTCCAGTCTGGTGCTACTTCCATCATAGAAGTGTTCCAGCCAGGGATCAGGTAGATAGAAAGAGCAAGCAGGATGAATACCAGAGGGTAAACCATCGCTGAAGTTGCTTTCAGCATCAGTTCTTTACCGAAAACTACACCTGCAGTCATCGCCAGAATCAGGCCACCAGAAAGAATCCAGCGTGGAAGAGATTCCATGCCCATCTGGTTAACCATGAAAGAATCAACTGTGTTAGTGATACCAACACCGTAGATCAGAACGATTGGGTAGATAGCGAAAAAGTAAGCGAAAGTGATGATGTTCGCGCCAGCTTTACCAAAGTGTTCTTCTACAGTATCAGTGATATCTGCTTCAGGGTTTTTAGCGGAAAGAACGAAACGAGCAAGGCTCTTGTGAGCGAACCAAGTCATTGGTGCTGCGATTAGGGCCAGGATAACTAGTGGCCAGAAACCGCCAGCACCCGCTTTAATCGGAAGGAACAGTACGCCAGCACCTACAGCGGTACCGAACAGAGAAAGTGCCCAAGTAAAATCTTTATAGGTCCATCTTGCTTTTTCAGCGCTAGTGGCTGAAGTCGAGCTTAATGTCTTATTCATGGTTTATATCCAAAGTTTTGTTACGGAACGGAAATTAGGAACGGCGCGCATTTTGATGATTTACGGGAGGAAAACTTTGATCAAGATCGCGTTATGTAATGGGTGCAAATTGCAATACAATTAAAAGTGATCGCGATCACACGTGTTTGAGGAGTAAAATTATCGAGATTTATTTCCAGGATTAGTTTTTCTAATACCAGAGCTGTTTTGACAGCAGTTTTACCATCTGTGCAGTAGCACCCCAGATTGCGTGGTTATGAAAGGATATTGAATAGATATTCACTTCTGAGCCGTTGATGACGAATTGGGAAGAGCGTATATTCATCGGGTTTAACAGATACTCGATGGGTACTTCAAACAGCTCATCAACCTCGTTTTTGTCCAGAGTTGGCGTGTAGTTTGCCGATATTGTAGACACATAAGGGGTGACGATATAACCACTGATTGTTGATAGTGAAGGAAGGTGGCCTAATATACTCCCTCTATTGCATAAAATACCAGTTTCTTCTTTAGTCTCTCGTATGGCTGTATCAATAAGATCAACATCTTCTGACTCATATCGTCCTCCCGGAAAGGCTATTTGGCCGGGGTGGTGCTTCAGATGGTCTGCTCGTCTCGTTAAAACGACATTGTAGCTGTTGTTGCGAGGAACAAGTGGAATGAGAACTGCCGCTTGCTTGAGTTTGCGGGAGGTGGAACCAGCAGCAGACAGCCTAACTCTGGCCGCAAGGCCTGAGTCATTGCTTTTTTGAGGGGCTAGCAGAAACCGTGCTAACAACTGCTGCTGGGTATTCATAAACCATCCATGGTTGTGACTGTGGATACTCTTGTCATTATAGGCCGTTTTTATGACAAAAAAATGTAAAACGGCTGTTTGATATTACCCTTGAGGCTTTTCCGAGGGCGAAATCCAGAGTATCTACAGTATTGTTGATTTCTTTTTCTGTTGGAAAAGTTTGCTACTTCTCTAAGATTGGCAGAATTTTGCTCAGTTTGTCCAATGTTTCCTGATACTCGTTGTCTGCCTGACTGTCGGCTACCAACCCGCCGCCGGCCCATGCATACAGGGTATTTTGTTGAGAAACCAGTGTTCTGATTGTAATGCTGGTGTCCATTCGCCCACAGCGACTGATATAGCCGATACTGCCACAGTAAACGCTGCGTCGGTGAGGTTCGAGTTCTTCAATGATTTCCATAGCCCGAATTTTCGGAGCGCCGGTGATGGAGCCGCCAGGGAAACAGGCGCGTAGCAGGTCGAGTGGTGAATAGCTGCTGTCCAGTTCTCCGGTTACCGTACTTACCAGGTGATGAACTGCAGGAAAGCTCTCAATATCGAACAGCTTCGGCACCTTCACAGAGCCAGGCTTGGCCACGCGGCCGATATCATTGCGCAGCAGATCAACAATCATCAGATTTTCTGACCTGTCTTTATCAGCATGACGTAACTCATCAGCATATTGCCGATCAAGCTTCTCATTTGTACCACGTGGACGAGTGCCTTTAATTGGCTTTGTTTCAACATAGCCCTGATTGTGTTGCAGAAAGCGTTCCGGCGATACAGAAAGTACCGTGTTTTCAGCTGTTCGAATAAAGCCGGAGAATGGTGCGCCATTGGTTTTTTCCAGCTTAAGGTAAGCGTTCCATTCATCCCCTTTATAGGTGGCTTCAAAGCGCTGGGCCAGATTGATTTGGTAGCAGTCTCCGGAAAGTAGGTACTCTTGAACTTGTCCAAATTTACTACAATAGGCCGATTGGGTCATGTTGGCCTGCCACGCACTTGTTAATTCAAATGCAGGATTATGTTGTGCATCATGTTTTTTGTGCTTCTGAGCAAAGCTGTCTTTTTTGTCCTGCAGCCAGGCTAAACGATCACTATCTTTAGGTGAGATGAGATATAACTGGTGGTTGTGGTGATCGGCAATCAATGCCCAGTCGTAAATGCCGACTGCCATATCAGCCGTAGAAATATCATGGTGGGCGATTGAAGGAATTTTCTCCACCCGGCGACCAAGATCGTAGGAAAAGTAACCTAGAGCACCGCCGATGAACGGAACGTCGTCCAGCGGCTCAAGCGTTGGCAGCAGGGTATTTTGTACTTTTTCCAATAGTTTAAATGGATCTTCGTTGCTGTTTTTTTGCTCGCCACAGGAATAATTAATACGGGTTATGTCACCGTGGGTCTCTAAAGTGGCTAAAGGATCAGCAACCAAAATATCAAAGCGATTATCTGGATGATCTTCGGCTGCCGAGCGTAATATCATAGACCATGGCTGGCCCGCCAAAGGTTCAAACCATGACAGGGTCGCTTCTTGTGTGTAATCAAGTTGTTGAATATTCAACAAAGGATGTGATGTACAAATCATTTTCTTTTTTGTGACAGCTGTTCGACAGGCGCATAGCGCGAAATTGTTCGCAAGAGTATCATAAACACAGAATTTAATACGACGCCCAGGGACGATCCGATGTGCTTTATTGACGGCTGGCTCCGGCTTAGTAGCAATAGTTCGCTGAGGACACCTGCCATTTGGAACATGGCCGTGTAATTACATTTATTCTGCGAATAGTTCCCTACCTGCAGTTAACAGTAAATGTGAATTACGTTCTTTTTGGAAGCAAAAAATACGGGCGCCATGGAATGATAATAATCAACGAGGGCAATTATGACCGTCATCCGCAAACAAGATGTCATAAGTAGTGTTGCAGACGCACTACAGTACATTTCTTATTACCATCCGCTGGATTTTGTCCAGGCCCTTAAAAAAGCCTATGACAAAGAGCAGAGCAAAGCGGCGAAAGATGCCATCGCCCAAATCCTGATTAACTCTCGCATGTCGGCTGAAGGCCATCGTCCAATCTGCCAGGATACCGGTATCGTTACCTGTTTCGTTAAGATTGGTATGAATGTGCAGTGGGACAGTGATCTGACTGTACAGGAAATGATTGATGAAGGTGTACGCCAGGCATACACTAATCCGGATAACCCGCTGCGTGCATCTGTTGTTGCTGACCCAGCAGGTAGCCGTAAGAACACTCGCGACAATGCGCCTGCTGTTGTCCATGTGGAAATGGTACCGGGCGATAAGGTGGAAGTTCAGGTGGCTGCCAAGGGTGGTGGTTCTGAGAACAAAACCAAGATGGTGATGCTGAACCCGTCTGACGATGTGGCTGAATGGGTTGAGAAGACGGTTCCTCTGATGGGCGCGGGCTGGTGTCCACCGGGTATGCTGGGTATTGGTATTGGCGGCACAGCTGAAAAAGCGGCCGTACTGGCAAAAGAATCTCTGATGGAGCATGTTGATATCCATGAGCTTCAGGAACGTGGTGCTCAGAATGCTGAAGAAGAGCTGCGTCTGGATATTTATAACCGTGTAAACAAGCTGGGTATCGGTGCTCAGGGTCTTGGCGGTATGACCACTGTTCTGGATGTTAAAATCAAGACTGCGCCGACTCACGCAGCATCCAAACCGGTTTGCTTGATTCCAAACTGTGCTGCTACCCGTCACGTTCACTTCACTCTTGACGGTAATGGTCCAGCTGAGCTGACTCCACCGAAGCTGGAAGACTGGCCTGAAGTGACTTGGGAAGTCGGTGACAGTGTACGTCGTGTCAATGTTGACGAAGTGACCAAAGAAGACGTTCAGCAGTGGAAATCAGGCGAGACTTTGCTGCTGTCAGGTAAAATCCTGACTGGTCGTGATGCGGCGCACAAGCGCATTCAGGATATGCTGGCTAAAGGCGAAGACTTCCCGGTTGATTTCAAAAACCGCTTTATTTACTACGTAGGCCCGGTTGATGCGGTACGTGACGAGGTGGTTGGCCCTGCTGGCCCGACTACATCTACCCGTATGGATAAGTTTACCGACATGATGCTGGATAAAGCAGGCCTGATGGGCATGATCGGTAAAGCAGAGCGTGGTCCAGCAGCGATTGAGTCAATCAAGAATCACAAAGCTGTTTATCTGATGGCTGTCGGTGGTGCGGCTTACCTGGTTGCTAAGGCGATTAAGAAAGCGCGTGTGGCAGCATTTGAAGACCTGGGTATGGAAGCTATCTACGAATTTGAAGTTGAAGATATGCCGGTAACAGTAGCGGTTGATGCGGAAGGTACTAACGCGCATCAGACCGGCCCGGATACCTGGAAAGTCAAAATTGCGGAAATGGATGTTTAAGCGTTTTTTCTCCCTGAAATAATTAAAAAGGAGCCCTTAGGCTCCTTTTTTAGATCTTTTTACCTCTCTTTAGCTTTTCCCTTCTGATTTTATCTGAAACCTGAATCTGCTCTCTCGTCAAAAATGTGATGAGTTGGTATTGTTGCGCGCTTAATTTCAATGACTTGTTTTTCTTTCTTTTTAGTGGTTTGTTGGATTTTTGTGCGATTTTATTGGCTACACTATTACCTTATGGGTATATCCTGCTTTCGGGTGATGATGGTAAGCCAAAGAGGAATTTGCGCTTCAAATCCAAAGCATAATGAATAATAAATTGAGGGTTAGTATGGGACGAGCGCTATTAGCCACGGCAATCGCCGGCTTGCTCCTGTCAGGGTGTGGCGATAAGCAAAAAGCAATACCGGAACCGGATTCAAGACCGGTGAAACTTCAGGCCGTATCGGTCGGAAATAATGATACTTTTCGTACTTTTCCGGCGACAGTGGAAGCCGGAGATAAAGCAGTACTGGCATTTAGGGTTTCTGGATTATTGGAAACTGTGGATGTGAATCCGGGACAGCGGGTGACACAGGGACAGAAACTGGCCAGCCTGAAAACGGATGAGCTTGAGTTACTGGTTGAGCAGGCTCAGGCGAATTATTCTTTGGCTTATGTTCAGTTCAAGCGAAATACCGAATTGCGCAAAACCAACGTGGTCTCTGAGCTGGATTATGACCAGTCTAAAGCGGCACTGAATCAGGCTAAGGCGGCCCTGGATAAAGCGAAAGCCAACCTAAGGTATGCCACTCTGCTAGCACCTTATGACGGTAACCTTTCTCTCTCTTTGGTTGAAAATTATGAATATGTCGCGGCAAAAGAGCCAGTTATGCATATTCAGAGTGAAGGACTGATTAATGTTACCTTCCAGTTGCCTGAGCAGCTTCTTGCCCGCTATCAGGGCAAATATGATCCTCGCCCGATAGTCAGTTTTGACACCATTGCTGACAAAAGCTTTGATGCTCAGTTTAAGGAAATTGATACCGAAGCAGACGCCAAAACATCCAGCTATAAAGTGACTCTGTCTATGGCTCGTCCGGAAGGTTATAACCTGCTACCCGGAATGGCCGGACAGGTTCGTATCGCTATCCCTCGCGGAACTTCCGGTGGTGTGCCTGAACGCGCCATTATTCGTGAAGGTGAAGATACTTATGTCTGGCGTGTCGATGAGCAGGGTAATGTCCATAAAGTCAAAGTTGTTCTGGATGATAACCGACGTGTTGTTGAAGGCCTGAATGACGGGGATTCAATTGCGACATCCGGAGTCGGTGAGCTTCAGGAAGGACAAAAAGTCCGGGCATGGGTTAAGGAGCGGGGATTATAAGATGAAGAAATTCTACATAGCTCCGGTGTTGTTGGGGATGTTGCTGAGTCTTCAGGGTTGTGAAAAAAAGGCTGTTGAGCCGAGGGAGATTATTGCTTCGGTTAGTGTCGCAACTGTTGATATGGCTGAAAGTGCACCTAAACTGACCTTTCCTGCAGTTGCTGCGGCTGCGGATAAGTCGAGCCTCTCATTCCGTATTCCCGGAGAAGTGACCAATATTTATGTAAACCCCAGCGACAGAGTGAAAAAAGGCCAGTTACTTGCTCGTTTGGATCCGACCGATTACAAGCTTGAGGTTGATGATGCTCAGGCAAAATTCAATGTAACAGACAGCCAGTACCGCCGCTCGGCCAAGCTTGTAGAGCAGGGCTTCCTGGCTCAGTCACAGTTTGATGAGTTGAAAGCCCAGCGCCGCACTGCGCTTGCAGAACTTAAGCTGGCTAAGTTGCGGCTGACGTTTACTGAGTTGAAAGCACCGATTAACGGTGTCATCTCCCGTGTTCCGGTTGAGCAGTTTGAGAATGTACAGGTTGGGCAGGGAATTATGAACATCCATAGTACCGACATGGTCGATATTCTGATTCAGGCCCCGGATATGATCTACTCGCAAAGTACGGCGTCTGATATTCAGGAATCCAGACCGGGGGCCAGAATTATTCTCAGTGATGGTGCCGAATATCGGGCATTCCTGAAGGAATACACAACTGAACCGGATCCTGAGTTAGGTTCATTCCTGGTTACTTTGACTATGCCAATGCCGAGACGTCAGTTCATTCTGGACGGGATGGCCGTGGAAGTAAAAGCGGATGCGCAAAAACTGAAAATTTACCGTTCTGGAGAGCTCATTATTCCATTCGGTGCCGTGTTTAACGAAGACGGTGATTCGCTGTCAATGGAAGATAAATACGTATGGGTTCTTAAAAATGATAAGACAGTAACTAAGCGCAAAGTCATGACCGATAAAGTGGTGCCGAACGGGGTGAGGTTACTCTCCGGCCTTGAGGAAGGGGAAGTGATTGTGACTGAAGGTGGTAACCGTCTGCGTGAAGGACAAACGGTGAGAGTTATAACGAAGGAGGCTGAATAGGATGAAACAGGATATTGCGGCCTACTTTATAAAGAATAAGGTTATCAGCTGGATGACCACACTGATCTTCCTGATCGGCGGCACTATGGCTTTCTTTGGTCTGGGGCGTCTTGAAGATCCGGCATTTACGATTAAAGATGCTATGGTCGTAACGGCTTATCCAGGTGCAACGCCGTTGCAGGTGGAAGAGGAAGTTACGTACCCGATAGAGAAAGAAATTCAGCAGTTGCCTTATGTGGATGAGGTTAATTCCATTTCCAGCCGTGGTTTATCTCAGATCACCGTGACCATGAAGAATAACTACGGTCCGGATGATTTGCCACAGATTTGGGATGAATTACGACGTAAGGTTAATGACCTCAAACCAAGTTTGTCGCCGGGCGTTCAGGAACCCCAGGTTATTGATGATTTCGGTGATGTGTTTGGCGTTTTGTTGGCAATTACCGGGGACGGTTATAGCTACCGGGAACTGAGTGACTACGTTGACTATCTGCGTCGTGAACTGGAACTGGTTGACGGTGTCGGTAAGGTTTCGGTAACCGGTACTCAGCAGGAGCAGGTGTTTATTGAAATCTCTATGCAGCGCCTGAGCACCTTGGGGATTTCACCGGATACCATCTACAGCACCTTGCAAACCCAGAATCTGGTGACCAGTGCCGGTGCGGTACGAATCGGCAATGAATACATTCGAGTACATCCGACAGGTGAATTCAAAGACGTTGATGAACTGGGCAATCTGATTATTACAGAAAGCGGTGCCGAAGGCCTGATTTACCTGCGTGATGTGGCTGAAATTAAGCGCGGCTTTAAAGAAATTCCGTCTAATTTGGTTAGCTATAACGGTAAGCGTGCGCTGAATGTCGGTATTTCGTTTGTGTCCGGTGTCAACGTTGTAGAAGTCGGTAAGCGTGTTGACCGCCGCTTAGCTGAGCTGAAAGAGCAACAGCCGGTCGGCATTGATATCGGCGCAGTTTACAGTCAGCCGACAGAAGTAGATAAATCAGTCAGCGGTTTCGTGGTCAGCCTGGGACAGGCGGTAGCGATTGTTATCATCGTGCTACTGTTCTTCATGGGTCTGCGTTCAGGCGTATTGATTGGTCTGATTCTGCTACTGACCGTGTTGGGTACTTTCGTCTTTATGCAATGGCTGGCGATAGATCTTCAGCGGATATCGCTCGGAGCACTGGTTATCGCCCTCGGCATGCTGGTGGATAATGCCATCGTGGTTGTCGAAGGTGTGCTGATAGGGATGCAAAAGGGGCGAACCCGGATGCAGGCGGCATCTGACATTGTTACTCAGACCAAGTGGCCCCTGCTTGGCGCAACCGTGATTGCCGTAATGGCCTTTGCGCCGATTGGTCTTTCTCAGGACTCTACCGGTGAATACTGTCGAACGCTGTTTACTGTATTGCTGGTTTCTCTGATGCTGAGTTGGTTCACTGCGATTTCACTAACGCCGTTTTTTGCCGACCTTTTCTTCAAGAAAGCCAAAGTTGGCGGCAGTGATGCCGACGCAGATCCTTATGCTGGCAAGCTTTTTGTAATGTATAAGGCATTTCTTGAATTTTGCATGCGTCGGGCGTGGCTGACGGTGATTGTATTGCTTGTCATGTTGGGAGCCAGCCTGTTTGGCTTTACACAACTTAAGCAGTCGTTCTTCCCGGCTTCGACTACGCCAATGTTTATGGTGGATATCTGGTTGCCGGAAGGTACGGATATTCGGGCGACCAATGACACGCTGAGTGAACTTGAGGGTGTGATCAGCAAAAATGAGAGCGTCACCTATGTCAGCTCCAGTGCCGGTAAAGGTTCGCAACGCTTTATGCTGACCTA
Organism: Photobacterium sp. J15; assembly: GCF_963870815.1. NCBI lineage: Bacteria > Pseudomonadati > Pseudomonadota > Gammaproteobacteria > Vibrionales > Vibrionaceae > Photobacterium > Photobacterium sp. J15. Next base: position 1,270,265 of record NZ_CAWMUI010000001.1, read on the forward strand.
TTCGCCGGAGAAGAGCTACTCCTCGTATGGTGAATTGATCATCCGGGTAACATCGTTTGAAGATGTAATACCTGTCATGACAGATCTCAGTAAGATGTTGGATACACAGCATCCAGAGCTTGAGTACAAACTGAAGCAAATCATGCTTGGCCCGTCATCCGGCGCCAAAATCGAAGCTCGCCTGGTCGGTCCGGATCCGACTGTACTGCGTAGCCTTGCTAAGCAGGTTGTCGATATCATGAATGCGGATCCCGGTGCATTCAATATTCGTCACGACTGGCGTGAAAGAAACAAAGTGCTGGAGCCAATCTTCAATGAGAGCCAGGCCCGTCGTTACGGTATAACCAAGAAAGATGTGGATGATTTATTGCAGATGTCTTTCTCCGGCCTAACCGTGGGACTGTATCGTGACGGTACTAACCTGATGCCGATTGTGGCACGTTTGCCTGAAGATGAACGTGTTGATGTTACCACTATGGAAGGCATGAAGATCTGGAGTCCGGCAATTGCAGGTTATGTTCCGTTGCAACAGGTACTTCAGGGCGTGAATATTCAGTGGGAAGACCCGTTGATTGCACGTAAGAACCGTAAGCGGATGCTGACTGTCATGGCTGATCCAAACCCGTTGGGTGAGGAGACTGCTGCGACGGTACAGGGACGAATTCAGTCTCAAATTGAAGCGATTGACTTCCCTCCTGGATACTCGTTGGAGTGGGGAGGTGAGTATGAATCTTCTGCTGATGCCAAGGCTTCTCTGTTCCAGACTATGCCAATGGGTTACCTGTTCATGTTCCTGATCACCATCTTCTTGTTCAATAAAGTGAAGGAAGCGCTGATTGTCTGGGCGACAGTGCCGTTAGCAGTGATCGGGGTAACAACCGGCTTGCTGCTGTTGAATACTCCGTTTGGCTTCATGGCCCTACTTGGTTTCCTCAGCCTGTCAGGGATGCTGGTTAAGAACGGTATCGTACTGTTGGATCAGATTGAAATTGAAATCAGCAGTGGTAAGGAAAAATACAGTGCTGTGGTGGATGCGGCAGTCAGCCGTGTTCGTCCTGTATGTATGGCGGCGGTGACCACAATCCTGGGTATGCTCCCGCTGCTGCCGGATGTGTTCTTTAAGCCAATGGCGGTAACCATTATGTTTGGTCTGGGCTTCGCGACCGTCCTGACTTTGATTGTGGTTCCAGTGTTGTATCGCCTGTTCCATTCCGTGGCGTTACCTGCTGAAAGCTAAAGCTGACAAGCAACTTACAACTAAAAAGGGCTCCATTTCGGGAGCCCTTTTTTAATGACTAAAGAAACTGAGGCAGTTTTATTTAATCACTTTCCACTGAATTTGCTCACCGGCACGAATTGGCACTACGACGTCGCTGCCGAAAGCCATGGTTTCCGGTACGGTCCAGCTTTCTTTGGTTAGGGTGATGGTGTCAGTGTTACGCGGAAGGCCGTAGAAGTCAGGGCCGTTGAAGCTGGCAAAAGCTTCCAGTTTATCCAGTGCGCTGGCTTGCTCGAAAACTTCTGCATACAGCTCGATAGCGGCATGTGCTGTGTAAGAGCCGGCACAGCCACAGGCCGATTCTTTACGGCCTTGGGCATGTGGAGCTGAGTCTGTACCCAGGAAGAATTTAGTACTACCACTTGTTGCAGCTTCGATTAATGCCTGTTGGTGCGTATTACGCTTAAGGATTGGCAGACAGTAGAAGTGAGGACGGATGCCGCCGACCAGCATGTGGTTGCGGTTGAATAGCAGGTGGTGAGCTGTAATGGTGGCCGCCACATTCGGTCCGGCATTGCGAACAAACTCAACCGCCTCTTTGGTTGTGATGTGCTCTACGACAATTTTCAGGTTGGGCATCTTCTCTACGATTGGGCTCAACACTGTATCCAGGAAGGTTTTTTCACGGTCAAAGATGTCTACATCGTGGGTGGTGACTTCGCCGTGGATCAGCAGAGGCATGCCGACTTCTTCCATGGCTGCCAGGGTTGGCAGAATTTTGTCTACAGAGGTAACGCCGGAATCAGAGTTGGTAGTGGCACCGGCAGGGTAGAGCTTGGCAGCGTAGATATGTCCGGTTGCTTTGGCTTTGCGAATTTCTTCAGGAGAGGTGTTGTCGGTGAGGTAGAGAGTCATTAAAGGAGAGAAATTGCCTTGAGGCTTTTCGGCAAGGATACGATCGCGGTAGGAAAGAGCAGCTTCAGTATCGGTAACCGGTGGAACCAGGTTCGGCATTATGATTGCTCGCCCCATACACTGACTGATGTCGCGAACCGTATCTTTTAACACTTCGCCATCACGCAAATGTGAGTGCCAGTCATCAGGGCGTGTGATTGTAATCGTCGTCATAGTGTTCCCTCCCAAAAAATTTGCCCGATTCTAAAAGCATATTTTTCGTAAGTAAAGGCTGATTTTCAAACAGTGTATCTGATTGATGTGAAAAGGAGCAATCGTTTGCTGCTGTCAGGCTGTTTTCTCTGGGCGAGTTATAGATATGAGAAATATAAGGTTGGGAGTCATGAAATAGCCCTGAGCTATAAGGCTCAGGGCTATTGGAATTACCTGTTATTACAGTTTGAAACGCAGAACTAAATCATTCTGCTGGTGGGCGAGGGTGTCGAGCTTAGTGCTGGCTTCGGCAACTTCTTCCATTGCGCTGTAGTTGGAGTCGGCAATATGGCTGATGTCTTCAAGGCTGCGGGCAATAGACCCAGTGGTACTGCGCTGTTCTTCTGCTGCCTGAGCGATTTGTGAGCTCATCTGGCTGATTTCAAGAATGATAGCCTGAATTTCTTCCATTGCACTGTTGGCATCCGATGCTTGAGTAATGCTGTTTTCCATTTCGCTGACGCAGCCCTGAATCACAGTTACTGCCTGTCCGGAGCTGGATTGCAGGCGCTGGATCATGCTTTCAATTTCAGCGGTGGAGTCGGTGGTTCGCTTGGCCAGTACCCGAACTTCATCGGCAACGACGGCAAAACCACGGCCTTGATTCCCGGCCCGAGCTGCTTCAATAGCTGCGTTCAGTGCCAGTAGGTTGGTCTGGTCGGCAATGTTGCGGATCACATCCAGGATGGAGCCAATACTACTGCTCATCTCTTGCAGGTTTGAAACTGCATGGACAGATTCATCCAGTCGTTCGGATAATAGGTGCGCCGTGTTGATATTTCGGCTCATGACTTCACGACCGGTATTGGATGCCTGCTCAACTTCGTTTACCCGCTCCATCGTATTTTGTGCACTGTGCGAGACATCGGTGACGGACTGTTCCATCTCTGTCATCGCCGTGGCAACGGACGCGGTTTGATGACGTTGTTCGTTCAGGCGGTGTTTTGCCTGTGATGTGGTGGACTGGTTTTCTTCCGCTACAGTGGTCAGTTCGCCTGAAGCCTGGCTCAGCTTACCCAGTACTTCCTGTAGGTTATCTGCCAGTGTATTTATATGGCGGTTTAACCGATCAAATTCCCTGAACTGGCTCAGCTCGCTGCGTTTGGTCATATCGCCGTCGGTCAGAGCTTCCAGTGTCAGCAGTGTTGACTGCAAGGGTTTGCGAACACTTTGTGCCAGGTACCAACCGATAAAGACGGCAAACAGAGTAACGATGACACCGATAAGAATGGCATTGCTCAGGCCACTGCTGTAAGCATTATCAGCGTTGGCAATGGCTTCATCCATATGATTGTTAGCCTGGGTTCGGAAAGTGTCCAGCAGGTTGGTGGCTTGGTCGATTTCTGCCGCCAGGCGGGCAATATTGTCATAGAGCTTATTGCGGGAGTCGACATAGCGGAAATGAGCATCAAGTACACCGCCGGATTTTCCGATATCACGGGTGTATTGGTCGATGGATTTATCGAAAGTCGGCTTAAGCTCAGGGATCATTGAAGACAATGAGCGGTAGGCATTATTAAGGTGGTTTACAAAGCGTTTGTTATCTTTGACCGCTTTTTCGATAACCGCGATATCATCTGTTGCCAGTGCGTCAGAAGTGATCGTTTCAGTTTGACGTAATTTGACAAAGTAATTCTTGGCCATCATTTTGATCGAGATGCTGGTTTGATCTTCAACATACTCTTTCATCCGCATATCCAGCTCACCGTGAAGCTGCTGGAAACGGCGGGCGGATTTCAATCTCTCTTCTTGGGCTAGTAGTTGGGTGCGGTAATTGCTCATTGCAGATCGTGCTTCATTAAAGTAACGATCTTCCAAAGCAATGAGTTTATTCAGGTTTGAACTTAGGGCCGGGTTGCCTTCGGCTGCATCGACAAGTTGGTTGAGGGCCTGATTAAATGTTTCGTGTGCTTTACTGAAGTTTCCTTCGTAGGCAGTCATGCGATCCGGATTCTTGCTGGTCAGAAAATCTTTGAAGATCTTATCAGCAGCCAGAAGCCGGACACTGGTTTGGTTAGACAAAGAGACCAACGGAAGCGCGTCGACAGTGACCGTCTCAAGCTGGCGATAGATGCGGCTCGTCCCATCCAGCATCAGGTAAATTGTTGCGGCAAAAAGTAAAACCATTACCGCAAACCCAGTGTACATTCGTCGTATAACTGAGGTTTGTTTCGTTGTCTTCATAATATCCCTAAATAACACCAGATGTGAGCGACAGCATTCTCACAGCAGTAGATTAATACGAAGCTATTATTATGTTCTCTGCTTTCGTACAAATTGTGAGCATATGTTTTTTTGCATACAAAAAGTACAACAAAAAATGACAAATTCGACTCACTTATCACCTTGCTTATAGTTATCGGCGCTGAGTGATAGCGCTTGATAATAAATGAACTCCATTCGCACATACTTTGACGGCCGCATCAAAAAAAAGGTTAACTTATGAAATTTTCACTGGAAAAGTTGTTTAAAACGGTGTTCAATATTGCTCTGTAATTCAGAGTGGCGCATACTCCTGACTTAGGGATACACCCTGGATTCAAGAACACAATGGAGCATGAAATGGCAGAAGAAACCATCTTCAGTAAAATTATTCGTAAAGAAATTCCTGCAGATATCCTGTACCAGGATGACCTGGTAACCGCATTTCGCGATATCAATCCTCGTGCGCCAAGCCACATTTTGATCATTCCGAACAAGCTGCTACCTACTGTTAATGATGTAGAAGCCGAGGATGAAGCAATGATGGGGCGCCTGTTTACTGTTGCCCGTAAACTAGCTGAGAAAGAAGGAATTGCCGAAGACGGTTATCGTCTGATTGTTAACTGTAACCCGCATGGTGGGCAGGAAGTTTACCACTTGCACATGCATCTTCTCGGCGGCCGTCCGCTGGGGCCGATGCTAATCGGATAAACCAACAGGTTTGCTCTCCCGATGGGAACTATCGCTGTTTGGTCGGGTCTGAGTGAGTTATGTTTTCAGCTGGTTACAGGTGATTTCAGTTAACTTGTAACCGTTGAGATGAACCATGGTCACTCAGACTTTTTGTTTAGAAATTAGGTTATTAATACGATGCTAAAACGTGCCACTGTGCTGGCATTGTCCTTAACTCTGACTGCCTGTGCGAATTTGTCGGCTCAGGGTCTTTTCAGCCATTACAGTGCTGCAAATGCCGAGACTCACAGCGCGCTGCAGCAAGGGAATTATACGCTGGCACTGGAATCGCTGCCTGAAGCACCTGCAGGAGATATTCTCGATGGCATGGAGCGTGGAAGAGTTAATTTTGTTGCCGGGCAATATCCGGAAAGTTTTACTGCTTTGCAACAGGCTGATCTGGCAGTAAAAGAGCAGCAGCGTCAAGCGACGATTCAGATATCGGAAGGCTTTAACCAGGCCGGTGCTCTGCTGACAAACGACAATATGATCACTTATCAGCCTGCTGATTATGAGCTGGGCTTTATGCATCTGTATCTTGCTCTTAATTATATTCAGCAAAATGATTTAGAAGGGGCGCTGGTTGAGGTTCGTCGGGCCAACATGGTCCAGGAAATGGCAAAGAAGAACCGTGAAGCCGAGTTGAACCGCGCTGCTGAAGAAGCAAGAGAGAAGGGGCTTAGCCAGAGCCTTGGTTCTGTACTGGCACGCTACCCCGATGCAGGGAAAGAGCTTTCTGCTGTACAGAACGGATATTTATTTTACCTGTCGGGTGTGCTTTATGAAGCCGACGGGGATTTGAACAACGCTTATGTCGACTATAAGCGGGCCTTGGCGGTATCGCCGGGTAACACTTATGTTGCTAACACTGTTTTACGTCTTGCAAATAGCTTGCAGATGAATCAGGACCGACGTCAGCTTGAGGCACGTTACGGTAAATACAAAAAGCCTGCTCGTAGCACAGGTCGATTAGTGATTTTTGATGAGCAGGGTGTGGTTCAGGCCCGTGATGGCTGGCGTTTGCCTCTGTGGCTGACCGACAGTCGCGGGGATGGGGTTATGTATAACATGGCGTTGCCATACTACCCGAATACAGTGACTCACTCTTTAAGTCCGCTTAAGCTGGATAACCAGTCGGTACGTGGTGGCAAGCTGGCGAGTGTTGATGACATGGCCAAGACTAGCCTCAGTGAAGCTATGCCTGCCATCGCTGTACGTCAGGCACTGCGCATTCTGGCAAAAAATGAAGTCAGAAAATCTGCAGCTAAAGGTGGAAATGATGTCGGTAACTTGCTGGCGAATGTTTTCAATACTCTGACAGAACAACCGGATACCCGGAGTTGGCAGTCGCTTCCGTCGTCTGTCAGCCTGTATCATGAAGACCTGAACGCCGGGACTCATCAGGTTAGCTGGAACGGCAGACAATTGGATGTTGAAGTTGTTGCCGGAAGAACAACTATGGTTTGGGTTTCACGACAGGGCAACCAGCAGAGCTGGTGGTCGGTATTATTGGGAGGAAGCTGATAATGAAACAACTTTTTGCTTTGCTGTTTGCGCTGACGCTGTCTGCCTGTTCAACGACGACTTCTGGTATCAGCATTGAAAGCAGTAACCAGAGTGTAGTGATAGGCAATTCATTGCTGGCAAGTCAGTTAGATATTGAGAAGGCTATAGTATCGCGCGTCAACGGTTTACTTAAGGCCGGTGTGCCGGTGACCAGTAAGGTTCACTCAGACCTTAAGCTGCAATACCGTTTTTACTGGTACGACGCACAAGGGCTGGAAGTTGGAGGTAGTGATAGTCCGTGGCGTCAGTTTGTCCTGCACGGTAAAGACTCCATGATGCTACAAGCGGTGGCAAGAAAGCCGCAGGCAGCACAATACCGTATCTACATCCGGGAAGCGGATTATTAATAGGTTTGCGTTCAGCCTGGTGTTCTGAACGAAATTACGATGATAGTAATGAAAGGTAACAAGATGAAAAAAAGCGTAATTGCAGTATTAGGTGTAGCCGCATTATTGGGTGGTTGTGCGCAGCAGGTGAGTTACGGTGATGCGCAGGAAGCGGAAACCACCACTATTGAATTTGGTTCAACAGACCTGCAAAAAATTGCTGAAGAGATGACTGACAGCATGCTGTCTTCCGGCTCTGTTGCCTACATCACAGCTAACGGTAACCGACCAATTATCGTTGTTGACAGCATTAAGAACAAAACCAGCGAACATATTGATACAGAATCAATTACAGACTCTGTAAGTACTCGTCTTCTGAACTCTGGTAAGTTCCGTTTTGTTGATATGACTCGTGTAGAAGCGGTGCGTAAGCAACTGAACTTTCAGAACAACGATGAGCTGGTAAACCAGAGCACGGCTATTCAGTTCGGTAAGATGGTTGGCGCTGAGTATATGATGTACGGCAACTTGGCGAGCATTGTAAAACAAGCTGGTAGCGATAAAGACGTTTACTACAAGATGACAATGCGCTTGATGGATCTGGAAACAGGCCTGATTGAGTGGGCTGATGAAACAGAGATCCGCAAGCAGGAAGCGAAGAAGCTGCTTGGCTGGTAATCAGCTGTTGTTATTCTGAAGTGAGGTGCCGGTGAGTACATTTGATCCTACTTTGCTGGCATCTTTGCCTCAGTTCAGCATATTATCTGCGCAACCACTCACTGGTGGCTTAAGCAACCGCTGCTGGGCGCTCAAACTTCAAGATAACGCTAAAGGCAGAATCATCAAGGCTGTCTGGCGTCCTGTCAGCAAATCTAGTCAGGCATTCGGTATTTCTCGCCAGCACGAACATCATATTCTGCAACAACTTCACTGTGATCAAATTGCTCCCAGTACTATTGCTTTGCTTGAACAAGGTTTGCTTGTTGAGTGGATTGAAGGTTCTGTGGTTGATGAGGCGACAGATAATGCCCTCACAGATAACGATTTACTTCAGATCCAGGCCGAGATTCATTCTCTTCCGGTGCCTGCGTGGCGGCTTGATGCTAAGAGTCGGGCTGCACATTACTGGCAATTTATCCCATCAAAATTTAAATCGCTTCAGCTTGAGCAGATTCACCAGTCTTTTCAGCAACAAAAAGAGGTTTCTTGGTTTACTGACACTTGTTGTCATCATGACCTGGGACGCTACAACATCGTTTGCCAACCCGATGGTATAAAACGGGTGATCGACTGGGAATATGCCGCAGCTGGTGATCCGTCATTTGATTTAGCATTGACTGTCTGTGCTAATGAACTTGATGTTTCCTTTGCTGTATCTGCTTATTGTCAGCGGCAGGGCTATAGTGATGTACAACGCTGGCAACAGGCTGTTCAGTACTGGCTGCCGTGGTGCGACTATCTGGCAATGCTCTGGTATTACGTCGGAGCTGGCCTATGGCCGGAACCGAGTTACCTTGATGAGGCCCGGACGTTGCAAAAGAAGCTGGCAACATTCTCGGAGTGAGCTTTTTTCCGTTATCAGTCGTAAATTAGAGGAAATATCCTCGTCGGACTCAGGTCTACAATATTTATACCTTTGTTGATTGAGTAAGTTGTCTGACCGGCGACAGGTATAGTGCGGAGATCCTGATGTTGCTTCGAACCATTCCTCAAAAACTGGCTCGTCTGTTTGCTTTTTCCATTTTCCTCCTTCTTTTGGCTGGGTGCGCTATGCGCCTTGCTTACAACACCCTGGATTTTTGGATCCCTTACTACCTGTCTGATTTCGTCAGTCTGGATTCCCGTCAGGAACTGATTTTTGATAATGAGCTGCGAAAAGCATTGACAGTGCATCGTCGTCAGGAATTGCCCAAGTTGCACCGAGCCCTTGATGATTTGCAGCAAGATATGAATAAGCCGCTTAGTTTTACTCAAGTCAAAGACTATCACTATCGCTTTACTGCCGCTGGAGAGGGGAGTGTGGCTTTGTTGGCAAAGCCTCTTGCTGCGATGTTGCTCCAGCTTGATGACAGTCAGATAAATCGTCTTAACAATACCATTAACAATGAGATAGAAGATCGTAGGCAGAAGCGCGCGATCATGACGACTAAGCAGAAAGTCAAAAAAAGGACAGAATCACTCGAAGATATGTCATTGTTCTGGCTGGGTTCATTGTCACCGAAACAGAAAAAAATGTTGAAGGAGATGGCGGGTTACCAGGTTGAGATGGAGTCAGTATTTTTCTTTTTCTGGCATGATTTCCTGGATGACTGGAAAGCTCTGATGGAAGAGCGAGCCAAACCCGGCTTCGAAGCTAAGCTCAGTCAGTTGCTACAACGCATGGTCCGGTTCGAAAATGAGGAAGTGCAAACTGAGTTGAATTTTTATCTTAATCGGCGGTTTGATGTACTGCGGCGTATTAATAACAGTATGCATAATGACCAGCGGCAACACTTCGAAAATAAAATTATGGATATAAGGAAAAACATCGCGGTTTTGATTAACCAGTAAGCATAATCACAATAAATTTTGTCTAAAGTGTCATAGTTTTCACCTTTTAAACCTTATAAAACATGTTAGATTAAATTCATAACGGAATAAGAAAAATGATAGGGGAAACCGATGATCATTTATTTACATGGCTTTGACTCAACAAGCCCTGGTAATCATGAAAAAGTAATGCAGTTGCAGTTTATTGATTCTGATGTTCGTTTCGTCAATTACAGTACCCTGCATCCCAAGCACGATATGCAGCATCTGCTCAAAGAAGTTCATAAGCTGAAGGCTGAATCCAGTGATCCTCATCCGCTTATCTGCGGGGTGGGATTAGGCGGTTACTGGTCAGAGCGTATTGGCTTTTTGTGTGGTTTGAAACAGGTTGTTTTTAACCCTAATCTGAACCCTGAATCCAATATGGAAGGAAAAATTGACCGGCCTGAGGAATATCTCGACATTGCGACAAAATGTGTAACAGATTTTCGTAAAAAAAATGCCGGGAATTGTCTCTGCATACTTTCAACTCATGATGAAGTGTTAGATAATCGCAGCACAAAGGATGCTTTGGATGATTATTACGATATCATCTGGGACGAGACACAAACCCATAAATTTAAAAAGATCTCGCAGCATCTGCAAACAATAAAAGCCTTTAAAGAAACAATGTAAAAAGCCTCCTATACCCTCCGCAGACGGAGTAGATCCGTCTGCAAAAATACCAAATTGAACAGTGACTTCTGAGTCGGTTTTTTGTGCCCAGAGCATTGTTCAGTTTGGTATTAAGTCAGTCTGCCAGAGCATTATTATCTGTAATTTATGGATGAATAATCGATATAAAGCCTGAGCAAAAAAATTAGAAAGTAAGAGGAAGTTATCGTGACACGTATTATCGTAGTCGGTGGTGGTGCAGGCGGTTTGGAGCTTGCCACAAAACTAGGTCGAACCTTGGGGCGAAAGCGCCGCGCGTCTGTAACCCTGGTCGATCGTAAGTCGAGCCACTTGTGGAAGCCGCTGCTGCATGAAGTGGCAACAGGTTCTATGGATGCCGGTGTGGATGCACTCAGCTACCGTGCCCATGCCAAAAACCATTATTTTGATTTCCAGCTGGGAAGTCTGCAGTCGATTGATCGTGAACGTAAAACTATTCAGTTGGCTGCTATCTATGACGAGCAAAATGAACTGCTGATGCCTGAACGTGAACTGGAGTATGACATTCTGGTTATGGCGATCGGTTCAACCTCTAATGATTTTAATACGCCGGGTGTTCGTGAGCACTGTATCTTCCTGGACAGCCCGGAGCAGGCGCACCGTTTCCGTACGGAAATGAACAACCAGTTCCTCAAGCTACACGCGAATAAAGATCAGAAGACTGTCGATATCGCGATTGTTGGTGGTGGGGCAACCGGTGTTGAACTGTCGGCTGAGCTGCACAATGCGGTGAAAGAGTTGCGCAACTACGGTTTCGGTGATCTGGATAGCTCTCGTCTTAATGTTAATCTGGTTGAAGCCGGTGAGCGTATTCTTCCGGCATTGCCGCCACGTATTTCCAGTGCAGCACACAGCGAGCTGACTAAGCTGGGTGTCAATGTTCGCACGGCGACTATGGTAACTCAGGCTGATGAAACCGGCCTGACAACCAAAGACGGTGATCATATTCCGGCTCAGATCATGGTTTGGGCTGCAGGTATCAAGGCTCCTGATTTTATTAAAGAGATTGCCGGCCTGGAAACGAACCGTATTAATCAGTTGGTTGTGAAACCAACGCTACAGACAACCCGAGATGATGATATTTATGTTATCGGTGATCTGGCATCTTGCGTACAGGAAGACGGTAGCTTCGTACCGCCACGTGCCCAGGCTGCACACCAGATGGCAAGTCGTTGTTTTTCAAATATCGTCGCTAAGATGACTGGTCGTGAGCAGAAGCCTTATATCTATAATGATCATGGTTCTTTGGTATCCCTGAGCCGTTTTTCTACTGTCGGTAGCCTGATGGGTAATCTGACTAAAGGCTCGATGATGGTTGAAGGTCGTATCGCACGTGTGGTGTATATTTCGCTTTACCGCATGCACCAAATCGCCCTTCATGGCTTGTTTAAGACCGGTCTGATGATGTTGGTTGGTCGTATTAACCGAGTGTTGCGTCCGAACCTGAAACTACATTAATTATGTAATGGTATCTGGATAAAGAAAAAACCGCCTGATGGCGGTTTTTTCGATTCTGGAGCAATGTAATTGAACGTTATACTAGCTCGAAAGCTTAGTTAACCTTAATTAGCTCAACATCAAAGATCAGTACGGATCCCGGTGGGATTGAGCCAATCGCACGGTTGCCGTAAGCTAGCTCAGATGGGATAAACAAACGTGTCTTCTCCCCTTCAACCATCAGTTGCAGGCCTTCAGTCCAGCCTTTGATTACCTGGTTCAGACCAAACTGAATAGGCTCACCTCGTTCTACTGAGCTGTCAAATACTGTGCCGTCAATCAGGGTGCCGTGATAGTGAACGGTCACCTTATCTGTTGCCTTTGGATGAACAGTACCTGTTCCAGGTTGCAGAACTAGGTATTGCAGGCCGGAATCAGTCACCTGGACACCTTCTTGTTTCAGGTTTTCAGCCAGGAATTCCGCGCCAACTTTGATATTGTCTTCAGCCGCCTGTTTGTTAACAAATGTGCGCTGCATAAAGAAGATGACAAGGCCGATAATCACAATGGCCATGATGATTTTAAACACGATAAATACCTGTTTGTTTTTGAAATTGGTTTTAATACTACCTGATGCTTTGCATTCCTACCAATTGTTAAGTAACTGGATCTATTGTTTTCTTTGAAGTCTGTCAGCTGAATTAACTTGTACTGCTTCTCCGCTTTTTTCGTCAAAGAGGGAGTCTGAAGCCAAGTCTTTAGGGATCAGTGAAAATACCAGCCCGTCACAAGCTTTGTCCTGAGCGTAAATCCTGTTTCTTGCAGTACCTTCGAATTTTGCCTGGCAGGCGAGGGCTGTTCGCTGGCTGGCAAGGTTGCCGGTATGTACAACAATTTCCAGTCGAGTCAATCCTAAAGCATTGAAGGCAAAGGCGGCCATGGCACGGCAGGCTTCTGTTGCAAAGCCCTGTTGATGGCAGCTTGTCTTTATCCAGTAACCCAGTTCGGCTGAATTGAGCTGTTGTGAGACGTTGTTTAGGGATATAGCCCCGATAAACTCTAAGTTATGTCGGTCAAAAATCGCTAGTTCATAACCTATGTCGTTTAACCAGTTTTGACGGCTGGCGTTGATCCAGTCGTAGGCATCATCGGGATGGTAATTGTCTTTACACCAGACTAACCATGGGCTGAGTTCGGGGGCTGATGAGGTAATTGCCTCGTAGAGGGCATGTAAGTCAACCCTCTTAAAGGGGCGAAAGAGTAGTCGGGTGGTAGTAAATTTAAAGTCAGATTTCATACGGCGTAATATCAATCCCTGAATGTTTGCCGGGTTATATGTCTGATATCAATCAGCATAATTTACTTATTCTGATTGCTCTTATTTCGATTTGGATGAAGCTGGCTCATACAGCTTAGTGTGTCACCGATGTGTCAACAACAGGCGTCTGATGCATTTGTGAAGAGAGTGTGTGACGGGGCACAGGTAAATAAAACAAAGGCTGCCGGGTGGCAGCCTTTGTCATAACGATAAAAGCGGTGATTAGCCGTCGATACGTCGGATTTGGACAACCATGCCCATCAGTGGGTGATCGAAGTAATGGGTTTCGCCACTGCGCATACGACGTTTCTGATCAAGGCGGTAAGATTTTAGGAATTCCTCAACCTCAACTTTTTTCTTCACTTCCTGAAGATGACCGATCTGAACATTGCTGCTGTCGGTGAGCAGGTCTGTTTCCATATCAAGCGGTTCAGCCCCAACAATCACCTCACGACGACCTGGTTCACGTAGATCCAGCTCAGCTTCGGTAAACAGGTAGTGCTGAACATAAACTCGAATCTTTCCTTCCAGCTCGTACAGTGGTGATTCCAGTGTAATCTGAGTTTCTTCAGCAACAGCTGGCGCTTCTGTTTGGTTGTCAGTGGTAACAACAATGCCGCTTTCCTCTGTCATTTCTGCTACTTCAGATACTGGAGCTTCAATAGAGGCTGGACTTTGAATCATTGACGCCTTAGAGCTGCCATCAGGCAAATATTGCGCAGAGAAGTCCTTACCCGCCGAAATGTAAAACTTAGGTGCGATTGCTTTGCTCAAGTCGCCCTGTCGCCAGCCAAAATGCGCCAGCGGCGTAAATCCGGCGTGGTTGCGCAGATTGTTGTATTGCGGCGTTAACTGGTACTGCGAAGGCGGCATCAGTGTGATCCCTTTTGCTGCCAGTGTTTGCTCGTCGCCAAATGAAATCGTGCCTTTCATATTGATAGGCTTGGGTTGATCCGGCCACGACTCGCTGATCTGCGCAGGTTCAATGTTACGTTTGAACAGGATCACTTCGATATCGAATTGTCGTGCTGCCAGGCTTGGCCAGCTAATGGCTAAGAGCAGCAAATAAATCAGTTTTTTCAAGATAATACTCCGCACTTTGGTGCCATCAATTATAGAGCGTTTTCTGTCAGATTTGTTAAAAGGCCGTCAACATACTTAACTCGCTGCTTGCGATCACTCATTGGTGCCATCAGTTTCAGCTTGGTCGGGCCATCCATCCGGTAATGCTGCGGTTGTGTTTGCAGCAGGTTGACCAGAAAACCAGGGTCGATTGCTGCGTTCTGTGTAAATTCAACATAACCGCCTTTTTCGCCGGCTTCAATACGGCGAATACCTAGACCGGCTGCTTTCATTTTTAGTTTATTGACTGTCAGAAGATTGGTTGTTGCCTCCGGCAGCAGGCCGAAGCGGTCAATAAGCTCGACTTTCAGCTCATTAAGCGCATCTTCATTATTTGCGCTGGCAATGCGCTTATAAAGTGACAGGCGAGTGCTGATATCTGGAATATAAGAATCTGGCAGCAATGCCGGCATTCGCAATTCTATTTCAGTCTGCTGGCGCAGCAGATCATCCAGAGACGGTTCTTTGCCTTCTTTCAGTGCTTCAACAGCCTGTTCAAGCATTTCCATAAACAGGGTAAAGCCAACTGACTGAATCTGTCCACTTTGTTCATCACCAAGCAGCTCACCTGCGCCCCGGATCTCAAGGTCGTGGGTCGCCAGAGTGAAACCTGCACCCAGATCTTCGAGTGAGGCAATAGCTTCAAGGCGCTTAACTGCATCTTTTGTCATTCGCTTAGGATGCGGTGTTAGCAGGTACGCATATGCCTGATGGTGTGAGCGGCCAACCCGGCCACGAAGTTGGTGCAGCTGGGCCAGGCCGAGGTTATCGGCACGGTTGATGATAATGGTGTTGGCTGTCGGAACATCGATACCGGTTTCAATAATGGTGGTACACACCAGCAGGTTGTAGCGCTGGTGGTAGAAATCACCCATGATTTTTTCCAGCTCGCGCTCACGCATTTGCCCGTGGGCAAAGGTGACCCGGGCTTCCGGAACCAGTTTGGCTAAATCTTCAGCTGTTTTCTCAATGGATTCGACATCATTGTGAAGGAAGTACACCTGACCGCCACGCATGATTTCACGCAGAGCAGCTTCGCGCACCAGCATGTCGTCTTTTTCACGGACGAAAGTTTTGATTGCCAGACGGCGGGCTGGCGGTGTCGCAATAATCGACAGATCGCGCATTCCGCTCATAGCCATATTCAACGTACGTGGGATAGGAGTTGCGGTCAGGGTCAGGATATCGACGTCAGCACGAATAGCTTTGATTTTCTCTTTCTGACGTACACCGAAGCGGTGTTCTTCGTCGACGATGAGTAAGCCAAGATCATGGTAATTGACTGAAGCATTGAGTAGCTTATGAGTACCGATAAGGATATCGATTTTACCTTCGGCTACATCAGCAAGGATCTGCTTTTGCTCTTTGGCGGTCTTGAATCGGGAAAGTACTTCAACCCGGACTGGCGTATTGGCAAAGCGATCACGGAAGTTCTCAAAGTGCTGTTGTGCCAGCAGGGTTGTAGGAACTAGTACAGTCACCTGTTTGCTATTATCGACGGTCACAAAGGCTGCGCGCATCGCCACTTCTGTTTTACCGAAGCCAACGTCACCACAGACCAGTCGGTCCATGGCTTTAGCTTGGCACATATCAGATAGCACAGCATTGATGGCCAGGGCCTGGTCATGGGTTTCTTCGAACGGGAAGCTGGTACAGAAGTCTGCATAGGCTTCACGATCTAATTTAAATTTGTGGCCCGGTTTCATCTCGCGCTTAGCGTAGACATCCAGCAGTTCAGCAGCGACATCACGGACTTTCTCCGCCGCTTTTCTTCGTGTTTTAGCCCAGGCTTCACCACCAAGCTTATGGATTGGGGCAGTTTCTTCGGCACCGCCGGAATAGCGGCTGATCAGGTGTAGCGAGGCTACCGGTACGTATAGTTTGGCGCCGTTCTGATATTCAAGGGTCACATATTCTGTTTTGATGCCGCCGGCTTCCAGCGTTTGCAGCCCTTGATAACGGCCGATACCGTGATCAATATGTACCACTGGCTGGCCAACTTGCAGCTCTGCCAGGTTACGAATGATGGTGTCGGTATTGACGGTTTTCTTGTCGTTGCGACGGCGGCGCTGAACAATACGCTCACCTAACAGATCGCTTTCACAGATAAAGGCGACAGCAGGATTTTTCAGAATGAAGCCCTGTTCTGCTGCACCGATTACCAGCGTAAATTTGGACGGATTGTTTGCAGCTTCATAAAGGTTATCGCAGACCATCGGGCGCAGCTTGATTCGAGCCAGCAAATCCAGCATTGCTTCACGGCGGCCTTCAGAGGCAACCGAGAAAATGATCTGGCCGTTGAACTGTTCAGAAAAACGGCGAAGTTCAGCCAGAGGTTCTTTTAGCTGATGATTGATGGCCAGAGTCGGAACCGGCTCAAGCTCAGGGTTGTAGCGACCGGCTTTTTCTGGCTCAGCATCTCGGCGGATCCGTACCTGTGGCAGGGTCTTGAAGCCTGCAAACATCTCTTCTTTAGTCAGCCATAAATCCCGAGGTGGGAGCAGTGGGCGCAGCAGATCGACCCGGCGTTGGTCATAGCGGTATTCAGCATCGGTCAGGAAGTGATCAACTGCAGGCTCCAACTCGCCGATAGTTACCAGCAGGCTGGTATCCGGCAGATAGTCAAACAGGGTTTCTGTCTGGTCAAAAAACAGCGGCTGCCAGTACTCGATACCAGCCGGCCAGGTTCGTTTGCTGACCTGCTGGTAGATGGATTCCGGTTCCCGACGAGCCTCGAATCGTTCGCGCCAGCGCATACGGAAGCTTTCTACTGCTATTTCATTTGTCGGAAATTCATGAGCCGGCAGCAGGTGGATGTTGTCAATCTCTCCGGTTGAACGTTGGGTTTCCGGTTCAAACTGGCGAATTGAATCTACTTCATCATCAAAGAAATCAATACGGTATGGCTGGTCGCTGCCCATAGGGAACAGGTCAAGTAGTGAGCCGCGGCTGGCGTATTCACCATGCTCCATTACCTGATCCACGTGACGATAACCGGATGCTTCCAACTGTAGGCGCAGCTTGTCCAGTGACAGGCGATCACCGTTGGAGACAATCAGTGCATGTTGATGGATAAACTCACGTGGTGTCAGACGCTGTAACAGGGTGCTAATCGGAACCAGAATGATGCCGTCTTTTTGTGTCGGAAGACGGTAAAGTCGAGACAGTCGCTCAGAAATAATGTCCTGGTGCGGAGAAAAACTGTCGTAAGGGAGGGTTTCCCAATCCGGGAATACATTAACTTCGACATCAGTAAACTGGGTGATTTCCGGCTGCAGGCGAAGTGCTGTCTGGGTGTCGGGAACAACAGCAAGTACCGGGCCCTGGTGGGATTGTGAAAGCTCCGCGACAGATAAGGCCAGGGCTGCGCCTGACACATTACCGATAAAGCGGCTTTCTCCCTGTTTATTCGGTAATGGCAGAGAAAGTAGAAGATTTGATTTCATGAGAATTTATTGAGTATCAGTTCGCTGCTGGGCGCGTTGGCGCAGTAATTTCTGTTGTACATATAGGGCTGCACGAATTAGCAGATCCCTGTCATCTTCCAGCAGGCGTTTGTATGAGAGTGCCACTTCATAGTATTTGCCCCGAACCTGGCAACCCGTTACGGCTGCATAACAGTAAACGGCTGCTGACGGCTTATCCAAAAATAGCTTAACCCGGACAATACTGCCGACCGGAAAAGCAGCTTTAGACAAAAAGCTCAGACGGCTGGCACCAAAAGTACGGGTAATGTAACGTTTCGTCGGGTCATTCTGTTGCGATAACACATACGATAGCAATAAGTTGATCTTATTGTTCTGAGCCGTCAGGTAGTTGAGCAGCGGTTTGCTTTCTTCTTTAGTTAGCTTGCTAAGCGACTGATCAACGCTATCATCCAGGCTGGAGCACTCGCGGGCGACACGGAACAGAGGCGGAATTTCCTGGTTAAACGCCAGGTCATCAGGTAGCTGTTCATTTTTGCCGAGCAGTTCCACATTGATGGTTAGCCCATACTGGACTGAAAAATACTCATCCTGTTCCATGTCATACTCTTCATAAATTAACTATTCTTCGATTATCACTTACCCATCGCCTTCGAGCAAGCGCAGCACGGAAACTGTGCTTATTTTACCCTCTGTTTTTACATTAGTTTTACGCCATCGGATGGTAATTAAGAGCGGCAACGGGTATTCTTGCGAGCAGTTTTGAATAGGATGGTTTCGACCTCGTTTATGTTTCATCCAGTCTCATTTTTTATCGGTCTGCGCTATTTACGGGGCCGCTCAGGGGATCGCTTCAGTCGGTTTGTCTCTTATATGTCTACGGCGGGTATCACTATCGGTGTACTGTCGTTAGTGACTGTGCTTTCGGTAATGAACGGCTTTGAACAGCAGTTAAAGGAGCGGATTCTCGGCGTATTGCCACAGGCCGTAGTGTCACAGCCTGAAGGGCGGGTGGCATTTGAATCTGAGTCGCCCGCTTCTCTTACTCAATTACCACATGTGCTGGCGGTAACACCATTAACACGCAGTGAAACGGTATTACAGAGTGCCTCATCATTATCAGCGGGTATGTTGTTAGGTGTTGATCCTGACGGTTTTGAGCCCGTTGGTTATCACATTACCCGTGGTGAACTGGCTAATCTGACTCCAGGTAGCTATCGCGTAATTTTAGGGCAGTCGTTAGCTGCTCAGTTAGGAGTTAACGTTGGCGATAAAATTCGACTGATGGTGACCAGTGCCAGTCAGTATACTCCGTTGGGACGGATGCCGAGCCAGCGTAATTTTGTGGTTGAAGGCATGTTCAATACCGGCTCGGATGTCGATAAGCAATTGATCCTCACTAATATTACCGATGCAGGCAGACTGTTGCGTTACAAGTCGGGCGAGATTACCGGTTGGCGCTTGTTTGTCGATGATCCTTTTGTGGTCACTGAGCTGGCAAATCAGCCGCTTGATGGTGGTTGGGTATGGTCTGACTGGCGAGAGCAACGCGGTGAACTGTTCCAGGCTGTGAAAATGGAAAAGAACATGATGGGGTTGATGCTGGGGCTGATCATCGGTGTAGCTGCTTTTAATATCATTTCCGCCCTGATTATGGTGGTAATGGAGAAGCAGGCCGAAGTGGCCATCTTAAAAACTCAGGGAATGACCCGAGGGCAGGTGCTGATGGTCTTTATGGTCCAGGGGGCCAGCAGTGGCGTCATTGGTGCATTAGCCGGCGGTCTGCTGGGTACGCTTGTCGCCTTTAACCTTAATTCCATTCTGTCAGTGCTGGGAGTGCAACTGCTGATGATTGGTGGTTCACTGCCTGTGGTTGTTGAACCTCTGCAAGTTTTCTTTGTTATTGCCGGTGCAATTTTATTGAGTTTGCTGGCAACTGTTTTTCCTTCTTATCGCGCGGCATCTGTTCGTCCTGCTGAGGCACTTCGTTATGAATAATTCGTTATTAGTTTGTCATGGTCTTCGTAAGGTATATCGCGAAGCTCAGCTTGAAACAGAGGTGTTGAAAGAGGTTGGTTTCAGTATTAATGACGGTGAGCTGGTTGGCATTGTTGGGGCTTCCGGTTCCGGAAAGAGTACTTTGCTGCATTTGCTTGGCGCACTGGATACACCGACTGATGGTGAAGTGTTCTTTAAAGGACAGAAGCTGAATGCGATGAGTGCTAACAAGCAGGCCAAAATTCGTAATAAGGATATCGGCTTTGTATACCAGTTCCATCACCTGCTGGCTGATTTCAGTGCAGTGGAAAATGTGGCTATGCCGTTGCTGATCGGTGGCGTGGCTACGGATAAAGCTCGCTCACAAGCGCAGAGTATGCTTGAGCAGGTGGGCCTGAGCCATCGTTTCGAACATCGTCCGTCAGAGCTGAGTGGCGGTGAACGACAGCGTGTTGCTATTGCCCGAGCACTGGTAAACAAACCAGCGCTGGTGTTGGCGGATGAGCCGACAGGTAACCTGGACCATAAAACAGCACATGAGATCTATGATTTGATGCGCAAGCTTAACCGTGAGTCCGGAACTGCATTTTTGGTGGTGACTCATGACAATGAACTGGCGGGTAAGCTGGATCGTTGTATGCACATGCAGGACGGTATTCTTGAGCGGGTGGAGGTAGCCTGATGTTCCGACCTCTGTCTCTGTTTATCGGCAGTCGTTTCAGCCGGGCCAAACAGCGCAACCGGATGGTGTCGTTTATCTCGATTTCATCAACGCTGGGGATTGCCGTCGGAGTGGCGGTGATCATTATCGGTTTATCGGCCATGAACGGTTTTGAGCGTGAGTTGCAGAATCGGGTATTGTCGGTGATCCCGCATGGTGAACTTGAAGCGGTAAAACCGCCGTTTACTGACTGGGAGCCGGTGCTGAAAACTGTACAGTTACATCCTAGAGTGAAAGCTGCGGCCCCTTATGTTCGATTTACTGCTCTGTTGGAAAAGGGGAGCAACCTGAAAGCCGTTGAGGTGCGAGGAGTAAACCCTGAACAGGAGCGAAAAGTCAGTGCCTTGCCTGATTATATTCTGGGTGATGCCTGGCAGCAGCTTTCTGCTGGAAGTAAGCAAATTATTTTGGGTCAAGGTGTGGCCGACAAGCTGGGTATTACTGAAGGTGATTGGATCACGGCAATGATCCCTAATCCGGATCCGAGCCTGAAACTAAAGGCTCCGCACCGTATTCGACTGCAGGTCGCCGGTTTGCTGGCTCTGGGTGGCCAGATTGACCATAACTTTGCTCTTATTCCGATGGCTGATGCGCAGCAGTATCTGTCGATGGGGCAAGGTATATCCGGGATTTCAATTAATGTTGATAATGTCCTTGAAGCGCCGGCGATCGTAAGAGAAGTCGGTTTTACCCTTCCTGTCTATGTTTATCTGAAAAGTTGGACTCAGAAATACGGTTACCTTTACCGTGATATCCAGATGGTACGAACCATTATGTACTTGGTGATGGTGCTGGTGATTGGCGTGGCGTGTTTTAACATCGTCTCGACGCTAATGATGGCGGTAAAAGACCGTGCTGCTGATATCGCCATTTTACGTACGATGGGTGCCGGTGATGGGTTAGTGAAAGCGATCTTCATCTGGCACGGCATTTTGTCCGGGGTTGTCGGTAGCGTTCTGGGTTCAGTATTAGGCTCGTTAGTGGCAATAAACTTGACGGGGTTGATTAAAGGGCTGGAAAACCTTATCGGTCACCAGTTCCTTTCCGGCGATATTTACTTCGTGGACTTTTTGCCGACAGAGCTGGCTGTTCATGACGTTGCAATCGTGACGGCAACAGCGGTTGTGTTGAGCCTGTTGGCAACCTGGTATCCTGCAAGACGGGCAAGTGCTCTGCAACCTGCTCAAGTCCTCAGTGCTAAATAATCAATCTGGGATAACCAGTGAAGGTTATGTGGAAGTAGTGGTTGCATGAAGCTGCTGTTCAGTGTCGGCTTTGTTAGGGATGTGATGTGGTTTCCAGTTAAGTGGAGTTTTGGTTCTACATCCCATCTTTAGCTTGTTAGCTGACTTCCACTCTTTGATTCAGAGTTATTCTGACGATTGATATGCTGGTTGAAAGGCAATAAAAAACCTCGCATAAGCGAGGTTTTTTTGATCCTGTTTAGCGGAATTTTCTTTTGTTCCAGCTTCTTACTACTGAGTATCGCCAGAGCCCGCGAATACCGAAGTAACCAACCAGGCCACAAGTTACCGCACATACTGCACAGCCAAGAAGGAAAGGAGGACCGATTTGGCTCATCTGATGCAGCAAAAACTCCCAGGAAAGTTCAAAGTGAAAAGGTTGGTGGGGAGTATGCATCAGCCAGGCTCCGATTTTATAGGCGCCGTAAAACAGAACCGGCATGGTTACCGGGTTACTCACCCATACCAGGCAAACCGACAAAGGCAGATTAACGCTGAACAAAATAGCAAGGCCAGCTGCCATAATCATCTGGCTGGGCAACGGAACAAATGCCATAAAAAGGCCCACTGCGAACGCGCCCGAAGCCGAACGGCGGTTAAGGCACCACAGGTTGGGGTTATAAAGCACGTTGCCGAAAATCTTCAGCGCTTTCTGGCGCTTGATGACTTCATGACTGGGCAGGAAGCGTTTAATTACATGTCTTGGCATTGTTGTTTCTTTTATGTAAAGGCATGGCGACAATGAACAGAGTCGCAGCCGGTATTGCATTAGGGATCTTATCGCTTCATTTCTGGCAGTTTATTCCAGATTATATTTGGTTCATTACAGCCTTAATGATAGGTGGTGTAGTTTCGTATTTTTTCCGTTTCAACGTCTTGATCTGGGTCGTCTTAGGAACCCTTGTGGCGAAGATTGGAGCAAGCTGTTACACCCATGCTGTTCAGGCTATACCAAATGAGCGCGGAAATATTACCATAGTTGGTAAAGTTAGCAGCCTATTAAATGCTGACATTCCAACGACTTCTTTTAATTTTAATGTGTTGTCAATTGAACACAGTTCTTCTTCGCGCAGCCTTCCTATTAAAGTACGCCTTGAGTGGTCCGATGCTACCGTCATGAAACAGGGTGAAACATGGCAATTGAGTGTAAGGTTGCGACGTCCGTATGGCAGGGTTAATCAGGCGGGCTTTGATGCTGAGCAGTACTATGTCGGTAACGGAATTCATGGCAAAGGCATTGTGATATCCGGAGTCAGGTTGAATGATAGATCACAACCGTCTTTCCGGCAGAAGATATTTGATCAGGCGGTTCAGTTAACGGACGGGTTGCAGTATCAGTCTTATCTATTAGCTTTAGGATTTGGTTATCGCGACGGATTAGATAACCAAGACTGGCTTCGACTTCGTGACAGCGGGCTTGCCCATCTAATGGCAATATCCGGACTGCATATTGGACTTGCCTTGTTGTGCGGCTGGTGGCTGGGATGCATACTCCGTGGAACGATGCCGGAATGGTGCATGATTAATTGGTTACCATTGTGGCTTGGTTTGTTGTTCGCTCTGGGATACGCCTGGTTGGCGGGTTTCAGCTTGCCGACCCTGCGGGCGCTGTTGATGAGTACAATAGTGATGGGGCTGTTACGAATGAAGGTGCAATGGCCCGGCTGGCAGATTTGGCTGACGGCGTTGGTTGTCTGCCTTTGTGTGAATCCCTTAGGTTCCTATTCAGCCAGTTTCTGGCTGTCGTTTTCTGCTGTCTTCATTCTTTATTTCGCCGGTGCTAGTGGCATGCGTCTTTTGCATCACTCAGAGCAAACATGGTCGCAATTGTGCAGGGCAAGATTACGTCTGTTACTACAAGTGCAGTTAGTCTTGTTGGTGATGATGTTGCCTTTGCAGTGGCAATGGTTCGGCGGGGTTTCGTTATTGGCCCCGTTGATTAATTACTTTGCTGTTCCTTTAGTTAGTATCCTGACAGTTCCCTTCGTTTTAGCGGCAATAGCAGGATCAGGGTTGTCATCTGTTTCTGTTTTCTTCTGGACTTTGGCGGATTATTCCCTTGTACCAGTTATGTTATTAGCTGAACTGGCTTCGGGCGCGTGGTGGGATATTTCGTCTACGTTGGGGTCTTACCTTTTAGGCGTTGTGGGATGTTTGTTTGTAATGTGGTTTTTGCCATTGCGTCGGTTCTGTGCTTTGCACTTTGTTTTGATACTCACTGTAGTGTGCTGGCAAGGGGGGCCTGTTTCGGAGCAGAAGAAGCTTTTAGGTGAAGAGGGCTGGCAGTTGGAAATGCTGGATGTCGGTCATGGTCTTGCCGTAGTAGTTCGGCGTAACGGGACTGCCGTACTTTACGATACAGGTAACCGCTGGCAACAGGGCAGCATTGCCACCGCGGTAATTGAACCGGTTTTGTTGAGCTATGGTATTACTCGGCTTGATGGTTTGATTCTCAGTCATGCCGATAGTGACCATGCCGGAGGTACTCAGGATATCATTGAAAGAATGCGTCCGGAGTGGAAGCGTAGCAGTGATCGTCGTGATGGTTTTGCGCCTTGTATCAGAGGTGAACACTGGCAATGGCAACAACTAGATTTTCGCGTGTTATGGCCTCCGAAACTGGTTTCGCGGGCTGCGAATCCTCATTCTTGTGTTATCGAAGTCAGTGACAGACTTATCAATCCGGCAGCTCCAACGTCCGCATTGCTTACCGGCGATATTGATGCCATTTCTGAACTACTGTTGGCTCAACTGGAGCCTGATCTCAATCCCGATATTTTATTTGTTCCTCACCATGGCAGCCGAACATCGTCGACAGCGACCTGGCTTAAAGGGATGTCCCCTCGTTATGCCTTAGTGTCTGTTGCGCGTTATAACCCTTGGCATTTGCCGTCACCGGATATTCGTCAGCGCTACCTTGATAAGCAGGCGATATGGCTGGCTACGTCAGATACTGGGCAGGTTAGGGTTGATGTTAAACCGGGAAAGCTGGAGGTGTTACGGTATCGTCAGGATATAAAAAACAGTTGGTACAGAGAGCTGTTCAGTCAGAAAAACTGAGAAATTGCTTAATTATTAGGCTGCTCGAAAAATCGATGCGGTAACTTATTTGGTGCATCGGCACTATGCGAGTAGAATGTGTAGAATTGTCTTTCAGAAAAACTGGTTTCCATGACACAACCTACAGATCAATCCACTTGGGAAACGTTTAAACGCTTGTGGCCTTCAATCAGCTTGTATAAAGCTGGCCTTGGCGTTGCAGTAGTGGCACTTGTCATTAACGCCGCTAGTGACGCACTCATGCTGTCGATGATTAAGCCATTGATGGATGAAAGTTTTGGGGGATTGGATGCGCTTGAATCCAATTTCTTGGCAATGATGCCAATTTACTTGCTTATTCTGATGATCGTACGCGGCATCAGTAGCTTTGTATCTGCTTACTGCCTGTCTTGGGTATCTGGTAATGTTGTAATGACATTGCGCCGCCAGATGTTCAATCACTTCATGAAAATGCCGGTCAGCTTCTTTGATAAAGAATCATCAGGTAAGTTGCTGTCTCGCATCACCTATGATTCAGAGCAGGTTGCATCAGCAACCAGTGGTGCGCTGGTAAGTCTTGTTCGAGAAGGTGCCAGCATTATTGCTTTGATGGCCATTATGTTCTGGAACAGCTGGCAGCTGTCTGCCATTTTGCTGATCATTGCGCCTGTTGTTGCGGTTTCTATTCGTGTTGTATCGAAGCGTTTTCGTAAAATCTCGAAAAACATGCAAGATGCCATGGGCTCTGTAACTTCTTCCGCAGAGCAGATGCTAAAAGGCCATAAGGTGGTACTGAGCTATGGTGGCCAGCAAGTCGAGAAAGAACGTTTTGATCAGGTGAGTAACCGTATGCGCCAGCAGACCATGAAATTGGTATCGGCGCAGGCCATTGCTAACCCTGTGATTCAGGTTATTGCTTCACTGGCATTGGTTGTGGTGTTGGTGTTGGCAAATACTGACACTCTGCGCAGTGACCTGACACCGGGTACATTTGCTCTGATTTTCGGTTCTATGTTCGGTCTGATGCGTCCACTGAAGGCTCTCACCAACGTAACATCACAGTTCCAGCGTGGTATGGCTGCCTGCCAGACGTTGTTTGGCCTGATGGAACTGGAAACTGAAAAAGATCGCGGTACACATGCTGTTGAGCGTGTTAAAGGTGATGTCGAAGTTAAAGATGTGACGTTTACCTACCCGACTAAAGATACACCTGCGTTACGTAACGTTAGTTTGTCATTGCCTGCCGGTAAGACTCTGGCTCTCGTCGGACGTTCTGGTTCCGGTAAAAGTACCATTGCCAGCCTGCTGACCCGTTTTTATGACGTTGATTCCGGGAATATCACCATTGATGGTCGTGACCTGTATGACTACAAGTTGTCGAATCTGCGTGAGCAGGTGGCGGTAGTTTCGCAAAACGTTCACTTGTTTAACGATACCATTGCTAACAACATCGCTTATGCGAGCGGTGAAAAATATAGCCGAGCCGAGATCGAAAAGGCGGCAGAACTGGCCTATGCAATGGACTTTGTTGAAAACATGGAACATGGTCTTGATACTATGATCGGTGAGAACGGTGTCAGCCTGTCCGGTGGTCAGCGACAGCGTATTGCTATCGCCCGAGCCCTGCTGCGTGATGCGCCAATCCTGATTCTGGATGAGGCAACATCTGCACTGGATACGGAATCAGAACGTGCGATTCAGTCGGCGCTGGATGAACTGCAAAAAGATCGTACCGTGTTGGTGATCGCTCACCGTCTGTCGACGATTGAAAACGCGGATCAGATTTTGGTTGTTGATGAAGGTGAAATCATCGAGCGTGGTATTCATTCTGATCTGTTGGCTCTTGACGGTGCCTATGCGCAGCTGCATCGCATTCAGTTCGGTGAATAAGATTGGTGAATGATGGCTTCGCTTATTGAAAAAATCTGGTTTGAGCGCCACCCGGCCGGGGTGGTGCTGAATCCTGTTTTGTGGCCGCTGAGCAAGCTGTTTGGTTTGATCAGCCGTCGCCGTCGTCAGCAATATCAAAGCGGTAAGAAAGCAGCTTATCGTGCACCGGTTCCGGTTATTGTTGTCGGAAATATTACGGCTGGCGGTAACGGTAAGACCCCGGTTGTGGTCTGGCTTGTAGAGCAGTTGCAGGCAAAAGGGCTCAAGCCAGGGGTGGTATCCCGTGGTTATGGTGGCAAGGCACCTTACTATCCTTTCCCGGTTAACAACGATACCTCAACAGCTCAAGCCGGTGATGAGCCAGTGCTGATCCGTCGACGAACTGGTGCGCCCGTTGCGGTATCACCGAAACGGGCTGAAGCCGTGAAGCTGCTTTTGGAGCAGGATGTTGATGTCATTATAACCGACGATGGTTTGCAGCATTACGCGCTTGAGCGCGATATTGAAATTGTGGTTATTGACGGTCAGCGCCGTTTTGGTAACCAACAGCTTATTCCAATGGGGCCGCTTCGTGAATCCTGTGATCGTTTGTTAGACGTGGATTTTCTGATCTGTAACGGTGGCGAAGCTCAAAAGGGCGAAGCCCGAATGCAGCTTCAGCCGTCACCGCTTATTAATCTGGTGACCGGAGAACGTAAAGCGGTCTCTGAACTTAAAGATGTTGTCGCGATGGCCGGCATCGGTCATCCGCCTCGCTTTTTCAACACTCTTGAATCGTTGGGAGTTACACCTGTTGTCTGTCAGTCGTTTGCTGATCATCAGGCATTCTCCGAGCAAGAACTAAAACAATTGGCCCTTAAAGGGCAGCATTTAGTAATGACAGAGAAAGATGCGGTGAAATGCCACACTTTCGCTCAGCCTGACTGGTGGTATCTGCCGGTTGATGCCGTGTTACCACAACCTGAAGCTGAAGCCATTATTAATCGGATTATTGAGGTAAAGGAAGAATATGGATCATCGTCTGCTTGAAATCGTGGCTTGTCCGGTTTGTAAAGGCAAGCTGAACTACGATAAAGACAAAGGTGAACTGGTATGCAAATTTGACCGTCTGGCTTATCCGATCAAGGATGGCATTCCGGTTTTGCTTGAACCAGAAGCACGCACACTAAGTTGTGACGAGGTGAAATAATGTCATTTACGGTTATCATCCCTGCGCGCTACCAGTCTTCGCGCCTGCCGGGTAAACCACTAGCGGATATCGGCGGCAAGCCGATGATTCAGTGGGTTTATGAACAAGCGAGTAAAGCTGGTGCAGAGCAGGTGATTGTAGCGACTGATGACCAGCGCATTGCTGACGCGGTGAAGAGTTTCGGTGGTGAAGTCTGCATGACCCGTGATGACCATGAGTCGGGCACAGAGCGCCTGGCTGAAGTGGTTGAGAAATACCAGTTAGCAGACGATCAGATCGTGGTTAACGTTCAAGGTGATGAGCCGTTGATCCCTGATACAATCATTCGTCAGGTTGCCGATAACCTGGCTCATAATGATGCGCCGATGGCGACACTGGCGGTTGAAATTGATCATGCTGATGAAGTGTTTAACCCTAATGCCGTAAAAGTTGTTACCGACAAAAACGGTTATGCCTTGTACTTCAGTCGTGCATCAATTCCTTGGGATCGTGATAACTTTGCTAAGCGACCTCAGGAAATTCATCATAACCTGATGCGCCATATCGGTATTTATGCTTATCGTGCCGGTTTTATTAATACCTATATTAATTGGGAACCGAGTGCGCTGGAGAAAATCGAAGCGCTGGAGCAGCTACGTGTGCTTTGGTATGGCGAGAAAATTCATGTTGAAGTTGCGATTGATGCACCGCCTGCCGGTGTTGATACGCCGGAAGACCTGGAAAAAGTTCGCGAACTTATCGGCTAAGCTAAGTTTCGGATATTAAATTCATAAAGGGGCTGATAGCGATATCAGCCCCTTTGTTAGTTAAAAGCTTAATGAGTCAACTAAAAAGCCACCATGATGATTTGGTGGCTTTTCGTTTTTATAACGGCCTACTGATGTTGGTTATGCGTTGGCGTTTTTGCTTTCGACATCCTTCTCAGAGTCAAAGATACCTTTATCAGCTTCGCCTAGCAGGCGGGAAGTGATAGTTCCGGCTGTCATTGCGCCGCTGACATTAATCGCGGTACGACCCATATCAATCAATGGCTCGATAGAAATCAGCAAACCAGCCAGTGCAACAGGCATATCCAGTGCCGACAGAACAATCAGGGCTGCGAAGGTTGCACCGCCACCGACGCCAGCGATGCCGAATGAGCTGATAGTAACGACAGCAATTAGTGTCGCCATGAAGCCCGGATCTAGAGGGTTAATGCCGATGGTCGGCGCGATCATTACCGCAAGCATTGCCGGATATAAACCGGCACAACCATTTTGACCCATGGTCGCACCAAAGGAAGCAGAGAAGTTGGCTACCCCTTCACCGTTACCCAGTTTTTTCACCTGAGTTTCGATATTCAGCGGAATTGTTCCTGCACTAGAGCGTGAGGTGAACGCAAATGTTAGTACCGGCAGGATCTTGTTCAGGTAACGCAACGGGTTAACACCAACGAATGCTACCAATACCAGATGCATCAGCAGGATTAAGCCGAGGCCGACATAAGAAGCGACAACAAAGTTAATCAGCTCAAGGATGTCGTCATAATTGGAACCTGCCACTACTTTAGTCATCAGTGCCAGTACACCATAAGGTGTTAGGCTCAGTACCATGCGTACCAGGGTACGGACGACTTCTTGGGCAACAGTAATGAATTTCTCGAAACTCTGGCCAAGCTCAGGCTGAGTGCGGATAACAGTCAGGCCTGCCACACCGATAAATGCGGAGAAGATGACAACAGCAATAGTGGATGTCGGACGGCTGCCAGCCAGATCAGCAAACGGGTTACCAGGGAAGAAAGATATGATCATGTCGGCAAAAGAAAGGCTTTCAACACTGACAAGGCGAGTCTCCAGTACTTCACCACGGGCGATTTCACGGGCACCCTGAACGATGCCGTCTGCAGACAGGGCAAACAGGTTACTGATTAGAATACCAATCAGAGCTGATGCCGCAGTTGTGGCCAGCAGGATGCCAATGCTTAGACCGGAAATTTTACCCAGTGAACCGGAGTCCTTCACTTTAATTATGGCGCCTATGATCGAAACGGTAATCAGCGGCATTATGATCATTTTCAGCAGGCTGACATAACCTGCACCAACAACGTTGACGTATTCCAAGGTGTCAGCAATTGCCTTGCTTCCGCCACCATAGAAAAATTGCAGGCCAGCACCAAAGATGACGCCTAAACCAAGACTGGTAAAGACTCTTTTGGATAGTGTGAGTTCTGCTTTTTGTTGTTTGAACAGAAAACCGATAAGAAGGGCGAATAGCGCGAGATTTATTATTAGATACATCATGTTGAGCAACCGATAACTGTATGTTTTGCAGCCAGAAAAATCCGTTTTTGACGTGTTTGGTTATGAGTAGCTGATAATAAAGTCAGACAAATGGAATGGAAATGGTTTTCACTCCCGACAACTATACAAAAATCGAACATGATAAAACGATTTAGAATAAGGCTTAAGGAGTGTTCATTGCGATGATGTTTTACTCAGGCTTTATACGCTTCGGGTATAGCTGGCAGATGGTTTGCGGGTTGGAATGGTTGTCGAATGCGTTTCTGAATGCTGGGATTATAAACAGGTGAAGTGACAGGCCGAGCGGTTGTCGGCCAGCCAGACAGATAAATTGAAGAGATTTTTAAACTGGATTACTCACCTTTTGCTGATTGAGCTCAAGCGATATCTGATTGTTAGTGTCAGATGTTGCAGGCTCTTCAGTTACCGGTTCAGAGCCTGCAAGAGCATCCCGCAGTCGTTGCCACCAACGGCCAAGAGTTTCATACCAGTAGCGTTCAGTTTGCTCCAGATACTGAGCCTTTGGACTGTAACGAATCCATGGCTGCTTGATTTTATTGCTTGCCAGAAAGTTGGTCGGAGCCGGTATCGGTGCTAGGCCTGCCTGATCGAATTCATACAACGCACGAGTCATATGACTTGCAGAGGTAACCAGAACCATTTTTTGTTTGCCGACAACAGAAGCTGCCTGAAATGCCTCTTCCCAGGTATCTTTTGCCGTCTCTAGTAACAGGATATTGTTTTTGTTTACACCCAGAGCCAGTGCGACTTTAGCCATCATTCTTGCGTGGCTGACACCTGTTCCGCCATCATAGCCGGAAAGGATCAATCTGGATTCAGGGTACATTCGCTGGATTCGTATCCCTTCGGAAAGACGCATCAAAGATGTACGTGAAAGTTCTGATGTCATAGGCATCGCATGATCAATTACATGGCCGCTACCCAACACCATTACATACTGAATAGCTTCACCGCTAGGTACAAATGGTTCGTTTTCACGTTCTATTGGTCTCAGCAGGCTGGTCGCAATTGGCTGGAACGACACGAGGAAAATACCCAGCAGAGAAAAGGTAATGAAAGTGGAGGCCAGTCCCTTCCTACGTGTGAACCAGAGGATCAGCAAGCCGATGAACCCTAAAATGAGCAGAGTCGGCAAGGGCATCAGTAATGCAGAAACTATTTTTTTTAATTCAAACATGCAATGTAGTCCGAAAATTCATCAATTGAGCTCGAAAAAGCACCACAAGCCTTTATTCCTATAACGCTTGTGAGAAAATAAGCCACATTTTTTCAACCGCTATCATAACGTAAAGCTGACGTGATCGAAGATCGAAATTTTGACGACCTAGCGCAAAAATTTGCGAAAAACATATATGGCACGGCAAAAGGCCAGATTAGGCAGACTGTTGTCTGGCAGGATCTGGAGCAGGTACTTGCTATGCTGGAACAGGCAAAGCCGTTGCATATTCTGGACGCTGGCGGCGGTTTAGGCCAGTTGTCGCAAAAGATTGCTGAGCTGGGGCACAATGTCACGTTATGTGATCTCTCTGGCGAAATGCTGAAATTGGCTGAGCAGGAAATTGCCAAAAATGGCCTTCTTGAGCAATATCGTCTGGTTCATAGCCCGGTCCAGCAGGTTGGTGAACACTTAGATGGCCTTGTTGATTTGGTACTTTTTCATGCGGTAATGGAATGGTTGTCCGATCCGAAAGATGCGCTTGAGCGTTTGCTAGAGCAGGTAAAGCCAGGCGGAATTATTTCGGTCATGTTCTATAACTACAATGGCTTGCTATTTAAGAACTTGATTTGCGGGAATTTGACTCACATTGAGCAAGGCATGCCGCATCGTAAGCGCTTCAAGCTTCAGCCACAAAAAGGTATAAAGCCTGAAGACGTATATAGCTGGTTGACTGATGCAGGATTTAACATCCTCGGTAAAACCGGGGTTCGTACCTTCCATGATTACATGCAAAGCAACATGGTAGGGGATTATACATTTGAACAAGTTCTTGAGATGGAGCAGAAGCTTTGTCGACAGGAACCGTATTTGTCCTTGGGGCGTTATATTCACGTATACGCTCAAAAGCCGCTGGCGTCTGATGATAAGAGTGGTAAAGAGACAGACATTGATAACAGCAATAAGGACAACGGATGAGTGATGTTTCCCAGACCGTTCCCGAGTTGGTCAGTTGGGTTAAGCAACATGAGTTTTCGCTTAACCTGCCAACGGAGCGGCTGGCGTTCTTGTTGGCGATTGCTGTACTGAGCGGCGATCGCTTTGATGAAGAATTAGGGGAAGGCGAGCTGGTTGATGTGTTTCGCATTGTCAGCGATATGTTTGACCAGTCGCAGGAAACGCTGGCTTTTCGTGCCAACAACGCGATTAACGAGTTGGTTCGCCAACGTTTGATTACCCGCTTTACCAGTGAAGTAACAGATGGCGCAAGTATCTATCGACTCAGCCCGCTAGCGCTGGGTATTACCGATTATTATGCCCGTCACCGTGAATACTCATCGCTTAAGCTGTCAATTCAGCTGGCGATGGTAGCCGATGAAATTAACAAGGCTGCTGAAGCGGCGAAAGAAGGCGGTGATGAGAAGCACTGGCGTCAGCAAGTATACGCGGTACTGAAATACTCAGTTGCCGAAATTTTTGATCGTATTGACCTCAACCAGCGCACCATGGATGAGCAGCAACAGCAGGTGAAGCAAGATATTGCTGAGCTGCTGAACCAGGACTGGCGAGCTGCAATTACTAATTGTGAAAGTCTGCTTAACGAAACCTCCAGCACGCTGCGTGAACTGCAGGATACGCTACAGGCGGCTGGTGATCAGTTGCAGAGTCAGCTACTGACAATCCAGGAAGAAATTCAGGGCAACCCTGATCTGGATTTTGTCGATGCGATGATATTTATTCTCCAGGCGAAACTAGACCGCATCATCAACTGGGGCCAGCAGGCGATTGACCTGTGGATCGGTTATGACCGTCACGTTCATAAGTTTATCCGTACTGCGATCGATATGGATAAGAACAGGGCATTCAGCCAGCGTCTGCGCCAGTCGGTTGCCGACTATTTCGACGACCCGTGGCTCCTGACTTACGCTGATGCCGAGCGTTTGCTCGATATGCGTGATGAGGCTCTGGTTCTGCGTGACGATGAAGTTACCGGTATCGTACCGGAGGAGATGGAATTTGAAGAGTTCAGCCTGGTGAACGACCAGCTGGCTGACCAAGTTGCAGTAATGCTGCAGGCCCACAAAGAAACGGGTGCTGCAATTAACCTGAGTATGCTTCTTAAAGATTATCTGGCTCAGCATCCACATGCGCAACACTTTGATTTGTCGCGTATTGTGATTGATCAGGCTGTCAGACTCGGTTACTCCGAGGCCGATTTCAGTGCGATTCAGCCTGATTGGGAAGCAATTAATGACTACGGAGCCAAGGTACAAGCTAATGTCATCGATAAATATTGAAGAATTTATGCCTGAAAAGCTGGCCAAGGCGATTGCCAACCCGCTTTTCCCGGCACTGGATAATGCGCTGCGTTCTGGCCGTCATATCGCCAGCGAAGATTTGGATAATCACGCATTGCTGATTGAGTTCGAACTGGAACTGGCAATGTTCTACAAGCGCTACAACGCTGAACTTGTACGTGCGCCGGAAGGTTTTTTCTACCTGCGCCCGCGTTCAACCTCCCTGATTAACCGTTCAGTATTGGCCGAACTGGATATGCTGGTCGGTAAAGTATTGTGTTTCCTTTACCTGAGCCCGGAACGTCTTGCTCACGAAGGGATTTTTACCAACCAGGAACTGTTTGAAGAGCTGGTGGCTCTGGCGGACGAGAAAAAACTGCTGAAGTTGGTGACTAACCGTGCCAGCGGTTCAGATCTTGACCGTGAAAAACTGTACGACAAGGTAAAAACATCCCTGCGTCGTCTGCGCCGTATCGGCATGATTATCCCGGTTGGCGAAAACGGTAAATTCCGCATCAGCGAGGCGGTATTCCGCTTCGGTGCTGACGTGCGTGCTGGTGATGATGTGCGTGAAGCACAGCTGCGTCTGATCCGTGATGGTGAAGCCGTTGTTGTTCACCAGCAGGAGCCAAGTCAGTCAAGCCTGCTTGACGAGCAAGAAAATGCTGAAGAATCAGCAACAGAAACAGATTATGCCGGACAGGAGGGTGAAGCCTGATGGAACGCGGTAAGTATCAATCGCTCACAATGGTCAACTGGAACGGCTTCTTTGCCCGTACTTTTGACATCGACAACCTAGTCACTACTCTGTCTGGTGGTAACGGTGCCGGTAAATCTACCACTATGGCAGCGTTTATTACCACACTGATCCCGGATCAGAGCTTGCTGCACTTCCGTAACACCACAGAGGCCGGCAGCTCAAACGCATCCCGCGATAAAGGTCTGCACGGTAAGCTGAAACCGGGTACCTGTTACTCGGCGCTGGATGTGGTGAACTCTAAAAATCAGCGCGTTATTTTTGCCGTTAAGCTACAGCAGGTTGCTGGCCGTGATAAGAAGGTGGATATCAAACCATTCATTATCCAAGGCCTGCCTGCGGACGTGAAGCCGACTGAAGTGCTGGTGGAATCACTGTCTGATAATCAGGCACGTGTTCGCCAGATCAACGAAGTCAAAGAGATCGTTTCTCAGTACGAAGGCGTTCAGTTCAAGGCATTCAACTCAGTTACTGATTACCACGTTCAGATGTTTGAATTTGGTGTGCTACCAAAGAAATTGCGTAACAGCACCGACCGCTCTAAGTTCTATCGTCTGATCGAAGCATCGCTTTACGGTGGTATTTCCAGCGCAATTACCCGTTCACTACGTGACTACCTTCTGCCTCACAATACCGGTGTTAAGAAGGCTTTCCAGGATATGGAAGCGGCATTGCGCGAAAACCGCATGACACTGGAAGCAATTAAGCTGACCCAGAGCGATCGTGATCTGTTTAAGCACTTGATCACAGAAGCGACTAACTATGTAGCTGCAGACTACATGCGCCATGCGAATGAGCGTCGCAACAAGCTTGAGAAAACTCTGAGCTTGCGCGGTGAGATGATGGGTTCGCGCAAGTTTCTTGCAGATAACCAGACCTCGCTGAAAAACATGTCGGCAGAACTGGATGAACTGACCGAGCGCGAGAGTGCGCTGGAGCAGGATCATCAGGCAGCATCGGATCACCTGCAACTGGTTCAGACGGCTGTGCGTCAGCAGGAAAAGATCGAACGTTACCGTGAAGATCTTGAAGAGCTGACTGAGCGTCTGGAAGAGCAGGTTATGGTGGTTGAAGAAGCCGCTGAACAACTTGCAATGGCAGAAGAGCAGGCACTGCTAAGCGAAGAAGAAGTAGATAGCCTGAAGACTCAGCTTGCCGATTACCAGCAGGCGCTGGATATGCAGCAGACTCGTGCTCTGCAATATCAGCAGGCTGTTCAGGCGTTGGAAAAAGCCCGCGAGCTTTCCGGTGACCATCAGCTGCTTGCCGATCAGGCGGTTCCTTATCTTGCTCAACTGAAGCAGGAGCAGGATGTTCAGACAACAGCGCTGCTTGCACTGAAACACAAACTGGACATGTCTTCGGCGGCTGCGAAGCAGTTCGAAAAAGGTCTTCAGATCGTAACTACGATTGCCGGTGCTGTTGATCGAGCAACAGCCGGAGAGAAAGCTCGTGAGCTGATTGCCCATGCACGCCAGTTGCGTAGCGTGACAGAACGTAGTGAGCAGCTGAAAGCACAATACCGCGACTTGGAGCGCAGTGTGCGCAACCAACGCCAGGCTACCGAACTGGCAGAAGCCTACAGTAAGCGATTTGCGACGGCTATCGACAGTGAACTGACGCTGGCTGAAGAGCAGGCTCGCCACGAAGCGACTCTGGAAAATCTGGAACAGCAGCAGGAAGTACTGGTTGAACAGCGCAGTGAGTTGCGTCGTCAGGAACAGCAACTGTCAGCACAGATTTCATCGCTGGAAGCACAGGCTCCGGCTTGGATTGCCGCTTCAGAAGCACTGGAGAAACTGGCAGAACAATCTGAGCGCGAGCTGGGTGACAGCCAAGATGTAATGAGCGCAATGCAGGCAACGCTGGATAAAGAGCGTGAAGCATCAGCGGCTCGTGATCAGCTGGCAGCCCGCAAGCAGCAACTTGAGCTGGATATCGAGCGTCTGGCGCAGCCGGGCGGTAGTGATGATTCTCGTCTTCGCGCACTGGCTGATACCCTTGGCGGTAGCCTGCTTTCTGAAATTTACGATGACATCACGATTGCTGATGCGCCGTATTTCAGTGCAATGTACGGTCCTGCTCGTCACGCGATTGTGGTACCGGATCTGAAAGGTATCAAAGAAAAACTGGTCGCGCTGGATGACTGTCCTGATGACCTGTACATCATTGAAGGTGATGCTGATTCGTTTGACGACAGCGGTTTTGATGTTGATGAACTGGAAGATGCGGTTTGCGTTCACCTGAACGATCGCCAGTTGCGTTACTCTCGCTTCCCGAAAGTTCCGCTGTTTGGCCGTGCTGCGCGTGAGCAACGTCTGGAGCAGCTGCGTGAAGAGCGCGAGCAGGTAGTAGAAGATCACGCGAAAGCATCGTTTGATTCGCAGAAGCTACAGCGTTTGTACCAGAGCTTTAACAGCTTTGTGGCTACGCACATGGCCGTTGCTTTCAATGAAGATCCGGAAGCGGCACTGAAGGTTGCCCGTGACAAGCGTAACCAGGTTTCCCGCAGCTTGTCTGAATCAGACAACCAGGAACAGCAGCAGCGTAGCCAGTTGACCGCTGCGCGTGAAGGTTTGTCTCTGTTGGGTAAACTGAACCCACTTGTTAACCTGTTGGAAGATGACACGCTTCAGGCTCGCTTTGAAGAAGTTGAACAACAGCTGGCTCAATTGGATGAAGCGCGTCACTACCTGGATCGCCACGGTAAAGCCATCACTGAACTGGAAGATTTGGTTTCTACGTTGGACGCCGACCCTGAACAGTTTGAAGCTCTGCAGGCTGAATACGAAAAAGCTGATCAGATGTTGCAGGCACTGAAGACCAAGATTTTTGCAATTGCTGATCTGGTTGAGCGTCGCCACCACTTTAGTTACGCCGATTCGGTCGAGTTGCTTAACAAGAGTTCAGAGCTGAATGAACAGCTGAAAGCAAAACTGGTTGCTGCTGAGCGTGAGCGTGGTCGAGGTCGTGAAGCACTGAAACAAGCTCGTGCTCAGTCTAACCAATATAACCAGCTGCTGGCGTCTCTGAAGAGTTCGCATCAGGCGAAACTGGAAACGGTTCAGGAATTTGAACGTGAACTTCAGGAGCTGGGTGTTCGTGCTGATGTTGAAGCGGAAGAGCGTGCCCGTCTGCGTCGTGATGAGCTTAACGAACGTCTGCACAGCTCCCGTACTCGTCGTAGTCAGCTTGAAAAATCGATCACGTCGATTGAGCTGGAAATGAAGGGCACAGTGAAGCGCCTGCGTAAATTGGTTAAGGATTACCATGAAATCCGCAAGCTGGTGGTAACCGCGAAAGCGGGCTGGTGTGCAGTTCTGCGTCTGGCTCGTGAAAGTGATGTTGAGCGCCGTTTGCACCGCCGTGAAATGGCTTACATGTCTGCTGATGAACTTCGTTCACTGTCGGATAAATCACTGGGTGCGCTGCGTCTGGCTGTAGCTGATAATGAAGAGCTGCGTGATGCACTGCGTGCGTCGGAAGATGTCTCCCGTCCAGAGCGTAAAGTTCTGTTCTATATCGCTGTGTACCAGCATCTTCGTGAGCGTATCCGCCAGGATATTATCCGCACTGATGATCCGGTAGAAGCGATTGAAGAGATGGAAGTTGAGCTGGCTCGCCTGAGTGAAGAACTGACCGCGCGCGAACAGCGTCTGGCCATTAGCTCAGACTCGGTTGCCAACATTATTCGCAAGACTATCCAGCGTGAGCAGAATCGTATCCGGATGCTGAACCAAGGGCTGCAGAACATTGGTTTCGGTCAGGTCAAAGGTGTGCGTCTGAATGTGAAGGTGCGTGATACTCACGAATCACTGCTTAGTGGTCTGGCAGAGCAGCAGGATCAGCATCAGGATCTATTTGGTAACCACCGTCTGTCGTTCTCTGAAGCGATTGCCAAGTTGTTCCAGCGTTTGAACCCGCATATTGATATGGGTCAGCGTTCACCACAGGTACTGGGTGAAGAACTGCTTGATTACCGTAATTACCTTGAGCTGAGCATTGAAGTTAACCGTGGTACTGACGGCTGGCTGCAGGCTGAATCCGGTGCACTGTCAACCGGTGAAGCGATTGGTACTGGTCAGGCGATTCTGCTGATGGTTGTTCAGAGCTGGGAAGAAGAAGCACGTCGTCTGCGCGGTAAAGATATCATTCCTTGTCGTCTGTTGTTCCTTGATGAGGCAGCCCGTTTGGATGCTAAGTCGATTGCGACGCTGTTCGAGCTTTGTGAACGTCTGGATATGCAGTTGCTGATTGCGGCTCCTGAAAATATCAGTCCGGAAAAAGGTACGACCTATAAGCTGGTGCGTAAGATCTTTAAAGATCGCGAGCACGTGCATGTTGTTGGTCTGCGTGGTTTTGGTAATGAGCCTAAGCCACAGCCGGGTGTTCCTGAAATGCTTGAATTAGACCTAGCTTAGCCACTTCTAAGCTTGTAAAAATTTGACTGAAAAGGCCGGGTAATACCGGCCTTTTTTATGTAATTTTTTTACCTTTTTTCAAACACTTCAGTACGTTAAAAACGGCTAAGTGTCTTGTTTGTAAGATCCCTTTCTCATTACTTAATAACGCTGGCGATAAATTTTTTGCCCCGCTAATTGCTCCTAGAATTTGAAATGTTAGATAAGGCCATAAGTATAAATAGCCGAACTAAGCAGCGGCCAGCAGGTTGGTTTGGTAACGGCCGATACACACATTGTCGTAGGGGTGAAGACATGAGAAATATAATTTTAGCGATGCTCACCACGGTTGTGGTGGCTGGTTGTGGTGGTTCAGATGATGATCCTGCTTCTGTTGTTGATCCAAATGCGGACGCTGGCTCTACGCCAATTTCAGTCGATGTTTCTAAACCGCCAACAGAAGTACCAACAGATGGTGATGAACTGCAGGCTTGTGTTGCCATTAATTCAGTGAAGCTGACAGATTTGGCTGGTGATATTGTCGAGCTGACAACACAGAGTATGAATAATCCGGAAGAACTCAGTTCACCACAATGTATTCCTGCTGATTCTGATATACCGGTAGATAGTGATGGTTATCCTCAGTTCATTGTGATCGATCTGTATGATGTTGCCGGTGTTGATTTGGTTAGCCTGATTGCAGAACAACTGGTGCCGGTGGGTGAGTATGTCAGCATGAGCTTGTCTGTACTTCAGGGAAGTTATGGTGATTTCTTAGATACACCATATTCTTATGTCGGAAGTTTGGTCGATAAGAAGAAGATGGAGATTGTTGAGGACCTTAAATTTGAAGGCCTTAACATCAATATTGATGCGCCTAAGACTTTCACAATGACATTTGATATCAGAAGTATGATTCAGATGGTTGAGAATGTTTACTATCTGAAAAGTAAAGGCTTGAAACTTATTGATAATGCATTGTCCGGTAGTATTTGGGGGGATGTTGATCCATCTTCTTGCCCGATTATGGATAATGCCTATGTATATATGTATGAGTCTGACAGTGAGCAATATGGTGATTTAGGCTCGGATCACGAACCTATGATGACGGCTAAGGTAACAGAAAATAATACCTATTCAATGCCTCATGTACCTGAAGGTGAGTATGATGTAATCCTTGTTTGTGAAGGACTGCTGGATCTGCCGAACCTGATTGATCTGGATATCGATCTTGATGGTGATGCACCTAAATATACCAATCAGTACCTCAGTCATGATGAGGATAAATACCTGTCAATGTAGCTTTCAATGGTTTTCCCGGGGGCCGATAGCGCTTCCGGGAACTAAAACCCGGCAGTATATTCTGTTCTGATTCAGTTTCGATTAAGGGTTACCTGTTACTATTTGTACACGTATAACAGGATCCATCTCTCATTATCAACATTAGGCGATCTTTTCGCTCCTTTCGTTAACTTTCTGATGCCATTCAGAAACCCCGTAAAATGTCAGCATTACTATGCAGCAATGCCTGTATTGTGTTGATTGTTTTTTAATCAGTGCTTATATAAATTTCTAATCAACACGACGAAGCCTGATTGAAAGAGAGTTTGATATGCCTGCAGTAATGACCCTTAAAAAAGTTGTTTTTGGCGCAATGTTTGGCCTTGCTGTAATTGGCTACGGTGCTTCAGCACATGCCTCTGTAACGACCTCGCCGGAGAATCACCTGCTATCAACACTGAACTATGTTGAACTGGAAGCAGAGCAGGGTGACAAGAACATGCAGTTGTTTCTGGGACGAGCTTACCTGGAAGGAACAAATGGCCTGAGAGCAGATCCGATGAAAGGACTGTACTGGCTGGAAAAGGCATCGGTTGATATGCCAGAAGTAAAAACCATGATTGGTGACCTGTATAAGCTGGGTGAATTACTTCCACGCGACTATGACCTGGCAATCCACTGGTATACAGAAGGTGCAAAAGCGGGCGATGTATCTGCAATGATTGAGCTGGGTGCTTATTATGCATCAGGTGCGACTGGCTCAGTGGATTGTGAAAATGCGATTAAATGGTTCAACGAAGCATCAAACGGTGGTTCGCTGGATTCAAAACGTAACCTGGTATGGCTGTATGCAACATGTGAAGACTCACGTCTTCGTGACGGTCAGCGAGCACTGAAACTGGCGAAGCAGGTTCTGCACCGTCAGGGCACCGGGGATGCGGGCGATTATGACAACCTGGCAGCAGCTTACGCAGCATGCGGACAGTTCCGCCAGGCAATTGAAGCACAGGAAGTAGCGATTGAAAAACTGGAGGAGAATAACACTCAACGATATGCCAAGTTTGAAAACCGACTAAAGATGTACCAGCGTAACCAGACTGTTTACATGGCTTCGCTGTAATCCACTAATCAACAAACACAATATCTATGTCAAAGGCCTGCCATTGCGGTAGGCCTTTTCGTTATATTCAAAACCCTGTGTGACTCTACCATTTGTATTAATTGGTAGAATAGATTACTTGCTCCTGAAACAGTAAAAAGGTCGCTTCCGAATGTTCTCGGAAAGCACTTCTTTCCTTTTAAATTTGCTCCCTGAAATCCGCGTTTCACCTTGCCGGCCACATTCGAAGGTATGTGCCTGTCATCGTTAACTATACTTTCATCATTATCTTCTACTTACTAAGTATTAATCGGGGCTGGTAAGTGGTGGAAGTAATAACAACGAATAGGGTAAGAGCAATGAATAAGTCAGATCCTGTTGATAATCAAGACAGAGCCAAGCGTGAGTGGCAATTGTTTCTCTTCATTATCATTTTTCTTTTCCCCATCCTCTCTGTGGCCTTTGTTGGTGGCTACGGTTTCCTTGTTTGGGCTATGCAGGTGTTTTTCATCGGTCCTCCCGGCCATGGATAAGTCGTCCCTGTCATTCATTAGATAAAAGGAAAGTTTGATTATGAATCTGCTAAAGAAACTGTGGGCGACCTTATGGCGTCCGGCAGTCCATATCAGCCTTGGGGTACTGACCCTCGGCGGTTTTATTGCCGGTATTATGTTCTGGGGGGGCTTTAACACCGCCCTTGAATTAACCAATACCGAAAAGTTCTGCATCGGCTGTCATGAGATGCGTGACAATGTATACGAAGAATTACAGGGAACGGTTCACTGGACCAATCATTCCGGTGTCAGGGCAACCTGTCCTGACTGTCACGTGCCCCATAACTGGACCGATAAAATCGCCCGTAAGATGCAGGCTAGTAAGGAAGTGTTCGGGGCAATTTTCGGCACCATCAATACCCGCGAAAAATTTCTTGATAAGCGGTTGGAACTGGCCAGCCATGAATGGAAACGTTTTGCTGCAAATGGCTCGTTGGAGTGTAAGAACTGTCATAACTACGACAGTATGAACTGGGATCTGATGTCGGATTTGGCTCGCACCCAGATGAAGCAGGCGGCTGAGCGGGATCAAAGTTGCCTTGATTGCCACAAAGGTATCGCTCATGAGCTACCGGGAGATATGGATACATCCGGCGGTATGGTGTCCGAGTTGGTTCAGAAGGCCAACAACACCAGTTTCAGCGAGGGTGAAAACTACTTCAGTGTTCGCTTCCTGCCTATGTATGAAGATGAAGCTCTGACTAAAGACGGTGGTCAGCTCAATCCGGCTTCTGAAATTACAGTGGTACAGGTTAAAGATAACGCGATTCAGGTTGAGATAGCAGGCTGGCGTAAAACTAAAGGTTTTGGCCGGGTGATTAACGAAGATTTCGGCCTGAACATTCCAACAGCGGCGCTGAGTAAAGAGGTCGCGCTAAATGATGCCTTGGTAGAAAAATTCGAAGAGAAAGAAGATGATCTGACCGGTCTTGGCTGGCAGCGGGTTACCGTTAAGCTCTGGATGGCAAAAGAGTCACTGATGGATGATGTTGAAGATATCTGGGCAGCGGCAGGTCCGGCTTATAAGACCAACTGTAGTGTCTGTCATACCCAACCGGCAGAAGACCATTTTGATGCCAATACCTGGCCGGGTATGTTCAACGGTATGTCAGCATTTGTGAATCTGGATTCCGACAGTGAAGCGTTGGTGCTGAAGTACCTGCAAAAACACTCATCAGATTTTTCTGAAGGCAGTCATTAAGGTGCAAATGAGGGAATAACTATGTCATTAAGTCGACGTAAATTCTTAAAAGGCCTCGCAACGACCTCTGCTGCGTCTGTGATTGGCCCAAGTTTATTAATGCAGGTTGCAAAAGCGGCGGAAGAAGGCTCGCCTTATTCCGCTGACGGAGTATGGAAGGTTTCTGGCTCTCACTGGGGCGCATTTCGTGCCCGGATATATAACGGTAAAGTGGTCGAAATCAAGCCACTGGAGCGAGATAAATACCCGACGGATATGATCAAAGGGATAAAAGGGATTATCTACAATCCGTCCCGTGTTCGTTACCCGGTTGTACGCCTGAATTGGTTGAAGAAACATAAATTCAGCGGTGATACCCGGGGTAATAACCGCTTTGTCCGGGTCACTTGGGATGAAGCCTTGGATCTGTTTTATCAGGAGTTAGAGCGGATCCAGAAAGATTATGGCCCCTGGGCTCTGCATGCCGGGATGACCGGATGGAGGGCAACTGGCCAGTTCCACAGCTGTACCAGCCATATGCAGCGAGCCGTAGGGATGCACGGGAATTTTATGACCAAGGTCGGGGATTATTCAACCGGTGCCGGTCAGACAATTTTGCCTTACGTTCTCGGTTCAACGGAAGTGTATGCTCAGGGGACGTCCTGGCCGGATATTTTATCCAACAGTAAGACGATCATCCTGTGGGCCAATGATCCGATGAAGAATACCCAGGTTGGTTGGCAGTGCGAGACACATGATTCTTATGCCTACTATGAGCAATTGAAAGATAAAATTGCCAAGG
Organism: Photobacterium sp. J15; assembly: GCF_963870815.1. NCBI lineage: Bacteria > Pseudomonadati > Pseudomonadota > Gammaproteobacteria > Vibrionales > Vibrionaceae > Photobacterium > Photobacterium sp. J15. Next base: position 1,313,929 of record NZ_CAWMUI010000001.1, read on the forward strand.
GCCAGATCAAAGTGATCTCTGTCGATCCGGTGCGGTCGAAAACTCAGAATTACCTTGGTTGTGAGCAGCTGTACGTGAACCCACAAACCGATGTACCATTCATGCTGGCTATCGCGCATACTCTCTACAAAGAAGAACTCTATGCCAAGAAGTTCCTTGAAACTTATGCCCTTGGCTTCGATGAGTTTGTACCTTACTTGTTAGGTAAAACCAAAGATAAAGTCGAAAAAACACCGGAATGGGCAGAGCCGATTTGTGGTGTGAAGGCTGATCAGATTCGTGAGTTTGCCCGTCTGCTGGCCGCGGACAGAACGCAGCTTATATTTGGCTGGGCGATCCAGCGGCAACAGCACGGTGAACAGCCTTATTGGATGGGCGCAGTTCTGGCAGCGATGCTGGGTCAGATAGGTTTGCCAGGTGGCGGGATTTCTTATGCTCATCACTACAGTGGAGTGGGGATTCCGTCTACAGGAGCCGCTGGTCCGGGTGGCTTTCCTCGTAATGTGGACGAGGGTAAAAAGCCGAAGTGGGATAACAATGACTTCAAGGGTTACAGCAAGACAATTCCGGTAGCCCGTTGGGTTGATGCTATCTTAGAGCCCGGCAAGGAAATCAATTATAACGGCAGTAAAGTGAAGCTTCCTGATACCAAGATGCTGGTGGTTAGCGGGTGTAATCCGTGGCACCACCATCAGGATCGCAACAGGATGAAGAAAGCATTCCAAAAACTACAGACTGTTGTCACTATTGATTTTGCCTGGACAGCGACCTGCCGTTTTTCAGATATTGTTCTGCCTGCCTGTACTCAGTTCGAACGTAATGATATCGACTTGTACGGAGCATATTCTGCATCTGGCATTCTGGCTATGCATAAGCTGGTGGATCCGCTTTATCAGTCAAAAACAGACTTCGAGATATTTACTGAGCTTTGTCGTCGCTTTGGTCGCCATAAAGAATTTACCCGTGGCATGGATGAAATGGAATGGGTGCGGATGCTGTACAAAGATTGCCGCGATGCCAATAAAGCTAACTTCGAAATGCCGGAGTTCGATCAGTTTTGGGCTGACGGTGTGATTGATTTCGGCGAAGGTAAGAGCTTTGTTCGCCATGCCGATTTCAGGCTGGATCCGGAAATTAATCCATTGGGTACACCTTCCGGCTTTATTGAAATCTTCAGCCGTAAGATTGACCGCTTTGGCTATGAACACTGTCAGGGGCACCCGATGTGGTTCGAAAAAGCCGAGCGCTCCCATGGTGGGCCGATGTCAGATAAATACCCGCTCTGGCTGCAATCCTGTCACCCGGATCAGCGCCTGCATTCACAGATGTGTGAGTCGGAAGAGTATCGGGCGACTTATAGTGTGCAGGGCCGAGAGCCGATTTATATCAGTCCGGAAGATGCCAAGAAGCGGGGGATCAAGGATGGCGATATAGTACGAGTCTTCAATGATCGGGGGCAGTTGCTGGCCGGTGCCAGAGTTTCTGATAATTATCCGTCCGGTGTTGTACGAATTCATGAGGGAGCCTGGTATGGGCCGATGAATGAAAAGGTTGGTTCACTTGATACCTACGGTGATCCTAACACCTTGACTATGGATGTCGGCTCTTCAGAGCTGGCACAGGCAACCAGTGCTAATACCGTGGTGGTGGAAATCGAAAAATTCCGTGGAGAAGTGCCGCCGGTGACCTCATTCGGTGGGCCGATTTACGAAAGCTGAGTTGCATGTAAATGGATGCCAGCAGAAATGAATAAGGTGGAGTCTTAGCTCCACCTTATTAGTTTTTATCTTATTGTTTCAGGTTACCTGCGCCTTTTATCCGGTTTTTGTTTACCGGTGAATATCAGAATCCGATCCCACTGGCGGCGGAAGAATTCATCGATAGCTTCGATGGCTTTCTCAACCAATTCCTGCCAGTCAAAAGGTTGTCCTCGTTGGTAGTCTTGCTTCTGGCCACATTGGATGCGGTCAGAATCACGGTGATGTCGCCGGATGAAGAGGAGAATATGGCGAATCATATTGTGCCTCCATCTTCTGAAATTTTCGTTTCTCCAACAATAAGATTAGCGGGGCTTGTCTGAACTGTCAGGCAACCATTTCTGGTGCATCAGCCTGTGCCCACTCAATACACTGTTGAGCCAGGATATCAAGCGAATCCAGACAGGCTTCAGGTTGCTCAATCGCTTGTTCTGCCAGTGCGACCGGAATTTCGGTACAGCCAAAAATTACCGCTTCAGCGCCTTGTTCCAGCAGGTTTCGGAAAACCGGCAGCATCAGTTGTTTGCCGCGCTCAACCTCACCGGCTTTCACCGCGTAAATGCCTTCCATAACGGCAAGTTGCGCAGATTCATCCGGCTCAATCGCATCAATTTGCTTTTGCGCTAGTTTGGTCTGATACATTCTTGTCATCATGGTTGCAGAAGTCGCCATTACACCAACCTTGCGGTATTGACGTTGTCTGGCTTCGTTAACAACACTGTCGATAATGCTGATCATATGTACCTTGCTGCAGCGAGTCAGACGCGGGTACCAGTAGTGAGCAGTATTGCAGGGAATGACAATGCACTCAGCACCGGCATTTTGCAGTTGTTCCATGCCTTGTTTAAGCACCGGAAACGGATCCTGACCTTCACCCAGAATATAAGCAGTGCGATCCGGGATCTGTGGATTATTACTAACAAGCATAGGGATATGCTGCTGATCATTATGAGCAGGAGTACGGGCAATGATTTTCTGCATGAATTCAACCGTTGCCAACGGGCCCATTCCGCCCAGAATTCCTAATTTTCTGCTCATGTGCTTGTTCCTACAGTATTTTCAACTGCAATCACTATAGGATGGCTGGTATCACTTGAGAAATGCCGTTGCTGGCGATGTCATGCATAATCGGCATTGCTCTGTTTTAAATCTGTGATTTAAGTCTCTTGATTTCTCTGTTATTTGCTAAGTCATTAGTTATACTGTCTTTTTTGTCATTTGAAACACTATGAATATTGAAAGTAAGTGGCTGGAAGATTTTCTTGCACTTGCCGAAGTGCGAAATTTTTCTGTTGCAGCAGAAATGCGGAATGTGACCCAGCCTGCATTCAGTCGTCGGATTAAAGCCTTAGAGCAGACTGTTGGTGCTGAGTTGGTGGATCGCAGTAAAACGCCGGTTGAACTGACACCCAGTGGCAGGATGTTCCGGATCACTGCGCGTACTTTGATGAACCAGATGATGGAAGGGATCGGGCAGCTGTCGGATTTGTCAAAACTTGGCGGAAACATGGTGCGTGTAGCGGCGGCGCACTCACTGGCAACCAGCCTGGTTCCGACGATTCAACCACAGCTTTCTGCCGGAAAGCATAATCCGCTGTTGAGTGTGGAAGCTGTCGATGTCGATCAGGCTATTGAAGTGCTTCAGGAAGGGGGCTGTGATTTGCTGCTGGCTTTTGATGACGCCCAGCTGCGTCTGCCACCGTATCAGTCACTGCAGATCGGGCAGGCAGAGCTGTTGCCTGTTTGTGCCTGTGATAGTGAGGGGAATCCGCTTTACTCCATCGATAAAGATCAGGAAGTTCCCTGGCTTGCTTACAGCCCGACATCCTATATGGGACGTCAGGTTGAAGCGGTTCGGGATCAGGTCAATCTCAAAGCCGTGTTTCTGTCATCAATGACAGATTTACTCAAGACACTGGCTTTGCAGGGACAGGGCGTTGCCTGGTTGCCGGACTATGCGGTCGTCGATGAGCTGGCAAGTGGTGAAGTGGCTGTGATTGGGGAGTCCCATTTGCGTTTGCCAATTACCTATTATGCTTACCGTTATCAGGCACGTCTGCATCCCGCAGGGGAACAGGTTTGGCAGGCTCTGAGGAATTTGGTTTTGTAAATGATGCATATTCTACGTCTTATGACCAATTCCAAACGGGAATAGAATGTTGTCCAATCTTTCGCTGTTCGTGGTGAAAATACAGTGGTAATTTTTCCTTCCCTGTTGATTTATTGAGTATTTAGTGAATGGAGTTGTCGTTCGAAATCCTTGCTCTGCTTTTCTTCGTCGCCGGTCTGGCCGGGTTTATTGATGCTATTGCCGGTGGTGGTGGGTTGCTGACAGTGCCAGCGTTACTTGCTGTTGGTATGCCTCCGGCACAAGCGTTGGCAACCAACAAGCTGCAGGGGTCATTCGGCAGCTTTTCGGCCTCGCTGTATTTTGTTCGTAACGGTTTAGTAAGCCTGAAAACCATGCGTAATGCGATCATCTGTACATTTATTGGTGCTGCGTTAGGTGCTGAATTAGTACAACGGATTGATGCCGGTGTGCTGACCAATTTAATTCCGGTGTTATTGCTGGGTATTTCATTTTACTTTTTGTTGTCACCCAAGGCAGGAAAAGGCGGAGGTGAACCAAAGCTATCGGAGAATGCGTTTGCCCTGAGTGTAGGAACTGGTATTGGTTTCTATGATGGCTTTTTTGGTCCGGGGGCTGGTTCGTTATTTACTATTTGTTTCGTTGCTGTCGCTCAGCTTGGGTTAGTTGAAGCCACAGCCAGAACAAAAGTGCTCAACTTCACTTCTAATTTTGCCGCGCTGCTGTTTTTTATTTTTGCCGGATTGCCGGTTTGGGAAATCGGTTTAGTAATGGCGGTTGGTGGTTTTCTCGGTGCACGTCTCGGGGCTAAAGTGGTGGTCACCAAAGGACGAAAACTGATCCGCCCGATGGTTGTGATTATCTCAATGATAATGGCAGTCAAGCTGCTGTTGGAACAGAATCCGCAATGGCTTCAATAAGTCGTCGAATACGTTCAGACTGGTAACTGCTTTGGCGGTAACATAGGTGAACCGGCCGGGTCAGCTCACTTAATACATCAAAATGATGGCAGTGAACTGGATCGATTTTCAGGATTTTGACGATTGATGCCGGCACCAGTGCTGATGCTACACCGCCTAGTGCCAGCTGGGCGGCAGCGGTGTAAGAGTCCATCTCCATTAAAGGTTGAATCCCGGCTTTTTGCAGCACACTGGCTTGGTTGATATTGGCCGGGTTTTTTAAATCGTTGACCAGCAAGCCTGGCGGTGGTTCAGCCAGAGGTTGCTGGCTGATAACTGTAAATGGCTCATCAAAAAGATGGCGGGCTGTCAGACCGTGCTGTGCAGGCAGGTGTCCGGCACAAAAGCCAATACAGGCATCCCCTGACTGAACCTGTTCAACAATGACCGGAGTGTGACGGGTTGATATAGAAATGTAGCGATCGTGCGTGATGTAATTGCCCATCAGTTCACCGAGGTAGCCAGCAACCAGGGTTTCTGAGCAGACCAGGGTTATTACCGTTTTGTCCTGATAGTTTCGTTGATCGAAAATTAGCCCTTTGAGTTCCCGGTAGCCGGGGCCGACATTATCAATCAGAGCCTGTGCATCCGGTGTTAGTTTGATACGCCGTCCGGATGGTTCAATCAGCTTTTTTCCTAACTGCTTTTCTAATCGGGCGATCCGCTTGCTCACCGCACTTTGGCTGATATACAGCTGGCTGCCTGCCTTGCTCATGGTGCCTTCTTTTGCCAGCACCAGCAATGTCTCTAATCCTTCAAGTAACACGTGTTATAGCCATTGATGAAATAATGGAATGATTATACTCAACTAGTGGCGAGTAGCGAGCAGGAAAGAGGGTGATGAGGTACGGGGAAACCAAAGCCGCAGTTGCAGCTTTGGTTATAGAGAAAGGAATTGCTATTCCTGCTTGGTGATGCTTCCGACTTCCAGTACAGGAGCTACATCAAGGTGTTCGGCATTCATCATGGACGAAATGCGCTGAACTGATGATAAAAGCAAGGTTTGCTCCCAGTCTTCCAGTTCCTGGAAACGGGCAACGAAATCTTCCTGAAGCGGCAGCGGAGCTTTCTCCAGTGTTTCCCTACCTGACTCGGTAAGGTGGGCATGCACTTTACGCTTATCCAGCTTGCTTCTTTCGCGGATAACCAGTCCCCGTTTTTCGAGACGGTCGAGGATAGTTGTAGCCGTGGCCTGGCTCATGTTTGTGTTGTTAGAAAGCTGACGGATTGTGACTTCACCTGAGTCACGAATCGCGCGCATTAAAACTAATTGAGGCCCCGTTAACCCTGCGACTTTATTAAGTTTTCTCGAATGTAAATCAATCGCCCGAATAATTTGTCGAAGGGCAATGAGGACTTCTTCGTGCTTGTCCATTTAACTCTCCCAAATTAGTTGCCGCGAAGGTACATCAATATCAACGATCATGAAAGGGTTAGTTTCAATAAAGACGATAAAACTTCGAATCTTAATGAAAATTATCGTTATATGGAGTCAATTCGGCAATATAGTTTTATCTGCTGTCTTTAGTTAACCGTATGAAAAGTACTTTTTATGTGCTGCTTGTTGCTTATTCTGGGCTGTTTGTTTGCTCTGTAATGGATGGCGGGATAGCTATCTGTTTGAAGCCTTACCCGTACACCGCAAATCAGGAGGTGTTTAAAATTTGATACACGGCCGACTTTTCCCCTGTGACTAAATTTAAATCAGCAGACTCAGGAATTTGCCATACTTGTTATACCAGCCGGGAGTAAGTGATTAAATACTTATGCTGATTGGTATTGTGTTAGCGGGAAGAGAAGGAGCCTAAATGGCAACGTCAAAGCCTCGAATTTTCGGACTTAGCTTAGTCATCGCCGGGTTACTTTCTCCGGCGCATATTGTTACGGCTGAAACACTTCCGTCTCAGCCTCTCCTCAATACTGTGTCATCGCAGTTTGTTGAAGATGCTGTTCAGCAACAAAAAGCAGAGATGTGGGTAAATGAGATTGCCGGTGATATCTCTGTGATTCGCTACATAAATAAGCTGGCGCAGATTTATCGTGATATTGGCTACACTCCGTTATGGCAAGACACCCGGGCTGCTGATGAATTCGAGCGTCAGTTGATGGTGCTGTCTCATGCAAATGTCAGCTCCGACTTTTCCAGTCGCTATTCACTGCTTAAACATTTCAAGTTGTCTAATGACTGGCGTCAGTATGATTTGTTGGCAACAGATACCCTTCTTGCTTACATGAGCTATGTAGAAACAGTGCCAGAGTTCGGTCGGGGATGGTTTTTCGGTGCTGGGGTCGATCCGGATTTGCCGCTGCCTTCAGAGATGCAGCAATCACTTTTGAACAGTGCGATTGAAACTGATCGGCTGAACTTTTTTGTCGCCGCACTAAAACCTGCTGATGAAAGATATAACCAAATTACCGAGGCTATTACTCAACTGGAACAGACTGCTGCGAGTCAGTACTGGCCGGGCTTTTATCAGTCCGGCATTATCCGTTATGGAGCCAGATTGGCGAACCCTGAGCGTTTGATTACGATTCTGGAAAACCTCGGGGATTTACCATCTTATCAGGCCGACCAACTTAGAGCGGATCAGGTGAAAAAGTACAATGTCGAACTTGTTGAAGCGGTGAAGAGTTTCCAGGAAAGGCATGGTCTTAAAGTTGATGGGGTGATTGGACCGAAAACTCGTTACTGGTTGTCAACCGCACCTAAAGAACGAATTAGGGTCTTGGCGTTAAATGCCCAGCGTATGAGATTGTGGCCAGCTGAACATCCTTCATTATTAGTCGTCAATATTCCTGATTTCGGCATGAGCCTTTGGCTGGACAATGAGCACGTGCTGAACAGTAAAGTGATTGTAGGGCGTCCAAGCCGAAGAACGCCTTTGATGACTTCCTCAATTTCATCTGTGGTTTTTAACCCTTACTGGAATGTTCCTATCTCTATTATGCGCAAGGATATTTTGCCAAAAGCGCAATATGACCGGGGCTATTTGTACCGAAATGATTTCAGGGTGATCCGCAGCTGGACCAGCAATGAGCAGATCCCTATTCATACGATCGACTGGCGCATTGTAAACTCCAAGTCGTTCCCGTACCGGTTGCGTCAGAAGCCGGGCAATAAGAATGCATTGGGTAAATTTAAGTTTAATATTCCTAATGACAATTCCATCTACCTTCACGACACACCGACGAAAAGTCTATTCAATAAAGAAACCCGGGCGTTCAGCTCCGGATGTGTCCGGGTTGAGCACGCTGATGAACTGGCAATGATCCTGCTGAATCACTCGGGGGTTTCGGAAGAGAGGGTTAACCAGCTTAAAGCGCGTGCGAATACTAAGACTGTTGGTCTTAGCAACCGGGTTAAGGTGCATGTAATTTATCAGACAGCGTGGGTGGATGGTCAGGGGGAAGTGCATTTCCGTGATGATATCTACAGATACGACCAATTCGGTCGTATGTCACAAAAGGAAGAAAAACTAACAAATAATTTTAATGAATAATTCTCTTGTAGCTCAATAACTAGACGATTTTAACATAAAAAAGAGTCGTTTTATTAGTATATCGATGTTTGACTGAACAAAAACTGAACGTTATCTTGCTGCTCGTTGTTTAGCTTATATTTCGTGTTTAGCAAGAAAGTGGTTTTGTTCAGGATGTCAGAAATTAATTACAAGCGCCGTCAACTATTGGTAGCTGGAGGTTTTGCACTAGGCGCATGTTTATTGCCAGGAGTGGCATTTTCCAGCCCGTTTAAAGGTTCTAATCCTCGTAAAATTTCGCTGTGTAATATTCATACTAATGAAGATCTTGAAACCCTGTACTTCGATGGTCAGGACTATATAAAACAAGAGCTGAAACGCATAAACCATATCTGTCGTGATTTCCGCCGTAATGAAGTTGCAAACATGGACCGCCGCCTGATCGATGCCATTGCACAAATTCAAACGGGCCTAGGCCATAAAGGCCAGGTGCGCATTATTTCGGGTTACCGTTCACCTGAAACTAACAAAGCCCTGCAAAGCAAAAGCCGCAAGGTTGCAAAAAAGAGCTACCATATGAAAGGGCAGGCGATTGATTTTAACCTTGAAGGTGTCTCGCTAAAGCGGGTAAGGGATGCTGCTCTGGAACTGCGTTTAGGTGGTGTGGGCTATTATCCGAAGGATGGTTTCGTCCATATTGATACTGGTCCGGTTCGTCGCTGGTAAGCATTCTGAATTTAATATAAAAAACAACAACCATTTCTCTGAATAATTACAAAGCCGGTTACCGTCCTCCTCTCTTGATGGTTTCCGGCTTTGCTGTTTCTGTCTCCCGTTATCCATCCGAGTGATACTTGCTGTATCAACTATTTTTTACCGGAAAAGGTTGTGACAGGCTTTTGTTGTAATCGACAGGGCCATGTTATCCTTTGCCAAGATTATTTTGAGTTAGGAAAGGGCTATGAGTCTTCAGTTTGAAATTGTTCCAGTTACTCCGTTTCAGCAAAATTGCTCGATCATTTGGTGTGATGAAACCAAGGAGGCGGCGATGGTCGATCCGGGCGGTGACATTCACCTGCTAAAAGAAAAAGTCCAGCAGTTAGGCCTGACAGTAACTAAGCTGATTCTGACTCATGGTCATCTTGATCATGTTGGTGGTACAGCACCACTGGCGGCAGAGCTGAATGTGCCGGTTATCGGTCCGCACAAAGAAGATGCTTTCTGGCTTCAGGGCTTGCCTCGTCAGAGTGAGATGTTTGGTTTCCCGCTGACAGAAGCTTTTGATCCGGACCAGTGGCTGGAAGAAGGTGATGTGGTGACTGTCGGTAATCAGAAGCTTAATGTACTGCACACACCGGGTCATACACCGGGCCACATCACTCTGCACAATGAAGATGCGAAAATTGCTTTTGTTGGTGACGTGCTGTTCCGCGGTGGCATTGGCCGGACTGATTTCCCGAAAGGCGATTACCAGACTCTGATTGATTCCATCAAGAACAAATTATGGCCTCTGGGTAACGATGTGACTTTTGTACCGGGTCATGGCCCATTGTCAACTTTCGGTAATGAGCGTGCCTCTAACCCGTTTGTTGCTGATGAGATGCCGCTGTATTAATCCGGCGCTCTAAAATCAGACTGACTTATTTTTAAGTCAGTAGCTTTAAAAAGCGTGAATTTGTTACTGTCTGTCCGCAACTAGTTAACAATTCACGCTTTTTATGTTTATTTCTCAAACCTTATTAATAACCTTATTTATTTTGTGATTGCTTTCACGCTTTTCCTGCCACTGACTCAAAACTAAGAATCTTTCCTAATTGTTTTAGGCCGCCTTCTCAAGCCTCTTACTGATAGCCTCATTAAAATCGCTCCTGTATCTGGTCAATCATCATTCGTTGACTTCAGGGTATTCCGGCGCTTTCCTGACCTGGTTTTTGATATGGATGTCGCGCTTCTCTGTAGTTGAGATAGATAACAACGCCTCCTGATGGTGGCCAGCGTGATTGCGCAGGGCTGTGCTCTGTCGATTTTGTAGAGTGATTATCTTGAGGGTTTCACATGTTTAAACTACTGGAACAGGTTAGAAAACCAACACTGGATCTGCCTGTAGAAGAGCGTCGTAAAATGTGGTTCAAGCCATTTATGCAATCTTACCTGGTTGTATTTATCGGCTACTTGACCATGTACCTGATCCGTAAAAACTTCAACGTTGCTCAGAACGACATGATCACGACTTATGATCTGTCGATGACTCAACTGGGTATGATTGGTCTTGGTTTCTCGATTACTTACGGTATCGGTAAAACCGTTGTTTCTTATTACGCTGACGGAAAAAATACCAAACAGTTTCTTCCTTTCATGTTGATCCTGTCAGCGATTGCTATGCTGGGCTTCAGTGCCAGTATGGGCGGCACCAGCGTTAGCCTGTTCTTTATGATCGCTTTCTATGCATTGAGCGGTTTCTTCCAGAGTACCGGTGGTCCTTCAAGTTACTCAACCATTACTAAATGGACGCCACGTAAGAAGCGCGGTACTTACCTTGGCTTCTGGAACATGTCACACAACGTTGGTGGTGCCGGTGCTGCAGGTGTTGCACTGTTTGGTGCGAACTTCCTGTTCGACGGTCACGTAGCGGGTATGTTTGTCTTCCCGTCAATCATTGCACTTGTTGTTGGTTTCATCGGTCTGCGTTTCGGTAGTGATTCTCCAGAAGCTTACGGTCTGGGTAAAGCTGAAGAACTGTTCGGTGAAGAAGTCAGTGAAGAAGACGTTAACGCTGAAGAGAATGAAATGAGTAAGCGCGAAATCTTCATGGAATACGTGCTGAAGAACAAGATCATTTGGCTGCTTTGCTTTGCAAACATCTTCCTGTATATCGTACGTATCGGTATCGATCAGTGGTCAACTGTATACGCTTACCAGGAACTGGGCTTCTCGAAAGAAACAGCTATTCAGGGTTTCACACTGTTCGAAGTAGGTGCACTGGTTGGTACGCTGATGTGGGGTTACCTGTCTGACCTTGCAAACGGTCGCCGTGCTCTGGTTGCCTGTGTGTCTCTGACTCTGATTATCTTCTCTCTGGAAATCTACCAGACAGCGACAACAGAATTCATGTACCTTGGCTCGCTGTTTATTCTTGGCTTCCTGGTATTCGGTCCTCAGCTTCTGATTGGTGTAGCAGCTGTTGGCTTCGTTCCTAAGAAAGCAATCAGTGTTGCTGATGGCATCAAAGGTACATTTGCTTACCTTATTGGTGACAGTTTTGCGAAATTGGGTCTGGGTATGATTGCCGACGGTACGCCAATCTTCGGCCTGACAGGCTGGAAAGGTACCTTCGCAGCACTGGATACTTCAGCTGCGATATGTATTGGTCTGCTACTGTTTGTTGCGATTGCGGAAGAAAGAAAAATTCGCCGCGAGAAGCGCCTGCTGAAAGAGCAAGAAGTGCAAGTTGAAATGGCTTAAGCCTGAATTGATGAAAAGGCCACCCGTTTGGGTGGCTTTTCTTTTTTTAAAGGGGGCGAATTTAAATCAAAAAGCTATTCAGGCAGCAAGAACAAGCTGTTGCAGAGAGTACTTTTTGCTCTGAATCTACCACACGATGAACTTATTCCCTGATGTAGGAAAAATGCAGAAAAGTGAATATGAGTAATTTATTTTTCGCGCTTGCCTGACCGGAAATATGAATGTAGTTTATCTTTCTTTTGGCTCTGGCTGGGTATTTTAAGATGATCAAAGTCGTATTGGTTGATGATCACATCATTGTTCGTTCGGGCTTCGCCCAACTGTTATCCCTCGAAGAAGATATCGAGGTTGTCGGCGAATTCGGTTCAGCACAAGAAGCGCGAAAGGGGATGCCTGGCAGCCAAGCCAATGTTTGTATCCTTGATATTTCGATGCCGGATGAAAGTGGTTTGTCTTTGCTGGAAGATTTGCCGGACGGCATTGCCTGCATCATGCTTAGTGTTCATGACTCGGTTGCAATTGTCGAGAAGGCGTTGGAAGCTGGAGCCCGCGGTTATCTGAGCAAGCGTTGCAGCCCCGATGAACTGGTAGCCGCTGTACGTACTGCCGCTACCGGAGGATGTTATCTGACCCCGGATATTGCGCTGAAGCTGGCATCACCGGATCGCAGTACCAAGGTATTAACTCAACTGACCAAACGCGAGCGTCAAATCGGAGAAATGCTGGCATCGGGTATGGATGTTAAAAGTGTTGCGGCTGAGCTGGGCCTTAGTCCGAAAACCGTGCATGTTCATCGTGCCAATGCCATGGATAAGCTCGGTGTAAAGAATAATGTTGAACTTGCCAAATGCTTTGCCTCTGAGACGCTCTGATGCGCAATTACGTCCTGACTTCGCTGTGTAGTTGGTTGCTGCTTTCCTGCTGCTGGTTTTGTTTGTGGATCATTGCCTCGTACTTTACGCTGGATCCCGAACTTGCTGTGCTCTTTTTCCCGTTTGCGATGCGTCTGGGCGTAACCCTTCACTCCCCCAAAGCATACTGGCCTGCGGTTTATGGTGCCGAATGGTGGTTGATGATATCGCTGGCAGTGCTGCTTGATCAGCCGCAGTGGGTTTCAGTGATGGCGGCTAGTTTGTTGAGCTTGCCTGTTTTGTGGCTGGCTCATGATCTTTATTTCGGTTCCCAGTGGCGCAAGTTGTGCGTGATGGCAACAGTGATAGGAGCCACGGCGCTGATAAACATGCTGGTGGTCGGTTTGCTCAGTGGTCATGGCATGATGGTACTGCTGGTCAGTATTACCGGCGGTCTGATGCTGGTTCCGAGTTGTTATCTGATTTGGAGTTACCTGTTCCAGAAGGCATGGATTCCGTTGACGGTAAATCTGGTTTCACGTCCGGTGGAGCTGAGAAGCCGTCATGTCGTCCTCTATGCGGCTCTGTTTATTATCAGTATTGCCATTCAGTTGGGACTGCCGGATGAGATGCGTCGATTTGCCCCTTTCTGTTTAGCTATTCCGATTATTCTTTTGGCATTTCGCTACGGCTGGCAGGGCGCTTTGCTTGGCACCTTGCTCAATAGTGTGGCACTGATTGCAGCCCGAACCGGCAGCAGTAACCTGGAAATTACTGATTTACTGCTTTCACTTTCAGCTCAGAGCCTAACAGGTATTCTGCTGGGAATGGGCATCCAACGTCAGCGAGAACTTAACGATAAGCTGCGTCAGGAGCTGGCACGTAACCACAATCTTTCTCGTCAGTTGGTTAAGGCGGAAGAATCAGTTCGCCGAGAAGTGGCACGTGAACTCCATGACGAGATAGGTCAGAACATTACCGCGATTCGTACCCAGGCAACTATTATCCAGCGGGTTGAAAATACGCCGATGGGGCAGAATTGCGCTTCGATGATTGAATCTTTGTCGCTGAATATTTACGACACGACCAAAGGACTGCTGACGAGACTGAGACCGAAAACTCTTGATGATCTCGGTTTGGAAGAGGCGGTGCATCAGCTTGTTCGTGAAATGGAATGTGAAAGTCAGGGCATTGTGACTCGTATTGACTGGCAGCAGGACGAGTTGCAGGTGACAGAGCTGAGTGATGCCATGAGTGTCACCTTGTACCGTATTTGTCAGGAGGCGCTGAATAATGTGGTGAAGTATGCCTCGGCTTCTGAAGTGAGTATTTGTTTCTGTATCCGGGATGATGTTGAGCTGGTGATTAGCGATAACGGCGTCGGTTTTAAACAGGAGCAGACATTGCAGGGTTTCGGCCTGCGAGGGATGCGGGAGCGTGTACAGGCTCTGGGCGGAACTTTCCTGCTGAGCAGCCGTACCGAAGGCGAAGATCAGGGCACTGTGCTCAGGGTTATCCTGCCTGCACTGTAACGGGTTCAAGACGAAGAAGAGTATTGATTGATGTTTGGTGAGTTTAAATCTCCGCAACCGGCAGCGACGGTCACCGACCCGCAACAGGTCAACCAGCTTTACCGCTACTGGCGGTTTCACATCATGCTGACCATGTATCTCGGCTATGCTGTTTTCTACCTGACCCGTAAAAACTTCAACTATGCCATGCCGGCCATGCTGGCTGATCTGGGGCTGGATAAAGCTGATATTGGGATGATGGGCACCCTGTTCTACATTACCTACGGTTGTTCCAAGTTCCTATCGGGGATTATTTCTGACCGCTCTAATCCGCGGTATTTCATGGGGCTCGGCCTGATTGCTACCGGCATCGTTAATATCCTGTTTGGCTTCTCTAGCTCATTGTTGGTGCTAAGCGGCCTGTGGGTGCTCAATGCCTGGTTCCAGGGCTGGGGCTGGCCGCCTTGTTCGAAACTGATGACAACCTGGTACTCGCGTTCAGAGCGTGGACTGTGGTGGTCGCTGTGGAATACTGCCCATAATGTTGGTGGTGCGTTGATCCCTTTACTGGCCGGTTATCTGACCCTGCATTTCAGCTGGCGATATGGCTTCATTATACCAGGCATTATCGCTGTGCTGGTGGGATTGGTGCTTTGCTGGCGTTTGCGTGACAAGCCGATCACTCTAGGCCTCCCTACTGTCGGTCGCTGGCGTAATGATCAGCTTGAACTAGCACAGGAGCAGGAAGGTCAGGGTCTCAGCCATGGTGAAATCCTGAGAAAATATGTTCTGAGCAATAAGTATATCTGGCTGTTGGCTTTCAGTTATGTGCTGGTTTACATCGTTCGAACCGCGATTAATGACTGGGGGAATTTGTACCTGACTGAGCAGCACGGTTACGGACTTATTACTGCCAATACGGCCTTGTCGTTGTTTGAAGTCGGTGGTTTTATCGGATCGCTTGTCGCGGGATGGGGCTCGGATAAATTGTTCGGCGGTAACCGGGGCCCGATGAATTTGATTTTCTCAATCGGAATTTTCTTGTCTGTTGCGGCACTCTGGCTAATGCCGATGACTGGGTTTGTGCTGCAGGCTGGCTGCTTTTTTGCCATTGGTTTCTTTGTTTTTGGTCCGCAGATGCTGATAGGAATGGCCGCGGCAGAATGCTCCCATAAAGATTCTGCCGGAGCGGCTACCGGGTTTGTCGGCTTGTTTGCCTATATGGGGGCAGCATTGGCTGGCTATCCGTTAGCTGTGATTATGGAGCATTACCACTGGGCGGGCTTCTTTACCGTTATTTCATCTGCCGCGGCGGTTGTCGGTCTTTTGCTGCTGCCGTTCCTTAAGGCGCAGTCTATCGATGAAGGTGTGACGGTTGTATCTCCGAGCCGCTGAAAGGCTTGTTAAGCTGGCTTGTCATCACTCTGCTTTTGATTTATGAAGCAGCTAAGTAACGCCTTGCCAGGCCGACAAAATCGTCGGTCGGGCGGTCGAGCAAATCCTCCGAGATAAAAAAATCGTAGCCGAGTAATTCTCGGTTGTATCGCATTCTATTTGCCAGCATTGCCTGTAGGCCCTTAAGTATTTTACCGTTGCCGGTGACATAGTGAGTGTCATCAAACAGCATATCTTCAATTTCATGGGGCGGGTCGTCACTGCGTTTGTAGGCAAGTATCAGCAGTATCCGCTGCTCCAGCAGGATTTTGCTGGCAGTACGAGGGCATATTGATTCCAGGAACTCATCATAGTTTTTGAGACGAACGCCAACCCAGGGAACCGGCTCGCACCAGCCTTGGTAACAAATAGTGGCCGGGCCAATTTCGGCAATGTTTTTCCAGCGCGCTAGCCAGCCGCCATAAGGGCTGTGAAACTGGATATGCATGAAAGTCAGAGTAAAGGACAGTGAAGGCTCCCTGCTTTGCTTATAGGCGATAATCAACATCGCCAGCGCCATGATAAAGATAATGGCGATAGCGGCTGCATTAGCTGCCGGATAAAAGTAAACCGCCGCGCAAAGTACCATAAGTACGATTGCGCAGAACACAAGCTGCCATGTTCCGGATCTTGGATTCGGGGGCTTGATATACAGGGTTTTCAAATGGTCGCTTTTGCTCTCTATCATAGTTCTATTATGGTTGATGATAGTTAAGAGCCACTATTGGATCTTTTGACGGGAAAGATAATTGGGCCAAAGAAGAAAATATGGATGAAAGCGTGATGTTGCTATGAATACTTATGCGCATCATGTTGCCTGATTTGGTTGAAGTCGCCAATTTTCGTTGTGATTGATGCAGTTTGCCTTTGGATTGTTGATGATGAGGGGTAATTAAACATAAATTTGGGTCTTTACTTTTTGTCAAAAATGAGACCTTGCCACCTGTTTTTGAGTAAAATCATGTTTTGTTGCGGGTTAAATGACCGTTTGCTGGCATTTCTCTAACATCCTTGGTATAACACGCGCTTACTTTTTCCCGCTGGACATACCTGTTCGAGTTATTTCTTGAGCGGTATATGGTGGTGACTGAAAGTAGTGCAACGGAGTAGGAAATTTAATGAGAATCTCTCACAAACGTAAAGTTCAGCTAAAGCTACAAAAGCGTTTCAAAGCAACTGTAGCGGTAGCAAAACCGGCAGCAGCTAAAAAAGATGCTGTGAAAAAAGCACCAACTGCAGAAACAGTAAAAGCTGCTCCAGCGGCAAAACCTGTTGAAGAGAAAAAGCCAGTTGAAGCGGCAGCACCTGTTGCGGCTCAAGTGTCTCTGACTCCAAAACAGCAGGCAGTGCTTGATATCGTGGTTAAGAATGCTGAAGGCATCAACCCTAAGGGTATCGGTCTTCAGGCTGGCCAGGAAGAGTCAAAAGCAGCTTCTTGGGCAACTGGTGCGCTGAAAAAACTGACTGAAGAAGGTCTGGTTGAGCGCATCCAATTGGCAGGTAACAAAGTTCTTTACAAAGCACTTTAATGACTGCCGAGCCCGTTCCTGTGGCAACAGGAACGGGTGTCCCTTCCCTTTTTTTACCGGCTTCTCAGCCTCTGGCTATCTTTTACCGCCCCTTCGTTATTCTTACTGAATCTTCGAATTCATCCTCGTTATCATTTTTGATACTCAAAATCTCTGCTTGTTCACTTTGCCTAACAGCTTCGACAATTCTTCGTTAATTAAGTATTAAATACGAGATGGATTGGCTAATTTGTCTGATTGTTTAGACTCCCTTTCATTTTGCTGACAACTGTCGTTATTTCGGGTCTCTGCTATAACTTAGCTATGACACTAAAATTTCTCATGGGACCCGAGCTCGGAGGCAGTAGGTATGACGATGATAAGTGCTAGGGAATTTGCAGACTGGCTTCGACATCGCTTCGCTGATGAAGAACGAGGAGTTTGCCTGACCCGGGAAGACATTAATCAGCTGACAGGCAGACAGAGCTTTACGCTGGGTTTTGTCCACGATATCCATTATGAGTTGATGCAACATGGTATGGCATTTGTAACTGATACCTCCAGAGAGATGTTTTATCTGGTACCGATCTCTGACAAGTCCTGGCGGGAAAGGTTAGAAGATCAATATGAGAGGGAGCTTTTTTGTAACGTCTTACCCCTCGATAAATCTGGCTGAGGAAGTAAGGAAAAGCCGTGAGCGTGAAAAAGCATCTGATAAAGATAAATTCAATGGAGTCAGGGATAAACCGAACGGCGGAGATAAATAGTCTTCCAGCAGACAGAATCAATAAGCGATGTTAGTACGTGTTTGTTCTGACTGTAGGAGAAGAATTAAAAAGGGCGCATTATGCGCCCTTTGTTCTGCTTACTTTAAACGGAAAGTGATAGTTTAAAGTACCGCAGCGATACCTTTACACAGTGGCAGCATGTTAGATTTTGTCATACCGGCAACACTGATACGGCCAGAACCTACGATGTAGATACCGAATTCTTCTTTCAGGCGGTTAACCTGATCTTTGTTCAGGCCAGAGAAAGAGAACATACCGTTCTGACGTTCAATGAAGCTGAAGTCTGCCTCAACACCTTGCTCTTTCAGGGTTTGAACGAACAGAACACGCATTTCCTGGATACGGTCGCGCATCTCTGCCAGCTCCTGCTCCCATTCAGTACGTAGTGCGTCGTCGTTCAGGATTTCAGTAACCACTGCTGCACCGTGTGCAGGTGGATTTGAGTAAATAACGCGGGCAATGGATTTCACCTGGCTGAATGCTGTTGTTGATTGCTCTGCATCTTTGGCAACCAGAGTAAAGGCACCGACACGCTCGTTATACAGGCCAAAGTTCTTTGAGAACGAGCTTGCAATCAGCAGCTCTTCACATTTAGCGGCAAAAATACGCAGGCCCTGAGCGTCTTCTTCAACACCGTTTGCAAAACCCTGGTAAGCAAAGTCAAACATTGGCAGCAGCTGTTTTTCAACACAAAGCTCTGCCAGTTTTTGCCACTGTGCTGCATCTGGGTCGATACCGGTAGGGTTGTGACAGCAGCCGTGCAGCAGAACAACATCGCCAGGTGCAGCATTTGCCAGATCAGCCATTGCAGCATCGAAATCCATGTCTTTGGTTTCTGCATCATAGTAGGTGTACTCGGCAATTTCCAAACCGGCAGCAGAGAAAACACCCTTGTGGTTAGCCCAGGTCGGATTGCTCAGCCATACCTTTACATCACCTAGCTGGCGCTTAATGAATTCCGCAGCCAGACGTAGGGCACCTGTACCACCCGGAGCCTGTGCAGTTTGAGCGCGCTTGTCTGAAATAATTGAAGAATCAGTACCGAACAGCAGGCGCTGAACTGCCAGACCATACTCTGGCGTACCAGGGATCGCCAGGTAAGATTTGGTGGTTTCTTTTTCCAGCAGGATTGCTTCTGCTTTCTTTACCGTTGCCAGAACAGGAGTATTGCCAGACTCGTCTTTATAGATACCAACACCAAGGTTGATTTTTTCAGCGCGGGTATCTTTTTTGAACTCTTCAGTCAGGCCAAGAATGGGGTCGGCAGGTGCGGCGGTAATTTTTTCAAACATTGTGGTCATCCATGCAGTTAAATACAAACGGTCATACCTCTATTTATACCTCTTGTCAGCAAACATTGACAACATATTGCAACAATTTCATTAATTATTTTTGCAGAGTGGCTCATAGTTATAGCTTTTGCGTAACCTCCGGCATATCTGCCTATAAACAATAGCATTATTCTGCAAGAAACTTACGACAAAAAGTTACTCATCTAGGCGATATAACCAGCTTTTAGGCTTTGATTTTGTTTGAATTTCAGGTAAAGAGGTAAATTTACTAGATTTATTGGCTTATCAATTAATTGATGTGAAACTGATCACGGATGGTAGGGGTAGCCTTCACATAGGATTACAACCCGAAGGAATTTGGTCAAATATGATGAAAACGGTCTGTTTTTGACCCTTAAGGACATAAAAATCCTGCTTTAGCGGTCTCCATGCGTTAAACATGCCAAATCATAATTATTTCTCTATCCATCATATTTGACCAAGGTTGGAAACTGGCTGCGGCAGAATAAAAATAACAGCTGTCGTGGTGATTATCGGGGAATTCTCAATGGAAAAGCCACGTCTGACGTTTTGGCAAATATGGAATATGAGCTTCGGCTTTATGGGTATTCAGTTTGGTTTCGGCCTGCAGAATGCTAATGTGAGTCGGATTTTTGAAACACTCGGTGCAAGTATCGATCAAATCCCTATCTTATGGATCGCTGCGCCGCTTACCGGTTTATTGGTACAGCCAATTATCGGCTACTTCAGTGACCGTACCTGGACTGTTCTGGGTCGTCGTCGTCCTTACTTCTTATTCGGTGCCATTGCATCATCCCTGGCATTAATCATCATGCCGTTCTCCCCATATCTTTGGGTGGCTGCAGGGATGCTGTGGATCCTTGATGCCTCGATTAACATCTCAATGGAACCTTTCCGTGCCTTGGTTGCAGATAACCTGCCTTCCGAGCAGCGTACACAAGGTTTTGCTGTTCAGACATTTTTCATCGGTGTTGGCTCTGTTGTTGCTTCTGCCATGCCTTACCTGCTAAGCAACGTGTTTGAAGTAGCGAATACCGCGCCTGCCGGTGAAGTTCCACCATCTGTGAAAATTTCGTTCATCTGTGGTGCTATCGTATTTATCGGTTCTATTGTGTGGACAGTGCTACGCACCAAAGAATACAGCCCACAAGAGTTGGCTAAATTTCATAACGAACAATTTAAGCCGGAAGAACAAAAAGCTGATTTACGTGAAATCTTCACTGACATTAAAGCGATGCCAAAAACCATGGTACAGCTGGCTGTAGTCCAGTTCTTCTCGTGGTTTGCTCTTTTCGCAATGTGGATTTACACCACATCAGCAGTAACCACTTACATCTTTGGTACATCAGATACCAGCTCTGCACTTTATAACGAAGGTGCCGATTGGGTTGGCTTATGCTTTGCCGCGTATAACGGTATTTCGGCCTTGGCTGCATTTGCGCTTCCATGGTTGGCACAGCGCACCAGCCGTAAATTTGTGCATAGTCTGAGCTTGGTTATAGGTGGTGCTAGCCTTGCTTCGATTGCCCTTATCGATAACCCGGCAATGCTAATGCTGAATATGGTCGGCATTGGCCTTGCGTGGGCGAGTATCCTGTGTATGCCTTACGCCATTCTGGCCGGGGCTCTGCCTGTAAAGAAAATGGGTTTCTACATGGGTGTATTTAACTTCTTCATCGTACTGCCTCAGATCCTGGCTGCTGGCATTCTTGGTTTCTTCACCCGTTGGGCATTTGAAGGGAATACTATGATGGCAATCGTACTGGGCGGTGTTTCTATGATTTTTGCCGGTATGATGGTTTGCACTGTACGTGATGAAGATGAACCAAATAAAGTTGAACAGGACGACACACAGAGTGCAGCAAAACCAGCAACTGTTTAACGCTTAAATAAGTTCATCTCACTAAGAGCCACTCAATACGATTCCGCCCTACGAAGTAGGGCGGCTTAATTTTATTTCGTAAATCAGATGAAAATCTAATCCTTAATTAAACAGAGATATTACGAATCAAAGTAATGAGAAATAATATCTTTATTATCACCTGAATTAGGAACTAAGGTTTGCATTCTAGACATTAGCTTTATAAGGTCAGTTAAAGTTGGGAATTTTTTCCGATTTAAAGCACCAGGCATCAGCAATAATTGAACGTACTCAGGAACATCATTAAAACCATCATTGTTACCAATATGCTCATATCCGGCAGTATGCATTAACTCATGCAATAGTAATCCTTGATTATTATACGAAGTTCCACTTAAGACTTGATCTTCGTCAAGATAAATATTGAGGCCGTTATGCCTTAAACCATATGCATTTGCTCCTATTACATTTCTAAATGTGGAAATGTTGACCACCGCATCATAGTCCTGGTTTAGTTTTTGACTGAGATAGTCCTTGAATTCATTGAAATTTGATGGATTGTTTTGAGCAGGACGTAGTAAATGTAAGTTTTCATTAAATAACTTTATGAATTCTGGTGTGTTTACAATGAAACACATACGGCTGAAATATAGTTGTACTTTATTTTTTAACGCCTCACTCGGCTTTAGTGGCCCTGATAAAATATTACTCCAGTTACTTGGTATGACGGGATTATCAATGAAATTCAAACTAACGCTAGTAAGCGCAGGGGACTTTACTGCATTTGCTAAAATTTTGGAATGATTTTGAGCTAAATGAACTGCATCTTGTTCGGATAGAGAGAAATTTTCCATTGCTTGTTTGATAATATTCATAATTATTCCTTTGAAGTGATTTGACTCAAATAAAGATTAATATGAAATGGAATTTAAAATGGGACTTAATGCACAGAAATAAGTACGTTAAAAAATACATTGTCATGGAATGTATCGTTGAATATGTTATTAAAACATGAAAGTGATGTCGCTGAGTTATACTTGCCTTGGTTTGTATGTTTCTTATTGATGAATTGTTTATAGCTGGTGTAATGGTAAACAACAAGTGTAAAGCGAATTGTGTCTACACTTATTTAAAATACAAATGGCCAGACTTTATTTATTACGCTATAGAAGAAGCCAATGAAGGCAAAAAATACATTTCCCTGCTGATATATCAAAGGTAAATATAAGAAGGGCTATTAATACAAGAGATAAATAAAGTAAGTTGTGGATTTTTGTAATATAGTACTTATACAGAACAATAATGATTATTACCCCTAATGGAAAAGGTAACCAATTAGCTTGTATAATTTCAGTTAATTCCATTTCTATCAATATCATTGTGTCGATGAGTTATATAAATGTATTCTTATATACATACCAAGAGTGTTCAATAGAGATTGTTAAGTTTGTTGGATATTTATATTTTCTGAGTGCTTGCCAGCTTTTTTAATGTCATTTGTCTCATAATTATATCTCTAAGGTATACTGATGGCTGTCAAATACCGATTTTTGAGGTGGAAATGAAGGCGGTCATAGCTGTATGTTGTTTGTTGGTACTCATGTTAACGAGTTCTCCAACATTTGCTCAGGCTCAGGCTCAGGCTCAGGCTCAGGCTCAGGCTCAGGCTCAGGCTCAGGCTCAGGCTCAGGCTCAGGCTCAGGCTGCTGAAGGTTCTTATTTGGCAGCAAAAAACGTTATACATTATCTGTCTGAATTTAAAAATAAAAATCAAGAGTTATGGCTTGATTATTCAGGTAGCAGATATGCTCTTTCAACGGTAAAGCTTGTGCCTGACTACATCATTGCGAAGTACGAAAAAGGTGTTGCACTTATCTCATTCGACTTTGATGGCAGTGATTTTGGAAATCATGTCATTGTTCATGAGGGCAACTTCGATTTAAGCCATATTACCAGAACCTCCTTTGACCGCTCGGTAGTAAAGTATGAATCAGCTAATCTGAAAATGAGTGAGCAGGCTGATAATACAGTTGTTTCAGGAGACCTTGTTGATAAGGATGGGCATCAGGTTAAATTCAGCATGAGTATCAATGACACACTGATCACTGCTGGAACAAGTCGTTTAGTCATTAATGATCACCATGAAGCAGTTCTTACCGGGCTGTTAGGTACCAGAACATATTTTCAGTTTTCTGATCTAATCAAGAATAATCCTGATGTTAAAACTGTTGTGATTCAGAAAGTAAATGGTTCGCTGAACGATGATATTAATGTTCATACCGGCCGTTTACTAAGAAATTCGGGACTTAATACGAAAATCCCCCATGATGGATTCGCGCATTCTGGTGGTGTTGACCTGTTTGTTTCAGGAAATAAAAGGTTAGTCGAAGAGGGCGGGGTTCTTGGTGTCCATTCGTGGTGTTGTTCCAAGGGTAAAACTGGGGACCAACTCTCCAGGGATGATATTGCGCACCGAAGCCAGTTAGATTATTTCGAAGAGATGCTTGGTAAAAAAACTGGGCGTGATTTTTATTTTTTCACGTTAAACGTTGCTGCTTTTGATGAGATGCATGAAATGTCGCAGGACGAACTGCGTCGGTTTGCGCTTACTTCAAATTAGTTGAATACCTGGTAGAGGCATTTAAGCGGGAGCGTATTCCCGAAGAGCTGCTCTAATCAGGCCTTGAGAATAAATCTGGCGACACGTTAGCACTGCCGCCAGATTCGTTTTTACCTACGGCTATCTGCGTGGTTATAGCTTGTAGTTGAAGTTTAGTGTAGCGTTACGCTCTTCTCCTGGCATCCCGCCTGCGTACATTGCTTTGCTGTAGTACCTTTCGTTGAACAGGTTGTTGATGTTCAGCTGAAGCTGCCAGTTATCCTGGCCATAGCTCAGGCCGGTATCAACGACGGTATAACTCGGCAGATAAGCATCCGGAATACCGAATGGTTTGGCTGCAACACTTCGCTCGCCGACATATTGACCGCCAAGGCTGATATTCAGTGGGTTTTGCAGTGGGAACCAGTCCGCACCATACGTTACCCAAGCACCAGCTGTAACGCGTGGAATTCCTTTCTGACGGGTATCATAGCTCTTGCTGTTCGGATCTTTTCTGTCTCTGGCTTCCTGATACAGGGCGTTCAGATTTACTTTCCATTTATCGCCGATGAAGGCATTCATGTCTAACTCGACACCCTGAGTTCTTTCTTCACCGTCGTAGAAATACTTTTCTACTTCCGGCCCTGACACACCATCTTCATAGTCCGGATTGTTGTATCTCAGGTTAGTTCTTCGTGTATCGAAGAGTACCAGGGATGTCAGCATCTGATCGTCAAAGCTTTTAACACGCATGCCCAAATCATAGCTGATTGATTCAGAGTCCTTCCTGTCATCTTCATTGCCTTTAATTGAGCCTGTGACGCTGTAAGCTGTCCGGCCTTTGGCATAGTTGATAAAGAACGACAGATCATCCATTGGCATATAGCTTAGGCCAAGGTTATAGGTGATACCGTTATCTTTAGTGTCAGCCTCTGGTGTCGGTTCGGCAGCACTCTTACGGTAGCGCGGGTCAACGCCGAAATGCTGGTAAGTTTGGGAAACTTCGTTAAAGGCTACACCAACGCGGGAGGTAAAGCCGTAACCCAGATACCCGACATGCTGAACGCCCACGCCCCATGCCTGGACCCCTTTTTCATAGTTTGAAGTAATCAGAGGATCGTAGTTTTCAAAGTTGCCAGAGCCCCAGTTAGGGTTATTGATGTCATAAATATAGGGCAGGCTGCCCTGGTAGGTCACCTTCCCGGAAGCTTTGTCTTTGATGACTTTATCGGCGTCATAGATGGATGATTGCTTCAGGCGAACGTTGCGGTCTTCAAAGTTGGCGTTTAGCAGCAATTCGTTACTAATGCTACCTAAGTCAAAGTGATAATGCAGATCGGCGAAGTACTGCCATGATTGTTCATGTGCTGCGACTTTCCGGTATTCCTGACGTCGGGCCGCAAATGGGTAGAGAACGTCATTTTCAACTAGTGGAGCTCGTGGTGCCTTGTTTTGTTTGTAGTAAACATAGTTGTAAGCACCGGTCTGGCGGACAAAACCGGACTCATAATCACGGTACTGAACTTGTTGGTTTAGGAATAGATCATCAGTGAAATTGATATTGTGAGTAAGTTTTAGTCTTAACTCTTCACCTTCATTGGCTTTCGCCATCGGTGAAACTAGGCTGGCATTGCCTATGTTGTGCGGTGTCAGGCCATCGCTGTTGCTCATGGTGTCCATCAACTGTTGTCGCTGGGCCTCTGTCAGGTTTGCTGTTCCCGGCATCAGATCAGCGACAGTTGCTTCACCGGCAGGTTTTCCGTTGGCTGAAGCGGCATTGTAGATACGAACCGGATCGCCGATTGAGTCTACTTTAATGGCATCTTTGATATAGGCTGCTGAGAGCAGAACATCTTGATCTTCTGTCAGCTGATATTTTAGTGAGCCATAGACTTCATCTCTGTCCTGACCAACATTGCGATAGCCGTCGCTGCGGGCAGTTTTTGCCACCAATCGATAGGCAAGGTCGTCGGTCAGGCCAGCGGTAGTATCTATTGCTATTGAGCGGGTGTTCCATTGGCCTATTTCAACATCAACAGAGTGGCTCGGAGCGAATTGTGGTTTTTTCTCAATCAGGTTGATGATGCCGCCTGCGCTGCCCATACCGTACAGGCCTGTTGCCGGGCCTTTTAGGACTTCAACAGATTCGACGTTAGTGAGGGAGCGGGTAGGGTTGAATACGTTACCCAGTCCAGCACCGCCATACATGCCGTCATAAGTGTAATTAACGCCCAATCCGCGGATGGCTAGGTTGTCGCCGATACCATAGTTATTACCGGCTTGAGTGACACCGCTGATGTTGCGCAGGATATCCTGCAAATCGTCGGCTCCCTGTTCTTTAATTAGCTCTGAGCTGACAACAACAACAGGGGCGGGTGTTTGCATCAGGGACATGTCTGATTTGGTGGCCAAGCCAGAATCTAATACCAGTTGATGTTGTGTGCCTACTACTGTGATCGTATCTACGTCGTTGTTTGCTTTGAAGTGTCCGTCGGTCTCAGCAAATGAATGTAAAGGTGTAAGTGCAGATGCACAGGCAACTGCAATAAGTGAAAGCTTGTAATTCTTCATGATTTTTTCTGTTATCCACATCTAAGAGCAATATGATGCGATTGCTAATAATTATCATTTCTGTGAATAATTAAACTGAATTTACAATATTTACTTTCAGAGGTCTGGTTGTAATCTCTTAATTAATGGTTGTTTGATGGCGTTAGACAATCGTTTATGCGAGGTAGGCGGCTTGATGGTGCTTGAGCCTAAATGGCTAGAAATGCATAGAAAAGCCGTCGATTGCGACGGCTTTGTGCGGGTATTTACATTTTCGCCTATTGAGATAAAACTTTATCGGTAGACACTGTTCATGTGAGGTGGCATTGCAGGCTTTTCTTTTTCAAAGCACATAATCATAGATGTGTTCATTTTGTTTGATGTGGTGTATTCGGAAACATAAATCATTTTCCAACCGTCAAAATCTTCAAGGTTGTTGTTCATATTGCCGTCAGTAACCGATTCAAACTGGGTGCAGCGTGTCATCATATTTGTGTTCGTACCCGGCTCCCGAAGGTGTGAAGTAATGTCTGCACCGCTACAGCCGCTTAACAGGACGGTAAAGAAAAGAAGGCTTATCAGCTTTTTCATAATGAAATGCTCTCAGGGTATATAAATTCATTTAAATCAATCTATTAGAAAAAGCGACCAGTGACAGAGCTAACTTAATACTCAAATAAGCAATAATCAGGACCAATTAGTCGTTAAACGGTACAGCTCACACTTTCGTTGAAATCGGTTATCTTAACTTCTTTAGCGCTAATTTTAGATTCAGGTTAGGAGGAGATTGTTTGAACCGTTGTTTTTTCTTCGCTTGCCGGTTCAATTATTTCAATTTCATCTGATCAGTTGCGGAAGATTTTATTGAAGTGTTAGGAGCATAATTATGTGCTGAAAGATGACATCGAGTTCCAGTTTGCTTTTGTTTGGTCTGCCTTGCATGGTTATTGCGGACGAGTAATACAAAGAGTTTGCTGGGGCTTCAATGCAAATCTGTACAGTAGCGGCCAGACCGTCTTTGTTATCTGGTATTGGGAAAGTACTAGTGGCGAAAGGCCGCCACTCGCCGCTACTCAAAGCTATTAATGCGGTTAACAGCCTGTAGGGTGTTTACCGCATTGTGGCGTTAAATAAAGAAGGTATCGAGATAGAGTTGTTCAACTTCTTTTCTTGCCCATTCAGTACGTCGCAGGAACTTCAGGCTAGATTTGATACTTGGCTCGTTGTTGAAGCAGCGGACATTGACGATGCGTCCAAGCTCTTCCCAGCCATAGTGGTCGACGAGCTCTTCAAGTAACCTTTGCAGGGTAATGCCGTGAAGTGGATTGTTGGGTTGATGGTTCATGTAGCCTGCTTTTTTGTGCTATCTGGGGGGGCACTATACCAGCTTGAATAGTGCGATTAAATCATCGTTTGCAATTATCGCTGTTAGAATAACGCAGAACTCAGCGCATTCATCAGAAAGCCGGACAACAAGCATTACCGTGAGTGTAAAGATCAGATCCTGCGTGACAAACAAAGGCTAACCAAGGGTAGCCTTTGTTATAGGCGGACTAGTCCGCCTTGCTATAAGCTAGCTGGCTTGTTCTGTTAGAGTGATCTCTCCTTCATGCTGACTCAACAGCATTTTTTGGATGTTGAAACCGCAAAGCATGAGGATAAGACACCAATTTAAGAAAGGAAGCGTTCCTTTTTCTAGGCTTTCAGAGAGTTGAGTTGGTTTCCACTGAAAGGTGTCACAAAGACTTTCGATCGTTATGCCGGTAAAGGTGTTGTCGCCAATAATACGCTTAAATTCTTTTTCGCTAGGCATTTCAAAAACACTTTTATTTTTAAATGCTGTTGGCTTGAATGCGCGCATTACTTTCCTGGCATCGACATCAATAGGCTGACCATTATTTTGAATGTTCGGGCGGCCAGCGAGGGCTGCGAGAAAACACCAGCAAGGGTAGGGAATATCAGAAATATTCTCAGGTTCACGCTTATAGCGTGACATCCAATCAGAGAGTTTTTTCTCTTGTAGGCCAGTTAAACGGGCGAGGGTTGCTGAATCATAATCATACTCTTTTAGCAGGTTGATAATTTCAGCGACTTCTGAAACGAAGGGTTTGGCCCATAGGCTTGCTGGCGCGAGGGTAGTTTCTCTGATCATAATAGACTCATATGGTTTAGCGTTACTGCTTACCGAAATAAGCGGATAGGCATAAGCTTATTCTAACCCTGCAACCAAGTCTATTTACGAGAGTCTTCCCGTCCTATATTTCACCTAACTTGCTGGTATATCGGTTAGTCAGGTATGGGAAGGGACTGCGTGAGTGGTTCTTTGCCGTCTCCTTGCTTCGTGTGATAAGCCCAAATAATAGGGGATGTAGGAAAGAGCCAAACCGGATTATGAAACACTTGGTTTTGAGCAAGGCTGATAACAAACAGGACGAGCGCAAGGCTCGTCCTGTGAGAAAGGATACCGTTTATCGAAATAAGCTTATCGAAATAGGTTGCCTTTTATCTGGCTGACTTCTGTCTTAGAAGTTAGCAGAACGTGGTGCACGTGGGAATGGAATCACATCACGGATGTTTGCCATACCTGTTACGTAAGTTACCAGACGTTCGAAGCCCAGACCGAAGCCAGAGTGTGGAACTGTGCCGTAGCGGCGCAGGTCGCGGTACCAGCTCATGTGTTCAGGATCGATGCCCATCTCTACCATGCGCTTGTCCAGTAGTTCCAGACGCTCTTCACGCTGAGAACCACCGATGATTTCACCGATGCCAGGTGCCAGTACGTCCATTGCCGCCACTGTCTTGCCGTCTTCGTTCATGCGCATGTAGAACGCTTTGATGTCTTTCGGGTAGTTCTTAACAACTACCGGAGCTTTAAAGTGTTCTTCAGCAAGGTAACGCTCATGCTCAGAAGACATATCGATACCCCACTCAACAGGGAATTCGAAGTCACGGCCAGAATCTTTCAGGATCTGGATTGCGTCAGTGTAGTCAACCTGTGCAAAGTCAGAAGAAACAAACTGCTCCAGACGAGTGATCGCATCTTTGTTGATACGCTGAGCGAAGAACTCAAGGTCATCGCGGCGCTCTTCAAGAACTGCTTTGAATACATACTTCAGCATGTCTTCAGCCAGCTTAGCTACGTCATCCAGTTCAGCAAATGCAACTTCTGGTTCAACCATCCAGAATTCCGCCAGGTGGCGGCTGGTGTTTGAGTTTTCTGCACGGAAAGTAGGACCGAATGTGTACACTTTGCTTAGGGCACAAGCGTAAGCTTCAGCGTTCAGCTGACCAGATACTGTCAGGAAGGTCTCTTTACCGAAGAAGTCTTTATCGAAATCAACTTCACCAGCGTCAGTCATTGGAGTGTTCACCATATCCAGAGTAGATACACGGAACATCTCACCGGCACCTTCACAGTCAGAAGCTGTGATCAGCGGAGCTGATACCCAGAAGTAACCCTGCTCGTGGTAGAAGCGGTGGATTGCCTGAGAAAGGCAGTTACGTACACGTGCTACCGCACCGATTACGTTGGTGCGAGGACGCAGGTGAGCAACTTCACGAAGGTACTCGATAGAGTGACGGGTTTTTGCCATTGGGTATGTTTCAGCATCTTCAACCCAACCAACAACTTTAACGTCAGTTGCTGCCAGTTCGAAATCCTGGCCTTTTGCTGGTGATTCAACGATTTTACCGGTGACCTCAACAGAGCAACCAGTTGTCAGCTTAAGAACTTCTTCCTGGTAATTATTTAACTCATTAGGGACCACGGCCTGAATCGGGTCGAAACAAGAGCCGTCATAAATGGCAAGGAAAGAGATTCCAGCTTTGGAATCGCGACGTGAACGGACCCAACCGCGTACAGTGACTTCAGTGTCTACTGCAAGCTTACCGCTCAATACGTCTGTTACAGGCGCGTAAGTCATGTTTAAATCATTCTCCGTTAAGGCACTTTATAGATCTGTGCTTTAAGATACAGTCCAAAACAGCAATATTACCTGTCTTACGTCAAGCATCAAGTGTTGTTATTGCCTGAAAGGGTAAATTGATGAAGTAATCGCTCTAATTGCTCCACTAACTGCTCAAGATTTACACTAATCTCACGAGATTGTAGCGCATGGGTGGAAGTATCGTCGGCATGACTGGTAATGATTTCGACTTTTGACCGAATAGAGTCGGCCATATTTGCCTGATTACTGGTTTGTTGCTGGATATCGGTAGCATGAGTATTAACTACCTGAATTTCTGAACCGATTTCTGCTAATGCCTGAGAAAGCTGTTCAATAGTAGCCATTTTGCTGTAAGCCGTTTCGCAGGTTGTTTCTACCGCGTGGGCGGATGCTTCACAGTCATTATGCAGTGCTTCGATAATTGACTGGATATCACCGGTAGCCTGATGAGTTCGTGTTGCTAAGTTTCTGACCTCGTCAGCAACGACCGCAAAGCCTCGGCCTTGTTCTCCGGCTCGGGCAGCCTCAATCGCGGCATTGAGTGCCAGCAGGTTGGTTTGCTCGGCAATGGAACGGATGACATCGAGAATGCTGGCGACTTGCTGGCTTTGTTCGTTAAGGCTGTCGATTTGTACTTTTACATTTTCAATGTCACTGACGAGATGTTTGATGTCATTACCTGCGTCATCAGCCAGTTTAGTTCCGAGCATGGCTGACTGTGCAGCCTTACTGCTGAGTGTGGAAGATTCGGTTGTGCGATGCTCGACTTCATGTTGGTGGTGTTGCATGTCGTCAATTGAAACCAGCATTTCCGAGGTCTCACTTTTCTGGCTGTCTGCTGCATTAGACGTATCCGCCGAAACTTTTATCAGCTTGTTGGCCTGGCTGGTGAGAGATTCAGACGTTTGCTGGACCTGCTCTAAGCTCAAGGAGAAATTATCCAGCAACTGATCATAACTCTGGCACAGTTCACCGATCTCATCGGTACGGTTTTCATTGAGGCGTCCGCTCAGATCCTTGTTGATGCTGGTGCGCTTCATGTAGTTCGACACCCGGCGCAGCGGACGGACGATAATCCGGCGGATCATGAATAGGGCAAACAGAAAACCGGTAGCCGCAATGGCAGACATAATACCGCCGGCTGCGAGCAGCTGTTCATGAATGCGCTGGTAGATCGGGATGAGGTTGTATTCCATTCTGACGACACCCAATACTTCACCTTCCGGTACTATGTGGCATTGCAGGCAGTTAGTACCGCGATAGTCTTTACTGGCTTTCATCGGCAGGGCGACAAGCAGGGTATTTCCGTTATGTATGGTTTCTGAAATTTGTTCGCCTTCAAGGGCGCGGCGGTCAAATTCATCAATAGCAGCCTGATTATCAAGCCCCGGGCCGAAAATGTTGGTTATAGCCGGGCTACGGATAACACGGACACTTTCTATGCCGTTATGAGAGAGAACTTTTTCCCGCAGGGTTTCCCGCTGAGACATGGTGCCTGTCAGCATCATCATGTTCAGGCTGTCAAAGTAGTTTCCTGCTTTATCGAGTGTCTGCTCGCTAATCACTGATTCAAGCAGTTGTTTTTGCTGTCGGGATTCGAAGCTCAGTGAAGCGATAAGTACGACGGTGAATACCGTAAATAAGGTGAAGAGGAGCTTATGAGCGATAGTCAGACGCATCTTCCGTGATCTCTTGTGTAGGGCTTGACTTGTTGGCGACGACTAAAGTCCAGCGTCATTGTCTGGGCTTTGTCGCAATCGTTATTTTATTAATTACTAATATTGTAATGTCGGTAATTGTTAAAAAGTAGTGTTGATGTGGTTGTTCTGAGCTTAAACTTGCTGGCTTGATCACAAAGCTGTCAGATTGTCGAAAGTGCCGGATTTTCTGGTCTGGAAAGACAAAAGCCCGACATGCGGGCTTTTGTTATAAGTTATCAATTGGTTAATAAAGGCTGTTGGGGTTCAGCCCTTTTTCAGAAGTTAACTGCCGGATTGGTTCTGAAACGCACATGCCTGACCGTCATTAAGAATTGTGCCTGCTGGTGGCGTAGTGGGCTGTTCCTGGCCATCCGGGGCTTCAATCGGTACAACATCAGGCACTGCTGTGGCATCAATCAATGTCACGATGTCACTCCAGATTTCCCCTTCATCACCGGTAAATTGTAAGGTTTCATCTGTTGTCCAGCGGGTCTGGTGATTGAATGCTTTGATGGCAAAACCCAAGCCGTCAGTGTCTGTCACAGTGATTCGTTCATTCATAGAACCGTCAGCGGCTTCGTAGTACAGAGTACCGTCTTCTTCTAATTTCCAGAGAATGTCGAAGTTAAATCCGCAGCCGTCTGAGTCGACGTATTTACCGAGGAAGAATTCGCCGGAGAAGTTATCGCTCAGTTTCAGGAATCGGGAGCTGTCACCGAAGAAGCGAAGGGCTTTGTCATCGCTTAGCTCGCCGCTCTGGCCAATCAGCATGGTTTCTGTGAAGCGAGGTACTCGTTGCTCCCAAACGACTTTACATGCAGCCGCCTGTTGTTCGTATTCTGCCAGCGTGCGTTTTGTAACCGGGGTTGTTGTTGTCTGCTCCCATCCTGAATCGAGAGCCTCACAGGCTGTCAGCTGATCCGGGGCATATTCTTTGGTAAGAATGGTGAAGATCAGATCGCCGGAGGTATTACTGTTTTCTTCCCGGGAAGAGTAGGCTTTAACCGCAAGAATGTTGCGGCTGTAGTCAATATTTGTCAGTGCCCAATAATCAAAATCATTCGGTTTAGATGTATCCGGGATGAGTTTGAGGTACCCCTCTTTGGTCAGTGTCCAGCTTCGACTTCCGTTAACAGCGCGGCCGTTTCTGTATTGCTCCCAGCTGTTGTTGCTGCGCAGAATCATCGCCGAGATTTCCCCGTCTTCTGATATCTGTACCAGATGCTGGTCGGTAAGTGCATTAACAGATTGATTAGTAAATCGCTCATCACCACCACATTCGGTTACAGCGTTCAGGAATAAGCTTTCATTTGCCTGCTCAGTGTTGCCGAAACTACAAACGCCGAACGGAGGCAGGTTATCTCTGCTGGCGACAGCAAAAATTTGGTTTTTGGCGTTGTTATCGAAACCTGAATAGTGGAACTCTTTATTATCCAGCAGAGTTTCGCCGATGTTGATGAAACCACGGTCTTCAACAAGGAACAGGTTGTTATGTTCGAAATCATAATTAACGGCCAGCTGTTTAATCACATCCGGAACGTCAAACCGGAACATAGACTTACCGGCAAACTGAGCCGGAGCCCAGGAACTGACTTCTAGCACTGACCAGTTGTTAGCGGCGATATTCACCCAATAGCGAAGAGTGAACAGGTTGTCACTAATCATTTCAACAATGACGTTATCGGCAATTTTGAAGCCGTTGACGTCCTGTACCGTCAGGGCTACCGAATCCGTTGCTGTCAGCACATCTTCGAGGCTTGCGTAGCTGGTACCCGGTAAATTGACCGGTGATACCTGACAGGCGGTACTACCGTTGCGGTTATCACACAACAGGTAAGTTTCACTTTCTGGTCGCCAGGTAAAATAGAAGCCGAATGCACCATCCTGAAAGATTTCATCAGATTTGATATAGCGCGTTAAGAAATGATCATTTTTGCCGGATAAAAAGTCGTGCATGCGTTTGTTTGCTAACGGGTAGAAACTGGCTTCCAGGGTGATCCCCATTTTGTCGTCAGCATTAAGAGCCGCATCGGTAAGAACCATGGTCTCATTGGTCGCCAGTTCGACTTTAAGATAATCAAACAGGCCGACCCAGCCATTGTTGGTCAGTACCTGATGCTTCACATCATCAGTCCCGAAAGCGGTTGTGCCACTCAGGTAAGTGAAGAACTCGGTTAAAGAGATATCTTCATCACCGTTTTTATTCCATCGGTATTCGGTTTTCTGGGTTTCCTGACCGTCATATTCCATTTTGTCAGCCATGATGCTACTGCCATTATTGTCGGCAGCGGAACCAAGGCGCCAGTAACCACTATTGAGGATGGCTGAAATGTCAGCTCGGGCTGCTGTTTGCTCTGTAACGAAACGTTCCATCCGTCCTTTCGTCATGCTCTGAACAATCGACAGTGACATCAAATCACTCAGACGCACATTTACAAGCCCTAGTTTGGGAATGAGAGTCGCTTCAAAATCATCAGCAATGCTGTTGATGTCTTCCAGCGCAAATAGAATTTTGCTTCGGGACGCTTCTCTGACTGCTTCATCAAAGACTCCCCAGCTCTCATCAAGCTGTACACGTTGAGTCAGGGCGTAATAGGCAAGAGTAGATTTGAGTGTAACGGTTAACCTTTCATCAGCCAACGGTGTGATATAAACATCCGTCGGCAGTGATTCGCCGATTGTGAATTCAGGTGTATCAAAGAGATCAATTAGAAGAACTGCATTTAGCCTGATGTTG
Source organism: Photobacterium sp. J15 (assembly GCF_963870815.1). Taxonomy (NCBI): domain Bacteria; kingdom Pseudomonadati; phylum Pseudomonadota; class Gammaproteobacteria; order Vibrionales; family Vibrionaceae; genus Photobacterium; species Photobacterium sp. J15. The sequence continues at coordinate 1,348,474 of NZ_CAWMUI010000001.1, forward strand.
GTTTGGGCTTTCAGGATATAAGTGCCATCCCCCTGACTTTCCCAACTGGTGATATTGATTTGCTCCAGGATTTTCCCTTTACCGTCCAACCACACAGCAGCAAAGTTATCTTCTGTTAGATTGGCCTGAGCTAGAGCGAAAGCTTTGTTGATAATACCGGAACTAGTTTGTTGAGCAGTAAGAAGGGCTTCCGGCGTATCAACTGTGATTCGAAATTCACTCTCGACCGGAGCGGCTTCACCTTGAGGGGTTGGAGGGGCGTCGTTACCGCCACCACCACATGCAGTTATAAGTAAACTACTGATTAATATCAGGCAACATCCTATATAAGCGCGCATAACCTAGATCCCAATCATTATTCTGTTTTCGGTCAGTATAGGGGGACGGGGAATTGGCTGTGTTAAAGCAGGAGCGTTGTCTCGGACATAGTTCAGGGATCCAATATTTAAGAAAATTTTGTCAATCACGCATTATTTTGAGGGAAGATTTGTTCCAGGGGGAGTATTGGAGATGCGAGATGCAAGGAGTGGAAGTGAGTCGTGAGCGAAAGAGATGACACTGCGGCCGATTAGATATAGGGTGGCCGCAGTTGTGATTGAAGCATCGAGCGTGTATTAAGCAATTGCCAGGTATTTGTGAGTCTGGATAGACAGGCGCCAGTTGCGTTTTACACAGGTTTCAATGCACAGTTCTGTCGCCCTTGGTTTCTGGCTGATTGGTTGTAACGCAATGCTCACATCAGATTTTAGATTAACGCCTTCCAGCAGGTTATCCAGTTGTTCGATATCTTTGCCAGTGCCGACCGGATGTTTGATTTCATCGGCACGTTCAAGAGCAACAGGCAGTACTTCCAATTTAGCCTTCATGTTGATTTTTGGTGACACCGTCACCCAAGTGTCAGTAGTTGCATTGATTTCAGATGTGCCACTGGTTTCGATCTGGCAGCGGAAACCGGCTTCTTCAAGTGCTTCGGTAAGCGGAACAAGATCATAAATACAGGGTTCACCACCCGTGATCACAACATGCTTCGCGGTATAACCCTGATCTTTAAGAAGCTGAACAATGCCTTGCGCATCCAGCTTGGTCCATAGCGGTGAATCTGCTTTTTTCGCCATAATTTCTTCCAGCGAAGTAAAGTCCTGTGGTTCTGCCGTCCAGGTTTGTTTGGTATCACACCATGCGCAACCAACAGGGCAAACCTGCAAACGGACAAAAATGGCTGGAACACCGGTAAAGACACCTTCACCCTGGATGGTTTCAAAGACTTCGTTAATTTTGTACACCGCTAACCTCGTGGCGAATTAAACATCATTTTGCGATAACTCATCTGCAAAATTGCAGCAGGCCATTATGTCAAAACTATCAGCGATTGTCTTCTGCTCTGTAGGCCTACGAGGCTCCCTAGGGACCACTTTTGGTGGGTTTGCCCTCAATTAGATAAAATTGAAAGAATCGGGACATTGCCTGTAATGATGGAATTAGTAGGAAGTTACTGATTGTGGCAACATTTTGTCATCAGATAGGCGCAATATTTAAATTTTGCTCATAAAAAAATCATGGGCTGATTGGGGAGTAAACGTTGTTTTCTGCACAAAAAGTATGTTATTCGTTTCATTACTCGTGATGAGTATCACGTCCTTGATACAATTGGCTTCACAATTACTTCGCAAAGTAAAAAAATTCATTTCGGATCTATTATTAATTCACTAAGTTTCTCGGGAGTAATGGCATGTACGTCGCTCAGCCAGGTCACATTGATCACATAAAAAGAAATAATGCCGGCAGCGTCTATAAACTGATTGATCAGTATGGCCCGATCTCCCGCATTGAGCTTTCAAAGCGTAGCCTGCTGGCACCTGCCAGCATTACCAAAATTACCCGTGAGTTAATTGATGCGCATTTAATAAAGGAAATGCCGTATCAGGAATCGACTAGTCGCGGTCGTCCGGCTATCGGTTTGGTTCCGGCAAATGAAGGTTGGCAGTTTCTGTCTGCCCGATTGGGACGGGGCTACCTGACGATTGCATTGCATGAACTTGGTGGCGATATCCTGGTTGAAGAACGTCAGGATGTGAATGTTTTCAATCAGGATGAAGTGCTGGATAAGCTTCTGACTGAAATCGATGCTTTCTTTGTTCGGCATGTCGATGAATTGGATCGCATTACCGCTATTGCAGTTTCTCTGCCGGGGCTGATCAATACTGAGAGTGGTGTTGTGATTCAGATGCCGCATTATGATGTTCATAACATGGAGTTAGGCCCGGCAATTCATCAGGCGACAGGTTTACCTGTTTTTATCGGTAATGACACCCGTTCATGGGCACTGGCTGAGAAGTTATTCGGTAACTCGCGAGATGTGGCAAACTCGATCCTGATTTCGGTTCATCATGGTGTTGGTGCCGGTATTATTCTCGACAATGTGGTATTGCAGGGACGTATCGGTAATATCGGTGAGTTAGGTCATATTCAAATTAAGCCTTACGGCAAACGTTGTTACTGTGGTAATCACGGCTGTCTGGAAACGGTTGCCAGCCTTAATGCGGTGATGGAGCAGGTAGAGCAGCGCCTGCGTGAAGGTCATCCTTCAGTGCTGCATGGCAAAGTGGTAACCATTGAGAAGATCTGTGATGCCGCCGTTGAAGGCGATACGCTGGCAAGACAGGTTATTGTCGAGTTGGGCCATAACCTTGGTCAGGCCATAGCGATTATGGTTAATCTGTTTAATCCGGAAAAGATTTTGATTGGTGGTGAGTTTAACCGTGCTCAAAGTGTCCTTTACCCGGCTATTATGGAATGTATCCGTACCCAGTCGCTGCCTGTTTATAATAAAGACTTGGTGATTGAACAAAGCAGTTTTTATACCCAGGCCACCATGCCGGGAGCTGCATTGGTTAAGCAGGCAATGTATGACGGTCATTTGCTGATGAAGCTGATAGACGGTTAGGCTCTGCTCCGTGCAATGTAGCGAAAATTGTACGTATCAAAGGTTCTATGAAGCCGGACAGTAGGTCCGGTTTTTTTGTGCCTGTATATCATGGTTTGTTTTTTTATAGTGCTTTGAAACCAAAGCGATTTTATTTGAAGCCTGCCAGAAATTCTCTCTTTCTTTGTATAGCGAATATATTTTAAAGGATATATTCATTGAGTTGCATTTTCTAAAAAGTTACGTCAAATAGACTGGAGTGTTTATGAAATATCAGTTCTTTATTAAGCCGAACACTGATCGTAAGGCGTATACATTTCTTCGCTCTGATTCAGAAACGTTTTTGAAGGAAAAACAGCAGTTAATTGATCAGGGTTTTGAGGTTGATGGAGATTATATTCACGCAGAAAGTGACAAGGAAGCAATCGATAAGTTCTTATCAGGCTTTATTTACCCATTAGAAGAATATAGCGCAGCTAACCCTGTTACTGCTCTTGTTATGTCTGTTACTCATCTTTTGAAGTCATCATTCAAGCGAAATAAAAAGTAACGAAGAAGAATGAGTGTGGCCATAACTGGTGGTTACCTAAAATTACTGTGAACGATAAACAAGTAAAAATAGCCGGAATGCGCAGTTCAGTCGGGCAGGAAATGTCTATTTTTCCTGCTCTTGGTATTGAAGGTGCCAGATATCAGCCACAAGCATGATTGAGATAAGCCGTGATATCCGGAACAGTATGTGCAAACGTAAATCATTATATTTATTTAATATTTTTAATGAGTTATCAAAAAGGTTGGCTATGAATGTGAATTATCCTAGGCAGATGCTGGCGCTGGGACTGAGCTTGTGGATTGGGGGATCTGCAACGGTAATGGCACAGCAGGTAACAGGCGTACAGGTTTCTGTTGAGCAGCCATCTGCGACTTATCCTTTACCAACAGGAGAAAGATGGCTGGAGCATGCCAGTCAGGGCCTGGCTCCTTACTGGTTGATGGATACCGCTAAGGGGGCACCGATCGGGAATTTCCCGACGTTTCGCTGTGATGACGGTTCACTGCCGAATGTAAAACAGCCGTGTCGAGAGCTGGATCAGGGCTGGATCCGCAGTAATTTTGGTCGTGATTATACCCGGATGAAATCACGGCAGGTTTATGCCTACGGGGTGCTTTACCATATGACGGGTGATCCCGAAGCGCTGAAACTGGCTAAGGCCGGGGTGGATTATTTGTTGTCAGAGCTGAGAGACCGCGAACACGGTGGGATGATCAGCTTCCGTCAGGATGGTAAAGCCGGCCTGAAATGGCAGCAACGCACTTCTCAGGATCAGGCATATGCTATTGTCGGTCTGGCTTTCTATTACTACCTCACCCGCGATCCTGACGTTGAAAAGGCGTTGATTGAGCAGCAGGCGTTTATTTTCGATAAGTATCGCGACAAGGCGACCAACCAGTTGTTATGGGTGATAGAAGATGGTGATGAGCAATACCGTACGCAGCAGGAACTGGTTGCCCAGTTGGATCAGATTAATGCGTATCTGTTACTTGTAACACCTTTGCTCCCAGAGCCTTACCAGAAGAAATGGCGAGATGATCTTACCTGGCTGACTCGTGAAATGGTGCTGCAATTCCATTCAAAAGATGAACAGCGCTTCTTTGGTGCGATTCACCATCCGGCGGTAAAAATGCCGGATGCCCGCCACAATGACTACGGACATACGATTAAAGCTTACTGGATGACTTACCTGGTCGGCCGTTATCTCAATCAGCCAGATTGGGAAAAACTGGGTAAAGAAGGGATGAATATTACCCTTGAGCGGGCGGCTTACGGGATTCAGAACGATCAGGCTAAATCATTATTATCAGAAGGCCTGTATAGCCAATGGAAAGACTTGCAGGAAATTCCAACTTGGCGCAGCGGTAAGTACAACTGGTATATCTCTTCATGGCAGTGGGCGGAACTGGATCAGGCCGCATATACACTGAACATGCTTAAGCCGGGTACGAAAAACAAACAGCTTTATTACACGCTGAATCAGTATTTCGATGTCTGGGTTGATCATCAGTATGGCGGGGTAGGGATGAACCCTAAATCTACCAAGCAGTTCCAGTGGGGCAATGGCTATCACCAGTTTGAGCATGCTCTGGTTGGCTATTTAGGCTCGCAGGCGGCTTACAATAAACAGGCGCGTTTGTACTATGCTTTGCCTTCCGACTATAACGGTAAGTTGCAGCCATATTATTTCCACGGTGAACGAACAAAAATCGAAGAAGGTAAACAATTAGAAGGTTTTGGCGGGTTGTACAAAGTGGCCGTGAACTACCAGAATATTCGTCCTTAATCGTCTCTGGTGAATGTTTCTCGTATACAGCGCTTGTATACGGGAAGAACGTTGAAGCAAAAATGATAACCGGCTATTTCCTCAGTCTTTCGGGAAATAGCCGGTTTTGTACTTATCTCAATCGTTTAGTCAAAGGAAATGATTGGCTTCATTCAGTCTTTGTTTTCCAGCAGCTTTTCAAGAATGTGGTAAAGGCGCTCGGTATGCTGGATTAGCAACTGGTGGGCTAGCTCAACATCACGGTCAAGCACTGCTTTCATTATGGCTTCGTGCTCACCATCATCATGATATTGCTGTTCGGAAGTAAAAGCCTCATTGAGCAGAAACTGACGATAACGTTCCTGTTGATCATAAATGTAGTACATCAGATCCGAGGTAAATTCGGTGCCCGGTGTGCGGATCAGTGACAAGTGAAATTCTTTGTGGCGAAGCTCCCACTCGTCGTAGTCAAAATCAGGTGAGGATGGATCCAGTCGACTCAGTTTATGGTAAGCAGTAAGAATCGATAACTCCCATTCTTCACCGCCATGTTCAATGGCATTCTTCAGGGCTACGCCACTGATTGCCCGGCGGATCTTGAGGATTTCACGCAGTTCATTCAACGACACATCCGCAACCCAAAAGCCTTTTTGCGGCTTCATCACTACGTATTTTTGCCAGCTGAGCTGAACCATAGCTTCGCGTAATGGTGATCCACCGACCTGATATTTTTCCTTGAGTTCATTGAGAACCAGTTTCTGTCCGGCTTCAAACTCACCACATAAAATATCGTGGCGGATCTGATGTTGTACCCGATCACTCAAGGTCGCAAATTTATCTTTGCTGATGTCACTCATTGCGTTGTTCCTTTGCTCCATCAATTCCGTCACCGGGACTCAGCTGGTCATGATGCTGCGGATATGTTGGTTTGCTTCTATTTAATAATATATTTCAACCAGATAACTATCATATTGCAGGCTTTTGATGTCAATAAGGTCAGTCGCATTATCAATCAGCGCCTGATCGCATTTTTCTATGCCAGTGAGTATCTGGTCGATTAATCTGCAAAATAAGTGATCAGGTACACATTTCAATCATTCTTAGCAGCTTCAATAGCGAAATATAATTTATGTTGCATATCTAAATGTCGATTATTGCTATAAAATCGATTTTTGTTCAATAGGGTGAAAAATATCGATTTTATAGTGCTTTGAGTTAATAAAAGCCATGAGTTAATTGGTCATGATCATTGTCATCGCTGCTTGCAGATTTGTGACAGCAGACATTTCCCAATACACATTAAAAACGATCAGATCATGTCACTTTCGGATGTTCGCCGTTAGTACGGTGTTTTCATCTGTATCAGAAGCAGTGTAGAGAAAAGGGGCCTTCGAGTACGGGTTCATTAGTTATTTCATTGGTTTTCCAAACGATCACAGTATGGGTTTAATTATGAACAAAGAAGTGAATGTTGATGCTCTTTTCCTGGGGCCGAAATCTGAAAACCGGGTTTTTTATAAAGAGATGATGGAGTACGCCATCACCGAGCACATGCACTGGCGTTCGGGTTTCCATCCGGAAGATTCAGCGCTTGTGACGCCTCGAGCCCAGCATCAGCCCGATTTTCGCGATACGTTATACCGTACCGAAGGTATCCTTCGTGACCTGTCTTCCCGCCTGAAGAATAAATCTGTTCCCTGGTTTTCACCGCGTTACCTTGGCCATATGAATGCTGATACTTTCATGGTGTCGCACCTGGCGTACGTAATGACGATGCTATACAACCAGAACAACTGTGCTGTGGAAGCCTCGCCTGTGACCACCGATTTAGAACTGGAAGCCGGTGAGGATTTATGCCGGATGTTCGGCTTTGATGTCAGTAAATCCTGGGGCCATATTACTTCCGGCGGTACGGTTGCCAACTATGAAGGTCTTTGGGTTGCCCGTAACTTGAAGTCTATGCCATTGGCGATAGCACGCCACGAAGGTGCAAAAGATTTGGTGGCAGGTATGACTGAGCACCAGCTGCTGAATATGAAGCCGACCGATGTGCTTGATTTGACCGATGAGTTGAAAAAGCGCGGTATTTTCGAAGAAGTAAGAGAGCTGTCTGTCCGTGGTGCCGGCGTTGAGCCGGGCAAATTGGGTAAATTGCTTGTTCCGCGTTCAAAGCACTATTCATGGCTGAAAGCGATGGATCTGCTGGGTCTCGGACAGGAAAATATTGTCCAGCTGGATGTGGATGGTAATTACCGTACCGATGTGCAGAAGATGCGTGAAACTACGCTGAGATTGATGGAAGAGGGGACACCGATTCTGGGTATGGTTTCAGTGGTGGGTACTACAGAAGAAGGCTCCGTTGATGCTGTTCATGAAGTGCTGAAATTGCGCGAAGAGTGTGAGGAGAAATTCGGTTCTTCCTTCTTCATCCATGTTGATGCGGCTTATGGCGGTTATGTCCGCTCTATGTTCCTGGATGAGAATGATCAGTTCATGGAATACGATGCGCTGGTGGCGGCATATCGTGAAAGTGAGATCGTTCCTGAAGGTGTGGTCTGGCCGAAGCGTGATGTTTACGATGCGTTTAAAGCCATGTCTGAAGTGGATTCCATTACCGTGGACCCGCATAAAGTAGGCTATATCCAATACTCTGCCGGTGCCATCACCATGAAAGACAAACGCATCGTTGATTTGATTTCTTATCATGCGGCGTATGTGTTTGAGGAAGCCGGAGAAGATAGCGGTGACGAGCATTCAGTGATGTTGGGCTCATCCATTATGGAAGGTTCTAAAGCCGGTGCAGCCGCTGCTGCGGTCTGGGCTGCACACCGTCTGGTTCCGCTTAACATTACCGGCTATGGTCACGTTATCGGTCGCGGGATTGTGACTGCTGATTGGTTTGCCAGCAAGCTGGCTACTGCTGAACCGTTTGTGATACAGGGACGCAGCTTTGAAGTTCGTCCGCTGATGCATCCGGATTTCCACATGGTTAACTTCACTATCAAGGAAATTGGCAATGACAGCCTGGCGGATCATAACAGCCTGAACCAGCGTATTTATGAGCTGTGCTCTTATGCTTCAGGTCGTGCATACAGTAAAGATTTCCTGACCTCTTCGACGTCTTTGAGTGTTGACGAATACGGCGATACACCGTGTGCGTACACCAGCCTGCGTGGTTTTACTGATGAAGAGTGGCAGAAGGAAGGTTCTGTTTATATTCTGCGAGCAGCCATTATGACGCCGTTCCTGCGTGATGAGATGCGCTTCAGCCAGTACTGGAGCAACCTGCGTGATATCTTCACTCAGATCCTGACTGAGATTGTGGACGAGGAAAATAAAAAAGCCATGTCACACAGCGCGGCTTAACAGAAGCACTACAGGTTCTGAATTATTCGCTATAAAACAGAAAGAGGCGTCTCCTTGCGGAGCCGCCTCTTTATTTTCATTTGGCATCTGATCAATCTGATCAGAAGCGATCCTGAATCACAAGATATCTTTCCCGGATGTGCTCAATCAGCGCCTGGATACGTTTTGCCGGTTTGCGGGTGTAAGGGTAAACCGCATAGATCCCAACGACTTTGCCGGTGTCATCCGGCAGCACTTCAATCAGTTCGCCTTTTTGCAAATCATCATAAATCAGGCAAGTCGGCAGGTAAGACAGGCCGTTACCGGCAAGGGTCGACTTGCGCAGCGCGGCGGCATTGTCGGAGGTAAAGTTTCCGGCCACTTTGAGAGTATAGAGCTCACCGTTGCGGATAAACTGCCAGTCAAACGGTCCGGTACTTTGCTGGTTATAACCCAGACAGTTGTGATGAAGCAGGGACTTCGGCGATGTCGGTGTACCGTTCTTTTCTAGGTATTCCGGAGAAGCGCAGATCACCCAGCGCGAGTTGAAAATATGGCGGGCAATCAGGCTGGAATCTTCGAGATATCCGGTACGGATCACCAGGTCGATATTTTCCGACAGCAGGTCGACAAAATGGTTATCCAACGACATATCGACGGTCATGCCGGGATGTTTCTGGCAAAAGTCAGATACGGCTTCGGCCAGCAAAAGCTCACCGGATATAGTCGGTACTGACATTCGGATATGGCCTGACAGGCTTTCGCTGAATCCGGTAACCGCATCGAAAGCAGACTGAGCAACAGGGCGGATATCTTTCGCTCTGTGATACAGGATTTCACCCGGCTCGGTGAGGGTGAGCTTACGGGTTGTCCGGTAGATTAACTGAACGCCAAGTTCCGTCTCCAGTTTACTGATACGCTTACTGATAACGGATTTGGTCATTTGATTGAGTTCAGCCACCTTACTGAACGAGCCGTGCTCTATTACCTGGGTAAATAAAACTAGATCATCAATGCTTGGCATAGCAACGCATACTCCTCGAAACTCACCGCATTATAGGTGAATGTAGTGGTGGCAGAAATATAAAAAAGATGCAGCCATTACGGCTGCATCTTTCGGTGTCATTTCTGAGCCACCGTCCCTTAATTTATAAAAAGCAAGGCAGTGGAGATTGCTTTTAACAATCAGGACGAACGGATTACATATCGTTGATGATGATGTAGGTCGCGTACACTGGGCCGTGAACACCCACAACTTTGATCAGTTCGATATCTGCCGTTGAACTCGGGCCAGAGATGAAGTTAACGCATGAAGGAATACGCTCACCATTCTTGGCTTTTTCATGCAGGGCTGCGGTCGCTTGAGTCAGACGGGCAACCAGCGCACTTTGCGGAACAACAAACACAGATGCTTCAGGCAGCAGGCTGACAGCACGGCCTTGAGCCGGGTTGCTGTACAGCACCATAGTGCCTGATTCAGCCAGTGCCTGCTCGGCAAATACCACACCGACTTTTGCACGCTCAGCAATCTCGATGTTCGGCTCGTAACCGGCAGCCTGGTTCCATACATACACAGTATGTTTTTCTGTCGCCAGTTCAGACGGATCCAGCATTGCCAGCAGACGTTCATCTGCCGAAAGAATGGTTTCGCCTTCGCCGTCGGTTTCACCTTCTTCTTCGTTGTTGCAGTAGTGCAGACAAACCGATTTCAGGGTTGCATTCAGTTCGGCTTTAGTGGTTTCAATCGCACGGGCACCGAGGGCTGTTTCTGTGTAATGAATCAGTTCGGCTTTCAGCTCTTCCTGACTCTTGTCTGCCATTACTTCGTGGTGACAAGTGTACTTCAGAGCCGGGCGCTCAACAGGTGTTGTTTTGCGCTCGCGGCCTAGTTTTTCTGCGATGTTGTTCAGGAAACTGTCGCGGTTGTAGATGCGCTGATCAGCTTGCTGATCCATATTTTGTACTGAGTCGTTGTTAGCCATAATTTACCCCTTATCCCTTGCGATTTTTGAACCAGCTACGGAAAGACTGACCATCAGGATCTGGCAGGTCACGTGATTCAGTCCACGCGCTTACACCAACATTCACAGGCAGTTTACCGTTGCGGATCAGGCCGCTGGCCACTGTTGCACCAACTTTCACCGTTGTGTCCCACAGCAGTGGGCGTGCGTTGATGAAGTTGAAGGCGCCAACAGTTGCGCGTTCCATCAGCGGTGTTTGTTTGCTTTCCGCCATCTTCTGACGATGCTTCAGCAACAGGTCAGACAGCGGGATTTTAACCGGACATACGTCGTGACATGCACGGCACAGGCTACAAGCGTATGGCAGGTCTTTGAAATCGTCGTAGCCGCCAAGCAGTGGCGACAGTACGGCACCGATAGGGCCAGAGTAGATCGAACCGTAAGACTGACCACCGATATGACGGTATGCCGGACAAGTGTTCACACATGCAGCGCAACGTACACAACGCAGGATATCGCGGAACTCTGAACCCAGGATATCTGAGCGGCCGTTATCGATAATAACCAGGTGGAATTCTTCCGGGCCGTCACAGTGTTCGTCTTCACGCGGGCCGGTCAGGGCAGTTACGTAACCGGTCAGAGGCAGACCAACAGCACTGCGGCACAGCAGGCTGACAACAATGTCCAGCTCTTCGAAAGACGGAACGATACGCTCCATACCCATTACGGCGATGTGCGTTTTCGGCAGGCTGGTAGCCAGGCGGGCGTTACCTTCGTTAGTCACCAGGGTTACCGTGCCGGATTCAGCAACGGCAAAGTTACAGCCGGTAATACCGATGTCAGCTTCCAGGAAATCGTGGCGGATGTAGTTACGAACGTAGCGAGTCAGTTCTTCCGGATCATCAGAGCCGTCGTAGCCGATTTTATCTTTGAACACGTCACGGATTTGCATACGGTTCTTATGCAGTGCCGGTACTACGATGTGCGATGGTGGATCGCAGTCATCCACTTGCAGGATGTATTCGCCAAGGTCGGTTTCAACCACTTCACACTCGTTGCGCTCAATGATTTTGTTAAGGCCGATTTCTTCAGTCACCATCGACTTGGATTTAACGACCTTCTTGGCATTTTTCTGCTTAACGATGTTTTCTACGTAATCTGTCGCTTCTTCCGCAGTACGGGCGAAGAATACATGACCACCGTTCTTCTGAACGTTTTCGCTCAGTTGGTGAAGGTAGTAATCCAGGTTTTCCAGAACGTGGTTACGGATGTCCATGCCCATTTCGCGCCACTGTTCCCAGTTACCCAGCTTTTCAGCAGCTTTGGCACGGTTGGTAAACATGCGCTCCTGAGCGTTTGCTACAGATTTACGCATGAAGTCGTCTTTCATCTGAACGTCAAGACGGTCTTTAAATTTGATATTGCTGGTTTTCATCGACATAACAACGTCCTCTTAGCGACTCATCAAGACATCAACGATGTGCAGAACTTTTACCGGACGACCTTCACGGCTCATACGGCCACCGATGTTCATCAGGCAGCTGATATCAGCACCGATTAGGTAATCAGGTTCAACATCCATGATGTGGTGGACTTTTTCTTTCACCATTTCGCCTGAGATTTCAGACATCTTGACAGAGAAAGTACCACCGAAACCGCAGCAGGTTTCCTGGTTCTTGATAGGCAGCATTTCCAGACCTTCAACATTCGCCAGCAGACGAAGAGGTTCTTCACGTACACCCAGCTTGCGGATCAGGCTGCAAGAAGGGTGGTAAACTGCACGGCCTTCCAAGCGGGCACCGACGTTTTCTACACCCAGCTCGTTAACGATGAACTGAGTCAGTTCGAACAGGCGGTCAGCAACTTTCTGTGCTCGTTCTGCCCACTCCGGCTCATCAGCCAGGTATTCCGGGTAGCGCTTGATAGAGGCGGCACAAGAGCCGGCTGGAGAGACGATCGGGTGATCATTTTCTTCGAAAGCAGTGATCAGCTGTTTCATTGCTGGCTTGCTGCTTTCAATATAGCCGCTGTTCAATGAAGGCTGGCCACAACATCCTTGTTTATCAGGGAAGATGATTTCGCAGCCAAGCTGCTCCAGTAGCTCGACAGTCTTTTTGGCAACCTCGGCCTTGACTGTGTCGCACAGACAGGTGGCAAAAAAGTTTACCTTCATGATATTGCTCCAGTGACGGTTAAACCGTTGCTTATAATTTTCTACGGAGTACAGCGTGAAGTGATCACGCTGTACCAGGGTTACAGAAGTAAGTTTTGTTTATTTTTAGATAAAGGCACTAGCCAGACCGACAATCACACCGTACAGCACCATAGGAACAACGGTACGCTTGATGATGAAGCCTTCTTTGTTGGCAATGCCTAGAATTGTCGAAACGGCAATGATGTTGTTGATACAAACCATGTTACCCATTGAAGCGCCAACAGATTGCAGGGCAAGAATGGTGGTTTCAGGCAGTGCAACTGTCTGAGCGATGGTTTGCTGGATGCCACCGAAAGTCAGGTTCGATACAGTTGCTGAACCTGAGAAGAATGCACCCAGTGCACCAAGGTAGGAAGCAACCCACTGCCAGTTTGTACCCATCAGGTCAGAGAATGCCTGGCCTGTGGTCATGATTGGTGAGTTATCGCCGCCCATCATCATGAACTTAACCATGATTAGTGCACCAACAAGTGCGATGAATGGCATCTTGATGCGGCTTGCCGTTTCAGTAAATGCTTGCTTGGCTGTTTCGCCTTTCATACCCAGTACAGGGATAGAGATCAGAGCAACCAGCAGGAACGGGATAAGTGCCGGTACATACAGTGTCTTGTATGCCCATGCTGTATCTGTGCCCAGAATGTGGCTCAGTTTAATGATCAGGGCTTGGCTGACACTCAGGTCGGCAAAGCCAAGGTTCAGGTTGAACAGCGGCGTTGCGTCGTTCAGCATGCCTTTGATACCCAGTTGCTGGATACGGGTGACAATCAGGATAAGAATCAGTAGCAGAGTTGGGCTCATTGCTTTAAGCAGCGTACCAAACGGAATCGCTTCTACTTTATCTTTGATTGATGTTTCACGTGTTTCCAGGCCAACGTTGAAGCGTGCCAGCATGATTGAAATTGTCAGACCGATAGCGCCGCCGATCAGTGACGGGAACTCGTAGTTCCACTGGGCAAACAGCAGGTAAGGTACGGTACAAGACAGGCTGCTCAGTTGGATGAACAGAATGTTACGGCGGATGTCCTGCCAGTTCACCACAAACTTCAGTGCGATTACCGGAATGATGAACGCAGCAATAGAGTGCAGCAGCGCTGACTGGCGGCCAGTTTCAAGTACGGTATTCTCATCCAGTCCCAGGCTGGCAAAACCGAACCAGGTTGGTGTACCTACTGCACCGAAAGAGACTGGTACAGAGTTCATTACTAGAGCCAGCATGGCAACTTTCAGTGGGTTAAAGCCAAGGCCGACCAGAATAGGTGCGGCAATAGCAGCCGGAGTACCGAAGCCAGATGCACCTTCGATCATAAAGGCAAACGCCCAGCCGATGATCATCAACTGTGCTACCTGGTTGCGGCTGATACCTTCCAGCCACTGGCGGATTACGTTTTCTGCACCAGAAAGTGCGATAACACGGTTAAGCAGGATTGCACCGGCAATAATAGAAATTGGGGTGATAGCAGACAGGGCGCCGGCGATGATATTGGCAGAGATCAGGGTCAGATCTGAGCCGAAGTAAAAGAGTTGAAGTAAGCCAATGATTAACGCGGTAACGGGTAGCGCGATGTGTGATGGTAGGGCATCTTTTTTGGTCATCATCCAGATGAGCAGCAAAATCGGCACTACAGATATTGCAAGGTTCAGCATTGTTTATCCCACTTTATTGGTAGATGTTCGGAACGTCTAATTTTTGGTGTTATTTTTTTATTTTTATGTGTCGGTCTTGTTAAGTAATTCCTGCCGACGTTGTGGGGGGAGTATTCTAGGGGGGAAAAAAAATCTGGCTATCTGTTTTTTCCTCACACTTAGTGTGACAAATGAATTGTTTGTGACAGGTATTTAAATGTTAAAATTGAATTCTTGACCAATTTTAATAAAATCAGTTGCTTATCTTTGTTTGCAAACGAGATTTCTTTTCATTGGTTCAGTATTGGAAACAATCATTTCCCGATAATTCATCAATTCAATTGATGAGAAAATAGCTAATTTTCCAGCTGTTTTTTGTAAATAAAAATGGTTATCAATTGTGTTTGTGCAAAATGTCGTAAGTTAACAACAAAAGTCACGGTTTACGTCCTGTTATGTACTTCTTTTTCTAAAATTAAGTGAAGAGCAGACAATCTGGAAACTCGTGGTATAAGCTGATGAATAAACATTGTGTAACAGTTTTTTATGATGGTTCATGTGAAAGCTGTGTCAGGGACAGATTTAGGTTTGAACAATGGCTGGGAAAACGAAGCGGTCAAATTGAATGGTTTGACATAACTGATAAGGATGACGAGCTGCGGGGTATAGATATTGATCCTGCACTGGCATTACGTGAGTTGCATGTCCGGGACTGTAACGGTGTTGTCTATCGTGAACTTGACGCCTACATAATTTTGCTCAGGTTAGTGTGGTGGCTTAAGCCTGTGACATGGTTTTTGCAGTTTCCGCCGTTAAAGCGTTGGGTATCTCAGTGGTATCGGCAACATATAGATCAGCGACTGGCTCGTGAAGGGCGAGGGTGATATTGAGGTTTATTGGATTTTACCTGCGCTCAATTATGTCATTGTGAAACAGCACATCCTCGACATAAATTGAGTTGACTGGATGTTACGGTTATTACTGTGCTTTTAAACTGCACATTAGTAGGTGTTACTCAGCTTCTTGTTTGTATTGCTCGTCGATAATATTGTGCAGAAAAGACAGCGCAGCTCTGTGATCACTTCGGCTCATGAACCATTGTTTTTGGTTGGTTTCTAAAGGAAGTAATTCAAGCCAGCGCTGGCAGACCCAAGTCATATCGTCAAAGTCGGGGAGCGGGTAGTTGTCTGAATGCTCAGGAAACTCTTCAAAAAGGGCTTTGAGACTGTTTGATATCCCTCTGTCTGCAAACCGGGTTTTGGTTGGTGTCCAGTTTTTCATTAAGGTTATTTCTCCGAACCTTAAGCCATCATCTTCTTGCCAATGGTCGTTGATAACGAATTTTTCAACGCCTTTGACTGTGATGCCAAGCAGGCCGTCGGACAGGCGTTCAAAGTCTGTAATGATGGCGCGAGTTCCGAAATGGCAAAGGGAGTCTTCATCTTTCATGCAAAGACCAAAACCATCACCGGACGCCATTGCTAATTTGACCAGGCGAGTATACCGAGGTTCAAAGATCCTCAGCTTACTGATACCGCCCGGCAACAAATATAGCTGTAACGGAAAAAGGGGTAACTGCATAGTTCATAGCCTTATTTACGTTATGTCGCTGTTGCGGAACCATGCTGAGGACTCATCACTTACAAAAGCCTTATAATCAGCATGGCGTTATATACCCAAGTGGCCTCAAGATGCATTTTCAGCGAGAATTTATTGGTTCTTAGACAAGGCGGTGATTCGAAAACATAGTTTCTCTACGTTGAAAATCACCAACACAGTATAAGAACCAATAAAGCTCGCCCTATGGGAGTGAGCCAGCATGCCCACTTCTATGTCAAATGAGTTTGAAAGGACTCGTCATTCCTACACTCATTTTCCTTGAATTGAACATGCTGGACTCACTCTGAATCATGCATGTTGAGGTTACTTGGGTATATTAGTGATTATTATAAGCAGACAATTTTTGGAAACTGTCTGCATTTCGATACTACTGAAGAGTTCTCAATATTGCAGATGTCAGTTTGCTAAGTTCTTGTGGCTTAATGATAAATGGAGGCATTATGTAGACAAGTGTGCCAAATGGGCGAATCCAGACACCACTGTCTACAAAAGCTTTCTGTATCTCTGCCATGTTCACTGGTTCAAAAAGTTCAACCACGCCGATAGCGCCTAACCAGCGGACATCTTTCACTTTTTCCAGCTTACCGATTTCTGGCAGTGTCTCTGCCAGTTGCGCTTCAATGTTACTTACCTGCTGCTGCCAGTCTCCTTGTTGAAGCACAGTCAGGCTGGCATTGGCGACAGCACAGGCTAACGGGTTACCCATAAAAGTTGGCCCGTGCATGAAACATCCGGCTTCTCCGCCGCATACGGTGTCAGCAACATGCTTGGTGGTCAGTGTAGCTGAAAGCGTCATATAGCCGCCGGTCAGTGCTTTCCCGACACACATTATATCCGGGCTGACTCCGGCATGTTCACACGCAAACAGCTTGCCGGTACGGCCAAAACCTGTCGCGATTTCATCTGCTATCAGCAGGATGCCGTATTCATTGCAAAGCTCCCTGACGCGTTTCAGGAAGGTCGGGTGGTAGATCCGCATGCCGCCCGCACCCTGTACAATCGGCTCTATGATTACAGCGGCGACTTCGCTTTGGTGCTCGGCCAGTTTATCTTTGAAATCCTCAATGTCTTCTTCCTGCCATTCATCATAAAAACCGCATTCAGGAGATTGGGCAAAAATGTGTTCAGGTAAAAATCCTTTATATAGACTGTGCATGGAATTTTCCGGATCTGTCACCGACATTGCCGCGAAAGTATCGCCGTGATAGCCGTGTTTGACGGTAAGGAATTTCGGCCTTCTTTCGCCTCTTGCATGCCAGTATTGCAGGGCCATCTTAAGCGAGACTTCAACTGCAACCGATCCTGAATCAGCCAGAAATACATGCTGTAGCGGCTCCGGTGTCATATCGACCAGCTTCCGGCACAATTCAACCGCTGGCTGGTGGGTGATCCCGCCAAACATTACGTGAGACATTTTTTCGAGCTGTTTGGTTGCAGCTTCGTTCAGTGCCGGGTGGTTGTAGCCATGAATCGTTGACCACCAGGATGACATACCGTCGATCAGTTCACGTCCGTCTTCAAGTTTGAGGTAAACCCCCTGAGCACTTTCTACCGGGTAACAAGGCAGGGGATTGAGGGTCGATGTGTAAGGATGCCAGACGTGCTGTTGGTCAAATTCCAGATCGATTTTATTGTGTAAATCTTGCACAGTTGTAAACCTTGCTTATTGTTGATAGTTGACAGTCTACTAACTGGAAGTAGACTAGCCAAGTATTGATACCCATTTGAATTGAGTTTTAATTCACTGATTCGAATGAAAACAAGCCAGAAATAGCCACTGTTAATGCCATGGTCCCTACTACAAAACCAATGGCCAGGCTGTTACAGACAAGAAGAGGTTACGCACGTGGAAGTACGTCACGACTGGACAGTCGCGGAAGTTCAAGCCTTATTTGATAAGCCGTTTATGGACCTGTTGTTTGAAGCACAACAGGTACACCGTCAGCATCATGAGGCGAATAAAGTTCAGGTCAGCACACTACTCTCAATTAAAACCGGTGCTTGCCCGGAAGACTGTAAATATTGCCCGCAAAGTGCTCATTACCGTACTGATGTGGAGCGTGAGCGCTTGATGGAAGTTGAACAGGTACTGGATGCGGCAACGAAAGCAAAAGCCTCTGGGGCGACCCGTTTCTGTATGGGAGCGGCATGGAAGAATCCGAAAGAGCGCGATATGCCATATCTGTTGGATATGGTACGTGGCGTAAAATCAATGGGACTCGAAACCTGTATGACGCTGGGAATGATCACCAGTGATCAGGCCACTGAGCTGGCTGATGCCGGTCTTGATTATTACAACCATAATCTGGATACCTCGCCGGAGTATTACGGCAGCATCATTACAACCCGCACTTATCAGGATCGCCTCGATACCCTGGCTCATGTTCGTGAGGCCGGTATGAAGATTTGTTCGGGCGGTATTATTGGTATGGGCGAAACTTCCCGTGACCGTGCTGCTCTGTTGGTTGAACTGGCGAATCTGCCGACTCACCCTGAAAGTGTGCCAATTAATATGCTGGTTAAAGTTAAAGGCACGCCGTTGGAAACTGCAGAGGATGTCGACCCGTTTGACTTCATCCGTATTATTGCCGTTGCCCGAATCATTATGCCGAAATCGGCTGTTCGTCTGTCTGCCGGTCGTGAAGACATGAATGATCAGATGCAGACGCTTTGCTTTATGGCGGGCGCGAATTCTATTTTCTACGGCTGTAAATTGCTGACTACACCGAATCCGGGTGAAGACAAAGATATGCAGCTTTTTGCCAAGCTGGGTATTAACAGCCAGCAGCAGTCTTCCAAGCCTGATCAGATTCAGGAGCAGGAATTGTTGGAGCAGGTCGCAGAACGCGTTGCTGCACGTCCGGGTGAAGATGACCTGTTCTACGATGCCTCACTTTAAGCAACGTATAGAAAAGTCCCTGAGTGAGCGTAAGGCTCAGGGACTGTATCGCCGTCGAGCTTGTCTGAGCCGTCAGCAACAACGTGTCGAGCACCATGGTGATGCGTTTATTAATTTCTCCAGTAATGACTACCTTGGTCTGGCGCAGGAGCCTGAATTGGTCAAAGCCTGGCAGGAAGGTCTGGCATTATTCGGAACTGGAAGTGGAGCGTCACCTTTGGTGACAGGTTTTCATACCGCGCACCATCAGTTGGAAGCACAACTGTCAGACTGGCTCGGTTATGAACGAGCTTTGCTGTTCAACAGTGGGTTCAGTGCTAATCAGGCTTTGCTGTTCACCTTGCTTGAGAAAGACGATGTACTGATCCAGGACAAACTGAATCATGCCTCATTGATGGAAGCCGGTATGCTTTCCCCGGCAACCATGCGTCGTTTTGCTCACAACGATCTGGCAGCTTTGCAGCGAACGTTATCCCGATATAGCGATCAGCCGAATACCGTCGTTCGACCGGACTCCGCCACTATGGTGGTCACAGAAGGTGTGTTCAGCATGGACGGTGATCTGTCACCGCTTGCAGAAATGAAGCTGCTTTGTGAACAGCACAACAGTTGGCTGGTGGTGGATGATGCTCACGGTTGCGGGGTTCTGGGGGAGCAGGGGCGCGGTAGTTGTGACAACGCAGGTATCAAGCCTGATGTCTTGGTGGTGACTTTCGGTAAAGCCTTCGGTCTTCAGGGCTCAGCGATTCTGTGTGATGACGATACTGCGGAATACCTGATTCAGTTTGCCCGTCATTTTATTTATTCGACCGCAATGCCGCCGGCGCAAGCCCATGCCCTGAGTAAAGCCTGTCAGCTGATCCGTGAAGATCAGTGGCGACGGGACAAGCTTCTTGAACTGAGCATGTTGCTGAGTGAACAAGTGAATGACGATATTGAACTGATTAAGACGCCGACGCCAATTAAGCCTTTGCTTATCGGCAGCAGCGAAAAAGCACTGGCGGTTTCAGAACAATTGAAGCAACGCGGGATTTGGGTCAGCGCCATTCGGCCGCCAACAGTGCCGGTAAATACTGCCCGTCTGCGTATTACCCTTACTGCTGCTCATACCCGGGCAGATATCGACAAGCTGGTAACAGCGATTAATGAGGTGATTCATGACTAACGGAATGAATGCAGTCACTCATGGTCAGCAAGAGACAGAGCTAACTGACAAAAAAGCGATTGCCGCCGCTTTTGGCCGAGCGGCAAAGCACTATGATAAAGCCGCCGCATTCCAGCGTCGTGTTGGGCATCGGTTGTTGGATAAATTGCCTGCCGTGACCCCGATGGGTAGTCGGGCGCTGGATTTAGGGTGCGGAACCGGCTATTTCACCGAGGCGCTTATTGCGCGTGGCTATCAGGTTTGTGCTGCCGATTTGTCAGTAGAAATGCTGGCTCAGGCCGAGTTACGCTGTGGCAGCGCAGCGACATATCTTGAAGCAGACGCAGAAGCACTGCCAATCGACGATAACCAGTTTGACATTGCTTTCACCAGCCTGGCTCTGCAGTGGTGTGGTGATTTATCGTTGCCGCTTAAAGAGCTGCGCCGGGTGGTAAAACCGGGTGGGCTAATTATGTTTACCACCCTTTCTGACGGCTCATTACATGAGCTTTCACAAGCATGGCGTGAGGTTGATCAATATCAACATGTGAACGAGTTTCTTTCGCCAAAGGCCATAAAACTTGCGCTGGCGCAAGCGGGGTGCCCGAATCATGCCCTAGAATTTACGCCCGTTATTATGCAATACAATACGGCAGTTGAACTCATGAAAGACCTTAAAGGGATAGGGGCGACACATCTGCAGCAAGAGCGCAAAGCAGGCTTGGCCGGTCGTAAAACGATTCAGGCATTAGAACGCGCTTATGATGAGTTTCGAGATGAGAACGGTCAACTGCCGGCAACATATCAAGTCTGTTTCGGAGTAATTATTAATGACTAACGCTTTCTTTATAGCAGGTACAGATACCGAAGTTGGTAAAACTGTAGCCTCTCGCGCAATCCTACACGCTGCTGGCAGCGCGAATATTAAGATGGCGGGTTATAAGCCAGTTGCGTCAGGCAGTGCGCCGACGCCTGAGGGGATGCGTAATTCAGACGCACTATATATTCAGGACGCTTCCGTTGTGGAACTGAACTATAACGAAGTTAACCCGTATGCGTTTGAAGCAGCGGTGTCTCCACACCTTGCTGCTGAGCAAGAGAATCGGGTTATCGATTTTAATGTACTGACAGAAGGCCTTGAGCATCTGAAAGCCAAATCAGATGTTGTTCTGGTGGAAGGCGCAGGCGGCTGGCGTGTACCGGTTTCTCGCAACGATTTTCTGTCCAGCTGGGTGAAGCAGGAAAAATTGCCTGTGGTTCTGGTTGTTGGCGTGAAACTGGGCTGTTTGAGCCATGCAATTCTGACCGCTGAAGCAATCAAAAATGATGGGCTTGAGATGGTTGGCTGGGTAGCGAACCGCATTAATCCTGGATTGGAAAACTACGCGGAAATTATCCGTATGTTGGAAGAAAACCTGCCAGGTAAAAAATTGGGTGAAATCCCATATATGCCGGGTATTAAAAAACGCGACCTGTCTAAATACATTGATCTGTCGCCACTGGGCCTTTAATTCTTAACAGACCCAACTTAAATAATCCCAAAGAACCCTGCAGAGATGCAGGGTTTTTTTATGTCTTGTTATTGCTTGTTATGTCGCATTTGTGTTCGTTTGTTTCAATGTGTGAAATAAATGCTTTAAAACGATGTTTTTTATAATTATACTTCTCGCAAATGAATAGTGTTCATAATTTGCGTTCATTTATTCTAAAGTGGCATTTAATAAAAATAACAGTGTACGGTTAATTCAAAATGAATAAGTTGAATTGGTCATTTCTTTTGCTTTTTGCTGGTTCTGCACATGCAGCGTTATTGCAAGAATCAGAAGCAATGGCATTCCCAAATGATTTAAATTGCGTTGTCGTTGGTGAGGTTGACGAAGACGAAGGGCGGGCACTATTGCCTGATGTATTGGAACGCGTCGGTAGCCGCTGGAAATCTGATGACTTTGCTTATATCAGTAAGATCGATGGAGTAGGAAGCCATCACTTACTTTTTAATCTTCTTCATGAGAATGTTCCGGTAGACAAACAGGAGTTGATTCTTTCTGTTGATGATAAGTGTCAGCTATTCCGTTATCAGTATCGAGTTGTTGATGCTGAATTAACTGCACGTGATTACAGTGTCAGCAAAATTAAGACGAAAGATGATGCTGTCAATGCAGTGAAAGCCTTGCTGTCGCAGGATGATAATACTTTGATTACCGCTCTGAAGATTCAGGCCAGTAGGTTAAAACTAATCAATAAAGTAGATCATTCTCTGCTTGAACCGAGCTTTATTGCTGATGAGGTTACTTCAAAACCATTATATCGTTTGATGCCTGATAACAGCCTTGAACTTGGTTTTCAGTTGAACCTGCCATCTCGTAACCCTGATGGGGCTTTAGAATTATGGTGGGGAACACTTCATGCGGGACCGGGGGGTTCACAGCGTTTTCCTTATGCAAAGCGAACAGATAAAGATGCTGTTCCTGCCATGTCTTCATGGAACTGGCGAAGCTATGGCCAGCATCCGAAAAGAACGTTGAGTGCTGATTATAAACAGAATTTCTGGGAAATTTTACCGCCTCGTTTGCAAAGTATAGTAATCAATAGTGATGGTAATCTCCGGACCAAAAATGTTGTGTATCTGGATAGTGAAGCTTTCCCATGGAGCTATGAATCTGCTTCGTTTCAGGAACAATGGGATAAGGCTGATGTAGATGAAAAGTATACATTATCGACTATTCTCACCAACCTCGATTATGCCGATAAAGGCGTAAACCACGCCTCCAATGTTTTGGGGTATTCGAACTTGTTTCCGGCTAAACCCGGGCTTGTTTTATCAAAACTTGGTTCAGGATGGAGCAGTGTCTATAAGCCGGGTTTTGATATTATCCAAATTAACAATAATGGTTGTCCTGCGTCGATGTACGATGCAGGAGCTGTTCTTCATGAACAGGGACATTCTGTTTTTGTCCGATTGCAGGCTCTGGGGCGTAGTTCTTCGGTGAATACAGCAATGAACGAAGGTTTTGCAGATTACTGGGCTGGTGGATTTTTGCGTCAGGATCAGAACTGGAACGGTGTTCTTGCTGAATTTCGCAATGATGTTTGTACCAGCAAAGGTGCAGACAGGCAGATTCTTGAGCCGTTATATGACTATTTTGATGGGTTGGAATTGCAGATTAATGGTTCACACGGTGGCGTGAATGGTCCGGAAGGAAAGGTCTTTTTTGAACCCATGCTGGCTCAACCTCTGCTGGCATCAATGGAAGAGTTAATTAAACTTCATGGCCAGGATGATGGTCGCAAACTTGCCGATCACATTGTGCTGGAAACTTTTGCTGGATTATCAGTGGATGCTCATTACCGAGAGTTAGCTCAGGCTATTGTGGTCTCCGCTCGTCGCCTTGATGCGGCTGGTAAAGCTGAGGATATCTACCGCCGTAATTTAACCAACTCGAACTTATTGCCTCGTCAGGTTGAACCAGAATCACGTGTTGCTCTGGTTCCTGTTATGTCATCAGAGGCTAAAGTGACTTTGGTGAACCACAGTACAGCAGATAAAGCAGATAGTGTAACTGTTGGATTTCCGGGACAGATGACGAAGAATATTGAGGTGGCAGCTAATGGACAGCGAGCCATTACTTTGCCAACACCACAGATGACATGTGGGGTTGCAAGTTCACAGCCACTAACCTTGGAACATACACAAGACGGCCAGTTGCTACAACATAAAGCTTATCCGTTCACTCTTATTGGCGGTTTGCAATCTAACTCTCAAGCGTTTGAGAAAGAAGGTAACAAGTGGTTCCTGAATATCGCTGATACGTTAGCATGGAGCGGTAACAATACTCATCATGTCTTTCTATTAAAGAGTGATAACGTAATCACTTCTGCTCCTAAACTTAATCTGGGGGCTGAAACGTTCACTCTTAATCAGTTAGCGCTCACGGGAAATACTCAGTGGTTAACCCTTACTCACAACTCTGAACTAACTGTAGGTAAGTGGCAGTTAATGACTTCACATGACTATAAGAGTGCTGAGTTACTGACTCTTGATTGTGTACCTGCATTTACTATTGATGGTCCGTTGAATGTGACAGAAAACTCAAGTGTTACTCTGCAAGCTATGATGAACGGCAACCCGATTGCGGTGAAATGGAAGCTCGCTGGCGGTACTCAGCAATCAAGCGGTGAGTCATTTATTCTTGATATCCCTAACCTTGCGGAACCCATACGCTATGACGTTGAAGCATCATTTACATTTGACGGTAATACCCGAACTGTACGCCATCAGTTGGTAGTGGATGCTGTTAATCAGCCTGCTACTTTTGAACTGAAAACGCCGACCGAAGTTAATGAAGGCGAGACTGCAACTTTTTCCATTGAGCAATTGATTGATCCCGACAGTGAAGGCTATTTGAGTGTTGAGTGGTATGTTGATAATCAGAAAGTTGGTCAGGGGAATTCTATTCAATGGCATGCTCCTGCAACGGATACTGATAAAACGGTAACGGTGTCGGTTCATGTTCGGGACAATCGAGAACTTGCGCAACAAGCCGTGATTAAAACAGCTCAAGTGAGTTTGAAGCATATCAATGCTGCACCAACTATCAGCTTAAATGCACCTGCTGAAGTACAAGCCGGTAAGTTGCTGAGTGTTACTGCGATGGTGAATGATAAGGAAACGGCGACTGATAAGTTATCTGTACGTTGGACGATATCAGGTGTTGATGCGCCTGTTTTACCTCAAGGTAAAACCTTGTCCTGGACGATTCCATCAACTGTGCCTGCATCATCAATTACATTGACCGCTGAAGTCAGTGATGGTGAGGCAACTAAAACTTCAAGTCGAGTTATCCGAATTAAGCCTGCGAATAAAGCTCCGGTTGTAACTCTTTCCGGGGGAGATAATGTTCAGTCTGGACAAAGTGTTGAGATTCTGGCAAATCTTCAGGATGAAACTCCTGAACAAGTAACACTGAACTGGCAAGTGACGGGTTCTGTGAATGGTAAAGCACTGACTTTTGAAAAACTAAGCAAAGAGAAAATTCGGATTTCACTGCCTAGAACAGCAGTGGCAGGTTCCGCTCAGATTAATGTTACTGCCAATGACGGTGAGGCAAGTTCAGTTGCAACCCGAACTTTAACGTGGCGTGCTTATACAAACTCATCGCCAACGGTGTCAATTAACGGCCCGCTTATGGTTAATGTTGGTGAACAGGTTACCTTGATTGGAAATGTAACAGATACTGATAACTGGCCTTCCGCATTGACTCATAGCTGGAGACAGGTATCAGGGCCAAAAGTTGTGTTGAAGCATACTGGAACTAAGTTGACATTTATGGTCCCGGAGACTGCATCGGATAGCAAACTGGTTTTTGAGCTTGATGCCTTCGATGGTGTTGCTCACAGTAAAAAACAGTGGCAGGTGCAGGTAACTAAATTTGTGATTCCATCTCCGGTTATTAAGTTTAAGAATTCGGTTCCGGCTGAAATGAATGAACTTAGTCAGCTTGTTATCGATGCCTCAAATTCAACTGGTACAGGCCGTGCGCCATTGAATTATAGCTGGAGACAGCTTAGTGGCCCTGCTTTATCTGGTTTGCCATATAAAGGTGTTAAATTAAGTACAAACCTGCCAGAGGTAGATGCCCCAGTCGATGTCGAGCTTGAACTGACTGTGACAGAACAAGACAGAGAAAACCGTAAAGTGATCCGAGTGAGAGTGGCTGATCTCGGGCCTGCTCCAATGCCAGTAAAACCGCAACAGAAGACTGCGGGAGCACGCTTCTCGCTGGCTGCAGATGAGATTGCATCCTTAAAAGCTGGTGTTGATTATCAGTTTAATTGGGAGCAGGTAAAAGGTCCTGAAGTGACAATTACTGCGCCTCATGCAAGAACATTGAATGTGGATTTGCCTGCATGGACGAAAGATGAAGAGTTGGGATTTGATCTTACGGTTGCAACCCATGGAAATGAATATAAGTATCCGGTGATACTTAAAGTTGCGGCTGCACCTAAAGTAGCGACACCGGTTAAACCTCAGGGAACGTCTGGTTCAGATGGTGGAGGTAGCGGTGGTTCAGTGAACTTGTTTGGTTTGCTGGCTTTGTTTGCCGGAATGATGCTCAGAAGCCGCAAGCGGTCAGGACTCTAAGTTAATACGGCAGTCGGTATAACCCGAGTGTCATTTCCGTTCTAAATATAAAAAACGGCGCAGGATTCAACCTGCGCCGTTTTTTGTTCTGTTCCGTAACAAATCTTTGCTGTTTGCGTTGCTATTGTTTCTTCTTAACCAGCTCCGGCAGGCAGTACCATGCGGCAGCGAAAAGCACCAAGCTATATGCCAAAAGCTCAACACCTTCTTCAGCCAGGTTTTTTACCGGGCGAATGTAGTCATCCTGCATGATCGACTGCCAAAGATCACCCATTCCGTAGATTCGGGCAAAGACCAGAAGGGTTGCCATTCCCGCTAGCATCATGCCAAAGCTTCGGTGTTTCGTGTAGTTGATCAGAGGTTTGAAGGTTGTTTCTTTGTGTGAAAGGGCATAGATAATTGCCACTGTCGCGATTAACCAAGCTGGATACTTCCACAAGCCATGGCTGATTTGGTCGAAAACTGAATCGAGTTCACGGATAAACACAATGGAGAAGAAAGCGCTGATCAGAACGGTGAACCCTCGCTGATAACGCTGCTTCAATCCGACCCCGGCGAACAAGACAGCAACGATAAACATATAAGTTTCTTGCAGGTGCTCGACTAATGAATTTTCACCGATACCGCTCTGGTTATAGATGACATCCATTCGGATAACAAAGGCAGAAGCAGCAAGTAACAGGGCCAGTCCCAAAAATGTCAGGGCTGATTTAAAAAGGGGGTGTAATGGTTGTGCCTCATCAGAGGTTCTTTCATGCGAAGTTAAACTAGGTTGCATAATAAATTGTCAGTATTTTTGTTGTCCCTGATATTTTTGATGTCTAGCTCTTGCTTGAAGCCAGCGGGGACTTACTTGTTAATGATTTTAGGTACGACAATTATGTGCTTGTGATACTGAATGCAGGCTGTATTTAGTGATGAAAATCACATTATCCTGTTTGGTATCATTATGTATGTTTGAAATGAAAAAACCTCCTCATAGTGAGGAGGTTTTCAGAATTAGTTTTAACCAGTCCTTGTCTTGCGGGATTAGCTGTCGCGGGTTAGTCCGATAAGGGCTTCTTTTGCATCTGACAACTTTTTCTTTTTACTGACTGCATCAAGCCCCAACTCTTTTTGGGCCTCATCCAGAGACATACCAAGATGACAGCGAAGAATGTCAATTGCTACCTGGTAGTTTTCGTGATCAGCCATCATTCCTCCTTGATAAACCGAATTAAGTGAACACACTATATAACGCTTTAGACCCGACAATAGTGGAATGCATCCTCTGATGCAATAAGACCAAAGTCTAAAGACGTCAATTTTGTGTTAAATATTGGTTGTTCAGCATCGGGTCAGCAAAGATTATTCACTCTGAGAATGACATCTTTGGTAATATATGTTGCTGGTTTATTTGAGTAATAAGTCGGTGAAGAGTGAAAAGTTGGGTAGTCTTCGGTATTGATAATCATACTAACGAAACGTAACAATTTAACTCTTTCCCTTGAATTTACTTTGATCGACCATAATATAAATTGCAACCGGGCAGATAACGTGCGTAATGTGCAGCATAACTGTCTGAGTTATATAAAAATGATTTCTTGTTATTGGAGAAAAATATAAAGATGAAGCGAATTGCATTGTTCTTGGCGACTAACCTTGCCGTAATGCTTGTCTTCAGTGTCGTGCTGAACATTATTTATGCCTTTACCGGCCTGCAGCCAGGAAGCATGAATGGCTTATTGGTAATGGCTGCGCTGTTCGGTTTTGGTGGTTCTCTGATTTCACTGTTTATGTCGAAATCAATGGCACTGCGCTCTGTCGGCGGTATGGTCATTGAGCATCCTCGTAACGAAACTGAGCATTGGCTGATGGAAACTGTTTCTCGTCAGGCTCAGCAGGCAGGCATTGGTATGCCGACTGTTGCTATCTATAACTCACCAGATATCAATGCATTTGCGACCGGTGCAAAGCGTAATGATTCTCTGGTTGCGGTTTCTACCGGTTTGCTGCACAGCATGACCCGTGATGAAGCAGAAGCGGTACTGGCACACGAAGTGAGCCATATTTCCAACGGTGATATGGTAACCATGACTCTGATGCAGGGTGTGGTGAACACTTTT
The DNA here is from genome assembly GCF_963870815.1 of Photobacterium sp. J15. Lineage (NCBI taxonomy): Bacteria > Pseudomonadati > Pseudomonadota > Gammaproteobacteria > Vibrionales > Vibrionaceae > Photobacterium > Photobacterium sp. J15. The sequence goes on from NZ_CAWMUI010000001.1 coordinate 1,376,769, forward strand.
GTTATTTTCATCTCACGCCTGATTGCCGGTGCGGTAAGCGGAATGAATGATGAAGAAGAGGGCGGTGAAGGCGGAAGCTTCATGACTTACTTCATTGTTTCATCGATTATGGAAGTTCTGTTTGGCTTCCTGGCAAGCATCCTGACGATGTGGTTCAGCCGTCACCGTGAATTTAAAGCTGATGCTGGCTCTGCACATTTAGTGGGTAAAGAGAAAATGATCGCTGCGCTGGAACGCCTGAAGATGGGACAGGAATCTCAGCTTGAAGGCTCAATGATGGCGTTCGGTATTACCGGTAAGAAGTCGCTTTCTGAGCTGTTTATGACGCACCCGGCTCTGGATAAGCGTATTGATGCGCTTCGCCGTGGTGAGCACCTGTAACAGCGACTGACGTTAAGACGCTAAATTAAATAGAAAAGCCTGTGTATTTTTGCACAGGCTTTTTTGTTGTGTTTAGTTTGCCGCAGCAAGACGAGGCACTGGGCGATCATCAACCGGAAGGTGAATCAATGCAGCCAGGAAAGCCATTACCACAGTAGTCCACCAGATAGGCTCATAGCTTCCGTAGTAGTCGTAAATACGGCCTCCGAACCAGGCTCCGAGGAAGCTGCCAACCTGATGGGTAAAGAAGACCAGTCCGTACAGCGTTGACAGGTAGCGCGCCCCGAAAATCTGGCGAACAAGGCCAGATGTCAACGGCACGGTTCCCAGCCAGCAAAAACCGATAGCACCGCCAAAGAAGGCTGCGGTTTCAACGGTAACCGGAAAGACAACAAATGCTGCGATGACTACAGTACGGATAAGGTACAGAGATGACATTACATAACGTTTATTGAACTTATCGCCGACCAGTCCCCAGAAGTAGGTTCCGAAGATGTTGAAGATACCCACATATGCCAGTGCCATTGCTGCAGTTGAACCCGGCAGGCCTTTGTCGGCAAGGTAACTTGGCAGGTGAGTGGCAATAAACATTACGTGGAAACCACAGACAAAGAAGCCCATGTGGATCAGCCAGTAGCCTTTGTGTCTGAATGCCTCTTTCAGTGCTTCGCGCAGTGTTTGCTCCGGCTGAGCTTCAGCTGATGAAGATTCAGCGTCTTTCTTCGAGTCAGTGCACATGAAGTAGGAAAAAGCCAGCATCAGAGTACAAAGCATGGCAAAGATCTGTAGTGTTGCCTGCCAGTCAAACTGATTCAACAGCGCTTGAGCTCCAGGGATAACCGCAAACATACCGAATGATCCAGCTGCTGTCGTCAGGCCGAAAGCTTTCGCGGTGTGCTGAGGCGGAACTACACGAGCTACTGCACCAAGTACGATTACGTAGCTGGTGGAGCTGAGTCCCAGACCAACCAATGTACCTAATGTCAGGTACAGCCAGCTCGGTTCAATAGCAATAGAAGTCAGGTAGAGGCCAAGACCGTAAGCGACGGCACCTACCCATATCACTCGTCGTGCACCCCAGCGGTCTGCAGCCATACCAACGAAAGGCTGAAAGACACCAAACAGCAGGTTTTGTAGTGCAATTGCCAGACTGAAGAACTCGCGCCCGGTATCAAAATGGTGCGAAACAGGCATCATGAAGATACCGAATGATTGCCTGATCCCTAGGCTGATGATGAGTGTCCCTATTCCCATCCATACTAATAGTGGAAAACGAAAAATGCTCATGGTTAAAGATCTTAATTGTTAAGTTCAATATTGTTGTGTTGATGGCAGCCGCCATTCATGGCTTGATGAGCCAGTGAGTCCAACAATGGTTGGCAGTGATGAACACCGAAAAGGGTGATTATCAGCAAGAGGGTCATCCGAGCCAGTTGCGCAATAAGGGATTGTGAAAACATCAATGCCTCTTAGTGTGAAAAAAGAGGCGGGATGGTAGAAGAAGGCTCTCTATGATGCAAATGAATAAAAATCAGAAAAATTATGCATTCTACGCATTGTGATGCTAAATAAAGCGGTTATGGTTGAACTGGTGAAATTTGGTACAAGTTACCGTTGTCCGTAGAAAAATAGAGCAGGCCGTCCGGGCTCTGAATCAGCGCACGGACACGTTCTTCCAGTTCAGTAATTAATCGTTCTTCATTAATGATGTTTCCTGCTTCATCAAGGGAAAGGTGGTTGATGTGTTGAAGCTTTAGTGCGCCGGCAAATAAATCTCCCTGCCAATTCGGGAACGCTTCACCAGTGTAAAGCAGCAGGCTGCTTGGTGCGATGGACGGAATATAAACTTTTTTCGGCGATTCAATCCCTTCTTTTTCAGTGGCTTCCCCCACGGCTAGTGGTCCCCAGTATTCTTTGCCGTGAGACGTTATTGGCCACCCATAATTTTTCCCTTTAATGATTAGGTTGATTTCATCACCGCCCCGAGGCCCGTGTTCAATCGCCCATAAACGATTGGCTTGATAATCATAGGCAAGACCTTGTGGGTTACGGTGGCCGTAGCTCCAGATTTCAGGACGGGCTGCTGACTGGTTGGTAAACGGATTGTCGGCCGGGATAGTGCCATCAAGGTTAAGGCGAAGAATACTGCCTGCATGGTTGGTGAGATCCTGGCCATTTGGCCTGACTCCGCGATCGCCGATTGAAAAGAACAGGTGTCCTTGTTCGTCGAACGTAATTCGACTACCGAAGTGACGTGATGTCCCGCTGGCAGAGTCAGTGGCTAACAGTTCTTGCCAGTCGGTCAGGGTTTCATTGGAGAGTTTGGCACGAGCAAGAACCGTAATGTCTCCCTTGCTGGTATCTTGGCTGTAAGTGAAGTAAATCCACCCGTCCGGATACTGGTAATTTGGCTCAGTAATCACATCCATTAAGCCTCCCTGTCCACTGGCTGCAATTTTTGGCAGTCCTTTGACAGGCTTGCTGGTGTTGTTTGTTAAATCCAGCAGGAGTGCGGTTCCTTGGCGCTGGGTGATAAGCATTTGATCTGTTGTGATGAGGGTCATTCCCCATGGGATGCTTAGATTCCGGGTTATCAGTTTTACCTGGTAATTCATTCCGTCACTTATCCCTGTAATGACTGTTGAGGCATTACTGACAAGAGAGAAACTTAGCCCGAACAAAAAAAGAATAAATGAGACCAGCCAGTAATGCTTATTCTTTGTTTTCATGGGGAATACCTTTGATATTACTCTGTCGTAAGTAAAGACGATTTATTCGATACTTGCTGACAAATCTTTGGAAGAGTGTGGGGTAGCTTTGAGTCAGAATAAGTTAGCTATTGTCCGAACTGTGATGTCTTGAAGCTTCGGCTCAGTTCTGCTGTATGAGATTGTTTGTCATACACACAGACCATCAGTGATTTTGGTGCTCGCAGACCGGAGCTTAAACGTAATTTTCCATTGGCTATAGCGAAGCCAAAGTGCTCGGAACCAAAGGGATCGGTATGAATCTGATAGTGAGAATATTCGCTATCAAACAGGCGGCTGCATGCAGCTTTGAGTCTGTCTTCAAATTCATCCCATGCCTCTGGTGATGAAGCTTGGGCAATTGTGACGTAACTAAGTGAGATCAAAATTAACAATGGGCGAGAAACAGCCATGCGCACTCCTTGTGCTTTTTGCTATTCGTTATATTTATCAGTTTTAGCTATATATGTTCTATAGCGCAATTGCTTTCATGTACTTGAGAAAACATCGATTTCGTAGTGAGAATGGTAGGTTTGGATGATAAATAAACTGTTGGCTGTTTGTTTTGTCTGAATGTTGAGCACTTGGTTTGCGTGGGTATTTACAGTTGAAAAAGTGATATGTATTATACGCCGCACTTACGGAGAGATGGCTGAGTGGTTGAAAGCACCGGTCTTGAAAACCGGCATACGTTTGTAGCGTATCTAGGGTTCAAATCCCTATCTCTCCGCCACTTTGATACCGCGACTGGAACTGAGAAATCAGTTCCAGTCGCGGTCTTTGACGCCATGAAGATAGGTGCGATCTTGTTCCCTTTTAGAAGAATCTTTTTTTTGGGGTATACGCGCACTTCACTTAACAATTCCAGCAACGCTACTTTTACATCTTCGTCAGCTCCATTACGAAGTAGATTAGTAAGTCCAATTTGCAATAATTCTGCTTGTGTCTGACCAAATTGCTTAATAGGTAGTGTTGAGGCTTTTCTTAACGTATCCAGCTCGATTTCAAATTTATTAATCATTTCAGAAGTAGTATTAATAAATTTGTTTGTCATTTCAGTTGGTTCTAGCGTACCATCTGCAACTTTTTCCAAAAGCCGATTAATTTTCTCTTTATTTGCTTCAATACCTTTTGATAGTTCTGTAATCTTTTGTGTTGAAACGCGTTTTATGTTATTCAGTACCATTTTTATATCGTGGTAATTTTCCATGATGGACTGCACGGTAATTACGTTATTTATGAGATAGTTAATTACATAATCTTCAACGATCTCCTTTCTTACTGGGATACAATTACAACTTCCCTTGCCATATCGTATTTTCTTTCCACAATCATAATATGAGTATTTACCGCTTTTGCCTTTCATAATCACCATATTAGAACCACACAATCCACATTTTAAAATTCCAGTTAATTTATGCTTTGATCTAATTGAAGAACTTTTTCTGTTTCTTAAATTGCGTGATTCAACTCCATCTCTTACGTTGTAAAACAGTTCATCAGAAATGATTGCTGGACATTTGATTGTAACAGGGGCTCTTTGATTACGTTTTTTACTTTTTTTTCCGAAAATTAGCTTTCCGATATAAACAGTATTTCTTAATAAATTGCTTATTGCATTCCTAGTCCATTTTCGACCTCTCTTTAGTAAATTACTTTCATTTAAATATAAGGCTATGGACTTAACGCCCATTGGTTTTCCATTTTTACCTCTAAATGCAAGTTCAAAAATCATTTGAACTATTATTGATTCTTCTTTGTTAATAACTAACAGTTTTCGTCGTTTGGATGTTTGACCCTCTACCTCTACGGTTTTGTAACCAAAAGGGATAATCCCGCCAGTGAAATATCCTTTTTCTGCAGTTTCGTAGAGGCGGTCTCGGACTGTTTCTGCATTTCTAGCACTTTGATGTTCATTAAAAATTCCTAGCACTGATGCTAATAATCGGGAATCAGTATAATTTTCAGGTAGCCCTTCAGTTGCAGAGATCAATCGTAGCCCTGAAGCCTCTAGTTTATCCATTACGGAACATTGGATAGTTAAATTTCTAAAAATGCGAGAGAGGTTATAAACGACAACTCCATCAACTTCATCATCTTCACAGTCTCGCGTTTCAATCATGTTGATCATGCGATCAAACTCTTTACGAGGCCTTGTTTTATAAGCACTTACTGATTGATCTTTAAACCATCTGACAATCTCATGGCCGTTATCGTTTGCCCATTTCTTGATAAATCGCTTTTGCCCATCAATTGAGTCCCCTTTTTCTGCTTGGCCATATGAGGAGATCCTTAGGTATGCGTAAAATCTCATTATTGTTTACCTCTAAGTTAATGTTGAAAGATATTCATAAATAAATTATCACTTAGCTTAAGTGTCTGTTTGATTATTCAATAATTACTTATCTCTGACGCTTATTTGTCTTAAAGTTGTCTGATAAGTTTTTAAGAAGGTGCTTAAATTATAAAATTAATAAATCATCAATTTGGAATTAGTTTCAGTCGTAGGTGTTGTGTTTGTCAGATAAGTTGTAACATAAGTATCATTTCTAGATATATCAGAAAGAAAAGATACAACTAGACCATCAAGGAGGTATATTTGACAATGTTTGATTAATCATAATAAGCATTGTTACAGATCCGAACTGTTTAAAATGTTGTAGTTAGCTTCTCCTTCTTCGGAGAAAAAACTTAATCAGTTTACGCTTTTTTTCATTAGTCTGTTTGCAGATGCGTTTCTTTTTATTATTAAAGGGGTTATAATGCTTCTCCTGATTTATATAGCGTATCCTAATATAACCATATAATTTCATGATTTACTCCTTAGTAAAACATAATAATTGAAAAATAAAGCACACCTATCATGTTAGATAATATCTGTATAAATGTTATTCAATATTCGAGAAGTCAATAATCTTTTTACTGGAACTTTTATTAGAGAGGATTTTGTTAATTTTTTCACTCCCCATTTTTATAAGGATTTTTATTAGTGCTTCATTAATATTTCTATTTAATCTTAGAGTAAAGATATGGCATGTTGCCTGTTCATATTGCATCTGAATACCTCTTAAGATGGACATTAGAACCTGATATATACAATTATAATTTAATTTCTCGTGCCTGCTGTTAATTATGTTTTTATTTTCAGTGGTTTAACTGTGGTAATATAGCAATTTTTCTTCAATATTATAGTCTTAGAAACGATGGTTATTCGTGTTTTATTTGAATGTTTAATGTTTTTATGAAATATTGATATATTAAAATTGTTATTTTGCCACGAAATACTCACTTTTTATAAGCGGTTAAAGTTTTTTTATGGGTAGATATAGAGGTCATATTATAAATATGACTTCGTATGTTACTCACAAATTTAGACGATTGCTTATATGAGCAGATATGATTTTGTTCATGATCTCTGATTGATTACAAATTAATTTTTTCAGTGAGGATTTCATAGGAGTTGTCATTGACAGTTAGATGTCTTTTGCTTCACCCGATATGCGCCAACAAGTTTACCCTTCTTCTTTGCTAGACTTTGAGTCTGATAGCATCAATGACAATGTGGCAACAGCTTCGATAGTCGTGATGATCATTCGGTGCATCTCTAATTATCGATACATGTTAATCAGCAGAAAAGATGAGTTAGCCTTTGTAATCAGTACTTGGTGCTATTGGTTTCCTGTTCTACGCCAAGTTACTTGGCTTTAACATATTCCATTACTTAGCAGTCTCTGCTGATGACACTCGATTTCATTCGGTTTTCCCATTAACGCATGCTCTATGCGTATTGCATTAATTCACTAATGACATTTGCACTACAAATTACAAGGAGTACAATGCCTAGTTATCTGTACATTCATGGCTGGTTTTGTTCATTCCGGACTTTAGGCATTAGGACCGTGACCTAAGGGCGGTAGCGTACCTGAAGTAAGATATATGATCAGCATTAATAAATTTCTTTGTTAATATCTTTCGATTGGGCAGGGTAGATGGGTCACATTCGTATAATAAAGTGTTAGTTGTCTTTAGTGAGTAATTGAAAAATGGCATCCATGCCGTTGAGAATGTGCTTCGAGTTCTATACCCAATGCTGCTGAATAATTTTAATTTCGTCTTGAATTCGGCAAGAAATTTTTCATTATTTCCGTTAAAAAATACTCTTTTCCAGAGCTTAGCTCTAAAACTGAATAGTTAGAGTTATTATCCTTTATTACTTCTGACACTAAGTAGCAAATGATGTTTGCTCGTTCTTGAGTAATTTTTCACTTGCATTGAAAAGAAGTTTTCAAGTGTTGGTTTGCCATTAACGATAACATTTAGTTCAGGATTACAGTTAATGCTTGTCTGGAGATAGTTGTAATGGCCATGAGGTGGTGTATATGAAGTTATTATTTTTACCGGATTGCAATTCTTTAAAATTATTAGCAACTCTTTCGACTACTATTTTTTTGTTTACGTGCGACCTCGTATAAATGAGAAATATGGCGCTTGTGGGTTAATAGGCTCTTTATTGTAGTACGTAAAGGCTGATAATAGTCTCTAAAAAACAGATATTCACCGCGATTAGCAATACGTCGAATTTTAGTGACTTTTTGTGCTCCTGTCGTAACAGCGATAGATGAAAATTCAGATATACCAAAATCAGGCATGATTGTTTCCTCAGTTCCTCTGTACGATGCACATATTTTGTACCTTGGCTAATAAGGCCATTAACTTGCCGAAGCCGTACGGCAATTCTCGGTATGGAGATCGGTGTGCTTGGAGGGTTTTACCATGGTTCAATATATAGCTGGAGCTAAACACTTTAAGGAGAATATAGTTGTCTAGAAGTTTAATTGTCTTTGGTAATGGGTTAGGGATGGCGTTGGACCATAGATACTTCTCGTTAACAAATGCATTAGAAACTATATGGGAAGGAACAGAGCATTTTGATGCTTATAAAAAGCAGTTAATAATTGGCTCCATTGATGGTCTTGGTGAGCATAATGCTCCTCAAGGAGAGCATCAATTAGAAAAATTGCAGATCGCAATTGTTGTAACAGATTATTTAAAAAAACTTGAAGTAGAAGGTGGTCCAAGATGGCTTTCTGAACATGCTTCTGACTTACCTCAAGCATATAATAAATTTATCCATGAAGTTGCATTTTATTTTCATCAATCGGGTGAGTTTCTTCCAAACACTTTTCTTAACCCATTAGCCGATTATATTCGTGAATCAAAATCACATGTAGCGACTTTAAATTATGATAATCTTTTATATGATGGACTAAAAAATAAAAACATACTAAATGGTTTCGATTTGCTAATTGATGGTTTTACAAGAACTAGTGGTTTTACATCAGATAATTTAAATCGATTCTCAAGACGTAATCAAGCATGGTACATGCATTTGCATGGTTCACCTTTATATCAAGGTGATAGGAAGTTACTAAGAGATGAAAGAGATAATATTGAATGGAATGAAAAAAGTCATATTGTATTAACTCATATTAAGCATAAGCCGATGATAATAGATTCATCGGATATATTAAGAGAATATTGGAAAAGACTGCCTAGAGCGATTACTGAAGCTGAAGTTATTATACTGTTTGGTTATTCTGGAAATGATACTCACCTTAATAGAAAAATAACTGAACATGCAATAGGAAAAAAAATTCATATTATCGAGTATTCAGGAGTTGGTACACCTCTTGATAGATCACTTTTTTGGAACAGTAAATTTATAGGATTCAATGTTGAAGTTCATTTACTTGACTCAGTTATTGATTTTACAGAGTGGACAGATCTTCGATAGTGTTTTTATCATGGTAATTAAGCTTATCAATTGCATTTGGCCTTTTTATATGGAGCTCTGTGTTTTGCTGACTTAGCGGTTACACTATATTACAGGTGCCTTGTACATAGAAGTTACAACATTGAACATATTAAAACCAGCAAGGTGATGCTTTCGACAATGCGATACTAATATGATCTTTAGCATGCTTGGTTAATTTATAAGGCACATCTCCTTTCAGGTGTTATATTCATTGAGGTGGTAGTGGAAAAATTTGTAGCATATTCAGTAAGTGATGTAATTAAGTTCGTTAGTGAAATATCAGAAACTCATCAGGAGTTGTGGTTTCGCGGTCAATCAAATGCAGATTATCAATTAGAACCGAGTCTTCTTAGATATAAAAAAGAAATACTACAAACATATAAACGAGAGATACGTTATAAAACACCATCTTTTAAGAATGCTTTGAACTCTTTCAAAAGAAAATCAAAACCATTTATTTCTTATACACCACAAAATGATTTTGAATGGATGTTTTTGATGCAACATTATGGTGTTCCTACTAGATTGTTAGATTGGAGCACAAGTGCTCTTGTTGCACTTTATTTTGCCTTGAATGGAATCATTAATATAGATGAAGATATAGATATGGAAGAGGGTATTTGCACTTTTGAAAAAACTGGATACTCAAAACATGGTGCTGCTATCTATATTATGAATCCACATGAGATCAACAAAACATCGAATAACATTGTTGGCATATTGGATATCAGTGAGGAATGTGATGAGTGGAAGCATTATCTTCATCCGTCTGGTGAGTTCAAGTCAAACTTTCCTATTTGTATTTCTGCATCACATATTGACAAAAGGATTCGATCTCAAAGTGGTATGTTTACGTTACATGGTAATAGAGTTGAACCACTAGACTGGTATACAGCATTAAATCAGCTTATATATAAGATCTATATACCATACCAATGTGTAAAGAAGATGAAAGAGGAACTTAAATTATTAGGTATCACAGCTTCATTTGTATTTCCAGATCTTGATGGCTTGGCAAAAGAAATTACAGAAGATATAGTAGATGATTTCCATAACATATGATAATCAATCAAAATTATGTAGTTACATTTATAATCATGTCTAAAGTGTAACTGATGTTGTAATTTTAATTAATTAACCGTTTAACAAGATGTTTTTAGATGATTTATGAAAAACACAGTATTTTTTGGTAATGGCTTAAACAGAATTTCTGAGAACTCTGTAAGTTGGAATGAACTTCTGGATGAAATAAAAGCAGATGATTATTTTATGTGTGATAATCTCCCAAATACGATGGTTTATGAACGTATTTTCATGGAGAAGAATAATGCTAAAGCTAGTTTAAAAGTTGATGAGTTAAAAATCAAACAAAGTATAGCAGTCGCTATGAAATCACAGTGTTCAAATGAGTTATTTGAGTTGTTGGCGAACATGGATTTCGACAACTACCTAACAACAAATTATGACTACGCATTTGAAAAAGCAATTGATAGTACTCCTGAAATTTTAAGTACTGAAGATATATATAGTCTTCGTCGTAAAAGAGCTTATAAAACAAACAATGGCATAAAGTTATTGTGGAATATTCATGGCGAGATAGATCACCCTAAGTCGATAATGCTCGGACTTGATCATTATTGTGGTTCAGTAAGTAAGATCGATTCTTATGTAAAAGGTAACTACAAGTATAAAGTTAAAGGTGAAACTAAAGCAGTATTACCTATGGTAAAAAAACTAGAGAATGAGCTGTATTGTCATACATCATGGATTGACCTGTTTTTTTCAAGTCATGTTCATATTATTGGTTTTTCGTTGGATTACAGTGAAACGGATATATGGTGGTTGTTAAATAAGAGGGCTCGTTTTTCTAATGATGGATTGATTAAAAATAAAGTATATTTTTACACAGATAATATCGATGATGAAAAAAAAGGCTTACTAGAATCTTTTGGTGTTGAAGTGATTATGGAACAAGTTCAGAATAGTGATTATAAAGGCATGTATAAAACTGCAATAGAGCATATGTTGAAAATGCCGAAATCAGAATTGGCTGCATAAATTTAAACAAGAATAAGTAAATGGATATCATTAATATATGACAACTATTAGCTTTTTATCCACATTTGTAAAGCGAAAAAATGGCCTTAAAAAACCAGTTCCAATTGATCTTGATAGTGATAATTTAAGTGAAAATGATGATTACCTAACCTTGTTAAATTATATTAACAATACATTGGATTTTGACAATTTAGTGGTTTTAGCAGGCTCAGGAACATCATTAACATTTAGTGGAATTGCCCCAAGCATGGATGAATTGTGGAATAGGTGTAGAGATGATGACTCTGATTTATTTAATGCCGTTTTAGATACGGTACAATATGATAGAAAGCAACTAAACAGAGATGAAAACGGTCAGACATCGAATGATATAGAACTTCTTTTATCTTTGTGTGACCAATATCTAGCGTTAGATAATTTAGGAATTGATGAATCTAAGAAGCTTAGTTGCTTTCTTGAGCGTTCCAAAAAAATCATCTTAACAGCTACAAACTTTACTGACAGAATCAAGCCAGCAGACTGGAAGTATCATGATAAATTTATACGCTCTGTGGGTCGAAGAAGCACAAAGCAACAACGTCTTAAATTGTTTACAACTAATTATGATTTAGCCTTTGAGCACTCTGCAGCTAACACTGGTTTTGTTGTTGTTGATGGCTTTGAGTTTTCGTCTCCGAGCTATTTTAATCCATCTTGGTTTCGATATGATATTGTGGATAGAAGTGACAATTCAAAGAATTCGAGTTCATATATTTCAAATGTTCTTCAGTTATACAAAATGCATGGGTCTGTAAACTGGACTCGTGATAATGGTAGAGTTAAAAAGCTTGATTATAAAGCGAACATTGAAAACCCTGTTTTCATCTATCCAAGTTGTACCAAGTATCAAACATCCTATGATTCTCCTTACTTGGATATGATGTCTGCTTTTCTTCATTCCCTTCAACAACCCAAAACAGCTTTAATATGTCTTGGTTTTGGCTTCAATGACAAACATATAAACAATGCTGTAACGATGGCTCTTAGAACCAACCCTGAGTTTAATTTACTTATTGCCACTAAAGAGCCCTTTGATACAAGAGGATCATTTAACCCTGACATTCGAGATTTACTACACGCTGCAATATTGGAAGGTGATAGAAGAATTGCGATTATTGATGGAGAATTTTCAACTTTTTCAGATCTTTTACAAGAGCGTCGAAAAGAGACTCCTGAAGAAAAAATATTTAAAACCTTTGAAACTTTAGCTGCAAATGTTGCGGGAAATAGTAAGGATGAAAATGCGTTCTAATGATTGGTTCACTCCTTTTGATGCAAACCGTCGGGTTGGTAGTGTAATTAATATTTCCCCGACTGAAGTGACTGCAAACTTATCTGATGCGGGGTCTGGTGAGCCAAAATGGTTTTTAGGAGATCGTATAGCGTCTGGTGAGGTTAATGAGTTTATCTTTATAGATTGTGGTCAAACTGCGATTTTAGGACGATTGGTTAAAATATGGTTAGAAGGAGCTGAGAGACTATCAGTTGATGTGATTTCTGCTCCTAATGGTTATAATAATCCCATCGGTATAATTCAGCTATTAGTCAGCCTTGATCCTTCAACTGGAAAGGTTCATCGTGGAATCAAATGCCACCCTAGGCTTGGAACTCAGGTCTATTCAGCCCATCCAAGTTTAATATCATTGCTTGCTGAAGGAGATGTTACTCAAAATCAGCTGAGACTAGAAATTGCGGAACTTCCACATGATTCTTCAGTTAGTGTGACCGTGACACCAGATAAGTTGTTTTCAAGGCATTGTGCAGTCTTGGGGGCAACAGGTGGAGGGAAAAGTTATTCAATATCAAGGCTAATACAAGAAGTAAGTTCAAATGGTGGTAAAGCATTATTGCTTGACCCCACTGGTGAATATTCAGATTTAGACTGTAAAACTTATTATGTAGGTAGTCATGAAAAAGCAACGCCTTCAAATACTGTTACGTTCCCACATTGGGAATTACCTGAATCTGATATTTTCGCTTTTTTACGCCCTTCGACTCAAACCCAAGTTCCAAAACTAAGTGCTGCTATCACAAGCCAGAGAATTGTTCGCCGTTATTGGAAGAACTATGGCGAACTAAAAGTTAATAATAATTATATTTTGGTAAAGTCTGGTCAAAGGAAAGAGCCCTTTAACAGTGCAGTACAGTTTATTGAGACTGATCATCAATCTAAAAAATGGTGCTTTCGTCACCTTGCAGATCAAATCGCACAAGAATGTATTTGGCCATCAGGGAAAAAAGGTTATGGCAGAGATCAGGTTGTTGATGAATCAGTTTGGGGTGGTCCCTCAGATGGTGATCTTGGATATTGCATGAGTTTAATTTCTAGAATCAAGTCATATTCAGAGAATCCATATCTTAAATGGCTAATAGATCCTAAAGAAAGTACAGAGATACCTTCTTTGCTAGATGAATTTTGTAAATCAGATTATGAACATGGAATTATGCGGTTAGATTTATCTGCTGTACCTTTCGAATCGAATGGTCGTGAGATTTTGGTAAATGCTATTGGTAGGAAATTAATGGAGCTTGCTCGATGCCGAAGGATAAGTCATGATAATCCGATGTTAGTCTTTATCGATGAAGCACATCAATTTCTTAATAAAACAGTTGGGGACGAGGCTAGTACGATTAAGCTGGATTCTTTTGGTAATATCGCTAAAGAAGGTCGGAAATACGGATTAAATGTAGTTATTGCAACTCAAAGACCCCGTGATATTCCAGAAGATGTTCTTAGTCAAATAGGCTCACTAATAGTTCACAGATTAACTAATCACCATGATCAAGAAATCGTAAAAAGAGCTGTAGGCTCAATGGACCAACGTTCAGCATCTTTTTTGCCAACGTTAAGCCAAGGTGAAGCGTTACTATTAGGTATTGATTTCCCTTTTCCAATGACGGTCAAAATGAAAAAGCCGGATATTACACCTACATCAAAAAGTGCGGAATACTCTTCCTCATGGAAAAGAGACAAAAATGATGATGAATAATACACAAACTATTTCTGAATTACCGCTTAAGCCTGAGAGGGTTACTGAGCTGGTTTCTAATTGGCTAAAGAAACTAGAAGATGCACAGATTGGCCACTATAAAGAAACGGAATACTTAAACAAAGTTAATCAACGTTTGGGTATTTTGCTCATATTACTTACAACTGGCGTAACTGCTTTTATTTTTTATGAGCCAATGACTAATCCTCAACAAGTCAAGTTAATTATCGGTATCTCAAGTGCTTTTGCTGCTGCTCTATCCGGTATAGTGACATTTGGTAGATTTGGTGAGCGTGCAAATGAGCATCGTATAACGGCTGGCCGCTATGGAAAGCTGCGCAGACAGCTAGAGTTTCTACAGTCAACTTGTCCTAATAAGTATGGAGATGAAAAGTTTCGTGCAAAACTGAAAACTTTGAGAATTGAGTGGGAGTATGTTGCTGCAAGTGCCCCATTAACTCCAAAGGAAAGAAATATTTCATTATTTTCATCATTATTAATTTGAAAGTGTTTTATTTCAAATTTAATATCGTATCATAATTACATGTATGTAGGTTATAAAAAGTATCCAAAAGTCTATAAAAGTTTTTCTCATGATGTCTTAGTACTAAGATTTAATAAACAAAACTATTTTTGAGTTAGGTGTTCTTTACCATGAATTTATAATAACCATTATGAGTTATTTCTTGGTATGGATTTGAATACTCCAGCTGAGTATTTTTATCTAGAAAGATATTGTAAGCGGTCTACCTCGAAATCCCACCACATGCTTTTTAAAATACTCAACCTATCGCCCATGTGGGTACAATATGTTAATAATACATTCTTTGTTTTAGAATTTTATTTATAAATATTTTAAAAACACTTCGATGGAAACCCTATTCAGGATGTAAGTTATAGAGTCATCTACATTCTAACCTTAGAAAGGTACTTCAGAGGTCTGCAGTTATAAAGAAGCTTAGATATGCTTTTGAGTTAAAATGATTTGTCTTCGTAGAATTATGCTTTATTAAATGTGAATAACGGAGTACGAGCAAGAATGTAGGTTTATAGATAAGAATAAGTTAAACTGAAATATTAATGGTAATGATATTTTTTGTTTTGCTAGATTGTGACTCCTATTATATTAGGCCTAAATTCCCATCGGATAAAATTAAATAGAGTTTAAAGCCATCTGATGAGTATGATATTGATTGTTAAGTCTTTTTATTCGAATAAGCCATCATCAACCATACATAAAAATCAAGCGAATGGGACGCTTTTTTCAAGATAAAAAATCATTCTCACGTCTAATATCTGTAAGGATGTTCATAACCTTTATTTGAAAGAGATGTGCTTTTGTTGATTTTTTTTACTGAATTACAGGTATGAGATGCGGCTGGAAACAACTCATTTAGGATGCTTGATGCTATAGGGAAGCTAGATGGTTACATGAAATTAATGAGTCAAATTGGAAGGTGAATTGTCTTATACAGAATCTAATTTTGTTGTTTGATTCGCAGATAATATAAAGTAGGCTCATTCGGCAGGTTTGTAATGTCATGAACTTGAGTTTAGTTATTATCTAACACTGCACTATTATCGTTAATTGCCACAAAAGAAAAGGTTTTTCATATGATTGAAAAACCTTTTACCATTAAGACTCTGATAATACTAAATACTGCCTTTGTGATACCAGTACCCATACTCGTCCCATGTAGCCCGCCATATTTGAAGAAACCGCTGTACTAACAGCGGTTTTTTTTCGTTCTTAGTTTGCGTGGGTAGGGATTTGATGCAAATCCGCCATACCCAGAGCACTCCGCCATTTTAGAAAAAGCCCCGACAGAAATGTCGGGGCTTTTTCATTTCTCGAACCAGTTAAAGCTTCTCGGATAAGTGTATAAACTGTTCGAGGATGAGAACGAAGCTCCTATGGCTTAATGTTCTGATTTAAATGAAATATATTCTGCGGGTCGTATTTTCTTTTTATCTCTACCAGTCGCTGATAATTAACGCTGTAAGCGTCTGATACGCGTTCACCTTCCTCGGCAGTCATGAAGTTGACATAGACACCGGCTGATGCAAATGGCTTAGTGGCTTTGAAAAATTCCCTGGCCCAGCTTATCGCTTTTTCATCATCTGATTCTTCTTCCCAGCGGCCATGCACATTGAGAACAAACTTTGCGTCACGGCTGCTGTAGGCCATTGCATTGCTGTCTATCCGGTTTGGTGCTCCGGCCAGCAATCCAATGAATATCTCACACTGAGAGGTCGGCAGCTTGCCTGCGTAAGAGATTAATTGCTCTATGGCTCCATCGCTTAATTCGGTGAAGTTATGCGATTTCCAGTAGTTACGTTGTCCTGGTGTCAGAAGGGGATCGAAGGCCTGCTGCCAGTCTGTATAAGGTTGGGCACCGATGTGCTCACCATGAGCATCACCAAAACTGCGCAACGGTGCGATTAACTGTTCTCCTTCTTTTATCTCACCAGTGTAAAACATTGCCAGGACAACAACTTCTTTGTCATGGACATCCTCAGGAAGAAAAGGAAGAGGAGGAGCCTTACGCAATACAACCCAAACGTTTAAGTCTTCCGGTGCTGTTTCGACAAACTCACGATATTGAGTCAGAATCTGTTTGGCTTGTTCGAATGGGAATACCATTAATCCTGCAAGGATCTCCGGGCCGACAGAATGGAGCTGGAATTCAAACTCTGTAATGATGCCAAAATTACCGCCTCCACCCCGAATGGCCCAGAAGAGATCTGCGTTATCATCTTCAGAAGCAGTTAACTGACGACCATCAGCAGTAATTACCTTTGCAGAGATGAGGTTGTCGATGGTCATGCCGTATTTACGGGTCAGCCAGCCGAAACCACCGCCGAGAGTGAGCCCTGAAATTCCGGTGGTAGAGTTAATACCTACTGGTGTGGCAAGTCCGTGTTCCTGAACTGCGGCATCTAAATCACCCAGAGTGACACCGGGTTCGACTTGTACGCGTTGTTTTTCAGGATCAACCTGAACGCGCTTCATTGTCGACAGGTCAATCATTAGGCCATTGTCACAAATGGAGTTGCCGGCAATGTTATGACCGGCGCCTCGCACCGATATCTCCAGGTTATTAGCCTTGGCATAGTTAAGGGCTTCCAGGACATCCGAAGCGTCCGAGCATTGAACAATGGCTGCCGGACGTTTGTCTATCATCGCGTTCCAGATCTGTCTGGATTCTTCATAGTCGGGATCATCAGGGACAATCACTTTTCCCTGGACTTTGTTGCTGAGTTGTTCTTTGTGGTTACTCATAGCGACTTACTCTCCGACGCTAGTTAGTATTCTGACAATATTAGTCAAAACTGTAGCATTGTCAGGGGTGGTTGCTGAGTAGTCGAAGATTTTGCTTTTAAAACAACGTATGGCAGTTATTCATTCTTATCAGGTTGTAGATTCTGTTTTCTAACCATTAGCCAGCACATCAATATGGGTATGAACGCTGTGGGCCAGTGCTTCAAGGTCATAGCCGCCTTCCAGCGTCGAAACTATTCGGTTATCGGCGTAACACGCTGCCGCATCAACAATGAGTTTTGTCACCCAACGATAATCGCTTTCATCAAGCAGAAGTTGCCCGAGTGGGTCCGCTTTGTGGGCATCAAAACCCGCTGAGACAAAAATCATTTGTGGCTGGTGGTAATGCAGGGCCGGAAGCCAGTCTTGTTCAACGACGTTACGGAACTGATAACCTGTTGTTCCTGCACGTAATGGTGAGTTCACTATGTTTGGCCGCTGGATATCGTAATAGCGCAGGGGATAGAAAGGGTGCTGGAAGGTGGAGCATACCAGCACCTCCGGTCTGTTTTTGAACGCATCTACGGTGCCGTTACAGTGGTGAACGTCGAAATCGAGGATGGCAACCCGTTCGATCTCATCATGAGTCAGTGCCTGTTCGACCCCCACGGCAATATTATTAAAAAAGCAAAAACCCATCGCAGTGTTGTGTTCTGCGTGGTGTCCCGGCGGGCGTACAGCACAAAATGCATTCGATATCTTTTCTGAAAGTACCAGCTCTGTTGCCATGGTAACCGCCCCGGCGGCGAGCCGTGCTGCATGCATGGTATGGGGATTAAGGGCGGTATCAGGATCCGCATAAACCAGGCCGTGTTGCGGCTGCATACTGTCGAGCTTGCGGATGTAGTCAGCCGGGTGGACTCTTTCCAGTTGTTCGTTTGTTGCTGACTCAGCAGAGAGCCATGTGACCTGGTTTCCTAATTCAGTAGAAGCCAGATAGCTAGTGATGGCACCTAGGCGTTCGGGGCACTCCGGGTGTTGCTCCCCCATTGTATGCAGCAGGTAATCTCCGTGGGTAATGAATGCTGTCGTCATTGCTGCGGCTCCTTCCCGAAAATGATCTCAGTGCTACGACATACTCCACTTAGAGAAATCCTGATGTAGCGCTTATGCTTAAGATATTCTGGCTATCTAAATATAGTTAAGCTGCCAAGATTGAGCGAGGAATCTAATGGATTGTATTTTCTGCAAAATTGCGAGCAAAGAGATCTCGACGAGTCTGGTTTATGAGGATGATCAGGTCGTTGCTTTCAGGGATAATGATCCGCAGGCACCGACTCATATACTCATCATTCCAAGAGAACATATCTCGACTATCAATGAGTTCAATGACAGTCACAGCGGGCTGATCAGCCATATGATGCTAACGGCGACCCAGATTGCGCGGGAGCTGGATATAGCGGATGACGGGTATCGTCTGGTATGGAACTGTAATCTGAAAGGCGGGCAGGCGGTTTTCCATATCCACCTGCATTTATTGGGCGGCCGCGAAATGAAATGGCCGCCGGGTTAATCCTGATTGTTAACCATGGTTAGTGATGTTGATGACGGCGTATGGCGGCAATGAATGAAGAGCTGCCTATCATCACCAGCATGGAAATCATCACAATGACCACGCCATAGCCGATGTGTGACCATGGCTCAATATGCCCCTGCATACGGTTCACGATCAATACCATTACCGGGATCAGGTATGTGTAAGCCGAAACCTGTTCCGGGGCAAGTGCTACGCTTCCTTGCTGAAACAGGAAGAAGCTAAGAGCTGTGGCAAATACCGCTAGATAGCCGATACCCATCCAGATATCTACCGAAACTGACGACCAGTCTGTTGCGACTAGTTTTAAGCCTGCACCAAGAGTAAGAAGGCCGGTTGCACAGACTAATGTCCAGCATGTCATGTAAGTAATCGACTCACCCCTATAGAGTTTTTTCACAACAATAGGGTTCAGCGCCATGGCGAAACAGCCGAATAGGTAAATCTTATTCGATGTTGTCAGTGCAATTGAAGATGCGGCAGAAAGATCACCACGGAAAATAATCAGTCCGGCGCCGAGCATACCGCCGAGCAGGGCAATGATGACAGTCATTGGTGTTCTGCGTCTGAAAATGACTGCTGCCAGCAATGCGCTCATTAAGGGTACGGTTGTGTATAACGCACTGGTATCAAGCGCACTGGTATCTTGCAGGGCAATAAACATAGCCACAAAGTAAGTCAGCGCCGGCAGGCAGATCAAGGTATAACGACCAAGATCTCTGGCACTTGGCAGTCGAAGTTGTCTCTGTACCAGCAATAATCCCAGAAACAGAATGCTGGCAAGCAGATAACGTACCCAGGTGACAACCAACGGATTCAGCTGCGCAGTGATAAAGCTGCCAATCGGAAAAGAAAGACTAATCAATGCTGTAAAGATAAACATCTTCAGATGCGCAACACGGTTTGTTGTCATAGGCTCGTTACTCGTTGTCGGTTGGAAAGGGGAGGGAATGTTGATGGGGGCTATTTAATCAATACTTGACTTTTGGGTCAAGAAATATGTGACACTAATCACAGACAATTTTGCACAGGTATTTCCGTTATGTTGGCTATGGATTAGCCCCGGCGGGATGGTGGTTTAGCCGGGACTGGGTATAGGTGTTAAAGAGTATGGCTCCACCGTAAAACAGCCTCACCGTGAATGACGCAAAGAAGTCGAATTATAGTGAATAGGGCATAAAGATCCGGCTGACATTGACTCTGGCTTTCAGCCGGGCTGCAAGCAGGTAAAGGCCGCCAAGCTTCCGGTGAAGGAAAATGGCATCAGCCGGTGGTGTATGCCAGTAACCCTGTTCCATACTTAGTGCCGTACCTGCATCACGTATTCGGGTAGCCAAATCTGTTACACCAAAATCGTATTCACCGTTGAATTTGAGGGGTTCGCAAGCCTGAACGCAGAGATCAATCACAGCTTCTTGTTGCTGAGGTTCTATCGGTTGGCTGAAGAAGCCGATTTGGCACAACGCGTCTTGCATCATTTTTCTGTTATCGGTAACGGCACCGCTCATTAACTGACGGTAGCCTTCCGAAATAAAGTCAGGATAGGGGCGGGTGGCACCAAAATCGAGTAGAACCAATTGGTGCGTGCTTTTGTTGTAGAGAAAGTTGGCAAAATTAGGATCAGTTTGTACTAGTCGAAATTCGAAAATCTCACGGAAAAGGAGCTTGAATGCCAGCTCCATTACCCTGTTACGAATAAATTGTGACTGATTGCTCAGTGACTCAATGGGCTCACCTTCAACATAGCTCATTGCCAGAATATTACTTGTTGTCAGGTCGTCGAATACTTCTGGCAGCAAATAATCATCATCAGCTAGCAGGCTTTTGTAGGTGCGTAATAAGCGTGCTTCCAGCTGGTAATCGGCTTCGGCATGAAGTTGGTGTTTGGCCTCTTCCAGCAGAGCTTTAAAGTCGACCTCTTTGGGAATTAGGCCGCTTATATTCAGCAGAGTTGCTACATTATCAACATCACTGTCGATACTTTCCTTGATGCCCGGATATTGAATCTTCAGTGCGAGATGGCGCCCGTCATGTGTACTGGCGGCATGGACCTGACCAATAGATGCCGCAGCCACCGGGTAAAATGAAAATTGACTGAATTGAGTCTGCCAATTCGGATTCCATTCTGTTTCAAGAACATGGTTTAGTTGGCTGATCGGCATCGCTCTGGCGTCTGCCCTTAAGCGTGAAAGCAGCTCAGCGAGTTCTTTTGGTAACAGATCACCTGCATCCATAGAAAGTAGTTGGCCGACCTTCATTGCTGCACCACGAAGCTGAGCAAGTTGATCAGCAACGCGAATCGCATTAGCCGGTGTCAGCAGCAAATCACTGGTTTTGGGTCGGTTACCTTTAGCCAGTTGTCTGACACCTTCGGTGAGCATACCTGTTGCTATACGTGAGGCTAGTGAGCCGAGTTTGGTCATTCTGGCTATGCGGCTTTTAGGGACTTTAGCAAAATTCCGATCATCCGTTTTGTTCATTACAGGCTCCGTTCAAGGCACTATTTGCTAATGATATTGGGTCTTTTCGGTATCAGATACGCTCAAATCTTGCTAAGGGTTTAATGTCATTGGCATTGAGTTACGGATGTTTTGATGTCACTTTCGATGTCATACCAGATCCATTATGATTTATCGCAGTAAAAACAAAGTACTGAATAAGTACAGTGTAGGAGACGGGGCTTTAATGTCGCGAATCAGAGAGAAAAACCAGGAACAGATCATTCAGGCCGCCTGCCAGTATTTTGCCGAGCAGAGTTATGCTGCTGCGAAAGTCGCCGACATTGCCAAAGCAGCCGGAGTGCCGAAACCGAATGTTTACTATTACTTTAAGTCGAAAGATCAGTTGTACAGGGCTGTGCTGGAGAGTGTGACTCAGCCTTTGCTTCAAGCCTCAAAACCCATTGAGTTGCTTGACGATCCGGCTGAAGCTTTGAGTGAATATATCAAAGCCAAGTTGAGGATTTCCCGCGATCACTCTTATGCTTCGAAAGTGTTCGCGAATGAAATGATGTCCGGTGCTAAATATTTGCCTCAGGACATTGCCGACCAGTTGCAAAGCCAGTCGAAGATGATCATCAGCAAGTTTGAAAACTGGATTGAGCAGGGTGCGATGGACAATGTATCGCCGCAGCATCTCATGTTTACTATCTGGGCAACAACACAAACCTATGCTGACTTCAGCTGGCAGATTTGTAAGGTGATGGAAAAAGAACAGCTTGATGATCAGGACTTTACTGAAGCAGCGGCATTTCTGACTCGTATAGTGCTCAGAGGTTGCGGGCTAGAGGAACATGAATAAAGCCGATCATTTGGATCGGCTTAGATCTTAATAGATTTTAACTAATTATCTGGCTTGCTGAGCTTTCATGGCCAGACGTTTGGCTGCATTACAGTGTTTGTGCAGCAACTGCTCAAGATCAACTCCGATAACATGACCATCGTGAACCCGCCACTGACCGGCAACCATAACACGGTCTGCTTGGTGGGCACCGCACAGGATCAGCGCGGCTAGCGGGTCATGGGCACCGGAGAAGCGGATATCATCTAAGCGGAACATCGCAATATCAGCCTGCTTACCGACGGCAAGAGTGCCGATATCACTGCGGCCCATCGCTTTGGCTGATCCTGAAGTTGCCCAGCGCAGGGCGTCGAAGTGAGTAACATCAGCGGAGCCATAGCGCAGTCGCTGGATGTATAGCGCCATTCTAACTTCATTGATCATATTGGAGCCGTCGTTGGATGCAGAGCCGTCAACGCCAAGGCCGACATTTGCTCCAGCGGCTTCCAGCTCTTTGTTTCGGCATATGCCTGAGGCCAGCATCATATTGGATGATGGGCAATGACAGATCCCGACTTTTGCTTCACCTAAGCGTTTAATTTCTTCGTCGTTAAAATGGATACCATGTGCCAGCCAGGTTCTGTGGTTCAGCCAGCCGACATCTTCGAGGTAATCAACCGGCCTTAATCCGAATTGTTGCAGGCAGAAGTCTTCTTCATCAATGGTTTCACAAAGATGGGTGTGAACCATGATATTTTCAGTTTTTGCGATCCGGGCGGTTTCCCTCATTAGTGAGGTAGTCACAGAGAATGGAGAGCAGGGCGCAAGAGCCAGCTGGATCATGGCTCCGTCACCGCGCTGGTGGTAGTCACGGATCAGGCGCAGGCTGTCGTCTATGATAGTTTGCTCGTTCTGAATGGTATGACGGGGAGGCAAGCCGCCGTCGTCTTCACCTAAGCTCATTGAGCCCCGGGTGAAAATCGCACGTACGCCCAGTTTTTTTGCTGCTTCAACCTGGAGATCAATTGCGTGTTCAAGCCCGGTAGGGATGAGGTAGTGATGGTCGGAAGCCGTTGTACAGCCGGACATCATGAGTTCTACCAAAGCCAACTCGGTAGCCAGGCTCATCATCTCTTCATCGAGTCCTGCCCATATGGGGTAGAGGGTTTTCAGCCAGTGGAATAACTCTTTGTTAAGTGCGTCAGGATAGGCACGGGTAAGAGTCTGGTAGAAATGGTGGTGGGCATTAATTAGTCCGGGAGTGACAACATGCTGGCTGGCATCGACAACAGCATCTATTTTCTGGCTCGGTTCGTTACCTGAACCGACAAGCTCAATAACCTTATCACCTTGTATAACGACACCACCGCGGGCATCTTCATCAGTTCCGGTGAAAATAGCTAATGGGTTTTTAAGCCAAATGGTTTCCATTCATAGTAGTCCTTAGCCATCTCAGCCTTTTCAGGGGAGAGGGTCTTTAATCGTATTTTTAGTTAATCGGAAATGTCGGGTTGTTGCTCCCGGTTTTGATCTTGGCCGGAAGCAATTCATGGGAAGATTATCAAGGCTTTATGTAATATGTCTGCGCTTTTGATCAATATCTTAATTGTCGAGATCCGATTTATTGTGTCATTCATCATTTTGTGCGGTGTTTTTGTTCTTTTCAGGTGGTTTATTTGTAGTTTTTAGCTATTGATGTATAGAAAATTGACAATTTTCATATTGGCGACTTAACTGGTCTAATGAGTTAGCTTAAAGAGGCAAGGCCATGGATAGCAGAGTCGCTCAGGCAAATAAGCTGTTGAAAAGGTTCGCTCAAGAGAAGGTCAAATTGATTGATTATTGCGAGCCCAAGATATTAGAAATTAGTGATGAACATCTTTCTCTGAAAATTCCGCTGAATGATAAAACTAAAAACCATCTGGAAAGCATGTACTTCGGAGCCCTGGCTATTGGCGCTGATGTGGCAGCTGGACTATTGGCGATGGAGATGGCTGGTCACTCGGGAATGGATGTCTCACTGGCATTCAAATCGGTTCAGGGTGAGTTCTTCCGCCGCCCGGAAGCGGATGTGGTCTTTAGCTGTTATCAGGGAAGTATGATTCGTGAGATGTTGGACAGAAGCTGTATGACCGGTGAGCGAATTAATGAGCCAGTGTCAGTAACGGTAACGTGCCCGGATAAAGACGGTAATGAACCGGTGGCCTGCTTCAACCTGACCTTATCATTAAAGGTTGCATCGCCGATTGCTCAGCAGCAGACAGGTTCTTGAACAGATTCCTGGAATAAAATGGCCTCCCTTGGGAGGCCATTGTTATGAATAATAAAAGGTAAGAGGTATTAACCTTCAGCCTCCGGCATCGCCACCCCTTGTGCTTCTTCGCTGCTCTTCAGCATTGCGCGGATGACACGTGACGCCATCAGAGCCACTGCTACCATCACTACAGCTAGTACGGTTAGTGTGCTGAAGTAGCCGCCGTAAACTGTCTGTACGATTTCCTGAGTGATTTCCTGTCCTTTTTCCAGAGCGATAGAAGTAGAGAATACCGCACCAACGATACCACTCAGTGCGATAGCAACAGAGAACAGGCTGACTGAGAAGTTTTCAATATGTTTAGGTGCCACAGACAGGATGAAGGCTACCACCAGGCTACCAACAATAACTTCAGCCAGAGCCTGGAAGAAGTGGACGGCCAGGAATACTTCAGGACGGATAATCGCATCTGGGCCGACAGACATCACTGCCATCGTCAGGATACCGAACGCAATCGCAGTCAGGACAAAGGCAAAGCCAACCTTTGTTGCGGTAGAGAAATTGATGTTGCGTTTTTCAAGGTTCGAGAAAGTTATCGCAACGATTGGGCCACCGACGATACACCACAGCGGGTTCATCGCCATAGAAGCTTCTGGTGCAAATGGAATAAAGCCGAACAAATCACCACGCATGGTATTAATGGTTACCATGGTCATGGAAGTCATTATTTGGCCGTAGTAAACGAAGAATGCGGTAGTTAGCGCGCTCATGATCAGGATTGTACCCATCTTCAGTGCGTCTGACTTTTCTGCTTTTAGCATCAGAGAGATGAAGTAACCGATCGCTGCTGCACCGATCGCATATACGATGTTCTGACCTATATCCATGTTAGAAAACATGAAGAACACCAGACTAATCATTGAAATAGAGACGGCGATAAATGCAGCCCAGTTTTTAGCGCTGACTGGCTTCTGATCGATTTCTGCGGCAACGGTCTTCAGTTGTTTGCGGAATATCGCCAGGATAACGAAAGCAATGAATGCCATTGATGCAGACAGGGCAAAGCTACCGTTGAAACCCAGAACAAGAACAAACATCGGGAACAGGTACTGGCCAAGGAAAGCACCGATGTTGTTAACGGAGTAGTTTACCGGATAGCCGTTTTCAAAGTCTTCTTCTGTAGCAAAAGTGCGTTTATAAAGGCTTGGGTAAGAAGGTGACATCAGACCTCGGGAGTAACTTGCCAATGCAATACCCACCAGGCTCATTGGTACGTTTAGGGTCGATGCGCCTAGCACCAAGAGGGTGTAACCGACAGCAAAACCGCTGAAGCTGAAGGTTAGTGAGCGATAAGCTCCAAGGAATTTATCTGCAATAAAACCACCGGCAATTGCGAATAAAGGACCAATAGATGAAAACGCACCAACAACCATCATGGTATCGGCTTCACTGTACCCGAGATCTTCTAAGAAGAAGCGGGTCAAAATAACCATTACGCCGTAAAAAGACAGGCCAAACATCATTTGGCAAATCATCATGGATTTATTTAATTTATTCCACATAACTCATTCTCTGTGTTAATGGATGATCGGAAAGTGTGTTTGTAACACTTTGTAAATGTATGCCGATGCTACCATTAATAATGGTTGCCGACTTTTGTTTTGAGTCGCAAAAACGCATCTTTATTCATTACTTTTTTTTATATCTGAATTTAATTTTTCTCATTGAGGTGGTTATTTTTGATAGCGATATATTTCGTTTTTTGCTGGTTATGTAGAGAATTGTATGAGGTTTATGTCTTTTCCAAGACATTATTAAACATTTGATGTAGGTGAGTTTTTGTATTTGCAATATTTCTGATAATGATGAAATGAGCTCAAATATCACTATTTGTAACACAAATGAATTATTTTCCAAGGTTCCAATAACGTCGCATTTCCAAATAAAGAAAAGAGGCTGTCCAGGTTATTAAAACTAATCCTGTTAATGATTCGATACCAGTGAGATAACGCAGGTTACCGGTCGGTTCAATATCACCGAAGCCCAGCGTCGTAAATGTAGTAAAAGAGAAATAAGTGCAATCTAATAAGCTACCGTCAAAATTACCGGATAAATTTCCCCAGCCTTCGTGGTGATGCATCCAATAATAGGCGAATGCAAAAATCCAGACTTCCACAGTATGTGCAATGAGTGCGCCGAAAACACCAATAACAATTCTGAAGCGATGAAATATGGTCATTTTAGGAATGAGAGTCGTGAGGTGATATAGAAACTCGTAATGGATAATGACCGCAATGACAGCTATGGCGCTGTTGACGATAAAAATGAAAATCACTTTGCCATTCCTTATGCTGTGTATTCCTCAGGTGAAATATGTTGTGCTCCCTGCTAAACCTAGCTTAATCATGGCTCTGTATTCTCGGGCCTCGCATAGATAAGTTTCAAAAGTATCGGGGTTAGCAGCGTTGTCACAACGGCCATAATGACGACTGCAGAGTATATGTTGTCAATTATCGGGTGTTTAACTGTCAGAGAATCAAATAATCCAGCTTTCAGGGCGATATCGGCGATGACCAGCTCTACAGCACCACGGGCACTCATACCGACACCAATCGCAGTGGCTTCCTGCCAGCTCATCCCAATCATTTTTGCAGCAACTCCGGCTGCCAGGAACTTACCTAAGAATGCCGTTAGCAAAAGAAGTCCGACAAATACAGGGACAACAAAAATGGCTGTAATATCTAAATGAAGCCCGACGGAAGCAAAAAAGATTGGTGCCAGGAAACCATAGGTGATGGCAGAAACTTTGTTGCGAACTTCTTCGTAGGCTTCCGGGTCGATGGTTTTCCTGTCGAAGAACAGGCCGGCTATGAAGGCACCGATGATAAAGTGTAAATCAAGAACTTCCGCCAGCACCGCAAACGCCATCGCTCCGACCAGCAGGGAGGTAAACTTAAATTCCCGCTCTTTAATTGCTCCTATGAAACGTCCACCCAGCGGGAAAATGAACACCCCGACAAAAATTGTGATGATGAAAAAGGCGGCCATTTTAGTCACAAGAGGAATGATTTCGACATTGCTGACTGAAGGATCTGTGGCGATTAATGCCGTCAGCCAAGTTAGCAACAGCAGGCTTAGAACATCATCAAAAACAGCAGCAGAAACGATTATTTGTCCGGAAGCTGAATTAAGTTTGCCAAGATCCATCAGAATTCGCACAGTCGCCGGGACAGCAGTAATCGACAGGGCGGTACCAAGAAAAATACACTGAGCAAAAAAGACATCTGAATGAGGCAGGAACAGCCATCCCAGCCCGACTCCCAGCAACATCGGCAAAATCATACCAAATATCGCAACTATTAATGCTCCACGGGAGTACTCGATCAGTTTGTTGGGTTGAAGCTCCAGTCCGGCCAGCAACATAATGAAAAACATGCCAAGATCTGTGATGGCGTGAAATACCGGATCATGTTCAACGCCATGCAGGAATGGGAGTAACTCGGTGTATTGTGCGGCAATTACGCCAAGAGTAATCCCGGCAATGAGTTCGCCGACCAGACTCGGTTGTCCTAAACGTTCGGCAATTTCACCAAAGATTCGGGTAGTTACGAGGAGAGTGAGCAGAATGAAAAAAAGTTCCATAACCTATCCTGGCGGCGAGCATGATGTCGACAGTAGATGGCGAATAGTGTCAGGGTAATTGTTTTATTTTCAGTGGCTTTAAATAGAGAATAGTTTTCGTCGGATAAGAGAGCAAGCCGTTGTTGATGGATATCCTTCGCCAGCTTGAGAGGGCTGGGTGTTTATTCGGACATAAAAGAAAAGCCGCATCATGCGGCTTTTCTGCAGATATTGTTTTTAAAGCACAAAGCGTTTTGTGATTAGTTGTTAGCTGCATTGGCACGACTAATACTGCCTTGGCGCAGTTGTTCCAATATCTGAGCTTTAGGGCCGTCAGCAAGCACGTGTCCCCGCTCCATTACGATAATCCTGTCGACCACATCCAGCATATTGGTCTTGTGGGTGATTAGGATAAGGGTTTCCTTTTCTGTCAGATTTGCCAGCTGATGTTTTATAAATAACTCTGAGCGGTTATCCATGCTGCTGGTCGGTTCATCCATTAACAATACAGGTGGCTTGGTAAGTAGTGCCCTGGCGATGGCAACAGACTGACGTTGCCCACCGGATAATGCGCGCCCACCTTCACCGACCTGTTTTTCAAGGCCTGCGCTGTCTTGCTGGGTGAAGCTGGTGACTCCGGCACGTTCTGCCGCCAGCATGATATCTTTATCGCTAGCCAGTGGGCGGCCAAGTGTAATGTTGTCCCTAATCGAACCGAAAAAGAGTGAAACATCCTGCGGGACACAGCCAATGTTGCGGCGTACATCAATATGGTGGAGTTGGTTGATGTCGGTATCGTCGATCCGAACTGCACCGTCTGTAGGCTGATAGAGCCCCATAATCAGGCGTTCCAGTGATGTTTTACCTGAACCGATACGCCCGATGATAGCCACTTTTTCACCTGGATTTATGGTAAAACTGACATCTTTAAGGGCAGGAGTGGAACTGTCCGGATAACTGAAGCTTACTCGGTCAAATTCAATTTTTCCTTTAACAACCGGGCGATGAATATAGCGTTTGCCCTCTTCTTGCTCCGTTGGCATCTCCATCAGCTGTTCAATGATAGTCATTGCTGATTTCGCCTGGTTGTAGCGAGTCGACAGTAAAGACAGCTGAACCAGAGGACCGACAGCGCGACCACTCAACATGGTTGAAGCAATAAGGCCGCCCATAGATAGCTGTCCGTCGGCAATCAGGTAAACACCTAACACTACCATGGCGACAGAGACAAATTGCTGGAGGAAACCGGCCGTATTCTGTACAGAATCAGTCAGTTTGCGGGATTTGATGCCCCAGTTTGCCATGTGAGCAACGGCTTCTTCCCAACGGTATTGAAACTGGTTTTGCGCCCCAAACAGCTTGATGGTTTCCAGTCCGGACAGGCTTTCAATCAGGTTGGCATGTTTTTGGGACGACAGGCGAGATCCTTCTTCGATAGTACGGCGAAGTGGCTTCTGAATGAACATGCTGTAGATCACAAGGATAGCGACGGCAATCAATGGCACTAGTGCCAGTGGACCGCCGACAAACCAGATGATAATCAGAAACATCAGGGCAAAAGGCAGATCAATCAGCGATGAAATCGTTGCTGATGTAAAGAACTCCCGGATGGATTCAAATTCCTGCATGTGG
Source organism: Photobacterium sp. J15 (assembly GCF_963870815.1). NCBI lineage: Bacteria > Pseudomonadati > Pseudomonadota > Gammaproteobacteria > Vibrionales > Vibrionaceae > Photobacterium > Photobacterium sp. J15. Next base: position 1,406,441 of record NZ_CAWMUI010000001.1, read on the forward strand.
CGGGCAAACGCACCGACAGAAGCTGGTCTGGCTTCCATCCTGATCCCCATCACTCTGCCGAAGATCTTGGCGGAAATCAGTAGATCAGACTTTTTGCCAGCAAGATCAATGAAGTAACTCCGCATTAGCTTCAATACAGTATCAAAGACAAAGATGATACTGATACCGACAGCCAGCACCCAGAGTGAATCAAAGGCGAGGTTAGGGACGATTTTGTCATAGACCAGCCTGGTAAAAAGCGGCGCAGAAATCGCAAAAACATTAATTAGAATGGAAGCGATAAACACGTCGCGGTAAATGGATCGCGATTCCCACAGTGTGCTCCAGAACCAGTGCCCTTCGCGGGTTTTTAATATTTCCGGGGAACGTTCGTCATAGCGAAAGCGTTTTTTGAACAGAAAAAGCTGTCCGGTGTACTGCTTGTTGAGCTCATCAACACTAATCCATTGTTGTGAACTGTCGTCATGGGACAAAATGACTTCAGCCTCATTTTTTTCTTTATCGATGCCAAGAATGACGCAGGCGTCACCCCCTTTGAGCAGGGCGATAACCGGAAATAGCAGAGGCGGGATCTCGTCAAGTGCCATCTTGTTAGCTTTGGCTTGAAGGCCGGCTTTTTCTGCAGCACGAGGTAGCAGGAAAGGGGTAAGTAAACCGTCGGCCAGTGGTAATTCGGCAATCAACGCATCTGGTGAGTTTGCCTGGCCATAGTAACGGCTGACGTAGATGAGCGATTTTAGTAATGGATCTTTCATACCGCTTCCTCGCGTTTCATTTCATCTACAACAAACCCCTGGAAGCCCTTGACCTGCATCTCAGCCAGTTTGTTTATCTGCCTTGTGGTTTCAACTCGTGAGGCAATAGCTGTAATTGACAGGTTGCTGGCTGTACGGGTAATTGATGTTAGCAGATCGGCCTTAACTTCATTATCAACCTGGGTGGTGTAGGCAAAGTCGAGCTTCACATAAGCCGGAAGAACTTTACTGAGGTAGCTGACTGAGCTGAAGTTATGACCAAAGTTATCTATACCAAAAGCGAAACTGTTCTGATGGATCATTTCACACAGCAGATCGGTATCGTTACTGTGTTTGATAAAGCTGATTTCTGGTAGCTCAAACAGGATGCGTTCACTCAGATCCTGGTTTGCTTTCATTTTATTGCAAAGCCAGCGGATGAAGCCTGTATCACTGATGCTGCTTTGGGTAATGTTAACGGCAATCGGACCGAGTTCAGGATCATCTTCGAGTTTTTTGAACAGTTGCTCAATAATGTGCATGTCCAGCTGAGGGCCAGCATTGAGCTGTTCAACTGCACCGACAAATTGCCCGGCTGTGTAGCGTTCTTCACCTTTTTGGATGTAGGCGAAAACTTCTTTGTGAAGCGTTTCACCGTTGTCATTAATGGCTTTCTGGAACTTAAACCGGAACAGATTGTTGGCAATTGCCTCGTCAACCAGTGCCTTCCATTGCAGCTTACCCATTGTTGCAGCTTGTTGGGCATTATCGAATACAGTCAGCGGTTCTTTCGGTTGCTGGCGTGCTTGTGTCAGGGCGTTATCTGCCTGCGCCAGAATGGTCGAAATAGTATCGGATTCGTTACGAACAACGACACCGACGGCAGCTTGTACCGGGCTGACATCAAGCGGATCGCTGTGCAGTTCTTCGCTCATATGAAGCATGGACCTGCCCAGTGAAACAAGCTCGGACGTTGAGGTGTTCGGTGCCAGCAAAATGAACTCAGCCTGTGTCAGTCTGGCAATAGTGAAGTTGTCAGAAGTCAGGCTTTTAATTCGGTTCGCCAGCTTTTCAACCAGTTTGTCCCCGGCCTCGTAGCCGCTTTTTTCATAGCTGTCTTTGATTAAATCAACTCTTAACAGTACAACACCACCTTTGGACGAACCGTTCAGCCAGGATTGTAACTGAGTGATCAGGTAACTGCGGTTAGCCAGACCGGAAACCGGATCCTGGAAAGCTCGAATCCTTAGGCGATCCGCTTCTTGAGCCTGCTGTTCAAAATGCATCTTAAGCTGTGCGCTCATATGGTTGAAAGCCTTAACCACATCACTTAGCTCACGGGTATGTGGTACCTGAAGTGGTTTGCCAAACTGATTTTTCGACATGGCTTTGGCGCTTTTTTGAATTGCCTTGAGTGGGTGCAAAACCCGGGAAAGAATGAAAACAAGCAGCACTCCACCAAACAGGAAGGTAATAGAGAAACCGAAAACCAACTGCATTGTTGCATGCCATAGCTTTTGATAGGCATGTGCAGGATTGCTGGTGACTGTTAGTTCGCCCAACTGCATCCAGCCACTGGTCAGGGTGGAAGTGCGGGTGATTGAGGTGATTTCAATGCGACTGCGGAACCACTCGGGTACGCCTGTAATTTTGGCCGGATAAGCTCGTTCTATCTTTTTGTTTTCCTGAAACAGTTCCAGGCTGACTTTATTGTAAAAACTGCCGTCAAATGTTGCATTGATAACCGACTCCATTGCGATATCATCACCGGTCTCCAGATACGGAGCGAGGGCCATGCCGACCGCACTTACCGCATTATCGATTTCAGTTGTTTGATGTTCACGCAGAAAGTTACGGGTAGTGTTGAACTGGATCACGAACACTGAAGTGATAAGTGTGAAAAATATAATCAGCATCCATATCAATAGTTGTCTGTACAGTGTCATTGTGGTCACTCGTCAAAGTTAATAATCGGTCGGTGGAGTTGTATGTGGCTTGAACGTTGGCGTAAATCATTCCAAACGCTCAGTCGGGAAGCCTGGCCAGCCAGTTGTCCTTGTCCTTTTTGCTTCATAAGCCATAGCTTGCTACCGTTAAAACTGTAAATAGGCAGTAAATCTTTTCGTTTAGTTGCCGGTTTGATGTCGCTATCAAGGTTATCAAGCAGTACTGGTACAGCTGATGGTGAAGAGTAATAGGCAACCACCATATGGAACTGATTCAGCTCAAGGGCTTTTACGTACACAAGCCGTAGCTTGCTGTCGTCGATGCCAAGTTCGCGAAGAGAGAAATATTTGGCAATGCTGAAGTCTTCACAGTCTCCTGCTGCTGCGCCAATAAACTCCAGCGGGGTTGCCCAGTAGTCTTCTTTTCCCCAGAGCTTGATATCATCAACAAACCTCAACTGGTTAAAAAAATGATTGATGGCTTCGAGCTTACTTTTTTCGTCTTTCCCGTGCTGGCTTCTGATCACTTCACGCCATGCCTGCATTCGTTGTCCGGCCCGATCACCGTAATAGTGACGGACCTTACTGATTTGCATGAATTCACTGTCGGTCAGTGCAATGGCACTGGCCGACAATAAAATCATTAAGATCCACAGGTGAATCTTTTTAAAAAAGGTATTAATCAACACTATGGATTAGTTGCTGCGAACCCTGAAAATTGTCCATTCCTCGACAACAAATTGCTGCTCGCCGACAACTTTAGCGATAACACGGCGGCTCAGAGCATGAGATTCTTCAATCGTCATTGCGTCGACCTGTACAGTGTCACCGTAGCCAACAATGTTAATTCGTTCCGGGGCGATGCCTTTCTCCACCAGGGCATTACGTACCTCTTTAGCGCGGCGAAGAGACAGCTTCTGGTTGTATTCACTGCGGCCGACTTTACTGGCGTAACCTTTCAGTTCGATTCCGGTCTCCGGGTATTTATTCAGGAACTGACTGGTGCGTTCGATTTCTCGCATGAAAGAGTCGGGGATACGGCTTGAGTCATTGGCAAACAGAATATGAATGTCATTTTCTTCATTGCGTTTGATGTACTCAGGGCAACCATCGTTATCAACGATGGCAGGCTGCGGTGTTTCGGCACAGATATCCCGCGCATTAATAACACCGTCCTGGTCGAAGTCACGCAGATCCCGTGACTGGGTAACGGTTTCCGGCTCTGGTACCTGAGTTGAAGCACAGCCAAACAGGGATAAAAAAAGCAGGGTAATTAAAGTGTTTTTCATAATGTGGTCCTGTTTCCTTATTTGACTGATGTCGTCCAGTTGTCGGCCAGATCAACACGCATTTCAGACAATAGCTGCCCGGTTGCATTGAGAACTCGGTACTTGGCTAAGATGCCGCTGTAATGTGCCTGAAGGTAAGACTTACGCGCTTCAAACAGTTCGTTCTCGGTATTGAGTACGTCCAGCAGGGTACGCTGACCAATCTTGAACTGTTTTTCATAGGCGGTGACTGTTTTGGCCGATGCGTCGACATGCTGTTGTAGGTACTGAGTCTGGTTGTTAGCCAGTTCCATTGCACTCCATGCCAGTCGGGTACTTTCTTCAAGCATGCGGTGTGCACGGTCACGAATCGCTTTTGACTTGTTTACCTGGTAAGCCGCACGGCGAGAATTTGCGGCATCTGAATTACCGTTAAAGAGGTTGTAACGCATTTTCAGCATGGCGCGGAATTCATCGTTATCACCTGGTGTACCACTGACTTCTTCTCCCCATTGTTGAGAAGCTTCAAAAGTGAAAGTAGGGTAGAAATCGCCTTTAGCCTGATCGTATTGGACCCGTGCGGCCTCAACATCGTTTGAGGCAACCTGGACTACCGGGTTGTTCTTGCGGGCCAGCTTCATTGCATCCTCCAGTGAACCGGCAATGTAGTTGATATCGACTTCCGGTTTAATCAGATCTTTCGGGTAATCACCGGTTACACGAATAAAGGCTGCGATTTTATCGTTCAAGTTGCTGTGAGCTGACAGCAAGTTGGTATTGGAGCGGGCCAGACGGCCTTCAACTTGTGCTAGATCTGCAGTTGAGCCGATGCCAGAGACTGTTCGTTTTTTTATGTCCTGAAAGATTCGCTGATGCACATCAAGATTCGCTTCTGACAGCTTTACAACTTCCTGAGCCCGAAGCACATCAAGGTAGGTTTCTGCAGCAAGAAGAGCAGTGTCCTGAGCATCGGAAAGAAGCTGGAAACGCTGGGCCTCAGTCTCAGCTTTATTGCGCTGAATATCGTTGTAGGTGATAGAGCCGTCCCAAATTAGCTGACGAAAACTCAATTTGACTTCACGAGGGTTGAAGTCGCCTTTGGTTCCATGTTCATTGTCATAATCTTCGTAACCAACACCTGCTTCCAGATCGAGAGAAGGTAGATACTTACCAGTTGAAGCATCAATTTGTTCATGGCGACTCATGTACTCGTTATAGGCACTTTTGATCTCAGGATTTGTTGCCAGTGTGTGTGCAACAGCCTGCTCTAGCGGTTGAGCAAATGTCGGCGAGGTTATCCAGGTAAGCGCGGTAAATAGCGCAAGCTTTCTCAATTGCATCGTTTTTCTCTTTCTCTCTATTCTCTTAATGCGGTCTGGCTGGCTTTCAATACGGGCTTGAGCAGATATTGCAGGACGGTCCTTTTGCCTGTGATGATATCTGCTGACGCGGTCATGCCCGGAATGATTGGCAGTGGTTCTCCATTTGGCCCTTTAAGGTCGTTATCTTTGGTACGTATCCGTACCTGATAGAAACTGTTGCCTTCTTCATCTTGAATGGTATCGGCGCTGATATTTTCCAGTACGCCAGACAGCCCACCATATAAAGTGAAGTCATAGGCACTGAACTTAATAACAGCATTGAGTCCCGGCCTTAAAAAGCCGATATCCTGAGGTGCTATTTTTGTTTCAATAAGTAAGTTGTCTTCGGTAGGAACTATTTCAATTAATGACATACCTGGCTGAATAACACCGCCAATGGTATTGACATGTATTTTTTGAATTGTGCCTGTTACAGGTGAAACGACAATTGTTCTGTTTACTCTATCTTTTAATCCGATTTGCGATTCTTTTAAGCTGGATAAGCGATTGCTTGTTTCGTTTAATTCGGTCTGAACCTCTGAACGGAATTTAAGTGCAATATCAATGCGCTTAAAAATAACTTCCTGAATGGCCGCTTCAAGTACCGGTATTTTTAGTTTTGTTGATGTTAATTCTCTGTTGGTGTCATTAAACTGACGCTGAAGTTTTAATAATTCGATTGGTGGAACAATTCCTTCATCCGCAAGTGGTTGAGTGATATCAATTTCTTTTTTTGCAATTGTTAAATTGCGACGCAAATTATTAAGGCGTGCTCGAGCTTCAATTAATTCGCGCTCTTTCTGACTTATTTGTTCAGCCATTACTGATAGCTGGTTTTCAATGTCAGACATCTTGTCTTTATACTGGTCATTCTGGCGCTTAACTAATTGAAAATACTCAGTTGAAAAGCTTGGCTCGAACACCAGTGACTGACGGGTTACTGCCACACTTTCACGCCAGTTTCTCTTTGCGTTCTTTTTGTAAACTGCGACGCTTTTTAATAGGGCATGAAAACGTACGGAATCTGCCTTGGAGCCAGCCAGGGCAAGGCTTTGTTCGCGATAATCAGAAAGAAATTGGGTGTCATCAATCAGTAGTAGTCTCTCGCCTTTATCAACATGCTGTCCCTCTTTAACAAGCACGGTTTTAACGATCCCGCCCTCAAGGTTTTGTACGACTTGAAGTTGTGACGAAGGTATGACTTTACCAGAGCCGACGGTTACCTGATCAAGCTTCGCCATTGATGCCCAGCTCACAGCAAATACAAAAAATAAAACGATTACCCAAAGTATGACTCGGGCACTACGGGGGGTATTAAGTAAAAGTGCAGCAGTTTTGTCATCGACAAAATCAAGATGAGCAGCGGAAACTTCGGGCGCTTTATTTTTCATTAATTATTTTTCTATTAATAATGCTGGACGCAAAAATATGACAAATTATAAATTTTTATTGTGGCTAACTGATAATTGTGTCAAATAATTACAAATGATAAACTGACAAAAAATTGGCGTAAAGCATTATTTTATTTCTTTGAATTGCTATTGGTATTTAGGAGTGAACTGAAACTGGTTCACAATCAAGTTGAATATCCCTTTGTGGCATATTTTGAGCGGTCAATGTATTTCATGGAGATGTGCTTAATTGCGTAATTTACATACAAAAATAATCATTAATAGAAATTAAGTTTCATATTCATCGCGATAATTTATTTTCATGGTGAATGCTTGTGGGATGGCTCATATGAATACAGTGGATAAAAGTAAAGTGGCTGATGTAACTGTAACGAACGGAACAGCATTCGTTCTAAAAGAGGGGAAGGAAGTTGTAGCGGTTAAAGCTGAATATCAAATGCAATCAGATGAAGTTATGGTTGCCAATTCAGGTGTCCGTTACGTTGTTATGGAGAATGGCGTGCCTGTTGTGGTTGAGCAGCCATGCCCTACCTGCATTGCATTAGAAGGAGATAATGTCCGGGTCGCATCTCTTGAGCGCCATCTTGCTTTTAACCAAGAGGTCATCGAGCAAACTCGTTTTGAAACTGATGACCTGACTGCAATTCAAAATGCCATCCTGTCAGGGGACGACCCAACGAAAATTTTCGAAGCAACAGCCGCCGGTAGTTCAGTTTCAAGCTCATCAAATCAGGGCTTTGTCGTTATTGATTACGACTACGACAGCGTATTGGCTGAAGCCGGGTTTGATACAGCGTTTAATGAAGTTCAAACACTTGATGATAATGAGTCGCAAAATTCTCCTGCAAACCTGAACGTTACCCAAATTGCTAACCAGGTGCCTGTTGCTCAGGCTAAAACAGATTCTGCTACTGAAGGTGGTGATCTGGTTACCGGCCGTGTAACGGCTACTGATCCTGATGGAGACTCCCTCACTTATCAGCTGGTGGACCAGAATATTCCTGATGGGCTGATATTCAATAAGGACGGTTCATACTCTTTTGACCCGACCCATCCTGTATATGAAAGTCTTAAAGAAGGCGAGACCGCAAAGCTACAGGTTATTTATAAAGTGACAGACGGCCGTGGTGGTGAAGATACCCAGACGTTGACAATTACGGTTGTCGGTACTGAGGATGGTGCTGAAGTTACTCCAGTTACGCCGGATGCCGATAAAGGTTCAGTCACCGAAGACATGACCTTGAGCACAGCTGGTAAGCTGAATGTTATTGATCCGGATGTGGGTGAAGCTCGGTTTAATGCTGACACTGTTACCGATGGAAATTACGGCACCTTCAAAGTCGATGCGGCCGGTAATTGGACTTATGAACTGAACAACGATGCCCCAGAAGTGCAGGCGCTGACAGCGGAGAGTGAACCGTTAACGCGTGACTTCACTGTGACTACTGCCGACGGCACCGAGCACACAGTAACAGTGACTATTAACGGTACTGGTGATAGTCCAGAGTTCATCAGCGGCTCGAACGATAATCACGGCCTTGAAAACGGTCAGGCAGACAGTGACAGCTATCGCTTCAGTGTTGATGAAAACCAGCCGGGTGCACCAGTCGGTCAGGTAACCTCCTATGATCCGGATGCGGGAGATAACGCGACCTATACCCTGAAAAACCACAACGACCTGTTTGAAATCAACGCCTCAACGGGTGAAATTCGCCTAAAGGACGGCGTGGCACTGGATCATGAAACCGCAGACAGCTACAGCCTGGATGTGGAAGTCAGTGACGGCGACGGCCGGAAAGATACCGCCACGGTGGAAGTGGTTGTCGGTGATGTTAATGAAGCGCCGGAGTTTATCAGCGGCTCGAACGATAATCACGGCCTTGAAAACGGTCAGGCAGACAGTGACAGCTATCGTTTCAGTGTTGATGAAAATCAGCCGGGTGCGCCAGTCGGTCAGGCAACCTCCTATGATCCGGATGCGGGAGATAGCGCGACCTATACCCTGAAAAACCACAACGACCTGTTTGAAATTAACGCCTCGACCGGTGAAATTCGCCTGAAAGACGGCGTGGCACTGGATCATGAAACCGCAGACAGCTACAGCCTGGATGTGGAGGTAAGTGACGGCGATGGCCTGAAAGATACCGCCACAGTGGAAGTGGTTGTCGGTGATGTCAACGAAGCACCGGAGTTCATCAGTGGCTCGAACGATAATCACGGCCTTGAAAACGGCCAGGCAGACAGCGACAGCTATCGCTTCAGTGTTGATGAAAACCAGCCGGGTGTGCCAGTCGGTCAGGTAACCTCCTATGATCCGGATGCGGGAGATAGCGCGACCTATACCCTGAAAACCCACAACGACCTGTTTGAAATCAACGCTTCAACGGGTGAAATTCGTCTGAAGGATGGCGTGGCACTGGATCATGAAACCGCAGACAGCTACAACCTGGATGTGGAAGTGAGTGATGGCGATGGCCTGAAGGACATTGCGACAGTGGAAGTGGTTGTCGGTGATGTCAACGAAGCACCGGAGTTCATCAGCGGCTCGAACGATAATTACGGCCTTGAAAACGGTCAGGCAGACAGTGACAGCTATCGCTTCAGTGTTGATGAAAACCAGCCGGGTGCGCCAGTCGGTCAGGTAACCTGCTATGATCCGGATGCGGGAGATAGCGCGACCTATACCCTGAAAAACCACAACGACCTGTTTGAAATCAACGCCTCAACGGGTGAAATTCGCCTAAAGGACGGCGTGGCACTGGATCATGAAACCGCAGACAGCTACAGCCTGGATGTGGAAGTGAGTGACGGCAACGGCCTGAAGGATATCGCGACAGTTGAAGTGGTTGTTGGTGATATTAATGAAGGCCCTGATGCTGTACAGGATCAGGGTATTACTATTGCAACAAAAGTTCTTGATGAATCGAACTGGGATACCAACGCTGATATTAAAGTCGACTACTACGTCATAGATACCAAGACTGGTGAAAAAGTTGCTGATGCTGAAAAATCTGATTACACCGGAGATGGCGGTCATAAATTCGGTGTGAAGTCTGATTACGATTCAACGACAGATCAGGTTCAAGCAGGGCAGGTTGGTTATGTCGATGGTGAAAATAAGAGTGAAGCAATGAGTTTCACTTTTGCCAACGGTCAGTTATCAAATCATGCAGAAGTAGAAGTTAAAAACCTTTGGACAGATACCAAAAATGGTAGCTGGGAGCCAGGAATTGAGCAGGGGGTCTGGAAAGCCTTTTATCAAGGAACCTTAGTTGCTACCGGTACTTTTGAATGTACTAGAGGTGGTAGTCAGATTGTACCTATCGATGCTGGAGGCCTGTATTTCGATACGATTGAGATGTCAGCACTTGGCTATAAAGATGGTGTCGTTGATCCAAAAGGTTCGGAGTACTTTGTTACAGAGGTTAGCGCAGAGCTGACAACATTCGATACAGCTTATCAAACTCATGAGACCGGTTCATTGGTCATTGATGTTCTGGCTAACGATACTGATCCTGAAAATGATGTTCTGACCATTATTGATTATCCGAAAGATGGTTATGTCACGCTTCAGGATGGCAAGTTGGTATTTGATGCTGAGGAATACCTAAAGCAGCTACCTGCTGAACAACAGGATCTTAAAGCCGGTGAAGTTCGTAATGTTGAATTTGAGTACACCATAAAGGATGAACATGGCTTAACTGATACAGCTAAAGTAAAAGTTACTCTGATCGGTGAAACCATTTCGTTAGAAGATGCTCAGGCACACCTAAATGAAGGCGACTTGCGAACGAACAACAGTGACAGTTACCAGGGGCAGTTTGTTGCAGATTTAGGTTCCGCGGATTCAGCTGATTATCACTTTGAAGCGATTCAAATTGCAGATGGCCTGACAAGTCATGGTCAACCAGTCAATTATGAAGTCAGCAGTGACGGTTATACCCTGAAAGGTTATAGCATGGTTGATGGTGCGCGTGTTGAAGTCTTCGAAGCCCATATTGACGGCTCTACAGGTAATTACACGGTTGATTTATTCAGAGCTGTTGACCATCCGGAGCAGGGGAAAGATGAGATAACCTTAGATCTCAAGGTTGCGGTCACTACCGGAGCTCAGACGGATAGCGCTGTTTTACATGTGAATATCACTGATACTGTACCGCAGGCAGATCCTCAGATGCATACAGTCGTTGATGTTCAGCCACAGTCAAACTCAGTAGTGATTGCGCTGGATGCTTCTGGTTCAATGACGCGAGATATCGTTGAGAATGCTGATGGGGAAAGTGTTACTCGTTGGGACTTAACTAAAGAATCACTCATTAAGATGTTCGAACAGTATGATGCTTTGGGTGATGTCCAGTTTAAGATTGCCGCACATGCTGGCTATCCTGATGGCGCTGTTTCGGCATGGCTTACTTCAGTCGAAGAGATAGAAGATTTCTTCAATAGTATTACGCCAATGGGATGGACTCCTTATCATCAGGCGATCGATCAGGTCGGTGATATTCTCGATGATCCAGCAAGTCAGCAGGTGATGGCAGGCACTAACAATCAGTTTTATTTCATCTCAGATGGTACGCCAACAAACTTTGGTTATTGGACAGATCATAGCCGAGAGATGTATGACGATATGCGGACAACTCTTATGTCTGGTCTTGAGCCTGAAGATGTTGGTGGTCAGGCGCATTACAATGATTTGCTTAATGGCTGGGTTTCTCCAACTGAGGAGGAGGAAAAGTTGATGCTGGAGAGCTCTATGTCGAAAGAGTTTGAAGAGCATAACCAGCCATTTGACAATATTTGGTCGCTGGGAATAGGTCAAAATGCTGATATTAAATATCTTCCTTCGATGGCGACAGACAAAGGAACGGCCCTTCTTGTCGAAAATGACGCGAAATTCACCGAGGTTCTCGTATCATCAGTTCCCGGTCAATTGACGGGTGAGTTGACTAATGACATTGGTGGTGAAATGTCATGGGTAGACAGTATCGCTATTGGTGATGACAAATATGAATATGATGCAGAGACTGATGCTGTTCTGAAATTTAATAGTGATGGAACCAAGCAACAGGTATCTGAATCGTCATTATTGTCACTGCAAACGGATAATGGCCGTTTAGTCATTAACTTCGAAACAGGTAAATATGATTACCAGGCGAAGAATGTGACAAGTAATCAGCAAGATACATTTGATGTCGTACTTCGCGATGCTGATGGTGATCTGGTTGATAGTCAGATTGTCATTGATATTTTGGATCGTGGTCCGGAATTTATCAGCCCGAGTGATGTTAATCAGAACCATGGTACGGATGTTGACGGCAATAGAACGGATGACAGCTTTAGCTTTAATGTTGATGAGCAAGAATCAGGCTTGTTAGTAGGAAAAGTTAATGCTTTTGATCCGGATGAAGACGCTTCGCTAACTTATGAGTTGGTAAATGGCGACACGAATAAGTTTGAGATTAATCCGACAACCGGTGAAATTTGGCTGAAAGAAGCATTAGATCATGACACTCAGCAATCGCATCAATTAACTGTGAAAGTTACCGATGGTGTGGATAGTGATTTGGCAAATGTGACTGTCAATGTTAACGAGAACCATGCACCGGAAAGCCAGCCTGTTCACGGTTATGCAGTTGTTGAAGAGCAGCCTATTAATAAGATAACTGTTGTATTCGATGTGTCTGAAAGTATGCGCGAAACTTTCGATGGAACGAAAACGAGCTCGAGCACTCCTGAACTACGTTTAGAGTCCCGCGCCTATCAAGCTGCTGTGGCATTACATGAAATGGTTGGTAAGTTGATTGCTGAAGGTGGTGACTCTAACACCTATATCCGAATTGTAAGATTTGCTGCTGAAGCAGAGAAGACAGGGTGGTCAACACTAGAAGACATATATTGGGAAACAACGCCTCCTGAGCTAAATGGCAGAGACCCAAGTGATCTAGGCTACCGGAATGAATTGAATGAATTTATAAATCGCTGGTGTTGGTCTGGTGGCTCTTATGCTCCTCATACATCGAACGCTGCAGGAACGGATTATGCTAAAGCACTTGAAAGGGTTATACAGCCAGATGATGAGAATGATAGCCCTGAAAATGGTGTGTTAGGCTCAAGAGTCATCTATCCGTGGCAGGATGAGTATGATGAAAATGGTGACTACATTTGGGACCCTGTGGAGCTTCCGGTAGAGAGTGTTGATACCATCTTCTTTATGTCTGATGGTGAGCCCAATGGAACGGAGATTACGCCAGAACTGTATTCTCAATGGGAGAAATATGTCGCCGATCAGGAAGCCAAGGTGTATGGCATTGGTATTGCCGTTGAGGGTAACGAGAAAGTTGATTCTGCCCTACAACAGATTAGCTCCGAGGATGTAGTTTATGTGAATTCCGGTACTGAATTATCTAATTACCTAAACCATTTCTCACCGGAGCCTGTGGCAGGTGAATTGCTGAAAGGTACTCAGGATGCAGACGGTGATGCTTTGACGGTCTCTCTGGATAGCAATGACTTTTCATTACTAGATGCCGATTTGCATGGGGCTGAGATCAACGGTCCTTTGGTTACGTCCAGCGAGCTTGTAGAAGGCAAGCTACACCTAACGACTGTATTCGGTACTCTTGAGGTGGCGAATAACGGTAGTTACCACTTTACTCAGAGTGAAACGTCGCCACTGCTTGACGGTCAACAGGTGGATTTGAAATTCCTGTTCCAGGTGCAGGATACCAAAGGTGCAGAAAGTGACAACGTATTCACTCTGACCCTGATGGGCGGCAGCAGTAGTGAAGTTAAACCGGTAGAGGTCGATCAAACAGCAGTAGCTGGTGACGATGAAGCGAACATACTGCCAGGTACAACGGATTCAGATATTATGCTTGGTCAGGGTGGTGGAGATACCCTGGATGGTGGAGTCGGTGATGATATTCTTGTTGGCGGTTCAGGTGAAGATACTCTGATTGGCGGTCTGGGTAATGATATTCTTGTTGGCGGCGATGGCGCGGATGTGTTTGCGTGGCATCTGACATCACTGGGTGATACTGCACAGACTGACGTTATCATTGATTTTAAGCTGGATGAAGACCAACTGGATTTGGCGGAAATTCTGCCTGATATCAAAGAAGATAATATTGATATGGATGCGTTGCTTGGCCACTTGAATGCTGATGTTAATGATGACGGTAAGGTGAATCTGACCGTGACTACGGATTCAGGCCAGGAACAAAACATCGTTTTAGATAATGTTGAACTTTCCGGTCTTGAACTGGATTCCGGGGCATCATCACGGGATATCGTTGATCAGCTGTTCCGCCACCATGCGTTTAAAACCGATTAAGTCCTGATTTTAGTTATAAAGAAAAGCCAGCACCGCGAGGTTGCTGGCTTTTTTAATATTTCAAACCAAAGTCTAAGGGGAATCGGTTTTGCTTTTAATCACACAACACAAAAAAGCCGCATGATGCGGCTTTTCTCAATCGTTTGAGCCGTTCATGAGGGTATCAGAACGGATACCAGAACAGTTGCTCAGACTGAGCTCGGCGGATAAAACCAAGTATCAGCACAATGGTGATAACAGCCAGAACAGCGTAGTCAGCTTTGGTCATCGGTTTCAGGCTATACCAGCTACGCTTTTTGTTGCGACCAAAGCCACGCAGTGTCATTGCATTGGAAATGACGTCGGCACGATCAAGGCTTGAGAAAATCAGAGGGCCGAGAATCTTGGCAACGTTCTTAATACGAGTCAGTACAGGCGCGTTCTTTGATATATCTACTCCACGAGCCTGCTGGGCGTGCATGATGTTGATGAAATCTTTGGTTACTTCCGGCAGGTAGCGCAGGGTCAGGCTGACAGCATAAGAAATACGATAAGGTATGCCGAGCTTGTTCAGGCTGGCAGAGAATTCTGTCGGGTGTGTTGTGAACACAAAGACCAGAGCAATCGGGAACATACTGAAGTATTTCAGGGTTACCGTCAGCAGGTAGAACAGCGTTTCTGTGGTGATGGAGTAGTTACCTGCCATTGATAGCAGAACTGTCTCACTTCCCATGTACTCAGTTCCTTGCTGAGGTGCAATAAGAAACATGAACAGGGCATTCATTAGCAGCACGGTTGTTGTACCAATCATCAGAGATTTGTAGACAGTGAAAGGTACCCGGCTGAGTTTTAACAGGGCGAAACCGACCAGAATCAGTCCGCAAATTACTCGTAGATCAAAGGTGATCAAAACCATGGTAACCCAGCTCATAAAAAGGATGAACTTGGTAATACCGTTTAGCGCGTGCAAAGGTGAACCGGTATTAACGTAGCTGATACCGAATTTAATTTTATTTGTTTTCATGCGTTTTTATTTGCCTCATGGTTAATGAAGCAACGAATAAAGTTATCGATTCGTTCGATGCCCAACTCTTTACCCAAGGTATAGAGGCTGGTTACTGTCAGGTTTGCTTTTTCAAGCAGGTCTGGCTGGCTGAAAATAGCATTAACAGGCTGGTCGGCCAGCAAGTGACTGTCGGCAATAACAATGGCACGGTCGGTATATTCAAGTACCAGGTGCATGTCATGCGAGATGATCACAATCGTGATACCCAGCTTTTCGTTGAGTTCACGGATGAAGGCCATCATTGATGTGTAGTGGTGGTAATCCTGACCTGCCGTCGGTTCATCAAGAATCAGCAGTTCAGGCTCAAGCACCAGGATTGTCGCAATAGTAACTCGCTTTTTCTGCCCATAGCTCAGTGCTTCGATAGGCCAGTGGCGGTATCGACCTAAGCCACACAGTTCCAGAACTTCATGTACTTTCTTATCGACGATGTCTTCGGCAATACCACGGTTACGCAGACCAGAAGCCACTTCATCGAAAATCATGTGATGAGAAATCATATGATTCGGGTTCTGCAGTACAATACCGATATGCTGGCTGCGTTCAAAAATGGTGCAGTCAGCCAGATTTCGGCCATTAAATTCGATGCTGCCGGTGTCCGGTTCCAGTACACCCATGATGAGGCGGGTGATGGTTGATTTGCCCGAACCATTCTTACCAAGAATCGAAACGAACTCACCTTTATTGACTGAGAAACTTAAATTATCCAACGTCTTACGTTGATCATCGTAGGAGTAGCTCAGGTTTTTAACCGACAGTAAAGGTGTGGTGCCTTGGCTCTCGCTGACGACGTCACCTTGTTCAAACCACTCAAGTAGTTGTGGCTTGAAGTCGTCAATTGTCATTGATGACAGGCTTGAAGGTTTGTCTTCAGCTGTGATAGTGCAGCCAGCTGCTTTCATTGCTGAAATATAAAGAGGCTCACGGATGCCGTGCTGTTGAAGCAGTTGGCTTGCCAGCAGTTCATCCGGTGTCATGTTGGCTACAATTTCGCCGCGCTCCATCATGATGATACGGTCGACATCGCGATGAAGCACATCTTCCAGACGGTGCTCAATAATAATCACTGTTTTGCCAGTGTTTTTATGTAGTTGGTCGATGATTTCGATGGTTGCTTTGCCTGTTTGCGGATCCAGGCTTGCCAATGGCTCATCAAAAAGCAGGATGTCGACATCATCGACCATTACACCTGCCAGTGAGACACGTTGTTTCTGGCCGCCGCTGAGATCAAACGGAGACAGTTCCAGCATCTCGTCAAGATCAACCATCTCGGCTGTTTTTTTGACGATATCGTGCATTTCTCCCTGAGGAATCATCTGGTTCTCAAGGGCAAATGCGATATCTTCACCGATGCTCAGTCCTACAAACTGACCGTCTGTATCCTGAAGTACAGTTCCGACCATATTCGTACACTGGTGGAGATCCATTTTTTGGGTGTCATGCCCATTGATAGTCAGATTGCCGGTGATATCACCTTTGACTGCAAATGGGATGAGTCCGTTCAAACATTGGCCAAGGGTGGACTTACCGCTACCGCTCGGGCCAACGATGACAACCTTTTCGCCTTTCTCGATCGTCAGATCAATATTTTTCAGGGTCGGTTTTTCCAGCGCCCAATACTTGAACGAGAAATTAGAAAACTTAATTGTCATGCTTTAGTAAGCCTCTTTCAGGTTGTAGCTTTGCTGCTTGCGCTTGGCAACGGCGGTTAGGATGAAGTGGCCGACAATGGCGATAAGCACAGTGTTACCTGCAGCAATGATGGTGAGCTGAGCCAATACCTTGGTAAAAGGTTCTGCATAAAGGACGGCATCAAGGAAGGCGGAACAGCCATAGCCCACAACGTTGCCAATAAAGGCAAGAAGTACAAACAGGGTAAAGTCCAGTTTCGAGAACAGGCCCTTCTCCAGACGCCCTTTGGTAATTTTGGGGTACAGGCCGATTAGCATGCCGACAATGCCTGAGCCGAGAACCCAGGTAATCCAGACACCCCAGCCCGCAAACAGGTCAGTAACCCAGTGGCCAATGAAGCCGACAAGGAAGCCAACAAGAGGGCCGAAAAGAACGCCAAACAATGCTAAAACAGCCATAGCTGGCTTTAGGGTGGTGTTAGCAAAGACAGGGATACCAAACATAGGCAAGCCGCCTATGCCGTACAGGGCTGCGCCGATGGCAATAAGAACCACAGTCTTGGCAGAAAGATTCATGACATAACCTTCAATTAACTCTCTATGGGTATTTGCTTTTTTATGTCCACCAGAGATGCTTAACCTGAAGCTATTGCCGCACTGCCTGATCTACAGGAACAAAAAAACACACCAATGGTGTGTATGGGCCTGTGCGCAAATATCCTTTTTTGAGCAAGAGCGGTTATGTGGGTAGACATAAGCGGCGGCAATCATACATGAAGCGAAAGCATAAAGGAACGCTTTACATCTAGACGTCTAAGGAATAAGCGTTTTGCAGAAGATCGGGTCATGGAGAAAAATAAATGACGGCTGATTTGTGATTATCTCTATGTAAGAAAAAGTGAGGTGAAGAAGTGTAGATATAGGAAAGAATGTGTGCCGGTGTCGCATAAACAACACAGAATGAGCTTTTTTACCCGAAATGGTGAGATGGTTTGAACTGATTGGCTAGCATTTCAGATAGCATTGTATTGTTTGGTAGTCACTAATGATGAGTTTACAGAATCAAGAACTTTATCTTTTATGACAAATAAACTGCTGACTTGAATAGAGAAATCATGAGTTTTTGAGGTTTGAGAGCAATAAATTTAGTCCACGTAGCTAAATCACCAACTTTGCATGTAAAATACAGCTCACAAGCCTGATGTATAGATATCTTTCTCAGGCAATGTTTCTGCTTGGTTTGTAAGCAACCGGATATATTGAATTTTATACTTTATTTTTTTGCATATATGGTAAATACTGCTGCTCAGCACGATTTCTATTGAAGCTTGCAAAAAACTTACGAAGGGCCAATTTTGTCAAGTTGTAACTTGAAGCGAAAACTTGCGCTGATACACAGAAACAGCATGGGTTCAGATTTCAAGTTGGGGTAAAATTGGGTAATATCATTTATAGCTATCCCGCCAATTCCGGCTGGGTGCAGAGCCAAATCATATTGGAGATACAGCTTGATTAATGTATTCCTTGTAGATGATCACGAACTGGTTCGCACAGGGATCCGACGTCTGCTTGAAGATGTCCGTGGTATTAAAGTGGTAGGGGAAGCCGACAGTGGTGAAGAAGCCGTAAAATGGTGTCGTAGCAATCATGCAGACATCGTTCTTATGGATATGAATATGCCTGGGATCGGTGGTCTGGAAGCTACCCGTAAGATTCTTCGCTTTAATCCCGATGTTAAAATTATCGTATTGACCATTCATACCGAGAATCCGTTTCCGACGAAAGTTATGCAGGCGGGTGCTGCCGGTTACCTGACAAAAGGTGCAGGGCCGGATGAAATGGTGAATGCAATTCGTACGGTTAACAGCGGCCAACGTTACATTTCGCCTGAAATTGCACAGCAAATGGCCCTGAGCCAGTTTGTTCCGGATTCAGAAAATCCTTTTAAAGACCTTTCTGAACGTGAATTGCAGATCATGATGATGATCACCAAAGGGCAGAAAGTGACTGAGATTTCGGAGCAACTGAATCTGAGCCCTAAAACGGTTAACAGTTACCGTTACCGCCTGTTCAATAAACTGGACATCAATGGCGATGTAGAGCTGACCCACCTTGCAATACGACATGGAATGCTAGACACAGAGACGTTGTAGTGTCCGAACCATTTGATTCAAAAGCCTTTTTGAAAACTGTTACTCACCAACCCGGCGTCTACAGAATGTATGATGCGGTTGGTGAGGTTATTTATGTCGGTAAAGCAAAGGATTTGAAAAAGCGTCTTTCCAGCTACTTTCGGGCGAATGTAGCGGGAGAGAAAACCCGGGCTTTGGTTAAAAACATTTGCAAAGTGGATGTCACGGTAACCCATACCGAAACCGAAGCCCTGATCCTTGAGCACAACTACATCAAGCAGTACCTGCCTAAATATAACGTGCTGCTTCGGGACGATAAGTCCTATCCTTATATCTTCCTCAGTGCCAGTGCACACCCTCGCTTAACGATTCATCGCGGCACCAAAAAGCGCAAAGGCGAATATTTTGGCCCTTACCCTGATTCCGGCGCAGTGCGCGAAAGCCTTCACCTGTTGCAGAAAATTTTCCCAGTTCGCCAGTGTGAGGATTCTGTTTATGCTAATCGTAGTCGGCCATGCCTGATGTATCAGATTGGCCGTTGCCTCGGCCCGTGTGTGAAGGGCTTGGTAAGTGAAGAGGAATATAAAGAGCAGGTTAACTACGTGCGTTTGTTCCTACAGGGTAAAGATCGGCAGGTTATTGCATCTCTTGTCGAAAAAATGGAGCAAGCCAGCCAACAGTTAGCGTTTGAGAAAGCAGCCACTTACCGAGATCAAATTCAGGCGTTACGCCGGGTGCAGGAGCAGCAGTTTGTCAGCCATGACAGCGAAGATGATATGGATGTGATTGGTATAGCTCATGAGCAGGGAATGGCTTGTATCCATGCGCTGTATATCCGGCAGGGTAAGATCCTCGGTAGTCGCAGTTATTTTCCGAAGATGCCAATTGACGCGGAGCTTACCGAAGTCTTATCCAGTTTTGTCAGTCAGTTCTATCTGAATCAGGCTGAGGGAAGGGTGATTCCTTCAGTTATTTTGCTCGGCGCAGATCCGGGCGAAGAGAAAAAAATCATCGCAGAAACACTGACAGAACTGGCAGGCCGTAAGATCGTGCTCAAAACCCATTCTCGGGGGAATCGGGCTCGTTATCTCAAGTTGGCACAAACTAATGCCAGCACTGCACTGACAAGTAAGCTCAACCATAAAATGACGATTCAGCAGCGCTTTTCTGAATTGAGTAATGCGCTAAATCTTCGTGTCCTGGAGCGGATGGAGTGTTTTGATATCAGTCATACCATGGGTGAGAAGACGGTTGCTTCCTGCGTGGTGTTTAATCAGGACGGTCCGCTGAAGCAGGAATATCGTCGTTACAATATCACCGGTATTACCGGCGGTGATGATTATGCTGCGATGGCTCAGGCTTTAACTCGCAGATACGATAAACAGTTGGATCCAGATAAGATTCCCGACATTATTTTTATCGATGGGGGTAGAGGTCAGCTGTCAAGAGCGTATGATGTAGTAAGTCCACTGATGGAAGAGTGGCCTAAACGTTCGCTGTTGGTCGGTGTGGCAAAAGGAACAACCCGAAAACCCGGGCTGGAAACCCTGCTTCTGGTTACCGGAGAGGAGTTCTCGATGCCGTCCGATTCGCCTGCTTTGCATTTGATCCAGCATATTCGTGACGAAAGTCATAATCATGCAATTAGTGGTCACCGTGCTCAGCGTGCGAAAGTCAGAAAACGTAGCGTTCTGGAAGATGTGGAAGGTATTGGCCCGAAACGTCGTCAGGCTCTGCTGAAATACATGGGTGGATTACAAGAACTGAAAAGAGCCAGCAAAGAAGAAATTGCCAAAGTTCCTGGTATTAGTAAGTCTTTGGCAGATAAAATTTATGACGCATTGCAGCATGGCTAGCAATGCGGCTCCCCAATGAAGTCAATCATAAGAACTAAGAATTATGCGTTTAACGATTCCTAACATACTCAGCTTCATCCGCCTGTTGCTTATCCCATTTTTTGTGATCACTTTTTATCTGCCTTATGAGTGGGCGCCTTTTGCAACTGCGATGATCTTCTTTGGTGCCGGTGTAACAGACTGGTTCGATGGCTTCCTTGCTCGTAAATTAAATCAGACCACCCGTTTTGGTGCTTTCATTGATCCGGTTGCCGACAAGGTGATGGTTGCAACTGCGATGGTTTTGGTTGTCGAGCACTATCATTCAATTTGGGTAACAATCCCTGCTGTTACCATGATTAGCCGTGAGATTATTATTTCAGCACTTCGTGAGTGGATGGCAGAGCTAGGTAAGCGCTCTAGTGTTGCTGTTTCATGGGTTGGTAAAGTTAAAACTGCGTCTCAGATGTTTGCGTTGCTGGTTTTGTTGTGGCACCCGAATGAGTGGGTTGTATGGACTGGTTATGTCGCTCTTTATGTCGCGATGGTGCTGACATACTGGTCAATGTATATCTACCTGAAGGCAGCAAAAAATGATCTGCTGAACTCAGAAGATATTTGATCTCTTGTAAAAGAAATGTCGAAAGGCGGCTCAATGAGCCGCCTTTTTTTTGTTCACTCTATTTTGTCTATCGGCATAAGTGATGAGTTTCTTGGGGAATAAAAAGTACTTATTGGCTAATGTTTGATGTGGATGGTGAAATTTAAAGCGAACGATTGTTTTTTTTCATTTTTTCCGTGACACAGTGGGGAGTATCTGTAAAATGGCCGCCATACCGAACAGGGCATTGTCCCAAACGGTTAGTAATAAAAGATGGCGCGTTGGCAGAGTGGCTATGCAGCGGATTGCAAATCCGTGGACCTCGGTTCGACTCCGGGACGCGCCTCCATCTCTTTCAGGTTTCAACTAATCTGAATACGACAGGCCAGCTTATGCTGGTTTTTTTGTATCTGGCGTCCGCCAAAATCTCTTCTTTGAAATTCTCGTGGCCAATTATCTTTGGGGCTGTTCCTAAGTGCTCTTCATGTCACTTGTTTTTAAAACTCTGCTTTTAAGTCTTTGTTTTCTTTTTTGTCGTTTCTTTATCTTGTTTTAGTCTGGCGATTAGCCGGTGGGTGTATTTGGTAGATTGTTAAACCTTTTGCAACAAACAAGTGTATTGCTGGTGATATATTCACTAAAAGTGGCTCGGTAAAATAGCTGAATAACACTATCCGGCTAAATTTATAATTATCAGGTCCGGAAGAAATAAGATGAGCATACTGACCTACACGGAGACACAATGCAGCAGCCCTACATTGCATTGGTTGAGCAGCTGAAAGCTCAGATCGATGAAAAGCGAATTATTACTGACCCTACATTAACCCTGGCGTATGGCACTGATGCGAGTTTTTACCGCCTGGTTCCCAAACTGATCCTTCAACTGGATACACTGGACGAAGTCGTATTTGCGCTTAAAGCCTGTTATACGTCGAACATTCCGGTGACATTCCGTGCCGCCGGGACCAGCCTCTCCGGGCAGGCTCTGTCCGATTCTGTATTAATCACCCTGACTGATAATTGGCGTAACCATAAAATTCTTAATAATGGTGAACAGATTTGGCTACAGCCGGGAGTGATTGGATCTGACGCCAATAAATACCTTTCCTCGTACGGACGTAAAATCGGCCCGGATCCGGCTTCCATCAATACCTGTAAGATTGGCGGTATTGCAGCAAACAATGCATCAGGGATGTGTTGCGGTACTGCACAGAACAGCTATAAGACTCTGGCAGGAATGACGGTTGTGCTTGCTGACGGTACGGTGCTGGATACATTGGATCGCGACAGCGTCAGACGATTCAAACTGAGTCATTCGTTATTGCTTTCTGACTTATCTAAGTTGGCTGAAAGTTGTCGTAATAACCCGGAGCTAGCAGATAAGATCAGGCATAAGTACCGCCTGAAAAACACGACCGGCTATAGCCTAAACTCGTTGGTGGATTATGACGATCCGATTGAAATCCTTCAGCACCTGCTAATTGGCTCGGAAGGTACTCTCGGTTTTATTGCTGACATCACCTATAACACAGTGATTGATCATGCCTTCAAGGCTTCCGGGTTATTTGTTTTCACTGATATCGAGAAAACATGCCTTGCCGTCAGTGCGCTTAGTAAAACACAAGTCGCGGCTGTTGAGCTGATGGATAGCAGGGCGCTGGCATCAGTTGCCGATAAGCCGGGAATGCCGGATTTCATTGCCAGACTGGGTGAGGAAGGTAATACCGAAGCTGCGGCATTGTTGATTGAGCTGCATGGCGAAAATGAAGCAGACCTGTCTGCCCAGGCTGATTCAATTATGGCATTGATTGATGAGTTCACTCCGATGGAGCAGGTGTCCTTCAGTCGTGATGCGGGTGTTTGTGCTCAGTTATGGGGCATTCGTAAAGGCCTTTTCCCTGCGGTTGGTGCCGTTCGTGAAACCGGTACGACTGTCATCATCGAGGATGTGGCGTTCCCGATTGAACAACTGGCTCCGGCAGTTCGTGAACTGCAAGAGTTGTTTGTAAAGTACGACTATCACGAAGCTATTATTTTTGGTCATGCTCTGGCTGGGAACCTGCATTTCGTTTTCACACAAGCTTTTGATACAGAAAAAGAAGTGACACGTTACAGTGCCTTTATGGATGCCGTTGCTCAATTGGTTGCAGTGGATTACCAGGGGTCGTTGAAAGCAGAGCATGGTACTGGGCGCAATATGGCTCCTTTTGTGGAATTGGAGTGGGGTGCTGAAGGTTATGCTTTGATGCAGCAGATCAAGCATATTTTTGATGGAACAGGCATTCTGAATCCAGGGGTGATTCTCAATAATGATCATCAGGCTCATGTGAAAGACCTTAAAGCGATGCCTGCTGCGGATACTCTCATTGATAAATGTATTGAGTGTGGATTCTGTGAACCAGTTTGCCCTTCTCGGAATTTGTCTTTGACACCGCGCCAACGTAATACTGTTTATCGGGAAATCAGCAGATTGCGCAGAACCAATGAAGATCCGGCTCGTTTGGCGGAAATGGAAAAGACATTCCGTTATCAGGGGGTGGCTACTTGTGCGGCGACAGGTTTGTGTGCAGATCGCTGTCCGGTTGATATCAATACCGGTGACTTAATGCGGAAGCTGCGAGAAGATCATTCTGATATAGCTAAGAGTATTGCGCGCTGGACAGCAAATCACTTTGATGGCGTAACTGCCGCAACTCGTGTTGGCCTAAGTGTTGCCAATGGTATGCACGCAATGCTGGGTACGAAGAAGATGCGTACCCTGACAAAAGTGGCGCATAATCTGACAGCGCGTAAAGTCCCGTTATGGACACCGCACATGCCTAGGGCGGCAAAGAGCTTGAATAGAGAGAGCCTGACAATCCGCTCGGTCAGTAAAGAAAAGATTGTTTATTTCCCTAGTTGTGCTTCCCGCAATATGGGCACCGAGAAACAGGCAATGGATCCACGCCCGCTTGCTGATGTGACTATTTCGCTGTTGAAGAAAGCCGGATATGAGGTTGTGTTGCCGGACGACCTGAATAACCAGTGCTGTGGTATGCCATATAAAAGTAAGGGCTTTGTAGAGACCGCAGAAGATAAAGCAAAACAGTTGGAAGATGCTTTATGGCAGGCATCTGAACAAGGTTCATTACCGGTATTGATGGATACCAGTCCGTGTGCCAGCCTGAGTCGGGATAACCTGCAACGGGATCTGACAATCTATGAGCCATTCCAGTTTGTGGCTGAGTTTGTGATGCCGCGTTTGTCGATTACGCCGCAGGAAGAGCCGGTGATGCTTCACATTACGTGTACCTCCCGTCGTAAAGGGTTGGCTGATGTGATGAAGCGAGTAACAGAGGCGTGTGCGAAACAGGTTATCATTCCTGAAGATATTCAGTGTTGTGGTTTTGCCGGTGATAAGGGCTTTACCACGCCGGAACTGAATGCTTCTGCGCTGGCGCCACTGAAAGCACAGGTGCCTGAAAATTGTAAGGAAGGCTACTCAAATAGCAAAACCTGTGAGATTGGTTTATCTGAGCACAGCGGCATTGAGTATCGCTCAATTCTGTATTTGGTGGATAAGGTGAGTCAGGTACCAGCCTGATAATGATCTTGTTTATCTGAAATAAAAAACGTGGTCATTGTTGACCACGTTTTGTAGCTCATTTTTCTTTCTAGTTTCTAGTTTCTAGTTTCAGAATTTATCTTCATTGCTTCGGTAGCATTGGTATAAATGCTCAATAAATAGCTGCACCTTTTTCGGCTGGTGGCGGGTATAAGGGTAAATTGCATAGATACCCAGGCATTTGGCAACCTGATCCTCCAGTACTTCAACCAAGTTCCCGGACTTAAGATCGTCAGCAACTAACACTCTTGGTACATATACCAGCCCCTGACCAAACAGAGCCGCCTTACGTAAGGCTGATGCGTTATTCGTAGTGAAATTTCCTGCCACCCTGACAGTAAAGGGTTCTGATTTTCCTTTGAATAACCACTCATTAGCACCGGTTTCTTGGTAGCTGTAGGCAAGGCAATTGTGATTTACCAGATCTTTATAACTTTTCGGAGCCGGGCGTTTTTGGAAATAAGCCGGAGCCCCACAAATCACCCAGTGGACATCCAGCAGGCGACGGGCTATGTAACTAGAGTCAGGTAAAACGCCGGTTCGGATCGCTAAGTCGTAGCCCTCTTCAACGATGTCGACAAAACGGTTATCCAGATCCATTTGAATATTAATATCCGGGTACCTTTCGCTGAACTCAGCGATGGCCTGCGGCAGAATCAGTTCTCCTGAAATTGTCGGTACTGTAAGCCGAATGGTGCCGGAAAGGCTTTCACCTAAGCCGCTCAATTCTTCTTCTGCTTCCTGAACAGAAAGAAATATCTCCCGCGCATGACGATAAAAAATTTCGCCTGCTTCAGTCAGGGTCAGCTTTCGGGTTGTTCGATAGAGTAGTTGAACTCCGAGCTCTTGTTCCAGCCTAGTAATTCGTTTACTTACGACTGATTTTGTCAGCCCGACCTGTTCGGCAGCCTTACTGAAAGAGCCCTGCTCAATGAGGTGGTAGAAAATCAGAAAGTCATCAGTATTTCGCATTATTAGTATATTTTTTGCAACAGTTGTAGGGAGTGTTGTCATTATGGCAAATAAAACAGAGAAAGGCCGGATAAAAGTGAGGGCTTTTATGTGCCATAAGGATGTTTTGCTGTTCTTGTCACAGAAAAAAGGCTTACCAGCCAGGGTAAGCCTTTGTATAAGACATGTTGCAATTAACGATTAGCCATTTGCAAACTGCTGTAGTGGAATGCGTTCGGCAAGTAGGCGTTTGTAGATTTGGTTACCAATTACACCACCGATGATACCGGCGAATGCTGCAGCTATGGTTGCCATAAAGAGTGTCTGAGGTGCGTTAAAGGCAATAGAAGCCAGCAGGCCAGGGATTGGGGCAGCGCTTCCCGGTGCATCATTAACGATACCGAAGTAAGCCGCAATAGTACCTGCCAGTGCACCGCCGATGAAATTCGACATAAAGATTGGTACAGGGTTACGGGTAACGATATGAGCCTGAGTCAGGGGTTCCAGCATCACACTGATGGTGTTACTTGATTTGCCTAGCTTGAGTGTATGGAAGATATAGCCGTTGGTAAATGAGCCACCGACACAAGCTATCGCAGCGATCCCCATCGGCAGGCCGGTCAGACCCAGCATCGCTGTTAATGCCATAGAACTGAGCGGGGAAGTACAGACCATTTTCATCAAGCCGCCAAGCAGGAAGCCCATGACTAATGGTGAGAACATAGTGGCTTCGGTGATCATGTTAGCCAGGGTGCCCATCAGCACATCCAGAGCCGGGCTGATGAATATACCAACAAGGCGAGCCAGCGGTGCCAGAGTCAGTACACCGACAATTACGTCAACGCCTTCAGGGAGGTATTTCTTAAACAGTGGCGCGGCAAACGAGAACAGGTAGCCGACAATGAAGCCCTCAAGGATACCCAGTTTGGCCATTGCCAGGCCGGTAACAATCGCAAAGACTGGCTGAATCCCCATTCTTAGCATTACCAGTGTTGCTGCTGCGACACCGCCCATAGCCCCGACCATGTTACCGAAGTCGGCAAGGTATTCGATACCAAAGAGGTTACCCATCACGAACTTATGAATGGCTTCAACCAGAAACGTAGCGATTGCAGCATCAGCAAGGCCACTCATAGCAGCGCTGCCATTGGGGGCTTTAAAACTGAATAACGAGAACAAACATAGTGCTGCTAATAATGCAGCGATACCCAGAATAATTTCCATATTAATTCCTTATCGTGGTTAACGATGGCGATATCCGATGACGCCATAATGAGAGTAACTGTTGACTAAGAATGGATGCTGGCAGACGCCGAGGTGGAGATCCGGGATCGGGAATCGTAATGTTCAGGTGGGTGCGAAGTTTTGTTGGAGGTAAGTGGGCGATGATGCTGTACAGACCGTCAGCGAGCCGATTGACTCACAGATGGCGGAAGTCAGCTAACGTCGGGAACTTACCATATTGCAGGATGCGGTTGTTCATAATATACACCTTGGTCCTAATATGATTTATGTTTCACTTTATTTACGCTAACACAACATATCTGTATGTTATTTGAACTATTTCATGTTCTTTATGAAAGCTGATTTCTATCAATGGATCTTGCTCACAAAGAAAAAAATATGCACTTAATTTAGTGTTTTAGTCTTTGTTTTGACCAATAAAAGGAAAGTGAGCTAGCCTTAAAAATTACAGTTGTCATTAAAGCCAACAATGTGTTACTTTTCTGCGCAATCTCAGAGGGTGTTATTCTGAGGCACATGTGTTGCGATAAATTCGGGCTGATGTTATCGCAATGCGCCGTAGGTACTAACGAAAGAGTCGTTAGTAGAAGGGCATTAATAGAGTCGTTAATCCAAAAAGTGGTGACGGCATATTGAAGGAACCCAACAGTGAACATTCAATCAAAGAAAACCCAAGTCAGCTTTATCTTACCTAACTGCAGTATCATTACTGAGCCTTGATCTTCCCTTTCTAAGTCATTTCGGCGAAATGCTGGATCCCTGTTGTTATCAGTTTTATGGCTGATGATGTTGTGTATTTATCGTCAAGGATTTAACAACCCAAGCAAATTCAATGTGTAGTGCTTGCAACCTGTCAGTTAAACGTTTGGCTGATTGCAAGGATTGGTTTGTTGAAAGTTAGCCTTGCTTTATGCCATCAAAATGGCGGAAATCTTGGATTACACCTATGAGTAACGTGTTTGATTTAGAGGATATCAAGCTGGCCTCTAACGTACCGGTTGTACATGAACTGTATGACCTGACCCCGGATGAACTGCTTCTGAGCCAGGAACATTATGAATCAGAAGTGCGTTCTTATCCTCGCAGGCTACCTCTTGCAATCAAGAAAGCATCAGGCGTACTGGTAGAAGACAGTCGCGGCCAGGTTTTCCTGGACTGCCTGGCTGGTGCCGGGACTTTGGCATTGGGTTATAACCACCCTGAAATTAACCAGGCGATTATCGATCAGCTTAATCAGGGGCTGCCGTATCAGACTCTGGATATGACGACGCCAGCCAAAGATAAATTTATCAAGGAAGTGATGAACTTCCTTCCTGAAGAATTCGCTGCTAATGCGCGTATTCAGTTCTGTGGCCCTTCCGGTGCCGATGCGGTTGAAGCGGCAATAAAACTGGCCAAGCAGACAACCGGCCGTAATATCATGGCGGCGTTCCACGGTGCTTATCACGGTATGACTAACGGCACTATGGCCATGATGGGTAATCTGAATACAAAAGCCCGTCGTCAGGGGCTGATGGCGGATGTCCATTTCTTGCCTTTCCCGTACAGACTGCGTTGTCCGTTTGGCTTGAAAGGTGATGAAGGGGCTAAACAGAGTATTCGTTATATCGAACGTATGCTGAGCGATGATGAAAGTGGTGTTCAGAAACCTGCAGCTATCATTGTTGAACCAGTACAGGGTGAGGGCGGTGTAATTCCGGCCCCTGCATTTTGGCTACGAGAGTTGCGGCGAATCACTAAAGAACATGGCATTTTACTGATTTTTGATGAAATTCAGTGTGGTATCGGTAAAACCGGTTATCGATTTGCATTTGAAGAATCAGGTGTAACTCCGGATATTCTGTGTTTGTCCAAAGCCGTCGGTGGTGGTTTGCCGATGTCGATTCTTGTTTTCGATAAATCAATTGATACCTGGCGTCCGGGTGAGCACACAGGCACATTCCGTGGCAATCAGCTGGCGATGGCAACCGGTGCTAAAGCATTGGAAATTATTCGTCGTGATGGACTGGTTGAACATGCTCGTAAAGCAGGTCAGTACCTGCGAGAAGGTTTAGAGCGTATTGCCGGATACACAGATTGTATCGGCGAAGTGCGCGGTAAAGGCCTGATGCTTGGCGTTGAAATTGTTAAGCCTGGCGGTAAGAAAAACAAATTTGGTGAACCAGAAGCCGATCCTGAGTTGACCTTGAACATTCAGCGTGCCGCACTGGAGCGTGGCCTGATCGTTGAAAAAGGTGGTCGTCAGGGTTCAGTTATTCGCTTCCTTCCACCATTGATAATTAGCTATGAGCAAATTGATTTTGCCCTCGATGCTATCAGCAAGGCAATTCTGGCGACTGCTGGCATGGCAAAAGAGGCTGAAGCGACAGTCGGTTCTGAACAGGAACAGTGGCGTTCATACTTCATTCACACCGGTGAAGGTGGTGCAGATAGTTTCGAAGCTGCGCTGAACAAATCGACTCAGGTTCTTAAGCAAGTTTTTGAAACAACAGATGCGCCATATTCAGGCCTGGAGCCGGAAGTGCTTAAGCAGCGCATTAACGAAATCAAGCTTGATGACCAACAGTTGCCGCTTGAGACTGTGATTGAGCAGGCAGGTGAGCTGATTGCTAAGAACTCAATTATGGTTCAGCACCCGAACTGCATTGCACACTTGCATACTCCGCCATTGCTTCCGGCAGTCGCGGCTGAATCTTTCATCTGCTCCCTGAACCAGTCCATGGATTCATGGGATCAGGCAAGTGCTGCAACTTATGTAGAGCAGAAAGTAATTGACTGGTTGTGCGGTGTTTACAATCTTGGCAGTCAATCTGACGGTATATTTACCAGCGGTGGTACGCAAAGTAACCAGATGGGGCTTTTGCTGGCGCGTGATTGGGCGGCCGATACGATGTCCGGTCACAATATCCAGAAAAACGGTCTGCCTGAATATGCCGGTAAGCTGCGTATCCTTTGTTCGAAGAAGTCGCATTTCACCGTACAGAAAACTGCATCACTGATGGGGTTGGGTGAGCATGCTGTTGTCTGTGTGGATAACAACCAGGACGGCACTATCAAGCTACCATCACTTATTTCAACGGTTGAATCCCTTAAGCAGGAAGGCCTGTTGCCGTTTGCCCTTGTTGGTACGGCCGGTACGACGGATCACGGTGCTATTGACGATCTTAATGCGCTGGCTGATATCGCTAAGCAGCACAAGCTTTGGCTTCATGTCGATGGCGCATACGGTGGTGCCTTGATCCTGAGCCGTCATAAAACACGCCTGAACGGTATAGAGCGGGCAGATTCACTGAGTGTGGACTTCCATAAGTTGTTCTATCAGCCAATCAGTTGTGGTGCAGTACTACTGAAGGACAAAACCAACTTTAAGTACCTGCTTCACCATGCAGATTACCTAAACCGTGAAGACGATCTGCTGCCGAATTTGGTTGATAAGTCAATTGCGACAACTAAGCGATTTGATGCGCTGAAAGTGCTGATGACAATGCAGTGTGTGGGCACTCAGGCTCTGGGTTCTATGTATGACCATCTGTTAAGTCAGACTCAGAGTGTCGCGGATTTGGTGAACCAGTCTGCTGATTTTGAGCTGCTGGCATCACCTTCGCTGTCGACTGTTTTGTTCCGTCATATCGGTTGTGAGCCGGTAGATGTTGATCAGCTGAACAAACAGCTTCGCTTGGAAGCGCTGGTGAAAGGGGTTGCGGTTCTGGGTGAAACGGTTGTGGACGGTAAGGTTGCACTGAAGTTCACCATTCTGAATCCGTGCCTGACAATGGCAGACTTTGAATCACTGCTGAATCAAATTAATCAGCTTGCCCGTTCATTGGCGAGCTAACGGTAACCAAACTAAAAGTAATGTAATTAGTGCTGTTCGGCCTTGCGATTATCCGGGCCAAACAGCACGAGAATCAGATTATTAAGGGAAGAAATTTAACTATGGCTATTCTACAAATCGGTGCTGGTGGTGTTGGCTGGGTTATTGCGCATAAGGCAGCTCAGAACAATGATGTATTGGGTGATATTACCATTGCATCTCGTACTGTTTCTAAGTGTGAGAGTATCATTGAATCCATCAAGAAGATGGAAAATATGAAAGATCCATCTAAGAAACTGGAAGCTCGCGCAGTAAATGCTGATGACGTTGATGCACTGGTTGCACTGATTAAAGAAGTCCAGCCTGATCTGGTTATCAACGCTGGCCCTCCATGGGTAAACATGACCATCATGGAAGCCTGTTACCAAGCTAAAGTGTCATACCTTGATACATCAGTGGCTGTTGATCTGTGCTCAGAAGGCCAGCAGGTACCGCAAGCATACGACTGGCAGTGGGGTTACCGTGAGAAGTTCAAAGAAGCGGGTATCACGGCTATTCTTGGCGCAGGTTTCGATCCGGGCGTAGTGAGTGTATTTGCTGCTTACGCTGTTAAGCACTTGTTCGATGAAATTGACACGATTGATGTCATGGACGTAAACGCCGGAGATCACGGTAAGAAGTTCGCTACTAACTTCGACCCTGAAACCAACATGCTTGAAATCCAGGGCGACTCATTCTACTGGGAAGAAGGTGAGTGGAAGCAGGTTCCGTGTCACACCCGTATGATGGAGTTCGATTTCCCGCTGGTAGGTTCCCACAAAGTTTACTCAATGGCGCATGATGAAGTTCGTTCTATGAAAGAATTCATCCCTGCGAAGCGAATCGAATTTTGGATGGGCTTCGGTGATCGTTACCTGAACTACTTTAACTGCATGCGTGATATCGGTCTGCTAAGCCCGGATCCGGTAACGCTTCAGGATGGTACAGTTGTTGAACCGCTGAAAGTACTGAAAGCACTTCTGCCTGACCCGACTTCTCTGGCTCCGGGCTACACAGGTAAAACCTGCATCGGTACCTGGGTTCAGGGTAAGAAAGACGGCAAAGAGCGCAGCGTATTTATCTACAACAACGCCGATCATCAGGTCGCTTACAAAGATGTAGAACATCAGGCTATTTCTTACACCACAGGTGTACCGGCAATTACAGCAGCGCTACAGTACTTCCGTGGTAAGTGGGCTGAAGCAGGCGTATACAATATGGAACAGCTGGACCCGGATCCGTTCCTGGAAACAATGCCAGAGATCGGCTTGGACTGGCATGTTCAGGAGCTGGAAGTTGGGCAGCCTGCAATCAACATCCTCAAGTAAGTTTTCACACTTGCTATTTCGGGCCATGGCGTTGTCGGAAGTGCTCATTTATGAATATAAACTCCGCCCTTCCTCCTAGCCCTGACCCGAAATTTCTGCGTGTGAGAAGCTTTCTTTTCGTCAATTAGTGAATATATCAAGCCGATGTCAGTTGTGGCATCGGCTTATTGGTAATTAAGATGCAGAAACAAGATTTGAAAACACCTTTCTTCATGATTGATGAAGAAAAGCTGATTGCGAACCTTGAGAAGGCGAAGCGCCTGAAAGAGCTGTCCGGGGTTAAGCTGGTACTGGCCCTGAAATGCTTTTCGACCTGGGGTGTGTTCGACATCATCAAACCGTATCTGGACGGTACAACCAGCAGTGGTCCTTATGAAGTAAAGCTGGGTTATGAAACTTTTGGTGGTGAAACCCATGCTTACAGCGTGGGTTACAGCGAAGATGACGTCAGAGAAGTAGCTGATATTTGCGATAAGATGATTTTCAACTCGCAAAGTCAGCTGTCGGCCTATCGTCACCTTGTGGAAGGTAAGGCTTCGCTTGGCCTTCGCCTGAACCCTGGTGTGAGCTATGCCGGTCAGGACCTGGCGAATCCTGCTCGTCAATACTCTCGGTTGGGCGTACAGATGGATCATATTGATCCGTCCATATTCGATAATCTGAATGGTGCTATGTTCCACATGAATTGTGAGAACAAAGATGTAGATGCCTTTATTGCATTACTTGACTCGATTTCAGAAAATTTTGGTCAGCATCTGGATAAGCTGGAGTGGGTAAGCCTCGGTGGTGGCGTATTCTTCACTTGGCCGGGTTACGATATCGAGAAACTGGCTCTTGCCCTGAAAAGCTTCTCCGAGAGACATGGCGTTCAGCTTTACCTTGAGCCGGGAGAGGCGATCATTACCAAGACCACTGATTTGGTTGTAACAGTTGTTGATATCGTAGAAAACGAAATGAAAACGGCGATTGTAGACAGCGCAACAGAGGCTCATCGCCTCGATACGCTGATTTATGATGAGCCCGCTTCTGTTGCTGAAGCGAGTGAGAACGGTGAACATACCTATGTGATTGGAAGCTGTTCATGCCTTGCCGGAGATCAGTTTTGTGTGACGCAATTTGACCAGCCATTGGCGATTGGTCAGCGTCTGCATATTCTGGATAGTGCTGGTTACACTATGGTGAAGCTGAACTGGTTTAACGGCCTGAAGATGCCTTCGATATACTGCCAGCGTCAAAATGGTGATATTGAGAAGCTCAATGAGTTTGGCTACGAAGATTTCAAGCGTTCACTTTCGCAGTGGAGTGTGAGTTAATCAGGTAAGCTTGAACCAGATGAGTGAATAAGGCCGTGTAATGCGGCCTTCTTTGTTTTTTAATGACGGTGTTGATTTAATCGATTTTGGCGCTATTTTTATTAATCTGTGCTGATTTTTGACCAGTTAAAGAAAAAACAACAATTTTTCATTGACTCATTATTTAAAATCAGTAAATTACACCTCGTACCACAGCGGAGTGTTCCAAAGTGGTTTGAAAATTAAGGCGCGTTGGCAGAGTGGCTATGCAGCGGATTGCAAATCCGTGGACCTCGGTTCGACTCCGGGACGCGCCTCCATTCTCTCTGTAGAATGAAATGCGACACTAGCTCAGCTGGTAGAGCGCAACCTTGCCAAGGTTGAGGTCACGAGTTCGAACCTCGTGTGTCGCTCCAATTTAAAGGTGATGTGGTAAACATACGAGGAACCTCGTGTACCAAGCTGGCCGCGTCACTCCAATTAAAAAGATATGGCTCTATAGCGGTATCAAAGATGGTGTTTAACTGTTTCAGTTTAATGGCATCGCAAAAGAATTTGCGTGCCCTGGTGGTGGAATTGGTAGACACAAGGGATTTAAAATCCCTCGACGTTCGCGTTGTGCCGGTTCAAGTCCGGCCCGGGGCACCATCTCAAACTATGCGACACTAGCTCAGTTGGTAGAGCGCAACCTTGCCAAGGTTGAGGTCACGAGTTCGAACCTCGTGTGTCGCTCCAGTTTTAAAGTGATGTGGTAAGCACACGATGAACCTCGTGTAGTCGACCGCGTTGCTCCAAAATTTGGCGCGTTGGCAGAGTGGCTATGCAGCGGATTGCAAATCCGTGGACCTCGGTTCGACTCCGGGACGCGCCTCCATCATTATCAAAAAACCAGCGAAAGCTGGTTTTTTTGTATCTGCAGTTTTGTGTATTTCCCTTTTTAACTCCCGTTATTACTCGTTGCTTTTTCTGAGTTCAAGGTTTTTAATTTGAACAAAAATGAAGTTTGCCCGAAGGGGAATTAATCGGTGTGAACTGTTTTTAAGCATTTGAGTTAAATGCAAAAAAATATTGTTGACTCATTTTCAGAATCCAGTAAAGTACGCCTCGTTCTCACGGGGAAGCTCGTGAACATAAAGGCGCGTTGGCAGAGTGGCTATGCAGCGGATTGCAAATCCGTGGACCTCGGTTCGACTCCGGGACGCGCCTCCATACATAAATGATATGGCTCTATAGCGGTATCAAAGATGGTGTTTAACTGTTTCAGTTTAATGGCATTGCAAAAGAATTTGCGTGCCCTGGTGGTGGAATTGGTAGACACAAGGGATTTAAAATCCCTCGACGTTCGCGTTGTGCCGGTTCAAGTCCGGCCCGGGGCACCATCTCAAACAATCTAAGGCGCGTTGGCAGAGTGGCTATGCAGCGGATTGCAAATCCGTGGACCTCGGTTCGACTCCGGGACGCGCCTCCATCATTATCAAAATAACCAGCGAAAGCTGGTTTTTTTGTGTCTGAATTTTAATGTAGTGAGCAGTTAAGTTGGTTACTTTAAAGCAAATTAAAAGCTGTATATGAATACTAACTAATATAGGTTGTATCTTAGAAAGAGAATTTTCCTATAGTAGGTTGTCTGTTGGTATATGACTTTTTTTAACTAATACTGTTAAAGCAAGATAGTTATAACCTTCGATTTATTAGCAAGCCCATATCGAAATTCAATTACTTAACAGTCTTGTTGTTATAAGCAGCAAGTGTCAATCACGCAGATGTATAATCCGAATACGCTTATAGCCGTAATTAAAGTGCATGCGACCTTATTTTTTGTCTGAAATTTATCTGCTATTAGTAATGTAATAATTTGAATTGTAAATATTTTTATAATGATCAGTTTTTTGTTTCGTCCTTAAAGAACAGAGCTGTTATTCCCATCAATGTTATTGATAATTATATATGTTATATTCGTTTGGTAATATTAATAGTTGATTTCGGAACCAATGCTTAGTGGTTGAATTATTTAAATACAAGTTTCAGTTAGGTTGTCTTGCCATTCTTTTGCCTTTGCTTGTTGCTGTAGTAATCATCTATCCAACAACAGAGCCATTGATTCTGGCTGATCTGCTTTTCGATGGCGGTATGGCGCTGTGCTGCTTGTATTTGATGTTTAATATTGAAGAGCTAAAAGAGTCTCGTGAGATATACCGCATCCTGTTAGCTGCTTCGACGATGATGTTTGTGGCTAATTTCTGGGACTTTGCTGATGAATTGACCAATGTGCTTGATTCTAAGGATATTATTGAAGATATATTAAAAGCAGCTGGCTTTTTATTGTTTCTGTTTGGTTGCTCGCAATGGGTTAAGTTTCATAAAAAGCAGTGTGAGTTAATGAGCAGGCTTGCAGAGACAGATCCTTTGACAGGTGTGTTAAATCGTAGGGCTTTGACTATGAGGGCGGATTCACTTTTAAGTGGTCCTGTTCCTGAAAATACGATTGTCAGTGTGATCATCTTTGATATAGACCACTTTAAACAAGTTAATGACAGCTTCGGACATCAGGTCGGTGATATCGTCTTGGTGGAGATTGCTACTGCGGTGAAGTCGGTAATTCGTAAAAATGATTATTTAGCGCGCCTTGGTGGCGAAGAGTTTGTTTTATTTTTGTACGACACCGATCTTCATGGTGTTAAACAGGTCGCGGAGAAAATTCGAAACTGTATAGAGCAACTGACCATTTCACATGATGGAAATGAAATAACCTGTTCCGTCAGCTTAGGATTGGCAACTAGTTGTAACCCTTTACCTGGTGTTTTGGAAGAGCTGATAGGCCAGGCAGATAATGCACTTTATGAAGCTAAGAGTAATGGTCGAAATTGCTGGCGTGTAGCTGATGAGTGTCATAAACCGCAAGAAGTACAGATATAAAGCGAAGTGTTACTATTCTTGTAAGTAGTTAATAATAATGTGTTTTTGAAACTGTATTGTAAAAACCATCTCTTATCTTTTCTGTTATCTAAAATCAACCCGGCATATAGGGACAGGACATTAAGCTATGATGATTTACATCAATTTATTGATAGGTCGAATCATTAATATTATGCCGACCTGAGTCCGTTACAATTGAGGCCTTTCTGATGAAGGGGCTAGATAAAGAAATCGAAAAATATGATACAAACCATGCTATTGAAATAGCTCCCCGCGTCTGGTGGGTAGGGCATGTCCAGGATGACGACCCTTTTCAATGTCACGTGTATCTTATTGAGCAGGGTGACGAGTCTGTTTTAATCGATCCCGGCTCAAAGCTCACTTTTGCTAATACGCTTCGTAAGATTAATGAAGTTATACCATTCACATCAATAAAGTATTTTATTTGCCAACACCAGGACCCTGATATAACAGGTGCTATCCCCCTCATAGAGCAACTGCTTTGCCGAAAAGATGCTGTCATTGTTACTCACTGGCGTACCAAAATGCTGCTGAAGCACTATGGTTTTGATATTCCTTTTTGGCTTATTGAAGAGCATGACTGGCAATTACCGCTTGCTGATAGAACGTTAAACTTCTGTTTTACACCTTATGCTCACTTCCCTGGTGCTTTTACGACTTTTGATCCTCTGTCCGGTGTGATGTTCTCCAGTGATTTATTCGGTGGGCTGACAGATGAATTTGCTTTATTTGCGGAGGATGAATCCTATCTGGAAGCCATGAAGCCTTTCCATCAGCACTATATTCCCAGCAATGACATTTTGCAGTATGTATTGAGTGAGATTGAGCAGTATCCGATGCAGATGATAGCCCCGCAGCACGGGTCGATTATCAGAAAGCCGCTTATTCCGTATATGATTGATGGCCTGAAGTCTCTTGATTGCGGTTTATATCTGTTACTGCGTGGAACAACGGATTTCACCAAACTGGCGAAGTTTAATGAAACCCTGAAGAATATCACTAAGACTATGACGATCTACCGTGACTTCAGGGAGATAGCCAGCGCATTATTTAAGTTGATCCGTGATGAAATCGCTGTTTCTGATCTCGACTTTTATGTCCAGGATAATGATGGCGAAATGCTGTATTTTTCGGAAAAAAATCATTATCGCGGAAATATCATTACTGAGCTTCCGGAAACAGTATCTAAAGCATTCCAATCTTGTCCTGTTGAAGAGAACGATCATCATCGCGGAAGTTATGAACTTAAGCGAGAAACCATAGATGGTGCATTATTTGAGAGCCTGCTCATACCATTGCTGCTTCCTGATAAGGGGACAGCTCAGGCTGTTATCATGCTGAAGTTGGAAAATATTAACAGCGATCGGGAAAAGATTGAGCGTGTTGTCGAGCAAATGTACCTGCCTTTGCAAATATCAATTGAGCGGGAAATGATCTACCGTGAAATGGAAAAAGAACGGGAAAAGATTTATCAGCGTTCTGTTCGTGATCCGTTGACCAATTTATACACTCGCATATACATGAAAGATGTGGTCCAGAAGTTACTGGATCAACAGGACAGAGATAACGTATCCGATACTGTTGCTATCATGATTGATGTCGATTACTTCAAAAGTATCAATGACACATATGGGCATAACCAGGGAGACATCGTACTCCAGACTATTGCGGCCTCATTGCAGGAGCATTGTAGCAGCACAGATATCCCAATCCGCCTCGGTGGAGAAGAGTTTGTCATTTTTTCCCGAAATAATAGTGATAATGCATGGCATGTTGCTGAGAAAATCCGAAGTCATATTGAAAGCCTGCAATGGACCGGGGTTTTGGCAGCTTCATCAGTAACGGCAAGTTTTGGCATTGCTTACCGGCAACATGGTGAGCCTCTGGATGCTTTCATTTCTCGCGCTGACGAAGCTCTTTATCGGGCTAAGCGTCAGGGGCGTAATCAGATTTGTATTTATCTCTGATGGAAAATCCGGATCCGTTTTGGTTCTAAATTAACCTGTCGGATTCGGATAACACCTTCTTCTATTTTATTTATTTCGATATTTCCAAGCTTATGCCACTGTTTTACTCATATATTTGTTTTTCTGAAAGCAAATATAAGAACGCCATTCTCAATAATCAGAATTGATTCAAACTTGATTGCACTATCTTACTTGTACTTTCTTGTCATAGGAAAATTGCAAATTGCACTGTTTTGTTATGCCCAATGGCATTGTTGTTTATAAATAGGCTGCTAATGAAAAGCTTGATTAGGAAGACTAAAGAAATTTGCGCTTTGTCGTTTTGTTTTTCCATTAATTTATAACCGGGCTTGATGATTGAAACTCTAACAGCGAAGGGCTTATGTCCGGTGCTGAGAAATGAGGAGGCTCAGGCCTTGAGGACCTGTTATGAAAAGGTGTCATTTCAGATGTAGAAAGGAAACTGCTTTTCTTAATGTTCTTGTATTTATTGTATTCTTTGGGAATTTCAGCAGTGTTAATGCAGCTCCGCGAGTCGTTGAAGATGTGTATTCGAGTATACGCATTTTCCCTGACAACTATGATGTTGAGCCTGGTAACAGAGAGCAGTGCGTTCGTTCCCGAGCTGGTTTGAACAGCCTGACCTGTTCTGCTAATGATGTAAGTTTGGCGGAAATTACCTTACCTCAGGGCGCGCCATCAACCTGTAAAGCCGGAGATACGGTTAGTCAAAAGCTGAATTTTAAAGTCACATCAACTGCAAACATTCGTTATAACTTCTCGTTTTATACAACGACTAACCCTTTAGCTAACCCTCTTGACGGAGTACCGGGGGGGAACAGTAAAGAGTGTCTTATCTGGGTTGGGGAAGTTGGTGACGCTGGAGGACTAACTAATTCTCAGTCAGCGAACGGTGATTTATGTGCAGATGTGACTAAATCACAAGATGCTGTGTATCAGGAAGAAGTGATTACTTTCTTCTGTCAGGATACAGACGGAGACAGTTTTGTCGATTTAGATTACTGCGCGACTTGGGATCAGAATGATGACAACCTGTGTAGCTCCGGCGGTGAAATTCAGTCCGGATTATTACCTACACCAGGCGCTCCGTCTAAATGTAACTGTGAAACAGTGACAATTCCGGTCAAAGTGCTACCCAGTGAACCGCTTCTGGAAAAAATCATAAATGGTGATGCAACGCGGCCAGAATCAGATATTTTTGCAGGGAATGATTCTTTCAGCTTCGATTTGAAGGTAACTAATCCCAATAGTAATACCTCATTGGTTATTACAGAACTGGTTGAAAAATTCGGTGGTGAAGAGTTTCTTATTTCCGGCTCTTTATCATCGTCTACTGTTGCGCTTAATGAGGATCAGGTAGTCCTGGTTAATGCCGTTGACAACGATGGCAGATGCCTGGCTTCAGGTTCAGAAACGATTGCTCCGGGAGCAACATATATTTGTACGGTGACGTTGAGATGGAAGAGCCTGATATTGGTGGATACTGATTCATCTATAGAGGGGGTGCGTGAAGATAAAGTTAGCCAATTTGGTGTTCACTGGAAATTCGATGACAGCCCTGAAGCATACATGGGACCATCAAATTCATTAACTGTTAGCATTTCTGATGTACCGCCAATTATTTCGATAGCTAAAGTGGCCTCACCGACATCAATTCCAGAAACAGGCCCAACAGGGTTCGATTATGTTCACTATTATGTGACTTACTCTAATGAATCAGGCTGGGATCAAATTCATGTTAAAGATACTGATTTCATTGATTTAGTTCAGGAAATGAACACCACTTCTGAGCCGAAGCCGGTTGGCTATACTGGTTGTGCGATTAACGGGCTGACTTATACACAGGGTTCTGGTTGTGATTATGGTGTCAATATGGGGACATTGTATTCAAGTATTAATGCCGGTGATGTTTATAAAAATACGGTCAAAGTGATCCCGACAGATGAAGAGGGGACATCGGGGGAGTTGAAAACAGCGGCTGCCAGTATCAGTGTTGAAAATGTTAATCCTGTTGTTACTCTGAAAAAGTATGTCAGGGCGGGGCTTGCACCGGAAGTGAATCCGCTGGATCCGGCTGGTTATCATGACATGTCAACCAGTGTCGATGAATATCAGTTAACAGATTTGTCTCGGGCTCCTGTGGTGACATTTTTATTTGTAGTTAGTAACAGTAGCTTCGAAAATTTCGAGATTATGGATTTTGTCGATTTTGCTCAGGCGGAAACGTTCGGGCTGAATCCTCCGGCTCAGGTGTTTGATAGCAATATCGCTGATACTGTACCCGTTGATGATACCTGCTCTGGTTTGATTGGTTCTTCTGTTGCTGTTAACGAGTCGGTCGCCTGCACTATGTCATTCAAAGTTGCCGGTGATGATAGCGATAGTGTCGACAATATCGCTTGGGTGTTGGTCTCGGATGGTGAGCAAGAGGCTGGTGGCAGTATCGGACAGGGATTTGATACCGATGATGCAATGGTGGAATTTAATCCGGTTGGCAATAGCATTGCGTTGGGGCTGGATATGTCAGCAACAGTGAAATTGTCTGTGACGGCTCATGCGGACAATGTAGAGGTTCTTAGTTTTGAACCACTGTCTGACGTCATTGTTATGGTTGCGACTGAGGATCCGAATGCAGCTGAAACAACGCTGGATGAGCCTTTGTTCAGTGGCTCCTTTGATCAATTCACGGTAGCGAATATCGACTGTAGCAGCACAACAATAGATCCGGGATACACCTACAGTTGTTCGTTTACTTTTACTCCGAAAGGGGAGTACACAGCAACTGCCGGATTACAAGTGCTTAATGATACGTTGAAGGTCAGAGTCCGTGATGATGATGGAACAGTACAGGAGCTATCTGCTGTTATAACAGTTGAAGCTCAGTAAAACTGATACAGGAAAAAGACCGCTCATAAGTTGAGCGGTTTTTTGTTTGTACCAGATGTGGTTGCTGTAGACAAATTACTGCTGGAGACTGGCAGACCCGCGTCATTATCTGATGCAGTTTAATGACGGTAAGCGTTATGTGGCAGTAAAGTATGATAAGACGTTTAATAACTTAATAAGGCGGCTTTCTCTGTAGAGGAATAACCGCCTGTCAGTAATTGATTAGCTACGACGACACTGACTGAAAATGTCCATATCTGCGTTGTAGATCTGGGTCTCCACATCCATGATGCCTAGCATCGAATGGAATATGTTGTCCTGGGAGTAGCTGTTCTTCTCTGCGGCCTGTGCAAGGCAGGTCGTATTCAGTCCTTTTGCTTTCTTGAAGCCTTCGGAAGCCCAAACCATCATAGGTACTTTAGTCTGGTGTTCTGGAGCCAGGCTATAGGGTGCACCATGTAGATACATACCGTTTTCACCCAGTGACTCACCGTGGTCAGAGATATAAAGCAGGGCAGTGTTATAGCGGCTCTCCAGCTTTTTCAGTTTACTGACCGCTTCACTGAGCACATAGTCAGTATACAGAATGGTGTTATCGTAAGTATTGACGATTTGTTCTGTCGTACAGTTTTCAATATCACTGCGTTGGCAGTCCGGGGTAAAGAAGCGCTTACTTTCAGGGTATCGTTGGAAGTATGTAGGCCCGTGACTACCGATCAGGTGAATAGTCAGCATTCGGTTACCCGGCATATTATCGACATCCTGTTCAAAGTTTTCCAGCAAGGCCATGTCATAGCAGGTACTGCCGTTACAGAATTGATTTTCGACGTTGCGGGCAATTTCTTTTAGCGGAATGTGTCGCGCTACACCTTTGTCGCCACCGTCATTTTCTTTCCACATTAGTGAGACGCCAGCACGCTTCATAATATCGAGGAAGTTATCCTGATTGGTTGCAATCTGCTTATCGTAGTCACTCTTTGGCAGGGCAGAGAACATACAAGGTACAGATACTGCTGTGGCTGTGCCGCAGGAACTGACGTCTTTAAATGAGATCATTCCCAAATCGCGGGTGTACTGGTTTGTCGGGCGGTTGTAACCATTC
Source organism: Photobacterium sp. J15 (assembly GCF_963870815.1). Classification (NCBI taxonomy): domain Bacteria; kingdom Pseudomonadati; phylum Pseudomonadota; class Gammaproteobacteria; order Vibrionales; family Vibrionaceae; genus Photobacterium; species Photobacterium sp. J15. The sequence continues at coordinate 1,448,925 of NZ_CAWMUI010000001.1, forward strand.
ACCTCATAGTTATGAGAACGGGCAGTTTCACCCAGTACAAATACAAATAGAGTTGGCTTTTCTTCCGCATCTTTTAGTGCTTTTTCACTTTGATGAGCATCAAGGCCAATTTGTTGGTACTCAATCGGTTCTGAAAAGTAGGTGTTATTGACGTATTTCACTGCACTGTAAATGTAGTGCGTCGGAATAATCATCTTTTTCAGGTAGCTGTTATTACGGCCGACTGAGCTGTAATCCTTGTAAAGAAACAGGGCAATAAGTGCGATAGCAGCAAGAGAGGTAAGCATTGTCAGCGCTTTAGATAAAACAAATCGTACCGGGCTGGATATTGGTTTGAACTTAACCATCCCGATAAGCATTGCCGGTAATACACCCATGGCAAGTGTCCAGAATACTGAATAAGCACTCAGGTACGAACCTGCTTCGCTGGTATCAGTTTCAAAAATATTTTCAATCATTCCATAGTCAAAAATAACGCCATAATTATACATGGCGTAACTGACAATGCTTGAAACAATAACCAGCATGATAAAGAAAGGACGGGCTATATATGGCCAGCTAAAAAGATTGAACAAAAAGTTAAATGCAGCTGTAAAAAAAATAGGTAGTGAAATGATAAACCCAATCTTTACATTATCTAGTTTACTTAAAATAGAATTAAGCTCAGCCAGGATAGGGATGTTAATAATAAATGTGAAATATATTGCCAGCATAAATGTAAAGCTGATGAGAGAAATCTCTTTCGAGGCAATAAATTGTTTGATTTTATTCATAATGGTTTTTTTACAAGAATTCGGTGTTTTAAATCAGGATCACAAACCATGTCAGGCCAGCAAAAGCTAAGCTGACGAAAACTGCTGCGGAGCCAATGTCTTTTGCACGTCCACTTAGTTCGTGCCAGTCTGGGCCAATCCTGTCGACGACGGCTTCTACTGCCGAATTCATCAACTCAACAATGACAACAAGCACTAAGCTGCCAATTAAAGCGAGTTGTTCTAGTCGGGTAATTGGGAAAGTGAATGTAATGGCAGATAGTAAGATCAGTAAGACCACTTCCTGGCGGAATGCGGCTTCATGTTTCCATGCGGCATTTAACCCTTTCATTGAATAGCCTGTGGCATGAATGACACGGGTTAATCCTGTAGCTCCTGGTTTCATAATAATCTCTACACTAATTAAGGCCGTAACTGCTCGTAGCCTTCAAGCAGGGGAATCTAAATGAGGCCATGTGGATAAAAAGTGAAATCGTTTTTATGCTTTGGTAATTGATTTCTGCTTCTGTCAGTCAGGGAATTATTAAAAACGAATTCTTGCTGCTAATAAAACAGTGCATTGTAAGGGCGTGTCCCCTGAGGTTGGGCTTAATGTACGGAAATGTATAAATCGGTAAGACTAGATCTGTTAGGCAAAAAGTGGCAGGAATAACGATTCTGTTATTAGAAGACAAGAGGTTAATATTGATGAGCTTGGCAGATTAACGGGCGGAGACTTGTGTAAGAAATTGTATATTTATGTCTCTAATGGTCTTTGAATGGAATGATGATAAGTAGAAATGAAAAAGCCAGCATAGAATGCTGGCTTTTCTAATTTGTGCCTTGTGGCATATTAAGCAGATTCGCACGCCATCGTATTTTGTCTGCTGCGTTCCTGCTGCATTTTTGCAAGGAAATAAATATTTACGCAGGCAATAAAACCGTTAGTAACCACAACTGGCCAAGCATCGATCATAAAACCGTACGTTGTGAACAGTACACAACCGATGAAGTTTAAAATACGAAGCCATACGATGTCTTTCATCATCAGAGATATTGCAACCATCAGAGATGACGCATAGCCCACCATTTCAACCATGTTGAAATCCATAATGTTACCCTCTTCTCATGTTTTGCCAGTCACTCATCATGAGCGTTTTATCAATCGAGTGATTGATAGAAAGGGGAGTTTCCGTGCCCCGAATGGTCTATGTATAAATTATGTTGAAACTATAACAATCGGAAATGTGATGGTGAATGCTTAATATTCCATAAAGGGATGGATAGCGATTGCGCAATCGTTTTGGGATGTATTTGTTACTTGCTGTGATCGATGCTGTAACAATAATTGATGAGACAGGTTTCTTATGGGTTTGATGTGTGTTTTGTTGCTGTTCCTTATTGGAAGTGCTGTTAACATGATTTTGTATGATTAATGGGCGCATTTTGTGTGCAAAATGAGAATAATTCCACCCGTATATAAAAAAGAAAGAAAGCCGGAGGCTTTCTTTCTTGTCATGATGGCAAATGCACTATCTGGTGCGATTTACTTGCGTTGCGCTTGTTCCACCTTTGGTTTTAGCGGCTGATCTCCGATAGTGGTTTTTCCCGGACAAATCTTTCTTACCGGGCACTTCGGGCAACCCCAAATAGCGGCGTAGGGACACAATGCCATTTCCTTATTTTTTTTTGCCATTAGCTTTCCTCATTAGCTGCTCACATTGCAGGCTGTTATTTTTTCTTGCCTGACAACTCAGATATTAGTACACGCTGAGTTATTTTATCCTGAAGATTCTGAGGATTATCTAAGCCGATGCGTTTCAGAAGCGTCACCGTATGTTGATCTGGCTTAGGTGCTTTAAGAGCATTTAAGACAGATTTTAGTTTGCCAACAGGTGTAGCAGTTTTCACTTTCAGCGATTTCAGCACTTTCCCTAACTGAAGTTCTTCATCAGTGAAGCTACAGCCAAATGGGAACGGAGTGAAAATATCCTGTTTCAGGTATTGCTTGTGTTTTGCTCGAATTGCATCAGGTGTGTTGTTACCGAACTCAACCGGAATGGTGTAGTCCTTAGCCACTTTACCCGCTGCTTTGGCTTGCTCCAGAAGCTGCTGTTGGAAGCGAGAGTCAGAAATCTTGATTAACTCTGTGTAGACCACATGATCTGGCTTACCACGCAGGTCGGCAATACCGTATTCAGTAACCACGATATCCCTTAGCTGGCGAGGCACTGTGGTGTGACCGTAGTTAAACTTGATATTTGATTCCAGCTTGCCTTTACGGAACGAACAGCTGCGTAAAGTAATGATTGAGCGTGAATCACGCATCTGGTGCGACTGAGCGACGAAGTTGTATTGGCCGCCAACACCACTGACAACCTGACCGTTTTCCAGTGCATCAGAAATAACAGCACCATTCAGGGTAGCCATCATCGCGGAGTTGATAAAGCGGGCATGCTTACGTTGCGCCTGTTTCAACTGCTGGCTGCCGAGGAAGTGATCATAAAGATCGTTCACGTAGTTCACGCTGGTCATGCAGAACTTCTTATGATCTTCCGGAGACATATTCTTCAGCGCTTCATAGAAATCGCGAGGGCCGATGAAGAAGGCACCATGCATCACAATACCGCCTTTCAGTTTGTCACCCAGACAGTGTTTAGTGATCATGTCTAACGCTTCTTTGTCTGTCAGATCGCCAGAAATGGTTTGACCGTCAGTCACCAGCTTACCGTCGGTATGTTTCACCTCAGGCTTAAAGATACCAAAGCGTTTCAGATAGTTAACATCGTGCTCTGTTAATTGTTTCTGAATGGCATTAACTTCTAAAAGAGCAAGTAATGTTGAGACAGAGACATCAGTAGTGATCTTCTTCTTATTCAGCAGTGTCTGAATGGTTAGATCTTCAAATACTTCACGCTTAAGAATGCCGGCTTCATAGAGATGGTAAAAGCCATCAACCATCAGTTCACTACAGCCATAGAGACCTTCATCGAAAGTACCGGTTTCACCTATGGTTTTGGTGACAGGGAATTTTTCTTCGACTTTAAGATCTTGAAGCAGCTGTTTGTAAGTATCATTGTGTTGGTGGCGAAGCAGAGTACTGTAAATTAATGCGCTGCTTAGTGAACCGATACCGACCTGAAGTGTACCGCCATCTTTCAGCAATGAGCTGGCGTAGAAGCCAATCATATGATCTTCTGGAGAGATGCTGGCTTGTGGAGCTGCAAACAGGGCGTAATCTTTGTGGTCTGGCTTGAGGTTACCATCCAGTACAAAATCAAACATGTTCGCCGGAATTTCCGCATGGTTTTCCATGAACGGCATGTTGCTGTTCACCTCACCGACAACCGCAAAAGGACGTCCCTGAGCTTTCAGTCTGTCAACTTCCGGGATCATATCCAGCGCCAGGTCTGAGTTACTGCACAGACTGTAGGTTGTTACGCCATCGATTGTACGCTTAGCTACAACCTGAGTGATAACGTTGATCCCTTTGTCAAACAGGTCGCGGGCTGCATGCGTATAGTTGGTGCTGGTGTATTTCTGTTGTTGCGGGCTATTTAAGAAGCTGCCTGCTTTAAAGAAGAACTCGCCAACAGAAATATTATCTGGCACCGCACCTTTTCTGAGATCCATCATGTAATCCAGATCCGGTACACCGGCAAATTCACGTTCTACAAATGGTTCGAGGAAATTCTTCTCTAGTTTGCTTCTACCAACCGGTTTTTCAAGTGAAATACCGGTTTCAATACGAAGGTTAATACTTGGATCGGTTTTAGCCCGTTGATAAAGCGCATTAATGAAGGTAACAGACTTACCGATTGCAAGTGGGGCCCCAAGAACAACGTTATTGCCAACTGTTTTCAGTACCTGATCAACTAGCTCTTCTGCTTCAGCAAATTCCTTTGCTGGTGCTTTAGCCAGAGATGCAGATTCTTCCTTTGCAGGGGCGGTAGTAAGATTTGTATCAACTAACTCTAATACTGACATTATGCATTCCTTGTCCGATGTTTATTATTGGAGGCAGATTCTTATTATTTTTGTAATATTCTTCCCCTATAGAGTAGAGCGTTCACTCTATTTTTTAAATCTGATTAAAGTTTTATTTCAATAAATTGAAGTTAGTCACATCAAGTGCTTTTTTTATAATTATTTGTTAATTAGGTTGAGCATTCTAAAATGCGAAAGCGTTAATTTTACTGATAAATAAATCATTGAAATGAATGATGATTGTTAGTTTGGTATACCGTGTGATGGATGTTGTTCAAAAAAGAAAAGATTAGAAAGAATTATCTAATTCCAATTGTTAGGCTTTGAGTCCGTTATAGGTCTAATTCCGGCATACAAAGAGAAGTTAATAGGAAATTAGTTATGATCAATCCGGTAAAAATGATTGGAAATATTAAATCTGTGACTCACATGGGTGAATCATCAGTCAGAACTGTTATCTTGGCTGGTCTGGGTGCCTATAGTACAGGTATCGAACAGTTTGGCATGGCTCAGCATTTAGTCACTAAGCGTTTAAATGGTCTGGTTGAAAGGGGGGAAGCAGTTGAAGCTGAAACTCTTCGGCGTGTAAATGACACTAAATCTGTAATTATGGATCGCGCAGGCCACCAGTTTAATTACGCGCTGAATAAAACTTGTGGCATTGATCGTGAGCGATTGAGCAACTTTGAAACGAAAATTGATCAGTTGCAAAAAGCCATCGACGAACTGGCTAAAAAGGAAAAGTAATTATATCAACGATTGTTTTAGGTCCACTGATTATTGCCTGAGGCAGATTGGCCCAAAGCAAGTTAGATAAAGGAACATCATATGCCAAGTTTGTCTCTACTTGACTTCAGTTTTATTGTTTTTGAAACAGCAAAAACACCAATGCATGTGACCGGGCTGGTGATTTTGGATCCGCCCGAAGGACAGGAACATACGTTTGCTCAGGATATCTATGATCATTTTTTGCAGCAAACAGATACAGTAGCCCCCTTTAACTGGAAGTTAAGCTGGTCATTAACCGGTAAGCCTCGCTGGAATAGCGTATCTAAAGTCAACCTCGAAGATCACTTACGGATCACCATGTTGCCTTCTCCGGGATCAGAAAAACAGCTTCAGCAGGTTGTTGGCCGACTACACAGCCAGGTACTGGATCGTAGCCGTCCGATGTGGGAACTGTGGGTAATCGGTGGGCTTGAAAATAATCGCGTTGCCTTGGTAATGAAAATCCACCACTCAATGGCAGATGGCGTACGTGCCGCAACGCTCTTTACCCGCTCTTGCTCCTCAAGTATCGAAGATTCATTCGGCAAACCATTCTGGCAATGTGATTTGCGTAAGAGTGCTTCTCAGCGCCGCGCTGAAACTCACCTTACAGATATGGTGACAAAAACCGTGATGGCAGCATCGAAGCAAATTTCGTTGATTCCATCGATGGTCAGGCTAGGTAGTAAGTTGGCACTGAAGGCAGTTAAATTAGCGGACTGCGATCTTAAGGTTCCTTTCACTGCACCAAAGACACCGTTTAACTTAAGCCCTAAGCGGAGCCGTGCTGTCAGCACGGGGCAATTCTCGATTTCTGAGCTGAAACATATCAGCCATATCACCGGCGCATCAATGAATGATGTCCTGTTTACAGTCAGTGATATTGCGCTGAATCGCTATCTGAATGACAGAGCTATTCCGTTACGCAAGCCGCTTGTGGCAATGATGCCAATCAATCTTCGCAAGAAAGACGATGTGGCAAGCAAGGGCAATAAAATGTCGGTAGGGCATGTGGAGTTAGGCCGACCGCATTTAACACCGCTTGAACGACTGGAAGTTATCGAGCATGCCACTAGTGATTTGAAGCGTGAAGCGATCAATATTTCACCTGATGCTTATGTGAATTATTCCATGATTGTGAATGGTGTCTCTTTGATCAGCGGAAAGTTTGGCCTGAATAATTTCATTCCGCCAGCTAGTAATTTGCTGATTTCTAATGTTCCCGGGGCGAAAGAGCAGCTCTATTTCATGGGCGCAAAAGTTCAGGAGCAGTATCCGGTATCCCTGTTAATGCCAGGGCAGACGCTGAACATCACTTTCTTCAGTAACGCTGATACCATGTACTATTCATTGGTTGCTTGTTGTCAGTCATTACCAGGCTTTGAAGTTATTGCTGATTATATGAAAGAAGCGCTGGATGAACTTAAGTGTGAAGTGATGGCTACAGCGGCATCAGCAGTGGCTGATCAGCTTGAGTATCGTGATGATAGTTCTCTGGCGGTAGAGACTGCCGTTGAAGCGGCTAATGGTTCTCTGACGCCGGAAGATGAAGAGTTTGAAACTCTATTTGCTGAAAAGCAAAAGAAAGTGGAAGAACTGGAAAAGCAGTTGGCTAAACTGACGGAAATGCTTTCAGAGACAGTAGAGTTAAATCCCCAACTCTCTGCTCAGAACCAGGATGAGTTAGAAGGTCAAGAGAAAGCAGCAGTCAATCTTCATTAAAAACAATAAATACAATAAGACAGAAGCCACACAACGCAGGTTGTGTGGCTTTTTTTGTTATATACGTAACTGTCATTTATTAACCCCATTTTTATCTTTCTCCTTGGTTGAAAAAATAACCTCGATAGAAATTTACTAGTTATTCAAACTCTAATATTTGAACTTAACCAATATAAATGTTGCATTTTTGATTCAAGTCATAATTTGAACTTGTCTAAACCTCTAGCATCCATTTTTCTTATTGATATTCTATTAATTAGGGAAATTATGCGCTCGAATACAGCCGTTTTATGTTTGTGCTTATTATCTTCTGTTCAACTGTATGGCTGTGGTGGTGGCGGGAGTGGTGGAAATAATAGCGGGACATCCGCTCCTGGTAATCTTTATCCGAATATTTCGGTACGAACTGATAACACTGCAATGAATCCGGCCAGCCACTGTTACAACACCAATTCTAAGTTTCGTACTGATCATTTCATCATTGGCTCGAAAGGCTCTGTCAGTGATGCAAAGATGCAAGAAATAGCACGTGTTGCCCAGAATACTTTTGAAAATGATTTAGCCCAATTTAGTTGGGATGCATGGTCTGATCTTGGTGTCAGCTATTCTAAGCCTTTGGAAGTCTGTGTTATTGCAAGTGAAGGAGCTAATGGTGCAGGCAACGAACTTGGCTTTGTTATCGGCCCTGACCGTTCAGGTTCGAATTTGGATAAACTGGTTAAGCATGAACTAAAACATACTTATCAGGCGCGATTTATTGGTCCAACAGGGTTAAATGATGCTCATGTTTGGTTTGCTGAAGCTGTTGCTACCTTTCTCTCAACCAACGAAACAGTTAATACTGCTTCTCTGAATACATTTATATCACAAACAGGTATGACACCTACTCAGGTAACGCACGATGGGTTGCAGGAAGGTGTAATGATGCGGTTATCAGATAAGAGCACTGAATACGGAGCTTATAATATGGCGCTTCGTTACCTGCAAACTCAGGGCGCTTCTGTACAGGACTTTTGGGAAGTCTTTAAAACGATGAAGCTGATTGAAAAAAGCTGTAAAACCGATCATCAAAAAGCAATTGATAACCATGAAATGGTTAACCCTATTGATGAAAAGTCAACGTCTTGTACCGGTTATGCAAATGTGTATAGCACAGGTGCAACTCAATGGAATGGAGTCATTATTTCAGGAAGTATTGAGGATCACATTGCAGGTAAATCAGAGCCGGGGAAATCAAAGTTCCATGCAGCATTTGATTATGTAATGAACGCGCATAGTGTAACTTATGACGGCATTGACGATGTGGCTGCATTTCGCAGTACGGTGATGAATGGTATGTAAAGGCTGAATCTGTTTTAGCGCAGGTATTAATTTGGTGTGATACTTAAAATTACCAGTTACTAAAAAAGGCCGCAAATGCGGCCTTTCTAGTCAGAAGTTGACTGATTAAGCGTAAGCTTTAGTCAGTTCTTCAACTTTAGCTACATACTTCTGCATTGCAGTTTCTGCATCCATGCCTTTCAGGCCTTCCCATGCTTCGTACTTAGCAGCGCCTTTGAAATCAAACATGCCAGGACGTTTACCGTGAACATCACCTTCAGTCGCTTGCTTGTAGAGAGAGTAAAGAGCCAGCAATTCGTCATTAGAAGGGCGTTGAGTCAGTTTTTTAACGTCTACTTGAGCTTGTTCAAAAGTTGCTTTTAGATCAGCCATGATTTTTTCCTTAAATTAATTTTCCTAAAACACTTAAGTGTTCGTTTTTCTTATAAATGAACGCCTTTCAGCAGTGCAGAGAGAGCAATAAGTTCTGCCGAAGAGGCTTTTTCTTTGCTTCTTGCTTCTTTCCCTTGTTCGCTTTCCTTCGAATCCGGGAACATTCGGAATGAGCTATTCATGATAATTTCAGCCAGTTTAGGGAATAGGGCATGAACTAACTGGCCAAAGATACCCAAGTTAGTTGCAATGCGCTTAGGCTTATCAATGATAGCGGTTGCCACCATATCCGCTGCTTCGTCCGGTGTTAATGTTGGCACTGACTGGTAAATCTTAGTCGGTGCGATCATTGGCGTTTTCACCAGCGGCATATTGATGGTAGTAAAGTTAACGTTCACATCTGAGTATTCAGATGCTGCACAACGGGTAAATGCATCCAGTGCTGCTTTTGAAGCAACATAGGCTGAGAAACGTGGCGCGTTGGTCAAAACACCGATAGATGAGATGTTAATGACATGGCCACCACCGTTTTCTTCCATAGATGGAAGCAGATTCAGAGTCAGCTTCAGTGCGCCGAAATAGTTCAGCTGCATGGTGCGCTGGAAGTCGTGGAAACGGTCAATCGAGTTAGCGATAGAGCGGCGGATAGAGCGACCAGCGTTGTTGATCAGAATGTCGACTTTACCGTGGTTTTCCAGCACTTCTGCTGACAATTTCTCGATATCTTCGATGTTAGAAAGGTCACACTGGTAAGTGTGAGCGATACCGCCGCGCTTTTCAACTTCCAGCTTGGTGTTCGCCAGTTTTTCTTCGTCACGGGCAACCAGAATCAACTCAGCGTTGTTCTCTGCCAGCTTGTAGGCTGTTGCCTGGCCGATACCGGAGCTTGCACCTGTGATCAGAATCATCTTGTCTTTAATACGAGCATTCAGGCTGCGATCACCTGAGATCTGAGGGTCTAGTGTACGTTCCCAGTAGTCCCAGATAGCTGGCGCATAAGAAGTCAGACGAGGACATTCGATGCCAGAACCTTTCAGCGCTTTCTGAGTTTCACGGCAGTCAAACTCTGTCGGATAAGAGAAAAACTGCAATGCAGAAGACGGAATGCCAAGATCTTTCAAGGTAACGTCTGCAATTTGCTTGACGGTAGGAAGTGAAAGAATGGCATTGCGAACCTGGTTCGGAATAAAGCTAAATAACTTGGTATCGAAGCGGACTGCCATGCGAGGAGCGTGGCCAGCTTCGGCAAAAATATTCAGTACTTCACCAGAACGGTATGGCTTAGGATCTGTCAGGTGGAAACAGTTGCTGTCCAAACCATCTTTGTGAGCGATGTGATCCAGTGCGTCAGTCACATAGTCAACCGGTACTATGTTCAGGAAGCCGCCTTCAAGGCCGATAGTTGGTACCCATGCAGGCAATACTTCACGAATGCGCTGAATAAGTTTGAAGAAGTAGTAAGGGCCGTCAACACGGTCTGCGATACCTGTTTTAGAGTCACCAACAACCATACCTGGGCGGTAGATGCGGAATGGGACGGTACATTTTTCCCGAACGACTTTTTCTGACAGGTGCTTGGTTGAGAAGTACGGGTGCTCCAGATGCTCTGCTTCTTCAAACATATCTTCACGGAAGTGGCCTTCGTACAGACCGGCCGAAGCAATTGAGCTGATGTGGTGCAGACAGCCTGCCTCCAGAGCTGCAGCAGCATCAACGGCATTTTGTGTACCGGCGATGTTTACTGCTTCTTGAATCTCAGCTGTAGCTTTCAAATCGTAGATAGCTGCAAGATGGAAGAAGTGAGAAATCTTACCCCTCAGGGTCGCAATATCTGATTCAGATAACCCCAGACGTTCTTCCGTCAGGTTACCCTGAATTACGTTTAAACGGCCTTTCGGAACATTGTGTTCTTCCTGATAGGCTGCCAGGGCATCACGTGCGATCTGATCGTGACAAAGCACATAGATTTCGCCCTCACGTTTTAACAAACGGGTGATAAGGTTCCGGCCCAAAAAGCCCGTACCACCAGTCAAAAAGTACGCCATTCTCTCTCCTTAATGTATCTACAACAATTTTCATATTCCTTACGGCAATATACGTTACACTGGTCAGAGTTGTTGTCTTTATTTAAAAGTGAAAATTATTAGCCAGATCACCTTTTTATTTAATTTAAATCGCTATTCCTCATTATTTTCAGGGAAATAAATTTAATTTAGATAAAAATAATCTATTATTTGAAAGGGTGTATATAAATAAATTAAATGACTGGGTTGTAAATAAGTTGGCTGGCAAAAAACACAATTAACATGAGAGGATGTTATGTACGATTTCATAATTGTGGGGGCAGGCTCAGCGGGATGTGTACTTGCAAACAGGTTGTCTTCAAATCCGGAAATTAAAGTGTGTTTGGTTGAAGCCGGACCAAAAGATTCAAGTGTAATGATTCATGTGCCACTTGGTATTATTGGCATGATGCATTCAAAAAAAATGAATTGGCGTTATTACACTGAAAAAGAACCCCATTTAAATAACCGAAAACTATTCTGGCCCCGGGGTAAAACACTGGGGGGAAGTAGTGCATCTAATGCAATGTGCTATATTCGCGGACATGCTTGTGATTATGACGAATGGGCTGCGCTGGGGAATGAAGGCTGGAGCTATCAGGATGTCTTGCCTTACTTTAAGAAATCTCAGTGTCAGGAAAGAGGAGGTGATGATTACCACGGCGGTGATGGCCCTCTCCATGTCTCTGATTTAAGGATAAGAAATCCGCTATCGGAAGCTTTCATCAAAGCGGGCAAACAAGCAGGCCATAAACACGTTCAGGACTTCAATGGTGAGGAGCAAGAGGGTATAGGCTACTACCAGGTTACCCAGAAGAATGGACAGCGCTGTAGTGCGGCTGTGGCCTTTATCAGGCCTGCTGAGAAGCGTGATAACCTGACTGTGATTACCGATGCTCTGACTACTAAGGTTCTGTTTGATGGCACCAGAGCTAAGGGGATTGAATATCGTAAAGGCGGAAAGACGCACACATTAGAATGTAGCAGTGAAGTGCTTCTCAGTGGTGGCGCAATCAATAGTCCTCAGCTTTTGATGCTCTCGGGGATTGGTGGAAAAGAACAGCTCAATCAACATGATATTCCTGTTTTATGTGACCTGCCAGGGGTTGGAGAAAACTTGCAGGACCACCTTGATGTGTTGGCGGTAACACGAGAAAGAACCTTCTATTCGGTTGGGTTTTCACCGGTCGCACTGCTCAGATCTCTGAAAGGGATTGTCGACTATATCCTTTTCCGCAAAGGCAACTTTACCAGTAATATTGCAGAGGCTGGTGGTTTTGCAAAAACCTCACCGGACCAGGCTGCACCGGACGTACAGTTCCATTTTTCTCCATGTTTTCTTGATAATCACGGGCTTAACCTGTGGAAGACAATTCGTCACGGCTATTCACTTCATGCCTGTAATCTTCGCCCTAAGAGTCGAGGACAGCTGACTTTACGTGACCGTGATCCCGTGAGTCCGCCGATAATCAAAGCTAATTACCTTGAAAGTGAAGAAGATATCAACGTCATGGTGAAAGCGGTGAAGTTGTCGCGTGAGATTCTGAAACAACAAGCTTTTGACCGCTTCCGAGGGAAGGAAGTTTATCCGGGTGAGGATATTCAGACTGATGAACAGCTGGAAGCCTTTATTCGCCGTAAGGCTGAATCCATTTATCATCCGGTGGGTACCTGTAAAATGGGTATAGATGAAAAGGCTGTTGTGGATCCACGCCTCAAAGTTAGAGGTGTTACTGGTTTACGTGTTGTAGACGCATCAATAATGCCGACACTGGTTGGCGGTAATACCAATGCACCGACAATCATGATTGCTGAAAAAGCTTCAGATATGATCTTGGAAGATTATTTAAAAAAGTCGGTAAAGAGTGAAGAAGTAACTGCAAGTATTTCGTAATATATGTGATGAATGATTCAGGCTGATTTATCGGCCTGAATTGTTTTTAATAATATATTAAAAGTTAGAGTGCATTTTCTAAAATTGAGTGCCATAATTACGAAGCTTTCCTTATTGTTTTAATTAACTCATTACCAGCCTCTTATTACTCACTCTGTTTTATCGCACATAAAATAATAAATCCCTCCATCTCATACCTTTATTCACTTGATTTAATTTTCATGCTAATCAATGATGGAAATTGAAAATGGCTTAAATAAGGTTGATGTATGATTTCCAGGAATAACCTAAGTCAGAAGTTCCAGTCCCTTATGGGGGAGTTGTCTTCAAAGGTGGCAGAAAATCGGGTTGTAGCGAAGGAAAAGCTCTGTGATTTTATTGAACATGGTTTGCCGCCTGGTCAGAGTGAGGCAGTGGTCGCGACACTGAATGGCCTGATAGGGGACTATCTGGTACAGCGTAATAGTCGTTTTGTGCAAGAGATGGTTTTCCGTGATCAAATGCAGACGTTGAACCTGGAGCCTGAAATATTAAGCCAGCAGTTAACCCGGTGTACAGAAAGGATTGTTCTTTGTGTTCATGGCTGGTGCATGAACGATGTCCAGTGGAAATGGAAAGAACACGATCACGGGCGCAGTCTTGGTAAATACGGCTATACCCCGATTTATCTTCGTTATAACACCGGACAGCACATTTCGCACAATGGTGAATCATTTGCGCAGATGCTGGAGCAACTGATATCTGCGTGGCCGTGTGAGGTAAGGGAGCTGGTGATTATCGGTCACAGTATGGGGGGGCTGGTAACTCGCAGTGCTTGTTATTTCGGGCAGCAGCACCAACATGAATGGTTATCAGTGCTGAGAACCTTCGTAACTCTTGGTACTCCGCATAACGGCGCTCCATTGGCGCAGCTTGCTTGCTGGATTGATAACAGAGTCGGGGAAGCGCCATATCTGAAAATGCTGAACAAGCTATCTGAAATTCGCAGTAGCGGCACTAAAGACCTCAGTCAGGGATATATTCGCCATAATGACTGGAATACGCTGTCAGAAAGCGAAGAACAGCTGTTGGAAAGAGCTATGTTGCCTGATGGGGTGATGTGTTATGCCATTGCCAGTTGTCTTGGCCATAATCTCAATGACGATAAGAACCTTAGGTTAGGGGACGGTTTAGTGCCGGTATCCAGTGCATTGGGAGAATCGACCAAGGAGCAACAAGCTTTGAATTATCCCGAAGAAAACAAGTGGGTTGGGGTTGGTATTAACCACCTTGATTTGCTCACTCATCCTCAGGTAACAGGTATTTTGGAGCAATGGGTGCTCAGTAACACCGTTGATAATGCCTGATTATAATTCATAGTCAGATCTTTTAACGCCCCGTTTTTCGGGGCGTTTTCATGTCTACGATAAAGTAATCGACGGTTAGTGAACAATCTTTGCTTGATGTACATCTGATTTTTGATATATATGAACAAACGAATGTACTAACTGTTGAGGTTGATTCCGTGGACAGCGTAAAAAAACGAATCCTTTTTCTTTGCACGGGAAACTCTGCCCGCTCGCAGTTAGCTGAAGCTCTGATGCGACATATGGCCGGAGAAAGCTTCGACGTTCAAAGTGCGGGCATGAAGCCGGAAGAGGTTGATCCTCGCGTTTATCAGGTGTTGGAAGAACATGGGATAAATTCAGATAACCTGCACAGCCAGTCGGCGCTTGATCTCGAAAATCAGCATTTCGATGTGGTGATCACGCTGTGTGATAAAGCCAGCAATGAATGTGCGTTGTTTTCAGACTCCGATGCCCTTATTCACTGGGATTTTAAAGACCCTAAGCCTCACGAAGGTGCTCAGGGTTTCAGAGATACTTTTGATGGACTTAAATCACGAATAGCCCTGTTCCTTATGTTAAACGGTGAAGAACCGTCTGATGTTCTGGGCCCGGTAGAGCTGTTCAAGATTATGAGCGATCCGCTCAGGTTGAGGATTCTAATGCTGATTGAGGATGAAAAAGCCCTCACGGTCGGTGATTTAACTAAAGTCCTGGAAGTTAGTCAGCCCAAGGTTTCACGTCATTTGGCTTTGCTGCGTGATGGTGGAGTGTTGCAGGATCAGCGTGAAGGTTTGTGGGTCTTTTACCGTTTGTCCGATGCCTTGCCTGTCTGGGTTCGCCATACCTTGGCTACGGTCAGAAACGGTAACCCGGGAATGATTAATGAAGAAAAGCTGAAAATCAGCCAGTTGACTGACAGGAAGAAACCCGGTTTTAGCCAACATCAAGTGTTGGTGTAATAGCCTTGATCTCCAAACGTAATTTTTAATCTGATACACAGGAAAATGACTATGACGCAACCGCATCCATTCTGGACCCTGCCACTTGATGGTGGCGCTAAATTGCTGCTGACGCCATGTCCGGGAACAAAAGACGCTGATTTACATGCATCACTGCAGCAACTAAAAGATGCCGGAGCTGCTGCTGTGCTCACTGCTCTTGAGCCAGGTGATTTGCCTGATGACGGTTTGCAGAAATTGGCAGATAAGTGTGATGAATTAGGTCTTAAGTGGTTCCACCTGCCAATTGAAGATGATTGTGCTCCGGGTGAGGTGTTTGATACTAACTGGCCTGAAGCAAATAAAGCTGCTCAGGCGATGTTGGACAATGGTGACGCATTAGTTGTGCATTGTATGGGGGGCTCGGGTCGTACTGGTTTGATTGCTGCACGTTTGATGTTGGACCGTGGCGTTCCGCTGGATTCTGCGATTGAACAAATCAGAGAATTACGACCAGGCGCATTCAGTCGCGAAGTACATGTGAATTATATTCGCCAGTTTGATAACGCTATTTAGATTCAATGGCTTAATCAAAATTTCTTTTGTCGATTCATTGAAACCTTCACGCTTTGGTGTGAGGGTTTTTTTGTACCTGAAAACTGAGAAATGAATAGTTGAACAAAAAATATCAGAAAGATGTGGCAACAGTTTTTTGAACTCGATAGTATATATGGTAAATCATATATACGGTTTTGCGTATATATTGGCTATAGTGTTTGTAGTAAGGTTGAAGAAGGAAGTAACGATGGCTGTTAAAGTTGGAATCAATGGTTTTGGTCGTATTGGTCGTCTTGCATTACGAGCTGCGTATGACTGGCCAGAAATTGAATTTGTTCAGATAAATGATGTTGCCGGTGATGCCCGAACTCTTGCTCATTTGTTGGAATTTGATTCAGTGCAGGGACGCTGGCATCACGAAGTTAAATCGACTGAAAAGACGATTAGCATTGGTGACCGTGAAATTCTATGTACTCAGGAACGAGATATTGATGCTGTTGACTGGTCCGGTTGTGACGTTGTTCTTGAAGCGACAGGCGTTCACCGTAAAACAGCACTGTTGCAAAAATATCTTGATCAGGGGGTAAAGCGTGTTGTCGTTTCGGCTCCTGTCAAAGAAGAAGGTGTGTTGAACGTTGTTGTTGGTGTGAACGACAATCTCTTTGATGCCGAGAAACACCGCATTGTGACAGCGGCTTCTTGTACCACTAACTGTATTGCTCCAGTCGTCAAAGTGATTCACGAAAAGCTGGGTATTGAGCAGTCTTCATTCACTACTATTCATGATCTCACCAACACTCAGACGATTCTGGATGCGCCACACAAAGATCTGCGCCGTGCCCGTGCCTGTGGTATGAGCCTGATTCCTACCACAACAGGTTCTGCAACAGCTATTGTTGAAATCTTCCCTGAACTCAAAGGTAAGATTAATGGCCACGCTGTTAGAGTGCCTCTGGCGAATGCTTCGCTGACCGACATTATTTTCGATGTCAGCCGTGATACGACTGCTGAAGAAGTTAACGCTTTGCTAAAAGAAGCTGCTGAAGGTGAGTTGGCTGGTGTCCTGGGGTACGAAGAGCGACCATTGGTATCTATTGATTACAAAGGCGACCAGCGTTCAACTGTGGTCGATGCGATGTCGACTATGGTGGTGAATGACCGTATGGTTAAAGTTTATGCTTGGTATGACAATGAGATGGGTTACGCGACCCGTACGGCAGAACTTATCCGAAAAGTTGGGTCAGCATAACCCAGACCACTTAGAGTTGCGTTTCGTCTGGCTTACTGACGTTGTTGTTTGTCAGGCGAAACTAACAGATTCAAGAAATACGACGATTAAAGAGAGTTTTACATGATTGCCGCTTTTTCTGCACTGTCGAAAGATGTTCGCCAATATATGTTGGTGACCTTTAACTACTGGAACTTCACAGTAACAGATGGTGCACTGCGCATGCTGGTGGTATTGCATTTCCACCAGTTGGGTTATTCTCCGCTGCAGATCGCATCACTGTTTTTGTTCTATGAATTTTTCGGTGTCGTTACCAATTTGGTTGGTGGGTGGCTGGGCGCAAAACTTGGTTTGAACAGAACAATGAATCTCGGTCTGGGAATGCAGATACTTGCGCTGCTAATGTTGGCGGTGCCTTCTGCATATCTGACAGTACCCTGGGTTATGTTGGCACAGGCATTATCCGGTATTGCGAAAGACCTGAATAAGATGAGTGCCAAGAGTGCCATTAAAACCCTCGTTCCCGGAGACCAGCAAGGCGCACTTTATAAATGGATCGCCATTTTGACCGGCTCTAAAAATGCTTTGAAAGGGGCAGGGTTCTTTGTCGGTGGCTTTCTGCTGGCAACAATTGGTTTTAAAGGAGCGGTGATTGCTATGGCAACAGTGCTGACTGTTGTTCTGGTAATGAGTTTAGTCTGGCTTGAAAAGGGCATGGGAAAAGCGAAAAAGAAAGTGAAGTTTACCCATCTTTTTTCGAAGAGTGGCAGTATCAATATATTATCGGCGGCCCGAATGTTTTTGTTCGGGGCCCGTGATGTCTGGTTTGTTGTTGCCTTACCAATCTATCTGGGCCAAGTCTTTGGTTGGGATCATACCTGGGTTGGTGGCTTCTTAGCTCTTTGGGTCATCGCATATGGTTTTGTTCAGGGGATTGCACCAAGAATAACCGGTAAGGCGAAGGGCGTGGTTCCCGATGGCAGAGCTGCACTGGCATGGGCTGGGTTGCTTTCGGCAATTACGGCACTTGTCGCTTTGGGTGTGCAAAGTGAAATACAGCCAGAAATTACTATTGTTGTTGGTTTAATGATTTTTGGTGCCGTTTTTGCGGTGAATTCGTCACTGCACTCTTATCTGATCGTTAGTTATGCAAAAGATGATGGCGTATCACTGGATGTTGGTTTTTATTACATGGCGAATGCTATGGGACGTCTGATTGGTACAATTCTTTCGGGATGGATTTATCAAATCGCCGGATTGACCGCTTGCCTTTGGGTTTCTTTTGCTTTCCTTCTGATCACCACAATTATTTCTATTCGTCTTCCTGTCCACTCTAAAGCTCAGGCTGTAAGCTGAGTGATTCATTGATAAGCAGTAATAGCACCCTGTTATTACTGCTTTACTTCATATCGGCCTGTAAATTATTCTATATACGCATAATTTATCACCGCGGGTGACTTTTTAGTGATTTCTGTCAACCTTTTCAGAACACGCTTTAGTCAATAAGGCTTGTTAACTTTTCTTGACAATCTTCATGCTGTAAAGTCCACACCGCTTTGCATATAAAAACAGGAAGAATGCTCTCTGGCGCAATGTTTATGAGGGCTGTCAAAGAAGTGATGAAAAAAACAATAGAACGAGCATTACAGAACCTCCATGGAACCCAGTTGTTTGATGAAATCACTAATATCCTGTCTGAGTACCTGTCGGCGACGCAATGTTTTGTCGCTTATTTTGACGAATCTTCCCGCTATGCCCACACTTTGTCTTACCGTGAAAATGGCGAAAAGAAAGAGAATTTTACTTATCCGTTATCAGGTTCACCATGTGAGCTGATAAAAGAAAAAAGCCAGTTTTGTTTCTTTTCCCATGGTGTGAAAACGCTTTTTCCTAATGCTGCAACGCTACAGAGTACCTCTGCAGAAGCGTATGTTGGTTTACCCGTATTCGGTCATGGTGAAGAGCCTGTTGGTATCGTTGCATGTTTATTTGACAAGCCTTACGAGCATTCACAACAAGCGCAACAATGGTATGACAAGCTCTGCCATTTACTTGGCGTTGAGCTGAAATTTTCTGCATTAAAGTCTAAGCAAGAAAAGCTGTTATGGGAGCTTGAAGAAGGGCAGCGGGTCGCCAAGGTAGGCAGTTGGTATTGGGATTTAACGACTGACATTATTACATGGAGTCAGGAGGTCTATCGAATTTATGGTATTGATGACGCTTCAATTACTCCATCCATCGACTTTCTATCTGAGCTGATCCATCCAGAAGACAGAGACTGGGTTCTGTCATCACTCTATGGTTCTATTGAATCTGACGACGTGACATACAATCTTGTCCACCGTGCATTGATGTCAGACGGCTCAGTCAAATACTTACGGAAACGGGCAGATGTTACCCGTGATAAAAATGGTAAACCGCTTCAAATGCGGGGAACTGTCCATGATGTTACCGATGTCTACCAGATTTCAGCCAAGTTGACCCGAGCATCTAATAAGCTGAACACCACCTTTAATTCTGTCGAAGAAGGGATCTGGGAATACGATTTGGTGACCGGAGAGTTTTTCACCTCACCCAAATTCTGGAACATTCTTGATCGGGAAAAGCCTTGTCGGGGAAATGACTTCTCAGACTGGATAGAGTGTATTCATCCTGAAGATCGTATTGAAGGAATGAACTTTTTCCATAACTTCATCGAGCAAAACCAGAATCGGGTATTCCAGTTTGAATTTCGTTTAAATCCGCAACAGCAAAACGGTAACGCAAAACCAGAGGAGCGGTGGTTTAAGCTGAAGGGTAATATTATTGCCAAGAACGCTGACGGAAAACCAGCTCGTGTGGCTGGCATTCAGCGCGACATAACGAACAGCGTGGAGGCTAAACGTCAGCTTAACCGCGCACAAGTGGTTTTTGATAATACCTCTGAATGTATTCTTATTACCGACAAACATAATCGCATTATTTCGGTCAATCGGGCGTTTGAGCAAACCACTGGTTATCGTGAAAAAGAGCTGCTGGGCCTGACGCCGAAAGTTCTTTCTTCCGGTATCCATGATCAAGAATATTATAATTCGCTATGGTACAGCCTTGAGACTAAAGGGCACTGGAAAGGAGAAGTCTGGAACAAGCGAAAAAATGGCGAAATGTACCCGGAAGAGATGTCGATCAATGTCATCCGCGACAGCAATGATGAAATCGTCAACTATGTCGCTGTATTCAGGGATATTAGTCACTGGAAGCAGGTTGAAGAGCAGCTGACCTTCTTTGCCTTCTATGATCCGTTAACCGGATTGGTTAACCGTCGCAGCTTTGTTCACAGGGTTGAACAGCATATCAATATGGTGCAGAAGAAAAATTCAGTTTTCTCTTTGCTGTTTATTGATATGGATGATTTTAAATCGGTTAACGACCTGTATGGTCACGACTTTGGTGACAGGTTACTGACTCAGATCGCCGATCGGTTGAAAGCATTGTTTGAGGAAAAAGATAATATTTGCCGCTATGGTGGCGATGAATTCTGTATTCTCTTGCCGAACCTGACCGCGGCTGATGCACGAGAAAAAGCTCAGGAGATTGTCTCTGTTATTTCACAGCCTTTGGAAATTGATGGTGCTGTGGTTAATACCACGGTAAGCATCGGTATTTCCGCCTTCCCTGAGAGTGGCTTGACGCACCATGCTTTGCTGAAGAATGCCGATTATGCAATGTACTATATGAAAGGGCAGGGACGTAACGGTGTATGCGAGTATGACGGTAAACTTCAGTCTGAATACATCCAAAAACTGAAGCTGCGTGACAGGCTTAAAAATGCTATCGCTGAAGGTTCCCTGACCGTTTACTATCAGCCGATTGTCCATGCGCAGACAGGGCTGGTGAATAAGTTTGAAGCCCTGGTCCGCTGGAAAGATGCAGTTTATGGTGACATTCCTCCGAGTCGTTTTATTCCAATTGCCGAAAAATATGGTTTGATTAAGCCAGTTGGTTCATTCGTTCTGCATCAGGCTTGTCGTGATCTTAAAGCGCTTCATGATGCTGGTTATACCAATGTCAGTTTTTCGATCAACCGCTCGGTAAAAGAGTTCATTAATCACAGTGATGATCCGGCTATTTGGGAAATTACCCAACAATACGGGCTGCCAGATAAGTCCATTATTATCGAGATCACTGAATCGACAGCATCGAAAGAAAGTAGTGATATCCAAAGCTTATTGGGTTTTTTCAAAAAACGTCAGATGCAGGTCGCACTTGATGATTTCGGGACCGGCTACTCGTCATTAAGTGCAGTGGTCGATTTACGGCCGGACATTATCAAGATTGACCGTGGATTTATAAAAGAAATTTGTCGTAGCCAAGACAGCCTGACACTGGTGTCTTTGATTATCGATCTCAGTCATAAGCTGGGGATTAAGGTGATAGCTGAAGGGGTAGAAACCGAAGCTCAGCTGCATATATTACAAAAACTACAATGTAAGTATGTTCAGGGCTTTTACTTCAGTAAGCCACTGCCGTTTGACCAGTGCCTGACTTATTTATCTCAGTCTTATCGGCACTCGGAAGTACCGGTTTTCTAAGGCTGTTCTCTTCATATTGAGGGAGCCAATATTACAGGCTCCCTCTCATTTTTATACACTCCCGCCGTTTGTTAGAAAATTGCTTCGACGTTATATACATCTGCTTGTTATCATTACGGGATCTATCAGTTGGTAACGGTGGGAAAAAGAGCTGTATGCAGGCAATTTGTTTTGATTTTGACGGAACTTTGGTCGATTCCGAGGTGTTCCACGCACAGAATTGGTCAGATTATTTGGCTGATCATGAAGTTGATATGTCATCAGAGGTATTTTTGCGTGATTACGCTGGTGTGACCTGGATTAAAGTTGCGCAGGATCTGAAAAGCCGCTTTTTCCTCAAGCCTGACATTGAAGAGATTCTAGAGCAAATGGTTGCCATTACCCATGATGCTCTGATGAAAGGAACAATCCCTGCAAAAGTTGGTGTTGATGAGATGCTACGTGAGTTCCATGGCAACTTGCCACTGGCAGTTGTGACCGGTGCTCCGCGTGATTATGTTGAAGGTATTTTGCAGCGTCATGGCTGGCTCGAATTGTTTGATCACGTTTTTTGTGGTGAAGATGTTGAGAATAATAAGCCTGAGCCGGATATCTATGAACTGGCTTGTAAGACACTGGGCTATTGTTCTTCACGAGTAATTGCTATTGAAGACAGCCTGACGGGCTTACAGTCAGCATCGTCAGCTGGTTTGAAGGTCGTTTTAGTTAATGATATTCAGAATGACTGGCGTATCACTCCTGACTATCATTTTTCAACAATTCAGGATGCCCGTCCGGTGGTGGCTGGTTTACTGAACCCTGAACAGAACTAAGTACAATACTTTCCATCCAATATAACATTGGGTTGAGGCAAGACTTAAAGGCAGAATTATGCAAAACGAAGAGATTATGACCGGTGAAATGCTGGTGGAAACAGTAGAAAACCAGCTGGCAGAAGGCAATCCGCTGAAAGTGAAAGAGACGCTGATGCGCTTGATGATGACAGGTACGCCACGAGAAGAAGCGATTCAGATGATTGCTTGTGCACTGTCGGTTGAAGTTTTCGATGTCGTGAAAAATGAAGGTACATTTAATCTTAAGCGCTATAGTGAAAACTTGGATGCTCTCCCAGATATGCCGTGGGAGTATGAGGGATAACCTCCTTATTTATTAATCAATAAAGCCGCGAAAGCGGCTTTTTTTGTGCCGTATATTTCTATTGTTGTATGCATCAAGTTGGTGGATGTTTGATTAATGTATCGATTGTTATCATTGATGAAAAAGAAAGTTACTCTGTCAGATAGACTTTTCTGCTGCTAAATGTAAAAAAGATCTTGTTTATCCTGCCTTGAACACTTAAAACGCCCCTTAACTCATTGTTTTTAACCGATATGTCATAGCGGTTAATGCTGATATGTCATTGAAAAATGCTATTTAAGTCTAGTTTTGCCTCTAATGGTGGATAACCAGACTGGTTATCTTGCTTATTGCGAATTTTTCTTGTGTGAGCTGAGTCAAAAACGGTTAATTGTGCTGTAGCAGTAGAAAATACCAGACTCATTTGTTGTCATTTGGTTAAAATTTAGTGGCACATTTCAGACTTTTTTATTTATTGTTTACATATCTTTTAACGAAGGCAGCAAGGATACGAAGATGATTATTGGTGTACCGAAGGAAATCAAAGTTCATGAATACCGTGTAGGTATGGTGCCTGCTTCTGTCAGTGAAGCTGTAGCGCATGGCCATCGCGTTTATGTTGAGACCCAAGCAGGGGCCGGTATCGGTTTCAGTGATCAGGACTACATTGATGCAGGTGCTCAAATTCTGCCAACAGCGGAAGATGTATTCGCTGAATCTGAAATGATCGTAAAGGTTAAGGAGCCGCAGGCTGTTGAGCGTGCAATGCTTCGGGAAGGCCAGATCTTGTTTACTTATCTTCACCTTGCTCCGGACCCGGAACAAACGATTGATTTGATCAACAGTAAAGCTGTTTGTATTGCTTACGAAACAGTAACTGATGATTTTGGTCGCTTGCCTCTATTGGCACCTATGTCTGAAGTTGCTGGTCGTATGTCTGTTCAGGCTGGTGCTTTTGCCCTTGAAAAATCCAAAGGTGGTCGAGGAATGCTATTGGCTGGCGTCCCTGGGGTTGAGCCAGCTAAAGTGGTCGTCATCGGTGGTGGTGTAGTGGGAGCCAACGCTGCACAAATGGCCATAGGATTGCGTGCCAATGTCGTTGTGCTGGACCGCAACATTGATGTTCTTCGTAAGCTAGATGCGCAATTTGCTGGTGATGTTCAATGTGTATTCTCCACTAAAGATGCGATTGAAAAGCACGTACTGGAAGCGGATTTGGTTATTGGTGGTGTGCTGGTGGCTGGTGCGGCTGCACCTAAGCTGGTAACTGCTGAAATGATTAAGAAAATGAAGCCGGGTTCAGCAATTGTCGATGTGGCAATTGACCAGGGCGGCTGTGTTGAGACATCACATGCAACTACGCATAGTGAGCCGACTTATATTGTTGATGATGTTGTTCACTACTGTGTTGCTAATATGCCTGGCGCAGTGGCTCGAACCTCAACGTTTGCACTGAATAATGTCACACTCCCTTACATCCTGAAGCTGGCAGATAAAGGCTATAAAGCTGCACTGCAAGAAGATAAGCATTTGCTTAATGGTCTGAACGTTTATCGCGGTAAGATTACCTGCGAAGAAGTTTCTACTGCTCTGGATTTACCATACGTATCAGCGGAAGAGGCGCTGGCTTAATTATCTTTCTCATTTAAAAATCCCTGCTCATGCAGGGATTTTTTGTTTTATTGTGCGGTATACCCACCAATGATGCTCGGACATTTGTTGTTGCTGTTTTTCTTCCTATAGTCAGTGCTGTAACTAGTTGTATAGCCAGTTCCAAGTTTATCGATATTTATCAGTTGATTTATTATGTACTTTCGGACGTGGTAGGACATGTCTAATTTAAGCAAGTGGGCAATGCAAGCAGCCCCTTTGCTACAACACGCTTGAAATGACTGCATCTATTGTTTGGCTGAATATAACAACTCAACCACTAGATGGTATGTGGAAATAATATTTTTTTGTGGTACTTATTTGTTTATGTGAAAACAAAAAGGTTAAAGTTCATCATAGACTGATGATATTTAAAAAGTAATTTAATTTTTTGGTTTGAATTATTTGTGGTTTTTTCTTTTGTTCTGAGGGTGAATGTATGAGAGTTGTTTTATGTCGGTTGTTACTATTATGGATTTAGGTGTTGCTGACACTAAAAATTAGAAATATTATCAGTTGATTTTTAAGTATTATTTTAAAATGTAGGGATTTAATGCTTTTAAACTGGTCGCTCCTTAAGCTTTTATTAAGCTGGAATTAGCTACTTTAATATCAACTTCACTGCTGTTGGTTTTCTGGTTTATGTGCGGATATATGATGAGCCGGAAAGAAATGATTTCATTGAAAGCAACGCAGGCATAGTTTGAACCAAATTGTGGTTTGTTTATGTCTGGTTAGAGAGGGGAGACCTGAGATGGAAAGTTTAAGCAAAACAGCCAGAGGACATTTAATTGATATAAATGCCCTCCAATTGTTGAAATCATGCATAAGCGAAGATGACGCTTCCACCTTTGATTGTATCGATGATATCGCGTGCAAGGCTGCGTGGCAGAGCAGGACATCCCCAGCTTCGGCCCAGATAGCCATTACGCTTGATGAATGCTTCTGACGCATAGTCTGCACCGTGAACAACAATGTAGCGGCGACGAGCATTGTCATTCTTGCCGTGAGTCAGTCCGTCAAGCTTCAGAGAATAGCCATTTCCACCGTAGTAAGTTGTATCGGTAAGAAATGTCCCTAAAGAGGTTTGTCGCGAGTTGACCGTGTTTGAGAAACGAGTCGCGACTCGGCCGCCGCTGTTTACACCATGTGATACATAAGTGTTGTAAATTAATTTATTGCGCTTCAAATCAATGACAAAAAATCGCTTTTCAGTTGAAGGCTTACTGTAGTCAATAATCGTCAGTAGCTGTTTTTTCCTTGATTGGGTTTTAAAGTAAGCGTTGTAGCCTTTTTTAAATACCTGATAGTCAATGACTCCTTTCAAGTTTGCTTCTTTATATACGTAATCAATAAGAACATCATGATCTTCAATTTTAGTATATGAATTTTCATGACTATCACTTGCCTGAGCCTTTAAAGGTAACGTGCAAAGTGCGCAGATGAATAAAAAGATCGCCTTCTTCATTGTTGTCGTAGAACACTCTATTGTTGGGTTTATTAGTATGAGGTCGTGACTTTACCACAAACGTTGTGAATTTATAGTGTCAAAAAACAGCAGGGGATATTAGTGAGTGCAAAATAAAATAAAGTTTAATTAAGGATGAGGTTGCTAATTTATTTCAATTACAGTGCGTTAATTCGTAAATTTACTTTTTTCTGACATTGACTATTAAGGATGAGACAAGTGGATCATATATAAGATAGTCTGTTTTTATATATGTATAATTTATTGATATCAAATATAAAAGATGCAGAAAATAGTAGTAAATGATGAAAAAATAAACTTTTTGCTGTTTGGATAAAAAATGAGCACAGTATCGCATTTTTTTACTCTCAAACACTTGTTTAAGTCAAAAAAGTAAAACCTGTTTCTTATTGCGATGGATTGTTGTGGTAGAAGTTATTGAACTTAGGTACTTAAGAACTTAATTATCATGCAGTTAATAAATGCAAAATGCTTCAGTAAGAGATTATGATTAGGATTTGTTGGTGTTACAAATTTGTGATAAAGCGATGGAGGTTAAAATTAGACCATATAGATAATCAGGTATTTTGATTAAGCTCAGCTCTGTTGGGTCATGTTGAAGTTATTTGGACGTAAAAGTTCAGTGTAAGAAGTAGAGGTTATTTGGAAACAGGCTTCGCAATGGCCAGCCCCGCCATATTGAGTTAGGGCTGGCATTGAGCTGGCCGAATGCAATTATCCGGCACTGCTTTGCTTATTGCTGCAGATTACCCAATGGTAGATCCGGTTGTTCAAATTTCAGCGCATAGTCTCTGCCATTGACGTTCACTGTGTAGTTAGCCGGGCCAGAGATTGGAAGGTAGTAAACCATATCCAATTCATAAGTGCCGCCTGCTGGTAGTGACTTCCAGTTAGGCAGTGTAAATGCCACCCGATGCATCACACCGTCAAGTCCACCAATGTTATTGGCTTTGGTATGTCCTGATGCAATCACTTTCAACCCCGCACCAGACTGGTCTTTAGCATTGTCCGGGGTTGAAACAGGAATGTCGAACTGGAATTCCGTACCGCCAGGCAGTGTCTGACCTGTGTTATTGGTAAAGGTGAGTTTTGGATTGATTGGATAGTTTTGATCACCGACTTTGAAGCCACTGACAGCGACTTTGATATCAAGTGCTTCGGTTGGAAGTGCTGCAGTCGCAATTTTATTTCCGTATGGTGTTGCCGACTTAAATTTGTCGTAGATAGCCTTCGTCATAGTATTACCCATATGGTATTCACCATTACCGGATTGACAGGCTTTCTCCGTTAAATCGACAGTGGTACGGTTGCCGTTGGCATCCATAACATAACAGTTATAGTCCCCCGCCAGCTCCCAGAACATGATGCCGCCGATCTCTTTGTCGATGACATAGCTAGCTTTGGTATTGATTGACTCTTTGTCTTCAGTTGACAGGAAGACTTTCTTCTCGGCATTCCACAACCATGGTGCAACGGCCACGCTGTCATAATGGCGAGCATACGTGCCGGTCAGTGGATCTTTGGCGGGATCCAGGCCATAAGCCGCAGTATAGCTACCGTAAATACCCTGAGCGAGGTTCATAGCATGCCACATTGGGTTAGAACCAGCTCCCATCTCATCTCCGGCAGCGTTCTTATCGTGCCACAGGTTGTCGATACCCATCGCACCAAAGCCGCAGTTATTCTTCTGACCTTCACCTGTTCCTGGAGGACACTGAGACTGGTTAGGTAGCGGAGCTTTACCCCACAGCCCGTTTTCACCACCGCTGACGCCTTGCCAGCCGCGTGTATAGTACGGAACACCGATGTTGATACGGCCTGCTGGCATTGAGCCGCGGAAGTAGTGGTAAGCCCAGTCAGTGTTCAGGTAACCGATACCGCCATATTGAGGGGTTCCGTAAACATTCCACATTGCCAGTTCAGAGTCTTTACCTGTGTCATACAACGCAGCGTTATGGCCGACGTGTTCGTTCCATGCACCATGCAGGTCGTAAGACATAATATTGACGTAGTCGAGGTACTTAGTGACATCCATGGTTTCCATGCCACGAAGCAGATAACCGGAGGATGGAGCCGCGATTGTCAGCATGTAGTGAATGCCATCCTGAGCACTGGCATGGTCAAGCTTTTCACGCAGTACGCGCATCAGTTCATGATAAGACTTCATCAGGTGAGGGCGGCGAGGTTCGGCAAAAGCTTTGTCGTCCGGGTTGCCGGCACCAGACATACTGGTTGGATATTCGTAGTCGATATCCAGACCATCGAACTTGTACTTACGCATCATTTCGACGGCAGAATCGACGAATTTCTGAATGCCTGCATGGTTAATGCTGCCATCGGCGTTAGTTGTCATGGTGTAGAAACCACCATCAGCGACGCGATTACCATCAGCGCCAAAGTGGCCACCTGTTTCAGCCCAGCCACCGATTGAGATTAGCGTCTTAACGCCATGTTTTGCTTTGGCGGTTGCGAGGGCACCGAAGTGTCCTTTAAAGCCTAGTGCCGGGTCGATTTCGACACCGTTCCATTCCATGCCGACTGCCGGGTTTTTAGGATCATTGATATTACCGATATTTACCTTACCGTCAGCGCCGATGCTGACAAAGGCGTAGTTTATGTGGGTAAGCTGCTCCCATGGAATATCACTGACCAGATAAGAACTTTGAGGGTCATCTCCTGCACGCCAGCTAGTGAAATAACCAATGACCCGGCGAGGGTGATCTGCGCCCATGATTTCGCGACCGTCTTCATCGTAAATCGTACAATAAGGTACGTTTACACCTTCAGTCTGATACAGGCCGTCAGGCCGACAGTTTTTAACAACTGTTCCGCCGTTAACAGTAAGTAGGGCTGCTGTTGAACTTGTGGTTGCACCCTTATCATCTGTTGCGCGCGCTACCACTTTCAATGTACCGCCCTGAGAGGCAGTATAGGTTAGAGTGTAAGGCGCTGAAGCTGCAGTGCCGACCAGAGCACCGTTCACAAGGAAGTCAACTTTAGCGACTTTGCCATCTTTATCAGCCGCAGTTGAAGTGAAAGTAACAGTGCCACCGATATCAACAGTTGAAACAGAGAGATTGAGATCAACCGTTGGTGGCAGGTTAGAACCGCCTGTGCCGCAGTCATCAACAAAAGTCCATTCCTGATGAGGACCTGAATGCGTGGCCGGGTTGTTTCCTTTGCTCCACCAGTTTGCTTTGTAGACTTTATTGCCTTCCTGGACTTGGGAGCCACTTGTATACGCTTTACTGCTGTCCCATGCATCTATTGCGCTGCAATCCATCGCTGCGTGTGCATTGAAAGCAAGCAGACAGGAAATGGTGAGAGTACTGAGCCTGAATGCATTTTTCATAATCTTTCCGTGTTTCGATTGAGTCATTGGTTCATCCTTAACTAACTGTTTCATCTATTGGTCAGAAATCATATACGGCATTGTTGCACTTAAAATCCGCCGTAAAACAACTATAGAAAAAGAAGCAAAAATAGCAGGATAATTTATTGATTTTTACATAGCGCGTCGCAATCACCTGTTTGTTTTATGAAATTACAAAGCACTTAATTTGCACCGATAATAAAAATTATAACGGTACTGGTCGGTTATTTTTTTCTGGGAAGCTTATTTATATTAATGAGTAACTTAACAGCATATGCTTTTATTAGACGTTATTAAGTGATTTTTAAAACAGCGTGCGTTTGACCTTATTGTTTGACTTGTTAATAGTGCGCTTGTATAACTGCATGGCATAATATTCAGCTGTGATATAGCTGTGGTTTGATGTTTTCAAAACATTTACAGGTGCCTGAGTCTGTCTCAAATGGAACTATCTGCTGTCCGACAACCGATTTATAACGCCAAAAAGAACAAAGTAGCTTTTCAACTGAGTTTTATGAATCCGGATAAATTGTCTAACAAATGTATCCCGCTTTCTGTCTTTCGTGGCAAGTTTGATTCAAAACAGTTGAATGATGTGCTGGTCAAGGCAGGTCTTGAACATTTGTCAGATAATAAAACCGTTATTATCCCTTTTGAGCGACGAACTCTTAAAAGTGTTCTGGGGTATTTTTTCTCATCCAGGACGGCAGGTATTGAGCTGTCATCAGAAGAAGTTTTTGATGATGAACTGCTGGATTTATTACGGATCGGCAAGCGAAATCAGTTCTTTATTATTTTGGATGAGCGCGCTCTTCATGAAGGGAAAGAAGAATTTTTAAAGTGTGCCAGCCACATCAAACTTGATGTACGAAATAAGTCATCAGAATATATTCGTAAGAAAGTTGAAAAAGCGCAGGCCTATAAAACGAAGATCATCTTTGATCAGATCCGATCTGATGATGAGTTCAGAAAGCTAAGTGCATTCAATAATGATTTCTTTATCGGTGACTTATTTGCTAAGCAAGATCTGTCAGAAGTCCGGACAAATAAGTTGAATGAAGGATCCCTACTTAATGTTTTTCAGCATGTGATGCGTGAAGACTATTGCTATAAAAAGCTTACTGACATTCTTACTCTTGATTCCCAATTGGCTCATAAGCTTATCGCTTTTTTGAACTCAGCTATGTATGGCAGAGAGTCGGGTATTTACTCCATAAAGCAGGCTATCTGTTTTATTGGGGAGAATAATATGCGCAAGTTTATCTCTCTGTTGACAGCACAGGAACTGACGGACTCCAGGCCGGGAGATATTTATTTTAAGGCCGCAGGAAGGGCTCGTTTCTGTGAGTTACTTGCGAAAAAAATGGGAAAAAAACGTTCGGTCATCGACAGAGCATTTTTGAGCGGTTTGTTCTCCAGTTTACCGGATATCCTTGGCCTTGATATGGAAGAAGCACTGGAATTGCTGCAGATTCATCAAGATATAAGAAAAGCGCTGACTGGAAAGCAATGTGATCTTAAGCAAGTGGTTGATATTGTACTTGCATATGAGGACGCGGATTGGGAGCGTCTTAATCAGCTAAGTGCTCGTTGTAAGTTGTCGGTTGATTCTGTTCCTAAGCTTTACCAACAAATGTTGGAAGAAATGCAAACCGACACTTATTTGATGAATTAATACAAAAAGCTCAGCCAATGCTGAGCTTTTTGTTTGGGTTACTGAACTTGGTTGATGCGGGCTTTAAAGCGGGCTTGTGTTGCCGGATCGGCTTGTTCATACCAGTAGTTCAACATTGTTTCTGCAACATTTTCCCCTTGTTGCTTACCATCCAGATCCACTTTTGCCGGTAGTGTGGTAATAGCTGCTGATTTCATTGCTGCAGCGTTATCTGTCAGGTTATAGGCCACCATTTCTGCTTCATAATCGCGACCGAACTGAATACCTGACTTCATTAGTTTGTCTTGTTCAAAATTGATAGCCTGGCCGTTAGTATCAGTCAGTTTAATAGATGGGTTGTTATTGAATTTGAATGTTTCCATCTCATTTCGTAATTTAGGCATTTCAAGGCGGTAATTGGCATCTTGACCATTGAATTTGACAATAATTACGTCAGATTTGAACAGTTGGTATTCACCATTTTCGCGATAACCGTCCTGATATCGGAAAGCAATCTGGTTTTCGCCATTTTTCAGGACAAGCGGCTCGTTGCCATCTTTTTTGACACCGTTGACCAGAACAAGCTCGGCACTGTAAGGAAGTTCCAGGTTTATATCTGCAAGCGAAGGGAAGCTCAGACCGCATGCGGTAAGGGCGAGAATGGCTGTTCTAAGTTTCATGTCGATTCCTTGATGTTCCTGTTATCACGGCAGTTTCGCGCTGAATGCCTGAATATAGCCTGAATGCTATAGCGTATTGGGCACAGAATAATTGATATACCTGAGTCACCTCAAGTTACTTGTTCAAAAAGAGTTTATTGGTTCTTAGCTACTTCGAGATTTGAAAATACAATTATTCTGCGTTAAAAATCATCAACACAGTGTAAGAGCTACCTATTGTCGCTACAGGGATTTTGTAATGAATATGGACATTAGCTTGTTTCAGGTCGGATTATTGATGGTTACCGGTTTTTTAGCCGGTATTATCAATACTCTCGCTGGTGGCGGTTCGAATTTAACGTTACCTGCACTTATGGTGATGGGAATGCCAGCTGAAGTCGCCAACGCGACCAACAGAGTCGGGGTGTTGCTTCAGAATCTGGTTGGAGTTAGAGGATTTAAGAAACACGGTAAGCTTGAGACTGATGATACGGTGCCGATACTGATACCGAGTATTATCGGGGGCTTGCTGGGGGCAGCCGCCGCGGCTTATGCGCCATCGGTATGGATAAAACCACTACTGCTTGGCACTATGCTGGCAATGGCGTTAGTAATGTTAATTCGGCCGTCTGTGGTTGCCCCTGAGCCTGGAACGCCATGCCGAAGAGTTAAGAATACTCCTGCGTCATGGTGGGGACTTGGCTTAGCCGGCTTTTACGGTGGTTTTGTTCAGGCTGGTGTCGGTTTTGTGCTGTTGGCGGCGTTAGCGGGTACATTAAGGTATGACTTGGTAAGAGCCAATGCGTTGAAGATGCTTTGTACGTTGGTTTTTACCCTGGCATCGGTGATTCTGTTTGCAGCAGAAGGATTAATACTTTGGCTGCCCGGGCTGATTTTGGCGTTAGGTACGATGTTCGGGGCTCACATTGCGGTGAAAATGGCGATTAAAGCTAAACCGGAAACATTGAAGTGGTTTTTGTTCATCATGACTTTGTGTGGATGTATCGCAGCTATGTTAAGTGATTAGCACAGCAGTTATAGCCGTAACTAATGCAGATATAAAAAGAGCCTGACGACTGCCAGGCTCCTTTGTGTACTTTGGTATTGTAGCTGTTACTTAACGTAGCAGGCGAAACCTTTCAGGTAGAAACCTTCCGGATAAGCACTATCCAGCGGGTGGTCTGCCGCCTGGCTAAAGCGTTCGATAAACTGAACTTCGCGGTGAGCATCCAGTGCTGCGTCAGCAATGATCTTCTGGAACAGGTTATTGTCCATCAGGCCAGAGCATGAGTAAGTCAGCAGTGTGCCGCCCGGATTAAGGATTTGCATTGCCAGCATGTTGATATCTTTATAACCACGGCAGGCACCAACCAGCTGAGATTTCGACTCTGCAAATTTTGGTGGATCCATGATCACAACATCAAACTTCTCGCCACGCTCACGGTAGTCGCGAAGTAGTTTGAATACGTCTGCATTAAGGAATTGCGCATTCTCAACCGGCAGGCCGTTCATTTCTGCGTTCATGCGAGCTGTGTCCAGTGCAGGCTGTGAAACGTCAACATTCACAACTTCACTCGCTCCGCCTTTAAGCGCGTATAGGCCAAAACCACCAGTGTAACAGAAGCAGTTCAGTACACGCTTGCCATTGACATATTTCACGGAGCCCTGACGGCTGTCACGCTGGTCAAGGTAGAAACCGGTTTTGTGGCCACCAACGATATCAACGTTAATATTCACGCCGTTCTCTTCGATAGTCACGAATTTAGGCGGCTCTTCACCATGCAGAACACCAGTGCGCTGCTTAAGGCCTTCTTTCTTACGAACAGATACATCAGAACGTTCGTAGATGCTGCATTCCGGGTAACAGGTCTTCAGGGCTTCAACCAGTGCGTCTTTTTGTGCTTCGGCACCGGCACTCAGAAGTTGGCACACCAGGAAGTTCTGGTAGCGGTCGATAGTGATGCCCGGTAGGCCATCAGATTCAGCGGCGATCAGACGGTAACCTGTTAGGCCGTCACGTTCAGCCAGGATGTCACGCAGGCCCTGAGCTGTTTTCAGGCGGTTAACAAAGAAATCAACATCAACGGCTTCTTTCTTGTTGAAAGTCCATACGCGAACACGGATCTGCGATTGCGGAGAATATGCACCGCGTGCTAACCATTCGCCTTTGTGATCAAAAATATCTACGGTTTCACCAAGAGATGGTTTACCTTCAATACGTTGAATACCACGTGAAAATACCCAAGGATGGCGGCGGCGAAGTGATTTTTCACGGCCTTTAACCAGATAAATTGAAGCTGTCATGACATGCCCAGTATGGAGTTCAGAATGGTCGCGTATTATGTTGTCCGCAAAGCAGAAAAGCAAATATATCTTGCTCGCAGAGCAAGAATATAAAAAAGGGTGTACGCGTTGGTACACCCTTTAGATTTAGCTGTTGCTCATTAATTTAAGCTCTCAGGCCATTCATTAGTGACTCAAGGACTTCAGACTGTTGGTTCAGGCGCTCGATCTCATTGGCAGATTGACTGATAGCTTCATTAATTTTGCTGGACTGGCTGCGCACTTCTTCTACGCTTGATGCAATATTGTCTGCCACTGCTCCTTGTTGTTCAGCTGCGGCTGCAATTTCAGTGCTTCGATCAGAAATCAGCTGGTTGCGTTCGGTCATCTGGCTAATTTCGCTGTCTACCGAATCCATCTGCTGTTCGCTGTTCTGGGCATTGTTAACAGTATCTTTCATTACGCTCATCAGCGTCTGGCTGTTCTGTTGTAATGCTTCGATCATTTGCTGGATTTCGACAGTTGCTGTCTGGGTTCTGCCAGCAAGGGTACGCACTTCATCGGCAACAACGGCGAATCCGCGGCCTTGTTCACCGGCACGGGCCGCTTCAATTGCGGCGTTTAATGCCAGCAGGTTTGTTTGTTCGGAAATGCCGTTGATGGTAGTTACGACATCGTCAATTTTAGCTGCATTACTGTCGAGTTCGGCAACGGCATCAGCAGCCTGGCTGATTTCATTACTCAGTTGAGCGATAGCCCCACGTGTTTGCTCAACCTGAGCTCGCCCTTGTTCAGATACACGCTGAGCCTCTTGTGTCTGTAGGGAAGTTTCCTGAGCATGCTCGGCTACTTCACGAATAGACGTTGCCATTTCTTCAGTTGCGCTCGCCAGTGAATCCAGGTGTTGCTGCTGACCTGAAGACAGGCTTTCGCTTTCATGGCTGCGCTGGCGTAGGTTACTGCTAAGCTGCTGCATCAGGGCGATGGCTTCCTGGGTCGCCAGAACCAGTTTTTGTTCGCGTTCACTGACTTTATCGATAGTGATTGCCAGTGTGCTGAATTCGTCCCTGACCTTGAAGAAATTAAGGCGATTAGTTAAATCACCGTCAGCAAGTGCCTGCAGGGCTTTATTGGTGGTAAACATCGCACCGCCGATGAAGGACATGATGTAGTACACAGTCGCCAGAGCCACAATCAGTACAATGGAGGCAAGAGTGATTTGTAGTGGTGAAAGGTAGCTTAGTAAGCCTGGTAGCTCGGTTGCAGCGATTGAATAGTTCATTCCAGACACTGGGGCTGATAATTCACCACTGCCAATTTGGAATCCGGTTTTTGCCAGCATGAATGCGGCATCAGATTGGTTTATTTTGTATTCGGAAAGTAAATTTGACGTTGCATTTAATTGACTGGTCGTAATTTCAATACGTTGTTCATTCGCGGCATCAACTAAAATTGCACTGATGCTCAGCATAGCAATGATAGGGAGTATGAACAGAAGATAGAATTTTTCCTGTATTGTTATATTAATTAAATACTTATCGATCCATCGAAAGGCAACTTCTTTCATTTTATTATCCTATGCTGTAGCAAATGAGTCATGTATCAGGCGTTTTTAGGAAACTGATACAAGGGAATTATCGAATAATTTGCGGATTTCTTGAGGTGATGGATGTCACAAATTTGTGTAAAAGCTTTGATAAAAGGAATGGTGCAGGGCGTCGGTTTTCGATTTCACACCGCACATCAAGGATTAAAGTTTGGTTTGACGGGCTACGCTAAAAATTTGCCGGACGGTAGTGTTGAAGTACTTGCCTGCGGTCATGAAGAAAAAGTAAATCAGTTGCTCCGTTGGCTTGAGGACGGACCAAGAACATCGAGGGTTGATAGCGTCGAATCAGAAGAAGTTGAATGGCGCCATGTAGACGGGTTTGAAATTATGTAGAACCCGGAACTCAGTTCCGGGCTCTGACTTGCATTAGATGCATTTTACCGGTTTTGGCAGTCCGGCTAGTTTTGTTGCTTGTTTAGCCGGGCCTTTAGGGAACAGCTTGTACAGGTAACGTGAGTTACCTTTTTCTTCGCCGTACTTCTTAGCCATCGCTTTAACCAGCATGCGAATAGCAGGGGAAGTATTAAACTCTTTGTAGAAATCACGTACAAAGTGGACAACTTCCCAATGCGCTTCGCTCAACTCGATACCTTCTTCTTCAGCGAGAAGGGGAACCAGCTCTACAGACCAATCATCAACATTCTTCAGATAGCCGTGAGCATCGGTTTCAATTTGTTTACCTTCAAATTCAAGCATGGTACGCCTCGATATTTGTAACCGAGCAAGAATAGAGACTAAGTATTGAAGCTGCAAGTAAAAGTGTAGGTTGAGCGATTTCAGATACAAAAAAAGCGCCAGATAGGCGCTTTTTAGTAATTAAGAGTAACAACTTTTTATTAGTCGTCGCCGCCCATCACACCAAGAATCTGAAGCAGACTCAGGAATAGGTTGTAGATAGACACATACAGAGTAATTGTTGCTGAGATGTAGTTTGTTTCACCACCGCGAATAATGCTCTGAGTTGTCAGCAAAATAGCAGCAGACGAGAACAGTACGAACATACCGCTGATAGCCAGAGACAGCATAGGTAGCTGCAGGAAGATATTAGCAATTACAGCAACAATGATTGCGAAGAAACCAGCAAACAACATACCGCCAAGGAAAGACAGATCACGTTTGGTAGTTAGAGCATAAGCTGAACATGCAAGGAACGTCAGTGCGGTACCGCCAAGAGCCGGCATGATGGCATAACCAAGACCAGCACCAATATACAGGTTCAGAATAGGGCCAAGGGTATAACCTAAGAAGCCGGTGAAGGCAAAGGCGAATACCAGGCCAAGGCTGCTGTTACGGTTTTTCTCAGTCAGGAACATCAGGCCGTAGAAACCAACGATCGTGATAAGTAGACCAGGATGCGGAAGGTTCATTGCCATAGCAAACCCTGCGACAACAGCTGACCATACCAGTGTTAGTGACAGCAGGAAGTAGGTATTGCGTAAAACTTTATTAGTGGATAACGATTGACGCGCTTCGTATGAAGTAGAAGTAATCATTAATTGACCTCGTTTAATTGATATCTGCCTGATTCTGTTTTAATCAGATGTTCTGATTCTACAAGATGTTTCATAATGTTGTTAGCTCTAGCATATCCAACACCTTTAAAACTCATGACACCTCTAACAGACGGATTTATCTTATGTGTCCTTATAGCATGTAACACATCATAATGGAGCACACGGATTGTAACAGAATTTGTACTTGTATCAGTGAATACCATTTCTGTCTGTTGTGATGGTTGTAGAACAGTTATTGATGTTGTCTCACAAAATTGTTTCTGTGTAATTGTACAGTGTGTTAGTTAGTGAACATTTGTAGATGCGCAAAGTAAAATTCCTGAATTTACAAACTTACAAGTTAAGTATTGATAAATTCAAATTAATACATTGCTGGTATCAAAATACATTCGTTTTGTGATACCAAGCAAACAAAGTCCATATTGGTATCATAAAGTGTCTTTTGTAATAAATGATACCAGTGGTATTATGATACCACATTAAGTGATACCAAATTAGGGAACGAACCATGACAGCACGTAGGTATGCGTATTGTAGAGTATCAACTACTGAACAGACTGTAGAAAACCAAATTCTTGCAATTCGTGCAGCTGGTTTTGAAATTGAAGACCATCGTGTCATAAGTGAAACGGTAAGCGGTTCTACTAAATCAATGAAACGTGAACAGTTCAAAATGATGGTTGAACATAAACTTGAAAGAGGCGATACGCTGGTCGTTTTGAAATTGGATCGTTTGGGTCGAGATTCGATAGATTGCCAACAAACAATTGAATTGCTAATAAACCGTGGGATCAAAGTTGTTTGTCTTGATTTACCTATTCCAGACCTGTCGAGTGCTGAAGGAAAGTTGATGTTGCAGATGTTCAGTGCATTCGCCGAATTCGAGCGAAATCGTATTAGGGAACGTACTAAACTTGGACTATTACGAACGAGAGCTGAAGGCAAAAAGCTTGGACGGCCTGCTGCAATTGCAACAACGGAACGTGTTCAAGTATGTAAATCGCAAGGGTTTTCACAAAGCAAAACTGCACAAGCATTGGGAATTGGCATTGCTACGGTAAAACGTCACTGGAATAAGTAGCACATGTATCAACAGTTATTATTAATGATAAACAATGAGTTATATGATAGAAGTGATTATATAGTTTGATGGTCTGAAGGGTTGTGAATTATGTATGAACCACTTATTGCAAACCCACTACACCGCAAAGCACATGTAATGTTGGTTGAACGTGGTTTACGACCAACAAAAGAACAAATGAAAAGTGAAGAAGAATTACAAGCTTTCATTTACACCGCAACTTATTTAGTTGAACAAAATGTAAACCGGCCTGAACGTCAAGCAGAATGGAAGGCTTATCTAGAATCGTTGAGGTGAAATAAGTTAGGTGTGATCTGTCAGTTTGCATAACACAGGGTGATTAAATCTGACAGATTGCTCTAACATGAAAATGCCCCGAAACGTGTTTAGATAGCAGTAAACCTCTATGAGAATAATTTGGTCAACAGGTTGTTGACCAAATTCAGGATCACTCATTCGCGAAACAAGCTGTTTCGCAATTTGTGCAGCAGTTTGTTGCACAATTTTGCAAGAGCCTCTTGCAAAAACGAGCTGACAAGTCTCTGCCCCCATACGCGTTAGAGCGTATACTCGATCGCATTCGGTTGATTCGAGTTTGACCTACCAAAAGTTATCCTAACTAGCTTATGAATCGAAGCAAAAGATTGATGAAAATTGTCTAGGAGAGCGGGTGCAGTCCACAACGTAGAAACAAAGTTCTATGAGAACTATTTCACATACTAAGTCTTCTGAATGAGTTACTTTTAGCCATATTTTTTGCACATTACGGTTAGGTAAAATAATTCATGTATCTAAAGTCTCTTAAAATAGAAAACTACAGGAAGTTTGGTTCCGAGGACAACCTAATAGAGTTTGTCACCCCTTACCACGAAGCTGAATCGAAATCAGTATCAAATGCAACAACACTTATCGTCGGAAAAAATAACGCAGGTAAAACGACAATCACAGCAGCTTTAAAGCAAGTGGTTAACGACGAATTATTGTCAGGCAATAAGTTCAACTACAACTACTTAAGGGCATTATTAGAATCTTATAACGAGGAATCGATAAGAGATAAGAAAATTTCCTTACCTTATATAAGCTTTACGTTGACAATTGGACTAGATGCAGACCCTGATATATTTTCAATAAATAATATTAGCGACTTTATCGATGTAGATGACTTTGAGAAACAAGATTCAGATAAGCTTATTGCAGTCAAAGTAAAGTATGAAGTGAAAGAGGAACTAGAGTATATATCTTTAATAGATAGTCTTCTGAGTAAAAGTAGGGATAAAAGTTTATCTGATGATATGAAGTTTAGAGAATTCATTGCACTAATTAGCAATGACGTCAAGTTCGTAAAGAAATTCTATGATGTAGAAGGTAACGAGGTTTCAGATAGTAAGTTTAGAGTAAACGAGTTAATTGATATAAAGATCATTAATGCCAATCTAGATGACAATAGTAGAACATTATCAGATGTCTTTAATAAAATTGTAAAATACAAGTTAAATACTGATAAAGGCAAGAGTAATCGTGAGATTATTGAAGACAATATTGTCAAAATTAATAAAGATATGACCAAGATGGTTGGAGCTGAGCATAATAGTTCTGTAAACGATGTAGTTGGCTCAATAACTGATAAGAGTAATATGGAAGTTAGCCTTAGATCTAACCTAGATTTTGCATCGATGTTTAGTAAACTCATAGACTATGAATTTAAAGAGAACGGAAATTATATCCCTGAAGATCAATTTGGTTTAGGCTACAAAAACTTAATGAAGATCATTGGCCAGTTGATAGACTATATTGAAAAGTACGACTTAGAAAAAATACACCATAAAGTTAATATTATCTGTGTTGAAGAACCAGAAAATTATATGCATCCTCAAATGCAAGAACTTTTTATAAAGAACATTGACGATGCACTTAATCTGTTGTTGAGTAAGACAAAAAAAGAAATCAACAGTCAACTAATATTGACTACACATTCATCCCACATATTAAATAGCAAAATCCATACATCGAACACCTTCGATAATATCAACTATCTAACTAGTTCAAACAATGGTAACACAAAGAGTATTCCATTAAGTGATACAAGTATTACTGGAAACTCAACGGCAGAGGGAAAAGAAAACGCACTAAAAAAAGACGACTTGAATTTTTTAAAAAAACATATCAAGTTCAAAGTTTCAGATATATTCTTCGCTGATGCAGTAATACTAGTTGAAGGAATAACAGAAGAGCAAATATTAAACTTGCTAATTTCCGAAATAAAAGAGTTGAGCAAGCACTATATATGTATATTTAATATAAATGGAGCTTTTGCCCACATATACAAACCTTTAATCGATAAATTAGAGATACCATGCTTAGTTATAACTGACATTGATATTAAAAGAAAGCCAGAAGAAAAAGGAGAAGGTGAAAACAGTTCTTTCGCCCAAATTACTTCTCTTGTAGATAGAGAAACTACAAATGAAGTCATAAAAACTTATATTTGTGGAAAAACTTCAAGTAAAGAAGAAAAACAGCCTGTTAAGTTACCTGCTGATTTAGATTATTATGAATCAGAGAATGGTAGATTTAAGCTTGTATATCAAAAAGATGAGATTGAAACGTACTATCCTTCAAGTTTTGAGGAAGCATTTATTCTCACAAACTATAATAATCTTATTTTAAATGAAACTCTCAAAGAGCTAAAGCCAAATATTTATAATCGTATAGTAGGTAAAGAGGGAGAAATTGATTATAAAAAAAATAAAAGCAGCTCCTATGAGTGGCAGAAAAAACTGAGCAGTAGTAAAAGCGACTTTGCTAATACGCTCATATACCACATGCTTTCTTCAGACTCAGAACTCCCTAAGATGCCATCATACATTGATAGTGGGATTAATTGGCTTAAGTCTAAACTAAATGCTTGATTGGAGTACGTAATGGAACTATCTATTGAGAATTTAGAAAAAGTAGAAGACGAAAAGGCTTGTCAAAGTCTTATAGACAGAAAAATTGATGCTATGAGTGACTTTGTCTTTGAAGCAGGAGCTGGATCTGGTAAAACTTATGCGTTAAAAGAAAGTATTAAATATATTCTAGTTACGAAGTCAAAACAACTAAATGCAAATAACAAAAAAGTTCTTTGCATTACCTATACAAATGCGGCTTCTAACGAATTAAAATCTAGACTTGGTAATACTAACTTAGTTGAGATCTCAACAATTCATGATGCTCTTTGGGGTATTATTTGTAATCAGAAGAAAGCTCTACGTAATGTCCATAAAAATAAAATTTCTAGAGAAATAATTATTACAGAGAAAGATTTTTTAAAAAAAGATGGCGGAAAGGTTTACTCTTGGTTTAAAAGCCAAAACAATGTTTCGATCAGAAAGGAATTTATTCAGAAGATATTGAGTAAAGACTTTCTTGATTTGTATTATTCAAGAAAAAGAGAAAAAAAAGTAAAAGAGTTCAAAGATGAAGTTGAGTCATTTGGTTATACATTCAATAAAAATCAAGGAAAGTTTGAAAGTACTGTTTACTACGTTAATAAAATTTCAAAACTAATACGTGCCAAGGATAAGTTGGATAGAGAAAATAATATATTGGTAAAGTATGACTCCAATACCAATAGGGACGCTCTACACAAGATGAAGTTTAGTCACGATACATTGTTAGAGCACTCGCTATCTATCTGCAATGAATATCCTTCTATGCTTGATATTATAATAGATAAGTATCCATACATATTCGTTGATGAGTTTCAAGATACCAGTCCGACAGTCATTAGTCTTCTAAGTAAGATTTCAACTAGAGCCAAAGAGCGAACACGGGATATGTGTATTGGGTACTTTGGTGATCCAATGCAGGCAATATACAGAAAAGGAATTGGTAGTAAAGTTCATGGCATTCACAACGGACTTTACACTATAAACAAGCGACACAACCGAAGGTCTTTCAAAGAAGTAATAGAAGTGTTTGATAAATTCAGGACAGATGATCTATCTCAATTCTCTATTTATGATGATTGTGAAGGAGGTTCATTCGAATACTACTCTTGTAAATTAGAGTCCGGTGATAAGACATCTGATTTAGTTAAAGAATTTCTACCTGAAATTAAAGATAACCTAGAGTTAGGTGAAGATGATAAAATATGTTGCTTAGTATTAAAAAATTCCACAATATCTGAACTGGTAGGATTTCCGAATCTTTATAGATCTTTTAGCAGACTTTTTTATCATGAAGATGCATCTAAACTTATAATTAGCAACAATATTAACAACTTAGACCATTTTGTAAGATGTGTATATAACATAATCAACTTTTTATATAAAAGTGAGATTACAAACAAGTCACTTAGATATTTTATGGGAAATACTTCTAGAAATATTACTCTTAAAGAAAGTCTAAACTATATCAAAGAAATTAGGAGCATAAAACTAGAGCGAGATGTAAGCTTGTCAAAGGTAATAAACGATGTCCTGTCAAGCTACAGCTCCTACTCTAGATTATTACAAGAGAATATTGAGGATTTGTTTTCTACCTGTAACGGTGAGTATAATTTAGACCAATTCATTAATAACTCTGTGAAAGAAGTTTCCGAGTACTTGTTTAAGGATATTGACGAAGTAAATGAAATAATTCTTGAAGTTCTCAGCTTAAACTTAGAAGAGTTTATAAAATGGTATGAATACTTAGATAAAGATATCAAAAGCAATGAGGTCTTTATGACTTGTCATAACTCAAAAGGTCTAGAATATAAGAATGTTGTTGTTTTTCTAGAAGAGCGGTTTGAGAGAAAGTCAGATTACATTTCTGCATTCTTTGATGACACTGATAATGAAGAATACCGAAGCAGAAGAAATCTACTCTATGTTTCCCTTTCAAGAGCAATCAAAAACTTGATTGTATGTTACTTGTGTAATGATGAAGAATCTGCAAGTAAACCGCGTCTATACTTCGGTGAACCTAAAAAGTGGGTATTAGATAGTAGATTGTCTACTTCATAGAAGATTGTGAAGTAGGAGTGCTGAGGTGCTCCTACTTCATTGAAATTGAATCCTCTGTAGTCTTTTTGAGATAGTCAATATATGTGTGAGGTTAATCTAGCTTGTTCTTTAAGGCATTGATTTCCAAGTGACTATACTCGTCCCATTCTCCCCGTCACTATTTATCAAAATAGGCTTGTTAATCATAGGTTTACTATGTGTCTGTTAGGAAAAGTCTGGGCAGTCCAGTGGGGCACGGAAAAATTGCAGCGCAACTAACAATCGTTGGGACTTTGAGATACATTTATTTGTGCGAGTGAGTGAAGTCAAGCAAATTACTCCAACTCAAAATTGTCCAAAGACTTGATAGAGATGACAGCTCATTTTGGGTTAAAGTTGCTTGATTTTGGTGGTTCATCCAATATCAGATATGAGTCTGTTTATTTGAAGTGATAATTTGCAAAATTCAGATATAAATGAGCCTCGTTTGTAAATGTACGAACGAGGTTTTATTTTTTGCAAACTTTGAAAATTACAACTTTCAGTTATTGCCCCTATAACATTTAATAACTAAATCAGATATTCTTCACTATTAAAATA
The DNA here is from genome assembly GCF_963870815.1 of Photobacterium sp. J15. NCBI lineage: Bacteria > Pseudomonadati > Pseudomonadota > Gammaproteobacteria > Vibrionales > Vibrionaceae > Photobacterium > Photobacterium sp. J15. Next base: position 1,492,445 of record NZ_CAWMUI010000001.1, read on the forward strand.
AAAGCGAATAAATATGGGTAAGTAAGGTTGACTTGATAACTGTATGGTCAATATAATAGCTACATGTTTTGTGAATATTAATAATTTACAATTTGAGAGAGTGTATTCTCTAACATGTAATCGAATTTGTTGTATTCTTGCAATTAAAATTAATGGTGGGATTTAAATCAGAAAATGTAGCATCACTAATAAGGAGTCAGCATAGCAAATATGCGCCATTTTCCGCGCATTTAACACATTTGACTATAACACTAGCCAGATTGACACATATCCTTTCCTTATCCATTCTAGACGCCTTACTTTCGATTTCTTCATTGTTCTGTAACATCAGGTTTATATTTTAGTTTATCCATTAACTAATTAAATTTAATAGGTTGATAATGAAGGCTTTTGATGAAATGCACAACGCATTTTATAGCCGTAAGACTTTTTACAAACTTCTATTTACAAATAATGCAAATTTACAATTATTACGTGAAATGTATGCGACTGGTTACTATACAATGACATAACATTGCAAAAATGTGGGGTGTAGCACAGGGAGCAATTTCACAGCAACTGTCAAAATGAAGAGAAAGAATGTATTTCAGGGGCGTCTAATGTCATTCATTACTAGAAGTTGTCTTACTTTCGTTTTTTGGACAACGCTGTCCCATTTTTGTCTTTAAGTGATTGATTTGTATGGTTTTTATTGATCTCCTTGTTAAATAAAGACATTTAATAGAATTAATACTAAAAAGAGAAAAACAAAGTAATTAACGGCGTAAGCCGTTGTTAGGGGCGTAGCGACTAACTGAAATATAGGTAAATTGATAAATGTTAGTTACTCACTTCGTTCGTAACTGCTTCGCGAATTATTGTTTTCTAACAGAATTAAAAACAAAGTAATTAACGGCGTAAGCCGTTGTTAGGAGCGTAGCGACTAACTGAAAATCACAAAATTATAAACACATTTATGAAACTGTCGAAGTTTCTTATTGAGTCGCTACACATCAAAAATGTAAGTTGGCATATTTAAGTGAACGGCTTGAACCAGAAATTGAAATTGTTAAAGGAACTATTATGGGTGCGATTTTTGAAAAAGAAAAATACAATAAATTCACCAATGCAATAAATTTAGCCCATTTTGCTGCAAGGTCTAAGGAGTTGCACAAAGACAAACTTCTCATTGAGCTATATGAACGTTACAAATTTTTTGATGATTGCCTAATTGATATAGGTACAGGTGAATTAATCATTGATTACAAAAAAGGTATACGATATACCGAACCATTTGATTTGTCTGAATGGAAATATGATCTTGATAGAAGTTTTGCGGTTAATGATGATTGCCTAATTGATATAACTACAGGTAATGTAATCTTGGATTTCAATAAGTTTAAAAAAAGAACAAGACAAAAAAAAAGGAAATTTGCAAATTCGCATAATACACAATTCAAAAAATACGATGAATCAACCAGCGAAGAAGAACTGAAAAAAATATGTAGTGGTAATTTTGATAATCATCGCTCAAACATAGAAGTAAGCAGAAAGTTAATTGATGATCTCTGTATAAATAAATCGATCACGCCTACAGAATCAAAAAATCTAAAAATACTTTGTGAATTGATACAGCGCAAGAATGTTTTCATTATGGAGAAAGAGAGAGTTGAAAAGAGATTTTCTAATAAGCAGGTTAAGTTAACTCGTATTTTAAATGCACTAAGAGATAAAAATTGTCTAAGGTATCAATCAACCGGATTACATCAAAAAGGAATGATTAAAGTGGTCATAAATCCGTCATACGCATGGAAAGGCGATTATCTTGAACGTGAAATAGAACGGCAGCTATGGTTCCCTGTACGGAATAACATTCTTGATTCTGCAGTTAGAAAAATTATTGAAAGTGATATCAGATATACAGCTGTAAAGTTAGATTATTATGGAACAAGTAAATTTGCAAAAAAAGAAACAATAGGAGGAGAAAAACTTGCAAACTTTGGAAATCATCACGACAAAGTCGCATAACCGTAAAGAATTTAACATCAGGAGAAAATGAAATCAGATTCAAAATGACAAGTAATTTTAAACCACTATTTGAAAAATGGCGTATAATTTTTCATTTCACAGATAAGTGCATTTACATAGGAATATTGTACAAATAAAATAGTCGTGAATACATTTCGTAATCGTTGCTGCTGTTCAATATAGTCGTATTATTAACGGTTATTGCTGGTGTAGTAGGTGTATTTCGGGTGTACCGTACAGCGGTAGTATCTCCGCATGATCGAAAAACAGGTGCGATTAGAGAGCGTCTGAGGGCGTCTAAGAGTGGTTTAAGTAATCAATCAGCTAAAAGTCCAAATTGGCATATTCAAAAATAAGGGGATATACCGCCTTTTTATATAGATTAGTTAGGGCTTAATCTGTCAGTTATCAAATCAAGACATCATCAGAACTGACAGGTTACTCTTATAGGTTGATCTTTTTTAAATTCACTCTTGCCCCAAAGTGTGTTTCATCAACTTTGCATCACGCAAACATGAATAGTTTGCGTTTATTACTAATGTGACATGCCTCAAACCTATTTGTTTATCAAATCGATTGGCACTTACAGCTTACCACCGCTATCTTTAAAATTCGGAACCGTGCAAAAGGAGACTGTGCAGTGAGTAAGAAAAATCCATCACCTGAATATGAAGCAGGCTATACCAAACCAATATACCATCACGAAACTGGAAACAAAATTGCTGGTGCATCAGCAATGAGTTATCGCGACAAATTAGCTGGTGGGAGAGTTCAACAAGATCATAAACAACAAGCACTTGGTTATAATGTGGCTTTAAGTCAACTTAAACCAGTAATTGAATCATATGAACAACGTGTTAACTCAAATCAGACAGTGATTGATTTACAAAATCAGCTAATTCAAAATTTACAGAAACAGATAGCAGACTCTCAAAAATAGTCTTCTCAAATCAAAGCCTCAACACTCAGAATGAGAGCATACTAACTAAAGTGACGGTTCAAATGTTGAGCTGTCACTTCGTTTTATTAATTAGAATAATTACATCTTTTCGTCATTTTTGTAAAAATCGACTTAAATTTTAAGCTTGATGCGATAGAGTAGTAGACGGGGAGTAATCCGCGTTTATAGATTTTATAACATATGAAGATAATCATAATCTGATTTTGACTGGTCGTTACTTAGTTCAGTCTTGTTTTTGTCTTCAATGTAAATTGAACCTGATTTATTTCTGCTTGTTGTGACCATTTCAACCGCACCATTTTTAAAGTGAATTTGGTGCATTCGCGGCACTCCTTTGATTTTCTCATCATCCACAACAATTTTTTTAATAATCATTCTAAGGTTAGCCTGAACCTTTTGACGTTGGTTCCAATCTGGTGTGTTACCATCAAGTTCGCAATCCATAAGGAATGAATCTAATTCCACATTTTCAAAATTTGGAACAGCAACACATTTAATCATTTCCTCTTGGATTTTTTGTTCAATCTCTTTCATTTGTTTTTTGTAGGTGCGCTTTAGAATCATGAAATCTAACATATCATCCTCATCAAGTGCACCTTGTAACTGTTTCATGATCATATCATGTTGTTGCTTTTTTAATGCTAACTCTGAACGATATGTATCGATCATATTTACACTAGATTTATTATTCAAAACAGCATGTAAATTAATCTGCCTAATGTGTTCCATTATTGCACGTTCAAACATCATGTATTGAATAGTAGCGTGTTTACAACCTGTCTTGTTTAAGCGTCCATTACAAGCAAGTGAATATTTTGATTTAGTCCCACGACCATCACCCGACGATCTAAAACCTAATCCCATTCCGCACTCACTACATTTTAGCAATCCAGTAAAAAGGTTTTTTGTTTTTCCATCTTTACCCGTTGTTTTTAGACCTTTGTTGATTTTACTTTGAGTTCGCGAATTTATAATTGCTTGAACTTTTTCAAAATCTTGAGTGCTAATAACCACTGGAAAGTAATTTTCTCTGATAACGGTTGGTCGATTCTTTGTTTTTGATGTATAGCGACCTGTTACCGATCTGTTTTTCATATACCGAAGTACTGATTGAACATTCCATGAAGTTTGTTTTTCTGTAAGAAATTCATCTTCGTGATGTTCTTTAAGGTAATTTGCAATTTTGTTACTTGAGTAGCCAACAGCTGCAAGGCTAAACATAGTTTGCAAAAGTTTTACTTTGTTAGGAATGGGCAGGATCTCTGTTTTGTCTTGGTTATACTTTAACCATGCTGGCAGACCATGCCCCATGATCGTACCTTCGTTCACCAATCGCTCAAATTTGTCGTCATAGGCTTTTGTAACGTGGTAAGTCAGCGTTTCAACATATGCATTTGCTTCATTCAGCAAAAGGATGATAGGTAAAAAAACACCCATATCATCTATGTTATCGTTTGTAAGGATTTTACCTTCTTTTACCGTTGCAATAGCTAAACCTGTGCGCAGGATCGGCTTGATAATGTCTGTTATTGCATCTGTTGTTGGGAGGCGGCTTAAACGGTCGAATTTTTCAACAAGCAAGATACGTTTGTGAGGGGCTGGAAACGTACCGTCCTTGAGCATCTGAAGGATTTCACCAAGTGCGCCGCCTTTGATGTTTTTCCCTGTATAACCTGATAAGCCTTTATCAACGAAACCCAGATCATCAAGTATATACCCGTTTTTGTCTATGAATCCTTTAATTGCATCCGACTGTCTACGTAAGGAATCGCCCTCAGCCTGTTGTTTTGAACTGAATCGTTCATATGGAACAACTATGTTTCTTTCGGTCATGCAATCACCTGTTATTGTTGTTTTTTTACAATTATAACAAGTACTTATAATTTGCGTCAATCGTTACGCAGGTTCTTATTGGTTGAAAGTACGCTTTCGTAACCGGTGTTACGACTCACAATACGATCGTTCATAAATTCTCCCCTCAGGGTTAGTTATGGTAATTGCAGTTAAGACATATATTGGGGTATTCACATATAAATGCAAGTCACCAATACGCACTTGGGTGATTAATGTACGCTCATATGCCCAGGTTAAGTATTTGACAAAGATGATACTTAACAAATCCTTAGCTTAGATCTAAAAGTTGTAAATGAATGTTTCAATTCGAGTATGGCTCACAAAAAAATAATCTATTCGTACTTTTTTCAGCTGGTTGCGCTTTTATATGGTGAATAAATTACCAATAACAAAACGAGGAGCGCCGGTCGGCAAACTCCTCGTGTTCATTTTTGCATTCAAACGGTGACAATATGTAATTATCGGAATGGAGGAGCGTACATGATTCCGCCATCGCGCCAGAGAGCATTAACGCCACGCTTTACTTCAAGAGGGGAGCTCATACCAACTGTGCGTTCAAAGCTTTCACTGTAATTCCCGACTTGTTTGATAACCTGATAACTCCAGTCATCTTTAAGCCCTAGCCCTTTCCCTTTCGGACCATCTAAGCCAATTAGGCGACGGATGTTGGGATCATTGGAGTTTTTCATATCGTCCACGCTTACTGATGAAATACCCAGCTCTTCCGCGTTGAGCATCGCATACAGAGTCCACTTCACAATGTTGAACCATTGAGAATCGCCCTGGCGGACAACAGGGCCTAATGGTTCCTTAGAGATTATTTCCGGCAGGACGATGACTTTTTTCGGATCTGGCAAATTCAGGCGCAGGGCATACAGCGCTGACTGATCTGTTGTCATGACGTCACAGCGTCCGGCTTCAAAGCCTTTAACCGTTTTGGCTTCGGTATCAAAAATAATCGGTGTGTATTTCATTTCGCGGAAATGGAAATAGTCGGCGAGATTCAGTTCAGTAGTCGTTCCAGCCTGAACACAAATACTTGCTCCATCAAGCTCAGTAGCACTGTAAACCCCAAGGCTTTTCTTAACCATAAAGCCCTGACCGTCGTAATAGTTCACACCCGCGAAATTTACACCGAGGGCAGAATCTCGGTGAAGAGACCAGGTTGTATTACGGGCTAACAGATCGACTTCGCCGGACTGTAGTGCGGTGAAACGTTCTTTAGTCGTAAGCGGAATATATTTAACCTTGCTTTTATCGCCTAAAGTTGCCGCAGCAACAGCCTGACAAAATTCAACATCGAGCCCTTCCCATTCACCTTTGTCATTTGGGTTAGAAAAACCTGGCAGCCCGTTACTTACACCACATTTTACATAACCTTGCTTTAATACTTTGTCTAATGTGCCACCGGATGTTGATGATTTGGTTTCGACTTTTGGAGCTTCTGCCAGTTGTTTTTCTAGGGTGGCAATTTTCTTTTCAAGGGCTTTTATATTATCAGCACTGGTGCTTGAGCTTTTACTTGCTTCTGCAGATGCCTGCTCTGATTGCTCCAGCTGTTGCTCCAATTGTTGAATTTTGCTTTCAAGGGATTTTATTACGGCTTTGTCTTCAGCACCGCCGTTGTCACAGCCGGAGAGTAAAAATGCCATGGTCGAAATAGCGAAAATAAACCTGATCGTTTGATTCATAGTTACGTCCTGTCATTTTTGTATTTATGGAGAGAAACCTGTGTAGGCTTAACTCTCATGTAGGGCATTGATTGCAACAACTGTCTGTAATTCTGATTAATATTCAGTATAGGAATAGTTCGGAATTCTTCTAGTAATCGGCGAGATGAGGAGAGATGTGCTTTGAGTGAAAACTTGGGTAAATAAAAGCCGGACTCGAATGAGGCCGGCTATGATTCTGGAGTAACTCAGAGGCTAATGGCTTAACTTGCTTCGACAACACAGGTTGCATAGAGCAGGGCAAGCGGACGATAGTCATCGGGGCGGCCACTGCGAATGTTCAAGGTCCTTATTTCACCTGAATACGTGTTCAGGGTATTGCTCCAGTAGTTGGCTTTAATCGGCCAGCGATGTCGCAGCAGGTAGTGCTGGCCATGGGTGTGGAGATACTGTAGCTCAGCAATGGTCGGTAACCTCAGGCCGAAACGTTTGCACCAACTCTCGGCTGTCGTGAAGTTAACTTTTGACCAGTAGATGTTTTGTTCCCGAACAAACATCGGCGGCATTTCTTCAGTCGAGTTGATAGTCATCGGGAGATGATATTTTAAGTTGTTGAAAGTGAATGAGTAGATTGATGAGTTGAGTATGACTCTGTTCTCCACCAATACACTGCGCTTATCAGTTTCGGCTTCCTGTTTAACAGGTTTGGGTGTTTGAGCTGTGGGGTTTGCCTTAGGTTGCGTTTTTTGAATAGGCGGTTCTGCTTGCTTTTTGGGCTCGGCTTTCGCAATAACTTCTGGTTGGCGAGGTTTTAGGATTTTAGCCGGTAGTGGTGTAATCAGCCCTGCTTTTCCGGTAACAGTAATTTTATTGGCTGTTTGACGGATAAAAGCCTTATCAAAATTGAAGCGTGTTAACTGATTTTGTGCTTCTTCTGCCAGTCGTTGATCGTCGAACGGGCCGATGAGGCAGCGATATTTATCACCGTCTGGAACCAGATAACTATTGTGAGGGAAAAGCCGATTGATTGCTTTGGTCAGGTTTTTACTCGGGAGTGATTTACTATAGTTGCATTGAAGCCAAAAGCTGCTTTCTCTTTCATCTGGCTTTCTACCCCAGAGGCCTTTACCAATGTCACATTGTGGATTGAGAAACTGCCATCCCGAGTCGGTGCGTTCAATCTGGCACTGTGCTGTATACTGCTCTGATGCAATGGCATTGGATGAGCTGAGCATTGCTATAACAGATAGCAAACCCCAAAGGCGCTGTTTGTTTTTTGGACAGATCATTGTGCTTTAAACTCGGTGAAAATGCTTACGCTGGTATACCAGAACATAAAAGGTGTCACAAAAAAGTGAAACATCAAACATAAGTATATAAATCTATGATTATTTATGTTGAATTTGAGGCCTCGCGCAAAAATTATTGAGTATCAGTATTACCCTGGAGGCATATGGTCAAACGGTAGGTTTGATGGTTTCCACATACCGCTTATATATATGTAAAGACTAATAAAACACCCGGTTGAGGCTGCTTTGTGCAGTCGTCATCTTTTTGTCAAAAAGTGCTTTACAGTAAAAAATGAAAAACGTATTATGCACCGCACTTACGGAGAGATGGCTGAGTGGTTGAAAGCACCGGTCTTGAAAACCGGCATACGTTTGTAGCGTATCTAGGGTTCAAATCCCTATCTCTCCGCCACATTCTAGAGGTTGGGCGAAAGTCGGGCTTCACACAGAATTGGAGCGGTAGTTCAGTTGGTTAGAATACCGGCCTGTCACGCCGGGGGTCGCGGGTTCGAGTCCCGTCCGCTCCGCCACTACATTGAAGGCCTAGTCGAAAGACTAGGCCTTTTTTGTATGCATTGAATTTGTGTTCGCCCTTTGGACGAATGAGTTCTCGAAGAGGCCCGCAGGGTGGCCTGCCCGTCGTGCAACCCCAGTGGCGCGCCACCCGGCCGTTCCGTCACTGATTAAAGCCCTTAACTCGGCGTTCCCGACGAAAGACAAGGGCTTTTTCGTTTGTGGTTTTTAAGACTTTTAAATCTTATTTTAGGCGTCGTTCGTCATATGGCCGTGACTCATATGATCTTGGTGGTGTGGCACTGCTTTTGTCACTTAATGTCTTCAGATACGCAACGACCGCTGCTTCATCTTCTTTGGTCATTTTAAGGTTACCGACAGGTCCAAAGTTTGACGTTGATATAGCAACATTGTCTTTTATTTCAGGCTCTGGCCAGCAATTCGCTTCCATTGCAGCTTCAATTTCCCATTCACCTGCTTCACAACGTGTCTTGCCAAAGAAGCAAGCGGTAGAAACGGCAAGTTTTTCTTCGTCAGTTGTCGCTGCGGCACACTCGGCCAATTCTTCATCTGTAGTCGGAACTGCCGCTGTATTATAGAAATGAATGAGTTGTTCTAAGGATTTAAACCAACCGTTATGTGTATAAGCTTTCATAAATCGGCGGTCTGGACGTTTATCTACATTACGTAATGTCGGCACTTTATGTTGACCGAGGTGGGCGCCATTTGATGTTACATCAAATAGCCCTTTATTAGGCTCTGCTGCGTTTGGTATTTCATGATTATACGGTACACCAAGGTTGAAATAGCGATCATTGGTATACCTTTCAAATTTTCCGACACCCTCATTGTTTTCGCTCTGATGGCAGAAGAAGCATCGAGCACCTGTACCAGGGCCAACACCATAGAATAAGTCATGACCGTGATTTTCCTGCTCAGTAAACAGGTCTAACGGGAATTTTCCATCAGCATCACCTCTTAAGGCTACGTCACGCTTAGAATCAAAGCGGTTATTGTCACTGGACATTTGCCATGCTGATAGAGATACGGCAAATCTTGCAAACTCTTTGTCGATGTTTTCATCATTACAGGTAAGCTCTGTTCCCCAGGCATATTTATACAGCTCTTTACCCCAGGCAGTGCTATCAACTTGAATACAGACTGACTTTTTATCAGGCAATGCTTGCTCGACAGGATTTGTATATGGGCTTGCGTGCGCTTGGTCTGAAACTGTACCTATATATTTTTCATATATAGTTTTGTATTCGTTACCCAAGCCCTCGAATACATTAATCTGATGAAAAGATTCGATTAAGTCACCTTCAGCTCGGCCATTCCAGAAGGCACCACCACATGGAGCCGTTCCGCCAAATGCTTGGCAAGCAGGATCAAAGTTTTTAATCCCGATAACTTTTCCTTCGCCATCCAGAAACTGCGCATATTTATTTGTTGGTGGTTTAAGAGTGCCAACTTTGCTGGGATCTGATCCCCTGACAGCAACTTCACCAAGGTTTGTTGTTGAGTCACCGTTAGTACCACCTGTTCCGCCTGAATGGCAAGAAGAACAAGACATGTTATTGTTCAACGATATTTCTTCGAAGAATAGGCGCTTTCCCATTTCTTCTATGTACGTTAGATTATTATCAGCTGCGCTTACACTGAAGGGAATAAACCCAATAGATAAAGTTAATCCGATGGCAGCCTTGTAAGGATTCATTATCACTTTTTTCCTTATTAATTCATTATTCATTACTCACTCCTGGTTACTGACGGTGGCTAACACCACACCTTAAATATTCCTTTCGAACTGTAGGGATGAATTGACTGATTGAATTTAGCAAAATTGCCTAGCGATAATTTTCTCAATGATGGTAAATGCATATAAAGCGCTTAAGTATTTGATAATTATTGATTTATTTTTTTGTTTGTATGGCGTTTTTCAATTTAATGAATTGATGCAGTTTTTATTTTCATTGTTAGTTTCGATTATTATTTTTGGAGCCAGGGCATGAAATAAGACAAAGTATTATTATGATTTTGTTAGTGTGAGAATCTCATGAGGATAATTGTGTTTTGGGGAACTAAGATTGTGTTTAATAAATTAGAACGAGCGTATTAAGTTAGGATATTGCGAATAGTAGTTAATAATTGTGAAAAAAAGGGGGGGAAGGGCAGTGATTATTGAGGGGGGATATCTTATGGTGTTTGACCATTCCCCCTGGCATCGGTTAAGAAGTCGAGGGAATGGTAAACATGTTAGAACGATTTTAGTTCGTTAAAATGCTGAAAATTTTATCTTTAAGTTGAAGCCGCTCTAGTTTGAGCTGGGTGAAATGTGAATCTTCTGTAGGAACGTTATTTGATTCTAACCCTCTTATCGTATGGTCGAGTTGATGGTATCTGTCTGATAAAGTTTTGAAGTTTTCATCAGTCATTTTCAACTCCTGAATTTTGTCTTGCATTTCAGGGAACTCAAGGAAGAGTGCGTGATTTTCACCTAGCATCTTAATACTCCATACGTTTGATTTTAATGATAATGCACTGCTTTTTCTCATCGCCGTTTTTATAACAATCAGCTCACCTGAGTCGGTGAATTGAATAAGATCCGATTACGCAACCTTAGAGTAGAAGAATCATATTGGTATTATTTTGCGTTTTCGTCGTTCGGAGCTTCATTTATCTGTATTAATAATAGAACGAAAAACGTTAATGAAGGTATGTGAATAATAAAAAAGGGCTGAGTGACAACGTCACTCAGCCCTTTTTTGAGCACAAAAATCTTTATTGAATAAAGCTGATATATGTCTGAAGTACGACTAAGTTCGCAATATCAATGAAGAAAGCGCCTACAATCGGTACAACCATGAACGCCTGTGGTGAAGGACCATTGCGAGACACTAGTGATCCCATGTTCATTACAGCTGTAGGTGTTGCGCCCATACCGAATCCACAGTGGCCACCTGAAATGACTGCTGCATCATAGCTCTTACCCATAAGGCGGAAAGTTACGAAGTAAGCAAATATCGCCAGCGTAATGGTTTGCACAGCCAGAATAACCAGCATAGGCAAAGCCAACTCCATTAGCTCCCATAATTGAAGGCTCATCAGTGCCATAGCCAGGAACAGGGACAAAGAGATAGTACCCAGTGCATCGACTGTTTCAGTATTAACTTTGTAAACTTTGGTTGTTTCACACACATTAGTGATGAATACACCAATGAATAAGGCATAGACAAAGTCTGGGATACGCAGCCAGTTGATACCTAAGCTATCCACAAGCTCTTTGACGTGAGAAGCACCAGCAACGCAGACCAACAAAATGAAGAGTACTTCAATGGTGTTTTTGGCTGTGATTCGGTCTTCTTCGTGATCACTGTACGTAACCAGATCCGGATGTGACGCGTGATGATGCTCACCACCACCAAACTCCGACTTTAATTCGAACTTATTGATCAGGCGCTGTGCGACTGGACCGCCAATGATACCGCCCATGATCAAGCCAAATGTGGCTGCCGCCATAGAAAGCTCAAGGGTCTGAAGGCCGAAGTCGCTTGCAAAAGTTTGTGACCATGCTGCACCTGTACCGTGGCCACCGGAAAGGGTGATTGAGCCAACGATCAGTCCAAGTAGAGGGTCAAGGCCTAGCATAGTACTCAGGCTTACACCTACTGCGTTTTGGATCACGATATATAAAGTAGCTACGCCAAGGAAAAGGAATACGCGTGAACCACCTTTAGCCAGCAACTTGAAGCTTGCTGCTAACCCGACTGTCGCAAAGAACATCTGCATTAACGTGTTCTTAAGGCTTAGTTTAAATGTGATGTCTGTGCCATGCTGGTGAAGAACTGTAATGATAACAGCTACGATAAGGCCACCGACAATCGGTTCTGGGATATTATACTTTCGCAGAACCTTTACTTTGCTATTAATAAAGTAGCCAAGAAAAAGCACGACAATCGCAATGAGCATGGATTCCAGCTCGTTAATTTGAATTGTTGAGTTCATGATGTTGTCTTACATACTTTTTTCATACGGCAATTTTAACTACTAAAAACCCTTGTGCCTATATTGCTTTATGCCAACTAATGGTGTAGAGCGCAGGGAAATAAAAAGGGTTAAATGTAGCGGGAATTAAGCGTAGGTTCTTTTTCGAGAACTAATTGTGGTCATAATATTTGTATTATGTATAAATTCAGTTCCCTTGTATTTGGCGAAAAAATTATCTATTTCGTGTGTCTTCTTTAAAGTTAACAAATGCCATAGTTAACCCTTTATATCTAATCTCTTCTTAATCAGTGACTTATGTTGGCTGTCATTGCTGGTGATAAGGTTTTCATAGAATTTATGGCATATATATTTGTGTGAATCTAATGTTGCGCCGCGTTGGTTTTGTCTATAAAACAAGCAAATGCCAGGGTGTGGGTAATTAATCGCCATTATGGTTTATTTTTGCTCTGTTTTTTTAGAAAAATAATTTCAAAAAATTATTAATTCAGAACAAAATTCCCATCCATTGAGAATTTACAGCGTGCTTTCTATACGAAGCTGGAGAGATAAAACTTCTTTGAAGTCACATTTCTCGAAAGAAATGATGTTTTTTATGTTGGCTGGTGTCCGTTAAAAACCAGAACCAGCCAGCAATAAAAGGAAATAACTTGGATTGAGTGAAAAACAAACAGGTGAGGAGGGGGTTGTTAGGACTGTCGCTTTTTTAATTTCAGATCTTTTCTGAGTTGTTGAATGTAGCGAACTCTGTCCGGGTCAGCAGGTTTAGCCTGAGGCTTTAGTTGATCTGCATTATGAGCCTCACTTTCCAGGACACATCTGCCATTTACTCGGGTATGAGCCGCTTTGGTTTCAAAGCTGGCTCGCTCAGAAGCTTCTTCCTGAGCTTTAGCAATCGCTTCACGGGCTACACTCTGGCTGGTTGCATCTTGAATTACAGGTTGGCGCTGAAAGGTACGCTTACCTGGAGCAGCTGTTTTAGACTGTTGATCTCGCTGCTTGATAAAGTCATCTAAATAATCACTAAAGCTCATAACGGTACCTCAGGGGCGTTTAAGTGACAGGTCTTTGATGAAAATTATATGGTTGAATATGCAAAGGGACAAATGCTTTCCTTGATCGCCGCGTTATTTCACCGTACTTATTGAATTATTGCAGATTCATTGGCCTCAATATAAAGACGCTCAAATTCACTTAGTGGCATAGGTGAACCGAAGTAAAAGCCCTGAAACTCTTCAACACCCAAGGTGTCCAGAAATTCCTGTTGAGCTTTGGTTTCAACACCTTCTGCGACAACTTGCATTTTCAGGTTGTGAGCCAGTTCAACGATGGACCGCGTAATGGATATATTGTCTTTGTTTTCGGGTAGATCTTTAATGAACTCACGATCGATTTTCAGAATATGAATTGGGAAGCGACTTAAATAAGCCAGAGACGAGTAACCGGTACCGAAGTCGTCAATCGAGATCTTTACACCTAATTCTTCCAGATTTACGAGTTTATCCAGTGCAGTAGTTACATCACACATGATGACACTTTCAGTGATTTCCAGTTCAAGTGAGTGCGGGTCACATCCTGATTCGCTCAGAGCGCTCCGGACAGTTCTGACAAGATTTGAGTTGAGTAACTGTCGTGCTGAGATATTAAGAGCAAATCTGATGTTAAATCCCTTCTGATGCCATTGTTGTAGCTGGTGGCAAGCCTGGTGGATCAGGTACTCACCCACTTCAATGATTAGGCCTGAATTTTCTAACACCGGAATGAATTCGACAGGGGAGCGGATCTGTCCTTTTTCATCTTTCCAACGTAGTAGGGCTTCAACACCACAGATTTTACGAGTCGCTGCATTAATCTTCGGCTGGTAGTAAAGTTCATATCTGTCCGTACCAATGCTTTTTCTTAGCTCTGACTCAAGTTGAATGCGTTTAATATTGTCGAGGCCCATCTGTCGGGTGAAGAAACAGAATTGGTTGCGATTTTTCTCCTTTGCGCGATAAAGGGCGATATCTGCATTTTTGAACAAACTGTCGACATTATTACTGTCATCAGGGAACAGGCTGATCCCCATACTGGCAGTAATAAGTAGCTCTTTATTCTCAACACAAAGAGGCTCGCGGATGTGATTGATGATTCTGTCTGCTAGGTTGGCTATATTCTCTGGTGAAATATCTGATTTAATGACAATGGCAAACTCATCCCCACCGAGTCTTGCAAGTAAATCCCCCTCCCTAAGGGTATGTTCGATACGCTGGGCTATAGCCGTTAAAACCTTATCGCCGATATCGTGACTGAATGAATCATTGATCTGTTTAAAGTGGTCAAGATCTATGGTTAGTAAGGCAATGCTCTTGAATTCCTTCCTTGCCTGAATCATTGCACTTTCGATGTATTGAAGGAGCATGGTTCGATTCGGCAATTCGGTAAGCAGGTCATAATGGGCCAGTTTGTGAAGTTTGTTTTCAAATAGGATCCGTTCAGTAATGTCTTTACCGGTGGAAATATAATGACTGATTCTGCCACGGTTGTTCCGGATCGGCGAGATGGTTCTCTCTTCATAAATGATGGAGTCATCAGCCTGCCTGCGGGCAATCACTCGGTTGATTGTTTTACCTTCTTTCAATTCATCCTGTACCGCACGAACTTCTTTGTCATTATCTAAAGTTTCTTTTAGTAATGCTGAAGATTGGGCTCCAAGGATATCTCTTGATTTGATGCCATTGAATTTTTCAAATGCCTGATTGACATATTCAACGATACCCTGGTTATTTGTGATAATGATTGAGTCATTACTTTGCTCCAGGGCTCTGCTCATGCTTTTCAGTTTTTCTTCGCGTTCAATCCAGTAAGTGACATCTCGGAAATTCAGCAGGATTTCACTTCGGCTACTGTAGTGTGTTTCTGTCGCGATAAATTCAATGTACCGGGTTTTGAGCTGGCTGAGCTTGATCCTGACTTTTATAGGTTTGTCATTGGCTTCAATATCTGAATTGTGAACTTGCTCGACGAGCTCTTTGATTTGCTGGCGATTCTTATCGCCTGATATGAGTTTAAGCAGGTTTTTACCTGGTGCGGAATCATCATTGATATTCAGGATTCGGCCAGCGGCTTTGTTAATGGTATTGATAGTCATGTCACGGTCAATCGTCAGAAGACCATCTGGCACATGCTTTAGAACTGTTGAGTATTGCAGTGCGACATCCTGATTTTCCTGTTTGAGCTTTTGTTCGTGACGAAGCAAGTGCAGTAGATGCCACGACAGTACAGCACAACCGGAGCAGAGGGAAAGAACTAAAGTAGCGAGTAGTGAGACTCTTATTATCCTTTCCCGGGTAAAGGCCAGCTCCATTACTGCCTGACTCATATCAATTTTTGATATCACCGTCCAGGGGAGGTCGCTGCCATCGAAGGGGAGGGTAAATAATTCGTCTCCCTGAAATTTATCACCGGAGAAGAAGCGGGTATAAGTGAAGAGAAAATCCCCCTCAATCATCTGGCCTCTTTCTTCGGTTTGAATTTTGTTCCATAGATCAGGGTAGTTATCAAAGAAATCATTGTTGAGATTGCCATTAGGTCCCGGCATAAACTGCCAGGAAGTGTGAGCCTCTGGCCCTAACAGCCATTGCCCTTCTTTATTTATCAACCAGTTTTGTCCGTGAGTCCATTGATAGAGGTTATTGAGTTCTTCGAGATAGGTATAGCCAAGGTAGTTAAGGGCAATTAACCAACTGCGCCCATTAACAACAAAATGACTGACAAAACGAAGCATAGGTTTTGCCGGCTCTTCTATTTGCCCGTTCTCCATGTTCAGATCAAACTCGGAAGTGTAGAAAGTGCCGGGTTCAATTTTCAACGCATTACTTACATAAGGACGATGGCTTTTATCCTGAAGCATATTGTCATCAACTTGAACGGCTTTTCCGTCAGTCATGTTGATTCGGATAACTTCTTTACCCTGATCGTTTATCAGTCTTACCTGATCGTAGAAAGAACGTGTAAGGATCATTCTTTTAAAGGCATTGGCGACAATGTCTTTTTTCTCGGCGGGGTTGTGTAAGTTATTGCTCACTTCCTGAATTTTTTGTGTCAGGTAACGAAGGTCATCAATGATAGGCGCAAAATGTAACCGCGTGATATGCAGTGTGGATTGCTGGATGTTACGCTCTCTTTCCATGATGCGTTGTTCCAGCTGTTTGACATCCTGATGGTAAATATAGAAAGCACTTCCCGCTGTAATGGCAAGAAGGGGAAATAATAAGGCGATGAATCGGAATAACGCAGCTCTCATTAACACGTCCATGATGCAATCTGATGCTTATCAAGAATTAGTATAGAGTACGGTGGAAGCAGAATGCACACAAAGTTGTAATGTTGCTGTTTGTTTTGCTAGGCAGTTCACTATCAGCAACAAGATAAGTTGCGAAAAAAGAATAAAAAAACGGGGTAGTGTGGCTACCCCGTCTTGTTGTTATTAACTATATGATTAATCAGAACTTAAATTGATCAAGAGCTGACTTGCTGATCTGTTCTGCCAATACTTTGTGGGTCTTGGTTGTTGGGTGTGTAACGCCCCAGAACATATAGCTATCAGAACCGTATGTGGCACATTCGTTAGTTAGCGAGTGGCTCATCAGGTAGTCTTTCGCTGAGTTACGGTCAATGTTCAGACATGCATCTGTCACATTGTGGAAACCGTATTTCGCAGGATTTGTTGAAATATCCTTAAACAGGCCACTGGTATCGTAAAGTGAGATATTCACGCCCTGAAGCTGGTATTTAAGTACTTCCTGTTTGATGAATTCGTTGAATTCTTCAATCTTGCGGCGAACTTCTACTGCTTTTTGTGGTTCAGAGTATTTGAACTGAGGCGCAATTGTTGCGTCTGGCAGAGTCAGCGCCAGAATGTTCTGCGCACCGTTATCTGTCAGGCGCTTAAGGGCGCGGGCGAAGTCGTCACTTACGTCTTTTACTGAGCGGTCGTAGTTGACGAAGTCGTTCAGGCCAAATTCAATTGTGAACAGGCTGTTTTCTGGGTTGTAGTTCTTCGCCATTTTCATGTAAGTCAGGTAGGAATCTACCTGATCATGAATACCGGAAAGTAGCAGGTATTGAGTATCACCGGCTGCACCGCCTACAGACCAGTTATATAGTGGCAGGTGCTTGTCTTGGGCAATGTATTCAACCCAGACAAAACCATTGCTGAAGTGACCCAGGAACCATGAGTTCGGGTTAGGGAAGCGCCACTGGAATGCGTTGAACAGGTTACCGGTATCTGAAATGCTGTCACCAAAGGCAATGATCTTATTGATCTTCTCTGGCTGGTAGCTGTTTTCATTTGTCCAGAATGAGTGGTTGTAAGAGAAACGGTTATCTGAAGCGAAGTAAGTGATGTCAGCCGTTTCATGATCTACACCCAGTGTCTTCTGGCAGCGTTCCATGATCTCGTCTTGCGGAGTATCGGTATAGAACATGTTCATGAACGAAATGGATGAATACCAGTATCCGTGGACTTTGTAGTAACTACCGTCATCATTTAGAGCCCATTCCCACTCTGTTGCCGGATCATTGTGGTTGTGATGAGGACGGTACCAGCAGCGGGCATAGGTATAAGTCGTATCAGACTGAACGCTGCGAACGGCTTCTGCTGTGATATCTTCTGCGCGAACCATTTCTGTGGCAGACGCAACGCCGCAGAAAGGAAGCAATATTGAAATGGCAAGTAATGTTTTTTTCATTTTTAGTCCAATAATAATTATTGTTGTTGAGTCGCCAACATAGCGACAAAGTGAACCACTCATTCCTGATGAGTGATTAAGGGGTTACGGTGCTGAAGTCAGTAAAGCGGCTGGTATAAAGCACGCTGTCTGGCTTGTCTTGAATATCTTCAATGCGCAAAATGCTAGGTACAGCTGTTGATGCATCAATGGCATTGATGGTTCTGTCATAGTTAGTGGTAAACAGCACATCATTTGAGAACTGATTAGGTTCCTGCCATGACCAGACCTGAGTATTTGGTGCGTAGTCATCATTACAGTGGGTGCTCAGAGAGAGTTTCCCGCCTTCTGAGTCCAGACATTGATTCAGATTAGCGACACTGCGGTAGCGTTTTTCCTGATCGTAGATAAACGACTGAGATTTGCTGCCTTCAACACAATCCTTGAATGTCAGTTCACGGCCATTAACCACCGTCAGACACTGTGCTTTTTCCTGACTAAGGTAGGTTGATTTGATTGTTACAGCATCACTTCCAAGGAACCATGGGCTGTTCCAGTCAATGGTGATTGGGAAGCTGTCGGTATAGGTCAGCTTTTCAAAATTTCTGTCTTCCTGCCAATTACGGTTCCAGTCAGTTTTTCCTGTCCATAACTGGCTGCCTGATGCGTAACGGCGGCCGATAATCCAGCGGTTGTGGCCAAACAGAGCAAGGCTGTTTACCTTGGTAGTGACATTAATGGTTGAGCTGCCAGAGACATCTTCTTTAGCCGCTATTTTGGCTACGAAATCCGGACGCAGGCCACTCAGAGCCAGTGGGTTATTCGAGCGGATCTTGTCGAAATTCCATGGGTTGCCGCGGAAGTCATCATAGTCCCAGCACCAACCATCAGCCGTACCAAGGTTACAGAAACCATTTTCCGGATTGATTTGGGAGCCATATTTGTTGTTGATGTATTTAATTTGATAACCGTCGCGGTTAGTTTGGGTAATAAGGCCAAACTCTTTTTTGTTGGTGATGGTATATTTGTCAGTAAATTTATATTCAATATCTTTAATCGGAATTTTAGGTGAAAAACCAAGGCCGACTTTGATGCTTGAGCTGGTTTCTTTCTCTACTTTTGACTCAACTTGATCTTGCATACGAGGATATAAATCGTTGAGATAGATATCACCATTTGCAAGTTTGGCTTTGTCATTTACTTTCACATCGACGCTGACTGAATCTAGGTATTCCTTGTAAACATAACTGACGCTGCTGTTATGCTGCCAGCGGCGGTAAATATCAGACCACGCATTTTCCATTCCCATGTCGATACCTGTTCCTTCTGCAAGGACGATCTCAACAAATTTATCTTTATCACCGGAACGGGAGTAATAAGGTGATTTTCTGTAATAACGAACTTTATATTTTAGTGTTGCGTTACCTTTGTTCTCACGCTCTACGTTAAATCGACGGTGAAGAACAAATTCCATGACTTTAGGATTACTGCTTGAGCTTAGTGAGCGACGTGTTCGGCTGCGTTTGTTTAAATCGTTTGTCAGGTTTGTCGCTACGTATTCAGTATCCGGACTATCTAATAAATAGATTTGTCTTTCAGAGATCTTATTTGGCTTGGTGATAAGTACATAGTTAGTGCTGACACCTAAGCCAAGGATATGGTTGGTAAAACTGCTTCTTTGTGCTGGTGATAACTCTGTCAGGTTCAGTACATAGTAATTACAATCTTGAGGTAAGGTTTGTTCGTTACCAGACAGATGACATTCTTGCTGAAAGTAAGGGGTGGAAGACTGGATTATATCTGCTAATACATCTGTCTGATTAAGGATGGCTGCATGGTTTAATGAACTGAAAGGTAATAAAAAGCTCATGCCGATAAACGCGCACGGTAATTTATTCATTGTATTTTCCTTTATTCACACTTTATTCTGGGTATAGAAGTGTTGCGGCTTTATTTTAGGAAGGGTGAATAAAGGCAACTAGAGTGAAAGCGCGTTTTTGCGTTGCTGTGTTGAAAAATACTGTCATTTTCAACATTCACTGTCAATGTTGTCAGGGATTTATAAAATCCGGTTTTGAATGCAGGTCAATAAAATGAGAGGTAAAAAGTTTAACTGATATTAAATTGTCTCAAATTTATTATGGGTAATAAAAAGAGATAGCTTAAATAACGAGGTAATATATTTATAGTTACCATACGACATGTTATTTATTGATGAATAAATATGAATGAAATATTCACGATATTCTTATATGTTAGGAATTTAACGAGGGAAATATTGGCAGATGTAAAGCAATTAATAAGCTAATTGACTTACATCTGTATGGTTACTGTTCAGTTATATTGCCCTTTGAAATTACCACTCGCCAATATTATCCATTGATACCCATGGTTCTCTTGGTGCCAGTGGTTCTCCTTTTTGTAATAACTCAATAGATATACCGTCAGGTGAGCGGATAAATGCCATATGGCCATCACGAGGAGGACGGCTTATCGTGACGCCTTGTTCCTGGAGGTGAGAGCAGAGTTCGTAAATGTTATCGACACGAAAAGCCAGGTGACCAAAGTTCCGGCCACCAGTATAAATCTCCGGGTCCCAGTTATAAGTCAGCTCAATCAAAGGTGTGTTATGGGCTCCGGCACGAGTAACATCATCACGGGCAGCGAGGAAGACCAGAGAGAAGCGCCCTTTGTGATTATCGATACGGTGAATTTCCTGTAGCCCGAGCTTGGTACAATAAAAGTCCAGCGATTCATCCAGATCTCTGACGCGAACCATGGTATGCAGATATTCCATTCTGTTTTTTCCTTTTAGTTAAACCATTCCAGTAGCAAATCGCTGACGGCTTCACCTACACCAACTGCTGATTGGGGGTTTTGGCCTGTAACCAGTCGTCCGTCGATGACAACATTCGCGGTCCATGCTGGCTTTTCGACAAAGTGTGCACCGCGGATCATCAGCTCGTCCTGGAGAGAAAAGGGCACAACGTTATCCAGTTCAACGGCTTTTTCTTCTGTATTGCTGAAGCCGGTAACTCGTTTATCGTCAATCAAATAACTATCATCAGAAAGCTGGATATTGATTAGTGCTGCCGGACCATGACAGATGGCTGCCACAATTCCACCTTCTTCATAGATTTCGTTTGCTTTGTCCTGAACGTCGGGATCATCGGGAAAATCCCACATAGTGCCGTGACCTCCGGCGAAAATAATGGCCTGATATTCTGAGGCATTGATGTCATCAAGTGAGCGGCTGTTTTTCAGATTTTCTGCCAGTTCAGGCGTTGCTAAAAACAGGGCATTGTTTCTGTCTTCTTCATCAAAACTTTTGGGATCAATGGGAATTTCACCGCCTTGAATTGAGACAATATCGACATCGATTCCATGCTTGGCAATTGCATAGTAAGGGTGGGTGAGCTCTGAGAACCAAAGACCAGTGGTTTGATTGCTGTCGCCAAGTCGTGCGTGGCTGGTCACTACAATTAATGCCTTTGCCATGTTTAACATACCTCCGCGCCGGATATTGTCAGTAAAAGGGACACACCTCAGACATAAGCGTAGTAAGAATCACTGTGAATAGAAAAATAGTCCGGTATTCGATGTAATGCTTCCAGTTATCGATGAGAACTTGTGCTGTGAAGTGAGACGAAGTTTTATCTGCAACTGAATGTATTTTTTAATAACTCAACCAGCAAACTTGTGCTTGTTTATTGACCATTGTGAACTGCCCGCAGTTAACTGAAAAATAAGGGAAAGGCGATGAAATAGGTGGTTAGGACGGGTATAGGAATCGTATGTTTAATGTTATTGCTGATGGTCGGGCTAATGCTCATTCCACCGCCGGAAATGCCGCAACCTGATGGTCCGCATAAAGTTGGTGTTACGGAGTTTGAAGTGGGGGATGGTTCGCAGCGGTTTCTTTAATCAGTATTTACGCGGTGGTGAGCCAATGTAGGCTCCTGCTGATGTCGAGTTTCGGATGTATTAATGTTTTCTGACGTTGTTTTAGGGCGGTTCTTAAACAGCCTGAGGATAGTTTCACGATCATTCTGGTCAATTTACACAGTTAACAGAAAAGCCCCGGCCAGAATGCTCTGTGCCGGGGCTTTGTTATCTGCTTGTATCCTGTCGGATTAGCTTACTTCAATCGGACCACCGAATGAGGTTACTGGTGGTACTTTGCCAGTGAACTTCTCGAAGTTAACCAGACAAGTGTTCGCACTGGTCGCCTGTGCAAGCTCTGATGACGGAATATCCTGAGTCAGGGTGTTCGGGTCACCGTAGGTATCGATAGCACCGTCTTTTTCGTTAAGCGGGCCGTACCATGCACCTTCCTCAATACGGATAACACCACGAGCATAGCTGTCAGTCAGTACTGCACCGGCCAGTAGCTGGCCACGGTCATTGAAAACGCGCACCAGGTCGCCGTCTTTAATGCCTTTCTCTGCGGCATCCTGAGGGTTAATGTAAACCGGCTCACGACCTTTAACAGCGTAAGTCGCACGGAACTCTTCAGATTCACACATCTGTGAGTGAAGACGTTTGTCCGGGTGACATGACTGCATCCAGAATGGGTGCTTTTCAGAACCCGGACCACCGTGAGAACGTTCACTCTTCTCGAACCACATAGGGTGGCTTTGACAGTGTTCGTAACCGAAGCGGCCAATCTTGCGGCTGCTGATTTCAATGAAGCCTGATGGGGTACCCAGTGCATTGATTTCCGGATCTTCACGGAAGTCAGCATGACGAACCCAAGGTTTACCTTCACCGAAGTCCAGTACGCCTTTCTCCCAGAACTCATCAAACTCAGGCATGTCAAACTTACCCTTGTTTGCATCACGGCAATCAGAGTACAGTTGACGAACCCATTCCATCTCGTCCATACCACGAGTGTATTCTTTGTGGCGGCCGAAACGACGGGTCAGCTCAGTAAAGATTTCGAAGTCAGTTTTCGATTGGTACAGCGGGTCAACCAGTTTGTGCATCGCCAGCAGGCCGCGGCCACTGTATGAGCCGTATACGTCGATATCGTTACGTTCGAACTGAGTACAGGCCGGCAGTACGATGTCAGAGAAGCGACAGGTAGCCGTCCATGCAAAGTCTACGGTTACAACTGTCTGAAGCTTGCGGAATGCCTTCTTCATACGGTTGCGATCCTGGTGGTGGTGCCACGGGTTGTTACCGCTGATCACCATCATCTTGTAGTCAGGCAGGGTAACGGTTGAACCGTTGTACTTAATTTTCTTACCAGGTTCCAGCAGACAGTCAATCCAGCGGGCTACCGGGATTGTACGGCTGTAGCCGTTGAAATCGTTGTTGTCCCACTTAGGCTTTTTGCCCTGGTCAAGGTTACGCGGGAAACCGCCCGGAGCCGCAAAACCGGTTGAAGGTACACCGATTGAACTGTAGTGGTGGCCGTAAGAAACACCACCGCCAGGCAGACCAATCTGACCAACCATTGCAGCGATAACTGCACCCATCCAGTATGGTTGTTCACCGTGCTCCTGACGCTGGATACACCAACCGAACAGGATCTGAGTACGGCCGTTAACCAGCATGCGGGCAAATTCGCGGATCTTGTCAGCATCAACACCACAGATCTCTGCTGCCCACTCAGGGGTTTTCTCGATGTTGTCTTTTGACTTACCCATCAGGTAAGGAACAAACTCGTCGAAGCCCAGACAGTAAGTTCTGATGAATTTCTTGTCGTACAGATCTTCAGTGTACAGGGTATGCGCTACCGCTAGCATGAAGGCTACGTCGGTCTGCGGGTTGATGTACAGGTGATCGTTGCCCAGGTAGCGCTGGGTTTTGTTTTTCACCGGGTCAACAGACAGAACGTTCACTTCGCCCTTGGCAACTTTCTCTTTCAGTTGCTCAAGATATGCGTACGATTCGTGAGTTTCACAGTTCCAGCCAACCTGCAGGTTTTTCACAGGGTCAGTCGCCCACAGAACGATGTTGTCACTGTTCTTCAGGATTTCAGACCATGAAGTACCCTGAGCATAAACTTCCGTTGAGCCCAGAACGTAAGGAAGAATAGTCTGGCCAGCACCGGTAGAGTAGTCACCAACTTTAGTGATGAAGTTACCGTGCATACCTACAGCACGCTGCATGTGGCTGGTACAGCTGTGGAACTGACCAGTCTGGCGCCAGCCAGTTTGACCTGCGTGCAGAGCCCATGGACCGTATTCTTTCTGAACTAGTTCCAGTTCACGGTAGAACAGATCCAGTGCTTCATCCCAGGTTACGCGTACGAAACGGTTATTGCCGCGGGTATCTGCGCTGTACTTGTGCTTTTTCAGCCAGTCCAGGCGAACCATAGGGTAACGGACACGCGACGGGCTGTAGATAATACCCTTGATACCATTGATCATATCAGTCGGGTATTTATCCATTTCCAGTGGTTTGATTTCCTGAACTTTACCAGCGTATACGTGGGCACGGAACGCACCCCAGTGTGAACCTGATACTTTCCAGCTGCCAGTAGTTTCAGCGGCCAGCGCTTTTGTGGAGGTCAGCAGGCCAGGACCGATAACGGATACGGCACTCGTGGTAGCAAGGCCTTTTAGAAAACTTCTTCGGGTAACAGACATTGTTTAATTACTCCATCAATCGCTTAGTGGTGGCCTTCAGAAAAATCTGATGAGTGCTTCTGCAGATACTTCAGTACCAGCGCCTTGCTGTCGGTATCGAAGTTAACGAATGCCATCATGCCGTTGAACATGCCAGGCCAGGTGTTGGCATCAAAGTGAGCTTCGTCAGGCTGGGTGTGACAAACTGAACAGTTAGTCTGGTAAGACTGTTTAGCCTGTTCCCAGATTGGCTGAACGTCGTCAAGCAGGGCTTCTTTCTTCATCCACAGCTTCGCTGTTACACGCTGCCATGGCAGACCTGTCAGCTCATCTTCCTTGCGCTCAAACTTCTCAATAAGCTGATCGTTGGTTGATGCTTCTTTCAGTAGGGAGGCAACGGCGATGTTCATACCGAAGTCTTCCTGGATTACACGGCCGAAGCCTTTGTCTTTACGCCAGCCAGATACTTCAACCTGGATAGCATCTTTAGTCTGGTCGACAACTTTAATTGCTGAGGCAGGGTTCAGCAGACCAGCTTCAGTGCTCAGGGCTTTCTCTTCGTAAAGAGGTAGATGACGGACACTGATGTATTCGCTGCCAACTTCGAACTTGGTGTTAGATGCCAGTTGTTCCAGCTGGCTGATCATGCCACCGGTACTGTCCATGTTATGAGGCAGGTTGTGGGCAATACCCTTGTGACAGTCAAGACAGCTCTGATCACGCTCGGCTGCTTGCTTCATCTGGATACGAGCGGTAGGGCGCATGTTGTCGAAATCCATGCTGTCGTAGTCGTGACAGTTTTTACATTCCAGGGATTTGTTTGCAGAGAAACGATCCCATTCGTGCTGAGCAAGGACAATACGGCGTTCTTCGAATTTTTCACGGGTGTCTAGATCACCAAAAAGTTGGGCGAACACTTCTTTGCTTGCTTGCATTTTACGGGCAATTTTATCCGTCCAGTCATGCGGAACGTGACAGTCAGGACAGGTAGCACGAACACCTGAAGTATTTTTCCAGTGAACTGTTTCTTGCAGCTCCTGATAAACATTATTTTCCATGGTATGGCAGCTAATACAGAATTCTTCTGTGTTCGTAGCTTCCAATGCGGTATTAAAACCACCCCAGAAAATAACACCGGCAAGGAAACCGCCAAGCGTTAAAACACCCAAACTGATATGAACACTCGGGCGAGACAACGTTCGCCAGATCTTAATTAAACTTGATTTCATACTGTGTACTCTTGTTGTTGATTTTGATTATTGTTGTGAGGTCTGCACACGTCTTAGTGGCCAGGAGGCCCAAAGAACAGCACTTGCATCATCCATACGATGAAGCCGTAACCGCCAACAAACATCACGCTCAGAACCGGAAAGAGCACGACAGTAATTAAAAAGAAAGTTCGCCATTCAAGCTTTCGCTTATCCTGGCTTGTAGTAGAAATCCCATTGTTCATAGTGCTACCTGCATTCGCTAATTTGATTCAATAAATATCAACAAAGAAAATTAACAATTTTATTTTTAGAAAGATCATAAGAGATATTTTTGCAGCGATTCAATTAGCTTGAGGCTATTAATTTCTTTAATCGTTGGGTTTTTTGATCTTCAACGGAAAGATGAATGGGAATAATATTATTGTGACTCTTTATATTTATATATTAATAAATGTTAATGATGTTTTGAGGGAAAAATAGCCGCTGGAATGTGTTTTAATTGTTTTGTTTGTAAGTGACTTGTGACTGGTGTGTTGCTGTGAGTGGTTTGCGAACACTGTTTATAATGTTCTTATTATGCATAACAGATATTACAGTGTATTTTTTTATTGCCAATTACCATAAAGTGGTAATGGATGTGACTGGTTGTTAATAGGTGATGGTGTGCATATGTTTTTGTTCATTTTTGCTTAAATAAGAACGGTTGGCATTTAAAAATATTAATCGAAGTGCTTAATCATTATCATTAAAGAGAACGCAAATGCGACGAAATAGAAAGCCAGTCACAAAATGACTGGCTTGGATTGGTGGTGGTTTAAGCAGTGTGGGTGAGTTGTGTTCAGTGGGCCGACTCGAATGCCAGTGCTCTTTTTTCTACATTTCTGAATAGCAAGGTTAAAAAACCGTTAATTCCCAGGTAAAAAGCACCTGCAACACTGAATACAACGAGCGTGTCATAAGTCTGAGCGTTAATCCGTTGCGCATAGCCCATGATGTCCATGATAGTAATCGTGCTGGCAAGTGAAGTCCCTTTGAAAACCAGGATGACTTCATTGGAATAAGCCGGAATCGCACGACGAATTGCGTAAGGGAGTAATACACCCAAAGTCGTTTTGGTATTCATTCCCAGTGCTTGACAAGCCTGCCATTGACCGGAAGGAATGGCTTTAAATGCACCCTGAAAAAGTTGGGAACTGTAAGCTGCGGTATTGAGAGCTAAAGCGAGCATGGCGCAAAACCATGGCTGGCTTAACCATTGCCATAAGATACTGTCACGGACGGCTTCAAACTGTCCCGGACCGTAGTAAATCAAAAATATTTGTACTAGCAGTGGAGTACCGGTAAAGAGGGTGATTAGGCCGCGACTTACCCAGTGAACGACAGGTGTTCGTAGGATCAGAGAGACGGTCATACACAATGCTAGTGTACAGCCGACCAGCAATGAAACCATGGTAAGTTCAATACTGGTTGTCAGGCCTTCAAGGAGTTGCCAGATATGCTGTTCGTTCATGCGGTGGCTCCTTGCGTTTGATTAAAACCTTGTGCCGAAAATTTATGGTCCAGCAGTTTGACTACTTTTTGAGTGATCAAAGTGATAACCAGATAAATCAGGGCAGCACTGGCGTACCAGGTAAAACTTTCATGAGTGGCTGCTGCTGTCAGCTGCGCTTGCTTAAGCAGGTCGGTAACACCGATCAGAGATACCAGCGCAGTGTCTTTAAGCAGAACCAGCCATTGGTTGGTTAGTCCCGGCAGGGCATGGCGTACCGCCTGTGGCAGCACAATACGGAAGAAAGCCCAGGATTTGCTGATGCCCAGTGCGCTGGCTGCTTCACGCTGGCCATTGGGTACGGCTTTTAACGCACCTCTTAGCGTCTGCGCAGCATAAGCTGCAAAAATCAGCGACAGGGCAATAACGCCGGACAGGAATGGACTGACTTCCACAAAATCGCCGGTCAGAATAAACAGTACCTGAGTTGAGCCAAAGAAAATAAACAGTACAACCAGCAGTTCAGGAAGGCCGCGCAGAACGGTGACTAATGCCGTGGTCGGCCAGGCAATGAATTTGTAGCGAGACATTTCACCGCCAGCGAATGCAACTGCTAATACCAATCCGGCTAACAGGCTGGCAAAAGCCAGCTGCAAAGTCAGGCAGCCAGCTTCAGCCAAAGTTAGCGCATAACCAGATAACGCCATATTACTTACCGAAATATTTATCAAAAATTGCCTGGTACTCACCGTTAGCCTTTACGGTTTTCAGTGCCGCGTTTAGCTTGTTGACCAGTTCCTGATTATTTTTATTTACTGCAATACCAAAGCCGTTACCGAAGTATTGGGCGTTGGTGATTTGCTTTCCGACATAAGTCAGTTTGTCGTTTTTCTTAAACCATTCAGCAACTACAGCTGTATCGCCGAATACAGAATCAATACGACCATTCTGCATATCAAGGAAAGCATCCTGATAGCTGGCATATGGCACAGCGGTAACACCAGGCATTTGGTCAATCAGGTAGCTCTGGTGAGTCGAGCCGTTCTGAACACCGATACGCTTACCTTTCAGCGCATCCTGGCTGGCCACTTTCCCGCTAATTGCAACAAAAGCTGCCGCATTGTCGTAGTACGCGTTGGTAAAGTTCACTTGCTGCTTACGTTGCTCGGTAATATCAATACCTGAAATAGCTGCATCGTAACGACGGAATTTAAGTGCAGGGATCAAGCTGTCAAAAGGTTGGTTATGGAAAGTACATTTTGCATTGATCTCCTCACACAGCGCATTTGCCAAATCCACATCGAAACCTTGGATTTGGTTATTTTGATCCATGTATTCAAATGGGGCATAGGTGGCTTCCATTGCAAATTTAATTTCGTCCTGCGCGGCTGCCTGGGCTGAAACCAAACCAATAAGGGAAGCCAGTAAGATCTTTTTCATTGCGATACTCCATGCGTAACTGTTCTCTGCATCCCATAATGTCGTGATGCAGGATTAATAGGTTTAAATAGAAAGAAAGTGATTTGTTGACTAGTGCGTCAGGTATTCTGCGAACTGAGCTGTTGCCGGATTAACAAAAGCGTCTCGCGTGCCGTGCTCAACGATTCGACCTTTTTCAAGGTAGAGAACATGGCTGGCAATTTTTCTCGCGAAGTCGACTTCATGAGTTACAACAACCTGGGTGATTCCGGTTTCGCTCAGTTGGTTAATAATCTTGACGACCTGATTGGTGATCTCCGGATCCAATGCGGCTGTCGGCTCATCAAACAGTAATACATCCGGCTTCATCATCAGCGCGCGGGCGATAGCGACACGTTGTTGCTGACCACCGGAGAGTTGCATTGGCCACGCATCGGCTTTATCTGCAAGCTGAAGAGTTTCAAGGATCTCCAGCGCTTCTTTTTTAGCGTCAGTTTTGTCTTTGCCTGCAACTTTGACTGGCGCTTCAATTAGATTTTCCAGGACAGTTAAGTGTGGCCATAAGTTGTATTGCTGAAAAACCATTCCGACTTTACGGCGCAGGCGCAGTCCTTCCTGCTCCTGAATAGAATTGCTGAAATCGAAACTTTCATTGGCAATGGCCAGTTGACCGTTGCTTGCGGTTTCAAGCAGGTTCAGAACCCTTAGGAGGGAACTCTTACCTGCACCACTTGGGCCAAGAAGCACAAGGGTATCTCCTTTATTACAGCTGAAGCTCACATCATGGAGCACCTGTGCCGGACCGTAGAATTTATTGATATTGCTTAACTGAATACTCATGCTGACATACTGCATTAATCGTCACTGAGGTCTATATTACTCAAAGTGATTTCTTATGCAAGATAAATGTATAAATAATCCTTGAGGCAATGTTTTTTGTGCTACTAGAAGGTCGGTTAGCTGTTTATTGCTTTTGTTTTCAGCGCATTCTTGGCAGAAATGAATGTCTGGTTTGAGAGAGTGAAAAGCTGGTGTGGGTAATTAGTCACTTTGAGTGGGAAGAATTTGAATTGTATAAGAGGCAATAAAAAAGCTGCCAAGAGGCAGCCTTTGTTAATTATTCGCTGAGGCGAAAATTTTACGCGGTTTGTGCGTGCTCAATAGACTGGCGGTGCGCTTTAACAACCAGTGAATAACCGATCAAAGCGATAAAGCCGGTTGAGAACATCGCGATTGTTACTGTCATCAGGCCATGTGCTGCGAATGCAGATACAATGCCGCTGGCGGCAAAACATACCATGGTTTGCAGGAAGTTAAGCAGGCCGGCAGCTGTCGCACTACAGCTCTTGAAGTCTTCCAGTGCTTTGCTGATGATGATTGGATAGATTGCACCGTTCGCAACAGCCAGCAGACAGAACGGTACCAGGATTGGCCAGATTGTCTTAGGTTCTGTGTTCATTGAAATCAGGAACATTACAGTCACGCTGGTCAGGAACAGTTTCAGGATCCATGGCAGGATGCGCTGGCTGTCATATTTCGCAAGCAGCGTACGGCAACCGTAACCACCGATGATGAAAGCCACTGTTTGTGGTGCATAGCTCAGACCGATATCGGCACCAGAGTAACCCATTGCTGACATAACAAATGGTGAGCCAGTCAAGTAGGCGAAGAAAGCAGCAGAACAGGCAGCAAAAATCATCATGTTACCAATGAATTTTTTTGAACTTAGGATCTGCTTGTAATCATGACGTAACTGAACTGTGATCTTTTCTTGCTTTTTGCCTAAATTAGCGCTTTCAGGCTCTTTTAGCGTCATAACGGACATAACTGCACCAAAAGCAACAAGGGCTACAAAGATGCTTCGCCAGCCGAAATGACCTTCAAGCATGGCTCCAGCAAGTGGGGCCAGTGCCGGTGACAGAGCAACCAATGGCATAATTGTAGCAAATACTCGCTCAGATACCTTACCTTCATAGCGATCAACGACTACTGCTTGCCAAATAACCGTTGCACTACAAGCACCTAACGCCTGAGCTAAACGTGAAATAAGCATGATTTCGATGTTCGGTGCAAAGGTACAACCAATAGATGCGATGCTGAAAAGCAGCATGCCGCCCATTAGAACTTTGATACGGCCGATACGATCTGACAGCGGACCATAGATCAACTGACCCAATGCCATGCCTAACAGAAAAATACTTAGAGACAATCCGATAAGTGATTGTGATGTATCAAAATCTGAACGCATTGATTCAAAAGCAGGCAAGTACATGTCAGTAGCAAGGTAACCAAGCATACTTAGACATGCAAACCAAAGAAGAGTGATTTTAGAAGGTTGTTTGTTCATAAAAGAGGGATCTTTTTGTATTACTTTTGCGGCCAGTTTAATGTTGCAACGCGATGCTGTGAAACGGTAATATTTCAACATTGCTTTCAAAAAATTTGATTTGATATGTTTTCGTACAATGATCTGCAAGTTATTGATGTTGTTGCCCGCAGGGGCAGTTTTTCCGGTGCGGCGGAAGAGTTGCATAAGGTTCCAAGTGCAATAAGTTACACGGTTCGGTTAATTGAAGAGCGATTAGCTGTCGATTTATTTGTCAGGTTGCACCGTAAGGTTAAGTTGACTCCTGCCGGTGAATATTTTGTTGAAGAAGCAAGAAAGCTGATTAAGCAAATGGATCAGATCAAATATCAGACCCAGCGGGTAGCTAATGGCTGGTCACAGAGTGTTTATGTTGCCCTGGATACGGTGGTGAGAGAGAGCAGGGTGAATACGCTGGTCCGTGATTTCTACCGACAGTTTCCTGATGTTGAACTTCATTTGTCTATGGAAGTGTTCAATGGGGTTTGGGATGCATTGGCTGACGGTCGCGCAGATATTGCTATCGGGGCAACAGCTGCAGTTCCGGTGAGCGGTTCTTTTGACTACCGGGATATGGGGACTCTTTACTGGAAGTTTGTAGTTGCACCGGATCATCCTTTAGCTAATGCTGACTATCCGTTAGAGCCTGAAGAGCTGATGCAGTATTCGTCAATTTGTATTGAAGATACTTCGCGAGTATTACCTAAGCGGGTGACCTGGCTAATGGATAACCAGCGTCGGATTATGGTGCCAAACTGGCACAGTGCATTGCAGTGTCTTAAGGCTGGGTTGGGGATTGGTGTTGTTCCTGAGCATATGGCACAACCGAGAATTGATTCTGGTGAGTTGGTGGAGAAAAAGCTAGCAACCAAGCCTGCAGCGAGTCCGTGTTGCCTGGCATGGAATAAGGAAAGTCAGAATCCGGCGATTGAATGGTTGCTGGAATATCTGGGGGACAGTGAACAGCTGCACCGTGAATGGATGAGATAGAGTTGAGATGGCCTGAGACAGTGTTAAGAAGCAGCGAAAATGTGGGCAGGAAGTGCCCACATTTTGAAAGGGATTCCGAAGGAATTTACTCGTCAGATTCTGCTGAATTCTCAGACTGCTCTTTCGTTGCAGTCTCTTCAGGTACTTGCTGATTTTCTGCCGCCGCTTCTGCTTCCATCTTGGCTCGCTCAGCTTTGGAGATGTAGCGAGGCTTGTTGCTGCGGTGAATTTTTGAATTCATCTTTTTATGCTTCTTCAGCAGCGTTTCTTTTACTTTTTTCTTACGGTTCATTTTGTTCCGGTTTTCTGGTTCATTCGAATAAATCAGCCGCAGATTGTAACGGTAATACGGGCGATGACAAGTTTAAAAATTTGCTTGTTATGCCGCTTTTAAGGTGTGATACCCGGCCCAGATCCGCGAGAGTGTGGTTATCCAGCAAAGGCTACCGAAAATCCATGCAATGGCAGAGAAGTGCTGAGGTAACAGGCAGAACAAGACGAAACAGGCAATAGTTTCAGTGCCTTCAGTCAGGCCGCCAATGTAATACAGCGACTTGTGTTGGTATACAGGACTTTCAATATTACGTTTGCTTGCCATGATAGCAAAAGCCAGAAAGCTGGAACCGGTGCCGATAAATGAAAAAATCAGGAATGCTCCTGCGACAGCGTTGGTTTGTGGGTCGGCAAGAACAAAACCAAAGGGTATCAGCGAGTAGAAAAGGAAATCTAAGGTAATATCCAAAAAGCCGCCGCAGTCGGATATTCCCTGTCGTCGTGCAACAGCACCGTCGAGACCATCGAAAATGCGGTTCAAGACGATAAACCCGAGTGCCAATTGATATTGCTGGAGAACCAGCGCAGGCAGAGCCAGTAAGCCGATAGCAAAGCCGGCAAGGGTAATTTGGTTAGCAGTAATACCGAACCGATCAGGCAGGGTTGCTGCGGTGGTTAAAGGCCTACGGATAACTTTAATTGCGTACTGATCTAACATCACACACCTCTTGGATTATTCAGGCTGGATTGCCAGGGCCAGTGAAGAACGCTTCCGTCTGCCGGAATATCATCTTCATCGTGTGTCACCATTAGCGCGGGAATACTTTTTGACTGAATCTGCTGGAATACAAACGTCCGAAATTCACTGCGCAATGCTTTATCGAGTTTACTGAATGGTTCATCCAGCAGAACCGCGTGAGGTTCAGACAGAAGCATTCGCATTAAGCTTATACGTGCGCGTTGCCCGCCGGAGATCTCCGGTGGCATTTTATTGGCAAGCTCGGTTAATCCAATTTTGGAAAGTGTCGCCATCGCAGTTTCTTTACGTACTTTTTTGTTGACTGATTTAGGTAATCCGAAAGCCAGGTTTTCCCAAATATTCAGATGCGGAAACAGCAGATCATCCTGAAACAGAATCCCGATTCGGCGCTGATTTGGTACTAATCCGTTCATGGCTATCTCATTCAGGCGTATTTCACCACTCAGCTCAAACGCCGGACTCAGGTGACCGGCTATGGCGCTGAGCAGGGTGGATTTACCACAACCGCTCGGTCCCATCAGAGTGAGGACATTGCCCGCCTTCACCTTGAAACTGATTGGTTCAAATAATGCGTTCTCATCGTTAGTTAAGGTGAGGTTTTCCACAGATAATGTCATCCGTGTTGTGTCTCCGTTGTTGCTTTTCCTGACGGTTAAAACGGGATGAGTAACGGCTCGCCGTTAACGCCAGGATGAAAAAGATAAATGGCAGCATGCCTTGGAGCAGGCCATAAACGGCACTGACTCGACGATCTTGTCCGCTGGCAAGTGCGACAGCTTCTGTGGTTACGGTTGAAATCCGGCCTGCGCCCAGTATTTGGGTTGGCAGGTATTGCGCCAGGCTGACACTGATGCCGACAGCAAGGGCCAGCCAAACCGACGACAACATAATCGGCCGTTTTACTCGCCACAGGGTTTGCCAGCCGTTAAGGCCCAGGCTGCGGGCAGATTGATCCAAGCGGATGTCATAGCTGCGCCACGGTCCGTCTAATGACAAGTACATATACGGGAAGACAAAGAACAGGTGGCTCCAGGCAACCCACAGCCAGTACCATTGCCCCGGCACAAAATAGGTGCTGATCTGAATACCAAACAAGATGGACAGTTGAGGCAATACCATAGGAATTGCGATAAGCCAGCCGGGCAAGCTGCGCTGGTATTTTTGTCGGTATTCAAGGCAGGCAACAGCCAGAATCAAAGCCAGCAGACTGCTGATTAGAGCCAGAGTCACACTGTTTGTTGTCAGTTCAATCAGTGAATAGGATTCCTGTTGCCAGAACCGCAAGCTGTAGCGGCTCGGAAGCAGATCCGGAAAACGCCAGCGGTGAGCAAAAGACCATAGTCCCAGCACCGGCAGCACTATCAAAGGCACTGCGACGAAAGTGGCATAGCCGGGAAAGTGCCAGCGTTTATTATTTGTATGCAGAGAAGTCTCAGCAGAAGTCAATTTCGGACCACTGATCTGCCATTGGCGACAATATGACAAAGAGAACCATTCCACAAATCGGATAAAACCGAGGGCCAGCAATGCAATGGTCAGTAAAAGAATCGCACCGACAGCGGCACGGGGTAACAGGGTAAGCTCCGGTTCATTGAACCATTGCCAAACCAGAACCGAGAGTGTTGGCGGGCGCGATGGGCCGAGGATCAACGCAACATCAACCACAGAAATACCGTAAGCTAGCACGGCAAAAATAGGTAACCGCATTTTTGGCAGCCATTGCGGCAAAATGATTTTGAGCCAGCTTTCTTTTTCGCTGTAACCTAATCCGCTGGCAATGGCCTGCAAGCGCGTGACTTTGATTTGCTGAAGTACTGAAATACTCATCAGCAACATAAATGGCGTTTCTTTTATCGCCAATGCCATAAGCAAGCCGATACCAAACTGATCCTGTGTCAGGTTGAACCAGCCACTGGTATTTAACCCAATGTTTTCCAACACTCGGAAGAACCATCCGGTAGGAGCAAACGTGAAAGCAAAGCCAATTGCAAAAGCAACATGTGGCATTGCCAGCATGGGGGATAAGCTGTGCTCGATACGTTGCCAGCCGGGCTTGTTCCAATATCGGCGTAATACCAGAAAGCAAAACAGGGTTGCCAGTGATGTACTGCCGAAAGCACTCAGCAGGGTAAGCAGCATTGATTCGGTCAGCCCTGGCCATTGGGCGACAGCTACGAACGCGGATACCCCTGGCTCTGATAATCCGAGTTGGGGAAGCCATGAGAAAGCAGGTATCACAATTCCCAGTAATCCGGGGATTAACGGCAGGACGCAAAGTAGTAGGGTGAGCAGGAACAACAAATGAATCATAATAAGCCTGGTTAACGGGCATTCAAGAGAAGCATGAATGCCCGAACATAAGATTAACTACCGTAGCGCTTCTGCCATTCCAGCTCTATTGCTGTCAGCCAGCTTGGATGAGGCTCAGGAATGGATTTGAACAGTGAAAAGCCCTGAGTTCCGCCTTTGGCAAGTGCTTCTGCTTTCAATACTGATGGATCGCCCCAGATAGTACTGTCGGCTTTGCGTGCCTGTGCTTCCGGACTCAGCAGGAAGTTAATGGCAACCAGGGCCCCTTCCTTCGCGGTGGCATTCCAAGGAACGGCCAGGAAGTGAATATTTGAAAGTGCTCCCTGCTGGAAAGCATAAGTCTGAGCTGTTTCAACCAGATTACCACGCTCGATAGCTACATTGGCTGCATTCGGATTGAAAGTAATCGCCAGCAACAGCTGCTGATCGTCTAATAACTGGATAGTTTCACTGGTACCTGACGGAAAGCGTTTCCCTTGCTGCCAGGAGACTGGATGAAGCTGATCCAGATATTGCCACAGCGGCGCGGTAACTTGCTCGAACTTCTTTTTGTCCGTTTTGATATCGATTGGCTGGTACAGTGCGTTCCTTTCTTTAGTCAGCTCGATAAGCGCGGCTTTCAGGAAGCTGCTGCCATGAAATTCCGGTGGTTGCGGATAGCTGACTTTGCCGGGGAAGGCCTTAGCCAGACTTAATAATTCACTGAAGTTCTGCGGCGGGTTGTTCAGTGTCATTTTGTCATGAATAAACACCAGCTGGCCAACTCCCCATGGGGCTTCTAACCCTTCAGTCGGCTCGGTAAAGTCTTCGTAAACCGGTAGTGATTTATCCACATACCGCCAGTTTGGCAGCTGTTCGGTTATTGGTCCGTACAGTAAACTGCTGTCCTTCATAGAACGGAAGTTTTCACCGTTAATCCAGACCATATCGACGCTGCCGCCGGTGTTTTTCCCGGCTGTCTTTTCTGCCAGCAGGCGCTGAGTGGTTTCTGCTATGTCGGCTACTTTTACATGCTTTAGAGTAACGCCATACTCAGCCTGTAGCTGACGACCTGCCCAGCGAAGGTAATCATTGATTTCCTGGCTACCACCCCATGCATTAAAGTAAACAGTCTGCCCGCGGGCTTTTTCTACTGTTTGCTCCCAATTCTGTGTGACGGCAGAAGTTGCTGTGGAATTTGATGCCGCCTGAGCATGGCCCAGGCCAGCAGCAAGTGAAATGGCTAATCCTAAAAAGAGTTTCTTCATTTTAGTTAAATATCCCTATTTTCATTCAATACAGTTTCTGACGGTGCTTTATTGCCCGCATGCTTATTATTCTCTTTACGCATCCAACGGTGATATTGCTCGACCCAGGCAAGTAAAGCCTGAGGGGCGTTGGCCTGCTTCCAGACTCCGGCGGTATATTTGGCAGCTTCGCTCATTGTCGGGTAGGGGTGAACAGTGCCAAGGATCTTATTCAACCCCAACCCATGTCTCATGGCGAGGGTGAACTCCGCTAACAGTTCACCGGCATTACTGCCGACAACAGTGGCACCAAGGATCTTATCTTTGCCTTTTGGAGTAATTACTTTAATGAAGCCGTGATCTTCGCCATCTGTAATCGCACGGTCAAGGTCATCGATCCCATAAGTGACCACTTCAAAGTCGATACCCTGCATTTGGGCTTCTTTTTCGTTAATACCCACTCGAGCAACTTCCGGTGAAGTATAGGTTGCCGCCGGTAATACGGAGTAATCGGCTTTGAATTTCTTGAAATGTCCGAAAAGTCCGTTTACTGCTGCATACCATGCCTGGTGAGCAGCTGCATGGGTTAACTGGAACGGGCCAGCAACATCGCCTACTGCGTAAATGTTCGGGTACTTGGTTTGCAGGTACTCATTCACATCGACAGTGCCACGCTCTGTTGTTGTGATGCCAAGCTCCTCCAAGCCAAAGCCCTGAACGTTTGCTACACGACCAAGTGCCAGCATTACCGCATCAAATTCAACGACTACCTCGTTATCAGTGTTTTGGTCGAAGTTGTTACGGTGAAGATAAACGCGCTGGACCTGACGGCCATCTTCAGCAATGGTTGATTCAAAACGCACTGCTTTATGGCCGAGTTTGATGTCAACGCTATCTTTTTCAAGCCCGTTTCTCACCAGTTCAGATGCGTCATTGTCTTCGCGGATTAACAGTTGTTCCGCCATTTCTACCAAAGTGACTTTACTGCCGAGACGGCTGAAGCTTTGTGCCAGTTCACATCCGATTGGGCCACCACCGAGCACTAACAGACGTTCGGGTTGTTCTTTCAGTGACCAGATTGAATCTGAGGTCAGGTAGTTGACAGTTTCAAGCCCTGGAATATTTGGTACAAGAGGACGTGCTCCCGTTGCGATAACAATATTACGGGTTGTAATGCGCTCACCGTTAACTTCTACTTCCCATGGAGAGAGGATTTTTGCATCGCCCTCAATACAATTAACACCAAGCTTTGTATAGCGTTCTACTGAGTCGTGAGGCTCTATTTTTTCTATCACCTTATGGATGCGAGCCATCACCTGCCCAAAATTGACCTGAGGCTTCTCGGTTGTAATTCCGAAGTCCTGTGCACGGGAAATTTCGGCCATGGTGTGAGCGGCCCGGATAATTGCTTTAGACGGTACACATCCGGTGTTAAGGCAATCTCCTCCCATTTTATGACGCTCGATAAGAGTTACTTTGGCTTTCACTGCCGCAGCAATATAAGAACTGACCAAGCCACCGGCACCGGCGCCGATCACAACCATGTTCTGATCGAAGTGTTCCGGCCGTTGCCAGTCGCCGTATACACGGCGTTGGTTGATGATGTTCATTACCATCTTCGCAATAAGCGGGAACAGGCCTAGCAGGGCAAGAGAGATCAAAACAGGAGCAGAAATGATGCCGTTGAGGGATTCAATCTCACCTAACTGAGTACCGGCGTTGATATATACCATGGTACCGGCGAGCATCCCGACCTGGCTCACCAGGTAGAACATACGGGTACTGATTGGTGTCAGGCCCATAACCAGGTTCACGATAAAGAATGGGAAAATAGGAATCAGACGCAGAGTAAAGAGGTAAAACGGCCCGTCTTTCGCGATTCCTGCATTAATTGGTTCAAGACGATTGCCGAATTTATTTTGTACCCAGTCTCTCAGGATGTAGCGGCTGAACAGAAACGCGAGTGTAGCTCCTATGGTGCTGGCGAAAGACACCAGCAGCAGGCTCCACCAGAATCCGAACAGTGCAGCACCCAGCAATGTCATGATGGCAGCGCCTGGCAGCGACAACGCTGTGACGACCACATAGATGACAAAGTAGATCAGGCTGGATAAAAAAGGCTTCGCTGCAATAGTATCTTGCAGGGCAATTTGCTGAGCCTTGGCTTGCTCCAGAGTGAAGTACTGGCCAAGATCCAGTGCAAACCAAAGACCGATAAGGCTGATTATTGTCCCGAGGAGTAGCAGTTTTTTTCTATCCATGACTTCACCTTTCAATCATTTATCTGAAGATTCCGCAGTCGGTGCTTCTTCATCACCCGGCTGGATTGGAATTGAACAAAAACCTTGTTCAGGTACATCAAGTGCGGTGTTAAATTTCGCCGACAGGTTCTGGAAAGAAACCAGAGCAGTAAGTTCAACCAGTGCATCAGCGTCATACCATTTCTGAATATCGCTGAGCATCGTTTCAGTAACTTTTTGACCGGTGATGGTCATTGCCTCTACGTAAGTAAGAATCGCGCGCTCTTGCTCATCGAAGTGCTCACTGTGCTGCCAGTTAGCAAGGGCTTTGATTTTCTCAACACAATCGCAGCGCTCTGCCAGTTTCATACCGTTGGCATCAACGCAAAAAGCACAATCATTAAGCTGAGAAACACGAACGCAGACAAGTGAACGAATAACCGGGGTGATAGGGGAGGACTTACGATCTAAGTATCCAAAGAAACCGGCCACCAGCCAGAATAAAGCAGGGCGTCGACCCCACAAAAGAGCAGGATTCAGAACGTTACCGTAATGGCGTTTTTGAAGCCAAAGAAGTGGTTTAATGAAGATGGAATACTGTTTTTTGGCTGGTATACGCACATGAGCCCCTTATATGTCTGTATCACTGTAGCAATATGCTACTTTTAGTATATCAATCTAGTTGGACTAATGGTCGGCTATATTACTAGATTGTTGTGAGACACAGACCGTTAATGGGGCAATTAAATTTCAGAAAATTAAGATAATTTTGATAAAAGTGCTTAGTTGACTGAAATTTGTACTACTTGTGACCTTTGTTGTTTGGCAATATCTGCTGTATCAGGATTTGCGACGAAGAGATAAAAGCAGGCAACTAAAGGTAGTGAAGCAATCACCATGGTCTTGCCAATGTGATAGTTGCGATACCAGTATTTCTTTGAGCGAACTTTTAAAAAGACACCCCAGCAAAGCAGCAGTAGGTTAAAGGCTGCAGTAATAATTAGTGCACTCTCAAGAGCTTCAAGAGAGGCATGTTGCTGAAGTACTAAAAGTGTCACTATTGCAGACGGAAGTAAACTGACAAATACAAGACCACGCATTAACCTGGGCCATATACAAAACTTGTCTTTAAACATTTGTTCAGCTTGTCCGGGAAATGGCTTTGAATAGTACATAACAACCTCCGGTTTATATGACGGTTCAATTTTACTAATCGGAGGAGTTAAAAAAAGAGTGTTGATGATTTTATGAACAGCTTTGTGAGAAGTGTCAATTTTTCACTCGTATTGACAAAAAATTGTCAATTAACGACTAAATAATTTAATTAAGCAATTATTTTTATATGCTACAAGTATTAATTAATCAGGTTGGGTATAAGCATAAAAAATAAGAGGTGACATGCACCTCTTATTATATTTTGCTTATCTGAATTTAATTCAGTTGTGACAGAAGCTCTGTACGTCGCTGTTGTGGAATTACAGACCAGTGCGTACCACTTACAGCACCTTCTAATGCCCACAGAAGCTCGATATTAACTGTATCTTTGTGTGTCTCCTGCAATGCTCTGTAAGCATTTAGGGAGCCCGCTTCATACAGTTCTTCAACTGTGCTTATGCCAGCTTTCTTAAGCATTCGCTCGTTGGCAAGGCGAAGGTTTGGCAGATCTTTAATACGGTTCGGTCCGCTTTTGCTTTTGGTTTCCTTATCCTGTTTGGCCGCCTCCAGAGCTCGTTCAGCTTTGCTGACAATTCTTTGAGGCTCATTCCACCATTCTTCAGGAATAGCATATTGCTTAGTTACAACAGGGAAGCCACGTTTTTTATAAACGTAAGGTTCCAGACCTGCTTTCTTATATTCTTCTTCGTTGTCGGCATTAGCACGTAAATGCAATTTGTCATTTACTACAAGCGCAAACATTGTTTCGCCTGAAAATATGCCAAAACCGCCAAACATTGAACGAGATTTAATATTCTCGAAACAATTAAATAATCTTAATGATTCTTTAAGTACTGGTTTGTCCATGCGTCTTCTCGGTGATAAATATTGTGAAATATCTTCGAGTCACCTAAAACAAGAGCGAGGATTCAGAATAGCAAAATTTACAAAAAGACTATGTCAGCGATAAGTTAAAGTCTGACATAGCCATTTGCTACATCCATCGGCAACCCCGCTACCATAAGTGACATAGTTCATAAAACTAAACACTTTTAGGCCGGAAGCTTTGCGTCCCAATCTTTCGAATGGTTTGCCTTGTTCGTGACGCTATTAATATATCTTAAGTTATGATTTTTGACCTTGCTCCCATTTTTAAAAGTGTGATCTTGGTCCAATAAATTAGTTCGTTTTTTGGGCTCTCGACGCATTTTTCATATCGATTGTTCATATTGAATACTATTTTTTTCACGGATGAAAAAAAAACCGGCGAGTTGCCTCACCGGTTTTATGTGTCAATGTCGACGCAGATTGCAATTACGATTTATGCATTAAGATTCTTAACAGAATTGCGAACCACCAGTTCAGGTGCCATTTCAAAAATCTGATGCTCGTGTTTTTTGTCTTTAACACGTGCAAGTAAGATCTCGATCGCCGTTTGACCCAATCTGCGCTTTGGCTGGTGAATTGTAGTCA
This sequence comes from Photobacterium sp. J15, assembly GCF_963870815.1. Taxonomy (NCBI): domain Bacteria; kingdom Pseudomonadati; phylum Pseudomonadota; class Gammaproteobacteria; order Vibrionales; family Vibrionaceae; genus Photobacterium; species Photobacterium sp. J15. The sequence continues at coordinate 1,533,941 of NZ_CAWMUI010000001.1, forward strand.
GAGGGGGCGAGAAGTAAGGCGCCAAATCGATGTTATCGTACCCGATGATAGAAATATCATCAGGAACACGGATACCAGCCTGTTCAAACGTACTGATCAAGCCCATTGCCATGATGTCGTTAAAACAGAAGATGGCGGTAGGGCGATCTTTCATTTCAATAAAGCGCTTCGCCGCAACAACAGCAGACTCACATTCGAAGTCCCCTTCAAGCAGCCAGTCTTCATTTACGTCCAGCTCAGCTTCCTTCATGGCTTTGTGGAAACCTTTCAGACGTTCCTGACATGTGAGTTTGTCTGTGTGACCGCTCAGACAGCCAATCTTTGTGTGACCTTGTTCGATGAAGTACTTGGTTGCAACATAGCCGCCAAGTTCTGCGTTGTCCTGAATTTTATCCGTGTGCGGGCTTTCCGGACCCCAATCCATAATCACCATTGGCAGATCTTTTTGACGTTCAAGAAGCTCAAGTAGCTTTTCGTCAAGATCTGAGCACATGACAAGCAGGCCATCGACACGTTTTTCTGCCAACATGCGTAGGTAATCTCGTTGCTTGGAAAGATTACCTTCTGTGTTACAAAGAATCAGTGTGTACCCTTGGCTATAGCAGTACTCTTCAACACCGTGAACGACTTCGGCAAAAAACGGGTTGGTTGATTTGGTTACCAGCATTCCGATGGTACGTGTGGTATTACACTTAAGGCTTCGCGCGACGGCACTTGGCGCGTAGTTCAGTTCTTCAACAGCCTCTAATACCTTTTTTTGTGTAGCTTCTGCTACAAAACGGGTTTTGTTGATCACGTGTGAGACTGTTGTCGTTGAGACTCCAGCTAAACGTGCAACATCTTTAATCGTTGCCATACTTATTCTTCTAATAATTTCAGGTCAGAGGTCCCGACCGTTTCATATTCATTTAAATTGATAGTAACAGACAGCAAAATTGTCTTTGTATTTGGTTGTTCAGGCAATTTTGCTGTTTGTTACTGTCTGTTTTATGAACAAATCATCATGTACAAAAACGCCAAAAAGCCGCTGCAACGAGCGGCCTTGCTTCTCGCGTCTTTAACTGACGTTACATTGTTAATCGCTTGCGTTCACATTCTACTGAGTGTAGCGCACAGTGCAACGTTTCTGTATTCCAAGATCTTAAATCTTGATAGATATCAACAAAGTTAATGCACTTTAAGGGTGTTAAGGTGCATATGATGCGTTATTTGTTTGAGCTATTTGATAGTGCTGATAACTTTTGGTTATAAAACATGTGCTTTTGTGACATCTGTCTTGGCAATGCGGAATGAGGTGGGATACCTGACTGCTCTCTCTTCAAGAGAAGCGGAAATCCGGGGCTATTATATTGATATGGGTAAAAATGGGAGTAGAGGTTAGAAAAAACGTCTATTCACTAATGCCGTCTTAAAGCATGAAAACAACAATATCCCGGAGAAATACAAGTTAATGAAACAGGTAAAGCAGGTACGCCTTCAAAACCGGCTTGGCCCTGAAATTGCCGAATTTCGAGAGTCGTGCCAGACCCTTCAGCTCGCTACTGTTGATGCAGAAGGCAAACCTAACGTGAGTTACGCGCCCTTTGCCTTGCTGGATGATGGTTATTATGTGCTGATCAGCCAGATTGCTAAACATGCGCGTAATTTGCTCGAGAATCCGCAAGTGTCTTTGATGATGATTGAAGATGAAGGTACGTCGAAAACGATTTATGCCCGTAAACGGCTGACATTTGAAGCGAATGTCTTTGTGGTTGATCGTGAAACCGAACGTTGGCAGGAAGGTATTGCTGCATTGCAAGAGCGTTTTGGTGAAATTGTTGAAGGGCTAAGCGGTCTGGCTGATTTTTCTCTATTCCGCCTGGAGCCGATTCAGGGATTGTTTGTTAAAGGTTTCGGTCAGGCATTTCAGGTTAGCGGTGATGATCTGGTGGACTTTGTTCATTTGCAGGAAGGACATAAGCGTATTGTAGATGGAAGCGAAGTGACAACACCATCAGAAAAGCTGTAACAGCAGTTCGTATCTTAATGTAAGTTGCAACGTAAATAGTGATTTAAGGCCTGAATGAATATCAGGCCTTTGTTCGTTTAGGTCGTTATAACGGACAATCGCGGAATCGCTTGATCCGGATCATCGTAAGCAGAAGGCTTTCTTGAAGGGGGAAAATTTCGTGTGATAATTGTCATATTGATAACAATATCGGATTTAATTTATGTCCAATAAGAATACGAAAGGTGTACGTTTTGCCTACGTTGCCAGCTTCCTGACCCCGTTTACGTTAATGATTTCTGGTATTTTTGCAGTGCTTTATTCCGCGTACCAAATGAATAAAGGTACAGATGAGCTGAGTTACAGCCACTACTACACAATTATTCGTACTTTCTTTTTGTTTTTTACCTTCTTTGTTGTGTTGGGCGTAACAGCCGCGACCATGAGTGGGATGGTGGCCGGTGCCGGTTACTGGGTACACAGCTCGCTGCTGGACAAGTTGTTGCAGGCAATTCCGGTTGCAGGTTTAATCATAGCAGCGCTTGCCATTCTGAAGTGGTTTTTCCAGCATATTAAAGGTATGAAGCTACTGAGCCAGAATAAGGCAATCGAGTTGTAAAAATCGAAGCGAATCATAACTAATATATAACCGAAGCCCTATGGCTTCGGTTTTTTTATGCCTGAATTAGAGTGAATTTAAAGCTTCTATAGACGGTGTTAAATGTATTAATCAATGACTTTTTATATTTAATTTATTGATTCTTTCAATTTAATCTTCTTCGGTTTTTATAGTTATACGCATTTTTTAAATTATTTTCCTGCTTAATTTCATCTCTGATTTAAATTTTATTCCTGAATGAAAATTATATTTTTTGTAAAAAACTAGCATTTAAATACTTATGGGGAATATGGTGACTGGGTTCAAAAATTAAGTAATTAATATGACACTTGATTACTATTTGCATAAGAACTGTGACTTGGGTTGAGTAATAGCTCTAGAATCATGTGTAGATTATATGAGCATGTTTTGTCCTGTTAAGTGATCTGATGATAGATATTGATGCTGGAAAAGAACGAATTATTCAGGAGTTTGTGCCAGGTAAGCAGGTTACACTTGCGCATCTTGTTGCAAATCCAACCGAAGAGCTTTGTGAACGTGTTGGCGTAGAAAGCCTGGGTGCTATTGGTATTCTGACTCTAACCCCCGGTGAAACTTCAATTATTGCCGGTGATATTGCGACTAAGGCAGCCAATGTCAGTATTGGGTTTCTGGACCGTTTTTCTGGTGCTTTAGTTATTACCGGAAGTGTTTCTGCCGTTGAAGAATCTTTAAAAACCGTAATAAGTGTTTTAAGCGATACCTTGTCTTATAACACTTGCGATATGACAAGAACGTAAATTATGACTACGGATCAGATAGGCAATGTCGCTTTTGTTGGTGAAGTTGATGCTGGTAAATCAGCGTTGATCGATAAGTTAATTGTTCAGGAAGCCAATATTGGTAAAACCCAATCCCCCATTTTTTATAAAGGTCGGGTAATTGATACTCCGGGAGAGTTTGTTGATAACCGCTCATGGAACGGTGCATTACTTTCCACGATCTCTACCGTAAAAACGATTGTCATTTTGCAGCCGGCAACGGCAAAACGAATAACAGCGCCAAGCGGTCTGCTGCGTGTATATCCAAATAAAAATGTTGTTGGGGTGATCAGCAAAATTGACGCAGAGGGCGCTGATTGCGAGAGAGCTGCGGCTTTGCTGAAACAAAACGGAATAGCTGGGCCGTATTTCGAAACCTCAATTTTTGATCAGGCATCAGTTGATCGGCTTTACCACCATTTACTTTCGCTCCAGCCCGTTGCGCTGGATTGAACTGTGTCTAACTACCAAGGATTGCAGTAATGAAGAAATTAATTTCTGCAGCGGATGTTCGCAAGGCGAAGTCAGAAAAACGACCGTACCTTGTTGTCCCTGTGAAGGATTTTATTGTGACGCCGGAAGCGCGAGATGTTGCCAGTGTGGAAGGAATTGAGCTTTTAGAAGAGGCTCCGGTTGCCCCGCAGCCTCAGATCACTCAGCCGACAGCTATAGCAGAACCTGTTGCTATTTCACAACCGGTAACGTCTGCTGAATTGTCAGTCGCTCGGGAAATTCAGGCTGAGATTGAATCAAAACTGCCGGATGTTGACGGTGAAAAGAGCGCATTAATCCAGGCTTTAGTTGCTAAGGCATTGGCTGATTTTAACCAACAGGCTCCGGCTTCTGCTCGTCAAATAAATGATGACGGTATTGTACTTGTTCGTGGTAATGCGGTTCAGCTTGGTGAGTTCGATGGAGCGCCAGGAAAGAACATAGGTCTGACAGACGTTATCGGTGCTCAGGACAATAGTAACATGGGGGTTGGTTACATGGGGTGGGAGAACGCCTTCTTCCCATGGACTCTATGCTACGACGAAGTCAACGTAGTACTGGAAGGTGAGTTTCATGTTAAGACAGCCTCCGGCACAACTATCGGAAAGCCTGGCGATGTGATCTTCATTCCTAAGGGCAGCACGGTGGAGTTTGGTACACCGACGCATGTTCGCTATGTCTACATTACCTATCCGGCTGAATGGGCGTAGGTATGGACAAGACAACAACACCTTCGTTTATCACTGAAGATTACCTGCGCCAGCATGTCGGTATGCGGCATGGCGGGGAAATTCACCTGCCGCCGGGTACACGTTTCACTCCGGCCGCACAGCAGTTACTGAATGACAAACAGATCACTGTGCGCTGGCGTGATGAAAAAGGGCAGGTGTTTGTTGAAAGTGCGTCTACGCAGGGCGCACAGCTGGAAAAGGTGCATCCGCTGAAAAATAATAATGTCAGGCCGGAAAATGCCTGCATGTTATGCGGTTCTGATGTTGCCAGTAAACCAGCGTTAATGACCCATCTCAATGACCAGATGCTGGTGCCTAAGACCCATCCGCGTATTTTGCTTAGAGGCAAGCTCGATAGCTGTATCAGTTATTGTGTGACTGTACAGTGTGCAATGGATTCAATGCCGGAAATGTTGCAGGGCTTTGTGGCTGACATCCGTTCGTATCTTGGTCAGGTGATGCAATGTGAAGTGACTGAACAGTCCTTACCTGAGCCTGAATTAGGCGAATTCAGCGCAGATATTGTCCATCGCTGGTCCCATAATCCGCTGCGTTATTTGGGTCATGACCATATCCTGCCTGATGTGAGTTACGGAGCTTTAGTTGCGCAACTTAACTACCTTCGAGCACAGGTACGTGAGCTGGAGCTAGTGGCAAGCCAAGTGTATATGGACCATAGCATGAAGCTGACTCGTAACGATATTGTGGCAGGTCTGAACCGGCTATCCAGTGCGATATACGTTGTGATGATTCTGGTGCTGCAATGCCAGCATGGCAATCATGCGCTATTAGGAGGGCTGGGCAATGAAATTGCTTGAGCAGTGCCGTAGCCAGTGTTTTAAACATCCTAAACGTATCGTTTTTCCTGATGCTAATGATGTTCGTCTGTTACATGCCGCAAATGAAATGAAGCTGGCGGGGTTGGCTGAGCCTATCTTGCTTGGCAATCCGTTTCTGCTTCGGGACCTGGCACATCGTAGTGGTATTGCTGTTCCATGCCTTACTTTGCTTTCTCCGGAATCGGCAGGTTGTTTTGACGAGATGGTGGCAAGCTATATCTCCAAGCAGCGTAAGCCGGTGACGAAGGAAGAAGCCGTTTCCAGGCTCAAGCGTCCGTTGGATTTTGCCATGATGATGGTTGATCAGGGCTATGCAGATATTTGCATTGGCGGCAACGTATCTACAACCGGAGATGTGATCCGCGCGGCTATCCGTGGCATCGGTGTTGCGCCGGGCTCTAAAACTGTTTCCAGCTTCTTCCTGATGTTGTCACCAGACGGTGAACAGGTTCATGCCTTTTCCGATGCCGGAGTTATTCCCGTTCCGACGGCACAGCAGTTGGCTGATATTGCCATTGATACTGCATATAACTACCAGATGCTCACTGGCAATGAACCACGTGTGGCCATGCTTTCTTTTTCAACCAAGGGAAGTGCTGATCACCCGACTGTGAGCAAGATATCGGAAGCCACCGAACTTGTCCGCCAGCGCCAGCCGAATTTGATCATCGACGGTGAAGTGCAGTTCGATGCTGCGATTGTTCCGGCGGTGGCGGCCCAAAAAATGCCTGACAGTCCGCTTGGCGGTCAGGCCAATGTCTTTATTTTCCCCTCTCTGAATGCGGGCAACATTGCCTATAAAGTGGCTCAGCGTCTGGGAGGATACATAGCTCTGGGTCCCATGCTGCAAGGTTTGGCGGCACCGGTGCACGATTTATCCCGCGGCTGTAGTGCGACAGATATCGTCGATATCTCAGTGTTGGCATCCAGCTTGTGTAAATAACCCATTTAACCAACAGCTAGTTTTGAGGATTTAACAATGGAAGCGCTAGGCATTATTGAAACAAAAGGACTGACGGCACTGATTGAAGCATCTGATGCCATGGTCAAAGCAGCCCGTGTTCAACTGGTTGGCTACAAGCAAATCGGCTCAGGAATCGTTTCTGCCATGGTGCGTGGCGATGTGGCTGCATGTAAAGCGGCAACTGATGCAGGGGCTGCTGCTGCCCAACGTTTAGGTGAAGTGGTTGCTGTACACGTTATCCCTCGTCCACACGGTGATCTGGAAGCAATCTTCCCAATTACAGCGGAGGAAGAGGAAGCGAAACCTGCTCCTAAAACCCGCACTACAACCAAATAAGTCTGAATAAGGATAAGTTAATGGACGCATTAGGAATTCTTGAAACAAAAGGGCTGACAGCCCTGATCGAAGCCTCTGACGCAATGGTGAAGGCGGCTCGTGTCGAACTTGTTGGTTATCAGCAGATTGGTTCTGGTTACGTGACCGCACTGATCCGTGGTGACGTGGCGTCTTGCAAGGCTGCTACCGATGCCGGCTCAGTGGTTGCCCAACGTCTTGGCGAATTGGTGGCGGTGCATGTTATCCCTCGTCCGCACGGCGATCTGGAAAAAGTATTTCCCATTAAAGCCAAATAATCAGGCTTTCCCTTGGCATTAAAACCAGGGGGTGTTGAAAGGTAGGAACTCGTATGCGAATTGCACGCGTGATAGGTCATGTAATTGCCACAGTACGTAGTCAGAACATGCGGATGGACAAGCTTTGCCTGGTTGAATTTGTTGACAGGCACGGCGAGGCAACGGGAGACATTCACATCGCAATGGATCAGCTTGGGGCTGGTGAAGGTGAATGGGTGATGGTTGTGGCAGGCAGTTCGGCTCGTGCCGCTTATGGCAGTGCAGGAGACGAGTCTCCGGTTGACCTTTGTGTGGTCGGAATTATTGATGAAGTAACGGCAGCTAGCGAGCAGTTGTACAACAAGCACGGTTAGTTGCCTGGAGAAGATTCCTTATGGATCAGCAGCAAATAGAAGAGATTGTCAGACGTGTCGTCATGCAACTGAACGGTAGCGCTGCAGGCACGGCTTCTGTGAGCGAGCAAGGGGATTACGGAATTTACCCGTCGCTGGACGGAGCGGTGGCAGCCGCCGAAGAAGCCCAGCGCGGAATCCGCACTATTGCCCTGCGTGACGACATTATTCTGGCTATTCGCCGCATGGCTAAAAAGCATGCCCGCGAACTGTCGGAGATGGCAGTGGAAGAAACCGGTTTTGGCCGGGTTGAAGACAAAATTGCTAAGCATTTACTGATAGCTCACCGCACTCCGGGAACTGAAATTCTGGCGCCACAGGCGGTCTCTGGTGACGCCGGTATGAGTCTGATGGAGAATGCGCCGTGGGGTGTGATTGCCTCAGTTACTCCGAGTACCAATCCATCCTGTACTGTGATTAACAATGCCATCAGCATGATTGCTGCAGGCAATGCGGTTGTCTTTGCGCCGCATCCGGCGGCTAAAAAAGTCTCTCAGTACGCAATTCAGTTAGTGAATAAAGCTTCGGATAGTGTCGGTGGCCCGGCAAATATTTGTACTACGGTTGCTACACCTTCGCTTGAAAATGCTCAGGCGCTGTTCACTTATCCGGGGATTGGCTTACTGGTGGTAACCGGTGGTGACGCGGTAGTTGATGCTGCCCGTAAAGTGACTGACAAGCGTCTGATCGCAGCCGGGCCGGGTAACCCGCCTGTTGTTGTCGATGAGACGGCCGACCTTGAACGTGCCGCCATTTCGATTGTTCAGGGCGCGTCTTATGACAACAACATTGTCTGCGCAACGGAAAAAGAAATCATCGCAGTGGCTTCGGTTGCTGACGAGCTGAAAGCACGTATGTGTCGAAACGGCGCGTTTGAAGTGACACCGGAGCAAGCCGAGGCTATTGCACGCGTGGTACTGAAAGGCTATCCGGGAGATCAGCCTGCGGCTAATCCGCAGTGGGTCGGTCGTGACGCAGCAAAAATTGCTGCTGCCGCCGGAATTGATGTTCCGGCTGAAACCCGCCTGTTGGTATTCGATGCTGATAAATCCCATGTCTTTGCTGTTACCGAGCAGATGATGCCAATCATTCCACTGATCCGTGCAGCTAATGCTGATCAGGCTATTGATTGGGCTGTTGAGCTGGAAAAAGGCAACCGTCATACCGCAGCGATTCACTCCAAGAATATTGATGTGCTGACGCGCATGGCATTTGAAATGGACTGCAGCCTTCTGGCGAAAAACGGTCCGGCGATTGCCGCAATTGGTGCTGGTGGTGAAGGTTGGACAACAATGACCATTTCGACACCGACAGGCGAAGGGGTAACTAACGCTCTGACCTTTACCCGTAAGCGTCGTTGTACTGCGGTTGATGCCTTCAGGATTGTATAACGATGACGAATCAGTATCTCGAACAAGCTAATCGGAATTTGTTGATTATCGACGAGATAGTCAACGATGAGACTGCGATTGATACACCGACTGATTGGTATGTCGGTATCGACTTGGGTACGGCAGATATCCAAACCGTTGTCATTGACGGAAACGGAACGCCGATTGCGGCGTTTCTCGACTGGGCGGATGTGGTTCGTGATGGTGTGGTAGTGGACTATGTTGGTGCCTGCCGCATCGTTCGGGATCATCTGGAAAAGGTACAGCATAAACTTGGTGTTCAGGTTGAAGAAGCCATTACCTCTTATCCGCCGGGAACAGATCCTCGGATCTCAATCAATGTAGTTGAATCGGCAGGGATTGTTGTCAGCCATGTTATCGACGAGCCATCCAGTGTCGCAGCCTTGCTTCATATCGAAAATGGTGCCGTGGTTGATGTCGGTGGTGGTACGACAGGTACAGCCATTATCGAGAGCGGTGAGTTGGTGACATCATTGGATGAGCCCTCGGGAGGCCGACATGTGTCTCTTGCTATTGCCGGAGGTATGGCGATCGAACTGGAACAGGCGGAGATCCAGAAGCGCCGTAGCCACGAAGACCCGTTAGTAGCGGCTATGGCAAAACCAGTGATTGAGAAAATGTCAGATATTGTGGCAGAGCATATTTCCGACCATCAACCGGGAAGTATTTACCTCACCGGTGGCGGTACATTGATCGCTGGGTTTGCTGGGATCTTCCGTAAGACCTTTCCAGAGCTGGATGTGGTTGAACTTTCACGGGCGCTGTACCTGACACCGTTGGCGATTGCCAGCTATGGCTTGGCTATCAGGGGCGAGGAGTAGGGGATGACTGTATCAAGCAATGAAATTGCCAGCATTGTTCAGCAAACCTTGCAGCAATACCAGCCTTATCGTGGATTTACCTTTCGCTCGCCGTCAATCACGGTGACAGGCGGGCACTGTGTCAATCAGTTGGGTGAGGTGCTTAATGAACTGGGTGCAACTCATGTTCTACTGGTCGCTGACAAGGTTGTACATCAGTTGGGTCTGACAAAAGGTTGCGAAACGGCAATCACTCTTGCCGGACTTGGGCTGACAGTGTTCAGTGATGTTGACGGTGAACCGGACAGTACATTAATTGCTCATGGGCAGACTTGCCTTGAACAAAGCAATGCAGATTTTGTGCTGGGTATCGGTGGTGGTTCAGCGCTTGATGCAGCTAAAGCAATCGCGGTGATCGGTGATTATCGAGGTCCGCTTACCCAGTTGAAGGTTGGCGGTATCGCCAGCCGCCGGGTTGGTTTGGGCGCTATCCCGACAACAGCCGGAACAGGATCAGAAGTGACTGATATTACGGTGATCAAAGATATCACACTGGATATCAAGGTGCCGGTAAAAGGACCGGCACTGGTTCCTGACCTGGCTTTGCTTGACCCTGCTTTGATGCTGAATGTCCCGGCAGGGATCACAGCTGCAACCGGGATCGATACGTTAACTCATGCCATTGAATCCTATGTTTCCCGGCTGTCGAATCCGTTGTCTAAGGCTTATGCCTATCACTCGATCGAAACTCTTATCAAAGCGCTGCCGATTGCGGTTGGCTATGGCCATGATATGGATAAACGTTATGACATGGCAGTAGCGGCATATAAAGCCGGGCTGGCATTCAGTAACGCCGGACTGGGACTGACCCATGCAATTGCTCATCAGGTTGGTGCCCGTTATCACCTAGCTCATGGTGTCGCTAATGCCATTTTGTTGCCATATGTCATGGCGTTTAATGCTCTGAGCTGTGAAGCAGGATATGCCGAAGTTGCCAATGCCCTTGGTGTATCCCGCGAGGGAATGACCAGTCGTGAAAAATGCCGGGCGGCAATTCTGGCTGTACGTCAGTTGGTAATGGATCTGGGTTTGCCGACGTCGCTTACCGGTGTCGGTATGACCGAAAGTGATTTTCCTCAACTGGCAGAGCAGGCAATGAAGGATATCTGTTTGCAGGGAAATCCGCGTCAGGTGACGTCGTCGCAAATCATAGCCTTGCTGAAACAGGTGATGGGCGGGCAATTACCGGAGGGCTATTGCTGATGGAAAGGAAAATCGTCCATAGCGTCGGTATTGATATCGGTACGACAACTACTCAGGTGATTTTTTCTAACCTCACAGTGGTCAATCGTGCACCGGCTTCGCAGGTGCCTGTTTACGAGTTTGTTGACCGGGAGATTTCTTACCAGAGTCCGGTTTCATTCACGCCGATTAATCATCAGGGCACGATTGATGCAGATAGGCTACGTCAGTTTATTGAGCAACAAATCGGGCAAGCCGGTTTTGCGGCACAAGGTGTCGAAACAGGTGCAATCATCATTACCGGTGAAACCGCTAAAGCGCATAACGCCCGTGATGCCATTATGGATTTGTCCCAGCAACTGGGAGATTTCGTGGTGGCAACCGCAGGTCCGAACCTTGAATCTGTTATTGCTGGGCGGGGGAGCGGTGCACAAGAGCTTTCCCAGAAAAATCACCTTAAGGTGATGAACATCGATATCGGCGGCGGAACATCGAACTATGTGGTGTTTGATTGTGGTCGCGTCGTCGAGACGGCTTGTCTGAACATTGGCGGGCGTCTGGTTGAGCTTAATGGTCAGGGTGAAATCGCCTATGTCCATAAGCCAGCAATTGCTGTGATGAAGGAACTGTTTGGTGACAATACCAATCCGCGCCAGATCACAACAGATCACCTGAATCGTATTGTTGATCGTATGGCAGAACTGATTCTTGAAGTGATGACAGGTCAGTTGTCCTCTTTAGCCGTTCAACTGTTACAGACACCGGCTCTGTCGTCAGTCTCAGATATCGATGCTGTTTTCCTTAGCGGTGGTGTTGGTGAGTGTTATTACCAGCCACAGCAGGCAGAGCTCGAATTTGGTGATATCGGCCCGCGCCTTGCCAATGCGTTATTGCGTCATAAAGAAATGGCCAGCCGGCCGGTGAAAAAGCCGAATCAGACGGTGCGGGCCACGGTTATCGGAGCTGGTGCGTATTCACTGACCTTGTCCGGTTCAACTATCTGGCTTAATTCTGACGAACTGCCTCTTAAAAATATTCCGGTTGTTCATCCGGCTGTCGACTGGCAGCTGGATAAGCCATCAATTTGCAAAGAAATCGTTATTGCTGCAGAGCGAATGGATTTAGTGCTTGGGTGTGACCGTTATGCCATTGCCATCGATGGTGGGATGCCTGCGAAATATGCAGCCGTTCAGCATGTTGCTTGTGAACTGGCGGACTTTTATTGCGAACACGGCAACCACCAGGATCCGGCATTTGTCATTGTTCATAACGATATCGGTAAAGCACTTGGTATGGAGCTTCAACCAAGGCTGCATCCGCAGCCGGTCAGTGTCATTGATGAAGTGATCACCCATGAAGGGGATTACATCGACATTGGCAACAGTTACTTCGGCGGGGAGATCGTCCCTCTGACAGTTAAATCACTCGCCTTCCCGTCTTAATAGGAGTTTATACATGAAGTTGAAAACCCACCTGTTTGGTCAGACATACCAATTCAGGGATGTAAAAGAAGTATTGGCAAAAGCCTCTGATCTACGTTCCGGAGATATTCTGGCCGGAGTTGCTGCGGAAACAGCGCAGGAACGGGTTGCGGCCAAGCATGTTCTTTCTGAAATGACGCTGAAAGATCTGCGTGAAAATCCGGTTGTCAGCTATGAAGACGACATTATTACCCGGATTAATCAGGACAGCCTGAATCGTGCCATGTTCGAAAAAATCCAGAACTGGACGGTCAGCGAGTTGCGTGAATATGTCATGTCAGATGACATGAGCAACGAAGACATGCAGCGTCTGCGCAAGGGGCTGACAGCTGAGATAGTGTCTGCTGTCGGTAAGCTGTGTTCAAACTCTGATTTAATGTACGGCGCCAGCAAGATGCCTGTCATCACCAAAGCCAATGCAACGGTCGGTTTGCCTGGTCATTTTAGCTGTCGTCTGCAACCAAATGATACTCGAGATAATGTGAACTCAATCTTGGCCCAGACTTATGAGGGGCTGACTTACGGCTGTGGTGATGCCGTCATCGGGATTAACCCGGTAACGGACAGTGTCGAAAATACGACTCAGATGCTGAATGCGATTCAGGATGTGATCGATAAGTGGAATATTCCTACCCAGCCTTGTGTGTTGGCACATATTTCAACTCAGATGGAAGCAGTACGTCGCGGTGCACCAGGCGGCCTGTTATTCCAGAGTATCGCCGGTTCTGAGAAAGGTCTGGCTGAATTCGGTGTCAGTGTCGACATGTTGGATGAGGCTTATGAAATCGGTAAGCAGTACTGCAGCCTGGCTGGTGAAAACGTGATGTATTTTGAAACCGGTCAGGGCTCGGAGCTTTCTGCCGATGCCCACCACAGCGCGGATCAGATGACAATGGAAGCTCGTTGTTATGCACTGGCACAACGTTATAACCCGCACATTGTTAATACCGTTGTTGGCTTTATCGGTCCCGAATATCTCTACAACCATCAGCAAATTATTCGTGCCGGTCTGGAAGACCACTTTATGGGCAAACTTTCCGGTATGCCGATGGGTTGTGATGCTTGTTACACCAACCACGCCGATACCGATCAGAACTCCAATGAAAACCTGATCACTTTGCTGGCAGCTGCGGGGGTTAACTTCGTTATTGGTATGCCTATGGGTGATGACATCATGCTGAACTACCAGACTACGTCATTCCACGACACTGCAACTGTTCGTCAGTTACTGAAGCTTCGTCCGGCCCCTGAATTTGAGGCTTGGATGGAAACAATGGGACTGATGGAAAACGGACGCCTGACCCGCAAGGCCGGCGATCCTTCAATCTTCTTCAAGTAAGGGTGTGGAAATGATGAACGAGCAAAAAATTCAGGACATCGTCGCAACAGTACTCGCCCAGCTTGGCGAGACCAACGTTACGCCGGCAGCAGTGACAAAGGTTGTTGATACTGCAGTTTCAACAGGTGGCTCAGAGGTTGTGAGCGGTGAGTCGTTGCCGGATCTCGGTGAGAAGTGTTTCAAGAAATGGAACGGTATTGAAAATGCGGCAGATAACAAAGTAGTCGAAGACCTGATGTCGCAGACGGATGCGCGTGTTGGTACTGGCCGAACTGGCCCGCGCCCGCGCACGACGGCATTGCTGCGCTTCCTTGCTGACCATTCCCGCTCAAAAGATACCGTTATTAAGAATGTCGAATCGTCCTGGTTACAGGAACGTAATCTGATGGAAGTGCAGTCTTGCGCATCTGATAAAGATGAATACCTGACCCGTCCTGATTTGGGCCGCAAGCTCAATGAAGATGCGAAAAAGCTTATTCAGGAAAACTGTAAGCAGACACCACAGGTTCAGGTGGTGTTGTCCGATGGCTTGAGTTTGGATGCGGTAACGGTAAACCACGATGAGATTCTGCCACCTTTGTTGAACGGCCTTAAGAATGCCGGTCTGGATGTCGGTACTCCATTCTTCCTTCGCTATGGTCGAGTTAAAGCTCAGGATGAAATCGGTATGTTGCTTAATGCTGAAGTTAACCTGTTGCTGATCGGTGAGCGTCCGGGGTTGGGCCAGTCTGAGTCACTCAGCTGTTACGCAATTTATAAGCCGACAACAGAAACCGTAGAGTCGGATCGTACTGTAATTTCGAACATTCATGCTGGTGGTACACCGCCGGTCGAAGCCGCGGCAGTGATTGTTGACCTGGCGAAAACTATGCTGGCGCAGAAAGCCAGTGGTATCAACTTAAAGCGCTGATATAGGAAGTGAGCATGGCAATTTTAGACAAAATCCAACCAGCGGTATTGGCGACGCGAGTGATTGCCTCTGTCGATCCGGTTTATAAAGAGAAAATGGGGCTGCAACCTCATCATAACAGTGTTGGCATGATCACCGCTGATTGTGATGACGTCACTTACTGTGCGCTGGATGAAGCCACTAAGGCGGCGAATGTTGATGTGGTTTACGCCCGTTCTTTTTACGCCGGTGCAGCTCATTCATCCGGGCCGACATCCGGTGAGGTGATCGGTATTTTAGCCGGAGCCTGTCCAGCGGATGTTATTGCCGGTCTGGATCGGGCAAAAGCGTTTATTGAAGATGAAGCGGCATTCCAGTGCGCAGATGAAAGTGGTGATATTGCTTTCTTCGCCCACCTGGTTTCATCAACAGGTACTTATCTTTCCGAAGAAGCAGGAGTTGAGCAGGGCGAAGCGTTGGCTTATCTGATTGCACCACCATTGGAAGCCATGTATGCACTGGACGCGGCATTGAAAGCTGCCGATGTGAAATTGGTGAACCTTTTTGCGCCACCGTCAGAAACTAACTTCGGTGGTGGACACCTGACAGGTTCTCAAGCGGCATGTCGAGCGGCTTGTGAAGCGTTCCAGGCGGCGGTGCTGGATGTTGCCCGCAATCCATTAGCTAATTAGCCGGGAGAACTGTTGTGAATCCGTTATTACAACAGGTTCAGCAGGGCGGTGTGATTGGTGCTGGTGGGGCAGGGTTCCCCACCTACGTCAAGCTCGACTGCCAGGTCGAACTGGTTCTGGCTAATGGTGCGGAATGTGAGCCTTTGCTGTACAAGGATCAGGTCTTGATGCAGCGCTGGGCCCGAGAGCTTTGTGGTGGGATGCTGATTGCCATGAAGCAGGTCGGTGCCCACCGTGGTGTCATTGGTATTAAGAAAAAGAATACTGACACCATCGCTTGCCTGCAGGAACAGTTACCGCCGGGTATTGAGCTGATGCTGATGAATGATGTTTACCCGGCCGGGGATGAAGTTGAACTTGTATTTCAGGCGACGGGTAAGCGTATTCCTGCAGGAGGGCTACCGAAAGACATTGGTGTGATGGTCAATAACGTTGAGTCCTTCATTAATGTTTTTCGCGCTGCACAGGGGATCCCAGTAACGGATACCATGGTGAGTGTTCATGGTGAAGTTCACGAACCTTATACGGCATGGTTACCTATCGGTATGAGCTACCGTGAGGCAATTGAACTGGCCGGGGGAACGACTTGCGCTGAATTTATTGTGGTGGAAGGTGGTCCGATGATGGGGCCGGTAACTGATGATCTCGATAAGCCGATCACCAAGGTTTCCAGTGGATTGCTGGTATTGCCGCGCAGCTCAAGGATCGCGCGGATCAAAACGCGCAGTGATGAGGATGTGCGCAGGATCGGCAAAGCATCTTGTGATCAATGTAGCCAATGCTCATCTATGTGCCCGCGCGGTTTGTTGGGATACCCCGTTAAGCCGCATCTGGCTATGCGCTCCTTGCAGGTATCCGGCTCGAATAACCTTAGTTACGCGCTGGCTGCACAGGCCTGTTGCGAATGTAACTTGTGCACAATGTGGTCATGTCCGGAGGGATTGGATCCGAGCCGGGTATGCGCAACCACTAAGCGAGCATTACGGGACGAACAGCTTTTGCAGACACCGGCTCAACTTCAGGCCAGTACAACCGATGTTCATCCCCTACGTGAATACCGGGGAGTGCCGACCAAACGTTTGATCAGAAGGCTTGAGCTGACGGACTATGCGATGCGGAAAGCAGCATTTCTAGATGATGAAATACGTACTGAGCGGGTAGTCATTCCATTGTCACAACATATCGGCAAGCCAGCTCAGGCCATCGTTCAGGTGGGTGAGCAGGTCAAGAAAGGGCAAATGATCGGTCAGCCTGCTTCGGATGCATTAAGTGTTGCGGTACATGCCAGCATCAATGGTGTTGTTGTCGCTGTCGGAAGCGAAATTGTGATTGAAAAGCAACCTGCAGTGCTTAACGTATCATCACCGATTTGAATATCAAGAATAGAATCATAAAGAGCAAAAAATGTTAAACGCAATTGGTTGTATTGAACTGAATTCGATTGCCCGGGGTTATTTGGTGGCAGATGCCATGCTCAAAGCTGCGAGCGTCGAGATTTTATTTAACCGGACGATTTGCCCGGGCAAGTTTATGGTGATGGTCGGTGGTGATGTGGCTGCAGTGAATGCGTCGGTAGAAGCCGGTCTGCGAATTGGTGGCGCTGAAGTTATTGATGAGTTGATTATAGCCAATGTTCACCCTGATGTTTTCCCGGCGATTGCGGGCACCCGTGTTGTCGAACATACCGCCGCACTGGGGATTGTTGAAACCTTCTCCGTGGCCGCCATTGTTGAGGCGGCAGATGCGGCAGTTAAGGCGGCCAATATTGAGCTGCTTGAAGTGCATATGGCAATGGCCATCGGTGGTAAGGGGTTCGTTACCCTGACCGGTGATGTTGCGGCGGTTCAGGCTGCGGTTGATGCTGCGGCCGAGCGTATCCGCGATAAAGGTGTTCTGGTTGATAAGGTTGTTATAGCCCAGCCGAGAAAAGAGATCCTGGAAGGAAAGGTGTAGTCAAAAGAAGAAAAGAATTTATTGCCGGAGGACATTGCTTTCCGGCGTCATATCAAGAAAGGCAAGAAACATTACGGATCATTACGATCCGCGTTCAACAGTTTGTGTGATTTTGAAGTTGAGTTAAGCCATGTGTGATCGCACAGGGCAGGGTTCGTTCATTCTGAAAAAAGGACTTTTCTCTGAACTGGCGATTGTTGATGAATTATCAGGAAGGTAGAAACATCATGAATGACATTATTCTTTATATTATGGTGGGCTTTATGGTGCTCGGCGCGATAGACAAGGTGCTGGGTAACCGCTGGGGCTACGGAGAGCAGTTCGAAGAAGGCTTTATGGCAATGGGTGCATTGGCGCTTGCAATGGTCGGGGTAGTGAGTCTGGCACCTGTGCTTGCAAACCTTTTGAGTCCGGTTGTTGTTCCTGTATATACCGCGCTGGGTGCTGACCCTGCTATGTTTGCCGGTACTTTGCTGGCTAATGATATGGGTGGTTACCCGCTGGCGCAAAGTATGGCTGAAACTGAAGCCGCTGGTGTATTTTCTGGTTTGATCCTTGGTGCCATGATGGGGCCGACACTGGTATTCACCATTCCTGTTGCTCTTGGCATTATTGAAAAAGAAGACACTCAATACCTCGCGCGCGGTGTGTTGATTGGCCTCACAACCATTCCTGTCGGTTGTTTTGTCGGTGGTTTGGTTGCTGGTTTCGATATGGCAATGATTTTGGGTAACTTGGTACCAATCGTGATTGTTGCAGCATTGATTGCAGTCGGTTTGTGGTTGAAACCTGATGCTATGATCCGTGGCTTTGAAGTTTTCGGTAAGGGTGTTATCGCAGTTATCACTTTGGCATTGGCTGCCATTGTGGTTGAAACCCTGACTGGCCTGGTTATTATTCCGGGTATGGCTCCAATCTCAGATGGTATCGAAATTGTCGGTGCTATTGCGATTGTGTTGGCCGGTGCATTCCCTATGGTTCACTTCATCACTCAACATCTTAAAAAGCCGCTGGTTAAATTGGGCGGGTCTTTAGGTATGGGGGAGACTGCTGCTGCCGGTCTTGTCGCAACCATGGCTAACAATATCGCGATGTTTAATATTTTCAAAGATATGGACAATCGCGGAAAGGTTATTAACGTAGCGTTTGCCGTGTGTGGTTCGTTTGTATTCGGTGACCACCTCGGATTCACCGCCGCTGTGAACAGCGATATGATTTCTGCGGTTGTAGCAGGTAAGTTGGTCGGTGGTGTTTCTGCTCTGTTGCTGGCTGTATATGTTACCCGCAATATGTCTTTCGATGAGCCGAAAACGAAGGATGAAGCAAAAGAAGCCGTTGCAAGCTAATTAGCATCAGCTACGTTTCTTTTATTAACAATTAATGTCGGCCCTGTGTTTGTCTATCTACACTCAGAGTGTGTGACTGTCCGGAGAATCTGGCGATGGCAAGAGAGAAACCCGGTATCAGGGCCGAACAAATGAAAGAATGTAAAGCTCAGGATATGCCCCCCTTAGGGCGCTCTCAAAAGCGTAAAGGCATGAGCATGCATGAGGGTATCGCGCCTTGGTGCGATTGCTGCGTCTGTGAAGCTGAGCCTTATTGGGCTGAACTGGCTGACGAGATGGGCATCAGCTTGAGCGATTATGAAGATGATCAGTGAGAGTATTCGTTGATTTATGTTACGTGTTATTCCTGATTGAAAAACGCGATTCTTTCAGTCGGTGTTGGTACACATTGCGATAAGCTTTGTTGTAACCAAACGGTGAATTGCTGCTCAAGATCGTCAGGTGCTCTTTCCTGACTGAGTAAGATGTAACTATGTCCCGACAAGATAAAACCGAATGGTGCGATGAGGTTACCTCTTTTTAAATCATCAGCAACAAGGGGATAAGAACCTATTGCAGCACCTAAACCGTCTACAGCAGCTTGAAAGCAAAAGTAAAAATGAGCAAATGTTTGATGAGTATTATCGGATAGAATCGTATTACCGTAATTTGATGACCAGTCTTCCCATGCTTGTGGCCTTGTTTGGCTATGAAGTAGTTTAACTTTGCTTAAATCTTTATTGATCTGATGCCAGTATTCAGGCGAAAAAACAGGCCCAACCCACTCGTCAACTAACTTCGTTTTTTTATAATCGTGAAGCAATTCAAAATCATCGCGACGTATTGCCAGCGATAATCCACTTGAGCCTAATGTTACAGGCCCGCCAGCTGTCGAAAGTCGTACATCTGCACCAGAGTTATGATGAAAATCAGATAGCCTCGGCATTAACCAACGCATCGTTAGCGTCGGTTCACAAGAGACTTCTAAGCACTGATTTTTCACTTGAAATAGTTTACTAACACCAGCCTCTAGTGTTTGAAATGCTTGTTCTGTGTAGCTTTTTAACAATTCCCCCTCTTGTGTTAAGCGCACATTTCTCCCCTGTTTGTAAAACAAAGGGTGGGAGAGGTAATTTTCAAGAACTTTAATCTGTTTGCTCACTGCACCATGAGTGATGTTTAACTTAGCTGCTGCTTCGCTGTAACTTGAGGAAGTGGCCGCAGTGTGGAAAACATGGAATGCTTTAAGATGTCTCATGTGTGATTTTTTCTCACATAATGATTGAGATTGTTTCGATTATAGTCAGCTTCAAAAGTACATACAATAAGACCCATAAGACATCATAAATGATATTTGGAGTGCATATGGAGCTTATAAGTTTAGCGATTCTCGGAGTGCTTATTGTAATCAGTCCGGGGGCTGATTTTGTTTTAGTCCTTAAAAACAGTATTAACCAGGGTAGAAAAGCTGGCATTTGGACAGCGATAGGTGTCAGTTTGGCAATATGTGTTCATATCGGTTATTCGATGCTGGGAATAAGTTACTTAATCTCACAAAACCAGATGTTGTTCAATGTAGTAAGATACGCTGGTTCTGCATATTTGATCTACTTGGGTATTAAGGGGATCATTTCTGCTGACAATTGCGCAGAAATAGAAAAAGTCACGGAAAACCACATAAAGGTTTCTCAATATTTAGCACAAGGGTTCTTGTGTAATGTTCTGAACCCCAAAACAATGCTTTTCTTCCTTAGCATTTTCAGTCAAGTCATTACACCTGACACAAGTGAGAGCCATACTGCTCTTATGTATGGCGTTTATATGATAGTGCTACATGGCGTCTGGTTTAGCATTGTTGCAGTACTATTTACCTCTGAAGTGCTTCAGGCTCGTTTGCTTAAAATGAAGAAAAAACTGAATCAAATGTGCGGAGTAGGGCTATGTTCGTTTGGGGCTATGCTAGCGATAAAGTCGTAATGTTGATGATGGTATAAAAACAAAATAGCCACACTATTGTGGCTATTTTTTGTCAACTCTATGCCAACCGATCATAACATTGATTAGGATGGCTTGAGTTCGCAAGATGAACTTGTGGTGGCTTTACAGTTACTGAATGGTTCTGATGAGTCTGTTCAGTTCATCAACCAGTTTTTCAGTGTTTGGATCCTGTTCCTGCATTGCCATCATCATGTCTTGTTGCAGTTGTTCCTGCATGGTCATCAGCTCTTTGTCGGCAATAATGGCCTGACGTTGCTCCGCCATTTTTTGCTTGGCTGCTGTAAACTCTTTAATAAGCTCACTACGCTCTTTTTCTGTCAGGGATGAGTCCTTAACCAGCTCCTGGATTTCCTGGGCTTTGTTGATGAACTCATCCGGTTCATAGCCTACTTCTTTGGCTTTTTGTTCGAACTTAGCTTCCAGCTCTTTTGACTGGGTGATCAGTTCTGGGTTTGCCTGCAATGTTTGCTGACGAATGCTGGTCAGGTCGCGCTGAATGGCGTTGATTCGGTTGACGGTATCCCGCTGCTCACGGCTGGCATCTGCCGATATCGCGCTGGCATTGGCAAATGGTGCTAGTACCATAGCGGTGATGAAAAGCAGCGGTAAAGACATTTTGATAAACCAGTGCTTTGATGCTGACTGATGCAGGGTTTGAGTACTGATATTGTTCATGGCTGAAACCTCTTAGTAATCGTCTTAATCGTACTTATCGCGATAGAGTTCAATCTATAAGAGTGGGTTACAGCGAATGTCAGCGATGTGTCATGAATCCTGTGCGTAGGCTGAACAGGGCAAAATTGAGCTTGTAGGTGAGATTGTATTCGAGGGAGTGGGGGATAAATAGAAAAAGGCCGGCAATCCATCTGCCGGCAACGAGAGATAGTGATTTCAGTCTTTACTGACCGATAGGGTTATTGTTCTTCAGCCGCAAGGAATGCGGTATCTAATTTACAGAACGCCAGCAACAGGTTAACGGCTGCGGCATAAAAGCCGAACTTGTCGCGTTCGTTACAATCTTTGGCAAAGGCCGGCAGCCAGTTCATCAGCATAGTTGAAATGAATGAGTGCTGAGCTTGCATGATTTCTTCAGCTTTCGCTTCGTCTTGCTGCTGGTTTGCCATGATGATCAGGTTCCCCATGAAGTCCAGCTCGACAGCAAGGTGATCTGCCGGTTCGTTGAATTCTTTGCGCTGGGCGATATCGTACTTTTCCATCCAGTCATGCATTTCTTGTGCTGGCTTGTCGTTAAGCAAACCGCTGTCGCCGACATACATAGATGCATAAGGAAGGGCACCGGATTTTGGTGTGCTCAGGAACAGGCCGCAGAAATCAGCTGCCAGTTCCAGTTGAGCGTCTTCACGAGTTTTAAGACGATTGATCGCTTCACGGAAGTTTTCAACCGGCTGTTTCAATTCTTCTGTCATGCCCAGGCCGGACAGGAAAGTGTACATATCACCACCGTGATACTGTTCCAGATCTTCTGCTGTCAGCTCACGGGCCATCAGTGATGACATCCACCAGTAAATTTCTGCACGTTGTTCGTTGAAAGCAATAAACTCTTGCATGGGCACTCCAGTATAAAGCAGTCTCAGCTTGTTAAGTTGTTATCTTGCCGGACTGTACAAAACATATTCAGATAAAATCTCGACTGTTCCGTGATTATATGTGAATAGGTTTTATGACGGTAATAAAACCATTTAAAAGGTAATGGAACAGGCCATTACCTTTTTTTTAATTCGCAACTCTTGTGTCATGAGTTGCCGGAGAGAGACTCTCCGGCATTATCAATTAACGACAAGAAGACTTCAGATCCATTGCCGGGAACAGAGGATCGATGTCAGTCACTTCTGTTGGGCCGTGGAAACCAGTTACAGCTGGTACTTTACCTTTGTACTTCTCAATCTGAACAACAGCTGAAGCAGCTGAAGTCGCCTGAGCAAGTTTAGATGAACCGATGTCCTGAGTCAGAACGTTTGGATCACCGTAAGTACATAGTGTACCTGGCTTACCGCCTTCAAGCGGGCTGTACCATGCACCTTCGTGGATACGACATACGCCTGGCTTGTAGTCGTCAGTAACTACAGCACCAGCCAGAAGTTCACCACGGTCGTTGAATACGCGAACGATGTCACCAGACTTGATGCCACGCGCTTTCGCATCTTCAGTGCTGATGTAGATCGGCTCACGATCTGCTACAGCGTATGTTGCGCGGTGCTCAGTTGAAGAACACAGCTGTGAGTGCAGACGGTGTTTAGGGTGCGTACTCTGCAGGTTGATCGGGAAGCGATCAGAACGAGGACCACCGTGGCTACGTTCTTTCTTCTCGAACCACATTGGGTGACCCTGACAGTCGTCGTAACCCATGTCAGCGATTGTCTTACAGTAGATCTCGATCAGACCAGTAGCTGTACCTAGTGGCTCCAGATCCGGTTCTTTACGGAATGATTCGTGACGAACCCACTCTTTACCAGCAGGGAAATCAACGAAGCCTTCGCCTTCCCAGAACTTCTTGAAGTTAGGCAGACGTACGCCCAGACCACGGCCCTGAAGACGTGCACCGTTGTAGATTTCTTCGATCCACTGCATCTGAGTCTTACCGCCTGTGAATGCTTCTTCACGGTCGAAACGGCGACACAGGTCACGGAAGATATCGAAGTCATCGCGAGATTCGAACATTGGCTCAACAACTTTCGGCAGGGCAATGATACCCGCGTTAGAGTGGTTACCGTACTGTTCGATATCGTTACGTTCGTGCGTAGTTGTTGCAGGAAGAACGATGTCAGAGAAACGACAAGTCGCAGTCCACTGGTGTTCGATAGTTACAACCGTTTCCAGTTTACGCCACGCCTTGATCATCTTGTTACGATCCTGGTGGTGGTTGAACGGGTTGTTACCACAGAACACAGCCATCTTCATTTCTGGGAATGTGATGTCGTGGCCGTTCCACTGGATTTTCTTACCTGGGTTTTCGATACAATCAACGAAACGAGCTACCGGAATGTAAGTTGAGTAGCCTTTGTAAGAACCGTTGTGGATAGGGTCAACGCCAGTTACACCACTGAAGCCAGACATTAGCGGGCCGTTAGAGGTGATAGAACCTGCATCGTTGTAGTGCCAGCCGAAGCCGAAACCACCACCTGGCAGACCGATCTGACCAAGCATTGCTGCAACAACAACCAGCATCCACGCGTACTGCTCACCGTGCTGCATACGCTGTAGACACCAGCCGCCGATGATCTGAGTACGGCCAGAAGCCATAGTACGAGCCAGCTCACGGATCTTGTCAGCTTCGATGCCACAGATCTTTTCAGCCCACTCAGGGGTTTTCTCAACGCCGTCTTTCTCACCTGTCAGGTAAGGAACGAACTTGTCGAAGCCTGTAGTGTAGTCAGCGATGAAGTCTTTGTTGTACAGGTTTTCTTTGTACAGTGTGTGAGCGATAGCCAGCATTAGTGGCACGTCAGTCTGCGGGTTAACCGGAACCTGCTCGCCGCCAACGAACTTCTGAGTATCTGAAACAACTGGATCGATGTAGAGTACTTTGATCTCTTTGTTCTTCACTTTCTCAGCCAGCTGCTCGTAGTAAGCGTATGGGCTGTGGTCTGGTACTAGCCAGCCAACCTGAAGGTTCTTGATTGGGTCAGAACCCCAAACAACGATAGTGTCAGAGTGCTCAAGAACCAGCGGCCATGAAGTCTGCTGCTCGTAAACCTCCATCGCACCGGCAACGTAAGGCAGGATAACCTGAGCTGCACCGGTAGAGTAGTCACCTGCTTTAGCAAGGAAAGTACCGTGAAGGCCGATAGCACGCATCATCATGGTACCTGCAGAGTGCAGTTTACCTACTGACTGCCAGCCAGTGTGACCAGCGTACAGTGCACTTGGGCCGAAGTTGTTCTGGATACGCTCCATTTCGTGGTAGAAGAAGTCCAGAGCCTGAGACCATGGCACACGTACGAAACGGTTGTCACCACGCTGAGTTGTATCAGACTTGTAGCCGTGCTTCAGCCAGTCGATACGTACCATTGGGTACTTAACACGAGCAGGGTTGTAAACAACTTCACGTACACCGTTGATCATTGAAGTAGGGTGCTTGTCCTTCTCGAAAGGAACCGTGTCTACCCAAACGCCGTTTTCAACTTTTGCACGGAAAGCACCCCAGTGAGAACCAGAAAGTACTTCACCGGTGAAGTTTACTTTTTCGTGTGATGCTGCCATCGCTTTGCGAGGAGCAAGCAGGCTGGTACCAACTACAGATGCTGCACTCGCAGCAACCATACCTGAAAGGAAGCGACGGCGTGAAACGCCTTTATTTAGAATTTGAGTCGCCATTTAGAAATCCTTAAATTTTAAAATTCTTTTTTGAAGAGCGGTGGGGGGAAATAGCCCACCGCAGATCAGGAATTAGTGTTTACCAGCGCCGCCAGTGTCTTTACCGTGGTTCTGCAGGTATTTCAGCAGAGTACGCTCTTCGGTCTTGGTCAGGCGGTAGTACGCGCTCATCGCGTTCAGGCCTGAGATCCAACCGTTTGCAGTAAAATGCGCAGGGTCTGGTGCTGCATGACATGCGTTGCAAGTAGCGCCGAACATGCCTTCTGCGTAGTTCCAGATTGGCTGGATGTTGTCGATCATGTCTTCAGCTGTGATCCAAGCTTCAACAGAAACGTGCTGCCAAACGATGTCAGTTGCAGGGTCAGTCTTCTCTTCGATTAGCTGTTCTGTTGCTTTAACGTCACCACGGATAGTTGCCTTGAATACACGTTTACCCATGTACTCAGTCATTACGCGACCTTTACCCGCTTTTTCCAGCCAGCCGTCAACTTTGATCTTCAGCATGTTGTCTTTACGCTCAAGAACAGTTACTTCAGAAGCAGGAAGCAGCTTACCTTCAGCTTTAGCGCCTGCGTCAGCAGATGCGAACAGATCTTTTTCACCAAGAGAGTAAAGTACTTTAGCGTCAGCGGCTTGAGCGTTAGCAGTTGCTTGCAGCTCTTGGAAATCTTTCTGGAAACCACCAGCCATGTTTGGCAGTTCGTGGGCAATACCTTTGTGACACTCGATACAGTTCATGTCAGCAGCAGCGGCTTTGTTCATTTCCATCGCAGCTTTAGCAGACTGTTTAGAGTGATCCATTGCATCGTATGAGTGACAGCTCTTACACGTCTTAGAATTCTGGCTCTTCATACGCGCCCAAACCATTTCAGCAAGCTCTAGACGGTGCTCTTCCAGTTTCTCTGGAGTGTCAATTTTCTTGGTGATGAAATGGTTGTATACGTCTTTCCAAGCACCCAGCTTACGCATAACTTTGCCTGGAAGATCTTTTGGCTGGTGACAGTCAACACACTCTGCACGTACACCAGAAGCATTCTTGTAGTGAATGCGTTGTTTGTATTCTTCGTAGTTCTGCTGCATGGTGTGGCAAGAAGTACAGAACTCAGTTCGAGAGGCGAATTCGAAACTTTTGTGAACGACAACTGTTCCTGCCAGTGTGATAACAATACCGACCAAAACAAGAGCAAGAATAGAATACTTGCTACTTGGCTTAGTCAACGTTTGCCAAAGTTTTTTCATAGTGGAAGATTCCATTAAAGATTTAATGTCTCCGTAAAGCACGGTGACGTATGGTTTTTTATGGTTTAATCTTAATTCCACGATGTGAATAAGGATATGGGCGGTAATTAACAGCTTGGTCGCCGTTGTGACAAATTGTGAATAACCGCTTCGTGTGCTACCGTTTTTAAGAGACAGCCGAAACAAATAAAGAGATAAACATGAGTCATCACGTACTTGTTGTAGAAGATGAGATTGTTACCCGAACTAAGCTTGTCGGGTATTTTGAAAATGAAGGTTATAAGGTGAGCCAGGCCGATAGCGGTGATCAAATGCGTGAGATCATGGCTAGTGAAAAAATCGACCTGGTTATGCTTGATATTAATTTGCCGGGCGAAGATGGTTTGATGCTTACTCGTGAGCTTCGCAGCCGCTCTGACGTGGGTATTATTTTGGTTACAGGACGTACTGACAGCATCGACCGAATCGTTGGTTTGGAGATGGGCGCAGACGACTACGTAACAAAACCATTTGAGTTGCGTGAATTGCTTGTACGCGTGAAAAACCTGTTGTGGCGCATGACTTTAGTAGAAAAAGCTCGCGATGAAACTATGGTTGAAATGCAGGAAGACAGCATCATTCGATTCGGTGACTGGCAGTTTGATATCAACAAACGCGCGCTGACTCATAATGGTGTGCCGGTGAAACTAACAAAGGCTGAATATGAGCTGCTTGTTGCGTTTTCATCTCACCCGAATGTTGTTTTGAGCCGTGAGCGTATTCTGAATATGTTGAGCCATCGTGTAGAAGCACCAAACGATCGTACTATTGATGTATTGATTCGTCGCATGCGTTCTAAGATGGAAGCAGATCCTAAGAACCCGCAAATTTTTGTAACGGTTCATGGTGAAGGTTATATGTTTGCTGGTGATTAATTTTGCACTCAGTAGTGAATAATTAATCCTGACAATAAATAATTCAGATTGAAACAATTTGAAATAAATAAGCCGGTATATTTAGTATATCGGCTTTTTTGTATCTGGCGAAAACAACGTTTTATTGTCCTGAATCAAATGATGTTAACTGCTATTAATAATCGAAAGGCGAATAAAACAGCATTCCTATTTTTGTGGTTGATGATTATTTAAACGATATCATCAATGCTAATATGAAGAGGCGGGATATTTTAAAAAAAATATTTCTGTTTCAGGTGGAAAATAAGACCAAATTTTCGCTTATTTTCACAATAAATGGATTCTGGTTAGTGACTATTTTTAGTTAATTTAAATTTCATGCTCAAAAAGTATTCGTTTGTTTTTCTTATTTTGGATTGTTTGATATTCATTCTCATTTAATGTGATTGAATTTGTCTTAATTTGAATACAAAAACAGCCAGTTTTATAGACTGGCTGTTTTGTTATCTGAAGCTTGTAACTGTAAGAGCAGAGTTGAACCGTCAATTAATGGCTGAGAATTTCTTCTGTCAGCGCCATGATTTTCGGATAACTTATCTCGCTTTGCAGTGCTAATAGCTGCTGCTCCGACAGAACGTCCTGTAGGATTTGATTTGTGGTCAGCGGGTTGGCCAGTACCACTCGGAAAACAGTTGTCAGGTAACGGTCCCATTTTTCCGGGTTGATTCGGGTACGGGATACAAACGACTTACCGGATTCACGCTGTCTCTTCTGAATGAATTGTGTAAGGTCATTCAATGATGCAAGCAGTTCAGCTTTTTGTTCTGGTGTGGCAATAGCCAGTGCTCGCTGAGTTGCCTCAGGTACATAACGATAGGTCAACAAACACAGCTCCGGTTCACTGACCAGCTCAAAGTCAGGATGTGCATCGATCTGTTCTGCAAAGTATCGCGCTTTCTCAATACTGCTGTTGATGAGCAGCTCATAACCTGGTCGGCTGATAATGTTCAGGCTGGCAAACAGTAGCATCGCCATACCACTTCGCGAACCTTCCAGCGTATGACTGCCCAGGTCTTTCGAACCTTCACGTAGTATGTATTCAGCATGGTGCTCGATAGCTGCAGCCGACGTTGGGTTCTTGAAGATCACCATACCTGCGCCCATCGGTACATAAAGCTGTTTGTGGGCATCAATGGTCACAGAGTCTGCCCGCTCAATACCTTTGAGCAGGGTACGGTACTTGTTCGACATCAGTGTCGCGCCGCCCCAGGCTGCGTCTACGTGGAAGTGGCAATCGTGTTCTTCGGCAATATCTGCCAACTCTTCCAGTGGGTCGATGTTGCCGGTTTCTGTGGTACCGGCAACGCCAACAATGGCGAATGGTTTGATGTTGCGTTCTTTCAGCGAGAACAGCGTTGATTTGAGATCATCAATGCATACCCGGTTATTGCCGTCTGTCTTAATTGGAACAAGACAATCACGCCCGATACCCAGTACATCGGCAGCTTTTTTCAGCGAGTAGTGACCACGTTCAGAAACCAGAACGGCAAGATCATCATAACCGTAGTGTTTCATTGCCCGGAACAGGCCTTCCTGTGCGACACCGCGGAATTCTCCATCAGGCTTGAGTGCGTTGTTTCGCGCAACCCAAAGGGCAGTAATATTGGCAACAGTACCGCCCGAACAAAACGCTCCCAGAGAGTGGTCTGCACTGTGCATCCACTGGTCGTAGAACGCTTTGTCCTCATGGAAAATAAGGTTGTGAAGCATACCCAGAACCTGACGTTCAAGTGGGGTAAAGGCTTTGGACGTCTCGATCTTTACCAGATTCTGGTTCAGGCCGATCATGATTTTTGACAGTGGCATCAAAAAGTACGGTAGTGCTGACGTCATATGGCCAATGAAGCTTGGCGCGGAGGTGTGCACAGATTGTGCAACCAGTTTATCCAGCAAGAACGCAGTGTGATCGGAGACAAATGAAGGATTTTCCGGAATATCAGCAGATGAAAAATCCTTCTCTATCTCAGTCAGTGGCTTTTCCCTTGCCGCAATGTGCGTTTGCAAAAAGGCGTTAAGATTTTCTGAGATTTCTTTTTCAATCCGACCCAAAGTCGAATTGGGTGCTTCCGGCACCGTAAAAATGCGATGCAGCGAGTCAACTGAAGCATCGGCTTTTCTATTATCGACTGCCATATTTAGTTGATACTTTGATGAAAGTTGGCAAATTGTTGCTAATTTAATGCAATTTGAACGGCTTGTCCCGAAAAAATTGATTGCAGATCACTGTTCTATTTAACAGTTTACACTGCAACAAATGAAAGAAATGACTGATTATTGTCGATTTTATCACTACTAGAAGCGGTAATTCAGACCAGCTGACAGAAGTAACGAGTCTTCATCATAGAAGTTGA
The DNA here is from genome assembly GCF_963870815.1 of Photobacterium sp. J15. Classification (NCBI taxonomy): domain Bacteria; kingdom Pseudomonadati; phylum Pseudomonadota; class Gammaproteobacteria; order Vibrionales; family Vibrionaceae; genus Photobacterium; species Photobacterium sp. J15. Next base: position 1,563,406 of record NZ_CAWMUI010000001.1, read on the forward strand.
TGTTGGAGTTACTTTGATTATAACCGGCCAGTGAAACTACCCCCCAATTCTCCCACCCGAAAGGTTCTTGATACTCATAGGCAAGGAAGACACCCCAACGATTATCTTTTTGTTTTTGGTCGAAAACCGGGTTAGCTGCATCAAATTCTGCACGATCATAGCTGAATGTTAGCGCCAGGCTGGAGCTTGGCAGGAACTGGATGAAACCGATTTCTGCTCCGTAGATATCATTGGCCATGGCATCACCGTCGGCATTGATACGGCTGTAATTTACTGCACCGCGGAGCAACAAGCGTTGGTTAACTGATTTGAAATAGCTCAGTTGGGTGAAGAGAATGTCGGCTTCACGTTGTAATAAAGCCTGCTCAGGCGTGGTTAAACTGCGGTGGCCGCTTTTTTCGCTATCTAATTCTTGCTTGCCGCCAGCGATCTCAGCCGAGAAGTTCGAACCCAGAATTCGATCATATTGAAGACGAAAGCCCCGGATTTTGCTGTCTGTTTCTTTGCGAGCTTCACCCGTAATATACGGGTCTTCCCAGGTTGATGTTTCAACCAGTCCCGGTACATAACTGATGCTTACCATTCCATTTTCAGGAATATGCTGGCGGTATCCTAATTCAACATGAAATCGGCCCAATGCTACATCTGAACGGCTGGTACCAAAGTATACTTGCTTGTCAGCCGACTCCATGGTGTAACTGATAGTACCAAGCGGGGCGAACAGGGCATCGCTTTGAGTATCACCGTTGTTGTCGAGAGTGTTGGTGACTTTATTATCGGTATTGAACTGGGATGTCTCGCGGGTATAGCCGGTAAGGAAAGAGAGATCTGCGCCAAAACCCGGCTGCCATGATGGGCCGGGGGCCGCCAGGGCAGAAGTAGAAATAATGCCGGTAAGTAGGCAGAGTTTACAGTGCTTCATTATTGCTCCAGGTTTTTGTTTAGTTAGGCACTAGCTATATGGGTGAAAGGTATAATATTGCTTTTGAAGGCAAATTTATATTCCATCACGGGCAATAAAATGTCAGTAAATCGTAAAAATATCAACCTATATTCATATGAAATGGTTAGGTGGGTTATACGTAACTTACGTCAATAAAACAGCCGGAAAAGAGGAGCTTCCCCGGCCGGATAGGGGGGGACTTGATTACTTACATTCGATGTCGGCAATGGCTGCCATTTTTTCATTGTAAGCATTGAGCGGTTTATCGATATTTCCTGGGTGTGTAAGCAGATCAGCAAAGGCACTACGCAGTTCATAGTTTTTAGCGTGGGGCTTGCGTTGGCGATCATCAAACACGGTTTTGGCAGTCTTTCCCAGTTCACTGTCTTGCTTAGAAAGGGCTTTGACATCCTGTTGGCTGAGCTTCAGCCATGATTCAACGGGCTGAGAGAAATCCAGTTTGTCCTTATCGTTTTCTAAATACCAGTCGAATGCCGAGCGGTTCAGCTCGAAGTGATGTTTGCGTCCGTCAAGGAACCACTGGCCTACATCTTTTAGATTTTCATCTTTTTCTACAGCCAGTTCGACAAGGCTCTCATACCAGGAAAGTGATGCATCGACATACTGATGATATTTGTCACTCTGACAGTTGGTGGCTGCTGATACCGATGCTGGCAGTAATGCCAGAGAGAGTAAGATAACAGGTAACTTCATTGACTTTCCTTGGTTGTTATTCTTGTAGGTTTTATTGGTCAATTGTAATGGCGAGATTGCATAGTGGAAAACAATTCTTTGCAGGAATGGTTGGTGGCTAGCAAAGTTTTTGATAACAGTGGAAAAACAAAGGGCTCTTATGAGCCCCTTGTTGGTGATAGTTAACTTATTATGCTTAACGGTTTTGTTGTTTCATTGCCAGCGAGATGCAATATGCTGCGCCGCCCCAGGTAATGCCGAAACCAAACACCATCATGATAATTGCGCCGAATGTCATAGTTATGCCTCCTGATGAGTTTGAGGTTTAGATGCCAGGTTGATAATCACAGCCACAACAAACATTGCTGCAACCAGACCCCAGCCAAGCAGTAGCAGATCAGACATGGCATAGCCGCCATAACCTTCTTTGAAGGTATTGATCAGGTTAGTGCTCAGAATCACTGCCAACATAATCGGGCTCAGGAAGCGAATACAGATCTCAAACCACTTGCCGACACTGAATTCCGAAATGTTGTTCGCATAGCTGCGAACATCCGCAGCTTTAAACAGCCAGCCGATTACCAGCAATTCAATCAGGCAGCTGGTCAGCAAAGCAACGTTGTTAATGAAGTAGTCGATCAGATCCAGCAGTAGTAAGCCACCGTTTGTTGCAAATGCCAGTGACACAATAAAACCGACACCACACACTATCGATGCTGCTTTTTTGCGCGACCAGTTCATTTTATCGATCAGAGCTGATGTTACCGCTTCAATGATGGAAATGTGCGAGCTCAAACCGGCAACAACCAGTGCCAGGAAGAACAGTGGGCCCAGAATATATGGGGCAGGTAACAGGTTAATTGCCGCCGGAATAGTTACAAATGCCAGACCGACACCCGCAGAAACCACTTCTGTTATTGGCTTGGCTTGCTCTTGTGCCATGTAACCAAGCACACCGAAGATCAGCACACCGGCAGTAATAGAGAAGCCACAGTTGATCAGAACGGTCATGAATGCATTGTTGTTGATATCTGATTTTTCAGGCAGATAGCTGGAGTACGCAATCATGATGGCAAAGCCGACACTCAGGGTGAAGAAGATTTGACCATATGCAGCAGACCAGACTTTTGCATCCATGATTTTGCTGAAATCAGGCTGGAACAGGTAATTAAGGCCGTCAAGGGCACCAGGTAAGAACACGATACGGGTGATAAGACCCATTACCATAATAAACAGCAGTGGCATCAGGATTTTGTTGGCTCGTTCAATACCGCCTTTAACACCACCAAAGATTGCGGCAAAGGTGATGCCCCACGCCAGAACCATTGGAATAGCAATATGTAACTGTAAGCTGCCAAGCTTCGTTGGGGAGTTCTCACCCAGCTTCAGGTATTCGCTGAAGAAGAAGCCGTTCGTATCGCTGCCCCAGGACTGCGTAAACGAATAGCTGAAATAAGAAATTGCCCAACCGATAACGGCAACATAGTAAACAGCGATAATGGCAGCGATAAACACCTGGAACCAGCCAAGCCATTCTAGCTTCACACCAATTTTAGAGAAGGTACGGGGTGCAGCACCACGGAGCTTATGACCCAAGCTGAATTCCATCAGCATAAATGGGATACCGGCGGTCAACATGGCAAAAAGGTAAGGAATAAAAAATGCGCCACCGCCGTTTTCATATGCCATATACGGGAAACGCCAAATATTTCCCAGTCCAATCGCAGACCCTACGGCAGCCAGGATAAACCCGGCGCGAGAGCCCCATTGTTCGCGTTTCATAAACATCTCCTTATGTACTGCAATTCTCTATGAAACAAAGAGTTCTAAGTTATTTCTTCTGTTTTTAATCTTCCGGCAACGTGAGATCTGGATTGAAATGCCACGTTAATGAGTTGAGATTAGCCAGAGTAAAAATGTAAAGCAATAGACTGTAACTTTGTTAACGCTTTGCTTTTGTGGTGTTAACTTTTGTATTTTTCCCTTTCCGATGAGACAAAAGTGAGCAGTAAAATCGTATAACCAGATATAAATGTTGGTTTTATGTGAACTGATAGGTGGAAATTTTATTTTTATTTGAGGGTAAAAGAGGCTAAAAATACGCCAAAAGATGGCTGTTTTGCTTACTCGAAAGTAGAAAGGCCAGATAATCTGGCCTTTAGAGTAATAACTTAAAACGAAAAGCTAATGCCGATATTAGTTTGCAGCTGACTGATCCAGTCGGATTCAATTTTTATCCGACACGTTTCATCCCCGGTAGGAAGGGTACAGATTGCGTTTGTATTGCTATCTATAAGGTTTGCTAACCAGCGAGCTTCTAAAACCAGTTTAGTATTACTGTTGATTTTGTATTCTGCTCCGCCAAAGAAGCCGCCAGAGAAAAGCAGATCATTACTGGTCCAGTCTGACTCTGAGATTGTTGTACCTACACTGGCACCAAAAAAAGAGTCAAATGATGGATTAATATCAAAACGGAGTGAGCTCTGGAACTGGAAATAAGTGAATGAACCATCCCCTTGGATATTTTCGGCTTCATTCGGTTGATGGCTGACAAACAGGCCGACTCTCCCGCCTCCCATATCGGTATCCAGGCTGAATGCAATATGAGGATCATCTTCGATGCGTATCGCGTTGCCGTTTTCATCGGTGATGTTGCTGGTAAAGGTGTATCCAACATAAGGCGTAAAGTAAAGCGTGTTGTCCGACTGGACTTGAGGTGAAACGAAGGCAGTCAGGGTAGTGCACAGGAGTGTTGCAACTAATGGTAGCTTCATTGCTGGCCTCTATTCCGTTGATTCAACATAAATTTAATTGTGACAGCTATCTGAATATAGTGCTTTTTTAATAATTAGAAACTTGATGTGACCACAAAAAGAGGTTAATAATATGTTAAATCAACATAGTGAGTGGGGGATTTCATCATGGATCGTGATTTCAAACTAGCTGTATTTACCGCCGTTATAACTTTGACTGTAATAATGACCTTTGCTGTTATTTCAGTGACAGCATAAGTTATTAAATTAAAAGCTTTTTGATGTTTATTCAGTTTTCGTTCTGATATGTGCAGGCTAAGGATGGTATGCTGTCGACAGTGAATTTTCGGATTCTTTGTTGCGAGTAGAATATGCAGAATCATCTGCCGTTTAGTTTAAATGAATTGGATTTACAGCATGTTAACGCATTCTCAACACGTTTGTTGGGTGCAAACAAGCTGAGGATCGCTTTGGTTGTACAGGGTGGGGGACAGCGCGGGATATTTACTGCTGGCGTTTTCGACGCTTTTCTTGAAGCGGGGTTCGACCCGTTTGAACTTTATATCGGTACTTCAGCCGGTGCGCTGAACCTCTCATCCTTTATTAGCCGGCAACATCAGTTCGGATACAACTTCATTGTCAATTACACTACAGAGAATGAGTTTTTTAATCTCTACAAGTACCTTAGCAAACAGAAACCAATGAACCTTGACTGGGCGTTGGAATGTGTTGCGTCCGGTGGCTCCTTACCTCTCGATATTTCTACGGCAAAGACAGTTTTACAGCACAGAACCGCGCTTGCCTGCGCAACCCGAAAAGATAACCTTCAGGACATTTATCTGCCAATGTACCAAAGTGACTGGCGTGATGTACTTCGTGCATCTTGCGCTATTCCAGTGATTTATAACCAGCCGGTTAATTTGCGTGATCTTGAGTGGGTTGACGGTGGTGTGAGCGCAGCTGTTCCGGTCAGGGAGGCTTGGCTTCGTGGTGCTGATTTAGTGGTGGTGGTCAGAACAGAGCCTGTCACTGGCCTGACAGATGAAAGCAGCGTTTTTAATGATTGGCGTGAAAAAATAGAAACGGCACTTCCTGATTATATCGATCGGCTTAGCCTGAATCAGTCGCTTGATAAGGTGAAGTCTATTCGTGATGATTTAACACAGCGTTTTGAACAGTGGAAGCTGGTTCGTCAGGAGCAGAAAGTCAAAACGGAACCACTGGACGATAAGGCGGATAGTATTGCCAAAACTATTGAGCAGTCTAGAGGTAGTAACTGGCGTTTACTGTCTGCTGATAATATTGAACGTTTCTTGTCCATAGCTGGGAAAGGTAAGAGTGCTGAAATACTTGAGATGCTCAATCGTTACTATAAAACCTACGATGAAATGAGCCAGTTCCTGCTGGATCCGCCTGAAGGGCTCAAAGTGATTCAGATAACGCCGGAGCGACCATTGAAGAGTAGGGCGCTATTGAGTGATAAGGACGACCTAGAGGTTGATTATCGCGAAGGTAAGCTGGTGGGACGACATTTCGTGGAGCATTTTTCTGAAACATTGAATGAAATTACCGCGCTGAAACAACTGCGACGAAGAATTTGAATTGTCGGAGATATAAAAAACGCCAGCTAAGAAGCTGGCGTTTTTTTGAGTAACTTAGCGTGAATAAATTACGCAAGTACCTTCTGTAGCCACGGCCAGCCTTGTTTCTTACGGCTTAGCGTGTTTTCCATCATCAGTACGCCGTTGTCTGCGTGCTGATCAAGCGTTGCGTTCCACTCACCTTTGTAAAGCAGGCGGGTAGTGCTTGTTGTGATGTCAGTTAGCATCAGTGCAGCCATTGCCAGGCCTTCTTCGTCACAACGACGTTGAAGATCAGCGTTTAGATCTTCGATCATACCGTCAACCTGCTCCAGAGTAGCAAGTTCGATCTGACCAACAACAACGTTACGGTCGTTGAATGGGTATGCTTTTAGGTCTTTTTCAACCAGCTCAGAAGCGCTCAGGCCAGCGATGTCAGTTTTAGCGATCAGCAGATCTTTGATGAATGCATCCAGATCCTGAACGTCAGCAATCTTAGCCAGCTCTGCTACTGCGTCTTTATCTTTCTGTGTGCAAGTTGGTGATGCGAAACCAACAGTGTCACTCAGGATTGCAGACATCATCAGAATCGCAAGAGGGCGAGTGATTTCTGCATTTTCCATCTTGAACAGGTTGAACAGGATTGTACAAGTACAACCTACAGGCCAGATCCATGCTTCAAGCGGGTTAGTAGTGGTTACGTCACCCAGACGGTGGTGGTCAACAATACCTGCGATTTCAGCATCAGCGATGTCATCAGGACCCTGAGCCAGATCAGAGAAATCTACCAGCCAGATGTTTTGACCAGCAACGCCAGTGCACATTTCTGGTTGTTCAACATCAGCCTGAGCCAGGATGTGCTGAGTTTCACGGTTTAGTTCACCTTGACGTACAGCCTTTGCTTCCAGGCCACGTGCTTTTAGAAGTTCAGCACAAACAAGTGCTGCGCAAATGCTATCACTATCAGGGTTTTTGTGCCCTACTACTTGAATCATCTTGTATCCTTTAACTGCCAACCACAGCGATTTATGCTGTATGACTTATCAAAAAATCCGCCCTGAGACCTTTGCTCACGATCAGGCCAGAAATAGTAAACCGTGCAATTTTAGAGTTTTTTTTAGAAATAACAAATGAAGTTGAGTAAAAAAGGTGTGGTTGCTTAAATCCGCACCCGATCTGGTTGCTATCTGAGTTGAACATAGGCATTGGGAAGCTAACTCAGCGTGCAAGACTTGTCTCGTTAGGGGAGATTGGTGGGAAACCTGTACTTTTGCCTGATCGAGAAAGATTAGCGACTAGATGGCGAGAAGCCGCCCTTAATGATTTATCAAAACCTGTACGAATACCCAAAACTAAGAAATAGTCTTATTAATTACTAATAATAAATTACGATTTCAGGACTTTTTTAATTTATTAGCGAAAAAAAGCGTAGATATGCTTTAGGAAACATTATTAAGGTCGTTAGACTACCCCTATACATGTCCTTTCTATAAATAGCTGCTTGCAATTATGTGGATATGATTTATGTGACTCAAGTTGTTTGAGTGTGTCGTTTTATATTTCTTTGAATCAACGCGCTGCCTGATTATCTGTGCAGAACCCACCTTTTATTATCTATTTTGCGTTTGAATTCATTTGTTTTAAAACAGTTGCATTAGCTTATTGAGTTGTTGGATTCATTAATAAAGCAAAGTAAATTTATTTATGCTCAACTTTACAGTGAAACAAAAGTTATATGGTGCGCTAATTTCTTTAGCCGTGGTCATTTTATTTCTTGGTTTGATTTCGAACCGGAATATGGAAAAACAGGAACTGCAAACCACCATTGTTCTGGGGTTGAAGGAGGCTGATACTAAGCTGTTTCTGGCTCGTTTGGCTCAGGCTGACTATATGGTGCAGGAAAAGCTGGAGTTTCGAGACAATGTAAGCCGTTCGGTTCAGTCTGCGCTTGAAGCCCTTGAAGAAACCAAGCAGATGATGGAGGTTGAAGAAAATCGCCATAAGGTAGATGGTATTATTGATTCAATTCAATTGTTTAATAATAGTTTTACCAACTTTGTAAAAGCAAAAGACAATACAATTAAGGTTCGAAATGATTTCCTGATTGCGGCAACAAACTTCTCTAATACGATTGATAATGTTTTGTTGTCGATAGAAACGTATTATACGGCTAACCAGAGTGATTTTGCGGAATTTGGTCGGTATCGTGAAGCGAAGTCATTAAAAGATAAGTTTAATGAACTTCGTGTTGATATTTGGATGTATAACGAACATCCGACAAAAACAAAAGCTGAAGAAATAAATAATAAAATTGATAACCTTCAGTCGCATATTCTTGAACTTCAGAAAATAATGTTGTCCGCTGAAACACAACAATATTTAAAGGTGCTTGATAGTCAGTTTGATACATATCGTATGCTCTTTTCTGCAACGGTGAATGATGTAACAACGATAAAAGCAACCAGCCAGCATATTCTGGATAATGCAAACAGAGCCTCAGAACAGGTTTACGCGTTAGTTAAAAATGAACTGAGCGTGGCAAAATCAGTACAGTCTCGTCTGGAAATGATGACTTATGCTGCAATTATGTTTTCTGTAGTGCTTAGTGCTGGTTTGAGTATCTGGCTTGTGCGTTCAATCATGCAGCCATTGTCTCAGTCGGTTGGTTTTGCTCAGCAGATTGCTCAGGGCAATCTGACACATCATATTGATCTTAAAGGCAATGATGAATTTACCACTTTGAATCAGGCGTTAAATCAGTCATCAGACTCACTACGTGACATTATTGGACAGGTTAAGAATCTTTCAGCTGTTTTGGCTGATTCAAGCAATGCAATTGAGGGCTCCGTAACCGGGTCAACTCAGTCGGTGCAATTGCAGCAGACTGAAACAGAGAATATTGCTACTGCAATTAATGAAATGACTGTAGCTGCAACGCAAATTTCAGCTAATGCAGATCAGGCGTCCGAGCAGAGTGATCATGCAACTGATGCAGCAAGCACTGGTAATGAAGTTGTTCAAAATACCAGTGATGCAATGAATGCCTTGTCCGATGCCATGCTCAGGGCTTCAAATGTCGTTAATAAACTGAATGAAGATACCAATAATATTGGCAATATCCTTGGCGTTATTCGTGGTATTGCTGATCAAACCAACTTGCTGGCGTTGAATGCGGCGATTGAAGCGGCACGTGCTGGGGAGCAAGGACGTGGATTTGCGGTTGTTGCAGATGAAGTACGAAGCCTTGCACAAAAAACACAGGATTCTATCGAAGACATCACTGTCATTATCGAGGCCATTCAGGCAGGTGCTTCTGATGTCGTAGAGGTTGTGAACACGTCAACAGAACAAAGCGATAAAGTTCAGGTGTTGTCCCGCCGTTCGGGCGATGCTTACAAAAATATTGTTGATGCGATTTCGGTTATTACTGATATGAACACTCAAGTGTCAGTTGGTGCCAAGGAGCAGTCTGTTGTTGCTGAAAACATCAACACGAACATTCTTCAAATCAAGGCAATTGCTGATGAGAATGCTGCGGGCCTGAGCAAAATCCAGACTCAGATTAATAATCAGCTGGAACAGACTGAAGCTCTGAACAAAGTTATTGCTTTCTTCCGTATATAGTGAAAACCAAGTGCGTCAGCATTAACCTTGCTGGCAGGTAGCTTTTCAAAAGCCAGTGCAGGGATAACCTGTTCTGGCTTTTGTTCTTTATAAGTTGTATATATAGTGCAACTTATAACCTTTAGCAGGGCGATATATGAATACAGACAAAGGATATTTACCCAACCTTGTTTTGCTGTTGCCGGTGGTGCTGAGCTTTTGGTTGCTGGGGGCGCATTATCTGAGGTTCGGCAATATGACTGTTTTCCTATTGTTGCTTGTTTCCCCTTCGATTCTGTTGTTACGTCGGTTGTTGATTGTCCGGTTCGTTCAGTTTTGTTTGGGAGTCATTGCCGTCACCTGGATGCAAATCACATATCAGATGTTGGAGATGCGCTTGATGATGGGGGATGACTGGATGCGAATGGCTCTGATAATGGGCGGTGTTATTATTTTCACCCTGCTGTCTGCCTGTTGTTTTCTCCACCCCAAACTTGAACGTTATTACTCGGTAAACCAGTCACTTAGATAATGTGACAGAGTGCATAATGTGAAAAAGGTATAATTGTTATAATATAACAATTATATTGCTGGCTAAAACGAATCTGCATTGTAGTGTTGAACTCAAAATCAGTGTTAAGTGATGTTGTGCTGTTTTAGTGTAATAATTTTAGATATCATCTAAGCAATAAAAGAGGAATGCTCAATTCTCAATCAAATTCTTTAAAATCAAAGTCTTATGATGGTTGGGTGTTATGTGGAGTAAATTTGCTTTTATGGGAATGTGGCTGAAAAGCTGAACAATCTCTGGTTTGAAACCAGGTAAGAGTGCTGATTGACTCCCATACGAGTAATGAAGAAATACTTAGGAACATCATGGTAAATGTAAGGGCGAGAGTGCCTTTTAAAGTTGGCTTAAATAGCGATATACCAGCCGAGTTACTTTCATTTAACGGCCTTGAATCTGGCAAAGAGCATGTCGCTCTGGTTTTTAAAGGCGCAGACAAAAATTCAGAGCCGCCACTGGTTCGAATGCATTCAGAGTGTCTGACTGGGGATGTATTCCATTCATCCCGTTGCGACTGTGGTGAGCAGTTGGATGAGACGATTAACCGCATGGGCGCGCAGGGCGGTGTCTTGCTTTACCTTCGTCAGGAAGGGCGAGGTATCGGTCTGTACAATAAAATTGATGCTTATGAGCTGCAAAGCCAGGGCATGAATACGTATGAAGCCAATAATCACCTTGGATTTGGTGACGATTTACGTGATTTCACCGAAGCTGCTTTGATGCTAAAAGCACTTGGCCTGAAAGAGATCCGCCTGATCACGAACAATCCGAAGAAGATCAATGAGCTGGAAGCTCTGGGGATCACCATTGCTGAAGTTGTGGGTACTAAGGCTTATATCAAAGATGGTAATGAAAGTTACCTGAGAACCAAAGCTAGCCACGGTAAGCACAGATTTAACTTCGATTAATCTTCGAACAATCATTACAAGACCCCGCATTCGCGGGGTTTTTTATGAATATTAGATTTAACGTTCACCCAGCACTTCAAAGTCATCATAAGTTAACTTTACAGAGCCATCAGGTTGACGTTCCCAGTGTTCTTCATGAACGACACCAAATGCTTTGTTCATCGTCCATGCTGAGCGAAGAATAAAACAGTTCCCGTCTATTTGTTCCCAACTTGTATCTTGATATTCAACGTCCTGGTAGCCTGAATCGATAATTTGCTGCCAGAATGCGCGGATTTCTTCTGTTCCCCGAAAGGTTCCAAAAGGCCGTGCATGCATTACTGCATTTTCTTTATATTGTTCGGCGCAACCAGCCGCATCCTGTTGATTAAAGGCTTTTTTCCATTGGTTGATGCCGTTTTTGAATGATTCTGGTATTTGAGTTGTCATTGTATCCATCCTTTTGAAGTATGCGATTGCTTGGGATGGTGTAAGGATAAAAAACACATTAGTCGTGAAAAACAGATTATTATGTAAATACTGTTTAACAAAATCGAACAATGCGATGAATTATCTCCGTCATATGGCTGTGTTTGCTAAAGTTGTCGAGCAGGGCTCTATCAGTGCTGCCGCAGAAGAACTGAGCTTGTCAAAGTCTGTGATCAGCCAACACTTGAAAGTGCTTGAACAGGAGCTGGGGATTATGCTTCTGAACCGGACAACCAGGAGGCAAACTCTGACTCCGGCTGGAGCGGCATTTTATGAAAAATGTCAGCAAATGAATCAGCTGGCTCAGGAAGCATGGGAAGGCGCGAGAGAAAGCCAGCTTACACCGACCGGTTCTGTCACCATTACCGCCCCTCATGCTTTGATGGGCAGTATTGTTGCTCCGGCTATCGGCGAATTGGTTTCTGTTTATCCTGCGATCATTCCTCATCTTGTTGCCGAAGATGGGCGGCTAGACATTATTGAACATGGTATAGACCTGGCGATTCGTGTCGGTGACTCTGTATCCAGCAGTTATCGGCAGCGACGCATCGGGCAGTTCAGGGATGTGCTGTGTGCAGCACCGGAATACCTGAGTCAATTTGAGGATGAGTTTTCTTTTTCTGAAAATCTGTCGGAAGATCTCAGTGTTTGTGATTATGTGGCGAATGCCTGGCAGGGGAAATATGTTATCCACCATCTCCATTATTCGACTCAGAATGATCCGGTAACACTTATGCTGCATCCGACTCGTTTTGCTGATTCACTGCCAACGACAGTGGCTTTGATTGAGACTGGCGCTGGATTAGGGATAGTTCCGGAATTCATCTTTCACCAGCGGGAGGAAGCCGGGGCCTTAACAGAAGTCATTCCGGGGAGCTATTTGTCACCGAATCCTGTTTATGCGACACATGCCTTTAATCATTCGACGCCGTTGCTGGTCAGGCTTTGCATTGAGGCGATTGAATCCCGGTTATCGTCACCGTCTGTAGTGGTGACTTAACGACATATTTGGTATGCCTTGCGGTTAATTGATAATAAACAAAAATGCATTAGATTAACTAATGCAAATCATGACAAAAATTCGTGCTTACAATCACATTCATTTCTTGCTTAAGCATATCTTCAAGATTACTATCTCCGCACACCACATAGTGGTTGAACCTGATTTTCTTATAATACCCTTACATAACATCATGACATCTCTCTGGCTTAGAGGAATGTTCTGTGTCTGGGTATTTATTCTCAATATATGGTAAGTTTTCATTATTTTATTCTGTGATTAAGGAGTAGGTTGTGATTAAGCAATCTTCTACTGCTGGTATGGCAAAGCTGTTATTTTTAGTAATCATTCTTGCTGCGGTTGGGCAAATGACGCAGACGATGTATGTGCCATCAATTCCGGTTATGTCGGAGTATTTTGCAGTTAAGTCTTCTTACCTGCAGGCGGTAATGGCGGCTTACCTGATCCCGTATGGATTATCACAGTTTGTTTATGGCCCGGTGTCTGATCGCATTGGTCGTCGTCCGGTAATCATGATTGGTATGGTGATCTTCCTGCTGGGTACAGTAGCTGCTTTACTTGCACCGTCGTTTGAGTGGTTTCTGGTAGCCAGTTTTGTGCAGGGGCTGGGAACAGGCTGCAGCGGTGCTATGTGTCGAACAGTGACACGCGATTGCTATGATGGTGCAGAACTTCACCGTGCAAACAGCTTGGTCAGCATGGGCGTGATTTTTTCACCGTTGCTTGCTCCTGTAATGGGCGGATACTTGTCGGCTACGTTTAATTGGCACGCAAGCTATCTGTTCCTGTTGGTATTCGGAGCGTTAGTGACTGTCGCCATGATGCTGATGTTTACAGAAACGCTGCCAGTTGAGCGCCGTCGCTATGAGCGCGTATGGGTAAGTTACGCCTATGTGCTGGGTAACCGCCGTTTTCAGGGATATGTTCTTTGCCTGATTGCGACATTTGCCGGAATTGCAGTATTTGAAGCTGCCGCAGGCGTGCTGTTGGGCAGTGTTCTGGCACTTGATCCTACAACCGTAAGCTGGTTGTTTATTTTGCCGCTACCGGGGTATCTGGCGGGTTCATGGTTGTCTTCAGCACTGGTTAAGCAGTGGGGTAATGGTCGTGTGCTGTTTCTGGGTGTACTGGCTCTGACTGTAGGTGCGCTGACCATTTTTATCCCGGGGTTAGCCGGTGAAGTGACTGTCAGCTCATTGATTGGCGGTGCTTTTATCTACTTCATTGGTGCTGGTATTCTATTCCCGGCGGCAACAACAGCTGCGATTCAACCATTCCCGCAGCATGCAGGAACTGCCGGAGCTGTTCTTGGTGGTCTCCAGAACCTAGGTGCAGGTCTGGCAACTTTGGCAGCATCGCTGATGCGAGCAGAAGATCAGTACAGTCTTGGTGTGGTGATGACAGTAATGGCTATTCTGGTTGTATTGAGCCTGCTGTGGGTTCGCAGAAGCCAGCGTCAGGATACACCGGTTCTGGTATAGATTGCGTTAGAGCTGGATACAGAAAGGCGGAGCATTTTGCTCCGCCTTTTTGCGTTTAAAGCCACTTATATGGGCGGGCTTAGTCGCGCTTCCACAGAATGTGGCAGAATTTGTGTTCTGGATCGCGGCTCACCAGCATGCGGGCAAACACATCATCCAGTTCATCATTTTCTTCATTAACAAGACCGATGCGTACTTCGGCATAAACTTCTTTGTCTACATCAAAACCTACATGACCAGCCCAGTCGTCTTTTGTCTCGACAATTTCTGCTGCGCCGCGATCTTCAAATTGTGCAGTAAAAATAATGACGTCTGCAGGCTCCAGGCTGTCTTGTGCCATTTCCAGAAAAATGTCGTATGCCGCGTCAATAACGTCATCGTAAGAAATCAGGTTTGATGTTTCCATGTATAGCTTAAATCTCTGATGTTGAGTGAAGGGGTATTATAACCAGCGAAGGGGAAAATTGGTAATGATTGGAATGAGGGGGGGGGGGGTACGGAATTAATGGGGGATATTAAAAAGGGATACAAAGAAATGTATCCCTTCTTCGGCAAATCTGACGATTAGTCTGCGCGGCTCATAAAGCGGCGTTCCTGAACGTTGATCTTCACTTTTTCGCCGGTTGAGATGTACTCAGGTACCTGAACAGTCAGGCCGGTTGCAAAGCGAGCCGGTTTGGTACGGGCAGAAGCTGAAGCACCTTTGATTGACGGATCAGTTTCTTCGATAACCATTTCAACAGAAGCAGGAAGTTCCAGGCCGATAGCTTTTTCGTCAGCAGTCAGTACAAGTAAACCCTGAATATCTTCAGTAATGAAAAGCAGCTCATCTTCGATGTCGCTCTTGTTGAAGCTGTACTGAGTGTAATCTTCACTGTCCATGAAGATGTATTCGTCGCCATCAATATAAGAGAAAGTAGAAGGGCGGCGTGATAGGTCAACTGCGGTCAGAATGTCGTCGCCTTTAAAGCGTTCTTCAACTTTCAGGCCGGTTGCCACGTCAGTAAAGCGCATTTTGTACAGCGTTGATGCACCACGGGCGCTAGGGCTCTGTACGTCAATATCTTTTACAAGAAGTAGCTTGCCGTTGTATTCGACAGCTGCGCCTTTTTTAATCTCACTTGCTTTAGGCATAAATCACGCTCTTATTCGAAATAAAAGAAAACGAGAAATTATCATGGTTATAGTGGAATACCAAGATTTTCATTAAGTTCTGATAAACGGGTATTGCTTGTTTTTATACGTTTTTTTAACGCAGCAAAGTAATCCGTGTAGGGCATAGGTTGTGCGTAGTAGAAACCCTGGCATCGCTGGATTCCTAATTGAGCAACATGCTCAGCTTCTTCGGCTGTTTCCACACCTTCCGCAACCAGTGTACAGTTCAATTCAAGACCCATTTCAGCGATGTTGCCAAGAATCGAGTGGGTAATCGCATCGGTGACAGATGATGCGACAAAGGTTCGGTCGATTTTCAAAATGTCGAAACTCAGGGTTTGCAGGGTTGAAAGCCCCGCATAGCCAGTGCCGAAGTCATCCAGTGCCCAGCGGACGCCAACTTCCCTCAACCTCTCCATGCCGGATAGCAGTAAGCCCAGTTCCGCAGTGGCAAAGGTTTCGCGCTCGGTGAACTCCAAAACGACATTATTCTGAAGTACCGGATATTGCTGTATCAGGTTTATCAACGATGCCACATAGTCAGTATTGGTAATCATTGAGGCTGTTACATTGACGGAAATATAGCTGTTGGGCGCAAGTTCATTGATCGTCGATTTTTCATAAGCCGCACGCTCTAACAATTGCAGTGTGATTTGGTTGATCTGACCTGACTGTTCTGCTGCCGGAATAAACTCTGCCGGTGTAATTATCCCCGATTTTGGATGATTCCACCTGACCAGCAGCTCTGCACCATGCCAATGGTTGGTGTTGGCATCGACGATAGGCTGATAATAAGCAATAAACTCTTTTCTATCTATTCCACGCTGAATATCATTTAAAAGCGAATGACGCCAATTAAAGTACGCATGTACGGTTAAAGTAACGATACATGAAAGGCTGATAATAATAAGTGCGGCGTATGGGAATTGCTCAAACCATATTTTAAAGAATATTTGATTGGTATAACCGCCAACTGCATGGAAAGGGTACTTTGTTGATTGTTTAGAAGCAGAATAAACAATATGTTCTGCTTTTTTATTATCGCAGTTATATAAAGTATTATCGTTATTACTTTTAAAACAAGCAAAAACCTGATGATGGTCTGCTAATTCATCAATCCAGAAATCCATGTAGCGAGCATTAAATAGTACTTGGTACCAGCCATTATTTGCAGGCAGCATGAAAAAGATACCTTCTACATTTCTGCGTTCACTAGTAGCACGGTAAATGATGTAATTACTCGAGTTGTCAGTGAATTTTAGGTGTTTATTATCAATTACTTGCTGGTTGTTGCGGTCTCTATCGCTACAAATAAAGCGATCATTTTCAATATAGGTAATTTCCTGAATAACACTGGAATTAAAGATAATATCTTCAAGCTTCTGCCTGTTTTCAGTACTGCATGGCGAGCTGTGACGATCTAATTGCGTTAATTGAGCCTCTACTTGTTCAAGCGTGAATTCAATACTTTCAACCAAATAAGAGATGGAGTTATCCGTATTCTTATTGGCTACTTGTTTAACCCAGGCAATATCGATGATGAGACCAAGGATAAGAGTAAATAGTAGAATTTTTGCAGTATGAGAATGCTTCATTATGAACAAAAAAAGACCGCTATAGTAAATAAGGTGCAGAGGATATATCAGTTTGTTCCGTATTTACATAAATATTTAAAAAATAATAATAAAACAGCTTTCAAGTCATTTTATTGGCGTTAATTGTTTTGTGGGTGACGAAATAATGGCTTTAAAAGTGAGTAATTAATATATTTCGTCTTTAAAATTTGAACATCCGATTCGTGTAATCAATTTCATTGAATCACTGATGAAGTTAGCTCTGTGATGGAAGGGTTGTTAGAATAGACAACGCAGGAAATTCCTGCCATTAACAGATTATGTAACAACCAGTTGAAGGAAGAACGTGTGGCGAGAGCATTGCCCGTACTTGATGGTGGAACGCCTTTTCAACAAGACTACCTGCCCGTATTGCTGGACGCTGTAAAGCAGCTCAGAGCCGGGCTGGGTAAAACATTGCACAGTATTTATGTTCAAGGCAGTGTTGCCCGCAGGCAGGCAAAGCCTGGTAAGTCAGATCTGAATCTGACCGTTATTTTAAACCGCCCGCTGAATACCTCAGAGCAGTCAGTGTTGAATTCGATTCGTTGGCGCATTAGTTCCCGGTACCCGTTTGTGACGGCAGTGGAAATCAAGAGTGCTGTGATTGACGATGTTTTGTCGCTGGAGTCGATTTTTACCTGGGGTTTTTGGCTTAAGCATTGTTGTCTGCGCCTTTTCGGTGATGACCTTTCAACACGCTTTGGTTGTTTTGAAGCCAGCTGGGATATCGCTAAAGCGCTGAACGGTGATATTAAGACTGAGCTTGATGATTACAAAAAGAAAATCATGGCTACCAAGGTGGTGAAAAATTACCTGGATTACTGTGAGTATATTGCTAGGAAAATGCTCTGGAGCTGTTTTTCACTGGTAATGCACCGTGAACAGACGCTGGCACTGTCTATTGAAGAGTGTGCAGATATCTTTCTGAAATATTACCCGGACAGGGAACAGGAAATCGAGCGCTTGTTCATTTTGGTCAGTCGTACTCAGGTGCCGAAAAAAGCCTCTCTGTTTATGATTGAGTCGTTTGGCGGTTGGATTGTGTCTGAATTTGAGAGGATTGACCGAAAGATTGGTTAATCTTTTTTAAGCTACTTAATTAGGCGGCTATTTGCTGCCTTGTCTCGATAACATAAGCAGAGGTTTTTTTGCAGACACAGTCAACAGGATTTGTCCTGACCAGACAAAGCCGGGATGTCCGGGGCCAGACCGAGATTGTACTTTGGGTAAAAACAGAACAAGGACCATGCCGTTTAGTTGTGCAGGGAGATAAGCCTGTATGTTTTGTTGCGGAAAGTGACTACCCAAATGCAGTGCAGATCTTGCAACAAGCAAATATCCCGGTTACTTGGCGTCAGCTGACGTTGAAAAATTTTCAACATAAGCCAATGTATGGCTGTTACTGTCAGACAGTTCGTGACAGCTTGCAATTGACAACGTTGTTGCGTGGAGAGGGGATTGAAGCGTTTGAAGCGGATATCCGACTTGCTGACCGCTATTTAATGGAGCGCTTTATTCGCGGCGGGATTGCCTTTAACGGTAACATTCACCCAAAAGCGGGTTACAGCGAGTTTACACAGGTAAAAGCTAAATCTGCGGAATTCCTTCCTAAGCTGTCCGTGGTCTCATTGGATATTGAGTGCTCAGAAAAAGGTGTGCTTTATTCGGTCGGCTTACACAGCGATATGGACAGCCGTGTCATTATGGTTGGTGAGCCAAAAGCCGGAGAAGAGCAGGAAACATGGATCCAGTGGGTGGCGTCAGAAAAAGATTTGCTACTGGCATTGGAGGCGTGGTTCATCAGCTTTGATCCTGACATCATTATTGGCTGGAATGTTATCGATTTCGATTTTCGTCTGCTATTAAAGCGTGCGGAATGGAACTCGCTGGGATTACGGATTGGGCGCGGTAAGCAGACGCCGCACTGGCGTCAGTCTGCGCAGAATCCGAATCAGGGCTTCATATCCATTCCTGGCCGAGTGGTGCTTGATGGTATTGATACCCTGAAGACTGCGACTTATAACTTTCGTTCCTGGTCGCTGGAATCGGTATCGCAAGAGTTACTCGGAGAAGGCAAGGAAATCCATAACGTTCATGACAGAATGGACGAAATCAACCAGATGTTCCGCAAAGACAAGCTTTCTCTAGCGCGCTATAACCTGCAGGATTGTAAACTGGTTACCCGGATTTTTGCTCACACCCACTTGCTTGATTTTGCCATTGAACGCAGTCGCTTGACCGGGGTAGAGCTTGACCGCGTTGGCGGCTCAGTCGCCGCATTTACTAATTTGTATCTACCTCAGCTTCATCGTGCCGGTTATGTGGCCCCAAGCCTCGACAGCGAAAATTGGATTGCCAGTCCAGGTGGTTACGTCATGGACTCGAAACCCGGCTTGTATGACTCAGTGTTGGTTCTGGATTTTAAGTCGCTTTACCCTTCGATTATTCGCTCATTTCGTATTGACCCTATGGGCCTGGTGGAAGGGCTGTTACTACAGGAAGGAAAGGGTGATGGAGAGGCGATTGCCGGTTTCCGTGGCGGTCGTTTCCATCGTAGTAAGCATTTTCTACCCCAAATGATCGAGGAACTGTGGGCTGCTCGTGATCAGGCGAAACGCGACGGTGAAAAAGCCTTCTCTCAGGCGATTAAGATCATCATGAACTCGTTTTATGGCGTGCTTGGATCGTCTGGTTGCCGTTTCTTCGATCATCGTCTTGCTTCATCAATCACGATGCGAGGACATGAAATCATGAAAACTACTCGAGAGTTGATAGAAAGCAAGGGGTATGAGGTGATATACGGTGATACGGACTCAACATTTGTATCATTGAATGCTGCTTTTTCTTCAAAAGAGGCCGATAAAATAGGTCAGGATTTGGCTGCCTATATCAATCAATGGTGGACCGATCACCTGAAAGAGGAATATAACCTTGAATCAGCTCTTGAGCTTGAATACGAAACTCACTATCACAAGTTCCTGATGCCGACGATCCGTGGGCAGGAGACAGGCAGTAAGAAGCGTTATGCGGGGCTGGTGAAACGCGGTGACAATGAGGAGATCGTGTTTAAAGGCCTTGAGACCGTACGAACTGATTGGACTCAATTGGCGCAGGAATTCCAGAAGACGCTGTATTATAAAGTCTTTCACGATCAGGATGTGGAAGAGTATGTTCGCCAGTATGTCGAGAAAGCAAATGCCGGTGAGTTTGATGATAAACTCGTTTATCGCAAAAGGTTACGTCGTAACTTATCTGAGTATCAAAAGAACGTACCGCCACATGTTCGTGCCGCACGAATGGCTGATGAAATAAATCAGAAGTTGGGCAGGCCGCTGCAGTATCAGAATGGTGGTTGGATAGAGTATTTGATCACACTTAATGGTCCTGAACCAAAAGAAGCATTGCAGAGCCCTGTTGATTACGGACATTATGTTGATAAGCAGCTAAAGCCTGTCGCTGATGGCATCTTGCCTTTCATCGGCAAAAATTTCGATGAAATCACGGCTCCTCAGCTGGGGCTGTTTTAGTAACTAGCATTGAAACGGATAAATAAAAACGCGCACGAAATTATCGTGCGCGTTTTTTTGATCCCTGAGATCTATGCTGATCAGTCGAAATACTCGACATTTGTCACTGCGGATTTGATCGCGTGGATCGGATCAAACTTAATAGCGCCGCGGTTAGGTGTACAGACTTTATAGACATCACCACAATCAAAGATTGCCAGCACTGTTTCATCGGTGCGGAAAACGCTTGGTAGTGTTTTACCCACCTCGCAATAGCAAGTCTGGCCTTCATGTTGCCATTCTAGTTTATAAACACGTTGACACTGGGATGGAGCAGAGACGTGGTTGGCAATTGATGAGAATACAGATTCAGCTTGCGCAGAACTTGATGCCGATGGGACGAAAAAATCCATGGTTCCCTCCTGTGAAGCGTTATTTCTTAAAGCACTTATGGAAATAAACGCAGATAAATATTCAAGCTATCACTCCAGATAGCCGAAAAACGGTATCAAAATCTGCATTGATGTGCAAGATGGTTGAATAATCAATCATTGATATCGTTTGTTAATCAAACAGTTAGAAGAAGTAAACAGTGACTAAATCGCTATATTTGGTTACGTAACCGGATCTGCCGGAGCTTTGATATTATTATTTAAATAGAACATAACGGGAGGAGTGTATGGAACAACTTGAGTTTTTCTCGATTCCGAGCCCGTGTGTTGGTGTTTGTCAGGTTAATGAGCGTGGTTACTGTAAAGGCTGTATGCGGAGCAGGGAAGAGCGTTTTAACTGGCAGAAGATGACGCCAGACCAACAGAGAAATATTATCCGTTTATGCCGTCAGCGTTATCTCAGGATGAAGCGGAGATCACAACAGGACTCTCAGTCAGCCGCACAAGACGAGCAGGATGTGATAGGTCAGCAGTCACTTTTTGATTGATATAGTCGGATTTAGAAAGCAGTTTGTTCAGATATAAAAAAAGCGCCACAAGGGCGCTTTTTTGAAGACTATGAACTCGCAATTAGATGCGTTTGAAGTCCATGTGGTCAACTTTTGGCTTGTACGCGTGACGCTGGATGTCTTGCGGCTTAACCTTAACTTCTTTACCGTCAACCACTAGAGTGATTGCTTCGTAGAACTCAGGCTTGTCCATCTGGTTGATCACGTCATCGTGGTTTAGTTCGATAGCTACTGGAGCTTCTTCACCACCGTAGATGATTGCTGGGAACTTGTTTGCGTGACGTAGACGGCGGCTCGCACCTTTACCTAGGTCAGTACGTACTACTGCTTCGAATTTCATCTTAAATACTCTTTAAGTTAGTTTAACGAGACATTAAGTAATGCGACCTTACTCAATGTCTTAAATCGAGCGCGGATACTAACACCCAATTACTGTTCCGGCAAGGTAAATTCATAACAAAATGCTTTAAGTACTTATATTCCCGGCAATTGAGCTGTTATTTCCTCTTGTTGTTTAATTGTTGCTCTGTTGGCTCAATCTTTTTTGTATTGTTCAAGATCGAACAGTTTATCCCTGATAGCCCAGAAACGACCGCTCTTGCGGGCAATAATGATTTCTGGCGGACGTAGCCGATGTTCATTGTTAGCAACTTTGGTTGGTGCTGTATCTGTAAATGGCCGGTGGCGATCAACTAGATGCGGGTTAATAAACTTTTTGAGGAAGTTATCTTTCTGGGTTTTGGTGGATAGCGGCCAGATCTCGCTGATTTCCGAATCTTCATCACTAATATAGATGACTTTCAGTTGTGGTTTGCCAAATTTGTTTTTTCCCGGCTCCAGACGTAGGTCGGTACACTTCATGATCATTGCGTCTTTGAGCTTCAACGCATCACGTAGCTTTTTGTCCGGATCCACCATTACGGCATCACAGATGTGGCAGCGTCGGGCGGCAATGTCATTATCGGCTCCACACTCTTCACAGTATTTAGCCCGGAAGCGATAGCCGCATTCTTCTCGTTCGCCGTCATCATCCTCAAAATAGCCCTGACAGCGGCGACCATAGTGTTCAATCAGGAATCCGGCGGGATCCAGTTTGCCCCAGAAGCTGTTTTTAAATCCGCAGGCAGGGCAGGGAACCATGATGACTTCACTGTCGCTGTCGGGTTTGGGATCGCCGACTTCCGGTTGGTACAGGTCGTAACAGTTTCCGGCATACTCGAGAATCAGGCAGTCTTCTTTGTCGTCATACAGACGCAGGCCGCGGCCGACAATCTGTTGATACAGACTGATGGATTCTGTTGGGCGCAAAATCGCAATTAAATCAACGTGCGGGGCATCGAAGCCAGTTGTCAGCACCGAAACGTTGACCAGGTATTTTATTTCTTGTCGTTTGAAAGCTTCAATGATGCGATCACGTTCATCCAGAGGGGTATCGCCGACGACTAAAGCCGCTTTCTCTCCCTCAAGGTAACCCATTATTTCCTGAGCATGATTAACGGTCGATGCAAAGATCATTACCCCCCGGCGATCTTTTGCATAGTCAATAACCTGGTCGATGATCATAGGGGTAGCACGGCCGGATTTTTCTATCACACTGTCTAAATCAGCTTCCCGGTATCGGCCATTCGAGGCTGGTTTCAGGCTGGAAAAGTTATAGCCAATGACCGCCATATCCATGATTTTGGGTTCGGTCAGGAAGTTTTCATCCAGCAGGTAACGAATAGGTAACTCGAAGATGCAGTCACGGAAAAAACGGTCCTGCTCGGTCCTTACCTGTCCGCGGGTGTGGTATTTGTAGATCCAGCCCATGCCCAGTCGGTATGGGGTTGCTGTCAGGCCAAGGATTTTGATCCCTGAATTCACTTCCTGCACATGTTTGATCACCCGGCGGTAGGCGCTGTTCTCATCATCAGGTACACGGTGGCACTCATCAATAACCAAGAGTGAGAACTCATTGGCAAATTGATCAAGGCTGTTCACCATTGATTGTACCGAAGCAAAGACTACTTTCTGATCGGTTTCTTTACGACCCAGCCCGGCTGAAAATATCGATGCTTTTAAACCATAGCTCTCATACTTTTGATGGTTTTGCTCCACCAGCTCTTTGACATGGGTAAGCACTAAAACCCGGCCACGGGCAATTCTTGCCAGTTCAGCAATGACCAGGCTTTTACCGGCACCAGTTGGCAGGGTGAGCACAGCAGGTGTGCTGTGTTTGCGGAAATAATGAATGGTCGCGTTAACGCTGTCTTGCTGGTAAGGGCGAAGGGTATACATGAGTTATTGATTTATTGACGCTGTTGAGTGAATAGCCGGGAAAGAGTTTAACCGAAAGTGACGGCGAAAGGCGATAGCCGTCACTGAGTACTGCTGTTTGAGTTATTCCGCCAGACCCGCAGGTTGCGGGCCGTAGCAAAATAGTTATATGCAAAAGTAGCGGTATGTGGAGACAGGAAGTCGTGGTTCAGGATGCGATGTTCAACGGCACTTCTTCCTGTTGAATGGTTTTAGTCATCATGCAGAACTGACGGCGCGGGATGAAGCCGTGTTTTTCATAAAAGTTTCTGGCTCCGGCGTTGCCGATATTAACTTCAAGCGAAAGGGCACGGACACCTGCCTTGGTAACCTGGTACTCAATTTGAGGCACCAGTTCAGTGCCGATACCTTGTTGGCGCCATTCTGGCTTGAGATAGAACTGATCAATCAAGCCGATACGGCCACCATGTTCAAGACTGAAGCTGTAACTGATGATGATATGGCCGGCGATGATTTTTTCATCGTCCTGTTCTACTTCAATCAGCCAGGCCTGGCCGAGTTCCGGGTTATTGATGAGCTGCTGGATAGCGCTGTTGGTCTGTTCAACTTTCTTGGGTAGAACTTCGTATTCAAATAGCTCCTCAACCAGTTTGAGCAGCATGTCAACGGATGACAAATTTGGCGCAACAAGAGAGATTTTCATAGTACGACCTTTGTTGTTAGTAGCTTCATCCTTGTGGATGAAGAAACCCTATGCTTGTACACGTATATACGTAGTCAATCTGTAAAATGTCTATTATTAGAGACCGCAAAAAGTCTGAAATGTTCTATGGGAATGAGCTTAGTTCTCCTCAGTAGATAATGCTGCAATTTTTATCCCAGTTGTTGAATTCAGTTACAAAAATATTATCGCAGACTCAGGTTCTAGGTACTCAACACTAAACTTGGTATGATATGCGTTTTTGTACCATGCGGAGCCAGTAATGAGGCTTGATAAATTCTTAAGTACCACTTTAGGGATTACCCGAAAAGAAGCCGGTAAGCTATTAAAAAATAAAGCAATTGAAGTTAACGGTGAGATTGTAAAAAATGGTTCGCTGAAAGTGACAGATGATTGTGACGTTGAATTTAACGGTCGCACGCTGAGCTTTATGGGACCAAGGTACTTTATGCTGAACAAGCCACAGGGTTTTGTTTGTTCCCATGTTGATGATTACAACCCGACTGTTTTCGTGTTGCTGGATGAGGTTAGCCCGGAGAAACTTCACGTTGCGGGTCGCCTGGATGGCGATACGACCGGTCTGGTTCTGCTGACTGATGACGGTCAGTGGTCACACCGTATTACCTCACCGCGTCATGTTTGTGAAAAAGTATATTACGTTGAGCTTGCTGATCCTGTGACAGAAGATGTCGCAACTGCTTTTGCAGAAGGTGTACAGCTGCGTGGTGAGAAAGATCTGACTCGTCCGGCGAAGCTGGAGATTTTGGGTGAACGCGAAGCGCTGATTACGATCTCTGAAGGCAAGTACCACCAGGTTAAGCGTATGTTTGCGGCTGTGGGTAATAAGGTTGTTGCTCTTCATCGTGAGCAAATTGGCAGCGTAGAGCTGGATGAAGATCTGGAGCCGGGCGAATACCGTCCGTTGAGCGAAGAAGAAATAGCTTCGTTCCTGAAGTAACAACAAATTAAATTAGCAATTGATTATGACTAAGGCGGTTTTTACAACCGCCTTTTTTATTGTTGCAAGCCAGCATTAATAGGTATTGTTGCATTGATTTGCAGGCTAAATTAGTTGCCTAAAGTAGAAATAGATCATTTCCTGACAGGAATGAATCATATTGATATTTTCATCGTACAATAAAAATCTTTTCCCTCCGAAACACCGACGTAACAGAGAATCTATGACCACACAAGACAGCCCCAAATTAAGCTTGCAATTAATCCTGATCCTCGGCGCGATCGCCGCCCTGACTCCTTTGGCAATTGATATGTATCTTCCTGCCATGCCAAGTATTGCAAGGGATTTGGCTGTATCACCAAGTGCTGTACAGACAACGCTGACAGCCTATACCGCCGGCTTTGCCATCGGACAGCTTTTGCATGGCCCGTTAGCGGACAGTTATGGTCGTAAACCGATTCTGATTATCGGTGTTTTTCTGTTTGCCTTTGCCGCTTGTGTGAGTGCCATGAGCCAGGGTATTGAAGCGTTGACCTGGGTTCGTGCGGCACAAGGTTTTTCCGGAGCGGCTGCGGCTGTGATTATCCAGGCACTGGTGCGGGACATGTTTGAGCGTGAGGAGTTTGCCCGAACCATGTCGTTTATTACGCTGGTAATGACAGTTGCGCCACTGGCAGCACCAATGATTGGTGGTTACCTGTCAATCTGGTTTGGTTGGCGTGCCATTTTCTGGGTACTGGCGCTGTTCGCTGTCATTATTATTGTTGCTGTTCTTGGCAAAATTCCGGAAACCCTGCCGAAAGAGAAGCGTCTTCCGTTCCACCTGGGGGCGACACTGAGAAACTACGCCAGAATGATGACAACGCCGGTTGCGGTTGGTTTGATTTTCAGCAGTGGCTTCTCTTTTGCCGGTATGTTTACTTTCCTCACTGTTGGCTCATTTGTATACATTGATTACTACCATGTCAGCACACAGCACTTTGGTTTGCTGTTCGGTCTGAATGTTGTCTGCCTTATCCTGATGACCAGTATTAATGGCCGTATGGTTAAGAAAATGGGTTCACACTGGATGTTGCGATTTGGTCTGACTGTTCAGCTAATCGCCGGTATCGGGTTGGTTTGTGGTCAGTTGTTTGAGCTTGGCTTGTGGGGCGTGGTTATCCCTGTCATGCTCTTCGTCGGAACCATTTCTATCATTGGCAGTAACACAATGGCTTGCCTGCTGGCTAAGTATCCTCATATGGCGGGGACAGCTTCGTCGCTGGCAGGTACAATGCGCTTTGGCACGGGAACCGTTGTCGGTGGTATGGTGGCAATGATGCCGGATGCAACAGTGTGGCCAATGGCTCTGACTATGGCATCATGCGCAGTACTGTCGGCGGGATTCTATTGGTTTATGTCCCGTGACGCGTAAGGAATTCTATGGCTAACTTTTATCAAGAAATCTACAAACTGGTCTCGGACGGACTGAATGAACTGGCGGAATCGGTGCAGTCCGGTAAAACGCCCGGCAACCCGGTAAGTGAAACTAACTTTCTGAACCTGTGGGTAACGAAAGTGATCAAACAGCAGCGTTATCATCACTGTGTGGCTAAAACCTTGCTGGGATGGCAGCAGCAGGCCCGCAGTATGGGTAAAAATGCCCAACTGAAACAGCAGTTTGATCATATCCGCCAGACACTGGCCGGTATTCCGCGTGAAGAAAATGATGAAGCGAAACCGACTACGGCTGCCCAGATTCATTCACTGTACGAAAAACTGGAGCAGGCAGACTGGGTTGTGGCAACTGAGTATGAGGTTAACCGTAAGGTGACGCATCATACTGATGGTCAGGCGTCACTGGTTGTTTGTGCCAAACAGTACAAAGAATCGGTATCTGAGCAGGGTGAAGTGGTTAAGCCATTGTCTTTCTATATTCGTGGTGATGTTCGTGAATTTGTGGATGCGGCATACGAGCAAGGTTTGCTGATGTATAAAGTTACTGACTACAAGTCGATTGTGAAATACCACGGCGAATACATGGTTTATCCGGTAAATGCAGGTATGTGCCTGCCGGAACTGCCAACAGTATAAATGCTAAATTAAGAAGCGAGTTGCGAGGTTTGTTCCTTGCAACTCGCTTTTCTATTTTTAGCTTTTTCTGAACCTGATTTCTTCAAACATATCATCTCAACTTTCGCACCTTACTATTCCGTTACCGATTTCCCTTCCTGAGCTTTGGCTTTACAACGTTTGACCAGAGCATGAGTCATGCCTCTGAAAATGAACAAATGCGCCGGCATCATGGCGAACCAGTAAAGTAAGCCGGAAAAACCAGCCGGGTGCCACCAGGCTCGAATGTCGATTTCTCTGTACTCACCTTTATCTTCAATGGTGAACTCCAGTCTTCCCAATCCCGGAGCCTTCATTCCAAACAACAGCGACAGGAAACGGTTTGGCTCGATATGGATAACTTTCCACGAATCGACTTTATCGCCCAATTCCAGTTTGTCAGGATCACGGCGGTAACGGGTCAGGGCATCGCCGCCAATCAGGTGATCCATCCACTCGCGTATTCGCCATAGGTAATTGGCATAGAAGTAACCTTCTTTACCTCCCACCAGTTGTACCTGTTGCCATAGCTGCTCGCTGGTGGCATCGGTGCGAAGGGTATACCCCGCCTGTTTTGGGTAATAGCCATAACCGGATTGCCATCGTGCCAGAGCATCAGGGTCATAGCCCCAGATTTCGTTACGAACAACTTCGTTTTCATGGCTGAGGCATTCTTCAACGGATTCATCATAATTGAGGAGGTGTTGCGGGATTAGTGACTGAATCGCGCTGCCGTCAGCAGGTAAATCGTGTCTGAGTCCACCAACAAGTGCACGGGCAATATTGGTGGGTACTGATGTGATAAACCTAAGCCAGAGCGCGGCAAAGGAGGGCGTAAGAAATGGGATCGGCAGAATGCGAACCTTTTTGCCAATATGGTTGCCGATTTTACGCATCTGCTCTGCGTAACTAAGGTTTTCCGGTCCTGCGACATCAAGGATTTGGTGGCGGCAAGGCGTGAAATGCAACAGCTCTAACAGGTAGTGAAGCAAATTGCGAAGGGCAATAGGGGAGTTGCGGGATTTCACCCATTTGGGGGCAATGATAATGGGTAGGTGATAGACGAAATCCCTCATCACTTCAAAAGCAGCAGAGCCAGGGCCGACGATGATCCCGGCGCGTAGTTCAGTAATGGGGATACCGCTGTCGCGGAGAATTTCTCCGGTCGCTTTTCTTGCTGCCAGATGTTTTGTATTACCGTGCAGCGGTTGGAGAGCTCCCAGATAAATAACGCGTTGCACGTTGCTTTTTTTCAGTGCCTGACTGAAGTTGCTGGCGGCCTTAACCTCATAATCAATAAAATCATGGCCGTGATTCATACCATGAACAAGAAAGAATACGGCATCGACGTCAGAGAGAATATCATCGAGATTGTCTGGCTGATTGAGATCCAGTTCAACCAGTTCTACATCGGGAAGTTCTTCCCAGCCCCTTTTCTTTAACAGCTTCAGGTTTCGGCCTGTGGCTTTGACTTTGTAGCCGCTGTTAGCCAGCTCGGGAACTAAATGGCTGCCTACATAACCGGAGGCACCAACAACCAAAATTGTCCTTATCATTGATTACATGCTCCCTGCTGTAATGCGCTTTTCAGGATAAATCGAATAGGCGATTGATTTTTCCCCGTAAAAAGAGTTGTCAATAAAAATGTAGTGGATAAAATTCGAGCTGTCTTCTTGTATTATGTTTGGATACCTCCATGTCTCATCCTGTTCTGCTCCATTTCAAAGGTGACTTTTTCCGTCGCCTGATGCTGATTGCTTTTCCTATCGCATTGCAGACAATGCTGTTTTCGAGCCGTAGCCTTGTCGATATTCTGATGTTGGGGCAACTGGGTGAGCTGGATGTGGCGGCGATTGGTATCGCCGGTAAAGCACTGTTTGTTGCCACTATTATGCTGTTCGGGGTGACCACTGGCGGGGCATTGCTGACAGCGCAATACTGGGGGGCTCAAAACAAGCTGGGGGTAAAACAAAGTACTGCTCTGACCGTGGTGATGACTACTATCACTGCGATGATTGCCGGCGGTATTTTCTTATTCTTCCCGGAGCAGGTGATTGGCCTTGCAACTCAATCGGAAGCGGTGATTGAGCTGGGTGCTGATTACCTGAGAATCACCTCAATGAGTTTGTTTGCGGTGGCATGGGGTAGCAGTATGGCGGTTGGCCTGCGTGCGATGCACCAGCCGGGGATCAGTACCTTCTTTAGTGCTATCGGTATCGGTTTGAATATGTTCCTGAACTGGGTGCTGATATTCGGTCAGTTTGGTGCGCCTGCAATGGGCATCGTCGGCGCGGCAGTGGCGACCTTGGTCAGTGGGCTGGTCGAAGTATCTTTGCTTTATAGTTACCTGTACTCACGCCGACACCTGTTGGCGTTCGGATTCAGTGTTTTGCTGGAAGTGTTTGACTGGGTCAAAATCAAACGGTTCCTGTCGTTGTCGCTGCCAACCACGTTTAACCATCTGGCATGGTCGGCTGGTATTTTTGTTTACCATGCAATTATTGGTCAGGCAGGTGTTCAGGGGCTGGCCGCGTTGTCTGTTATGACGCCGATTGAGTCATTCTCACTGGCGTTAATTATCGGTATCTCCAATGCTTCTGCGGTGATGATTGGTAACCAGCTTGGTGCTAACCGGATGGAAGAAGCGTATTATCAGGCCTGGGCGGTTTCTTTCTTCAACCTTTTCTGTGGCGTGATGGTTGCGTTAACCATGCTGTTGATGAAAGACACGGTTCTGGATTTGTTCTCAGCTCTGTCCGGAGATACTCGTGAACTGGCTGGCCATTTCTTTTTGGTGTTTGCTCTCACCATTATTGTGAAAAGTTTGCCGATGACCATGATTGTCGGGGTGCTGAGGGCCGGGGGAGATATTCGGTTCTGTTTCTATCAGGATATTGCTGCGCAATGGTTTATCGGTATCCCGGTTACTGCTTTTGCCGCGCTTGTTTTAAAATTACCGTTAGAGTGGATTTATGCCATGTTGATGCTGGAAGAGTTGGTGAAAGTAGTCGGCTCAACAATCAGGATTAAGACCCGCGCTTGGATGAATAACCTGGTCGCAGGTACACACTGATACAATACGCAAACAGACTGAATAAATTGTTTTTTATTACTGCATTATTAGCAATTTGAACAATAAAAAAGCAAAGGGAAACCATATTTACATATCAGTTAGTTGCAGTTTACTTGTATGTGTTTTGTACAAATTGTGGATGGTTTGTATCCCTTTGCATTTTATTTCTCGGTCAGTGTTTTAAAATACTTTCTCGAATCCGGGGTTTGCGGTAAATTTCTCTCCCGGAAAATACCTTGAATTTTTTGGGGATTAGGATGTTACGACTGGTAGGGCTCTGCAAAGGCTACCAGGACGGCGGTGAATATCACTCTGTCCTGCAGGGAGCTGAGCTGGAGCTAAAACAAGGTGAGCAGCTGGCCTTAATGGGAGAAAGCGGCTCGGGGAAAAGTACCTTGTTGAACCTTATCGCAGGCCTGGACACAGCAGACTCCGGTGAGATTTGGTTAGGAGATACACCAATTCATGCGATTTCTGAACGTGAACGTACCGCGTTTCGTCGTAACAATATTGGTCTCGTCTTTCAGCAATTCAACTTGCTGCCTACTTTGACTACTGCCGACAATATTCGCTTTTGCCGCCAGCTTAAAGGGTTGGAGGAAAAGCCAAAACTGTGGCGACAAATCATTTCTGCACTTGATCTTATGCCGTTGCTGGGACGTTATCCGGAAGAGATGTCCGGCGGTCAGCAACAGCGTG
The DNA here is from genome assembly GCF_963870815.1 of Photobacterium sp. J15. Lineage (NCBI taxonomy): Bacteria > Pseudomonadati > Pseudomonadota > Gammaproteobacteria > Vibrionales > Vibrionaceae > Photobacterium > Photobacterium sp. J15. The sequence goes on from NZ_CAWMUI010000001.1 coordinate 1,594,460, forward strand.
CAGCGATTGCCCGTGCACTTTATATGGAGCCGGATATTCTGTTGGCGGATGAACCGACCGGAAGCCTGGACGAGCGTAACGCCGGAGCGGTAATTCGTTTGTTGGTCAATCTGACCAGCCAGCTAGACTGTACTTTGCTGTTGGTGACTCACAGTAAGAAAGTTGCCGAACACATGAGTGGCTGTATTCGACTTCAGGGAGGGCAGCTTCATGTCAAACCCCGTAGCTAAAGCGCTCTGGGGGCACTATAAGCGCCACCCATTCCAGATTGTATTGGTATGGTTAGGCCTGACTCTTGGTATTGCGTTGCTGGTTGGTGTAATGGGCGTTAACCAGCAGGCGCGGGAAAGCTATCGGCAGGGTGAGCAACTTTTTTCTAATCCTTTTCCTTACCGTATTCGCCACAGCCAGCCTGCTATCAAAGTACCACAGGGATTCTACATTCAGCTTCGCCGCGCTGGTTTTAACCAGTGTGTGCCGATGGATCAACACCGAATTGTTACCGAAGACAGCCGTGATTTTGAAATCGTGGGGATTGATCCCATCGCGATGTTTTCTAATTTCCGCAATAAAGTAACCACGCCTCAGCAGTCTCAGATGATGGAGCTGATGCGCCCGCCGTTCCCGATTGTACTCGGTGAGCAGCTGGCCCGTTATATGGACGTTACTGACGGCCAGTATCTTAAACTTGAAAACGGCAAAGAGATCGGCCCGCTGAAAGTGGTGCAGGAAGAGCGTATCCGCGGAACCCGAATGGTTGCTGATATGTCTGTGGTTCGAAATCTGTATCCGGGATCCGGGCTGACATCTATTCTGTGTGGGAAAATGTCACCGCATCAGCTGGTGGCACTGGAAGAACAATTACCTCCGGCATTGAAGCTGGACCGTCATCAGAGTGCGACACTTGAGCCGCTGACGGATGCGTTCCACTTAAATCTGTTTGCGATGGGTATGCTGGCGTTCATTGTTGGCTTGTTCATTTTCTATCAGGCGATGTCACTGTCTTTTTCTCAGCGTCAGCCTTTGGTCGGTCTGTTACGTCAGGCCGGGGTGTCTGCGCCCCAGTTGGCCAGGGCTTTGATTGTGGAGTTAATGGTATGGATTGCTCTGGGCATGGTGGGTGGTAACCTGCTTGGCTTGGTACTGGCTCAGCAATTGCTGCCTTCTGTGGCAGAAACGTTGAGTGATCTCTACGGTGCCAATGTCAGTCTGTCTGTCAGTTGGCACTGGCAGTGGGGACTGGCGTCTCTGGCTATTGCTGTTGGCGGTAGCCTGCTGGCATGTGGCTGGCCACTGGTTCGCCTGATCAGAACTCAGCCTGCACGCCTGTCTACACATATGTCACTGGTTCGTTTCAGTGGTCGTGAATTTGCCTGGCAGGCACTGTTCTCTTGTATGTTCATTGGTGCCGCTGTGGCGGTATATCAGTTGCCACATGGACAGACAGCCGGTTTTGTTCTGATTGGACTGGTGTTGATAGCCAGTGCGTTGTGTATGCCATTCCTGTTGTGGAAACTGTTCCAGGTCCTTGGCCTGATTGTCCGTTCAGCTCGTCTGAGATGGTTCTTCAGTGATGCCGCGGCCAGCCTGAGTTACCGTGGCGTTGCTGCGATGGCCTTCATGCTTGCCCTGGCTTCCAACATTGGTATGGAAACTATGGTAGGCAGCTTCCGGAATACTACCGAAACCTGGTTGGATCAGCGTCTGGCGGCCGATATATATGTTCGCCCTTCGCTCAATGTTGCACCGCGCATTGCTTACTGGCTGGAAGGTCAGGATGAAGTGGGTCAGGTTTGGTGGCAGCTACGTAAAGAGTTGCCGACAGAAACCGGTACTTTGCAGGTGGTCAGCATAGGTATCAGTCAGGGCGAGCAGCAGGCGCTTTCTATTAAAGTGGCAATACCTGAATACTGGCAGCGCTTCCACCATAAGCGGGCAGTGTTAGTCAGTGAGTCTCTGGCGCTGAAAAATGGTTGGTATCCGGGGCAGGAAATTGACCTGCCTGCACCTATGGGAAGTAACTGGCTGATTGCCGGGGTCTATTACGATTATGGTAACCCTTACGGTCAGATCATGTTGTCGCAGAAACGCTGGCAGAAATTCTGGCTCTATAAAGGGCAGGTTGGTCTGGGCGTTCTTCTTAAGCCCGGCGCTGACGGTCAGGCATTAATTAGCAGGCTGGGTGACCGATTCCGTCTGTCACCGGAGCGGGTGCGCAATAATGTCGAGCTGATGGAGCAGGCAATGCGGGTATTCGATCGTACCTTTGTTGTTACCTCAACACTTGGCAGGCTGACTTTATTTATTGCGGTGTGCGGACTGTTTTTTGCCACTGTAGCGGGGGAAGTCTCGCGTCAGCGTCAGTTTGCTTTGCTGCGTTGTATGGGGATGACCGGACGTGAACTAGCCGCGCTGGGTGGTGGTCAGTTATTGCTGATAGGTTTGATGACTGCGGTTATCGCTTTGCCGTTAGGTCTGGTTCTGGCTCAGTTGCTGATTGATGTTGTACTGAAATACTCGTTCGGTTGGACCATGCCTGTTCAGTACTTCCCGTTTGAATACCTGATTTCACTGGGGTCGGCATTAGTTGTTCTTTTGGTTGCAGGGGCATGGCCGGTGTGGCGTCTGGTTAAACGCTCAGCCATTATGTCGCTACGGGAGGCATTCTGATGATAACTGCTAAAGTGCGTTGTGCACTGAAAGCTTTGTGCCTGGGCGTGACGGGTTTGAGTGTGTTGGCACTGACCGGTTGTGAGCAGGCCGATCAAAGTGCGAATACCGCTGAAATTCTGCGTCAGGACAAAGCGAACCAGTTTGCGCAGGTGGTTCCCGGAAAAGAGTGGAAGTTCCCGCAGGACCATTTAAGCCACCCTGAGTTTCGTACCGAATGGTGGTACCTGACTGCCAACCTTGAGTCGGAAGAAGGGGAAACTTTTGGTGTACAGTGGACATTATTCCGCTTTGCTAACGATGCCCGCGAAGGAACCGGCTGGAACAGCCCGCATATGTTTATGGCTCATACGGTTGTCACCACCAAAGACAAAATCTGGCATGCCGAGCGGTTTGCCCGAGGAGGGATCGGACAGGCCGGCGTTACGCAGAATCCTTATCGCGCATGGTTGGATAATTGGTCATGGCGATCTTATGGCGATTCTCCGTTTCCGGGACGTCTTCAATTTGCCGACGATGACATGGCGGCCGATTTAGCCATCCGAAATACGGGCGCCTTGGTATTTCAGGGTGACAATGGCTACAGCAAGAAGCATCCTACCGCAGATATTGCTTCATACTATTACAGTGCGCCGTTTCTGAAATTAAACGGCACACTAATGCTTGACGGTAAATCCTATCGAGTGAAAGGCGACGGCTGGTACGATCGTGAATGGAGCAGCGAAGGGTTAACCGAAAAGCAAGAGGGTTGGGACTGGTTTTCTGTTCATTTAGACGACGGAAGGGCCCTGATGGTATACCAGATCAGGGAAAAAGAGTCTCAACCGTATTATTTTGGCTCGCTGAGCTGGCCTGATGGCAAAACAATACTATTACAGCCAGAGGATATCAGACTGACGCCGGTGTCGTATGTGGCACAAGGCGGCAAAGATACTCCGATTAACTGGCGAATTGATATACCTACACAGCAGATACAACTAGAAGTGGATGTTGTCCGCAAGGAGCAGTGGTTGCCGTTCGTATTTTCCTATTGGGAAGGTCCGATTAAGGTTAGTGGTAGTCACTCGGGACAAGGATTTATGGAGCTAACCGGCTACTAGGTTTAATGCGGTCGGCAATGCCATAAAACGAAAGGGCGGAGTAAATTGGTAAATTATTTAACTATTGATGAACAGGCACTTTCCCAGCGATTAATGAATTATCGCCGAGAGTTTCATCGTTATCCTGAATCGGCGTGGTGTGAATTTTTTACGACGAGCCGTATTGCGGCACACCTTAAGCTCTTAGGGTATGAGCTTTGTTTCTCGGATGAGATTATTGCACGAGAAACCGTAATGGGGCGCGACGAATCAAGCGTCGCCAAAGCTCAGGAGCGCGCAATCAGTTGGGGTGCTGATTTCGAATTTCTGGCTCAGATGGACGGTATTACCGGCGTCGGAGCAATTTTAGATACGGGGCGTCCCGGTCCTGTGATTGCATTGCGATTTGATATTGATGCCGTTGATGTAATGGAAAGCCAGGAGGATTCTCATCGTCCGCGCTTTCTGGGATTTGCATCTCTGGCTCCGGGGGTTGCCCATGCCTGCGGGCATGATGCACATGCATCTATTGGCCTCGGTATTGCGGAAGTGCTTGCCGAACACAAAGATGCATTGTGTGGCAAGATTAAGCTGATCTTCCAGCCGGCAGAAGAGGGGTGCCGGGCTGGTAAAGCGATTGCTGAAAGTGGCTGGCTTGATGATGTCGACTATTTCTTAGCAGCCCATATCGGCATGAATGTACCAAGTGGCACACTGGTTTGTGATCCGCAGCATTTCCTGTGCAGTTCCAAGTTCGATCTTCATTTTACGGGCAAACCAGCTCATGCCGGTATTGAGCCGAATGCAGGACGTAATGCGCTGGCTGCTGCCTGTACCGCAGTGTCTCAGATGCTGGCTATTCCTCGCCATCGCGATGGGATGACTCGTATTAACGTCGGTCAGATGCATGCCGGTGACGGCCGAAATGTTATTCCGGCTAATGCTGTGCTGATGGGGGAGACCCGCGGCGAAAACCGTGAGCTTAACGACTATATGTATCAGCAGGTTGAACGTATAGCTGAGGCTTCAGCGGCTATTCACGGAGTGAAAGTGGAGATCAAAGCACAGGGTGAAGCTATTGGTTTGCACAACGATCTTGAGATGGTCGAATTACTCGAAACCATCGGTCTTCACAGTGGTTTCTCTCATGTACTTCGTGAGAAGGATTTCGGAGCCAGTGAAGATGCCGGTTACCTTGTCGACAGGGTACAGCAGAAAGGCGGTAAAGCAATTTACTGTCTGGTTGGCTCTAACCTGACCGCTGGTCACCATAACGGCGATTTTGATATTGATGAAAGCCGAATGCTGCCAGCTGTAAAGCTGTTCATTAACGCGATCACTCAGATTCACTCGACGATTCCACAGGAAGATGTCGTTAACAGATAGTGGTTTAATCATTACCGTTGATTAGTCGCTAATAAGCCTGCCGGAGCGCATTTTATCTGATGCTTCCGACAGGCTTTTTCTTTTAAAACCCTTTGCTTCATTACAACTAAGACACTTTCTCACCTTATTACCCAATATCTTCACCTAGTCTAATTATTTAATTCGTAGTTAGTCTGAGAAGCTAATGGCCGATAATAAAGCGCAGTCTTTGCCGCAATTGGCACGAGACTTTTCTTCACTTCATCCCGGAAAGTGGTTGGTTCCGTTTTGCCTGAGCGAAAAGTTCAAGTTTGCCTGCCGAGTCGCTATTAGCTTAACTCTGGCTTTTTTAATACCTATGGCCTTAGGTTGGCCGCAGGCTTCAACTGCGGCCACAACAGTGATGCTGATTGCTTCAACGGGCAGTCGCAGAGAGTCCCTTGCTAAAGGGACTCTCCGGGTAATGGGAACCATTGTTGGTGCGATTATCGGTCTTGTATTGGTCGGGGCCTTTGCTCAGGACCGATTGCTTTACATGCTGGCAGTCTCGCTGGCTGTGACTGCCGTTTTCTATATCCGTAATGCTTACCTGGCAGATCCGACCCTGTTCATGCTCACCGGGGTGATGATCCTGATGATGTTCAACGGCGGTGATCCGGAAGGGGCTTTCATTTATGGTCTTGATCGTACTTATATGACGGTATTCGGCGTGGTGGTTTATACCCTTGTCGGCATATTTATCTTCCCGCCACAGGTCGAACAAAACCTCCGCCAGCTTGCCGATAGCCTCGGCGAAATCCAGAGTCAATTGTTTTTACAGATCACGCGGCCTTGTGCGGATGCTTCAGATCAGGAAAGTGAATCATCGGAAGGAGATGAGTCGTCTCAATCGGAAGAAAGCACTTCGGCTCAAAGTGAACCTGAAAGCGATAAAGATGCGAAAGCCGATATTCCAGCTCTGGTTGGAAAAATGTATGCCGCGCAGGAAGCACTGGAAGCCCGTTACAAAAGTATTAGTGCTGAATGCAGCGATATCTCATCGTATAAAACAGAATGGGATCATGTGTTGCACTACTATCGAAAGCTGACCGAGTTGTTGGTTTTTGCTGCTCGTGAACATTGGCAACTCGCTGAGCAATCTTCTGCGTTTATAGAGAACTATCAGCTACAAGTTGATGAAATAACTCGCTTATATCAACAGATACCGCAGGGATGGGAGAGCAGCTCACCAGATAGTGAACAAGAAGTTCCTCCGGTTGCGTACTCGACGACAAAACTTGAAGTGGCCACACACCTGGAGCGGGGTGCTGCTATTACGATGGGATATTTGCTGGAAAATATCCGCGAAAAGCTGGAGCGACTCTACAGCAGTGTCTGTTGCATTGATTCAGTAACTGGTCGGATGCAGTATCACGAAGAGTTGGCGGGTAAAGACGCCAGGTTTAACTGGTGGGATGCCGAAAACGCCCAATCTGCTGTTAAAGCGTTTTTTATCTATTGGCTGACGGGAGTGATCTGGATTTTATTTAACCCGCCCGGTGGTTATAACCTGGTGGTATTTAGTACTCTGTTTGCTTCAATTCTTTCATTTATGCCGCTTCACCCGGTGATGCTGTTTATATTGTTTACTCTCGGGTTCATTTTTTCCGTGCCAGCTTATGTTTTTCTGTTGCCACAATTAACACTTGGTTCAGAGCTGGCCGTGTTTATTTTTACCTATACCTTTGTCGGCTTTTATTTATTAAAAGGGCCGATCACCATTTTTTTTCTGATAGGCATGTTTACGTTAGGAATCGATAACAATATGGTTTATCACTTCGGTATAACCCTCACCATAGTGATGTTATTTTACCTTACCGTATTCATGGTTATTTTCTCCTACTACTTTCCTTTTTCTTCAAGGCCGGAACATCTTTTGCTGGTAATGAAGGAGCGTTATTTCCGACATGTTTACCGATCCATTGTCGGGTTTCAAATTAGGGAAAAAAGCTGGTGGCAACAGTGGCTATTAAGATGGCACCTGATAACAATGAAGGCGACGGTTAAAAAGCTGGCGTTATGGTCGGGCAAGGTCAATGTTGACTATTGTGAGTCGGTAACTGCGCAGCAGCTCAAAGATTTTTGCCATCAGTGTGAAGTACTTAGCCACCATTTATTTATTTTGTCTGCGGCTGAGCCTCGTTTGAGTAAAAACCGGTTGGTCTCCACAGCCCGAGAACAATATCAGGATAAAGTCATTCCTGAAATCGCATTCGGGCTGACTAATCACCGTGTCTCAGATTCGAGTAACGACGATGTTGAGCAATATATAGCGGACGAAAAAAATAGTTATAGTCTGTTGGAAAATCAACTGGATAGTTTTTTTGAACATATTGAATGGTCGGATTATTCAAAATCAGACATAGCCGGTTTCTATATCTACCTAAACTTGAAAAAAAATATTTTTCAGTCGCTGATTCAATGCAAAGTTACCAGTGAAGCTATTTATTGGCAGCAATTGAGTCAGAATCGTTTTTAGGGGGAGCAGTACAAAAAGTGAGGTCGCCTTTTGTTGCGTTGTTCTCTTTATTCTTGATGACCGGATGCTCGGTGCTGGGACCTGATTTTGAGGGTGTGGAACCTGTCGAATTACCGAATGGCTGGAATAAAGACACAGAAACTGACACCAGTTGGAAAACCGCTCGCTGGTGGTTTCAGTTTCAGGACCCGGCTCTAAACCGTCTGGTTGAGGTGGCTTCGGAACAAAACCTGGATCTGGAATCTGCCGGTCTGAGAATTTTGCAGGCGAGGGCAGCTTTAGGTATTGCCGATTCATTTAATTATCCTCAGGCACAAACCTTCTCCGGAAACTTGGCCAAAATCTATCAGAATGAAAATACATTCGACAATGCCACGCTGAATTTTGATGCCGGGTGGGAGCTGGATGCATGGGGAAAATTTGCTCGTGGTGTTGAATCGGCTGAAGCCGGTCTTTATGCCTCCATCGCGTCTTATCACGACATTATGGTGAGCATTACGGCAGAAGTGGCCAGAAATTATGTGAACTACCGGACTTTTCAGGAAAGAGTGCTGCTATCTGAGCGTAATATTGAAATTCAGGAGCGGGTGGTGGAGATCACCGAAGCACAACTTGCTTCCGGAAACGTCACCGAGCTGGATGTGCAGCAGGCGAAAACACAGCTTTATAGCACCAAATCTGCGCTTCCGTCTTTGAGGATTGGGATGATGCAGTCAAGAAATGCTCTGGCTGTACTTCTGGGCTCCTTGCCAGACGAGATCGAGCCGATGCTGGCTTCAACACAGATTAATGCCAAAATCAAAGCCTTTGATCAGAAGTATGATCGTAATCAGGTGAAGCAGTTGTTTGATGTGTACGAGCGCCACTCTCTTATTCCTCGCCCGCCACTGGTCAGTACTACTGTCGATGCCTCACTGGTATTAAGAAGGCCGGATTTACAGCTGGCAGAACTTCAGGCTCATGCTCAAAGTGCGCAGATTGGTATCGCTGAGGCAGAATTTTACCCGCGGTTTTCACTGTTCGGAGCCATAGGGATCAACAGCACGGTGCCTGCTGGTAGTGAGTTCAGTTTTAGTGATTCGTTAACTTTGTCATTAGGTCCCGCTTTTTCCTGGAATGTGTTTCAGTACGGTCGGGTTGAAAACAACGTACGTTTTGAGGATGCCCGCTTCCAGGAAACCCTGACTAACTATAACAAACGGGTGTTACTTGCTGTTCAGGAAGTCAGCAATGCGCTTGAAGCTTACCAGCTAAACAGTTTGCAAAAGGAGCTGGCTTTCAGCTCAGTCAGTGCTTCTGTCCGGGCATTTAACATCTCCCTGACTCAGTATGAAAACGGTCAAATCACGTTCGAACGCTTGCTCAGTTCGGTCGAGAAGATGACCCGTAGTGAAGATACTTACGCTCAGGTTAAAGGTAATGTCGCCAATCAGGTGATTGCACTTTATAAGTCCCTAGGCGGTGGGTGGGAAGCCAACACGGGGAAGCCGTTTGTACGGGAAGATGTCGCAGAGCAAATGAAAGCCAGAACAGACTGGGAAAACATGCTGGATGATCCGGTATTGCCGTCATTGTCTCCGAATAACGTCGAGACAGCCCCATGGGTTTTCGGCAAACCTAAGGCAGCTTCGACCGAAGAGGCGGAAAAGGATGACGGATCAGAACCTTCGGCTGAGCAGGGAGAACCATGATGGATATGCCTCATGAGCTGGCCATAGGAGATGTGTATTTTTCGCCGTTGTTGCTGGTGGTGATTTATGCGGTGATTGCGACCTGGGTGACCGTTGTGATTCTGAATAAAATCCGGCTGTCTCGACTGATTGCCTTTCCGTCGCTGACGTTTCTGGCCATCACCATGTTTTATGTGGTGGCTATTGATGCCTTTTTCCTGCGGTTTTAGGTGTGAAGATGAAGAAGATAAAAAAGCTATTCGTTATCGCGCTTAATGTCCTGATTATTGGCGGGGCGGTATGGCTGGGTTATCAGAAATTCAACGAGTATTTCAATAACCCATGGACGCGAAACGGACAGGTCAGGGCTAATGTTATCAAGGTTGCCCCAAGGGTTTCCGGGCCAGTGGTTTATGTGGCGGTGAATGACAACCAGTTTGTGCGCAAAGGGGACCTTCTGTTTCAGATTGATGACAGCACATACGAGGTCGCACTGTCACAGGCCGAAGCTTCACTGGAAAGGGCCGTCGTTAGCTCCCGCGGAAAGAAAATTGAGTATGAACGGCTGCTGGATATCAGAGCACGCGATAAAGGCGCAGTGTCGCTCAAAGATCTAACCCGGCGGCAAATTGCGTATGAAGAGTCACTGATTCAGATAAAAGTTTCCGAGCAGCAGTTGAATGCCGCAAAACTAAATATGGCGTTTACACGGGTTTATGCCTCAGTAGATGGATATGTCTCAAATCTGGATATCAAAGAAGGCACGCAGGCGGTGGCGAATCAGCCTCTGTTGGCTTTGGTTGATGTAAACAGTTTTTGGGTGTTTGGCTATTTTCGTGAAAGTCAGTTGGAAAACATCAGCATCGGTGATGCGGCAAAGGTAACGCTGATGGCTTATCCGGAACAGCCAATTGAGGCGGTCGTTGATTCACTGGGTTGGGGAATCGCACCTAAAGATGGGACGGTTGGCTATAACCTGCTGCCAAACGTGAATCCGGTTTTTCAGTGGATTCGACTGGCGCAGCGGATCCCGGTACGGATATCACTGAAAGATCTGCCGGACGGCATTGATCTGAGATTTGGGCTGACGGCATCCATTATGGTGATGCCGGATGAGACTCAGAACCATGAGTGAGGCTGAAGATGCATTATGGGCAATAAAATCAGTGAAAAGAATAACTTCTATTACCTGACCCTGGCATTGATCATTTTGCTGATCAGTTCTTCTTTTCAGCAGGTACTGACTAGCGGTTTGCTCGATCTGCTTTTGCAGTTTGTCACCGTACTGAATTTTATTGTCTGTCTGGTGAGTCTGCGATTTGACAAAAAGTGGTATCGATTTCTGATTGCCTTGTTTGTCTGCTGGCTGGTTGTGGCCGTAGGCAGGCAACTGATGGGCATAAAGCAGATAGATGTAGTGATGCTGCTGCTTACCTTTACTTTTTTCCTTGGCACTTTTGCTTCGATTTTCCGGCAAATTCTGATGACGGGCAGTATTGATACCAATAAAGTCATCGGCTCCCTGGCGCTGTTTTTGTTGCTCGGATTGATGTGGGCGATCCTTTACCTGTTGATTCTTGAATTTTCCTCCGACGCCTTTACCGGCATGACTCAGTTGCCTTGGGGCGACAATTTCTCCAATGCCGCCTATTTTAGTTTTGTCACCCTGACCACATTAGGGTATGGCGACATCAGCCCTGTTTCACCGGTTGCTCAGGTGGTTGTGTATTTAGAAGCCATCGTGGGTGTGTTCTATATGGCCATTGTTGTGGCCAGTCTGGTTGGCGCAAGCCAAAGTAATCAGGATAAGGACAATGGATAACAAACTTGAAAAGCATCAAAGCAAGATCTTTGTTAACAATATGGTCGAATCCTCGATTCGGATTGGCTTATTGTTTGTGTTGGTTGTCTGGACTTACGACATTATCAAGCCATTTATTATTCCCGTTCTGTGGGGCGCAATTATTGCCGTAGCTTTGATGCCGCTGACGATGAAGCTGGAACGGGCGCTTAATGGAAAGCGAGGGCTGGCGGCCACCATTCTGGCTTTGCTGGGAATTACTTTGCTGGTGGCACCCTTCGTGATTGTATCCGGCTCAATATACGAGGCTGTTGCACGAATGACAGAGGTGTTGCAGGAAGGCAATGTCAAACTTCCGGGGCCGACTCCTCGTGTGGCTGAAATTCCTTTGATTGGTGACAAGCTCTATGACGTCTGGGCGTTGTTTTCGTTGAATCTAGAAAGTGCGATGCAGAAATATCTGCCTGAGATTAAAGGGGCTGTCAGTGCTTTTGCTGGCTTGCTGGGTAGCAGCTTAGCTTCGCTGGTGATGTTCATTATTTCGCTATTAATTGCAGCCGGATTTATGGCTCATGCCGAAGCGATGTCAAAGGCAGTACAGAATGTATCAGTCCGTATTGTTGGCAAGCATGGTGAAGAGTGGGCAAATTTAATTGCTGCCACTGTTCGTAGTGTTTTGCTCGGGGTAGTGGGTGTGGCGTTTATTCAGTCTTTACTTGTCGGCTCTGCATTTTTTATTTTTGGAGTGCCTGCCGCCGGGTTGCTAACCTTGCTTGTGTTTATCTTTGGTATTGCTCAGTTACCGGCAACTCTGGTGGGATTACCCGTCATTGCTTATGTTTTTTCTGTTCAGGATACGACTCCGGCGACCATTTTTACCATATGGGTACTTGTGGCTGGTTTGTCCGATAATGTGCTGAAACCTATGTTGATGGGGCGGGGAGTTTCAATACCTATGCCTGTGATTTTGTTTGGTGCAATTGGTGGGATGATTACCGCCGGAATTATTGGCTTGTTCCTCGGTGCTGTCATTCTGGCGATTTGGTATGAACTGTTTAATACCTGGCTGAAGCTGGAACAGTTTGGACCAGAAGAGGTACCTGCTGGAGATAAAGCTCAGACTGAAGTTTCATCGAAATAATACACTCGGCGTAATAGAGATCAGGCCGGGTATTGCCCGGTCTTTTTTGTTGCGGCTGGCTTTTGTTATTCGCTTAGCTAGTGCGCTTAGTGCGGGTAGTTGGCTTGGATAATAGATATCTGAATATTTGCTCTATACTGAATCGAAGGAGTGACGTTAAGTGATTGACGTTAAATGGCTGACGTTACAAAAATGGATATTCAGGCCAAAGGGAGTAAAGCCGCAATGGAAACCATCTTTGATAAGGCAAGAAGGTTGATTAATCGGTTAGAAGTGATCACCGGTACGTTTAAGTTGTCGAAAGTAAAACCGGATGAACCGAATAACAGCCCACCGCTAACGGATAAACACAGCGTACTTGAGAACAAAACCGTTTTTATCAGTGGAGGCTCCAGAGGGATCGGCTTTGCTATTGCCAAGCGTTGTGCTGAAGCGGGAGCAACAGTCATCATTGCGGCGAAAACGACAGAACCTCATCCTAAGCTCCCCGGCACTATTTATACCGCAGCCGATGAAATTAATGCTATGGGCAAAGGCAAAGCAATTCCTGTTGTATTGGATATTCGTGATGAGGAGGCGATAAAACAAGCTGTCGATGAAGTCTGTCAGCAGACGGGAAGAATTGATGTTGTGATCAATAATGCCAGCTGTATTAATTTGCAAAACACCGAAAATACCCCGGCTAAAAAATTCGATCTGATTTTTTCTATTAATGTGCGTGGTACTTACTTATTAACCCAGGCTTGTCTGCCTTACCTGAGAAAGTCCGATAATCCGCATATTCTTACTCTTTCTCCGCCAATCAACCTTAAACCCGAGTGGTTCAAAAACTACGGGGCGTATACAACGTCAAAATACGCCATGTCGATGCTGGCGCTGACCTTTTCGGAAGAGTTTAAAACTTACAATATTGCTGCCAATGCCTTGTGGCCGAAAACTGCGATCGCGACATCTGCGATCCTAAATATGAAAGAAGGGAAATGGTTGAAAGATCATTCTCGTCACCCCGAAATCATGGCTGATGCCTGTTATGAAATTATTACCCGGGACGCCAGAGAATGCAGCGGCAACTTCTTTATTGACGAAGAGGTACTAAAGCATCAGGGGATGACGGATTTCTCTCATTATGCGTGTCAGCCGGGTTCTAGCTTGCAGCGTGATTTGTTCCTGAACGGTTAAACTGATGGCAACAGCGGTTAACTTTGAACTTAATTGATCACTAGCGATAAGGCCAGCAGGTAGGGAGCAGCTTTAATATTCCAGCTCTTATATTCAGAGTGATATTGTCAGTTGCTTCACCTGAGGTTCAAAGAGTTGCGGGTATATTGGTGCACAGGAGCAAAAGGGGCCACTGGTAATGCAGCAATTTATCAAGACGGTATATCAGTACATCAGTCCACCGGAAATTCCGGATATTGAGCCTGCAGTTTCTCAATGGCAGGCTAATTTGCCAACGCTATGGCTCTTGGGGAAAACCGGCGCGGGGAAATCATCACTGATTCAGTCGTTAACCGGTAATACGGCTATTGAAATCGGTAATGGTTTTCAGCCCTGTACTCCTACCGCCATGAGCTACATTTATCCTCAATCCAACCCTTTGCTTTGTTTCCTTGATACCCGGGGACTTTCTGAAGCTGACTATGATCCCCGGGAAGATATTGCAGCCTGTCAGAATCGAAGTCATGCCTTATTGGTTGTTATGAAAGCCGAAGAGCCTGAGCAGATCGATATCATTAAGGCGCTGGAGCAAATTCGCGATACAGGCCAGATAAAGCAGGTACTGGTTGTTCATACCGGTGTGATGTCGATTGCTAATGCTGATGAAAGGAAAAATGCCATTGCTTACAACCAGTCTCAGGTTGAGAGAGCCTGGAAAGGGGAGTTGGCGTCAGTAGCGGTTGATTTTGCTCATACGCCGGAACTGGCTGGATTGGATGTTCTTAAATCATCGCTGGGGGAGATGCTGCCGATTTTGTTTTTGCTGATGGAAGAAGAAGAGCATCACAATCGCGAAGAAGCGAATTTTAGCAAGTTGAAACGGGAAGTGATCTGGTATGCAGGTATCGCGGGAGCTTCGGATGCGATACCGGTTGTCGGGTTGGTGTCTGTGCCTGCAATTCAGGGCAAGATGCTTCATAGCTTAGCAAGCCATTACGGGATTGAATGGAACTGGCAACGTTTCAGTGAATTTGCCGGATTACTCGGTTCCAGTTTTGCCTTTCAATACGTCTCTAAACTGGGATTGCGACAGTTGGTAAAGATCATTCCTGTATATGGCCAGACTATCGGAAGTGCTTCAGCGGTTGCCATCAGTTTTGGTTCAACTTATGGAGTTGGTCGGGCTGCATGTATGTATTTGTATCACCTGAATAAAGGGGAGCCAGTGTCGAGTCAGGATATCAGGCAGGCGTTTGAGCAGGCTTTCACTCATACAAAGGACCGACATGAAAAAAGCACGCGGCGGGATTAATTTTCTTACTGAGCTGTCCGGCGGCATTGTACCTTTGTTTCTTGCTTTGCTGGTGATACCAACTCTGATATTGGCAATTGTAGGCGCGGTGACCTTAGTGCAGCTGGGTGGATGGTTGTGGTTTGCGCTGCTGTTGGCACTCTCTTCACTCATTGTAGCCATTCCTTATTTTTATCTGGTCAGGCAGAGAAAAGCAGAAAAGCTGGCACTTGAAGCTTTGCCTGGTTATCAGGTGAAACCATCAGGGCAATGGAGTGACTTCGACAACAAGGTGTGGGACGAGCTGAACCTGCGTGTTGAGACTCTTCTGGCGTTAAATTCTGAGTGGGGGATGATGCGCCCCCATGCCTTTCAGCTTGTTGCTGATGCCGCCGGTTATTATTTTCCTGATAAAGCCGATAAAGAGCTGGCTTTTACTGCTCCTGAATTTTTATTGATGGTGGAAGAGGTGAGCCAGCGTTACCGTCAGTTTCTGTTAGATCATGTGCCTTTCGCTGAGAAAGTCCGGCTACGGACGCTGGTTAAGGGCTATGAGCAAAAAGACAAGATAGGTGTTGCGAAACAGGCTTACGATATCTATCGGGTGTTCAGAGCGATGACGCCTGCCGGATTAATTGCTGAAGCCCGCGGCCAGATCCTCGGGCGGATTTTTGAGGATGTAAGTGAAGAGGTTCAGGGGCAGCTAAAACGGGTACTGCTACAGGAAGTGGTGGCTGTAGCTATCGATCTTTACAGCGGACGCTTTGCTGCAAGAGAGAGTGAACTCGGTCAAAGTCAGGTTTCAGCTGATGATCAATCAAGGTTTGCGGCTGAAATTGAGCCGCTGCGGATTGCGGTGGTAGGGCAGGTCAGTGCCGGTAAGTCATCACTGATAAACGCTATTTCGGGAAATATGGTGGCAGAAGTGCATGTGTTGCCTTCGACTGATGAGGTAACAGTGCATCGTTGCGAAGTTGATGGGATCGATCTGGTACATTTGGTTGATTTGCCCGGCATTGACGGAAACCTGAAAACCGCAGAGTTACTCATAGATCAAATGACTAACAGTGATTTGATCTTTTGGGTTGTTAAAGCAAACCAGCCAGCTAGAAAGCTGGATGTTGAGTTACGAAAACAGCTGGATGCTTTCTATCAGGATGAAAAACACATAAAGCTAAAAAGGCCGATGATTCTGGCTCTGGTGAACCAGGTTGACAGATTAAAACCGACAGAAGAGTGGACCCCGCCGTATGATATCGTTCAGCCGAATTCAGCTAAAGCAGAGGTGATTCGCGCAGCTTTGGAATATAACCGTCAGCAATTAATTCCGGATGAGATCATGGCGGTTGCCGTGCTTGAAGGGCAACCGGATTACAACATTGAACACATTGTCGAATTTTTACTGGAGAACTATCCTGATGGGGCAAATACGCAGTTAAACCGTCGTCGGATAGAGCATAAGAGTGCAGCGATCGGTGATCAGATCACAAGGTTATATCGGTTGGTCGAGCGCGCATTCAAAGAGTTTCAGAAAGAGATATAAACAGCTTAAGCATTAATTAATCTTACAGTTCTGCGATACCACCCAACTCGATTTTGGACAAAAGTTTGCTATCGACCTTACAATATTAGCAAAAACTAAATTAACTGAAGTATGGGAAACCTAGACAGGCAATAGACAAAACCTGTCCCCATACTTTTTCAAATCATCGCATCGTGACTTTAGATATCTCTGCACTGCATACTTTGCTAAACTCCGCCCTTTAATGAGTGAGACCCCTAAAATGATGACTGACGAAGAAAGAATCGAACTGCAACGCAATAACCCACTGCACGGGCTAAAGCTAGAAATTATGTTGCAAGAGTTGGTGGATTTTTATGGCTGGGACATTCTAGATACCGCAATGCGCTTTAACTGCTTTAACACCAAGCCCTCAATTGCGAGTAGCGTTAAGTATTTAAAGAAAACCGAATGGGCGAGAGAAAAGCTGGAGAACTTTTACCTGTATCGCTTTAAGCGCATGCCACGAGCGAGCGCGGAAGAATATAACTTACCACCGAGAGCACGTACTTTCCCTCATGGTCTTGAACCGAAAGAGCCGATGCCGCTCACCGTTGATTCTATTCTGAAGTCGCAGGCTAAAGCGGCATCTGCATTTAAGAAACGCTCATCTCGCGGATGTTCGACGCGTCGGTAGTACGATAGCGCGTAATCGACTCTTGAAAGACAAAAGAGCCTTACTTGACGTTTCAAGTAAGGCTCTACACTACTATAAAAGACGCGATTAAAGTGAGAAAGCAAACTCGCTAGCTCTCTCTCCCACCAACTACATTCTACTGATTGCGCTTTTTCTTCTTTTTACCCGAACCTGCAGGCTTTGCACGTGGTTTCATCGGTGCAAAGTAGGCTTCGCTTTGATCGTCTTCCACTTCAAAGCCCTCAACCTGCTCACGCTCAAGCTGGAACTTATTTTTCTTCTCTATCACTTTAAAGTGGTGATAGTCATCGTAATCAATAAGTGATAACCCAAGGCCGACTTCGCCCGCACGACCACTACGCCCGATTCGATGCATATAATCAGCAGGGCTACGTGGAAGGTCAAAGTTAATAACCACGGGTAGTTTTTCTATATCAAGACCACGAGCCGCGATATCGGTAGCAATAAGTACTTGAATCTCACCAGACTTAAACCCTTCAAGCACGCGAGTACGAGCACCTTGCCCCTTGTCACCATGGAAGACCTCCGCAGTGATGCCGCGTTTTGACAGTTTTTGAGCTAGGTGGTTGCAGGCATTCTTAGCATTAACAAAAATCAAAATCTGTCGCCACTGGTGGTGTTTGATTAGGTGCGCAAGTACTGCGGTCTTTTGACCTTTGTTGACACTAAACACACGCTGTACCAACGTACTGGCTTCCGCACTCTGTAATTGGACTTCAACGGGATCGTGCAGCAAGTCCTTAGCCAAGCTCGTAACTTTTTCAGGGAAGGTGGCAGAAAACAGCAGTGTCTGCTTCTTCTCAGGAAGTAGTGCAAGAATCTTATTGAGTTCGTCGGTAAATCCGAGGCTCAACATACGGTCGGCTTCATCGAGGACGAGTGTTTTTACTTGGTCCAACTTGATGGCGTTACTAGATACTAGATCCAGTAGGCGGCCCGGAGTTGCGACAATAACGTCACTACCACCACGAAGAGCCAGCATTTGAGGGTTCACCGATACGCCACCAAATACCGCAACCGTTTTGATCTTATCTCTAAGATGGTACGAGTAGGATTTAATGTTGTAAGCCACCTGTGATGCCAACTCACGAGTTGGAACCAAAATCAGATGAGACACGAAGTTGCCACGACGATTAGGTGATGTATCTTGCTGGTAGATCTTTTGCAGAATTGGCAACGCAAAAGCAGCGGTTTTACCAGAACCGGTATTGGCACCACCAACAATATCTCGCCCTTCAAGTACGTGAGGAATGGTATGAGATTGAATTGGAGTCGGTTGGCTATATTCCAAGGATTCTAGTCGCTCGACTAAGGTTGGAATCAAACCAAGATCGGCAAATGTCACTTGCTGTGTGTTATCCGTCATTACGATGAGTGGCTCAGTGCTAGGTAAAGGCCGTGTATCTTATGCTAATTGCCGCGAAGATGTTAGCTATAATGAACTAAACAGAATATTAGCTGGAGAAGAACTATAGGGGGGCTGTCCTTCCTTTTGCCTTACATTAGTTAATGTATTCTAAAATCAGAACACTACTATTCACTATGATGTCAATCGCAACTCATTTTGGGGCAGATTCGTATCAGCCAAGGTTGAGCTGATACGCCACGAGACAAAACAAGGTGGATTATCATGTTACTGGATACGCAAACCAAATAGAAACTGACTTTCTTCTAGTTTTTAGAGAGAGATTTTCTTAAACCAATTCTACTATGTCCCGTAGGAAAATTCTCAAAGCGAGTAAACTCCTCAAAGCCTAAACGCTGATAAAACACCGGTGCCTGCCAGCTCTGAGTCCACAACCATAAACCTGACAGTTCATGAGTCTTTGCATACTCTTCGGCTCTCTCAATTAGTTGCTTGCCCATTCCTGTCCCACGACAGCTTTCATCAACCCAAAGCTCATCGATATACAGCCATTCCCACAACAAATCGGCTGTTAGTGTTGCAATGAGATTGCCTTGTTCATCTTGAACAATCCAATTTAAACGTTCCTTGTCGTAAGATGGAGCCGCTTGTGTCTGACTATGGGATTCAAAACCTGCTGTCAGCTCGCCTTGTTTCTTCGCGTCAAGATTACCTGTAGTGAAATCAATCTTCGGCATTTTCCATCTCTATCATTAACTTATTACTACTACCGTTATCAAACAGCGCCCTGTGATTTTACTAAAAGCTATGTTTTTAACTCAACTCTTTCATACTTAACGGTTATAAGGAAAAGTAAGTCAAATAATGAATTGGTAAACTAGTCAATTAAGACTCAGTAACAAGCTTTGGGGCAAAGGCGACTTAGAGCAACCTTCAGATACGATTACATCGTGCTTTTGGAATTGACAGATTGAGCCCTGACCAATCCTATTAAAGCGTATTCATCTCAGGGCATCTGGTGTTAGCGATGTTTTATTTTCCGCGGAACGACTTCCACACCGGTTCTGTAGCGTCCGGCTGTTGCGTTGAGTGCCAGTTCGAGAGCATTTTCGGCAATTAATTCAAACTGCTGTGGCAGTGACTGAATTCGGATTGGCAGAAAGTCCAGCAGGCGGTTGTCACCGAAGGTTGCCAGTTGCGTTTTTTGCATTAGTTCTGGGTTGGCAAGCAAGCAATCCAGCACGCCTTCAAACAGGGTATAGGATGTTGCCAGAATAGCATCCGGCATCGTGCCTTCGTTAATCCATTGCTGAACCATTTCTTGTCCCTGGGCTTGACTGAAGTGTTCACCATAGGACACCAGTGTGCTGATCTCTGGCTGTTTGGCCTGAATCGCGGCGAGGAATCCCTGTTCTCGTTCTTTTGATACGCCCAGCTCAGGTACAGCACCAACCAGGCCGATGCTGTTAATACCTTTATTGATCAGGCTTTGGGTCAGTTCGAAAGCGCCATCCAAATCTTCACTGATCACACTGGCAAAGACCTCATCATCCATTGCACGGTCGAGAGCGATAACGGGAACGCCACCAGCCTGGATCTTTTTGTAAAAAGGGTGATCCGGCGGCAGGGCACTCGCAACCAGCAGGGCATCAATTCGGCGGCTGAGTAAAGTATCAGCTACTTTCATCTCGGTTTCGGCATTATCGTCCGAGCAGGAGATAATGAGCTGATAGCCAGCTTTGCGGGCATCCCGCTCCAGCAACTTGGCCAGCTTGGCATAACTGCTGTTTTCGAGATCAGGAATGATCAGGCCGAAAGAACGGCTGCTGCCTGCACGAAGGGATGTCGCGGCATGATCAGGCCGAAAGTTAAACTCATTAACGACAGCCATGACTTTTTGTTGTGTCTTTTCACTGATTCGGTATTTAGCGGCCTTGCCGTTAATAACGTAGCTGGCGGTCGTTCTCGACACCCCGGCCAGTTTTGCAATTTCATCTAACTTCATTCTGGTTTTTTCTCGATCCCAACAGAATTGTGCGGCGGATCATATATTGGCAAATGATCTGATACGGAACAATTGCAATGTTAGCTGAAACCATTCAGCATGTCAGCTGAAAGGTTTCAGCAAAGCAGATAAAACCGAATGAGTTTTGCTGGAGCTTTTATTTTCAGTTTTTGCTGAATCGATTCAGTAAGGCTGATTTAAACTAATTTTAGATGTGTAGGGATAGGTAAAAGACAAAACGAAAGTGCTTTTGCCGCATCAACCGGATACTGGAGTGGGTATGTTGTCACTATCAACCAATGATATTCAGCTGAGGCAGTCAGCAGCTGACAAACAAGAAGCGATTAAGGCTCTGGCGACAGGGTTGGAACAGCAGGGGCTTGTTGAGACCGGCTACGTTAATGGAATGCTGGCTCGTGAAAATCAGAATTCCACTTTTCTGGGTAACGGTATCGCCATTCCGCACGGGACGACAGATACCCGGGGTCTGGTAAAGCAGACGGGTGTCCGTGTTCATCATTTTCCGCAAGGGGTAGATTGGGGGGATGGTAAAACCGCTTATCTGGCAATCGGTATTGCGGCTAAATCCGATGAGCACCTTGGCATCCTCAAGCAGCTGACCAAAGTGCTTTCAAGTGACGGCGTTGAAGTGAAACTTCAGCAGAGCAATAGTGCTGATGAACTGATTAAGATTCTGAACGGTGAATCACAGCTAGAAGCAGATTTTGATCCGACTCTGGTTCAGCAGGACTTTCCTGCAACCGATTTGGTTCAGCTGATTGCTGTTGCAGCCGGTCTGATCAAAAACCGTGAAGCTGCGGGTAATGCTAGCGTTGCTGATGCGATTGCATCCGGAGCTACGTATCTAGGTCAGGGACTATGGCTGGCAAAAACCGACAAAGATGTAACCAGGACGAGCCTTTCTTTTGTTACCGCACAAGTGCCGTTTGTTGAACAGGGCAACCCGGTAAAAGGTTTGCTGATGGTTGCAGCGTGTAACGGCTCCCATATTAACAACATCAATTACTTGACTCAGCTGTTGTATAAGCAGCAGGCAGACAAGCTCTTTGCGGCAGATGCTGACAAGGTTGTGACTTTGCTGACCCAGGAGCTGGTTGAGGGTAATTCCGAAATCTTCAAAATCCGCAACCCTCATGGTCTTCATGCGCGTCCGGGCGCAATGCTAGTGAGTGTGGCTAAGAAGTTCGAATCAAACATTCTGGTTGCCAATCTTAACGGTGACGGTAAAGCCGTAAATGCCAAGAGCCTGATGAAGGTGATTGCTTTGGGTGTTAAACAGGGGCACGAACTGGAATTTACAGCAAATGGTGCGGATGCAGATCAGGCACTACAGGCCATCGGACAGGCTATCGCAGATGGCTTGGGTGAGGGTAAGTAATGAGTAAAAACGAAATGCCAAAAGTTGTCACTGTTACCTTAAATCCGGCACTGGATCTGACCGGGAACTTGAATGCCTTAACAGCAGGCACCGTAAACCTGGTGGAAAAAGGTAGCCTGCACCCGGCCGGTAAAGGGGTGAATGTTGCCAAGGTACTGGCAGAGCTTGGCGCAGATGTAACGGTAACTGGTTTACTGGGGGCAGATAATCAGGAGCCATTCTGCCAGTTATTCGAAGAGCTTGGTGTAACCGATAAATTTGTTCGTGTGCGTGGGGCCAGCCGAATTAATGTCAAGCTGGTGGAAGCCAGCGGTCAGGTCAGCGATATCAACTTCCCAGGTGTGACTGTATCTGAGCAGGATGTCGCTAACTTTGAGCAGATTCTGTTTGAACTGGCAGAAAGTCATGATGTGTTTGTTATCGCAGGCAGCCTGCCTGCCGGGATCTCCCCTGAGCAGTGCGCAGGCTGGGTGGCGCGGTTGCAGCAGCAAGGCAAGTTTGTCTTTTTTGACAGCAGCAAGGCGGCATTGGCTGCAGGCCTGAATGCGGCGCCGTGGCTGGTTAAGCCGAATGATGAGGAATTGTCAGACTGGGCTGGTCGTAAGTTAGAAACAGAACAGGAATTGATCGAAGCGGCGGAACAGCTGGCCGACAAAGGCATCGCGAACGTTGTGGTGTCATTGGGCGCAGAAGGTGTGATGTGGCTCGACAGTGAAGGCTGGCTGGGTTCACGCCCGCCAAAAATGAATGTGGTGAGTACCGTTGGTGCAGGTGACACTTTGGTTGCCGGGATGTGCTGGGGGAAACTCAAGAACTGGACCAAACAAGAGACACTCAGTTTTGCCACTGCACTTTCGGCGTTAGCTGTAAGTCAGGTGGGGGTCGGCGTTGAGGATATCGATGCAGTACTGACCGTAAAAGAAAGTGTCCTAATCTCAAATCAAAGTGTGAAGAGTTAACTCGGATCAGAGGGTATCAAGATGAAAATCGCAGTTGTAACAGCTTGCCCTAGCGGTATTGCAAATAGTGTTATTGCTGCCGGCTTAATGGAAAAAGCCGCAGCGGAATTGAAATGGACGGCAGACATCGAGTGCCAGTCAACGGTAATGCCGGTTAAGGCTCTGACGTCGGCTCAGATCAACGATGCTGATTACATCGTTATTGCGGCAAACACTGACGTCGACACCAGTCGTTTTAAAGGAAAGATGGTTTATCAGTCGTCGATTGATGCATGCCTGACTGATCCGAGAGCATTTCTGGAAAAGGCTGTTGTTGAAGCGACTCTGTTGAGCGAAGTTAAAGAAGTCACTTCTGTAACTGCTACCGGCACCAAGAAAATTGTTGCTATTACTGCCTGTCCTACCGGCGTCGCTCACACTTTCATGGCTGCTGAAGCGCTAGAAGATGAAGGCAAGCGTCAGGGACATGAAATCAAGGTTGAAACCCGCGGATCTGTAGGGGCGAAAAACCAGCTGACAGCTGAGGAAATTGCAGCGGCAGATCTGGTTGTGATTGCTGCTGATATTGAAGTGGATTTATCTCGCTTTGACGGTAAGAAACTGTATAAAACCAGCACCGGTTTGGCATTGAAGAAAACAAGCCAGGAACTGGAGAAAGCGTTTGCAACAGCAACGGTTTATCAGCATCAGGGAGGTGCGTCTTCTAGTGCTGAAGATCAGAAGAAAGAAAAGACTGGTGCATACAAGCACCTGATGACGGGTGTGTCTCACATGCTGCCGCTTGTTGTTGCGGGTGGTCTGGCAATTGCTCTGTCTTTTGTCTTCGGTATCGAAGCCTTTAAAGAAGAGGGCACACTGGCTGCGGCGCTGATGACAATCGGTGGTGGTTCGGCATTTGCCTTGATGGTACCAGTTCTGGCTGGTTTTATTGCATTCTCGATTGCAGATCGTCCTGGTCTGGCTCCGGGTCTGATCGGCGGTATGCTGGCGAGTTCAACCGGTGCCGGTTTCCTAGGTGGTATCGTGGCGGGCTTCCTGGCTGGTTACAGTGCCAAAATGGTTGCTGATAATGTGAAGTTACCTCAGTCCATGGAAGCGCTGAAGCCAATTCTGATTATTCCTCTGGCATCTAGCCTGATCACCGGTCTTATCATGATTTATGTGGTTGGTGGTCCGGTATCTGCGGCAATGACAGGTCTGACAGAGTTCCTGAATAACATGGGTTCAGCCAATGCAGTATTACTGGGTGTGATTCTGGGTAGCATGATGTGTTTCGACCTGGGTGGTCCGGTAAACAAAGCGGCATATACCTTTGGTGTTGGTTTGCTGGCATCTCAGACTTATGCGCCAATGGCTGCTGTAATGGCGGCGGGTATGGTTCCTGCGCTGGGTATGGGACTGGCGACATTCCTTGCCAAGCGTAAGTTCACTGAAAGTGAAAATGAAGCAGGTAAGGCATCATTTGTGCTCGGTTTGTGTTTTATCTCTGAAGGTGCAATTCCGTTTGCGGCACGTGATCCAATGCGAGTTATCCCAAGTTGTATGGCGGGTGGTGCTCTGACTGGTGCGCTTTCAATGTTGTTCGGTGCGAAGCTGATGGCACCTCACGGTGGTCTGTTTGTGCTGTTCATTCCGAATGCCATTACGCCTGTACTGATGTACCTGGTTGCCATTGCTGCCGGTACGTTGGTTACTGGTGTGACGTACGCCTTCCTGAAAAAAGCGGATCAAGAGCAACTGGTTACAGCGACAGCCAAATAGTAATGGTGAGCCGTAACAGGGAAGCGATGAAGCTTTGGATTAATTAGCTTCTGATAAAAAAAAGAAAGCCCCGGCATTAAATAATGCCGGGGCTTTTGCCACCGCTGCCTACGGATTCATTACGATTGTTGTCAGTCTGAGTGCTGACTTAGCTCATCCCCATCGCCCGTACAGGGTACTGAAGCGCAACAAGAGCTTATAATTTTACAACCGCATCTGTTATTAGCTGTAGGCATTCCTTGCGATTTGAAGCAGTGTTTCCACTGAAATAGCGCAACTATTATTTTGTTTATAGTTTTTATCCCAAGTTATTTTTATATTGTTATTTTTCTTCTGCTGCTACCAGGAGGTCTTCCCCGTTGGTAATCAGTAAGTACGACTTCCCTGCGTCTAAGTCACATAGGCTGATTGCCTCTGTGGCAAAGAAAAGTTCCCCGCTGCAATTTTCCAAAGTCATATATGGACTGAGCTGACCTTTTTTAACTTCATAGGATGAAACCATACTGGAAATGATCTGCACTCTGGTGTCCTGATGACTAAATACCCGGATGCGATAATGGTTGGGTAAATCTGAAGATTGCTGGTTTGCAGTTGAGAGCATCAGCGTATCACTATCCATCCAGGCTATTGCCCAGGCATTCTCTGAATTGTTTAGCATTAGCTCAGAAATATCGCTGGATTGTGTTTGTGTATTGGTATCTCGAGCTCCTACTTTAAGGCTTAATGGTGTTGGTGTATCCCAGCTGAAAGACTTTTTATTGATCTCTGTATTATTGCAGGATGTGGCCTTATTGCTTTCTTCGTAAAGTAACTCTTCGCCATTGGCATCGGCAACAAAATAGTCGATGGACTTGCCCGCTGTATTAATAAATTCAATATCGACCTGACGGGTTGATGCATCCTGAGATGTGTCCGTATCAGAAGATGAACTTCCTCCACCGCATGATGCAACACAAAATGAAAACAAAATTGTTAGCGCTGACCTAATCATGTGACGAACCTTATTTGTAATTATTTATGAAGCTCAAAGTAAGCATATTGCAAGAAGTAGTGATTTTTTGATGAATCGCAGGGAGAAAATTGAGTATTTTATAAATAGCTGATTTATATCTCTAAAAAGAGCTCTCAAGAATGAGAAATTATGCTGAGACGAAGGATGGAACAGTTCTTGTAGGCGTGATTTATCCTATTTGAGTCACAGCACAACATCAGAGATTGTGAATATCAAAACTGTAAAAATGCTTTATATAAAGAGCAAAACAGGTAAACAGTTAACATAAAAATGAAAGGCCCACTTTCCGGAAAATGGGCCTGAGATATCGGGTTAATTTTAAAACATTAATATGTTCAACGCTGGTGCGTGCTTTAACACATACGCCGCCTGAGGCCGCTGATATCAAGTAACCTGGTTGAGATTTCCTCGACAGAAAGTGAGGTGGTGTTCAGATAAGGAATGGCCTCTCGACGGAACATTGCCTCAACTCTATGGACTTCATTTTCACATTGCCGCTGACTTGAATAGTCACTGTTGGCATAACGGCCGTTACGGATCTCGACCAGGCGCTCGGTATCTATGGTTAAACCGTAGGTTTTATAACGATAAGGTTCGATTGCCTGAGGTAGTTTCAGGCTTTGCATATCTTCAGCGATGAAAGGGTAGTTGACAGCTCGGATACCAAACTGCATCGCTAAATACAGACTGGTTGGCGTTTTACCACAACGTGAAACACCAAGCAGGATAACATCGGCCTGTTCGAGATTGTTCAGTGAAATACCGTCATCGTGTGCGAGGGTATATTCAATAGCGGCGATACGGTCGTTATAACTCGCCGCATCCCGTTCAATACTGTGTGAACGCTGCAGTTTAGGCATTGGCTCCAGTTGCAGATCCTGCTTAAGCGGTTCGACAAGAGCATTGAGTACGTCATAGAGGTTTGCCTGGCTTTGTTCAATGATTTCTTTGACTTCCGGAAGCACGATGGAATAGAAAACCAGTGGTTTTACGCCGGTTTGTTCATAGGTGTGGTTGATTTGTTTCTGCACACTCAAAGCCCGCTCAACCGATTCGATAAATGGTCGGGTATGTTGCCGGATTTCAACCGGAAATTGTGCGAGGACGGCATGACCGAGTGTCTCCGATGTAATAGCTGTACCATCAGAAACGTAAAACACATCACGAAAATTGGATTTGCGCTGCATAAAAAGTTGAATCCTTCAAAAATACCTGTAACGTAGAGCTCATTAATAGATATAACAATAACCTTACAGGGCATCTATGCTTTTATTACATCCCCCAAGGTAATGAAGGAATGCTTAGCGAAACCGTATTGTGGCTCAGCTTTTTTTTAACTGCTAGCGCAATCGTTTTCGTTGAGAGGTTGTCCACATAAACTGTTGAATCCAATAAAGGAGAATTGCCGTGCAACAGAACGTTGTTTGGTATGATGGCTTGTCAATGAACGATGTTGATAAAGTCGGAGGAAAGAATGCGTCACTGGGCGAAATGGTTTCTAACCTGGCTAATGCCGGCGTAAAGGTACCTAATGGTTATGCGACAACGGCCCATGCATTCAATCAGTTTCTTGAAGCAAACAGCCTGAATGATCGAATCCATGATCTGCTTGATGAACTGGATGTTGATGATGTGAATGCGTTGCAGCAGGCCGGAGAAACTATCCGAAATTGGGTTTATGAAGCGCCGCTTCCAGCCGAACTGGAAAAGGATATCCGGGAATGCTATAGCCAACTGGGTGAAGGCGATGAGATGCTTTCTGTCGCTGTTCGCTCGTCTGCAACTGCGGAAGACTTACCTGACGCCTCGTTTGCAGGCCAGCAGGAAACTTTCCTTAACGTACGCGGTATCGACGCGGTTATTGAAGCTGTGAAGCATGTTTTTGCTTCTCTGTTTAACGACCGTGCGATTTCCTATCGAGTTCATCAGGGCTTTGATCACCGAGGGGTTGCTCTGTCTGCTGGTGTTCAGCGCATGGTTCGTTCAGACAAGGCAGCTTCAGGGGTTATGTTCACCCTGGACACTGAATCCGGCTTTGATCAGGTGGTATTTATCACTTCATCCTGGGGCCTTGGTGAGATGGTGGTTCAGGGGGCTGTGAACCCGGATGAATTCTATGTACACAAGCCAATGCTTGAAGCCGGAAACCCGGCTGTGGTTCGTCGTACCATTGGTTCGAAGCTGATTAAGATGGTGTATGCCGACGGTAAGGAACTGGGTACTCAGGTAGAAGTGCTTGATACAACAGCCGAAGAGCGTAAACAGTTCTCTCTGACTGATGAAGAAACTGAATCGCTGGCGAAGCAGGCGATGATCATCGAAAAACACTATGGCCGTCCGATGGATATCGAGTGGGCCAAAGATGGTTTCACAGGCGAACTATTCATTGTTCAGGCACGTCCGGAAACTGTTCGCTCTCGCGATGATGCTCAGGTGATGGAGCGTTTTCACTTGAGCGGTGCAGGAAAGGCATTGATTGAAGGCCGTGCAATCGGCCAGCGTATAGGTACCGGCGTGGTTCGAGTTGTGACAGATCTGAGCCAGATGGATCAGGTTCAGCCGGGTGATGTGCTGGTGGCTGATATGACAGACCCGGATTGGGAACCTGTTATGAAGAAAGCGGCAGCGATTGTTACCAATCGTGGCGGCCGTACCTGTCATGCTGCGATTATTGCCCGTGAGCTGGGTATTCCTGCGGTAGTCGGTTGTGCTCATGCCACTGAGTTGTTGAAAGATGGCCAGCAAGTAACCGTATCCTGTGCTCAGGGCGAAACCGGATATATCTATGAAGGTGAACTTGATTTTGAAGTTCGTCGTTCAGCAGTCAATGATCTACCGACTCTACCGTTGAAAGTTATGATGAACGTGGGTAACCCGGACCGTGCTTTCGATTTTGCCTGCATTCCGAATGAAGGTGTGGGTCTGGCCCGACTGGAATTCATCATCAACAAGATGATAGGTATTCACCCTAAGGCGTTGCTAAACTACAGCGAGCAGTCTGATGAGCTGAAAGCGGAAATTGATGCCCGTATCATTGGCTATAACGATCCAGTGGAATTCTACATTCAGAAACTGACTGAAGGGATTTCAACGCTGGCTTCAGCTTTCTGGCCAAAGCGTGTCATCGTTCGTATGTCAGACTTTAAGTCAAATGAATACCGTAATCTGATTGGCGGCGTTCATTTCGAGCCGACAGAAGAAAACCCGATGCTTGGTTTCCGTGGTGCATCCCGTTATATCTCGCCTCAGTTCCAGGACTGTTTCGCCCTCGAGTGTGAAGCAATTAAACGTGTTCGTGAGCGTATGGGCCTGAAGAATGTCGAAATCATGATCCCGTTTGTTCGTACCGTCAGTGAAGCGGCGTCAGTTATCGACTTGCTGGCTAAGTTCGACCTTCGCCGTGGTGAGAATGGCCTGAAAGTCATCATGATGTGTGAGCTACCATCCAATGCAGTATTGGCAGATGAATTCCTCAAGTATTTCGATGGATTCTCAATCGGTTCGAACGATATGACTCAGCTGACTCTGGGGCTTGACCGTGACTCCGGTGATATCGCCCACATGTTTGATGAGCGTAACCCGGCGGTTAAGGCGATGTTGTCGATGGCAATTAAGGCTGCCAACAAGGCTGGTAAGTATGTCGGCATTTGTGGTCAGGGACCTTCAGATCATGAAGATCTTGCAGACTGGCTGATGGAGCAGGGCATTGATTCTGTATCTCTGAACCCCGACACTGTAGTTGAAACTTGGTTGCATTTGGGCTCAAAAGGCAGTAATTAATGCTGTTCAATACTGGCTATACTATCGCTGATTGAGTTTAAAGAAAGATAAGCAAAGCCCGCACTGATTTCAGTTGCGGGCTTTTTGTTTGCTGTTCAGATGGTTATTTCTGAAGCTGCTTTTTGTACTGAATGAAGCTCAGAGCAGTAAGTAGGGCAAAAAACGCTGGGTCACTCCAACCGAAGCCAACAAAAATACCTTTGAAGCAAGCATACAGAGTGATAATCAAGCCAAGGATATTGGTGATCATCAAACCCTGAAACAACTTGGCTGAAAGCTCACCTTTCTCGATATCGCGGAACAGAAAGCTTAGTGCCGCAATACCTCCAAGGAAGATGCTGTTATGTTGGGACAGGAAATAAGCGTATTGATCATTAACCTGTACGCCGTACATTGGCCACATCAGACTTGGAATAAAAAACAGTGCTACGGCAAACACGCTGTAGATTGCACCGTGGACGACTAAAAAAGTTCTGTTCTGCATATCGTTGTTCCTAGTAAATACTGTTTGGATGCTGTTACTGGTTAACCGGACCTTTATTAATCAAAGACAGGCTTTCATTAAAATCAAATACGATGCCACGGATATTGGTGATGCCCATTTTTTGTAAACGCTCGCTGTGCATTTTCAGATAAGCCTGCGCAGTTTCTTCATTTTCAAAAAGATAGATACCGCCACCCAACTGGTCTTTTGCACTTTCGGTCCAGATCTTCCAAATCATTCCGGGCTCATGGTTAATAGACTCTGCCAACTCTTTCAGCTGTGATGCCATTTCTGAACCAAATGGACCCTGGTAGGTAAAATCGACCTGTAATAACTTACGCATTTTGATTACTCCACTTTTGAGGTTGTATACCCGCTAACCTGAAACCGTCATAAACTGCAAAGGAATGTTTTCTGACTGGTTCCTCATCTGCGGTATGTGTAATAATCATATCTGTAAAAAATGAACATAAAAGTTCAATATTTATTGATTTAATGTGGAAAAAATCGACCAATGAGACTGAGAACAACGCTGGACCAATGGCTTACACTGCAAGAAGTTGATCGCTCCGGGAGTATTCAGGCAGCGGCAACGCGGCTGAACAAAAGCCATACCACACTGATATATGCCATTAAGAAGTTGGAAGAACAGCTGGATGTGTCGTTAGTTGAGGTAAAAGGACGCAGAGCTGTACTGACCGATGACGGCAAGTCGTTGCTTCGCAGAGCCAGTTCGATGCTGGAACAGGCTCAGGAGTTGGAAGTGTTGAGTGCGCAGTTATCAAAAGGTATTGAATCAGAAATTACCGTATCGGTAGACCATTTATGTTGTCGCGAGTGGGTGTATGGTCCGTTAGCTGAATTTTTTAGCGAGAATAAAAGCACGTCGGTCCAGGTTGTCGAGACGTCTCTTTCTGGTACTACTGATGCTGTGTTATCGGAAAAATCTGATATCGCAATTATTAATTTTCCCATCACCAACTATCCGGCAGAGGCTTTCGGTGTTGTGACTATGGTTCCTGTGGTTGCAGAGCATCATCCATTAGCTGGTAAAGACAATTTATGTTTGGCGGACTTGATCTCAGAGACTCAAATTGTGATTCGTGATTTAGGCTCACAGGTCACCGACGATGAAGCGAATGCTGGTTGGCTGAAATCCCAGCAGCGATTAACTGTCGATAATTTTGACCATGCATGGAGGGCGGTCAGGGCCGGGCTGGGTTTTTGTCGTCTGCCGGAACATATGCTGGATGCGATGCACAGCAATAATCTTGTCCGGCTCTCTATTGAAGGTGCTAACCGTTATCAGGTCCCTGTTCATATCACATTACCCAAGGGACCAAAGACCGGGCCTGCGGCAAGGAAGCTTTATGAGTTATTGATATCTGAAGCGGGCAGGCGAATGACAGAATCTTCTGTTGAAAATAACATGAGCTGATTTTCAATATGCTTCTCAGGCTGATCAGTCTTCCACTTGAGCGAGCAAGGATTCCATTTTCTTTAAGATAAACTTTAATAACTCTGGATTTATGTCTTCACCATCCAGTAATCCCTGGATGATATCTTTCGATTGGTTTAGCTCAAACTCTACACATCGTTGGTTGAGGTCACTGATTTTCATACATTATATCTATTGAGTTATCGTAGAGTTATTATACTAATAGTGAATAAATACCGCTCTTAATAAGCTTTTTCCTTTTAACATTTTTTGAAGCTGGTTCATGTTTTTTATCAACTAGTTAATAGTTGACACACTTTTATATGTTTAATTTGTCTGTTTTTTGTTCGGTTACGGGCATTTACGTTATCTATTAGGCGTTTATCTGAGTTGTGGTGAGCTATCACCTAATGGTCAGAAAACGGCTAGTTTGCATTCTCGACTGGTGCCGGCGGAATAAAACAGTCCACCTGATAAACAAGAAACTCTCCACAGGAAATCTTTTTTCCTATTTCATCAATCATCTCGTTCAACGATTTGTGTCTCATTAACGGTGAAGGACACAGTTGATGGTATAAGGTCAGGAAATCGAAATTATAGCCCCACATGTCGCAGTGACTGCGCAACAGGTATTTCGCCCAGTATTCGCTATTTTGGTATTGAATCAGTGCACTTAGCCTGTCGCCGTTGATCGCTTTGTATGAGGGAACAACGATAAAACAACGACCAGTAGCATCTATGATCCGAGTTCGCATGAACTTAGCTTCGTCAATAGGGTTATCAAACAGCACCGATAGTTTTCCTGTGTATGAATGATTGCTGGTAAGGAGGTGCCGTTAGTTTATGAAAGTCGGATTGATAGTTGGTTTTAAACTTTATTAATTGGGAACTGTTTTGGATGGTTGTTTTCGTTATTCAGTTATCTAGGTTACTAATTTGGAACCAGTTCAAAAAAGCCGCCCGGTGGAGTGGGCGGCAAACAAGAGTAAGAGGTAAACCTCTTTATTTAGGAACATCCAGTGATGGATTAGAAAGTACGGCTGTATTGAAGGCCAACAAGAATGGCATCAGCTCTTGTCGTGGCTCCTGTAATTGAAGGTACGGGCAGGCTCTCGTTAAGTTGTTCATCAAAGGTAACGCTTTCACCCATCAGGTAAGTGAAGCCAAAATCGATATTTTCTTTTTTGTTGAGATGATAGGTGAATCCGGTAGAGAACCAGTGGCGGTTTGAATCGGGGATTGAAATAGACTTCAACTCGTCTGTGGCTGAGATGTCATACATATAGCCTGCGCGAAGGGTCCAGTCATTGTTCAGATAATAAGTTCCCCCGACAGAAATATGGCCGGCATCTTTCCATTGATATTCTTTGTCGAGTCCGGCTATGTGCAATGTATCAAAGGCACTCCATTCAACCCATTGCAGACTGTAGTGAACAGCAAACTGGTTTGTCAGGCGGTGATAACCGGAAAATTCAGCCATATCAGGAAGAGGGAGATCCATTGAGTCTGCCTCATTGGTACCTGCTTTGACATCACCTTTTGCTTCTACAGTCGGGCTGTAGCGGTAACTGAGTCCAAAGCGGTGATTCTCATTGACTTCATAGACGATGCCGGTGTTCCAGCCCAGAGCAAATCCCGATGCATCGACATCAATAACATTCATTTGAATGTCACGACATAAAGCGGGTTTTCCACCTATTGTCATACAGGCTTCACTGTCAAAATCTCGTTTCAGATTACCAACACCGTATATAAGGTCGATACCGGCACCAAAGCTAAGGTTCTGGTTGAGTCGGTATGAAAGGCTGGTACCTAAGTTCATGCTTTTTACACTGGTTTTACCACCAAAGATGGAGGCTGGGAAATCATCTTCAAACTCAGTTTCTGTGCCGAAGTTTGAGTAAGCTGAAAGACCCCATGCCCATTGCTCATTCAGTGGCACGATCACATGAAGGTTAGGGACAAAAGATGAACCGCCGATATCATCGGTGCCTGAAATATCAAACTGGTTGGTTTCTATTGCAAGTATTTCACTACCGTTGGTGAGTACCCGTGGTTGATTATAGGTTCCTTCTTTAATACTGACGTCAGTTGAAATGACATTAAAGCCAAGAGAAAGGCTGTTTTCTTTGAAAAGAGCCATGGCTGCCGGATTACGAGCTGCTACTGAAGCATTATCGGCAATAACTGCATCGCCTGCGAAAGCACGACCAAGACCTGTTGCTGACTGGCTGTTTAATTGAAAACCTGCGGCTTGAGTAGAGACTGATGGAAATATAATAGCTGAAATAACAGCAGTGTATAACAGACGCTTCTTGAACATAGTTATCAACTTATTTATTAGGATTATATATAAATGTATTTAGTTGGTGTTTATCCGAATTGAGTCTAGGGTTTTAATTTAATTGGACAAATCGGACCAGATGGCTGGGGTTTTGTGTGAAGTCGAGTTTTTTAAATGTGTTTTTAATTGGTTAATTAAATTTGTTTCTTCAATGGTTGAAATTATT
The DNA here is from genome assembly GCF_963870815.1 of Photobacterium sp. J15. NCBI lineage: Bacteria > Pseudomonadati > Pseudomonadota > Gammaproteobacteria > Vibrionales > Vibrionaceae > Photobacterium > Photobacterium sp. J15. Next base: position 1,628,086 of record NZ_CAWMUI010000001.1, read on the forward strand.
TTTTGTACTTAAGTGATGAGTTTTTGATAACACTATTGGATTTTTAGATTGTACTCTCTAAGTTCTGGGGGCTTAACTGTGATATTTGGTTGTGGTTATTAAGTGTATGATATATTAGGCTTTTGTTGTGTTTGGTTTGCATTGGTTCTTGTTATATATCTATGCTTTTACCTATTTTGAAATGTTGAATATAGTGAGGTTGACTACATTTTTAATTATTGGTTTTCTTGCGGCTGTTTATTGCGAAACATTCTATTTTCTTATTCTTACCTTTAAGGGATGTTGGTTGTAAATGCTTTTAATAAGTCTGTTTCATTGTTAGCTCTTTTCCAAAACGTCCGACCAGATTGAATTGAGTTTATTTTGCTTCGGCTTTTAATATACTTCCTTTGTTTTAATCGATTCTTACCAATGGGTAGATAATTAAACTAATTGGAAAGTTAGGTTGATTATTCTATTTGCCTTCTACACAAAATGGATTTAATTATTAGCAATGAAAAATAAAAAAATAAAAGCCATTGGGCTCGTAATTTCATTTTTTCTGATTGGTTGTGGCGAAGATACAAGCACAAGTGATGGAAAAATAAGTGAACTGAAATTCGTTACTGTTAACGCTAATAATGGTGCGACAGTGACTGGTTTGGTTGAAAGTGGTGGAAAAGTCGAATCCTTTAAAGGCATTCAATATGGCAGCAGCAAGCGGTTTGTACATAGCACACTGAAGCCTCTTGACGGGAATCTAGACGCCACACAGTTTGGAGCGATATGTCCACAGCTGAATAATACTGAAGAAGTTCAGTCAGAGGATTGTTTGTATCTGAATATCTGGCGCCCCAAAGGCGTAGATATTGGGGGCGACTTACCTGTTTATGTTTTTATTCATGGCGGATCATTTGAAAGTGGTTCGGGTTCGTCGCTGGTTAACCACGGGGATACAATTGTTGCCCAAGGGGCTGACAGTGGTAATCCGTTTATTTCTGTCTCCGTAAACTACCGTGTAGGTCTGTTGGGTAGTATGTGGACTGATGATCTAAAAGGCGGTAATTATGGAATCGGTGATCAGAAGCGAGCGCTTGAATGGGTTCATCAGTACATTGCTGATTTTGGTGGTGATCCTGAAAATGTGACGGTTTTTGGTGAAAGTGCCGGGGCGATGTCGATTGGTATTCTTCAGCAAGAAACCGCGAACAAAGAGGAAAACGTTGCGGGTAAATATTATCAGCGGGCCATTATGCAGAGTAACCCTTATGGTATCGCGTACAAGAATTATGACTCGGCAGAAAAGCTGCAAAAGACACTGAGGCAATATGTTGCAGAAACGCCGGAGTTCGGTGGTCAATCTCTTGAAGAGCTTGATTTGGAACAGCTTAAAAAGGTGCAAGGTTATGCCAAATCTGGGCTGGTACTTGTTGATTCGTTGTTGGGGTCGGCACCTGCAACATCAGGCATGCTGCCGTTTGCTCCCTATATTGAACAAAAGAAAAACATATGGGGACAGGTAGTTGTTGAGGGCTATCATCTAACTGAACAGCCGGTTGATACTCAGTTTATTGTTCCAACTGTAATTGGCTTTAACACCGATGAAGCGAATATTTTCACCTCTATGCTTGAAGCTCTGCTCTTTGTAAACATCGAGGACAAAGATGGCAATTACATTATTGATCATCCGGCAATACCTGAAATTGCCAGAAACAATAATATGTACGATTTGTCTGTTCGTGCTTTCTATGGTTTCAATGGGGTGCTTAAGGCTAATAAGTTGCTTGGAATGGACAGTTATGCCCCTGAAGATGACAGCACACTTGAAGGTTCGGGCAACAACGTGGCTAAATTCCGAATGCTTGCCAATGATATGCTGTTTACTTGCGCAGCCAGAAAGGTGATACAAAATCAGATTGATAACCCGAACGGCTCAAACCTGACGGCAATGTATCATTTCAATTATGATCCCGGTTTTAATTTCTGGCCGATGAGTGTGTCGCCACTGACGTCGTTAAGCTGCATGAATAAAGACGGAACCTCCAAAGCTTGTCATGCCGCGGAGCTACCGTTTGTCTTTAATAAGCCTGTTGATTACGTTTCACAAAAGATCTATCCGACGAAGAGTGATCGCGAACTGATGAGTTTAATGTCTCGGAAGTGGTTTGATCCTCAAACATTTGAAAATAAAGAAATGCTGCCTGGGTTAGATAACGCTGTAATGATTGACGGGCGTGGATTCAGCACTATAAATGACTGGGATAAAGCCATGAATGGCGGGCGCTGTGAGCTTGTAAAAGACTTGCTGTTATAACCCTGGTTCCGACTTAGTTTCCTATCAAAAACCTCGAGTCGAAACGTTAAATCAAAAAAGCCGCCCGGTGGAGTGGGCGGCGAATAAGAGCAAGAGGCTAAATCGTTGTTATTATTTTGGAGTAGGATGTCTTTCAGTTACTTGGCTTCAGGGTAGGTCTTGTAGTGAACACCCATCATCTGCTCCATACAGTGAACAACCTGGCAGCTATAGCCGAACTCATTGTCATACCAGATATAAAGTACGCAACGCTTGTCCTGGGCAATAGTGGCTGCGCCATCTACAACACCGGCATGGCGTGAACCGACGATATCGGTAGAGACAATTTCAGTCGATTGAGTGAAATCGATCTGGCCGGATAGTGGCGAATTCAAAGCCATTTGACGCAGGTATTCGTTCAGTGCTTCAGCAGTGACTTCAGAGCCAAGGTTCAGGTTGGCAATGGCCATCGACACGTTCGGAGTCGGAACTCGGATGGCATTACCTGTCAGTTTACCTGTTAGTTCAGGCAAGGCTTTGGCAACAGCTTTGGCTGCACCTGTTGAGGTCAGTACCATGTTCAGAGCGGCAGAACGTCCACGACGCTCTCCTTTGTGGAAGTTATCAATCAGGTTCTGATCATTGGTAAATGAGTGAACAGTCTCGATATGACCGGATTTAATGCCGTATTTATCATTAACTGCTTTCAGAATTGGCGTAATGGCATTGGTCGTACAACTTGCCGCTGAGATGATTGAGTCATCATCCTGAATTTCTGATTCGTTAACGCCAAATACGACATTTTTAATATCACCTTTACCCGGTGCGGTAAGCAGAACTTTCGATGCTCCAGTACAGTTCAGGTGCTGGCTTAGCCCATCGGTATCGCGCCAGATACCCGTGTTATCAACAATAAGCGCATTATCAATATCATAAACACTGTAATCGACTTCTGCCGGGCTGTTTGCGTAAATCATCTGAATGTAGTTGCCATTAGCAATAATGGCTTTGCGCTCTTCGTCTATGGTGATGCTGCCATTGAACTGACCATGGACAGAGTCGCGTCGCAGCAGGCTGGCACGCTTCTCTAAATCTCCCTGTTTGCCGCCTCGAACTACAATAGCACGAAGGCGCAACGGGTAGCCGGGGCCGCTTTTATCAATCAATAAACGGGCGAGTAGGCGTCCGATACGACCAAAGCCATACAATACAACATCGCGAGGCTCGACGGACTGGGTGCTATTGAGTGACTCTGTCAACGCCGTCTGCAAAAAGTCGTTGAGATCATCCTCATCATCATGATCTTTCCAGAACTTATGGGCAAGTTGTCCGACATCGACTTTGCAAGGTGATAGTTCAAGTCGGGTAAGAGCCTGAACCAATGGCAGGGTTTGTGCGGGAGACAGTTCAAACCCCGTGTAACGACGGGCTACACGGTGTGCCTTGATGATATCAATAATAGAAGCATTGACGATTTGGCGTCCGAACAGAAGGGTTTCAACGCCTTTCTGTCGGTATAGCTGGCCAAGAAGTGGTGAGATGGATTCTGCGTTAGTTTGGCTTGTTTGCCAGTCTAGAAGGTATTTTTCCGGACTCATCTTTACTTAGGACCTTTCACGTTGGGGAAGAAAAACAGGATATTCTCCTGTGAGACTTTGTAGTTTTTATGGCGGGGAGTGTAACGTTTGCGTCGTTATTGTCCTAGTAAAATTAATAACTTATTAGTGTGATCTTTGTCGAAAGAAATTAGTGATATGGGTCACGCTCTGTATGTATGGAAATGTGATCGGAAGAAGAATACTCGCACTTAATTTTAACGGGGTATTAACTTTTTGAGCGGTAATGTTGTTTAGTGAGCAATAACCCATATATGAATTCGCGTTGCAGGATGCAAAAACACGGTTTGGGATTTGTAGGGTAGAATGAAACTGTTCGATTTAACTGCTTGTTTTAAGACGCCTACGTTGTGATAAGGACGACAACAAATATAAAAATAGACGTAAATTGAAGTGGTAAGAAATTTGCTTCTCTATAGCAACCATCATGTATTAATAGCAATTGGTGCTGGACTAGGGAGGTGTTATGCAATTTACCTATTGTTTTGTTGCAACCTGGATAAGGCTTCTGTTAATCGTCGCATTGTCATTTTTAGGGGCTAATGCAACTGCTACTGAAGCAAAATACTTTGTCAGTGCTGATTGGTTAATCGAACGTCTTGGGCGTGATGACGTTATCATTTACGATGCCAGGCCAGAACGAGAATATCTTAATGGCCATATCCCGGGCGCAGTCAGCTTTCCAGTTAATGATACCTATCATGTTAACAATGATGTGTATTATGTGAAAAACAAAGAAAATATAACGCCTTTGTTGAGGAAAAAAGGTTTAGACAAAAACAAACTCGTCATTATTTACGATAACGGTAATTATCTCGATTCATCGCGACTGTTTTGGGTTTTGGAGCTATACGGGCATCGTAACCTTGCAATTTTGGAAACTGGCTACAGCCTATGGCTTCAGGAGTATCCTGTTAGCACAGAGATAACCTTCCCTGATAAAACAAGTTATATTCCCATTTTTAACTCAGCGGCCTACGCCAGTACGCTGGTTGCCAAAGTGGCAACTTATAGTCCCGATTATCAATTATATGATTCCAGGACCTTGCCTGAATACGAAGGTAACAGATCAGTTACTCACGTATATGGTCATATTCCCCGAGCGCGTCATCTTTCTATAGGTGACTTTTTTACGGCCTCTGTAGGTGGCGTTAAAGTGTTGAAGTCGCAATCAGAGATTGCACTGGTATTGAGTGACTTTGATAAGAGTAAAAAGAACATTACCTACTGTAATAAAGGTAAAGCATCAACTTTAAGTTATTACTTGCTAAAGCGTTCTGGCTTTGATGTTGCTCATTATGATGGGTCATGGCTGGATTGGTCAGCAAAGAACTTGCCTACTGAAAGGTAGGGGGATTTATTATTGGGTTCTAGGGAATTAGCGCACTAAATTATACGTTAGTCTTAAGCGTATCTTTCAGCAGTTTGAATACTTATAAAATGAAGAACTAGTATAGAACTCTTAAAGAACCTTTAAATACATACAGCCCGATGAGTATATCAGCGGGCTGTTGGTTGGTCATTTCATACTATCTAAGGATAAATAGCGCCAAGAGGGGTGAGCTGTGTGGCTCCTGTTACCTCTGGCAGGTTACCGGGTAACTTATGAAGAGTACGATAAGCAAGCCATGCAAAGGCCATGGCTTCCATATTATCTATGTCTACACCGCGATCGGCCGTTGTCATTACCTGCCATTGGGGTAAGAGTTCTGTTAGGCGTTGCATGATTAGCGGATTATGCGCGCCTCCGCCACACACCAGTAATTCTCCCGGTGTTTCTTTCGTGACATCGTTACTGATACTAACTGCGGTAAATTCAGCTAATGTACGCTGAACATCTTCTGCTGACAGAGTGGATTGTTCCAGATGATTCTCAAGCCAGTGGAGATTGAAGAGCTCTCGACCCGTACTCTTTGGTGGTTGTAGAGCAAAGTAGGGGTCACACATCAGGCTGTTAAGCAGATCGTTATTTACGTTACCGGTTAAAGCCCACTCGGCATTAGCATCAAAGCGTTTTCCGAGGTGTTTGGTGATCCAGGCGTCCATTAACATGTTGCCGGGGCCAGTATCAAAGCCTGTGACAGGTTTGGCAGGATCTAAAATGGTGATGTTAGCGATACCGCCAATATTCAGAATAACTCGGGTCAGATCCGGCTGACTGAAAAGTTGCTGGTGGAATGCAGGTACAAGAGGTGCACCCTGGCCACCGAATGCCATGTCTTTACGCCTGAAATCAGCCACGGTAGTAATACCAGTTTTTGCTGAAATAATATTGGCATCACCTAACTGCATGGTAAAGGGATGTTCGGTAGTCGGGGAGTGAAATACTGTCTGACCATGATTGCCAATTGCTTTTACAGATGAGGAGTCAATGTTAGCTTTTTCCAGCAGAGCCAGCACAGCATCTGCAAACAGATGACCCAGACGGTGATCTAGTTCGCCTATAGCCTGCAGGCTTGTTGGCTGGCCAAGACAGATATCCAGTAGGGATTGCTTAAGGTTTTTCCCCATCGGGAAGGCGTGTTCACAGAGTAAGCTAACGCGGTTATCGTCAATTTCGACCAGTACAGTATCGACACCGTCCATACTGGTTCCTGACATTATGCCTATGTAACGTTCTGCGCTCATCGTCTCTCCTCCGGCTAAAATCAATCAGCATAAGTAATTAACAAATAGTTAATTATTCCGATTGGTATGAGTGATTCACTGTACATCTTAGCTAGATTCCCGGCAACGCAATTTCTGTGAAGCCTTTGTTGCCTCCAAAAGAAAATGGCCGGCAATGAGCCAGCCATTTAACCAAACTGAATAAGAATCTGATTGGTATTACTTACGTGTAAAGCCGATCACGCTTTGGTAAGCAGGAGGCCTTCCTTACCCGCGAGTGTCATCGAAAGTATGCCGTCTTTTACTTGCCACTCATCTTCAGTCAGCAGGTCTTTCAGGACTGCTTGTTCCATACCTAGCTGCCAGAGAGGTACTTCGACAAGCTTGGCATTTTCACTGTTATTGATTAGACAGACATAAGCTTCATCATCCAGCATTCGGGCAAATGCCAGTTGTTTATGTTCGGCCATCAGCCATTGCAGGCTCCCTTCTTGCAGACATTTTGCTTGTTTGCGAAGCTCAATAAGCTTTTGTACATAATCAAATGTCGGATGCTGAGCTTCGGCACGGTCCCATGGGAAACAGCGCCGGTTATCTGGATCCTGGCCGCCTTCCATACCCACTTCTGTGCCGTAGTAAATACATGGTGCTCCCACGTAAGCAAACAGCATCAGCAGTGCCAGCTGCATAGTTTCATCGTCGTTTTCCAGCATTGTCAGGAACCGCATGGTGTCATGGCTGTCAAGCTGATTAAGCTGGGCTAACTGGTTTTGCCACGGCATTTTACTGCGGGATTCATTCAGCCAGTCAACTAGCTCTTCAGCATCAATCTGGCAGTTGTGATAGGCAATATCCTTTTGTGCAAAAAAGGCGCGAAGAGGGTGGGCGAAACCATAGTAGTTCATGGCGCCGTCTTCCTGATCCCCCTGAAGCCAATTGCTGGCCTCGAAAAAGTGCTCGCCCAGGATGTAACAATCGTTATTGACTGACTTGGCGGCTTCCCGGAATTGGCGCACATAATGTGGATTGTTTTTGGCTCCGGCACCTTCGCCCAGCATATGAATAACGTCAAATCGCCAGCCATCGATATTGTACGGAGGTCGCAGCCAGTGTTTGATAACCGCATCTTCACCGCTGTAAATATAATCACGGACTTCCGGGTTGGAGAAGTTGAGTTTTGGCAGGCTTGAAATACCATTCCAGCCGATATAGTCGTTACTGTTACCGTCAAACTGGTAGTGGTTACGGTATTTTGAATCTGGGTTGCCGTAAGCGCCGGGCTCATCAGGGTTACGTCCGTGTTTATCAAACCACGGATGATCCGTCGATGTATGATTGAATACGGCGTCTAAGGTGATTTTCATTCCACGAGCGTGCAGGTCGCTGACCATATCGGCAAACTGCTCATTGGTACCCAGGTGTGGATCGATTCGTAAATAATCAGTTGTATCGTATTTGTGGTTGCTTGGTGCTGAGAAGATCGGGTTCAGATACAGTGCAGTAATACCAAGATTTTGCAGGTAATCTAATTTACCGTGGATCCCTTTCAGGTCACCACCGAAGAATTCATTGGGGCCATTTTCACCATGGCTGCTGACAGGGGCTCCCCACTCTTTAGCTATAGCCGGGCGATCATCGCCATTAAGGCTGTATTCGTTATCCAGAACGCTAATTGATGGATCGCCGTTCGCGAAACGATCGGGGAAAATCTGGTAGAAAACCTGTTCTTTCACCCATGCTGGTGGCTGATCTTGCCGATTGTATTTGAAGTGCGCCTCTTTGCCAGGCACACGAGGTGAGATGCCATTGCCGTGCAGCCACCACTGACGACTGTTTTGCATCACTTTAAAGCAATAGTGTGTGACAGGTTTGTCGGCGTTAAGAGGTATTTCACCATGCCAGTACTGGAGACGCCCACGAGTTTCACCTCGCTCCATATCTACCAGTTTTTCTTCATTATCGGGTTCGCAGCGAATGAAAATCGTTGATATTAATGTACTTGCCTCGCTGACTATTGTCAGCTTCATTGTGTCCTGGGTTGGGGTAGCCCAGAACAGATCTTGTCCGTGATATAAGTAAGGTGCTTTCATCATTTTTATTAATAGTTAGTTATCTTTCTGTGATATCAAGATACGTCTTCTGGCACAAAATAAAATCCTCCCTGGTGAAAAATTAGACGGAGTAGACACCTGGGCGTAGATCAGGCTGAACAGCGACTTGGGCGAGAGGTCATTTCCACTTTTCGTAAAGGCATTTTATCGATGAGTTCTGTAATGAAAATCCAGTTAGTAGTCTCTCCCCAGCGGTGTTTTTCCAGGCCATCTTTGCCGATCAAAATAGTGGTGTGATCGTTGCCTTTGATTTTGTATTTTTTCCTCAGATGTCGGATATCTTCTGGGCTAAACAGGTTAGCCGGTTTATTGAAGCCGTCTTTAGTGATTACCAGAGTTCTGATGTCCCGTTCTTGCAGCAGGCAATCATTCATCAGAGTTTGCATCATGAAAGCTTTTACGTGTTCATCTTTCTCTGGGGCAAAAAACACGATGCTGCGATGATTCCAGTGGATGGAGTCCATCGGGTAGGAGAAGGTTGTGGTGCTGAAAATAAGACTAAGAATTGAGTATAAACAACAACGTAATACTTTCATTGCTGTCCTCCTGAAATGAGTCCTTCATACCCGGTGGACGATAGCTTTGAGATAACTACATTTGTAAAAGAGAGCGCTTTGCAAATCCACAGGGTCTTATTGGTAAAAAACGGCGAACATAGCGATTAGGATCAATCAGCTTTTGTTTATATGTCGCCGTTGATACCAACTGAGTCTGTAAGAATCAGTATAGTCTATTGCGTATTTGCCAAATCAGGATGATTTTGTGCTGTAGTGAGAGCTGGTCTCAGTTAAGCGACAATCAGTGTGCAGTGTACTGATATAGGTGCTCAGAGACATAGTCTATGAATGCCCGCAAACGGGCCGGCATGAATTTTGTCTGGGCAAATTGCAGCGCAATATCACCCTGATAGTTGCCTTTCAGAGTCCAGTCAGTAAGTACTTGCTTAACCTTGCCTTCCTTCAGAGCATTTTTAATGACGAAATCAGGAAAAATTCCAATCCCGAGACCATCCGTTACCCCTTTTAGGCGCATTTGGGAGTGGTTTACTGCGTAGCGTCCTTTCACTGGGATGCTGTGGAACTCATCATCTTTTACAAAATCCCAGATATGGTCTGTGGCTGTTTCACCAAGGTAAATACAGTCATGGTTAAGCAATTCAGTAGGGTGTTCAGGTATACCGCGACGTTCAAGGTAATCAGGGCTGGCGCAGAGGGAAAGACTGACTTTACCCATCTGTTTAAGCACCAGCCCTTCAGAAGGTTTTTCTGTTAGACGGAATACTACGTCAATGCCTTCTGAAATCAGGTCGATTTCACCGTCTCGCGCTTTTAGCTTCAGTTCGATATCAGGGTATTTGGTCAGAAAAGGAGTGACCATCGGCTGTAATATGATGCTAAGAAATGCTTTTGGCGCGGCAACTGTTAGCGTACCTGAAGGAGTGGTGTGCTCCGAGCTGGTGTACTCAACAGCTTGCTTGGCGGCTTCCAGTATGGTGCTGCACTGCTCGTAAATGCCTTTTCCTGACTCGGTTATTACCAGCTTACGGGTGGTTCGTTCGAGTAGTTTGGCAGATAGCTCGCGTTCGAGGTGGGAAATCTGTTTGCTCAGCGCAGAAGGAGTGACTCCGAGCTTTCTGGCTGCACCGGTGAAGCTTCCTTCATCAACCACAATCTTAAAAACAGCCAGTTCTGGCATAAGGGCAATCAGTTTATTTGTGTCCATTTGTGTCCGTAGCTCAAGAGTCCTTTTCCCGTTGGGGGGATAATAGTCTGATTACGCTTGAATTAGAATGGACTCAGAACAAAGATCCTGAAAAATGTACATTTTTTCAGGCAAATAACCTAACCTGACTATATGGAATTAACTTTGTGAATGTGACCTTAAGTTGCATGAACATAAGTTATGCTTGAGAGGAACATCATGTCAGCTGCATTCTACGACCAAATCAATCAGCAACTTGAACAAGTTAAAGCTGAAGGTTTATACAAATCCGAACGTGTCATCACTTCCGCACAAAAAGCATCTGTTGCTATTCAATCAGGTGAAGAAGTATTAAACTTCTGTGCCAATAACTACCTGGGCCTTGCTAACCACCCTGATCTGATTCAGGCGGCAAAAGACGGCATGGACAAACATGGCTTCGGTATGGCGTCTGTCCGCTTCATTTGTGGTACGCAGGACATCCACAAGGAACTTGAGCGTAAGCTGTCAAACTTCCTTGGTATGGAAGATACCATCCTGTACACATCTTGCTTTGACGCTAATGCCGGTTTGTTTGAAACCATTCTTGGCGCAGAAGATGCCATCATCTCTGACGCTTTGAACCACGCATCAATCATTGATGGTGTTCGTTTGTGTAAAGCGAAACGCTTCCGTTACTCAAACAACAATATGCAAGAGCTTGAAGAGCAGCTAATCGCTGCTAACGAAGCTGGTGTTCGTCACAAGCTGATTGTGACTGACGGCGTGTTCTCGATGGACGGTGTGGTAGCCAACCTACCTGCTATCTGTGACCTGGCTGAGAAGTACGACGCTCTGGTAATGGTGGATGATTCTCACGCTGTTGGTTTCATGGGCGCGCATGGTCGCGGTACACATGAGTACCACAATGTGATGGATCGCGTAGACATCATCACTGGTACGCTGGGTAAAGCGATGGGTGGTGCTTCAGGTGGTTATACTGCTGGTAAAAAAGAAGTGATTGACTGGTTGCGTCAGCGTTCACGTCCATACCTGTTCTCTAATTCAGTAGCCCCGGGCATTGTCTCTGCATCACTGCGTGTACTTGACCTGCTTGAAGCTAGTGATTCACTGCGTGATCAGCTATGGGACAATGCGACTCACTTCCGCAGCCGTATGACAGAGGCTGGCTTCACATTAGCTGGTGCTGATCATGCCATCATTCCAATTATGCTGGGTGATGCGAAGGTAGCAGCGGAATTTGCAGAGCGTTCGTTGGCGAAAGGTATCTACGTCATTGGCTTCTCTTTCCCTGTAGTGCCGAAAGGACAGGCCCGTATCCGTACTCAGATGTCAGCTGCACATACCCGCGAGCAGTTGGACAAGGCAATTGATGCCTTCATCGAAGTCGGTAAAGACATGGGCATCATTTAAGCGACAACGCTTGAATGAACATTCTTAAGACAGGGACGGGAAGAATGTACACCAATCAAAAGAGTTGTAGCTCGTTCCTGATATCTTCAATGCAATACAGTTGTTGAGATAAAAGCCATGAAAATTAAAGCTCTATCTAAACTAAAGCCTGAAGAAGGCATTTGGATGACAGAAGTGGATAAGCCAGAGCTGGGTCATAACGATCTGCTTATCCGAATCAAGAAAACGGCAATCTGCGGTACTGATGTTCACATCTATAACTGGGATGAGTGGTCTCAGAAAACCATTCCGGTTCCAATGGTTGTCGGCCACGAATACGTAGGTGAAGTGGTCGGCATCGGTCAGGAAGTCCGTGGCTTCAAGGTTGGTGACCGTGTTTCTGGTGAAGGTCATATCACTTGCGGTCACTGCCGTAACTGTCGCGGCGGTCGTACACATCTTTGCCGCAACACGATCGGTGTTGGTGTAAACCGTGAAGGTGCATTTGCAGAATATCTGGTTATTCCTGCTTTCAACGCATTCAAAATCCCTGAAGGCATTTCTGATGATTTGGCTTCAATTTTTGACCCGTTCGGTAACGCTGTACACACAGCATTGTCTTTCGACCTTGTTGGTGAAGACGTACTGATCACTGGTGCTGGCCCAATCGGTATCATGGCAGCAGCTGTTGCTAAGCACGTAGGTGCTCGTCACGTTGTTATCACTGATGTGAACGACTACCGTTTGGATCTTGCCCGTGAAATGGGCGTAACCCGTGCTGTGAACGTTGCTAACGAGAAGCTGGAAGATGTAATGGCTGAACTGGGCATGACAGAAGGCTTCGATGTGGGTCTTGAAATGTCCGGTAACCCATCTGCATTCAACAGCATGCTTACCAGTATGAACCACGGCGGTAAGATTGCCTTGCTGGGTATTCCACCGTCAGATATGGGTATCGACTGGAATCAGGTTATCTTCAAAGGTTTGATCATCAAAGGTATTTACGGCCGTGAGATGTTTGAAACCTGGTACAAGATGGCAAGCCTGATCCAATCTGGTCTGAACCTGAACCCAATCATCACTCACCACTATAAGATTGATGATTTCCAGAAAGGCTTTGATGTAATGCGTTCTGGTATGTCAGGTAAGGTTATTCTGGACTGGGAATAATCCAACCTTCATAGGTAACTGAATGAAAAGCGAGCTCATCAGCTCGCTTTTTTTATGCTTTTGAATATTATCTACGAGATTTGTTAAATGAACAGCTGGTGAGTGATGTGGCTCACGTAATCTGATATACTCACCGCCTATTTATAGAAAAGTTAAAGAAAAGTCGCCGATGCTGGCGACTTTTTTCATGCCTGACAGACTAATCACGATTGGAACAGTACATTGATTTCAACAGCTAACATTACAATGCAGTTCGGCGATAAGCCGCTGTTTGAGAATATTTCCGTTAAGTTTGGTGAAGGTAACCGTTACGGCCTAATTGGGGCGAACGGTTGCGGTAAGTCAACCTTCATGAAAATCCTGGGTGGCGAACTAGAGCAATCCGCGGGTACTGTTTCAAAAGATCCTAACGAGCGTATGGCTAAGTTGGGTCAGGATCAGTTTGCATTCGAAGAATACACAGTTGTTGATACTGTGATCATGGGTCACAAAGAGCTTTGGGAAGTCAAAGCAGAGCGTGACCGCATTTACTCTATGGCAGAAATGTCAGAAGAAGATGGTATGCGCGTTGCCGACCTGGAAGTTCAGTTCGCTGAAATGGACGGTTACTCTGCTGAAGCTCGTGCTGGTGAACTGCTGCTTGGTCTTGGTATTCCTGAGGAGCTGCACTTTGGCCTGATGAGTGCTGTTGCGCCTGGCCTGAAAGTTCGAGTGCTACTGGCTCAGGTTCTTTTTGCTGACCCAGATATCATGCTGCTTGACGAACCGACGAACAACCTGGATATTCACACCATCTCATGGCTGGAACGCGTTCTTCTTGAGCGTAACTGCACCATGATAATCATCTCGCACGACCGTCATTTCCTGAACAGTGTTTGTACGCACATGGCTGATCTGGATTACGGTGATCTGCGCCTGTTCCCTGGTAACTACGATGAGTACATGGTTGCAGCTACACAAGCTCGTGAGCGCCTTCTGGCTGACAACGCTAAGAAGAAAGCTCAGATTGCTGAACTGAATACTTTCGTTAGCCGTTTCTCTGCAAACGCATCGAAAGCGAAGCAGGCGACTTCTCGCCTGAAGCAGATCGACAAGATCCAGCTGGAAGAAGTGAAAGCATCAAGCCGTCAGAACCCGTTCATCCGTTTTGAGCAGGAAAAAGAACTGTTCCGTAACGCGCTGGAAGTGGAAGGTCTGAAGCAGGGCTATGGTAACAATATCCTGATCAACGGTGTAAACCTGCTGGTGGAAGTGGGTGAACGTATCGCGATTATCGGTGAGAATGGTATCGGTAAGTCTACCTTCCTGAATACTCTGGCCGGTGCGATGGAACCGATGGACGGTATGATCAAGTGGTCTGAAAACAACAACATCGGTTTCTATGCTCAGGATCACAGTGATGATTTTGATACGGACATGAACCTGATGGAGTGGATGAGCCAGTGGAAGAACGAAGGTGAGGACGATCAGGTTGTCCGCGGTATTCTTGGACGTATGCTGTTCTCGCAGAATGACATCAAGAAGTCTGTACGCGTAATTTCTGGTGGTGAGCAGGGGCGTATGCTGTTTGGTAAGCTGATTATGCAAAAACCAAACATCCTGCTTATGGACGAACCAACTAACCACATGGATATGGAATCCATCGAGTCGCTGAACCTTGCTCTAGAAAACTACAAAGGCACACTGATGTTTGTTTCTCATGACCGTCAGTTTGTATCATCGATTGCAACGCGTATTATCGAAATTACCAAGGATGGCGTGGAAGATTTCCACGGCACTTACGATGAATACCTTGCGAAGAAAGGCCTTGAAGGTTAATTTTCGCCAATTGACTATGAGAAAGCCGCCTATGGGCGGCTTTCGTTTATCAGAGAGAGAATTATGAAAATTTGGGTTGATGCTGATGCTTGCCCGAATGTCATCAAAGACATTCTGTTTCGTGCCGCAGACCGAGTAGGAGTACCAGTTACTCTTGTTGCTAACCAGTTTATTCGTGTTCCGCCGTCACCTCATATTAAATCGGTGCAGGTTGAATCCGGCTTCGATGTTGCTGATAACTATATCGTTCAGATGGTTGAACCTCGAGATTTAGTGATTACTGCGGACATTCCATTGGCTGATGAGGTGATCACCAAAGAGGGGCATGCACTTAACCCAAGAGGGGAGATGTATACCAAAGATACCATTAAGCAGCGTTTGCAAATGCGTGACTTTATGGAAACGATGCGTAGCAGTGGTATTCAGACAGGAGGGCCTGCGCCGTTGAGCCAAGCCGATCGTCAGAACTTTGCCAACAAGCTGGACAGCTTTCTGGCGAAGAACTTTCGTAAGTAAGCGCAAGTTTTAACTACTCTGACTTTTCGTCTTTGTTGTTCGGCTCAGCTTCTTTGCTCTTTTTCTTCTTTTCTTTCTCTGCGGCTTCTTGTTCTAGTAGCCGCTTAGGCGTTGATTTCTCTTTCTTGGCCATTCGATAAGCCATCGCGTAATTGAAATCAGACTTTTTATCAGTGATTAGCTTTTCAAGTGCCTTACTGTCAACCGTCTTGAATTTTCCCATTTCTTTGGCTGTTTTTTCAGATTTTCCAATGACTTCATCGTCAGACAAGTCCACCATTATTGTTGCAGCTTCAGTCAGGGCGGTCGCATATTCATCAGGTACATTGAGATCATACTCTGAAATCTTCATATGCTTTCTTAATGCCAATGCCCAGTTAAGCTCAAAGAAGGGAATTGTTTTCTTGTCTTTGGTTTTCGGGTGGGAATAACTAATCCCCTCAAGCAGGAAAATCAGCGAAAGGTAGCGGTCATGTTTGAGCTGTTTTTGCCCTATATATTCGGGCAGGTCATCCGCCTTAATTTTCTGCCCCTTTGAATTACGTAACCAGACTTCACGATCATTATTCATCTCGGCCCAAAAATCTTCAGCCGAGCCTATCAGGTTATGTGTGACTTTTACCGTCACAGGCACACTGGTTCCCCCGTTTGGCATATCCCAGAAGGTTGAAAAAACATGGTGCCCTTGGGTCAGAAATAGCATTCCTTCTTCAGGGCCGACAACAACGGTATTTAGAGCGTCAGTGTGTGTGCCGGGTTTATTGCGGCACTGATAAGATTCCGGATCCGTCGGCTTTGAATCATCACTCCACTTTTTTACCCCTTTTCCGCCATTGGCTATGCAAAGGTCGTTATACATCTGTTTAAGGTTTTCGCTATAACGGGCAAGGTTGGCATATTCACGGTCATAACTCAGTACGGCCTGGGTCGGTAACAACTGATCGAGCGTGACAGTAATAACATCACCGCTTTTCAAGTCTGCATAAGTTGTTTTGGCTGCAGATGCATAGGGGGTAAAAAAGCAAAACGTAAAACCGGAGACGGCAAAAAAGATGTCACGCAGACTTAGCATAAATCAGACCCTGTTGCGTCAAAGACGCTTCAAAGTCTAGCAAAGCACTGAGAGGGAGAGTGTAAAAGAAGTAATAACTAACCTGATCTATAGCGATACTGGCGAGGTCTCTGAGAATACAGACCAGGTTAGAGGAATTAGTTGGTAGTTTTGATATTAAATGCCAAGTTCGTCAAGCAGATCCAAGTCAACATCTACAGTGTCATTTTGTGTCTTCTTAGACTGAGCCTTCTTCGCACTCTCAATGATTTCATCAGGATCTACTTCGTCCATCTGCTCAAATTCTTCAAGCTGAATAAACTCAGTTTTATCCATTGCCAGTTCAAGGTAGAAGATGTTGTTGTTTTCTGTTGTGAAGCTCACACGGCGCGCCTGAGGACGATCCAGGTTAGTATCAACAGAAAGCAGAACCTGCTTGTTTAGCGCCAGCATTTTAGGCTGGTTCTGAGTGATGGAAATACGAAGCTCGCGACGGATCTTACCGGTAAAGTCACCAACTACCTGGTTCATCAGTTCACCCAGAACATCAGCTACTTCATCCGCAGTGTGATGAATCGCAAGGTCATCCTGAGACATGCCCATTTTTAGCATGTAGTTCTGGTACAGTTCTAGTGCAGCCTGTTGGGAGAAGTTGGTAACAACCAGGCCGGTAAAACCGCCGTCAAAAAGAACAAAGCAGCCAATATCTGGCTTCAGGCTGGTTTTATTGATTTTCTGAACCATAGCTGAGTAACCAACTTGGCTATCCGTTGCTGTGGTTAATACGTTACCGATTGACTGACAAAGCTTTAGCAGAATGTCGTCAGTAGTGATGGTTTTCGTTTTCTTCATTGAATGCTCGGGTGTCTGTATTGCAATTAACGCAGTGTGTCATTAAATAAGCGAAAATGCCATTAAATGCACAATCATTCAGAAAGCTAATTGATGTGGCTCACTGTTTATGAATAGCTATTAAAGTTAATAGCGTCCTGAAAACTGATTTACTAAAATCTGACATTTTTATGCAGGCAATAAAGTCAGAAATTCGTCACTAAACAGGCGCGATTTTTAGCTGAAGCGTTGCTCCAGATAGCGGATGATATCGTCAGATTCATACATCCATTCAATGTCACCATTCTTATTTTCTATGCGTAGACATGGCACTTTCCGCTTGCCGCCGCCATTGATCAGCTCTTGTTCCCACTGCGATTGTTTTGCATCCCTTGTTTTCAGCGGAAGATTAAGACGCTTTGCAGCTCGGCGAACTTTGACACAGAAGGGGCAGGCATCAAATTGGTAAAGCTGAAGTTGACGCATGGCTTCGTCTATCTTGTTCTGCTCTTCATCGTTACGTTTCAGTGACTTTGGTGAAAATGCACTGTTGAGCAGCAGAATAATTCGCCCGAGAACCCATCGAATAACTTTCATTGAAGACTTGTCCTTATCGTTATCATTTGGATATGAGATTGTATTACAGCTGCTGAAAATTAATAACCACAAAGTAAAAGAGGAGAAGGGCGATCCAGCTCACTTATTCAATAAATATCATAGTTATTGCATATAAATTTAGGCTGGATTGATTATTATAAAGCCGTGATAAATTCACTTAAGGAATATAACTGTCGTGGTGGAAATACAGAGCATATTGGTATGTGATGATTCACCAATTGTGCATCGGGCTGTATCCGGAGTTTTATCTGGGCAGGAAGGCGTCATGCTTTTTTTTGCTGAAAATGGCAAAGAAGCGCTGTCGTGCCTGCAACGTCATGACATTGATATTATGTTTCTGGACTTAAGTATGCCAGTCATGGACGGTTTTGAGGTTCTGAAATCTTTGCCTGTGAGCAAGCATGATACGAGGGTAGTTGTACTGTCGGCTGATGTCCAAAAGCAGGCAATGGAGCGTTGTATTGAGCTTGGTGCCTCGCATTTTTTTCCAAAACCTTTCAGACCCGAACAGTTGGCATCCTTCCTGCGAAATGTTGGTGTTAAGCTTTTTCTTCCTGAAACACAATCACAGCTTTTGGATCATGATGATTCTTTCCTCGCTTTTAAAGATATTGCCAATATTGCTTTAGGGCGGGGTGCTGCAATTATTTCGGATCACTTTGGTGAGTTTATTAAGATGCCATTGCCAAATGTAGCACGGTTGACATCCGGTGAATTGGCCATGGCTATCCATGATATTCGAATGCGGAATAAATCAGTAGCGGTTGTACAGCGTTTTGTCGGCGGCAGGATTCACGGCGAAGCATTAGTATGTCTGCGCGGTAAGGATATTGCGGCATTTGGTAGGAAGATGGGCTTTAGCCAGATGGATGAGCATAAGAATGAGATTGTCATTGATATCGCCAATCTCATGGTGTCATCTTTTCTCGTTTCACTATCTGAACAGATAAAAGTAAGGTTTTCAGTACGTCAGCCAATAGTGCTTGAAGATTACATGACACTGGATAATAACGAGAGTGTGAACCACCAGTTTTTCACAGTTGAATACACTTATCAGGCTGAATCCATGGATCTGGAATGTGATGTACTTATGATGATGGATAACAGCTCGACGCAAGTGATTAAGAAAATGATGGGGGCATTACATTGAATCAGTTAACGCTTGCGGATTTTCATCTCACGATGCAGGTCATGGACAACATTGATGCCGGTGTTGTGATTATCGATAAGAATTATACCGTTTATGCCTGGAATGCATTTATGGAGGCATACAGTGGTATCGGCTCGGATCAGGTTCTTCGGAAGAACTTATTTGAGGTTGTGGAAGATCTGCCGGTTGAATGGCTTAAGAATAAAATAGCGTCGACACTTAAGCTCAGGATGCGTTCTTTCAGCTGCTGGGAGGACAGACCCCGGATTTTTAACTTTTCAAATTTCAGTCCGGTTACCGGTGGCTCATCGTTTATGTACCAGAATATGACGCTGACACCATTGAAGTCCCTTGATGGTGAGATATCCCATATCTGCCTGACAATCACAGATGTATCGGACATAGCCCGAAATAAAACCCATCTGCGTGAATCTAATGCGCAGCTGACTCACCTGAGTATGACTGATCGCCTAACACAGCTATACAACCGTGGACACTGGGAAGTTTGTCTTGCCGAGGAATTTGAACGTTGTCAGCAAACCGGTTTACCGTCGACTCTGATCATGTTGGATATCGATCATTTTAAAAGAGTGAATGATACCTTCGGACATATCATTGGTGATGCTGTCATTCGCACTGTGTCGAGTTTACTGCGAGGAAGCAAACGCCAGAACGATATAGCTGGGAGATATGGCGGAGAAGAGTTTGGGGTGATTTTACCGGGCACAACGGCTGAGCATGGGCTTTACTTTACAGAAAGGTTACGCAACAGGGTAGAAGAAGCCACGGTTTCTGTGGATGTCAGGAATATCAGGGTCACAATTAGCCTTGGTGTTTGTGAGTGGGCTCCATGGATGAAAAACTACGAACAGTGGTTGTCACTTTCTGATTCTGCGTTGTACAGCTCCAAAAAAAATGGTCGTAATCAAACCACTATTTATTTGCGTGAGGAATGTAAGAATGAGAATTCGTTTTTGAAAACTGTCAATATTTAACAGCAACTTGCATGTGACAGTTTTTTTATCATTTTGATCAAGAGCAAGAACATCGATTTAGAGTATTGTAATTCCGCTCATTCTTCTTAGAATTGAGACAAATTATTACTAACCCAAAGAATTTTTATGGTTGTTGAGTCTGAAGGCTATCATGCGTTGATAGAATATTTCACTGAGCATCTGTCTCTGTTTGAGAATGCGAGCACAGATGGCGGTAGTGAAACAGTCGAAGATGTTGTTACGGATATGATAGCAACCAATCTGATGGCTGTTTTTTCACAGAATCCTGATCTGGATGCAGATTTTCGCTTTAAGTTGATGCAGGAAGCTGATGCTGTCGTTGAAGATTTGTCTGAAGTTCTGGCCGGAGCATGGCAACGTTGCCCGACAAATGAGCAGATTGCGTTCCTTGAAGATTATATTGGGCTGGTTAAGAACTTGTTTGACAGTGCAATTAGTGGCCAGAGCGTTTGATCGCCTGACGACAGATTGATTCGAGTATGACTAAAGGCAGCCTACAGGCTGCTTTTTTGATGCGTAAACATAAGGCCATATAACCTGTCGAATGATAATGCTCAGGCCTTTAGAGAGCTTGTTAGGTTCGCGAGAATAGTGGTTTCTTTGTAACCGATGTAAAAACACCCCGCGTTGTAGCGGGGTGTTTTTTTATCGTCAGAGTCTTAGTGAGTCAGCACTGTTATTTGCTGATCGCCACAGGATCTGTACCTTCCGGATGCCATGCACCGTCCAGCTCGTCCAGTTCTGGGAACTTAGAACGGTCAAACTCAGGTGTTTTACCGGCTTTAAGCTGAGTTTCATAGTCTTTGATAACTTTGATTGCCAGCTTCGACAGCATCACAAGAGCTACGATGTTAACCAGAGCCATCAGACCCATTGATGCGTCTGCAAGGTTCCATACAACAGGCAGAGAAGCTACAGAGCCAAACATAACCATTGCCAGAACAATCAGACGGAAAACAAACAGGCCTTTCTTGGTGTTGCCATTCAGGAACATGATGTTCGTTTCAGCGTAAGTGTAGTTTGCGATAATGGATGAGAAGCAGAACAACAGGATAGCCGCAGCCATGAAGTAAGTTGTCCAGCCACCCAGCTCACTAGTCAGAGCCTGTTGTAGCAGTCCAATACCGGAAGCCGCGTCAGGCTGATCCATTACGCCTGAAAGCATAATCATTGCGGCTGATGCTGTACAGATAACCAAAGTATCAGCAAAAACGCCCAGCATCTGAACAAAGCCCTGTGAAGCAGGGTGGTTAGGGTTTGGCGTTGCACTTGCTGCTACGTTAGCGGCAGAACCCATACCGGCTTCGTTCGAGAACAGACCACGAGCAATACCACTTTGCATCGCCTGCGAGATTGTGTAAGCAACACCACCGGCAGCAGCTTCCTGCCAGCCGAAAGCACTCTTAACAATCAGAGCGATTGCTGCAGGCAGTTCAGAAATGTTCATTACTACGATAACAAGGGCAATTGCCAGGTAGCCAACAGCCATTACAGGAACGATACGCGCAGAAGCTGATGCTACCTTACGCAGGCCACCCATGATGAAAAATGCTGAGGTGGCTACAATCAGCACACCCATGAAGGTTTCATCAATACCGAAAGAGTGGTTCAGTGCGTCAGTAATGGTATTTGCTTGAACAGCATTGAATACCAGGCCGAATGCAATGATCAGGCACACAGAGAATAGTGTCCCCATCCAGCGCATACCTAGGCCTTTTTCCATATAGTAAGCCGGCCCACCACGGTACTGGCCATCAACATCTTTGGTTTTATAGATCTGAGCCAGCGTAGATTCAATGAAAGCAGTCGACATACCGAAGACAGCAATAACCCACATCCAGAAGATAGCGCCAGGGCCACCAACACTTAGTGCAACCGCAACACCGGCCATATTACCTGTGCCGACACGGGCTGCCATAGAGGTACAGAATACCTGATAAGAACTGATACCGCTGTCTACATCTGTACCACTTTTAAGCACAGTTACAGCGTGTTTGAATTGGCGGATTTGAATGAAGCCGAGACGTAAAGTGAAGTAAACACCTACTGCAACGAGCAGGTAAACAAGCAGTTGGCCCCAAAGCAAACCATTAACGGCGCCGATGGCAGACATAAGTCCGTCATTCAGCGATGTTAGCCAAGTTTCGTTTGATACACTCATACAATTTTCCTGTAAATGAAGCTCAGCCAGTTCACTCTTAATTAAGAGAACCTGACTGAGAGAACCGGAACGTCCGTTTATGTGACAGTTCGTAAGATGATTCTTGTATTGTTATTTTTGAAAGAATGAATGAACCGCTATCAGATACTGGTTGCATTCACATTTGTGAAACATAGAATCAGATGCTTCGTCTATCTAAGGCGTTGAAAGTTAGCACGAAATCCCAATAACCCAGCGTGATCAAGATCACATTAACGCTATGGAATTTCTGCAATAAATGTAATGAGTATATTGTCCTGTAAAATTATCCCTTTTATATCAGCGTGTTAGTGTATCGTCCGCTGTTGGATTTACTTAACATCGCGAACACCGTTCACTTAATAAAAATCAGTGATTTAACCTAGTTTTTACGTAAATTAACAAAAATTAAACTGGTGAATTGGTGTTTTTTATTCACATGGAATTATCATGTGATTGTTATTTGAACACTTTCTCACTTGGTGAGAACCCGAAGTGGTGCTGATTTACTACATTAGTAATATGTTTTGTGAATAGTCAAAGGTATCGAAATAAAGTTATTCACAATAGCTTCGTCATTCTAGGTTGGGGAATGGTGGCGAAACTTTTAGGGACCTTGTTATAAAATGCTTCAATATGCTTACAGAGCTAAAATAATCTAATGTCTATACACATATGCCCACAAATACAGATTTAAACATTTTCTTCTGACACGAAAAAAACACCAAACTGCCTACAACTAGCGCTAGTAAGAAACAACATAATTAAAAACGTCTGTATCTTATTTGACTTAATGCTGTCTCAATTAATCTCATGTGTTATGAAACAGAATGTTGGAACCTGTGTGAATGTTGGCGTTAAATGTGAGATGCGGTTTGATACGACTAAATGCACTATCTGAATGTGGTGTGTTTTGTTTCTTTTGTACAAAAGGGTGAAGAAGCGGGTGGGGTATGTTAAGTAGAGGTGGTATACAGGTTATGTCTAAAAAAAAGGCCTTATGGTCGGACATACTGGATTCGAACCAGCGACCCCTACTCCCCCAGAGTAGTGCGCTACCAGACTGCGCTAATGTCCGCCATAAGGCCTGTTGTAACTAAGTTGTTGACATGAAAAGGTTAACAGCAATATTGAACAGAGGCAAAATCAAAGTTTTAACTGCGAGGCATGTATCACAAAAGGTCTCAGGGCTTTATAAATCATCATCGCAATGAATGTTGAAAGAGTGGCATGCATCTTAGTAGATGGCTGTACTGCTCGGACACAAAGAGAGGAAATGAGTCTTTTCTTGATCATAAAATTAATCAAATCTGATTTTTTGTGTGAATTATATGGCCGATTTAATTATTTATTGGATAGTAAAAATAGTTTCTATTAGTGATGAAGCTGATGTTTGTCTCAGGGAGTACTGATTTCACAGGTAAGGGAATGTAAGCGAGAGTGGTGCATGAAAGCTTTAGAGGTTAATTTAACAAATTAGTAAAGCTTTGCCCGTGTGGCATATTGAGAACGATGTCCTGAAATTAATGGAAGCATGGCTAAAAAGTGTGAATTTTTGCTATGTTGGGTGTTGCCAATCTGTTTCATTTGAACCAAAATATTTTATAACAAGTCTGAATAGTGTCTTAACGAACACAATTTTGCTTGTGTAATTGATGAAATTCACTAAATATGAGTTCACAAGATAGTCGTCTAGAGGTATTATCGGCGCGTTAGACAGTCTGGTGGCATGGTGGCCACAATATTCCATTATAATTAGAGTGTGAGCAGAAATCATTTCAGTCTAATGTTAATTGACAGACCGTCATCAGCTTCGAGTTCTTATTGAGGCTGTCTTTATTTCAAAGCTGAACGTAATGCTTCAAATGCGTGGCTATTGCCTCAAGGTCATTTAATAAAATCATTAAACCTTTTATTACCTTGGCAATAACACGCTGATTTATGATTCTAGAGGTATATTTCATGGATACTTTTGCTGCGGCAGAAAAAGCTCTGACTGCAATGTTGAAAAATGTTGATGCAACTACTGGTACGATTAAAGAAGAACGTGCTGATTACCGTAAAATGCTAATTGATTTCGCTGATGAAGTTCCAGGCCGTCAAAAGGCTGTTATCAAGCGTATTCCATTACAGAAAATCAATGACTTGATTGCTGTTCTTTATGAATTTAAAGAAGAAGCACGCCAGGTTCGTATGACTGAAATTCTGGCTATGATGGAAAAAGATGGTGTTCACCCAGAAGATCTGGTTGATAACGAAGAGTAATTGCATAACTAATATAGTTGTTATTACGCCTGATGCATAAATTTCATGTTACGTCAGGTGGGGGCTGTGTTTCTTTTTAGACACTGACTTCTAAGCTTCATTCGAGAGAACTTCCTATTTTATATGTTGCTCTAAGGGCAATAGGGCTTATATTTCTTTTATATTTGAGCTGACGCAACGTAAACTGACCAGATAGTATTCATAACAGAACATCATCTAAGGTTCTGAAGTTGTATATGCCTGATGTATATCTATTTGAAGATAGCTTACAGGCAGAAGGACTTTAATCGTGGATTTGTGCTGTTTTCGTCATTCTTTGGTTATAACCAATCACTGAGTTTAATCGCTGCAGTGAGCTTTGGTGTGTTGATAGAGGTATAATCCTTCAATATTTTTCCTTCCGATTTGGTCATCCTTTGATTAGCCAATCTCTATGAAATTTCAGCATAAGGCGCTGATCATGATCAGCCCTTATTAATTCTTCTTCTCTTTGTTACTATCCCTTTAGCGTGATAACCAGATGATTTCGTTCTGAAGACATCAGCTTGGTATCAGATATATTAAGAATAGAGAAACAACTTGTGGAATTATTGATAAAAGCCGATCGACTCGGTAAGACTCATCGACATGATGAAGTGTTGTCGAGTGTCAGTTTTGAGTTAAGTACAGGACAGGTACTGGGTTTGCTGGGACATAATGGCGCTGGTAAATCGACTTTAATAAAGTCTATTCTTGGCGCACAGCGTTTCGATGGTGAGTTATCTGTATTTGGTTTTCATCCTGATAAAGATCGCGTAAAGATCATGAGAGATCTGGCATGTATTTCTGATGTTGCAGTTTTGCCGGGTTGGATGAAGGTTGAGCAGTTAATTAAATACATGTCAGGTGTTCACCCTTCATTTGATCGACAAAAAGCGTATCAATTGCTTGAAGAAACAGATATCCGTCCTGGGAAATGTGTTCATCAGCTGTCAAAAGGGATGAAGATGCAGCTACACCTAGCGTTGGTGATGGCTACTGATGTACGAGTATTGATCCTTGATGAGCCAACACTCGGGCTGGATTTAATGTATCGCGAGAAGTTTTACCAGAGTTTAATGTCTTGGTTCAGAAAAGGAGAGCGGGCTCTTATCATTGCAAGTCATGAGGTTGCTGAAATTGAACATATGCTTACCGATATTCTGGTATTGAAAAAGGGAAAAGCGGTATTACAAGGCAGCATTGCGGAATTAAAAAATCGCTTTTCAACTTTATGTACTACATCAGATAACTTGAATGAAGCTATGGCGTTGAAACCTGTGTATCACAGAGCGCAAAATAAAGATCATATTCTGTTGTTCAAAGATGTAAGTGAAGAACAACTCCACCCCTTAGGGCAGATTGTCAACACAGGGTTGTCAGATATTTTTATTGCAAAGCAGTTGGAGGTTGGAGAATGAATACTTTGCTTACATTGCTTGAAAAAGAGCTGACAGAGCATCGTATAGTGCTTCGGTTGCCGTTGATTATTGCATTATTTGCAGTCTTTAATTTTGTGCTGGTGGTTAGCAGTGACAATTTCAGCTTTTCTTTTCATTCGTCCGGATTAGGTGATTTTGGTTTTGATTCTGTCTCAACGGTATTTGCCGGGATGATAGGAAAGCTTAATGAGATGATCTCAGGATTAATCTTTCTTGTTCTTTTTATGGTGTATGTGCCGAAGACATTACGTAAGGAGCGTCAGGAAGGTAGCCTGATGTTCTGGCGTTCTATGCCGGTTTCAGATTACATGGCGATTGGAGCTAAATTGATTTTTGCTCTGGTAGTTATTCCTTTGATTACGTCGTTATTACTATTAGTTTCTGATGTTATTGTCTGGGTGTTGACGCATTGGCTGTTGACAGAACAGGTGAGTGCGAGTTTTTCAATTACTCTACCGGCAATGGTGTGGCACTGGAGCAGTTTTGTCGGGCGTCTCGCTGTTATCAGCCTTTCTTTGTTACCGATTGCCTGCGTGTTACTTGTGCTGTCTCAGTTGACAAATCATCCGCTGATCACTGCGATAGTTGCGGTACTGGCTGTTAAGCTGACTACTTATATCGTTTTTGGCAGTTCGGTAATCGGAGATTTTATTACTGGTGTTTACTCGTTGCCGTTAATGATTCTGAAAAGTGATTCACCGTTGGTTGCGTATCTAAGTTTAGGCTGGCTTGCTCAGGCTGGGCTTATCTTTATGAGTGGCGGTATGTTTTATATGTGTTGCAGACTGAGAGCTGCCGGTGATTTTCTTCATGAGTAACCTGTAAAAACGGAGAGCATTTGCTCTCCGTTTTGTTATTTGTGAGTGCTGTATTGAATTAAGCAGCAACGACAGTTTTAAGGTATTCAACTTCGTTTTTGTACTTTCGTACGTTACGAGAGAGAGTACCTTTTGGTACCTCAAAACGCTTCTCAGCTTCATAGCTGGATAAGCCCTCAAAGACCACTGCCTCAACAGCAACGCGCTGTTTTTCGGATTTGAAAATACGCTGAGCGATTATCTGATATTGGGAACGGTTCATGCTAATACTCACTAAACACATAAAAATCCCTGCAAGAATATCGGCGCAAGGAATACACGAAATTTTATGCTTTGAGATTAACACCCGAACCCTAACAGAACCTTAATCGAGCAAGCGTAATCCTGAAGGTAATGCATCACCGAATACTCGCTTGGTTTCTGCTTCTGTCAGTACCTTCACTTCCGAAATCATGTTGATCCAACTTTCTGGAGCTTTGCTTTTCTTAAGCTTAGCAATGACTTCAGCACGGTTTTGTTCATCAACATCAAGCGCGCGGTCACCTGTCATACGGCACATCATCACCGCGGCAAAAGCGATATAAGGCTCTTTGCGCCAGTCAAACTCCATTAGCTCAGGTAAACAGTAAGCGATGTGCTGTGGTGTTAGCAGGTTATGCGCACTGCCATAAAACGGACTACGAGTTGCTATACGGCCGATTGCCCACCAGTGAGCCTGTGCATGCTGAGTTTTTTGTAAGCGGCCAAACAGCCACTCGATAAGCTGCAGCTTTTTATCAAACGGTAAGTTTTCCAGTGATGCGGCCAAGCGAACCATGTCCTCGTAGCTGCGCTCATTCATTTCCTTACTGAGCTTGCCGTTACGTAGGGCACTTGGGTTAATGTACTTGGCTATATCTTTAAAGATCACCAATTGCTGTTCCTGAGACAGTCCGCCAGCTACCCGGCGCCAGAGGTTCCACCAGTCGCTCCAGGTTTGAGTGTTGCTGTCGAACTGAACACTATGCTGATACAGTGCCCATAACTGATCCATGCGCCATTCGTCAGACGGATACCCGAATCCCGGACGCATCGTAAACCCTGTAAGCTTCAGCCAGTTTCTTTCGTGAATGTCAGAGCGGCGGCGGCGCTTTTTACTGTCGAGCAGGGCATTGGCCAGTTCACGCAGGCTTGGTGTCTCCCAGTTATCGCGTTTACCCAGCATTTTTTCCAGGTCGTTACGCAGCGTTTTAATCGCTTTATTATCGACGTTTTTGGTACTGCCACCATAGACTTGTTTGATAGCACTGATGGCATCGTCGATACGGGCAGGCAATGCGGACTCAGCCAGAGTTGAACCTTCATGGCCTCGCTGGAGTTTTGCCAGATCTTTTCGAATGGCAAACTCTACTTTCCAGCGTTTGCTTTCATCGTTCACATTGACGCATTCGATCTGAAGGGTTCCGACTTCGGTCAATTGGCAGGCGAGGGTGACTTCTTCACGATCTTTCTGGTTGGCAGCCAGTTCAGCACGGTCCCGTTCGCTGTCTAATGTTGCGATAAATGGCGGTAAAGACACAAAACTTTCGTTATCGATGTCAAATAACTTGCCTGCCTGGATGTATTCATCATCTGTTGATGAAACAAGGTTGAAACGAACTGGCTCGCCAAGGGTTAGGGCAAACTTACGATCTTTAAATCTGATCTCTGTACCTTCATCAATCCCTTTAGGCAGTATACAAATACCTTGTTTGGCTTTTTTCTTACCTTCCAGGACAAGGAAGAAAGAGCGGGCTGAACCACCACCAATTTTTAGCTGAGCACCGTGGCGAGCTTTCGCATAGGCTACTGCACCGTAGGCGACAGAGAGGTCCGGATGCGGGTTTTTTAATTCTGTGACGGTGTCACCTCGCCAGTGCGAGAAAGTATCCAGCACACGGTTTGATAGAATCGGGCTGTTGAATACACCGCCGTTAAGCAGTACCGCCGCAGGAATGGCTGGTTGGTCGTCACCAATGCTAATGTCATTGGCTGTTAATGCTTCACGACATACCTTGTCATGCAAATCAATGAACTGAGCAAGGTGTTTACTGATAGCTGGATCCGCAGCATAGGGCAGGCCGAATTCAACAACTGCTGCCTGGCGCTGGCCCGGCTGATCTTTATATTCTGTTTTCGGGAAAAAACCGTCCAAGGCGATGCTGTGAACTTCTTCTCGGGTCAGCTCAATACTTTTTGAACCGCCAATCAGTTTAGAGCCGCTGCCTAGTAAGGTGACTTTGGCTGTCTCCGGCGCGTTACCGGACAGCAGCTGTTCTTTTACCTTCCGGGTTTGCTGGATCAGTTTGGACAAACCCGCTGCACTGAGTTTTTTAGAACCGCTATGCAGGCGCTGTTCTGCTTTATGTGCCAGGGCAAGATCCAGGTTATCACCACCAAGCATCAGGTGATCGCCGACACCGATGCGATCCAGCGTGAGCTTGTCATCTTCTGTCCCGACTTTGATCAGGCTTAAATCTGTTGTACCACCGCCAACATCGCACACCATCAGCAGAGGGATGTCTTTAAGCAGTTCTTCGGCTTCCGCTTTATTCTGGGCATACCAGTCGTAGCAAACGGCCTGAGGCTCTTCAAGCAGCAAGATATTTGGTAAGCCAGCCATAGCGGCAGCTTCTAGAGTTAAGGCTCGAGCTGATTCGTCGAATGAGGCAGGAACTGTGATAACCACTTCCTGGTGTTTCAGCTTTGCATTCGGATGATGGTAATCCCATGCCTGACGAACGTGGTAGAGGTAACTGGCACTAGCGATAACTGGCGAGACTTTGGCTACATTGCTATTTGAAGACCATGGCAAGATAGGCTCACTGCGGTCTACACCGGTGTGAGACAGCCAGCTTTTGGCACTGACAACCTGGCGGCCTTC
This sequence comes from Photobacterium sp. J15, assembly GCF_963870815.1. Lineage (NCBI taxonomy): Bacteria > Pseudomonadati > Pseudomonadota > Gammaproteobacteria > Vibrionales > Vibrionaceae > Photobacterium > Photobacterium sp. J15. The sequence continues at coordinate 1,657,579 of NZ_CAWMUI010000001.1, forward strand.
AACTTTAGCGCCGAGTTCACGAGCGAACTCACCAATAATCGCATTATCGATATCACCCGGAACCGGTTCGACATCCCAAGGTAGTACTAATTCAGAAGGATTGATTTCACCTTCAGTCGGATGATAACGGAATGAAGGCAATAGCGGTTTTCTTGCCACTTCGCCCGGTGCGATTAGCTGATCGATTTCAAAGATTTCAATAGGGCTTGATTCGAGATCGTCGGTAATTGGTGTGAATGCGACAACAGTGTGCGTTGTACCTAGATCGATACCGACAAGATAACGAGGGGAAGACATCTGTTACTCCAAAAAAATTACGGCGCATCGTGGATGCGCCGTAATGAGGTAGGGGTTATTTTTCGCGAACGTCGAACTCAACCTGCCATTTTTCGCCGCCATCTGTAGGAATAGCTTCAAGGCAAAGCGTTCCTAGTTCAGTCACGCGGGACGCAAGGCGAACCGGGACAACTTCACCGGCAGTGCGGCCTTCAGAAACAGGCAGAGTTACCTGAATCGCCGGTAGTTCTTCCAGCTCTTCTGGCTGCCACCAGTCGAGGTGAGTACCAGCAGGGTCATCACGACGAACTGTTGAGCCGAAGAACTTGAATTGAACCGGCTGACCGATAATCAGGCCGAACTCACGGCTTGGTACGTCGGCGTGTGTGCCTTCTTCCATACCGAATGGTGCCACACACAGGGCTTCCAGAGGCGGTTCCATACCTGGAATCGCAGGCATAGAGCTTTCGATACCTACGTAGTAGCTGCTTGCGATACCACCACGGATACGAACGCCTTTACCTTTACGAACTGAGCCGTAATATGACGCACCGCTCGCGACTGCAAGATCCAGGTCAACGCCTGTTAGTCGCTTAGCTTCAGGGCTACCGGCTGTAGTCAGCCAGCTGTTGATGATAGACAGCAGACGCTCAGAGAGCAGCTGAGACTTCAGTACACCACCGTTAAACAGAATCGCTGTCGGGCGGATGAAACCGTCATGAACTTGCTCGTACTTTTCAAACAGCTCGTCAACAGCAGAAGACTGGCGGCTCAGGAAGCCGGCAACATGACGGGACACTGCTGCGTCCTGAGCATAAGGCAGACCCATTTGAGTCAGAGCGCCGCGCTGCATTTCAACCGGATGCTCTTCAACGCTGTTGCGAGGGAAGAAACCTTCAACCAGAGTTTGCTGCACTTCTTCCTGAGTCAATTCCGTTTGCAGAGTTCCGCCCAGCAGCTTAGAGCCACGGCTAGGTACTACGATTGGCACAGCCTGAAGCTCAGAGTCGCTCAGCAGGGCTTCTTTTGCATCACGGCAGGCATGTGTGATTGCCTGGATCTGCCATGGTTGAAGCTGCTTGCCTTCCTGCGCCAGTTTCATTTTCAGGCGGTAGGCCAGAGCCAGGTCCATGTTGTCACCACCCAGCAGGATGTGGTCACCAACCGCAACGCGGTTAAGTACCAGGTTGCCTTCTTCTTCAGTTACAGCAACCAGTGAAAGGTCGGTAGTACCACCACCGATATCAACAACCAGTACCACATCACCGACAGAAACCTGGTCACGCCAGCTTTCATCATTGTTCTTCAGCCAGCTGTATACTGCTGCCTGAGGCTCTTCCAGCAGCGTCATGTGTTTGAAGCCGACACTGCGGGCCGCTTCTGCTGTCAGGTCACGGGCTGCCGGATCAAATGATGCAGGAACAGTAATGGTTACATCCTGATCAAACAGCGGTGTTTCAGGGTGTTTGTTGTTCCAGGCTTCAGCCATGTGCTCAAGATAGTTACGGGTCGCTTCAAGTGGAGAAACCTTAGTAACCTCTTCAGGGCTGTTTAGCGGCAGAAAGGCATCACGACGGTTTACACCACCGTGGCACAACCAGCTTTTTGCACTGGCGACCAGGCGGATAGGGGTTTTGCTTCCCAGAGAGCGCGCCATGCTACCTACGATAGCATTCGGCTTAGCGTTCCATGGAAGAGCTGTGTCGCCTTCAGCAAGCTCAGATTCGTGAGCCTGGTACATGAAAGATGGCAGCTGATCTTTTTCTTCAACATTACCTGGGTTGGTAAGCTGAGCCATAGGCATAACGTTAACTGATGCGTCTTCGTCATGCAGATCAACATAGGATAATACGCAGTGTGTAGTACCCAGGTCGATACCTACACTAAAACGTTGTTCTTGTGTTTCTTGCATTACAGTTCTACCTCAGCGGCGGCAACGATGTGTGCATCGTGACCTTCTGCCAGTTTAGGCAGTTTAACTTCAGTCACTTTCCAGCCGCGGTGGACAAGGGTTCCGGTGAAAGGAGCTTCGCCAATCACATTACCTGTCAGGCGCACCTCAGAGGCATTGAAACCTTGTGGCAGGGTAATGCGAGTTTCTTCTTCTTCGGTACGAACCGGCGCGAAGCTAAAGTATTCGTTTAGTACTTTTTGGCCGCCTTCGTGGATAACACGTGCAGCAGCACCGATTTCAGCATCAGCAAAACCTTTCAGGTCTTCTTGCATGAAATCAATAAAGCGGGCTTCTTGCTGAAGTAATGAAAGCAGCTGAAGCGCAGCGTCTGGCGTTGCGGTTTTCAGCTTTGGTTCTACTTCAACAATTTTTTCTACAATCTTTTCAACTTCTACGATCTTCTCTACTGGTTTTTCAACCTCGACGATTTTCTCTACTTCGACTTCTTTTTCGACAACCTTTTCAACTTCTACCGGTTTGCCTTTTTTAGCGATGTACAAAACTAGTAGTACCAATACCAGTCCGCCTAACCAGGCATGACCCATATCAATAGTTGTCGGCACTGCCGAAAGATCCACAGTCATATTAGAAAAATCAAAAGCCATATCCGTCTTCTCTTTACAGTGAAAAACTCATTCACTATGAACAATTTGGGCTGAATACTAACATACTCATGCTGCAATACATCTAAGGCGGGGGGCTTTTTTGCCTTAAATCAGCTAAGAATTGGTGCCTTAGATTAATTTGCAACCAATCAAGGGTTTGACATAACTCTGTCATTGTAGTCCAGCCACTGTGATATTCTATTGCGTCCATAAAGTATTTTATGAAAACTTTGATTGCTTCCTTCCATTTTTTGTCTGTTTTTCACGACCTTGTCACTCTTTGTTCATGTTTTTACCCCTTTGACTGAAACAAAATGACTAAATTTTGTTTCAAAATTTCTAAAGGATATTTCTATCAATTAAGCACAATGTGTGATTGATCAGGTTATTGGTGTTGGTTTTGGGTAGACTGACAGCTCAAAAATACAAGCTATGAAAGCTTGAGCCCCCACTGCATTGTTTTACTGGAAGAGAGCAATGGATTGGTGGAATATACTTAGCAATGAAGAGATATCAGGCAAGACTATGTCATCAGATTACTACGGCACCAGTGCCGCTTATGCTCGCAAAGAACAGGGTTACCGAGAGAAGGCTCTTAAACTGTTTCCATGGGTTTGCGGGCGTTGTTCTCGCGAGTTTGTTTACTCAAATCTGCGTGAATTAACCGTTCATCATGTTGATCATGACCATACAAACAACCCGGAAGATGGGAGTAACTGGGAATTGCTGTGTCTTTTCTGCCATGACCATGAGCATGAAAAGTATACGGAACATGAGCAGCAGATGGGCAGTGTTGTAAAAGCCGGTGAGGACGATCACGAGCCTGCGACTTTTAATCCATTTGCCGACTTAAAGGCGATGATGGATAAGAAAAATAAATAAACCTATAGCAGTGGTTCTAAGCTTTTTTCAGGTGTGGAACCACTGTTTATGTTTTCTATTCTATTTTCTTCGATAACGTCAGGTTTGTACTTCATGGCCAGCGTAAATACTGGTTGTAAATAAAGGACTATAAAGCAGATTCCCACCAGTCTGATTATGGGTAATCCAACACAGACTTAATTTCTGTTAGGTTATCATCAATCCACTTCTTATTAATTGCTCCCCAGTCACTGATTTCATAGTGACCAGTTCTGTTTCGCTTTCCTTTTGCCTGAATGAAATTACAGACAATATCGAGATCGGCCAGACTCTTAATTGTGTCTTGGGCTGTACGCCTTGGCATACCAGTATATTCAAGAATACCGGGCACAGTTGCGATGCCATGATCGATCAGGTGGGCAATATAGAGCCTGCGATAAAAGCTTGTTTTTGTTTTGCTTATTGGCATATACGTAGTTAATCCTTCAACTATTTATCCCCTTAGGTTTTCAGAGTAACACTAAAGAGGGAGGCTATCGAGTTATCAATTTTCCAGATGCTGGCTAGATTTATAGTTAACTTGCCTGTTTTGGAGTCGGCAAATGGATAGTGAAAATCAGCGTAAAGCTGAGCTCAAAGCGTTTCTTTTTATCACTATAATTCTTTTCCCGATCCTCGCTGTTGCCGTCGTTGGCGGTTATGGTTTTCTGGTGTGGTTTCTACAGGTGCTTACCGGTTAATTAACCGAACTGAGTGTGTAGAGAGGTCGCAATGAAGTTTTCACGTCGTGCATTTATAAAGGCCCAGGCTGCTGCGTCAGCTGCGGCTGCTGTTGGACTGACGATACCGGTTAAGGCCAGTAACGTTATCACCGACGCTTCACAAACCAAACTTAAATGGCAAAAAGCGCCTTGTCGTTTCTGTGGTACTGGGTGTTCGGTGAACGTGGGTGTTAAAGGCGATACCGTTGTTGCAACACATGGTGATATCAAATCACCGGTAAACCGCGGTCTTAACTGTGTAAAAGGCTATTTCCTCTCGAAGATCATGTACGGCAAGGATCGCCTCACTCAGCCAATGCTTAGGATGAAAGATGGGAAGTATAACAAGAATGGTGATTTCAGCCCTATATCCTGGGATGAGGCATTTGACATCATGGCCGAAAAATGGAAGAAAACCCTGACAGATAAAGGGCCGGAAGCTATCGGAATGTTCGGTTCCGGTCAATGGACTGTGTATGAAGGTTATGCTGCTTCCAAATTGATGAAGGCCGGATTCCGTTCCAATAATATTGAGCCGAATGCACGCCATTGTATGGCATCCGCAGTTGTCGGCTTTATTCGCACCTTTGGTATTGATGAGCCGATGGGGTGCTATGACGATATCGAAGCGGCTGATGCTTTTGTCCTCTGGGGCTCAAATATGGCGGAAATGCATCCCATCTTGTGGACCAGGGTAACGGATCGTCGGTTGTCCAAAACAGACGTTAAAGTGTCGGTTCTTTCTACCTTTGAACACCGCTGTTACGAGTTGGCTGATATTCCAATCGTGTTCACACCTCAGACAGATTTAGCGATTCTCAATTTTATCGCTAACTACATTATCTCCAATGACAAAGTGAACCATGAATTTGTTAATAAGCACGTGAACTTCCGACGTGGGGCGACGGATATCGGTTATGGTTTGCGCCCAGAGCATCCTTTGCAGAAAAAGGCCAAGAATCCTGATAGCGGTAGTTCAGACCCGATGACATTTGATGAGTTCAAAGCGTTTGTTTCTGACTATACCGTTGAAAAAGTCAGCGAGATGTCCGGTGTTAAACCGGAGAAACTGATTGAACTCGCTGAGCTTTATGCGAACCCGGACACGAAAGTTGTCTCTTTCTGGACAATGGGATTCAATCAGCATACTCGTGGTGTGTGGTGTAACAATCTGGTTTATAACATTCATCTGCTGACGGGAAAAATCTCCACTCCGGGTAACAGTCCGTTTTCATTAACCGGGCAGCCATCTGCTTGTGGTACAGCAAGAGAAGTGGGGACATTTGCCCATCGTCTACCTGCCGATTTGGTAGTAGCTAATCCGGAGCATCGTAAAACAGCTGAGAAAATCTGGAAGTTACCTGACGGTACGATTCCTGGGAAAGTCGGTGCTCATGCGGTTTTACAAAATCGTTTGTTACGTGACGGCAAGATCAACGCTTACTGGATTCAGGTAAACAATAACCTGCAAGCTGCAGCTAATATCAATGAAGAAACCCTACCTGGCTATCGTAACCCAGATAACTTTATCGTTGTATCAGAGGCTTATCCGACGGTTACTGCGCAGGCTGCAGATCTTATTCTTCCTACAGCAATGTGGGTGGAAAAAGAAGGTGCTTACGGTAATGCTGAAAGGCGGACACAGCTCTGGCATCAAATGGTGAAAGCGCCGGGAGAATCTAAATCTGATCTCTGGCAGTTGATGGAGTTTTCTAAACGCTTTAAAACTGAAGACGTTTGGCCGAAAGAGTTGCTTGATAAAAATCCGGTTTATAAAAACAAAACCTTGTTTGATGTGCTTTTCCTCAATGGTCAGGTAGATAAGTTCCCGTTAACGGATTTGGCTGAAGGTCAAAGTAATGATGAATCAACCGATTACGGTTTTTATGTACAGAAAGGTCTGTTTGAAGAATACGCTGAGTTCGGGCGTGGGCATGGTCACGATCTGGCGCCATTTGAGATGTACCACGAAAGCCGTGGGCTGCGTTGGCCTGTTGTAGATGGAAAAGAAACGCTATGGCGTTATCGGGAAGGTTCGGATCCTTATGTCAAAAAAGGGGCCGGATTTGAATTTTACGGAAAACCTGATGGCAGAGCGATTATTTTTGCCTTGCCATATGAGCCGCCGGCCGAGAGCCCGGATAAAGAATACGACTTGTGGTTGGTTACCGGTCGGGTGCTTGAGCACTGGCATTCAGGCTCTATGACACAGCGGGTTCCTGAACTTTATAAATCCTACCCAAATGCTCAGGTATTCATTCATCCTGATGACGCCAGAGCCAGAGGGCTAAGGCGGGGTGATGCGGTTAAAGTCATATCGCGTCGGGGGGAAATAATTACCAGGGTTGAAACTCGTGGTCGTAACAGACCGCCGAAAGGTCTGATTTTTGTTCCGTGGTTCGATGCAAGTCAGCTGATAAATAAAGTGACATTGGATGCAACCGATCCACTGTCAAAGCAGACTGACTTTAAGAAATGTGCTGTAAAACTTGTGAAAGCATAGGAGCCAGCACAATGAAATGGTTAATAACACTAACAACTTTGTTTTTATCATTCTTTGTTTGGGCTGCAAATCCCGTCAGTGATCAAGATTTGGCAACATTGCGTCATTTTGCACTGGATGAGCAGCCTCAACCGCCAATGATGAGTAAAACACTCAATACAGATCGTATTCCAAGCCGTAACTATCCAATGCAGCCGCCGCTGATCCCTCACAAGATAGATAACTATCAGGTCGATCTTAAAGTGAACAAATGTATGTCTTGTCATGCCCGTAGTAGGGTGGAGGAAACTCAGGCAAGAATGATCAGCGTGACTCACTATATGGATCGTGATGGTAACTTCCTGGCAGAACTGTCTCCGCGACGTTATTTTTGTCAGCAGTGCCATGTTGTTCAGACCGATGCCAAACCGCTGGTGGATAATAATTTCACCGATCTTGACTCCATAATTGGTCAGGAGAAGTGAGGAGGAAGCCGGGATGTGGAACTGGATAAAAAAGTGGTGGAAGCTGATCAGGACGCCACCTAAGCATTTCAGCCTTGGTTTTCTGACGTTAGGAGGATTTATTGCCGGGATTATTTTCTGGGGAGCTTTCAATACCGGGATGGAGTTTACGAATTCTGAAGTCTTTTGTGTAAGCTGTCATGAAGATAATGTCTATCAGGAAATCCAGGGAACCATCCATTTTACGAACCGGACCGGAGTCCGGGCGATTTGCTCCGATTGTCATGTACCTCATGACTGGACCGATAAAATGGCGAGAAAGATGCAGGCATCTAAAGAAGTTTTTGCCTGGATCACAGGAGCTATATCAACCCCTGAAAAATTTGAAGCCAGACGATTACACATGGCTGAGCGTGAGTGGACTCGAATGAAAAAAAATGATTCGCTTGAATGCAGGAATTGTCACGAGTTTGTCTATATGGATTTTACTCAACAATCACTAAGAGCATCAGCACAGCATTCCACCGCTTTGGCTGATGGTAGCCGCACTTGTATTGATTGCCATAAAGGCATTGCTCATAAATTGCCGGACATGCAGGGAGTAGAAGGATTCTGACTTAAATCCTTGTGTTCCGATCTGTTTAATGGAAATTGTGACGTATATTTAAGCCCACAGACGTGGGCTTTGTTGTCATTCGGGGCTGATCTTGGTAATCAGCGTTTATAAGGTGTTAGAATAAAAGCAGTTTGGATTCAAGACTATGGATCTTCCGCGGCTTACTTAATCAGGCCTGTACGAAAGGACAAAAGGTGTTGGTCTTTTCTTGCAAGGCTAATTGCCCGGGAATAGAATGCGCTTTCTGAACGTTTCTGCGCTTTGTTTTCTTTGACCATGATGAAGTCATAATAATAACCATGGGAACATATGTAATATGAGTAAATTTACAGTACCGACGTTTAAAAAAGCGTTTCTGCATCCTCGGTATTGGTCAACGCTGTTGATGATCGGCGTTATGTATCTGATGAGCTGGCTCCCTTACTTTATCCAGTTTCGTCTAGGGCAGCTTATTGGTCGACTGGCAATGCGTTTTATTAAAAAACGCCGTCACACGATTCAACGAAACCTTGAGTTATGTTTCCCGGATATGCCAGAAGAAGAACGCCAGGAACTGATTAAAAAGAATATTGATAATACGGGCTTAGCTTTGTTTGAAACCTGCATGGCTTGGTTCTGGCCGGATCTGCGGGTTGAACGCCATGTTGAAATCGAAGGCCTTGAGCATGTTCGTAAGCTGGAAGAAGAGGGTAAAGGGGTATTGCTGATTGCTATCCATTCTCTGAACCTTGAGCTTGGAGCGCGAGCTTTTGGCCTGAAAGCTCCAGGTGTTGGTGTTTATCGTCCGAATAAAAATCCTTGCTTTGATTTTTTCCAGTTCCAAGGTCGCGTACGTTCTAATAAATACATGATTGACCGCAAAGACGTGAAGGGAATGTTGAAAGCCCTGCGTAATGGTGAGCGTGTTTGGTATGCACCCGATCACGATTATGGATTGCGTCGTTCATCTTTTGCGCCTTTGTTTGCAGTTGAAAAAGCGTGTACAACAACAGGTACAAGCTTGCTGGTAGATGCGACAGACTGTGCTGTAGTGCCGTTTTCTATGGTACGGAAAACTAATTCCGGAAGTTATACTTTGAAAATCTTCCCGCCACTGGAAGAGTTTCCGCATAACAATCCGGATGCAGCGGCTGCTTACATTAACAAAGCCATTGAACGTTCAATTATGGAAGCGCCTGAGCAGTATATGTGGCTGCATCGTCGCTTCAAAACCCGTCCTGAGGGCGAACCTTCACTGTACTAAGTTGAAATCAATAAACATCACAGAGGCAGCCAAATGGCTGCCTTTTTTATTTCTTATTTAGTTAATCACAAAAATTCACAATCAGACCAATAAAATGCCATTATGTTTTTATAATGCGAAATAATCTTTGTTGGTATCTGATTTGATATTATCTTCTGCGTTTGGTTATTGCCGCGTAGAAGAGGCTTATAACTAAAAAAATAAATTATATTTTTCATTTTTAAAGACGCAATGAAGGCTTCATATTCTTAATAACAATAGCTTTCAATATTAAGCGTTTAATTTTCGACGTGTAGAAGATTTTCACTATAAGGATTATTAGATGTTTTTTGGAATACGGATGAGCAGCCGTTTATATTGGCGAAAACGCATGTCAATAATAGGTGCTTTGTTTCCACTTCTGGCTGCATGTGACGGTAGTTTGACTGTAACCGGTAATACTTCTTCCCAGACCCAGACCCAGACCCAGACCCAGACCCAGACCCAGACCCAGACCCAGACCCAGACCCAGACTCAAAATCTACCTTTGAAAGCCAATGCCGGAGTTGATAAGTCGGTTGATGATATGACCACTGTGACTTTATCTGCCGTTAAATCTGAAGGGAATATTGCAAGCTATAGTTGGCAACAAGTTGAAAATGGCACTCCGATGGTATCCATTACTGGCTATGACTCAAGCAGCGCCACTGTAACGATCCCGGATGTGATGGAAAGTATGCCTTTCATTTTTCATCTGACAGTAACGGATGAAAGCGGTGAAAAGAGTGATGACACTGTTGTGATTAATGTCTCCAACAAAGACCAAAATCATAATGTCATTATGCGGGCCGTGAGGGTGACAAGAGAGTGGATGCCATTTTCGTCATTAGATGGCTGGACGCAGGCGGTCAGGGTTAAAGAGAGTGAACACCTGAAGTTTTACGAAGTGGCGATTTGGGAAGAAACGGCTTCTGTCCATCTATACGCGTTCCCAAATGATTATGACGCATTTTATGGTTCGCAGCCTGGTGTCTCTGACGAGGATAAAATCGCTTACCGTGAACAGTTCGCTGTAATGACTTTCAACAACATGCCACCAGCTGAAGAGTATACGAGCCGGAGTGAATTTCTTAAAAATGCTTTCTCCCAGTTTGCTGTTTATCTGGCAGGGAAATACCCGGATTCTGATCAGCACCTGATGTACAGTGGTCATGGAACACCGGGGGGACGCTTGTTTGAAGCGCTGCTTGATTACTCGGATGTGACTGATTTCCTGAAGACATGGACTAACTCTTTGGGAAGAAAACTTGGCGTTGTCGACATGGGGGGACCATGTACTAAAGGTGGTTTTTCAGATCTAGATAATTTCTGTGACTTTGCACGTTACTATATTGCATCAGACCTGAATAATGGCGGATATCAGTTTGATGACTGGACGTTTGAAAAATCACAAGAAACAACTCCAGAGTATCAATACCATAACTTTTTCAGTCAATATAAAGAACTTAGTGAAGTATTAAAAAACCGTATTGATATCATGAGAAAGGCATATGAATACTCAAGACAAAATATGGTGATGAATCAGGTAATGCAGGCTAATTATCTTTATTCATGCCATGAGTTCGCTTCATTTAGAGAACCGTTCAAGATGTTTATCAATGATAAACCTAAAGATGGTTACTATCAGTTTGATGATTTGTATAGTTACATGCTGAATAATGGTGCAGAGAAAGAACTTATCGATCTTTATTCACCGGTTATTATTCATCAGGCCGATAATAAAGATTTCTTTGAATGGCCAGCACCGCATAATGGCATGCTAATGATTGACCCGAAAAGAGTTAATCAGGAATAAAACAGCATTTATAAAGCTAAGGCAGCCGAATGGCTGCCTTTTTTGTCGTCTTTGTATCTCGCATGATAAAAAGCAAGCTTCCTAGTCAACCAGTCGGCCTTCTTGATAATCACTGATGGCCAGTTCAATCTCTTCCATTGTATTCATGACAAACGGCCCGTAATGAACAACTGGTTCATCAATAGGGATGCCGGACAGCAGTAGGACACCTGAATCATCGTTTGCAGAAATTGATAAACCTTCTCCCTGATCCAGAATAACAAGTTGTCCGGCTTTAGCTGTAACTCCTTCAATCTCTATATGTCCCTGATAGACATACAACAGGGCCTGATAATCCGGATTGAGGCAACTGGAGAAACGTTCGCCCTTACTTGCTTGCCAGTCGGCGATGGTGGTCGGGACTCCTGTTTGTTGTAACGGTCCTGTCAGAGTTTCACCTCTAATTGTCAGATCGCCGGCGATCACTCGTACCAGACTATGATCGGATAACAGTTTTTCCGTAATCACTTCTGGTTGAAAATCATGATACTGAGCTTCTGACATTTTCTTGCTAGCGGGCAGGTTTAACCAAATCTGGAAACCGTGCAGGTTGCCGTCAGTCACCATTGGCATTTCGCTGTGGATCACACCGCGACCGGCAGACATCCATTGTGCACCGCCATCGCGTAGTTCTCCGATATTCCCCATATGGTCTTTATGCTGAAAATGACCTTTGAGCATGTAAGTCAGTGTTTCGATACCGCGGTGGGGGTGCGGTGGAAAACCACCAATGTAGTCGTCCGGGTTTTCTGATTTGAGTTCATCTATCATCAGAAACGGTGAAAACTGAGCATTGTTGAACCCGTGAGTGCGTTGAATTTTAACACCGTCACCATCCGAAGAAGCATGAGATTGAATAATTTGTTTAATGCGTCTGATAGCCATAAGACCTCCGAATAGCCCCTCGACCCTAAACTTAATAACCTGTTTGTTATAAGTTTAGAGTCGGCACGTATTGGTTAACAGATGGCAAAGTTGGCCGGCTTGTTAGAAAAAATTGAATGACTGGATTTGGCAGAGAAGGGCATGACATCTTAGATTTGAGAATTCAATCTTTGCCAGGCTTCACAGATCTTACGGAATTGTTCAGCATCACCATTAGGACGATCCGGATGCCAGCGCAGGGCCAGTTTGCGCCATTGACGACGTACCTGAGCCGGGCTTGCGTCTGTCGACAGCTCCAGCAAGGCATAATCTTCCGGTTGAGCTGTGACGCTTTGAATAGTGCCAGTGCCGATATAACTTTGGTAGCGCTTCCAGAATGAAGACAGCAGAGACTTAATTACATCCGTGTCTGTGTTGTAGTTCTGCCAGTCGAGGTAATAACTTCTCAGTGGATCATCAATATCGATCTGGTTATGGTCGCCGGAAAGGTTATCAGACAAGCAAATGTCCATCGCCTGAGCTTGTAGCCATTGATCCGGTAACAGCATTTCCTGCAGTTGATAAAGTGCATTCATTAATAGGAAATTGCGTTTGAAAAGATCTTTTTCGGGATCCTCATCCAGAGTTGTTAGCAGGTCTTTTTGTTTCAGGGCTTCGGAAAGGGTATGAATCATCCAGCCTGATGGTTTTTCTTTCAATATCGAAATAATTGGCCAGATCAGCGGGTTGTCATACTCTGAATAGCGCTCCAATTCCATTGGCAGGAGGTTCCTAAAAATCTCAAATATAAAGAGACTTTAGCAGAGGCAGAAAATAATACCAATCAATATATAACTTAAAGGAATAATAAAAAGGCCAATCGAATGATTGGCCTTGTGGATATTTTTCTTTATTACTGGTGGTTAATTACTGAGCCAGTGAATAGAAGATTGCCGAAATTGAAACCAGGCCAATAACAACAATGAAAATGTTACTCAGAGCACCAGAGTATTGGCGCATTGATGGCACTTTCTTAATTGCGTACATTGGCATGATAAATAGCAGCATTGCGATAACCGGGCCACCCAGGCTTTCAATCATACCCAGAATACTTGGGTTAATAGTTGCAACTGCCCAAGTTGTTACCAGCATGAATAGCGCAGTGAACGTATTCAGTGCTTTCGGACCAACTTGTTTGCCACGGCTGCGTGCCATTTTGATTACGATACCATTAAGGCCTTCGCTTGCACCTAGGTAGTGACCAAGGAAAGACTTAGTAATCGCAATAATTGCAACGATTGGTGCTGCATAAGCGATCGCCGGCGTATTAAAGTGGTTCGCCAGATAAGTCAGGATAGAAACGTTTTGTGCCTTCGCTTCGGCAAGGTTAGCCGGAGACAGGCTCAGAACACAGCTGAATACGAAGAACATTACAGTTACAACCATCATGATGTGGCTGCGAGCCAGAATGCGAGAACACTGTTTCTCTGCATTTGCGCCGTATTCTTTCTGCTTGGCAACAGCGAAAGAAGAGATCACCGGAGAGTGGTTGAATGAGAAAACCATAACCGGAAGGATCAGCCAAACTGCCATCAGAATTGTGCTGAACCCACCGTCTGCAGGAACGATTTCGTTGAAAATCGTACCGTTCCAGTAAGGAACCAGGTACAGTGCCAGCATCAGCAGTACAGCAACAAACGGGAATACAAGTACGCTCATCGCTTTAACGATCAGCTGTTCGCCCAGACGTACAATCGCCATAAGAGCAACAATCAGTAGCAGTGCCAGAATAGCGCGTTCTGGTGGCTGGATGCCCAACTGATGCTCCATGAAGCTTTCAACAGTGTTAGTCAGTGCCACACTGTAAACAAGCAGGATTGGGTAAATAGCGAAGAAGTACAGCAGGGTGATAACTTTACCCATGCCTACACCGAAGTGTTCTTCAACAACTTCTGTAATGTCAGCACCAGGATTAGAGCTGGACAGAACAAAACGAGTCATGCCGCGGTGTGCGAAGAAAGTCATTGGCAGGGCCAGCAGGGCCATAACCAATAGAGGGATAAGACCACCTACACCTGCGTTAATTGGCAGGAATAGTGTACCTGCACCTACAGCAGTACCGTAAAGGCCAAGGACCCAAACCGTATCGCTTTTGCTCCAACCAAGTTTGGTTGTGTTGGTTGAAGAAGTATTAACAGTATTGTTTTGTGTTGTGTCCATTATGGACATCTCCTTTATAGGTATATTGTTATAGCCTTTAAAGGGTTCTGGTAGCATACCTTCCGTGCTTCGCTCAGTAGCGAAGGAATATAAGCAGATCTCAGTACTTAAATAGTACTTATGTTCATTTGAACAGAGAAAGAAGCTAATGGTGAGTTGAATTTAATACTAGATTATATCTGGTATTAATTCATAAGACGGGTCCTGAGTCTGAAGTGCTATCCATGCGGCATTAAGCTGCTGATAAAATGTCTGCTTTATAATCGTTAATTAAATAAAACCTTATAAATACAAATGGAACCCTAAAGGACGGAAGGGAGTATAGGGGATTATTTGTTTCACAACTAATGATTTCGGTTTTTATTGAGATTGTTTGTGCAAATAACAGGCATATGTATCAATACCACAAAAGGATAGTTATGAAAAATTACGTCAAAAGATTGTGACTTGTTAATACTTGGTTTTAAATATTCAGCTTAGGCATAACCAATAAAATTATCTGATGGCGCTATTTTATCAGGGCGGTGAATATATAGATGTAATAAAAAAGGAAGGCATAATGCCTTCCTTTAAAATTAATATGACTAATTTGAAATCAAATAAGATAAATATTAATCACGGAAATTATCAAACTGGAATGGCTGACCTAATTCTGCTTCGCGAACCAGTGTCATAGTTGCTTGCAGGTCATCGCGTTTTTTACCAGTTACACGAACTTTCTCGCCCTGAATAGAAGCCTGCACTTTGATCTTAGATTCTTTAATTGCCTTAACAACTTTCTTTGCTGTCAGGCTGTCGATACCTTGCTTGAACAGGACTTCCTGGTAAAAGGTTTTACCTGAATGGACAATGTCCTTAAGTTCCATCGCTCTTGCATCAACGCCACGCTTTGCCAGGTTACCGCGGAAAATATCCATCATCTGCTGGATTTGGAAATCAGCTTCGGCAACGACTTTCACAACTTCTTTGTTCAGTTCAAAGCTAGCTTCAACACCGCGGAAGTCGAAACGTGTTGCGAGTTCGCGGTTAGCGTTGTCTACAGCGTTCTTCAGTTCAACGTTATCAACTTCAGAAACAATATCAAAAGATGGCATTTGCAAGATCCTAATAGTTGGTTTGTTCCATTAGCAAGTGGCTTAAATCAGCATGACGGCGAACAGTTTTGCGCCGTCAGATTTCGTTTGGCTGCCTAAGAAACCTGCGTTTCTATTTATAGCTTATTTACGTGCTTTTACCGCATCAGCCAGCATCGTCAGCATGGTTTCAGTATCACCCCAGTTGATGCACGGATCGGTGATAGATTGGCCATAAGTAAGCTGAGCAAGGTTTGCTGCATCGACGCTCTGGTTACCTTCCTCGATAAAGCTCTCGGCCATAATGCCGGCAATGAAATGGCTGCCATTTTTGATCTGCTGACAGATATCAGCAGCAACATCTAACTGAAGTTTGTGTTGTTTCTGGCAGTTGCCGTGGCTGAAATCGACAATCAGGCGTTCAGGCAGTTCGAAGGACTTCAGAGTATCGCATGCTGCTTCGATATCTTCCTGATGGTAGTTCGGCATTTTGCCGCCACGCAGGATGATGTGACCGTGAGGGTTGCCCGAGGTACGGTAGATGGTCATTTCGCCGTGTTTAGACGGAGAGCAGAACACATGAGGCTCACGGGTTGCGCGGATAGCATCGATAGCAATCTTAATATTGCCATCAGTGCCGTTTTTGAAGCCAACAGGGCAGGACAGTGCTGAAGCCATTTCACGGTGAATTTGTGATTCCGTAGTACGGGCACCGATAGCCCCCCAGGAAATCAGATCTGCCAGGTATTGGCCAGTGATCATATCCAGAAACTCAGTCGCTGTCGCCACTCCAAGTTTGTTGATATCAACCAGAAGTTTGCGGGCAGTGTGCAAGCCGGAAACCAGATCAAGGCTGCCATCAAGGTGAGGGTCAGAAACCAGACCTTTCCAGCCAACAACGGTACGAGGCTTTTCGAAGTAGGTGCGCATAACAATACAAAGTTGGTCTTTGTATTTGTCCTGAATTTCTTGAATGCGCTTTGCATAATCAAGTGCAGCTTCAGGATCATGTACCGAGCAAGGGCCAACGATAACCAGAAGCCGGGAGTCTTGTCCCGTTAAAATCGCTTCAACCTGTCGGCGAGAGTTTGCAACATGCTCTGCAATTTCATCAGTGATTGGGTAAGCAGCTTCAACATCTGCTGGCGTTGGCATCGCCCCAAGGCTCACTGTGCGGAGTTCATCTGTTTTCATTGGCATAATACGTTTGCCTATCTCGGTATATCAAAAAATTACGACGCGTAAAGATAGCCCAAATGACCGCAGGAATAAACCAAACTTGTGATATGTCTTAGGTTTTTATGTAGAAATCCATGCTTTGTTAAGCATAGCTGCTGTATTGATAAGCAAACGTTACGAATAAAAAACAATTTGAAAGCGAAAAACTGAGGGAAGTATGGCAAATAAAGTGCAAGCCGGATTGCATATAACGGGGATGTTAAAGAAAGCTGAGCAACTTGAAGCACCGGACTTTGAAGTGGGTTTAGTATCAATGGATGATCTTATTCATCATGAGATTGGTATTCACCCTTACGCGATTGCTGAAACGGCAAAATTGGACGAATCAAAGCAGGAAACTGTTATTGCGCGAGTGGGAGAACAGGATGCGCCTGCAGAATGGTATGTTACAACGCTAACGGGCTTATTGATTAAGGCGGCGAAGAAGTGCGAAGGGCAGCCGTTGAAAGTGAAACTGTCTGGTGCTGACTCATACAGCCGAAAATCTTTACTCGGAAGTGAGCTGGAAGCAGATGAAGTCAATCCGTTAATTGGTCTTCGTGGTGTTTCCCGTTTTGCAGATCGGAGTCACCGCAAAGCTTTTGAGCTTGAATGTGAAGTGATTAAGCGCGCTCGTAATGCTGAAGGTATGACTAATATTGAGCTGGTGGTTCCGTTTGTCCGTACCTGCAGTGAAGCGGCAACCGTTATAGACTTGCTGGCTGAGCAGGGGCTTTGTCGTGGTATGAATGGTTTGAAGGTCAATCTGTTGTGCGAATTACCAGCCAATGCACTGTTAGCCGAGAAGTTCCTGCCGTATTTTGACGGCATGGTTATCGATATTGATCAACTGGGCCAGTTCGCATTGGGGCTGGACCAGGATCATTCGACGCTGAACTACTTGCATGATGACCAGAATGAGGCAATACAACTTTTGCTCAAACAGGCTCTGAGTGCGGCTGAAGCCAGCAACAAGCCTTGTGATGTCGTCAGCCACTATATCCGACAGGCACCTAAGCTACAGAAGTGGTTGCAGGATTTGGGCATAAAAACTGTGGTTAGTCAGTAAGTAAATTGAAAGTTCAAATATAAAGAAACCGGCAACCAATGCCGGTTTCTTTTTGTGCGTCGTTACCTTAGCAGTACGTGTTTTAGTGGTGTTTTGTTTATAAGTCGAGTTAGCAACAACGAGATAATAAAAGTCAGCGGTACGGATATGATGTCAATGAGGATCCCTTCAAGTTCCAAAATGGCAAAAATATTGGCGAGGTAAATAAAGATCATTAGGTGGCAGAGATAGATCCCTAAAATATCTTTGCTCAACCTTGTCAATCGCGGGGTGTTACCCAGTTGCGGCTTGTTCAGTAGTAAGAAAAAGATACCTGTTGCCCAAAGTGGTGTTCCGACGAGAAAGTCGTGTTCAACAAAGAACATGTCGTAACTCACAAGATAATAGGCTTCATAAAGGTGAAAGAGCATACCCGCTAGCAACATATACGCAGCTTTAGCTGTCGAAACACTGATGTTCCTAAATCTGACCTCAAAGCCTATTGCGATCATCAATGTGCTGAAGAAAGGACCATTGCGAGTGAATATCGGTGCTTCAAGGCCAAAAACAGGGTGATAACTTCCGGCCATTAATCCGTAAACATAAAGGATAACGGCCAGTGGTAAAACGATATGTGTTTGTTTGTAATGACAGAGCATCGCAATGATGGCTGTGCCGCAGATTAAACCGGGAATGAACCACAGATGCACCATGCCGCCTTCAAACAATGTGTTGAGCGGAGCTGACAGCAGATAATCCCAGTATCCCATTCGCTCGGCCAGGTAGCTTTCTTCAACAACGGTTCCCAGATTAAACGGGATAACCAGATAAATCACACTCCATGCCAACCAGATTTTAAGTAAAGGTGCGCTATACTTTTTTAGCGTTTCTAAAGGCTCGCCGACCAGTTTTGGCATCAGGAAATAGCCAGAGATAATAAAGAAAAGAGGGACCGCGAATCGTGACAGTTGATTAAGAAGCATGCCTAACCAAGGTTGGTCTCCGATTAACGGTCCAACCTGAAGTGGGGCACAATGAATGATGATCACAGCGATAATGGCAAGGAAACGTCCCAGATCTAAACTGGTTATCCGGCTGTTTTTCATAGAATAAATGACCACAAAACACAAATACTGCCGAAAATATCAGTGAGGCAGACTTTGTAAAGTCGACTGGATCAGTTTCATGACTATAAAACTATGCCGATATTATGAACCGTGAATTAGCTCCCAGTACTTCCTAAAAATACCGTGTGTATGAGCTTGATATTTAATGAGGATGGGGTAATAAATCCCGACATGTGTCGGGATTTCATTTTTCGGGGCAGGGGAAGTGGTTACTTAGGCAATAGGTTCAATGTCGACGATTTTTGAACGGTTGATAATTACTTTCCAGCGTTGGATCCGCACGGTTTTATCTTCATCTGTTTCTCGGGTGATCAGGTTGATCAGATGGCGTTTTTCAACCGACTCTTTTGATACCTGCCCGTCTTTAAGCTGATAGAAACGTTGAGAACCTTTCCCCATGAGCTTTGACAATACACGTAAATCAAGGGTCAAAGATTCCAGTGTCTGTTCATAACCGGTCAGGAACTTGGTCGGTGACATCCGAGTTGTGCTTTTGTAGTGAAGAATAGTTTCTTCACGCTGTGATACTTTGTGTTTACGGACCTTTTTGATTTCACCATCAATTTTGCGATAGCTGATGTATTCGAGCCACTCAAGCTGACGGCCAATTAGCTTACTTGAGTTGGCGTCGAAAAACTGTTTGCGCCACTTTGGCTTTCCTTTACGCATCCAGCGCCACATCATGGATTTCAAGTCATCTTTGAACACTTCACGGGCGGCATAGATAAACGACAACACCAGAAGGAAAGACGCGGTAATATCACCCAGCACACCACGCGCTTTAATCATCAGAATGGAGACGAAAATCATCACAAAGCCTGCCGCAAAACCGGCGATAAACTTTTTGGTGTTCTTACCAAGTGCAGTTGTTTTTTCCTTCATGGTGACCGGATATTCAATCAAACGGCGCAACAGGCGCATCTTATTTGACATCCGTGTCGGATCTTGAATTGCTTTGGTGGAGTTATAGTCGTTGTCGAGACGATGCTGTGACTCTTTTTCGCAGATTTCAAGCAACAGGCTTTTAATTTCCGGGTAGTCGGCATTACGTGGTAGGTGTGCCACCAGCGACAACAATCGCTGCTCGGTATACCACGACAGGTAATTATCAATATTCTGGTAGTATTTCAGCAGTTTTTTATCGGTTGGCACATTACGGCGTAACCTTTTCAGGATGCGAACGGCAAGTTGAGCAACCTCGTCAACTTCTTCAATTGTTCTTTCCTCATTGCCCTCATGAAGCTGGTGGGTCGTTTTTTCCAGCGCCAGAGAATATTGATACGCATAAAGGCTCAAGCTCAGTCGGTACTGTTCAGTAGAAAGACCGCCGCGACTGGCTAGACGACTGTGCACCAATGGCAGGTGAATGACGTCACTGTAGTAAGTTCGCTTACCTAGAATAGCGTTATGGTAGAACTCGTCTTCAGAAATGATATTGGGGTTGAGTCCTAATTCACCGGGCACGAAAACATAGAGGTCAAGCTGTCGATTAGTGGTTTCCTGAATAACATGGGATATCTTTATTTTATGCCCATCTTTCTTTTCAACAGTGATCACTATGTCTTTAAACCTCGCTTGAAAATGATTGAACTGGCTAAGAAAAATAACAGCAGTGATTATCACTTACTTTTAATAGAAATGTTAGCAAGAATGCTGAATTTCACTGAATGAATTTTCCATGAGAGGGCAGAATCGCTCCTGACTGCATTAAAAGAATAAAAAACAGCCAAATAAATGAATATAGGTCAGGCGCATCAGCTTAACATCACGTATAATGCGCGACCTGAACTATAAGAAGATGGCAACTTTCGTACCTTGTTTGTGGTCTTATAAAAGACAGATGTGCGGTGGTTGTTTTTATTTACCCAGAGAGTGTCAAGTAAATGATTAAAATTGGACAATACAACACATTAGAGGTCGTCAAGCTGGTTGATTTTGGCGTATTCCTTGATGGTGGTGAAGACTTTGGCAATATCCTGTTGCCGAAATCCTCTGTTCCGGCTGGCACTAAGCTGGGAGATGAAATTGAAGTCTTCCTATATTTTGATTCTCAAGATGAAATCATCGCAACCACTAAAGAGCCACTGGCTCAGGTTGGCGATTTCGCTTTGCTACGCGTTGTCGGCATTTGTGGTGTCGGTGCGTTTGTTGACTGGGGGCTGGATAAAGACTTGCTTATCCCGTTCAGTGAGCAGCGTCGTCGCCTAGAAGAAGGCCAGGACATTATGGTTCGCGTGTACAGCGATAAGGCATCAGGCCGTATCGTAGGTACAACTAAATTTAACCGCTTCCTGGATAAAACTCCGGCGAAATATAAAATCGGTGATGAAGTACAGGTGCAGATTGCTGAAGTTACTGAACTTGGTTACAAGGCGGTGATTGAAGAAGCGCACTGGGGCCTGATCTTTAAAACTGAAGCATTCGGTAAACTGTTCCCGGGTAAGAAGCTGAAAGCATTCGTTCAGGAAATTCGTCCGGACGGTAAAATTACTTTGTCGCTGCAAAAAGCAGGTCGCGCGAAAGTTGATGACCTGGCAGATAAAATCATGACAACGCTGGCACGTAAAGGCGGTTTTGTACCACTGAGTGATAAGTCTTCACCGGAAGCGATCTTCAAAGAATTCCGAACAAGTAAAGCAACGTTTAAGAAAACGATCGGTGGCCTGTATAAGAAAGGCCTGATTGTGATTGAGCGTGAAGGTATCAGACTGAACGATAACTAATCAGTGCCTTTTTAAGCTAATAAGCTAAAACTCAATAAGAAGCCGATGATTTTCATCGGCTTTTTTTGTGAGCATAGCTCTACCAACTTTATGCATATAAGTGTATGTTACTTGCGAAAATATTCCCTTAATCAAGGAAACAGCAAGGAAATTGTATGCAAGGAAGTAAAATATCAAAGCTGGCTGCTTTGGTGGCTCTGATGGTTGCAGCCCCGGTTATGGCTGCGGAAGTACCGACAAACGTAACTCTTTCTGATATTCAGGAGATTGTTCGCGGTAACGGTGATGAAGTCCCGACGCTGGATCCTGCCTTCTCTTCTGATACTTCAAGCTCTCGTGTAATTCAGGATATGTTTGAAGGTTTGGTCAGTCAGGATGGTGACGGGAATATCATTCCAGCTCTGGCTACTGGCTGGAAAAAGTCAGACGATGCCAAAGTCTATACTTTTTCACTCCGTAAAGGGGCGAAATGGTCAAATGGTGAGCCGGTAACTGCCCATGATTTTGAATACAGCTTCAAGCGTGTTATCGATCCGGCGACAGGTTCAAATTATGCCTGGTATTACACAATGGCTCATATTCTGAATGCTGATTCGATCAGTGAAAGTAAGATGCCAAAAGATGAACTGGGTGTAAAAGCACTGGATGATCTGACGCTGCAAATTATGTTGGATAAGCCTGTACCATATTTTGAAAAGATGCTGGCACATCCTTCCATGTTCCCGGTTTATCGTAAAGTGGTCGAGAAATACGGAGACGCATGGACGAAACCGGAACACATTGTTACTAACAGTGCATACAAGTTATCTAAATGGGTGATCAACGAGCGTATTGTTCTGGAGCGTAATCCGGCTTACTGGGATGACGCGAAAACGGTGATCAACAAGGTTACTTACTTACCGATCCAGGATATGACCTCTGAATACAACCGCTTCCGTACTGGTGAAATTGATATCACTTCATCTTTCCCGCTTGAGCAGTACAACGCTATTAAGAAGCAGCGTCCTGATGAGTTGCTGACGATGCCGTCACTCGGCACTTATTACTACCTGTTTAACATTGATAAGAAGCCGTTTGATGATGCTCGTGTACGTAAAGCACTGGCTTATGCTATCGATCGTGATGTTGTCACTAAAGTAATTCTGGGACAGGGACAGCTTCCTGCCTACGGCGTGACTCCGCCATCAGTATCTGGCTTTAAAGCACCGGAACTGGCCTGGGCGGAGATGAGCCAGAAAGAACGTAATGCCAAAGCGAAGGAATTACTTGAAGCTGCCGGTTACAGTAAATCAAACCCGCTAGAGTTTGAGCTGATTTATAACACCATGGAGTCGCACAAGAAGCTGGCGATTGTGATGGCATCGATGTGGAAGAAAAACCTTGGGGTTAAAGTTGAACTGGCGAACCAGGAATGGAAGACGTTCCTGCAGAAGCTAAGCCAGAAGGACTTTACGGTTGCCCGTTATGCCTGGAACGGCGACTACAATGAAGCGTCCACCTTCCTGTCTTATTTTGAAACGACGGGGATGAACTATTCGAAGTGGAGCAACGCTGCGTATGATGAGGCAATGGAGAGCGCAATCAAGGCTGCGGATAATGCAAAGCGAAATCATTATTACCAGCAGGCTGAGTTGGTGTTTGCACAAGAGATGCCAGCAATTCCTCTTTATCACTACACTCGCTCTGTGCTTAAGCAGAAGTATGTTGGCGGCTACTCTGTTACCAATGCAGCAGAAGCGCGCTTTACGAAAGATCTGTATATCGAGAAACATTAATTAGCATTGGTGGGGGCGCTATTGGTAGCGGCCTTTTCCAAAGGCAACACAATGATAGAGCTGAGTATTCGTACTCGGCTTTTTTTTGCTCTGATATTTGGTTTTTTATGTAACTGATGTGAACGGGAAATAACTATTGCGAACTATCTCCATAATAGTTATTTCAGGTCACAACGCAACTTATTGATTTGATAGAGTTATCGACGAAACAGGTTAATAAGGCGAATTCTATGCACAAGGCGAAAATTACCATTTTAATGTTGATGTCGGCACTTTTGTTCGGCTGTGCTTCTGACTCTTCTGGCGAAAATTTCTCGAGAAAAAAAGTCGATGTATTTCTGAACTATACCTATGATGAGGCTCAGAAGTTTATTGATTCTGAAGACGGTACAGTCAATCGTATAGGTGATCAGGTGATAGTGGTTTTACGTGGTGATCAGAGCTTCAAGCATGACAGTGCGATCGTGCGTAGAGAGACTCACTATGTACTTCGACGTTTATCTACATTACTGAAAGATCATCCGCAGTCGAAGATATTTATTGCCGGGCATACTGATAGTGTCGGAGCAGAGAAATATAACAAATCGTTGTCTGAAAAGCGGGCTTTATCTGTCTCGCAGTTTATGATTTCACAGGGCGTTGATTCAGAAAGAATTGGGACATTCGGATTTGGTGAAATGATCCCAATAACAGATAACGATACAGCTGCCGGACGCCGTGAAAACCGCCGGATTGAAGTTCGTATTACGCCAGACTTTGAATTGTTCACGGGTTAAGGCGTGTAGAGGGAAAGGGAAAAAGGAAGCTTCGGCTTCCTTCTTCTCTTTTGGATGTTTGAAATTAACCGCAAACAGTACAGGATGGCTGCTTGCCGAGCTTCATTTCACGCCAGCTCATACTCATGGCATCAAGCATCAGGATTTTACCAGTCAGCGGCTGCCCCATATTGGCAACAACTTTGATTGCTTCCATCGCTTGAACCGCACCGACAATGCCGACAACAGGGGACATGATCCCGGCTTCCACACAGGTTAGCGCTTGCTGGCCGAACAGTGCGCTCAGGCACTGATAGCAAGGCTCATCATCCTGATAGCTGTAAACACTGATTTGACCTTCCATGCGAATAGCCGCACCGGAAATCAGCGGAGTTTTAGTCTGGTAGCACAGACGGTTAAGCTGGTTACGGGTGTCGACGTTATCACTGCAGTCAAGCACCACAGTGTGTTGCTCAATAAGAGGTAACAGCTCTTCGTCAGTCAGGCGCTTGGCGATAGTGTCAACCTGGGTGTTTGGGTTGATGGCTGTCAGCGCTTGCTTTGCTGATTCTACTTTCAGCATACCGACGGTGCTGTCATTGTGAAGCACCTGGCGCTGCAGGTTGGAGACTTCAACTTTGTCATCATCGATCAGCGTCAGTTTGCCAGCACCAGCGGCTGCCAGATACTGGGTTGAGGCACAACCCAGACCACCGGCACCAAGGATCAGCATTGAGGAATCTTTTAGCGCTTCCTGGCCGTCAAAATCGAATTGTTTCAGGATGATTTGACGGTTATAGCGCAGCATTTCTGCATCAGTCAGTTCTGCCACAATGGATCCTCAGTACAGCGTATGATTGAACAGTTCGATAGTGACTTCTTCGCCCGGCATGACGCGACCGCGATCTTTCTCCAGTACGACAAAGCAGTTAGCCTGGTGCATAGAGCTGAATGCGCCGGAGCCTTGGTTACCGGTAGTCGCTACTTCAACCTGACCGTTGGCATTGATTTGGTAGATACCACGCTGGAAGTCAGTACGACCAGGGCGTTTCTTAAATACAGTCGTAGCTTTTGCCTTCACGCGCTGCGGTGGTTGGTACTGGCTGTGACCGGCCAGTTTAGCCAGCATTGGCTGTACCAGCTGGTACAGGGTCAGCATTGCAGAAACCGGGTTACCCGGCAGGCCGCAGAACCAAGTGCTTTTGATGGTGCCGAACGCAAAAGGTTTGCCTGGTTTCATAGCGATTTTCCAGAAACCAATCTCGCCTTGCTCATCAAGAATATCTTTGGTGTAGTCGGCTTCACCTACGCTCACACCGCCAGAGGTGATCAGAACGTCAGCTTTGGTCGCTTCATCGAATGCCTTGCGCAGTTTTTCCGGGTTATCCGGGATAATACCCAGATCCATAACGTCACAGCCGAATTTTTCCAGCAGGGCGCGAATACCGTAGCGGTTGCTGTCATAGATCTGACCGGCTTCAAGTGGCTCACCGACAGAACGCAGTTCATCACCGGTAGAGAAAAATGCGACGATAGGGCGACGGTAAGTTTTCACTGTTGCCACACCCAGTGACGCCAGCAGTGGCATTTCTCGGGCTGTAATGCGCGTGCCTTTGGCAACCACAACATCACCAAGGCGAACATCATCGCCGATTGGGCGAACGTGGTCACCGGCTGGTGGTTTGGTCAGGAAGCGGATGTTGTCACCGTCTGCTTCAGTTTCTTCTTGCATAACGATAGTGTCTGCACCTTCCGGCAACTGGGCACCTGTCATGATGCGGATACACTGGCCTTGTTCACATTGACCGTCGAATGGGATCCCGGCAAAAGACTTACCCGCCATGATTAGGGTGTCAGTGTTTACCAGATCTTCGCGGCGAAGGGCATAACCGTCCATTGCTGAGTTAGCAAAAGGCGGTACGTTAATTGGAGAGAGAACATCTTCGGCGATGACCAGTCCCATCGCTTCAGACAGGGAAACGGTATTTACTGTTTCCAATGGCTTAACTTCAGCCAGGATTTTGGCCAGAGCAGTTTCTACAGGCATCAGGCCCGGTGCGTCACAACATCCCATAATTGGTATCCGTTACAAGTCGTTCGCTTATTATGATTGGTATAAGAGATCATTATGACAAAAAAATCAGGCTATAACTAATGCCTTAGTTAATGAGAGCTGTAACTATTCAATTTGGTATTCTTGCCAATTACAGGTATCCTTCGGTCTACATTATCGCTGGCAGAGTGAAATAGGGCATTTTCGCATTGCGCCCGTGCCAGTTGGAGGGAAAGAATGACAGCATTAAGTGAATCTGCATTAAAAGTGCGTAACGCACTGCAAGAACGCGGCCTTGAAACACCGATGACAGATAAGGTGATGAGTCGTGACGAGAAAAAAGAACGAATCGAGTACCACATGCGTGAAGTACTTGAGCTGCTTTCATTGGATTTGACCGATGACAGTCTGGTAGAAACGCCGCATCGTATTGCGAAGATGTATGTGGACGAAGTTTTCTCCGGGCTTGATTATGCTAATTTCCCGAAAATCACAGTTATTGAAAACAAAATGAACTGTGATGAGATGGTTCGAGTTAAAGACATTACGCTTACCAGTACTTGTGAACACCACCTAGTTACCATTGATGGTAAAGCAACTGTGGCATATATCCCGCGTGGCAAGATTATCGGTTTGTCGAAAATTAACCGTATCGTTCGCTTTTTTGCCCAGCGTCCTCAGGTGCAGGAACGTATGACGCAGCAGATTCTAGTTGCGCTGCAAACGCTTCTTGAAAGTGAAGATGTCGCTATTACGATGGATGCGACTCACTACTGCGTGAAAGCGCGTGGTGTAATGGATGCGACAAGTTCTACAACGACGACAGCATTGGGCGGGATCTTCAAACGTAACCCGGCTACCCGTGCGGAGTTTTTAAACGGCTTGCGCTAATCGCAGGTGTAGTTTGTTGTAAGTGATTGACTTTAAAAGCTAGTTGGTTACGCCAGCTGGCTTTTTTGTTTTTACGGGTTATCTATGGATTTGATAAAACTATCCCGGGTCAGTATGAAGCACCTGGTTACGCTTCATGTCATGCTGGATACACTCAGCGTGACAGTCTGTGCCGAGCGTCTGTGTCAGAGTCCGTCTTCGGTCAGTAAAACCCTGACTCAGTTGCGTGAAAATCTGAATGACGAGCTGTTCTACCGTCACGGTAACCAGTTGGTTGCAACGCCGCTGGCAAGGCGCCTAGGTCCGACAGTGCATCAGATGATCAATGAAATGAATCAGATGCTGACTCAGGAAGCGTTTGATCCGGCGAGTTATGAAGGACGGTTCTCTCTGGCGATGCGGGAAAGCACCTTCGAGCTGTTAGCCACCAAGCTGAGCGCAAGAGTGTTAGAGCAGGCTCCGCACCTAAGGCTAGAAATCTGGTCTCGTGACAGCATGGGCTTTGATGGCCTAAGTAAAGGTCAGCTGGACTTTATCTTGCTTCCTCATGACCGGAGCCAACCGCCGTCATGCCAGAATAATCTGGTTTGGGAAACCTTATTGGATGATGAAATGGTCTGCCTGATGAATGCAGGTCATCCTTTGGCTGAGAAGGAGTTGGCACTGGATGACTACCTGAGCTATGGCCATATTGGCATTATGGATCAGGATTTAAGTGTGCCTTTTTTTGAAATGGAGCTGGCTCAGCAGCACCGCAAGCGACGGATCGCAATTTCTGTTGCCGACTTCGGTGGTGCCGCACTGATGTGTCATAACAGTGATTTGCTCTTCACGTGCTCGAAAAAGTGGGCTCAGACGGCTATGCAGGCAAAAGGGCTGATCACCAAACCGTTACCGTTTAATTATGGTGAAGTCTCTTACAGCCTAGTTTGGCACCAACCGAGTATGAATGATCCGGCTCACCGTTGGCTCTATGAGCAGATTGTTGAAGTGTGCAGGGAAGAATTGGTTGATGAAGTGAAGGGGAAGTTGCAAGAACCGAGTATAGAAGCTTAAGTCTCGGTTCCTGATATTTGTTCCTTTAATACAGAAAGGACAGAAAAACCTAACTGAACACAACTGCTGGGCGCACAACATTTTTCACGCCTCGTTTTTCCAGTTGTTGTGCAAGGGTTTCAATTTCTTCTTTCGTACATACCGGCCACTCTAATGCCTCTCCGGTTACCCCGTGGTGCTGGAAGGCATTCAGCCTTACCTGAGTACTGATTGGCAGTTGCGACAGGTAATCAGCCAAATCGTCAATTTCAGCCTGAAAATCAGTTACAGACGGTATGTGCAGTAAACGGACTTCGTGTAATTTTTGCTGTTCAGCTAATAAGTTTAATGTTTTAAATACTCTGTGATTGTCGCGCCCGGTGATCCACAGGTGCGTTTCTTCCTGCCAGGCTTTCAGATCGATCATTGCGCCGTCCAATACAGGCATGACTTTCAACCATCCGGTTTCGTTCAGACTGCCGTTACTGTCGATCATACAGGTCAGGTGATTGAGCGCAGGATCGGCTTTGATCTGTGTAAACAGCTCTGTGATGAAATTCAGCTGGAGTGTCGCTTCTCCGCCGGTAACTGTCACGCCGGTAATAAACAGACTGTTTTTTCTAACAACAGCAAGCATTTCCTCCACCGTATAGCGCTGTGTTTTCGGATTCGATTGTTTCGGACAAACGTTTAAACAGGTATCACAGTGCGTACATAGCGCCTGTTCCCAGATAACCTGAGATTTTCCTGAGCCGTTTTGCCTTATTGAAAGCGCATTGGCAGGGCAGTGGCTAACGCAGTCGCCGCAATGATCACAAACGCCGATTGTGTGCGGGTTATGGCAGTTCTTGCATCGGTAGTTGCATCCTTGCAGGAAAATGACGAGCCTGTTGCCAGGCCCGTCGACGCAAGAGAAGTTGAGAATTTTACTGACCGTTGCCACTGTTGTTACCGTAATAAGGCGTTTGTTCATGACTGATCACTCTCGGCTTGCGGTTCAGGATTCCAGTGTTGGCGGCAGCTTCATTGCCAAGCCATGTGGTATTGGTACGGGAACCCTCTTGATTGAATTTTTCAATGTCAGACAGCTTGATCATGTAGCCGGTAACACGGATCAGGTCATTTGAATCCACATTGGCGGTAAATTCACGCATTCCCAGCGCCAGTGCACCTTTGCAAAGCTGGTACATAGCTTCAGGGTTACCTTTAACCGTTTCATCAATGGTAAGGATGTCACTGATGCCGGACGTGTAATACTGGTGGTGCTCAGCCAGTGCCTGAATATGGCTGACCGGATCCGGTTCTGTGCCATATGGAATACGCACACCTGGTGTTACGTCTTTATCCAGGCTGATACCACCCTGAGCATGAAGCAATGCACGGCCATTGTAGCCATAAGTGACAGGCGTCGATTTAACAATACTGTCCAGTGCTGCTGAGATTTGATAACCGAGCTGGTTTGCACCGTCATCATGACCATAATTAGCCTGAATCCCTTCTTTTTCCAGCAGAATATCGACTGCTTCTGCCATACCGTAAATGCCGAACATAGGCGCAAAGCGAGATTCATCGATTAACCCTTCTTCAACAAGGAAGCTGTTGAAGAAATGCGAATCCTGATGAAGGAATGCAGAACGCGCTTCAATCAGTTCATACATAAGGTCGCTGTAATGCGGCAGAACATGATTGAGGAAATCTACCCGGTTTTCTGCTTTAAGTGCAGCTTGTTTAAGGTTCATGCGAACCAGGGTGTTGGCACCTCCAGCCAGTGGCAGTGAGTTGTAGCAACTGACAATGCCAAAGCCTTTATTGTCAAAAGCATTCGCATGGAGCGGATAGTTGGCGATGTGGGGCTTGCTGGTTTCACAGATGTTTTTCGCTGCTAAACGGAGTAGGTCATCAGGTGTAATAGCCGGGTCATACATAAAGGTCAGGTTAGGGGCTACCTGCTTGAGTTCTGCATCAATGTGCAAAATGCTGCGGCAGATAATATTATCCGACGGGCCGATATTGGCATGCATGAAAGCATCCGGCAGGGTGCGATCCAGCATGATCCAGAATAGTTTCAGCTTACGGTAAATTGTGTCTTCATCCAGTCCTTCAGCAAACGGCAGCATAATTTCATCAAGCTGACCTAAGTAAACCGGAATATTGGTAACCGAAGGGACATGGTGATAGAGGATTGTCAGGGCATTAATGGCTTCATCAAGATCCTGCGCGGGTTCAAGCTCAAGGTACTCTGAACCTTGCTTGAGGAATTTTCCGTAATCAGGCAGTACATAACGTGGCTTGAATGGTGCGTTGCCTTCAAACATGTCGCAGATAATCCCGTGCTCCATAGCTTCTTTTACTGCTTCAGAAACAGTGAGGTAGGGAACACTGGCATCCGCTTCCAATGCAAGGAAGTTCGATTTTTGCTTTGGCGAAAGCGTAGGATCAGTAATGATTTGATGGAATTTTTCTTGCAAGGCCATGATTTAATACCCGCTAAACTTATGTGGATTTAACCTTATCCTTTATGCGGTATTTCTAGAAGTGAAATCGTTGAAAGTGTCATTTTCTCAAATGGAAATCCGACATTCCGCATCACAATGACTCAGAGCTACTGAAGAAATAATATTCACATCGTTCACATAAAAATTTCATCATAACTTGGGTGATGGTTCACTTAATTAATCTTTCGAAATATATTTATTTTGAAGGCTGAATGCTATTCTGCCAACCGCTTTAGTCAGATCCATATTTCTTTAAATAATGATAGAAACAGCAATAAATGATTAATGTCAGACGGTAATTAAGTACATGAAACATTGAGTTAAAAAAGATTGTAGAAAACTGTTTTTTGTACTGGCTTGTCATAATGTTAATTTATTGACTACATATTAAAAGAGCCTGATCAGTAAAGATAAAGGCTGAATTGTTTCTATTAGTAAGCAATCATGGATTGACAGCAATAACTAAAACCAACCTTAGTTCAGGATCGTTGGATAATGATTAATACTGTTCGGATTGTATGTAGATATTGTTGTAGATTACTTTTTTTACTCTTCGTGTTTCCTGTGTTTGCGTATGGACAGGAACTGCTGGGCTGGCAGTTCCTTGATGGCAACCAGCTTGACAGCCAGAAGCAACTTTGCCCCGACAGTGATAACACAGTTTGTTTTACAAACGCATTAGAAAAAATATATAGGGAAAATAATTACTATCCTTTGTGGCTTGATGAGTCATTCCAGAGTGAATTATTACTGCAGTTAAAATCTCTTGTGTACGCAGAACTTGTTCCCGGAATGGACTTGCGACTTAAGGAGCTTGAAAAGCTATCTGAAAACAGTGACCTGCGTGGTTTTGACTTATTAGCAACCGACACATTACTGGCTTATAAATCTATTGTTCTGCAGGTTCAGCAAAAACCGCGATATTTATTCAAAGGGCATAAGTTACGTATTCCGCGACAAACATATCTGGGTACGATCCTTTCAATTTCTCCCAAATACCTTTCTGAAGAATTGCAGCAGCTAAAGCCGAATGTGAAGCGGCTGGAAAATGCCATTGAGGTTGCGGAAGAGTTCATACGATTGCCCTCGCATAACTATGTAGCAAACAAGGGCCCTCGGGTAATCCGTCGTGGTCAGGAAATTATTAACGGCCATGCGATGCTTGAAGTGCTGTATCGCTACGGCGATCTTGCATTTTCTGATTATCAGTGGCTCAGGCAGCAGCCTGTGATTGAAAATGCCGGACCGGTAAATGATGCAATCAAGGCTTTTCAGCGTCGAAATGGTTTGTCCGTGGATGGGGTTATAGGTCCATCAACCAAACGACAACTTGCGCTGCCATATAAAGAAGTAGCCAGGGTGATTGCACTGAACCAGCAACGCAGCCGTTTTGGCGCAGATGGCAGTAAGCGACCGGTAATTAAAGTGAATATTCCGGATTACAGCCTCAGGGTTACTAATCAGGAGCAGTTGTTATTTGAATCTAAGGTGATTGTCGGGCGTGCCAGCAGGCCGACAAACCTGTTTTCATCGTCTCTGAATACAATGGTTGTCAATCCGACCTGGAATGTCCCGATGACGATTAAGCAAAAAGATGTGATTCCCAAAGTAAAGAAGTCACGAGAATATTTGACGAATAAGAATATGAAAATCGTGAAAAGCTGGATTGATCGCAGTGAAATCCTGCCGGATCAGATTGAGTGGAGTATGGTCGATCCGGAAACATTCCCCTATGAGTTTCAGCAAGGACCCGGACCGACTAATGCGCTTGGTCGCGTTAAGTTTCTGATGCCGAATGACTATGCGATATTCCTTCACGATACACCGGCTCGCAGTTTGTTTAATCGCAACAAGCGAAATTTGAGTTCAGGTTGTGTACGGGTAGAAAAGGCAGAAGAGCTTGCACAGTTCATTCTTGATTATCAGCGTCGCTCTGGAATCGCGCCTTTTGCTCAGATGGTCAGGGATGAAGACTCCGATACCGTCAGCCTGGCTCGTCGTCTTGATGTTGAGTTTATGTATATGACAGCCTGGTTAGATGAAAACGACAGGCTGCAGTTACGAGAAGACATTTATGGGTATGACAGGCCCGGTTCTCATCCGGTCGACCCAGAATTTGTGACCCTTAAAGATTTCAGGTACTGAAGCTGGTACTTCTGAAGTGGGTCGTTAAGAAATTGATGTTGGTTGAAACAGGCGCTTTTGCAATAAGTGCTCTTGAATAAATCGTGGAGTGAATAACCTAACCACAGCCATCCGCAGTGGTTAGGTTTTTTTTCGTTTAGCTCACAGTCAACTTACTCAGGAAGATACCGCTGCGGCTTTGGTTTTCCACAAAGACCCGATGATTGCAGTTGAAATAGTCACGACAATCACGGCCAGGGATACTGGGGTTGGAATTGCCCAAGTGGTTTCCATCAATAGCATTTTCACGCCAATAAAACTCAGAATGAATGCCAGTGCCGGCCGCAGATAACAGAAGCGGGTCAGCATACCTTCCAGAACAAAGTACAAAGAGCGCAATCCGAGCAGGGCAAACACGTTAGCGGTGAATACCAGGAATGGCTCTTTAGTTACGGCAAAGATTGCCGGGATTGAATCCAGTGCAAACATCACGTCAGTAAGTGCAATCACAGCAATGACAATCATCATCGGTGTTGCAATCCAGCCGATGCGGTCTTTATATAGCACCTTGTGTCCCTGGTAAGATTCACTAACACGGAAGCATTTCTTCACCAGCCTGACCGGCAATGATTTGGAAAAGTCTTCTGGTTGTTCATCGTCCTCCTGCCACAGCTTAAAGCCGGTATAAAGCAGGAAGGCTGCAAACACATACAGTACCCAATGGAACTGAGTCAGTAATTCAGCACCAATGGCGATCATCAAGCCGCGCAGCAGCAGGGCTCCCACTACACCGAGCATCAATACGCGCGGGCGTAATGATTCCGGTACGGCAAACTGACCGAAGATCAGCGCAAATACAAACAGGTTGTCGACACTTAATGATTTTTCCAACAGGTAACCTGTCAGAAAAGCCGTTGCAGCTTCACTATTTGTATAACTGCTCTCCGGTGCCATCTGCTGCCAGTAAAGATAAATAAATCCGTTAAAGAGCAGGGCAAGGAATACCCAGAACAAACTCCATAACGCAGCTTTCTTTATCGTGATAACACCGCCACGGGTTTGGTATAAATCCAGCGCCAGCATGATAACAGTCAGAACTGCGAACCCTTCATAACTCAAAAGGCTCATGATTTTCTCCTTTCTATGATACGCGAAAGGAGGAACAGACAGGGTGTGCTACGACCTTCCACGCATTACTACAACTACACCGGAGTGCATGAATAATGGCGTTGGTCTTGTCAGAATGGTGTCATGTGAGATGTTGATGACAAATCCATCCTCGACTGCCGGAAGCATGAGGCTTCGGGATGACGACAGGCGAACAATTAGTGACTACTCCCCAAACGAACCTGATCTTAATGCTGATAGAAGAAGAATGCCAATGAAAAAAATTTATTCTGTTAATCAGAATGGATGATTGATGCTCAGTCTGAACTTAAGCCGGACTGGAAGTTTCAATGTAAAACCCTTGGAAATAAGTTATTTCCCGACTCGTGATAAAGATCAAAATAAACATGGAATTTATTTAAATAAGAGAGATGACCGTAATTGGGATGGGTTTCGATCGCTGATAATATGATACCGCCCGATGTATTGTAAAAACCAATGACTTGTTCAGTGTTATCACTCTCGTGATTAATATTGAATTTACATAATGTCGTGCAGCCGATGAATAATATTCATTAACCCATAGTGGAAAATGTTATTAAACATTCATCGTTATTATAATTAATCATATATTAGGGGTTAGTAATGGCAAAAGTATCTCTCGTAAAAAAGATAATTACGGGTGTTTCACTTTTAGTTCTTCTTATTGCTTCTGTCGGCACCTGGCTTGCTGTAAGACGGATTTCTGACTTAACACTTACAAATGTCAGAAGCGGTCTGGCGACACAAGTTAGTGAGAAAGCCGAGTTTGCAAAAGGTTATGTCTCTAAATATCAATCGCTTGCCACAACTTTTCTGATGAGTTCAGATGTTCGCTCCTTTGTAGAAGAACGAGGTGAGTTAAGTGACGAAATACCAAAAGAAAGATATGAAAATGTACTTTCTTATATCCACAGAATGAATAAAACGGATGAAAATCTGTTTAGTTTATTTTTTGCCTTGGAAAATACAGGTGAATATTATGATGCTTCAGGTCGTTATTATGATTCGTCAGTAGACTTGAAACAACGTCCGTGGTGGAGAACAACACTGTCAGAAAGAAAAGCATGGTTCACAACTGCCATCGATGTAAGAAATGGCAATCTTAATGGCGCCTTATATATTCCTGTTTATGATAACGCAGGGAGGCTTGAATATATTGGTGGGGCTGATGTGAAAATAACAGCACTTCAGCAAGCCTTATTAGACGAAACCCGTTATATGGGAGAAGGCACGGCTTTTCTGTTTAACGATAAAGGTGAAGTGATTTTATTTTCAGGTATGACACCTGATGACATGAGCGGCTTAACACTGGATAAACTCGATTACAATAATCCAGGATTTGCCAACCTGAGAAAAGCCAGTTTGCAAGGCGAGATCTCATTTGCTGAAGTAACCTGGCAGGGCAACAGCCAGTTAGTGGCAATGCATGACATTGTGCTGGAGTCACCGAAACTTAACTGGAAGCTGGCTCTGATGGTGCCAATGTCAATGGTTGATAAGCCGGTAGAAGAAGCCAGCCACAGAGCGATGCTGCTGGCTTTACTGGGAACGGTTGTGATGGCGACCGCTCTTGGCCTCTTCTGTATGAAAGCACTTGCGCCACTTCATGAGGCCGCGGCAGCAATGCGTGATATTGCTCATGGAGATGGTGATCTGACACAGCGTTTAACCTTCGACAGAAAAGATGAAATTGGCCAGGTTGCAATGGCGTTCAATGACTTTGCCGGCAAAATTCAGGGGCTGATCATTCAAAGCCGTAAACTGGCCGGAAAGGTTGAAGTGAATAGTCAGGGGATGGAGCAGACAATCGTTGCGACTAATAAAGCCGTACAAGTTCAGAAGGGCGAACTGGACCAAATTGCTACTGCTGCAACGGAAATGGGTCATGCAGTGAATGAAATATCGACCAATGCAGAGCAGACCCGAATGATGACCCAGCAGGCTGAATCACTGGTTTCAACCAGTAATGACACCGTGCAGTCAGCTATCAAAAATGTAGAGTTACTGACACATGAGATTTTCAGTGCGGAAGAGTTGGTGTTGAATCTTCGTCAGGATGCTGAGCAGATCGGTCAGGTGTTGGGAGTGATAAGTGATATTGCTGAACAAACCAATTTGTTAGCTCTGAACGCAGCGATTGAAGCGGCGCGGGCCGGTGAATACGGACGAGGTTTTGCCGTGGTAGCTGATGAAGTCAGAAGCTTGGCCAGTAAAACACAGGAATCAACTGTTAACATTCAGCGGATTATCGAACAGCTGCAATCGAATACTCATAATGTGACTTCTGTGATGGGTAATAACCGACGACAGGCCGAACAGACGATGGATGAAGCCAGCCATGTCGGTGACGCGTTAAACAAGATCATGCATGCTATTTCCGAGATCCAGGCTCAGACAGAGCAAATTGCCTGTGCAACAGCGGAGCAGACAGAAGTCGTGCAGGAGATTGGACGAAACGTGAATCGGGTAAATGAGATGGCGGATGAAACCGGCACACAGATGACAGCCGCTGTGTCTGAAACTCAGCAGCTGAATAGTAATAATAAAGAGCTGCAATTGGCGATGAACAGTTTCAGAGTGTAACAGTTTCAGAAGGTAGTTAACGTTCCAGACTAAAAAGCTCACATCAGCGTCTTAAGCAGGATGTGAGCTTTTTTATTCTTATCTCGAACATACCACCAACTCGGTGGGGATTGTTTTAGGTTAAGCCTCACAGGAAGCGAGATCTGGAATACAGCGGTTCCTGCCGGACATTTTTGCCTGATAAAGACGCTCATCTGCCACTCTGATCAGATTATCAATGCCGGCACCGGGTGAGCTTTCAATATCAGCAATACCAAAACTGGCTGTAAGGCTTTTACCATCAACTTTCATATCTTTTTCAATGGTGGCTCTTAATCGCTCTGCTATTGCCACGGCATCATTTAGCTCGGTGTTAAAGCAGATGATCATGAACTCTTCGCCACCCCAGCGACCTAACGTATCCGAGTTACGTAACTGATGTTGTAAAAGCTGCGATAGTGATTTCAGAACATTGTCGCCTTCGAGGTGGCCGTGCTTGTCATTGATGACTTTAAAGTGGTCTATATCAATGATAATGATAGAGAAATTAATATTTGCTCTGAGGAACAGGGAATAAGCCAGCCTTAAGCTTTTATTAATCCCTCGTCTGTTTAGCTGAGAAGTCAGCTCATCTTTAACGGACAGTGCTTTTAATCTTACGCCTTGGGAATAGAAGTAATAAATGGCAAAGCACAGTAAGAGCAATACCGGAGAGATTTGGTATAGCCACTGAAATTCGGGTTTGGGTTCCTTATACCAGAACCATTTTTGCCTTAACTGGTTGAGCTCATCAGTACTGATTGCAGCGATAGCTGGATTTATTTTCTTGATAATACTAGCATTTTCTTTTTTGACTGCGGCACGAAGCTCCCAATATACGCCGGTACCAGAATTGATGCTAAAACCGGGAAACTCTTCCATCAGAATGTATTGCATCACTTCTGATGAGTCGACCATTGCATCAATTTCATTGTTGAATAAAGCAATCAGGCCGGATTTGAGGCTACGATAATAGCTGGCGCTTTGTATATTCAGTGAATCTGAAGGTCCGTACTCATCAACCAGACCAAGTCGACTGTTTCTTACAAAAGCTTTGGGATCGGTAATATAGCGTTCCTGCTTATTGGTGACGAAAACCAGTTCGCTTTTATAGATAACATCAGAAAAAACTAAATGCTTTCTGCGCTTTTCTGTCGATTGAATATCAAAAATAACATCACAGCCGCCGTTAAGAATCTCTGAATATGATTCTGACCATGAATTCGTATTATGTAATACAAAACTAAGGCCGGAATGATTTTGAATTCTTTTAATAAGGTCGGCACTAAGGCCTTTATGGGTACCATTGTCGGTATAACTAAGAGGATACCAGTTGGGGTCGATGCAATACGATAACTCACTCTTCTGAGCTGACCATGCGCTAGGAGAGAGAATAATACCTAATATAAACAGTATCTTAGAGTCTGGAAGTTTGAGCATCTCTTTCTTGTTCACTGTATTGCATATTTTGTCACCTGAAGAGTAATACTCGTGTGACGATTATTTATTTCGATTTTATTTCTTTTGTAAATAAAGCTCAAACGTTGTTTTTAATAATTTGCTTAATTAAAGCGGTTGGATAACGCTTGGTGTGTGTTGTTTCATATTTTGGTTATATTGGCTTGTTTTTCTTAATCTTGGCTTTATTTATCCGGTTGGAGTGGCAAATTGAATAAGTAAACTATTTAATACAAACATGGAAGAAATCTCATACAAGCCTGATTGACTAATGATTAAAGTAAAAGTTTGCCATCAAAAAAAGTCAATCCTTAACGCAGGTTGAACAGAAAATTAATATAAAAAGCAAAAAAAGATTTTGAAATGAAAGAGGCATTTTAGAAAGGGTGGTTCTGATAGTATCTTTTTGAGTTGGTGTGATTAGTGTTTAAGGATAAAAACATGGAAAGAAAAATGCTAATACGGAACATTGCTTATATGGAACGCGAATTATCAGAAATGAAAAAAGAACTGGCATTGTTAGATGCCAGATGGGAACAGCAACAGATTGTGACCCACAAGAGTCAAAATGATGAGAGCCTGATGTATGTTGAAGAACATTAGGTAGTTATTTGAATCAGTCAAAACTTACAAAGAAGCGATGGTCTAGGCCATTGCTTCTTTTTCTATATTTGTTTCATTACCACCATGTTTGTTTCACCATGAAATGATGTGCTGCTACATTTTGGTGCATCGCATTAACGACTTCACTCATATAGGGCAGTCAGGTGTTCATTTTGGTGAATCCTGAGCAAAAAATTTGGGGCAATTGACGAAATATGCTGGTTCTACATACTTAGTTCAGGTGGCTTGATAGTTGCTAAGTGATAGTTGAAAAGCTTGTTAATGGAAATAGTTACAGATAAATCAACAGAAGTGTGCTGACAGTATGTCTTGAACCGCTATCAACTATTAAGCAGAGGAAGCCCGATGATTGATGAAACCATAACCGTCATTTTGGCTGGTGGAGAAGGAAAACGTCTTACCCCTTTAACGGATAATCGTGCTAAACCGGCTGTGCCGTTCGGCGGTAAATATCGCATCATTGATTTCACCCTTGCGAACTGCCTTCATTCAGGGTTACGCAAAATTCTGGTGCTTACGCAGTACAAATCCCACTCATTGCAAAAACACCTTAGGGATGGCTGGGCGATTTTCAATCCTGAGCTCGGAGAATATATCACAGCCGTGCCGCCTCAAATGCGTACCGGAGACAGCTGGTATCAGGGCACTGCGGATGCCATTTACCAGAACCTTTATTTACTCCAGCGCAGCAATGCAAAGTATGTTGTTGTCCTTTCCGGGGATCATATCTACCGCATGGATTATGCGCCCATGCTTCGCCAGCACATTGAAACCGATGCGGAACTGACGGTTGCCTGCATGAATGTAACAAAAAAAGAAGCGACAGCCTTTGGTGTGATGCAGGCCGATGTTGACCATCGTGTTATTGCATTTGAGGAGAAGCCGGCAAATCCGGCTACGTTGCCAGACAACCCTGATGTTTGCCTGGCATCAATGGGGATTTATATTTTTTCTCTCGATGTACTGGAAAAGGTATTACAGCAAGATGCGATAAATAAAGGCTCCAGCCATGATTTTGGTAAAGACATTATCCCGGCAATGATCGACAGGGCACATGTTTACGCATATCGGTTTGGTGGTGAAGCCGGGCGGGTAACTCAGGATGCTTATTGGCGTGATGTCGGGACCATAGATGCGTTTTATCAGGCTAATATGGATTTGCTCTTAGCTGAATCCCCGGTGGA
Source organism: Photobacterium sp. J15 (assembly GCF_963870815.1). Taxonomy (NCBI): domain Bacteria; kingdom Pseudomonadati; phylum Pseudomonadota; class Gammaproteobacteria; order Vibrionales; family Vibrionaceae; genus Photobacterium; species Photobacterium sp. J15. Next base: position 1,697,131 of record NZ_CAWMUI010000001.1, read on the forward strand.
TTTATATCAACAGGACTGGCCGATAAGAACTTATGAGCCTCAGTTACCACCGGCAAGAACGGTGTCATCGGCACAAGGAAATGAAGGGATCTTCATCAACTCAATCATTTCAAGTGGTGTGGTGATCGCCGGAGGCTCTGCTCAAAATTCAGTTCTGTTTCCGAGAGTATCCATAGGGAACGCTGCTGTGGTAATTAACAGCATTCTTTTTGAAGGAGTAAAGCTGGGGGAGGGGGCGCATCTTGAAAACTGCGTTGTAGATAAACATGTCGAGATACCACCGGGAACGGTTATCGGCGTTGATAAAAAGAAAGATGCTGAGCGTTTTCATATTTCAGATAATGGTGTGGTTGTTATCTCATCATCACATCAGTTTAATTGAACGTTGAAATAAATAATTCATTTATCATCATGCTTATATGGAATGTAAGACTTATTCCATAGCTAATGAATTAATAGTTGATGTCCGTTATCAAAGCGCCGCTAAGCAAGCGGCGCTTATGTTTTTAATCTGTGAAACATATGATCCATAATGGTTTTTTGAATGTTTCAGTACATCAAATTGTGCAATATTTCCACAAAGTAACGCTTGTATTTTTAAGGTGCTTTTGATGTTAATCAAATGTGTACCCAATATTTTCACTTTGGTTTTTTGGCTCAAAAAGCAGGATCGAGTGCAAAATTTGCACAATTGAGAATTCCTCAGAGGCAAGTTAATCGTATAGTGAGGGAACACTTGATGTATATGCAATCGGTATACTGCTTCTAACCAACAGTTGTAATGTTTCTTTTAAGGATGATTATGGAAACATCAGTTGATAGCACTAACAACAGTAACGTTGTATTCGATTACACATCGTTCCTTTCTGCGTCTTGCCATCACCGATGGACGTTTCTGGATGCGCTGAAAGCACTGCTTCCTGCTTTTGAAGTTTCATGGACGTCTTCATTACCGGCAGGGTTATCTGAATCTGAAAAACTACAGATGCAGGCACTGAAAGTACTTTCGACCAATGTGAGTGATTCCAGTAACCTGATTCGTTTGCTTCGCCTTGCACGGGCCGAGAGTATTCCCGAGTTGGTCATCACCTTGCCGTACTCATTGGATGATGAACAACTTGAGCAGATTGAAGAGAAAGCAGAATGCAGGATTACGCTTGCGGAAGAGAGCGGTGAAATCCTAAGAGTTCATATGATTGAACCGCATTGATCGTGAACGATAAAGAAAAAGCCAGCATTGCTGGCTTTTTTGTGTTTATTTAGTGGCTCTTAGAGCATTCCTTTCCATAGCATTCCAGCTGCCAAAAATGCTGCTGCAGTCAGCATACTGGCTGCGGCTTTTTCACTGCCGATAAACGCCTGAGTGTTTTGCTCGCGCTTAGCCTGAACATAGAAGTAGAGGCCTGGAAGGTAGAGCAGGGCAGACAGCAGCAGGTAATTCAATCCTGATGCATACAACAGCCACAGGCCGTATAAGCTTGCACCTGTACCTACCATCAGCAATGATCCGCGGTTTTTAGTGTCAATAGCAAGCTTCAGCGTATATGCGCCAACCAGGAAGTAAGGAACCAGGATCATTTCAGATGCGATTGCCAGTAGTGTGTCATACGTACTGCCTGCAAACACAACGAATACCAGAGAAACCTGCACACAGATGTTAGTCAGTGTTAGTGCTTTCACCGGGCTGCCAGCTTCATTTTGCTTCGAAAAACTTTCCGGGAACATCTTATCTTTAGCTGCAAGATAAGGGGCTTCGGATGCCAGTACAGTCCAGCTCAGGAATGCACCGCAAACAGAGATAAGCAGGCCACCACCGATGATCACTGAACCCCATGGGCCAAGAATTTCAGTCAGTACTCTTGCCATAGACGGGTTCTGGAATGTAGCCAGCTTTTCTGTGCTTACTACACCCATAGAAAGCAGGGTTACCAGGATATAAATAGTCAGAGCAGTCAGCAGGCCAAGAATGGTTGCACGACCGATATCCTTGCGGCTCTTTGCTCGTCCTGAAACAACGACCGCACCCTCGATACCGATAAACACCCACACAGTGATCAGCATGGTGCTTTTAACCTGAGAGAGTAGATCATGGCCGTCACCGAAGTGTAAACCGGTGAAGTCGAATACAAAGGTATCCCAGCGGAAAGCGATAAGAGAGCAGAGGATGAAGAGGACGAGGGGAATGAGTTTAGCGATGGTGGTGATCATATTGATTACTGCAGCCGTTTGAACACCTCTTCGTACCAGCGAGTGTACCATCCAGAGGAGAACAGATGCACCGGCAATGGCATACCAGGTATTACCGGCACCGAAAATGATCATATCGGGCTGGTCGACAAACATTCCTAATGTACTGAACACAATAACAAGGTAGGAAACATTGGCCAGCATTGCGCTTAGCCAGTAGCCCCAAGCGGAGCAGAATCCAACAAAGTCACCGAAGCCTGCCTGTGCGTAACCGAAAACGCCACTTTCGATTTCAGGTTTTAGTCGGGATAGATGCTGAAAGGCGAGAGCAAGAAAAATCATCCCGATGCCCGTGATGGTCCAACCGATCATGACGGCCGCTGGGCTGGCGACCGAGGCCATATTTTGGGGAAGGCTGAAGACACCAGCACCTATCATTGAACCGATAACTAGTGCAGTCAACGAGCCTAATCCCAGTTTCTTTTCCATGTTCATTTTCCGGTTTTTGTATCTAGTGATGCTTTGTTCTGAGGTATTTTATGGTAGTTGCAATCAAAATTGCATAGAAAATGTGAGGTATTATGAAGAAAAGGTGGTTAAATCAACTGTTCTGTGGTTGTGATCAAAAAAGCCACCAAAATTCTTTTTGATGGCAATGATTTAGTGAAATTTGCTACTCAGTTAACAGATATCAGTGAAAAGTAATTTTCCGCTTTGCTTCATGATTTATCACGAAAGCGTACGAAGCCCCGTATTCTGCGGCCTGGCGGATGTTATCGTTGGTAAAATGCTCAATATCACCACAAGCAATCACCGCACTGCAATTGCCAGATTCCAGCGCCATCTCCATTAAACGTGGATCAGAAATCTGCTTCTTATTATTCAGTACAAGCACTTTATTGATATCAATTCCGGCACTTTCTAGTAGTTTCTTATCAACCAGAGCTTCTTCACCAATAAACATAATCCAGCGGTTCTGTTCACTGGCCTGTTTAAGAATACGTAAGAAATAAGCCAGCTGTGCCTGATGCTCATCAGAGAAGCAAACCTCAATCGGACATTTAACAGGCTGAAGGACAGACGGCGAAGCAGTATCAGTAGCAAAAGTAGATTTGTATGCCTGAGAAACAGAGACAGATTGTAGGTTGTCAAATAGTACTGCCATAGCTCGCCATCCTTAATAGTGGTTATATATACATACTGTATGTCTATACAGTAGTGATGATAAGGTCAGTTTGCAAGCTTTTTTTTGTTGTCCTTTCCGGTCTCATATGAAATTCTTTCCGGGCAAATGGGACTGAAGGATAGATGTTATCTTGTTGTTTGTTAATGTTATTTTGTTTTAACGGTGATTTTATGAAAATCACTTTTCCGGTTAAGCATAGAAATCACGGGAAAGTGGGTGTTGAGAAACTTGAGTTACTTCACGTCTGCTGTGTGGACTGTATATAGTGAATGGTCAGTATTACGTGAGGATTTGCCACTGTTGGTGGTTAGAGCGTAATTTTCCTTCCTGTACAGCCTTATTACTCTCATAGATTTCAATGTCGTTAACCTTCGCGGTACTGAACTAGGGCGTGACGATATAACGCCACCCAGAACTTTGATTGGGTACAATCAGCCGCCGTGAAATCCTAATAGAGATGCCTTAAATCTAGCTTTTATGGGGGAAGCTCTTTCTCGGAAGTTACTTTACAGACGAATTTAGGGTGTTTATCTGAAATCAATCCGTATACGGGGTATAAGTGTGCTATCGATGTAACATCTAAATGTTTCATATGGGGCTAAACTGCCTTAATATCATCAAGGGCTTACTACGCTTCGGAATACGTCATGGAATTTTTGCTATTTTTAGGTGGCTGTTACATTGTTTATGTTTTGTTTTTTAAACAACAAAAGAACTCGAAACCCATGTCAAATTATCCACAAAAAGTGAAAGATGAGTGGGGTAATTTTAAGGTTGAAGCTTCATCTCAGAGAAGCAGGTCTCAAAATGAACAAAGTACTAATGAAGAGCTAGATGATGATCTTGCAACATTTACTATCTCCTATGGCTATGAAGAGGAGGTAAGCAAAAATAAAACATTAGGTCGTTGGATAAGCCCTGGTGAATCGGTAGTTGTTCATGGTCGAAAAATTACTAATGGTAACTTCTATTTTGGGGGACAGCTTAGCTCATTAGATGGATATGGTACTGAAGCCTCTCTCATTGACGACTCATTACAGGTATCAAGTATATCAACATTGGACTCACATACACTTGAGGATGACTCCTTAGGGTACTGGCCTAAATATATATCACTATCAGCTAGGTGCCGTGGTGTCTACCTTGATTGGCTTGCGAGTGATAGAAGTAAGCCAGACATGCCAATTGGTTATATATTCATTTATTTTTATGGGCTAGAAAGACGTGTAGTTGTTGATGCTGCTCAGGGAAATGTTGAAGACTTTGAATACATTTCATTATTTGATGAGCTGCAGCGACTGAGAGCGATATATTCGCATAATCGTTCTTTCTTTAACTACTCAACCCGTTTACTTGAACTGATGTGCCTTACTCAGCCTGATATTGTATCTCTTCAAGAGGATGAGTTTTCACCAGGCAGTGATTCCCTCTTATTTAAGTATCATTTGGCTACAACCGTCCATGACGAAGAACCAATCCCCGCAGAAATGGCATTGGCTTGGGTTAAGTTCTATCCAGAATATAATCTCAGAACTCCGGCAAGACGCTGTGATGTCGAGTTCGCGAAGCTATTTAAGTCGAAATACACGGAAACATTTGGAGAAGGTTTAGTCGTCAAACCTAATAAGACTCGGTTGAAGCTTGAATACTGGCCAGCCAGTAGTTCAATCCGGGGTGTAAAGATTGAGCAGCAGGACTTGCCTGATCCAAGTGTATTGAAGACTCCAGTGAAAAAGCTTATTACGATAGCAGACAGCTGTACAAGTGAGCTTGATGCATATAGTCGGTATCTTGGTAAGAAGGGTACTTCGAAAAACGACGTTGCCGCAGTGATGCTGTTACCTGATGAATTGGCCAATGCGGAATCATCATCTGTTATTGGAGGATTTAAAGATTGGGCTGACAAGAGTATTTCTGCTAACAAAGGGTTAGTAACAGTTGCCGACTTTTGGGCACATACTGGAACTCCTCTCCCTGCTAAAATCAACAAGAAAGAAACTGAGCTTATTCAAAGTCTTGCTCAGAAAGCAGGTTTCGGAATTGCACCTGACTCACGATATCATAATGCAAAACTTACCTTAGACGGAAAGGTAGTGTTGTTCATTGGAGGCCATGGTGACTTTTTTGAACCATCAAAAGCATTCAATGAAGTGGGTATGGCGCTGCGACTTGGATCTATGGTTGCGAATATTGACTCCGACGTTGATGAATCAGAATTAAATGTGCTTCATCAGTTAATAGCTCACAATACTAAGCTTTCACCAACTGAAAAGAGTTCATTAAATGCTTATCTAACTTGGCGATTAAATACTCCTGCCAATATGATTGGCTTAAAAGCACGGTTGGAAAAGCTTGGTGATAAGGAGAAAGCTGCAGTCAGTCATATCCTCATAGGTGTTTCCTTAGCCGATGGAAAAATTGATCCAACAGAAATCAAACAGCTTGAGAAACTTTACACAGCACTCGGTCTTGATAAATCTCTAGTAACAAGTGATATCCATAGGTTCTCTTCTAGCAAAACTAGCACTCAAGTCTCTCCAATATCAACCTCTCCGGTCAAGTCCACAGTGCAGGATCAAGATAAGCCTAGCTTTGAATTGGATGAGAATATCTTGGCTCTACATGAATCGGAGACAAATGATGTTCAAACTATGCTAGGAGCCATCTTTGTTGATGAAGAGCCTGAACCGCAGAATGAGAAACAAGTGAAATCCTCATCGGGACAAAGCGCTGGTGGATTAGAAGCTTCGCACCATGAGCTTTATCAGAGTCTTATCTCGAAAGAAAAATGGGCACGCAAAGAAGTTGCTGAACTCTGTCAGAAGCTTGATTTGATGATAGATGGTGCAATTGAAACTATTAACGATTGGTCTTTTGACATGGTAGATGCCCCGGTTCTGGATGATGACGATGACATCTATGTCGACTTAGAAGTAGTTGAAGAATTGGAAGGTTAAGCATGGCAGAAAAACGTATTCGTCTCAAAGAACGAGACGCGATTATTCAATCTTTAAAATCTGGTGTTACTCCTAAGATAGGTATCCAACATATTCAGGTTGGTCGATCAAATGAGCTTAAAGCGTTGTATCAGGATATAGAACGGATCACTGAAGGTGGTTCCGCATTTCGTCTCATAATTGGAGAATACGGCTCAGGTAAAACATTCTTCTTAAGTGTTATTCGTTCCATTGCATTAGAAAAGAAGTTGGTAACTGTAAACGCTGATCTTGCACCTGATAGACGTATTCACGCATCATCAGGTCAAGCACGTAATCTGTATTCAGAGCTTATGCGCAATTTGGCAACTCGGAATAAGCCTGACGGTAATGCTCTCACCAGTGTTGTTGAGCGGTTTGTGACGGAGGCTAGAAAAGAAGCAGAGGCAAAAGAAGCCAATGTGTCTTCTGTAATCCACGAAAAACTGGCTTCGCTCTCAGAACTTGTTGGTGGTTACGATTTTGCAAAAGTTATTGAATCTTATTGGATTGGACATGAGCAAGATAATGAAACCATGAGAGCAAATGCTATTCGTTGGTTACGTGCAGAATATTCAACAAAAACCGACGCGAAGAAAGATTTGGGGGTTCGTACAATAATTTCAGACTCTTCATTTTATGATGCTTTGAAATTGATGAGTTTATTTGTTCGACAGGCTGGTTACGAAGGCCTTTTGGTTAACCTTGATGAAATGGTAAATCTGTATAAGTTAAACAGCACTCAGGCTCGTACTTCGAACTATGAACAGATTCTTAGAATTTTGAATGATTGCCTGCAAGGTACAACAGAGCACCTTGGCTTTTTGTTGGGGGGAACCCCCGAGTTTTTACTTGACCCGAGAAAAGGGTTATATAGTTATGAAGCCTTGCAGTCACGATTAGCAGAAAATAGATTTGCCCAAAGAGCTGGTGTTATTGATTATTCATCGCCAGCATTGCATCTAGCTAGCCTTACACCAGAGGAACTTTACATTTTGTTGAAGAATCTTCGTCATGTATTTGCAAGCGGAGATACGTCGAAGTATTTAGTTCCCGATGAGGCATTGAAATCATTTCTACATCACTGTAACAAAACTATTGGTGATGCGTACTTTCGTACGCCAAGGAATACCATTAAGGCGTTTTTGGATGTGCTCGCAGTATTAGAACAAAACCCTTCAGTAGAATGGTCACAACTGATTGAAGCATCAATTGTTGAAGTGGATCGTCCTAGTGATGTTGAACTTGACGTTATTGGGGAGGAAAACTGTGATTCTGAGGGGTTAGTAGACTTCAAATTATGATGGATGAATATCAACTTCTCGACACCCGAGTTCAACGGTGGGTGTTTAAGCAAGGTTGGCCTGACTTAAGAGAAATCCAAAAGCGAGCCATTGAGCCGATTTTATCTGGTGATCGAGATGTGTTGATTAGTGCATCTACTGCTGCGGGTAAGACTGAGGCATTCTTTCTTCCCGCCTGTAGTGCAATTGCTGATATAGAGGAAGGTTTTGGCATTCTCTATATCAGCCCTCTTAAAGCGCTTATTAATGATCAGTACCGTCGATTAGAAAGTCTCTGTGAAGTGCTAGATATGTCGGTTATACCTTGGCACGGTGATAGTGCACAGTCGAAAAAGAAAAAGGCCAAGAAAGCCCCCTCTGGTATTTTGCTTATAACACCTGAATCATTGGAGTCGTTACTTGTAAGAGACGCTGGCTGGGTGCAACAAGCTTTTGGTTTTCTTAAATACATTGTCATTGATGAGTTTCATGTATTTATTGGTTCAGATCGTGGCCAGCATTTGCTTTCATTATTGAATAGGTTAGAGCATTTGCTGAACAGGTACTCAGATCCGATTCCACGAGTCGCATTAAGTGCAACACTCGGTGAATTAGATAAAGTTCCTTTATCGTTGAGACCGAATCAGAGCATGTCATGTGAAACCATAACTAGTAGCAAAAGCCAAGCAACACTTAAAATTCAGGTTCGTGGTTATATAGAGCCCTTGGAATTACAACCCGACGATTTACGATCTTCGGCTGAAGATCAGATTTGCGAGGAGTTATATAGATTATGTCGTGGTGGCTCTCATTTGGTATTTGCAAATAGTCGCAATCGAACTGAAAGTATTGCCGCTCAACTGAGTGATTTATGCGAGCAAAATATCGTTCCCAATGAGTTCTTTCCGCATCACGGCTCGCTGTCTAAAGAGCTTCGGGAAGAGCTGGAAGCTCGGTTGCAAAAGGAAATGCTACCAACGACTGCTGTGTGTACCATGACGCTTGAATTAGGTATCGATATAGGTAAAGTTAATTCGGTTGTTCAGGTCACTGCTCCTCATTCTGTATCTAGTCTTCGACAACGAATGGGGCGTTCCGGTAGAAGAAATTCTCCGGCAATTCTTCGCATGCTTATCTCTGAAGATGAACTTACTAAAAGCTCTAGTATTATCGATAAACTTCGAATGGAGTTGGTTCAATCGCTGGCTATGATTCGATTGCTGATTGCCAGTAAATGGTTTGAACCTGCTGATACAAGCCAAATGCACTTTTCGACGTTATTGCACCAAGTGCTAGCAGTAACCGCCCAGTGGGGAGGGATACGAGCAGATCAGCTTTATACATTACTCTGTACGAAAGGCCCTTTCCAAAAGACAACGATCCAACATTTTAAGCTGTTGCTATCCCATATGGGCTCTTGTGAACTATTGACTCAGCTATCGAGTGGCGAACTTGTGCTTGGTATTCAGGGAGAGCGGTTAGTAAACCAATATACTTTCTACGCAGTGTTCAAAACACCAGAAGAGTTTCGTGTCGTGGTCGGCAATAAAAACCTTGGTACATTACCAATAGACTCGGTTGTCATCCAGGGACAGCACATTATTTTTGGTGGTCGCCGCTGGAAAGTGCTCGATGTAGATAGTGATAAGAAAGTTATTCATGTTGAAGCTACTAAAGGCGGCAAGCCTCCTTCTTTCGGTGGAGAAGGAATGTCTATTCATGATGTTGTTCGTCAAGAGATGTTCCAAATTTATTGCGAGGGTGATTACCGCATACCAGTTGGTCATGGAAAGGTAGATTACATAGACGCAGCAGCGAAGAGCCTTTTTAAGGAAGGTGTATGCTTCTTTAAGGATAGTAAGCTAGAGTCAAAATCAATTATTCAACAGGGACAATACGTTTATATTTTTACCTGGATGGGTGATAAGGTTGTCAATACGATATCGGCAATTCTCTTGCAAAATGGTTTCAAAGCAGGAGCATTTGCTGGCGTTGTTGAGGTAGAGAAGGCTTCCATTGATGATGTAGTCCAATGCCTCAAAAGTGCGTTTCAAACTGGATTACCAACAGAAGCAGGTTTGGCTAAAATGGTTGATGAAAAGCATATTGAAAAATATGACGAGTACTTACCTGATGAACTACTTTGTGAGGGTTATGGGGCGCGGGCTTTTGATTGTAAAAAAACAGAGGCTTATTTGACTAGATTAATCTTATGATGAGGCCTTGAATTAGAACCATTAAGTGATGATTGGAGAGGATGGAGTATCAAAAAAGGCTTACTGATCATACCTAATAGATGGGCCGTTGACACTAAACCGAATCATTGCAGTTAATGCATTAATAAAGATTGGAGCCGAATTGGATAGAAAGAATCTTAGTCAAAGCATACCAAAGCTGTGAACGAGCATGTACATGCAGTTTTCCGTGTTAAGACCTATAGTAGTTGAAATAATAACAGACGCAATGGACTCATAATGAGCATCAACGCCGCAGCTTGCTCTCCGGACTCGCTTTCATAGACTTCCCAGCCGACAATTTTACGGCTGTAAATGTCTTCGACCATATAAAGGTAGAAGTACTGTCCTCGAACAATACTGCTTAAATAGGTAATGTCCCAAGACCAAACTTGGTTGGGTTTCTCCGCTGTATAACTCGTTGGTGCTTTCACTTTTCGCGGAGCTTGTGAGCGGCCACGATGATGAAGCTGGTTATGCGCTTTCAGTACTCGATAAAAGGTCGACTCTGATGCCAGATATATGTTGTCATCTGCTAACCTGGGAACGATCTGAGATGGCGGAAGACTGGCATATTCTTCACGATTACAGATCTCAAGGATCCGGGCCACATCGTCGTCAGACAGCTTATTTGCCGGTATCGGACGCTTTGCTGTTAACCGTCTGTCATCTCCGACTATCCCTTTATTTAACCAGCGTTGTAGCGTACGGATTGGCAGCTCAATGGTCTTACAAGCCATTGTTTTGCGTGCTCCTGAGGCTACAGCTTCTTCGACCCATGTGGCTATTTGTTTTCGCTCAGTTAGAGGCGTTAATCGACCTCGTCGTCCTCCCAAAGGGCGTCGAACTTTTTTCTTAATACCAGCAATGCAGTGGTCTCTGCTAACGCTTTATCTTTCCGCCGAAGTTCTTTCTCAAGCTGCTTGGTCTTGCGACGCTCAGCTTTTAACTTAGCTTGCGCTTCCTTATCACTGGATTTAGCAGAAGCAGTACCATTGATACAGGCTTCACGCCATTGGACAACTTGTTCCGGATATAAGCCTTTAGAGCGACAATACTCACCCAGTTCGATTTCGGATAAGCTGGCGGTTTCAACCACTACGGCAAATTTGACTTCCGGTGACCATTGTTCCGGAGATTGACCACTGTTAGGCACTGGACTTCCTGTTTCTCTGATTTGATTGCGCCAATTGTACAGGGTTGCTTCGCTAATGCCTTCTTGTTTAGCCAGTTTTGGTACTGACATACTCATCGGCGGTAACAACTTCTTAAGGATGGCGTTTTTTCGTTCTTCTGGATAGCGGGACATATTTTCTGCTTACCCCCCCCTGCCTAATCTACGGATTTAGATTAGGCGACAACTATCCTGACACAGGGGGCGTTTGCGATCTCACACGGTAAATTTATGCTTGTGTCAAATTGTTGACAGCGTGATTTTTTTGGAGTAATAATTGTTGGCGCATTATAAACTAGGCATTTATGCCTTGATATGTGTACTGTTGGCTCTTTATTTAAAATTAATAACAGCATAAAAATATGACTCTGACTGAACTATATTGAATGTAATAAGGAATGTAAAAAATAAAAATGAAAATCAGTAGATTGTTTCTCATTAGTGTATTTATTATTGGGTTATATAGTAATAACTCACTTGCTGAGTGTACAGGAAGGTTTCTAGGATATAAACCTTGTAACGAACTATTCAATTCAACTCAACAAAATCAGCTATTCGAAGAGCTTTTAAACCAATCAACACTAGGAAATGAAACTGCAAATTTTAAATTGGGAATGATGTTTGAGTTTGGTATTTATGTTAGTAAAAATATAGATAAAGCAAATTATTACTATCTAAAAGCAGCTAATGGTAATGTTGTGCTAGCTCAATTTATTGTTGGGCTTGGTTATCTCAATGGATATGGACTCAAAAAAGATCTTGATGCCGCTTTATTTTGGTTTGTTAGGTCTGCTAATTCTGGTCACGCAAAATCAATGTATAATGCAGCAAAAATAATAATGGAAAGTGCAGATGTCAGTAAATACTATTTGGTGATTGATTACCTAGAAGGTGCTTCAGTAAAGGGTAATTTAAATTCTCTCGCATTATTGTCACGAATTTATTTTGATGGTGTTATTGTTAATCAAGACATTCATAAAGCACTTCATTATTTGAATTTATCATCAGAAGGTGGCGATGTGGCATCAATGGCTGTTCTAGCTGTATTTTATATTGAAGGGAAATTTGTAGATAAAAACCCTCGCTTGGGCTGGAAGCTAATGGAAAAAGCTGCAAGTGCTGGAAGTATATACGCTATTGAATACATTGAACTTAATGGAGGTAGTAATGATAAGCGATAATATAATTAAAATAAAAAACACACATGATAATATTAATACGGGAATTGGCATTATAGATGATGGAAGTTCATTAATTAGCGCAATTCAAGGTACAGATGACCTAAAAGAAGCATGTGAAATTTATAAGGACAACCCTACTAGTGAAAATGCAAAACGAATTAGAGATATAGAGAAATCCATTGCTAAAGATAGTTTAGGTTCTACAGGGTTAATAACTGGTCTACTGGATGATGTTCGTGGTGCATTAGCAGGTGATGCAATTGATAAAAGTAAGAGTCTTGTTGATAAAGCAATAGAACATAATCAAGACCTCAATGATATGTTGAATAAAGCTGGTCTTGGGAATAATGATTATGAACAAGATATATGCGGAGAATCGTTAGATAAAGTACGCAATGCTGAGGCCCCTCCACCGAGAAGAGACCCTCTCATTTTAGACCTAAATGGGGATGGAATTAATGTAAAAAAAGAGTGGGCTTACTTTGATTTTGATGGCGATGGAATAAAAAATAAAACTGATTGGATAGACAATAGTGATGGTTTCTTAGTTCTTGATAAGAACAATAATGGCAGGGTTGATGATGGTAATGAATTATTTGGCGATCAAACAAAAAAGCTAAATGGGGAAGTCGCTGCTGATGGTTTTGATGCATTAAAAGATTTTGATAGCAATAATGATGGGGTAATTAACAAACAAGATGAAATATTTAATTCATTGCAGGTTTGGGTTGATAAAAATGGAAGTGGTGAAACTGAAAGGGATGAGTTATTAACTTTATCTCAATCTGAAGTTAAAGAGATATCTCTTGACTCAAACAATTTAAAATCAACATATACACGGACTGATAATGTAAAGAGAGAAACTGAAAGCTTAATATTTGACGTTTCAAATGTTAATACGAAATATAAAGATGTTGTTATTGATGATGATATAAAAAATGGAGCAGTCCAATTTTATGGTAGTGGTTATCTTAGAGATTTTCATAGTGCATCACAAATAAGTGAAGATTTTAAACAGTTATTGTTATCACTAAGTGCTACTAATGATAAGGCTGAATTTAAAGGTAAGCTTAAGCTTATTTTTAATGAGTTGGTCGAATTGTCTAATACTGATGTGTTAAATAAAGAATATCATTTTAATGTAAATGGCGCCGAGTTGTTACTTAGTGAAGAAATGAAAGATAAAGTTCGTTTATTGGAAACGATATCGGGTGGGGATTGGTTTCTAAAAGGAAGCTATCAGGGTGTAAGTTCAGAGCAGATCAAATCTGGGATTGATGATGCTTATGAACATTTTATTAATAGGGCTTTTGATAAAATATACTCTGAGTCTGTTGCTAAGAAATATTTAAAGCATCTAACCACTGTAGAAATAGATGGTAAACCTGATATTTCTTTCGATGGCTTTGTGTCTGAAGTTGATGAAAACTTTGAGGATAACCCTTCTGGAACAATCGAAGAATTGTTGGACTTGTTCAAGAATGGTTCAACTATCTTTCATGCACTTGGTTACCCTTTAGCGTATCTGGTTTCAGATAAAATTAAGTCTTATCAGGCTTCGGGAGCGGATGAAGCTACATTAAACGAAATACTTGATGGTGATGGAGTTAACTACTTTGCTGAAAGTGACGTGCTTAAGTTAGCACTTGGCAACAGTAATAAATATTGGGTGTTTTCTAATGATGTAGTCGATTTGAGCAAGGTAGATAGTAGTTACTCACCTTCGATAAATAAAGTTTTTCTGTCGAATGAGGGGGCTAAAGTTATTGGCACAGATTCAATAGATGTGATTTATGGTGGCCTCGGGGCTGATGTGCTGCATGGCCAAGACGGCAATGACACGTTACGCGGAGGAGAAGGCGACGACACGTTGACGGTGAATGGTCGCGGCTCAAACACGTTAGAAGGTGGTGCGGGTGATGACACGCTGAAGGTAAATCGCAGTACAAACTACTCCTACCAGAGAGATGTGGCACGTAATGCAAGTAATACCTTGAGAGGCGGAGCGGGCAATGACCGTTTGGAGGGCAGTGTAGGTGCCGAAACGTATGTGTTTAACCGGGGAGACGGGCAAGACACGATTAATGACTATGACCATAACGTCTATAGCAGCAACGCGGGCTGGGGTAAGACTGACAAGATAGTGCTGGGTGAGGGCATTAGCAAAGAAGAGCTGGGTATCCGTCGAGAGGGCAACCATATGGTGCTGTTGATAGGCGGAGCGGACTCAGGAGACTCGATCACGATAGAGAATGCGTATACGGATGGCCGTTATCGCATTGAAGAGGTCGTGCTTGCAGATGGCAGCAGCCTCCCGACACATGAAGTTCCGCTATATACAGTTGAAGGTGATAACGATATCCAAGGTGGTGGTTTTGCGGAAACGATAGTCGTCGGCTCAGGTAATGACAAAATCCGTTCAGAGGGCGGAGACGATGTGATTGACTCAGGCGCAGGCAACGATACGGTTGACGCTGGCTCAGGCAATGATGTGGTTGATGGTGGCCTCGGGGCTGATGTGCTGCATGGCCAAGACGGCAACGACACGTTACGCGGAGGAGAAGGCGACGACACGTTGACGGTGAATGGTCGCGGCTCAAACACGTTAGAAGGTGGTGCGGGTGATGACACGCTGAAGGTAAATCGCAGTACAAACTACTCCTACCAGAGAGATGTGGCACGTAATGCAAGTAATACCTTGAGAGGCGGAGCGGGCAATGACCGTTTGGAGGGCAGTGTAGGTGCCGAAACGTATGTGTTTAACCGGGGAGACGGGCAAGACACGATTAATGACTATGACCATAACGTCTATAGCAGCAACGCGGGCTGGGGTAAGACTGACAAGATAGTGCTGGGTGAGGGCATTAGCAAAGAAGAGCTGGGTATCCGTCGAGAGGGCAACCATATGGTGCTGTTGATAGGTGGAGCGGACTCAGGAGACTCGATCACGATAGAGAATGCGTATACGGATGGCCGTTATCGCATTGAAGAGGTCGTGCTTGCAGATGGCAGCAGCTTCCCGACACATGAAGTTCCGCTATATACAGTTGAAGGTGATAACGATATCCAAGGTGGTGGTTTTGCGGAAACGATAGTCGTCGGCTCAGGTAATGACAAAATCCGTTCAGAGGGCGGAGACGATGTGATTGACTCAGGCGCAGGCAACGATACGGTTGACGCTGGCTCAGGCAATGATGTGGTTGATGGTGGCCTCGGGGCTGATGTGCTGCATGGCCAAGACGGCAACGACACGTTACGCGGAGGAGAAGGCGACGACACGTTGACGGTGAATGGTCGCGGCTCAAACACGTTAGAAGGTGGTGCGGGTGATGACACGCTGAAGGTAAATCGCAGTACAAACTACTCCTACCAGAGAGATGTGGCACGTAATGCAAGTAATACCTTGAGAGGCGGAGCGGGCAATGACCGTTTGGAGGGCAGTGTAGGTGCCGAAACGTATGTGTTTAACCGGGGAGACGGGCAAGACACGATTAATGACTATGACCATAACGTCTATAGCAGCAACGCGGGCTGGGGTAAGACTGACAAGATAGTGCTGGGTGAGGGCATTAGCAAAGAAGAGCTGGGTATCCGTCGAGAGGGCAACCATATGGTGCTGTTGATAGGCGGAGCGGACTCAGGAGACTCGATCACGATAGAGAATGCGTATACGGATGGCCGTTATCGCATTGAAGAGGTCGTGCTTGCAGATGGCAGCAGCTTCCCGACACATGAAGTTCCGCTATATACAGTTGAAGGTGATAACGATATCCAAGGTGGTGGTTTTGCGGAAACGATAGTCGTCGGCTCAGGTAATGACAAAATCCGTTCAGAGGGCGGAGACGATGTGATTGACTCAGGCGCAGGCAACGATACGGTTGACGCTGGCTCAGGCAATGATGTGGTTGATGGTGGCCTCGGGGCTGATGTGCTGCATGGCCAAGACGGCAACGACACGTTACGCGGAGGAGAAGGCGACGACACGTTGACGGTGAATGGTCGTGGCTCAAACACGTTAGAAGGTGGTGCGGGTGATGACACGCTGAAGGTAAATCGCAGTACAAACTACTCCTACCAGAGAGATGTGGCACGTAATGCAAGTAATACCTTGAGAGGCGGAGCGGGCAATGACCGTTTGGAGGGCAGTGTAGGTGCCGAAACGTATGTGTTTAACCGGGGAGACGGGCAAGACACGATTAATGACTATGACCATAACGTCTATAGCAGCAACGCGGGCTGGGGTAAGACTGACAAGATAGTGCTGGGTGAGGGCATTAGCAAAGAAGAGCTGGGTATCCGTCGAGAGGGCAACCATATGGTGCTGTTGATAGGTGGAGCGGACTCAGGAGACTCGATCACGATAGAGAATGCGTATACGGATGGCCGTTATCGCATTGAAGAGGTCGTGCTTGCAGATGGCAGCAGCTTCCCGACACATGAAGTTCCGCTATATACAGTTGAAGGTGATAACGATATCCAAGGTGGTGGTTTTGCGGAAACGATAGTCGTCGGCTCAGGTAATGACAAAATCCGTTCAGAGGGCGGAGACGATGTGATTGACTCAGGCGCAGGCAACGATACGGTTGACGCTGGCTCAGGCAATGATGTGGTTGATGGTGGCCTCGGGGCTGATGTGCTGCATGGCCAAGACGGCAACGACACGTTACGCGGAGGAGAAGGCGACGACACGTTGACGGTGAATGGTCGCGGCTCAAACACGTTAGAAGGTGGTGCGGGTGATGACACGCTGAAGGTAAATCGCAGTACAAACTACTCCTACCAGAGAGATGTGGCACGTAATGCAAGTAATACCTTGAGAGGCGGAGCGGGCAATGACCGTTTGGAGGGCAGTGTAGGTGCCGAAACGTATGTGTTTAACCGGGGAGACGGGCAAGACACGATTAATGACTATGACCATAACGTCTATAGCAGCAACGCGGGCTGGGGTAAGACTGACAAGATAGTGCTGGGTGAGGGCATTAGCAAAGAAGAGCTGGGTATCCGTCGAGAGGGCAACCATATGGTGCTGTTGATAGGCGGAGCGGACTCAGGAGACTCGATCACGATAGAGAATGCGTATACGGATGGCCGTTATCGCATTGAAGAGGTCGTGCTTGCAGATGGCAGCAGCTTCCCGACACATGAAGTTCCGCTACATACAGTTGAAGGTGATAACGATATCCAAGGTGGTGGTTTTGCGGAAACGATAGTCGTCGGCTCAGGTAATGACAAAATCCGTTCAGAGGGCGGAGACGATGTGATTGACTCAGGCGCAGGCAACGATACGGTTGACGCTGGCTCAGGCAATGATGTGGTTGATGGTGGCCTCGGGGCTGATGTGCTGCATGGCCAAGACGGCAACGACACGTTACGCGGAGGAGAAGGCGACGACACGTTGACGGTGAATGGTCGTGGCTCAAACACGTTAGAAGGTGGTGCGGGTGATGACACGCTGAAGGTAAATCGCAGTACAAACTACTCCTACCAGAGAGATGTGGCACGTAATGCAAGTAATACCTTGAGAGGCGGAGCGGGCAATGACCGTTTGGAGGGCAGTGTAGGTGCCGAAACGTATGTGTTTAACCGGGGAGACGGGCAAGACACGATTAATGACTATGACCATAACGTCTATAGCAGCAACGCGGGCTGGGGTAAGACTGACAAGATAGTGCTGGGTGAGGGCATTAGCAAAGAAGAGCTGGGTATCCGTCGAGAGGGCAACCATATGGTGCTGTTGATAGGCGGAGCGGACTCAGGAGACTCGATCACGATAGAGAATGCGTATACGGATGGCCGTTATCGCATTGAAGAGGTCGTGCTTGCAGATGGCAGCAGCCTCCCGACACATGAAGTTCCGCTATATACAGTTGAAGGTGATAACGATATCCAAGGTGGTGGTTTTGCGGAAACGATAGTCGTCGGCTCAGGTAATGACAAAATCCGTTCAGAGGGCGGAGACGATGTGATTGACTCAGGCGCAGGCAACGATACGGTTGACGCTGGCTCAGGCAATGATGTGGTTGATGGTGGCCTCGGGGCTGATGTGCTGCATGGCCAAGACGGCAACGACACGTTACGCGGAGGAGAAGGCGACGACACGTTGACGGTGAATGGTCGTGGCTCAAACACGTTAGAAGGTGGTGCGGGTGATGACACGCTGAAGGTAAATCGCAGTACAAACTACTCCTACCAGAGAGATGTGGCACGTAATGCAAGTAATACCTTGAGAGGCGGAGCGGGCAATGACCGTTTGGAGGGCAGTGTAGGTGCCGAAACGTATGTGTTTAACCGGGGAGACGGGCAAGACACGATTAATGACTATGACCATAACGTCTATAGCAGCAACGCGGGCTGGGGTAAGACTGACAAGATAGTGCTGGGTGAGGGCATTAGCAAAGAAGAGCTGGGTATCCGTCGAGAGGGCAACCATATGGTGCTGTTGATAGGCGGAGCGGACTCAGGAGACTCGATCACGATAGAGAATGCGTATACGGATGGCCGTTATCGCATTGAAGAGGTCGTGCTTGCAGATGGCAGCAGCTTCCCGACACATGAAGTTCCGCTATATACAGTTGAAGGTGATAACGATATCCAAGGTGGTGGTTTTGCGGAAACGATAGTCGTCGGCTCAGGTAATGACAAAATCCGTTCAGAGGGCGGAGACGATGTGATTGACTCAGGCGCAGGCAACGATACGGTTGACGCTGGCTCAGGCAATGATGTGGTTGATGGTGGCCTCGGGGCTGATGTGCTGCATGGCCAAGACGGCAACGACACGTTACGCGGAGGAGAAGGCGACGACACGTTGACGGTGAATGGTCGCGGCTCAAACACGTTAGAAGGTGGTGCGGGTGATGACACGCTGAAGGTAAATCGCAGTACAAACTACTCCTACCAGAGAGATGTGGCACGTAATGCAAGTAATACCTTGAGAGGCGGAGCGGGCAATGACCGTTTGGAGGGCAGTGTAGGTGCCGAAACGTATGTGTTTAACCGGGGAGACGGGCAAGACACGATTAATGACTATGACCATAACGTCTATAGCAGCAACGCGGGCTGGGGTAAGACTGACAAGATAGTGCTGGGTGAGGGCATTAGCAAAGAAGAGCTGGGTATCCGTCGAGAGGGCAACCATATGGTGCTGTTGATAGGTGGAGCGGACTCAGGAGACTCGATCACGATAGAGAATGCGTATACGGATGGCCGTTATCGCATTGAAGAGGTCGTGCTTGCAGATGGCAGCAGCCTCCCGACACATGAAGTTCCGCTATATACAGTTGAAGGTGATAACGATATCCAAGGTGGTGGTTTTGCGGAAACGATAGTCGTCGGCTCAGGTAATGACAAAATCCGTTCAGAGGGCGGAGACGATGTGATTGACTCAGGCGCAGGCAACGATACGGTTGACGCTGGCTCAGGCAATGATGTGGTTGATGGTGGCCTCGGGGCTGATGTGCTGCATGGCCAAGACGGCAACGACACGTTACGCGGAGGAGAAGGCGACGACACGTTGACGGTGAATGGTCGTGGCTCAAACACGTTAGAAGGTGGTGCGGGTGATGACACGCTGAAGGTAAATCGCAGTACAAACTACTCCTACCAGAGAGATGTGGCACGTAATGCAAGTAATACCTTGAGAGGCGGAGCGGGCAATGACCGTTTGGAGGGCAGTGTAGGTGCCGAAACGTATGTGTTTAACCGGGGAGACGGGCAAGACACGATTAATGACTATGACCATAACGTCTATAGCAGCAACGCGGGCTGGGGTAAGACTGACAAGATAGTGCTGGGTGAGGGCATTAGCAAAGAAGAGCTGGGTATCCGTCGAGAGGGCAACCATATGGTGCTGTTGATAGGCGGAGCGGACTCAGGAGACTCGATCACGATAGAGAATGCGTATACGGATGGCCGTTATCGCATTGAAGAGGTCGTGCTTGCAGATGGCAGCAGCTTCCCGACACATGAAGTTCCGCTATATACAGTTGAAGGTGATAACGATATCCAAGGTGGTGGTTTTGCGGAAACGATAGTCGTCGGCTCAGGTAATGACAAAATCCGTTCAGAGGGCGGAGACGATGTGATTGACTCAGGCGCAGGCAACGATACGGTTGACGCTGGCTCAGGCAATGATGTGGTTGATGGTGGCCTCGGGGCTGATGTGCTGCATGGCCAAGACGGCAACGACACGTTACGCGGAGGAGAAGGCGACGACACGTTGACGGTGAATGGTCGCGGCTCAAACACGTTAGAAGGTGGTGCGGGTGATGACACGCTGAAGGTAAATCGCAGTACAAACTACTCCTACCAGAGAGATGTGGCACGTAATGCAAGTAATACCTTGAGAGGCGGAGCGGGCAATGACCGTTTGGAGGGCAGTGTAGGTGCCGAAACGTATGTGTTTAACCGGGGAGACGGGCAAGACACGATTAATGACTATGACCATAACGTCTATAGCAGCAACGCGGGCTGGGGTAAGACTGACAAGATAGTGCTGGGTGAGGGCATTAGCAAAGAAGAGCTGGGTATCCGTCGAGAGGGCAACCATATGGTGCTGTTGATAGGTGGAGCGGACTCAGGAGACTCGATCACGATAGAGAATGCGTATACGGATGGCCGTTATCGCATTGAAGAGGTCGTGCTTGCAGATGGCAGCAGCTTCGATCCAAAAACACTTCCTGAATATACACCAGAACCTCAGGAAATTGATGGTCTAGCATTAATTCAAGCAATGAGTACCTTTGGTGTCTCTGAAACCGTAACAAATGGGTTAGATACACCAACCAACAATATGCAAGAAGCGCCGCTATTGGTTGCTGGTAGCGATATTGTTAGATAACTTCTAGTTCATAAAGCCACACTGTTGATGCGGTGTGGCTTTTTTCTTTATAAAATTGAACGTGATTATGAGTAATAAAGAGCAGTCGTTAATTTTGGCGACTCAGTTGCTATTAAAAGTCCATGGTGTACGAAGTCTTGTTAATTTCAAAAATAAATCCTTCACTGAATATCTCAGTGATTTGAAACAACACGAAGATGTAAAATTAAAAAGTAAGAAAGTAGGCTTTCATCAACTGGATAGATTACCTCTACCTTGTATTATCGAATCTCAAGATGAAGCTTTTATCTTGGCAGGTATAAAAAAAGAGGATTATCTAATACAACGGCCATCGTCTAATCGGCCTGAAGTGATATCTCTCGATACATTAAAAAATTCTTATCAAGGCAAAGTTTATATCTTAAAGAAAAAACAAAATCGATTTAATATTCGTTGGTTTGTTCCAGCGTTTCTTGAACACAAACGGATCCTCGGCGAAATTCTGTCTTTCTCTTTTGCTTTGCAAATTCTAGCCCTAGTCTCGCCGCTTTTCTTCCAAGTGGTTATGGATAAGGTATTGGTGCATCATGCATGGGAAACCTTAGATGTATTGGTATTTGGTTTAGTGGTGACTGGTATTTGTGAGGTGTTATTAAAGGGGCTTAGAGAATATCTTTATGCTCACACTGTAAATCGAATAGATATCCAGTTAGGACTTAAGTTGGTTCGGCATGTCTTAGGACTTCCTCTGCTCTATTTTAAAAGTCGGCAAGTTGGAGCTATTGTCATGCGAGTTCGCGAATTAAATACTATTCGTGAGTTTCTGACTGGCTCTATGTTTACACTATTGGTTGATGTTCTGTTTATGGGAGTGTTTTTATATGTCATGTACACTCTATCTCCTACATTAACGGGGGTGTTTTGTCTATCTATTCCTTGTTATGTCGTTTTAACCTGGTGGTTAACGCCACGCTTACAAAAACGAGTAGAGGAGCAATTTACCTACTCAGCTATTAATACTTCTTTTCTTACAGAATCTGTATCTGGCGCAGAAACAGTTAAAAGTTTAGCGGTAGAGTCTCGCCTACAAAGACGTTGGGATAGCCAAACAGAAGATATGGTCGAGGCAAGCTTTCAAACCCAATTACTAAACAACAAATCGAGTCATTTGGTTCAGCTTTTTCAGAAGGTAATCAGCATTGGTATCCTATATATAGGGGCTACGCATGTGTTAGATCTGCGTATGACTATCGGACAGCTGATCGCCTTTAATATGATGGCGAATCATATTTCCCAGCCTTTGGCTCGAATTGTGGAGCTTTGGAGACAATATATCCAAGCTCGTATTGGGGTTGAAAAGCTAGGTGAAATGTTGAATTTACCTGTAGAGCAGGCATCAGGGGCCTCCACACCAGAGATAAGAGGAGATATTATTTTCCACAATGTGACCTTTCGTTATCAGGCTGAACATGCCCCGATTATTGAAAATCTGACCCTCGTGCTCCCTCAGGGACAAACTTTGGGTATTGTTGGTACATCGGGTTCAGGGAAAAGCACTTTAGCACGCCTTCTATTACGTCTATATCAGCCAGAGCAAGGCAAAATTACCTTAAATCGACACCCCTTAAATGCTATTGATATTCATTATTTAAGGCAAAAGGTGGGGGTGGTTTTACAAGAGAGCTTTTTGTTCAACAAAACCGTAAAGGAAAACATTGCCCAGTCTAAGCCAAGTGCATCCTTAGAAGAGGTAGTTCATGCTGCTAAGTTGGCTGGTGCGCATGATTTTATTTTAAAACTTCCCATGGGGTATGACACGGAACTTGCAGAAGGTGGTGCATCGTTGTCAGGTGGACAAAAACAACGTATCGCTATTGCTCGAACGTTACTAACTCAGCCAGATGTATTGATCCTCGATGAAGCTACTAGCGCCTTAGATGACGAATCCCAAGCTTTGATCCAAGAAAACATGAAGGAACTTTCTAAGGGAAGAACCGTGATCACCATTGCCCACCGTTTATCAACTATCAGGAATTGTGACCGCATTATTGTGATGAACAAGGGAAAAAACGTAGAACAAGGAACTCATGAGCAGTTACTAACAATGCAAGGTCAGTACACACGTTTATGGGTATTACAACAAGAGTTAAAGAAAGAAGCAGTATGAAGTTTTTAAGAAAGGAAAAAAGCTATTCCTCTAAACAAAAGCACCGTGACTATTATGATTTTGCTCCAGCGCATTTAGCGTTAGAAGAGCGGCCACCTTCTGCTTTCGCTCGTATTACAGCAATTACTATTACATTGGGAGTAATTATTACGTTTATTTGGGCATATGTTGGCGAATTGGATATTAATGCCACAGCAATAGGAAAGCTGATTGTATCGAGTCGCACTCAAACTATTCAAGCCTACGAGCAAGGCCGAGTTGTTAATATTTACGTTGAAGATGGTCAATGGGTTAATACTGGAGAACCTTTACTGGTTCTCAATACCATTGGCGTTGAGCAGGATGTACAACGCTTGCAAACCCAGCTCTTATATCAGCAAAGAGAGTTAGTTCGTTATCAAGCTTTGCTAAGTCCGACCCCATTAGATTCCATCCAATACCTGGAGGGTATGTCTGAGGCACAAAAGCAGCTTACATATGAACACCTTAAGATAGCAGTATGGGAATATGAGTCCTATACTCGCAATATTAAGAATGAAATGGCGGTTAACCGTACCAATCAGAAGGGGATTGAGAAAGACATCATAGAATTAAAAAAGATGATAAAAAACATTTCATTACGTGTCGATGCGAAGGATAAACTGTATAAAAAAAGTGTCATCGGTTCTATTGAATTGTTAGAGCAGCAGAAAGAGCAACTGACGTCTGAACGAGAGCTAAATCAGCGACAATCAGAATTGGCGATTTTTCAAAGTCAGTACCAGACCTTAAAAGAACAGTTGACCGCCTATAAAGCTCAAATGAAACGTGAATGGTTTGATAAATACAATGATGCCGACATGGCTTTAGCAACCACGAGACAGGAGTTATTCAAAGCACAGGATCGGGATGAACTAAAAACCATTTACGCACCGCTTGATGGTACAGTACAGCAACTTGCGATTCATACCATTGGTGGTGTAGTTCAGCCTGCTCAGGGGCTAATGCTGATTGTTCCCGATGATAATGTACAGCTTGCTGAAGTCAAAGTGCTCAATAAAGACTCGGGCTTTATTGTGCCTAATCAAGATGTCACCATTAAAGTGGACTCTTATCCTTATACTCGATACGGCACCATTGATGCAAAAGTCAAACATATTTCCCGTGATTCCATGGAAGATGAAAGATTAGGGTCGGTATTTCCTGCGTACATTGAATTAAAAGAGAACCATATTATAGTCGGAGGTAAAAACGTCACGTTATCGCCTGGGATGTCTGTGGTTGCCGAAATAAAAACAGGCAAGCGACAAGTCATTGACTATATTCTTGCACCCATTCGTGAATACCAATCTGAAGCGATGCGGGAGAAGTAATAATGAGGATGACTGTTCCGTTTTCTCCTGTACTGTCTGATGCGCAGACTAACTATGCATTGGAGTCTTTGATTTATGCTGCTAAATCCTATGGACAAAGTGCATCGCCAGAGCTAATGAAACATCAGCTCGGTGTGGATGACTTGTGTTTATCCGAGCTACATATACGTCAAGCGGCTTGTCAGTTAAATTTAAAAGGAAAATACCGCATTGGTGCAGGCGGAGATATATCTTATGTCCCTTTGCCAGCTTTGGTTCAAATTAAAGGTAGATGGTTTACCATAGAAACTGTAGAAGATGGCCAATGGAAAGTTTATGATGCCCAGACGGATTCAACGGTGACTAAACCCCTGCCAGAGGCAAGTCAATTAGAAATATTACCTTTTATATTTTTAGTGGAAAATAGCGTAATAAAGGCAGATGTAAAATTCGGATTAAAGTGGTTTATTCCGTCTGTGGTTAAAAATAAACACCAACTTAGAGATGTGTTTTTGGTTGCGGTAGTCATCCAGCTTATAGCCCTAGTTAGCCCGATGCTATTTTCAAATTTAATTGATAAGGTGTTAGTAAGCCGAGGTATATCGAGCTTACATGTATTAGCCTTAGCTATGTTTGGGCTTGCGATTGCAGAGCCACTTTACTCCTACATTAGAGCCTGTGCCTATGGGCACCTTTCCAGTAAAGTGAATGCTGAAATCTCTTCAAAGCTTTATCAGCATTTAACGTCTTTACCTTTAAACTATTTTAAACAAAGGCAAACGGGGCAAATTATCGCTAGAGTTCGGGAAATGGCGCAGATTCGGCAGTTTTTAACTGGCTCTGCCATTATGCTGGTGCTCGATTTGATTTTTGTTGTGGTGTTTCTTGCCGTGATGTTTCACTATGCCACAACACTGACTTGGATTGTGATTGGCTCTTTGGTGATTTACTTTGTCTTTTGGTTGACCGTAGGCCCAATGATCCGCTCAAAAGTGGTCAAGCAGTACGAAGCTGATGCAGACGCAACCAGCTTTCTAACTGAAGCGTTAACAGGTATTGAAACCATTAAGACTACAGCCACAGAGAATAGATCAGTTCAATCTTGGCAAAAAATACTGGCCTCACAGATTACCAAATCATTTTCCGCCACTAAAATGGGGCTATTGGCGAGTCAAGGTATATCTTTGGTTCAAAAGCTTACGGCAGCGATTATCTTATGGTTTGGAGTTCATGCCGTTCTTAAAGGTGAGCTTTCAATCGGAGGATTGGTGGCGTTTAACATGCTGTCGGGTCATGTGACTCAACCCATTTTAAGGCTTGCTCAGGTGTGGCAAGATTTTCAGCATACCCTGATTGCATTGAGACGAATTGGTGACATTTTGGATGAGCCTCAAGAGCAAAGCTCTGATGGTTTAGCCTCTGTCCCTGAACTGTCAGGGAGTATCGAATTTAATCATGTGCGTTTCCGCTATTCTCCCGATACTCCAGAAGTGTTATCTGATCTTTCTTTTAAAGCCAATGCTGGGGAATTTATTGGTATTACAGGCCCATCGGGTTCAGGTAAAAGCACCATTACACGACTATTACAACGGCTTCATACTCCACAACATGGACAAGTACTTATTGATGGTATGGACTTAGCTATTGCTGATCCGGTGACATTGAGACAGAACATGAGTATTGTATTACAAGAAAGTGTGTTGTTTGCAGGAACCGTTGAAGAAAATATTCGCATTTGTAAGCCAAGTGCTACTAATGAGGAAGTATGGGAAGCCGCCCGTTTAGCTGGAGCTTATGATTTTATCGAAGCCCTGCCTAAAGGTTTTGCAACACTAGTAGGTGAAAAGGGGTCAATGCTTTCAGGTGGTCAAAGGCAGCGTATTGCTTTAGCCAGAGCTTTAATCGTGAATCCTCGCATTCTAATTTTAGATGAAGCGACGAGTGCATTGGATTACGAGTCCGAAGCGGCGATCATGGCTAATTTAGATAACATTACTAAGCAACGAACGGTGGTAAGCATAGCGCACA
The DNA here is from genome assembly GCF_963870815.1 of Photobacterium sp. J15. Lineage (NCBI taxonomy): Bacteria > Pseudomonadati > Pseudomonadota > Gammaproteobacteria > Vibrionales > Vibrionaceae > Photobacterium > Photobacterium sp. J15. The sequence continues at coordinate 1,723,692 of NZ_CAWMUI010000001.1, forward strand.
GACTTAATACTATAAAAAATGCAGACAGGATTTTAGTTGTTGATGATGGAAGGGTTATAGAGACGGGGGTACACCATGAGCTTGTCAACCAAAAAGGGGTTTATGGTAAACTTTGGCAACAACAAACTTTTTAGGTTGGAATATATATTCAATATTAATTGCTTAACCTTATTTGATTACTACCGAACCTCAGCTAGCTTAAGAAGGCACTGAGGCATCGGTGCAGTTTGAATGCTTGTATATTAGCTGTTCAAGCATATTCTCTAAATTAAACTAGCGATTAAACTTAAAGGAGAACTCAGCAATATAACGCGGAAAGTGCTTTTTGTTGATTGAATGATAAGTTCCATGCAATGAGTTTTTATTGGCATTCTAAAACCACCTCCTATGGAGGTGGTGATCGTTCCTAGGGCTATGCCGTTAAGGCGCTCATGTTAAAAATATCCAAGTTTGCAACCAGCAAATCAAGGAGATAGATAACATTAGCAGATATGATTCAAGTTCGCATTCGTTCTACAGGTGTCAGTATCACATAGTTTGGACACCAAAATATAGATTCAAGATTTTTAGCCAAGGAAGTCTATAGGTCAATCTACGTCTATTGCAGCATGAAAAAATGTAAGGTTGTTGAGTTAAATGTTCAAATAGACCATGTTCACTTAGTAGTTAGAACACCACCCACAATCAGCGTTTCAGAACTGGTCGGCTTTGTTAAAGGTCGGACTGCAATTCGCTTGTTCGCGAAATTTCCATACCTCAGAAAAAATAAGTTATGGGGAAATCACTTTTGGCAGAGAGACTATTTTGCAGATTCGGTCGGAGCGAACGAAGCGATAATTCGAAGATATGTAAGACACCAAGATCGTGTGGCAAAGGAAGAGGCCGAGCGTCAGATGCAACTAGGATTAGAAAATTAACAGTAGCCCCCTTTTAGGGGCAGTTTCAAAGCCACCCGCTTCGCGGGTGGATTTTTACATTGCTAATTATTGTGTTAACCCACTTGAAATCGGATGATTCTATGCAATCGGCTCCACCGCCAGTTACAATTGTACGGTGAAAGCTTTTTGCATCTCCGATACCACGAAAACAGGCTAGCCCATCAGAAATAATTAGTGATGTAGACAGTAAGTGAGCTTTAGCACAACGAGTAAGTTTTGCTTTCTTAAATCCATCAACAGCGGTAAAACGTATTTGTATCGGGTGACCGTCTTTGTTCATTGATAGGGCAGCAATAACAAAGTTCAGAACTATGCCAAGTGTAGGGGGGGGGCGATTACGCCTTCATTAGTAATAGATTTTCAAGGTGCGAAGGAAGATTATTATCACGCGCTAAATCTTCAAAAAAACATTTGAATTAAAGGTGTAGGAATTTAAGTTTTCTTTTTGATGTCAAGTCTTTTTGTTAAATTGGTTCTTATTAGACTAAATGTTGGTTTGAATGAGGGTAGGTTATGGGTAAGTACTTTTATAATGATGAAAAAATTAGAATCATTAGCTTAAATGCAATTCAAAATCTACAAGAGATAGCTGGTAGCTTTACAGGAAAGATGGTTGCAGAAATGCGTAAGTTTTTGAATGGAGCTGTTTTGGATCTGGATATGGAAAATCTTACGGAGAGCGATTTTCAGAAATTTAAGTTTCTTGTTGATGATAAAAGTGAAGAGGTTTTTACAAAGTATAATTTGTAGTCTTTTTTGAACTACCTGACTTTTATATTCGGCCTAAATTTTTGATTTTTCATCACTTCGTGATAATTAGGCGAAATCATTTAACTCTATGTGGCACCTGCAATTGATTCTATCGCTTGCTGTTATCTGCTAGTCGAGTGGATAGAGTGATGCCTCAGCATGAAATTGCTGAAGCATCAAGTTTGATTAGAGAGTTACAGTGAAAGTAGTATTCATTGCTTTATAAATAGTATACTAATTAGTGTGTTAAAGCAGTAATGCTACGCTGTTCAAATGCAAGTTTAAAATTTAGCATTAGTTACTTCAAAATTTTCGCCTAATTGATCATAGAGCTAATCTGAAAGTGAACTTTTGTGTCCGCCGACTTTTTTAACTTCAGCTATGAAAAACACCTTCTTAAGTCCTTTTCAGTAATTATTCTTCTGTTGTAATATTAAAGGCGATTAATTAAAGGTAAACTTGTTGTACCTATAGTTTCGGCGTTTTTCAAGGTAGTTGTCGCCTAATCATGTTTAAGCAGCTTGTTCCAGCTGCTCGTTGGTATCTGGTTTCTCCGGGTTAAGCATAACCGGCCCAGCAGGTTCGCATTTCCTTATTTCACCTGACCAACGCTCTGGGTTTCTTGTCTTCGCTTGCTCGAAGACTGTCTTTCTTTTTGCCAAGATTTCAGCATCCTCGTTACGATGACGTTGCCCTGGAGTCACGAAGCCTATTCGACTGTGGCGATGTTCTTCGTTGTACCACTGCGTATTCCGGCCCATGCTGAACACTCATTCCGGTTCAATGTGAACACCTATTCTGGTTTAACGTGAACACCCATTCCGGACTCAATGTGAACACTTTTGCTCACATTTCCGGAATCACTGTTCACGTTCCGCCGGAATCCCTTTCAACGTATTGATCTTCAACTTATTTGGTAACCTGTTTCCTATTTGGAGCAGGACTATGCCAGCAAAGAGGATTGCAATGCGTAAAATTCGAGACGTACTCAGGCTGAAACTGGATGCCAGGTTGTCGATTCGGCAAATCAGCGCAAGCACAAAAGTCAGCGTTGGTGCTATCCAGAAACTGCTCCAGAAAGCACAAGCACTGAATTTGACTTGGCGCTTCCTGATTCACTGACAGATGAGCAACTGGCCCAACTGTTTTACCCCGAAGCCGATACGCGGGCCTCGAGCCGATATCAGGTTCCCGACTGGGCTGCTGTCCATCAAGAGCTGAAACGCAAGGGGATCACCAAGCAACTGTTGTGGGAAGAATATACTCAGCAATACCCCAACCGCTGTTACAGCTACTCGCAGTTCTGTGACCGTTACCTTCATTGGAATAAGCAGCAAAGACGCTCCATGAAACAGCTGCATAAGGCCGGGGAAAAGTGCTTTATCGACTACTGCGGCCAGACGGTTCCCATTATCTGCCAGAGCACCGGTGAAGTCCGGCATGCCCAGGTGTTCGTTGCGGTTCTTGGCGCATCCAACTATACTTATGCGGAAGCCACAGAGTCCCAGTCATTACCGGACTGGCTGCAAAGCCATGTTCAGGCATTCGAGTTCTTCGGTGGTACACCGGAGATGTTGATCCCCGACAACCTGCGCAGTGGCGTCAGCAAGGCATGTCGTTATGATCCGGAACTCAACCCGAGTTATCAGCAGCTTGCTGAACACTACCAAATCGCCGTCATGCCTGCTCGCCCTTATAAGCCCAAGGATAAAGCCAAGGCTGAAGTAGGTGTGCAAGTCGTCGAACGCTGGATCTGGCACGCCTGCGTCACCACAGCTTCTTCTCACTGGCTGAGTTAAACCAGTGCATCAGTGTAGATCGATTGCTCTTCAAATGGTTCGGTATTAACGTTGCGTCGTAGATAGTCAGTTCCTCCATCGACCATGTAGGTTTCGCCGTTTGCATTAATGTGAGTGACATAGTCGTGTCGATGTCTGCTAATCAAAATTGTGCTGTCTGGTGTTGTGTTCCGCTTTAGAACGATATGTTTCATGTGAGGGCCTCGCTTAATTATGGCTAACTTATTAATTTTATGGACAAGTGTGGAGCCGGACGATCTAGATCCACCATTGACGAGTGTTGCTAACACTTTTCCCGGACACATGTATTCCAGCTCATTCCCTTTGGCCTGGACTCTTCATCACCAAATTCAAAGTGAAGATGATTCGGCTTGGAAAAATTTCTTACCGTACAAACTCCCCAAGACCAACATTCGGCATACCCTTTATCTTGATCTTTCATCATTTCTAGCTCAGCTTCCATCAGTTCATGGAGGGCTTCAATGTAGCGAGGAGTCAGTTTGATTTTCAGGTTGTGATATCTAGCCATTTCTGTGCAACCTCAGAATTTACTCTATACTGTGCTTATATACAGCATAGGTTCATAGATTGAAGAATCGCAATTGGAGGCAGTCAGTATGGACATACCAAATGTGTTGAATCTTGAACATACGCTCTCTGTGCCTAGCGGTTTTGAATTAACACTTGTGTTGCATGAATATGGCCTTTACGTCAGCCAAAGTCAGCTCGTAACGAATTGGTATGATTTTCGATTGTTAGCTCTGACAATAGCCTTTTCCCGACAGGGCGAGACTCGAAGGTTTATGTACTCATTACCCAAGCAATCTGATTTATTTGATCTTCAATTTTCATTTCAATTGTGTGTACACCAGACCTGCAGTGGTGGGTTTCAGCCTTCTCGAGTCCAGATTTCGTATTCATTTGTTGATGACGATGATGCACGAGAAACAATCTATAACTTTTGGATAGAGCTGTTGAAGCAGGTGAAATGCCTGGAGGGTATAAAGAAGGTGGAGATATAAAAGAGTACCAACTGAGTACTGTTTTTATTACTTAGAAAGCATTGGTGCGGGGCGTATTATGATTAAACCTGACGGGCGTGTTTACACACCAGATGGATGGACGATCTTCCATATTAACAACAATGGTGCTCATACCTATAAAGTGTTGGGTACGTGGAGTGGCGGGTATCTCAATGGCGCCTTTCATCTGGCACTGAAGATTTTAATCTGATATATGATGCAACCATCGGCTTGTTTGTATCAGAGCAGTTGAGCGGTTCTACGTACCACCTCAGCGAGCTGGGTATCAGCGTTACAATGCTTACGGAACAGTTATTCTCCAACGGACAAGAAATTCTTTTGAAATGGCGCCTCTTGGAATAGAGATTTCTTTGCTGAAATTGAGGATTAGCGAGGATGGATTGGTTACCAATCCTGTTGAGATCTTAGATGAGGTAGGTAGCTATGAACGTTATTACACCAGACCCTGAATCGAGGGGTCATAAGCCTGATGCCTGGATTATATTACGGCTCACTCAAAAGGGGGAGGTATCATATCGGCTTTTTGTATCGTGGCGCGGAAATATTGGTCTTCAAGATCGATGTCGTATGTCATCGGGAGCTGATAATCTGGACGAAATGATTAAAAGAGATGATGGCTGTTTCGTATGGCCACAGACATCAGGTTCAATATATGTACTGTTGCCTTATGCTCAAGGTTTTGTGGGCTTAAACGGTGATCGAATGCTTCAGAGTATTATGTGTAACCCACAACTTCATTTTTCACCAGGCACTGTGGTTGAACAGTTAAGTGCACTTAAAGACTCAAACGGTTTAGTTCAATATCCGATGGTATTTGCAAATGATGTGCATTAGAACTCGGAAGTGAATAATGACTGTAGAAAATCCCTACAAGTATTACCTTTACCGGGTGTATTTGTATTGATTATGTAAATACTTTAAGAGGAACGGTAACCTATGAATAAGTACTAACTGACTTTTGCCCTTTTTCGTGCTAGCTGCTATTGAGCCCCCTTATGAACCAAGCCCAGCTTTCCTAATACCTGTAATGTGTTTAATGACGTGGGGTCTTACCATGGTTCACTTAAACCCAGAAAGAGAAGCATCTTAATAAGTGAGCGAATGATGGCAACTACAAAAAACGCTTGAACAAACTGACTATAGAAAGGCGATAACTACCATGTATAACATAAAACCAATAATTACGGCGCTTATTGATACCGCATCCCTCTTAGAAAAGCATTTATGCATCTACAACCCTGTAATGAACCGTGATAAGAATGGGGTTCCAGAGGCGAATCTGACCTTGCAGTTTGCTCACCAGTGTTTGAAAAATGGCTGGCTGGTTTATCCTGAGACCAGCAATATTAAGCAAAATACCAATACCCATAATCCGATCAGAGTCGACTTACATGTGATATGTCCAGGGCAGTTCATGCTAACCGTCGAATCGAAGAAATTTTATTCTTCGGAGAAGGGCAAAGAAATAATTTCAGATTATACGCGAGCACAGTCTATTGAATACTGCCACAAACACGACAGTTTACCGCATTTTGTTTTAATGTTAGCGATAACGGAAAACTCTGACTACGAGGACTGGTGGCGTAAGAGTGAAAACTGGAACAATGAGTCTGAAACATGGAAAGAGCTTGCTGGTATTTTGCAAAGTGACCGTATGGTCAAATCGTCTTTACCGATGCATGAAGACAAAAAAACGCATCACTTACTGTATGCCATTTCAAAAGTTCGCTGAGTGAGATAGCTAGTTCGAGAAGTTGACGGTTTTCGGTGCTTTACATTGAGCCAGCATAGCGTGTTTTTGCCCCATTCCGCATTAGTGTGATTACTCAGTGGCAAATAGTGCCACTGAAATCACAGTACATTTTCTCATGACTGGCGGCTCAGTATCGGTGATTGAAAACTCCCAATAATGAGCGATGCGCAAAAAAACTCGTCAGTCTAACTATTGCATAGTTATTCTTGAGCCGACCGTTGACTATAGCTCATACCGATTAAAGGCTTTTCATTGCGGTTGATAGTTCAGTTATGGCTTTGACCATTTCAGCTACTTTTTCCTTCCCAACCGTATCAATTAGTTGCTCCGCATATGCTGTATGAAATGGTCTGATTTTTGACAGAGCATTATGACCTTTAGGTGTTAGCCGAAGTAGCATAGCCTTTTGATGAGATGGGTTTGCTAATGTTTCTAACATACCTTCTTCGATAAGCTGTTTGCTGGTTCTCTGAACACTTTGACGTGTGATCCCCATTTGACGTGCGACTTCAGCTTGTGTGAGAGGGTTATTCACAAGAGCGCCCAACACTTGCCAGCGAGTTGCGGTGAGACCGGCCTGAGAAGCAATATTCTCAGCTATTGACAAAAACTGACCATTTAAAGAAAAAACCGTCAGAGCTAAGGTACTAAGATCTTGCTTTGGGTCACTCATTTGGAGGCTTTCTCCATTAGATCGTAAAATCCAGTTATATCCCGCTGCTCAAACAATTTTACCCAAGAATTTAGCGTATCTTTAGAATAGATCTCTAGCTTCTTAAATATTTCTGCTGCAAAAGCAATAGGTTCAATACCACTTGCTGTAATGAGATAGTCTGTCGAAACAACTGGCTTTTGAACATAGTTCTGGCTTCCTACATACCCCGTCATTTTCAGAAACTCTTTCGCGTTACTCGTATGCAGCACCTTATCAAGGAGACCTCTCCGAGCCAGTGCAGCGGTAGCACCGCATATAGCAGCTACGCAGATACGATTATCAATAAAGCACTTAGCAGCTTCTACAAAATCATCGATACCTCCTGTCGCAGCATTATCTGAGCCACAAAGAATAAGCATTTTACCTTCAGAGGTGCTCAGTTCCTGAAGTGTCAAATCTGGTACTACGGTTAATCCGCCTTTCGTTTTGATTGATTCCTTGGTTCGGCCTACAGTCTTTACCTCAAATCTCTCAGGGGTTATTTGAAATTCTGGTGAGTTTATATGGGCTAAAACATATCCATACTCCCAGTCAGAGATACCATCATATATAGCTAAGTAAACAACATCTTTCATAACGTACATCTCAATAATGACAACGAGCTTACATTGTGTCAGCGTGCTGTCGTTAATTCAAGGTAAGTGTCAGGACTTTTGAGAGATTACATATGCTTGATTTCTCCCAATTCCTTTCATTTTGGGCTACGTGAAGTTCAAATTTGCAAATTTATTCCTTACTAACTTGGACGATATGACATATTGTTTATCGATGAATATTTGCTAAGTTTGATATGCTTTAAAAGATGGTATTGTTCTTCAAGTAATCTATGAGTCTTGAAGCCCTTGTACTAAGAAGTTGGCGCCTGTACCAGATGGCATAAACATCACGATTTTTGCCATGCCAATTAGGTAGAACTCTGATCAATTTGCCTGATTCAAGCTCATCTTTTACTTCTGTTAGAGGAATTAATGTTATGCCGAGGCCATTAACAGCAAACTGCTTAGCAACATTAAGATCATTGATCAGCACACGACGAGAAACAGGTTTGTAACAGATATTCTCTGATAGGTGGGAGTTGTGATAAAGCTCCCATGTAGTTAAGGGTTCAACAACAATAACTTTCACCTTTTCAAGATCTTTTGGCTCTTCAAGTTTATCAACAGATTGTAGATAGACAGGACTTGCCACAAGTACCGTTTTGATGGTTCCAATTTTAAGTTGTGTTAAATTGGAATCTTCCTGCTTTCCAACACGAATAGCCATATCAGCATTTGACGAATAAAAACTGGTAAGCGCATTACTTAATTCCAGCTCTAATTCAATTTTAGGATTTTCTTTCAGATAGTTAGATAGGGGTTCATGTATACAGCTTGCAACCAAATTGGTGGGTGCTAACAGTTTGATATGACCTTTATCACCAGAAACATCGTCTCTCAGCTCATTTGCTATGGAGTCGAGAGAGTTAACATGAAAACGGGCGTTCTCGTATAGCTTTCTGCCTTCTCTGGTCATTTCAAAAGTGTGGCTATTTCTGCTCAATAGCTTACAACTAAATTCATCTTCTAGGTTTCTGATTCGTCTGCCTATTGTAGATGATGGGATATTAAGTTGTTTACTTGCTGATTTGAAACTTCCCGCTTCTATAACCGCGACAAACAGTGAGATATTGTCATGCATACTAAAGAACCATATTTGGGTTTTAAAGGCTCATTTTGAACCATAGAAATCATTTATGCTTATCACTATAGTTTTTTGTAAACAGTCAAGCAACTTAAGAGGCTAGCATATGAAACATCGTATTTTGTTTACCGTAATCATGTCTTTCTTTTTATCGTCACTAATGACTTTATGGGTTACGTACATAAACTTAGGGAGTACATCAGAGTTTTTAAATTTATGGGGGCATGCTTTTTTATTGGCGTGGCCAGCAGCAGGAGTAATCTCTTTCTTTATTTCACCTCTGGCACAGACGATAACCAAGAAAGTGCTTCAATAATGATATACCACTTCTTCAAGGGCTTGCTTGCCCCTTGATGATTTCGTCCCAGAACCTTTCATGACGCAACGTTTCACGTTAGGTCTTAAAGTGCATATCAGTTCAAAATAGATAAACGCTGGATTCTTTTGTCTGTAGAATGAAAGTGAGTCAAGTCTTGCTAGGTTATAGACAATGAATATAAAAAGGTTTTCTGAATTAGTCGGAGTGTCGGCGTATACACTCCGCTATTACGAAAAAGTCGGGCTACTCAGAAATATTAAACGTGACGCCAGTGGTCATAGGTTCTATACACAGAGTGATATTGAATGGGTCAGGTTTATTGTTCGCCTAAAAGATACAGGAATGGAGCTAGAGGGAATTAAGCAATATGCCGATTTACGAGAGGTAGGTGATGGTACTTTGCAACAAAGGAAACAACTTCTGGAGCAGCACCGTTCTAAATTGAAATCCGACATCGAATTTCAACTAGCGCACCTTAAAGCTCTTGACGGCAAAATTGCTTTCTACGAAGAAAAAATTTCTTCTTGACTTAGAGTTAGCTCTAACTAGTAGCCTGCTGCTATTAAACCATACAGAGGGCTAGGAAATGAGCAATATAAGATACGAAATTGGTTTCGAGCAACTGAGTAAGATTGATGGGGAAGCTGGACATAAGGTAGTTGATAGTCTTAAAGACGTTTGCCCAGATCTGGCAAAATACACGATTGAATATCCATTTGGTGATATCTACAGTCGAAATGGATTAGATTTGAAATCCAGAGAGATCGCAACGGTTGCCGCATTAACCGCTTTGGGAAATTGCCAGCCACAACTAAAAGTTCATCTTCACGCCGCTCTTAATGTTGGCTGTACCGAAGAGGAAATAAAAGAGGTGGTTCTTCAGATGTCAGTTTATGCAGGTTTTCCCGCGGCGTTAAACGGTATGTTCGTTGTCAAGGAGGTATTGGCTGAACGCTTAGCTGATTAAGGCAGGGCCATATTGAAGAGAAACGAACTAAGATTTCGGAATGCTATATTTTTGCTCATGACATGTTACATAGAAGCCATGAGCAAAACTTCCCATAAGTTAGCATTAGTACTCATAACACTTGCAGAGAATCTATAGCGCTAGCTATAGCAGATGCTAGCCCTTCGGGGTTTTCCCATGCCATTGAATGTCCAGCATGAGGAACTACTTCAACTCGAACTCCATTACAAGGCAATTTTTCAAAATCACTGTCAGGTAGGGAGTCACTCCCAAAAAGGTAAGTTTTTGGAACATCGAGTGAATATAAAATCTCTCGCCAACTTGGATTACTTCCATTGATTAAAGAAACAGATTCACGATAAATGGCTTGAGGAAGGCTTATATTCAAACTCAATGCCCAACAAATTTCTGAAGTACCACTTTCTGCATTGTTTTGTGATATAAGGCTATTGTGTCCAAAACTCACATAATCATCTTCAGTCATAGCTGCGATTTTTTGACTAAACATTCCGCCGCCACTGTCTAAATTTGATTCAGATAAGATTATCCCTTTAATAGCTGGTTGCATAAAGTTTGCAAGCTCTAGGGCAATAGCTCCTCCCATGCTGTGGGCATAGAGATAGAACTCACCTAATCCTAGGTTAGTTAGGAATTCTTGCAAATACTCTACGTGTGCACTTATTTCATAGCTGAACGATCGTGGTTTATCGCTAAATCCTGAACCGATGAGATCGACCAATATCCTTCTATGGTTGTTCAGTTGACCGATAGTCGCTACAGCAGGGTAATCAAATGAAGAAGCACACCCTAATCCATGAATAAAGACAATTGGAGTATTGTCTCCAGAAAGGTCTTGATAGCAAAGGCGTGCCCCGATTTCTTCAATATAATAATGCTTCATAATAAATACACTGGTGAAAATGCCAAAAGCTATTCAATACTGTTTATATAAACAGTGTCGGTTGTTTCTGTCAAGCACCACAATACGTTGTTAAAGTTAATTTACATAATAATACTTACCAGTAGTGCTATTATGCAGTTTAGCGATCATTTGGATCGCTTGCTTGATGAAAGATATTGTCCAGAACTTAGCAAAAACGGCACGCCATGAAGTGGCACCGCTCTGTTGTTTGGGATACGAGAAGTTATCTGATGGCTGTATTCTGGATGATTTACCCTAAGGAGCTTTTGTCCAGCTTCGTGCCAGACGCATACTCTGGCACACTAATTTGCTGCATACATCAGTTAATATAAATACTCAGCGCAGATTATTGTTATGAGTTTTACAAGACATTTTCCAATATCAGCGACTGAATTACGGTGCTCAGAAACTCCTGATTGTATGTGTGTCACAATTAGTCGGTGCTGATGTTCTTATTGCATAGGTATTCTAGAAACACACGCTAAATATGAAGTTGCTATACACTAATATGGTTAACGGGTAAGATTGCTATTCTCAAGGGGTAACTAGTAGCTAACACCATGATAAAAATACGAAACTACGAAAGAAAAGATGCACATGTAACATGGGATCTAAAGTTTCAAACCATTCGAAATATCAACATCCGTGACTACTCATCAGAACAAGTTGCAGCATGGGCTCCCGCTAACTTTGATATGGATGTTTGGCTAAAACGGGTCGATGACATAAAGCCATTTATTGCCGAAATAAATGGTCAAGTCGTCGGTTTCGCCGATTTACAACAAGATGGCTATATTGACCACTTTTTCTGTCATGCAGATTACCAAGGTATTGGCGTTGGTAGAGCATTGATGGAGTATATATTCTCTACTGGGAGATCAAATGGTGTATCACGCTATTACTCCGTAGTTAGTCTAACTGCTCGACCATTCTATGAGCGCTATGGATTCCGCGTAGTTAAAGAGCAGCAAATGGAAGTGAATGGGCTGCTATTAACCAATTTTGTTATGGAAAAAGTTAGTTAATAAAATGACTCAAATACAACAGAAATGATCGTTGTTTTGTACTACTAAAACTGAACAAAAAACAAAGTTAAGTAACTTTCCCGTACCTGAACTAATTCATCCGTTACTAAATTAGCGTATTCACTGGCAAGGTTTTGTCCAGAGACGTGCCAGCACGATCACTGCTAGCAGTTTGTGCCCCATTCCTTGTTATAAGGTGCTGAAGTTACCAACCTTACCTTTAGTTTTTCCCCTAACAAAACTAATTGATCATGGCAGTGCTTCAAGTTTAGTTAAGCCCTGCGTTAGCGATGACTTACATTTCTGGTGCGTTGATATTTCAGGCTATGACATTAGGCATAATCAATGCCTCATAAACCGCCAATAAAATCCTAGTACCTCCAAATACTGTTAAGTAACCAATTGAATATGGAATTGTTATCTGATAATTATGATTGAAGAAACTGACGACCAAGTGGTTTGAGTTCACGCGTATATTCAAGGATTTAGAGTCTAATGAAGAGTAATATTTTGGGTGACATCGTAGCTGAACACGATGAAGATATGTTAAGCCAAGCATTTTATGAAACGCCTGACTATAAATCTCTTGTGGAATCAAACGATAGATGCGTTATCGTCGGCAGACGTGGTACAGGGAAAAGCGCATTAGTACATAAACTAGGTTCTTACTGGAGATCACAAAAAAGAAAATTTGTTATAAGTCTTGCTCCAGAAGAAGACCAAATTATTGGGCTAAGAGCGCTGTTTAGTAAGTTTGGAGATAACTTTGTTCATTTAAAAGCCGCATCAAAAATATCTTGGCGCTATGCTCTCTATATGGAAATTGCATCTCATATGTATAATCACTATAAATTAAGAAAGCATATAGAAAGCTCTGGGTTAAATAAAGCAATTAATGAATGGGGACATAAAAACATAAACTTAGCGACAAAACTAAGAGCTAGGTTAAATAGTGTGATTGACAAAGAAGTAAGTCCTGAAGAAAATATTGCTGACTTATCTTTCAACCTTGGACTAGATGATATAGAAATAAAGCTATTTGAAGTCCTTAAAAAATCAGATACAGAAATAATACTTTTAATTGACAGGTTAGATGAAGGCTACACTCCTGATAGCTTGGGCGTGGCTTTATCAGATGGATTTGTTCAAGCAAACATCGACTTGAATGCAAAGTATAAAAAATATATCAGAGGTCTAGTTTTTCTCAGGGATAATATGTATCGTTCTATCTCGATATTAGATCCAGACTTTACAAGGAATATTGAAGGACAAGTGTTACGTCTTCATTGGGATGAGTATGGCTTATTCAATATGGTATGCAATCGAATAAGAATAGCAAAGAGTTCAAACTTAGAAAACAATACTAAATTATGGAATAAATATACAGCTAGAGAACTTAAAGGTAGAGAGGGTTTTAGACTAGCTCTACGATTAACACTATACAGACCCAGAGATATACTCGTCCTGTTAAACAATGCTTTTCTTAATTCATTATCACAAGGCAGAGAAGAAATAATACCAGATGATATTGATCTTTCAGCCAAATCAATTTCAGACAATAGACTTCAAGATCTAATAAAAGAATATGATGTAATATTTCCTGCACTAAGGTTGTTTACATCTTCTTTTTCTTCAATATCAGCTGAAATTTCAATTGAATCTGCTAGGAACTTGATAAAACCAATCATAAGCAGAGATGACCATGAAATAAGCATACAAAGAGATATTGCGATATTTGATAACCCAGACCAAGTCTTACAAAGGTTATATGGTATTGGTTTTTTGGGTATAAAAGATCCAAATAATTCATCTTATGTTTTTTGTCATGATGGTAGAGACCCTGTAAAAGAAACCAGTGATAATTCTACTTTTCTCGTACATCCATGTTATTGGCTTGCGTTAAATATTCATGAAAAAAATATAGACAAGCATATGGCGGATGATATTTATGATGAGTATGACATAGAAATAAGCTCAATAACCGATGAACAACGAAAAACTAGAATAGGTCAATTAATGGAGGAAATTAAATCTATAGAACATGGAAGGTCAGGATGTTTAGATTTTGAAGAGTGGTGCGTTACAGCTTTAAGAGTAATATTTGCTGGTTCTTTAACTAATATTGAAATACATCCAAATAAAAATGGAAGACAACAAAGAGATATCATTGCAACAAATATGGCTGTAAATCCAGTTTGGAAACGAATACTAGAGGATTATAGCGCAAGGCAAATTGTTTTCGAAATTAAAAACTATGATAATTTAAGTGCAGATGAATACCGACAAATGAACACGTATCTTGTAAATGACCATGGTCGACTTGGTTTTTTCATTACAAGATCCGATGATAATAATTTACAAAAAGGTAAAGAGCTTGACTGGGCGCAAGAACTATACTTCAACAATGGAAAAAAAGTAGCAATAAAGTTATCAGAAAAATACATAACTAAGCACTTGTCAAAATTAAGAAGCCCACAAAAACATGATGCCGCTAACACAGAACTTAATAAGCTGATTGATACATACATAAGACAATATCTGATTTTAAAGGCAAGGTGACAGGTAAAATATCGTGATTAGAAGGCTTTGTAATACCGGAATTAATCCATGTTTTGCTAATTTAGCAAAGTTTCTAACACGTTGTCTAGAGGTGTGCTAGCGTGATCACCGCTAGCACGTTTGTGCCCCCTTTTCGAGTTAACGTAATTGCTCAGTGGTAAATCACGCCACCGAGTTTGCGATACATATTCTCATCTCGACAAGCTAACCTGTGGTGCTCGGAAATAACCAAAGTCTTTAATATTGAAGTTCCATACAAGTAAAGCTGGTCTGAATGACAATAAGCTTTATGTGGTTTTTCTCAATATAGAGACAATACTGATACGCATAAAGAATCTATTTTCATATAGCCTTTGTTGTACATGAAAGTCTGACAGCGAAATACAGTTATCTGTATAAATCGTTCATGACAAAGGAAGATTACCTCCGAGATTTTCCCTTTATGAGATAAGTTAGGAGAATAAAAATATGAAAAATTCCGTATTCAGCACCTCCTTGGTAGCACTCTCCTTGTGCGCTACCGCTCAAGCAAGCACATTTGACATAGAGCTGCCAGCAGGGATAGCATGTCCCGATTTCGGGCTAGGAATAGATATCACCCCCAGCGACCACCGTGTCGAAAAAGAGTTTACAGATAAAAATGGAAACGTAGTGCGTTTGCTTTCAGCTGGCAAGGGCGCAGACCTGACGTTCACAAATATGTACAGCGGTACCGAGTTATCGCTGATGGCTAACGGTTCAGTCGCACACACTAAAGTTAATCCCGATGGCACAAGTACTGTTGCACTTACTGGTCACAATGTGCTGATTTTCTTCCCTACGGATGAACCACCGGGGCCATGGACACGGTTGTATGTGGGGCGTGTAGTGTTTACGGTTGATGTAGACGGGACTTTCACCTTAGTGAAAGAAAGCGGCAAAATAACGGACATCTGCGCAGTCCTGTCTGATTGATTTCACCGCAAGGCAAGCTCTGGCAGCTAAACAGGGCTTGCACGGAACTTTCCATTTCCGTTCAAGGCGACTATCACTAGAAGCGGTAGTCGTTTAGGTTTTGCGATACTTACACTAATTTATCAATTACTAATTTAGAAAAAGCACTGGCAAACTTCTGTCCAAAACTGAGCTAACGACAACTATCAGACCCTGAGTTAATGTTTTTGGTTCAATGGTTCAGTCTTGCGTTTGTAAGCCACATCTCTTAGTGACCGCGTAACAATGCCATATCTCTCATTTTTAACAATTGTTATCCACACGGTATAAATTGCCGTATTTTGAAAAAGCCTTTTTGGTATATTGATGAGTTGTCAGATTTTTATCTACATAAGCTTCTGATTATAAATACATTATTTCCTTTGGGGATTGTGTGGACATCTAGAAGTCCTTCCGGTCTTCTTTGTGCATTTCCGGCTTAATGCCTTCTTTCCCACAGTTCAACAAATTGGCATCACTATCGTATTTTCCGTTATAGCATTTAGTATCAAACGCCTTCATGAAATTTGAGTGATGGTAAGCAAAATCCAATATGTCAGATTTTATTATCACCAATGACTACTATTCTTGACCTTGTATGGTTAAGACTGCTTTATAAGGAGTTCAGTATGCTTAAACAACCAAGTTTAACGCCTCATGCAAACGAGAATAAGTACGAGTTAGTTAGGGACTACGAAATCCTTGTCGAAGGGGTGGAAATCGTTGTACCTAAGTTCTTTCGATATGATGGCGCGAGTATTCCCGCATTAGCCTGGCAAGCCACATATTCACCATTTCACCCAGATGTAATGCTTCCCTCCATGATTCATGATTGGTTGTATTACAATCATCAGGTTGAGCAAGAACAGTCGGATGATATCTTCTATCGTCTGTTACGTGATAATGGTGTTAATTATCTGAAGGCCAGTATGATGTGGGGCGCTGTACGAACTGCTGGTGGTCTTTTTTGGGATAATGATAAAGAAGATGAAGCAATGCTTATTGCTTTGTGCAATAAGGTAAAAAGTCGACCAAACTTTAACCGGTATAAGCTTCCTGACGCGATCGTTACTCAATGTAGTTAGCTCGATTTAAAGCCACTCTTTATTACTCACGCATAGAGAGTGGCTCGTTGAGTAGTGTTATGAGTTGTTATGCCTGAAGAAGCGTTGTTTCCTGGATATCTGGCTGTCTTTCCTTCTTTCTATGCAGGCTGTAAAGAAGGAAGGTGATAGCTGCATCGATAGTAATACCAACACCAAACATTACTGCTATCGAGTTGAGGTTAGGAACAAACCAGCCATTTTGATACAGGATGAATGCTCCCCCATAGTAAAAGGTATTAACAATGAGTGATTGATACAGCATCAGGTCTGTACGCCCAATACCAAAAGTAGCTATCAATGATGTTGTTAAATGCAAAGACGATATAGAAACCGAGCATCAGCAATGCCAGGTTGAAGACCTTCTCATAGTCTTTGATGCCCATCATGTTCTGAATAAATCCCTGCCATAGCGGTATCGTCGTAAACCATATTAAAACGAAAATGCCGGTCACGTAGAAGTATGTTTTGATCCGCTCTTGTGAGAGGCTGTCAGTTCTAGTCTCATTTGGGATTTTGTCCGGCTAAATGGGATTCTGGTTTTGTTCTATATCATTGTTTATAAAGATAATTTAAGAGTGGTGGGGATTTTAGGTGAAATGAGTTGTCCAACTTTGCGCTTCATACAACCAGAAAATGAGAGCCTTGAAGTTTGAACTACTTCACGCGACAAGACTGAGTGGAAGGCTTGGTTTCGATGGTTTCAATGTGGCTACATTGGCCTGGTATGTAGAGGATGTCGGACGCCGAATGGGACAACAACTGTATCTAGCGGAGGGTAATTGGTGGGGCTGGAACGGTTAGCCCCATAGTTTCTTATGAATTATTGAAGTATCAGCTGAACTAAGCGCCATTTGGCCTATTTGTTTTGGTGTCTATGAAGTCGATAGCTATTTAGTTTCACTCATCGGCTTGTATTTAACTCATAGCTTTAATCACTCAACAGTTTCGAAGTAAAACTTGTATTCACGTACACCATCTATCTGGACACCTTTTTCTCTCAGCTCGAGGTACTGCTGAATCTTAACCGTTCTGAAATCCATGGCTTTCAGTGCAAGGATTATCCGTAGTTCATCCATCGAACGTGACTTAGCAACAGAACTGCAAGTACCGCAGACAACATGAGTCTTTGCCTTAAAACCAGTCTTATCAAGCCAGTTAAGCTCTTTCGGTTCTTTTTGCTTACCACAAAAGTAACAGCGGCTGTCTTGTTTCAATGCTGCCTGTTCTCTTAAAGCTTTAGGGCTAAGTGGTTTGTTTGATGGGGTAGTGTTGACCTTCTTACTACCACTGAACATAGAAAATTGAACTACATTAGACATTTGGATAACTCTTACTAATCAAGGTGTATTCGTTTAGTTGACAGCGTAAAACAGAACGTTATTGTCACGTGCTTCGTATCCTATTGCTTGTGCATTCAATTAGTCAAATTACTACTGTACTCATTGCACAGATTAATTGACTTAGCCAATGTGATCGGCTCGAGCAATACTTGAGTTTGATCTAGAAAAGATGCTTGAACAATTGATCTATTGAAGTATTCAAACAGCACCGATGCCTCAGCGCCTATTTAAGCTAGCTGAGGTTCGGTGGTAATAATCAGTGTCTTTTTAATTTATTCTCGGATCTCCTGTAGCGATAGGGTTTGTAGAATCCTGTATCCATTCATAGAATCCTCCGTCATAGACACTTACATTTTCCCATCCCATCAAGTATGCATCAAAAAAGGCTAATGCCCCTCTCCAACCAGTGGCACAAAAAAAAGAAGATTCATTTTCAGCTTTGATGTCCCATTCATTCCACATTTTTTGTATTTGGGTGTAATCCCTCATTGTTCCATCAGAATCGACAAAATCTTCCGAATGATACCCATCTGAACCGCCATGTCCGAATACAGATCCCGGTATACGGCCTTTTTCAGTGAAGTAAGAATATCCACCGTTGTTTACCCCTGCATACTCTTCCCATGAAACGACCGCCACTAGTCTTCCATTAGGATCTTTAATTAGCTCTTTTGCTTGTTCTAAACTCTTAGTATATTCCGGGTGCATTGGTATCTGCCCACCAAAGTCATCATTTGGAATCCATTTATTTTCACCCTGTTCCAGAGTTAATCCAGCATCAATCAATCCTTTTATGTTGGAATTTATTATTCTTACATCTTCAACCCCGGCATACATAAGAATATGCGCTAATCTACCTGATGCCATAGGTTCATCACTGTAGACTATGACCATCTTATCCTTAGTTATACCTGTGTCATTCAATAGTTTTTTTACTTTTTCATCTGATACTACATTCCAAAGAGGAAGGCTTTCTAAATCGTTTGTATCGATATAGATAGCACCTTTTATATGTCGTTTCTTATATTCTTCTTTTTTTTGATAGTTTACGTTTACTATGATGTATTCCCTTCCATCATAGTTTTTCACCTCGTTTCCTTCTGTTAAATCTTTAACCCACTGAGGATAGACCAACTTTTCATAATTTTTTAACTTTTCTACCTTCAGGGAGTTGTCCTTACTCCATTCTTCCATCCCACCCTGGTAGTTGGCTACATATTTATATCCGATTTTTTTTAACACATTATAAAGGTTCAGACTTTCTTTTCCGTAGTTAGAGTAAACTACAATGTTTTTTTCTGGTGATAATCCATTTTTTATGAATAGTTTTCTCACCTCATCCTCATTTAACCCTTTCAATAGATTAAAGGATAAATTAATTGCCCCTGGAATATGCCCCCCTTTTATGTTTTTATCTATAGCCCAGCCATTGAACTCCTCATCGGACCTAGTGTCGATTAGAATAAAATTATCATTTTTTATGCTTGAATATATGTACTCTTTAGTTACTAATGCCTCTTGTATATGAATGGATTTGTTTTTAATACTTTCTTTTGATTCTGTTACAGCTTTTTCATTGGAACACCCAACAATATTTAATGAGGTGATCATTATTGCTGCAGATAAAAATAACTTCTGCCTTGTTTTATTGAACTTCATGTTTTTACCACTTTTTGCTTTCGAATGTAAATTAAAGAAGCTGCATAAATGTTTTAAAGACATCATATAGAATATGACTTTAAAAGCTTTCTTGCCTACCAGATTTTACCTATAAAAATAATCTGTATTGACTATCAGTAAGCGTTCTAAAACTCAGATATTTATCAACATTGCATACTGATTGCCTGATTAACTTACACCCAGGTTTATCGTGGTCAAGTTTGGTTTTTTTCCAATTTGAGCTTTACCTTACTTTTTTCATTTAAATGGCTAAATATGTGATATTTAATAGGTTTTACCTGCGGTTATGGCAATCTCTTTATCTGGTGCGTTTGCACATAGCAATATTATTAGCAGGAGTGTAGGTGCGAGTAACTATTTTATTTAACGACTGAAAACTGTGATTTAAAGTATCAATGCAATATTTGATAATTTGAAATTGCTCTCTAATTACTCAATGATATCGAAGGGGGGGTGTTTAGCAATCTCGCCATAAACCTCCGCAGTTCAAGGGCGGTGAGTAGTCATAAAGAAGTTGAGTAATATAGAACATGACGGAGCGGGTATCATAATTATTCACTTTAAGTTCTAACATGAATAAAGTGCTAAAATCGATAACGCGCTCCATCAATTTTCAAACCTTTCTACTTAATATTAAGTCAAAATTTATAAGCGGCACCTATACTAAATTTCCATCCTAAGTCATTTTGAATCAACGGACTATCAGTGTCATGATGCTCAATTTCCAGTTTGGATATACCTAATATGTTGTCGTTAAAATCGTACAAAGTGATAATTCCGCTCTGATAAACCCAAGTGTCATCAGCATTGAATGATAACAAGCCTGATGCGTTCGATTCACTCTGAGAAATACTGTATAGGTGGTCAGAGAGTTTGTCATCGCGATAATTTATTTGAACGTAAGGGGACAATGACATTTTTTCGAAAGGTGTATCAAAAACACGTCCCAAGTGGAGTTGTACTTCATAACCATTATGTTTGTTGGTGACATCATGCAGGTAAGTTAGTCGCGCACCTAAAGTACCAAAGGTAACCCCGATCTCACCATTGCTGTCCCGATTTTGTATACCATTTGGAATGTCATTAAAATCATCAGATACTTCTGAAATACGTAAGTTACCAGATATTCCAAACCAAGGTAGAAGGGCATAGTTTGCTAGGGTGCCGTCAATGAAGCCGTATTTGCTATGATGGAACAGATTCGCTTCAGCGCCTAATCGGGTGCCGTTGTCAGAAAACACGGACTCTCCGACAGTAACTCCTGCTCCAACGAAACTAATGTTTTTAAATCTTTCCTGAGAATAAGCTTCTCCTGAAACCACGAGCATTCCCAGTCCAATCATCAAAATTGAAGGTGTTTTGTCCATATCATCTCTCCTCTCACATAAGTAGAAGAACTGATTTAGTCAGAATTTATTGCGCAATTTTTAGATTTTGTTGGGAGTGTTTATATTGATCAAACAATCCTTCCATGCTCAAAACAACTGATGTGATTAGCTAGCTTTCTTGTTTGCTGATCTGAATGGGAAACCATCACTATGGTATACCGTGTAGCGAGTTGGATAATAAGCTCTTCAATTTGAGCGGTTGTTTCAGGATCCAATGAAGCCGTAGGTTCATCAAGCAGCAAAATTTCAGGTTCAAGTGCCAGTGTTCGGGCCAGACAAAGGCGCTGCTGTTGCCCGCCAGAAAGAGAATGGGCTGGCATGTTAAGGCGGTCTTTGACTTCATCCCAGAGTGCGGCCTGATTGAAGGCGGTATAAAGCTTTTGTTGTGCGTCCTTACCCTTCAGGCCACGAACAACTTTAAGAGGTAGGAGTAAGTTTTCTTTTATTGTGCCGGGCAACAATTGTGGGTGTTGAAATACCATGCCTACCTTTCGGCGTAATTCTGGTAGTTGTTGGGTTTTAATGGCGTGAACAGACTGCATAGTTCCGTCAAGTAACAGCTCTATTTTTCCGTGTGTTTGGCAGTTCTCGAAACAATCATTAAGGCGATTGAGTGCTCGCAGAAAAGTCGTTTTGCCTGAGCCGGATAGGCCGGTAAATACGTGGATTTGATTTTTATAAAAGTCCACACTCACGTCAGATACAACCTTCTGGGAGCCAAAAGAAATCGTGAGATTGGAAACCTTACCGGCAAATTCTGGCGGACGTTTGAATGTCATACTAGGTTCTCCATGACTGTCGTGTTCGTGGCAATAATCCGGCCACAGAAAAAATAGCGGCAGTGAGGCACAGAAGGGTTAGCGCAGCACCAAAGGCCATTTGGAGCTCTGAATCACTTTGGTACTGGGCACTGTAATAGAAAATAGTAAATGGCAGTGCTTCATAGCGTTCAAATACACCGCTGGGCATGCCTGCGTTGGCAACTGCGCCCGTCAACATAATAACTGCGGTATCTTCGGCTGCTCTGCCCATCGCCAACATAATACCCCCGATAATTCCTTTAGCTGCTTGTGGTAGCAGTACCGTACGCAAAGTTTGCCAGTGTGTCATACCGAGCGATAGCGCCGTTATCTCAAGCGAAGGGGGCAAGGCTTGCAAGGCAGTTCGGGTTGCGACGGCTAAATAGGGAATGATTAACATTGCGAGGCTTAACGCCGATAAAAGTAAGCACGTATTGGCTGATGGGAGTAACCAGTTGCGCAGAAATAGGATTAAGGTAAATCCGAATAGCCCCATTAAAATTGAAGGGATACCTGCAAGGATATCAATGCCTAGCGCAAGGATGGTTTTGAAGCGTGAGTCCGCACTGGTTGCCAGCCATATCCCTGTTGCCAGCCCAGGTAAAAGGGCTAAAGACAAGGCACTGACCACAACCGTAATCGTACCGGCGCAGGCTGGCCATATTCCGTCCCAAATGGGCTCGAGGCCAAGTAATCCTTTGATGGGGTCGGTATCGCCGAAAAATAGCGAAAGACTGAGAGCGGGCGCACCACGATTTATTATAAAACCGATGAAAAAGCTTAGGCATACCAAGAGTCCGATCGTGCAGCCCAGGCACCAGAGGTGAAATAATCGAGCCTTCATTCTGCGTCACCTTTGCGTGCATCACACTGTGCGTGTTCCATTTTTCTGATTAGCAAAGTAACAGTCACACTTATCGCAAGTAACAACAGGCCGGCAGCAAACAGAGAGTTATATGCTGCGCTGCCGTTTTCAGTTGCGAGAACCAAGCCAATATGGGCTGTTAAGGTGCGAACTGAGTCAAATACGCTGTCGGCCAGCTGAGGGGCATTACCGGCCAACATTAGTGGGAGAAGGGTATCACCAATAGCTCGGCTAAAGCCCAGTAACGCAGCAGAGGCCATCGCTTTGGTCGCGTTAGGTAGGACCAGGTATAAAACTGTCTGTGTATCGGTGAACCCCATGGATGCAGATGCTAGTCGGATCTGGTTTGCCAGTGGTCGGCAGTGAGTGTCTAACATCATTACCATAACGGGTAAAATCAATAGTACGACCATCACTGCAGCGGCGAGCAGGCAAAAACCTGAACCACCCCGAAAGGTTTCACGTAGTAGAGGAACTAGTAAAAAAACAGCGGCAATACCATAAACTACCGTCGGGATCCCAGCCATCAGCCGGATTACTCGACGGATCCAAACGGCCATTTTTTGATAGCGATTCAACAGGCAAAAACCAGCGATGCCAACGGCAATGGGAAAAGCCAGTGTTAGAGCGATTAAACCGATCAGTCCGGAACCGACGATCATAGATAAAATGCCATATTGCCCTTGCTCAGGCATCCAGATCAGCGATAAAACCGGTGTTTCAGTATTAATGAAAACGGGCAGGGCAAACCAGAACAGAAAGCCGAACAACAACAGCATCAGAACAAATACAGTGGTAACAAGTGCCAACAGTATTCGCTCTGTCGTGATAGGGGATGTCATGGGTTATTTATTGCTGACTGGAATATATCCAGACGCGCGAATATATTCAGCCCCCTGTGGGCTGTAGATAAAATTAATAAATTCTCGCACCAGTCCTTTAGGTTCACCTTTTGTGTTCATGTATAGTTTGCGCACAATAGGGTATTCGCCGGATGCACAGGCTTCATTGGTAGGTTGGACATTATCTAGAGTTGGCGCTTTAACCATGCTGTCTATATAGCCGACGCTACTGTAGCCTATGGCACCAGGATCACGTGCGATGGCTGTTTTCATTGCGCCATTAGACGGTACAACATTGGCGTGATTGACCATCGGTGAGTTGTGAAGCAATTTTTTTACAAAAACGGCACGGGTTCCACTGGCCTCATCTCGGGTAAAAATGTTGATAGGGCGATCATTTCCGCCTAGAGACTGCCAGTTGGTTATCTTACCTGCAAAGATATCGGCTACTTCTTGTTGGGTTAATGCTTGAACTGGGTTTGACGGATTGATGATGACCGCTACGCCGTCGATAGCGAATGGGAACGAGATCAGCCCGTGTTTTGCTTCACCCGGTTTTAATTGTCGGCCAGTGTTTCCGATCTCAACCAGGCCTTTGGCCACTTGTTGGGCACCTACACCAGATCCACCTCCCGCGATTGTGATACGAATTTCACTATTGGATTTCATAACAGCTTTGGCGGCTTGTTTCATGACCGGGATATGTGCTGTTCCCCCTGCGATATTGAGCGTTCCAGAAAGTCCCTTGAAATTGTCTAGATCAGATGCCTGACTGATAGCCGGAATAAAGCACATGCCACAAACAAGCAACCGGAGAAAACCAGATTTGAGTCGCATAAAATCACCTTTTTGTTGGAACTGAAGCATGGGGAAAGCACCGCAGATGTATCTGGTGCCAATTTTGAACGTAAAAGACTACGCCTACCTAATTGATAAAACAATATGTATCACAAACGAAGAGTGATATTACTAATTGATATAAATCACAATTTTTGAAAAGGTGAGGGCTTGATAGCTGTGCTTTAGTCCATCATCGTGGAAACGAATAGACCCAAGTAGTAAGCCAGGGTAGGTATAAATGGTTTTAAAGCTAGTGCTGTTTCAAGCTTGGATTTGGTAAGAGCATGTGTGAAAAAAAGGCCCTGTAAGAGGAGGGCCTTTGTCATTAGCTACTTGATTTACTCTTTATCATTTAAAGAATTGAGGAAGGTAGGTTTGGTTTTCAGCCAAGATATCATCAACGAGTTTCTTCGCTGTTGGTAGGTTTATTACTGTTCGGTTAAGTGTCAGGGCATTAATTAGCTTCTGACGTGAACCGGTGAACCACGCATCAACCACGAGCTTTTCAAAACCAAGTTGAGTTTCAATCATTGCTTTCTGGAACGTCGGGATTTCACCAATAGCGTATGGCTCTACGCCATGATTCATCAATGCTGCTGGGACTTCCACCATCGCATCGTCTTGCAGATTGCTGATAATGCCTTCGTTAGGGACAATAACGAGGTACTTATCACCTTTATTGAATAGCACTGATGCTGCCACACGAACCATGTAGATACCATGAACGTCTGCGTGCATGTTTTCTTGCTCGGTGGTTTGGTTTTCAATAATCCGGCGGCACATTGCAAAGACATTTTTCTCTCGGCCATTAATTACCTGACGAGCACGGGTATTGTTGATGTCTTCTTTTGCTACCATCTTCTCAGGATACAGGTAGTACTGTAGGTATGTGCTTGGCAGATACTCTGGATTATCAGATAACATCATCTGCATGTTTTTGAAGGTTGCTTGCCATGACTGATCATGGGCAATATCAACCGCACTGGCTTCCAATCCTTTTTCTAAGATGATGTCTTTGATCTTTTGTGTCAGGTCGTCGCCCTGGCGGTTACGAACCTTTGTAAACCAACCATAATGATTCAGGCCGTAGTATTCTGGTACCAAGTCCCAAAGCTCACATCCCAGCATTTTTGCGTAACTTTCCATGATTACACATGGCATATCACAGATATTGAGAATTTTTTTGTCGTCTGGGTAAATGCGGTTTAGTGCTTCTGCAACGATAGCTGCCGGGTTTGTATAGTTAAGTACCCATGCATCAGGGCTGAATTTACGAATATCTTTTATCAAGTCGATCATATCACCGATAGATCGAAGGCCATATGCCATGCCGCCGGCACCGCAAGTTTCTTGACCTACACAGCCATGAGATAAAGAAATTTGTTCATCGCGCTCACGCATGGCAAGGCCGCCAGTACGAATTTGGATGAAGAAGACGTCTGTATCTTTAAACGCTTCTTCGCGATTCGTTGTGTAAACAAACTCTTCAACTTCTGGGTATTTTTCTTTCAGTAGGATTTTCGTTGCTTCTGCATTGAGCTTTTGGCGTTCGCCATCAATGTCATAAAAACGGACGGTTTTAAGTGGCAGGTTTTCTTTTTCGGCAATCAGACTCATCATCATGCCCAAAGTGTAAGTCGATCCACCGCCAATAATGGTTAAGTTTTGTCGTTTCATAATGGAACCTCTTCTGTAGTTATGTACACCATATGTATATATCATGTATACATATACTATACATGTCAATAAGGGAGAGGCGATTAATGTCTAGTTAATGTATACTCTATGTATACATATAAGTGTTGAGACGTTATGAAGCCGGTATATTTAAAAATTGTCGATGACCTAGTAAATAAAATTAAAACAGGCACTTACAGTGAAGGTGACATGCTGCCGCCGGAAAATTTGTTGCTAGAAACGTATGGCGTCAGTCGTATGACAATGAGAAAGGCTCTGGCTTTATTGGTTGAGCAGGATTTGCTTTATCGGGTAAAAGGGCGGGGTACTTTCGTTAAGAAGCAAAAGTCAGCTATTCATGATGCTTTTTTCCTCAGCGGCTTTTATCAAGAAGTAAAGGCTCAGGGTAAGACGCCAACAACGGAAGTCATTACTTTTGAAGTGCTTGAGCCGGATGCTTTGGTTGCATCCAAGCTAGAGATTGATGAACACGATAAGGTTTACCATATCGAGCGATTAAGGTTGATTGATGGTGAGCCTGAAATGCTCGAACGCACATATCTGCCTTTATCATTATTTTCGGACTTAAGCGTAGATGCCATGCAGGGTTCGAAGTATGAATATATTGAAGCCAAAGGGATGAAAATAGCGCAAAGCAAGCAAACGGTAATGCCTGAAATCGCAGATAAAAAAATTAATAAGCAGCTAGGCGTAGAAGATGGCTCTCCACTACTCAAAGTGATCTCTGTGGGGGAGTTTGATGATGGAACGATCTTCGAGTACAGCGTGAACTACTTCAAACTCAATCAATACAGCTTTGAATTTATTGCTAAACGCCCAGATTAACCTTGAGTATAAGAATGAGCTAACTGGCTATCTCTTCGTGCCGCTACCTGATAACTGTAGCGGTAAACTACAATGTCTTGTTGTTTAAGACTGAATAATCAATCCCAACTCTATTGCTGTATTGAACGTGATTTTTTTGATTACCAAGTTATGAAGTGCTGCTTCAGATATTAGTAATATCTGAGCTCCTGCATCGGGAGCATCAACGTGTACTGACAATTTCTTGTCTAAGTGATACTTCGACCATAGCTTGCTATCGACCAAATAAATGTAGGTATCTGAAGGTAGTTCAGGGTAGAGGTCAACCATCAAATTCAGCCACCAACTGGCTCGACGCAACCCTTTCTGACCTTCTAGGCTTTGTGGGCGTTCTATAGATTGTGTTCTTATCGCTTGTTGAGTAGCAATAGCAATATCTAACGAGCCAGGATAACTTTCAGAAAAAGGGTTATTAAATTGCCCATCATAAGAACAAGCCCAGCTAAGTGGGCTTGTTGATGTGATAAGAGCAGTAGACAGCAACAACGTGCTTTTCTTCATACTGCACTCCTCGTTTATGGGGTAACGATATTAAACCAGAATTTAAACGTATCAAGCATACCGACAAAGTCTTTAAAGACATCTTTATCGCCATCAAGCGCAATATCGCCATTGGCGATGGCTTGCTCTAATGTAACGTTTCCCAGTTGAACATCATCCAATGCTAATTTTGTTAATGTCAATGTTACATCCGGTTTATCTGCTTGCTTCTTTGTATGGTTTAATACGGAGTTTTCGATATAAAGCGTGTATTTCTCATCCAGATCGGTGAAGTTTAGATTGATTGCAAAGCTTTTACCTGCGGCTTTATCTGGCAGTATGCGCACTGCAAGGTAGTCGAATAACATCTCTGGTGGCATATTCTTTATAATATCGGGAGAGGCGGTGTTTGTTCCTCCTGCCGATGGGGTGCCATTTCTAAGCTCATAAGCACCTTGTAAATATACAGAGCGCCATGGGCCCGATTCAGCTTGATATCCCAACTGCTCGTATGTATCAGCCAGTAACTTTTTACCTTGTTCACTTTGCGGATTGGCAAACACAACATGTTTTAATACTTCTGCTACCCAGCGATATTTTCCCGCTTCATAATCCGTTTTTGCTTTCTTGATGATCTCTTGTTCTCCCCCCATATACGCTACATAGTTAACTGCAGCATCTGTAGGTGGTAGGTTGTTAAGATCAGATGGATTACCGCTGTACCATCCCATATAACGTTGATATACCGCACGGCTATTATGGCGTAATGTTCCATAGTAACCACGTGTGCTCCAATTGTTTTCTATCTCATCAGGAAACTGAATGATTTCTGAAATTTCTGAACCAATGTAGCCTTGGTTCATCAAACGAACAGTTTGATCGTGAGTGTATTTATACATGTCACGCTGTTTCTTAAAGTAGTCGACAATCTTTGATTGTCCCCACATAGGCCAGTGATGACTTTGAAATTTCACTTCAACTTCATCCCCCCACATTTCTATAGTTTCCTGCAAATAGCTCGACCACTTAAGCGCATCACGTACCTGAGCTCCGCGTAAAGTCAGAATGTTGTGCATCGTATTGGTAGAATTCTCAGCCATCCATAATGCTTTTTTGTCAGGGAAGTAAGTATTGATTTCGGTAGGAGCCTCTGTGCCTGGTGTATACTGAAACACCATTTTCACGCCATCAATTGTGCGCTCTTCACCTGTTTTCTTGATGATATCTGTCGGTTTTATAAGGGTTGCCAGACCTGTGGATGTTGTTTGTCCCAAACCGCCATTGACTCCCCCTTGTACATTTCGAGGCAATAATGCCCCGTACATATAAACTGCGCGGCGACCCATCGCATTACCTGCAATTACATTTTCTGATACGGCATGCTCAGTAAAACCATAGGAAGCGATAATATCGACTTTACCGGCCAATACATCTTTCTCATCGACAATCCCACGTACACCACCAAAATGGTCGATGTGGCTGTGGCTGTATATAACGGCAACGACGGGCCTTTCTCCTAACTCACTGTTTATAAAAGCTAGAGCGGCCTTAGCAGTTTCTTGAGATATCAAAGGATCGAATACAATCCAACCAGTATCGGCTTTTACAAATGTGATATTTGATAGGTCATAACCACGAATTTGATAGATGCCATCAGTCACCTCAAATAGCCCGTTAATCATGTTTAACTGGGCGTTTCGCCATAAACTTGGATTCACACTGTCTGGCGAAGGTGTCTCTAAGGTGATGTATTTCTTATAAGCCTCTAGATCCCAAACAATATCGCCATTGGCATTTTTTATGGTGACAACGTCTTGCTTGGCGATGAAACCACGCTGTGCATCTTTAAAATCTTGTTTGTCGTTAAAAGGTAAAGTTTGCTTAACTTTATTGTTCGCAGTAATCGTTGTTTCGGTTGCTGGTTTAGGTTCTCCAGCAATTAGTCCTGATGAGACAAATAATGTTATTACTATCGCCGCTATTGGCTTCATGACTCACTCCCTATGAACTGTCCTAACAATCATTGTTAGTCTAGGACCTTCCTTTAATAACAACTTCGCACTGTTGATAAAATATTGGTATGCAAGGGCTGCGGTGGGATGAGCATTCGAAAAATGTTCAATGATACCTTTTGGGTATTGTGTTCGGGAATAGCATGGCGTGACATTCCAGAGCGCTTTTGCATAGCTTGAGCGGATGGCTATATGCCTAAGAATTAAAGCTCCAATATTGCTGCATTTGTAATTGCTTTCGACCCTATCAGTGGTGGCGTAGATGGCTATTTTCCCAATTGTTTAATTACACATATTCTTGGGCGTAAAAATAATAAATGCGCAAAAGTCATTTGAAATATGACAAACATTCATTTTACTCATAATGATAAGTCTATAAGATTCGCAGGATTAGGATGTGAGGGAGATGCTCTCTTTCATGTCAAGATCAATCTGTAGGAATGGAGCGAATTAATGGACCAGCTAGTCGGTGAAATGTTATTTCAGTCTGGTGGAAAGCTAAAGAATCGTATTGTTATGGCACCAATGACGATTCAGTCTGCTTTTTTTGATGGCAGTGTTACTCAGGAAATGATCGAGTATTATGCAATGCGCTCTGGTGACGCTGGCGCAGTTATTGTTGAAAGCGCATTTGTTGAAAATTACGGTAGAGCGTTTCCTGGCGCTCTAGGTATTGATAGCGATGACAAAATTCCGGGTTTAAAAAAACTAGCCGAAGCGATTAAAGCGAAAGGCTCAAAAGCTATCCTACAGATTTATCATGCAGGTCGTATGGCTAACCCTGAATATAATGGGGGACATCAGCCTATTTCTGCCAGTCCTGTTGCCGCGCTTAGGGATAATGCAGAAACACCACTGGAAATGACCAAAGAACAGATCGAATTAATGATTGAGAAATTTGGTGATGCAGTGAACCGAGCCATCTTAGCCAATTTTGATGGTGTCGAAATCCATGGTGCAAATACCTACCTTATTCAGCAATTTTTCTCTCCTCATTCAAATCGTAGAAACGACATGTGGGGCGGGAATATTGAAAAACGAACCACGTTCCCTTTAGCGATTCTGGAAAAGACAAAGCAGATCGTAAAATCGCATAAGAAAGAGGGATTCATTGTCGGCTATCGTTTTTCACCAGAGGAAATTGAAGAGCCAGGTATTCGCTTCTCCGATTCAATGTACCTCCTGGATAAATTAGCCGCTCATGGCCTGGATTATTTCCACTTTTCTATGGGCAGCTGGGCTAGAAATTCCATTGTAGAGCCTGACGATAAAGAGTTGCTAATTACTAAATACCGTAAATTGCAGTCAGAAAATGTCGCTAAAGTGCCGGTGATTGGCGTTGGTAATATCGCTCAACGAGAAGATGCAGAAAAAGCACTCGCACAGGGCTACGATATGGTTAGCGTTGGTAAAGGTTATTTGGTTGAACCAGAATGGGCAACGAAGGCTCTCAACTCAGAACAGTGTGCGCAATTTGCTGATATTGCACAGCAGGAAGAGCTTAAAATCCCGACCCCTTTATGGCAAATCATGGATTACATGATCGTTGATAGCAAAGCTGAAGCCCTGAAGCATCAACGTATCAAAGAATTACAAAACGTCAAAATCCATTTTAATCCTGGCGAGTATACCGCGCATGGTCGTGGGCATAACGGTGATTTACCGATTACAGTTTCGTTTTCGGAAGACGAAATCCTAAATATTTCTGTTGATTCTTCAAAAGAGTCTGATGGAATCGCGAACCCTGCATTTGAACGTATACCTCAGCAGATCATCAACGGGCAAACGCTGAATATTGATGTTATTTCTGGCGCAACGGTCAGCAGCCAGGCGGTACTGGATGGTGTTGCCAATGCTGTTGATCTGGCCGGAGGAAATTCAGAAGCACTGCGTTGTAAGGCACAAGCAGCGGTTGAGTGGTCTTCAGAAGTGGTTGAAGAGACAGTTGATATCGTTGTTGTCGGTGGTGGAGGTGCAGGTTTGAGTGCTACGCTGTCTGCGCTCGATAAAGGCAAGTCTGTTATTTTGCTGGAGAAGTTCCCTGCGATTGGTGGCAATACTGTCCGTACCGGCGGGTGGGTGAATGCTGCTGAACCAGAATGGCAGAGTGAATTTCCGCCGCTACCGGGTGAGAAAGAAAACCTGATTGCGCTTGCTAAAACTCCGGAATCAGAATTCACAGCCGAATACCTTACAGATTTTAAGAGATTGAAACAGCAGATTGCTGAATATCTCAAAGCGACAGAAAGTGGAAAGCATTACCTTTTCGATTCTGTGGAGTTGCACCGTATTCAGAGCTATCTCGGCGGTAAAAGAACGGATCTGAACGGTCAGACCATTTATGGCGATTATGATTTGGTCAAGACACTAACCGATCGTTCGATGGAATCCATACACTGGCTGAGTGAAGCGGGTATTGATTTTGACCGCAGTGTGGTTGAAATTCCTGTTGGTGCACTCTGGCGTCGAGCTCATAAACCTAAGCGTCCTAAAGGCGTTGAGTTTATCGATAAACTGCAAAAACGAGTTTTAGAAAAATCCGGACGTATCATGGTTGATACGCGGGCGACCGATCTGATCGTCAAGAATAATAAAGTCGTAGGTATTGAAGCTCAGCAGGCTGATGGCAAAAAGTTAATCTTCAATGTTAATCATGGTGTGGTACTTGCCTCTGGTGGTTTCGGTGCTAATACGAAGATGATTAAAAAGTACAATACGTACTGGAATGACATTGCTGATGATATTAAAACCACTAACTCGCCGGCGTTAGTGGGGGATGGTATTGAAATTGGTGAAAAGGTTAACGCCGAGCTGGTTGGTATGGGATTCACACAGCTAATGCCTGTTGGTGACCCCAAATCTGGTGCCTTGCTGACCGGACTGATTGTACCGCCTGAGAACTTCGTTTTTGTTAATAAGCAGGGCAAACGCTTTATTGACGAATGTGAAAGTCGTGATGTTTTGTCTAACGCATTTCTCGATAATGGCGGTTTAATCTATATGATTGCCGATCAGCGGATTCGTCAGACAGCGGCGAATACTTCTGATGAAACTATCGAAAGAGAAATCGAAGAAGGAATTATCTTTCAGGCCGATACGCTTGAAGCTTTGGCTGAAAAAATTGGTGTCCCGGCAGCCGAGTTGCAAGAGACAATTAAAAAATACAATGAGTTTGTGGACCAGGGAAGCGATCCGGAATTCCATAAAAGCGCTTTCGGCCTGAAAGTAGAGCAGGCACCTTTCTATGCAACCCCACGCAAGCCATCCGTTCATCATACGATGGGGGGATTAAAAATCGATACCAGTGCACGAGTTATCGATAAACAAGGTGACATCATTCCTGGCTTATACGCCGCAGGAGAAGTTGCTGGTGGGATACATGCCGGGAACCGCCTGGGAGGTAATGCCCTGATTGATATCTTCACTTATGGACGAATTGCCGGAGAGAGTGCCGCTGATTTGATTTAATATCAATAAAACCAAAAGGGAAGCATAGATACATTCTGCTTCCCTTTTTACTATTTATAACGTGTATATTAAGTGTAATTAAGATGGTTAAGTTTCAGTCAAGATTTCAGATGATGGGTACCTTTATTGATTTACTTATTTACCATCGTGATGGTGAAAAGCTAATTAAAGATACCTATCATCAGCTTAATAAATATTCCGAGCGTTTCACTGTAAATCAGCCAGGATCTGAGCTGATGACGGTCAACAAAAACGCGGGCATTGCTCCAGTGCCAGTTGAGCATGATCTTTTTCAATTAATAAAAATGGCTAAAACGATTAGTGAAGATAGAGTGAATCCGTTCAATATCGCTATTGGCCCACTGGTGAAAACCTGGCGCATCGGTTTCAAAGATGCAAGGGTCCCCGCTCAGGAAGATATTTCGAAAAAGTTATCCTTGGTTGAACCTGAAAACATCATATTAGATGATCAAAAGCAGTCGGTTTACTTGAGTCAGCCAGGAATGGAAATTGATTTAGGGGCTATTGCTAAAGGTTACTTTGCCGATGAAATCAAGAAAAGGTTGATTAACAACGGGGTTGAAAGTGGTTTTATCAATTTAGGTGGCAATGTGCTGACCATCGGGCATTCACCGGATAACCCTCATCAGGCATGGACAGTTGGTATCCAGAATCCTTTAGCAGACCGTGGCACTATCATACGTGCTATATCACTAAAAGGTGCGTCCATCGTTACGTCCGGGATTAATGAACGTTTTTTCCATACCAACGGGCAGCTATATCACCATCTTCTTGATTCCCAAACAGGCATGCCGATTTCAACGGATATAGCCAGCATTACTATTGTTTCACCACACTCTGTTGATGGTGAAATATGGAGTACAGCAGGTTTTCTATCAACAGTGACAGACAGTATTTGTTATTTAAATAAGCAGGATAATATTGAAGCTGTCGTTATTTCGAAAAGCGGCAGTATTCATTTAACCGATGGTCTGGCTGATGATGGTAGCTATATTTATCCTGTCAATCAGAGTCATCTGTCCTTTGTTGATACCATAATGTAATTATCATCACTGAGTTTGGCGAATAAAATGATTATGGAATATACAACATCCAGATTGACGGTATCTGAAATATCGGATGATATTGCTCAGCTTGAGCTAACAGAGCTTTTCGACCGTGTAACGGAATTACTTACACCATCAGTAGTGAAGAACCTTCCACCTTATTTTCATGGTGTTACCTCACCGTCTGATGCTCAGCGATGGTTTGAGCGAATGGTATCTGAGAGTCGGTTATTCGTGGTAAAACACAATGGTCTGGACACAATAATTGGTTTCTTATTTGCTTATGTTGAACACGACCTCGATGCGCATATTGGTTACCTCCTCGGCGAGTCTTATTGGGGGAAAGGGTATGCGAGTGAACTTCTAAGTGGCTTTATTAATAAGGCGAGCGAAGAGAAAAAGTGGGTTAAGTTAGTGGGTGGTGCCGATAAAAGTAATAAAGCTTCTTCGAGTTTGTTGTTGAAACTCGGTTTTGTTGAGCAGTCTGATGATGGGCTGGTGGTGTTTTACGAATATCCTTTAACCGAAAATGCCCCAATTCGTGAATGAGTTACAAAAAAGCTGACTGGCAGAAACTACCAGTCAGTATTGTTTGCAGAATTTACACTAAGTTTAGCTACGAGAACTCTGTCTGCATTATTAGTTATTCATCGAAATATCGTAGCGAGATATTTGGAAATACTAATACTTATGCTTGGTCAGAAACAATTTCTACTGGCCCATGATCATCACAATGATCACCATGTTGGTGGTGCAAGCGACCATCAACAATATAGTCAATATGATCCCCATGTTTGACGGCTTCATGACCACATCCAGGCCCATGCATATGCTCTTCACAAGAATAAGCGGAATTACATTCATTGGGATTGCTTTCACTGACATCGATGACGTGCTCGTCACAGTGATCTCCGTGAGGGTGATGCAATATGCCATCGACTATGTAGTCAACATGACCACCATGACGTATTGCGGTGTGCCCACAATCAGGTCCGTGCACATGTTCGGGATGAGAATGAGTTTTAGAACATGACATCCGTGTTTCTCCTTTGGATAGGTAACTAAAATCACATAGAATTTTAGTTAATAATTCCGAGAGAACATCAACTTTAGCGAGAAGTGTGATATATGCATCAGTGTTTATATCGGTGCGTGTATTGGGGCTGAATTAAAGCTGTAAATTGAGTCCTTACTTATCCCTTGTAGTCAAACAATTTGCATTGTACGAGTAGGTGATAGCTTATTAACTTTTCACTATTGTTTATGAACCACGTCCTTTTTTAATGCTTCGCCTTCTTTTTTCAGAAAATCAATCAAGGTGCGTGTTTTTAACGGCATTAATGCTTTGTTTTGATAGACGGCATATAAAGGAATCGTAACATCGTGAATGTTTGGGAGGATTCTGACTAGTTCACCACTTGCCAGTTCTTTTTTAACCGCAAAGTCTGGCAAAACACCAAATCCTATATGATTGATCAGGAAGTCTTTCAAGGTGTTAGTGGTGCGTACCTGCACTTTGGGTTTCATGTTCAGTTTAACGACTTCGCCTTGTGACGATTTTAAGAGCAGTTGCTTATCACCGTGGACAATATGGTGACTAATCCAGTCGAGTTTTAGCAAGTCTTGTGCTGACTTTAGTTCATGAAAACGCTTTATGTAATCCGGTGATGCACAAAGAATATCATTAAATTCACCAATTCTTGTGGCATACAGGCTGGAATCCTCAAGAGCTGAAGAAGCGCGGATTGCAATATCACAGCGAGATTCGATTAAGTCGCTATAACTATCACTTTCCAACAAATCAAGCTGAACCTGTGGGTATTGGTTGAGAAACTTACTGAAGATATTGGTGTAAGTTGCATTGCCTATCGGCGTTGAAATTCGTATCAGACCACTAGGCTCACTACTGAATTTCTGCGCTTCAGTGTTGGCTTGGGTTGCCAGCTCTTGAATCATTTGACACTTTTCGTAGTAACCTAATCCAGTGTCAGTTAGTGACAGAGAGCGTGTTGTCCGGTGAAGCAGGCGAGTGTTTAATTCTTTTTCCAGCTTGGTAACTATTTGAGAAACGCGCGCTTTACCAATTCCTAACTGATCGGCTGCTTTGGTAAAAGATTGAGTTTCGACAACCCGGGTAAACACCATCATGTCATCTAGTGAAATCATTTCTTATACATAGTTTAGTAAGAGTTAACTATTAGTTTATTTGAATGGTAATTATCAATCAAATTCGAAACGATATAGTTATCGCCAGACAGAAAAGACATGTATGGAGTTAGAAAATGATTGTTGTAACAGGTGCTAATGGTCAACTTGGTCGTCTGGTTATCAAACACTTAATCAGTAAAGTAGATGCTTCAGAAATTGTAGCGGCGGTACGTACGCCTGAAAAGGCAAGTGACTTAGCTGCCCTGGGAGTACAAGTTCGTGAAGCAGACTATTCAAAGCCGGAAACTCTAAAAAAGGCATTCGAAGGTGCAGAAAAAGTACTGTTGATCTCATCAAGTGAGGTAGGCCAAAGAACACAGCAACATAGAAATGTGATTGATGCAGCGAAAAACGAAGGTGTATCTCTTATTGCCTACACGAGCTTACTGCATGCAGATATTTCACCTCTAGGATTAGCTACAGAGCACATTGAAACAGAAAAGTATTTGAAGGAAAACAAAGTACCATTTGTGTTACTTCGTAATGGTTGGTACACGGAAAATTACCTGGCAAGTGTTGCGCCTTCCATCGAGCATGGAGCATTTATTGGTAGTGCGGGTGAAGGTCAAATTAGCTCTGCATCTCGAAATGATTATGCAGAAGCGGCTGCTGTGGTTTTGACATCGGAAGAGCCTCAAGCTGGCAAAGTTTATGAGCTTGCTGGTGATGAGTCATACACACTTGCAGATCTAGCTGCGGTAATTAGCCGTGAAACAGGCAAGCAAATTCCTTATGTGAATCTGCCTCAAAATGAATTTAAAGAGGCGCTTATAGGAGCTGGGCTACCAGAGCCATTTGCGGCATTACTTGCAAATTCTGATGCTGGTGCTTCGCTAGGGGGATTATTTGACGATAGTAGCGAATTAAGCGGTTTAATTGGTCGTCCTACGAAAAATCTAAGTGAAATGATTAAAGCGATTATCGCGTAATATACCAAGTCATAATTGTATTGTTTTAAATAAAGAGCTTCTTTCATAAGGGGCTCTTTTTTTATGTGCTCGTTTTCAAATAGAACCCCGATTTTGCTTATACATTGTGATCCAGTCGGAGTCGCTTTCTTCGCTACTCTTGTACAGTTTTATTATCACTATGTTCCTCTATATTTTGTTGCCTTGAGGAAAGACAGAGATAGTGAAGAGTTTAATCATAGGTTCTTAAGGGAAGTTTTGCGGTATTCCTGAGTGTTTGGCAGTAATTGTTGAAACGAGAAGGGAATAGGATATGAAAAGGATTTTGCTTGGCGGTTTGTTACTTCTATTACAGGGTTGTGCAAGTTATCAGGAAGAAAGTGATTTTGTTACCAGTCAGGTTTGTGAAGGCAGTTCAGATTTACCTTCGGTACTTGCAGTGCAGTTTGAGCCAGTGCAGGATGAACAGTTGCTCAATGAGGCTTTAGGTGAGCCGGAGAAGGGTATGTTATGTCAGGGTAAGGTTTATGTCAGTAAGTCTGATTCAGAAGTCAAAATCTATCGCGCATGGAATAGCACTAACCCCAATAGCCGGTATGGAAAGTGGTGGGCGTTCAATAAGCCAGATGGCAGTGTTGCACAATACCGAGAAGATTACGAAATCTGTTATCAGTGGTCGCCGTTGGACAAAATGGTTAGTTGTACCTTAAAGCCGGACACCAAAATTGTAGTTGGAAACGGACAGAGTGCTAAATGTTCTGAGTATCTGACATATCCTGTTTCGGCAAAACAACAGGTTTATATTATTAATGCACCTGATGCTGTGCTTAATTGTACAGAGTATGACGGTGTCCTGAGCTGGAAATCATCTCTTCAATAGAACGTTTTATAGATTAGGGGGTGCAACTTGTAATGGGGTGCACCGCTTTGTTGTATTTAATCACAGATGCTTTTTGGTGTGTAGGGAATCATAAGTATGATAAATGTTATGAATTGAGCTAGAAGTCATAGTTATCATAGGCTTGTTTGTTGTATTGTTTGTCTGTCTTCGTTAAATCGCACTGATTTAGTTTGAATTGAAGTTTTTGTAAGTCATTTAATGAAGAGAGAAATCGATGTATAAAAAATCGAATATGTACCTGAAAGGCAGTGTTCTGGTTGTTAATAAGGAAGAATACAGGCTTTCAAGAATGCTTAACATCCGAGCCAAAGAACTAAGGCTGAAAGATCAACTGATTCGGATATTGTCTATTTCACTGGCTTTGTCAGTGTTTGGTTGGATTATTCTGCCAATAACAGGGCCGATTTTGATGCTGGTTGGAGCTCTCATTGCTGTTTTTACCATGAAGAAATACGAGCTTTGCGCCGAAATCAGAGCTACAGATGAAAGTGGTGATCAGTGGATTCCTATAGCAAGGGGAAGAAAACCGGAAGAATTTTTGTTATTTAAAAATACTGCAGAGCTTGTGGCGGGGTACCTTAAGTAATATTGCATTCTATGAGGAAAGGACAGGCACAGTTATTTGGTAACCTCACCTCAGTGTCTGTCCTTTAACATGAAGCTGTTTTTTAATTAATACAGCTTTGTTGAATTAATATCGCGCTTTATTTGTTTTCACTACGGCTTAAGCGACGAATGATTTCTTCGTGCTGAGGGTAGTCAGCCAATAGCGTTTCCTGACTAAACAATTCGAAGTCTTCAAAATTAAAGCCCGGTGATACCATACAACCGACCAGAGAGTATCCCGGTTTGTTCATTGCAGAACCGAAAATACAGCCTTTAGGTACAAGAACCTGAGGGCGTTCGCCGTTAGCAATATCAAGGCCGAGCTGCGCTGTTGTCAATTCACCGTCTTCAGAGATCATATAAATAGTCAGCGATTCACCTGCATGGAAGTACCACATTTCATCAGCAGTTAAACGGTGGAAGTGCGACACTTCACCTGTTTTAAGTAGAAAATAGATGCTGGTCCACAGTGAGCGCTTTTCGTCGAAATCACTTTCAGACTTAAAAGACGAGCGGTAGTAGCCGCCTTCAACATGCTGTTCTAGTTCCAGCAGCTCAATGAATTCTTCGGCTGTTTTCATAAGTCAGTACCTGTTGTTTTCAGATTATACGTTTGGTCAGAGTAAAATGTCTGTCTGCGAGATAGAGAATTGAAACCGCATTGTGAAGGGTCATCAAACAGAAAAGCTCACAGAATCATGGGAATGGATTATATCAGTAGCGGTGATGTTTGGTTAGATCTGGTTGATATTATAGGGAATTATCACCAGTAAACTGTTGTTTGAAAAGTATACAACAATAATGGTTTTTGCTGACTTATATCTGTTTGACTGCACGTTTAATTGAATTGATGTCAAAGTTTCTATTCAATTTGTTGGTATTTTACTGATTGATTATAGATATTCCATGCGTGGAATTATATCCGCATGCACATCCATTTAACGCAGTGGTTTAGGCAATGAATAAGACAATATGTAAAATATTAATTATGTGCGGAACATTTTTGTGCTCAGCTCAGACTCAGGCCAGCGGTGCTGATGAGTTGATGTCTGAAATGTTGCAAGACTTTAATAAAATTGGTGACAATTTATCGACGAAGCAGAGGTTAGATAAATACGAGGATATTTTTAAAAATTTAAATGAAATCTATGCAGAGTATTCGGATTCCGAATATGCAATAAAGTTATTATCAAATCAATCAATTGGTAATTTTAATCCAGCGGTAGTTCGCAAGAATTATATTAACGAGCTAAGTTCGTATTACGATAAAGTGTGTGAAACCACACCAACACTATCTTGTTTGGGCTTTGTTTCCTTGAAAACCGGCGTTGAGCAGTGTGAAACAGCGCGAAGTGTGCCTCAATTGAATCAGGGGCATGATTCTATTCTTAATGCTATTCAGCTTTTCCTCGGTCAGGAGAAAGATTCTGTATACGGCGAGTTGGCTATGGATGCTTATCGCTCCTGTACCAGTAGTGCTCGTCGTTATGTTAGTCAGTGGCAGCGTGATTACTACGCGACACAATTGATTTCTCCATTGGTTTCTATTGGCCAGCGAGATATGGCGAAAGCCGTTATTGAAAATATGGAATCACCATATTTCAAATTTGAAGGTGTGCTAAGCCTTGAGCAACAATCGGCCAAGAAAAAAGATGCAGCCTACATTAAACGCTTACAACGTTACATTGATGAGAAGATGCCTACAGATTCTGTAGACACCATGCTGGCGAAAATACGTTTGGGTCTTTTCTCTATGGAGCGAAGCAACATGCAGCATGACTATTCTTCTGCCCGCGATGCTGTTTACGGTAGGTTAAGACGCAATGACAGCAATATCCAGTGTGGTGATGGTGAATTTCCTCGTTATGTTTTTGATTTGATTACTGACTATCAAACTAGCTTGTATAACCTGGATCCTTCTTTACGTAATATAAATGCTGGTCAGATGAAAATCGTTATGACGAGTGCGGCTGATGCGCCTTATAAGACGGTTGGTATTACCGGCGAAAAGATCAAGGATCCGAGAGGTGTCGGTTATGCGTTGGATTCATGTGCTAAAACAGATGAAAATGCCAATTATTCCTTGATGGCTCTTATTCATGGTTATCTTCTTCTAGATGAGGGGAGGGATGTCGCCAAAGATTTCTTAAAATTGGCGAAACAGAACACGATGAATGAAGAAGAACTGTACAGTTACTACATTGATAAGTCCGTTCATTCCCTTGATGAGCTTAATCAGAAAATTGCAGAGAACGAATCTTCGTTTGTTGCCAATCTGCTGATACAGCCGAAAGCACGTTTTGCCGTTTACAAGAAGCGTGTTGATTTTGGCGATGTTTGTGAGGCATCAAAAATGTTGTTCCAAGAGCTGAAGCAAACAGACTCTTACAGTAAAGCCATTAACTATATGTACAGTAGTGATGCTATCGACTTTAGCAATAAATACTCATGTGGTGATGAAGAACTTGAACTTCTCTTGAATTAATAATTGAGCATTAATAATGAAATATTTATCACTTTTTTTATTATTTTTCTGTTTCTCTGCGAGTGCAGCTGAGCGAACAGATAAGGAATTGTACGATAGGGCTGTTGTTGTATTTAAATCAGAGAAATATGCTGATGATCAACTGTATAAGCCTAAGAATGAATTTTATAAATACTCTGACGCTTATGAGGTACTCCAGGCGCTTTCTGACAAAGGGTATAAATCAGCTATTCGTTACCTGAGAAACTATAAACGTGATATTGACGGTAAACTCGCTGCTGAAAAAGGAGATGCTGAGTCTCAGTTTAAGTTGGCTTATCGTCTTGAATCTCGTTATCCGACTACCGCGAAATATTGGTACAAAAAAGCAGATAAGCAAGGTAACTTCAAAGCTTATTGTAAGTTGAACGAGGTACGAGCTTATAATACCTATACTGCAAAATCTGCTGAGCAACTGGCTACGAACGCTTTTGAGTGTAAGTTGAACCATGTTACGCCGTGGATTGATACAGCAAAAGATGATGCAAGCAAAAAAGAACTGAGAGAGTTCTTTAAGCTATATGTAAAAGCACAAGGTGGACGTAAACCGGACTCAAACTCTCAGTTCGTGATTGGTTTGTATTATCGTTATGGCAATGGTGCGGTTAAGCAGGACATTAAAAAAGCACACCAGTGGCTGCTAAAAGCTTATTCAAACGGTAGCGAGCAGGCTGCCACTGAATTGCAGTTCCTTTATGATGAAGGTCTTGCGAAGGCTCCGCGTTACTATGTTCCTAACCTGGATAACCGAGAGCTGTACGCCAAAGGTGTTGAGTACTTTAAAGCTAAAGATTACTACAGAGCCTTTAATCACTTTGAAAAGGCGGCTAAAGATAACCACATGAATTCTCAATACATGCTGGGTATCATGTATCTGCAGCAGCAAGGTGTATCACAGAATCTTAAGCTGTCTAAAAAATGGCTTGAAAAAGCAGCGGCACAGGGCAGTAAACCTGCTCAGGATGTGCTGGATGCCGAGTTTAAGTCTTAATCAGTAAAAGCATACTGCTACCGTTACTTTGGTTTAGTATCGGTAGCATCTACATTCAGAATATTTGATGTAATTTAAGAGATTTATTAATGGATGAACTACGTTCGCCGGCATATTGGGTCGGGCACTTTTTTACTATTGCTGCAACTATTATCGGTGTTTATTACGCAGCAGTGGTTGGCTTTGACGCTGCATTGAAACTTGATCTTGTTAAAGCAGACAGAAGCACCTATTTTGTCGCCGAATCAATGTATAAAGAGCTGGATTTTAATGTTCACAATATGGACAAATACATTGAGCGCGTGAAGAATGAACGTTATGTCTACAATGAACATCTTGCCGGCATTAAGCTTAATGATTATGTATTTCAGGCATCGAAAAACTCAGAATCGATGTTTGAGATTGAACCAAAGCTACTTACAGAAGTTTCGATTTATTACTTCACAGTTGGTAATGCTATTGAACATTACTATGATTCGGGCAAGCAATCCCCGAGTAGCTTAATGAAAGTTGTGCAACGTGAAACCCAAAAGCTGAAAGAGCAAAAGACTCTAGAACGCCTTGCCGCTTATAACAAAGGGCTTGCTGATAGTGTAGAAGCTCGTGGTATAAGCCTGGATCAACCGGGTATTGCTATCTAATGTTGTAAATTTATTCAGAAGTATAAATGAA
The DNA here is from genome assembly GCF_963870815.1 of Photobacterium sp. J15. Taxonomy (NCBI): domain Bacteria; kingdom Pseudomonadati; phylum Pseudomonadota; class Gammaproteobacteria; order Vibrionales; family Vibrionaceae; genus Photobacterium; species Photobacterium sp. J15. Next base: position 1,766,394 of record NZ_CAWMUI010000001.1, read on the forward strand.
TTCTCATTAAAAAGGCCGCAATTGCGGCCTTTTGCTTATTTATGGCAGCCTTTGTGACATCTATTCTATTGTGATCTCACCATTGCGAACCATGTGGCAAAAACGAGAATAGTCGTGGCTGTATACACAAAAAGCCGCAGGAGTTGATGCATCTGTCATGAACTCATCGAAGGCTTTACGTGTCTGGTTTGGTAGTTCTACCGGGTCTACGACTTTGAACGGAACGTCCGGAATCGAAAACTCTTTTAGTTCAGGCAGTAACGCGTCTAGTTCAGTTGCCATATAATCATCACCTTCCACTGTTGGGTTAATGATACTTAGATCATTATAGTCAACGAAAAATACGCCCTGATAAGAGTTTTTGTATGGTTGTTGTTTTGTATTATCTTGACCTTGTCATAGAGGTTTTCTGAACATGACATGTCCTATCAATATGCTTCATATGGCATCGACAACGTCTAACCGTTAAGGTGTAAAACGTTATGTTTTGCACTTATGCGTGATTTGTAACGAAATAAGTGCTGATTTTGTTGAGGTAGGACAATGGAAAAACTCTTCGTATACGGAACTCTGGGGCCTGGCCGCCCAAATGCGCATGTGATGGAAGCGATAGGTGGAACATGGGCAGACGCTACAGTTAACGGAAAATTGCGTGAAGCTGGTTGGGGGGCAGAGATGGGTTATCCGGGTATCGATCTCGACGAAAATGGTGATGAGATTAATGGCTTTGTTTTTAGCTCAGAGAACCTGTCTGCTCACTGGGAAGAGCTTGATCAGTTTGAAGGTGAAGCCTACGAGCGAGTACTTGTTCCTGTAAAGCTTAGCGATGGTAATATGACTGAAGCTTATATTTACATGTTACGACCAGAGTAAAAACTAACCGCTTTGCAAGTCTCATTGCGTTTTTAACGACTAACACAACTTTCCTCATGGCATTGCTGCCAGTTACCATGCGCCTTCAATAAGGTCGCATGGTATGTCCTGAATATACGGAGTTTGATTAAAGCAAATTAGGCCTTTGACCAATACCTCTCGCTTAATCACATGATGTGATTTCAAATCCAGATAATATGGCCCGTTATTCTTACGTTCATCAGGCAATATAAAGCTAAGGACTTTCAGTGGATATAACGAACGCAGTAGGAAGTGTAATCTCGACAACTCTTGGAGAACTTGAGATCATCAAATTTCTCGGAAAAGGTAAATCAGGTCATTAAGAGGATGCTATGAAAATTACCGCTCTTGTTGAAAATACCCGGCTTAAAAGCCGTCCTGATCTTGCTGTTGAGAAAGGCTTGTCTTTTCATGTGAGCACAATGGACAGGCAAATACTGTTTGATGCCGGTAATGATCACAAGTTCTGTGATAATGCAGATCGACTGGATGTCAGCATTTCTGATGTCGATGCGGCGGTTGTCTCTCACTGGCATCACGATCATGGTGGCGGCATGGGCTACTTCCTGAAGCAGAACAGCAAAGCCAAAGTTTATATGCGTCAGGCTGACAATGTTGGTTATGCGTTTAAGTTTTTAGGCCTGAAGTTTGATGTTGGTATTAATTTCGAGATGTTTGATGGGGCAGAGAAGCGTGTCGAGCTTGTTTCAAAACAGACTGAGATTTATCCCAACATCTTTATCGTTACAGATTTGGCGAGCAAGCATCCGCAGCCGCAGGGTAATAAATACCTGTATACTAAAGGTGCTTCCGGCTACCAGCTAGATTCTTTTGATCATGAACTGATGATGATAGTGAAAGAAGATGATGGCCTGGTGATTTTTACCGGTTGTGCACATAACGGTGTGCTAAATATGATTGATACCGCGGCAGAACAGTTTCCTGATACACATATAAAAGCGGTTGTCGGTGGCTTTCATCTTGTGGGTTTGCCAATGTTCAACACAATAGGCGGTACCAAAGAAGACATAGAAGAGCTTGGCAAACGGCTGATGTGTTACCCGGTTGATAAGTTTTATACATGTCATTGTACTGGCCTTAAGGCTTATGAAATTCTCAAGGGTGTTCTTGGTGAACAGCTTGAATATTTGCCAACCGGAAAAACAATTGAGATATAAAGTTATCGAGTCTGGTCTGAGTCATATCACTTACAAGTTAAATTACTGATATGATGCGTCGTATGAAAGCAACTAAAACGCAAGTTGAGCTTCTCTTTGTCGTAAAAGCCGTTTAAGAAGTAGGTAATTAATATTGAAAATTTTAGTCACAGGGACAGCTGGGCGAGTAGGGCGTGCAATCTATATTAACCTGATGAAAAAACACCAGGTTGTCGGTATTGATAAAACACCATGTTCGACTGCGGATTATGTTGGTGATATTCGTGATACAGAGTTACTGGACAAAGCCTTGGAAGGCGTTGAGGTTATTGTTCATACCGCAGCGTTGCATGCTCCTCATGTAGGCTTGTTTTCTGATGATGAGTTTGAGCAAATCAATGTTACAGCTACCGAGCATCTGGCTTTACAGGGGCTTAAAAAAGGTGTGAAACATTTTGTTCTGACTAGCACCACAGCGCTTTATGGTTATGCTTCTACGCCTGAAGGGGTTGCCGGTTGGGTCAATGAGACTGTTACCCCGCAGCCGAAAACGATTTACCACAGATCAAAAATACAGGCAGAAAAAACATTAGAGCGCATCTCTCATTTATTCAATCTGCCTGTGACTGTACTACAAATGTCACGCTGTTTTCCTGAGCCGGCAGATATGATGGCAGTATATCGCTTAACGCGTGGCGTAGATGCCCGAGATGTTGCCAGTGCTCATGCCTGTGCAATTGAAAAACGTCCGTCAGGATTTAAGCGTTACATCATTTCAGGACGAACACCCTTCAATAAATCTTGTTGTGAGCAGCTTTATCAGAATGCAGAAGAAGCGATACAGCAATTTGCTCCTGAACTGGCTGAAGAGTTCGCAAATAGGGGATGGCGATTACCACAGTCACTTGATCGCGTTTACGATTCTGCCCTGGCGCAGAATGAATTGGGCTGGCAACCTAAATATGGTTATGAAGGCGTATTGGACTACCTTGACAATGACATTGCCGAAGTTTTGCCAGTTATGAGCCATAACGAGTAATTTGTGTACCTGTCGGGAAATTGAGTCGTATTGAATAATGGAATTGGTTGAATACTCAAGGGCTTTAGTCCCTTTTATTGCACTTTTAACATTTTTATTTATTGATCGTAAGCGAAAAGAGTTTGATGAACAGTACTCAGGTATGAAGTGTTTATCGCTGAGCTACTTTGGCCGGATCATTGTGTGGTTTTCAGTTTTGGTGAGTTCAATTTTACTCTCCCAACTGATAATTACGCCGCCGGAAGCCACTTACTCCGCTTTTCTTTTTCTTCTGTTGATCGCTGCTATTCTCAGTATTGCTATAGAACATCTAACTTATAGAGTGTACTTCAATGATCATCGACTGGTTATCATAAGTGCACTGAGAAAGCCTAATTGTTGTGAGTTTTCTGATGTTTTATCAGTAAAAGAAAAGGTCTATGGCGGCGATAATGGCAAAGTCTACGTGATCATCCTTGAAAATAAGAAGATACGAGTTCCAACCTCCATGCTTGGCGGATATTATTTGCATGAATTTGATCCTCTGTTACGGAGAAAGTTTACAAGTAAAACGCTATAGAAACAGGAATCTCATCAAGAATGACAACACCAACGCTATACATTTTCTCTGGCCTGCCTGCATCGGGGAAGTCGACATTAGGCCAAGCCCTGGCGCAACAACTAGGTGCTGTTTATCTGAGGATTGATACAGTAGAGCAGGCATTAAGGGACTTATGTGATTTTAAAGTTGAAGGGGAAGGATATAGGTTAAGTTATCGTTTAGCTGCTGATAACCTGAACCTTGGTAATTGTGTCATTGCGGACTCTTGTAATCCGATAACACTCACCCGTGATGAGTGGCGTGATGTTGCGAAGTCTTCTAATGCCAGATATGTTGATATTGAGATCTATTGTTCGGACTCAGAAGAGCATAAAAACCGTGCCGAGCAGCGCAATACAACCGTGACAAATTTAACGTTGCCTACCTGGAAGCAGATTCAGAACAGAGAATATCACCCGTGGAATGATGATATCGTTCGAATTGATACTGCCGGAAAAACACCAGAAGAGTCGTTCAGAGAATTGCTCTTAGTCTTAGAAAGATGACATTTACTTTACTGTTTTGATAGGGCTGCTTTAAGCCCAGTTTTTTACCTTTCAAGAAAACTCTCTGCTGTGACGGAGAAAGTATCATTTCCTTGCCTTTAATACTTCAGTGACAAAAAACAGCTAGATATGAATAATAAAATTGATATCAATCCATTTTATTATTCATGGGGTTGATATCATTGTGGGCGCATTTGTTCAACAATCGTAAAGTTCGATATCTGGGGCTTAACTGATGAAGGGGGCGGTAACTGAGCGTTCTTCTTCTGGACTTAATGCAATACAGCTGCGTTTATAAAAATAACTTACAACAAAATTAGTTGTTACTGCGTCATTCGTTACAAATGGAGTAAAAATGAAATTTAAGGCATTCCTATTGTCATTATGCTTTTTGATCTTGCCACAGTTGGTTTTGGCTGAGTCGACAAGTGATACCTCTGAAGTTGATGATTACTATGAGTGGGCAACAAGCGTATGGAATTCTCTTGAGCGTCAGACCGGTGAAATTAAGTTGCCTGCTGCCAGTGCGACACTGAACATCCCGGAAGATTTCTACTACCTTTCATCTACTGATGCAGAAACCGTTTTGGTTGATGTATGGGGAAATCCTCCGGGTCAAAACACCTTGGGTATGATCTTTCCTGCTGGTATGACGCCTTTTGATAGTGATTCATGGGCAGTAACTATCAGATATGAAGAAGATGGCTATGTTTCTGACGAAGACGCGAACGATATTAATTATTCTGAGCTTTTGGAGCAGATGAAATCTGATACCAAAGAGGAAAATAAGGATCGTGTCAGTCAGGGGTATGAGGCTATCGAGTTGGTTGGCTGGGCCGCTGCACCATATTATGATGTAAAAACTCATAAGTTACATTGGGCGAAAGAGCTTAAATTTGGTGAAGATGATATTAACACCTTGAACTATAATATTCGTGTTCTGGGCCGCAAAGGCGTGTTGGTGCTGAACTTTATCGCTAATATGGATCAAAAAGATCTTATTGAGTCAAAGCTTGATTCAGTTTTGGCACTGGCTGAATTTGAGCAGGGTTATAAATATACTGATTTCAATTCAAGTACAGATAAAATGGCTGCATATGGTTTGGGTGCGCTGGTGGCTGGTAAAGTAGCAGCAAAGACAGGCTTCCTTGCCGCAGCAATTCTATTTCTGAAGAAATTCGGGATGTTTATTGTGTTGGGTATCGGTGCTTTTTTCAAAAAGTTATTTCGTAAAAAGAAAGCGGATTAAATAACTTTAAATGCGACTTTAGTTCTTTTTGACTGACTGAAGTCGCTTCCCCCTCCATGTAACCTCAGTAAAATATCACTTTCTTAATCCACTTATAATAACCTGTTGATTTACAATTACATTAATGTGATAACTTGTTCAGTACTTTTAAAACTGCATTAAAAGTGGTGTCGTCTGGCATATGAGACCCAAGGTTTGTTTTACTTTTTCAATGGTGTAAGTGATGAAGCAAGAAAGAATTGAAACAGAGCGGCTAATACTTCGACCTTTTGAATTAAACGATGCTGATCGTGTTGCCGTGTTGCTCCGTGAAAAATGTATCTCGGATATGACGGCCAATATTCCTTACCCGTATTCGCCTCAGATGGCTGTGGAGTGGATTAGTCTTCACCAGGATGCATTCAAGGAAAGAATCGCGCTTGTTTATGCCATTGTGGATAAAAGAAGTGATGAACTTATCGGTGCCGTTAGCTTTCCGTTATGGGATGATAATGAGGCCGTGATTGGCTATTGGCTGGGTGTTGAATATTGGGGTAATGGCTATATGCCAGAGGCCGCGACTGCTTTAATTAATTTCGCCGTATCTTATTTGGGTATAAGTAAAGTGACGGCATTGCATTTAGTGGAGAACGATCAGTCTCGCTCTGTGATACAAAACCTTGGGCTGTCATATATTGAAAACCGCTTTGATCTGATTGATGGTGTGAGACGTGAAGTGTGTTGTTATCAAGCGATTGTTGGGGCAGGAGTATGAAAAAATATCGTTTATCCATTGTCTTGCTGTTTTTAAGCATGGTGTGCTACGTAGCATTTCAAATTACTGGTTCTTACATTGATGAAAATGGCATCTTAGTTGAGCCTTTTGCTTTAATTCCGTTGTTTTTGCTCTTGTTGCTTTTTGCTTTCATTACTTTTGCTTTTCAATATCTGAAAGGACGAAGAAAACGTTAATCAGATAATTTTCAAAAGCTGGTAAGTACCATGAAAGTGATACACGAAGGTTAAAAAGGAGGTTTTGTGGAAATACTTATTGAGCAGGAAATCGCGTTACATCAGCATGAAGTAAGAACGAACAAGACTGAAGCTGAAAGGCTGTTGCATCCGGATTTTCGTGAAGTCGGTATCTCAGGAATGAGCTTTGACCATAAGAGCATTATGGCGATGATGGAAGAGGAAAAACCATCATCTCTGCGCATTCACTCCCAGGATTATGAATGTATCGAACTATCACATAACGTGATGCTGCTGCTCTAAAGTCAGCATTTATTGATGGTACAGGTACTTTTGATTATTTTGCGAAACGTTCATCTGTTTGGGTTTTAAGTGGGGAACAATGGCAGATGAAGTATCATCAGGGAACGATATGTGAACCTTTTGAGATAAAGAAATAAAAAAGATGATGGTATTGAAGTGTGAGAAAACTGAATACCATCATCCTGACGTTATTATGCGGATTTTTCTTTTAGCCTGTGATTGTCACGAAGAGATTTTATTTCTTGAATGAATGCAATGTAAAAGTATGGGAACATTAGAAACATGATAAAAACATAGCTGACTTTATATCGAAATGGCATAACCTCATTTTGATCACTTTCGAAGATTGTTTTTCCGGTAATGAAATAGAGGGCAATAACATATAAAGTAACAAAAATGCCAATAACAGCATACGCAGACAGTAAATAAGTCAGAGTTTCAAACATAAATCCTCCCGAATAGAAGTCCATTTGAAATCAGTTGTTACTAATAAGAATAAGCATATAGGTTATTGATTCCAAGATGTTAATGTTGACTTTCATACTTAAAAACACGAAAGGCAAAGCACTTCAAAAAAACAATGAAATAAGCATGTAATTCTATGATTTCAAATGGCATGGAATTATTATCAATGTTGTTATTATTACAATGTGTTATTAGTGATTATTGAAAAGTGTTCCTTGTAGTTAGTACATAAATAATAACTCGCTAATTAATGGATGCTTTGAAGTTAATGACATACTTAATAAAGGAATTGGCTATGGTCACTGAGCTTAAAACCGAAAGGCTGATCTTGAGGCGATGGAAACAGCCTGATTACGCACTATTTGCCGAGATGTCAGCAGACCCGGCTGTAATGAGGTACTTTCCATCTGTTCTATCCAGAGAAGAAAGTGATCAACTGGCAAATAAAATTGATTCACTGATGGAACAAAAAGGTTGGGGGTTCTGGGCGGTTGAGCTAAAAGAAACGGCTGAATTTATAGGGACCATCGGGTTGCACTATCAGGACAAAGATATTCCTGAAGCGCCGTTTGTTGAAGTTGGCTGGCGTTTGTCTTCTGAGCACTGGGGAGCTGGTTACGCTACTGAAGCTGCACTGGCATCTTTGAAGTTCGCATTTGAGGTGCTTAGGTTGCCAAAGGTTTATGCTTTTACTGCGTTGCAAAATACACCCTCACGTAAGGTAATGGAGAAAATAGGAATGACTGATACAAACACGAGGTTTTTTCATCCTTCTGTGCCTGAAGGTCATCCGTTACAACGTCACTGCCTGTATAAAATTAGCAGGGATGAGTGGAAAAAAACCGCCTTGTAGAAGGCGGTTTTACTTTCGTGGTTAAATTTTAGCTTGTAAGTATTAAGCGACTTTCATCCATGGGCCCCATTCACCGGATTTCTCAGGGTCGTCACCCTTCGTCCAGTATTTTGCTTCATAGGTCACTCCGTTTACTACAACACGATCACCTTTATCGTAGGGGGTGTTTGCATCCCAGCCGTTTGGGTCAGGATTTGGGTTTGGATTGGGATTTGGTCCAGGTGTTGGTTCAACTTTATCTACAACTCGAACTTCAGGCCATCCTGGGTGAGATTCGTACACGTTCGTTATACATTTTTCATAGTCACCCGGTACAAGGGCAGAGTAGGCGGTCTGGTAGGCAACCAGTTTACATTCGAAAGACTTTCCTTCAGGGCGATCTGCGTGATAGCTCCAGTCTCCATCCCAGTTGGTATAGAGCACATCAGTGGCTCCTTCAAGGTTCAGGCTGCCGTATGGAGTCTGTTGCCAGCAAGTGTTCTTTTCGTCAGCTTCAATAGGGATTTGGTAGTGAGCGGCTAAGCCTTCCCAGTAACGAATTCGGTTAACTGGCTGACCTTTATTTTTATTATGTTCACCACATTCGATACCACCGTTAATGATGTTGATAGTAGTACCGAAGCCATAGCCAATACCGGCATCAATTTCACGTTGTGATGGTTTCCAGGTGCGGTCAATGACATGCAGCATGGCAGGTTTCGGCGCCTGAGGTGTCAGGAAGAACCAGATAGCAGAGGCAAGGTTAAGCCATGAGTCAGCAACGCGGCCCGGATCATTTAGTAACACAGAGGCATCGCCGTTAAACATCACTTCAGAGAAAGGTCCATAATTGAAGTGATAGGAGAGCTGTTTTGCTCCACGACCAAAATAACCCTGACCAGCCGCACATGGCCAGCGCTTATTTTGCCAGTCATTCTGACCACAACCGGTTGTATAGCCGACTTGACCTTCAGACCAGCCCATTTCACGTACGTGTACTAGTGCTTGTTGCCACTCTTCAAGTCCAAGTGGGTTATCCCACACATTATCTTTGGAAATATGACCACCGGTTTCTTGTGCGAAGTGAGCAAATGCCGTGACGATGGATTTCTTACAGATAGCATCAGAGTCCCTACCATCGGTGTACTCGCCACAAAATGCCGGGAACTTACCGATAGCACGAAGGAAACGGGTATAGGTGTATTCGGGCGCAGCCATTTGGGTCAGGAAGTCCCATTCAGACTGAGAGAAAACACGCTCTGCGCGTTTAACGTTATCGGGATTGCTGGCAAGGCCTGGTTCAATGGCTTCAACAACAGTGTTTGGTTGGGTTGCCAGTGCTTTAGCCCAGATTGCGTACATAGGATCAGCGGTTTTCGCTTTTTCAGCCGCTTCAACATCGGCACGTAAAACTACGTATCCGGTTGGGTTTTGAGGATCTGGTTGAGGGTTCATTGCAAAGCTGTTGGCAGCTAAAGTGCATCCTATCAGTGTTGTCAGAACTCCTAGCTTAAACATGTGAGAAACTCCTTGTAATTTTGAGGGACCTGGCAAATAAGCCAGGCTTAAGATGTCCCACGCTTTGACAGTACAATGCCAACATGAGAAAGCCGCTAGAGGCAGTGATATACGAAGGAGTAAGACGTATCCCTGTTGGTCTGTGATTTCTGAACCGGGAAAAACCGCCGTATTTGCACAATAGCTATTGTTGTCAGCGAAACTGTCTAACAAAAACCAGCGCAGCAAATTGAATATAAAATGACCGTCAAGGCTGACTCAATGGTTATTTTTTATAGATAATTATCTGTAATATGTATTTTGGGTAAAATAAAAAACCATTAATTTAAAGTTATTGGATTTTAAGTTCTCAACAAAGGCGTTGAATTTATAAATCCAGAATGAAAAACCGATTTGATAGTTGAGAATTAAAGGGAATCTCTGCGAGCCATTTCAAAGCATTATAGAAACGTTTAATTTTCTGGCTATATTTCTGGAAGGTATATAACGGTTTTCATTATGAAATAACGTGGCCGGTATTTTTATTGTTATTAATGAAATGAAAGCAGTTGGTCACGATTGTATTTAAATACGTGATCTCTGACAAGAATGATATATATGGTTTTAACTTTGTTTATTATTATTTTGAATAAAATAAAAGCTATAGTTTAGATAGTTGCTTTCAGGGGGCCAAAATGAAACAAGTTACTCGTGTTCTGATTTTTCTTGTCATTCTGGTAACAGGTTGTGGAGCATGGTTCAAAACGGAACTGACGCAACTTTATCATACCGTGCGCCTTTTTGATGAAGATGTGATTGTTAGTAATTTTTCTAACATGAAGCAAATGGCTCCTACTAAAATCGTCAGGCGCTCAGGTGAAGTTTATCGGTTTGGTGAGCATCAACGTTTATTACCGACTTATTTTGCTTATAACGACAGATATGTTGATACAGACCGCTGGCTGAAAGAGACGAACACAACGGCGATGATCGTACTAAAAGGTAACGATATCAGTTATGAAGAATACTTTTTGGGGACGGGCGAATTTGATTACCGGATTTCATGGTCGGTCGCAAAATCCTTTTTGAGTGCGGTTTTTGGGGTTGCTGTGGAGGAGGGGCTCATAGCAGACCTTAACGATCCTGTTACAGATTATGTCCCGGATCTTGTCGGCTCCGGCTACGAGGGTGTCAGTATTAAGAACATCTTACAGATGTCGAGTGGTATCTATTTTAATGAAGATTATAGTGACTTCTTCAGTGACATTAATCGAATGGGACGAATTCTTGCGCTTGGTGGCAGCTTCGATGAGTTTGCTTCAACGCTGACCCGATATCGGGATCAAGGGACATACATGCATTATGTCAGTATGGATACGCATGTACTTGGAATGGTTTTACGGGCAGCAACCGGACGTGAGTTCATTGACTACTTTCATGAAAAATTATGGTCAAAGCTGAAGACCGAGGGTGACGCCATTTTTATTACCGACAGTATGGGGGAACCTATGGTGCTGGGTGGGCTGAATCTGATCACTCGTGACTATCTGCGGCTGGGTAAGTTGTACCGTGATAATGGTCGTCTGGACGGAGAGCAGATTATTCCCGAACAATGGATCGAGACGAGCATAACTCCGGATGAACCTCATTTGATGCCCGGCCCGCGGGACAGCGCGAAAACTCACTTTGGCTATGGCTATCAATGGTGGATCCCTGAAAATGCCGATGAAGAGTTCATGGCTATCGGTATTTATGGCCAGTATATCTATATCAATCGCAAAGCCGATGTTGTGATTGTAAAAAACAGTGCCGATCGTCGTTTCATGGAAAACAACTACGAAAGTATGGATTATGCGGTGGCTGCCTTCAGGCAAATTGCTCATTCACTGGCTGAAGATATGGTAACTAATTAAGTCTGCATGCTATTTTCTCGAGGCATTATTGATTGATATTAATTGGCTTAAATATCACTGAATAAGGAGGAGGATCGTATTACACTTTGCTGATATCTTTTATTTGTCGTAATCGAGAATTCCCATGCAAAAAATAAGAAGCTTGCTCGTTGAGCTGGATAAGCTGAAGTCGGTTTACCGGATGACTTATCTTTCGGATATCTCCCGTACTGAAAATTCTGCAGAGCATAGCTGGCATCTTGCCGTTGCCTTGATGGCATTGAGAGATCTTATCCCTGAGACTGTCGATATTGATCATGCAATTAAGATGGCCTTGCTGCATGATGTTTGTGAAATCGGTGCCGGGGATATTTCTGTTTATGATCCTAAGCGCGGTGAGAAAGCAAAAGAAGAGGCTGAATTCATGCAGGCTTTTGCTGAGCGCCACGACACCTTTGGTAAAGAAGCGTCTGCAATGTGGTATGAGTACGAAGAGCAGCTCACAGAGGAAAGCCGGTGGGTTAAAGTCGTTGATCGCTTACTGCCTTTCATTTTGAATATTGCAACGGAAGGTAAACGCTGGCAGGAGCAGGGCATTGCCCGCAGCCAGGTGTTGGGTATTAATCGTTGTATTGAAGAAATAGCGCCTGAACTCTATGAATGGATGAAACAGGAAATTGATGAAGCAGTTAAAAAAGGCTGGCTTCAGGATTCCTGAATACCCATAAATAAAAAGTAAAACAGAAAGCCAAAATAAGAAGCAAAACGTTGCTTTGTTTTTCTTGTTCAGATGTTATGTTATTGATTCTGAATATCTTACTGGGACGATTGAGCCGTACTACAGAAAGGCTCATTGAAAAAATAAGAAGGATGAAATGTATAAGAAGGCGTTAACGTTGGCTGTTATGGTTGCACTTGCAGGTTGTGATACACCTGCGGATCTTAAAAATACAAATAGCAATGTTCAGGAACAACCTGTTCTGGAAAGTACTGAACAGGTTGTTAAATACCCGGAAACTAGAAAAGTGGATGTCGTTGACGAGTATTTCGGTACTAAAGTTGTGGATCCGTATCGTTGGCTTGAAGATGACATGAGCCAGGAAACAGCGAAATGGGTGAAGTCACAAAACAAAGTAACTTTTGATTATCTGTCACACATTCCTTATCGCGAGCAGATTGAAGCGCGTCTGACTAAGCTGATGGATTATGAAAAGGTTGGTCAGCCATTTAAAGAAGGTAAGTACACTTATTTCTATAAGAATGATGGATTGCAAAACCAGTATGTCCTCTATCGTCAGCTTGGTGATGGTAGAGAGGAGGTTTTCCTCGACCCGAATACTTTTAGTGAAGACGGGACGACATCACTGGCCGGAACCAGTTTCTCTAAAGATGGTTCTCTGATGGCTTATCAGATATCGGAAGGTGGTAGTGACTGGCGAAAAGTCATTGTGCTTGATACTGAAACGAAAAAGCAGGTCGGTGAAGTGCTGGTTGATGTTAAATTCAGTGAGCTTTCCTGGCTTGGTAATGAAGGATTCTATTACTCCAGCTATGACAAACCACAGGGCAGTGAGTTATCTGCGAAGACAGATCAACACAAGCTTTATTATCACAAGCTAGGTACTCGGCAGAGTGAAGATAGCTTGATCTTTGGTGGTACTGATGAGCAGAAGCACCGTTATGTTCAGGGTTACACCAGTGACGACGATCGCTATTTGGCAATTTCTGCCAGCGTCTCGACCTCCGGTAACAAGCTGTATCTTAAAGATCTGACTAAACCGGACAGTGAACTTATTACTGTGTTGGACGACACGAAATCTGATACTTATGTAGTTGAAAATCAGGGTTCAAAACTGTATTTGGTTACCAACCTTGATGCGCCTTATAAACGGCTTGTCAGTGTTGATGCTTCTAATCCGACGCCGGATAACTGGAAGGATGTTATCCCTGAGTCCGATAGTGTGTTGAACGTCTCTACCGGTGGTGGTTATTTCTTTGCTTTGTATGAAGTCGATGCCGTTTCAAAAGTGAAGCAGTATGATATGGACGGTAAGCTGATCCGCGAGATTCAGTTGCCGGATATGGGTACTGCCAGTGGCTTTTATGGTGAGAAAGAAGATAAAGAGATTTACTACACCTTCACTAACTTCAAGACTCCGGGAACAACTTACAGTTTTGATGTAAATAGTGGTGAAAGCAAGGTCTATCATAAGTCAGCCGCGCCGTTTAATGCTGACGATTACCAGTCGCAGCAGGTGTTTTATACCTCCAAAGACGGTACGAAAGTACCGATGACAATTACCTACAAGAAAGGTACGCATCTGGACGGCACTACACCGACAATCCTTTATGGCTATGGTGGTTTTAATGTCAGTTTGACACCATGGTTCAGTCCGACACGGGCGGCATGGCTGGAAATGGGCGGTATCTATGCAGTTGCCAATATTCGTGGTGGTGGTGAATACGGTAAAGAATGGCACAAAGCCGGTACTCAGCTACATAAGCAGAATGTTTTTGATGACTTCATTGCCGCCGCTGAGTATTTGACTGCGGAAGGCTATACCTCAAGTGAGAAACTGGCGATCAATGGTGGTTCTAACGGTGGCCTGCTGGTGGGAGCGGCGATGACGCAGCGGCCGGATTTATTTAAGGTCGCTATCCCTTCAGTCGGAGTGTTGGACATGCTTCGTTACCATACCTTCACTGCCGGAGCCGGCTGGGCATACGATTATGGTACAGCTAACCAAAGTAAGGAAATGTTTGATTACCTGAAAGGATACTCTCCGGTTCATAATGTGCATGCAGGAACTCAATATCCGGCAACACTGGTAACCACTGGCGATCATGATGACCGCGTTGTACCAGCTCACTCTTACAAGTTTGTGGCAGAGCTGCAATCGAAGCAGGCTGGCATTAATCCGACCTTGATACGTATTGAAACGAATGCCGGTCACGGAGCAGGAACTCCGACAAGTAAGATCATTGAGCAATATGCCGATATATACAGCTTCACACTGTATAACATGGGGGTTCAGAAGATTTGAGCCAAGTGAGAGTTCATTTCTAATAGTAAAGCGCAGCCAATTGGCTGCGCTTTTTTTGTAGTTCATAAACGCTGGGGGGATGCCAGATTACTACAAAGTAATCGGGGTTATAAGAAGGAGGGGGCTGAGTCGCACTTTGATGATTATTTGCCCAACACAGTTGACTCATCTATTAATCGCCATTAAATTGACGCTTATTAGAGTTATTACTCAATTCGATTTTTGATTAAGTAAAGTGCCTGATGAAAAAGAACGGATTTACATTAATAGAGCTTGTTGTCGTAACTGTTGTGTTGGGAATTCTGGCTGTTACTGCCGCGCCACGATTTTTGAATCTGCAAAGTGACGCTCGAAATTCGGCATTGGAAGGACTAAAAGGTGCTGTTATATCGGGCTTAGAAGTGGGGTACGGCAAGATGACCATGGCTGGTTTAGATAGCGTTCCTTACATCACGAATAAAAGCACTGACGATAACAAGTATGTTGCGGAAATGATCCCGATTACAGGCTGTGAAAAAGAGGGGACTGATAGGTGTATTTTTCGCTTCGGTTATCCGGAAGCAAATTTTTATACGATCACCACTCTGGTTGATGGCATTAATAAACATTACCGACAAGATAAAGATTGGGGTATTACTAAGATAACAGGTGAAGACAATGTACTTGTTATCACGGATACATCAAATCTTGATTACACCAGCGAACCGCCAAAATTGGTAAATAATAGCTGCTATCTTCGCTATATAGATCCGACTCAGGTAAGTGAGACTTACAGTGTTGAAATTGTTCCTTGTCAGTAATTAACATCACCATTTAAATCATCGTTTTGACATGAATGAACCCCGTATTCTATGGTTTTTTTTTGACTCTATAACCTCCTAACTTCTGTTTGATTTTTACTCACGCTTTAACTTTAGCTATAAATATCTGTTTGAAATTAAAACTTATTTACCGGTATTTGGTTTACAGAATCTAAGTAATCAATGACATTTGGGTTTACACTCAAAGTAGATATGAAGTGCTCTTAGTCACTGGTTATGGGGTGAACTCATGGCAAATACTGGTATTAAGCTGATCCCGAATATTCTGACAACATCGAGGATGTTTCTGGCGATACCTATCTGCTGGTTAATTCTGGAACAAAGCTACGGTATTGTGTTGATACTTGCTTTTATCGCCGGGGTCAGCGACGGCCTTGATGGTTGGCTGGCACGAAAGCTTGATGCTCCGAGTGTATATGGTGCCGTGGCTGATCCGGTCTCAGATAAAATCATGCTGGTTGGTACTTATGTCTGCCTTGCGATTGTTGGCCTGCTCCCATGGTGGGTTGCCGGGATCATTGTGCTCAGAGACTTAGTGATAGTTAGTGGTGCCATTGCTTATTTCTTCGTTGTTGGGGGCTATGAAATGGAACCTAGCATATGGGGTAAGAGCAGTACCGGTTTGCAGATAGTGTTCGCATTGATGGTATTGACTCAGCAGGTGACACCGGTTTTCCCGGATTTTGTGATGCAAGCCGGGCTATGGCTGGTGGTTTTACTGGCCTTTATCAGTGGCGGTCATTACGTTTATGTCTGGAGTTCCAAGGCATTAAATGAGAAGCGTCACCAGTAGCTTCAGATTAAGAAACTCAGAAAATTACACTTTGATCACTGAACCGTTATGAAAACGGGAGGTTATCAGTTTTTAAATGGAACAGAGGTGATAAATTTAAACGAATTATTGTTCAGGAACAGTTAGTAGCATTATTCATACTACAATTGGTTTTGGCAGTTAATGTCAGATCAAAGGATGATAATTATGAATAATATCGCTGGTGGCTGGACGCCATATTCTACACATATTGATGACGAAATGCGGCATGTATTCGATCAGGCGATGGAAGGTTTGCTGGGTGTTAGTTATGAACCTTTCGCTGTATCAACTCAGATTGTTGCTGGCGTCAATTATCACTTCTTATGTAATGCTAAAGTGGCTGATCGCGAGGGCACAGAATACGCGGTTATGGTCACTATCAGTGAACTGATTAATGCTAAACCAGTTATTAATGAGATCCATAAAATTTAGCTGAAATCAGGTGAACCTGGAGCAAGGCTGAGTAATTACAATTACTCAGCCTGTTTTGTTTATGCCTGTCCCGGTTTGGTTCGTTTCGGGTTCCAGCCCATTGCATTGTACACATGGTAACGGACGACACCGATATATTCGTGTAGTGCAAAATCCGTAATAGCCAGGTTGTATGAAAGCGGCAGCGTCGATGGAATGGCATCCAGGTAATCGGCACGTATGGGAACAGGTACTACACCAAAGTGACGGAAGTAAATCAAGCTGCGGCGCAGGTGGATGCCGGAAGAAACTAGTACCACCTGATCGGCTTCTTTTTCATTCAGAATGGCACTGGTGAATTGTGCATTTTGCCAGGTATTCATACTGTTCGTTTCCGGGATAATATCAGCTTTACTGATACCAAGTTGAACCAGACTTTTTAGATAAACCGTTGCTTCATCTTCGCCGTTGTGTCGGGCATCACCGCCACTGACGATGATTTTACACTTCGCTCCGGTTTCCTTGCAGTCTTTATATAACATGGCTGATTCAAATAGTCGGCCAAAGGAAAACATGCCGGGTTCAATTGCATTAGTATTCGCAATCTTTTCTGTGCCAGCGCCAAGTAGCACAATGGCATTGTTTTCTCCCCATCGAATTACAGGCTTAGTGTCATAAGTAGATTGAAGATCATCCAAAAGGTGGGCAGGGACAAAACCACAGCCTGCTGCCAGGAAGATAAACCCGGAAAGCGCAAACAGGCTCATGCCTGTACGGCGCCATTTGATAGCAGTAAATGCTGTTGCAATGGTGAGCAAAAGAAGAAGTGTGATAATAACCATTTATTTTCTCTAGTTTATTATTGTGATTGTGTTGTTATATTTTTAGGCCGCGACAATAGCAAATTTGTTGCTATGCCGCGACATTTTGCCATTCGCATCACAACAAAACAGACCAGTTGCCGTCACAAAACTGACCCTGATTTAGTATGAAACCGAAGCTAACCAGTTATAGGGGCATAAAAATGGAACCACGGATTAGTATCATCACTCTGGGTGTTAGTGACTTAGAAAGATCATTTCACTTCTACCAGTCCTTGGGTTTTCCGACAACGCGAAAGCCTGAGTCCGGCATTATTTTTTTCCAAACCAGCGGCGTATGTTTGGCGCTATATCCGTTAGAAGAATTAGCGAAAGATGTATCTCCCGACATGCCTGTGGCAAAAAGTCGTTTTACCGGGATCACAATGGCGCATAACACCAAGAAGAAAGAAGAGGTTGATGACATTCTTCGTCGGGCTGAAACTGCTGGAGGAGTGATCGAAAAGCCAGCTCAGGATGTTTTCTGGGGCGGTTATAGTGGCTATTTTTCAGATCCAGATGGCTATCTGTGGGAGGTCGCTTATGCAGACTGTTGGCAGTTTAACCCTGATGGCAGCTTGGTAATTGATTAAACAGTCTTTAATATCAAACACCTCACATCAGAATATGATCCTATGCTTAAGCAATCAGTCTGTGCAGTTTTGCATTATTGCCTGAATGAAATGCTTAAGGTAGGAGATAGGTATGATTCACCAGTTGGCTTTGCTCTTGATGGCTCCGGTATTTGTTGCACAGGGCGAGTACGTAAAGCGGAGTACACCTAAGTTAGAAGAAGCCATGGGCCCCAGAAGCGGCACTTGCGGAAAGGGAAAAAGATTGCGGCTCTTGCTGCTTGGTGACTCTGCTGCCGCGGGTGTCGGGGTCCAGTACCAGTCTCAGGCGCTATCCGGGCATTTAGCTAATGAGCTGTCTGATTACTTTCGGCTGAAATGGCATCTGGTTGCTAAATCCGGAATGACAACCAGAGCTATGAGCCAGCAACTTGTCTACCATCCACGAGAGCCTTATGACATTGTTGTGTTATCACTAGGAGTGAATGATATTGCCCAGCCAATCAGTTCGATGAAATGGGTAGAACAACAGAAGATGTTGGTTAATCAGCTTCGTCATCGCTTTTCCTGCAAACAGATAATCCTTACCAAAATTCCTCCGATAGAAAGGTTTCCGGCTCTGCCGTCCCCTTTACGCTGGTATATGGGCAATAAAGCAAAATCATTTAACCAGCGACTGACTTATTGGGTCAATAAAGAGCATGACTGTGATCTGATAGATCTTAATCATAAATTAGAACCTCACCACATGGCGATTGATGGTTTTCATCCCGGAGAAGCTGTTTATCAGTGCTGGGGAGAGGCTATTGCAAGCGTTATTAAAGCTCGGTGGAAGGATTAAACAGAGATAGCTTTCTGCCTGTCTATACTCATAAACATGTTTGTTATCAGGAGTGAATTATGATTGCCAAGCCGTCCAAACAGTATCTAAAGATGAAGCAGAAGCACCCGGATTTTATTGATGCTGTAGAAACTCTCGGTAAAGCCGTGAGGCAAGAAGGGCCCGTTGATGAAAAAACAGCGCAACTGATTCAGCTGGCAGCCGCAACAGCGATTCGTTCTGAAGGTGCTGTTCACAGCCATGCCAGAAGGGCGTTTGAAGCCGGCGCAAGTGCCGATGAGATCCGCCATGCTTTGCTTTTGCTGACCAGTACATTAGGTTTTCCGTGTGTGATGGCTGCTATCAGTTGGGTTGATGAAAAGCTGGAAAATATGAAGCCGACAGAAGGCGGCACCGACTGGGAAGTGTAGAGTTGCTAAGTAGGTGATTGGACAAATACCGGTTTTTAGACAGAAAGAAACCCGCGACACAGGCGGGTTTCAGAATTACGGATAAGAAAACTGGAGATTGAAAAGCGCGTCGAGAGTTAGCTCTTACAGGGTTCTGCTTCTCTCTCGTTGACCACGCTGCAAGCCCAGAAACTCACGTGGTTGCTACTCTTTCCCCTCATCTCCATAAGACCTATTGGCAGAAAGATACGCTTTCCATTAATCAGTATAGATCAGCACTGTCGATCGTCCAGTTTTTGTACAGTATTAGCTTTTGTTCGGTATGTGCTGAGGTTTTGGTGATAATCCGAGCTGTTTGCGGAAAAGCCTCCGGTAAATATTTATTCAATCTGAGAGCAAATGAGATCGAACGCAAGTAATGAATAAAAACAAACTATTGATAATAATGATAATTTCCTATTATTGATGCGCTTCACGATCTGGGCTGATCTTAGCTGTTATCTTGCCTGCCTCGAAGGGAATGCACGCTAGCCTTCTGATAATAAAAGCATTTTTTACAGTTGCATTTTCTTTCCGTTTTAAAAGGATACACACATGGCAAATATTCGACCAACATCTAATCACCCTAATGGTTTTAGCGGCTTACCTTGGTATGAAATGAGGGAAAACCTGCTTTATCCAACAGTTGCACACCCAAAAGGCTGGAGTGGATTTCCGTGGTTTGAAGTCAGAGAAGACAACAAAATCTATGCGACAGCAAATCATCCGGAAGGCCCGTCTGCATTGCCTTGGTTTGAAGTAGATCGTAAATACATCAGTTGCACCATTAACCATCCTAAAGGTTGGCACAGTTGCCCTTGGTATGAAATTGTTTAAAAGTAAATTTCAACGATGATTTGAAATGGTCTCTTAAACAGAAAAGTAAGAGCAGGGCAAAACAAGGTTTGCCCTGTCGGCAATTTCCCGGTCAACCCGGTTTTGGCTCAGTTCTGGTACAGTTCAGAACAGCTTCAACCCAAACGCATGTTTCACCCTGTTTAGCACATCACCTGTTTCATCCCTGGCTCTCTCGGTTCCGGTCTTCAAAATTTCCACCAATTGTCCTTTGTCGCTCATTAATTCTTCTCTGCGCTGGCGTATAGGCTGAATCAACTCTTGCAGGCAGGATTCAAGAATGGCTTTAGTTTTCCCGTCACCTAATCCACCGGCACGGTATTGAGCTTTCAGTTCTTCAACGTAAGCATTATCCGGATAGAAAGCATCAAGGTAGGTAAACACCACATTGCCTTCCACTTTGCCCGGATCTTCAATTCGCAGGTGGCCCGGATCGGTATACATGGCTTTAACGGCTTGTTTTATTTCTCGTTCGGTTGCGCTGAGTAAAATGGCATTTCCCATCGATTTGGACATTTTGTTTTTGCCGTCAGTGCTTGGCAGGCGCGAAACAGGGCTTAGTAGTGGCTTACATTCTTTGAGAATCGGCTTGTTGGCAATGTGATTGAGCTTGCGCACAATTTCGTTGGTTTGCTCAATCATCGGTAGTTGGTCATCACCGACTGGGATCAAGGTGGCGTTAAAAGCCGTGATATCAGCTGCCTGACTGATCGGATAGGTCAGAAACCCGGCCGGAATAGAACGACCGAAGTCTTTTGATTTGATCTCGTTTTTTACTGTGGGGTTGCGTTCAAGCCGGGAGATAGAAACCAAGTTTGAATAGAACATAGAAAGCTCAGCCAGTGCCGGAATAGCCGATTGCAGGCAAATGGTTGTCAGCGCCGGATCAATGCCGACAGCCAGGTAGTCAGCCACTACATTCAAAATATTGGATGAGACTTTGTTCGGGTTATGACCGTTATCGGTTAAACCCTGCATATCTGCTACCAGAATAGTCTGATGATATTGATGCTGGAGTTGGACGCGTTGCTGAAGGGAGCCGACGTAATGGCCCAAATGAAGTTGTCCGGTTGCACGATCGCCGGTCAGAATTTTTTCTTGTGATACTTGATTAGAGAGTGTTGCAGACATTTATCTTACCTCGAAGTTGGCCGTCCAGAGGCAAGACATTGGTGATCTGTTGTGATCCTATTGCTGCCATCTGGCGGCAATAGAAAAAATACAGTTATGTGCCGCGCTTTAATTTAAAGCACGCCACCAAGATGGGATGAAAAATACAGGTTTATTAATTTTCATGAACATCAAGCTATCAGCCCGAAAGGGGATACGCAAGTTCTTATTTACGAAAATGTTCTGGTGATTACTTGTGATACCCGAAACCATCATTGGCTCGTCTATGATGGAAATAGGCACCGAGGTATGGAATCTATGAATAGGTGTCGGGAGAGGAAATGCTTGAGATTGATGCCGCGCGCGCAGCTACAGCGATTGAACAATATATCTCAGATCTGTGTGATGAGAGAAATAAGCATTGCGTGGTGATGGGGTTAAGCGGTGGAATTGATTCTGCTGTACTCATCACCCTTGCTGTACGGGCGGTTGGTGCTGACAGGGTAAAAGCGTATTTTCTGAAAGACAGGGACAGCGAATCAGACTCCGAAGTTAAAGCCCGCACTATGGCTGATTGGTTAGGCATTGAACTTCAGGTCCGGGACATCTCACAAGTGATGGGGCAAAAGGGGGTCTATGCCCCTTTGATAATGCGTATAAGTCGGCTGGGTGCACCAACCAAACGATTTTTATTGTGGCTGTATCAGGTTGTTTTTCGCGAAACTGCACATTTGACGACTATTAAGGGCGGCAGTGGTCACTTGGGACGAAATCCTTTAAAGCGCCTGATTTATCGTTTTTGTATTACACCGCTGGTGAAAAGTTTTAATATCCGCCATATATTCCGGCGCAAATTAATTGAAAAGGAAGCAGAGAGGTACGACGGAATTATTATTGGTGCCGCGAACAGAACTGAAGAGCAAGCCGGCTGGTTTGTTAAGAAAGGAATCGACGATATGCCCCTGCAACCTATGGCTGGCTTATATAAAACTCAGGTCTGGCAGCTTAGTGAATTTCTCGGGCTACCGCAAACAATACGTGAACAGCTTCCTTCTCCGGATATGGTCAAAGGTGTTACTTCCGAGATGAGTATAGGAATAACCTATCGGCGGTTGGATGAGATACTGGATTACATTGATCGCGGTTTTACAGAAGAGGCGATTTTAGCCCGAGGAATTACAAAACAAGAGTTGACTAATACCCGTGACATTCAGTTTTATTCTGCTTGGATGCGCGACTCACCACATGAGATACCACCGATGAACGGCTTGGCAGGAAGTCCTTACAGAACAGACACGTGATATCTCTCTATTCTTGTCATTGTTATGACACAGTTTGCTTTTCTGCTCGTGTAATATTTGACCATTGAATGGTGAATTACATTAAGGATGTCGTAATGGACAATAATCAAAAAGGACTCTTTTTTCTCGGTATATTTCTGGCAATTGGTTTGAGTATTGCCGGTTACTTTATCAGTCAGACAATTTATAACTCGAAAGTGGCATTAAATACTGCGGAAGCGAAAGGTTTGGCAGAAAGGCGAGTTCGGGCAGATACTGCAAACTGGGATTTGGTTTTCTCAGTATCCGGCAAAACCAAAGCAGAATTACCTGATCTTTATGCCGAAGCAGAAAAACGTCAGAAAATAATAATCGAGATGCTGAAAGAAAAAGGCTTCGAAGAAAATGAAATTGAAATCGGAGTGATTGATTATTATCCGGAAGAATATCGCGATGAAAATCAGAACCTGGTTGACCAGAAACATAACTTAGTCGGCTCTATCACTGTGAATACTCATAAAGTAGATTTGGTTTCAAAAGTGCGAGCAGATGTGAATACCTTGATTGCCCGCGGGATTGATATTGAAAACCGTGCGCCAGTTTACCTGTTTACCAAACTGAATGACATCAAGCCTGATATGTTAAGAGAAGCAACCAAGAATGCTCGCCTTGCTGCTAACGAGTTCGCGCAGAATGCTGGAGTGACGGTTGGGGGAATCCGCAGTGCCCGTCAGGGAAGCTTCTATATCAAGGATGCCGGTAACAGCTACGGTGACACCGAGAAGATTGAAAAAGATGTGCGTGTTGTCACCACAATCACTTTCTATCTGACTGACAATAGATGCTTTTGCTTTAGCAAATGAGAAGGGATTCTGTTTTGGACTCTTCTCATTTTTTTGTTTTTAACTCGTTATATGTTTCAACTCTCTCGTCAATTCGCCTATTGATATCCCTGCTTATAGACATGAATTAACCCTTACAAGTAAAATACGCCCCCTTCAAATAAAGCAAAATAGACAAGTGGGTTATGTCGCTATGAGAAACAAGTTTGAGTTATTGGCACCGGGTGGCGATATTGAGTCTATAAAAGCGGCGATTGTTGCAGGTGCAGATGCAATATATTGCGGGCTTGATAATTTTAATGCCAGAAATCGAGCGACAAATTTAACATTTGATAACTTAAACGGTGTGGTAAGGCTTGCTCATAAACATAACTGCAAAGTATTTCTGACGCTTAACATTATTATTCTTGAAAGTGAAATCCCTGCGATTATCCGCCTGCTGAATAAGCTGGTGAATACCAAAATTGACGGGGTAATTGTTCAGGATCTGGGTCTGTTCTATATCCTGAAAGAGCATTTTAAAGATCTGGATGTACATGCTTCCACCCAGGTAAACACCCATAACACAGGGCAAATCCGCTTTCTGAGTAAGCTGACAGCCAGCCGGGTGAATTTGTCCCGAGAGCTGAATATCGGTGAAATCAAACACTTGTCCTATTTTGGCCTCGAGCATAACGTTCTGACAGAAGTCTTTGTTCACGGCTCATACTGTATCGGTTTCTCCGGCTTGTGCTATATCAGCTCGGTTCGTAATGGCAGCTCAGGTAACCGTGGTCGTTGTAGTCAGCCATGTCGTGATCAGTACCAGACCACGACCGTCGGTAAAGATTACCCGCTTAACATGAAAGATAACTCCGCATTTTCAGATCTGAAGGAGTTGGTTGATGCCGGTGTCTATTCCCTGAAAGTGGAAGGGCGAATTAAGAAATCTCATTACGTTTATACGGCTGTCGATAACTGGAATCGTCAGTTGAATAGCTACTGCAACAGCGGTGAGGTGTTGACAGATAACAGCGAGCTTTACACCGTATTTAACCGTGACTTCTCGAACGGTTATCTGATGGGGGATATCCACAAAGGGATGTTCATTGATAACCCGCGTGATAACTCGGCGAAGCATTTTGCCAGCCTGAGCAACTGCAATACGGAAGACGGCTTTAAGCAGATTAAGAAAAAACTCTACGATGATAAGACAGAGATCATCAAGACAGTTGAAGCCAAAATCAAAGATCTGAGTATTGATAAGTTGCCGCTGGTTGTGACCGTATCCGGGCAGGCTGGTACAAAACTGAAAGTCACAGTGACTTCGCCGGAAAACACGTTTGAGGTTTACTCTGAGTCTGAGCTGATTAACTCTGACAAGTACACCATCGATCGTACTTGTAACGAAAAGTGGCTTAAGTGCCTGAATAATGAAGACTATATTATTGAATCGTTCAACAACGAAGAACTCGCAGGTAGCTTATATGTACCGTTTTATGAATTGGCTGAGATGAAAGATCATATCGCCTTTATCATAAATGGTTCGAAGACGCGGATTAAGGCGATTGATACTCCTAAGCTGGAAAAAACGGCACCGCTTGCAACCAAGCCGAGTTTGTCTGTTTTGATTTCAGCAGAGAATGATGTGGCGCTGTGTGACAGCACATCAGCTGATATTTATTATCAGCTGCCTGATGGTTTGCATGCTGAATTACCTAAGCTGGTTGAGCTGTTCAAGCAGAACCCGAAATTGATCCCATGGTTCCCTGCAATTCTGATTGGGGAAAACTATGAAGCGGCAGTCGCGTTCTTAGAGCAAGTTAAACCTGAGCTTATTGTTACGAACAATACTGGTGTGGCTTATGCAGCATATGAGCAGGGTATCGATTGGGTAGCAGGCCCGCAACTGAACGTCACTAACTCCTTCAGCCTGCAATGTATGAAAGAAGAGTTCAACTGCACAGGCTCTTTCATTTCCAATGAGATTAAGAAGCAGCAAATCAAACATATTGTCAGGCCGCATAACTTTAAGCTGTTCTACAGCATCTATCATCCGATTATGCTGTTAACCAGTCGCCAGTGTTTGTTCCATCAAACCGTTGGCTGTAAGAAGAAGCGCTTTGATCATCGCTGTCTGAAAAAGTGTGATAAGTCGGCATCGATTTTAAGCCTGAAAGATTCAGCTTTTGTTGTGGATAAGCAGCGAGGCAGCCATAACACCATGTACAGTGAGCACAATTACCTCAACATGGATATTCTGACAGATCTGCCGGGAATGTTTTCCAGCTACTTCATTGATTTGAGAAACATTCAGACTGCGACACAGGTGACGGTAGATAAAACGTCTGTCATTGAAAGGTTCCAGCATCTTATTGATGGGGAGCCGACTGTAAGAAGTGAAATTGAGTCAGTGATAGCACCGACCATTAAGTCGCAATATATCAAGGGGCTATAACATAGTTGAGGTGCATACCCAGGCATCCAACAAGTTCATACCTCAGGCGCCGGATAGAGATATCCGGCGCTTTTTTTTGCGGTGATGAAATTGAGCGTACTGATTAAAAAGGCAATATTGTCTTTGTATTTTTATTTGTGTGACATATTATTCCATCTGGCGCATGTGCAGCAGTGCTCACTGTTTGGTCGATGGGTCATTTTTGACTGATATTAATCGTTAATAGAGGGTGAACGTATCGGTGTTACTCTACAGCGATTAAAACTTATTGACTTTCGATAATAAGTTAATGTTTAATTCAATTCGAACGCTGTATTATTTTATACAAAAAATGACAAAGTGGTACATAAAATCGTGTATGGCTCCGGCATAATTTTGCTTCGGGAACTATGAGATTCGGGCCGATCGATGGTCTGAAGGCGTTCGGTATTAATTTTCTTATTAACGACGGAATAGATTATGAAAAAGCGCTGGATCGCAGCGTCACTGACAGCTGTTTTATTAGCCGGAGCAGGGTATTACGCTTATCCGGACGCAGAGACTAATGACATGTTGCCTTTGATTACGGCAACAACAGGCACGATTGAAAAGCAGGCCGTGGCTGTCGGGCAGATTGTCCCTGCCCATTCGGTACAGGTGAAATCTCAACTTGAAGGCATTGTCGGTGAGGTTTACCACAAAGTTGGTGAAAACGTAGAAGCCGGTACGCCGCTTTTCAAGATCCGTCCGAATCCGACGCCGGTGCGTCTTACCGAAGCGGTGACTCAGCTAATGTCCAGTGAAGCGGAGTTGGAATCTTCTCAACGAAAGTTGGAGAACTTACAGCGCTTGGTAGAACAAAAAGTCGTACCTGAAAACTATGGCCAGTTCATCGAAGCCAAAGCTAACGTTAAGCGGGCCAAAGCTGATTTACAGCAGAAACAGCAGAACCTGGATCTAATTCGAAGCGGTGAGTCTTCAGTTGGCGAGTCGAAACTGACGTCAACCATTTATGCGCCAGTCAGCGGGACGATTCTTAACGTAAAAGTAGAGGTTGGTGAGCCGATTATCTCTACTGAATCCAGCCAGTCAGCATCTGAGATGATGACGCTGGCAAACATGGACGACATGATTTTTAAGGGCAGTGTCAGTGAGCATGATGCTGCGCAGCTACATGCCGGTATGCCTGTATCTATCACGTTGGCACCGTATCCGGAAGCTGAGCTGACAGGCACTCTGAGTAAGGTTGCTGTTCAGTCAGAAAAGCTGAATGCTTCATCCAGTAATGGCAGTAATAGCTTTGACAACGGGTTTGAAGTTGAAGTCAGCGATATTCACTTCCCTGAAGGGCTAACCATTCGTTCCGGTTTTTCGGCAACAGCGAAGATCACTCTGAAAAAGGCTGAATTAGTGACCACGATTCCGGAGCGTGTTCTTCAGTTTAGTGGTGAAAATCCGGAAGTGCTGGTGGCTGATGACTCTGAACAAGGATTTCACACTGAGCCTGTTAAGTTAGGTCTTTCTGACGGAATAAATGTTGAAGTGGTATCCGGTTTGAAAGAAGGGGATGAAATCGTTGACTCCAGCATGATGGGGGCACCGAATGTTTAGTCCTCAGCAATTGATTAAGCAGCAGAAAGCCGTGGGGCGCTCCTCATTAGCTAAGGTCTTCTTATCTGGCCTATCTCTGGCATTAATGACCGCAAGTTTTCAAAGTTATGCGATGACGATTGAACAGGCTTGGAAAGCTGCAAAAGCGTATGATCCTGATTATCAGAAAGCGCAGATTGGTGAAAAGATCGGAGAAACAAATGTTCGCAGCAGCCGAGGTGAATTGCTGCCTGATTTAACTCTTAATGCAAATAGCAATTGGTATGAGCATAACGACACCACGACTGGTTACAGTGTCACCTTGAATCAGGTGCTGTGGGACAGCAGTAAGTGGTCAAAACTGGATGTCAGTGAAGCTTTGGCATTGGAAGCGCAGTTAAAAGTTCAGCAGGCTCACAATGAATTAGCAGAGAAACTGATAACTGCTTATCTGAATCTGGCGCAGGCTCAGGGTGATTTTCGTCTTGCTCAGCAAAAGCTGGTTGAGGGTGAAAAGCAACTCAACATTATTGAGCAGAACTTTTGTGCCGGTAAGTCAATGTCGACGGAGCTTGAAGATGCTAAAGCCAACCAGGTCGATATCGAAGCTGAACTTCTCGCTAAGCGATCTGTCGTTGAAGAGCGTAAAGCCGGGCTGGCTGCTTTAATTAGCAGCCTGCCGGAGCAAGTTGATGAAATCAGTACGAGTGATTTAAGCAGGCCGCAAATGGCAGTGCAGAGCCAGGACGAGTGGCTGACTCTGGCAAAAAATAACAGCCCCGAACTACTGGCTGCGAAACAAAAGCTTAAATCTGTCGAATTTAGTCAGGAGCAGGCTGAGTCTGGGTATTATCCGACAGTTACCGGGCAGGTGAGCTATAGCGATAATGATCGCTCAAGCCAGCATGATTTGAATGCCGGGATTACGTTGTCATTGCCGATTGATCTTAACGGTTCGACTAAAGCAAATGTTGATCGGTCTAAGTTGGAAGTGATGCAGGCCAAACAGGATGTTCGCAGTGTTGAAATTCGTATACGCGAACAAATTCAGACTCGTTTTAACCAGATTGATTTTGATTGGCAGCGAGTTGAAATGGCTCAGCAACAAGTAAATTCACGGGAAAGGGCACTAAAAAGCAAACAGGCTGTCTACAATGCTGGCCTTGCGACAGCTGATGACGTTATTGATGCTCACAACAGGTTTTATGACAGTAAGAACAGCCTTCAGTCTTTGCTGTATCAATACTGGTTGCATCGGGTTGCGCTGTTAAAGTCAGTCGGTCAGTTGAACGACAATACGATTAAGCATATATCACGGGCACTGCAGTCATGAATGCGCTGATTCTGCAAACTATTCAGACTTTGTTGGCGCACAGGCTGAGAAGCATGCTGGCGATGATCGCTATCGTTTGGGGGATCGTCTCGGTATTGGTGTTGGTGGCCTTAGGTGAAGGTTTTTATCAGGTTAATACCAAAGCATTTTCAATGTTACTTAGTGATACTCAGCCGGTATGGCCTGAAATGACGAGCAAGCCATGGCAAGGTTTGCCTGCAAGAAGAGAGGTTTTAGTAACAGAAACCGAGATGAGGCAGCTTGAACGTCAGCCTGCTGTGGAAGGCATCTCAGTTATTTATCAAAACTGGGAAGCCAGTGTGTCAGATATGCAAGGGCTGGGGTTGCCGGGGTATGTTCGGGGAGTCGATGGGTATTTCTCAACATGGCGGAAGCAAAAGCTAATTAGCGGCTCACGGTCAATTAGTCCGAATGATATTCGTAACCATAATCGTGTTGCTGTCGTGGGTTGGCAGTTGGCCCAAATTGGTGGTTTGAGCCTTGGCGGTGAGTTAAAGATAAATAGTATTCCGTTCACTATTATCGGTGTTACTGAGGAAAGTGAAGGCGGCTTTCGGATGGATAATGATGAGCAGCAGGTGATAATCCCGTCTTCTGTGTTCACGGATATCTGGCACAAAAATCCAGGGATGTTGATTGTGCAACCGGCGGAAGGTATATCCGGTGTGGTATTGCGCAAAAGTCTGATGTCGTTCTTTGCCAAACAGCAGCACTTTGATCCGACTGACAATCGCGCTATGTATATGCCTGATTTCAGCAAAGATGCGAAGTTCTTTACTACTTTACTTCGTGGTATTCAGCTATTTCTTGGTGCAAGCGGGGCGATGACCCTTGCTGTTGGTGCTTTGGGTGTAGCCAATATTATGTTTCTGTCCGTAACGGAACGAACTCGTGAGATTGGTATCCGCCTTGCGATAGGAGCAACACCGGGGAGCATTTTGGTTCAGTTCATGACTGAAGGTGGAATTTTAGTGCTGGCTGGAACTGGTGTGGGGCTTTTATTGTCTTATGGTTTTGTTACCGCGATGACAGTTATCGGAATGCCGGACTGGCTGGGGATTCCGCAAATCACGCTTGATGCTATTTTGATGGCGTTGGGGGTAACTGCTGTGCTGGCAATGATGGCGGCATATTTTCCGGCGAAAAGGGCTTCTAAGCTGACGCCTGTAATTGCGTTGGGGGCGAGGGGATAAGATGTTTTTACTTCGTCAGATATTACAGGAAATGGCGGCAGAAAAATTGCGCCTGAGCCTGACAATTCTTGCTGTGGTATGGGCAACAGTGTGTATTACCGTGATGTTGTCTGTCGGTGAAGGGCTACGTCAGGGCTTAATCAGAAGTTCAGAAAGTGGCAACGGTAAACTGATTTATTTAAATGGTGGTTACGCTACTAAAGATTACGGGCGTTTTCATCAGGGGGAGCGTTTAAAGCTTAAACCTGAAGATATTGATGTGATTCGTGCTCTGCCTTCGGTAAAAAATGCGGAACCAAGTGGTTCTTGGAACGCAAAGGTAACAAATGGAGATAAGGGGCTCTGGGATTCGCCACTGGCCGTTTATCCCGGTTACCGTGACCTGATGGGATTTAAGATGGCACCGGGTAGTCGCTGGTTTAATCCGCTGGATATGAAAGAGCAGCGAAAAGTGATTGTTCTTGGGCAAAGTGCAGCTTACCTGCTTTTTAATGACAGTGACGAGTTTGATTGGCTTGATTCACCGAAACTGACGTCAAATCCTGTTGGTAAAACCGTCAAAGTGGGGAATGAAGATTTTACCCTGATAGGTTTAATTGAAAGTAGCAGCGCTAACGTTGAAAACGGTGTGCCGCTGGATTACACCGTATTTGTACCTTTTACCACTTGGCGCAGGTTCAATCCGAATGAGGCCATCAATGCTATTAATATTGAACCGGTAAAAAGTGTTGATCGACTGCAACTGGCTAAGACAGCGAAACAGGTAATCGCTCGCAAATATGAAGCCAGTATGTCGGATGAGCAGCTTATTCAGAGTCAGGACCTGCTGTTGCGTCAGAAAACAATGCGACGTTTTTTGGTTGGTCTGCAAAGTTTCCTCGGTGTTATTGGTCTGGTCACCTTGGGTGTGGCTGGTATCGGAATCGCCAATGTAATGTATGCGACGGTGAAACGTGCTACACGGGACATCGGTATCCGGATGGCAATCGGTGCAACACCGGGGGATATAAAACGTCATTATTTATTGCAGTCTCTGCTGACTATGGCAATAGGCGGCATGCTAGGACTTGCGCTGACATTCAGCCTGGTTGAGCTGCTGCAAAGCTTGCCGTTTGACGGCAATGCAATTTATGAAGAATTAGGGAAGCCGAAACCAGAGCTTTCAGTCTCCATAGTAATCATTGTCATTCTGGCTTTGGGCCTCGTTGGTATCGCTGCCGCCTGGTTCCCTGCAAATCGCGCAGCCGGTATCACGCCTTTAGAGGCGCTTCAAAGTGAATGATTACAGGTATAAGAAAAATAGGACAAGTATGTCGACATCGACCCCATTAGTACAGCTAAGCAATATTTGTAAGTATTACCAGAGTGGTGAGGAAACAGTTCGCGCATTGGATCAGGTATCGCTGAACATTCACCGTGGGGAATATCTGTCAATTTTAGGCCCTTCAGGTTCGGGCAAGTCAACTTTAATGAATGTGTTGGGCTGCCTTGATAAACCGACGTCAGGGGATTACCGCCTTGATAACGAAGATGTTTCGGTGATGAGCAGTAAACAGCTGGCAGCAATCCGTAATCGCAATATCGGTTTTGTGTTCCAGGGGTTCAACCTGCTCGATTATGGCAGTGCACTGGATAATGTGGCTTTGCCGTTGGTTTACAGCGGTATTAAGGCTAAAGAGCGCAGAGAGAAAGCCGCTTACCTTCTTGAGCGTGTTGGGTTGGGTGAGCGTATGGATCACAAACCCAATCAGCTGTCAGGCGGTCAGAAGCAGCGGGTAGCCATTGCCAGAGCTCTGGTGAATGATCCTCAGATCATTCTTGCCGATGAACCGACTGGTGCGCTGGATTCCCGTTCGGGCAGCGAGATCGAAGCATTGTTTAATGAATTGCACCAGGAAGGGCGAACCCTGATTGTGGTGACCCATGATGTTGCACTGGCAAAGCGAACGCACAGAATCATCAATATCAAAGATGGTCAGGTAGTCGGGGACGAGCAATTGGTTCCGCGAGAAACTGAATTAGTTTTATGATCTGAGCTGAGTCGTTTTAGCCTGAGCTCAGGCAGAAAAAAGCCCCGGTGGAGCATGCGGTCACCGGGGCTTTTTCTTACAGCGAATTTAATGATGATTAGTGCTGAGCTACATGGCCTTCGGCAATGCTGTCTTCAGCTTTCATCATACGGTTCAGAACCGGAGTAGTGATTGCCATAACAAAGGCTACAGCAAGGGTAACCAGACCGATGTTCTGGAATACTTCAGTATACAGCGGCAGAGTTTTCAGAGGATCTGTCACGTTTTCAGGAACTGCACTGAAGGAAGCAACATAACCACCAATGATGAAGGAAGCTGCCTGTGTCAGGAACCATGCACCCATTGTAAAGCCCATCAGACGCTGAGGTACCAGGCTGGCAACCATCGCAAGGCCAAGACCACTGATCAGCAGTTCACCCAAGCTCTGGAACATGTAAACCAGTACCATCCACCAGATAGAAACCATGCCTGTGCTGTCAGCGAACATCATGCCGGCTGCAGCAATAGACAAGAAGCCGAATGCGCACATGAACATACCCAGAGTAAATTTACCCGGCATAGACAAGTCGCGGCCGCGGCTGCCGTAATAAGTGTACATGTAAGCCAGGATTGGGCTGCAAAGAACAACCCAGAATGGGTTCAGTGCCTGCAGGCTGACAGGGTTGATATCAAAGCCGAACAGTTCAGTACGGACGTTATAGATAGCGAAGAAGTTCAATGAAGTCGGCATCTGAGCATACAGAACGTAGAACACGATAGCTTGAAGCATCAGTACGAAAGCGACAATCATCTTCTTGCGGGTTGCACCTGTGGTTTTAAACGTCTCTTTCAGGAAGATAGACACTACGCCAACGCCGATCAGACCCAATACCATATTTGCCATGAAGATGTTCTGAAGCAACCAGGCACAAATCAGGGTAGAAACAATCGTACCCGCGATAACAATACCCAGCTTTTTCATTTCGATTGGCTGTGCATCCGGTTCAGAACCGATACCCTGAACAGTATTGCGGAACATTACGTAGCTCAACAGGCTGGCAATCAGACCTAGGCCACAGATAACAAACGCGGTTGCGTAACCGAATTTGTCTGCAATGACCGGGCTAAGAGACAGAGATACCAGTGAGCCGATGTTGATGGACATGTAGTACAGGGTGAATGCACCATCCAGACGGCTGTCACCTTCTTCATAACACTTAGAAAGCAGGCTTGAAGGGTTAGCCTTGAACAGGCCGTTACCTACAGCAATAGCACCCAGTGCGAAGAAGATGAAATTCGGATGAAGGATTGAAAAGCCCATCATGAAGTAGCCAGCCGCCAGTACAATGGCACCGAAGATCATGGTGCGCTTGGTACCCAGTACGTGGTCACCGACATAACCACCAACAGAAACCAGGCCGTAAACCAGTGCAGCAAATGCACCGAAGGTAACAAATGAGTCCTGTTGGCTGAATCCCAGCTGTTGTACGAAGAAGACCGCAAGAATACCTTGCAGACCGTAGTAACCAAAACGCTCCCATAATTCGATGAAAAATATCATTTTAAATGGTTTTGGTTGGTCGAAAATGCTTACTTTATTGGACATAATAGAGTAATTCTCTGCTGTTATTGGATTTGGGTGGTGATTACAACTCTTATGCGAGTTGAATAAAGTGATATTGTCGATCGTTTAAAGATGTTTCATGTGACTGCTGTCGCATAACCGGATGGATGTCGGTAAAAAGATGAAAAAACAGTCAAAACTTTGCTTTTAATATGCTGGGGCGTATAGCAATTGTTCCCATAGTGTTTTACTTCATGTTGCGGGGTAAAGTTCGATTGAAACTGTTATTTCAGGATCAGGAAAGCAGGAAATCGAATATTCTTAATAACTACGAATAAACGCATCACAACAATTAGCAGCATACAAAATGGTGAGGCAATACCTGAAAATACGCCGATGTTTATCAGCAAAATATAAAGGCAGCTGCCCAGGATCACCGGTGTGGCATAAAGCTCTGTGTTGTTAAACATGGTTGGGCGATTGGCAATAATATCCCGGATCACACCGCCAAATACTGCGGTGATCATACCCATAAAAATGGCAACATAAGCAGCGAAACCGAGAGAATACAGGTTTGCCGTCACTAATATCGCAAACAGAGACACACCAATGGTGTCAAACAGTATCACCATTCGTTCTACCAGAGATTTACGAATTTCCTTAATCAGGAAGAAGCCTGCGCAGGCACTGAATAAGGCAACCCAGAAATAGGTTTGATCCCGGATCCAGAATACCTGTTCATCAATAATGATATCCCGAAGTGTGCCGCCCCCCAGAGCTGTTACCCATCCGAGCAGTATTACGCTGACAATGTCTTTTCCTTTATTTGACTCGGCAAGTACACCACTCAGGGCAAAGGCCACAATGCATAACATTTCCAGAAGATATACGAACAGGTCCATCCTTATCCCGTTTTAGTAGCTGTTATTTATGATGAACTTATCATTACATGAATACTGATTTACTTCGTTCTGAATCCTCGCAAAACGAGTATTCAGTTTCGTTTGTCATCATTTTTTCTGCTCGTTTTACTTCGTTGAGAAGCCTTACTTCAGTTATCTCTCGTGAGCAAAGTGCTGTTGACTGTATTAATTTGAAATACGTTGTTGTTAACTGAACAATTTTATTACTCATTGATTTTCCGGCTGTTAAATTTACTTCGATTCATGGCCGTTAAGGTACGATAAGCTCATGCATGATGTATAATGATTAAAATGTTTTTAGTATGAGCTAAACTAATAATGAAATTGCCACCTTTACGAGCGGTGCAATGTTTTGAAGCTGTGGCGCGATTGGGAAGTTTTTCTAAAGCTGCTGATGACTTACATGTTACTCAAAGTGCAGTCAGCCACCAGGTGAAGTTGCTGGAAGAATACCTCGGAGACACCTTGTTTAATCGTCAGGGAAGATTTTTATCTTTAACTGATGTGGGTGAGCGTTATTTTTCGGAAGTCAGCCAGTCGTTAGTGAGTTTATCCAGAGTCAGTGAAGAGATCCGAGAAGGTAAGTCCGGGCAAATTCGTTTGGCTCTTTATAGTTCACTGGCAGTGAAATGGCTTATACCAAGATTGGATGATTTACGTCAGACATATCCTGAAATTGATGTGGTGCTGACAATGGTTGCGGATGAGCCTGAGTGTTCTGATGCGGTTGCTGATTGTTTTATTACAGTGAATCCGCCAGAGAAAAATTATGTCAGTGAGTTTTTGTACTCTGAACGACTATACCCGGTATGCGGAAAAAAACTGTGGCATGAAATTAAAGATAAACCACTTCCTGAAGCGTTATGGCAGCCCCCTTTGCTATCGGTGCAATATTCATTATCAGCCACTAATCAGCCGGAAGATTGGGCTGAATGGTGTGAACGTGGTGGTTTTGAGTTACCTGAGCACGTCAATATCAGCTATTTTAGCCATGTGTTACTTGCAGCTGAGGCGGCCAGATACGATCAGGGTATCAGCCTTGTTAACGATTATCTGATTACGGAACAAGAACAGCATAATTTTGTGCGAATACCGTTGCACGAGTTGCCAACCGGTGATGACTTTTACTTTGTGTACAAGGCGTCACGAGCCAGACAAAAAGAGCTTATTAAGCTCGGTCGTTGGTTAAAGCAGCAGTGCCTTGAGTAGGCTGATGATCTGCCTGTTTTAGTACTTCATTGAAAGCAGGCTCTGTATGCTTTGCTGATAAGGAAAAAGTGTATATCATAGTCTGTGACCTAAATCGGTCATATCTAACCAATCAGCGCCTGGCTCGCAGGTGCGTTTATATCATTAATATGGAGAGCCTGTTATGGCTAATAAGCACAAGCAGAAAAAGCTTGAGTTAGTTGTGAATGAAACTAACCCGCAAATTGAAACAGAGCACGGTCGCGGAACCATTCGCGATAATGCATTAAAAGCGGTTGTGACCAGTAAAGTATTTGCAACTCGTGTTGTTAAGGCGAAAAAAGGAAAAGGCAGCTTCAAACGTAAAGGGAAACACGCAGGACGAGAGTCCTATTCAATAGCAGCTTAATTAGCGTTGTTATTGAATAGGACTTTCTTTTTTCTTGTTAATCAGACCAGTCTATACTCTTAATCCGTCTCTATAATTTTATAGTTCAACAATATTGCGACATGTTTCCCGATACTTAATGTCTATTGTGTATATTGTTGTCTTGTCTGCTATAACCTCTATTATCAATAAAAATTGTTTACTTTCAGTTGGTTATCAAAATCAAACCCTGTGATGGTAATCACCGATTTAATAAACTATTGAATTTAAACTGGCTTTTTTGCAGAAGCTGTCTGTTATTTTGAGAATGGTTAGGTGAATTGTGAACATTAAACCAAAAATCATCATTTCAGAAATGGATGAGATGCGATTAGAAGCCTTGCTGGATACCATTCCTGATTCGGTGTTAACGAAGCAAAGGTTGGAAGATGAATTAGACCGTGCCGATATTGTCGACAGCAAAGAGGTGCCGCCGAATGTTGTGACAATGAATGCGACGGTACGCTTTGCGATTTCAACTTCTGATGAAGAGATGAATCTGACACTGGTTTATCCGAAAGATATGGATGAATCCGGTGAAAAGATTTCAGTATTGGCACCTGTAGGCAGTGCTTTGCTTGGCCTTTCTGTCGGCGATGAAATTGAGTGGCCGGGACCTAATGGCGGTGTGATCAAAGTGAAGATCCTTGAAGTGATTTATCAGCCGGAGCGAGAAGGGGATTTCCACCTGTAACCGGGATTGTACTGTAACTTCAACTGGTTATCTTAATATTCAAGC
This sequence comes from Photobacterium sp. J15, assembly GCF_963870815.1. Lineage (NCBI taxonomy): Bacteria > Pseudomonadati > Pseudomonadota > Gammaproteobacteria > Vibrionales > Vibrionaceae > Photobacterium > Photobacterium sp. J15. Next base: position 1,803,040 of record NZ_CAWMUI010000001.1, read on the forward strand.
AGTAGCTGTCTCAGTTACTGCTTTTTTGTTTTTCAATAAATATGCTGGTTGAGTTAGCTGATGATTTTATTTGTCTAACTTGGCTTAATCATCATTATTATCAACATAGCGTTCTGTTTGGTGATAAAGCAGACACTTTAAGCTGCATTGTGTTGCAACACGTTTGTGGGGTTAACATCTGCGTCTCACAGTAACTAAATATTTAACTTTCCGTATGCTATTGATTTAATAATTCAACATTCGTCATAAAATAATATTCGACATCGTGATAGCTTTTGTGGTGCATAATTTTGAAGGAGTATGATATGCAAGACGCAAACGCTAGATTTCCGTTCATAGCCAGAGTGTTAATCCTCCGGCAGTTTTTATGGGGTGCCGCATTCTACGGAACCTACGTACTACTTACCAAGTATTTTCTGAACGAACTGAACTACAGTGAAGCTGATACCATCATGATGATGGGTGCTTTCGGTGCTGTAGGGCCGGTATTCTCTGCCGTTGGGGGCTTTGTTGCAGACAGGTTTATCGGTTCATTCCGTGCGGTATATATTGGTTATACCACCTATACAGTCGGCTTCTTCCTGCTGGGTTTTGGCGCAAGTAACCTGAATGTTGAACTCAGTATTTTTGCAATAGCTTTGATCGGCTATGCTAGGGGCTTATCTGCGACCAGCCCGACTGTATTGCTGGGTAATTCTTATTCTTCTACCAACCGCGATTCATTCCAGCAAGGTCTGACTGTTAACTATTCAATTAACAACCTGGGTTCATTCTCATCACAGTATCTGTTCCCGTTCCTGGTTGCGTTTCTTGCCTATCAGGGCAACTTCTATATTGCTTCCGGTTTAATGTCGCTGACACTTGTTCTGTTCGTCCTTTTCCGTAAACGCCTTGTTGAAGTTGGTAACGACATTGACCGCAGAGAAGTAGACCTTAAAACCTGGCTGTGCTTTATCGTCGGTTCTGCTGCGATGCTGGGTCTGGTTTACTGGGTATTTGCTAACCTGGAAGCCGGTAAATACCTGCTGTATTCCCTTGGCGGTGCAGCGATTTTGTACTTTGTATTTGAAATATTCCGCGCAACCTCTGCCTATAAATATAAAATGTGCAGTGTGCTGATCATGATTTTCATTATGATCTCGTTCTACTTCTACTACGGCCAGATGATGACCTCCATGAACATCTATGCGATTAACCTGATGGGAGATCACATCTTCGGCTTTATCCCAATTCGACCTGAATCCAACGCAGCATTTAACCCATTATGGTGTTTTGTGCTGGGTGCACCCGTGATCTTTGTTTACGGATGGCTGGAACGCAAAGGCTATTCACCATCAATTCCGACTAAATTTGCTGCGGCATTCGTCTTCAGTGCTATTGCGTTCGGTATGCTTGGCCTTTCTACCGGTTTTGTCGGTGAAAACGGAAAGATCGCCGGTGACTGGATTCTGTGGGTCAACTTTTTCCAGTCCCTGGCTGAGCTGATTGTAGGGGCGCTGGGGGCTGGCTTTATCTTTGAAATGGTACCGCGTTACCTGTCAGCATTTGCAATCGGTCTACGTTCTGTAGCCTTGTCTTTGAGTGGTATTTTGGCGGCAGTTATCTCAACCCGAATCGCATTGCCTAAAGATCAGGTGTTAACGCCAGAGATCATTGAAGGTGTGTATGCGAATTACTTCTATGGTCTGGCAGCTTTGGCGGTAGTGATGGCGGTTGTAACCCTTATGCTTTCGAAAGTGATTGCCAAACTTATCCGCAAGGGTGAAGAGTTGGAACAGCAGGATGCAGATGAGGAAACTGCAACTCAGCATTAATTCATATCATAATTTAAATTGTTACTTTTAAACGGTTCAGCTCGGTTTTGAGCTGAACCTTTTTTATGCTTTTAACCATATGATTCTAAATGGGAATATCACAAATATTTGTGACTGGTATGGCTGGTGAGACATGGATTCCTTGTTGAGATCTCATCTTTGTAAAAAAGGTTTCACTCAATATGCCATTTGTTCAATAACTTATCTTTGATCATGAAATGATAATTTCCTACATGCTAGTTTTTGCCGTGCATTATATTGAAGGAGCATAACATGCAAGACGCAAACGCTAGATTTCCGATAACAGCCAGGATATTAATCCTAAGGCAATTCCTGTGGGGAGCTGCTTTTTATGGAACTTATGTCCTGCTTACCAAATTCTTCCTGTTTGAGTTAAATTACAGCGAAGCCGACACTATCATGATGATGGGTGCCTTCGGGGCCGTAGGTCCGGTATTTTCCGCTATCGGTGGATTTGTTGCCGACCGTTATATCGGTTCGTTCCGGGCGGTATACATAGGCTATACCATTTATACCATTGGTTTCTTCCTGCTGGGCATAGGGGCTGGCAGCCTGAATGTGCCAATGAGTATTTTTGCGATCGCCCTGATCGGTTATGCTCGCGGCCTGTCAGCGACAAGCCCGACGGTATTGCTGGGTAACTCCTATTCCGAAACAAACCGGGATGCATTTCAGCAGGGTTTGACAGTGAATTATTCCATTAACAACCTGGGATCTTTCTCTTCTAAATACCTGTTCCCGTTTATGCTGGCCTATATGGCGTACCAGGGTAACTTCTTTATTGCATCAGCTTTGATGTCTCTGACTCTGATTCTGTTTGTTGTCTTCCGTAAACGCTTTACTGCTGTCGGTAATGACATTGATCGTCGTGCCGTTAGCATGAAAACCTGGGCTGCCTTTGTTGCTGGTTCTGTAGTTATGCTGGGGCTGGTTTACTGGGTATTCGCCAACCTTGATGCTGGTAAATACCTGCTGTACGCACTGGGTGCGTGCGCGATTCTGTATTTCATTTATGAAATCACTAAAGCAACGCCTGCATACAAGTACAAGATGTGCGGCGTGCTGATCATGATTTTCATTATGATCTCGTTCTACTTCTACTATGGTCAGATGCTGACCTCGATGAACATCTATGCCATTAACCTGATGGGAGAGCAGATTCTGGGCTTCATTCCAATCAAGCCTGAATCCAATGCCGCATTTAACCCGCTGTGGTGTTTCACCCTGGGTGGTCCGGTGATCTTTGTCTATGGCTGGCTTGAGAAGAAAGGATTTTCACCATCTATTCCTACCAAGTTCTCTGCAGCGTTTGTATTCAGTGCTATTGCTTTTGCATTGCTTGGCCTTTCTACCAGTTTTGTCGGTGAAGACGGCAAAATTGCAGCAGACTGGATCCTGTGGGTTCACTTCTTCCAGTCTCTAGCTGAGTTGATTGTAGGTGCATTGGGTGCCGGCTTTATCTTCGAGATGGTGCCACGTTACCTGTCTGCATTTGCGATTGGTCTTCGCTCTGTTGCTCTGTCACTGAGTGGTATTCTGGCAGCTGTGATTTCAACAAAAATTGCGTTGCCGAAAGATCAGGTGCTGACGCCGGAAATTATTGAAGGCGTATACGCAAGCTACTTCTACAACCTGGCAATGCTGGCGGTTGTAATGGCTGTCGTAACACTGATTCTGTCAAAAGTGATTTCTAATTTGGTTAACAAAGGTGAAGCACTTGAAAAAGAAGCCGCTTCTCAGGATATGGCAGCAAACCACTAATTCGGTATTCTGTTGCTAGACAATAAGCGTAAGAAAAGCGCCGGCCTTATGTCGGCGCTTTATCGTCTTTAGAAGGGGGCTTTAACCAGGGCCATTACTGCTTCATTGCAATTGCCTTGGCTGATTTTTCCTTTGTAACAGGGAGCTTGATTTGAGCTGAGGTCATATTAACGATATCGACTTTCAGTTTGCCTTCTCCAAGCAGTTCATCAACCAGCTTTTGCGAGAAAGGCCAGTAGTTCAGAGTGGCATCAAGAGTAATATTACCGCTTATGTCTTCAGGAACTACGAAGGTGTAATCAACAACAGAATAACCGTTCGGGAGTATTCGGGTATCAGACAGGATTCTGTCCACTTCCCAGACATTCAGCTCCACTACGTTTCCGTTGGCATCACCTAGGGTGACTTTAAAGTTTCGTGTGCCTTCTTCTGTATGGCCGTCAACTACGGCACCGGAGCGGTAGATTTGTTCCTTATCCGCAGTGTTAACTTTGAAATCAATCCATACTTCACGACCTTCCGGAAAACCGGTCGGCAGTTTATGACCAGCACCGACATTCGAGACCTTGATTTTGATCGTGGCCATCTCTCCGGCAACCAAATTAGCTGGCAGCTCTATAAACTCCATGGTAGCGGCGGAGCGAAGCATTTCGCGGGCGAGTTCTGCACTGTCCGGGTCATCGAAATACTGGTGCAGGGTAGAATTACCACCGGTAAATTCATGAGAGTAGATGTGCTCCCGAGTTTTGCCCATAACGGCAGACTTGCCGGGGTTCGCTTTTTTTCCTGGTCCCGGTGTCATATGGCAGTCCTGACAATGGATACCTTGTTCGTTATAGGTACTTTCTAGCCATTCATCATAGGTGCGTTCAATCGGGGTGCTGTTGAACGGGTGAGAGACATTATGACAAGCAGAGCAGAATTCAGACTTTGTCTGCAAACCCAGATATTGAGTTTTGTGATAGGGGGACTCAGCATCGGTTCGCGGGCCGAGTTTTACGTGCTTGTCTTTGTTTGGGACCAGAATATAAGCGCCGTTATCACTACCGGTGAGTCCGACAATGTTATGGCAAACCTCACAGTTAACGCCGGGAATGTGTTCGTCGGTATCAAATGAAGTGGCATTCGCATTCATACTGGTCAAGCCAATCGGGCTATGGCAGGCGACGCAAAAGTTATCGACTTTACCATCTGTTGCAGCACTGGCTCTTTTGAATAACTCTCTGTAAATCGGGTCTTCCCAGGAATTCGCCATTACCGAACGTTCCCACTGTTGGTAGATTTCGTTATGGCAGCCCTGACAAATTTTGGGATCCTCGAACATTTCGGGAGTGAGTTTATGTCCGTTGGTTGAGGCTCGTGACGGGTAGAAAGGAAGCTGCTGTTTGATTTGTTCCCCTGTGAGTGTCTTATGTGGCTTTAACCATTTCTCGTTGTTTCCGTTAGCAAAAGCAAATAAAGAGACAGACATTAGCATCAGGACTAATACTGTTTTTGATGCTTGGTTGATAAATATTGCGTATTGGCAATACATGGATGAAAAAGCAAACCTGGCCGATGAGTTGTTATTGTGCATAGTTTTATCCATTGAACTGGTTAATTTACGTCAATGTCTAACTTTCAAGCCACAAGTATTGTCAGTGATATGGTGAGCAGCTGTATCGGGTTTGCGACATCAAAAAGGCTTTAAATGAGGTGGACGCCGCCAGGCTGTAGGGTGATCAAGCAAAACGTTTGAAAACGATTCAGAAAAAAGAATGTCTGAATTGGAAGTGCGTTGTTTAAGTAGCGTTATTCTTTTTGTGATTGAGATATAACAGACTCTATGATCGAACTGGGAGATGAGTGGTCGGAATATGGGAAACCTTACCAATGAGATGCCTTGTTAGAGAAGAGTGGACTAGAAAATGAAACAGCGAGAAACGAACATAAACGGATGAGGTTGAGGAAAATGTCGTTAGCCAGTTTAAAAAGTGTGATTATCGTTGGCGCCGTTCTGCTTTTAGTTCAGGGCTGTAATGAAGATTTGCAGCTCTCTGCAACACCGATTAAGAATGTAGAAAAAATAACAATCAGAGAGAAGGGCGAACTGGATGTCTATTGTCCCACCGGGATCTGCCAGTTTCAGCTGGTCGCGGATCAGGAAGCGACTGTAAACATAAACATGCACTACGATATTTCACGGCAGTTCGACAAAATAGAAGGCGTTAGCGTGGCTGGTAAGCTGTCATCTTCAGTGAAGATGACAGGGCCGAATACTTTTTCAATGGATGTATCGGGCAATGGGAAGCCATCTAAAGTTCAGGTCGTCGATTATTACCGTAACTAAGATGTCTATTGAAGCTGAATGTCAGGCTTTAATTTCCTGGCTTTTGTTTCTCCAGTAATTTGCGTTTGTGTCGGTTAGACGCGCCGGATTCAGGTTTCTCTGGAACAGGGCGTTTTTCCGCGATTAGATGACGGACAGCAAGAATCGGATGTTTGAAAAGCATCTTCGGACCTGAATAGCGCATTATCTTACGTGATATCTCCCGGTAATCCGTTTTGTAACAGTGAATAGGGCAGAGTCGACAAGTCGGTTTGGCTTCACCATATGGGCAGCGATCAAGGCGGGTAAATGCGTACTCAAGAAAGTCTTTGCACTGCTCACAGAGTGCAGGCGTTTTGTGGTGGTTTTTGCAATAGATTTTCACCATTGCCTCGATAGTTCGAAACTCTGTATCCAGGCTGCCATATAGAATAATGGCCTTGTTTGACTCACTCATACTGGTTTCCCTGCAGCACATTGCGCACAAATCTTACTTAAAGTTATATTTTAAATATAACTATATATTGGCGTCAAAATATGATCTTTATCTAGATTTGTATGATTAAATGGAGGAAACATGTTATGAACATGAAAAAATATCCGTTTTATCACAAGAATTCCCGTCTATGGGTTGATTTACTTGGGTATGAGCAGTAGTATCCGCACCTCTTTTTTTATGGTGGTGTATATGAGCAGATTTGAGTGCCTAGAAAGAATCGTCGACGAATACCGTAAGAAGGTTCGTGACGCGGAGTTTAATAAACAGAATGACAGTGAAGTCGCAAAAGTCCTGGTTCTGCTTGTTGGTAACTCTATGTTCAGCCTGGCAGATGAATTTGCAGATTGGGTAAATCGTGGCGGTGATCGCAGCTACGGCGGTAAGTTTTTTGTTTCTAAGCAGCTGATGACGTTGCTAGAACCTGTAACTTTCCGTGGCGTAACAGTACGCCGTGATTCGATTAAACTGTTCCGCATCTCGTAAGGGCTGTTTGAATCGTTTATTCAATTACTCTCATAAAGAAAAAATTGAGAACGTATTTATAATCTAGCTTTGCTTAGGCTTAGCGAGATTGGCGATAAAGGATGCTTCGGCATCCTTTTTTGCGTTTGGTGGATTCAAAAAATCAGGGCTGGATCAGAGCGATAAACTGTGTTCAGATCCTTATTACAAAAAGTAAAGTCAGATAAAAGAGATAAAAAAATGGATGCAGAATTCTGGCATAGCCGCTGGGCTGAAAACCGTATTGGTTTCCACTTAAACGACGTTAATCCAAAGCTGATTAAACACTGGCCGGCGGTAAGTACATCGCGGGATGATTCAGTGCTTGTGCCAATGTGCGGCAAGTCACTGGATATGACCTGGCTGGCTGAGAAGCACAATAAAGTTATCGGTATTGAATTGAGCGATATTGCAGTGAGAGCTTTTTTCTCTGAGCTGTTTTATATCCCGACAGTGACATCGCTGGGTAACGGCCAGACCATGTATGAACTCGATGAAATCACGATTTACTGTGGCGACTTTTTCTCTACACAAATTGATCCTGTTGATGTGGTTTATGATCGTGCCGCACTGATTGCGATGCCTGAGCCGATGCGTCTGATGTATGCCGAGTGCTTGCTGTCTATGGTGAAAGCTGGTGGTCGAATCTTATTGATCACGCTGGATTACCCACAGGCTGAGATGGATGGTCCTCCGTTTAGCGTAACCCAGAATGAAATCGAAATGCTGTTCAAGGGATGCAAAATTACCGCACTTGAGCGTGATGAAGCTGATGAATCGCATCCTCGTCGTCAGCGTGGTCTTAGCCGCTTTGCGGAAGAAGCCTGGTTGATTGAGGTTTAAAGTGAAAGACAAGGCAGAAGAGGCACGTTGTGTAATAACAGGCACTATTCTGCTTACATAGTGAAAAAGGAGCCATGATCGGCTCCTTTTTTGCTTGTTGTATACGCCAGTGACGGTGTCACTGAGCTGGGTGTTTCAGGAATTAAAACACCACTTTTACGTCAGCTGCTGTATTTACGGCATCACTGATAGCGTCGACGATATTATCGCGGCGGGTGAGGGCGACACCTAAACGACGGCGTCCGTTGATTTCCGGCTTGGCGAACAAGCGCAATTGAGTTTGCGGACGAGCCATAGCGACAGCCAGGTTATCAAAGCGCACATTTTCTGATGTGCCTTCGGGCAAAATTACCGCTGAAGCCGATGGACCGTATTGTGTAATTGACTGAATCGGCAAACCGAGGAAAGCTCGGACATGCAGAGCAAATTCTGACAGGTCCTGAGAAATCAGGGTCACCATGCCGGTATCGTGCGGACGAGGCGAAACTTCACTGAACAGGACTGTGTCACCTTTAACGAACAACTCAACACCGAACAAGCCATATCCACCAAGAGCATTGACAACTTTCTCCGCCACTTCTTGTGCTGCTTTCAGAGCTGCCGCAGACATTGCCTGAGGCTGCCATGATTCACGGTAATCACCATCCTGCTGGCGGTGACCGATAGGATCACAGAAGTGTACGCCATCCACAGCACGTACAGTCAGCAGAGTGATTTCATAATCAAATTCAACAAAACCTTCCACGATCACACGTCCTGCACCAGCGCGGCCGCCTTCCTGTGCGTACTGCCAAGCAGATTCGATATCAGCAGGAGATTTGATCACGCTCTGGCCCTTACCGGATGAGCTCATGATTGGCTTCACCACACAAGGTGTACCTATTTTTTCAACCGAAGCGGCGAAGTCATCATATTGGTCAGAGAATTCATACGGAGAGGTCGGGATGCCTAAAGTTTCTGCAGCCAGGCGACGGATACCTTCGCGGTTCATTGTTAGCTTGGTAGCGTTGGCAGTCGGTACAACATTCAAGCCATCTTTTTCTAGTTCGACTAGGGTATCTGTGGCAATGGCTTCGATTTCCGGTACCACATAGTGAGGCTGCTCCAGGCTGATGATTTCTTTCAGAGCCTGAGGATCCAGCATATTAATAACATGGCTACGGTGGGCGACCTGCATGGCAGGGGCGTTAGCGTAGCGATCAACAGCAATAACTTCGAGACCTAAGCGTTGGCACTCTATCGCGACTTCTTTTCCAAGTTCACCAGAGCCTAGTAACAAAACACGGGTTGCATCCGGACGAGTAGCTGAACCTAACATTGGGTTTCCTTACGTTTGTGTGTTGATTACCCGGCGGATCATACAGGATTGTCAGATTTGCGCAAACGTTTGCTTTTTGGTTTTTCGACTAAAGTTAAACAACTGAGTATTGTAAGCAGATAAATGCTTTCCGCTTGTGTTTCGCTATGTTAGAAAGGGGGATTTGTCAAAGTTATGTCATGATTGGTTTTGACCCGTCGAGCTGAATGCGTTTTGCGGTTAAATTACTGTCATTGACTGTTATCGGTTACTTTTTTTGCTGTAGCTTTTGGCAATAACACTTTTTTGAGCATGAACACTATGATGAAAAAAACACTATTGGGATTAGCGCTGACTCTTTGTGTTTCCTTGACGGCACAGGCTTCACAGAGCATCGGCGTCTTTTTTGGCAGCCCTATGAGCGGCATTCAGTACAAACAGAATGACCTTCGTTTTTCTCTTGGCATTGATGAGTTTGGCGTTGCTGTTGATAAGACCTTTAACCTTGGCAAGTTAGTCAGCAAACCTGAGCTTGATAGCATGTACACTTTTGTCGGCGCACAGTACGTCGATGATAAAGACGACAAACTAGGTGTTCGTTCCGGCGTCGGTTTCCAGGTACCTCTGGACCGTGTTGAGCTTTATGGTGAGGTTGGCCCGACACTGTATGTTGTAGAAGATGTAGACCTGGAACTGGAAGGGGCGATTGGAGTTCGTTACCGTTTCTAAACCGGTTCTAAGTTTGGGCTTAGATTAGAGTTAAGAACAAAAAAGAGGCGAGAAACAATTAGTTTCTCGCCTCTTTTGATCTGAAATCCAAAAAATGAATTCAGCGAATTACTTCACTTTGGTTACTTCTTTCTGTTTTCCCATTGGGTAATGAAAGCCACAGAAGCAATGATAATTGCAGCGCCAAGCCATAGGCGTCCCGGTGGAACCCAACCGAATACCACCCAGCCTGCCAGCACGTTAAGCGGCAATTTAGCGTGGTCGAAAGGCTGAACGAAAGACGCATCAGCAACGGCGTAGGCTTTAGCAATTGCCCATTGAGCCAGTGCAGTCAGAAGACCTGCTCCAAGCAGCAGCAACCAGGTCAGGCCTTGATCAGGCATAGTGAATTCAGGTGCCGCCAGGAACACGTTAAACGGTGTAATAAGTAGCAGCAGGTACACAACCATGGTTGTCGGTGAATCGTGCACCGACATCTTTTTCACCATCAGAGAATAACAGGCCCAGAAGAAAGCGGCACCAACAGGCAGTAGAGTTGCCCAGGTAAAACCGTCAGCCCATGGTTCCAGAATAATCATGGCTCCCGCAAAACCGGCAAGAGTCGCCAGCCAGCGGGCTGCACCGACTTTCTCTTTCAGGAACAGGCCTGAGCCGATAGTTGCAAACAGCGGTGATGTCATCAGCAGGGCGATACCCTGCCAGATTGGCACCGGATAGGCCAGTGCCCACAGCCAGAGCTGAATACCGATAACAGACAGGAATACACGAAGACAGTGCATACCAAAGTGTTTGGTTTGTAGTGCCTGACGAAGACCAAGGGTCTTCAGCCAAGGGAAAATGGCAACGAGTGCGATGAAATACTGAAAAAATGCAACCGTCGTCGACGGCAGATTCAGCATCACGCTCAGGTATTGCGCCATGCTGTTTACAATCGCAAAGGCAAGGCCTGCGGTCAGCATCCAGCTGGCACCCTGAATCGGGTTATGTTGATGGGACATGCTCAAGTGACAAAATAATTACTGACAAAAACTTACGGCATCATACTCTTGCCGAGAAAAGGATGAAACTGATTTAAAAAGAAAAACCGCCATCAGGCGGTTTTTAACTTCAATCTTGATACATCGGTCGTTATGCCGCCACGTAAGTCAGCGGGATATCCGGATTCAGTGCTTCAAGAGTGTTCTGAGTATCAGCAAGGTGGCTGATTGTGCTGTCTGAACATTCAACCAGCGCCGCTTCAACAATGTCAGCATGCGGGTAACCGGCCATGTTCATGTTGATTAGTGCAACCTGCAGCGGAGGCAGGCTAGGGTTGAATGCTGCGTTTTCAGCGTACATGCCAACAAACGTTTTACCGTCTTTTGCTTTCAGGGCTACACCACTGAAGTTTTTGGTGTAAGGAGCGTGAGCAGAGTTCGCTGCTTTACATGCAAGCTGAACCAGCTCTTCGGTCGCTTCTGTTTTCAGACCGTGGTCAACTTTAGTCAGCAGGGCATCAGTGATGTTCAGGTCAGCAGGGCCGAATGATTCAGGCAGGTATTCCTGAAGACGTTTAGCTGCGCGCTCAGGTAGCTGAACAACAAGCTCTTTAGCGGTAGTCAGCTCGTTCATAAACTGACGGCAGTGACCGCAAGGGCTGTAGTTGATGGTAATGTCTTGAATGCCGGTTTCGCCTTTCACCCAGGCGTGGCTGATGGCGGATTGTTCTGCGTGGACAGTTTGAGACAGGGAAGCGCCGACAAATTCCATGTTAGCACCGAAATACAGACGACCCGATTCACCACGGACAATTGCACCAACATAGAAATTTGAAATCGGAGCAACGGAATAAGCTGCAGCAACAGGAAGAAGAGCAACACGTAACTCGCTGTCTGTCATGTGTGTTTCAGCAAGTAGTTTCTCGAAAACCTCAGGGCTCAATGTTGCATCAAAGTTAGCATCTTCAATTACAGGCTTAAGTGCCGTCGCCAGATCAGATGGTAAAGCGCCTAAAGCATCCATTACTTTAGTATGCATGAGTTGTCACTCCGTATTGTGTATGGAGAAACATTGTAGGCGCAGAGATGAATTCTATGTGTGATCAAGGTCACATAATGCCAATGGTTGTTGCATGCATTACATAAATGAGAGTGGCGTCACACAGATTTTAGAATTCACCTCCTTATTTATCAATAAGTTAACATTGTATTCGATTACGAACACATAGCTAACTCGAAATATTTAGCTGAAAACCTGCAAAATTACAGGAAATAGCACCGGCGCGAGGATAGAAGTAATCACACCACAGATCACTAATGCCAGTGAACTGAAGGCACCTTCTTGTAGATCTTCTTCTGCGGCCTTTGCCGTACCAAGCGCATGAGACACGGTACCGATAGTCAGACCTTTCGCAATTGAAGCCTCAATACCTAACGCGCGGAACAGAGGATAACCCAGCACGGCACCGAACAGGCCGGCAATAATCACCATAATTGCAGCAATGGCAGGAACACCGCCGATTTGCTCTGAAACCGCCATCGCAATTGGTGTAGTGACGGATTTTGGCAAAATACTCGCAGTCAGCTGCGGATCGGCACCCAGAGAAAGTGCGATTGCAGAACCTGTGATCATCGACAGTACACTACCGGCCAGACAAGTAGTGAAGATAATCTTCCACTTCTCACGGATTTGAGTTAGCTGCTCATAAAGCGGGAAGGCCAGGGCGACAACGGCCGGTTCAAGCAGGCTGTTCAACCATTTGTTTTGTTCAAAATAAGTGTCATAAGGTACATGCAGCCACATCAACAGAGGAATAATAACCACAAGGCAGATTAAAAGAGGGTTGATGATAGGGTGTTGCAAGCGTTGAGCAACCAGTCGAGAAACATAAAACACGACTAGAGTGGTGACCAGCCAGATCATTGTTTTTCCTTATAGTGTGTAGCTAAGCCGATAACGATAAATACAACCAGGCTGCTGCCGATAGTGCTTAGAAGAATAGGTAAGGTATTGGATGAAATTAAATCAAGATAGTTAATCAGGCCGACGCCAACAGGCACGAACAGCAATGCCATATGACGGATCAGAAGATGGCAGCCTTCTTTCGCCCACTTGGCTGGAATAGCCCCGATAGCGAGTGTGAAGAAAAGAATCAGCATACCGATAATACTGCCGGGGATCGCAAGCCCGGAAAAATGCTGAATAGCCTTACCTGCGAACAGGCAAAGAAAGATGATCAAAAAAGAACGTAGATATGCCATGAGCCTGTATTACTAATGAAGTGACTCATTCATCATACAAAATAGATTGAGTGTGATCTAGTCCACAAAATGTGTTTTCAAATTTGCACAGTTAAAGGTTGGAAATTATCAGCGTTGCAATACCGGCTGCAGCAAGCAGAACCACAAAAACCTTATGAATCAGATTGTTTTTGGTCCTTTGTGCTTTTTGGGGTTCGAAACTGGTGTCGTTATTGTGAGGATCGGGTAGTTTGGGCTGTTTTTCGTCATTGTGAACCAAACGACAGGTTTTTTCCGGCAGCGGAACACGAAATCCATAATGTCCGATAGCCTCAATAGGAATCGCCATATCCCCGTCATTGACCAACTTACGGGTGAGTGATCGCAGCAGGATGTTAAGATCGAAATGACTGCTGTCGGCATTAGATTCGGCGACAGTAAAGGTTTTATCGTAAAGCGATTGATAGCTGATCACCTCTCCGGCGAAATAGCAGAGGGTCTCTAGTAAGCGAGATTCATAAACGGTAAGAGTCGTTTCCGTGTTATCACGCCAAACCAATAGCTGCAAATCAGGCTCAAAATCTACTTTTTCAAAGCGATAGCATCGTGTTAAGGCTTTAGTTGTCATATCAATCACTTAACTCCAACAAAGAAGGCTTCATGATTTCTTTTGCAACCCTGTTGGAATTCGCAGGCAGGGAATAGCATCAGAGGATCACACAACGTCGGATTTCAGATAGTCTGGTCGAATATTTTCAACCACAGGTATAAGTTTTGACGCGAGAAACACTATCTTCAATCTGGTAGGGCAGAATTATGTCTTAAAAGAAAGCCCACCGACGTAAGACACCGATGGGCTTTGAAAAAAACAGTGTGATTACAGTGAATTAACTACCTAACAAGAGCCGCAATTTTTATTCGAGCTCGCCGAATTTTCAAACAAGGTTGTTAACGTAGTCGTACACGGCTTTCAAGATTTTCATCTTTTTCTCATCAGACTGATGTTCTATAGCCGTGGCTTCGAGGTTTTCCATATAAGCAGGCAGGTTAGATTCGAAGTAATCCTGGCAATGGTATTTCCATTGCTGCTGATCTTTGAAATCCAGCGTGTTCGGGAAGTTGCGGGCACGATAACGGAACAACAATGGCTTGATGCGCTTGTCGTCAACTTTCAGATCAAGTTTGCCCAAGTCTTCCGACTGTGTTTCGCGGATAATATCAATTGTCGAACGGTCGGAGTTCGAGAAGAAACCGTCATATAGCATGGCATCAACATTGGTATTCGGCTCATACTCGCGTTCAGCACTGTACAGGGCAACCAGCTTCTCGCGGATCTCGGGATGAGATTTCAGAATTTGTAGGTGCTTCAGGCACTGTTCGCGGTCAATACCGATTCGTTCAGCATCTTCAGCCTTCAGTGTTTTCGCCGGAGCCAGAACCGGACACTTATTCAGGTGAACCAGCTTCACCGGAACCGGAAGCTCATCCGGCGCAAGGTCAACACGCTTGGTGTAAAGTCTTTCACGCAGAGTATCCGCATCAAGCTCAATAAGAGGTGTCGGATCCATTGCCAGGTTAACCGTAATCACCGCATTCTTGTTGGTCGGGTGCCAGCCAACAGGGACAATCCAACTGGTATTGCCGCACTCAACGCCGAACATACCGGATACATGCACCAGTGGTGTCAGCTCGACAATATCAATCAGCTCTTGCAGCTTACGTTTATTGCGCAGGTTAAACAGGTAGTTGAACAACTTAGGCTGGTTCTTCTTAATGATTTTCGCCAGCTCGATAGTGGCGTACACATCCGCCATTGCATCGTGGGCATTGGCGTGTTCAATGCCATTGGCAACCGACAGGTGTTCCAGTTTAAAGCTCGGCAATCCTTCATCATTATTCGGCCAGTTAATGCCATCCGGACGCAGTGCGTAACAGGTACGCATGATATCCAGCATATCCCAGCGTGAATTACCGTTCTGCCAGCTCCATGCATACGGATCGTAGAAGTTACGGTAAAGGGTATAGCGGGTAACTTCATCATCAAAACGGACATTGTTATAGCCGATCACGCAGGTATTCGGCTTAGAAAGCTCCGCGTGAATTTGGGCAATAAACTCCGGCTCAGGCAAGCCTTTTTCAAACGCTTCCTGTGGTGTGATACCTGTGATCAGACAGGCTTCAGGGGAAGGAAGGTAATCAACCGGCGGCTTACAGTAGATAACCAGCGGCTCACCAACGATGTTCAAATCCATATCGGTACGAACACCTGCAAACTGACACGGACGGTCAGTTGCGGGGTTGGCACCGAAGGTTTCATAGTCCAGCCAAAACAGGCTTGGTTCATTTTCGTGATTCATAGTAATTTCCAGAAGCCATCGGCTTGGTATTAAGTGCTTGTTCTAACAATGGCTTTTCAATGCTATACTGTTCATCTATACAGTAGTTATTTCCGGGACAATTAAGCTTGGGATTTGCATTTGTGTCCTAATTTGTGTCCTAGAAATCTGAGAGTGTGTCCTAATTTAAGGGAATAATGTTATGAGCCTTACAGATCGGCAACTTAAAACCATATCAAAACTAGATGAATATGACGGTAAAGAAGAGCTAAGTGATGGTGATGGCTTAGTGGTACGCATAACACCAAAAGCTAAGATTTACTTCCACTACCGTTGTCGATTCAAAGGAAAAAGTCTCAGAGTTCATGTTGGTAAGTATCCCGCAACTAGCCTGAAGGAGGCAAGGCGGAAACATAAAATCATGATGGAATTGAGGGAATCAGGAAGAAATCCCGAAATAGCCAATACCGGAGAGCTGGAATTCGTCACTTTAGACGACTGCGTGAACTACTGGCTCAAACATTATGTCCCCACGTTAAAGAAGGGCACACAAGCGCTTTATCATTCCTTCGCCAATAACTACTTCCTTGGGGCCTTCCCCGACAGAAACGTCGAAACCATCCCCGCCCGAGAATGGATGCAGTGGCTTGATGCCATTAGCGAAAAAAAGCCCAAAACCGCCAACTCACTTTTTACTAACCTGCGTTCCTGCCTTAACTTCTGCAAAAACAAATTCATTATTGAAAGAACAGATATAGACCGTATCAAGAAACAAAATGTCGGCGCCCGGCCAGAAACAGGGAGCAGGGTGCCGACCTGGTCTGAACTTGCTCAAATCTGGCTGGCCATAGAAAGAAGCCGTGCCAGTACATCTAACAAAAAATTTCACCAACTCACCATCTAAGCTTCATTATGTAATAGGGGGGCAACCGGCTATCAGAGCTACGCCTTGCCCGCCGTTCCCACTTCGATATGAAAGCCGGCATCTGGACCGTGCCGAAAGAACTCAGCAAAACCAACAAACCGATCCGCAGGCCAATTCCCACCAAAGCCCGAGCCATTTTAGAACGCGTGATGGAAACCTATGATGATGTCTTGTTTCCCGGCGCCGACCTGAACATCCCAATTTCTATTTCAGCAGCTAACCGTTATATAAGGCGAATCCGCGCCAGCCTGCCATTGGAACACTGGCGAACCCACGATTTTCGCCGTTCCCTTTCTACCGGAGCATCAGAGTTGGGCGTGATGCCGCATGTAGTGGAAAAGATGCTCGGCCACGAGCTGGGCGGAGTGCTGGCTGTGTACAACAAGCACGACTGGATCGAGGAGCAAAGGGAAGGATATGAGCTGTATGCGGGAAAGTTGACAAGATATCTAGACAATAATGACGGTTGATTTATTTACATGGTGAATATCGTGTGGTTTCATATATCACGTAGCCCAAAAGGTTTGGGGGGGTAAAGGATGGTGGGTACCTGTTGTACGATAAGCAAACTTGGTTCGTTAATCTTTTTCGTATATTAGGCGAT
Source organism: Photobacterium sp. J15 (assembly GCF_963870815.1). Lineage (NCBI taxonomy): Bacteria > Pseudomonadati > Pseudomonadota > Gammaproteobacteria > Vibrionales > Vibrionaceae > Photobacterium > Photobacterium sp. J15. Next base: position 1,819,896 of record NZ_CAWMUI010000001.1, read on the forward strand.
GCAAGAAAGACATACGAACGTTGTTCGTAAAATAAGATGTTAGCCTTTCTTAGCGTAGAGTTGGTAGTGATTAATGAACAAAAATAATTTAGAAGCTTGGCAAAAAGCTCCAGTAAAAATTGTAATTGAAGCGGTTCAGCATGCGAGCAAAAAGAACGAAGAAGATAACTTGATTGCTTTTCTTCTACTAGATGTAGGGGTAGAAATGCTGCTTAAGACCTATTTAGGACTACCCAAAAAGATAACAGGCTCAATAACTTCAGAAGATGAGCGATACAGTATCATTCGTAAAGGGTTCCATGACGTCGTTGAAGGAGTAAAGAGTAGTAGACAGGGAATTAGTGTCAAAGATCTTGCTAGAGTTGAGTTTTTTCATGGAATCAGAAACAAACTCTATCATCAAGGAAACGGCTTAACCGTGCAAAGAGTACATTTAGAAGAATATATTTCAGTTATAAAGGTACTTTTTAAGCAGTTATTAAAGGTTGATTTAGATGAGCAGCTTTCAAATTCGAGTCTAACGAAGGATGAAGCAGAGCGTATTTCTTTTATAAAAGAAGAAATTAATAAATCCTTGGAGTTAACTAAAGCAAAGAAAAAAGAGCTTGAACTCACCTGTAATCTAGTAGTTGAAGAAGTAGCCCCAAACTTATTTTTGCCTTCATTTGTTAGAAACTTTACGAGCTTACGAGAGAAAGCTTTTAGTGAAGACGAATACTCTTTGGAAGGAGATGAAGTTATCACTTATAAGAGGCTTCCATATGATACTAAGAAGCGAATGGAAATAGTTGGGTGGTTTGAAGAGTTAGTGACACCTTTGGCTAAAAAATCTCTATATTTTGATACGCTTTATAGTCAAGTAGAAGTTGGGGATAAATATCAGATAGAAGCAATGAGTAGCCACCTCGGTATTAAAAATATAGATATTGAGAGGCAAAAAGTACCACATATGCTGAATGTCATTTTCAATGACTTCTTTGACTTAAATGATTTTTACACCAATATTGTTGAGATTATAGTATTTAGTGATGTCTACTTTATGCGCGAACTAGAGTTTATGTGTTTTGACTATAAAAACATACACCCTCAAGCATACTATCAATCTGATTTGGAATACTGGGAGTCTACTCTTGACACGTTTACCTCACAAAATAAGAAGCTTGAGAATTTTATCAGTCGAATGAATTTATGGCTAGAGAATGCAGTTAAAAGCTAACAATCAATCAAGGTGAACCGTTACACTCAGCGATTTTTAGTATGGGGTTGGGTGCACTTTGGTAGTTTGGTGACCTGTACCTCATTGCAGGCGTTATGTTAATAAGGAGAAAGTATGCCAGAACCAGTGACTACGATAGGAATTGGGGCAATTGCGGCTTATTTAGGTAAAGACGGGCTCTCTAAGCTTTTGGGACCCACTGCCGATTATCTTGGTGGTGAGCTAAAAGTCTTTACTCAAAAGCGTATCGAAAATGTGGGCAGAATATTTAAAAGTGCGGAGGAAAAGCTAGGCTCAAACCTCAATGAAGATGGTTCGGTTCCACCAAAGGTTTTAAAAACAGTAATAAATGAGGGTTCTTATTCATCAGATGATTTAGCTATAGAATATTTTGGTGGCGTGTTAGCTTCGTCAAGGAGCGAAATTTATCGAGATGACCGAGGTGCAAGAATCGCAAGACAGTTAGATAACTTGTCTTCATACCAACTGAGAAGTCACTATGTTATTTATTCTACTATTGCCCGAACTTGCACGATAAACGAGGAGTCTCTTAGTAATAACGCCTGTAGAAGAAAATGCCAGATTTTGATTCCAGTTCAAGAATATGCTGAGGCAATGGAGTTTACTCAGCAGGAGTGGGATAACCCTCAATTACTAAGTCATATTTTTCAAGGTTTAAGTGCAGATGGGCTTATCACTGACTCTTGGGGGGTTGGAGATCCCAACCATTTGAGACAGTACTTGGTTAATAAGCGGTTAAAGTTAGATGATAAGTTTTCAGGGGTTGTATGTGAACCTACAATTGCTGGTATAGAGTTATTCCTTTGGGGGTTTGGGAAAGGTGAATGTCATCTAAATGAAATCTTCGATAAAGATTTCCATAAAACCTTTCTCAACGATATAAAGCCTATATGTAACGCACTACAAAGTGGTAAATAAACATAACAAATTGTTCAGACAGACTGCTAACGCTTGGCACTTTCGGTTTGATTAGGTTCAGTGATTAAGGTGGCTTTGCTTGAGTGGAGTATAGGTTAGCAGCTGCTTAAAAAGGCGTTATGTTTTAATTCTAGAGAGTCAATATAATGAATAATTATGAGAAGTTTTTAAAAGCAGTATCGGAAGTAAAGACACTATCATCACATATGACAGCTTTAGGCAAAATTAAATCGGCTTCGGAAGATGAAAAGTTTATAGCTGCAATTGATGCTATAATCCCTAGCTTGCAAAGAGCGTATTTAGCAAGCACATCTAAGTCAACACCAGTTTCGTTAGATAAAACAGATATTAGAGAAATTAATTCGTTGATCAGTACCTGTAAAAAAATTGTGGGCACCAAAAAGCCTGAATGGCAGATCCTTGCAGAGCGCAATGGTTGGGGACCTAAAAGATAATAAACTGTTTAAGAGTGATTCGTAACGTGTGGCTTTATTACTATGCGTTGCGTTTAGTGTATTTTGCGGCCCGCGAATTTCGTATTGCGTTGCCCTCATCTTTACAGTGCGTTATATACCAGGGGGGCTCAGGAGTAGTGAATGAACAAAACAGATTTAGTGTATAAGATTGCAGAAAAAGCCGACTTATCACGAACACAATCTAATTCGGCATTGGATGCAATCCTTAATGGGATTGCTGAAGCTCTAAATAATGGAGACCAAGTTCAGTTAATTGGCTTTGGTACATTTAAGGTTAACCATAGAGCTTCGAGAACTGGTAGGAATCCCAAAACAGGTGAGGAAATACATATATTAGCAGCTAATGTGCCCACTTTTGTAGCAGCGAAGTCGTTAAAGGAAGTTATAAATAAAAATATAAAACGACTAAACCCCACCTGGAAAACCAGAAGGCAGCTATTTCTTCTTTCTATGAATCAATGTGCTTTCCCCGGCTGCACTCAAAATATTATTGATGATACTGGTCAGTATATTGGTGAGATTTGTCACATAGAGGCTGCCAACTCTGACGGTGAAAGATTTAATCCTAACCAAACTAATGAAGACAGAAGGCATATCTCAAATTTAGTTTTGATGTGCCCAACGCATCACAAAGTAACAAATAATGTAGAAGTTTATTCTGTTGAGAAGATGAGGCAGATTAAGCGTGAGCATGAGAGCAAATCATACGAAGATGAGCGAGTAAAGGCTCTCTCATTAACTTTTACGGATGAAGAACTTGGTCAAGAGATAAATTTCCCTAAAAATTTAGAGGGGTTACCTCTAACCGAATTTGAAAGCACTAAAGAGTTTTATCAATACTCAATGGAGTTGATAAGTAAAATAGCAAGTATTCCACGTCTAACTAGACGTTTCTACGCACATGCATTAATGCGCTCAGAAGAAAAAGATATATTTTTGAGTTTTGACCCAAACGAATTAAGAATTAGATTAAACACATCTGATGACGTTATTTTTACACATGCTAATATTCTACATCGCTACGGTTTACTTTCAGAACTAGATAATGATGATTGGCCTAAATCTGTGAAATTTTGGTTTACTACGTTCGACCGAGATGATAATCAAATTTGTTTTCTTAATATTCTTAAAGGTAAATTTAAATCTTCTCCGGAAATGTTTTTAGATATATTTGAAAATCTTAACTTTATCCATTTGGAAGGATAATAAAGAATTCAATGCATAGTGTTGTGTATTTACAAACATTGACTATCTCATAAAAAACCTAATTACAGCCAATGTGAGTTGAGACTATAAGCTTACTGAAGCATAAGGGGCTTAGCATTAAGGAAATCAAGGTGATGCGCTTCACTCGGCGTTTTTGGTTTGGAATTCAGTTGGTTTGGTGAGTTAGTTGTGGACCACCTTATGCCCGACGTTAGGTAATACAGAGATATAAATAAATTCTATGGTTAAATGTGTACTCTGCGGTGAAAATAACAAAAAACTCTCGAAGGAACACGTAGTTCCTCGGTGGTTGCAAAAGTATTTTAATTTAAACGACCAAAGGTTGAGATTGTCGAATAATACATCAATTAAATACAATCAGGCTGTAGTACCTGCTTGTCACCGCTGTAACTCAGAAGTTTTTAGTAGTCTTGAAAAGAGAATAAGAGAAAATACAGCAGAACTGATGGATTACTACCTATGGGCTTTGAAGATTAGTTATGCTTTGTCTTATAAAGATACGACTTTGCCTATTGACCGAAGCGATAGAAGTAAAGGAACTTTAATTCCCAAAAGCTTTATCGATCAAGATGCTGACGTTGTATACAAGCTCTTTTCGTCGTTGTCTGCAGAGAATTTTATGGCAAGTCCAAACCCTTTTGGCTCTGTTTTTATATTGAATAAAACAGTAGATAAAGTTGATGGATTCTTTATGGTTCACGTGCCTGCTCCCTATCGAGCGTTAGCTATTACGCTACCTGATAGGATTGCTTTTGTGCTTTTCGGTGATCGTGGGGTAGTTCAGCAGTTAATCCCAATCAGTGAAATTGTTAGAATTTTCGATAAGTTTAATGATATTAGATTGGTATTGTTTCATATATTGAGAACTCAAAATTACTTAACAATTCCGTCTGGTTGTTTCGTGAGAGAAAACGCTATTGTCTCTGAACCACTTCCTTCTAAATTTCCTCTTAGAAAGCAGAAACAGGCATGGTATGAGGAAATGGCTAACTATTGTGGTTTACCAATTGAGTTTGGCTCTACATGTTTTGCTAATGATAAAAAGAGGCACTTACCTAAATTTTTTCAATTGCCTACAAGTCGCTCGAGTGGTCGCAATAACGTGAGGTAATTATGTGTACTTTACTTGTTCCGTGGTGCACACTTATTGCAGGCGTTACAAAAGCGGCCCAACGGCCGCTTCCCAAAATTCACTTCCCACACCCACCAACACTATCTTTCCAATCTTCAACTGCGGAACGTAACCACCTTAGTGGCATCAGTGTAACCGGGTTGGGGAAGCCGCGGGTTTGGCGCCATTTGTAGATGGTGGCTTTACTGGTGATGTGGAACATATCCAATACTTCCTGATGGCTGATCAGTTGAGGTGATGATTGCTCATCTAAGGCCTGTACTGGTTGTGATTCTTCGGGTGATTGCTCATGTTTATTATTAGATTTTAACTGTGACGGTGTCACGTTAATGTCTGATTTCACGTTATATGAGATATCGACAGTAGGGTAGTTAGTGTAGTTGTACATCTTTCTGCTCCTCATCCACTTCAAACCATGCGTTTTCACCATCTGCTTCAATCATTCCGGTGGCACCGCAGTCTAAACATTTGGCTTGGTCGCCAGAATAAAGCCATTCGTCATTACCTCGTTCGGTGGTAACTTCGATCTGAACACTTCCGCACCGTTCGCATGTCAGCCATGTTGGTCTTTGGGTGATCACCGACCTGACCGAATCAAACAGCAAATTCATCAAACACGGGTTGCCCCGTAGCCAGAGTTTTACAGTGGAGTTAGCGTACTATGGAGAAGACCTACAGAACCCGTGAGGGGGATATGCTGGATGATATCTGCTATCGCCATTATGGGCGCGAGAGTACGGTAACGGAGGTGTTGAAGGTTAACCCGGGGCTGGCTGAATATGGCCCGATATTACCGAGCGGTTTGGAAATCAAGCTGCCGCCATTGACAGCGCCAGTCGTTAAATCAGAGGCGAACAGCCTATGGGATTAAACAACCCGCCTGTAGGTTTGAGCTACAGGCCTGATTTTTCGTTATCAGCCGACGGGAACGACATCACCCCCATATTCCAGCGCAACCTTATCAGCCTGACCTTAACCGATAACGCCGGGAACGAGTCCGACCGGCTGGCCTTGTCAGTTGCATTTCCGGCATCAATACCAACCCCGAAAAAAGGCGCGGTATTGCGCTTAGGTTTGGGATTTAATGGCAACCTGATCGACAAAGGGCAGTTTGTGGTTGATGAGGTAACGTCCAGCGGCCCGCCACGGGTGATCCAGATAGTGGCCAATGCAGCCCCGATGGATAACCGGAAACAACCTGGTAGCCTGCAAACCCAGAAAACCCGAAGTTGGGACGGTGTAACGCTAGGCGATATGGTAAAAGCCATCGCCGGAGAGCACGGGCTGGTTCCTCGGGTAAATAGCGAGTTGGCATCTGTTCGGATTGATCATGTTGATCAGGTATCAGAGTCTGACATGAACCTGTTAACCCGGCTAGCCAAGCGTTACGGTGCTGTCAGCAAGCCTGCCAACGGCTATTGGCTGTTTTTAAAAGAAGGCGAGGGTAAGTCTGCCTCAGGCAAAAAGCTTACAAGTATCGCCATCAGGCCGGAGCAGGTAACGAACTGGCAGTGCCGGTTTAGTTCCCGTAACGATGTTCGTCGTGTGACTGCTACTTATCACGATGTTGAATCTGGCGATACTAAAGAAGTGTCAACCGGAACCGGTGAGCCGGAATTTAAGATCGTCTTCAAGTATCCCAATTACGATGAAGCAAAAGCTGCCGTGGTTGCGAGGGCCAAAGCGGTGAAGGCGGGGAGTGACACGTTGGATATTACGATGCCGGCTCGATCATCATTAATGGCATTGGTTGCCGAGGGCCATTTGAACTTGGAAGGCTTCGGTGATGTTGAAGACGGCGAATGGCGCCTGAAAACGGTGGAATGGTCACTCAGCGAGTCGGGCTTGCAGTTGCGGCTGGCTGGAGATCATGGCCTGATTGGTACTAGGTGGCAATGATGGGATACTAATTAATTGAAAAGGTGAATGTTTTATTAAAAATTGCAATCAAGCGATATAAAATCAATGGCTTATGAATGTATAATCTGCCAACTAAGTTCATTCTGGTTATGTTGGTTGGTAGAGAGCTGTATGAAAACTTATCTTACTAGTTATTACTTTATTTTTTTGAGTGTGTTTTTTTTAAGTGGGTGCGGCGGCGATAGTAGCAGTAGTAGTAGCAGTAGTAGCAGTAAAGGCGGCGATAGTGTTGTAAAGCTAACATTAGATAATCCAAATGAAGATCATGTAATTAAAATGCTCCTTAGTGGTGATGAAGTAATCTATTTTAATCACAATATACAAGCAGATAGAATATATTACCAATATCAAGGTGATGGTTTAAAGTTCATTAACAGTTTAGATGTTTCTTATTCTTCTGACTGGAATGATGGGAAAATTACAATTAATCCTAAAGAATATGTTGGTATGCCAGCTGGGGAGTACGATACTTTTGTTGATTTTGCATTATGTGATAAACAAGGCTGCAATGAATATATATCTAACAAAATGAGAATTAACTTTAAATATGTTATTCCTGATATAAAAATAAAGTCTGATGCTAAACCCATAAAAACATCAACTAATGACGTTGATTCTAGAAACCATAATTACTTTAATTATGTGACTATCGAAGCTCCAGAAGGGTATAAAGATGTGTTTATTGATTTTAAGCCTGAATATTCGAGAGATATAATTTCATTTTTAAGTTATGGTATCGAATATGATGATAAGTATCATGTTGAAATTGAACTGAAGTCAGGGGTTGAGGTTGGTCCGGGGATTCACCAAGACACAATATCATATAAAGCTTATTACAATGGCAATGAGTCTATGCCTGTAATAACAAATCCTTTTGTTGTCGATATGGAATATACGGTTAAAGAAACACCGTATTTGAAATTAGAAAAGGTTAGAAAGCTAAAGCATGATATTAAAGATTTTGCTTATCTCCCATCCATTAACGCTATAGCCATTGCTTCAAGTTATAAATCGGAATGTAATGAATATGGATTTTATCATGAGCAAGATTCCGTATATTTATATGGTCTAGAAGATGGTCAGTCCTATGAATTTGACTTTGATAACAAAAAGCCATCCTATGATGTGGATGTAAATAAGATTGCAACATCAAGTGACGGTCTTTTAATTGCTGTTCCTCATTATTCTAGTCTTGGTATTATAGAGTTGAATATTGATGATTTAAGTTTGTCGAAAATTACAGATATTGACTTACCTCATCAATATTACGGAAAGCCAATAATATTGAATGATTATGTTTACACGAATGTGGAATCATACCCTAAAACACTGCTTAGCATTGATGTTAATAGCCATGAGGTTTATGCATTAGAGCACGATTTGAGTATTGATAAAAATTTGTTTTTTTCTAATGTAGAAAGGAAAGAATTATACTCTTTCTATACTAATAAAGGTGAGATTCATAGTTATGATGTCAGTAATAAGGTACCAACATTTTTAAAAACAACTTTGGTATCTTCAGACATTGACTGCAAGCCATTGGAGCTTTCAGATAGTAGTAAGCTTTATACTAGTTGTGGTGAAGTTTTTGATGTAGATTTAGATTTCAATAAGTATGGTCAAATATCATTTGAAGACGGTTCTTTCGATAATGTATCTGATATCATTGAGTCAGTTAAAAGTGAGGAAGTAATCGCAATAATTAATCGAAGATCAAACAACTTAGGTGACTATGAAAGTAGAGTTTCGGTAATTTCATTGAGTGATTTAGGTTTAAAGGGAAGATATCAATTGCCTCTTGATGATGGTAAGAAACAATATCCTGAATCATTGTTTAAAGATAAAAAAGGGAATGTTTGGATTATAAGTTCAGTTGGTAAATATAAGGGTGATCCTAAGCCAGAATACTTTAATGTTAGTAAGGTTTCTTTTCCTGCCGAATAAAAAATGCTGGCTTGAATTAAATTTCAAGCCAGTTTTACGCTCATTTAGAACTAGTACTGTTTTTTTGTGAAAGAGCTTGGTTTTGCGTTTCCAAATAATGTTCATTTTTTTAAATGACTATGTCAATTTTATTTAAATCAGTACGTTAAAGTTATGCGTGCATAATTCAGCCAAGAATCCATTGTGTGCTAGTTAATTTTTCAATTAAGGCCATCATGGTGATGTGTTGCACTCGACAGTTTTGGTGTGAATTTCACAGTGTGCATTTCTGTTTCGGTAGTGCACACCTTATCGCAGGCGTTATGTACTTTTTAAAACTCCGATAGAAAGTATGTAAGCTGTTATTTTGAACAGCCTTTATTAATTCTTGTTATAGCGTTATAAATAAAATATTGATACTTTTCATTTGCTTATGTGGTAACGTGGGCAGTTTATACTAAGTGCTGATGCGTTTTATGTGAGGCGCTATCCCAATGGGGAGAAATTGAATATGTCCGATGTAATTAATAATAATCTGTTTTTAGTCAAAGAACATGTAGGGATGTTTAAGGCCGCCAATAATTTCGATATTTATGATCCGTCAACAGGGGACGTAATTATGGAGTGTAGAGAGCCTTCTTTAGGTTTTTTCACTAAGCTGCTACGGTTTACTGACTATAAACGAATGACACCGTTCGATATTCAAATAAGAACGCCAGATGGGCAGCGCATAGTCCGTATTCAACGAGGTGTTTCATTATTTTTGTCTAAAATAATTGTTAGGGACCAAGATAATAATACTATTGGTGGGTTTGCCCAGAAGCTTTTTTCAATTGGCGGTAAGTTTGATGTCCTTAATAAAAATGAGCAGATGATTTGTCAATTAGAAGGTGAATGGACTGGTTGGGATTTTAAGTTTAAAAATGATGAAAAAGAGTTCGCTCACGTCTCAAAAAAATGGGCTGGGTTAGGTAAAGAAATGTTTACTAGTGCTGATAATTATATTCTAAAAATATCTACTGACGTACCGGAAAATGATGATGTTAGGAAACTAATATTGGCGGCAGTTATGTGTATTGATATGGTTTTAAAAGAATAGATCACCACTGTGATAGTAGTTTCGATGTTTTGCTTGCAAAAGTAGTCACATTACGGCGTACATAACAAAGCAATCAAGGTGACGCATTACACTCGGTGGTTTTGGTAAGGAGCTCGGTGTTCTTTGTAAGGATTAAAGGGGATGGCTAAAGCATGGTTTTCTAGATTTGATGAGACAATTATTAGCCGAAGTTATCTTGTTACATTTGGCGGGTTGTTCGTTTCTCTATCAGGTTGTTTGGCTCTTACATTGATAGATTCAATCGAATGGGGTGGATTAACTATTGTATTGTTCACTTTCTTCCTTGGGCTGTGTTGTATTGGCATTGGATTTTTCTCGTCGTCCAAAAGAGCAACAGAGTGGGCAGATGCATGCTCAAAACACGAAACCAGTATATTGATAATATTTCTGGCTATACCTGTATATTACGTATGGATGAAAATTCGTAGCCTTCAAGGTCGCACATAACAAAGCAAGGTGACCCGTTACACTCCCTAGTTTGGGTTTGGAGTTTAGTGGGCTTGGTGAGTTGGTTATGTCGCACCTTATGCTCGGCGCTAGTTCTTTAAGGGGGACATTTTGGAAACCAATGAAGGTCGAGTTTATTTTTCATTGGATGGTCATGATTTTGAACCAAGTGAAATTACAGAGTTTCTTGGGATAAAACCAACCACAGTGAAGATAAAGGGGTCAATAGTCGCGGGTAAAATACCTAAGATGAACTCTTGGCAACTTTCGACAGATAATATTGTTAATGAGTATATTGATGTATTCGATATGTCGACAGAAATCATAAACAAACTCAAGCCAGTTAAAAAACAGCTTATTGAGGCAAAACAGCGTTTTAACGTTTCCCCTAGATTTTAAGTAGTTCTTTCTATTTCATCGAATGATGAACACTCGATGCCTGCCATAGGGTTTGAAGCCGAAATCGTACAGTTTTTAGGTGAAGTAGGTGCATTTATTGATATCGACACCTATAGAAATTAGAGCCATACAAAGGCATTAAGGTGACTTATTACACTCGGTGGTTTTGGTAAGGAGTTCACAGTGTGCATTGCTGTTTCGGTGGGGCACACCTTATCGCAGGCGTTATGCCTATAGAGTGAAATGTTCGGATATGAAGAATATAAAAAAACAAATTTTAGCCTACTTCGTAGGTATTGGGGGGTGACATCGTTGATATTTTATATCCCTTCATTAGAGATCTTACTTCAAGAGAATGATTTGACGGATATTATTCTTATGTTGCGTAACCTCAGTTTTTTCGGTGTACTTGCTATATCGTTTTTCATTGGCACTTATTTCTTTGTCGCTAGAAATCGACGAGATTCAATTAAGTACTTTGTGTTAGGCGCCTTCCTGTTACTAGTTATGTTAGGCACTGGGTGTTTCAGTTGGTATGTATCAAAGTCACTTGAGAATGTTTTGCATACAGATGCAACGTCAATTCAGCGATTAGAATTAGGTACTTTAAACGAAAAATTACCACTAAAGAATAGAAGCGCAATGAGTCTTTTTTTAGCCAGAATAAACTATATCGAAAAAGGCGAAATTGGTAAGTACTTCAATGAGAATGGAATTTGGCTTGTATTTGAACCGACATCGAAAGATATCAGCCGAAATCAATCATTCATGGAGGGGCAAAGGACTATTAAGTATCTGAAAGTTATTGCTATAGATAAAATTTCTGGAGTGAGATTATCACTTTAATTTCTTGTAGCGTTGGTGTTGGCTATGCTCGGTTCTCTCTAAAAAAACAGGCATAATAAAGCGTTTAAGGCAGATTCCTAACGCTCGGCGTTCTCAGTTCAAAGTTGAGTTTTGTGTTTACGGTGTAATGGATTAAGTTAGGTGGTGGCGTTGCTCACTATTTAACGCGCGTTAGGTGAGTATGAAAATTATAGATTCAGATTATAAAGTAATCACAGTGAAATGTTTTATAGCTTTGGTTGCTATATCCATTGTCGCTTTTACTGCTTTTAATTATTTGATTGAGGAATTTTTCCCTTCACTAGTGAAAGTGAGGTTAGTTGCTAGGGGGATTTTCTGGTTACTCCTCACATTTTATTTCTGTCGTTTTTCCTATAAAGCCATTGATACAAAGCAGTTCCCACCTAAAGGCGTTTGGGTAATAGAAACGTGGAAAGTATATCAAGGTAAGCAAGCATATATATTGGGGTGGGTTGTAATGACCGCTTCATTAGGCATTGGCATCATAACATTTACAAGTATTTTCCTAAACTGGCAAGTTCTTAGTCTCTCTAATTGAGCTTAAAGCAATTATTCACCTAACAAAGGCATCAAGGTGACTTGTTGCACTCGGTAGTTTTGGTATGAAGTTCACAGTGTGCATTGCTGTTTCGGTGGGGCACACCTTATCGCAGGCGTTATGTAAAAAGAGGAATTAGGAAGAATGAAACGATTTTTGGTCTTGTTGATAGCTGTATTTAGCATCATTTCGTTTGATGTGTTAGCAAATGATGCACAGCTAAAGCAGGCTTTTGAAAGCCACCAAAGTGATGTTCAAATAAAGGGGGGAGGAAAGGTTGTTCGTTTATTACCTGACGATAATAGAGGTTCCAAACATCAAAAATTTATATTAAAGCTAAAGAATCACCAAACTCTATTGATTTCACATAATATTGACCTGGCACCTAAAATTTCAAATTTGAAAGTTGGTGATTATGTGAAGTTTTATGGTGAATATGAATGGAGTCGAAAGGGTGGGGTTATCCATTGGACTCATAGAGACCCTCACAACAAACATAATCATGGTTGGTTAAAGCATAAAGGAAAGGTGTACAAATAAGTTTTACATAGCAAGGCCATCAAGGTGATGCGTTACACTCGGCGGTTTTGGTATTGAGTTTAGTGCGCTTGGTTGGTTCGGTGTTGATGCACCTTATGCCAAGCGTTAAATTGATCTTGGAGTAATTATGAATTGGCGACTTCTTCGTATAGTTATTGTTTTTGGGGTAGGTATATTTTCGGCTACGAGTTATAACCCGGCAGTTACCTTAGAAGTTACAAGTATTGCGCTGAGTGAACAATTGAAATCGTTATTTTTTATTACTCTTGTTTCCTTGCTAATTTTGTTACTAGTTATTGGATTTCAAGCTGTTAACCCGTTTTCGAATAAAGTTTGGATTGAACCTTCGTGGGATATAAACCCTTTTACCCTAAGTCAGCCCTTAGTGATTTTTCACTTTCAAGCATGGGTCGTGACGGTACAGGCATTAGTTAATTTAATCGTTAGTGTTTTTCAAGGGTACTCATATTGGTCATCTTTAATGGGAGTCACCGCTGGATTATCAGTTTTATTGGGACTTAGGGGGGCTCGAGTTATATTCCGTCATAAGTTCCGTGAAAAATCAATTTAACAAACTGTTCAAGAGTGATTCGCAACGCGTGGCATTTTTTCTATGCGTTGCGTTTAGTGTTTAAGGCGGCTTGCAGAGGCATCGGTATTGCGTTACTCACACCTTAATGTGGCGGTGCGCTTTGGTAAGGATGAAGTCGGAATGGTATAAACGTGTGTCCTAATAATTTGATATTGGTAATAAATCTATTTAAATACAATGGTTTATTGATGAATGGGCATAATCCAGCCCAAACAGGCTTGGTTCATTTTCGTGATTCGTAGTATTCCCCCAAAAAGCATGAAATTTACGATGGTCCACCTTAACGATATTTGTGTGGCTGGGTTGGGGAAGCCGCGGGTTTGGCGCCATTTGTAGATGATGGCTTTACTGGTGATGTGGAACATATCCAGTACTTCCTGATGGCTGATCCGTTGAGGTGATGACTGCTCACCTAAAGCTTGTACTGGTTGTGATCCTTCGGGTGAATGCGGGAATGCTCATGTTTATCTTTAGATTTTAGCCGTGACGGTGTCATGTCACGTCTGATTTCATGCTATATGAGGTATCGACAGTAGGGTTGTTAGTGTAGTTGTACATCTTGCAGCTCCTCATCTACTTCACACCATACGTTTTCACCATCTGCTTCAATAATTCCGGTGGCACCGCAGTCTAAACATTTGGCTTGGTCACCGTAATAAAGTCACACGCCACTAAAAAATAGGTATAAAAGTGAAATTTAAATGTACTCCCAAGGTCTTGTTAATGGCATGTTAAGCCAATGGGAAGGTAATCTAATGAAAGTCGTGAAATTTATTGCTGTTAACTTGTTCGTTATAGGATTGAGTGCTTGCGGGGGAAGTGGTGGTTCGTCGGATACAGGGGGATCAACAGCTTCGTATGAATTGGAATTTACAACAAATTGGTCTGCCGGTAACTTTAGTACAAACTTTCCGACTAATAGGCATTTTTCTGGCTTAATAGGGCTGACACACAACAGTAAGGTCAAGATTTTTGAAGAGGGGGTTTTAGCTTCGGATGGAATAGTAAGTGTGGCTGAGACTGGCTCTAAAAACCTTTTGAGAAACGAAATTGGAGATTTACAGAATCAAGGAGACTCAGGTGCAACCATTGATGGGTCTGGAATACCCGAAGGTTCAACTTCGGTAACTGCCACATTTGAAGTTTCGCAAGACCACCCATTAGTTTCAATTGTTACTATGTTAGCCCCGAGCCCTGACTGGTTCACAGGTGTAAATAGCTTGCCTCTATATGTTGATGGCGAATGGGTTGAAGAAATTGAGGTTCAACTTATCTCTTATGATGCTGGTAGTGATAGTGGGTTAACTTTTTCTTCGGGAAATTCAGCGACAACCCCCCGAGGCAATATCACTAAACTGACAACAGACAGGTCGGATACTGATTTTGAAAATGGAGTACACTTTTCAACATCATTAACTATTGGTACTTTTAAATTTAAAAAGATTAATTGAGACATACTTGCTGGTCTTTGATGTCATTCACGGTTATGTGTTTAAGCGTGAATGACTGAGGCAGAGACACTTATCTTTAGATTTTTAATTGTGACAATGTCACGAAAATATCTGGTTTCATGCTATATGAGATATCGACAGTAGGGTTGTTAGTGTAGTTGTACATCTTTCTGCTCCTCATCCACTTCAAACCATGCGTTTTCACCATCTGCTTCAATAATTCCGGTGGCGTCGTAGTCTAAACATTTGGCTTGGTCGCCAGAATAAAGCCATTCGTCATTACCTCGTTCGGTAGTAACTTCGATCTGAACACTTTCGCATTGTTCGCATGTCAGCCAGCTTAGACGAGTAAACCTTTGCTACACATGACCTCTCAGATTTGATCCAAATCAACCGTGCTTTTTGTTTTGTCTATTGAACCATATGTACCAGGTTGACACTGTACTATAGATATTAGTAATAGCCGGAAATACAAGAGGAAGTACAAAGATAGTGATTGGTTGCTGAAGAATTGTAGTGAGTCTCTTTGCAATAGGATATGGCGAAAATTGATTGTATATCTTTTGGTATTACTAGATTTATGAGCAGTTAACCTTGGGTCAGATACCGCGTTTGGGAGATGAGAATGATTAAAAGGGAACGTTATATGGGAAAAGATCTAACAAATCACAAATCAAAATATGACGATACCAGCTTCGAAGTACCTACAGAAGGACTGACTGATGAACAAAGAACACGCTGCTTGGAAGTGTTCAAGAACTATATCGATGTTCAGAAAAATCATTGTCTCGGTTATCAAGTCAATCAAAGAATGGATTACCAAGAAGATGTGGAGTTCTTTCTCAATTGTCACGTAAACAATGTCGGTGATCCATTTATCAACGGTAACTATACGCTTAGTAGTAAACAGATGGAGAAAGCCGTTCTTAATTATTATGCAAAGCTATGGAATGCAAAAGTTCCCCATGAACCACAAGATATGGAAAGTTTTTGGGGATATGTGTTGTCAATGGGGAGCACAGAAGGGAATTTTTACGGTTTATGGAATGCGAGAGACTATCTGGCCGGAAGAAAGCTTGTTGCTGATGAAGTGCAAGAAAAGCTTAGACATACCAATTATCTTTATCCGAAGTATATTGAAAATAAGCCGCATGCATATGAGCCGGTTGCTTTTTTCTCTCAAGATACGCATTACTCTATTATTAAAGCTCTGCGCGTATTGAATATACCTACTTTTAGTGAAATCGGACACACGGACTATCCTGGTCAGAATCCACTTGCCCCCGATGGTAACTGGCTGAAAAACAAGGAAGTGCCTTCTGTGTACGAAAGTTCTGGGCCAGGTTCAATTGATGTCGATAAATTGGCAATCCTTGTTGAATTTTTTGCAGAGAGAAACTATCCAATTATTATCTGCTGTAACTATGGTTCTACTTTCAAAGGGGCATATGATGATGTTGAAGACATCCAAAATAAATTAATGCCGATATTTGAAAAGTATGGCTTGGTAAACAGAGATGTTAACTACATCGATCTTGATGAAGAAGGCAATGAAATAGTTAAAGTTGATACGCGTAATGGTTACTGGATACATGTGGATGGTGCACTAGGGGCATCTTATATGCCGTTTATTGAAATGGCATATAATAAAAAATTAATAAACCAAAGGGGCCCAATTTTCGACTTCAGGCTTTCTATTGTTAACTCAATAGTAATGAGTGGACACAAATGGCCTGGAGCACCTTGTCCATGTGGAATTTTCATGACAAAAGTTAAGTATCAGCTGTTTCCTCCTGCTGATCCTGAATACATTGCTTCCCCAGATACGACGTTTGCCGGTTCCCGTAATGGTTTTTCTCCTATCATAATGTGGAACTATCTGGCAAAAAATAGTTATGAAACACAGATGCAACAAGCTCTGTATTGTGAAGAACTTACTAGGTATGCAGAAGACCAGTTAAACACTGTAAAAGACTGTCATCCTAATATTGAATTGTTCATAGAGCGGACACCATTGGCGTTGACTATCCGCTTTCGCAAGCCGATCAAACCAATTATTGAGAAATATTCGCTCTCGTGTGAATCGCTTAAGGTTAATGGTGATGTGCGCCATTATGTGCATATTTATATAATGCCATCTACCAGTAGGGAAATTATCGATAAGTTGGTTGATGAGCTTAAACAGGATTGGGCCTTCGAAAACGATGGTGTAAGCATGCTTCTTGATGAACGAAGCAGTCAAATGGATTTACTAATTAAATAGTAGATATAAAACCGTACTTCCTCAGACATTAACAGTGACGGAGTCACATTAATGTCTGAGGTCATGCTATATGAGATATCGATAGTAGGGTAGTTAGGTCTCCTTAAGCCGAGCACACGATTTACAACCAGCCTGATTTCTAACAGGTGTGTAGGCGTTATCTGAGAAGTTAAAACCGATACAACAATCCCACACTAAACAGTCCGGCGCTGGCATCGTAAAAGTTGATATCACTGTCATCTTCAAACCATGAGATGCTTCCGTTGGCTAACCAACCTTCCCAGCCAAATGGTTTGGCATAGAAGCCTGTAAAGCTGGCACCCAACTGGGTACTGTCTGCTTTCTGCCCATATACCGGGTTGGCTTCATCAAAAGACAGGTCTGCAATATACAGGTTGCTGACCAGTCGCCAACGGTTAACAAAATAGATGTAATTAAATCCGAGTGACAGGCTTTCATAAGCCATTGCTCTGCCGTCACTGTCGTGATCGTTATAAGAAATCGCAGGGACTAATCGATGTTTTGGCTCGTCCCAGTCGAAAGTATATTCAGCGGTAACACGGTGGTTATCACCGTTACGATTCAGCAGGGCTCTTTCTGCATCTGAGAAAGCGACAGATGCGCCACTGCGTTCATTGTCGATATCGACATCCCGGTAAGAGTATCGAAGTTCCAGTCCGGTTCCGTATACCTTGCTCCAGATTAAGCGATAACCGTCTGCGCTGCGATCTGTTTTTGTTCTCGGGCTACCGGTCAGAAAAGGATCTTCCCATACCTCGGTTGCTAATGGGGTGTACAATAAACTGGCCCCGAGAATACCAGCACTGCCGATTTCCTGCCTGATCCCGGCCAGGGTAGAGAAATCAAATCGAATGTAGTCTTCAAGTTGGTTACCAAGGAAAATCTGGGTGCGAGTATCTGCAAAGGTATAAGCAAGTTCTGCTGCTATTACAGGTATTGCCGAGCTTTCGCTGTCGGGCTTGTCGTTTACTGAGTTAATGGTGTCGTTACTCAAATCTACTGACCCGAATTTAGCGAGGTTATTAGATTCGACTGTCGTGCCGCCAACTCCGACGTTAACAAATCCGCTAAAGCCGTTTTCTTTCGGAATTGGCTCGATTGCGTAGCTGGTAGGAATACTGCACAAAAGTAACACGAGAAGCAGTTGAGACCGCATAGTGATATCCCATGGTAATGCAGAAATTAAGTTAAAAAATTAGGAGAATTAGGCCCGCTTGTAAATTATCGAAGGTGAGAAAATGCCGCAGAAATGCTCATGAAAGTAGCAGAAGAGCCTTGATGATAGCGCTTTATTCTGATTTTTGATGATGTTATTTAATAGTCAATGCAAGCCTTCAAGATCATCCGGCTGGTAAAGCTTACCGTTAAACGCCACATAAATACCGGGTTGAGCAAGCCGGGCAGCGATAAAAGCAGAGCCCAAGTTAAATCCGGCATCATTGGGGGAGAAGCCGACTAACGGCCACATTGCGCCGGTAAAAATAACAACTTGCTGATGATTATGCGCTAGTAGTGTTTGCAGGCGACGGGCGTTGTCGAACAGGGTAAAGGTGCCATGAGTGATGATGTGTCGGTTGCAGTTACTGAGGCTAATCGCAGTGCTTATTTTTTCAAGATCCTGATGATTGATCTTTCTGCTGTCTTTCATGCAGATTTCGGTTAGTTCAAATTCACTTTCAGGTATTTGACCGAATTTAGTGATGAACTCAGGGATGGCAGTTTGTGGATGGCACAGTGTTGTGCAGGCATCAATGTCATAGTATGAATCAATAGTACCGCCGGTCACGATAATTTGTATTTTTTCCTCGTTGTAGTTTGGGCTCATATCAGACTCCTGAAGGATAAAAGGTGTCGGAAAAAGAACTAAAGTTTACCGATGTCTTTTTGTTCACTATAGCTTCATTATTGTCCTTTCCTGTAACGATTGAGTGTTTAATCAAAGCAAATTAAAGCTAATGGTTTGCGTCTGATTCAAAAATGCATAATGCAAATGCATTCAATTAGTTGATTATGATATAATGGCCGGCTTATTTATCTCTTTGTCAATATTCAGCGTTGCGGTAGGAAACTGGTATGCTGTTAACACCTTCGTTAGCCAGGTTCGTCAACCCATTTCTTGTGGTTGGATTGTGCTTTGGGGGAATATTTTCTTCACAGGCTTCCTTGTTGGATGAATACCTTTTTGAAACGTGGAACAGCCGAGATGGGCTGCCTCATAATAGTATTAATGCAATAAGCCAGACACAAGATGGCTATATGTGGTTTGCAACATGGGAAGGGATCGCCCGTTTTAACGGTCGGGAATTTAAGTTGTTTACCAGGGGGCCGGAAAGCGCGCTGAGTGATTCCGGTTTCCAAACACTTTTTGCTGATTCCGATGGAGGGCTCCTCGTCGGTGATGCCCGTGGTGGTCTGGCTTACAGGAAACCTCATGACTGGCAGCCACTTCCTTCTATCGATAGCCTTGTTAATGCTGTCTTACGCCAACCGGATGGTGGCATTTGGATTGGGTTGAGAGGTGAAGGTCTTATTTTTCGGGCTCATGGCCAAGCTGAAAACCAAGTGATTTTACCTTCAATAACTGTTTACAACCTTTCGTTACGCCGCAATGGTGATGTGCTGGCATCAACCAGCCAGGGGCTGTATCTGATTGCATCAGATAGGATTGAAAATATCAGCCAGTCACTTGGTTTGAAGAATATTCCGGTTTATTCGAGTGTGGAAGATGTGGATGGGCGCATTATTTTTGGTGGAGAAAATGGTGTATGGCGTTATGAAAACGGCAGGCTTTCCCGTATCCATGAAAAGTTAAACAACATTTTCGTTTCCAATATTCTAATTGATAACCACGGCAGTTATTGGCTTGGTACTTTCAACCAGGGCATATTTCGCTTTTCTGATAATAAGGTATTGTCGTTTACAGAGCTTAATGGTGAGCCCTATAACCAGATCTTATCTATTTATCAGGATCGTGAAAGTTCGATTTGGGTTGGTACACATACCGGGCTGATCCGTTTACGCCATACTCCTTTTACCACATGGGATAAAACAAGAGGGCTGGCTGGTGATTATATTCGGACTGTCCTTGCCTTGGATTCTGGTGAAATTATCGTCGGAAGCAGCAAAGGGATGAGTGTAATTAAAAATAAGCAAGTTCGTAATTATTCCCCTTCAGCTTCAAATCAATTGGATGGTGAAACTCTTTCGGTTATAAGTCTGGCTCCCCGACGCAAAGGTGGTGCCTGGGTTGGTTCATTCAATCATGGCTTATTCATTTTCAACAACCAAGAGTTAAAGCACGTGGATCTTCAGGGGCTGCCGTCTAATGCTATTCGCACCATTCTTGAAGACAACCAAGGAAACCTGTGGATTGGTACAACTGCCGGTTTGGTGAAGTATTCCGATGATGGTAAACAGCAATTGTTTACGACAAAGGATGGCCTTCCTGGTGACTATGTTATGGCGCTTAAATTCGATGAGCAGGGACAGCTTTGGGTCGGAACAGGGGCGGGTGTCGGAATTATTAACAACGGTCAGATACGAAGCCTGGATTTGCAGCCGTTTGAGAAAGCTGAGTATGTTTTCGGGTTTTATGCTCAAAAAGATTATATGTGGATGACGACGGATCGTGGGCTTGTCCGTTATCGGTTCTCTGATCAAAAACTCAGTATTATCGGAAAAAAACACGGCCTTCCAATTGATAAGATTTTCCAGGTTATTTCTGATCTGAATGGCTCTTTTTGGCTCACCTCTAATCGCGGTCTCTGGCGGGTTTCGGAAGATGACGTCAATGCTGTTGCCGATGGTTCGAAATCTAATATTAATTTCGAGCATTATAATGAGCTGGATGGGATGGCAACGGCTCAGCTTAATGGTGGCTCAAACCCGACAGCAGCTATCGATTCTTCTGGTCAGTTATGGTTTGCGACGGCGAAAGGTGTTGCGTGTACCCATCCGCAACGTTTTAAACAACTTGTGTCGCCAAAGTTTCCGACCGTTATCGAAGGTGTTCAGAGTGGTCAGTCATGGTTAAACTTAGCTGATAAAGCGCTTACAGTTTTACCAGCAGGAAGCCAACGGATGACATTTGATTTCGTTGGTCTTGGTTATATTTCCTCTCAACATATACGGTATCGCACTAAACTTGAGGGGCTTGATTCAGGCTGGATTGAAAGAAATACACAATCTTTTGCTGAGTATACAAACCTTGCTCCCGGCGATTATCGTTTTGTTGTGAACGCATATTACCCTTATCACTCAAATGAGATAAATCAGGCTAGTTTTTCTTTTCGTATTCTTCCCCATTGGTGGCAAAGACAGGGAGTCCAGATTGGCTTTGCTTTATTGCTCTTTCTGTTTATGACGCTGTCAGTCAAATGGCGGTTGCGCCGTCTTAGGAAGTCTGAGCTGAAACTGAAGTTTGAAGTTGAGCAAAAAACTCGGGCTTTGCAAATGCAGGCATCGGCTTTTGAGAAACAGGCAAGAGAAGATCAGTTAACCGGTTTATACAACCGTCGTGCTTTTAATGAATGGGCTAACCATGTGATTTCAACGTCCGGTACTCATAAGGCACTCTCGGTTGTGATGCTGGATATCGATCACTTCAAGGTTATTAATGACACATATACTCATTTAGTTGGTGATCAGGTTTTACGGATTGTTGCTAAGGCGCTAGTTAAACTCGGCCACAATGATTGCTTTATTGCTCGCTGGGGTGGGGAAGAGTTCGTTATCGGTATTGTTGGTTGGCAGCCTGATGACGTGAAATCGCTATGTCGGAAAATTAACGTATTAATAAAAGGCCAGGATTATAGTCCGGTTGCAGAAAATTTATCTGTGACGATGAGTATCGGTATCGTGAATGCAGATACATCCTGTGATTTCGAATACCTTCTTCGTTGCGCCGATGATGCATTGTATGAAGTTAAGAAATCAGGGCGTGACGGGCTTTTGGTTTATTCATCTGGTGAGTTAATTCAGCAGGTTGATTAGCGAGGAAACAGGGGTTAAAAGGCTACGATAACATAGCCTTTTTCAAAATCTTATAGACGGCAAATATCTGGTGGAAGGGTACTTTCAGCACTTTTCATCAATACTTCACAACATGAAAAGAATGAATTACTAGCTTCAAGGAACGAAAGATGATCGAATACAGAAAATTAGAGGATGTTAATCCCGATGCCTTTATCCCAATATTGAATGAGAAGAAATTAAGATCGCATTTAATCGAACATGAACTGTTTGATGCTGTATTCATCAGGCAATGGATTGCAGACAAAATCAAAATTGATAATCAGCCCGGATGTTATGTAAGGGCTGTGTATATTAATGGGCAGCTTGCCGGGTGGTGCGGTATTCAGGAAGATATTGGTTGTAACGAGATAGGGGTAATACTTTCGGAGCAGTTCTGGGGCTACGGAGTCAGGATATTTCACCACTTAGTTGATGTTGCCAGAAGTTGTGGGCATAAAGAAGTGGTATTGAATCTGCTCAGTACCCGTCGTGAGTATCAGTTCTTGGATAAGATTGCCCAAAGAGTTGAAACTCGAGAGGTGTTCGGTGGCATATTTACGTCTTACTATCTTTCTTTGGAACAATAGCTAGTGTGCTTTTGTCGATAAAGCGATCACTGATAGCGACCGCTTTTGTTATTTGTAGAATCAGAGAGCGGTTAACAAATTATTACCACATATCCCATTCTGCATTTTCTGCTTCCTCTTCAACGTCATCAGGCAGCTCACTGAAGAAATCCAGGTTAGTTAGCTCTTCAACTTGATCAACGGTGACAATGAACGAAGGTAGTTCACTAGCGGATACTTTGCGGTGAGGAACAATGAAGGCAATAGCTTCATTGTAGGCTGGGTCAAGAATCACTTTGTAGAAGCGGCTCGGGATATAAATGCCATTTCCTATGTAAGTTTCATTACCATCCCAGATCGGGCCTGATACAACGTATAGCTCGTTATAGGTGTTAGCCCATTCACGGACTTTCTCTTCAAGTGCTTTCCAGCCGCCACGGTTAAAGCCAGGTAACTGCGGTGCCATGTTGGTCATCAGAAAGCTTTGTTGCATCGACTGTTGGGTGAAGTCCATGGTGCCGGAAGGAGCCAGGTGGCCTCTGTCATAGCCTGTTTTGGAATAGTCGCTGCTGGTTACACGGAAGGATGAAGGTACATCTTTATCGGAACGAAAGCTATTTGAGCGTTCATAAAAAGCATTTACGCTCTCTTTAGTGATGTGATAGGCAACCCAGTCAGAGACTTTGTTCTGGTAGTTATATCCGACAGCGTATCCATCTCGACAAAGAATTTGATCACTTTCACCCGGTGTTCCTTGTTCAAGGTGCTGGTGGCAAACAGCGGCTGATGCGGTAGCCGACAGGCTCAGACCCAGTATGGCAATTAAAACTTTTTTCATGGTCTTTTTTCCAGTGTTTTGTTGTATATGAAGCTGGGTGGATGATATTCCTGTTATCAATAGGAATGTATTGATAAATAAGTGAATTGTGATGAGAGTGATTTTTTGCATGCCAAGAGTGGGATGGAAAGCGCTTTATCAACAAAATTAGTAACTTATATTCGATGAAAGTGGCTTATTCGACAGTTTGGAGCATTATGCCTAGACTGTTGTTCATAAAGCCTTGCTCTCCTTTTTCCTTCCAGCAGGTAACTTCTTATGGCTGAGCATCACCCCAAAATCCCTAGTGAAGATGAGTTAAAAAAATTACCGCCTGATGGTGGGGGATACTGGAATCGGTTGGTGTTTGAACAAAGTCCATATCTACTGCAACATGCGGCTAATCCTGTCGATTGGTATCCCTGGAGTGATGAAGCTTTTGAGAAAGCGAAGACCGAAGATAAGCCGATCTTTCTTTCGATAGGCTATGCGACTTGTCATTGGTGCCATGTGATGGAGCGAGAGTCGTTTGAGGATGCGGAAGTTGCGGCTTTGCTCAATCGGGATTTTGTTGCCATCAAGGTCGACAGAGAAGAGAGGCCGGATATCGATCAACTCCATATGGCAGCTTGTCAATCTATGACCGGAGGGGGAGGCTGGCCGCTGAATTGTGTCCTTACACCTCAAGGGCAGGTTTTTTATGCGACTACTTATTTGCCTAAACGAGGTCAGTACGGACGACCAGGTATGATGGAACTGGTTCCGAGTGTAGCTCGTGCATGGCAGCAACAGCGTGAGGTTCTTCTTAATGGCGCTGATCAGCTCAATAATCAGCTTCAGGCGTTAAGTGGCCTTCCGGCAGCTGGCGTCCTTGATGAAAAAATTGAGCATCAGGCGTATAGATGGTTTGAGCAAACCTTCGATGCAGAGCATGGTGGTTTTGGTGATGCACCAAAGTTCCCGCTTCCACATCAGTACCTCTTCCTGCTTCGTTATTGGTACCAAACCGGTAATGATCATGCTTTGATGATGGTGAAAAAATCACTTTTAGCAATGCGATTGGGTGGGCTGTTTGATCATATCGGTTACGGCTTTCATCGCTACAGCACTGACAATCGCTGGTTAGTGCCTCATTTTGAAAAGATGCTTTACGATCAGGCCTTGATGTTGATGGCCTATAGCGAAGTTTACGCTGCTACAGAGGATGATTTTTACAAACAGACAGCAGAAGAGGTTGTCGAATATCTGAAATTAAGGATGCTACATCCTGATGGTGGATTCTACAGTGCTGAAGATGCTGACAGCGAGGGCGAAGAAGGGAAATTTTATATCTGGCGTTATGAAGAGCTTAAAGAAGTCTTGACGCAGGACGAACTGACGTGGCTTGAACGTGACTTCTGTGTATTTCCTAAGGGGAATTATATCGATGAAGCCAGTGGCAGAATGACTGGCGCGAACATTCTGCACCTTTCTGAGTATTTTGTAGCAACTACGGATAATGACGATAGAGAAAAGGTAATATCTAAAACCTGGCGGACAGAGTGGCAGGTGATTCGCAACAAGCTTTATCAGCATCGAGAAAAACGAGAGCATCCACTGCTGGATGATAAGGTGTTATCCGATTGGAATGGCTTGGCTATTGCCGCTTTAGCACGGTGTTCGCTGTTACTTGACTGTCGTGATGGTTTAGAGATGGCGCACAATGCGTTTGATTTTATAAGGCAGAATTTAGTGGATGAGAATGGTTTTCTTATCAAGCGATACCGTAACGGTCATGCTGGATTGCCTGCTCATCTTGATGATTATGCAAGCCTTATCTGGGCCGCATTAGAGCTTCATCAGGCCACGCTGAATAACGACTATCTGAAGCAAGCATTGGAGTGGACTGAAATAGCCATTGATAAATTCTGGGACGATGAAAGTCACGGTTTTTACTTTACCGAGGCCAATACAGAGTTGGCTGTTCGGGCAAAAGAGATTTATGACGGCGCGGAACCATCAGGAAATGCAATGATGGCTCGTAATCTTGCTTTTTTATATCGGCTTACCGGTGAAACCTGTTGGCAGACGAGATTTAATCAATTGATAGCTGCCTTTGCTCCTCAGGCTAATCGCTATCCAGCGGGATACACTGTGTTGCTGACAGCCGTAGAGTTAATGAAAAGCCCCGGTCAGCACTTGTTGTTGTCGGGAAGGGGTATAACAGCAGATATCCTCAATCCACTAAAGGGGCAGTATTTGCCTGATACGGTCTGGTTAACTGCTGCTGGTAGAGATGGCGACAAAGACAGAGATCAGGAAGGGAAAGGCTCTGCCGAATCCGAGTTATTTTCAACAAAATTTCCCGCAGATAAGCAGGTGATGTGTTTGTGCCTGGGCACTGCTTGTGAGTTACCGATAATAGGGAGAGCTAATATCCTGGCAAGGTTAATAAGGTTGGTGGCAGAGGATCGCAGTTAAGGTAATTTAGATCTCGGACGATTGGTTTCTGGTAAAGATGAGATAGATAAGAGCTAAGAAAGGACTGGATCAAAAAGAGCGTCCGGAGACGCTCTTAAAAATTCTTACGTTAAAAATCTAAATTAGATCTTTTCAACGTTAGCAGCTTGAGGACCTTTCTGACCTTCTTCGATGTCGAAAGATACTTTCTGGCCTTCAGCTAGAGATTTGAAGCCGTCACCAGCGATAGCACGGAAGTGAACGAATACGTCAGCGCCGCCGTTGTCCTGAGTGATGAAACCAAAACCTTTCTCGTCGTTAAACCACTTAACGATACCAGTTGCTTTAGACATGTGATGTCTCCTGAAATATATTGAATCTAACGCAAAAGCGTACTTAAGCCATGATAATGAATTACTTATGGACAAAAGAATTGAAGCTCTTCAGGACATCGACACTTTGCAAAGTGGTGTAACGAAGTTTTCTCTTACAATTTGTAGCATAAATAGGACTGCATTACAGGCCGAGGAGTATTAGGCCACAAGGGGGACAGTAGAGCAAGCAAATATGAGACTTTTTAGCTATTTATGTCGAAAAATGTGAGTTTTGTGGCAGTTGGATGAAGAACAATCTTTGTTATTAACAACGAGTTAGTGATGAAATCAAAGGTTTTTGCCTAAAAAATAAAATTTTATAAAGATTTTGTATGGAAAGAAAAAGGGCCATTTTGGCCCTTTATGTGTATAGCTAGCTAGAAGTGGCTTACACCTTTTCTACATTAGCCGCTTGTAGCCCTTTCGGACCTTGCTCGGTATCAAACTGTACTTTCTGACCTTCTGATAGCGTTTTAAAACCGTCGCCAGCAATAGCTCGGAAATGTACGAATACGTCGGCACCGCCGTTATCTTGAGTGATAAAACCGAAACCCTTTTCTTCATTGAACCACTTAACGGTACCTGTTGCTTTAGACATACTGTCTCCTGAATATCCACATCAACATTAACGCCAATAACTATTTAACTTTGGTGACAAATGTAACAGGTTCCTTCAAAACAACATCCTTTGAGCAAGGGCCGGTGAAGAAGTACATTGTTCACATTGTTGCATCATTGCCAAACACTACTGGACTGACTAAAGAGTAGGCACTATGAGTCTTTTTGCAAATACAAAGCTAAGAAATTTGTGGATGATTTCACACGGATTTCACTTTTTGGTCATTATTTTCGTGAACTCTATACGGATGAATTAAAAGCAATTTTTATTACATATAAGACAAAGTTAACTTTTAATTGTACTAATAAGGTTTAAAGGCTCGTTACATTACTTTTTGCTGTATCAAATCAAAGAATCGTTGATAATTGTTTCTTGCTCGTAATGTGACTTGAGTAACAACATAACTTTCTGATATAACGAACCCAGTTAGGTTTTGTTGATTCATAGAAGGACAAAAAATGAACACTATCCTAGAGCTGGTACGCCAGACACGACGTAAAAACAAGCTAAAGCGTGAAATCCTGGACAATGATCGTAAAGTTCGTGATAACCGTAAGCGTGTTGAGCTACTGGAAAACCTGCTTGATTACATCAAAGCAGATATGAGCCACGATCAGATCGTAGAAATCATCGAAAACATGAAGACTGACTACGAGGATCGTGTAGACGATCACATCATCATCAGTGCAGAGCTTTCTAAAGAGCGCCGCGAAGTAAGCAAGAGCGTTAAAGATCTGAAGAAGCAGGAAATCAGCTCTAAGCCACAGCAGTAAGCTTAAATAAGAATCTCAAAACCCGGCATTTGCCGGGTTTTTTTATGTCTAACAAATACGAGTGCATATTCTTACTTAAGCTCAGCCTTAGCTTGATGAGCGGCTTCTGGCTTGTTCGACTTTGGCAAACAGTCCATTTGCTTTTTTCATTACTGCACTGGCGGTTCTTTCTCGTTTTGCCTGAAGGAATTGATCTGAAAATTCCAGGTAGCGTGTTGCCATAGCGAGACGAATTTGTATCAGAGGGGAAAAGTCTTCCGGTAAAGTTTCTGTTTGTTTGTTAACGTCGCCATTGAGTTTGTCTAGCTGGTTAACTGTTCTAACTTTACGAAGTCGCGCATTCAGGTTGTCAAACTGATTCTGATAGAATAAGTCAGCCGCTTGATAGGGGAACTCAGGATTTTGCCCCTGCTTTTGATGCTCATAGTAGGTGTCTATTTGTTGTACCGCGTCTTTTAGCTCAACGGCTGAAGCCAGAAGGTCTGATTGTTGAGGAAACATCAGATTGCCGGCGCGTATTATTTCAGACAATCCGCTGAGATCTCTGTTATCAGAAGCTTTGTTATATCGTTTAGTAAATGTAGACTCAGCCACTGCTGAAGGAGTGAAGGCATAGTCTTTTTTAACCGTACCGAGATCAGCTATAAGCTGATAAATGTCATTACCTTTACTGTCTGATGCATAGTTTCCCTGTTCTAAAAGAGTATTAATTCTTTCCGACAACATATCAGCGGTGGCTTGCCAGCTGTTGCTGATTTCTGTTGTTAGCGTGGTAATCAATAATGAGTCCGGGTAAAACTGCTGAATCGTGTTTAACTCTTTCTTTATTTCATAGTAATCGGGATAACGCCTGTCTTTTTGATTGAGGATCGTGTTTATTTTCTGTTCGTATATTTCAATGATCTGTTCCCTGTGTTTTCTAAGCAATCCATCCTTAAATAAGGCTTTGCTTTCAGGGAAGGTATTGACTGTATTTAGCAGTTCCTCTGGTGTTAAGTTAGCAAATTGAGAGTCATTTGCCGTGTTGCTGTCGCTGCTTTGTATTTGTGCAGTCAGGTTTTTAATTTCTGCATTTTTAAGGTGAAAGCCGTATGCGGTCGCAGTTGCGACGGCACAAAAAGCGATCGCTGCTGTTAATTGTGGCCAGTAACGAGTGTTAATTTGCTTCGTGAAGTCGTCAAAATTACTAATGCGTCTTGATGGATCAAATTCAAGTCCTTGCTTGAGAACTCGCCATTTACTGTTTTTGAGATTGGTTGGTTTAGACACATTTTCTTGCGAACGCTCAGCGAGATCTGCGGGTTTACGGTTGAAAGGGTGCTTACTCGTCAACATTTCGTAAGCAATACAGCTAAATGCAAAGATATCGTCTTTAACCGATGGTTCTTCACCTTTAAGCATTTCTGGTGATGCATAAGTCGGGGTATAGCCACAAAGTATGTTTGTTTCATCTCTGATTTCAGCCGAATAGATATCAGCACTCAGGTTCAGTGCTTTTGATACACCAAAGTCAAAGATTTTGATGGTGCCGTCTCGGTTGAGCATTATATTGCTTGGTTTAAGATCAGCATGCACCATGCCCTGGCTATGAGCATATTGAAGTGCGGAAACTATTTGCTTTAGTAGTTTCATCGCGCTGGGGTAGTTGAGTCCGTTTGGTCGAGAGCGCTTAATCACCTCTTCAAGTGTTTCACCGTCAAGCCATTCCATCACTAAATAATGAGCTGTCTTATCTGCTCCGAAATCATAGACACGAATGATGTTTGGGTGACTGAGTTGCTGTGTTTTTTGTGCCTCTCTGATGAGAATCTTGGCTGCTCCCGGCTGATTAAGATGTTCATTTTGCAAGATTTTTAACGCAACAAAGGGATTGTTAACACCCGCAGCCTTGAGTAGTAAGTCTGTAGCTTGATAGACATCGCACATACCGCCGTGACCAATCAGTTTTTCTATCTGATAACGTCCTTTGATGATTTGACCGGCTTGCATGAGGGAACTGCTCTTATACTGAGACTCTTGTGGGTTTTCATTAATTAATGCTGAACTGGCATGAGCTTGAATGCGATGTGATGGAGGCAAGTTATCATCAGGGTTCTTTATGGTTTTTGACACTACATTTTCAGCTTGTTTGGCATTATGTTCTTCATTGTGTGCCATGTCAGTAACTTCTCCCACCAGTTAGTTATTACTTTAGTGCTTCTTTAATAACAGTAACCTTCTGTCGAACCCATGAGTATTGCCTGATAATGCGGCAAACTACGAAAACATCATCAAACCTTGTAAGGCTGTTTACCACATTATTTGAAGTGAGTGGAATAATGCAAAAACCGGGGTTTGGCATGATTGCTATTTGTGTTGTGGGTTTTTAATATCAGCGGAACCAAAATAATTCTGAGTGCCTTATTCTATTGGTTTTATTCTGTCAATTCAGGGACTTCTTGAATAATCTTTTTTGTGGCTGGGGTTTATATGGAGTTGAAACTATCTGTCGTAAGTTATCACAGGTTTACGTCTGATTTTGAAGCAAAGAAAACCTTTGTATTTGACGGAAATAAAAATACATACACTATTGGTCGTTCAGATTTGTGTGATTGGTATTTACCCGATCCAGAAAGAGTTATTTCATCTTGTCATTCCGAATTGGAATATGTTGATGATGATATTTATATTATAGATCAGTCAACTAATGGGGTTTTTATTAATCATTCTTTGAAGCCATTAGGAAAAGAAAATAACTATAAGATAAATGTTGGCGATATTGTTTCGATGGGAGACTATGAAGTAGAAGTGAGTGATATCTTCTTGGAGGATAAAAAGCCAAAAGCTAAAATATCAGATTGCAAGAGTGTTGATGAGATATTAAAAGAAGATAGTGATGATATCAGTTTTGGGATTCCCATATCTTCTTTTAATAGAACGAGTGAAGGTAACACACCAATTGTTACTAATAGTCATGATTTTAAATCCGCATTGCCTGTTTTTTCCGGCAGCATTGAAGACAGCTTTATAGCACCAGAGAATTTGAATGTTAAATCAAATCATTCTGACACTGATTCTGTACCTGAGGATTGGAGCAGTTATCTGAATATTGACGACCATCAAAATGAGGATAAGGACTCTCCTGAATTACCAATTACTACACCATCAATAGAACAAGAACAGCCAATAAAGCAGCATATTTGTAATATGTCTTTAAATGAAGAATCTGAAGCTATTGAAAGGACAAGCTCTGATGACTTAGAGGCTTTCATAAAGGGGCTTGGGATCAGCTCTGGGATGGTACCGCTGAAAACAGATCATCAGTGGTGGTATGAGCTTGGCTGTGCAATGAATTATCTTATGTCAGGTGTAATGGATACGCTTCATCAACGCTCAGAATTCAAGCAGAATTATAGGTTAAACCACACTTTATTTAAGCGTCAGGAAAATAACCCTCTGAAGTTTTCAGCTAATGTTGAAGACGCAGTACACAACTTATTTAACCGGAATACTACCAGTTTTTTATCGGCAGAGCAGGCAATCAAAGAGGCTTTTATTGATATTGAGAAGCATGAGAAAGCGCTGTTGGCCGGTGTTGAAGGTTCCGTTAGTGGAATAATGAAGTTACTTTCACCTTGTTCGATAAAAAACAGAACGCCGGAAAAACAATTTTGGCATCGGATCAGTACATCTAAATCTAACTGGGCGACCTATGAGGCTTTATATCAACGGTTAAATGAAGAGCTTTGTGGGGGCGGGAAGGCTTTTTATTGGGAGGATTTTGTAAAAGCTTATGAAGCGAGCTTAAGAGATTTAAATCAGGAGGAAGTCTGATGAAACAAATGACATTATTACTTGTTTTTACATTCTCAGTTTTTTTGACAGGATGCACGGTTGCTAATTATGTAGTGCCTGCATATACAAGTTTGAAATTTGAAGTGTCTGAAGATGTTAATCCTGATTTAAGTGGCAGAGCTTCACCGGTTGTGGTTAAAGTTTTTGAGCTTTCATCGAGAACATTATTTGATAGTCAGGATTTTTTCTCTTTGTATGATGAGCCTAATAAATATTTAGGGCCAGATTTAATTGTTCAAAATGAATTTGAGTTTTCTCCCGGCTCTGAGTTTGAACATGAATTGAGCCTTTCGCCCGGTGCCCGTTATGCCGGAATTCTGGTTGCTTATCGTGATATTGAGAATGCTCGGTGGCGGGAAGTCGTTGAAATTGATCCAACTGCCTATGAAACAGTTGATGTGGTCATTGGCGAATTAACTGTTTTCAGCCGAAGTCACTAGACATTTATTTTTTATTATTGGGATAAATAATATGAGTGATTTTTCCAGGGTTGCTTGGAGTGAAGGGATGTTCTTACGTCCTCAACATTTTCAGCAGCAAGAGCGTTTCTTTTTATATGAAATGAATCAGATGGCTAACCAGACGGCTTATTCATGGGGAATCCGTGAATTAAAGCTGGATGAAGCGTTGCTGAATCACGGCCGGGTAGGTATAGCAAAAATGAATGCTTTAATGCCTGATGGAAGTGTGGTGGTGTGCCCGTTTAGGGAAGTTTTACCTGAGCCATTGCTGTTAGATAAAAGTGTTCGTGAGCAGTTGGTTTATTTGGCGATTCCAGCAGAGAAGCAAGGCGTAATAAATATAAGTGAGCAGGGCAGTTCACAGGTGACTCGTTATAATTTTTGCGATCATCAGGTTTCAGACTCGGTTGTAGGAAGCGAGTCAACTGAAATTCTTCAGTTGGCACAATTATCACCGGAGTTGAAGCTATCGAGTGATAGCCTATCGGGGTATGTCACGGTGCCGATAGCGCGGGTTATTGAGCTAACAGATGAAGGCAAGGTCATTCTTGATGACAAATTTATTCCACCCTGCCTTAATGTTCAGCGCAGCCCTGTGATCAAGCAGTCCATTACAGAACTTAGGGGGATGATTAAACTTCGTGCAGATACCATTGCTAATCGTTTAAGTCAGGGACAGGGTACAGCCAGCTCTATTGCTGATTTCCTGATGTTGCAGTTGTTAAATCGCTACGAACCTTTATTTTTTCATCTTGAAATGGGTGATGGTTTACATCCAGAAGTACTGTGTCGTTATCTGTTTTCTTTTACCGGAGAACTGTCCACGTTCATTGCTGAAAAGAAACGTCCGCCTGAAATGCCGGTATATCTGCACGATAATTTGGCAACAGTGCTTGGCTGCATTATGACTGTTCTGAATCAGTATATGAGTTCAGTTTTGGAGCAAACTGCAGTCCAGCTTCCTGTCGAAGCAACTAAATTTGGTATTCGAGTAGCGCCAGTAGCTGATAAAGCTCTGTTGGAAAGGGCTGTTTTTGTTATTGCCGTTAAAGCTGATTTACCAACAGAAGAGTTGCGACGTCGTTTCCCTGCTCAGATCAAGATTGGCCCGGTAGAGCATATTCGAGATTTAGTTAATAACCAGTTGCCTGGAATTGCTGTCGCAGGATTGCCGGTAGCACCTCGACAGATTCCTTATCACTCGGGGTATCACTACTTCCAGCTCGATAAAAGTAATGATTACTGGCAGCGCTTAAGCGCCAGTGGCGGTATTGCAATGCATCTTTCCGGCCAATATCCGGATTTAGACATGCAATTGTGGGCAATCAATTAGTAAGGGTTCATTGTTCAGGGGCTGGATGTAATGACAGAGGCAACATTATTAAAACCGAGGCCAGGAATTCGTGGTATCAATTCAGAATTGAAGCCGCAGAAGGAGCAGCCATCTGAGTTCGATCATACTGTGGTTTTAAATAAGATAAAAACGGGTGAGAGGTTAGCTGGTTTACCTTCGTTGGGGGACAACCCGTTATTGGAGGATGCCGGAGTTTTATTATCGATTATCGCTCAAATCAGAAGTACACCGGATCATCACGATGTTCCTGCCCTTAAGCAAAGTTGCATTGAAAAAGTTCGCGAATATGAAATTCGTTTGCGGGCAAAATCCGTTGATGATGAATCGATCGAGTCGGCTAGATATTGTCTCTGTTCATTTATTGATGAAACCGTACTGAATACCATGTGGGGCGGTCAATCCAGTTGGGTAACAGAAAGCTTGTTATCAACATTTCACGCAGAAACACTAGGTGGAGAATATTTTTATACTTTATTGGATAACGCACTATCTCATCCTAATACGAATTGGCAACTTCTGGAGTTGCAATACCTCTGCCTGTCCCTCGGCTTTATCGGCAAAATGCGGGTTGAAGAGAGAGGGATGGACCGTCTTGAGTTTTACCGTGAGCAAATTTTCCAGCAACTGACAGCCAGGCGGGGCGAATCACAAACGGAACTGTCACCTGACACGAAAGCCAGAGTGCTTATCGGAGCTAAACCAAAAAGTGATTTCCCTGTTTGGGTAATTATTTCTGTGTTCTCCGCATTAACGCTTGGGGTTTATATGGGCTTTAGCTATCACCTTAATGCCTATTCAAATGAGGTTTTTAATCAGATAAATGATGTTGCTCGTTGGGAGGCGGTGAAAACAGATAGTACCGAGGCAGAAAATCCGGGGGCCAAGTATTTACAGCAACTATTACAAAGTGAAGTGGAAACAGGAGCTATTGAGTTTGTAGAGCTTCCGGATCGAATTAGGATCGTTATTAACAGCAATGAGCTTTTTGTTTCTGGTAGTGCCGAAGTTAAAGGTTCTCTGATTCCTCTTCTGTCAAAAATAGCACGAGCTCTTGAATCAACACAGGGACGGATTTTGATAACGGGTCACACGGATGATCAACCTATCTTCACCAGTAAATATCCGTCTAACTGGCATTTATCACTGGCAAGAGCGACCGCTGTTGCTAATACCATTGCTTTGGGGACTCAGTTGCATGGGCGATTGTGGCCAGAAGGTATGGGGGATTCAGAACCAAGAAGTCCTAATAAATCAGCGAAAGACAGGGCGAAAAATCGTCGTGTTGAAATTGATTTGCTTTATTCGAAATAAGGGGATGGCAGAAGAATGTTCAAAAAAGGATTACGTCGTATAGGACAAGCCGTGTGTTCCCGTTGGGCAATATCCCTGCTCGGATTATTGGCAATTTCATTATTGATTTGGTTTGGCGGACCGTTGATAGCGATTGCTGGTAGTGAGCCTCTCTCCAGCACAGTTGCGCGCTTGTCTGTTTTATTAGCTTTGGTTCTTGTATGGGCGCTGATTAATATTTTTCGTATGGCCAAAAGTAAGCGAGAGGATGAGAAAGCCGTAAAGTCTTTGCTGGATAATAATGATGGAGAAAATATTGATGCGGCGTCTCAGCGTGAAATTGATACGCTGCGCACTCGAATCGTTCAGGCGCTCGATGTACTGAGTAAATCAACGCTGATTAAGGGTAAGAGTGTATATCAGCTGCCCTGGTATATATTAATTGGTCCTCCTGGTACCGGTAAAACAACGGCCTTACTTAATTCTGGAATGGAGTTTCCTCTTAAGGACAAGTTAGGAAATGATCCACTGGAAGGGCTTGGCGGAACCCGCAATTGTGACTGGTGGTTTACCAATAAAGCGGTACTGATTGATACCGCAGGCCGTTATACAACTCAGGACAGCCATAGTGAGCAAGATGCACGAGCTTGGCTGGGTTTCCTTGGATTGCTGAAAAAATACCGTGTCAGGCGTCCGATTAATGGTGCCATTGTAACAGTGAGTCTGTCTGCGTTATTAACTCAGACGAAGACAGAAAGAAACCTCCACGCCCGGGCAATCAAGCAGCGTATCCAAGAACTGAAAAACCAGTTAGGGATGCATTTTCCAGTATATGTTGTATTGACGAAAGCCGATCTCGTTCCCGGATTTGGTGAGTATTTTGCCGACCTAACGCCTGAGCAGCGTGAACAGGTTTGGGGGATTACCTTCCCTGAACAACCGGAAGATGCTGAGCGCGGTGTTGTCGGGATGTTCAATAAAGAATTTTATGAGTTACTGCAGAGAATTTTAAAGCGGGTTAATACACGACTGCAAAATACTCGGGATCTTGATAACCGAACGCTGATCTATGAATTTCCACGACAATTACGTGCGCTTCAGGCTGCCACAGATGACTTTTTGAAAGAAATATTCACACCAAACTCTTTTGAAGAGGCTCCGATGCTGCGTGGTGTTTATATCGTTAGCGCAACCCAGCAAGGATTACCCATAGATCGAGTCATTACTGAGGCATCCAGTGATATGGGCTTGGGCGCTGTACCGCTGAAGCAGTACAGCGTTGAAAGTAAGGGTTTTTTCATCAAACGTTTGTTTGAGGATGTCATTTTCCAGGAACAGTATCTGGGAACCGTTAACCTTCATCATAAAAAGCAGAAAGTTTGGCTAAGGCGAAGTGTTTTAGTGGCTTGCACTATTGCAACATTGTCAATGGCGACACTTTGGACCCAGAGCTATTTCTGGAATCGATATCTAGTGAGTGAAACGGCGTCTTCAATCAAGGATTACAACGAGATAGTGGGTACAGGGCTGACAGCAGAAACTGATGTCGTGACGCTTGTACGTGCGCTGGATGCCTTGAAAGATATGCCTGCCGGTTTTAGCGGGCAAATGCTGGATTCTAAAGGGATAAAGCGGGTTGGATTATATCAAGGCGATAAGATTGGACAGCCTGCACATGCGGCGTACGACAGGGGGCTGCAAGGGTTTCTTGCACCTTATCTGGCTGATGCGTTGATAAATGAAATGCAACTCAATCAGGGGTATCTGGAATATCTTTACGAGACACTGAAAACTTACCTGATGCTTTTTGACAGGGAGCATTATGAATATGAGCAGGTAATGAGTTGGCTTTCTGTCTATTTTGAGCGCTCATTTCCCGGGGAAGTTAATGAAGAATTACGTCAATCTTTGCTGGCTCATACCGAGAATTTATTGCGTAGCGGTGTAACAGGTATTGGGGAAAACCAAGATGCCGTAACTGCAGCCCGAGATGTTCTAACAGAGATGCCATTAGCAGAACGCGCTTATCAGCGCCTGAAGCTTGAGTTTGCAGATAGCCATATTCCGGAGTTCAAAGTAACTGACATTCTCGGGACGGAGGGCAGAGAAGTCTTCGTGAGAACCAGTGGAAAACCACTCTCTGACGGCATTCCAGGACTGTATACCTATAACGGTTTTCACAGC
This sequence comes from Photobacterium sp. J15, assembly GCF_963870815.1. NCBI lineage: Bacteria > Pseudomonadati > Pseudomonadota > Gammaproteobacteria > Vibrionales > Vibrionaceae > Photobacterium > Photobacterium sp. J15. Next base: position 1,856,691 of record NZ_CAWMUI010000001.1, read on the forward strand.
GTATTTCAGTTGGAGAATCAACGAATTGTTAAACGTCTGATGGAAGATAGCTGGGTGTACGGAGATGATCTGGATATTGAAGAGACTAATCGTGAACAGGTCGCTAAAGCGGTTCGGGAGAAATATTACCGGGACTATGTTTATGAATGGCAACAATTATTGGCTGATTTAAAACTCAGGCCTTACGGTAGTGCCAGAGAGGGATTGTACCAGGCACAGGTGCTCGCCGGCACAGAACAGCCGCTTGAAACTCTGATTAAGGCATTTCAAAAACAGCTGCGGCTTACCAACTTACCAGTGAGCAAGAATGCCAAAGCTGCTGGTGAGGTGGCTGCCAATGCGGCTAACGTAGCTTTGCAGCATAAAAAGACAAGGTTAACCCGTTATCTCCCTAATGAGATGCCGAAGGTGGATTTCGAATTGCCAGGTAAGGTAGTTGAAAAACAGTTCACTTCACTGCTTAAGCTCAATGAGGCTGATTTTAAAGCACTGAATGAATCTATGGTTCTCCTCTATAACTATCTGGCCAGGATGAGAAACAGTGGTGAAAAAGACCGAGTGGCTTATAAAAGCCTGTTAGGTGGAGAGTCTCAGGGGAATTTGAATAACACATTAGATCATGTTCGAAGCACGATTCCGGCTCCGTTTAATCAGTGGATCGGTCAGTTAGAAAAGCAAACGTCTAAACTGGCGAAAAAGGGATCCAAAGTTCATATCAATACACTTTGGCAGGAGCAGGTAGTTAGTGAGTATCAGCGCTCAATAAAGGGTAAATACCCGTTCAGTCAGTGGGCAAGAAATGATGTGCAATTGAAAGACTTCGGGCGATTTTTTGGTCATGACGGCATTATGGATAAATTCTTTGCGTCATATCTGGAACCTTTTGTTGATACCTCAAAGCGCAGATGGCGATTTACTAAAAATGTTGGTGTCAGTGAAGGAGCCTTACGTACGTTTGAGTCTGCCCGGCGAATCAGAGATGCGTTTTTTGCTCAGGGAAGTCAGGTGCCATATGTCGAGTTTGGTGTCAGGGCTGATTACCTCGATCAACATATCAATAATATTTTGTTTGAACTTGGTGGACAGTCAATGATGTATCGTCACGGTCCATCCAGAGTTATTGACTTTACATGGCCAGATAAAACCACTTCGTCTGACGTCAGGTTGGTTTTCACACCACCGCAGTCAGGACATTCAATCACAAAAACGTTTGCTGGAGATTGGGGCTTGTTCCGAATGTTGGATCAGGCAGCACGGATTCGTTCCAAAACTCGCAAAGATCATTTGCTGAAACTGGAAGTGAAAGGAAATCGGACTGAGTTGAAATTGATACCAAACAGTGTTGTCCATCCTTTCTGGCTCAGGGATATAGAGAGGTTTTCATGTCCGGAAATACTGTAAAGCCTGTTATTGGCTATTTTGGCAAAGTTCCGGCGCGAGGTGACTTCATTCAGGATAACTTGTCCTCTGATTTTGTTGATGGCTGGAGAGAGTGGCTTCAGGCCGTAATGGCAGTCAGTAAGGAACAGTTGGGAAAGGAATGGCTAGGCTGTTATCTGACAAGCCCTGTGTGGCATTTTGCTTTGTCTCCGGGAGTTTGTGGTGACAAAACAGTGATTGGGACTTTAATGCCAAGTATTGATCAGGTCGGACGGCACTTTTATTTCACTTTGGCCACTGAGGTTGAAGGGCCACCAGTTGGTTTCTGGAGTCACAGAGAGTGGAGTAGTGAGTCTGAACAGAAAGTACTGGAATTGTTAGATGACGGAACAGACTTAATTAATTGGGTTGAGGCAATTAATTCAGCTGAGTGGTTTTCGCCGGATACGGAAACATCATCACCGTTAAAGATCAATGCTACTCATAGCGGACACCTGATAGTTACAACTGAGCAAAAGGTATCGTCAGATCAATTACTGCATAAAGCGTACAGAGACTGTTTTGAACGTTATTGTTTTTGGTGGACGTCCGGTTCGGAAAGGATCACGCCATGCACTCTCGTTACAAAGGGTCTGCCCTTGGTCAGTCAATTTGCAGCAATGCTAGATGGTGAATGGGAGCAGTGGGGATGGTAGTGCTGAAAGAAAGCAATCATAGTAAATATCAGATCTTCTCGCAGACGCATCCGGGAACAGTTCGGCAGCATAATGAAGATGCTTGTCTAGATATGCCTGAATCAGGCGTATTGTTAGTTGCAGATGGAATGGGCGGTCATAAAGCTGGTGATGTTGCCAGCAAAATGCTGGTCGATATTGTTAAACAAGCTATCTCGGAAACGTCATCTGATGTTCTGGATTTAAGCCACTTACATCACAGCCTGCAAAAAGCGAATAGGAAAATACATCAGTATTCGTGTTGTCACCTGAAGGGGGAAACCATAGGAACCACTGTTGTTCTGCTGTTTTTGCAGGGTAATACATATCATTGCTTATGGGCAGGTGACAGCCGAATTTATCTTTACCGGCATCAGAAACTAATACAACTGACAAGGGATCACAGTCAGGTTATGGATATGGTTGATAAGGGATATATTATTGCCGATGAAGCTGAAAAGCACCCAATGGCAAATATTATCACCAGGGCGGTTGGGGTTAGTGAGCAAGTTGAAATTGATCATATAAGTGGTCGGTTAAACCCCGGGGATCGTTTTCTGCTTTGTTCAGATGGTTTAACTAAAGAATTACCAGTCAGAGATATTTCTCATTGTTTGCAAGCAAATGAATTAAAAGATGCAGGTTTAGCGTTAATACATTCCGCTCTAGTAAAAGGTGCCTCAGATAACGTAACGGTTATGTTAGTTCAGGAACAAGAGGAATTAATAATCAATAACGAAAATATCAGATTTAATAATGATGATACTGTGCCGGTATTTAATCAAAAATAATTAATGTTGAGTGATAGAGAATAATGGAGTGTAAGTGCCTTATTATGGATGATTTAATTAATCTTGAACTTTTAAAACAACCTGTATCTGATGAGTTTCCGGCAGGAGAAGATCTCCGTAATGATGTCACGCCAACATCACCTTATTTTAGCCTTAAGGATGTCAGGAATAATGCAAGAGCAGCAGAGAGAAATGCACTGGTTGAAAATGAGCCTCTGTTGTCATACTCCGCTAAATGGAAAGATATTCTAACTAGTGTGCCGAATATATTAACCACACAGTGTAAAGATCTAGAGTTTGCAGCCTGGTATATAGAAGCACTTGCGAGAAATTATGGTTTTGCCGGGCTGAATTGTGGTTTCACAGTTGCAAAAATATTAATAGAAGAGTTTTGGGAGTATTTATATCCCTTACCAGATGAAGATGGAATTGAAACCCGAATTGCTCCTTTAATTGGGTTAAACGGTGTTGAAGGGGAAGGTACTTTAATAATACCAATCTCCTGTGTGCCAATTACAGAAGTTCATACTGAACAGGCATTTTCGCTATGGGAGTATGAACAGGCGCTGGAAATAGAGCGTCTTGATTCGGATAGGAAAAAACAGCGCATAGGTGCTGGTGGAATAGAATTAAAGGATGTTTTAGCGGCTGCTGAAGCTTCAAGTGCCGCATTTTATCAGCAGTTGTACCGAGATATTGAAAGTGCAATAGATTCATACACCGAGCTTGTTAAAGTGATGGATGATAAATGTGAAGTGTCATTGCCAACGTCACATATTAGTAAGCGGCTTCAAAGTTGTTTGGATGCAGTGGTATACCTTGCCGGAGCGAAGCTTAATGATGATGAATCCTCTGGAGAATTAGATAATTTAGAAACAGAGAATGAAAAGCAGAGCGATACGACTGTTGCAACATTGAGTGTACAGCTAAATTCAAGGCAAGAGGCTATTAAAAGTTTAAAACAAATAGCTGATTTTTTTAAACAAACAGAGCCGCACTCACCAATGGCTTATGCGATAGAGCAAGTTGTCAGGTGGAGTGATATGGCTTTGCCAGATTTGTTAGCAGAGTTGATTTCAGATAATGAAGCGAGAAATGGCTATTTCCGTCTCGTTGGAATCGCAAAGGATAACAATGAGTGATCTTTTATTATTCTCTGTATGTGAATTAAAAGTGCGTAGTTAAAAGGGAGAAGAACATGGGAAGTATCCACGGAAAGTTGTCTCGGATACGTAAACCAAGGGTACATATTACCTATGATGTTGAGACTGAAGGTTCAAGTATTCAGAAAGAGTTAGCTTTTGTTGTTGGGGTGATGGGGGATTTTGCAGGGCAAAATACCGATGAACTTAAACCAATTAAGGAACGTCGTTTTGTTCAGATCGACAGAGATAATTTTGATGACGTACTAAGCCGGATGAGCCCGAGACTTAAGTATAAAGTTGATAACAAGCTGGCTAATGATGGAACTGAGCTGGAAGTTTCATTGCAATTTAAATCAATGAAAGATTTTGAGCCAGAAGCCATTGTTAATCAGGTTGAGCCATTAAGAAAGCTCATGGAAACGCGTAATAAACTACGTGACCTGATGACAAAAGTTGATCGTTCAGAGGATTTAGAGAATCTTCTGGAAACAGTATTAAATAATACCAGCCACTTACAGAGGCTATCGGATGAGCTTAATCTGGAAACGGAGGAGCCGGCAAAATGAATACAGAAACATCAGCAGTATTGGATGCGGCCGCAGAAGAAAGTAGCACTTCGTTTTTAGAGCAGGCAATTGTTGCAACTAAGCAGACAGAAAGTTCACGAGCTGAAGAGTTGATTCGTACCTTAACTGAAGAAGCACTTAAAGGTACTGTAACCTGGAATAAAAATTTAACAGTAACATTCCGGGAAGCTATTGCCTCTTTAGATAATGCAATTTCGGTTCAGCTTGCAGAAATCATGCACCAGCAACAGTTTCAAAAGCTTGAAGGTAGTTGGCGTGGTTTGAATTATTTGGTAATGAATTCAGAAACTAGCCAAACATTGAAAATCCGTATGCTGAATATCAGTAAGAATGAGTTGCGCAAAGATTTGAGCAAAGCGGTTGAATTCGATCAGAGCCAGATCTTCAAGAAAGTTTATGAGTCAGAATTTGGTACACCTGGTGGTGAACCGTATGGTGCACTTATTGGGGATTACGAGTTTACCAATCATCCGCAGGATATTGAAACTCTCAGTATGATGTCTAATGTTGCGGCTGCTGGTTTCTCACCATTTTTGTCGGCGGCATCACCTGCATTATTCGGGTTTGAAGAGTGGGCAGAACTTAGTAACCCCCGTGATTTATCAAAAATGTTTGAGTCACAGGAATATGTGAAGTGGCGCTCTTTCCGGGAAAGTGAAGATTCCCGTTTTGTTACGCTTACAATGCCACGTGTATTGGCACGACTGCCTTACGGTGAATCAACACAACCTACGGAAGCCTTCTGTTATGAGGAGTTCAAGGTTGACACGAATACAGGCATGGCATACGACGTTGACCATGAAGATTACTGCTGGATGAATGCTTCCTATGTGTTGGGTGCGCGTTTAACGGATTCCTTTGCTAGATCTGGCTTCTGTACTACGATTCGTGGTGCTGAAGGCGGTGGCCGGGTCGACAACCTGCCATCGCATATGTTTATCAGTGATGATGGTGATCCTGATCTAAAGTGTCCGACTGAAATAGGTATAACGGATCGACGCGAAGCTGAGTTGGGGCGAATGGGCTTCTTGCCATTATGTCACTATAAAAATACCAATTATGCAGTGTTCTTTGGCGCGCAAACATGTCAGAAGCCAGTGAAATACAACAGCCCTGAAGCAACAGCTAATGCGGCGATTTCTGCACGATTACCATACCTTATGGCTACATCACGTTTTGCTCATTACTTGAAAGTGATGGCCAGAGATAAAATTGGTAGTTATATGGAAGCGGGGGATGTTGAAGCTTGGCTCAATCGTTGGATTCTATCTTATGTGAATGCTGCTGAAGGTGGCGGGCAGGAGATCAGAGCCAAGTATCCGCTGGCTGAAGCAAAAGTACAAGTCAAAGAAATACCTGGAAGCCCTGGTGCTTATAATGCCATTGCCTGGTTACGTCCATGGTTACAGATGGAAGAGCTAACAACATCAATGCGCTTAGTCGCTAAAATTCCTGAAATTGGCTAAGCCAGATTGAGCCAGCTTTCCAGCTGGCTCACAATGGCGTACGGGAGGCTCTGGTGGAGTCAACAATTCGTTTTATTGATACCGATGAGCTGGTCTCAACCGTTAATCCAAATAGGCAGAAAGAAGATTCAGTTTGGTATGCCGATAGTGATGTTGTCGATCATTTTTTGAATCAAGATGATCCTTATTGGGCATTAAGAATATGGTTAGAAAAAGATAATGACTCTGCTTGTTTGTTTAGTAATAAAGATAAAGTTAGTTATGTTTTGCTAAAAGCTATCAAAAGTATTGATGAAAAAATTAACAATCAGGTAAATAAAATTATACACCATCAGAGTTTTAAAAAAATTGAAGCTAGTTGGCGTGGTTTGAAATATCTCATCAATCAATGTGATAGCTTTGATAATGAGCGGTTATGTAAGATAAAAATCCTTAACTTAAGTTGGGTTGAATTAAGTAGAGATATTAATAAAGCAATAGAATTCGACCAAAGTGAATTATTTCGACTTGTTTACAGCAATGAATTTAGTATGCCTGGAGGGGAACCGTTTGGTTTATTAATTGGCGATTATCAGGTATCACATAAACATTCATCTGGTTTGTTATTTAATGATATAGATACGTTGAAAGGTGTTTGCCAGGTTTCTGCTGCTGCTTTTGCGCCTTTCATTACATCGGCTTGCCCTTCATTATTTGGAGTTGATTATTTTTCAGAGTTAGCAGGCGTTAGAGATATACAGTCTCAGTTTACTCTGCCAGGTTACCAAAACTGGCAAGGCCTAAGGCAAATGGAAGATGCGCGTTTTTTAGGATTAGCCATTCCTTATATATTGATGCGTCAGCCATATAAACAGGACGGTTCACGTAAAGAAGGTTTTTATTTTTGTGAGCAAATCAATCATCCACATGATGATTATCTGTGGGGTAATGCTGCTTATGGTTTTGCTGTGGTTGCAATGAAAGCCTTCTCTGAATCCGGATGGTTTAGCCAAATTCGCGGGATGCAGCCAGGACGATTTAACCGAGGGCTAGTGTTTGATTTACCAACAGTGAATTTTGATATTTCATCAAAAGTAAAACAGTGTGAAGCACCTGCAGATTTACAGGTCGGTGATAGATTAGAGAGACAGTTATCTGATTGTGGTTTTATGCCATTATCGATAGCACCCAATACTGAACACCTTATTTTTTTTAGTAATGCTTCAGTACATCAGCCTCAACATTATGACTCAGCCACGGCTAATGTAAATGCACGAATATCATCTATGCTGCAATATGTTATGTGTGCATCAAGATTTGCGCATTACATTAAAGTTATGGCACGCGATAAAGTTGGTCTTTATGAAACGGCAGGAAATATAGAGAGTGATTTTCAGCGGTGGTTACTTAATTATACAACTGTAACTTCTGATATATCAGAAGAAATGAATGCCAAATATCCATTAAATGAAGCAAGTATAAAAGTGAAAGAAATACATGGTAAGCCAGGCCATTACTATTCTATTGTCAGGCTACGTCCTCACTTCCAGCTTGATCAGGTGGTTTCATCAATTCGATTAGTAACAGAGCTATCACCTGGAGTTAATTTTAGCGAGTGATAAATTATGAATAAAACAAATGACTTGATACAAAAGGGCAAGTTAACTGAAGCGATTGAATATACAAAAAAGCAATTACAAATGGAGCCTAAAGCACAGGATCTTAGAAGCCGTTTTGTAGAGCTGCTATGTATTGATGGCCAGCTAGAGCGGGCTGACAAACAATTAAGCTTATTGATTAAACAACACCCTGAATGTCTCATTGGTGGCTCTAATTTGCGTTTGTTAATAAGGGCCGCTCAAGCCAGGTTTGATTTTTCAGAGGGTGCTGCAACGGCAACCTTGGTTCATGAGGTTGATGAGTCGTTTGAGACATTAGTCAGAATACGCCTCGCAATGCGAGAAAATGATGATGAAGAGCTCAAATCGAATGCACTATTGTTAGAAAATATCCGGCAAGATATTGCAATAAGGATTAATGGTCAACAATGTGAATTAGTCCGAGACTTAGATGATAGCCTAGCTGGTTATTTGGAGGTCTTTGGCACTAACGGTAAGTATTACCTGGTTCCTTTTAATGCCCTGGAAAATATGCAGTTAAAACCTGTGACATCGTTAGTCGAGTTGGTTTGGCGCAAAGCTAAGGTTGAAATTAAAGGTGGTTTAAGTGGTGAGGCCTTTATTCCCATGACTTATCTTGCCAGTAATTCAGACGAGCTTAAGCTTGGTAGGGAAACTGATTGGCTGTCTGTAAGGAAAACGGATGTCTATATAGGTGCAGGCCAAAAAATGTTCTTATGTGGTGATGAAGCTAAAGCTTTGTCACAAATAACACATCTTCAGATTACTGAAGACGAAATGGCGTAAGGCGATCTAATGTCATGAGTTCTTCGCAACAGCTGCTTCCGTCAATACTGGATCGCCTCATAGATGATTCACCTGAAATTGGTCATGAAGCCCCCTGCTCATTTAATTGGCGGGATATGCGCCAGAGTGTCAGACGCGATTTAGAAAATTTGCTAAATGCAAGGATCAGTTGGCTGCAGAGGCCAGAAAGCTGTAAAGAGCTTGAGTATTCTTTGCTGGCCTATGGTTTACCCGATTTTTCCGCTATGCCATTAAGTAGTTTAGGTGGCAGAGAAAGTTTATGTCGGATTATTGAAGAAACTATCAGAAAGTTTGAGCCTCGATTCAGTGATGTAGCAGTTACAGTGGTAAGCGAAGAACAGCCTTTGGATCGTATATTACGTTTAAGAATTCATGCATTGCTTCGTGCTGAACCAGAGCCGGAGGAGGTGTATTTTGATTCTGAAGTTGAACCTGTTTATTTGGGAATAAGAGTAAGTGAGTCGTAATATGAGTGATGAAATGCTGAAATACTATAATCGTGAGCTTGCCTTCATCCGCCATATGGGGGCTGAATTTGCCAAGCGATACCCAAAGGTAGCAGGACGACTCAAGTTATCAGATGAACATGTGGAGGATCCACATGTATCCAGGCTAATTGAAAGTTTTGCATTTCTGACATCACAAATTCGATGCAGCCTTGATGATCGTTTTCCGCAATTAACCGAAGCATTATTAGGGCAGCTTTTTCCTGATTATCACGCCACTATTCCATCAATGGCTGTGATTAAAATGACCACTCAGAATATTACTGATAATGGCTTTACCTTGCCGAAAGGAACATCGGTCGAAAGTCGGGTAGAGGGTTATAAACCATGTCAGTTCACAACTTGTTATGATACTCAACTTTGGCCGGTAGAAGTTACTTCAGCAACGTTTGAAAATGCCCCGTTTAAGGCTCCACAAGCTAATTTTCAAAAAACAGCAAAAGCTGTTCTGAAATTAACATTGAGCAGTGAATTTGAGGAAAATAAGTTACAAGACTTAGGGTTAGATAAACTTAGGTTTTATATTCACGGCCAGCCTCATCTTAGTCATACCCTGTATCAATTACTTTTTAAGTCTGCGATTGGTTTATCTCTTGTATCAAGGGATGAGCAGGAATCATGCAGGTATTTACAATCACGTCATATTTATCAGGTCGGATATGATGATAATCAGGACGTTATACCGTATCAAAAAAGGACATTTTGCGGGTATAGGTTGCTTGTTGAACACTTCTTGTTTCCTGAAAAATTTCTCTTTTTTGAACTTAGGGATTTAAAGTCTCAATGGCTGGGGCGGGGAAATGAAGTCGAACTTTATATTTATTTTGATGAAACAGATGATTGGTTAGCAAAGCAGTTAACCGCTGAAAATATTTTGTTAGGTTGTACTCCCATTATCAATTTATTTAAGCAGGAATTGGAGCCATTTTCCCTGTCGTTAGCACATCGTGAACATCGATTGGTTCCTCGTTACCAGGACGCCGATATATGTGAAGTTATTCAAATTAAGGATGTCACTGCATATGACCAGCATGGAAACAGCACTTTAGTCGCACCATTCTACGGTTGTAGCCAGGCTGGTTACTTAACTGAAAATGAAATGTTTTGGACTCAGCGTCGGGAGCATGCGGATCTTGCGGCGGGGCATAATGAGCCAGGTTGCGAAAGCTATTTGTCAGTTATTAATTCTGTTTCTAGGCCGCTGGATATTAATGAATATGAACATTGGATAGTGACAGTTAACGCATTATGCAGCAACCGGAATTTACCGATACGCCTACCATTTGGTGGCGGCCAGCCTGCAATGTCAGTAACACAGCGTACAGATACATTAAAAGAAGTCAGGTGTCTGACAGCGCCAACGACCCCTATTCGCCCTAAGTTAAATGAAAGCACTCGCTGGCAATTTGCCAGGCACTTAACCTTAAATCACTTTACTGGAGACGATGGGTTATTAACGTTGGTTGAGTTATTAAAACTCTATGACTTTGAGCAAAGTCCACAGAGCAAAGCCATCATTGATTCAGTAATAGGATTAAGTATCACGCCTGCAACGTCAAGAGTTGTACAAAGAGGACGTGTAGGCTTCTGTCATGGCACAGATATAGAAATTGAATTTGCAAAAAATGAGTTAACTGGCACCAATATATTTTTCTTTGGTTGTGTTCTTTCTCAGTTCTTTTCTCAATTTACTGCAATCAATAGTTTTACACGATTGAGTGTTCGAATACAGGGGCAAGCTGAATGTTTACATCGCTGGCCTGCGATGGCTGGGAGCAAGAAATTGATATGAGTATCAATCAAGTGATCGCTAAAGTCGATAAAAATGATTTTTACCATACCGTGAATGCTTTGCAACGTTGGCTTGTGGAAGATCTTGATGGTATGGCAGTTGGTTCAGATGCACTTCCGTCTAATGAAAGGATTCGATTTAAAGTTTCTCAGCATTTGGGGTTCCCTGGAACAGCAATTGAGACGATTCGTAAGGAAGAAGTTGACAGCGGCTTATCACGGCTTTGTTGTTATATCAACTTCACCGGCTTGACAGGACCTAGTGGTGCTTTACCCAGGTATTACACCGAACTTTTGATGGAGCGCGTCAAATTAAAAGATACGGCACTTCGTGATTTTTTTGATTTATTTAATCACCGACTGATTTCGTTTTACTATCGCGCGTGGGAGAAGTTTTATTATCCCGCTCAGTATGAACGTCAGCTTTTAGGTCATGATTCTTCGTTCGATAAAATACTTCGTTCATTGACGGGAGCAAATCAGGATTTAGATGTTTATTTCGGTGGTCTCTTTAGCCAACAAATAAGAAATACACAAGGGCTAAAACAATTTTTAGAGGTACTAAGTGGTTGTGAGATAAAAATCACGGAGTTTGTTGGTCGGTGGATCACGTTGAAACAGAGTGAGCAGACATGTCTCGGATCGCTATGTCAGCCAGAGGGGCAGCATGCCAGGTTGGGTATTAGTACAGTCTTAGGTTCGCGCGTATGGGACGTATCTTCTGAAATTAATATTGAAATTAAAGGTGCAGATCCCAGCCAGTGTATAGAACTAATGGGAGATGGGCCGTTATTTCAGAGTATGAAGCGGATCGTAAGCCATTATGTGCCGGCTTCTGTTGAAGTGAAATGGTTTTTAATCACCATATATCGCTGCTTGCCTTCAGCAGACCTTAGTAAACATGGTCCGGGCTTAGGGCGTGGGGCGTCGTTGATGATACGTCGTTGTTTGATGGATAAAGAGCTGAGTATTCCTGTGTGCTGAACTCAGAAGCTGTCGTTTGATTAATGAAAGGAATAGTAACATGTCAACCATGACTTTAAAGTCGTTAGTGGACAAGCTGACCCCACATTGTAAAAAGAAATTAGAAGCTGCGGCTGGATTATGTAATAGCCGGAGCCATTTTAGTGTGGAAATACAGCATTGGTTAGCTGTAATGGCAGAGGGGGAGTCGGGTGATTTGGCGGTTATCTCGTCAGCCTTTGACTTGGATTTGGCTGAATTGCGAAACCAATTGTTGCTTGGCCTGGAGCAACTAAAAACCGGAAATTGCAATCCTCCGGGTTTATCTCCACAGGTCGTTGCTTTGTTGAGAGCGGCTTGGATGGCTGCAACCATTGAATTTAATGAAAGCGCCATTCGTAGTGTTCACATCATTTATGCCTTATTAAGTGACGAAAGTCTGGTATCACTGCTTCATAGAGATGCCCGGGAACTGCTGAAAGTCGATGCCTCTCGCATATTGTCTTCTTGGCCTGCGATTGAGAAAGATTCGACAGAGGGAGGTTCTAGGGGGGCATCGGAGCAGGGCTCATCACACAGTCTTAACCACTCATCACAAGCTTTGGCTCAATATACGATAGATCTAACGGCTCAAGCTAAGGCTGGAGAAATCGATCCAATTTTGGGGCGTGATAACGAAATACGTCAGATGATCGATATTTTGACGCGCCGTAGACAAAACAACCCAATCCTTACCGGTGAGGCTGGGGTTGGTAAAACCGCAGTGGTTGAGGGATTGGCGCAACGAATAGCAGATGGTGACGTTCCTGAGGTATTGCAGAATATTTCTATTCGCGTGCTGGACTTAGCTTTGCTTCAGGCTGGGGCTGGCATGAAAGGGGAATTTGAAAATCGGCTTAAAACAGTGATTAAGGAAGTGAAGTCTTCACCTGTGCCGATCATTTTGTTTATTGATGAGGCACATACGTTAATTGGTAGTGGTGGCCAGGCGGGGCAAAATGATGCGGCGAACTTGCTCAAGCCGGCGCTTGCTCGTGGAGAGCTAAGGACGATTGCTGCGACGACCTGGGCTGAATATAAAAAATATTTTGAAAAAGATGCCGCTTTGGCCAGGCGTTTTCAGGTAGTAAAAATTGAAGAACCTGATGAAGAAACGGCGGTCGTGATGTTGCGTGGTCTGTTACCCGTTATGGAGGCTCACCATCATGTGACGATTACCGATAAAGCACTACAGTTTGCGGTCAAATTATCAAATCGTTATATCAATGGACGTCAATTACCGGATAAAGCAGTGGGATTGCTTGATACCGCTTGCGCACGCGTGGCAATGAGTCAGGTGTCAATGCCGGGGCAAGTTGAAGAGTTAACAAGCTTATGTCAGCAGCTAAAAACAGAGATAGCAGTATTAGAAAAAGAGGTAATTACAGGTAGTGATCACGGCACCAAGTTAGCTCAACTTGAGAGCAAACTGCAACAAGCTGATGCTGAGCTTCATCATTTAGAAAACCAGTGGCGTGATGAAGTTGGGCTGGTTAAGCAGGCAAAAGATTTTTCCCAAAAATTAATGGAAGGTGATGTAGTCTCTGAAGAGGATAAAGCACAATTCAAGGAGATGAAAAATCAGCTTACAGCAAAGGTTGAGCCTATGGTTCACCTTGAGGTGGGTGAAACGTTAGTTGCAGAAGTGATTGCAGATTGGACAGGTATTCCACTTGGTAGAATGCGAAGTGATGAAATAGACAATATATTGTCGCTTTCAGAGCGAATGAAACAAAGAGTGATTGGCCAGGATCATGCGTTGGATCAGATCGCCCAAGTGGTTAAAACCGCCAGGGCGCAACTAAGTGATGAGCGCCGGCCTGATGGAATTTTCTTGTTAACCGGGCCAAGTGGTGTTGGTAAGACAGAATCGGCATTAGCATTAGCAGAGCAAGTCTATGGTAGTGAAGATAACATTACCGTTATTAATATGTCCGAGTTTAAAGAAGAGCATAAGGTTTCTCTTTTGGTTGGTTCGCCGCCGGGATATGTCGGTTTTGGTGAAGGGGGAATTCTGACTGAAGCCGTGAGACGCAAACCTTATAGTGTTGTGTTATTGGATGAAATGGAGAAAGCTCACCCGGGGGTTCAGGACATTTTTTATCAGGTTTTTGATAAAGGAACCCTTAAAGATGGAGAAGGGCGAGATATCGATTTCAAAAACACGATTATCATCATGACGTCAAATGCCGGCACAGAAACAACCATGGAACTCTATGAGGACGAAGAAACGTCGCCATCGATACCAGGACTAAAAGAGGCTCTGAAAGATGATTTGCTTCAGGTATTTAAGCCTGCATTTCTTGGGCGGCTAGATGTTATTCCTTATGTACCCTTATCTAACGATGTGCTTAAAGAAATTATAAAACTGCAGCTTAATAGAATTTCTGACAGAATTAAGAATAACTATAATGCAGAGTTTAAATACACTGATAATGTGGTCGATTATTTAAGAGGCCAAAGTAACAATGATAATTCAGGTGCAAGGTCGATCCATAATAACCTTCAGCAGTTTTTATTGCCATTGTTGTCAGGCTTGATATTGAAGAGGTTATCAACGAATAGTGAGTTTGATTTAATTTGTGTTGATGTTTGTAATGATAATTACAACGTAATTTTTAGTTGAGTTTACTCATGTTGAATAATTAAATGGGAGGTGTGTCGTAGTTTGTTTTTTCTGTCCTTTATATATAATTAAGCCTGTGTGATATTTCGCTTTAATTAAGCTGTGTGCTTATTTTGTATACTGTTAAAACCCACTTTAAATTTAGGCTTTATACATCGAGTTATATTGGTGTTTAGGTTTTTAATTGTTTAATTAAACTTATCAATAGTGCTACAGGAGACTGGCATGCAATCTAATACTTATCTGAAATATTATAATACAGATGGGAAACCACTAAATGGTGAAACTACAGCAACTGACTATAAAGACATGATTACGGTTTTGTCAGTTGATTGGAGTGTTGGACGTGAAATTACTTCCTTTACTGGTACTCAACAAGACCGTGAAGCGAGTTCTGCCCGTCTATATGATATGACGATTACAAAGCTACAAGATAAAACTTCAACTTTGTTATTTGAAGAAGCAACAATAGGTCAAGGTGGCAAAGCAGAAATATATGTAACAAAGCAGGGCAAAGATAAAGTTGAAGAAATCATTAAAATTGAGCTAAAAAACACCATGATTTCAAACTACAGCATGTCCGTTCAAGGTGATCGTCCTGTTGAAACTATCACTATCTCATACACGAAAATGGTTATGGCTGTTACGCCTACGAATGATGATAACCATCGTGAAGGGCAGCTCATTTACGGTTATGACGGCTCTGCTGGTCAGAAAATGTAATATTTTGTTAATGCGGAGTAGTTCTCTACTCCGCAATCAGCAGATTAATGATTGGTTTTTAGGATTAAAATGGAAAAAGCAACGCAAGATAAAAGCATTCTTCGCATTGATACTCCTTTAGGCAAGGATGTTTTATATGTCAATAAAGTTGAAGTTCAGGAAGGACTATCTTCGCTTTTTTCAATACAAGCCTATGTTTATGCAAATAATGAGTTGGTAGATACCAAATCAATTATAGGAAAGCCAGTAACTATCACTCTTGTGTATAATTTGAGTGGGGAGTTGTCTAAACGTTTTTTTAACGGTTATGTTTCTTCAGTTCACTCATCAGGTAGCAGGATTCCTGTTGTTGCCGAAGGTGAAAACTTTCAAGATTATGTATTAAAAATAGAACCATCACTATCTTTTTTATCTCAGCGTACAAATTGTCGTATCTTTCAGAAAGTTAATTTTGAAGATGTTGTGAAAAAAGTTTTTTCAGAACATGGGGTAAAAATACAGAGTGAGCTAAAGAAAAATTATCCGTTATATGATTATAAAGTTCAGTATCATGAAACTGATTTGAATTTTGTTAGCCGTCTTTTGGAAGATGAAGGTGTTTTTTATTTTTTCAGGCATGATGAAAGTAACCATTATGTTGTTCTTGCAGATGATGTGACGGCATATAAAGAGTGTCAAGAATCACAGGTAAGTTTTACCACAGGTAGTTTTTCTGAAGCTCATATTCATAGCTGGTTTGGTGCAGTAAGCGTTGCTCCTGGTAGCAGTGTTAAACGAGGCTATGATTTTATTAAGCCAGCCGAAAAACCATCAGGAGAGCACCAAAACTCAGGTTTGATACCACAGCAATCAGGTATGGAAGTTTATGAATATCAGGCTGCATCTGAATTCAATCTAAGGGCACAAAATGTTGCCAATGTTGCGTTAGAATCGCTTCAGCGAGATGTTGAGCTTTCAGCAGGTGGAAGTAACTGTTGTAGTTTTACTGCGGGTCAATATTTTACGTTTAAAGATCATGAAGATTCGCGTTTTACAAATAAAAGTTACTTACTGACTAATGTTAGTTTACAAATTGCGATTACAAACCAGGTTGGCTCTCAAAAGAGTGCTTTCAATGTTATCCAGAACCAGTTTAGTTGCGTACCAAAAGAAACACTTTATCGTTCGACTCAACATACACCCAAACCCCGTATTTATGGTGCGCAGACAGCGGTTGTTACTGGCGATGAGGGAGACGAGATTCATATCGATAAGTATGGGCGTGTAAAGGTACTGTTTCATTGGGATCGTGAAGGTACCGCTGATAGTACAAGTTCATGTTGGATTCGCGTTGCACAGAATTGGGCTGGCAACCGCTGGGGGGCTTTTTTCTTCCCTCGTG
Source organism: Photobacterium sp. J15 (assembly GCF_963870815.1). Classification (NCBI taxonomy): domain Bacteria; kingdom Pseudomonadati; phylum Pseudomonadota; class Gammaproteobacteria; order Vibrionales; family Vibrionaceae; genus Photobacterium; species Photobacterium sp. J15. The sequence continues at coordinate 1,873,228 of NZ_CAWMUI010000001.1, forward strand.
TTGGCCAGGAAGTGCTGGTGGAGTTTTTGGATGGAGACCCCGATCAGCCAATTATTAGTGGGGCATTATACAACGGCGATTTGATGCCACCATATGACCTACCTGGCTGTAAGACTCAAAGTGGGATTAAAACACGTTCTACTAAAGAAGGTGGTGAAGCTAATTTCAATGAGATTCACTTTGAAGATGAAAAAGGCAGCGAACTTTTATATATCCATGCTGAGAAAGACCATCAATTAATGGTTGAAAATGACTTTCAATCCTTAATCGAGAATAACAGTTGTAAAACTGTAAAAAATGATGAGAAAGCTTTAGTTGAAAATAATTACCAGAGAACGGTAAAAAATGACTATACCCTCCAAGTGGATAACAACCTAAATGAAAAAATAGGTAAAGAATTAGTAATAGATGCTGGTAGTAGGATAGTAATTAAAACTGGAGGAGCTTCAATTACGCTTTCTAGTAGTGGTGCTATTGATATTAAAGGATCAAGTATCAAAGTGAATGGAAGTAATATTGCTTTGAAAGCTGGATCAATTGCATTGAACTAAAGAAAATTTCCTAACGAGAGATAATTATGGGGAAACCTGCTGCAACAGTAACTTGCTTTCATATATGCCCTAAATATTCAGGTAAAACACCTCATGTAGGTGGTCCTGTTGTTGCTGGTTCGGGAAATGTATTTATTGGAGGGTTACCTGCTGCCCGTAAAGGTGATAAAGCTGTATGTGTTGGCCCACCAGATACGATAAAAAATGGTTCATCAACGGTGACTGTTAATGGAAAGCCCGCAGCCAGAATGGGAGATGCTACCAGTCATGGCGGTAAGATAATAGTAGGTAATCCAACTGTCACTATTGGGTAAAGAGGATGCCTTTAGCTATAGATCTCCATCATCTGCAAATTGGTAAATTCAGTGATCCTGATTTATTACTGGAACTAAATTCAGAAGCTCGTGTTGAGCCAGATTTATATTGTTTTGATGATGGGAATGTCTTGCGCTCAATGTCAATTATTCCGATAAAGGAGCAGACACTCAAACAGCGATTAGTTGATATATTAGAAGAAACGATTAAAAAGTTTGAATTAGAAAACAACAACTCTCCAATTTGTGTGTTATTACCTCAAATGGATGAAGTGGATGATTTTTTGAAACAGTCTTTATCTTATCATTTTGATAGATTGATACATGTATTAGAACGAAATGAAGGTTGTTATTTTTTTCCTTATGGTAGAAGTGCTCTTTTATTTGCCTGGGACAAGGTTGAAAAACTAATTTTTAAACAAAATTATCAAGAAGTTCTTTTGCTTGCGATAGATACGGACTTCAGATTGTTTAGTCAATTAACGAATGGCTTGCTCTGTGATGTTGAAAATATTGCATCTGAATGTGTGATTCTTGCCAGTATTAAGCGCGCTGAATCTGGTTTAAAACGTGATTGGTTTTCATACGAATTACGTACCAGCGATCAATCTGAGAGTGCCGCTTTAGCATTCGTTTTTAATAAATATGTCCAGACAAAAGGGCTGCCGATATATCAATTTTATGCACCTTTTGACGGTTCAGGAACCTTGGTTGATGAATGGACAAATGCGTATCACCGTTTGTCTCCGTGTGCGGGTAAACAAACTCAGGTTGTTATGACCACGCCATTTACCGGTGATTTAGGTGCCTGCTCTGGCCTTTATAATTTATTGCACCTGAATGATCGCTATCAACAAGGAAAGTATTTGTATAACACGATGCAACTGGAGATCTCTCCGAGATTGTACCGTGCGGCTGCTCTCTACTCCTGGCAAGATGAATAAAAGCTACTGTAGGTCGTATGAAAGGAATCAATCAACTGCAGCTTAAAGCCAATGATGGCAAAGCCTATCAATTCACCACCATCAAAAAAAATGATGCCAGTGCACAGTCGTCTGTATTCACAACGATCCAATTGGCCCGTCTTTTTATCAGTAAATTCACACAGGTCATGCAACGCCCGGGGGCTGATTTACCTGCTGTGCTGGGTATGCTGGATTCGTCAGCAGAGATAAGGGCTCGTACCGTAGGCTCTTTGATATCGGGTACTACACATGAAGAACTAGCAAAAGCTTTACATGATGGTCGGTTACGGGTTTATGAACTACCGGTAATAGACCCTGTGATCTATCGCGAAACGGGAACGACTTCTGGTAGTTCATCATCACAAAATGAAACGCGAACCCATGGCGGTGAATCTGAGGTTACCCCAGAAGGTGAAGATAGCGTAAATAACGAGGCTGTTGTTGTTTCAACTGATGAAATGACCTGTGACGGTGACCCGGTATCCATGGTAACAGGGGAAGAGATCCTCAAACTTATTGATATTAGCTTTTCTGATATGGGTGTTTCAGGAGATACCGAAATACAATGGCAGCGTCTGTATCGTTCAGGACTCAGCACTCAGAATGTCGGCTTGGGGCATGGTTGGCGCAGTAATTTTCATTTTGAGCTAAATAAAGAGCTTATACCCGACAGGGAGAGTCACCGCTGGCGCTTTATTGATCAGGATGGTTGGGAGCTGTTATTTGATGATATTGCTACGGGAGCGGTAAGTTATCAGGTTAATGCGGGAGCATCCTTGGCTCATGACCGTCATGGTTATTATTTGCTGACATTGAGTGACGGTCGTCAGCTTCGTTTTATTAACCACGGTAAACGCTGGGTTCTTGATAAGTTAAGAATAAGCGAGACTCTTAATTTCAGGTTTGAATATTCCAGTGCCGCCAGGCTTATCAGATTGAAATCCAGCACAGGTCGGGAACTTGCCTTTCGTTATGATGCCGGTGGATATCTGATTGAAGTTCAAGCTCAGACAAATGAACCAGATCAGCCCGTGGTGTTGGCTTCGTATCAATATGATGCGCATGGCGACTTAATAAAGGCCAGTAACCGACAACAGCAGGAAGAATTATACCGTTACAACGGACACCTCTTGATTCAGCGAACACGACCTTCTGGTTTTAGTCATTATTTCGAGTGGCAGGGCAAGGGGGATGAAGCCCGTTGTATTGCTCAGTGGGGTGATGATGACTGCTATCAATATCAGTTTGAATACGATACAGATAGTTATACCGCAATCAGTACAGACAGCCTGGGTAACCGCTGGTGCTATAAACACAGTGCGCAGGGAAAGCTGCTGGAAAAAGTCTCGCCATTGGGCAATGTATGGCGCTATGAATATGACCACCATGGCCGGAAAATCGCTGAAATTTCACCAGACGGCTCCGCGACGTATTATCGATATAATGACTTCGGTCAGCTGTGTGAAGTTCAAGCACCGGATAAGAGCAGAACCCAATACCTCTATAACCGTTTAGGGCAAGTTGCCCGAATCATAGACGGCGAAAACCGGGAATGGGTCAATGACTACAACAGTTTTGGTCGTTTGCTTAGTCAGCAAAGCCCCGACGGAATAGTGAAAACGTATCAGTATGATCATCATGGCAGAATTACCTCTATAACATCGTCTGACGGTCAGGTGGTTCATTACTGGTGGGATAAACAGGGGCGACTGGTTGCGGCTAAAGACAGAGATGCCGTTACCCGATACAGCTATGATGAGCTTGGTGAGCTGAACGGCATGATCAATCCTGATGGTTGGGTTATTCAGTATCGTCGTAATACAGTGGGTTTAGTCATAGAAGTTGTTGAATATCAGCATGACACGCCCTCCAATAGCCGTTCATGGCATCTTGAATATGATCAAGCCGCAAGGCTGATTGCCTCAACTGACCCGCTGGGTCGCACTACCTCCTTAACTTATCAGGGCTTAGCTCAGCCGGTAAAACAAACCCGGCCTGACGGAAGCTGGCTGGCATTTTGTTATGACAAAGAGCGGAATCTGACTGGAATTGAACGCAGTGACGGCGTCACTTATAGGCTTGAGTATGATGGTGAAGAACGGATAACCAAAACAGTCGGTTTTGATGGTCGTGTACAGGAATATCAGTATGACGGACAGGGCCGTCTGGCTTGTCTTGCCGAACAAGGCGAACGTTTCGTTAAGCTGATACGGGATCATAGTGGCCGGGTTATTGAGCAGTTAAGTGCAACTGCATCAGGCATTCCTTTTTCTAATCACTACCAATACGACAAAGCTGGCCGCCTTGTTCATGCCAATAATGCTGAGCGTAAAGTCAGTTTCCTTTACCATACGAGTGGAAAGCCAGCAGAAATCTGGCAGGATAACTGGCCGATAAAACATGAGTATGATTCAGTAGGTAGGCGGGTTCTTACTCAACTGCCCGATGGCAGTCAGATAGATTACCGATACAGTGAAACTGGATTACTGTCTGGGATTTATTGGCAACAGCAACAGTTACTAAGTCGTCATTTTGATAACAGCAACAGAGAAAACCAACGACATTATGGCAATGGTGTTTCTCAAGTGCAGGCCTTCAATAGCAAGGGGTTATTGGTTGAACAAAGCTGGCAACAAACTGACGGATTGCAGCAGCGTGTTTATCAGTATGACCAGGCAGATCAACTGGTTGGCATTAAAGACAGCGAGTTGGGTGATACTCGCTATCAGTTTGATGAGCTGAAACAGCTAATTCAGTGCGCACAACCAAATAATGATGTGCCGTTTACCCCGGACAGCTTCGGTAACCCGTGCGGTGAAGATATTCAGGTTGAAGCCGACAGGTTGTTGAAGTGGCAGGAAAGCCAGTTCAGCTATGACGCGTATGGTAACCAATCCCGTGTTTACAGCTCAAGCGGCCATGAGCAGCGCCAGTTTAACGGTTTAAACCAGCTTACCGGCGTTAAAGTTGGCGGCAAGTATACCCAGTATCAGTATGATGCTTTAGGTCGTCGATGTACGAAAATCACCGGACAGCAGCGTACGGATTCCTTGTGGGATGGTGATCAGCTCATTGGTGAACACTGCAACGGTGAGTTTACCTGGTATATCTACGAGCCTGATAGCTTCAGGCCCGTTGCCTTAATCAAACAGGGGCTGGTCTATTATTACCATCTCGATCATCTCGGAACACCACTTCAGCTAACTGATTCACAAGGGAACGTCGTTTGGCAGGCAGATTATTCAGCTTATGGAAAGGCAAACCTGCGCGTTGCCACCATTAAGAATCCACTGCGGTTTCAGGGCCAGTACCAGGATGAAGAAACCGGGCTGCATTACAACCGATTCCGTTATTACGACCCGGATTCCGGCCGCTTCATCCATCAGGATCCGATAGGCCTGCTCGGTGGTCTCAACCACTACCAGTATGCGCCTAATCCTGTGCAATGGATTGATCCGCTGGGGTTGAGTTGTAAGGAAGGGGGGGCAGCCTTAGCTACGGCTGCCAGAGCTGTCCCTTACAGGTCAACATTAAATGTACTAAGCAACAATGTAACCAAATTAGCTACGCAAGCTGCAGCAAATGATGCGCTTTACATAACTGAAAGGTCATTATTAGCCGAGTTAGCACCAGCTCTAGGTCGATTAACAACTGCACTTTCTGCGCTGTTTTATCGTCCATCAGTTGGAGGCGAGTTAGAACAATACCAAGCAGCAGATGGAACGATATATAGTAAATATAGTAGTGAGTTGCTATTTAAGGCTATAGCACCTGGGGGGGAAACATGGTTTGCCGATAATATTCAAGATGATATTAAGTACCGTACTTGGCTCGCAAATGGAGGCGATGGTTCTTTTGAGGAATGGCTCAGCCAGGGTAAACCTGATAGGCTAGAAGTCGAAGAGGTTTTGGATGGGGTTGGTAGTAGTGTCCTTGAAACACTAGATGAGCTAACCCGAATTAGAGTTAAGCGTTATGCGGACGTTGTTAATTCTAACGTACCATGGAAATGGAGAGAAATTGATAGTGGAGTTAAGCGTTCTGAACGAAGTGCGATAAAGCAATATGCAGAAGAGGCAGGATTAATTCCTAGAATCCCTGTTGACCCAGAGACCCGTTTTGCTGATTTCAGTAGTGTAGTAATTCGTTCGGAATCATTGCCCCAAAATTTGTGGAATGCTACTGATAGAGTTCAATTTAATTATTTAGATGATTTAATTGGCGGAAGACCACAAGGTACAACTTGGCACCACCATCAAGAATCAGGACGTATGGAATTAGTTCCCTTCGGAATTCACAATATTACTAATCATAGTGGTGGACGGACTATATGGGCTACTGGAAATCGATAACAATAAGTGGAGGTGATTTGCAGTGATTAGTTTTAAATCAGGAACATCAGGGGATGTCGTTGACCTTGATTATGTTCGAGAGGTAGAAGAGGAAATAGGTGTTTCGTTTCCAGAATCATATCTTGAACTTATGAAGGTTTATAATGGAGGAATACCATTTGAGCAATATTTTGATTTGAGCGGAAATGAAAAGGTTATTGAAAGATTTTTATCATTTATACCTAATTATAAAGAAAATGAAATCGGTTGTTATGATATCGAAGTTGTTTGGAGTCAGATCGAAGGACGTTTAAATGATTTTTTATGTCCTTTCGCTGTATTATTTGCTGGTGACTTTCTCTGCTTTGATTGCGAAAATCGAGAGGAGCCACGAGTTGTTCTGTGGGATCATGAGAACTCACAGGATGACTCACCAGTATTAATCGAAGTCGCTCAGGATTTCGATAGTTTCCTAAAGTTGTTGCATTCATAACAAAATAATAAAAGCTCTGTTTTTTAGCAGGGCTTTTAAAAAATGTGTTGAATTACAGTACTAACATCAGCATTGTAGTCGCTCCTAGCTTTATCGGGATAATGGTAACTTTGATTATTTCTTTGGTTCTGTTAATGATGACGATACTTATGCCTTAACGTGGGCCTTAGATGCATACCATGGGCGAATGCCTCATTCTTTGATACCTATTGGTGGGGATTTGGAGGAGGAGTGATTTGTTTAGGTATATCGGGTGATCATTTCGGTAAGATATATTATTGGGATCCCATGAATGAGCTGGATCCTGATGATTTAGAAGATGGCGATGATATAGAAGAAATGATGTTCCAAAATTTACACATTGTGGCTGATTCTTTTATGGGTTTTATCTCGAGGTTAACACAGTCACCATATGCTTAGCTCTAGTGTTACATTCAAGATTAAGTAAACACTTTTTATTTTCAGCCGTAAACCACCTACTTCAGTAGGTGGTTATCATTTTCTGGACTTTACTTGTAGTGTCGTCAACTTGGATGTGAAGTAGTTGAGTTGAATGTATAAAGTGATCATGTACACCTTTCGGAGAAGGTGCCGCCTAAACTGTCAGTTGATTGTTCTTTCTGTTTTTACTTATAAGAGGGGCGCTTTGAAGTGGTCAAGGAGCAGCTCCGGTCAGCAATTGAAAATCATTCTATTTCAATAGTTGAATACGATGAGGTAACTAAAGAAGAGTTTGATTCCACCGAAGAATTGTATGAATGGTTAATTGAAGTTTGGAATCAAACTATAGGTGGACCTCTTAACGGATAGTCATTTGTGTGTTGTTTCAAACAAAGTTGATGACGTTGTTCAGCTACAAAACTTTGATTTGGTCACTATAGTGATTGTTATTAAATAGTCCTCTACTTTCTTAGTCTCTCTAATGCATTCAAGCAGGTAAAAAAGCACTACAAAAAACGACCATTCATATACTCAAATGAGATCCTCGTCGCTGTTTTTTGCAACTAGCTATTTAATGATGAAAACCATACTTAGGAGTTGTATAAGTAGAAATGCAGTATGGATAGAGCAGTACAGAACAATAATCAAGCGTTGTTGGATAAGCTTGTAGAACACTTTGGTATCACTCGTTTTACGAAGGATGGAGGGTATATTTTACCGGATGGACGTTTGTTGGATTTGCAGCGTTCAGATATGGACAAACGTCAGTACCACAGAGCTATTGCTGCTTTGTTGCCGCAAGAGATGCACGGGGCTTGTGATGAAATTACTATTATCAACTTGATGGCTGCGACAGGTGTGATTCGTTACGAATCCAGGGGGAGGGTACATGTTGCTGCTGAGCCAACCCAAACTCAAAGGCGTAAGCTGTTCGATATAATGAAGTACAGTGTCCATCCGTATCGGGTGATTGCCTCCGACACGAATGGTGCCACCATTGGTGATCAAATGTTTCAATCACCTCAAGCCCATGAATTACTTCACTTCTTTAATCAATGCTTTGCAGGACCGTTAAAAGAATATAGAGATGATGAATTCTGTGTAATGCAGGAACATAATGATTATGTTCTTGTTTTTCGGCCAGAAAACCGCATCGCCAGCCGTTATTCTGTAAACAGCGGTACTTACACTACGGAACCTGGTTTTGATGATGTACTTGCGTTGTTTAAGAAGAAATTGGCGAAGATAAAGATCCGTTACTCTTCAATTGCTTAGATTAGGCTGACAAAGGTGAGGAGTAATGAATTGAAATATTCCTCCACTTTTTCGTACTTATTGAGATTGTAGATAAGATAATTATCTATCACTAGCCTACTTAGAGGAGGGATCAACTTTCTTTTGTCGGTGCTTTTTTGACCTATATACCATGTCGGAAGATTGTTTTACACTTGGTGCTATTCATGTGTTACAGATGCGTTTTACAGTCTTCGACCAAAGGTAACCCCATTCAATGAGGAAGCATTTTTTTATCTCTCTGATGTTCTTTCCTGCTTTTGTTAAAGCTACACCAGAAGATGGTATGTTGTTGAATCTTATTGCGAGTGGGCAGAAACCGAGTTCTCAGTCACTGTTTAGTGATGGAACAACGGAATGGCGCGGAGGATTGTTTACAGATACAAAAACGCCTAAAAAGCCGAAATTTTACGATTTGGCGTTGCGGTATACACGTAAGTATGACGTTCCACTTTCATTGGTTCTGGGTATAATTGAAACTGAGTCAAACTTTAACCCTAATGCTGTCAGTCATAAAGGTGCTAAAGGGTTAATGCAGCTGATGGATATGAATTCACGCCACTGGAAAATAGATCCATTCATTCCTGAGCAGAATATTAAAGTCGGCACTGCGATGATTTCTCGTTTATTGGGTAAATATCAGGGAAATATCGATCTTGCATTAGCTGCATATAATGCTGGAGAGGGGAATGTGAGAAAGTATCGGGGAATACCTCCTTACAGGGAAACTCAACAATATGTCATCAAAGTAAAGAGGAAAATGAGAAAATATGATGACTATAATCCTCCGCAGTCACTTGAGAATTATAGTTTGTTTTTAAAAAAACATAACTAGAGGCAAATTTACAATTAAAAATGGTCAAAAAAGCACCTTGTGAGTTCAATAAATAATCACAGGTTGATTTCGTACGCAAATTATGACTCAAAATTACTCATTTGAATATAATAATTACTTTGTATATTGAAATCTGATTCACTAACTGGCCTAATATAAAAACAGTTTCAATGTAACATTGAACTCTGCGCTATAAGTAAAAATATCTTAGCTATATTATTGTTGTTTAAGGAAATAAAATGAAAAAACTATTTGCAGTGGCTGCTATTTCTCTTCTGCCGTTTGGTAATGCAATGGCTGATCAGGACATTGGCTGTGGTCTGGGTTCTATGCTACTTGAAGGCCAGAAAGGTAAGCCAATGAAGATTCTTGGCGCTACTCTGAATGGTACTTCTGGTAACCAAACTTTCGGTATTACATTTGGTACTCTTGGCTGTGATGGTAGTAGTGAAATTACTTCAACTGAAAAACTAGCAATGTACATCGATGCTAACATGGATACACTTGCACGTGATATGGCTCGTGGTGAAGGCGACAGCCTAGCAACTCTATCTGAAGTATGGGGTATTCAGGAAGCTGATAAAGCACACTTTGCAGCTGTAGTTCAGTCTGAGTTTGCTAATGTGTTCACTTCTACAAGCGTTACTTCTGACGAAGTCCTAAATAACATCAACGGTGTTATTGCAAATGACGCTAGCCTAGCAGGTTACGTACTGTCTTAATATAGCTGTTTCTTTGTATAAAGCGTCCTCACTTCATTGTGGGGGCGCTTTTTCTATATATGGTTACCCATGCATATACCTTCTACCTTTAAGAATTTAATCTCACCATTGGTCATTATTTCTGCATCATTTTTATCCACAGATGTAATAGCAGAAAGCTCGAATTATGCTGTAGGTTATGATGAACTTGCTCAACATCCTTATTGGTTGAAATTAGGGCATTACCACCCCAATATTTTCTCTGGCTGGCAGAGTCAAATCGATAGTTCAGACTTTTTCATCTCGCCTGAAGGTAAAAAAGATCCCTTATCAGAATTAAAAGCAACGTTGGATAAATTTAACAGTGATGAGTTTGAGCTGTATGCATGTATGTATCCGGCTAGATTTAACTGGTTACGCGAAAAGCTACATTTCAATCAAACAATGCCAACTTGTCCTGATTTGGAAACCTGGAAGTCAACACTTAACCCAAAAGGTTTGACGATGGTGTTTCCGACAGCATTTATAAATAACCCTGAATCTATGTTTGGGCATACCTTACTGAGAATTGATGCCCACAATCAGACCAAGAATAGTGAACTTGTGGCTTATGCTGTTAATTTTGCTGCAGATCCGGACAGTTCAGATAATGCTGCGCTATTTGTAATCAAAGGATTTGCCGGCAGTTATCCTGGTTACTTCAGTGTTATGCCATATTACCGGAAAGTTAAGGAATATAACGATCTGGAATCAAGGGATATTTGGGAGTTTCCGTTAGCATTATCTGAAGACGAAGTTGAAAAAGTGATATTGCATTTGTGGGAGCTACAACCGGCAGTTTTTGATTACTTTTACATGGATGAAAATTGCTCTTATCAATTATTGTCTTTATTACAGTTAGCAAGAGAAGATCTTGATCTTGTAAGTAATTTTGAATATTCAGCGGTACCGTCTGACACTATTATTGCATTAAATAAGCACGGACTAATTAGTGATGTGAGCTATCGAGCTTCATACGGTACACGTTTGTTACATTTTGCTAGTCAGTTAAATGAAGACGAACTAAATGTGGCCTCTGAAGTGATGGGGGGAGACACACAAAGCCTAGAGCAATACGATGATATTAGGCGTGCCGCAATTCTTGAGATGGCTTATGAATGGCTGAATTTCAGGTTTTATGACGACCCAAACCTTGATCGAAATACAGCAATTGAAACCTTGAATAAGTTATTGATAGAAAGAAGCAGATTAAAGGTCAAATCACCATTTTCTCCACTTTCTGAACCAGATTTATCACCTATTGAATCGCATGGTTCTCGTCGTTTAGGTATTGGGCTTACTTCAAATAAAGTAGCTAATGATCATTTAAATATAAGCTGGCGTGCCACGTATCATGATTTATTAGACCGCTCTGGTGGCTTTGTTCCCGGCGCAAGTATAAGTTTTTTAAATACTGAATTGAGTGTGGATTCAGAGGGGGATACAAAGCTCAATAAGTTATACTTTGTTGATGTTAGCGCTCTGGCACCAGATAACAATATATTTAACAGTATCGCATGGAATCTACGAACAGGTTTTGATCGCCAGCCTGATGATAATGAATGGAGTGAAAGGTGGTTTTTACGAGGTGGTATCGGAAAAGCTTGGGGAGACTCCAATCAACTTCATAGTTATATGCTGTTCTCTGGAGAAGCCAATACAGGCAAAATCACGAATGATCACCTCAATGCTGCTATTGGCATAGATGCTGGTGTTGTTGTGCAGTTTAATAGCGATAATAAGATGCATATTAACGCTCAGGCTTATAAGCTGTTCGATGATGATGTTGACTATCATAGTAAGGTAACAATTGGCTGGCAGTGGTCTCCTGTGCGAGAATGGGGGATTCGTAATGAACTTGGTTACCAAGAGTGGAATGGATATGATGCTTTTGGTAAGTTGACCATGTATTACTACTACTAAATCGAATAGTCAGACATAAATAAAGGGGGCAAATTATCTTGCCCCCTTTTTATTTTAAGTTTCCTGCATTAATGACGACCTTTTACAACAATGGTATTTGTTGAAGAAGATGTTTTGCCTTTGTCATCTGTTACCGTAACCTGGAACTTCAGCGTAGCGTCATGACGTGGTGTCAGCGCGTAAGCATAGCTTTCGTCTGAGTACGCAATTTCGGTAGCAGGACCTGCAATTTGAGTCCACTGATAGCTGACAATCTTGCCATCTGTATCGGATGATTTTGTTGCATCCAGTGCAACCCACTCAGAGTATGAGGCTGTTTTGTCACTACCCGCGTGCGCAACAGGTGTTTTATTGCCGTCATCATAAAGACCGTTAACATACACGGTCTGAATCGCAGATCCAGTTTGTCCGTTTTCATCCGTGATTGTCAGTTTAAATTTCAGCGTTGTGCTGTAATACGGCATAAATGCATAAGAGTAGTTATTACCAGGGTAGGCAAGACGTACTTTAGGGCCAGCGATTTGTTCCCACTTATATTCAACGTTAGCACCTTCCGGGATTTCTGACTGAGTACCATCCAGGATAATCCACTTGTAGCCAGGAGCCGTAACTTCTGAGGCAACGCGTGCAACAGGCGCGTTTTGTTCGCCTTCAACTTTGATTTCACCCTCATACGCTTTGGCATTGTGTTCTGTTACTGTAACAGTCATTGCCTCAGTGCTTTCAAGCTCAAAGTGAGCGACACCGTTCTCATCTGTCGTCGCGATGAATGAATCGCCAGATTCAGATACTAGGGCAACGCGGGCATTTTGGATCCGGTCATCACCGTTACGAACAACTACGTCAAACGTTGCAGATTCGCCATTGCTTGCAAATTCAGCCGGATGAGTAACAGTCAGTTCTTTAGGACGTTCAGTACGAAGTTCCAGTTCTGGGTCACCAAACCAGTTAAAGAAACGAGCCGTATCAACAGCATCATCGTCCCACGTACTGTAGTGTGAAAACAGTCGTGCTTTCGCTCGGTTTAGCGCCATAGCCGGACGCCATGAGACGGGGTAGATATTGCTTGACCAGGTTCCGTCATAATCATCCCAGAAGCTGTCCATAATACCGGCATGCATCAGGTCGTTGTAACCAGATAAGCTGACTCGAACTGCACCGGTGAAACCGACTGCACCACCGTTCGGGTTTCGCATCCAGGCTTCAGCAAATGAGTCTTTACCATCAAACCAACCGGTTGCACAGTTCAGGCTGAATACAACAGGAGCTAAGTTACCGTTTGTTAGTGAGCTAACATGCTGTGCAACAAAGCGAGGGTCAGCCCAACCAGAACCATCATCGTAACCATGGTCACGGTGCATTACAAAACCAACACCTTCATTAATAGCATTGGCAATGTCAAAGCGATTACCATTACCCTGATTTTTCCATGCCTGTGGTACAGTCTTTGGTGGAGTAATACGAGCACTACCGTAGCTCCAGCCGCCGTATTTCAGAGTCTTTTTCAGATCTGCGTCCCACTGAAGTGCTGTGTGGATTTGGAAACCTTTATTGAACAAATCACCAGGGCCATTGAAGAAATCATAGTCTGGGCCTAAGAAATCAGCCACACGATGGAGGTCTTCCATAAACATGCGGTCTGCTTGCCGGTTCTTGTTGGAATCTTGGTATTGGCCAGCCAGAAGAACATGGTTGTAACGATCAGAGTCTACAGGGTTTTTTTCGTAGGCGAGAGTGCGGTTAACCATTGTTGTAATCTGAGCTTCAGTATCGCCTGGGAAACGCCCAATCACTAAGTCTGCGTATTTATCGGTACCTTCAACCAGCGTATATTCATAGTCGGTATGCCATTTATGACGATAGCCGCCATGAGCATCATGACCTTGAATTTTGTAAGCAGGAACATTCTCATGGTCGCCGACAAGTAATACATATGATGTCATTGGACCATTTTCATAAGCATCCTTGATGTATGCTTTGATTTTTTTCTGAGTATTTCCAGTTTCAGTAATTGTGGCTACGTGAACTTTGTAACCTTTCTTACGTTTCCAGGCTGCTAGTGGTTCTATGGCATTTCTGAATTCATCTGCCGTGATGATCAAATAGTCAGCTTGCTGAGCAGGTGTGAGTTCTTCATTATTTTCCTGACGGACAGGAGAAACTATAGAATCGTTTTTTTGATCAGACTTTAGGCGTAGGTCTATGATTGAGTCAGATGGTGCGTCAAAACTTAGTTTATACTCACGTTTTGGTGTTTTGCCATCTGACAGTACATAGTTAACGTGGAAACGTACTTTCTTGGCAAAGCGAACTGTTTCATCAATCGGATTGTAATCAATTGGCCGATAAGAAATAACCGCATAGCTTTTACCACGAACACGAATGGTATCAATAACAGTGATTGGTGAAGTGACAGATTCAGTTAGTCTTTGATATGCAGCTTCGTTTTTGACGAATGGCATATTTTGGTCAGGACGAGTTCCGTCAGCTTTCACTGAATCTGGAAATGGTAGCTGGACCGGATCAACGGTAATATCATTAAATGTTTCAGACCATTCAACATCATCAATAATAATGTCTAGCTCTGCACCATCAGGTACGCGAACCATCTGTTGGTAACCTGTCAAATTAGGTAAACCAGGAGCGGCTGGACTACCCGCATCTGGAAGCATGATACGATCATAGATATTACCATCGGCCATTTTCACTTTACCCATGGTAAGTGAAGTTAATTTGGCTTCAAATAACGCACTATTACCTTTTTGGTTAATAAGCGAGACGTTTTTGCTTGTCTGTGCTGTTCGTACAAGAGGCGCAGTATCATACATTTGGTCAAAGGTTATGATTTGTTTATCATAAACCATGACATCAGTATGATCGACGGCTAGAGCTGGTTGTGAAAATAGAGCGAGGGTCAAAAGGAGCCTCGTTTTATTCAATTTCATTATTATCTCCTGTAACTGTTGTGTGTTGTTGAAATTGAAATGCCTGCATTAAATGCAGTTGTTATAAACTTGATTTGGATTTAATAAACTGAAGAGTCTGTGATACTCATTCAAATTAATTTCCTGGCTTGTTTTTGAAGTTGATTTAAAACGGTTATAAAGACCGACTTAACTTTCTTCATATAAACATAACGAAGCATCGCATGTATAAAAACACTACGTGGCTGATATCAAGTTTTTAGTGAGGTGCAAACTTTTATTTAAGTGTGCACTTAACTAAATGCTCTTGATGATTTGTTTTTATATAACGTTATAACTAATAAGGTTAAATTGGTTGTGAGATATTTAAAAGCCTACTTATTGGTCTCTGTTATGTGTTTATTGGTTATTATATATAACACGAATAGAGAAGTGCGCCGCAGGTGTTTGGATTAATAATTATGTTTTGTATAACAAGTTAGACACTCCTCGCAGTTTTTTTTCGTGCAAACTTTTGGTTTTGTCCTAATGATGACACGTATGAAGTATGGTTTAATTCCTAAAAGTGCTTTAAATATCGAGCGATATTGTTTAGTTGATAGATAACTCAATATATTAAGCCATCATATCCAGCCGCAATATTGTGATCTTCACCGAGAAATAATTGGTGAAAGAGTTTTGTGCGGATTTTAATTGCGGACGATAAAAAAGGGGAATACCGAATGGTATTCCCCTTTGTGTACTGTGCTGTATTTAGACGATAGCCTAAATTAACGACGACCCTTTACAACAACGGTATTTGTTGCAGAGGACGTTTTGCCTTTGTCATCTGTTACGGTTAGCTTGAACTTAAGTGTCGCGTCATAACGTGGTGTCAGAGCATAAGCGTAATCGTTATCAGGGTAGGCAATTCGTACAGTCGGACCGGCAACTTGAGTCCACTTATAGTTTACAAGTTTGCCATCTGGATCTGCTGATTTTGTACCGTCAAGGGCAACCCACTGAGATGTTGAAGCCACCTTGTCGGTACCAGCATCAGCAACAGGAGCTTTGTTATTGTCTTCCTGACCGGTAACAAATACAGTTTGAATCGCAGAACTGCTGCGACCAGCTTCGTCAGTTACAGTTAACTTGAATTTCAGCGTTGCACTTTCATAAGACGTCAGCGCGTAAGCGTACTCATTGCT
Organism: Photobacterium sp. J15; assembly: GCF_963870815.1. Taxonomy (NCBI): domain Bacteria; kingdom Pseudomonadati; phylum Pseudomonadota; class Gammaproteobacteria; order Vibrionales; family Vibrionaceae; genus Photobacterium; species Photobacterium sp. J15. Next base: position 1,889,225 of record NZ_CAWMUI010000001.1, read on the forward strand.
TGCGTAATCAATACGAACTTTTGGTCCTTCAACCTGTTCCCACTGGTAGTGAACTTTTGCACCTTCTGGTATTACAGATTTTCTTCCGTCCAGTACAACCCACTGATAACCGGGTACAGTCATATCTGCGGCAACTTTAGCTACCGGGCCATCGCCGTCAACGGTAATCTGGCCTTCGTAAGCTTTTGCATTGTGCTCTGTTACAGTTACAGACATTGGTTCGTCTGTATCAACCTCGAAGTGAGCAACACCGTTTTCATCCGTTGTTGCAACGTGAGATTCACCAGATGCAGAAACTAAGGCAACACGTGCATTTTCAACGCGTTCTTCACCATTACGAACAACGACATCAAATGCAGCAGAAGCTCCGTTTGTGAATTGAGCTGGGTGAGTAACGGTCAGCTCGCTCGGACGTTCAGTACGAAGTTCCAGTTCTGGATCACCGAACCAGCTGAAGAAGCGAGCTGTATCAACGGCTCCGCTATCACGCATGCCGTAATGAGAGAACAAACGCTCTTTAGCTCGGTTAACTGCCATCGCCGGACGCCATGATACAGGGTAGATAGCACTAGACCACGCACCATCATAATCGTCCCAGAAGCCATCCATAATTGCCGCGTGCATCAGGTCGTTGTAACCGGAGTAGCTGACACGAGCTGCACCGGTAAAGCCTACAGCACCACCATTAGGGTTACGCATCCAGGATTCAGCGAATGAATCTTTACCGTCGAACCAGCCAGTTGCACAGTTAAGGCTGAAAACAATCGGCGTCATGTTACCGTTGGTCAGCGCATTCACTTCTGTAGCAGTAAAGTGAGGATCTGCCCAGCCAGAGCCATTACCGTAACCGTGGTCACGGTGCATTACTAAGCCGACGCCCTGGTTGATTGCATCAGCGATATCGTCTTTATCGCCACTTCCCTGATCCTTCCAAACCTGAGGAACGACTTTTGGTGGAACGACACGGGCAGTACCGTAATCCCAGCCTTCATATTGCAGTTCCTTGCTTGTATCAGCATCCCATTGCAGGGCAGTGTGAATTTGATACCCTTTGTTGAAAAGATCGCCTGGACCATTGAAGAAATCGTAATCAGGGCCGAGGAAGTCAGCAACACGGTGTAAATCTTCCATAAACATACGGTCAGCAACAAGGTTATGATCATTACTGTCCTGGAATTGGCCAGCTAACAGAATATGGTTGTAACGGTCAGAATCTGCAGGGTTTTTCTCGTAGTTCAGAGTACGGTTAACCATACCTGTAATCTGAGCTTCGGTATCACCGGAGAATCGGCCGATCACAAGGTCTGGGTATTTATCAGCGCCGTCTACCAGAGTGTATTCAAAGTCAGTATGCCATCTGTGGTTAGGACCATGATAACCGTGACCGACGATTTCGTACCCAGGAACATCTTCATGGTCACCAACGAACAGCACATATGAAGTCATTGGGCCTTTTTCATAGGCATTTTTAATGTATGCCTTAATTTGATCCTGAGTATTACCGGTTTCAGTGATTGTTGCTACGTGAACGTTGTAGCCTTTTTTCCGTTTCCAGGCAGCTAAAGGTTCGATTGCGTTTGCGAAGCGGTCGGCAGTGATAATCAGATAGTCGGCCTGTTGTGCAGGTGTCAGCTCTTCATTATTTTCCTGACGGGCAGGGGTAAAAGCGGCGTCGGACTTTTTCTCTGCTTCTGTTCGAAGATCAATAACTGACTCTTCAGGATTTGTGAAGTCTAGCTTATCCTGACGTTTTGGTTGTTTGCTTTCAGGTAAAACATAGTTGACGTGGAAGCGAACTTTTTCGGCAAAACGGACGGTTTTCTTAACCGGATTGAATTCAATTGGTCGGTAAGAAATCACCGCATAGCTTTTGCCTCGAACACGTACTGTATCAACAACGCTTACCGGCGGCATTACGGCATCAGTAAGCATGTTATAGGCAGCTTCGTTTTTGACAAATGGCATGTTTTCTTCAGGACGGGAACCATCCATCTCAACCACGTCAGGGAATGGAAGTTGAACAGGGTCGACAATCATATCTGAGTATGTGTCAGACCATTTCACTTCATCGATAACAACGTTAAGCTGTGCACCGTCAGGAATGCGAACCATTTGCTGGTAACCGGTAAGGTTTGGTAGTCCAGGCTCTGCCGGGCTGCCACCATCTGGTAGCATGATTCGGTTATAAATATTGCCATCAGCCAATTTAACTTTGCCCATAGTAAGCGATGTTAGTTTCGCTTCAAATTGAGCACTGTTGCCTTGCTGATTGATCAGTGAAAAGTACTGACTTTTTTGCGTTGAGTCGGCAGCTGAAACAGCATCGTACATTTGATCAAACTGAATGACTTGTTTGTCAAATACCATTCGATCTGTATGGTTGTCAGCAAAAGTGGGGTGTGAAAATAGAGCGAGGGTTAAAAGAAGCCTCGTTTTATTCAATTTCATTATTCTCTCCTGTAACTGTTATGTGTTGTTGAAATTGAAGCTCTGCATTTATTGCAGTTGTTATAAAATTGATTAGGCTTTATTAGTGCTGAGAATATGTGACTCTCATTCAAAATTACTGTGCTTATTAACTCCTGTTTCTCTGTTGATTGAAATGCAAATAACAAGCGATAGGGTGATTAAAAGTAAGCGCAAAAAACCATCGCACATATATATCAATACTGCGGTGAACTAATATCAAACTTTTATTTATCTATCTCTTGCGCATGCAAATCGACAGTCTGCTAATGATAATAAATTAATCTATCCGTTACTTCCCTGTGTTTTTGAATTGACATGGATCATTAATTAAGCTTGCTCGCTTTATGAGCGGTTCAATAAGGTGTTGCTATGTTTTAAGTGCATATTATGTATATCACGAATATAGGAGTCTGCCGCAGATATTTAAAGTAAGAATTAAATTTTGTATAACAAATTAGATATTCCTCGCACTTTTATTCTTATTGAGCATTGTGTTTATTCCATGGGAAGTGCGCATTATGTGTAATTTTATGCTGATTTGGTTTTATTTATGCACAATCTTCCTTTGATTAAGAAACACCTAATATTTCCTGTTGTTGAAATATGAAGAATTATTGTGATTTTCATCGAAAAACATGTTCTCGAATTAATTTTGCACTAGAGTATTCATACATGAACAAAAGATAGAGACGTTTTTTTGAGTAATTTCTGGAAATACTTGGCTATTACATTGCCCTTAACAGCGAATTCAAGTGACAACGTCACATGGGGCGAGAATGTAAAGCGGACTGATGGGTTGATATCTGTTGAAGATTTGAGGGTCAAGCGAGATGGTGAGCAACCCTGGGGGCTTGCCGCAGTTGTAAGGATGGCATCCATACCGTATGCGACCCAGTCTGTCGTTGAAGATACAAGTGTAAGTACTTTTGTTCCAATGATGTTTTACCAGGGGGATCGGCTGTTTCTCAATGGTACAGAAGCTGGATTGAATCTGTATCGCTATGAAGACTGGGAATTAAATGCTCTGGTAAGAATGCATTTTATCGATATCCCTTCATCATTTCAGAATCAAATTGGTGGTGATACCGGTGATATTGGTTTCCAACTTAAGTATCAATTCGAGGATAATTTATATAGTCAGTTCGACGTTTTGTCCGATCCAGATGGACGGTTCAGTTCGATGGCAACGTTGGGAGCAATATATCAGACCGGGAACTGGCGATTCAGGCCACAGGCATCATTAAACTGGAAGGAAAGTGCATACAACAGTTATTACTATGGTCTTAATATTGAGCCGATAAATGCTGGTGTCGATATTAAATTGGGAGCTTCAGTCTCTTATCACGTTGCATCAAACCTCTATTTGTTGGCAGGAGCAAGAGCCACGAGGTTTGATAAGAACATACAAGACTCATTTATTGTTGATGAAGACTGGCAGGGGGAAGTATATGCTGGGTTCGGTTTCTTTAATGACAGTAAGAAACCAAGAAAAACAACCTTGAGCAATAAACCTTATTTGCGAGTTGCTCATGGTTGGGCGACACCTTCAAATATTGGTGAAATATTCTCTGGTAACCGAGTGAAGGATGAATTCAATAATCAGCTCACTTCTCTTTTTTATGGCCATCCGTTAACGGATGAGTTGTTTGGATTACCATTAGATATTTATCTGACGCCTGGGTTTGTCTGGCACTGGAGCTCAGATGTTCAGGGTTCAACTCAAGAATATGTCATGGCGGTGAAAGCTTATTATACCGTAGAATGGCCAGTGAAGTGGCGCTTCGGTGCTGCAGAGGGATTATCTTATATCAGTAATATTACTTACATTGAGCAAAGTGAAATGGACAGAAAAGGGTATGAGCCAAGTAATCTGCTTAATTTTCTGGACTTCTCTTTTGATGTAAATCTTGGCGATTTATTCAATCATAAGCCACTGGATAATGTGTGGTTTGGCTATAGTCTTCATCATCGTTCCGCTATTTTTGAAAGTGCTTCCCAGTTTGGCCGAATTAAAGGTGGAAGCAATTACAACACGGTTTATCTGCAATTTGATTTCTGATGAATAGATAAGCTAGATGAAAGAAACAAAAAGGCCTTACCTGGAAAGACGTACAGGTAAGGCTGTAAACCCAATGCGGCAGGAATCTGAAAGTGTCTGAATTGAGATTTTAAGCTGTAATATTATCGAGTTCGGATTTAGCGTCAGCAATACCTTTGGCTGCAAAATCTTCACCCATATTCAGTGCTTCGCTGTAAACAAACTCAACATCCGTCAGGCCGACAAAGCCAAGAATTGTTTTTAGGTATGGCACCATGGTGTCAGTTGCGCCGTCTTTATGCATACCACCGCGAGTGGTTACAACAATCACTTTTTTACCTGTTAGCAAACCTACAGGGCCATTTTCCGTGTAAGAAAAAGTCACGCCAGCTCGGGCGATTAAGTCAAACCAGTTTTTCAGCTGTGTTGGGATAGAGAAGTTGTACATAGGCGCTGCAATTACCAAAGTGTCACTGGCTTTGACTTCTTCGATCAGTTGATCTGATAGTGCTAATGCTTCTTGCTGACGCGGAGTCAGGTTATCACCGCCACGAAGGCCGCCTGCAATTTCACCGTCAAGAACAGGTAGAGGATTCGCTGCCAGATCACGCTCGATAATAGAGCTGACTTTTCCCTGCCATGAAGCGATCAGGTGATCGATAAGGCCGTTTGACTGAGAGTAATCACCCAGGATGCTTGACTTCAGAACGAGTACATTTGACATAGTAATTTCCTTTGCGCTGTGTGTTGGCTTGGAAGTAACTATATTGAATCCTCACCATGGTTAATAGCGGAAAAAGTTGCACAACTTATTCAAAAATATCGAACGTTAGTTTGCTTTGAATATAAAAAGATAAAAATCAATTACTTGATTTTAAATCTAAGATGGGATTTTTTGTTGTAAAGGCAGTTTTACTAACTCTTGGTAATAATCCGTTTGAAATTTTTGACTGAGATTGAGGGGGAAAGAGTAATGAAATGCAGTGAGTTTTATGTGTTCGGTTAACTTATTGAATCAGTATTAAAATTGAGAACGCAGCACAAAAAAATAGCCCGAAACGACTCCTGTCTCGGGCTTAGGGGAATGGCTCGTGAGAGCCTTGCGCTAACTGGTTAGTAAATGGAGATCAATTACACTATCAATGGTAGTTCAAGCAGTACAATTTGCCAGTTTTAGCACTGAGAATGTCATTCAACTCTGATACGGCTTCCATTATCACGCTTATTTTATATTTTCTGCTGAAAATAAATACTTTATGAATATAGAAACCTGTCAGCGCATTAGCTCTCTTATTTGTGATACCTATCGGGATACTGTCAAATATCAAACAAGTTAGTATCGCGAACAAGTTCACGAGGCAGGCCGTTTTTAATGCGGTTGCCAACCCATTTGCCGATGCCGATCGGGTAATCACGGTAGGTAACAATAAGTTCACCTTTACCGGACATATCTTCAGGACGGATATCACGTCCCATAAACCATTCTTTCGCCTGCTCGGGTGTCAGGGCAATTGCCACACTTTCATCACCTTTAGCCAAGGACATAATGGCTTCATGCTGCCAGCGATAACCTTTCTTGTGTTGCTCAGCCAGTTTGATACCGATTCGCTGGAAACGGATCTCGCTTAGTAATGGGCGAAGTTTTGCAGGGAACAGCCAAACTTCTTTATCTCGTAGCCAGATTTCGCTGTCTTCAGGCAGGTTAATGTCCAAATCAGCTTTAATGCTTTTGGTAATGTCTTGTTGTTCTTTATCTTTAGCCAGTGAGAATGGGAATTTGCCCAGGCGTTTTTTCACCTTTGGTGATTCTACTGATTCAAGCTTACGGATACGGGCAACGAAGAAGCCTTCACTGTCGAAGATTTGCGGATAAACATGCAGGAAGCCTTCTTCCGTTAGAGCTTGCTTCGCGCCGTCGAACAAATCGTCCAGCGGTTCAAAAGCCACAGCATCACCGAAGGTTTCTTTCAGGAAGTGACAAGCATGCTGGTTTTCACTCAAGTTCAGGGTACAAGTTGAGTACACCATCACGCCGCCGGGTTTTAGTGCCTGAAATGCACTGACGATCAGATCACGCTGAACGGCTGCAATCTCTTCAACAGATTCCAGGCTCCAGTTTTCCATCGCGTCGTCATCTTTGCGGATTGCGCCTTCGCCTGAGCATGGTGCATCAAGCAGAATGGAATCAAAAGATTCAGGAGCCCAGCCACCGAATACACAACCGTCAAAATGGGTTAGGGCGGCATTATAGACACCACAACGCTGAAGGTTTGAATGCAGAACTTTGATGCGGCTGGCGGCCAGTTCGTTAGCAACCAGTGCGCCGCGGTTTTCCATTGCACAGGCAATCTGCGTGGTTTTAGAGCCAGGCGCAGACGCCATATCTAAAACACAATCCAATGCATCGTTGTCTTTCAATAACGCCGTTACCGGCATCATGGAGCTGGCTTCCTGAATGTAGAAAAGGCCTGCCATGTGCTCGGCGGTATTGCCTAAAGAGACGCTGTCTTCATCTTCACGTTCAATCCAGAAACCTGTTTCGCACCAGGGTACAGGAGTGAGAGTCCAGCCTTTGTCTGCAACCCGGGTAAGAAAATCTTCCACACTGATCTTTAGCGTGTTAACGCGGATACTACGGCGAAGAGGGGTTTTACAGCAGGCAATGAACTCATCCATGCTTAAGTGTTCAGGCATGATTTGACGAATTTGCTCAATAAAAGCTTCTGGGATGTAAATGTTCGGATGCAAGGATTTGTCTCGTATATATCTTTATCTGGCGATGAAGCGAGAGTCTATAACAAACTGGGATAATAATCGACGGCAGTCTGCATGAATGGCAAAGAATCAGACAAAGAAAAGGAGCACTGGGTGCTCCTTTGTTTACAACGGGTTGGAAGTATCAGCGCTTAGTGGCGGGGAATTGCCGTACGCCAGGTTTTCCACTGTGGTTTGGCATCTTTGTACAACAGGTAGTGACTATCCTGTTTAGCCTTTGGTGCCAATGGTTGTTCTTCCGGAGTGGCAAACGCAATGCCTCCGCGGATCAGACTGTCTACAGTGCCTGACTGAACGGATGCGCCGGTCAGTCCGATGGTGACATCAACTCCTGACTTGTTCCAGAAAACGGAATCAGTGCGTACCAAGTGACTGTATTTATGTTCAATCTGAGCTTCCAGGATAACGCGATCTGCCATCTCTCCCAGAGACACTTTCACAACCTGGCCAACCTGGATGTCACGATAAAGAATTGGCGTTCCTTCGCTGATAGAGCCTCTGTCTTCACTTTCCAGGATGATTGTCAGTCCGGAATTTACCAGCTCAGCGGTACCGAGCTTGAAAATCTGATTGAAATGACCATCACCAGGCGCAACCGCAATATAGCTGCTTAACAGAGTATCCAGGTTTTTGGCTCCGGTCAGGCTCAGTTTTGGTGTTACCACCCAGAAGTAGCTGTTCGACTTTGCCAGCTTTTCTGCATATTGAGGGAACAGGCGAGCTTTGACTTTTACATTTCCAGCGTTGAAGTCTGGAATGGTTTCAATCACCTTACCTACATTAACACCCTGGTAGCGAATATCAGAACTGACGGAAATGGCTTTAGCGTCAGCCGCTGTCAGAGTGATCAACTGACCGAAATCTTTCGCTTCTTTCAGGCTGGAATACAGCTTGTAGCGTGAACCTGTTTTATTGGCGACGCCTTTCAGCTCATCAAAAGCAATGCCGCCTTTGATTAGGGTAGTGATAGGGTCTGCCTTAATACTGACACCATCCAGACCAGCCTCAACTTCTACACCAGATCGGTTCCAGAATACGGTATCAGCCTTGATTAAATGACGATACTTATTGTCGATCGCAATTGATATTGTGACGCTGTCACTTGCCAGAGCGTAGCTTTTTACTTCACCAACAGACATGTTGCGATAAAGGACAGGGCTCCCTTCTGAAACGGGCGGTAACTCATCTGCATACAGCTTGATGCTGGTATAACCTTTGAGGTTTTCAGCAGCCAGTTTTGCCAGTTGACGGCTCTTATACAGTGGATAGGTTTTTCTTATGTCCTTGCCACCTTCACTGGTGAAGGTGATGGCCTGGCTGATGATTTGATCTGCCGGCGGAACATTAACATCAACACCTTTGGCACTGATGTTGGCCTGGATGCCGCCATCAAGGAAGAAACGGCTGGCAGAGCGAACCAATGATGTGTACTCAGGCTTAACAACCACATCAAAGCGGATTTTCTTATCTTTAAGTGTAACTTTAGTTACGCGGCCAACTTCCATACCGCGGTGCTTCAATCTCGTCCCCCGCTTAACGCCATAACTGTTATCGGCATACAGTGAGAAAGTTGCCACGCCTGGTTGTTGCTCCTGCAACTCATCTTGAGTGATAGCCCTGAATCGACGTGTAGTCGTGCCTTCGCCAGGAATTAAGGTTAGGAAATTGCCACGGATCAGGTTGCCGATGTTCTTTACGCCGCTCAAGGATAACTCGGCTTCTTCCAGTACCATATGAGAACCGGTTGTCAGCAAATCGCTCATGCTTGGCTCAATAGCTGCGTGGGCGATGATTTTTTTGTGTTGCTCATCAAGACGCAGATCCGAAATCTGGCCGATTTGGAGTCCACGGTAAATGATAGGGGCTCCGCTGGCACTGATATTATTGTTATCCGGTAGGTCAATTGTAATTGCGATACCACGACCAGCGGTATTCAAATCCGGATATAGACGGAACAGATGATCTGCTTCAACCGGAGTGCCTTCATCCGGAGAGTCGAACGCTATAGCACCGCCAATCATCGCCGACAGGCTTTCAAACTGAACGTCAACGCCGTTAAAACCGACATTGGCACTCATACCGCTGACATTCCAGAAACGACTTTTATTAGTTACCAGTCCGGCGTATTGCGGACGGATAAGGATATCAATCAGAACACGTTTTTTGTCATTGCTCAGGGTGTAGTTATAAACGTCACCAACCGGAATCTTCTTGTACAGAACCTGAGAGCCGATGCTGACAGAGCCAAGGTTTGGTGAGCGCAGACGGATTTTTAGCCCCTGACCCACAGGTGTATCTGATGGCTGGCCATCTAAAGCTTTAAACTCGTAGGTTGGTTTACCTTCACCCGGCTGCAGGGCGATATAGTTACCTGAAACCAATGCATCCAAGCCGGAAATACCAGTAATAGAGGCTTTAGGTTTTACCAGCCAGAAGCGAGTACCTTCTTTTAATGTCTGAACAGCTTCCGGGTAGATATCGGCTTCAGCATAGATACTTTGCAGATCGCGGGATAGGTTAACTACACGTACCATACCGATTTCTAGGCCCTGATATCGAATAGTGGTTCTGCCAGCAGTAATACCTGCAGCATCATTGAAGTGGATTTTAATGCGTTGTCCCGCCTCATTGACGGCCTTGAATACAAGCCATCCTGCCAGGGTAAGGGCAAGCAGGGGAAGGATCCATAAAGGGGATAATCCACGATCTCTTTTTACTTTTACCGGTTCTGGTTTTTGGTTATTTTGTCCGTTGTTCATAGTTGTCCCAAATAAGACGAGAATCTAAGCTTTCAGCAGCGAGCATAGTAAGAACCACCACAACACCGAAAGCAATAGCCCCCGGCCCGGGTGTAAAATCAAGAAGTTGGTCACGATCAATCAGGCTGACCATGAGCGAAATAACGAAAAGGTCCATCATCGACCATTTACCAATCCATTGGATAACACGATATATCCTCATGCGTTGTAGATGATTGATTTTACGTTTGAACTGAATTGTCAGAAGAAGAAATGCCAGCCCGAGAATTTTGGCTACCGGCACAACAATACTGGCAACAAAGATAATGATAGCGATACCGGTCATATCACTTTTTACCAGCGAGGCAACACCTGAAAAAATCGTATCTTCGACCCGTTTCCCGTTATTCAGGAAGATAGAGATTGGGTAAATGTTAGCTGGCAGAATAAAAACGCTGGCGGCGATAAGGTATGACCAGGTTTTCTGAACCGAGTGAGGCATACGCTTGTAAAGAGGGGATGAACAACGAATGCAACGTTCGCCGTCAGCCTGAGTTAAATGGCAGGTATGACAGTGCGTCGTTAGTTCATCTGCTTTATGTTCGACTTCCGGTTGCCATGCTTCCCAGTAACGGGAAATCGTTACCTTAGTGATAAGTAGTGACATAAGGATTTGCAGGGTGACAAGAGAATATAAGCCGGGCCCGACATAAATATCTGCATAATCCTGAACTTTGAAGCATGAGATTGCCAGGCTGACAAGAAAGACATCAAACATAGCCCAGTATTTCAGGTGCTCGATAATCCATACTGAGGTACGAAAAAGCTGCAAATATCTGAATTTAAGACTGACTTGCGCACAGATTACAGAAAGACTAACCAGCAGCGGTGCTATAGAGCTGCAAAAAAGGATAAGAAATGCGACTGCCGGAAAGTCACTTGCCAGTGTTAGCGTTCCTGACGGCAGAGTTGCCGGGATCATCACGCCAAACAAACGAATAGTGATCAGCGGGAAAAAATGAGCAGGGATGAAAAGGATCAAACAAGCCAGTGCAATAGCAAATTCACCGTTAAAGTGTGATGTGCCGCCACGATATAAGCGAGTATTGCAACGCGGGCAGTAAGCACTATGTCCTCGTTTAGCGACTTCAGGCATAACAAGTAGGTCGCAGCCGGGACAGAGTCTTGCCAGTGACATGTTGTTTAATCCTTATTTAGCACAAAAACCAAGCAGTTTCTGAGTGTTACCATTATAAATGAACACTATATTATTTTACATTCAGTCTGGCTACCGGTAGTTGTTGTTCCGTATTGGGTGAAGCAGTGGTTTCAGCTGACTGAACTGCACCATAAAGGGTTTGGTACAAACCTTCTGTATTGACAAGCTCCGAATGGGTACCTGCCTGGCTGACTTGACCATCTTCGAGCACGTAGATTAAATCAGCTTGCTTAACCGCAGATAAACGGTGTGCAACTATCAGGGTTGTTCTGTTTACTAAAAAATCATTAAGAGCTGAATGCAGTGCAGCTTCTGTCGCTGTATCGAGCGCAGATGTTGCCTCATCCAGAATGACAAACTCAGGATTGGCCAGAATCATTCTCGCAATAGCCAGCCGTTGGCGCTGACCTCCGGACAGGCGGATACCCTGACGACCAATTTGTGTATCCAGTCCTTCTGTCAGGCGCTGTGTTACATCTGTCATTTGTGCGATTTCAAGTGCCTGCCATAGCTGTTCATCCGAAAAATCAGCCCCGAGACACAAATTGTGGCGGAGTGTATCATTAAAGAGCACAGGATGTTGTAAGACCACTGCCATTTTGTTACGCAGTGCTTCATAGCCTACATCTTCAATGAGATGGCCGTTGATCAGAATATCACCACTGTCTTTTTGATAAATACCGAGTAGCAGCTGAATCAGGGTTGATTTCCCACCACCAGATGAACCAACCAGTGCAATTCGTTTTCCGGCTGGAATGCAAAGGCTCAGACCATTCAGCACTTCTTTATCCTCATCGTAAGCAAAATGGATATCCTTTACTTCGATGTTGAGCGTTTCTTCATCATTAAATGGGTTAACTTTAGCGACAGGTCGTTTTTCCTCTTCTATTACGATGAGTCCATTCAGACGCTGCATTGCAGCTGAAGCACTGTACCAGGCGAATTGGATACCCAGCAGTTCCTGAACAGGACCCAGCATAAACCACAGGTAACCAAATACAGCAAACATCTGTCCTATGGTTAAATCTGTGAACAGTACCATCAGCATCGCCATGGCACGGAATAGCTCGAAGCCGAGCAGGAACAGCAGAAATGAGATTCGTCCGGCTGCTTCTGATTGCCAGGCATATTTATCAGCATCATAACGAATGTCATTGGCATTGGATTTCAGCTGGCTGAGGAACTCTCGTTCACGGTTAGAAGCACGGAGCTGGTAGATACCATCCAGAGTCTCAACTAAACGTTGCTGAAACTTTTCAAATGCCTGATTTTCTTGTTTTTTCAGTGTTTTGACATGATTCCCCATTGAGCGCGATGCGTATACTACTAGCGGGTTAACCAGAAGTATAAAAAGGCCCAGTTGCCAGTTAAGCCACAGTAGAACAATGGCGGTACCAATAACGGTCAGTAAGCCAACCAGGAACCGGCTTAACGTATCGCCGACAAATTTATCAATGGTTTCAACGTCTGTAATAAGATGAGAAGTGATCCCGCCACTGCCGCGCTCTTCATACTGACGCATGCTGATTCGGCCGAGTTTATCAATAAGGTGCTTACGGATACTGAAGGTGATGTCTTTCGCAACCAGAGTGAACTGACGGCTCTGTAAAATGTTAAGCGCCTGACTACCAATCCGCATCAGTACAACAAACAGAAGCACCAGAAGTATATAAGCTGTTGGCTGACGGAATGATTCAGGAATGAAAAAGTTAAGAAATTCAATACCACTACCAGGCTTTTCCAGAAGGATTTCATCAACCATAAGTGGCATCAGCAAGGGGATTGGTACACTGACCAGCGTAGCAATGATGGCGATAACATTCGCTGCGAGAAGTCTTGGCCGGTGATGTTTTGCTTGCTTTACCAGCCATGACCAGTTAATCATCTGATTTGAAATGTCTTTCACGGTGATAATGGTTCCTGTTACCGGGTGAGGCTATCCTTCAAAAGGCTATAAAGGAGTAAGCCATGGAAAATAAAGCCGCATTTTATGACAGGCTCACTAAGCAGGCGCTTGCGTTAGTCGATGGTGAGACTGATCTTATCGCTAATATTTCTAATATTAGTGCGTTACTCTACATGGAGTTAGAAGAGATTAACTGGGCAGGCTTCTATTTCCTGAAAGAAGACCAGCTTATTCTAGGTCCGTTTCAGGGAAAGCCAGCATGTGTTCGGATTCCGGTTGGGCGAGGAGTTTGTGGAACAGCCATTGCCGAAAATACAGTGCAACGTGTTGAGGATGTACACCAGTTTGAAGGGCATATTGCCTGTGATGCAGCGAGTAATTCCGAAATCGTTATTCCTTTTTCTGTGAAAGGAAATTTATATGGTGTACTGGATATAGATAGCCCAAACTTATCAAGATTTGACCAAGATGATGAGGATGGACTAGTTTCTTTCATTGAAGAACTACAAAAAAAGCTCTAATTGCATGCTTTCGGTGGTTTTTCGGTGTTAGGTAACTATAATAGCGAGACTATTTCTTTTTGATTTAAAGTACTAACGGCGAGTTCAACTCGCATTTGTCAGGAAAGTCCATGGAAAACTCTGAAAAGCTAACGAACAGTAAAGAAGTGATTGCATATATTGCTGAGCGTTTCCCTAAATGTTTTACTGTTGAAGGTGAAGCAAAGCCTCTTAAAATCGGTATCTTCCAAGAGCTCGCTGAGCGTCTGAACGAAGATCCAAAAGTAAGTAAAACTCAATTGCGTACCGCTCTGCGTCAGTACACTTCTTCCTGGCGTTATCTTCACGGTGTAAAAGCTGGTGCAAGTCGTGTTGACCTAGATGGTAATGAATGTGACGTGTTGACTGAAGAACACGTAGAGCACGCTAAACAGGCACTAGCTGAGAGCAAGGCTAAAGTACGTGCTCGTCGTAAAGAGCAGGCTGAAGCGAAAGCGGCTAAAAATGGTGAGGGCAAGGCGAAAAAAGTTCGTGCTAAAGCAGCTAAACCAAAGAACACCAAGCCAAAAACGACTAAGCTAAATAAAAAGCCAGCTGAAACCACCCGTGCACTGACTGCTGATGAAGTGAAAGTTGGCAAAGACGTTAGTGTGAATATGGGTAGCGGAAACATGCCGGCGACTATCGTTGAAATTAATAAGGACGACGTGCGTGTTCGTTTGAATAACGGCCTGACAATGGTTGTTAAAGCGGAGCACCTTCGTTCGTAAAGGGAGAATGCTCGACGTATGAAATGTCGATTCCGTTTCTCACTGATTGCTGCCGGCATGATGCTGGCAGCTTCAGCTCAGGCCCTTGAGGCCAAATACACGTTAAGTGATTTGCCACAGCTTGCGCCTGAAAAGCAGCATGCTACAGCAAGTAAAAGAATAGCCTCGCGCTTTACTCGCTCACACTACAGGCAATTTGCTCTTGATGATCAATTCTCAGCCAGCGTTTTTGACCGCTATGTCGAAATGTTGGACTTCAACAAAAGCTTCCTGACCGCTTCAGATATTCAGCAATTTACAAAATGGGAAAACCAACTTGATGACCAGCTCAAGCGAGGTGAGTCAACAGCTGCGTTTGACATGTTTAATAAGCTGCTGGAACGTCGTTATGACCGTTATCAATATGCGCTGACTCTTTTAGACAGAGAAATCTCTTTTGATGTCGATGAAGACTTTACTCTCGATCGCTCCGAGCTTCCTTGGGCAAAAGATCGTAATGAGCTCAATGAGTTATGGCGTAAGCGTGTTAAATACGATGCGTTAAATCTGAAACTGGCAGGCAAAGAGTGGAAAGAGATCAAGGAAACGCTGGGTAAACGTTATAACAATGCCCTTAAGCGTTTGACTCAAACTCACAGTGAAGATGTGTTCCAGCTTTATATGAATGCTTTCGCTCGTGAAGTTGATCCTCACACCAGCTATCTGTCACCTCGTAATGCTGAACAGTTCCAGTCTGAGATGAATCTCTCTCTGGAAGGTATTGGTGCAGTATTACAAGTTGTTGATGACTATACTGTTATCCGTTCTCTTGTTGCTGGTGGCCCGGCATCGAACTCTAAACAACTTTCTGCCGGCGACCGAATTATCGGTGTTGCGCAGGAAGGGAAAGAGATGGTGGATGTGATTGGCTGGCGTCTTGATGATGTGGTTCAGCTGATCAAAGGTCCGAAGGGTAGTAAGGTTATTCTGCATATCCTTCCTGAAGGTAAGAACGCCAAAAGTTACGATGTAACAATTGTCCGTGACAAAATCCGTCTGGAAGATCGTGCTGTTAAATCTTCAGTAAAATACTCTCAAGGCAGAAAGGTTGGGGTTATAGAAATCCCGAGTTTCTATGTTGGTTTGTCGGAAGATACCAAGAAAGAAATCGCCAAGCTTAATGATCAGCAAGTCGACGGTATTGTCATTGACTTGCGTAACAACGGTGGTGGTGCACTGACTGAAGCTACAGCCTTGACTGGACTGTTTATTAACAGCGGTCCTGTGGTTCAGGTTCGTGACAGCTACGGCCGGGTGAAAGTTAACGGTGATTCTGACGATAGGGTGTATTTTGATAGCCCACTGACTGTTTTGGTTAACCGATACAGTGCATCTGCTTCAGAAATTTTTGCTGCTGCAATGCAGGATTATGGTCGGGCAGTGGTTCTTGGTGAGCAGTCATTTGGTAAAGGCACAGTGCAGCAGCATCGTTCTTTGAACCATATTTATGATCTGTTTGATAAGCCTTTGGGCCATGTTCAGTACACGATTCAGAAATTTTACCGTATCAATGGTGGTAGCACTCAAAACTTGGGTGTGGTTCCTGATCTGACTTTCCCGACAGCTGTTGACCCGTCTGAAACAGGCGAGAGTGTAGAAGATAACGCTCTGCCATGGGACAGCATCAAGCCGGCTCAATACCAGAAGTTATATAACTTTTCTGGAGTGTTGCCGAAGCTTAAGACTAAGCATGAAGCGCGAATCAGCAACGATTTGGAATTTAGTTTTATTATGGAAGATATCGCCAAGTATAAAGCTGAAAAGGATCTTAATAAGATCTCTCTGAATGAGAAGAAGCGCATTGATGAGCAAGAGCAGGATGAGGAAGATCGCTTGGCTCGCTTGAATAAGCGTCAGAAAGCCATGGGTAAGAAAAGCTTTGCGTCTTTAGATGATAT
This sequence comes from Photobacterium sp. J15, assembly GCF_963870815.1. Taxonomy (NCBI): domain Bacteria; kingdom Pseudomonadati; phylum Pseudomonadota; class Gammaproteobacteria; order Vibrionales; family Vibrionaceae; genus Photobacterium; species Photobacterium sp. J15. The sequence goes on from NZ_CAWMUI010000001.1 coordinate 1,905,577, forward strand.
ACCTAAAGATTATGAAGCACCTGATGCTTATCTTGACGAAGCAATCGCAATTACAGCTGATTTAGTCAAAGCACAAAGTTAATGTTTCTCTGAAATCATTATCAAAACGGCACCTTATTTGGGTGCCGTTTTTTTATCCGTCAATGTTGAATAAACAAGGCATTCATGAACAACTTCTTCTAAACGTCAGTTAATTTCACCTGTCTCGTTTTTGAGACTGTCGATCCAAATGATGTGAGAGAAGTCATTTTTCCAAGCGCACAATAGCTTCGCAGGCTAGTGTTTTAAGTAGACCTTAGTTCTCCATTAGGGGTTTTACTATGCTTAAATCGCTTGCATCTGCATTGTTGCTTTTCTTTGCTTCCCTTAGTTATCAATCTCATGCCAATGATTTAACGGAGTTTGATTATCCTTTGTTACTGGGTGACTGGTACTGGTTTAGTAATACTGATGAGGGAGTAAATAGTGAAGGTGCCAACTATCGTGCTATGAATATTAAATTCAAATCATCTTATCGCTTTGTGATCAGGTTGCTTCAGGTTGACGGTACGGTAGAAGAGTGGGGGGGAACCTATAATATTGATGAATCAACAGTTACCTTTTATACCAAAGGTCAGCCAGAGCAACAGCACAGCTACATGTTAAGTTATAACCAGTTTATTCTTGATGGTGCCCGATTTACCAAGTTAGCGCCTGAGAATTTACCAGGAACATGGCGTTCTTCTCGAATCAGTGGACAGGATGTGGCCGATAGTGTTTCTGAATTATCCCTCTCGCTGCGTCCGGACTTTTTATTCTCAGCAAAAGTTTCCGGTTCTGATGGAAAGAAAAAAGAGCATAAAGGCATTTACTTTATAGAAGATGATCAAATTGTTTTGATCTATGAAGATGGCCAACACGATAGCCAGTTTTTACTTGGCTCGGATACATTAACCCTGACAAATAAACAATTCGGAATGGAAGCGACTTTACAGAGGGAATGAGCTTTGAAAAGTTAAAGGGTATACAAAAATAAAGGCTTGCTGAAACAGCAAGCCTTTTAATGTTTTGTTTAATATTTGAACAATATGTTTTTATGCAATTTTGAAAGCATGGCGAAGTCTTGAAAGGTACTCTTCGTCATGACAGATGCTTTTACCTGGCTCATCCGAGATTTTTGCAACAGGACGACCTTCGCATTCAGTCAGTTTGATAACGATATTCAGTGTTTTTACATCCGGCAGATCGCAAGTCAGCTGGGTGCCGATACCGAAACTGAGGTTGATACGATGGGCGAATTGCTTGTAAATATTCAGCGCTTTGTTCAGAGTTAGGCTGTCAGAGAACACCAGTGTTTTGGTCTTCGGGTCGATACCATGTGATTCATAGTGTCTGATTGCCTTCTCACCCCATTCAATTGGATCACCACTGTCATGACGCAGACCGCTGAAACGCTCAGTTAAACGAAGGTCAAAATCTCGCAGGAATGCATCCATATTGATGCAGTCGGTCAGGGCAATCCCCAGTGAGTCCGGGTACTCTTGTAGCCAGCGATTGAGGGCCAGCTGTTGAGAATCAGCCAGTTCGCCAGCCAGTTGCTGATGTCCCTGGAACCATTCATGTGCTTGGGTGCCGACAGGCGTCAGGCCTCGGGTTCGTGCAAGATGATAGTTAGAAGTACCTTTGAATTGCGGCACATTTTCGCTCAGGTAATCAACAACCTTTTGCTGTACTTCTTTAGAGAATCGACGACGGCTGCCGAAATCAACCAGAGCAAACTGGCTCAGGTCCTGACCTTCGGCATTGTTGTAAAAGTCTTCCAGCTTACGTTTGAGCTGTGCGATTGCATCATCAGCAGAAGCGTCAGGGTAGCGAATGGATGAGCGCACTTCACTGATAATTGCCAGTAATGGCACTTCCCACAGGATTACATCAAGCCATTTACCGGTAATTTTAATCGTCAGTTGCTCACCTGAATTGTCGATGGCAACACTGTTACTATCAAGCTTGAAGTCTTTCAGGTAGTTCAGGTAGTCTTCCTGGAAGAAAGGAAGTGTCGCCAGATATTCCAGCTCTTCTTCAGTAAAGGAGAGTTCGGCCAGTTTATTAACCTGAGCCTGGATTTCGTTACAGTAAGGACGGAGGTCTTCATCGCTTCGGCAGTGGAATTCTGCAGCGGCCTCAATATTGGGGTATTGATGGAAAATCGCTTGCTGCATATGAAGTTTATATGCATCCGTATCAAGCAGGGAGTCGATTACCCTTGTGTGTCCTGTATCAGTCATAGCTAATTGAGTTGTATATCGCAATCCGAGAATTTTACATTATTTTTTGCCAAATTTGGCTGAAACCTTTAAAAACAGGCAAAAAAGAGGGCAGTACCATACGCTGAAACCTTGAAAACAACAAGTCTGCTCTCCATATTTTTTAATACAGACTTATCCTCTGTAGATCACCCTATTAACTCTAAGGGTTAATTTGTGAATACAAGAAGAAGCGAACTTCTATAAAACTCTGCGCTCCATTATATGAGCTTACACTCATAAAATATGTAAGATGGATAGCAGAATACAAGAATTATCAGATGATTATTTTAAAGTGACGTATCATATGCCATCGAAGTGTTTGCATATTAACCAGTTAATACTGCTTTATATTTAACATCTGGTATAACTTGGGGACTACTCTTGTGTGACTGCTTCAAAGGCAGAATAATGACATGTGTCAGCCGCTTATGTATGGCGCAGATGCCTGAACGCGGATAACTAAGGAAAAGAAAATGGCCGAAAAACCAACAGCTACACAGCCAACAGCAAAATACCGAGCTGATTATAAGGCTCCAGATTACACGATTACCGATCTTTCTCTTGAATTTGATCTTCATAATACGGCAACTCACGTAACAGCCGTCAGTAAGGTAGTGCGTAAATCTGAGCAGCCTGTACCACTTGTTTTAGACGGTGATGGCCTGAAGTTGGTTCGCGTTGAAGTGAACGGTGAAGCGTGGACCGATTATGTTGAAGACGATTCTGGCCTGACAATCAGCGGTGTTCCTGCTGATTTCGAACTTACTATCGAAACAGAGATTAATCCGGAAGAAAATACACTACTGGAAGGTTTGTATAAGTCAGGTGGTGGCTTCTGTACACAGTGTGAGGCCGAGGGTTTCCGTCGTATCACTTATTATCTTGACCGTCCTGATGTACTGGCTCGCTTTACAACTAAAGTGATTGCAGACAAAGCCGAATGCCCGTTCCTGTTAAGTAATGGTAACCGTGTTGACTCTGGTGAACTTGAAAATGGTCGCCACTGGGTACAATGGCAGGATCCGTTCCCTAAACCAAGCTACCTGTTTGCGCTGGTTGCTGGTGACTTCGATGTGTTGCGTGACACTTACAACACAAAGAGCGGCCGCGATGTTGAACTGGAAATCTACGTCGACAAAGGCAACCTTGACCGTGCTGACTACGCAATGACATCGCTGAAAAATTCCATGAAGTGGGATGAGGAGCGATTCGGTCTGGAATACGATCTTGATATCTACATGATCGTTGCCGTTGATTTCTTCAACATGGGGGCAATGGAAAACAAAGGCCTGAACGTATTTAACTCTAAGTTTGTTCTGGCAAACGCAAAAACAGCAACAGATACTGACTATCAAGGTATTGAAGCTGTTATCGGTCATGAATATTTCCATAACTGGACAGGTAACCGAGTAACTTGTCGCGACTGGTTCCAGTTGAGTCTGAAAGAAGGCCTGACTGTATTCCGTGATCAGGAGTTCTCATCAGATTTGGGTTCTCGTCCGGTTAACCGAATTAAGAATGTACGCATCGTGCGTGGTCCTCAGTTTGCAGAAGACCGTGGCCCGATGTCTCACCCGATCCGTCCGGAAAAAGTGATCGAAATGAATAACTTCTACACCCTGACTGTATATGAAAAGGGTAGTGAAGTGATTCGAATGATGCATACTCTGTTAGGCGAAGAGAGTTTCCAGGCAGGTATGAAACTGTACTTTGAACGTCATGACGGTACAGCTGCAACTTGTGATGATTTTGTTCAGGCAATGGAAGATGCATCAGGCATCGACCTTGAACGGTTCCGCCGTTGGTACAGCCAAGCCGGTACACCGGTTGTAAATGTTGCAACTGAGTATGATGCAGAACAGAAGCGTTACCGTGTCACTGTCAAGCAGAATACAGCACCAACTCCGGGCCAGGAAGAGAAGTTGCCGCTGCACATTCCATTTGATATCGAGCTGTATGATGCGCGAGGTGAAGTTGTTGCGTTACAACGTAATGGCGAAAAAGTGCATAATGTACTTGATGTTACCGAAGAAGAGCAGGTCTTTGAGTTTGATAATGTTGCTGAGAAACCTGTGATTTCTATGCTGCGTGAATTCTCTGCACCTGTCGTTCTGGAATACGATTACAGCGATGAAGAGCTAGCCTTCCTGATGGTACATGCCCGCAATGAGTTTGCTCGTTGGGACGCTGGCCAGATCCTGTTGGCTAAATATATTCGCGAGAACGTGAAACGTGTTCAGCAGGGTGAATCATTTGCAATTCCTGAGTCTGTTGTTGATGCGTTCCGTGGTGTATTGCTTGACGAAAAACTGGATCCTGCATTTATAGCTGAGATGCTGACACTACCAAGCGAGAATGAAATCGCAGGTTGGTATAAAACGGTTGATGTCGATGCAATCCATGAAGTAGTTAGCCAACTTGAAAAAGTATTGGCTTCTGAGATGGAAGATGAATTCAGCGCTATCTACCATTCACTGACACAGGCTTCATACACCATTGAGCATGACGCAATGGCTAAGCGTGCATTACGTAACCGTTGCCTGGCTTACCTCGCGCTAACGGCTAATGGTAACAAACTGTCATCAGAGCAATACCAGAAGTCTGACAATATGACGGACACCATGGCAGCAATGGCAGCGGCTAACAATGCTGAACTGGAGTGCCGTGAAGCCCAGATGGCAGATTTCAGTGATAAGTGGACTCATGACGGTCTGGTAATGGATAAGTGGTTTGCACTGCAAGGCTCTAACCCGGCAGAGAATGCATTGGAAAATGTTCGAAATACTATGTCGCATGCGGCATTTGATATTAAGAACCCTAACCGTACTCGTAGCCTGGTAGCAAGCTTCTGTGCCAATAACCCGGTACGTTTCCATGCTAAAGACGGTTCAGGTTACGAGTTCCTGACAGAGATCCTGACTACGCTGAATGCCAGCAACCCTCAGGTTGCATCTCGCCTGATCGAACCGTTCCTTAAGTACCGCCAGTATGACGAGAAGCGTCAGGCACTGATGCGAGCAGAGTTGGAAAAATTGTCTCAGCTTGAAAGTCTGGCTAAAGATTTGTTTGAGAAGATCCAGAAAGCTCTGGAGCAATAATCATTCAGTAACAGCAAGATAAAAGTGGCGAGATACACAGATCTCGCCACTTTTCGCTCTTCGTTTCTATTTTCGATACTATGAAATCCTATACATTCAGCGTCAATATTTCCTACCAAAACTATCTCAATCATTACTCCGGCGCAGCCAGTACAGTGCTGGTTATCACCGATAATGGATTACGTCTTCAGTTACCTGCATCACGCTTTCGTCCATTTTTGAGTCAGCTGGGTGTAAGAGGGCGGTTCAGAGTAATAGTGAACGAACAAAATCGCCTTGATAAAATAGAACGCATTCTGTGATGTTTAGACAAAATATTCATCTTTTTGTAACAAAGGTATCTATCAAATACAGAACCAAGGTGATATTTAATCTTTGAATGTGACGGTGTCACGATACTTTTCATATAATTCGTCATTAGAAAAAATAATAAAAGAAATAAATAGTTAGGCCTAATCTAATAGAGATTTTGGTTATTTCTGTTTATTTAGCCTTAAATCAGATATTCCGACTACTCAAAACCTCAACATTAGTCACATATTCGATATTCTCTTCTCGTTTTAGTGTTATTGTTGTAACTCTGTTGCAACAAAACGCCCTACAATAGCTCCACGGATCAAAATCCGTATCCAGGCGTGAAACTCCCCATATTGCGTATGGGGACGACATAAAAACCTATACTAGATCGATAAAAGATATAAAGATGGAGCATTTGCTATGACCGCACCTGACCCTATAGTGCCGGTACTGCTTGAGAAGGTATATGGCTTAATCCAGGATAAGATTGAGACGCCTCAGCAGTCATTAGTAGAAGTCTTTGCTCAAAGATTATTAGGACAATTGGCAGATGATGATCTGCTTCAACGGAATGAATCTGATTTATATGGTGCTGTATTGAGCTTGTGGCATCATTTAGTGCAAAACAAACCGGATCAAATTTCAGTAAGGGTGTACAACCCGACACTTAGCCGCTACGGCTGGCAGTCAACACATACCGTAGTGGAAATAGTCACACCAGACCGTCCTTTCCTTGTCGATTCTGTTCGCATGACCCTGACCCGTTTGGGTATCACAAGCCACTTAATGCTTAACGGCCCGTATTATTTCAAACGAAATCAAAAAGGCGCGATCACTGAAGCATGTGGCGAAGAAGGGGATCTACAGACTCTGTTCCATATCGAAGTGGATCGTCTGAATCAAAAAGACGAAATGAAAGCACTGAAACAAGAGTTGGAGCAAGTGCTTCAGGATGTCGATTTAGTTGTGAACGACTGGCAATCCATGTTCGCCAAAATGCAGCAAATTGTCGATGAACTCAAAACGACAGAATTACCCGTTAATGATGAGCATCGTCAGGAAGCTATCGCGTTCCTGGATTGGGTGAAAAGCAACAACTTCACTTTCATGGGCTACCACCAATACGATTTGAATCCAATCGAAGGTGATTATGAGTTAGTTCCATGTAAAGAAGAGGGGCTTGGTTTGCTCGGTAAGCCGGAGAAAGCCAAGCGGATGAAATTGTCAGAGTTGCCAGAGTCAGCTCGCATTGAAGCGCGCAAACCTGAGCTATTGATTCTGACCAAGAGTAACACGAAGTCGAAAATTCATCGTCCGGCTTACACCGACTACATCGGTATCCGCCGCTTTGACAAGGAAGGTAATGTTATCGGTGAGCACCGATTTATCGGGCTCTACGCATCTACGGCTTATCATCAGACAGCTATGAATATTCCTCTCATCAGCAACAAAATGTCACGAATTCTGGATGAAAGCCGTTATCCATCCGGCTCTCATTCCTGGAAAGCACTGAACAACCTGCTGGAAACCTATCCACGCGATGAGCTGATCCAGGCCAACGAAAAAGAAATGCTGGATGTTGGTTGCGGCGTTGTTCAAATGCAGGATCGTGATTTATTACGTTTGTTTGTGCGGCGAGATCCTTTCGGTCGCTTCTTCTCCTGCATGGTTTATGTCACCAAAGAGCGTTATAACACTGAACTTCGCAGCAAAACTCAGGAAGTCCTTAAAGAATCGTTTGGTTCTGATCAGGATGTTGAATTCACTACGTTTTTCTCAGAAAGTCCGCTGGCCAGAACCCATTACATTGTGCGTGTTGAAAATAATAACTTTGACATTGATGTTAAAGCGATTGAGCATAACCTAGTAGAAGCGGCATCATCTTGGGATGACCGCCTGAGCAACTCATTGATTGCTAATTTCGGTGAGAGCAAAGGTACGGTTTTGGCTAAAAACTATGCCCGTGCATTCCCTCGGTCGTATAAAGAGCAGATGCTTCCTGGCTCTGCCGTTGCCGACATTGAACGCCTGGAAAACCTGAGTGAAGAACGCAAACTGGGTATGCTGTTCTACCGTCCGCAGGAAGAAGATGCTGACTCGCATTTCGTGAAGTTGAAGTTGTTCCATCGAGATGAGCCTATTCATCTGTCAGATGTCATGCCGATGCTGGAAAACCTCGGATTACGTGTTATCGGTGAGTCACCTTATCAAGTGGTTACCTCAAGCGGTACTGTATATTGGATCCTGGATTTTGCCATGCTCCATAATGCCTGTACCGGTATTGATTTGCGTGAAGCCCGAGACAGATTCCAGGAAGCATTCTCTGCTATCTGGCATAACGAGCTGGAAAGTGATGGATTTAACCGTCTTGTATTGTGTGCTGGTCTGACTGGTCGTGAAATTACTATTTTACGTGGTTATGCCCGCTACATGCGCCAGGTCGGTTTCCCGTTCAGTCAGCACTATATTGAAGAAACCATGTCCAGCCACAGCTCACTGGCAAGGGAGTTGGTTGCCTTATTTGCATTGCGCTTTGACCCGACGAAGAAACATTCGGAGAAAGCCGAGCTGGATCTTATCGAGAAACTGAACAAACAGCTGGATCATGTCGAAAGCCTAGATGATGACAGGATCATCCGGCGTTACATGGAGATGATTCGGGCAACCCAGCGCACTAATTACTACCAAAACGACGAAAATGGTAAATCTAAACCATGGTTATCATTCAAACTGAGACCATCAGACATTCCTGAGATCCCGGCTCCGGTGCCGTTCTTTGAGATTTTTGTTTATGCGCCTGATATTGAAGGTGTTCACCTACGTGGCGGCAAGGTTGCTCGCGGTGGTTTGCGCTGGTCTGATCGTCAGGAAGATTTCCGTACCGAGATCCTTGGACTGGTGAAAGCCCAGCAGGTTAAAAACACCGTTATTGTTCCTGTTGGTGCGAAAGGCGGATTTGTCTGTAAGCGCCAGCCACAACTGACAACCCGTGAAGAAATATGGGCAGAAGGACAGCGTTGTTACAAACGCTTTATTCGTGCACTGCTGGATGTGACCGATAACATCATCGATGGTGAGTTGATTCCACCAGCAAATGTGATCCGCCATGACGAAGATGATCCATATCTGGTTGTTGCGGCAGACAAGGGCACAGCAACCTTCTCAGATTTGGCCAACTCAGTGTCGGAAGATTATAACTTCTGGCTGGGTGATGCTTTTGCTTCAGGTGGTTCTAACGGCTACGACCATAAAAAGATGGGTATAACTGCCCGTGGTGGTTGGGAATCTGTTAAGCGTCATTTCCGTGAATTGGGTGTTGATTGCCAGAATACTGATTTCACTTGTGTTGGTATTGGTGATATGGCCGGTGACGTGTTTGGTAACGGTATGCTTTTATCTAAACATACCCGTTTACTGGCAGCATTTAACCATATCCATATCTTTATCGACCCGAATCCGGATTCAGCCACCAGCTGGAAAGAACGTGATCGCCTGTTCAACATGACAAGATCCAGTTGGGAAGATTATGATCCTAAACTGATCTCAGAAGGTGGCGGTGTATTCTCACGCCGCAGCAAGTCGATCAAGCTGACACCTCAGATTCAGAAACTACTCGGTACCCGCAAACAGGCTTTGCCACCGAACGAACTTATTCGTCTGATATTAAAGATGGATGTCGATCTGCTGTGGAATGGCGGTATTGGTACCTATATTAAGGCTGAATCAGAAACGGATTCTGATGTTGGTGACCGCGCTAATGATGTGCTTCGCATCAATGGTAAGGACCTGCGGGCCAAAATTGTCGGTGAAGGCGGCAACCTGGGTATGACTCAACTTGGACGGGTAGAGTTCGCCCTGAATGGTGGCCTGGTCAATACCGACTTTATTGATAACGTAGGCGGTGTTGATTGCTCGGATAATGAAGTCAACATCAAGATCCTACTTAACAGCCTGGTTGCTAGTGGAGATTTAACCAACAAACAGCGTAATGAACTGCTCGAGAAGATGGAAGATGAAGTTTCAGATATTGTTCTGGATGATGCTTATTGCCAGAGTGAATCGATTTCCGTCACTCAGCAGCAGCAGGTACAGTTGCTGAAAGAACAAATTCGCTTCATCCACCATCTGGAGAAGGAAGGTAAGCTGGATCGCGTACTTGAATACTTGCCAGACGATGAAACACTGGCTGAGCGTGAGAAAGCAGGAGTTGGTCTGACACGACCTGAGCTGGCGGTATTGGTGGCCTATGGCAAGATGGTATTGAAAGAAGATTTGGTTAGCGATGAGATCGCAGATGATCCTTATCATAACCGATTACTGCCTTCTTACTTCCCTCAAGCATTGCAAGAGCAATATCGAACTCAGATGGAAAACCATCCACTGAAACGTGAACTGATTGCGACATCGTTAGCCAACCAGATGTCTAATGAAATGGGTTGTAACTTTGTCACTCGATTGCGAGAAGAAACTGGTGCAACCGTTTCTGAAATTTCGTCAGCCTATGCTGTCGGCAGGGAAGTGTTCAGCTTTGATAAATTCTTCCTCCAGATCCGTGAATTGGATAACGTTATCTCGGCCAGTGTTCAATATGAAATGCTGTACCGTTGTCGCAGAATGCTACGTCGGGTAACTCGGTGGATCCTTCGTAACCGTGACCGCAAGTTAGGTATTGAACAACAGGTCAGCTTCTATCAGCCAATTGTTCATAAGCTTCGCGATAATCTTGAAAGTTACCTTGTAACAGAAGAGGTTCATGAGCATAACGAACAGGCAGAGGAAATGATAAAAGAGGGCGCTCCTGCTCAGCTGGCGCATAACATTGCGCGTTTAAGCAGCTTGTACTCTGCGCTTGATATTGCACAAATCGGGAAAGAGTTGGATAAAGACATCGACTTTATTTCGAGGGTTTACTTTGTGGTTGGCGCGGATATGTCCCTTCATTGGTTCCTCAAGCAGATTCACAATCAACCAGTCGAAAATCACTGGCAGGCATTGGCTCGAGCTTCATTCCGTGAAGATCTTGACTGGCAGCAGCGACAGCTGACAACGGCTGTAATCACAAGCTGTCAGGAAGGTGAAGAAGCTGAAGCCCTGATTGAGAATTGGATGGATGACAACAGGCAGGCAATTCAACGCTGGAATACAGTTCTTGCTGAATTCAAAGTGGGTAAAACTCATGAATTTGCCAAGTTCTCTGTAGCATTGCGTGAACTGATGTTGCTCAATATCAACTGTCAACCAGCATAATGTTCATTTCATAAACAAAAATATTGGCTAGGTTAAAAGCCGCTAAATGCAAAAATTTAGCGGCTTTTTTATGTGGCTAAAAGGAGAGAGAAGGGAGTGGCTGTGATAATAAGTTATAGATACTTGATATCTTGTGATAAACATTGAATTAGCTTAACTTTTAACCTGTACAACGTAATCGTTTGCATTTTTTGGAGGCTAAGAAAATTAATTTTTTGCCGCTAATCCCTTGTATTGTAAGGAACTGGCTATTTTTCAAAGCCAACGACAAAAAATACTCGTTGAATTGCAACGCTAAACTGTGAATAATGTACTCCCGTTTATACGGGGCTTTTTAAGGAGGTACAATGATTTACCGCCTCGCTCGTTCGGTACTTTTCCAGTTTGATGCTGAAAAAGCACATGATCTAGCTATTCAGAACTTTTCTCGCTTTACCGGCACTCCTCTTGATCTTTTCTACCGTCAACACGTTCCTGATCGTCCCGTTGAAGTAATGGGCATCAAATTCAAAAATCCAGTTGGTTTGGCTGCAGGCCTTGATAAAAACGGCGAATGTATTGATGCATTCGGTGCAATGGGTTTTGGCTTTGTTGAAGTAGGGACGGTGACACCACGACCTCAACCAGGTAACGATAAACCACGTGTTTTCCGCGTAATCCCTGCGGAAGGCATTATCAATCGCTTTGGTTTCAACAATCTTGGTGTTGATAATCTGATTGAGAACGTCAAGAAAGCGAAATATGACGGCGTTATCGGTATTAACATTGGTAAAAACAAAGATACGCCGATTGAGAAAGGGGTAGAGGATTACCTGATCTGTATGGATAAGGTATATCAGTATGCCGGCTACATTGCGGTAAATATTTCATCTCCTAACACTCCGGGACTACGTACACTGCAATATGGTGAAGCACTGGACGATTTGCTTTCTCAGCTAAAGCAAAAACAAAAAGAGCTAGCCGAAAAACATGGCAAATATGTTCCACTAGCTCTTAAGATCGCGCCGGATCTTGAAGATCACGAAATTGGCCAGGTTGCTACGGCCTTGATCCGAAATGAGATCGACGGTGTGATTGCAACTAACACAACACTGGATCGCTCTCTGGTTGAAAACATGCCGAACTGTAACGAAGCTGGTGGTCTGAGTGGCCGGCCTCTGCAGAATCGCAGTACTGAAGTGATCCGTCGTTTGGCAGAAGAGCTTAATGGCGCAATCCCTATTATAGGGGTAGGTGGTATCGACTCTGCCGTAGCCGCACGTGAAAAGATGATGGCAGGTGCCCAGCTGGTTCAAATCTATACTGGCTTCATATATCACGGACCGAAGCTGGTTAAAGATATCGTTACCAACGCTTAAATCTCTTAGTTTCGAAAAATCAGACAATAACAAGTACCTGCCATGATCACTCTGGCAGGTACTTTTTTATCTGAGCGCTTTATTACAATATTGATAAACTACTTTTTTTGTCAAAATTTCAGTGATCTAGCAGTAAGTTAGTGATGATTTTTCCCCTTTTATTTTGCCATCAGCACAGTAAAATTCTCCTAAAGTTTTTTCTGACTTGTTGGATAAGCAGTATAAAGAACTGATTTTGGAGCAATTACGTGTTGAAGCCTAACAATTCATGGATGTGGTATTACGACCCAAAGCATGACTCCCTGATGTTGGATCTGGGGGAAGAAATGGTTTTCCGTGTATCTATTCCAACGAAACATCTTGTCACTTCTGCTTTTGAAAAGACTGTGTTTACAGTCGATGATGCAAGTGTTTTCCAAACCTTCCAGGAAAGCATTGCTCATTTAGATTTAACTCTGCCGCGAAAGGCCGAACTGGCGCTCAATGCTGTAGCTGCTAGTCGCTTTCACAAGCCAATGATGCCGAAAAGTTGGTTCTTCACAAACCAACAGGGCGGAGTAGAGCCTGAAAACGGTGATATTGTTGAATTAGAGACAGAGTTTGCAACTGCTAAGTTTCTGATTATAGAAAACAGTGGCTGCGCAAGCTTGTGTATGCTGGCCGAGGTAGAGCCTTTAACGCTGAATGTATCTAAAGAGATGGCATTCTGTGACACCATTAAGGTCATGAACGACCGCATGAAGGCTTTTCAGGTCGAACTACCAATGAATCTTGCCCTGGTTGGCTAACGCCTGAGTAAATATCTAACTCAGGCCGGTAGCAGGGCAGTTTTCCCACTCTATTAGCTTCCACATGAAGTGCAGCTAGCACTTTAACGCAAATTTATACGCAACTGCATTGAATCACCGCGAGCCTGTGACGAGTATCGTCCAGTGAAAATGGCTTCTTCTCACTGCACCATTTCTGTTCTTTTCTATTTTTCAGCCTTTCTTGTACTCATATTTCCAATCTAACGCTTCGTTCTTAAGCACACCTCATTCACCAATATCACTCTATGGCAGCCTGTCAGCTTTTTACCAAGTCTCCCGGTGTTAGGAACTCACATCCACATTAGGTACATCAGGGAGCGTCTCAAATGTCATTTGAAGCATAGAGATGATGGTAGAAGCCCTTAACCACCTTGCCTGGCTCAGAAGCTGTGATCTCCTTTATTGACCGATTTATTCACTGAGACACAGGGGGAGAGCAGGATGCACTCTTAGTTTTATAAATTATTACAGATGAAGCACATTTCTTTTGCAGTCGCTAACAGTATAAATATTGAGCGAAATAAGTGATTTTTATCAGAAAATAAAAAAAAATTAGCACTTTTTTTCTGCCTCTTTTGGTCGCTTTTGAGCAAAAAAACACCAGGTTTTTTCTTGTTAATAAAGTGAATTCTTCACTGATCTTCCCCTTTTCCTGTTTTGATGAAATGAAGTTACATGCTTAATACTTTCCTGTGTGGAAATAGTTTCCCAAAAGGAAAGAATGATTACACTTCGATTAGTTATGCCTTATAAAAACAGACGTAAGTACTTACAAATTAACTATAACTTGATTCTCATATTGTCAATAAATGGCTTTAATGTGCTTTAAAAACAATGGTATAAGAGGTTTGTTTTTCCATGGAAACAATATAATTATTGGGTGTGCTGTTATAATTCAATAGAAAAGCAAGCACTCACAATTACGATTGTTTCTCTGCAGGGATAATCGGTTTTTGCGTTTACTCATGGCACATTGTTTCTCTGGAGAGAAGATAGAGTTGATTTGGACGAAAGAGTTTTGAGCGGCGTTGGCGTGGTTTTTTACGGTCAAAAATAGTGTGGAACTCTTTGAGTAACTCGTAACAACCAAATTAGTGTTTTATTTTGCTGCTTTTTTAACTAAATGGCTTTTACCGTTGTTTTTATAGCGAGGTTTTTACCCGGTTTTCAGTTATAATTCCCGGCAACATAAGTGTGAAAAGAACCCCATGAATCAATATCTAGCTATCACTTCACGAGGTCTTGAAAACCTCCTTGCAGAAGAATTAGAACAACTTGGTGCACAACAGATCCAGGTTGTCCATGCAGGTGTCCGTTTCCGCGCGGAACAATCAACGGCTTACCGTTGCTGTTTGTGGACACGCATTGCTTCACGAATCATTCAGGTACTGAGCGAATTTAATGTTCGTGACGATATGGATCTGTACCTGGGTGCAACGGCTATTAACTGGCCGAACTATTTTGGTAGTGATACACGTATCATTGTTGATTTTAACGGTACAAACCGCTCGATCCGTAACAGCCAGTATGGCGCGATGAAAGTGAAAGATGCGATTGTAGACCGTTTCACGAAGGCTGATCTGCGTCGTCCGAGCATCGACCGTGAACGCCCTGAACTGCGAATCCACATGCGTCTGTCTGGCGAGAAAGGGGTACTGGGTCTGGATATGGCAGGTAGTGGTCTTCATCAGCGTGGCTACCGTACTGATGCAGGTAAAGCTCCGCTGCGTGAAACTCATGCTGCAGCACTCGTAATGAAAAGTGGCTGGACTCCGGAAAAACCTCTGTTGGATCCGATGTGTGGCTCCGGTACCTTGCTGATTGAAGCAGCGATGATTGCTGCAGAAATCGCTCCGGGTATTAAGCGCAAGCGCTGGGGTTTTGAATCGATTAAAGATTTCGATAAAGAAGCTTGGATGGAAATCCATGCTGAGGCCAAAGTGAAAGCCCGTCGTGGTCCTGCCAAGGTGGAAACTAAGTTCTTCGGTCGTGAAAAGGACCGTCGAGTACTTAGCATTGCGCGTGATAACGCAGGTCGTGCCGGTGTAAAAGATCTGATCGATTTTGAATATGGCGATGCTACTCAGCTGACTTGTCCTGAAGGTTTTGAAGCGGGCGTGATTCTGTGTAACCCGCCGTACGGTGAGCGTCTGGGTACAACTCCTGAATTGATTAATTTGTACAGTGAACTGGGTAACCGTTTGAAGCTGGCCTTTGCCGGTTCAACCGCGGCCATCTACTCAGGTTCAAACGAATTGCTAAGCTGCATGCGTATGCGTGCGGATAAGCAGTTCAAACTTCGCAATGGTGCGTTGGATTGTGTTCTGAAAACTTACCTGATCACCGGTGGTGGTGTTAAACACACTGAAGGTGAGAAGGAAGGTAAACTGGAGGACACCCAGGTGGCTCCTGATTTTGCCAACCGCCTTAAGAAGAACATTGGCAAGCTCAAGAAGTGGGCGAAGAAAGAAGGTATCGAGTGTTACCGTATTTATGATGCTGACCTGCCTAACTACAATGCAGCGATCGACCAGTACGGCGACTATTTAGTCATTCAGGAATACGCGGCACCTAAGTCTGTTCCTGAAGAAACTGCGCGTCGTCGTATCATGGATATCCTGCGTGCAACGATTCAGGTAACGGGTGTCGACGGTAACAAAGTAATCCTGAAAGTACGTGAGCGCCAGAAGGGCAAGAGCCAATATCAAAAGCTATCCAGTGCTGAGCGTCACATGGTGGTTGATGAATACGGTGTTCAGCTTAAAGTTAACCTATACGATTACCTTGATACAGGTCTTTTCCTGGATCACCGTATTACACGTCGCAAACTTGGCGAAATGGCTCAGGGCAAAGACTTCCTGAACCTGTTCGCTTACACCGGTTCTGCGACCGTACATGCAGCTTGCGGTGGTGCTAAGTCGACAACAACGGTTGATATGTCTAATACTTATCTGCGTTGGGCTCAGGAAAACATGGAGTTGAACGGTCAGGTAGGTCGTCAGCATGAGTTTATCCAGGCTGACTGTCTGCAATGGCTACAGGAAGTAGACGACACATTCGACTTGATCTTTATCGACCCGCCGACGTTCTCTAACTCTAAGCGTATGCATCAGAGCTTCGATGTACAGCGTGACCACATCATGCTTATGGAAAACCTTAAGCGTATGTTGCGTCCACAAGGGCAGATCGTTTTCTCTAATAACAAGCGTCATTTCAAAATGGATTTTGAAAAACTGGATGCACTTGGTCTTCAGGCTAAGAACATTTCAGATAAAACGCTTCCAATGGATTTTGCTCGTAATAAGCAAATTCACAACTGTTGGGTTATCACGCACAAGGAAGGCTAAGTGCTAATCACGCTATATAGCACGGAAGGATGTCACCTCTGCGAGCAGGCCCATGGCCTGCTCAAAGACGCAGGTTTCCAAGAGCGCGTTCAGGTGGTCGATATCGCCTTTGATGACGCGCTCTTTTCTCGTTACGGCGTCACAATTCCCGTGTTATCTATTCAACATTCTGACTCATCAATTTCTGAACTCGGCTGGCCGTTCGATGCTGCTGAGCTTGAAGCATGGTTAAATAGTAATGGCATTAATTAATATCAGTAACGCGCAACTTGCGTATGGTGATCACGCTTTATTAGATAAAGCTGAGTTTATTCTTCAGCCTAATGAAAGGGTTTGTCTGGTTGGACGAAACGGTGCCGGTAAATCGACTCTGATGAAAGTCCTGGCAGGTGACGTTCTGCTTGATGATGGCAGCATCCAGCGTCAGTCTGAGCTTTGTGTTTCCCGCCTGGAACAGGATCCGCCTCGTGATGCAGAAGGAACGGTTTTCGATTTCGTCGCAGAAGGCTTGGCTGAAGTAGGTCAGATGCTGCAACAGTACCACCAGTTGCTTGCCTTAATCACCAATGAGCCATCAGAGTCCAACTTTAACAAGCTGGCTAAAGTTCAGGAAAAGCTTGATCATGCTGATGCATGGCGCTTCGATAACCGCATTTCTTCCGTTCTTGAGCATCTTAAGCTTGAACCTACAACTTTGCTTAAAGACCTTTCCGGTGGCTGGCAACGTAAAGCGGCTCTGGCACGGGCACTGGTTTGTGACCCCGATGTACTGCTGCTTGATGAGCCAACTAACCACCTGGATGTCTCAACCATTGAATGGTTGGAAGGCTTCCTTAAAGAGTTCCGTGGTTCTATTGTTTTCATTTCCCACGATCGTGCCTTTATCCGTTCTATGTCGACCCGTATTGTCGATCTTGACCGTGGCCAGTTGGCTTCTTTCCCGGGTGATTACGACAAATACCTGGACGCAAAAGAAGAGATGCTTCGCGTAGAAGCAGAGCAGAATGCTGAGTTTGATAAAAAACTGGCACAGGAAGAAGCCTGGATCCGTCAGGGGATTAAAGCTCGTCGTACCCGTAACG
Organism: Photobacterium sp. J15; assembly: GCF_963870815.1. NCBI lineage: Bacteria > Pseudomonadati > Pseudomonadota > Gammaproteobacteria > Vibrionales > Vibrionaceae > Photobacterium > Photobacterium sp. J15. The sequence continues at coordinate 1,923,100 of NZ_CAWMUI010000001.1, forward strand.
AAGGCCGTGTACGTGCTCTGAAGCAACTTCGCCGTGAACGCAGTGAACGTCGAGAGGTGATGGGTAAGGCAGATATGAATCTTCAGGAGGCAAATCGCTCAGGTAAGATTGTATTTGAAGCTGAACATATCTCATATAGTTACGACGACCAGCCTATCATTAATGACTTCAGCTTTAATGTGATGCGTGGTGATCGTATCGCCCTGATTGGTCCGAACGGTTGTGGTAAGAGTACCTTACTGAAACTAATGCTGGGTGATTTAAAAGCGTCACAGGGTCACTTTCATTGTGGTACCAAACTGGAAGTTGCTTATTTTGACCAGTACCGCGAAGTCCTGGACCCGGAAAAAACCGTCATCGACAACCTGGCTGACGGTAAGCAGGAAGTTACCGTAAACGGCCGTACCCGTCATGCGTTAGGCTATTTGCAAGATTTCCTTTTCAGTCCGCGTCGTGCCCGTACTCCGGTTAAGGCCTTGTCCGGTGGGGAGAAAAACCGCCTGTTACTGGCTAAACTCTTCCTTAAACCAAATAATTTATTGGTGCTCGATGAACCAACTAACGATTTGGACATCGAAACATTGGAACTTTTGGAAGAAATACTTGCCAATTACCAAGGAACATTATTGTTAGTCAGCCACGACCGTCAATTCGTTGATAATACAGTGACATCAAGCTGGATTTTTGAGGGTAACGGCGTTATTGATGAATACGTTGGCGGCTATCATGATGCCATGGAGCAACGCGCGAATTCGCTGACACAAATTGCGAAGGCACAAGCTGCACAAATTGAAGCAGCGAAGAAGAAAGAAGAAAACAAACAGCGCCAGGCATCACGTCCAAAAGCCGGTAAGAAGCTGTCTTATAAGCTTCAGAAGGAATTGGAAGGCTTGCCGCAAAAGATTGAAGATCTGGAAAACGAAATTGCTCAACTACAGGAGTTGATTAACGATCCTGCATTCTTCCAGGATGTGAACAATGACACTCAGGCTACACTGACTCGTTTAACTGAGGCGGAAGAAGAGTTTGAGCAGGCATTTGAGCGCTGGGAAGAGTTAGAAGCAATGCAAAAGGAATCCTAATGCAACAAAAGACGTTAAAGTTATCGACACTGGCGATTTTGATCGCCGGTGCCACTCAGGCCAATGCTGCGGTATATAAGGTTGTTGAGGTTGACCAGCAGAAGCTTGCTGAAAGCGACGTTATCGCTCAGGGGTATGAAAATAAATCACTAAGCGGCCGTGTTGAGACCTATGCTGAAGCTATCGAAGCATCGACCGGATTAAACTGTTTTGATTCAGGTGCTGGTTGTACTGATGACCAGTTCAAGGTTGTCGGTGAAAGCCGTGTTGGTACTGATGGCATCAACTATCGTGATGAAGTTGCATTCACTTATGATAACTATCACGAAGTTAATGATTATTCTGGCTTTCTTGCCTACTGTAACCAGAATATCGGTTTTAATACCTGTGATATCTGGGCAAACCAGCAGTATTTCGGTCTAGATTATAATACTAAAGCACCATACGACGGTTCCGGTTATGGTGGTTTGCATCGTGAACATGCCGCATGGAGCAACAATTACTACGCAAGTGCTTTACCTTTTGCTGAGGAAACAGCGGGGTCGTTGACTCGTGTAGCTACATTTTCGTCTGACTCAACTAAGTATGATAGTGCAGCTGTTGCCGAATTGGGCACAATCATCAGTAGTCATCAAACTTCTGATGGTGTAATTAGTGGCTTTGGTGATCTGGCTGGTACCGATTTCGCCTATGGTGTATCTAGTGGCGCGTATTTTTCAAAAAATGACCGTTTTGCACGACAGTTCAACAAACGTGGTTTTATAAACTTCGGGTCTACCAATAAGTTTGCACTAAATCCGCCGGCGTCCAGCAATACAATCGTCGAAAAAATGGGTCAGACAGTAGCTTCTGATGCTGTTGAGTTTGATGGCAAGTTGCTTGTTGTCGGTAGTTCAGCTTTTGATAAAGCTAACTTTGATGATGATCGTAAGTTGCCGGACAGTGACAACGATGGATTTTCACTTAACTCGAGCACATTTAAGAAGTGTGGTACGGAAGGTGTCAGTTTCCTTTATGCTAACCGTGAGTGTCAGCATGCCGTCTTTGCGACTGATGCTGCTTTCTGGGTAGTTGATGGTACAACAGCTGCGAACCCGGAAGCTAAATTCCTGGCTAACCGTGTTGATAAGAATGGTAATTCCTATGCCGCGCTGGATCCTGATGAGAATGATCGCTCATTCCAGGGGGCGGCTCGTGCTGTTGCGATCGTAGATAGTAAACCGGTTGTTGTCGGTTATTCGACAGACTCAGTTGGCAACAACTCGAATAACAATAACAATGCTGATTTCTATGCTATCAGCGCAAGTATTTATACGCCGAAAGATGGTTTTACTCTTGGTGGAGATAACCAGTGGGATCGTAAGCTGATCCCGGGCTTGAACATTAAGCAGGGCGGTGATCGTAAGTATCGTTATACTATCGCGACAGATATCAATAATAACAACCAAGTTGTTGGTGTAGCTAAGAGCTTCAGCTCACAAAATCGCTCTTATGCTGAAACTGTGTTTATCTATGATAATGCGAATAATAACTTGAAATTCCTAGATTCATCGATTGATGGTTCAGTGTTCTTCAACGGTTATAACGGCTTTGCTGCGTCGATTAACAACAATGGTCAGTTAGTTGGCTGGATTGATTCTGAGACAGCTAACCAAGTTGACGGTCGTGTTCGTCGCCAACGTGCTTTCACTTATATGGCATCTGGAGACATTGCAAGCTCTCCATTGAAAGCAAATAAAGCATGGTTGATTGACGACCTGACTTACGGTTCAGACTCTGTTGCTACAGCTAACAACGCATTCCGTATTGCTCACGCAACTGACATCAATGATGCTGGTGTTATTTCGGCTACTGCATTCAAGTGTGATGGTGGCTATTCAAGTGCAACACAAGGTGCACAGTGTGCTTCGACAGAGCGTGTAGTAGCGGTTAAGCTGGTTCCAATTCCTGGTGGAACAATCCAGCAGCGTCCGGAAGATAATTCAATCATTAAACGTGAAGGTGCCTCTTTCGGATTGTTCGGTTTGACACTACTTGGTTTGTTTGGTTTCAGACGCAGAAAGTAATTTTTTGTCAAAATTGCTTAAATTTAACTCAGGCTCACAAATCGTGAGCCTGAGTTGTTTTCAGGGGTTGATCAAAGGTTCAGTTTGGCTAATTCTTATTAGTGAGGTCACAAAACCTCCATCATTATGCAATTGTAATGAAAGATACACTTAATAAGGATGAGGATCGTACTATGAAGAGACAAAAGCGGGATCGTTTGGAGCGCGCACAGGCTCGAGGCTATCAAGCAGGTATTAATGGTCGTTCCAGTGAAGATTGTCCATATCAATCAGCGGATGCCCGTACTAATTGGCTAGGTGGGTGGCGAGAAGCAAGAGAAGATCTGCAATCTGGCCTCTATAAATAACACTCCCTTCATATCACCCTTATTGAGCCCCTTAGGAGAAGGGGCTTTTTAATGTCTGCCACTACGACTGAATTTTCTCGTCATAATTCACTTATTTGGGGAAGCTAGTACAGGGTGGTTTGATGACAATGTCACTATCTATAAGTATTTGAATTTAAACCAAATAAAGAGAAAGGCCGCATAAGCGACCTTTTAGAATACATTTACTTTCGTTGTTGTTAGAAAGAAGAGGTATCTTTGAAAAGACCAACCTTCAGATCTTTCGCTACGTAAATTTCTTTACCGTCAACCAGAACACGACCGTCAGCAACGCCCATGATTAGTTTACGGTTGATTACGCGCTTCATCTGGATTTCATAGGTAACTTTCTTTGCTTCAGGCAGGATTTGACCAGTGAATTTCACTTCGCCAACACCCAGAGCACGACCTTTACCTTCACCACCGGCCCAGCCAAGGAAGAAACCAACTAGCTGCCACATTGCATCAAGACCAAGGCAGCCCGGCATTACAGGGTCACCTTTAAAGTGGCAACCGAAGAACCACAGGTCAGGGTTAATATCCAGCTCGGCATGGATGTAGCCTTTTCCGTGCTCACCGCCTTCATCGGTAATTTTAACGATACGATCCATCATCAACATATTGTCAGATGGTAGAGACGGGAAGTCCGGACCGTGTAGTTCGTTGTTACCACATGCTACTAGTTCTTCGTAAGTGTAAGATTGCTGGCGTTTCATCAGACTTATTAAGCTCCTTGAAAGATATGCTGGCAATTTAGCTTACACCTGTACGCCTAACAACTCGGATCAGTTCTGGACAAACCAGTTTCGGATGTAAGCTAACCAACTGACTTCACTATCATGATCGCCATGGTGGAAGTGTTCAATTCGCTGCGCAATCTTCGCTAGTATGGTTTCCGGGTCGTCACTCTCACTACGGAAAGCTTTGCCAGTTAACAATGGCAGGGCATCATCGACACTCTCTACGGCCCATAGATGGAATTTGCCGTTACGAATCGCTTCCAGCACTTCATCGTTGAGACATAGATTGCTCAGGTTTGTCTTAGGTAGAATCACGCCCTGTTTGCCTGTCAGGCCACGATAGGCACACACCTTATAGAAACCTTCAATTTTCTCGTTGATACCGCCAACAGCTTGTACGCGACCAAATTGGTCTACTGCACCTGTTACTGCAATCTGTTGGTTGATTGGCTGTATTGCCAGTGCAGATACTAATGAGCATAGTTCAGCCAAAGAGGCACTGTCACCATCAACTTCGCAGTAAGACTGCTCAAACACGATTGAGGAGGAGAAAGGCAGTGGCTGATCCAGGTCGAGAGCAGAGCTGACAAACGCCTGCATGATCATCATACCTTTGGCGTGAATGTTACCGGCCAGTTCAGCTTTGCGTTCAACATCCGAGATGTCACCGTCACCAAAGTGAACCACACAGGAAATACGCGCAGGTTCGCCGTAAGCACGAGGGTGACCCGGCATTTCAACCACAGTCAGGCCGTTTACCTGACCAATCATCTCACCCTGGCAGTCAATCACTACCTGGCCTTGGTGGATATCTTCGATAGCACGCTCAGGCAGGTAAGATTCACGGAATTCACGGGCTTTAAGGGAGTTTTTCAGGTCTTCAGCTGTGATATGACGACCTTCAGATTCAATCGCGGCTTCACAAAACAGATTTTGATGCCAGATTGGGCAGAGAGGGACGCGAGTTTGATCTTCGGCGTAACGGGCGCCTGTTTTCAGCACCACTTCCAGTGCATCGCGATCAGCCAATTCAGGCAATGTTGTTTTTTGAGTGATACTTTTCAGATAAGCAAGGTAAAGCGGTAGGCTTTCATCACTCAATACCAAATCCTGCTCAAACTCACCGTACATTGAGAAGCCGGAGGCGATATCCGGTTCAGCATTTTCCAGCTCGGCCATCAGGTAGCGATCACCAATAAGAATCAGCTTCACATTAAGCTGCTCTGCTGGTGGTAGAGGATAGAGTACTTTCTTGGTCGAAGGCTGCCATTCCAAAGAGCCGTTCATCAGCACGCTCTTAAGGCGAGGCCACAGGCTTGGATTGCTGAGGATACTTGTTACAGACATCACCAGGTAACCGTTGTTCGCCTGGTGTACTAATCCGTGCTTAATCTGCGGCTTAGTTAATTTATCATCTTCACTTGGCGGATAAACAGCACCAAACAGGCTTTGTTCCGTTACATTTTCACCAACAACAATTGGCGTATTACTGCCGGTATCGATATTCTTTCGTTGTTGAGCTTCAGTATCATAATGAGTTAACAGCTCAATGACGTAGTCGCGGTAGACTTTGTTATCCGGCGCTGTAATACGCAGAACACGAGGCTGTAATTCAACAGAGGCAAACCGGCGTACGGCATCTGCAAGACGATCCTGCAGGGTACCGATACGAGCCGGTGCCAGATCGTCATATTTGTCTAAAATAGCGTGAAACTTAGAATAGTCCGGAGTCATCGTACGCCAGGATTGTTCATGCATAGGCTTGAGCTTTATTCCGTTACTGTGAAAAAGACAGCAGTATAATGGAATCAATGCCCGCATAATAGGCAATAGGAGACGTTATTTATTGGATTTATCCTTAAGTTCATCTCAACCATTGTTTACAATAGCAATAATCCGCCTTTTAACTGGTTTCAGCTGAGCATCATGTTTCATTCTTTTTTGACGATGGTTCGAAATGTACTGAAAACAACCAGTTAAAATGAAAAGATAATTGAGCTTTTAAACAGCAGCAGTTACACTGTCACCATGTAAAGTGTAGCATTACTGAGAATCCTCGACGAATATGAAATATCAGCAGCTTGAAAACCTCGAAGCAGGTTGGAAATGGAAGTACCTGGTTAAGAAATGGAAAGATGGTGAAGCCATCACCAGTTATGTTGATACCAGTGAGGCAGAAGCTGCTGTACAGGATTTGCTGTCCATTGAACATGAACCGACTAAGGTTATCAAATGGATTGACAAGAATATGTCACCGGAGCTTGATAAGAAGCTTAAACAGGCTATCCGGGCAAAGCGTAAACGTCATTTCAATGCTGAACAGGTCCATACCCGCAAGAAGTCAATCGACCTGGATTATCGCGTGTGGGAAAGGCTGGCGGAAAAATCCAGAGAGCTCGATTGTACTTTGTCTGACACCATTGAGTACTTGCTGAGTGAAAGTAATAAGACTGAAGTAGCCAGCAGAACCGTATCGGACCTGAAACAAAATCTGCATGAGTTGCTGGACTACGATTTAGATTAATAGCCTTTGGCTGCCGCCAGTTTTCTGCATACTCCGACAGCCGAATGTTTTCAATTATGAAATATCCGCTTAAAGGAGTAAGTGAATGGAATTTGTCATCTTATTGGCCGTTGCCGTCTTTATACTTGTCTTTATTGATCGGCCGGTGATGGTGCTGAAATTCGAAAACGGCAAACTGACACAATCAAAGGGAAATATTCCCAATGGTTTTCTGATGGGCTGTAAAGACATTGCGCACAAGCAGCCGTTTTCCGGGAAAATCAAAGTCTACAAAAATCGTTTCACGACGAAGCTGGTATTTTCTAAAACCGTACCAGCAAAAGTTAAACAACGCATTCATAATGTCTTCCCGTATTCAGGCTCAACCAAGAAACGTGGTCGACGCGCTTAACCGTATTATTAGAAGGCTTCTCAGGAAGCCTTTTTTGTATCTGAACATTAATGAAATTTGGCTATATTCATGGTTACACCTCATGCTTTCCGCCTGACAAAAGGCGTCGATCTAAAACAATCCATCCTTGATTACGTTAAAGCTAATAGCATTTCAGCTGGTTCGCTGATGAGTTGTGTCGGGTGCCTCACTAAAGCAAATATTCGTCTGGCAGACGAGGCGAAATCTCTGACATTGGAAGAGCCTTTAGAAATCCTGACTCTGGCTGGTACGCTGACACCAACACATCTTCATCTTCATATCTCCGTTGCTGATCAAAAAGGCAATGTATATGGCGGACACCTGATGGATGGTTCAGTGGTTTCTTATACCGCTGAGGTGTGCTTAGTTAGCTATGACAACCTGGCATTTAGCCGTGAGTTTGATTCAAACACCGGATTTGATGAGCTCACAGTTCGTTCAAACGTTTAAAACTATCTATGTAAAGCCACTGATTTCGTATTGTATATACTAAACAGAGATGTCTATACAGATAAGGGGCATATACAGTGGCTTCACATGAATACTTTCAGGATAAGCTAGTCGGGAATCATTGTTTTGGATGCGGTTCCGATAATCCACACGGCCTGCAAATAAAAAGCTATTGGGAAGGAGAGAACCTGTCTGTTTGCCAATTTAATCCGCTCTATTACCATACCGCTGCACCTTCACACTTTCTCAATGGCGGCATTATTGCCATGATCATTGATTGTCATTGTATTTGCACAGCAATCGCATACGCCTATCAGTTTCAGGAAAGAGAAATAGGCGAGGGAAGTCCGATCTGGTTTGCTACAAGCAATCTAACTCTGAATTATAAAAGGCCGGTTAATATCGCGGAGCAAGTGACCTTGGAAGCCTCTGTGAACGATTATAATGAGAAAAGAGCATCTCTGGCCTGTAAGCTCATATCTGAAGGAAAAACTTGTGTCGAGGCAACACTGGAAGCGATTGCGGTTACAGAAGAGTGGATGAATAAAAGCCCTGATTAAAATCGAATTTAAACAGGGCTTCTGTTTACGGTGTAATAGACGTTTATTTATTTCAGCACATTAATCAGAGCCTGTTTACTGTCGAGGTACTGACTGATGGTGGCCTTTAATTCTGCTAGCTCGGCTTCAGCCTTTAGGCGCTTTTCTTTCTCTTCTTCTAGTTGCTTTCCTATATCCACAGCAAGATAACCGCCTTTGATCAGCGCTTTGGTTGTCACTTTGCTTTCAGTTAGTTGCTTGAGCTCTTCAATCATGAAGTAATGTTGTTCGATGTCTCTTATTGTTATGGCCATTGGACGTCATCATTTGTTATTTTGAAAGCATTTTAATAAAAAGAGGAAATCATTCAAATAATTAGATAGCTTTCTCCGCGGGAAGTATAAAGATGGAAATTCATTTTTGATGGCATAGTGAGCTCCTCTAATGCACCATAACTTTTTATTTACAATTAAATCAAAAACTCTAATCTGTTAAAAAAATAAGCAACAAAACAACTTGTTGATAAGAGTCTAACCAGCACGGTTGTAAATTTGAGCTATCTGATTAGAATCCTCCATATACATAAATAAAACAAATAACGTCAACGGGTTATATATTGAAATCGAAAGGAAATGAACTAAGAGAACGTTTTCTGTCGAATAAAGATAGAGAACAAACTGTCTCTGGTAGCCAGGGGATCGCAATGATCAACCATGGCAGTGAAGTTACAATCAGTGTGAAGACTCCTTTGGGGCGCTGGTTCAGGGCTGAAACAACATTCATTGGCACCAATAGTCGTGACGAAGTCTTTCTTGAGTTACCGGCTCTGAGCCAGGCCGATTTCGATCAGTACTTTTACGATGGCTTCTGGCTAAAAGTAAAAGCGATATCAGAACGGGGCGAAGGTGCCGTTGTTAATTTTAAAACGCAGATCTCAAACATCCTTTTTAAACCAGTCCGTTTGTTAGTGCTGGATCTGCCTTCTACTGCTGAACTTATTCAGCTTCGCAGTGAACCAAGATACGATGTCAGCCTGCAAGGTGAACTTTCGCTATCGAATAGGAAAGTGCTGGTGGAATTTACCGATCTTTCTAAGCACGGTTGTGGCTTCTATCATGATGTAACCGGCCTGCAGTTTGAGGATAACACTCAGATGTTAATCATGGTTCAGAACCCAAATTCTGGAGAAGAGTATCATTTGTCCGGAAAGGTAAAGAGTAAGCAAGGGCAACGAGTCGGCACTTTGAATCGCTATGGGTTAATATTTGACGAACTTGGAAATCAGCAAGTCAAACGCTTACTGTCCAAACTGATCTTTGACGGATCCAAGCTTTCTTTCCGAAAGAATTAGTATGAGTCGGTCAGAAATTATCGCACACCGAGCCTAAAACAATTGCTTGCGTTAGTAGATAAGTAAAAAAGTCAAAGAAACGATGAAGTAAGTAAAAGTAATATGCCGTATCACCAAGCAAGGAAATACGGCTTTTTCTTAACTGTTAGCGACAGTATTCTCGGCTGATGCCTTAAATTTTGCCAAACTGCGTTGAACTTTATGTACCGAAAGAGGCTTGATCAGGTAATCCTGAGGCTGGTGAGAAAGCACTTTTTTCACGACATCTGTCTCACTTTCAGATGTGATAATAGCAACTGGCATCTTAGGTAAATTTTTCCTGATGTAGCCTAGTAACTCAATGCCATCTAAAGGGTTTTCTATATTCAAATCGAGAAAGATTGCATCAATTCGGTCGCTGGCATCAATGAGCACACGTTGTGCCATAGCTACATTGCTAACTTTTATAACCTCCCTCGGGTTTGAGCACTTCCTCAAGATCTGAGCCAATATTTCAGCCATCAACTTATTATCTTCAACAATCAAAAATCTATCCATGAAACACATCCGACCAGAACATGATATTGATTTATATGCATATAAAGATAGAACACTGTGTCTAGGTTAACAAGCAGCATAATCAATAATTTAAGCTAGAGCACAGAGTAACTGTATGCAGTGACGCGGTCACGCAATATAAGCCTTCATGCATAAATTGAGCTAAATCAATTCATGCCCCAAAATGCATATCAACGCCTTTATTTATAACTTTGAGAGAGTATATTTATTCGCAAACACCATTTGTCATACAAATAAATCGGAGGTTATATGACTAATTTCGAACAGTGGTTGGATACTGTATTCAAATCAGAAGCAGCCCCTAAAGAAATCCTGGACCTATACAAGGTAGTAGAGAGCCCAGCTAAAGGTGCTATTGGTAACTTCGGTATTACCAAAGATCAAAACGAGGGTTGGGTAGTGTCTTGCAAGTCAGTAGCCGAGAAACTTTCAATTGCTCATGAAAGGGATCGCATTGTATTTCTGAGCCTTATTCACACTAAATACGTTAATGACACTATTGATGTGGAAACCTGGGCACTACAACAAGCCTAAATTGCAAATAAGTAAAGTCGCAAGAGCCCGCCTAGCGGGCTTTTGAATACATGAAAGGTAATAAGCAATTAGCGTTTTTTGTGTCGACGTCTAAAACAACCTACGATCAGGAAAGCGATAATAGAACTTATTTCTTTTCGATTTCACCTTGTGGCTTGCGCGGTATAGGTTCTTTTTAAATTTGTTACGTTGTCACTCAATGATTCATTAAAATCGGTGATGAAGTCGGGGAGCCAGGCATTGGCTTACTGACATGGAAACAGCATGGCGGTCGCTGTAAAAAGCCTTGCGGCATTTATTAATCCACCAATTCCCAATTTCTGAAAATCTTTCCACAGAAAAAATATATCGAACAAAACGTTACACACGGTCTGATAATTGTCCGGTCTGCGGCCCGGTAAACATTTGTTGTTGCGAGTATTCCCACAACAATGAAATTTACCTCTATGAAGAACAGTGCCCAAAATGTCATGATTTTTGGCAGGTTGCGTTTGATGAACAAGGAAAGCAGCATGGATAAACCAGTACCACAGACGACATACGTGTCGAGCGATAAGTTGATGAGAATCTTCGTGGAAAGTGTTTCCCAAGTTGATGATGATTTCTATCTGGTATCGATTATATGCAGACGGTGATGAGCTGACCAACTCAGAATGGCATGACTTGGTCAAACAATTTGGATTAGAGAGAGCTGAGTGATGATAAAAGTTTTTTACGATGCAACAACGCCCGATATGATTTCAACATTCACAGAGCAAGATGGGTTCTACACATTTAAATCGTGGGATGATCTTAAAGCTGTTTGCTCAATGGATTACGATGAATACGAGCTGGTCGAGCTGACGCCAGAACTGTATAACGAGATGCTTGTTGCAGGTGTTTTTGAAGGACACGAGCCGGGATAACTCAGGACATTCCTAACTGGATTTAACCCTTCTGAGTGCGCATTATGGTTATGAGTTATGTTGAGTGGTTTGTGGTCAGTATCATTGCGCCAGCACTGACCGCCTAGCAGTGCCAGAAAAGGTGGGCGAGGGATATCAGCCTGCGGTCGCGAACGCGGCCTGCGCTGTCATCAGGAGAATCGTTTTCCAGCTGATAGCCCGTAATATAACTCCATAATGCGTAGCGATTTACTCATTACAGATGACGGCACAACTGTAACAAAGAATGTTATTTTTCCTTGACTCTGAGTGTAAGCATTCTTACACTGCTTCTGTGTTATTGTTGTGGCAACTTGTGACAACAGAAAAAGAAAAAGCCCCATCAATAAGAATAAGATGAGGCTTTTAGAGAGCACTACCAGTAGATTGTAACTATGATTTGAACGATCATAAGAGCAATAGTGGTGTACTCAAATAAATGAGAATTCATAATAATTCTCCATATTAAAAGTTTAAAGATAGTGGTGGTAACAGCAATCTTTGGCGAGACCTGATGTTACCAATCACTTTTTCAGGCCACTTTACTGTGGCTTTTGTTGTTTGTGAAAAACAACGAAGACAACTATAAAGCTAATAGCTTGTCGTTTTCAAGCACTTCATAGGTTAATTACTGTTTTTTATTAGAAATATCAGTAAGAATGATATTCATGCCGAAGGCATACTAAGGCCATCCACCAAACACTGATTTTTGCTCCAGGTCTAAACTGGCCGGGCCCGCCAAGTATCAAAAACCGCTCTGAAACCATCCATCCTGCTAGGCCAAAAACTGGTTTGCTCCGGTGTAACCGTAATAGCCGGCGGCAATAGTCTGTGACACCTGAACGCGCCGCACACGCCTCGAAATTTCGCTTTCAATATCACTAGGGAATTGCGCTTGAGCGCAAGGAGGGGCCCTCTGGGGGGTGGTTGCCTTGTGCTCAAGCGCAAGGCAACCATGACTGATACTTGTTATTGCGATGTTACAAAAAGAGGTTCGGGTTCCTGTAACACCCGAACTAACTCCGGAATTCCGGAATTTCACCATCAATCAAGTTTGAGTGCTTCAACTTAATCTGTGTCTTTTCTTGCCATTTCTTTGGTTTTTCCAGCGAAAGATCTAAACCCGAAAATTGTTCCATCTTCGTTTTCGATGATGTCTTGCATGCTTTTAGCGATGCAATACTTATCAATTATTTCTAGCAAAATGTTTTTGTCACGCTCAGGAAGCTTTTGCATCCTTTCTAGGGCAATGGTTAGCAGGCCATCTAAGCTTGTTTTGTCAGTATCACATAATAGGGCATTAGGAGTGCATTCTAAGGCATTCATCAGTGCGTATAGAGTGCTTAACTTTGGATCTGTTTCGCTTCTTTCTATCTTTGAAATTTGCCCTAATCTTATTCCGCAATGATCAGCTAACTGACCCTGCGTCCAATTCCTATCACGCCTCAGACGCTTTAGATTTTCTCCTATAGACACAATAAATTCCTCTAATTGATCTTGTGGTGTCAATTATAACCCTATATATTACCCCTGACGGGTAAATTAACCCTATAGAATCAATTTCATTCACACCATAAGACTATTGACAGGGTTTTGGTTTGTTCTTTATTGACCAACTTTTCATTCAGCAAGATCACCATGAGGGCGGATTGCCACTCGTGGGACGTCATATGATTGAAAAGGTTGATTTAGAAACGGGAGAGAAATTACCACCATCAGTCAATCAGAAAGTGCTAGAAGGTTCTTTTAGCACCAAGCTAACAGTGCGTTGTGATGGAAACCGAGTTCGCGTTGAAGGTAATCCATCTCGTTGGCAGCGTGTTGATAACTTGGTAGGTCTACAGTCTATTGATGAGTGCGTGGCTATTTATAATCATGTCTTAGAGTCTTTGGGCTTGCCACCATTTACAAAAAACACTCGTTTTGCTCACCGCCAGTCACCTGATGGCAGATCATCCTCACTATTAGGAAATGGTGCAGAAATCACGCTTATTGACTGGACTAGAAACCATGAAGTAGGCAAGGGCAAAGAGCAATCCTTTATACGCGGATTGTCATCCATGCAAATTGGCCGAGGTCGTAAACCAAAGCTTTATCCAGACGGTAATACCTGTAACTGGGGGGAAGGATCTGAGTGGATGATGAGCAAGCTTTACAATAAGGCTGTTGAGTTACGCCGTCACCTGAAAAAAGACCAGCGCAAGAAAGTCGGAGTTGCGCCCGATGTGCTCGAATATGTAACTAACCTGATTAACTACTGCGAATCTGCTGGCGTTGTCCGTGAAGAACACAGCTTGAGACAAAAACTACTGAAACGACACAACCTTCAATTTTACGGCATCGTCACAGAACAAGATTTCTTACCACATATCCAAGATATCGAGAACGCCATGAAGACAATTCAAGTATCCCATGATGAACACCAGTCCATCGCTCATCAACTTATCGCTTCTGGCGTTGTTGATACGATGCGCAAGGCGAATACCACAATGAACTATTTCACTATGTGGCAGCACGGCACAGACTTACGTCAGCTACTTAGTCAATCTCAGTTTTATGAACACAAGGCTCGTTTAAAGGCGATTGGTATCGATATTGGTCAGCAGTTCGATGTCAGTCGTATGTGTCCAACTCTCAAGCGTTCCGAAGTTATCGAAGTTAAACCTCTTTGTGTTCCTGACTGGTACAAGATGCCAGTTGTTGCAGAATCCAACGTTTTACCATTTAGAGCCGTCGCATAAGTTAAAAGGAAACAGCACCATGCTTAAAATCGAAGTCTTTCAAGATGATGTAAAAACCAACGTTCGCACAATGCCAGGCAAAGATGGAAAGCCACCAAGAACTATCTATGAGCAAGAAGCTTACGCTCATATTGGTGGTCGTTTTCCAACTTTGATGAAGTTGCAGCTTGAAGAAGGACAACCACCGTATGCAGCTGGAGAATATACCGTTCATAGCTCTAGTTTTATCGTCAATAACTTTGGTGGGCTTGAGCTTAAAAGATTTGGCCAAGTGATTGAGCCACTGGAAATTGAAGCATAAAAAGCAAACTGGTGAGAAGTTAGTATGGTTAATAACAAAATCTATTTTGAAGAAATCACACCGGAAATGATTGTGGCTTATTTTCCTGACGGGGGTTACACAGCCAAGTCGATGGCTCAGCTCAATCAGATTTGCTCAATGGAATACAGCAACAACTTTGAATTGGTAGAAATCACTGACGAGAATCGCGACGAGCTGAAAGAACTTGGCGTCTTTGATGTAGAGACATTTTAAAATGGTTTTAACCCTTCGGTGCGCATTATGGTTATGAGTTATGTTGAGTGGTTTGTGGTCAGTATCATTGCGCCAGCACTGACCGCCTAGCAGTGCCAGAAAAGGTGGGCGAGGGATATCAGCCTGCGGTCGCGAACGCGGCCTGCGCTGTCATCAGGAGAATCGTTTTCCAGCTGATAGCCCGTAATATAACTCCATAATGCGTAGCGATTTACTCATTACAGATGACGGCACAACTGTAACAAAGAATGTTATTTTTCCTTGACTCTGAGTGTAAGCATTCTTACACTGCTTCTGTGTTATTGTTGTGGCAACTTGTGACAACAGAAAAAGAAAAAGCCCCATCAATAAGAATAAGATGAGGCTTTTAGAGAGCACTACCAGTAGATTGTAACTATGATTTGAACGATCATAAGAGCAATAGTGGTGTACTCAAATAAATGAGAATTCATAATAATTCTCCATATTAAAAGTTTAAAGATAGTGGTGGTAACAGCAATCTTTGGCGAGACCTGATGTTACCAATCACTTTTTCAGGCCACTTTACTGTGGCTTTTGTTGTTTGTGAAAAACAACGAAGACAACTATAAAGCTAATAGCTTGTCGTTTTCAAGCACTTCATAGGTTAATTACTGTTTTTTATTAGAAATATCAGTAAGAATGATATTCATGCCGAAGGCATACTAAGGCCATCCACCAAACACTGATTTTTGCTCCAGGTCTAAACTGGCCGGGCCCGCCAAGTATCAAAAACCGCTCTGAAACCATCCATCCTGCTAGGCCAAAAACTGGTTTGCTCCGGTGTAACCGTAATAGCCGGCGGCAATAGTCTGTGACACCTGAACGCGCCGCACACGCCTCGAAATTTCGCTTTCAATATCACTAGGGAATTGCGCTTGAGCGCAAGGAGGGGCCCTCTGGGGGGTGGTTGCCTTGTGCTCAAGCGCAAGGCAACCATGACTGATACTTGTTATTGCGATGTTACAAAAAGAGGTTCGGGTTCCTGTAACACCCGAACTAACTCCGGAATTCCGGAATTTCACCATCAATCAAGTTTGAGTGCTTCAACTTAATCTGTGTCTTTTCTTGCCATTTCTTTGGTTTTTCCAGCGAAAGATCTAAACCCGAAAATTGTTCCATCTTCGTTTTCGATGATGTCTTGCATGCTTTTAGCGATGCAATACTTATCAATTATTTCTAGCAAAATGTTTTTGTCACGCTCAGGAAGCTTTTGCATCCTTTCTAGGGCAATGGTTAGCAGGCCATCTAAGCTTGTTTTGTCAGTATCACATAATAGGGCATTAGGAGTGCATTCTAAGGCATTCATCAGTGCGTATAGAGTGCTTAACTTTGGATCTGTTTCGCTTCTTTCTATCTTTGAAATTTGCCCTAATCTTATTCCGCAATGATCAGCTAACTGACCCTGCGTCCAATTCCTATCACGCCTCAGACGCTTTAGATTTTCTCCTATAGACACAATAAATTCCTCTAATTGATCTTGTGGTGTCAATTATAACCCTATATATTACCCCTGACGGGTAAATTAACCCTATAGAATCAATTTCATTCACACCATAAGACTATTGACAGGGTTTTGGTTTGTTCTTTATTGACCAACTTTTCATTCAGCAAGATCACCATGAGGGCGGATTGCCACTCGTGGGACGTCATATGATTGAAAAGGTTGATTTAGAAACGGGAGAGAAATTACCACCATCAGTCAATCAGAAAGTGCTAGAAGGTTCTTTTAGCACCAAGCTAACAGTGCGTTGTGATGGAAACCGAGTTCGCGTTGAAGGTAATCCATCTCGTTGGCAGCGTGTTGATAACTTGGTAGGTCTACAGTCTATTGATGAGTGCGTGGCTATTTATAATCATGTCTTAGAGTCTTTGGGCTTGCCACCATTTACAAAAAACACTCGTTTTGCTCACCGCCAGTCACCTGATGGCAGATCATCCTCACTATTAGGAAATGGTGCAGAAATCACGCTTATTGACTGGACTAGAAACCATGAAGTAGGCAAGGGCAAAGAGCAATCCTTTATACGCGGATTGTCATCCATGCAAATTGGCCGAGGTCGTAAACCAAAGCTTTATCCAGACGGTAATACCTGTAACTGGGGGGAAGGATCTGAGTGGATGATGAGCAAGCTTTACAATAAGGCTGTTGAGTTACGCCGTCACCTGAAAAAAGACCAGCGCAAGAAAGTCGGAGTTGCGCCCGATGTGCTCGAATATGTAACTAACCTGATTAACTACTGCGAATCTGCTGGCGTTGTCCGTGAAGAACACAGCTTGAGACAAAAACTACTGAAACGACACAACCTTCAATTTTACGGCATCGTCACAGAACAAGATTTCTTACCACATATCCAAGATATCGAGAACGCCATGAAGACAATTCAAGTATCCCATGATGAACACCAGTCCATCGCTCATCAACTTATCGCTTCTGGCGTTGTTGATACGATGCGCAAGGCGAATACCACAATGAACTATTTCACTATGTGGCAGCACGGCACAGACTTACGTCAGCTACTTAGTCAATCTCAGTTTTATGAACACAAGGCTCGTTTAAAGGCGATTGGTATCGATATTGGTCAGCAGTTCGATGTCAGTCGTATGTGTCCAACTCTCAAGCGTTCCGAAGTTATCGAAGTTAAACCTCTTTGTGTTCCTGACTGGTACAAGATGCCAGTTGTTGCAGAATCCAACGTTTTACCATTTAGAGCCGTCGCATAAGTTAAAAGGAAACAGCACCATGCTTAAAATCGAAGTCTTTCAAGATGATGTAAAAACCAACGTTCGCACAATGCCAGGCAAAGATGGAAAGCCACCAAGAACTATCTATGAGCAAGAAGCTTACGCTCATATTGGTGGTCGTTTTCCAACTTTGATGAAGTTGCAGCTTGAAGAAGGACAACCACCGTATGCAGCTGGAGAATATACCGTTCATAGCTCTAGTTTTATCGTCAATAACTTTGGTGGGCTTGAGCTTAAAAGATTTGGCCAAGTGATTGAGCCACTGGAAATTGAAGCATAAAAAGCAAACTGGTGAGAAGTTAGTATGGTTAATAACAAAATCTATTTTGAAGAAATCACACCGGAAATGATTGTGGCTTATTTTCCTGACGGGGGTTACACAGCCAAGTCGATGGCTCAGCTCAATCAGATTTGCTCAATGGAATACAGCAACAACTTTGAATTGGTAGAAATCACTGACGAGAATCGCGACGAGCTGAAAGAACTTGGCGTCTTTGATGTAGAGACATTTTAAAATGGTTTTAACCCTTCGGTGCGCATTATGGTGGTTTATGTTAAAACGAAGAACTAATTGCAAATCAATTAGTTAGAATCCTTTCTTTGCGGTAAGAAGGATTTGATGCGAAATCGACATGAACTCACTAAAAATTACATTTTTCGGTTTTATCAATGCGGACTGAGCATAGAAGATACGGCTAAACTTTGTTTTAAAACTGTGAGAACGGTCACGCTGTGGGATAAAGGAAAACCAATTCCGCCGGAATGTAAACGCTTAATGCGAATGTATGCAGGAATTGAACTTGACCCGCTAGGTGATGAATGGAGAGAGTGGAGCCTCAAAAAAGGGAGATTAATAACCCCAAACAATTGGTCGTTGACGCCAGAGCGGATTATTACAGGTAACGCATTGCTAGAAATCAATGCAGAGGACGATAGGAAGCTAAAGGCTGAAATTATTAGAGTAGCTAGGTTATTAAAAAAACTTCCTTAATAAAATCATGATGGACTTAGTAAAAGGCTAAATCCATCATATATTCATTAAAAAATCACTTAACCCATATTTCGAACCCCATGGAAATACCAGTTTTATTTTTTATATTGGCGATTGCTAGAGCAATACCCACAGGAGTTAGTTCAAACTTATTTAAAGGCCCCTCATCATCTTCCCAACACTCAATAAGATTTGATAATTGAGGATGGTTACTTAAAAGATAATCTTTCGTTTCATCTAACGACATGGTCGTACTTTCAAGTAAATCTGAAAGAGGTTTTTCAAACGCCTCATCTAAAGAATATCTATTAAGAAGGGATGGTATTTGGGTCGGAGTCATTGCATTAAGTTGAAAGAGATTAACCGCATGCTGTGCAGGTATGACGAAGCCATTGGGGATTTCATCCTGCTGCAATATTGCATTAAGTTCTGATAGCTCAAAACCCTTTGAGAATATTGCTTTATAGTTATCTCGTAATAACTGCTGTATTGGATAATAATAGCCAGCTTGCATTCTGGAACCACAACCAATCTGCTCCAAATGTAAATATGTCAAGTCATCTACCAACAAATCATGAGCAAATGGATAGTAATAACTCTCAAGATACGCATTGAACGACTTAAGGTTATTAACATTATGATTTAATGTTTTGGCAGTAATAAATATTATCGACAAAGTATCCAATTGCCGCGGGGTAATTTTTGATACGATAGAAATTGACTCATCTAGAGCAATTTGTCTTATACCCCTGTCAACATTACCATGAATATCAACAACCTTTTGAGTTAATAAATCGACTAATATTTTTTCTGAGTTTTTGTCGCCAGATTTAGCAAATTGTCTTTGAGCATCATATAAGCTAATTTGCACATCAGGTGTTGCAATTTGCTCTAGGTATGATTCATTTTTCTCACTTAACTCTTCAACAAATTTCCTGGCTAGACTTTCCGCTCGATAAGAAGCCATTTCGCTCGCAGTCTCTGCTAATTTTAAAAAATTAGCATTATAAACATTCGTAGCGATATCCATTGCTTCCTGAGCTGAAACACCATTAATAGTAACTGAGTCAGCATTTATAAGCTTACAGTTATCACCGCCTTCCTGACTGATGTTTTTATCATTAATCATCTTTAGAGCCTGCCGAAAAAGAACCGTTAACATTGTAATTTTTAGAGTTGTTCCCGGATACTTGAGTTATTGACACATTCTTACTCTTACTTTTTATAAGCAAACCAATTATGAAAAAAATGAGAGTAGTACCAATGCCACTAAATAATACTGTCCAGTGGTTGTTTATCCAATCAAACATAATATCTAACCAAATGAGTTCATCACGTCTGATATTTTACACTTTTATCAAGTTAAATCACATATCTCACCAGATAATATCACACTGACATATATATCATTATCAATTGAACAAATTGGTAATGAAGTAGGGTTTGTGGCTCCCTTGGCTATCTCAGTCAAGTTCCACCGACAGGAAAATCACCGAAGTTCAACAGCACCCAAAAGTGTTATCTATGTGCCACATACAAAAAAAGCCATTAAAAAAGTAGGCTTCTTACAAACCTGACAGTATCGACCGCGTTGAAGGGCGTGGCGACCACAATTAACTTTCACCCCGTATTGCTAGGCGGGGTGAAAAAACTCTTGGTAAATTATTTATTTTTAAAAATGTTAGGTAGAGAACTTATAATTGTATTGATGGTCGTCGAATCAGATTTGGCCTTCTCCAGTTCTACAGTAGTCTGACCTTTAAGTAAAATATGATTTCTCTCTGTATTTACCAAAGGAATAATAATTGATTTCATGGCTTCACTGTCATTCGATTTTATTGCAAGCCTTGCAGCTAGGACTTTCGATTCAATGTTGGTTAATTCATTTTGAAAATATTTAATTTCATCCAAACCTTGCTTATAAAGTCGAAGAAAGAAGAAAGCAAACAATTCAATAAAAAACACTAGAGACAATCTTGAAATAAAAGGAATTGCTGCAATTTCAAGCGTAATTAGTCCATTTTCAGAATTTTCGGAAATTTGCTTTGAAATTTCTGAAGTGTCGATTAAGTTAACTGTACTCCAGAGAAAAAATAAACCCATTATAGTTATTGTCATTCCAATAACTAAATTCACATTCGATCTTAATGTTAAGTTTTTTATCTCTGTACTTAACCGAGAATGAGAGTGGGAATAATCATTTACAATTAACTCACCAAGTAATGACTTTTCAATCGACTCTTTATAAGACTTAACTTTCTCATTAAACAAAGTATCTATTGCATCATTATTGATTTGAGACACGACATTTTTTATTATTATTTTTTTTGTGGCGGGGTTCAAGTCATTATGCTTTTTCCCGTTTATTTGATCGAATTTTATATTGTTTTTTTCTAACTTTCTATCACATGATAATGAACTTGAATGATATGTTTTATTACCAGAGTCCAAGTATGATAAAACGGAAATGCCAATTAGTATCATCAAAAAATATACTGCTAAAAATGATGGCTCAACTTGAAATTTTAGCAAAGTGCTTATATTTTTAGCCAAATCCTCCCCATAAAAATATGAAAGAATCAAACAAATTAACGATGCGCATTGTATTAAGAAATATGTATTTCTTCTATAACCTAAAAATTTCAACATATAAAATTAAACCTAATAAAAACTTAAAACTAGAGCTTACATTCCTTTCAATAGCTCTATGTATAGTATTCTACACATTGTTGCACATATTAATAGTCATTAAATACGGCAAGAAAAACCAATTATCAAGACTGGGGTTTACGGGCCACCTTAGCTATCTCAAGCCGTGACCACAGATAGCTATCTCAGCCAAGCCCTACCGACAGGAGAGGTACCCCTAACCCAAGAGCAGCGCGTACACCGCCAAGTCTCGCTTATCAAGGGTGAAGTGAATGATGAGCTTCACGCCCGTTCGTTTTTGAGCCTCTCAGGTTCATCTAATTTGTGGGTTAGAGATCGTTTCGGCTCTGTTTTGGTTTGCCCCGTAGGGGGCAGGCTCAAAAGCCGCTGCGGCCTACTCATCACCCTTGACAATCCAGCCCCGGCTCAGTGTGGGCCTTCCATCTAGTAAATGGCGGGCCATGGGCAAACAAGTTGCCCGCCACCATTCACTAGCATGGAGAACGCGCTGATGACCACTTTTTACCGCACGGATTCATTTAACCCTTCGAAACTCTGGTTGCTTCACCGTGACCAGCATGGCCATTTCACTCTGGAGCAGCAGGTAAACCGCCGGACGACCGGAGTGCACAAACGGGTGACGTTGATGTGGGCGTTGTCAGCGACATCAACTCAGTCATTGAACGAATGGAACAAGGCGTAAGGAGGCAGGACGATGATCACTTATAAACTGGTTTTACCTGATGAGTATTACGAATACATGCGCGAAGCAGGGAAGCTACTTGATGAGAACTTTAAACTGCCGCTTACCGACCCTAAGCACAAAGAAAACCTGCTCAAGGTGGAGCAGTTACATGCCAAGGCATTGGCCGTCAAGCAGTCAGTCCTCAATAAGGATGGAGGGGCGAAGCAATGAGCAGGAACGCGGAATACGAAGCAAGGATGAAGGCCAAAGGGTTGAAGAAGGTGACAGTGTGGATGCCGGAAGACCGGGAGGCGGATATCCGGCAGGCCATCAACATGCTGGTCGAGAACGACCACCTGACGCTGAACAGCCTGCGCGATGTAGTCAGTGGCAAGTACGTTTCTATGCACCGTCACCAGTGACGGCACCTTTATCCGTTATGTCCGGGTCTGGTTATGCAACAACTTTAATTATCCATCCCGGACTAACTGGCGAGCTAGTGTTCGCAGGTTTCCCGCAATGAATCAAGGGCATCGAAGTAGGCCGACACCCTGAGCTTGAGCCTGTACAGTTCATTCTCAAGCTGGCGGTTTTTGAGTGCCTCGGCCTCATACATGCCATGATATCTGATAGCTGTGTAACCGCCCTCAATTAATGCGCCAGACTGCGTTCCCTTGCCTGTAAGCTGTTTGAGTGCGGCCAGCATTTCCTGATGCTTTTCTGTATCCCTAATCGTTATTGCCATCACTTTTGCCTTTTTATCCTGGAACAAAATCATTGCAATGATAGCATTCGCTTAAGCTTGGAATCATTCCTGGTTAAGTTTTTGATAGCAAATTGCGTATTTTGTCCCAGGGGCAATTCCCCATAATGATAGCGGCGACACCGTAGTGTGGCCGATGCACCGCAATCGCTTAAATTTCACCGTTGTTGTCATTTGTGACCAGTCCCGCCAGCGGCATGGCCGAGAAGTCCGGTTCCCGGGCCAGTTCGGTCTGCTGGCGTTCTTCGCGGATGTCCGGTATGTCATTGACCGGATTGCACATCAGTAGTTGCTGGCTGTCGCCGTAGTTCACCTGGACTAAGCAGGGGTCGAGCACGGTAAAGCGAAATCCCATCAGCCGGAGGTGGTCACTGTAGACATAGCCGCGCTGGCCGTCGGGGCTGTGTTGTTCAAAGATGATGGTGGTCAGGGTCTGGCGTTTATCGCTCAAGACTTTGATTTGGACACCGGAGACAAACAGCTGGCTGACGTCATAGGGCCACGCGTTTACAGCCATATCAAGGTAGCGCCCCTGAGCAGGAGCCGCAGGGCTATCGAGACCACGAGGAACACTATCAGCCGGATACCCAGCCAACGTGCCAGCGGGGCCAGTCGATGCAGCGGTTTGGCCAGCAGTCGGAAGGCTTTGTGCTGGCTGAGCTTCTCCAGTCGGTACTGGAGCATCAGAATTATCACGAGTAGCGATTTCATAGATAGAATTCCCAACGAAGTAGATGCAGAGCAGGAAGACGACAAGGAACAACAGGAACTTGGGTTGGTGCAGGATGGACGAACCCGCACCGCTCTTGGTCACTTGCCCGGTGACGGTGGAGGAATACATCAGGTGGACAGCCCGGGGAACGCGCACGCCCTTGGTGGTGTCATCCTTGGTCGGTTTGGTGGAGGTCGATTTCGGGTTGTGCTCCCACAGCCGCGGGCGGCGTTTGGTGAGGAAGAACGAGTCTTTCGAGCTGTGATGGATGGCCAGCTCGGCGACGCCTTTGATTTCGGCGGGTATCTGGCGGATGTCCGGGGTGCAGAGGGTGATATCCCAGTTGTATTTCCGGTGTCGCATGAAGGCCATATTGAAGTTCTTCGGCAGGATAACGCAGCCGGACTCATCGACAATACTTTCCCCGGTATCGTCGAACGCGACTTCTTCCGGTTGGAAGTCGGCCAGTACCTTGCTGTAGAAATCAACGAACCCTTTAGGCAGGTTGTCGCTGAAGGCCTCGACGCCCAAGAAGACGTTCTTGGCCATGTCGAACCCGGCGGTTTTGTTGTAGATGTCCTGCGCCTCATCAATGAGGATCATTGCCCCAATCGGGCACCAGTTATACCAGTGCTGCCAGAGGCGGATGCCGTTCTCGTTCATCGAGGAGATACGAATGATGCGGGCGGTGATCGGGAAGCGTTCGCCGAGTCGTTTCTCGATGGTGGCGATGTCCTGCATACCTTCGACGTTGGTGACAACGACACGGCCTTCGCGCAGGGCCGGAAGGATATCGAACCAGACCGCGCAGGCGGATTTGTACGAACCAGCCGCACCGTGTCGGATGATGGTTGCCATTGTTATACCCCCATGAAATCCATGACGAAGCGGGTGGTCATCGCTTCGATAACCCGCATGAAGGCCGAGCCGACACCGTAGGCCGCAGCGGCGTTGCGCACATCCGGGTCGAGCGAGGAAAAGGCCGAGTCGATGAACTGGTAAACGGACAGGTCGTTGAGCAGCTCGCTGGCAACCCCGTGGGCAAACTTCATGCTTTCGAGCATCATCACCAGTTTCATCTTGATGGAATATTTCAGGACGTAGGCATACATCCGCTCGATAAACGACGGGGTGTATTCGAAGAAGCGGTCGATGTGGTCAGCAACATCAATGAACCACTGGAAGGTGTTGTCGGTAGTATTGGCCAGTGCCGGCACGGCGACGGCCATTAACAGCAGGGGCAGATAGCGCATTATTTCCTCCTGACGAGAATGATGGAAAAGGCAACCAGCGAGGCGAGGGCAAGGACGACCGATTTGATGGCGTCACTGTTTTCTATCCACGCGTCGTTCTTGGCGGTAAAGCTACGGTTGGCCACATGGATGTTGGCCGAGAAGACGGGCATGTTGCCGGACTCGGGCAGGGAGACGTCGCCCAGGCTGTCGGCAAAGGTGTCCATCAGGGTGCTGATTTCATCGCGCAGCCCTTCGATGTCCTTATCGAGCAAGGCAATGGCCTCCTTGCCGAGGACATCCCCAAACGGGTCTTTGTCGGTTTTTGGGATTTTGCCGTTGAGGCGCAGGCAGATGAGCCTGTTTTTGTTCTCTTCCTTGTTGCAGTCGATGTCACCCGCGGGTTCGCAGTCCTGACCTTCGGGGCAGTCGCCTTTGCCTTCACCGTTTCCCTCACCATTGCCGGGAGCCACGGCGTTGCCTTTGTCGCGGATAGCCTGAATCAGGTCGCCGTTGATGCCGTCCATGTGTTTCATCATCTCGGTCATTTTGTTGTCGAGGATGTCATTGCCGGATTTGTTGAGGTCGCGGATTTCGGTCAGCAGGTCGTTGGCCTTGTTGGTGTTGTCGGCGATGGCCTTGGTGTTCTTGGCGGTGATTTGAGTGTTGCTCTTCACATCAAACGAGGTCTTGTTGTGGTCACGAACGGCGAACTGGACTTCGTTAATCGCGGCAATCAGGCCTTCGGTGCCGGAGCAGTCACCGTCCACCGCGGGGTCACACTCATCAATGCAGATATCCCCGGCGGCGGGGTCGCAGTCGGGGCGTTTGTCACACAGCCAAGGGGCTTCGGGGGTCGGGCAGTCTTCGTAACCTTGGCAAAGGTCCGGGAACTCTTCGCAAAAGCTCGGTTTGTCGTCGGGGTCGGTGGAACCGTCATCGTCTCCGGGTTCTTCCGGGTTGATACCGCCCGTATCACCACCACCTTCACCACCTTCACCTCCCGTGTCACCGCCGCCTTCTTCACCAGTCCCGGGCTTGTCACCCGTCGGGTCGTCACCCTCATCGCCACCTTCACCCGTTCCGGGTTTTTCTGGGTCGTCGCCACCCGGGTCGTCCGAACAGGTAACCTCAATTTGCTCAGTGTCATGGTTACAGGAGGCGCTGCCGGATTGGTTCGGGCAGTTGCGGACAGCCTCATCCATGGCCTGCTGTGCCTCGGGGGTTTCACAGTAGTTTTTCTCCTGCTCGGGTGTGTAGTCATAACATTCACCGCTTTCGCCGACAGGGTATGAGCCGTCAGGGCAGCTGCGGCATTCGCCGTTGATATCCGGAACACCCCCCGACGGGCAGTTGTTCCCGCCTTTAATATCGTAATCATAGATGCCCCGGTATCGGTTGAAATAACCGGGGTCAGGGCCGTCAACATAGGCATAATGCAATACAACGTAGTCGTTTGTATCCCTCCCTTTATAACGGTTAGCCAGCTTATCAATGGCATTGTTTAGCCGTTGTTGGGACTCGTCTGCCGTATTCGTCCAGCCAGTGGAAGCCCAGGCAAACACATCAACAGAAAAGGCGAGCAGGAAGAAAAATAACCAATAGCGCATAACCAATCCCTTAGTCAGCCATCAAAAAAGGGGCCGAAGCCCCTTGTGGTTAGTGGGATTGCACCCCGGACACAAAGCCGTAGACAAAGGTCATGGTGGAGGCAATCCCGAGTAAGAGTTCCGGAGGAACGGCGGGCATTACTTGTTGAGCCACTTGAGCAGCATGCCGACACCGAAGCCGACCACGGCAAGGCCGACGACCGTACCGACCACCGCGGTCTGGTTGGCGGTAGCCTCACCGCCAGCGGCAGTCAGTTGCTGGGTGTAGTCGCCTGCGTGAGCAGCAACAGTGGCAAACAGTGAAGTGGCAACCACACCTGCGCGAGGTGCATATTTCTGGAATTTCTCTTTCATGACATATTTCCTTATTTGACGTTGAGTTAAGCTTTGCCTAGCCACCGAACCAGTCGGCCAGCACTGTGGCCGAGGAAGAACGACAGCAGGAGCATTCCCGAAACCTCGATAAACAGTTCTTTATCGAAGTTCTGATACATGGCTACATCGTCGGGCTGCAACAGGACGTACCCGGCGCATTGCTGGACGGGGGTGTCGGTGATGTGGCCTTCGGATAAGCAGCGCATTTTGTTTTCGGTTTCCAGTTAGCCTTTCAGGTAAGGCAGTATGTGTGTGTCCCAGACCCAAATCGGCAGTGCCTTGTGTTCGGACTGGAGTCGGTAATAACGGGCGATGATGTTGCGTTCCATGGTGTCCCCGTTAGCTCGCTTGGGCGGGCTTGTTGGTTGTGCTTGGGACGCCGAGCAAGTGCCAGCCGGAGAAGTTGACGTGCTTACCACCGTCACCCGCGAATGAGCGCTCGATGTGCTGAATCTTGTAGTCGGTCTTTTTATCGATAAGCTTTTTGAGGTCAGCACCGCCGCCCATGGCATCCCAGAGGTCAGGGGAGACACGGCATTCGACCACCTCGGACGGGTTGAATAGTTGTAGGCGGACAATGCCGGAATCGCGGGATTCCCCGGTGTTCGGGTTGGCCGTGGTTTTCTTCTCGATGTCATCAAGGTCATTGATGCGGGCGGTTACAATCATCGTTAAATTCCTTATTAGTGACAGTTATTGACACAAGTCCAAGGGGAGCTTGCGCTCCCGTCAGTCGCTTCGCGCTCAGCCTTCGCGCGGCCGCTCCAGACGGTCTCGCAATCAGCCTCGTCGAATACATAGGCGTTCATTTCGTCAAGGCGGTCGAGGTAGCGCTGGTATTCTTCGTATTGCTCGTCGGCCATCCGCAGGTATTCGCCTTCACGCTCAAGGGCATCGAAGACATCCGTCACCCCGGTCATGATGCGTTTGGTACCGCGCAGGAAGACTTCTTTGTTTTCGGTTTTCCATGTGCGGGTTCGGGTGGCCAGATAGGCGGCTTTGAACACCACGCCGACCACACGCGCCCCGGCAACATCGCCGTAGCGGGTGGTGCGTGGTTTGGTGCTCTGATGCTCTTCGCCGTATTCGTCGATGAGCTTTTCCATGATGTGCGGGACGTGGTAGCAGGGTTTGATGGTCTGGTCGTCACGGCGGACAAACACGCCGCCCATGGCAAGGCAGAATGCCTCCCAGTCCGATGAATCTGCGGCGCGGCGGATGTTTTCAAGTGTCATCCATTCGCCGTTATCCAGATGTTTAAACACGGTATCGTCCTCTGTGAATTCTTCCCTTATCCGGCGCAGTTCACGCCAGACTGTGACGGACGGGCCGCCGATGAACTGGAACTGGCGGATGCCATTAACCCGGGCCCATGTGACCACGCGCTCGGCTGCGGTGATGCCGTCCAGCTCGGTGGCGATGTCATCGCCGATGTGCTGGCCGTCGATGTTCTTTGACAGGTACTTGGCGACATAGCCGACGGCGGAGCCTTTCGACCAGTCAATCGGCTCGGCCTTGAAACGGTACTTGCTGGCACCGGGTTCGTCTGGTGAATCGGCCATGGCAGCGTGCCTAAATAAACGTGTTACGGTGTCACAATGTTGCTGCTCCATAAAAAACAGCACATGCCAGTGCGGACAACCGTCAGCGTGGGGTTCAACCACGCGCAGGCCGTACACCTTGATTTCAGCCTTGTCCAAAGCCTTGCGGAAGCTCTCGAACATGTCGGTCATGTAGTTGTGGGCGTCCTGCGTGGTTGGTCGGCCCGCATCAAGCCATGCTTGGTTAACCTTGCCCTTGGAAACCGAATGAAAGCGGCTAGGGCATGTCGGTGTGTAGAACATGGCGACGTGGCCGCTGGCCTTGGCAATGTTCTCGAAACCTTTCAGACGTACGAACATTTCAGCGCGGCGTATCTCCGGGTTGGAAATGGATTTGCCGGACAGCTCATAAAGCGAGAACCAGTTATCAGAGTCATCCTCGTCGTAGGCAATGGTGTTCCTGAGCACGTCGGCATTATCGGCATCGCGTTGTCGGCGACGGCCCAGTGAGAAATCCGAGCAATATGCCTGACCGTATTTGTGGACCAAGGTCAGGTCGCGGGCTGCACGTTCTATTTCAATGGCTGCATGTTTGCGTAGCGAACGACGCCACCAAAGCTCGTTGGTTGCGCGGTTAATCAGGCTTTTCAGCTCACCGTTTTCCTCGGCTTTTTTGATGAGCTCAGGACGGAATGACAAGCCGTAGTCGGCCAGAATGTCACAGGCACGTTTGAATGCCTTGGTGACATCCTTGATGCCCGCGACCTGACGCATGACATAAGCTGACTTGGCCTTGGCGAAGTCACACAGTTCTTCATCAGTTGAGGTGTAGCGGAACTCCATTTTGGTCAAACGCTCATTGGCTTCTTCCAATGCTCGCATGGCATCAAGCTGGCCAACTTTCTTAGCCATGTTGATATAGGCCCGGGACATCAC
Source organism: Photobacterium sp. J15 (assembly GCF_963870815.1). Lineage (NCBI taxonomy): Bacteria > Pseudomonadati > Pseudomonadota > Gammaproteobacteria > Vibrionales > Vibrionaceae > Photobacterium > Photobacterium sp. J15. Next base: position 1,952,177 of record NZ_CAWMUI010000001.1, read on the forward strand.
CGGGCCGAAAGCGCGGTGTGGTCGCGTCAGGTTCAACACATCCTGACACGGTGAAACGAACGACGGCTTGATATCGTCTGACGCGTCAACTGAATGAATCGGCTGTGATAGCGCTTGTCGTTGAAGCATCGACGACACGTAATCTTGCGTTGGCCGGGTATGGTCAACAAAGCCCGGCAGATGACCGCCGTTGTTGATGTCCGGTTTGGTGTACGACGTACACAGGGTTCGGGCTGGCAAGAAGTTCACATACTCATAGGTATCGGTTGCCAAATCGTGGACTAAGATTCGCTGCATCATGATTAGGCATCCTTACCAGAAAGGTTGATTGCATCATGGTGACAACACAGGGCTTTGCCAGTGGCCAGTGCAGCGGACAGAGTTTTGTATTCGACGATTTCGCGGGTAATGAAGGTATGTGTTTTCTTGTAGGTATCAGCGTAGGCAGCAGAGACAGCCACAATTTCAATTGCATTTTCAAAGAAGCGGACGCCATCTAGAAGTTCAAGTGTAGTTGCCATATGTTCCTCAATGCTTGCCAGTTACGAAGTGCTGTAACTATAGGTTACTACTGACCGTAACTGCAAGGTACGCACAGGCGTAACTAACAAGCTACAATAGAGAAAAAATTGGAGGGTTTATGTATCAGACAAAATTGCTAGACAGCTACAAATCAGCGAAAAACTACATACAAGACAAACAAATTGCGGCTGATTTAGGGCTACCAAAGTCTAGGATTTCCGAAATGCGCAAAGGAAAGCGCTATCTATCTGATAATGAAGCAGTTTTTCTGGCGCAAGAATGTAATATCGACGAAAAAGAGGCATTGATTGGCGTTCACGCTGACCGCACACAGGACAGCAGCATCAAGGCGATTTGGGAAGAAATAGCAAAAAAGCTTAACGGCCAAGGATTTCAATCATTTGGGGTTGGTTTTACGGCCATTTCCTTGGCTGGATTGGCTGGCATGAACTCCATAATTCAGTGCGCATTATGTACATTATGTTAAATAAGGTATTAGAGTCACCCCAATTATGAGTCCGGTAAAACGCCCCTTATCCCTTTGATGTGTGACTACTACGCGCTCTCTCTTCGGAATACTGGACAATTTAACAGTATGCGCAATTTACCATAAAATAGGTAATTAACACCTATTTTTAAGCTCTGCTGCAAATGGTCAGTTTGCCTGGTTCTTCAAAATCATTTGTTAATTACAAGCTTGGTTTAAAACCAAGCTAACAAAAACGCCAGACACTGAGTCTGGCGTTTTTGTTTATATCTGATTTCATCAGAGCATTAATTAAGAGCCTGTCATCATCAACCCCTGATATTTATCTAACATCAGGTTGAGCTCCATCGGTTGTATTGGTTTAGCAAGAAACCCGTCCATGCCAGCTCGTTTATATTCTTCTTGATCAGACTGCATTGCATTTGCTGTTAATGCGATAATCGGTATATCGTAATTACTCCTGCGCAACTGCCTTGTCGCTTCTAAGCCATCCAGAACCGGCATCGATATATCCATTAACACTATATCGAAACTATTTCTCTTCAGTTTCAGGAGCTCTATAGCTTCTTCGCCATTATTGGCAATTTTGACCTGATGACCACGCTTTTCAAGCATCAGTTTAGCAACCAGTTGATTGGTATTGCTGTCTTCAGCCAACAAAATCTTGAGGGATTTTTCCAGTCTTGGTGTTTGAACTATCTGCGTTGGTATTGCAGCTAATGTCTGAATCGGGATCGGTATATAAACAGTAAAACAACTGCCTTTATCAAGTTCACTTTGCAGCGTTATTCGTCCATTCATTTTGTTGATTAAGTGCTGGCTGATAGCCAATCCTAAACCTGTACCACCGTAGCGCCTGGTGATGCTGCCATCCGCCTGAATAAACGGATTAAATAAGTTTTTCTGCGCTTCAGGTGCAATACCAATACCTGTATCTTTAACTGCTATCACAATATGGTTTGCATCTCTGGTAACGTTAACAGATACATAGCCCTGATTGGTAAATTTAATTGCGTTACCAATTAGGTTAAACATTACCTGAGAAATTCTGTTTTTATCGCCAATCATCACTTCAGGCACATCTGGTGAAATGTACGATGTGAGCGAAATATCTTTTTTCCTGGCTTGTTCTTTAAGCTGATTGACTACAAGGTTGATGCTATCTGCCGGTCGCATTTCAGCATTAAACAGTTCAAAGTTGCCGGATTCAATTCGTGATAAATCAAGAATATCATTGATAATAGTAAGCAAGAGCTGGGCTGATTGTTCCATGTAGTCAATCCAGCCTTTTTGCTCACTATTAAGGCCCGAGTCTGCAAGAGTTTCCATCAGACCCAGAACTGCATTCAGTGGTGTTCGGATCTCATGGCTCATCATCGCCAGGAATTGTGATTTTGCTTTATTCGCTGATTCTGCCTGTTTGCGAGCTTCCTGCAACTCAAACAGCTGCTTTTTCCTGTGTGTTATGTCTTTGGCTGTGCCACGAAAGCCCTGAAGTTTGCCCTGCTTACTGAAATAAGGAGTTCCACTGAAACTGAACCATGTACCCCCTTCACTTTCTGGTAGCTGCCATTCGAGATCCTCAAACGGTACTTTCTTTTCCAGCCGGGCTTTAAGCTCTTTCTTTAACTCTGCATGTCCATCGAAAATATCGAAAATACATTCATTATCAATGACATGGTTCGCAAGATTTGGGGACGAAATATAAGTAAATTGAAAGTTGGTATCGATTTCCCAGAACCAGTCACCGACGGTTTTCGCAAAATCCCGAAAACGTTGCTGACTATGTGTTAGTTCAACCGTCCGTGCTGTTACCAATGATTGCAGACGTTCACGATAATCGATATCGATAATGGCACGCTCCAACAGTGGTCGAAAGCGATCAAGTACACGACGACTCTGAGGTGGAAACTGTCCACGCTCTGAGTGAAGGAAAATGAGAACAGCATCACCGGAGCTGACTTTTACGCCAGTAAGCAGCACAGATTTGCAATATTGCAGCATATTGTCTGGCAGGCCTCTGAACTCATTCACTTTGTCCGGATCAAACAAAGCGATGCTTTCACCATTCATACTTCTTATAAAAGTATGGTTGATTGGCCAGGTGCTTGATTCAAAGCACTGACATGTGGTTACCAATTCTTTTAATGGAGATGTTTCATCTTCACGAGTTAAAACCAACGCATGTTCAAAACCGATATACTTATGAAGAACAGTCAGTAAACTGTTGAAAACCTGACGTTTATTATTTGCCCCTGCCATGGCGGAAATCCCGGCGAGAATAGCAGCGTTCTCTTCACGAAGCTGCTTCTCCCGCTCCTGACTTCGCATCAGGTCCAGTAAGGTTTCTTGTAGTTTTTCAGATTCATAACCTGGCATGAGCTAGTCCCTGTGGAATAAAACCGCAGAAATCATCAGATTTCCATGTGCATTTTCACCGCCAATAAATTGCCCTTGTTCACCGAATGTAAACGGACAAACAAAAGGCGCATAATGCATCGCTTTATTGACATGTTCAGCGACCTCTTCCATACGATCCTGAACCTGGAGCATGCAACCGGCACAGTAAACTGTGATACCGCCTACAGGATCGAGCTCTCGACTTGCGCTGCCAATATCAAATGCAGAGTCAATTACCCTGCCAGCCCGAGTAATCAAACGTTCTTTGGTTCCTTCCATGAAAAACAGCTCTTCACCCTCTTCCACCGTTGCAAACAACTCGATACCCCCGCGTGGTGTCATTTTGAGAAGATGTGCAAGTTTAAAGTAAGGAAGATCATGAACCTTGCCGGCAATACGTCCTAAAGGGTTCAGGCTACTCTTTGAGACAATACTGTTTTCATAAGAAAGCGGTTGTCCGAGCCAAGACTGATATACATCAGCGGCCGGCTTGTTATTCAGCTCAATCAGCTCACGCCCTTCGGTTTTTGTGGCAATTGCGCTCAGCCCTGTGCTGGCATAACCGGAGTGGAATGAGTAACTGATATTACAGGATGGGTAAAGTACACATAATCCAACCCCTTCCTGGCAACGCTGATCATGAGTAAACAACTTCCAGTTGCCCTGGACATTGTCGTCTGCAGCACTGCCCCCGATGATTGGCACAGAAAGCCCTAGTTCGTCTTCGATACCTTTAATCACTTCTTCTTCATGCCCTGGACTGGCATGAAGCAATATCAATGCCGGAAGCTCGCCGGGACGACCACCGTTTTCAATTGCTTTGAGCAATGCCTGGCGCGCCATGTCATATGGCGCTTGATTAGTAGAAACAATCGCACTACCGAAAGCTCCGTTATAATCGCACATAGCCCAAAGTGCGATCCCCTCTCCTGGGTAATAGCCTTCATCAGTCATAACGCCCTGACATGACGTACAACCTAAGATCTGAGCGTCCGGAAACTCGGTGGTAAGTGATTGTTGAATGAATGCGTCGTCGTAGTTTTCTGAAAAGTAAACAAGGATCAGCCTTGGATTGGCTATTTTACCCTTCAGTTTGCGAATTGCGTCTAAAACTGCATCACTTGTCGAATGAAATGCAGAAAAACTAGTGGCTATGTCCATGAGTTCGTATTTATTTTTATGCGTAGCTTCAATAATAGCCACTTTTGTATTTGTAATCAGCTAGGTAAAGCTTATTTTATGAATTTATAACTAAAGTTAGTTCAATTTATAACGTTAACCTATGAAAGCATTCAACTTCTAATTTAGTGAAGGGAGTCATGAAGAATTCTGTCGTTCTAGTCACCGGTGGCGCCAAGGGGATCGGAAAAGGTATTTGCGACTATCTAAGTAACAAAAACATGATTGTTGTTGCTGTAGATATAGATGAAGATGCCGGATTTGAACTGGTTGCTGCGAATCCAAAAATAAGATTTAAACAGGCTGATGTTACCTCTGAATCAGAAATGGCCGCAGTCATTCATGAAATACATGAGCAATTCGGCAGGATTGATGGTGTGGTTAATAATGCTGCCATTGCCAACCCGTATAATACGCCGCTTGAAGATTTAGATATCTACGACTGGAACAAGGTGATTTCAGTAAACCTGACAGCTCCAATGATTGTCACTAAGCTTTGCTTGCCAATGCTAAGAACTAATCACGGTGCTGTAGTCAATATTGCGTCAACACGCGCCGTGCAGTCGGAACCGAATACTGAAGCTTACTGCGCATCAAAAGGCGGGTTGGTATCCCTTACGCATGCGATGGCGACAAGTGTCGGCCCTGACGTGAGGATTAACTGTGTCTCACCGGGCTGGATTGATACCACCAATGAAGAGTTGCGGGCAATTGATCACAGTCAACACCCTGCCGGTCGGGTCGGAAATGTTGAAGACATCGCAGCAATGGTGTTTTTTCTGCTGAGCAAGGAATCCGGCTTTGTTACCGGTCAGAATTTTGTGATTGACGGTGGAATGACAAAGAAGATGATTTATGCTGAATAAGTGCTGAGTTTGGAGACTTGGGCTGCCAAGCCTCCAAACCTTTACTCTTGGGCGGTAACTATCCTATTAGTAACTACTTTTCTACTGTGAAATCCGCAATTACCGTCTTATCTCCCTGCTTCAGGGTAATAGCCCAAGCCATTTTGTCGTGAACACACTCCGGTACACTGAACTTTCCTAACCAGCTGTTTTCTTTTTGCTCGAAAATCACAGGGATAGTACCCATGTACATGTTAACCCCTTCGACGGTCGCAACTGGTTTTACATTTACGTTACTAATTTGTATAACAAGCTCTGAATTTGCCTTTGCCGGGAATGGCTGAAGCGTCAAATCAATACCATTTTCCCGCCCTTCGATGACACAAGATTCTGCGGTAATCTGACAGCGGACAGCAGTTTCATCTACTGGCTGATTGTCATCGTAGGTTACTGTTCTCCAAACAAATGCTGTTATCAACACTGTCATTAAAAACAAGATTTGAATCAATCTAGCTTTGGTTAATTTCTCTGCAGCCATGATTTCCGTTACTTTTATGTGTTACTGGGTTCAAAGTTTTCACATAAATGTTGCTTAACCGTAAACACAATGTGGATCAAACGCTGTCATTAACCGATTAAGTCAAGTATTATGTGCACTGAAAATGCCACTTTTACAACAAAATAGCAATTTAAAACTGAGTTGTTAAAAAACGGCAAGGTCCTTTAAATAAGCTTTGGGTGGCATTGCGACAACTAGTTGTTCGCACAAGGAAAACGAGTGTAGTTCAACAATTCAAATTGGAAGCATGCAACATGAGCCAAGTAAAGCAGCTTGAACAAAACTACAACTATACGGTCGTTCGTCAATTCACCCTGGCAACAATTTTATGGGGAATTGTCGGGATGGGCGTTGGTGTATTGATTGCCGCTCAACTGGTTTGGCCGGCGCTTAACTTCGACACCCCATGGTTGACATACAGCCGTTTGCGGCCACTGCACACTAACGCGGTGATTTTCGCTTTCGGTACCAGTGCGCTTTTTGCTACGTCTTATTACGTAGTTCAGCGTACCTGTCAAACCACTCTCTTCGGTGGCAAGTTAGCATCGTTCACCTTTTGGGGCTGGCAAGCCATCATCCTGGCTGCGGCGATTTCGCTGCCTTTAGGATGGACGTCTGGTAAAGAATACGCAGAGCTGGAGTGGCCGATTGATATCGCGATTGCAGTTGTCTGGGTTTCCTATGCCATTGTCTTCTTCGGCACCATGATCAAAAGAAACACATCGCATATCTATGTTGCGAACTGGTTTTTTGGCGCCTTCATTCTCACGGTCGCTGTCCTCCACATAGTGAACAGCATGGCAATTCCTGTCTCCATGACTAAATCATACTCGGTTTATTCCGGTGCAGTGGATGCAATGATTCAGTGGTGGTACGGACACAACGCGGTAGGTTTCCTTCTGACTGCCGGCTTCCTGGGTATGATGTACTACTTCGTACCTAAGCAAGCAGGTCGCCCTGTTTACTCTTACCGTCTTTCTATCGTTCACTTTTGGGCTCTGGTTTCCCTTTATATCTGGGCCGGCCCTCACCACCTGCACTATACAGCCCTGCCGGACTGGACACAGTCACTGGGTATGGTGATGTCGCTGGTCCTTTTTGCTCCGTCATGGGGCGGGATGATCAACGGTATCATGACGCTGTCCGGCGCATGGCACAAACTTCGCTATGACCCAATCCTTCGATTCCTGGTGGTATCGCTGTCGTTCTATGGCATGTCTACCTTCGAAGGTCCGATGATGTCGATTAAGACTGTTAACGCCCTGTCCCACTACACCGACTGGACTATCGGTCACGTACACTCTGGTGCATTAGGCTGGGTTGCCATGGTTTCAATCGGTGCGGTTTACCATCTGATTCCGAAACTGTTCAACCAGGAACGTATGTATTCAATCAAGTTGATCAACGTTCACTTCTGGCTGGCAACTATCGGTACAGTTCTTTACATCGTTGCAATGTGGATTTCCGGTGTTATGCAGGGTCTGATGTGGCGTGCGGTTAATACTGACGGTACGTTGACTTATAGCTTCGTGGAATCTCTGCAAGCTTCTTATCCATTCTACTTTGTTCGCTTTGTAGGCGGTGCAATCTTCCTGGCTGGTATGTGCCTGATGGCGTACAACGCCTATAAGACAATTGCTGCACCAAACGAAAGCCTGAAAGCAACTGAGCAACCAGCATAAGGAGTTCCGACAATGGCTAATAATCGTCATGAAATTGTAGAAAAAAATGTCGGCCTTCTGGCAATCCTTATCGTGATTGCCATCAGCTTCGGTGCGTTGGTAGAAATTACGCCACTGCTCTATCAGGACCAGACGACCGAGCCGGTTGATAATCTTCGTCCTTATACTGCGCTGGAAATGGAAGGTCGTGATATTTACATCCGTGAAGGCTGTAATGTCTGCCACAGCCAAATGGTACGTCCGTTCCGTTCAGAAACAGAACGTTATGGCCACTACTCTGTTGCCGGTGAAAGTGTCTGGGAACACCCGTTCCTTTGGGGCTCTAAGCGTACCGGTCCGGATCTGGCTCGTGTAGGCGGTCGTTATTCTGACGACTGGCACCGTGTTCACCTGCGTGATCCGCGAGCTGTTGTTCCTGAGTCGAATATGCCAGCCTTCCCTTGGCTGGAAGAAAACGTGCTTGATGGCGAACTGACTTCTAAAAAGCTGTCGGTATTCAGCGAAGTCTTCGGTGTTCCATACACTGAAGAGCAAATCGCCAATGCCGGAGAAGAAGTTAAAGGCAAGACTGAAATGGATGCAATCATTGCTTACCTTCAGTCGCTTGGTCACGCAATGAAATAAGGAGGTGCTATGGATATTGGAACCATTCACAGCATTTGGACCGTTCTTTTGTTCGTTTGCTTTATCGGTATCGTCCTCTGGGCATACAGCAAGCGCCAGAAACCTCGTTTCGAAGAAGCTGCCAATCTTATTTTTGCCGATGAAGAAAAAGATTCGGCAACGCGTGAGAAAGACAGGAGCAAGGAAGCATGACTACATTCTGGAGTCTATGGATAATCATCATCACGCTTGGCACCTTTGCGGGTATCGCCGCCATTCTTATCTGGTGTACCAAAGATAAAATGGGTGTTGAGGAAGGTGAAGACATGGGGCACGAATACGACGGTATTCGTGAAATTAACAATCCGCTGCCGAAATGGTGGTCCTACATGTTTTGGGGCACCATCATCTTTGGCCTTCTGTATCTTGCTCTGTATCCGGGGCTGGGTAACTTCAAAGGCTTATTAGGCTGGCAAAGCTCTGATCAAACTGTTCGCTCAATAGAACAATCTAAAATGTCTATTGCCGATGCACAGCAAGGTCAGCAACTGAACCAGTATGCTAAAGAGCTGGACGATGCCGAGGCGCGATTCGGAGAAACTTTTAAGACCCTTGCTTATGACGAGTCAGGCAACGCTCTCCGCCCTATCACAAAAATTGCTGCTGATCCTGAAGCAATCAAAGTCGGCCAGCGTCTGTTCATCCAAAACTGTGCGCAGTGCCACGGCTCGGATGCCCGCGGTCAGCTAGGCTACCCTAACTTGGGTGACGGCGCATGGTTGTATGGCGGTGAAGCAGAAACCATTAAAACAACCGTAATGCAAGGCCGTATTGGTGTAATGCCAGCCTGGATAGATACGTTAGGCAAAGACGGTGTTAAAGAAGTCACCAGCTATGTACTGAGCCTCTCTGGTCGTAAGGTAAACGCTAAAGAAGCAGTTGCCGGTAAGCAACGTTTTGTTGTGTGTGCAGCCTGTCACGGTACAGACGGTAAAGGTAACCCTGCCTTTGGTGCACCGGACCTGACAGATAACACTTGGCTGTATGGCGGTTCCCGCCGCGCTGTTGAGGCAACCATTGTTCACGGCCGTCAAGGCGTGATGCCAGCATGGAAAGATATTCTGGGTGAAGACAAAATTCAGCTGATTTCTGCCTATGTCTGGGGCTTGAGCAACGATACTGATAAATAACACCGCCATTCATACTCAGTTACACATTGGATGTAAAATTATCAATAAAAACTGAGACATAAGAAAAAGCCCCTGATACCTTTCAGGGGCCCTTTCCAGCAAAGCGTCAAAGGAAAACATTATGCGTAGACCATGGTATAAGCAGTTCTGGCCTTGGTTCGTTTTTGCCATTCCTGCAATTTCGATTTTCTATAGCCTGACTGCCGTCTATATCTTTTCTCAAAACCAGGTCGACCTTGTTGCAGAGGACTATTACAAGAAAGGCAAAGCCATTAACCTGGACCTTTCTCGCCTTCGTGTGGCCGACGCACTTAATTTGAAAGCTTCTGTCAGCGTCGCCGACAAAGTCGTCGTCGTGAATTTCAATAAAGGTGACCTCAATAGTTACCCTAACCTGCGAGTCACTTTTACCCACCGGACTCTATCCGATAAAGATTTTACTCAAATGGTCAGCGCTGATTTAAAAGGCACCTACCGTTTCCAATCCCCGGAAGAACTGGAAGGACCATGGTTTGTTGAGCTTGAGCCATTTGATGGTGACTGGATGTTGCAAGGACGCGTTAGCTTGCCAACATCCGACCCGATTGCGTTGTACGGGCAGGTTAAGGAATGACAAAAAACTGTTACCACTGTGGCGATCCTGTTCCCAGTGATTGCCACCTTCAGGTTGAAATCCTGGGTGAAATGCGCGAGATGTGCTGCCCGGGTTGTGAAGCGGTCGCCCAAACTATCGTGGATAGCGGCCTGACCTCTTATTATGAATACCGAACTGCACCTGCGGAAAAAGCCGATCTTGTGCCGCAGCAACTTCAATCGCTTCTTCTTTATGATCATGAAGAAATCCAGCAGGAATTTGTTCGTGATACCGAAAACAGTAAAGAAGTCTCTCTTTCTTTAGACGGAGTTTCCTGCGCCGCCTGTGCATGGCTGATTGAAAAACAATTAATGCGCGAGCCGGGCGTTGTTTCTATCCGGGTAAATACCACTACTCACCGTGCTTTACTGAACTGGGATCCTGAAACAGCTAAACTGAGCCACCTTCTTTCTGTTATTCATCAACTCGGTTACAAAGCAGCACCTTTTGAAGCAGATGCACAGGAGCAGCAATATCATCGCACCATGAAAACCTACCTGTATCGCCTCGGCATTGCTGGACTGGCGACCATGCAGGTAATGATGCTGGCTGTGGCTCTTTATTTTGAAATCTTTGGCGACTTAGATACTGAGTTTAAAAATTACCTTCGTTGGGTCAGCCTGATTTTTGCTACGCCTGTACTGCTCTATTCCGCTCTGCCTTTTTACTTGAATGCCTGGCGAAATTTGCGGGCCCGAACCCTGGGTATGGACGTGCCGGTCTCTATTGCCCTGCTCTTTGCTTATATCGCCAGCTTCTACGCAACAGTCACAGAACAAGGTGAAGTGTTCTTCGAATCTGTTTCGATGTTTACCTTCTTCTTATTACTCGGGCGCTTTCTTGAAATGCGGGCACGTCGACAAGCAGCTGCTGCCAGTGCCAACCTGCTGAAGCTGGTTCCGACAATGGCAACGCTCGAAGATGGTTCACAGATCGCCGCGAAAACATTAAAAGTCGGTGATGTGATTACGGTTCTGCCAGGTGAAAGCATGCCCGCTGACGGAGAAATCCTGCGGGGTGAGACGGTTATTGATGAATCCATGCTAACCGGGGAACCAATGCCTGTACCGAGGACACAAGGTGATCTGGCATATGCCGGTACAATTAACGGCGAAGGCAATATTACCCTCAGAGTAATAAAAGAAAGGCAAAACTCACTGATCTCTAATATCGTTCGCCTTCAGGATGAAGCTCAATCCTCTAAACCAAAAGTTGCCGAACTGGCTGATGTTGTAGCTCGTTACTTTGTTGGCGCAATTTTAGTGATTGCAGCTGGCACATGGCTTTACTGGCATCAACAACAACCGGAAAATGCACTATGGATCACTCTGGCGGTGTTGGTTGCGACCTGCCCTTGTGCTCTTTCTCTGGCTACGCCGACAGCCATTACTTGTTCAACATCAAGCCTAGGTCGATTAGGTATTTTGCTACGTCGCGGCCATGTGCTCGAAACTTTGTGCAAAATTAACCAACTGATTATCGATAAAACCGGAACCCTGACTGAAGGGAATATCCGCTTGGTTGACACCAGGTTACACTGTGACATATCAAAAACTGACGTATTAGCTTATGCAGCCGAGCTTGAAAGGTTTGCTAATCACCCTATCGCAAAAGCATTTACTGCTTTCCGAAATTCCGATGTGGTGTTTGATGACGTTGAGAATGTCATAGGCCGAGGGTTGAAAGGCAAACTAAATGGTAGTGAATGGCGAATTGGTCAGGCAGCGTTTGTTCTGGAAAACAATCCGGAAAAAGACATCACTCTCGAACAGTGTGACAATCAGTTTCAGGTTTGGTTAAGTCGTGACGGCGAACTGGTTGCCGGCTTTAAACTGGAAGACCCTGTCCGTGATGACAGTAAAGAGCTGATCGAAAAGTTCCAAGCATCCGGTATTAAAGTAACCATGCTAACCGGAGACCATTCAGCTAATGCACAGCTTGTAGCTGATAAGTTAAAAGTCGATAACCTTATTGCCGGGGCAACTCCTGAAGGTAAGCTGGAGTATCTGCGAAGCCTGGGTGACGACAACATCGCCCTGATGATTGGTGACGGTGTTAATGATGCTCCTGTTCTTGCCGGTGCTCACCTTTCTGTCGCCATGGGTGGCGGTACTGATGTTGCGAAATCTTCCGCAGATATGGTACTGCTTGGTGATCAACTTGCTCGGATTCTGCGTGCGCGTGAACTGGCATTGAAAACCCGCAGAATTATTAGAGAGAACCTGGCATGGGCGTTGGGCTATAACCTGGTCATTTTACCATTGGCTGTTGCAGGTTTTGTTGCTCCTTATATCGCCGTTGTCGGTATGTCTGCCAGCTCAATCATAGTTGTATCAAATTCTTTAAGGTTATTAAGAGAAAATGGCTAGTCTTTACTTGTTAATACCAATTGCGATCGTTTTTGTATGCATCGCTGTCGGCATTTTTCTCTGGGCTGTCCGGAATGAGCAGTTTGAAGATCTCGAGCGACAGGGGTATGAGATCCTGTTTGACGAAGATGACCAAAAGCCGGAGAAACAGAAAAAATCTCAGTCTAATCATGAAACTAAAAGTGATAACGCGAAATGAACATAGATTTATATGCCGCGTTCATGATTGGGTTAATGGGAGCCGGACATTGCCTTGGGATGTGTGGCGGCGTTGCGGCAGCATTGACACTCGGCATGCCAGGTCAGCAACATTCCGGTCGCTGGCCTTACTTATTCTGCTATAATGCCGGCCGCCTTGTATCCTACTCTGTCGCCGGAGCTATTATCGGTGGGGCTTTTGCTGGTATTGCATCATTAAGCGGCTACTCTTCAGCATTGATATCTCTGCGCTTATTTGCAGCTATCATGATGATTTTACTGGCTCTTTACATCGGCCAGTGGTGGTTGGGCATTACAAAAATTGAACAAGCCGGTCAGTTTTTATGGCGCTATATTTCGCCGACAGCTAAGTCGTTTTTACCTTTGAAATCCCCGTTTGCGGCACTGCCGTTCGGGATTCTCTGGGGGTGGCTACCATGTGGTTTAGTGTACTCAACACTAAGTTGGGCAGCTGCTTCAGGAAGTGCAATTTCAGGTGCCGGAGTTATGTTTGCCTTCGGTTTAGGAACACTTCCGGCAATGATTTTGGTCGGTTCGATGGCTCAACAGCTACAAAATTTGCTCAAGAGCCTCTACTTTAAACGCGCCAGTGCGTTGATGTTATTAGCATATGGGCTTCACACTGGTTACATCGCAATCAAACAGCTATTGTAGGCTTTTTTAATACTCGTCATATTGCTTCATAATATGTTAAAATATTGACCTACATCAAATTGGTTAGACAGGCTTATGATTTCAGACAAAATTACAACCAAACGTATCCAGTCAGGTGGGTGTGCTATCCACTGTCAGGATTGCAGTATTAGTCAGTTGTGTATTCCATTTACGTTAAATGAGTCTGAGCTCGATCAACTAGATCAAATTATTGAACGGAAAAAGCCCATCCAGAAAGGACAGGAGCTTTTCAAAGCTGGTGATGAACTAAAGTCGCTGTACGCGATTCGTTCCGGCACAATCAAAAGTTACACCATCACAGAACAAGGTGACGAGCAAATTACAGCTTTCCACCTGGCTGGTGACCTTGTAGGTTTCGATGCTATTAATGAGATGGTGCACCCAAGTTTTGCTCAATCGCTTGAAACTTCAATGGTATGTGAAATCCCATTTGAAATTCTTGATGACCTGTCCGGTAAAATGCCGAAGCTACGTCAGCAAATCATGCGTTTGATGAGTAACGAAATCAAAGGCGATCAGGAAATGATCCTGCTTCTTTCAAAGAAGAATGCAGAAGAGCGCCTGGCTGCTTTCCTATATAACTTGTCTCTGCGTTTCTCTCAGCGTGGCTTCTCCCCTCGTGAATTCCGCCTGACTATGACACGTGGTGACATCGGTAACTACCTTGGTTTGACTGTTGAAACCATCAGCCGCCTACTTGGCCGTTTCCAGAAATCTGAAATGCTGAGCGTTAAAGGTAAGTACATTACTATTCTGGATCATGAAGAGCTGGCCCGCCTTGCCGGTGTAAGCAAAAACAACGCCTCCTAATTGATTTCTCTATTACAAAGAAAGTGATACGAGCTATGAGCCGTATCACTTTTTTTATATTAATCCCCCCTCACTGCTCCCTATAATTGCCCATATACGTTACAGTTAATATACCAATCTGATTTATCTATCAGCGAAAAATGGTATTGGTGCTATAGATATAAACCTACAATTGAAGGATTCAGAGACTGGTGTTGATGCCAACACATTTGTGTAAGGGGGCTGCTATGACCAAGTACAATAATATTCTCGTTGTTGCCGATCCGGCCCAGGATAATCAGCCAGCATTGTCTCGCGCTGTACATCTTGTCCAACATTCACTGGATGTGAAAATCACCCTGTTCCTCGCTATCTATGACTTTTCTTATGAAATGACATCAATGCTGTCTGCCGATGAGCGTCAGGCAATGCGTCGTGGCGTCATTATGCAAAGAGAAGAATGGCTAAAAGATATAATTCGCCCCTATACCGATGAAGGGCTAAACATTGAGATTACTGTTGTATGGCACAACCGCCCTTATGAGGCAGTAATAGCTGAAGTGTTTGCCAATGATCATGACCTGGTTGTTAAAGCCACTCATGATCATGACAAAATCGGCTCTGTCATCTTCACCCCAACCGACTGGCATTTGCTACGTAAATGCCCTTGCCCGGTTCTAATGGTGAAAGAACATAAATGGCCTGAAAACGGTAAGATCATTGCTTGCGTTAATTTAGCCGCAGATAGTGAAACTCATGATCAACTGAATGATGCTATTGTGTCGGAAGCACTTGCGATTGGTGAAGCACTGGAAGCCGAAGTAAATCTGGTCAATGCCTATCCGGCAACACCTGTTAACATTACGATTGAACTCCCTGAATTTGATCCGGCGTCATACACAGATGCCGTTCGAGGCCATCACCTCACCTCAATGAAAGCACTTCGTCATAAACATGGCTTACCTGAAGAACAAACCCATGTTATTGAAGGCTTACCTGAAGATGTGATTCCGCAAGTAGCTGAAGAGCTTGATGCTGAACTTGTGATTCTTGGTACAACTGGCCGAACCGGCTTGTCAGCTGTTTTCATCGGTAACACAGCCGAACATACTATCGACAGCCTGAACTGTGATTTGCTAGCGCTTAAACCGGAAGGCTATGTCAGCCCACTCAGCCCTCAGCTCAAATAATAAATTGATGCAAAAAAGCCTCCATACGGAGGCTTTTTTATAAACTTAATTATTACCAGCTAGCTTCACTTCTTGCTTTTCTTCTCTTCTGCTTTTACCAGTTTCTTTACCATTGTCGCCAAATAGTATTCATCATTAGCTTTGGAACAATAACTTTTGCTCAGACCGCGGCGGCGATACTCACTGGAAATAGCAAAGCGGGAGTGTTTTGCCTTGCGACCATAAAGGTATGTTTCACACAGCTCTACATTAGACATACGCTGCGGAGAAGATTTCACCGTACTACTGCGCATTCCAAGGCTTCTCGATTGATTTGCAGAACAACCAACAAGTGACGCCGTCACCAACCCCAGTGCCAACGCCTTAGTCCAACCAGAGAACGCCATGTTATACCCTTATCTAATACGAAATAATAAACCCTTGAATTATAGCTTATAAACAGTGTTCATTTAAATAATCAAAGCAAATTTAAGTCGCTTAGTCAGAAAATATTCCAAAGATTTACCAATTATCATATCAATAAGTGGTCCTACCTCACATCATCAAACAAAATATTCCAAATAATCAACCCCAAATGAAACCGATCACATAAAAAGCATTCATAAATAGCTGATAATGCCAAAAATAAATACCAATACAGAATATTTACTGGAGGTATCCTTATGAAAAAAGCAGTTTTTATTTCTACTATTGCTCTTGCTGTCGTTATGGGAATGTCTGGGTGCAATGATTCGGACAGCCAAACCAAATCACTATCCAATATTGATTATGGTAAAAAAGCCATGGATTATTTGGTTGAAATCTCTGATAGCACTCAAGGAATTGGTCATCGTCAGACAACCACACAGCGAGAAATACAAGCTGGTAACTGGATTTACGATAAAGTAGCTGGTTTGGGATATGATGTTTTTGTTCAACCTTTTAGCTACACTCCGCGAGGAAAAACTGAACCAGAATACTCGAATAACTACATTATCGAAAAAAAAGGAAAAACAGATAAAACCATTCTGCTGACAGCTCACTATGACTCTACAGGCTCAACAAAAGGTTCTCTAGGTGCAACCGACAACGGATCAGGTGTTGTTGCATTAATAGCGATTGCTGAAAAACTCAAAGAAATCGAGATTCCATACAATGTTCGTTTCGTTTTTGTCGGTGCTGAAGAAAACGGTGTCAATGGCTCCCTTCACTATGTAAAACAAGCTTATGATGATGGCGAACTTGCTAAGGT
The DNA here is from genome assembly GCF_963870815.1 of Photobacterium sp. J15. NCBI lineage: Bacteria > Pseudomonadati > Pseudomonadota > Gammaproteobacteria > Vibrionales > Vibrionaceae > Photobacterium > Photobacterium sp. J15. The sequence goes on from NZ_CAWMUI010000001.1 coordinate 1,968,751, forward strand.
GTTTGCAGTACTGAATGAAGATACAATAAGCGGCGGTGACTATGTTTATGTCCATTCTGCGCACTCAGATTACGCTCATCATTTTAAAAGTACTTGTGAACGAATAAATTTGACTGAAGCTACTTACAATTCAGATCCGACATTTCGCAATACCGTCCTACAGGCCTCTATTGATGTATTAGGAAAAGATAATGCGTTCAACATTCACCCGGAAGTGCTTAATTCTGAAGGAAACGTTGATTATCCAAAGGGGGAAACAGGCTCGTGGTCAGATCATGCTGGTTTTGCTTGTGCTGGCATTCCAATAGCCAACGTTGAATCAACGAACTATAAAATCAACGGTGAATACGGTTACGATGGCTATTCACAATCAACACATCCTGATACTTGGGACTGTTTTGATAAAGAAACACATACCGCATGCGATCGTGATAATGAAACCAAATGGGGTAAAATCTGGCACACTGAGTTTGACCGCCTGGACAAACTGGATGAAATGTTCCCTGGTCGTGTTGAACAGCAACTCAGCAATAACGTTAACGTAATGATTGAGTTGCTAACCAATGCGAAATACTTTAACGCAGAATAATTTCTTAAAAATCATGTCCAACGAAAACCCCGAATGGGGTTTTCGTTTATGTTACTTTTCTCCTATCTACCCAGCTAATCAGTTAATTGAAAATTAATATAGCCAGGCTAATGCTCATAATTGACTATTTTACTTCCCTTAAATGGCTCAGTAATAAACAATTGTGTAAAACATGCTGGCATCCCGCGCCGGAATCCGTATCATTACACGCCACGAACTTTCTGCCGGTGCACGCCGACAGAGGAAGCAACAACTTTTCCTGAACAAATGGGACTGCAAAAGTAGAAAAAGCGGAGTATTTCAAGAAATCCGTATCAATCAATGTAGTCGTATCCCATTTTTCAAAGAGAGACTGAGAATGAGCGAAACTCAAGAGCTAACCAAGGCTCAGCAATACAACTTTAATAAGCTGCAGAAAAAACTACGCCGTAACGTAGGTAACGCCATTGCCGATTTCAACATGATCGAAGATGGCGACCGTATCATGGTTTGCTTGTCAGGCGGTAAAGATAGCTACACCATGCTGGAGATTCTGTGCAGCTTGCAGCGCAGTGCGCCTGTTAACTTTGAGCTGATTGCTGTAAACCTTGACCAGAAGCAGCCAGGTTTCCCTGAGCACGTGCTTCCTGAGTACCTTGAGTCTCTGGGTATCGAGTACAAAATCGTTAACGAAGATACTTACTCTATCGTTAAAGAGAAAATCCCTGAAGGTAAAACAACCTGCTCGCTGTGTTCTCGCCTTCGTCGCGGTATTCTGTATCGTACTGCGAAAGAAATCGGCGCAACTAAAATCGCGCTTGGCCACCACCGTGACGACATGCTGGAAACACTGTTCCTGAATATGTTCTACGGCGGCAAAATGAAAGGCATGCCACCTAAGCTGGTTTCTGATAACGGCGAGCACGTTGTTATCCGTCCTCTGGCTTACTGCCGAGAGAAAGATATTGAACGCTTCAGCGAGATGAAAAACTTCCCTATCATCCCATGTAACCTGTGTGGCTCTCAGCCTAACCTTCAGCGTCAGGTTATCAAAGAAATGCTGCGTGAATGGGATAAGCGTTACCCGGGTCGTATCGAAACAATGTTTACTGCAATGCAAAACGTCGTTCCGTCTCACCTTGCTGACTTCGATCTATTCGACTTTAAGAGCATCAACAAAGATTCAGGCGCTATCGATGGCGGTGACATCGCATTTGATAAGCAAGAGATCCCTACTGCACCAGTTTCTTCTGAAGATGTTGCAGAGTTTGATCCAGGTGAACAACTTAACGTTGTGCAAGTAAACTAAGCATCTCATTTGAAACGTAAAAGAGCCGCACAATGCGGCTCTTTTTAATTTGAATGTAAATGATGGTCGTTGTATACAACTGATTTATTTCCTGCTTCACATGCCAATAAAGTGACAAAACAGATGATTATTTTCACCACTAACTTGGGCGATATCGAGATCGAACTGAACAAGGATAAAGCACCTGTCAGCTCTAAAAATTTCTTGACGTATTGTCAGGATGGTTTCTATGAAGGAACTATTTTCCACCGCGTTATCAACGGCTTTATGATTCAAGGCGGTGGTCATACCGCAGACATGGAAGAAAAGCCGACACGAGCACCTATTGTCAATGAAGCCAATCGTGGGCTGAAAAACGTAGTCGGCACAATCGCAATGGCGCGGACTGATGCCCCTCATTCAGCGACGGCGCAATTTTTCATCAACTTAGATGATAATGACTTCCTTGATCATACCGCAACTACCAACATGGGCTGGGGCTATGCCGTTTTTGGTAAAGTCATTGCTGGAATGGATGTTGTGAATGCCATTGCTAAAGTGAAAACAACGTCTAAATTCGGTCATGATGACGTACCTTGTGAAGCCATCATGATAGAAAAAGTAACCATTAAATAGTGCGATGTGTTGTGCCACTACTTTTAGTGGCACTCATAGCTGTATTCAGCTCATTTAGATTATTTGAAACTCATTACTCTTTAGCTGGTACACTGCTATTAATCATGTCGCGATGAAGTTTCCATTGGCCGGCTTCTTGTTTCCAAATAACCATGAACTTACCCTCGTCTAACACTTGACCGCCTTCATCTTCAAGAATGTACTTACCAACTTCTGTCGCTGTATCACCATATCCCTCAACTTCTAGCGTCTCAAGCTTAATTACTTTTATACCCATATCCATAAATGCTTGAAACGTTTCCTTAATAGCTTCTCTGCCAACAACAAAATCCCCGTTAGGTGGCAGGAATTGGCCTTTTTCCGTGTAGAGCTCAGCAACTCCCCGAGCGTCACCCTGACTGAACTTTGTCATAAATACATTATCTGCGGCCACAATAGCATCATAAACATCTACTGAATCAGTCATATACCGTCTGAGCTCCATATTTTTTATTAATGATAAATCACTCGAAACAATACGAATTGTAGTTCAAAGATATAGGTCGACTTACCATAGATGCAGATGTGTACCAAAAAAAGAGCCGCATAATGCGGCTCTTTTTTTGGTTATGATTTTGTCCCGTCCTGAGATAAGTTGACACTTTGGAGACTTATCTATGAATTCTTCAAGTAACTCAACAAAAAAGCGCACCCAGCGAGATTACACAATGGGCTTTAAATTGGCTGTCGTAGCCCAAGTTGAAAAAGGCGAGATGACATACAAACAAGCTCAAACGTGCTATGGCATCCAAGGGCGAAGTACAGTTCTTGTCTGGCTGAGAAAGCATGGTAAGTTGGATTGGTCGAAACCCATTGAGCACTTTCCTTCTATGTCGAAATCCAAAGAAACGCCAGCGCAAAAAATTAAGCGACTTGAAAAAGCCCTCGCCAACGCCGAAATGAAGAACATGATTTATGGCGATATGGTGGAAATTCTTAAGAAAGAACATGGCATAGATTTAGAAAAAAAGTACTTAGCCGAACGCTCTGGCTTGCCAAAGAACAAGGAAAAGTTAAATGCCAACGGCATGACCCCTTCAATGACGGATGGTTATGACTGTTATCAAAACGCCCTTGCAGAACGGGTTAACGGGATACTAAAGAATGAGTTCCTGCTCTATCAATGCAATACGATGAAGGAGCTCATGGAGTTAGTGAAAGAGTCGATATCAATATATAACGACTTAAGGCCGCATATGAGCTTGGGAATGAAAACCCCGAGTGAAGTGCATGAAAAAGCCAGCAGGGATTTCCTACTGGCTTCATAAAAAAGCGTCAACCTATTTTAGGACTAGACATTTACTTAAATAAACCGATGAAGAACAACTTGATGTAATCTATCAATCTGCTGAAGACTCCCCCTTCCTGCACGTTTTCCAATGCAACCAAAGGAACGCTGGCAATCTCATTGCCATCAACCTGATAAATTATCTTACCGACGACATCCCCCTGACTTACAGGCGCCATCAGCTCACTCTCAAGTTCAACGCTGGCCGTCATTTTCTTTATATCGTTGCGTGACAATGTCACATAAGAGGCATCTTGTGTACCTAGCGCGATACTGTCTGTATTACCCATCCATATACGCTCTTCCAGTACTTCTTCACCTTTTTGATGTGGAGACACTGTCTGATAAAAACGGAAACCATAATTTAGCAGTTGTTTACTTTCAGATTCCCTACTTTTTGTACTGGAGGCTCCCATTACAACCGAAATTAATCGCATGTCTCCTTGTGTTGCTGAACTGGCTAAGCTATATCCGGCACCGCTGGTATAACCGGTTTTCATGCCGTCAACGTTTAAGCTCCTGTCTGCCAGCAAACCGTTTCGATTTCGTTGGGTGATATTGTTATACGTAAAGGAGCGTTCTTTATATAAAGAATAAATATCCGGTAAATCCCTTATCAGTGCTTTACCTAGTAGAGCAATATCATAAGGTGTTGAATAGAGAGAGTTATTATCCAAACCATGTGCGTTAGCAAACGAACTGTCTTTCATGTCGAGTTTTTTCGCCCACGAGTTCATCAGACTGACAAAAGCTGACTCTGAGCCAGCTACGTGTTCAGCAATTGCCACGCTGGCATCATTTCCCGACTGAACAATCAAGCCTCGATACAAGTCCATCATGTTTACTTCGGTATTAACCTCAATAAACATTTTGGACGAATCAGGAAAATTCCTAGCCCAGGCATTACGGCTAATCACCACAACATCATCTTCGCTAATATTGCCGCTCTTCATCTCTTGACCGGCAACATAACTGGTCATCAACTTTGTCAGGCTTGCGGGATTAAGTCTTTGATGGGCATTTTTCTCAACCAGAATCTGACCGGTATGATAATCCATAAGGACATAGCCTTTGGCACCGAGAACAGGCGGATCTGGAATAATAGTTGGAGCGGCAAAAGCTGAGAAAGAAAACAAGGCAGCTCCTGCCAATAAAGCACGTAAAGCAGAACTCTTTTGCATAATGAAGTAACCAGCCCTCTTTGATGGAACCAGCAGTATAACGAAGAGTTTTTCTTATGCTTGTGGCCTTAATGAAGTCTTACGATAATGCAAATTTCGTTACAAAAATCGCCGTAGTTACCTGCTGAATCCAAACATTTAACAGCCACTTCGCCATATTTAAAGACACTATCATGGATATAGCCTTTTTCCAGAAATCTCTCGACTTTTCAGCTGTTTTGCTACTCGTCTCAAGGTTTGTTATCACGCTTTTGCATATTGAGCACACTTGTAATTATTTGCGTATTGTTATCTCTCGAATATATTTGGCTGTGAAAAACTTAAACACTGGAATTTTCTAGTAAAATTGTCTTTTTACGTCACATGTATTTGTTAATGGGATGAAACCTTTTATGCTATCCGAAGGAATTAAACAGTGAATATAACTACCAGGGATCCGTTAGCATAAGGATAGGTAATGAATTTCTACAAAAAACTAGCACAACATCATAGAAAGCTTTCTAAACTTTCACACCTCAACGCGATTTGCAGTTGGGACCAAGCATCAATGATGCCAGAAGGCGGTAACGAGGCTCGTTCTGAAGCATTAGCTGAACTGGCAGTGATGCAACATGAACTGGCAACAGCTCCCCACCTCAAAGAATGGTTCGAAAGAGCAGAAACAGAGCAACTCGATAACGAACAGCGCGTCAGCCTGAAAGAAATGAAGCGGGAATGGCAGATGAACACCCTGCTACCTGCCGAACTGGTTGAATTACAATCGCTGGCTGGCTCTAAATGTGAACATGCGTGGCGCAGCCAACGCCATGAAAATGACTGGCACTCATTCAGCAAGAATTTAAAAGAAGTGGTTGAACTGTCTCGTCAAGAGGCGCAAATTCGAGCAGAAGCAACTGGCTTGAGTCGATATGATGCCCTACTGGACATCTATGAACCGGGCATGACCACCAAGCAACTCGACAGTATTTTTAATGATGTAAAGTCCTGGCTACCAAGTCTGATCCGACAGGTTCAGGAAAAGCAAGCTACTGAAGACGTAATCACCCCGGTTGGCCCGTTCCCGATTGAACAGCAAAAATCACTAAGCCTTGAAGTGATGAGTAAACTCGGCTTTGATTTTAACCACGGTCGACTGGATGTGAGTGTGCATCCGTTTTGCGGTGGCGTATCGACTGACGTTCGGATAACAACCAGATATGACGAAGCAGATTTCACATCAGCATTATTAGGCGTAATCCACGAAACCGGCCATGCTCGTTATGAACAAGGTCTGCCAGCTAAGTGGCGTGGCCTGCCAGCAGGTGAAGCACGATCCATGGGTATTCATGAATCACAAAGCCTATTCTTTGAAATGCAGCTTTCCCGCAGCAAAGCTTTTCTCGATATCCTAGCTCCACTGGCGAGTGATGCATTCAGCCGTCGTGACGATGCAGCACTAACCAGTGAAAACCTGGCATTGTTTAATACCCGCGTAACACCTGATTATATTCGCGTTGATGCCGACGAGGTAACATACCCTGCCCATATCATTCTACGGTACGAAATCGAGCGTGATTTAGTTGAAGGTCATATCGAGGTTGAAGACATCCCGGAACTCTGGGACAAAAAAATGACTGAATACCTTGGCCTGACAACACGATGCAACCATACCGATGGTTGTATGCAGGACATCCACTGGACCGATGGCAAACGTCAAATGTCTACTACACATAATTACAGAAATGGCTGTATGCAAGATATCCATTGGTGTGCTGGCGATTTTGGATACTTTCCTAGCTACACTTTAGGTGCAATGTATGCAGCGCAATTTATGGCTGCCATGCGCAAAGAAATGAATGTAGAAAACTTGATCCGCCAGCGCAATTTGCAACCAATCTTCAATTGGCTACATAAGCATATCTGGAGAAAAGGTTCGACAGTTTCAACAGATCAACTACTTATTGATGCGACTGGTGAAAAGTTGAACCCAGAGTACTTCAAGCAGCACCTTATCAATCGATATCTGAAGTAAACACAAAGCAAGGCCGATTAGTTTCGGCCTTGCTTCCTCCTCCGTTTTTCAGCCTGTCTTGAATAATTTCAACCACTTATTTAGCATTAACATGCTGACTTATCTATCATGTCGCCGGGACTAGCACTGAATTTCTCGAAGCTTTACATTACCCGCCCCTTCCCTGACACACTTTTGGACAATTCCAATTTACAACTACAGGCCTGTTGATACGTTTTCGTATCCCAAATTAAGACCACCGTTGCCAGCGGTGAGCTAACTAAGCGCTTCGTAACTATTCGATAAGCTCATTGAAGCAAACACAGGTATAAAGCACGTTATCATGCATAAAAGCCTATTTGATTAGGCCAATAGACTGCTGGAAAGTTTGAGACGCACCCGCTAGTTTTAACAGATAGTCTTATAGGAGGTGAGTAGTTTTCCCCACTATAAAACTATTCAAAACTTGATCAGCTAAAGAGCAGCCAAACGCTAACCCCCATCATTAGAGTACCCGAGACCCTATTGATCAAACGTACATTTTTGGTTTGCTTTAGCAGACGTTTCACCCCTTTTCCACCAGTAGCATACATAGTCATGCTAACAAACTCTGATATCATTATGATCCCAACCAAAACAAATAGTTGAGAAAACACTGGCTTGTCACCTTCTATAAATGGAGGTAGCAATGAGACCATGAAAGCCCAGCCTTTGGGATTCGCTATTGCTGTAACAAATCCCTGCATTGTCAGTTCCCAGTTGCCGCCGACTTTGGTTTCTGTCTGATCTTGACTCAAAGCTAACTTACCTCGTGATAGCCACAACTGCACCCCAAGATAAAACAAATAACCAGCTCCAAGGATTTTTAAAGCGATAAACAACCAAGGGGAATTTAACATCAGCGCCGAGATGCCCAGTACGGCCGCAATAGCTACTATCGCGACACCTATAACTTCACCCAACATCATCCATAATGTACGTCTATAACCGATACTCATACCTAAACTGAGCGCTAAGGTCATACACATACCAGGAGTAACCGAGACAAAAAAGAAAGTAGGTACAAAAACACTAAGTAATGCCAGATTTATCATCTTAATATCCTAATAAAAATCATGTTTATACATTTATTTTTTGGGCTATGGTGTTAGGTAGATTACGGGGCGTACTCAACGCTATTAATAGCAGTAGGAGTGAAATCTACTCTCTATTTTTTCTCGAGCATAATTTGATAGCGGCAAAACATCCCTTTAACTGTTAACGCAATTAAGATGGCTGCATTGGGGGATATGTATGGCAAAAGAAATGTTTACCAATACCGAGTGTTGATCTTGAAAAATTGTCATACTTACCTCTTGTTCTCACTTTTAGCCTAAGAGGTGAAGTAACAAAAAAACCCGCCTCTTAGGCGGGTTTGTAAAAAATAGCTGCGCTAACTATCCCACCACTTCAAAAGAAATGATGATAATAATTCGGTGAAAGTTAGGCTTTTTATTCATGAGTTAAAAGCTACCTTTTTTTTTCATTATGTCAATCTGTTTTTCGTATCAAAGATCTAGCATCAAACCACGATTCAGTACTGGCTTGTACAATAATGTAGATAATAGCTTTTAGTTTAAATTTCGATTTTGAAAGAAACTAGAAGTAAATGAGCACGGCCTTCTAGCCTTATCCACCACAGAAATCCCCGAAAGGCTGTAACGAATTATATCGATTGAAAGCCAAGCTACCTCGCAAAGGGGCAAAATCGTGGCAGATGAAGAAGCTGGCACGAATTTGGACATAAGTGTGCAGTGGTTTTGCTAAATTCGCAACCCATGAATTAGCTCAAGTATCGCAATCTTTTAGTTTTCTGACCAAATTCATCTTCCCACTATACTTTCAAAGTCACTGAAGCTGCGGTAAATCATTGCTTGATCACATTTTCAAACAAAAGTTAAGTCCACTCTTAGTGATTCATAAATAGCTCAAAAAGCGTCACAAATTTTCAACCGCTATCGGGAGTAATATTTCCTTGCTCAGATGACCCAAAACGCCGTTATTGCTACTGTTTTAGCTCAGTGCTCTTGATGATTTTGATGTCGTTTTGACTACTATGAATCATCCTGCTTATCCATGGATATTGGTATCACTTCCGATATTCCATCAAACACTTCTATCAAAGAGATAGCTCTCTGAGATTTATCATAAATGTTGATAAATCTCAAACCATAGCGCAACAGATGGCATATTATATTTGAGTTATGGAAGACGAATAATTCTTTTTGATGTTAGGGCTTTATGTAGCCAGTTACTAACATAAGGATGAAGTTATGGAACAATATTGTTCTCAATGTGGCAAAACAACAAAACATAAAGAAGTTGTACAACACAAAAAATCTCGGTATGAAAAGACAGTTTGGGGTGGCATCAAAGAATTCATAATTGAGCGTTTTCTCATCCCTGAATGTACGGATTATACTCTTAAGACAATTTGTGACTTAGACCGTTATATTGTTTGTCAGGTTTGCGGTAAGAAAACACTCGATAATAAAGGTGAAGAATTTGTGTGATAAATCTAATAATTACCCTTTCTCGGATATGCAATTCGACATGAAGAAAAAGTTGCAATACAAAGCAATCAAGGTGACTTATTACACTCGGCAGTTTTGAACTGATTAAACATAACACCCGTTCTGTGCACCATGATAAAAGGTCTGCCAGTCACATACCTTTTGTTGTGTCTCACTCAACGAACAGAGATTAGAAAATGTATAGTTAATCAACATTAACAGGCTGTGAATAAGCTTTAGCACTAACAGATAATGGGGCAAAGGTGAGCTAGCACGAATGGCACTGACACGTCGCAGAACAGAAACAAGTTAGGCTTATTGCACACTTCTAGGCCACAATAATCATGTGACACTTTGATATAACAGGAGCTAAATTATGGCTACTACTCTGCCCCGCATCACCCTCAGAGTTGAGTAAGGGGGGGACTGAAGCGTTCGTTTAGCTCGTAGTCTCAGCGGCTCCACATTGGTTTACTCTAAGTTGCATATACTAATACATAGCTTTTCCGAAAAGAGAGAGGGATTGGTATGCAGGTAACTGATTTTTATAAAGTAGCAGTTGTCGACTACTTCGCAACTGGAGAAGGTCGGACAGTGTTTATCGTTACTGGGAACGATAAAAAAATCGAAGACGAAATCCATGAGTTCTTTCGAATAGGTATAATAAGCATGTCCCCACGGGCTTGGCTCGCTGAGGACAAAATGGGTGATAAGTCCGAATTCCGGCACGAAGTTGATACAATAAAAAGCTTCGCCCCTATGCTGTGGATGCAAATTCAAGAGATTGAAAGTGAAAGCACCCTGAAGGGATATTGTGATTACAGTATGAGCCACCACACTAATTATTCCTGACTGATATAATGCACCTGCAAAAGAGCCGATTCTACAACCATCCCATTAACATCGTAATCAAATCAAAATGAAAGTAGAACTTGTAACATTCACCGAGCACGGTGCAACTGCAACCCTTGCAAAGCTGCATGAATCAAAAGAGCCTGTTTTAGCCCTTGGCGTACCTTGTGGATGCTGATGACTACGAGCTGATGCAAAATCGGCTGGAAATCCTTGAAGATATTGTTCGTGCTGAACATGCATTAGCCGGAGGTAAAGGATTATCTCACGAAGCAGCCAAAAACAAAATGTCAAAGTGGCTGAAATAGTTTGGCTACTTAATCAACCGATAGGAACTCTATCCTTGTAACTATAAAGTAGCATGTGCCATAACGCCACCATAGTGGTGATAACAAATGATTTAATATTATCATTTATACTTACTGATAATAGTCATTGCAATTAATAAAACGATTCAGAAAACCATATAACAACTAAAAGAACCAAGCTTTTTTTCGACAAATAAAAGTCAAATCGACCTTTAACATCCATAGCCATTAGTTTTATAACAGAAAACGTTATATAAAAGCTCAACCACCTTTAATTAATAAACAACCAAAGTGAACTCCTTTCATATTGCACTATAATAGAAAGCGTAAATTTAAAGTTTTTTAAATCTATAATCTTTTCGAATGCAGGTTAAAGTAGAGGTGAAAATGAAGAAACAACTTAAGGTTGTTGTTACTGGAGGGCCTGGAGGTGGAAAAACTACAGCACTCGATCTTTTCCGTAGGGAGTTATGTCAACAAATAGCAGTTGTACCAGAAGCAGCGACCGTACTCTTTGCCGGAGGCATAACTAGGTCACACAGTGAGCATGTTGTTAAAGTCGTACAAAAAGCAATTTTCTCTCTTCAAAAAAATTTAGAGGATATTCAAGAAAAACAATATCCGGACAAACTGTTAGTCTGTGATCGTGGAACACTTGATGGACTCGCATACTGGCCCGGCTCAGAAAGCGATTTTTTCCGAGAAGTAGATTCAAACTTTGAACATGAGGTTGCAAGATATGACGCAGTTATCTTTTTTGAATCTGCGGCTACTACGGGTCATGATATTACTAGTAACAACCCAGCAAGAAACGAATCTTCTGAACAAGCGGCAAAGCTAGATAAAAAACTACAAAAAGTATGGTCAAGGCATCCACACTTTTATTTTGTCGGCAATTCAGAGTCATTTGTAAGAAAGATTATGTTCGGAATAATGACCATTGAAAATGTGATAAATAGGCATAATAGATAACCCCATATAGAAATAGGTACATGAATAGACAAACAAAGTCATTGGAATGAATACCGAGGAAGACTCAGTGATTAGGATTCTGTTATTTACAATGTTCTGCCTTGTTATCACTAATCATTGCAATGCAGAAACGGCTCATAAGTTAAAGATCGGAACAAAGGTTTCCCCTCCTTTTGCGATGAAAAATGATAAAGAACAATGGATTGGTATTAGCATTGACTTATGGCGTGAATTAGCTTTGCAGAATAATCTTTCTTATGAGTTTGTTGAAACAGATTTAAAAGGGCTAATCAACCTAGTAAGCAACAATCAGCTAGATGCCAGCATTGCTGCAATTACTATAACTCACACAAGGGAACAACAAGTAGACTTCAGTCATGCCTATTTCACTACAGGCCTAGCCATCGCTGTTCCCGCTGAGCAAAACAGTGCTTGGAGAAAAGTGATCGCTGGCTTTTTTTCACGCGATTTTATTAAAGTTGTTTTTCTGCTTTGCAGCCTTCTAGCCATTCTTGGTACTGTGATATGGTTAATCGAACGTAAAAAAAACCAAGAACAATTCGGAGGAACCCCGCTTGAAGGCATTGGTTCTGGATTTTGGTGGGCAGCAGTAACCATGACGACTGTCGGTTATGGCGACAAAGCGCCAAAAACAATAACTGGAAGGTTTATAGCTCTGATATGGATGTTCGCAGCCATTATTCTTATCTCAAGTATTACCGCGGCCATTACAACAAGCCTAACACTTTCAGAGCTCACTTCTACGGTACAAGGCCCCCAAGACTTAAATCGCGTTAGAGTTGGTACATTGAAAAACTCGTCCAGCGAGGCATATCTTGTTTCCATTGATGCAAATTTCAAACATTACCCAACATTGCAACAAGCACTTGCCCGGTTACTGACAGGAGAAATTGATGCTGTGCTTTACGATTCACCAATACTAAAGTTTGAGATAAACCGCCACTTCAAACAAAAAATCACGCTAATTCCAGGAGAATTCGAACCACAGGCTTACGGTATCGCAATTCAAACAAACAGCCCGCTAAGAGAGCAACTCAACAGAAGCATATTGTCATTAAAAGAGCAGCCTTCCTGGAAAGAAATACTCTATCGTTACCAAGGATGAATGTCGTGAAAAATTTCAATTTAGAAGATGTCAGCCAGGTAATAATCGGTGCTTTTGCACTTGCTGTGCCTATCTCTTTTTCAGAAGAAGCCTGGCGAATTGCTGAAACCCTGCCTCTTAGTAACCTTCTTTTACTACTATCCATCTCTGTATTCTTTCTTGGCTTTTTTGCTTATCAAAGCGTTTTTCAAGGTAATATTAAATACAGAATATCCGTCTTTATAACACGCATCGTCATAGCCTATTGTATTGCGGCTCTGGTTGTCGCACTTATTTTACTTTCTATCGGTAAGCTCCCATTACTCACAGACACACTAATTGCAATAAAAAGAATAATTGTTATCACAATGCCCGCATCAATGGGTGCTATCGTTGTAGATAGTTTTGATAAAGAATAACTATTAAATTCAGTAAATTAATACAATACCAGTGTCATTAATTATTGAACCTTTGGACTATTTTTTACTTTTTAACTCTTCATACCAAAAAGCCATGAAATCATCTGTTAACCTCTGCTCGATATTTACATTTTCATGAGTTGGAAAAATAATAATAATGAGTGCAAGAGATGCAATCAGTTTGTTATCTGTTAAATACTGCTCCATTTATTTTTCCTCAGAGAGGTTATGTTCGTCTTTGTCGTTCCAATTTAACAGTTTTTTACCCGCATTAATCCAGAACGGACTCACAAGTAGTGAGACGGCAATAACACATATAGCGAGCTGGTATCCATAATCACTTATCAAACCTATCTGTAATCCTACAGCGGAAAGAACAAAGCTAAATTCACCGATCTGCGACAATAATACTCCGGCATATAGACTATCTGTCCAACTGTAATCAGAAATTTTCAGTATAAATGCATTAATGAATGTATTTGTGAGCAGAGCCAATAAGACGAGAGCCAACACTTCTAGTAAATTATCAATAAGGAAACCTATATCTAACAACATTCCGACCGAAACAAAAAAGACAGATACAAACATAACCCGAAACGAGTCTAACGTATGGTGAACCCATTGAGTTTCCTTTGCAGCATTAATCAGCATTCCCGCTAAAAAGGCTCCTAATGCAGTAGAAAGGTCAAACCATGCTGTAATTAAAGCAAGACCAAAACAAATATTCATTGCAGCGAACAATTGCAACTCATGATCTTGCATCAGCCACCGAGATAATGGTAAGTGCACTTGCTTTTTCAGCACTAAAAAAGCAAAAAAGCCCCCAGCTAACAAACCACCGGCACCTTGTAACATCAAATGTGAAGAATTAACCTCATCACTTCCCAATATGCCTAGAGCAATTAACATCGGTATTATGGCTAAATCTTGAGCTAACAATACACCAAGTACAGCCTGCCCGACTTTTGTCTTCAATATAGAGCTATCCTGTAGCAACTTTATTACAACTGCAGTGCTGCTCAAACTGATTACAAAACCAATTAGCAAAATACGTTCAAAAGACCAATCATACAAAGCCCCTAATATCCAAACAGATAACACACTTAATCCGATCTGCACTACAGTACCAAACAGAGATAACTTCCAATTTGAAACCAACTGCCTTGCATCAGTTTCCATACCGACAAAGAATAAAAGTAAAATAACCCCCATCGCCCCAATGCGACTTATAACATGTATATCTGAGATAAGTGACAACCCCCACGGCCCAATAACAATACCTGCAATCAAATAGGCAATCACATGAGGTTGTTGAAGCAATTTAATCAAAAAACCTGTAACTAACATTAATAGCATTGCAGCTACTAAATGGGGCATTAGGGGATCCATGTGCATATGACAGTCCTTATATGAGTTATTTGATTAGGTCCTTAACATTATTAATGTAGCCATTTCCATCGCTTAAACAGGTTCCATTGAATTACAGCAAATATTCCCATCACAGCACATACAACCCCAAATGCCCACGAACTGGAACTACCAGGAATCCCATTAACATTCATACCAAGCAAGCTGGCAATAAAAGTGAGAGGAAGAAAGAAAGTGGCAACAACAGAGAGAAGAAACATAGTCTTAGTAAGGCTTTCATTCGTTAACTGCAGATATGAATCGCGGAGGATATTAACCCGTTCTGTCATTTCAGAGAGAACTTCCAAATCACGTTTTGCTATGTTAATAATTTCACGCCAACGCATTTGATTTATAGAATAATCATCTTCTGAAATAAACTCTACCTCTAAAACCTTCGATGTTTTTTGCAACCCTTCTAATTGAGGAAATAAAAAACGACGTGAATTAGATATTGCATAACGTATCTCACTCAATTCACTCTGTACTATTTTTTGATTATTATCCCATTTATCCTCTAATAATGTTAATGATTCTTCTATATCAGAAGTATAATTATTTACACCGTCATTTACACAATCGATTAATTGCCAAAGTAAATGATACGCAGTCTTAAAAGTATTACTTCGCTTACACAGTTTTTTGTAAAAAAACTCAAGCGCTGGGATTTCAAACTCTGAAATAGAGATTAATATCTTATCTCCCATCCACAGTCTTAATGATACAAGTCTCGCATCATTTTCACTAAAATAGTTGACCGCTCTTAATGTAACAACAAGCTCATCATGATCATTAACGAATGCTCTGGGTCGAGTTTGCTCATTACATAGAGCCTGAAGGGTAAAATCATCTACATTGATTAACGACTGTATTTCATCTTTTGTTTCATTAAAATCACCTTGAAAATGAATCCATAAAACACCTTTTAGATCATCAAGATCTATGTCTTTAAGATTTACATATGGTGTATATATCTCATCCTTGATATTCACAATATACATGATTATATTCTCATTTTGATAAGAGGTCACTAACCATTACTTTGAGTGCGTATGGGTTTTATGGCTGCATTTTTCTCTATAAACTCAATAATGGCTGATGCTATATCTTTATTTGATGCAGCTTCTATCCCTTCCAATCCTGGTGATGAATTCACTTCCATCACAACCGGACCGTGCATCGACCTTAGTAAATACACGCCAGCCAGTTTTAACCCCATCGTTTTAGCCGCTCTTATTGCTGTCGAGCGCTCCTCAGGGGTAATACGTGTTAAGCTTGCTGTACCACCACGATGAAGGTTTGAGCGAAACTCTCCTTCCTTTCCTTGCCTTTTCATCGCTGCTATGACTTTGTCACCGATAACGAAACAACGTATATCAGCTCCACCAGCTTCTTTTATGTATTCCTGAACCATGATGTTGACGTGTAAACCAAGAAATGCCTCAATAACACTTTCCGCGGCCGTTCTGGTTTCAGCCAGAACAACACCAATCCCCTGCGTTCCTTCTAGTAACTTAATCACTAAGGGGGCTCCACCGACCATATCAATGAGATCGGGAATATCACTGGGCTTATTCGCAAAACCTGTAATAGGAAGCCCAATGTTTTTCCTTGCCAGGAGCTGTAATGCTCTTAATTTATCTCGAGATCGTGATATTGCAACCGATTCATTAATTGAATAAACCCCCATCGTCTCAAACTGCCTCAGCACAGCTGTCCCATAAAAGGTAACAGATGCACCTATTCTGGGAATAACTGCGTCAAAACCAATAAGCGGCTCACCATCAAAGTGAATTGAGGATGCTCGTGAATTAATGTTCATATAGCACTTAAGGACATCAATCACATGCATTTCATGTCCACGCTCAATTCCCACCTCAACAAGACGTTTTGTGGAGTACATCGTCTTATCTCTTGATAATATTGCTATTTTCACGGTAATTACCTAATTAAATAACAAAAACATATCACTAAAGCTTTGAATACAATCCATATAAAATCAATAATATTGATGAGACATGGCGCAAAACAAATGAACTATAGGAAAAATAAAAAAGTCTCAGCTTTCGCTGAGACATAAGAGGTAAATAATAGAATGTATTTAGTAATAAAATCTCGTACCAAATACAAATCGCGAGAAGCTATCTTCTAGTCCATCGCTTGTTACACTGATATCATCGGTTGCAATATTGTAATTAACCTCAGCACTGATAGCCACATTAGGGTTAATGAAATACTTAACACCTGCAGAGAACTTGATATTAAGTGCTGTTATATCTTCTGAATCTAAATCAATATCTTTAAACTCTCCACCGTCAAAGCTCAGTGTTGCAAGCTGTGCCGCCGCTCCTACATATGGTACCCAGTCAGACTCATTAGTGAAATTATACTCTGTAAAAGCACCAATATTAAAACTTTTATTGTGCTCACTCATACTTCCATCTAAAACACCACCAAGCTGCCAGTCATCATAAATGAAGTATCCATATGATGTGTTAATTACAAATAGATACTCATCTACATAATCCAGGTCAAGGCTCCCTTGTAGTCCAAACTCTTGTGTCCCTTCCTTTAGATCAACAGCATATAAGGCTGGAGCCCAAATCGCCAAACCTACAACTGCGGCCACTACTTTATTTTTCATGACGTTTTCCTTCTTATGGTTATTAATCAAGTAAAGTTTAGACGCCATTCGATTAAAAAAAAGAAAATGCCCCATATTTAATAATGTGTAAGCATATGATTTATAACAGTTAATAAAATAAAGTACAAACCACCTTGAATACGAATACTAAGTGGTTTATTTATCTATAAAATCATCATTAATATCCAAAAGACAGTAGGTCAATTTGAATAAACAGTATTATTTACCAAAAGAGCACCACATAACGTTTCTTTTTCCGTAATTTTATATATGATACAGAATCATAGAACAGCCATTTCTGCATTATTAAACTTTCGCTGGTAAAATTCCATATATCGAACTTTTCGCTCTAGTGCGTCGAGCACTGGTGTACAGAAATTCACTTTTTCAAATGACTGTGCACTTCCCAGCCCACCAGGACTAAATACATTGATTTCCATCAGTTTATTCCCCACGATATCTAACCCGACTAAAAACATACCGTCCTGAACTAATTTCGGCCTGACAATCTCCGCGATCCTCAGTTCTGCTTCCCCAATCACTGCTCGAGCTTTTTTTCCGCCTGCATGAATATTACTTCTCATATCATCACCAGTGCGAACTCGCCTGAAGGCCGCATACTTTCCCCGGTAACGCAGCGGTTGCCCGTTCATCAAAAACAAGCGTATATCTCCTTTTTCCGCCTCACTCAGGTATTCTTGTGCAATGACGTAACCATCTCTGATAACGGCATCAATCATTTGGTTAAGGTTGGGTAAATCCTGCTTTCTAACCATAAAGACATTTTTACCACCAGATCCTTGGAGAGGCTTAATAACAATATTGCCAAACTCATTTGCAAAATGACGAATATCATCACGGTTGCGAGAGATGAGCGTTTGAGGCCGAACCTCTTCTGGAAACTGCTGAAAATACATCTTATTCATTGCAGCACTCAATCCATTGGGATCATTCACAACAACAACGCCTGATTGCAGGGCCATACGTGAAAACAACACCCCTGCCTGCTGAGCCCACGCTCTTGAGCCCGGTTCACTTGAAGGATCGTTGCGGAGCATCAAAATATCCAAATCTCCTAATGCGATACGCTCCTTTCCTGATTTATAGCTCTGCACATCTCGTATATAGCCTTCTAGAGACTTAAATTTTCGCTTTGGCGGTGTGATTGTATGTATACGAATTTGTTCGTCCGGATCATAAGCAAAGTCTTCAGGGGTGATATAAAAGACTTCATGACCACGGTTATGGGCATACATTGATAACCGTGTCGTCGTATACCCGGATTCCTCTGTCTTAATGTCATTGACAAAGAAACCAATACGTATGGAGTTTCGTTGCTTACCTTCCTTTTTCTCTGTCAGCGTTATCGTCGTTGATGTGTCAATTTGATCGGCTGAAGGTAAAGATTGTACATCTTCATTAGCCATATTTTGCTGAGCCGAATCCTCACCATTTAACTTTTCATTTTTATCTACCATTTTACACCTCAGTATTTTTTCTGGTCGACAAGCTGGATAGGATGCATACCTGCACTAACGTTTTTTAACCTAACCAATGCCTTACCGCTTTCAAAATAAGATGGTAATAGCTTAGCTGATGACAAAAACCCACGATGCTGTAATTCGGTTATCGTTGGGATATGTTCATAGGCCAATTTCCCGGCAAATAACAAATTATAATCCCCACCATTTTCAAGGTAGCTGAGTAAACGTATTAACCCCCTTAAGTAAATGGCGTCTTTTGTTAATCCTCCACCTCGATGTACACGTACTGTTATTCGATAAGCCGTCAAAGGTTCAAAGTTATGCTGTTCTTCTAAACGACGATAAGTTTCAACAAAATTTGCACCTTCTTCTACATAGCGGGCCGCAACGACTCGCCCGGCTAACATTCGAATACGAGCACGACTGAGTTGCCCCACTAAATACTCAGCCAAAACGGCAATCCCTTCCTGTAGTTCATCATAACCATTCAGTCCTGCTGCCAATAACTTCAGTGGCTGAACGGTACCATTCAAGTAAGTAAGGATATGTGTTCCGACTTCATGCTGTAGTAAGGCTTGCACTCGGTTTCCAGGGATTCGAACTGTACTACCAACAAGAACATTCCCCTTGCTACACATCAGTCCTGACACTTCATCTGTAATCAAGACACGCGACTGAACTTCACATCCCAGTTCATGTTGAAAACGGCTTATTTCTCGTTGTGCCAGCTCAGCAAACTCCGTCGAAGAATGGCGGCCACTAAACGTATCGTCATTGCTTCGTCCCGGTAGAGCTTCAAGGATCTCAAGCGCTGTAAACATTAGAGGCTCATCAACACGTCCATAAAGTTGTATGCTACCTAACAGAAATTTAGTGGTATTCCTCTCTGACAACATTGTCAGCTCGCGATCCATTTCATTTCTTTTCTGTTGAAATAGAAAGGCAAGTGTTGGATCCATGACGCGATCCAAATTGATATTATAAAGTTCTCTTTTTAGCCAGGCCGGATCAATTGGCAGCGGGCGATAATGCAAGACTGGCATTCGTTCGCAACCACGCTTGCGAAATTCAGCCCATCCAGCCCGGGTATTAATTGGGGTCACTAAAAGTAAGAAGTCGTACTTTGCACTAATTGCTGCAAGCTGACTGTCTATTTCCGTTACAGCTTTCGTTACCGCACGCGGTCCCAACGCATGAAAATGAGGAGGCGTATGCGTAGTATTACTTCTGATGAATTCAAATAGGGCCTGTTTTATTGCCTTAGAAACACCATGATGCATACTTCTGAAAACAAGAGGGTATTGTTCTCCGGTTTCAGCTTTTCGATAAATCGGTGTCACTTCAAGACCTAGTGAATAACACTTCAGTTCTAACAACCTAGTCTTTGACAACAAAGGGCGCATTCCTGCCGGGCGTGTTATCCTTCGATATTCAAGAGTAACGACTGACTGCTTTTTCAAAATCCTGATTTTCCGCAGTGCTTGTTCCAAACTTTCACTGGTTGAAATCAATTCACCATGAGTATCGGAAAAAACAGAAAAAAAAGGGCGAACCGCTTCAGGATCAACTGACTCATCAGCCACAACTTCATTACCGGCCCATATTTCAAAAAGAAGAAATGCCCCAAACGCACGATTCATTTCCTCTACTACTTGTTCAATAAGCGTCCTATATTTAGCCCTAAAACGATTTGCTGGCATGATAAGATATGATGCTTCACTCTTTATTAATCGACTTGTTAACGAATCATTATTTCCCGTAAAGCGCCGATAGACACACAAAAAAGGGAGCTGTCGATCAATTTTTATAAACCCATCTCCGGGCAGCCGACGTTGAATGCGTTTATTCCCTCTAAGCCGACGACAAATATCTTCAACAACAACCTGATCTAACAGAGGATTATCGTTCTTATTCATGATGTTGCTCTAACTCATTCAAGCTTTCATGAATTCCGGGAATCGTCGATGCCAAGGCATTTTGAATCAATTGATGTTGGTCAGGATCCAGTTCCCCTGTCCATTCATCCATAAATATTTTTTTCACTTCAATTGATAAACAGCATGCATGCCCGGCAAAGTTATGATGTGTCCATTGACCAAAATTACGCCCGACAAACTTGATATTTTCTCGAACATCCAAATGCCGACCTAAATAGTCAAACTGACGTAAATCATTAATAAAATTATTGATAAGCTCGCGCCACTGATGGGCACAAGTTAATGTTCCCGTACCAATGTTTATTTCAGGATTTTTATTTGGTTCTGCTGCAAGATGTTCTGGGCCGTTTCTTTTGTGGTTATAACTGTGCAGATCCAATATCACAAAGTGATGATATTGCCTTTTCAATTCATCATAATAGTGATAGAGCTCATCATAGAAAGCACTATAGTTTTCCTGACTTCTCTTTCGAACATCATCCGGTAATGCTTTGTTATAAATGACTAATCCCCAGGCATCATCGGGAGATTCGTAAACACAAGTCTCTGGTGTTCGATTCAAGTCAAATTCAAATCTGGATTGATTTACGACAACGCGCTGACTAACAATTCTTGTCCACAAATCAGTAAAAGGGTCTTCTTCTCTCAGGCGCGTATTTGCTTCCAAGCATTGAAGCTGAGCAATTTCGGGTCTTAACTGATGCCCACTATGAATCGCTGTTGCCACAATAGGACCAGTACCACGGTTTATCACCCATGCATTGTTCTTTTTATTTATCGAGTCCTTTGACTTCATGACTAAACCCTCACAAAGATAGGTTTAGTATAGCTTAATGAAAAACTGATGAACCTCTTCAATACTTAGTCAAACAAATACACAAAAAATCATAAAGTTGATTTTAAAAATGAATATCATCTCACTTCACAGAAATGCTTTTCGCTCTAATCACTGACATTTACCAGACAAAATCACTCATCCAAATGCATATATTCCGTCACAGTGGCCCGATATTCACCTATTGAATTATCTTCATCATATTCTACAGAATAAAACTGTGCCCGTTTTGATTTCACTTTATTTTCAATTAGCTTATCTAAAGTTTCATAACTTTCTTTAGTGATAACGTCATATTCGTCGGTTCTCTGTAAAGACATTTCTTCAGCTTGCTCTTCTGTAATTAACTCACTCTCATCATTATCAACAATTGATTCACTAACAGTGTTCGTTCCCTTATTTAGGGCATCATCTTCAGCTATCACAAAAAAGCTGAAAAGTGCAGTAAGCAGTACAAAATATTTCATTTCATCGTTCCTCATTAAAAATGCTTATTAATAGCATAAGCTTATGAACAACTAACTTGGCCGGATTAGCAAAACATCAGATGGCCTTGCCTTTACCACCGCTTCTGTTGTACTTCCTAACCAGTAATTAGAGAAAGCACTTCGGCAGTAACCCCCCATAATCAAGATATCGCAGCCATATTTCATAGAGAACTCAGGTAACACCAGCTCAGGGTTACCTTCTAATATGAATTTCTGAATATAATTGATATTATTTTCAATACAAAATGCTTTTAGATCATCAGAGTGAATCGAGTAAATTTGCTTAGAATACTTAACTAAGTAAGACGTAACATAGCAACAATGAACAATTTTGAAACTTGTATTTAGTCGCTCTGATATCGAGAGTGATTCAGAAACGATTTGCTTGTCTAACGTTGCAGGACGATCATGGCTATGCAAAGGATCAAGTGCAGACAAAATCATCGGCTTCTGTTTCCATCGCCGATTTTTCATTAATAAAACAGAAACAGGCAATGACGCCAACCGCTTAAATACAGGGTGAATGTCACTCCCGGCACCATAATCAATCAGCAATAAATCAGAACCAAATTCGCCAATGACCTCAGTTAATCTTGAGTCCCAGCGAGTTCCCTGATGAACTTCGATACTGACATTAACCGCAAGTTCTTCTTCTTCAAGGATTGAGTTAATATGGTCATTCAGCCCAGTAACAACGGATGACAAATCTTGTTGAATATTCTGCTGCAGTTTTCGTTTGTAGCCAAAAACATCGAGGTAACTGCGCTCAATACTCCTCACATACCCATCAATCAAGATATGAAGTCCACTCTTGTATCCGGCAGCTAAATGAAGCGCATTCCTTAAGGTGGAATGCTTTGGAGGACTTTGTAAATAACCAAACAAGCACAGGGTTTTCATTTCGCCTCCTTTCACAAGCAAAACGCGCACTTATTTAGTTATCAAGGCCGCCTGCATATTCATCGTTAAACACAATATGAAGTTTAGTCTTTAACTAAAAATTTATACCTTTTCTGCGACTTAATGTGATAGTTCCCTCCCGATAGACCTCAATCGCAACACCTAACCTGGCTGTATTAGAGAGTTTGAGCTATAAAACTGTTAGCAATATCCAGACTCAACTGCTGCAATATTTGGTTCATCGTAACAACGATGGCTTCCATTTCTCCGCCTTTCTCGATCCTTCTTTGATAACGTACCCGTCTTGGTTCAACCAACAATTGACGCTCAGCATCTACTAGCCCCCACTGTATATCCAGCACGACAGTTCCTTCGTGGTCTGCCTCAAATCGATCTATTTGACCAACAACAAAATAATCAATATCAACACCAGAGAGGAAAGGAAAAGCCACCACAATAGTATTTGCCAACTGGTGATCGATGTTTGTCGCCAACACTTTGTGAATTGCCAAATCCAATGGCTCCGACCATCGAGAAAAATCATCCACTTTCACTTCCGCATCTGACACCCGGGTGACGATTTGCGATCGTTTGAGATAATCCGCAACACGAAAAGGACCAAGCCCGATAATGCTTACATTAACAATATCTGGTTGTGGCGTTTGTTCTAACGGTTGCAAACGATAATAATGCACAGGTGGAGATACCGACCCACAAGAAACTAGAAATATCATGAGTAATAAGCTCAAGATATATCGAGCTGATTTACTCACGGCGTACCTCCCGGAAATCTTTTTTGCCCGTCAGCAGAGCTTCTGGATTTCGCTCAAGATAATCAAAAAACGCTCTCACAGCCCTGGACGCACTTTCTATCTCTTTTAAGGTCGCTTCTAACTGATACATCTGAACAGTTTCTCCACGCAATTGCTTTTTGGCCATAACCAACGTTTGCTCCGCTTCTGTCAGTAATGAAGTCAGCTTCGACAATGCCAGAGTGAGATCGGAGCCCAAGCCAACCACCCTTCCATCAACATGTTGAATTAACTGACTGGCATCCAAAGCCATTGCATCCACTTGTTTGAACGCTTTTATCGCTGTACCGGCAAGTTGTTGGGTCTGCTTGTCGTTAATTAGCTGATTAATTCCTGCAAGTGCTGCCCTTAAGTCTTGCGAATTACTTAATTCATCCAAACCTCTTATAATTCGGTTAAACCGTCTCGATACTTCAACAGCATCAACATTCTCTGCGACTTCAAAAATCCAATTTTTAAGCTGAGCCATGATTAGCTGAACATCGGAGGAAATTGTGGGGATTTCAGGATAGGGACTATCAATCCCTCTCATGATTGAAGGGGTATAAGGTTGCAGACTCAGATTTACCACCAATTGGCCAGTCAGAAAACTTTCTATTTCTAATTGGGCGCGTAATCCTGCCTGATATATCAGGCCTTCATACTCCCCAACCTCTCCAGCCCCCGTTCCGACAACCTGTCCTTCGTCTGTGATGAGAAAAGTATCAGGCAAAATTTCCAGTGTCACGAGGCTAATCGTGGTAAACGTGGTTTTATCCATTAATAGTGATATTTCAGAAACATAGCCAATCCTCACTCCATTTAACAACACATTAGAACCAACCCGTAACCCTTTGGTATCATCATCAAAATAGACCGAATATTTCTCTCTTTTCGCAAAGTATTCTGAACCACCAAAAAGCACAACGGATACCACGGTTAATACCATGCCGATAACAACAAATGCACCAATCACTGTTGAGTTGGCTTGCTTACTCATAAGCCTTTCCACGCGTCAGAAAATTGCGCACAATCCGATCTGGGCAATGATCACGTAACTCAACAGGATGACCTGTAGCAAGTTGAGTCCTGGTAACCGAGTCAAGAAATACGGAATTATTGCCTATCGCAAAAATGCTTGCCAGTTCGTGCGTCACCACAACCACCGTTGTTCCCAGTGAATCTCTTAGTTCAAGGATTAGTTCATCAAGTAATCTTGCACTGATGGGATCTAACCCGGCAGAGGGTTCATCAAAGAATAATATTTGCGGATCCAGAGCCATGGCCCGGGCAAGACCCGCTCGCTTTTTCATTCCGCCGGACAACTCTCCCGGGTAATAATCTTCAAACCCGGCAAGGCCAACCAACATCAATTTATATGCAGCCACATCACGCACTTGTGACTCATTCAAATTTGTATATTGCTTTAATGCCAAGCCGATATTCTCTACCAGTGTCATGGAGCTCCATAAGGCACCTGACTGGAACAAGGTGCCAAACTGCTGCTTGACCTGTTTCTGTGCGTTTTCATCTGATGCCCAAAATGCCAGGCCATCGTATAACACATCCCCTTGGGCTGGGCTTTTCAGGCCAATCATACATTTTAGCAAGGTACTTTTTCCGCAGCCTGAGCCTCCCATAATGATAAAAATATCGCCGTGTTTAACACAAAAGTTCAGATCCTTCTGAATAAGAAAGTCGTCATAAGCGATTGACAGGTTTTTCACGACAATATGGGCGTCATTATCATCCATATCAAATTCCCAGATTGATATAAATGACAGTCAATATCGCAGCACTGACCACAATAAGAACGATACCCATCACAACAGCTTTCGTCGTACTTTGCCCGACGGCCATCGCGCTGTTCCCACAGGAGATACCTTGCAGGCATCCTGCTAGAGCAACAAGACTTCCGTAAACAATACTTTTAAACAGCCCGCCAATTAACGAATTCAAATGAACCGCATTAATGGTTTGCTGAACATACTGAACAAGTGAGACATCTAGCATTGCAAGTGACACAGCCATGCCGCCGACTATCCCCATCAGGCTTGAATACATGGTCAGCAACGGCATCATGATCACCAGCGCAATCATGCGAGGCGTGACAAGGAAATCAACAGGGTTAATACCAAGTGTAGTCAGTGCATCGATTTCCTCATTAACTTTCATGGTGCCAATCTGGGCTGCATATGAAGCCCCTGTTCTGCCTGCCATAATTATTGCTGTCATGATTGCCGCCATTTCTCTAACCATGCCGACAGCGACCAGATTGGCAGTATAAATTCCGGCACCAAACAAATTGAGCTGCATTACACCGACAAAGGCGAAAATCATACCTATCAAAAAGCTAATCAGAGACACTATTGGCAACGCCTCTGCACCGGCCTCCTGACTATATAATGCAATATCAGAACGCTGGTAAGTCGCCTTACCCGAGATAAAACGACTGATTGAACGTTCCAACTCACCAATGAAATTCAGTAATCGCCTGAACTCACTCCAGATAGCCAAAGAGGCCTCTCCGACATTACTCAAGAAGTTACGTTTCTTTAATGCACGTCTTGCTCCCTCTCTTTCTGTTACTTCAAAAGCCAGGGTAATTAACCGTTGCACTCCAGACGGTAAACCCGATTTATCAACGTCAACATTGTTAGCTTTAGCCAGATGTAGAATCGCAATTAGCACCGTTATCAAGCAGGTGTCCCACTCCCCCAGTGCCGTAGTATCAAAGAGAATTTTGTGCGGCTTAGGATCACCGGATATTCGCTCAGAGAACGCTTCGACAGAAGGAATCCCCTCCCTTAGTAACCAGTCTCCAGAGATAGCTACTTGGACGGCATTATCGGTAGTGTCGTCAAATGTGATTGACATGGTAGAACCATGCCCGAAGGATGTCTGCCTATTAATATTCACATCACACAGTGTCTTTTCTGACAACGATTGAACATGTATCAATCATAATTGATACAGAGAATTTCGCCTGCAACAGACATTCTCACTAATAAGAGCTGATTCTCTAGCTTAAAAAAGTATTACGTAGTTCCGTCTCTTATACCTTGTCTTAAGCATTTCTTAAGTTTTCCCCTTTATGGTTACAACATCAGCCAATATAAGGGAAACTGCGATGACTCCAGCTCATAACAACAATAACATCACGCTAAAAGTGATCGACAAGCTACACCCTCTGCGCCATGAAGTTGAGCAATATGTAGCCAATCGTTATGAGCATGCATTTCATGCTCACCTGAATGAATTTATGCCAATCTTTCTTGCGATCTATGATCCGCAAAATAAATTACTTTCAGCCTGTGGTTACCGAGTTGCCAGTAAAGAAAAGCTTTTTTTGGAGCAATACCTTAACCAACCAGCAAACACGCTTATCAGCAAACGTTACGCGGAAATTATCTCAAGGGACAAATTAATCGAATTTGGCCAACTAGCGTCCTTTTCTCCGGGAATGTCACCCATCCATTTTATGTTGATGACAAATTATCTTGTTGAACGTGGTTTTGAATGGTGCATTTTTACCGCTACCGATACGCTCTATGCCATGATGTGCAAGCTAAAGCTAAATCCAAGCGTTCTTGCCGATGCCAACCCGAATGACATTCCAAATGCAGACTCTGTATGGGGTAGCTACTACCAACACCGCCCTCGTATCTGCTGCGGCAATATACTGGCTGCGCACAAACAGCTCACAGAACGATTTGCACGTGTGAGTGCTCAAAAAAGAATGATGGAGCAATAACGATGGATAACGTATTAGCTTCCGTTCGTCACTATGCCGAACTTACGCCTAATGCCACCGCGCTTTGCGGGATATCGGCATCCTCACAGGAAATCGAAAAAGTTAGCTATTTGGAACTTTGGCAGGCCATTGAAACCAACAGAATAGCCTTGTCTGAATCAGGTGTGACACAAATAGCACTCAGGGCAAGTAACTGTATAGATTGGGCAATTGCTGATCTTTCGGCTATTGCAGCCAAGACGACACTCATTCCGGTTCCTCTATTTTTCTCACAAGAACAAACCGACCACCTGTTGTCCACTGCTGCCATTGACGCACTCTGGGGGGAATGGCCAGAGCAAAAAAACATACCATTTGCATATATGGCTAATATGCCAGTCTATCACCAACCTCCATCTGTATCGGCACAACGTCATCATGACAGCACAGCAAAAATTACCTTTACATCCGGCTCATCTGGTCAGCCTAAGGGCGTTTGCCTGAGCCAGGCTCATATTGAAAAAGTCTGCAACGTATTGACAAGTGAGATGGTCAAGGCAGGGATCCCAAAAAAACATCTCGTCTTGTTACCACTTTCGACCCTACTTGAGAACATTGCGGGTTTATATGTCCCCTTGATGCTGGGCAGCACCGCAATCATTCCGGGCGGAGAAAAAACCGGACTAACCGGTTCGAGTCAATTTAACGCGCATACTTTTGCCCGTGCACTGCTTGAATTTAAGCCTGAAAGCCTGATTCTGACTCCAGCTCTGTTAATGGGATTATGTCAAATTGCCCAATCTTCACCAGAAGCTGTTGCCAGCCTTAAATTTGTCGCG
Source organism: Photobacterium sp. J15 (assembly GCF_963870815.1). Classification (NCBI taxonomy): domain Bacteria; kingdom Pseudomonadati; phylum Pseudomonadota; class Gammaproteobacteria; order Vibrionales; family Vibrionaceae; genus Photobacterium; species Photobacterium sp. J15. The sequence continues at coordinate 1,997,007 of NZ_CAWMUI010000001.1, forward strand.
GTTGGAGGTGCCAGAGTCTCTCCATCATTGCTTAACCGCGCCCATTCACTAGATATTCCGGCTTATGAAGGCTACGGGTTGTCGGAATGCGGATCTGTTGTCAGTCTGAACAACACGTCGAAATATAAGCATGGCAGTTGCGGAAAAGTCTTACCACATTGCAAGGTAACCTTTGCAGAAGATGGCGAAGTTTTAGTATCAGGATCTTCCATGTTAGGGTACATCGGACAACCGGCACCACTGCAACCTATCCACACGGGTGATTTGGGATATATTGACAACGATGGTTTCCTCCATATCACAGGACGCAAAAAAAATGTCCTGATCACAAGTTATGGGCGAAATATCAGCCCTGAGTGGATTGAGTCAGAAGCACAATGCTTACCCGCTCTACACCAAATGCTCATCACCGGCGATGGCCAACCAGCGTTGACAGCGATCATCGCTTCCAGTGAAAAGCAGCAAGTCACGAAATCAATTCAGCAACTTAATTCCCGGCTGCCTGATTACGCTCGAATACACTGTGTCATTTTGACTGCCACACCGTTCAATCAAGTCCCGAACCTAATGACAAGTAACGGACGTCCTTGTCGCAAACAATTCTTGAGCCACTACCACTACCAGCTCTCTGAAGCTGCCGTTAAGTTAGCACAGCAAGGCTCAAAACCAGGCCACCTCATCATGATCGATAACACTACTCACCGGGAGAACACTATGTCAGCCAATCCTCTTTTCTTTAATGAACTTGAGCAACAAACCGCAGATGCCAGGCAATCAATGCTGGATGCACCAATTTTCGTTGCCTGCAATGAAGGGAAAATCAATCTCAATACCTATACCGCATTCTTAACCCAGGCATATCATCACGTTAAACATACCGTTCCATTACTGATGGCGTGTGGCTCTCGTTTACCCGAGCATTATGAATGGCTACGCCAAGCCATTGGAGAATATATCGAAGAAGAAAAAGGACATCACGAATGGATCCTGAATGACTTAAAAGCGTGTGGGAGTGATATCAGCAAAGTTCGTGAAAACCAAGATTCAGGCAAGGTTGGCAGTGATATCGAGCTGATGGTTGCCTACCTTTACCACCAGATTGACCGCCGCAACCCAATGGCTTTTTTCGGTATGGTCTGGGTACTTGAAGGAACCAGTGTCAGTGTCGGTGGCCAGGTTGCCAAACTCATCCAACAATCGCTGAGATTACCGGATAATGCGATGAGCTACCTGACTTCGCACAGCACTTTAGATCAAGAGCACATCCAACTGTTTGAAACACTTATGAATAAAGTCACAGATCCCAATGATCAGCAAGCCATTATCGAGAGTGCCAACATGGTATATCGCCTCTATGGCCAGATGCTGAAGAATCTGCCCATGCCACAAAGTTGCTGAATCTGATACGAATATCAAGTCTATACGGAAAGCATACAATGAATATAAAACAGAAGCGCATAATACTGACCGGCGCCACAGGTGGCATCGGCACCGAAACAGCAAAGCTTCTTGCAGAACAAGGAGCTAACCTTGTATTAGTTGGCCGAAATAAAGAGCGACTGGAGCAATTAAAAAGTACATTGCACAATCCAGAACAACACCTACTTATCGAGGCGGACTTGACCAAACCAGAAAGTATTGATTTTATCAATAACACTTGCCTTACCTGGCGTAAGCAAGGCATTCATGTTAATGCTCTCATAAACAATGCAGGTTCAAATCGCTTTGCCTATCTAGCGCAAAGAACACCGGAATCAATAGAAAAAGAACTGCAGCTGAACCTAATTTCCCCTGTTCTTCTTAGCCAAAAAGCACTGGGCTGGCTAGAAAGACCAGGCCTCATTCTTAATATTGGCTCGACCTTTGCCGCTATCGGCTATCCGGGATACAGCACTTATTGTGCCGGAAAGGCCGGACTTCACCGATTCAGTGAAGCCATGCAGCGAGAGCTTAGCGGGGCTGGTATCCAAGTGCTATATCTGGCACCAAGAGCAACAGATACCAAGCTTAACGATCAGCGGGTATTGGAAATGAATAAAGTTCTGGGCAACCAAACAGACAAACCAGTAACCGTAGCCAAAGCCATTGTTACAGCATTAAAGCAGGAAAAAACTTGTCGTTGGCTGGGCTGGCCGGAAAAACTGTTTGTCCGGATAAACCAGATTTTTCCCCGATTGGTATCCTCATCGCTGCGGCAGCAACACGAAAAAATCACCGAATTTGCAAGCAAATTACCATAACAAAAGACAAGATAACCTTCAGAGGGAAATGCTCATGACAATCAAAAAGATGACTTCAATGGCGACCGGCTTACATAGTGTTATTGCGGGTGTTATTCTGGCATTCGTATCAACAGCTAATGCCGCATCATCATCACAGGAACTGAGTTCAATTCAACATAAGTGGGCAAAGTGTAAGTATGATGTATTCAATAAAGACAACAAAGTCCGCTGCCTGGAACAGCTAATTGAAAAAAATCAAATCGCATTGGTAAAGTCTCCTGATAACAATGCCTTAAAAATTTGGCTTGCTATTAACAAAAGCACGCTTGCCGGGGTTGATGGTGGACTTAGTGCTCTGTCTTTGGTCAAGGAATCAAAAGCCTTGCTTGAAGACGTCATCAAAAATGATCCGGAAGTGCTTGACGGATCAGCGTATACCAGCCTGGGATCGCTATACTATCAGGTACCTGGCTGGCCAATTGGGTTTGGGGATGATGATAAGGCAGAAGCCATGCTCAAAAAGGCGCTCACTATCAATCCAAATGGTATTGACCCCAACTTTTTCTATGGTGAATTTCTGGCTCAGGACGGCCGAAAAACTGAAGCTATTACTTATCTGAAAAAAGCTCAAAAAGCAGCGCCTCGTCCTGGACGACCGCTGGCTGATCGAGGACGTCAGCAAGAGATCGAGCGAAAACTTAAGGAACTACAGTAACCATGCGAATTTTGTTGGTTGAAGACGATGTAATGCTGGGCGAATCCATGGTGGCATCCTTGAGCCGCCATGGTTATACCGTCGACTGGCTTCAACAAGGTAACGGGGTCGAACTTTCTTTAAATACAGAAAATTTTATGGCCGTCATTCTTGATTTAACACTCCCCGATACCGATGGTCTGGACGTTCTGCGGAAAATCCGTCATACAGGACATTCACTCCCCGTTCTTATCCTCACCGCCCGTGACGAAATTGACGACCGTGTTAAGGGGCTTGATTGTGGTGCAGATGACTACCTCACCAAGCCCTTTGCCCTTGAAGAGCTGTTAGCAAGGCTAAGAGTGTTAATCCGCCGCCTTTCCGGTCAAACCGAGACCATACTGGCAATCGGCGAATTATCGTTGTCACTTAAAAATAATGAGGTTCAATACCAAGGACATCCGGTAAAACTGACAAAGAATGAATTCAAACTATTAGCGACCCTAGTCACCCAAGCAGGCAAGGTCCTTAGCAAAGAAAAACTGCAGCAGGCACTCCATGGTTGGGATGACCTAACCAGTGACAATGCGATAGAAGTGCATATCCATAACTTGAGAAAAAAGATTGACGGCAAGTTGATTAAAAATATCCGCGGAGTGGGCTATATCATTGAAAACTGAAACCACGCTCCCCTTTTCAATTAAAAAGCGCCTAATTCTGACATCAATCGGGATTTCGACCCTTTTAGTATTGATATCATGGGTATTAATCTTCTATGAGACACGTCATGAAATTGATGAAGTTTATGATGCCAGGTTAGGCCAATCAGCAAAAATTTTGGCACTCAGCATGCCGCACATGCTTCAGGAACCACCAGAAATTCGATCCAGAGCATACAGCAACTGGTATCAAGGCATCCAACTTTATGCTCGCGATGACGATTCAGAAACCCCCTTTGGTCACCCTTACGAACAGAACCTGATGTTTCAGTTGATCACTGATGACAATGTCATACTGAGTTCACCCGAAGCCCCAAATCACCCAATTAGTAATACCAAACAACCTGGTTTTGGGGTTGCAATTATCAATGATGAATCCTGGCGTCGTTTCCAAATAAAGCTTCTGCCGCAGCCAGAAATCAGACAAGAGACTTACCTTGTCGTGGCTGAAAAACAGTCCATACGGCAAGAACTGATCAATGAAATTGCGGTATCAACCGGACTTCCACAATTAATACTGATCCCCTGCCTTGCACTGACTATCGTTCTGCTAGTCAATAAATTCCTTCAACCAATCGGTGAACTTAGACAAGCTATTGCACAAAGAAACATTAATAAACTGGATACAATTCTGGTACCGCATCCAACCACTGAACTGGCACCATTAGTACAACAACTCAACTACCTGCTGGCCGAACTCGATAAAGCTTGGCAGCGAGAAAAACGCCTGACACGAACCGCGGCACATGAGCTAAAAACGCCACTGGCTGTACTACGATTAAATGCAGAAAATGCACTAAAGAGTCAAAATAAAAAGGAGCTTGAATCTGATCTGCAGAATATCCTACTTAGCATTGAGCGCACTGACCGTTTGATTCAACAACTTTTAATGATTTCTAAAGTCGAAGCGAAACAAGATTTTCAGCCAGTACCAGTGGACTTAATGCAGTGTCTCCGAGAGGTCATTGCATCTCTTGCCCCACTTTCCCTAAAGCAACAACAAGAACTCTCACTTCACGGCCCTAATAATGCTGTCATTTCCGGCAATGCATTACTGCTTAATATTCTTTTCAGCAATATTATAGATAACGCCATCCGCTACTCAGGTAAAAGGTCCACGATTGAAGTAACAGTTAAGCGAAATTATAGCGTTAAAACTAACAAGATCATTGTTCTTATTAGTGATAATGGACCTCCAATCCCTCATGAAGTTCGAAGCAAAATTTTCGAAAAGTTCTTTCGCGCCCACACGGAACGAGGAGATGGCGCGGGTCTTGGAATGTCTATAGCCGCTGATATAGCCAGCATGCACCAAGGAAAAATTAGACTACTTCCGATTGAATCCGATACCGGCAATGTGTTTGAGATTAGCTTTGAACATTGAAAAATAAATATGAAATTATTTACTTTATCAAACCTATTAATACTACTAACGTAGTTTTATTCTGGAGTATGATTTTTCATATCAGAAGAACTAGGATCACCCCGCATAATTATACCCACCTCTTCTTTTTTTTCGATGTCGATACTTAACTTCTGGTAAAACCCTAATGCAACAACTGAAATTGAAGAAACAAAAATAAGAACAGCTGGGTATATTAAAAGTCGCAAATCTTCTGTTCCAGCTTTAAATATGTATACCAGTCCCTCAATGCTTACAGCTATTGAAATAATTACCATAATTTTAGTAATTGTTCTTCGGGCCTCTTTGGGGTCACGAAGCTCTTTGTCATGAAACACATCCTCTTCAATCATATATCGAGCAACATCGACGATCGCAGCCGCAATGATAGTTGCACCAATAGATTGAAGTATCAAAGGGATAAACTCCTCTTTATTTTCCGCGAAAAGGTTAATCATTATTTCGTACACTGACCATACCATTGTGATCAGAGCAATCAAAATAAGTATTACCGCTGCAATAAAGTGAATTACCGTCAGTAGTTTTGAAAATACACTCTCCATGGGAACCTTAAACTTATCATTCATTATGAGAAAAAATGAAACGAAACTTCATTAACACCTAAATATAAATCAACTCAAAACATTAGTTAGTATAGTGCAACGTTTACTATCTAACCATTTAGATGTGTTAGAAGTAGCAATATTGTCACCTAACAAGTGTCTTAGCTATTAATTGATGTTCACATCAGATACTAATCTCACTATTCTTTATAGTTAGAGGTTAGACTAATGAACATTTATAAGACACCTCTTGGCTCACCATATAGCTTATTTTCCCATTGATAATGGTCCGATATAAGAGTCAAATCATCATCACGCTTAGAGAAATCATTCGCGCTCTCAAATAAATCGACCAAACGCAAAGCAGTGTTGGCATATTCCTTTCCTAGACCAGCACGTCTTACCATAAACACGAAATAAGTTGATACTTCCGGAGGAAGACCTTCAGCACACAACCCTTCAACCATATAGTCCCAGTTATTCCCATGAGTTACTGCTGTTTTAATATACCGCTTAAGCTTGGATGACAATTTCATAAAATCCTCTAATCTATAAAAAGCCATAAAAATCAACATCATCCTCCAACAATTAATTACAAAAAACATAGAACTTTAAAATGAAGATGCTTATTAAGGAATGTTAAATCTCGCCCACAAAATTCTGATAAACAACTTTAAATCTTCAGAGGCCAGATCAGTTAACTCAGCTGTACAATATAATTGTTCATTATCACCCGCAATGAGAACCCACTCTTCATCTTTAATTTTATCCATTCTATTACCTAGTAACCCCCCAATGAATCAGCTGAATTTGTAATATGTACAATCGCGCCATACTGACCATAGTCAGCGTCTTACACATACTCGTGCTTAACCTCTACAGAAAAATCATTATTATCAAACAAACGAGTAAAGCCTTCGGGGCTTGTACTCGTTTCACAAAATACCAGAACATTACTTAAATGTTCTTTTTTGCATTTTTTCAAACTCATCAAAAATCCCTCCAAATATTATGGACTTCATATCGCAAAGTTGCCTTTTAAATCCCAAGTTGCTTACTTTATATTTTTTAAAATTCAGACAACCTCAACACGCTAAATATTTTCTTATAATCACCGCCATTATATCAATTCGATATTCTCACAAGACAGAATTTAATTATGATAGTAGCCCACACCTATTGACTTAATTAAAATCACAACTCTGGGTAAAAATCAACTATCAAAATCAATTATCTCCTTTTATTATATATGACAGCATATTAAATCACTTTTTTTAAACAAGACCTTGAAAGCCACTCTGGTTGTTATATATATAACATGGAATAAAGTCTTACCCAGATTTATTCCTGACTATATTGACTATTAATATTGCTCATTAGGAGGATATTATGAACTCAATTGACCTAAGCCCTCTATATCGAAACAGTATTGGCTTTGACCGTTTTGCATCCTTGCTAGACAGTGCATTGTCTAGTGATACTTCTGCAACCGGTTATCCACCTTACAATATCGAAGTGCTAGATGATAATCGTTATGCTATCACTTTGGCTGTAGCAGGTTTTAAACAGAATGAATTGGATATAAAAGTGGAGAAAAACTTACTGACAGTCCGCGGTAGTAACCCCCCCGGTACAGAGCGTAAGTATCTCTATCACGGTATTGCTGACCGCGCATTTGAGCGTAAGTTTAATTTAGCTGATTATATCGAGGTGACTGACGCTGAATTGGTTAACGGATTACTAACCATAAGCTTGGTTAAAGAGGTCCCTGATGTAATGAAACCAAAAACCATTACCATGAATCGAACCAATCGCGTATTGGAACACAACGGTGATGAAAATGCGGTTGAGAACAACGTTTAAAATAACTGACCTGGAGAGGGCTGCAGACAACTGCAGCCTTATTCACTGCCTTTTGAGCTTATTATACCTTACATATAATAATCCCCTATTATGGAACCGCCCATGAAGTGAACAGGAAAATATCCATTTAACTTTAAAAAAGAAAGAGGCGGTTAAGCCGATCTTGAAGCTATGAATATATCTAAGGATTAAATAATAAAACAATAGGTAATCCATTTGTTCTCGGCCAAACTGTAGCGACCAGCATTGTTAGTGCTTTGAAGCGTAACAGGTTAAATTGAAAGCTTAGGTATATGTTTATTGCCGCCTAAAACACAAAATGTATGGTCATTGTTCTTTACAAAAGACGTGACAATGATCCATTTTTCTATCATTACTCAATACCAAGAAAGTTTAAATATTTTGTTCTCACTGAAACAAAAAAGGTGGCAGATTAACCGCCACCTTTATCTTTGTATATTAGAATTGATTACATCATTGGAGGCATATCTGGTGCTGCACTTTTTTCTTGGCGAGCTTCTGTCACCATTGCTTCTGTGGTGATCATCAACCCCGCTACCGATGCCGCAAACTGAAGTGCTGAACGAGTTACTTTAGTCGGATCCAAAATTCCCATTTTTAGCATATCGCCATATTCACCCGTCGCTGCATTATAACCGAAATTGACATCACCATCTTTGACTGCATTTGCCACCACAGAAGCTTCTGCACCAGCATTACCAGCAATTTGCCGAATTGGTTCTTCCATTGCACGTAACGCAACACGGATACCCATATTCTGGTCATCATTATCACCTTTCAAATCACTAATTCGATCGGCTGCGCGCAGCAAAGCAACACCACCACCGGCAACAATCCCTTCTTCTACTGCAGCACGGGTTGCATGGAAGGCATCATCAACACGATCTTTCTTCTCTTTCATCTCAACTTCAGTCGCAGCACCAACCTTGATTACCGCAACACCACCAGACAACTTGGCAATTCGTTCCTGGATTTTGCTACGTGTGTAATCTGAAGATTCTTCATCCGCTTGTTGTTTAAGGAAAGAAACACGCTCAGCAATTGCAGCTTCATCGTTGCTACCATCAATAATGGTCGTCGCATCTTTACTGATTTTTACACGCTTCGCCTGACCCAAATCTTCAAGCGACACTTTTTCCAAATCCATGCCAATCTCTTCAGAAACCACAGTACCAGCAGTCAGTACTGCAATATCTTCTAGCATAGCCTTACGAGTATCGCCAAAGCCTGGTGCCTTAACCGCTGCTGCTTTGACAATACCGCGCATATTATTAATTACCAGTGTTGCCAATGCTTCTCCGTCCACGTCTTCAGCGATAATCAGTAATGGGCGAGAAACTTTTGCTACCGCCTCGAGAACTGGTAGTAATTCACGAATATTACTGAGTTTCTTATCAACCAACAGAAGGTAAGGATTTTCTAGCTCAACTAAGCCGGATTCCTGATTATTAATAAAGTATGGAGAAAGATAACCGCGATCGAATTGCATACCTTCTACAACGGCAAGTTCGTTGGCTAAGCCTTGCCCTTCCTCAACAGTAATCACTCCATCTCGACCGACTCTTTCCATTGCCTCCGCAATAATCTCACCTATTGCGACATCATTATTGGCGGAAATAGCTGCAACCTGAGCAATCGATTTTGGATCTTCACAGGTTGAAGAGACGGCTTTTAGCTCCATCACTGCTGCTGCAACAGCTTTATCAATACCTCGTTTCAGATCCATCGGATTCATTCCCGAGGCAACCGCTTTCAAGCCCTCATTTACCAAAGATTGAGCTATAACTGTCGCAGTTGTTGTTCCATCCCCCGCGGCATCATTCGCTTTCGAGGCTACTTGCTTAAGCATTTGTGCGCCCATATTCTGGAATTTGTCATCCAGCTCAATCTCTTTGGCTACAGAAACACCATCTTTTGTAATTGATGGCGATCCAAAGGATTTATCCAGGACCACGTTACGCCCTTTTGGTCCTAGGGTTACCTTCACTGCATTAGCCAGTACATTGACCCCCTCCAGCATCTTGCTGCGAGCATCATTTCCAAATAAAACGTCTTTAGCTGCCATGATTTAATCCTCTTTAAACAAAAATCAAAACAAGTTACTCAGTGATAGCCAATACATCTGACTCCGAAAGGATCAGGTACTCCCTGCCATCAATTTTCTCTGTTTTCACACCATAACCATCATTAAAAATCACGATGTCTCCGGTCTTGACATCAAGAGGGATTAACTCACCGTTTGCCGAATATCGGCCCTTACCAACCGCAACTACCTTTCCGCGATTAGATTGCTTTGCCGACTTGCTGGTTAGCACGATGCCACCCTCAGACTTGTTCTCGACTTCTTGCCGCTCAATAATCAACTTGTCGTGTAAAGGACGAATGTTCATTCGGAATGCCTCCTACTAAAATAACCAATTAACATAAAAGACAATAATGAGGACTATCAATGTCTCTCAAAATCGAATGTATGGGCAATTTTTCCGGCTTCAAGGGGGGGAATAAAAATTTTTTATTCCTTCTCTTATGACAATGTTTCCTTATTCATAGCAAACAAACAGCAAGCAGGATAAATACGTTTGTTCGCCACCAGAGCAAATTTAATGGTATAAACAAGAATTCGCTATAATCCACTTATCAAAACAAGTTAAGCTCTATCATTTTTGATTAGTAATCATTAATAATGAACATCAATAAGAAAGGATATTTGTCAGAGTCACAGATTACGATGATAACCATGATCAACAGGTGGCATTGCACGTATTTTTATTAAGGCCACATAATGCAGCCTTAATAAAAATAAGCGAAGTGGTAAATAACGCATTTTAATCTGAAATTATTTCAATTTTCCTCGGTTTTACCTCTTCCCTTTTTGGAATATTCAGATACAAAACACCATTATTAAGATTGGCAGTAATTTTACTTGTATCTAGTTCTCGACTTAATGTGAATTCACGTCGGTACTCTGTATAACGAAATTCACTTTTAATATCAGAAAAATCATCACTCACTTCAGTGGATATAGTACCTGAAATAGTCAATTTGTTATCTGTCGCTTCAACTTTAAAGTTCTCTCTTTTAACGCCTGGCATATCAGCATGTAAGTAAATACCGTTATCATCCTCATTCACGTCCACCAAAGGTCTAACATAACGGTGTTGATTGACATCTTTTGATATTTCTTTGCTCATACCAACCACCTTAATCACTTAATTTCAATACTCTTTATTGAAGGAGCAACTTCGCTACGATTTATAGTCACAGTTAAGATACCGTCAGTATATCTTGCTTCAACTTTTTCAGGGTCTGCATAATCAGGAAGACTTATAGCTCGATGAAATTTCCCTGAAAATCTTTCTTTTGTGTGATATTTTTTACCAACTTCTTCCTGAAGCTCTCGTTGTCCTGATACAGATAACAATCCATGTCGAATAGTCAACTCGATATCCTTGGGATCCATACCCGGGGCAAGAATATAAACAACGACCTTATCTTTTGTGCTACCTAAATTAATCCATGGATAGCCTCGCCCAGCTGACGCTCGTATACTTGTAAATGGCCAGTCAAAAAAGTTATTTTCAAAATCTTCCTGCATTCGACGGAATTGATCAAAGAAGTTCTCATTAGAATCAAACAGTGAACGAAACATTACATCTCTCCTTTAGCCTAAGCGATACAACATAATGAATCTTACTCATTAAATGTAATCCTAATTACTCAAAAAACAAGAAAACCTAAGTCCTTGTTAAAAGGATAGTTATAATAACTATAAGAAACAAAGAACATAACCGTATAAATTCAGTGTAATCATTAAACACCCTCACTGACGAACCATTACTATCCTTAATGAGACAAACAGTCTGACACCGTGATAAGGGAATACGAAAATGTCAGTCGAAACCATGCCTGATCTATTGATTTTAGGATTAGTCTTCCTTACTGGATGGATCGCCCATGTCATAAGTTCAAGAGCTCATATTCCACGTGTAACAATTTTGCTCACTATTGGTGTTATATCCGGGCCTGCTGGGCTTGATTTGGTTCCAGAAGAATTCATTCAACACTTCTCCACCGTAACCCACTTAGCACTGGCTATGATAGGTTTCCTACTTGGTGAAAGCTTTGTTGGTCGTGATATTATGGCGGAAAGACGGCAGATACTTTTCATTTCTTTTGGAGCAGCCTTCATTCCAGCTCTTTTCGTTTTTTTTGTTGTGTTGTTGGTTTCTTCAAACCTCATATTAGCTCTAGTTCTAGCAGGCATCGCAACAGCAACAGACCCAGCAGCGACTGTTGACGTAATACGCGAATTTAAAGCTCAAGGGCCAGTCTCAAGGGTACTTAAAGGTGTGGTTGCTGTTGATGATGCATGGGGAATAATTATATTCAGCCTGCTATTAGTCGCAGCAACAGCTCTCTCCGGCAACGATACAAGTATTTCAGAAATCGTACATGGCTTCTGGGATGTATTTGGGGCCTTACTACTTGGGGGGCTAATTGGAATTCCAATGTCGGTTGTTATTGGACGACACCAATCAGGAGAGCCAAGCATCGTCGAAGCCATGGGATTTGTTTTTATCTGTGGAGGTTGTGCACTTTATTTTGATGTTTCATATTTACTGGCCTGTATGATGCTTGGGGCAACTGTCGCCCTAAAAGCAAAGCATGTAGAAAGACCGTTCCATGAAATTGAAACAGCAAGCGATCCGTTTCTTATTATTTTTTTTATCTTATCAGGGATGAGCCTTGAGCTATCTGCATCAGATTCCTTAAGCGTCATCGGTTGTGTGTATGTTGCAGCCCGAAGCATAGGTAAGATTATTGGAGCTAAAGTATTTGCACGATTAGCTAATTCATCATCACAAGTTAGTCAGTATTTAGGTGGATGCCTATTACCTCAGGCTGGTGTCGCTATAGGTATGGCTCTATTAGTTGGCGAAAAGCTACCCGAATTTAGCGATTCAGTATTGACCCTAGCCGTCTCTACAACAGTACTCTTCGAGTTATTCGGACCATTTATTACACGTTGGAATCTCTATCGAGCTGGCGAGATTCAATAGGGTTGTCAAAAAGATGACATTTATAAAAAAGCCGCCATCCCGGCGGCTCGATTCAAAGTAGCAAAGTCAGGAATGCTATATAACTACTATTGCTACATATAGAATCAAATCTCTATTTTTTAGAAGTATATCCAGATTAACTAATTTCATTAGGTCTAACGATCTAATTTATAAGAATATTCACATCTTGTTAGCTCTGGTTGAGAACACGTTCGCGATCCATAATTTGTTTCACTTTCAACTCGAGCAGTAATACGTGGTAATACCGCTGCCATATCTACCAAGGATGAAAGAGAGTATACGTATTGCCTCTTTGTTGAATTCAGAATGGATACCCTAAAAAATAATCATAAATTATCTTGGCTTTTGTTCTGACTGACCTCAAATAGCTCGCCTATTTCGACGTTCAGATACAGACACAAAGCTTCTATCACATCCAGCTCAACACGAGTCGCAGTTTCGTTGTAAAGCCTTGTAATCGTTCCCCTATTGATGGCGGTATCCCGCGCTACGTCCGCAATTTTTAAACGCTTTTCTCCCATTATTCTGGATAGGTGGCACTTCATCACTTGTCTTCCCTCACGTTGTTTTAATCTCCTGTAGATTATTTTTTCTTGCAGAAACACATTTCCCTGACTAAGTTTAATCTACAGGAGAGCATTTGGTGCTTTTGGAGATCAAAAAGCCTTATAGAGAATTTTACGATGAGATTTGATTGCCTGACAACGATAGAGATCTCAAAGCGAATACAGTCTCTGGTTGGTATTGAGCGTTTAATCGAGCTTTTGAAATTGTCAGGGCGATAATCAATTTACCAGGTTAATTCAAAAAGGGAGATGACCATGATGAACTACAATGCATTAACTATACACTGTGCCAGCTTTTGCCTGGATATGACTGCAACAGCACAATTTGACGACCTCACTGAAGAGGACATCGTTGAGTACCTCCCAGAGGTATATGAGCTAATCCGCAACAGACAAAGCGATGTGGGGTGTCATAGTTCTCGTGACTATGCCGATTGGTTGGCTAAAGCCATCATCCGCATTTTGGTGCTCTGCAATAAAGATAGAGGCTTGCGTAACTGCAACTGGATACTTCAAGAGCTTGCGTTGGTTGGTTCCGATGTGAATTGGCGATGACAAGTTAAGAGCGGTGCTTATTAACTAACACTGCACCTCTAAGACCCCAGCCATCAGTTGTATCTTATCCGTGAGATGAGCCTGTTCTTTGTTAGGGCTCATTTCAAATCTCCATTTATACAGTCGTCCTCTAAAACATAAATAGTTATCAGTTTTGCTCTGCTCTAAAGTAAAACCGGGTCTCAGGGCAGCGCCCTGATTATCCTCTTGTCCGGTCTGTACGGACAAGAGGGAACCTCGCTCCTCCGCCACAATTTTCGCCCCCCAGACCAATGTTTGACGCACATCTCACTTCTTTTCTTTTTATCCTTTAGCTACGGATCTGTGCGCTTTATCACTTTAGTAACTTTCACCAATTGTCTTACTGTATAAGTTAAGTTGACCAAAGCTAGGAATTAAAGCTGATGAAAAATCGGTTATTGAAAAGTGAAATCAAACAAATGGTGGACGTTATAGAAGACATTACCAAACTAAGTGATGACGAGATAACAAGACGCTTACGAAAAAATGAGCATCGACTGCCTCGCCCTTCTTCAGAGTTGATTGATATGATTTTCTCTAACAAAAAGACTGGTCGTGAAGAGTTTCGCTGTACCGTATATGACCAGCTTGCCATTAATTATCTAGCATTAGCATTTGAAGGCAACTGCAGTGAATTATTTCGCCAAGCAACACTGGAAAACAAAGGTGAATTTGATGTCCGACTTCACCGTGAAGCAGCGCTTAACCGACAAGAGATCAAGCGCATTTTTACAGAGTTGAATGCGATCGGAAGAAACCTAAACCAGGTAGCAAAACACTGCTCCACGATGCAAAGCATCAAGCAAACGGCAAATACGTTAGCTTTGTCGGCTCATATCCAAGCTACATACGCTCAACTTCTACACATCGGTATGCTGCTCGAGTCTTTAAATCCCGCCTACCAGACAAAATTTAAGTCATATGAAGATGATGTGGAAGTGGATTTCTAATGGCAGTGTTACGTTTATTTAAACACTCTGGTGACTCACATACGGGTGAAACGGCATCAGAACCTTTGCTGGACTATTTGGAATCCGACAGAGCCATCTCTAGAGATAAGTTGCTAATTGAAGACACAAACAAGCAAATCAAGAAACTTCCATTATTTGATGACCGAGGCACCCCCTACTTCGATAATCAATGTGAACGCGAATTTCAGGAAGAGGTAAAAGCGCCAAGAAGAAAGTTTAAACCATTAGTTCTAAACCCAGAATGTCGTTCAGCAATTAAGTACGCCATCGACACGAGTCCTCACAAACATAAGTATACCTCTGGCGTCCTCTCTTACAGTTTTCGAGAAACTGCTCTATTGGAAGCAAACCGTGCAATTGAAGATGAATTTAGAGAGCTCACAGAATCATTCGCATTTGTCGGAATAGATGAAAAAGATCGGCTGATCTATTGGGTAAGACATACAGACAAAGACCGCATTGAGAATCACTTTGTTATTCCTCGAATCTGCTTAACCACCGGGAGAGCATTCAATGCTTTCCCGCCCGGAGCAGAGATACAATTCAATGTGTTTCGTGATTATCTAAATTTAAAATACGATTTAGACGACCCATCTCAGCCAAAAGACAAGGATCGAGCTGAAGCTTTCACTCCGTTAATTACTAAGTTTTTCCACTTACTTACCTCCGGCACCAAGAATGTAGGAACAAAAAAACAAGCCTACGACTATCTCTATAAAAAAATCAAGGATCGCGAAATCACTTCACGTCGCGAGTTACTCTTACATATCTTTTCACCGACTTTCCATCAAGTGACTGGATTGAGATATATCAAAGGTGACCGAATATCTGCAGGCCTTTTGCCATCAGGGCAAAGAACAGGAGCTGGCTACATCACACTCCGAGATGACCAAAACAATCACATTAGGTTACGTGGATTTGCTTTTAGCGACCTTTTCACAAAAGAGCGGCTGCAGACTACGCGTGTCGATGACGGTCGAATTAACGACACTATTAAGCAACAAATGCTAAAACAATTTGAAACTGAAATGCGCTCTATTCTTCGACAAAGATATCTATCGAACCGCCAAGCCGCCTACGGTGAAAAAACGACGGTGAAAGCGTTAAAACAATATAAATCACCGCGTGACAAAACCGTATCCCATATGCCTGCTGTACCACCAATTAGAAAGCAAATCAGAGAATTACATCTGAGATACAACATCCACATTCCAGTAGATGTGCCTGAAATATCGGATCATATGGCCGACTTTCAAATTGAGCAGGCACTTGCCGCTAGACGCGCGGCTTTATCTGAAATCGAATCAAAAAAAGTCAGGGAAAAATTGACGCTAGATGAGTATCTTCAAATTTACCGATTTTTTCTTGAACAGTTGCAAGGAGCACATCGCTATGGTCACTATCCACGAAGAGATACAACAGACAGCACACGACACGGAAGTACGCTTAGCTACGATGGATCTAAAACTGAAACAGATAGAGAAGCAATTACACAAGGTTATCCAGCACCAGAAAAACCTCGAGAACTCGCTCGAAACATTAAAACAGAAACACAACTCACTAGAGATGTCCCTGATGAATCAGCCATCCAGCAACTTCTGCAACAGCGTAATGAACGAGTTGAAAACATCGGAGCTGAAACTGGAAAGCTATCAGCAGCAAGTCGAGCAATTGAACAAAATCATTCAGCCCTTAGGAGATATGTTGGTGCATTTGAACGATTCCTAGCAAAAAGAGTTAAACTCACCAAGCCTACAGGGCCTGGTGAGTAATGAGATCTATTTGAATACCTAGTATGTATCAATTACAAACCTCATCAATGTATCACGCCGAAAAATTTGAAAAACGGAACCGCATAGACTGAAAAACATTTTTTATCATTTTATGCGGTTCGGGATTGATGACAACTTAACTGCGTAGAATCTTCAACAACCATTAAACAGGTTACATTGGCTGTTCAATGGAGAACTCGTGGATGTAACTCTGCATTGCATCGTTACCTGAGCGGGTGACAGTAAGTATAAGTCGAACAGCTCTGATTCCTTCCTTTAATAATCTGGTTATCAAATGTCAGCTCGGTGCCTGTGATTATTTCATGATGGATGACGGTATCTGTATCCACATCAACCAAGTTGCTAAAACCACCGGAGAAAACCATTGATAATGCGATTAATGAAGATAGATTCTGTTTTGAACTGGTAAAGATGTAGACCAGCAGACCGATAAGAAAAGCACCTACCGCTATAACAAAAAAGCCAAACCGATACTCATCAGAAAGCGAATTACCCAGCCCCAAGAAAGCACCGATATTTTCTGTATACCCCACACGAAGTAAATCTGAAAAATGGCTAATCATTACATTTTTTGAAAGATGTTGAGAGGCTAATACCTTTGTGACTTGATCCATTCCAATACATGAAAGGCTGACCCAAAATACTACGTTCAATTTCTTACAAATATCCATTTAATCTCTGTATTCTTTTTTAAGCTTATAGCACGTTATAGATATGCGCAGCAGTGCATTTATCATGCATTCTACTCCGAGTAATTTGTAGTGCAAATGCTTGAAAAAGATAGAATTAAGCATTTCAATGGATTTCAGGCGCTTTATGCTTATTGCTTGAGTTCAGCAGGAACCAACCCCCTCCGGCTCCCCCTTGGTTGGCTATTGGCGACCTTTTGGCTGTGGAGTTTAAGGGGGATAGATTTGGTTCTGATTTATGCTTTTGCTGTGGCTAGCAATGCACCGCAGGTAATGAACATAGAACCAAAAATACGATTAAGTTTTCTTACAATCCGTGGAGATCGAATGAACTTTGACAATCGAGATGCTAATACCGCGTAGAGCAGCATTACAGTGGTATCAACCATAATCGTTGTTACCCCCATCAGGGTTATCTGTACTTTATGAGATCCTGCCGGGTCAAGAAATTGCGGTAATAAAGCTGCGAAGAAAATAACAGTTTTAGGGTTGGTCAAATTCACCACGATTGCGTTTCTGAACAACTTCCACTCTGATGTTTCTATCGGTTTAATCTCTGTCTCTGAGAATGTCTGTTCCTTACACTTCTGAATTCCCAGCCAAATCAGATAAACCACTCCAAGCCATTTTATAGTTGTGAATGCAACCGCCGACTGCGAAACAATCGCTCCTACTCCCATCCCGATTAGTACGATATAGAAAGCCAGGCCAATTTGCAGGCCAAGGATTGAGATCACCGACTTGCGAAGACCATAAACCATCCCGTTATTAATTGAATTCACTGTGCCTGAACCAGGAATAAAACTGTAAATCACTGTCGCACTGAAATATGCCAGCCAAATTTCAATACTCATCATCCATCCCTAAATTAAAATGACTAAAACATAAAAATTGTCACAGGTTCACTGCAGGAGTTAACGAACTAAAAGCGATGCGCTGAACCAAATGACGCCGAAAGATAGCGGAAAGCCAACAGCACGATAGTGATATTGATCAAGATTCACATTATTTATCATACAAATCTCAGCTAGTAAGAGTGAATTCCTCTGTTTAATCAGCCTTTAGGTGTCCGTTATTATTTTGTGGATTTGGAGGGTGTCGTATTCTGACACGCCTAGCCATGGACTTGCGGGGATGGTGGCGAGGTGTGGGGGCATGTCGTCTTGCCCGCCGTAGTGGTGGATGGCGCCTTATTCGAGTGGAGTGCCGAAGGTGAGGCCATTTTCATCCTGACTATAGGTTAGGCTTTGGCGCAGGTGATCGTTGAGTACCTGAATCAGATTACTGTTAACGGGTTTGCTTTTACGGTATTCAGGGCTTAGTGGCTGCCACACTATGCCCATTGGCGATTGCTGCTGCCGCCCGCGGGTGTAGTAGACCAACGTTTGAGAGTGAAAGTGTCCATGGTCCATCCCTGTAAAAGGCGTGTTTACAGAGATAGTATTTGAGGTACTTTGTTTATAAGTGCAGAAAAAAGGACTTTTAGATAGCTTGGCCACATTTGACTTTAAAAGTGAATTATAATGTGGACTTAAAAGGCTTATTCGGCACTAATCTAATCCACTACTTTAAATATGTTTTTCTAACATACTTAAGCTACTGCTATTCTACTTACAGCTCTTCTTTAAGCTTTGCTAATGGCTACAGTTCCCTAGCTCTTTGCTTTGTTTTATGAAAAATAACCGTCTTATAGCTCTCCGACTTCTGATCATAATTGAGAGATAAGTGACTTCCGCTATAGAAGTAAGCTGACAAGGAATTCGTTTCGAAGTTGATTATCAACCGCTCTACGGTTTGCAATAGCATTTGCTTCAGGAGCTTTCGCTCTTCGTTATTCCTGATATCAACCGCTTTTTTTCCTAGCAACTCAAGCTTGTTAAACTCTTCCATGGACATCGTGTTCGTTTTGATTGCACTAGCTTGCTTTTCTAATTTGTGCTTTTCTTCTTCAGCTTCCATTAACGCGCCTTGCAAACGCTTTTTAGTATCCACTTGTTTCACAGTGATTAATGTATCGATGATGTTGGCAATTCTCTCATCCGCTTCACTGATTTTTGCTCTCAGTATCTCAGCCTCTCTTTGTTTGTCTGCAGATGAGGTAAGAAACCGTCCGTCCAGCTGGTTACAGATACTCTTGATAAAAGCTTCTTCCATATGTCCTGCTTTGAAGCTTTTGCAGCAATCCATGCTCTCTTTGTGCTTCATGCAATGAAGACGAAGAACACTTTGCGTGTACTCCCCTTTTCTGTTGACCTGTTTTTGTAGCTGAGAACCCACGGCATGACCACAACGGCTACATATAGAGCGCCCTTTTCCATAGGCGGAAAGCAAGTATGTCACTTCACCATAGCTTTCACGGCTCGTAGCTTTCTTTTTCTTCCTTTCCTGGATAAGGATATAGTCATCTTTAGATATCAATGCGGGATAGTAGTTTTCGAGGTCGTACTCTTCATCAAGATTGCGTCCGTCTTTGAGATATCTAAGTTTGAAGTGTTTAACACCGTACAAAGCCTTGTTGTCGAGTACAGTCCGAATCGTCGAAATGCCCCATCGATTGTTGCCTTTTTGCGGTGAAGGAATGTCCATATCTGCAAGCTCACGCGAGATGGTATTCAGCCCTTTATAGTCAAGGTACAGTTCTACAATACGCTTCGCTATTTCTGCCCTTTCGTTTAGCTCAAAGCCCTTTTTCGTCCGGCTTATCCAAAACGGTGTGGTACCGGCAACGTCACCTTTCCCTTCCTGCTCAAACTTACGAATTTGCTGCTTTACATAAGCAACAGATCGTTTTTGTTTGGTCAGAGATTCGTCATGCGCCCGAATCATTACAGCGATAGATAAGAAGAGTTTTGTTGGATCTTTAGCAATGGTTGACGTGTTGTAGACTTGGCCATCATTGGCAGTTATGACGGTGATACCCTTGTTAATCAGTACGTTGAACTGGTTAAGTGCTTCGAGTGGCATCTCCCTGCTTAGCCTGTCGAGGGACTCTACGATTAGAATGGAACCTTCATCAACCAACCCTTCATCGACAGCACGAATGAATATACCCAGAGCACCTCGAGATACATGCTCAGCATGGAAGGCAGAAAGTCCCTCATCGGTCATCACGAGGTCTTCATTGAGTCTCAGAGCATGCTCTTCTGCGACCTGTTTGGCGTAGTCACTTTGCCGCTCAATAGAACCGCCGTGCTTCTGTTGATGGCTGGAAAAACGACGATAGGAATAAACTTGCGCTGCCAATGTCTACCTCCAAAAGTCAGATTTTTAAATACTTTACCTGTAGTAGACATTTTATACTAGACCGATGGAAGTTTCGGGTATTTTCCGTCTTATACATTAGGAGCCATGTACGCAGCGCAGTTTATGGCAGCAATGCGCCGGGAAATGAATGTCGAAAACCTGATCCACGCCCGCAACCTGTCACCGATTTTCAATTGGTTAGACCGACACATCTGGAAAAAAGCATCAACAGTTTCAGCAGATCAACTGCTTATTGATGCGACTGGTGAAAAGTTGAACCCAGAGTACTTCAAACAGCACCTTATCAATCGATATCTGAAGTAAACACAACGCAAGGCCGATTAGTTTCGGCCTTGCTTCCTCCTCCGTTTTTCAGCCTGTCTTGAATAATTTCAACCACTTATTTAGCATTAACATGCTGACTTATCTATCATGTCGGCCGGGACTAGCACTGAATTTCTCGAAGCTTTACATTACCCTTCCCTGACACACTTTTGGACATAAGTACTTTAGATCATATGCTCTAAAGCGTGAGCTTCGGATTAGGAAACGTAAGGTAAAGTCCAGACGTTTGAGAATAAATTACAACAGCCCCTGTATAACCTAATCCTACTGTGTCAGTACTGCTCATTACAACATGGACATCCACACCGACCAATCGGACCAATAGCGATGCAGCGTCTTAATCCATTGCACCCACTTGATATGTTCATCGCTGTTCTCACCAACATGCTCCAAGAACAGTTGGTGTTGTTTTATGTTCCCGGGTTTATTGTGGTAACGGCAGTAACTGCCGTCTTGCTTTTGTATACTCCAACCAATTGCATTGAATTCATGGTTACCCATTACACAATAAGCCACCCCCTGTTCAACGAGTGACTTAACATGGTCTAACGTAGAAATATGATCTGCGCCTTGAGCGTCCTTGTTATCAATCAAGTCTCCCAAAAACACCAATCGGCTTGATCGATAGCTACTGTTCTCAATATCGCTAATGTCGAAGCCAGCATCAGCTAATAACTGCTCAAGTTTGTTACTCTATCCATGAACATCACCAATAAAAAATAATGTATCTATCTGGCCATTCAATTTATTAATATCTTTCAATATTCATCTACCTCTAAACAGTATTGTTGGCGGATTTGTAAGACACGCTGGCACCATGCAAGGATATCCCCTTTTGCTCAAGCTCATCCAACAGCCCTTCGCAAAGCCGGTCACTTCTTATTACGACGGTGATATAACGCAAGCACGTCGTGTAATCGAACTGAGATATTGATAGGTTTGACTCACAAAGTTCGGTATCAAACAACATATGTTTATCTTTAGAATAGTCATACCTGAGGATCAGATTAGCGCGATAAAAGTCTTCATAAAGCTCTGACGAAAGCCCCAAACTTGATACTGGCGAAATATCCAAGGAATGGTGTTTGACCCGCTGTTCCACTTTTGCAAAAAAGCCGCTTAGCTGCGAGATTGGCGGTATTAATGCCAGCATTTCTGCTGTCTGTTCTATTTTGTCGCGCCAAGCCAGTTTCTCCAGCCAATGAGGCGGTAGCTGTTCAACCCCATAAAATGCGCCGGCTAACTGACCGTATATGGCTGCGGTTGTGTCGGCGTCGTCCCCAAGGTTTGCCGCAAGCAAAGCACCTTGCTCAAAGTTCTCGCTATTGGCAAAACACCATAATGCTGCTTCCAGCGAATCGACCACAAAGCCGGTTCCATGGATTTGTTCACGAGTCTTTGTCAAAAAGCTACCCGCGGCAATACCCGCCATATCCTGTCTCTTGATCACATCTCACCAGAGATAAAAGATTGGGCCATAAGGTATCCTTCTTGAATGGCTGCTAATTTATACCAGCCTCGCCACAGGGCGGCCCAACCAGGCCGTCCTGTTCGTTTGCTGTCATACCACCCGCCGAGCTTAGCTAGTGTTATTCGAGCCCACTTTAGGTCTGGGGCTGTCGATGGCAAGGGCTTATTTTCTTGTTTGACCCACAATAATTTCCAGCATATTCCGGGCAAGACAGACTCACAGCTACTGTTTTCTTGCTTTCGACTATCAGCTCTAAGTTGTAATAAGCGGATAGCTTTAAACGCTTGAATGACTGCGACCCTTTCCAGATTATCCTTTGACTGAAGTTGTAGTGCTTCAACGTCGGTTCCATCGCTTTTCCACGCCTTGTGGAACTCTTCAACCAACCTGCGCTGTTCGTAGTAACTGATTATCTCTTGGGCTTGCGCTGTCGTTGTCACAGGCTCTGAGGTCAGTAAGTGCCACTCCAGTTTCTCGTTGCTATCACTTTGCTCTTTACAACCAACGTAATACAGAGAAAGTGACTTACCACATTTATTAGCCGGAACCTTAATCGTAATTGGGGCAAAGCGTACATCTAATGTTGCTTTACGCGCTTTACGGCCACCTCGTTGAGCTATTTGGATAGTTCGCTGCCCTGCTGAGGATAGCTCCTTGGCATAGTCATGGAGCTTATAGCCACTCTCTTCAATACAGCGACTATAGGTCGAGCGCACAACAAAACGCTGCTGGCTGGTAAGCTTGTACTGCAAATATTCGTAGACGTCTGACTCCCTATCGCACACAGAGATGACCCGGGCTTGGAGCTTACCTAAACGTTCAGACATTGCGGTTGATGCCTGTTGCCACTTGAAGGTCTCTTTCTCTTCATACGGTCGCTTGACGCACTTATTCCCCCGGCCTCGCGTCGAAATATCCCTCGTCCACCGCTGTTGTTCGATTAGTCCCACAACCTTTTGCTCGCGTGGTGCAAACAGCAGAACCGAGTGAGCTAGCATCCCCCGAGTTCGATTTCCCGAGTTCACGTGACCCAGTTCATTAGAGAGGCTTTTATGCGTGTAGGTTAGAGCGGTGGAGTCTTCAAGGGCAAGTAATAAGTCATACGCTTCAGCCTCGTTAGTTGTTGCCGCAAAACCGGCTTCAGCTATCGCACTGGCTTCAACATCAGGGTTACGAATGAGGCGATAAGCCCCTTCAACAGAAGCAGGATTAGGGCAGGCTTGCACAATAGACGCTCCAACATGAGATGCCACATCACTGACTAATTGGACTAGTCGTTGTGTACGTCTAGAATCGCCAAGCTTGGCATACGAAAAGGTTTGTTGAGCCCATTCTAAAGTAGAATTCCCTATCATGATGATGACCTTTACTCATATTGTGTAAGATCGGATCGCAATAAAGAAAAAGAGTTCAAAAAAAGTCCCCCGCCATGAGGCGGGGGACTTGTGTATAAGAGACAGGCCAAAGCCGCCCCTAAAGCATCTAAGCTAATTTTAGTCTTTTAGCACTGAATAACTAACATCTGTTGTCCATTCTTCACTATTTATAACTGACAGCTTACTCTCCAGCCTCTTTAGTTCAGTTAACTGAAGGCGAAGGTCAGACCCAAAGTCGAATTTTATCGTTGAATAATGAGAGCTAGGATCACGCAGTTGCCAATAACCAACCCCTTGATCCAACTTCAACGCGACAATCGCACCAGATACTAACTTCAACGTTAACTTACGTCTATGTGGTATTTCACTACGAGAATGATGGCAAACAAGCTTAGGCTCAAAATTGGTTCTATATTCCAACCATGTTTTATATGCTTCAACAAACTCACCATTATCCTGCCAGTCATGATGAAGGAGATGTCCTTGCCTATCTTTTTCATGATAAAGCGTTGTGACCGTTACAGCACGAATCGACTTCTGAGCGTTGCACATCGCTCCTAGCACTTGTGTTATCAACAACATCACTGTCGGGCTTTGTATATAACGATCGCTATATTCAATCTCGATAACAGGATCTTTTGCTACAAGTTCCATCAAGCCAGCCTCTTGCTTCAGCAAATGCATCCAAAAACGCTCACCAAAACGATTGAGAGGGCCGTTTATTTCACTACTCAGTTCAATAGTATTAGCTAACCCTTTAACAACACTTCGATTTTCTTCAATAACATGTGTTGAACATTCATATTTAGGCTCATCCTCTGACTGTACAACAATACCACCAGCAATGTTCCATTGAGCACCTGGGCATAAGTTATTAAGATCACTACAAGCTAGCGTCACTACTTTATCTTGCAGCTGTACCTGAGCCGCTAATTGCGATACTTTAATTTCACTCTTCGCAACCGAAATACCTATTTGTTGGAGTAATCTTAGCTCTTCTTTGATGTCTACATCGTAATTGCTATGCGGTACAACAATAGTGACATCAAGCTCATCAACATTGAGATATGTAACTAACGTTTTCTTAAAATTAGGATGAGTAAGATCCCACTCACTCACATTCTCACCAAGCCATAGAGTCACCTCAGTGGCACCATTATTAATTAATGAACGAATCTTCTGCGCTACAGATGTCGGTTGATACTTTGCGCCTTTGAAAATCTTCAGTTCTGCCGGAAGGGTATTAAACAACAAGAAGTCTTCACCCAGCCACTCTCTTGCAAGCTGACTATCAACAAGGTCAACGTCTTTGCGCGTATCTGATTCAAGTAAACAATCACTACAACCATTGCTACATTTACTGCAACTTAGGTTACCAACCATTTTTTCAATTAATGAGTTAATAAAGAAATTTGCAGAACTAGCAAATCCAGCACCTCCAGATATTGAATCAAAGATCTGGATTACCATGGCGGGAACACCTTCTTCAACAATTGCAGGCCGAACACTGTAGCCTAATTCTGAAATCGAAATCCCAAGCTCTTCAGCAAGGGCTGCCCTCAAGGCTATAGACAAGGTTGTCGCAATGCTTTTTCCATCCGTGTCATCACGAATATATTCGTGTCTATGTGGGTGTTTAAGTACTAACTCAAAAACATCCGTTTTTGTATGGCACCCCAAATGAATACCAGCCATTAATGTTGCGGAGCCTTCACACTCGGTACTAACATCCCCCCTTTTGTCTTTCTTCGGCGCTTTTAGGGGCTGATGTGCTTTAGTTGGGTTCAAAGCAACTGGATAGTCACCATTTTTGTCCATCGACTCAGCTCTACCACATGTCATACAGAGCGCATAACCATGCCCATACTCGCCTGAGGTATGGTTAAATACAGTACCTTCAGCCGTCGATAACATATAACCCATGTTCTTATTAGGTAAGCTAATAGGAGCCGCCTCACCTGCTGATACCCAAGCAGGTTCAGTAGGTATGAACTTCTGCATTGAAATATCATTCGTCGGTGAACTATAGAAGTCTGTAACAAACCCCGTTGGTTGCAGAACTTGACGGGTGTGCCTTTTCTTGATCGGTGCACCACATGAAGGATTTGAGCACAAAATATCACTGTTCACTACTGATACTTCTGTTTCATATCCTGTGTGGCCACAACTGTCACAGCGCCATGCAAGGTCAAATTTCTGCGCCTCATTGCCACTGCTGCTATTAACATTGTGCCAATGCAAAGCTACACCGCCCGAACGAAAAACCCGACCATCCAGTACAATTTCTGCACCTGGAGCATACTCTCGGATTGCCACTGCAAGGTTTCGGCTTGGTAGTCCACGATAGCGTGACACATTATCATCACGCTCCTCTTTTTCTGACCGTTTCTTGTGTTCCTGCTCGCGTATAAAGTCTTCGATATTGTTGTTATCGAAATTCACTACATCCGTTGGGAATCCATACCCTGGTAAGAAGGATTTAGACGCTAACTCTCGAAGTAAGTACTCTTTACCTAATCGAGTCTTCTCTAGCTTCAATCGGTAAGCGTACGGTGAGCTTTCTTCAGCACCTTTTAGTTCCTCTTCCAGGTATTCATACTCGTTAAACCATTTCTTTTGCTGTTTTTGCAATGTCTGTGCTGATTGATTTCTTAGCACTCCAGGTTGAACGTGAGCGAGTACCGTCCCTCTAACTAGCTCTTTTACCTCATCATCCCAAGCAACCGCATCTGACTCCAGCCATGCTAAAAAGTCATCACAAATTGCATTTCCTGAAGGTAAATAGAACCACTCTAGGTTCAGGGATGTTTTCTCGGTATTTGTCGTACCAACACACTGCTTCAAGAACAATGAGAACAGCAAAGAATTTACATGTCGTTGCACCAAACGCTCAGAATTAAACGCAACATAAGGGGCCGGAATTTGAGTCACAAAAGGCCATTTCGGATCTGCGAATACCTGCTGATCATGAGGGTTACCTTTACACAAAGTATAAGAAATCGCTCTCGACTCTTTACTACGACCAGCACGCCCCGCCCTCTGTAGATAGTTTGCGGGGTGAGGAGGGACATTATTCATCACAACAGCAGTTATACCTCCGATATCCACCCCCATTTCCATCGTGGTCGAACAGTTGAGAACGTTGATTTTGCCCTCTTTGAACATATCCTCATAATAATTTAAGCGCTCTGAGCTTTGTTGTGCTGAGTGCTCTGCCGTTCGATAATAAAGTCCGCCCTCAACGGCCCTATCATTGATATCTGTCCAAAGGTTTCTTTCACGTAACTGGCCTACCTGAGAATCAGAATTCACTTGTTCCCGAATTTGTTTTAGGCCTTTTTGGTAATCCAGCTGCTTAGCATCCACTAGCCAAATACACGGAAAATCAATCTCGGTACATTTGTACATTTCTAAATTTTCCACTTTACGTGGTAAATATGGAGATATCCCTCTGAACGTCGTATCAAACAGTTTATTGGTTACAGGGCAAATGAATACTTTATCGACAAATGAAAACATCAGTTTCTTACGATCAAGCGCAAACTGGTTATCATCGACGGATAATACTCTGGCAGTTTCAGTTAAATCTCGCCACACCGCCACCAACCAGGTGTTAATGACATCCTTGCCTTGGGTTGATTCCGCATCGATCCCCGATGCAGCAATCAGAAGCTTAACCAAGCGATGACGGCCACTACCTCGAATCTGTGGCCATTTTTTGATTCGTCCTTCATCTTGCTCTTCTGAATTAGGGTTTCTCAACGTTTTAGAAGCAAACTTACTGCCAATCCACTTCAACCAACCACCACTTTCCAGGCGCAAGAAGTTATTCTCTCGAACAAAGAAATCGAGGCAAACTTTTACGAAGTCTTGCCAGTCTTGAAGCGAGAAGCCGTATTGCTCCCAAAGCTCGGGACAATGCTTAATTCTCTCAAGCCCTGAGTAACTGATTTTCACCAGTCCCTGCGTTTCAGAGTTATTCTGCCTTTTGGGCCTTCGAGCAAACTCTCTGAATAGCAACATATCAGCTAGCTTGTCACTGCCATCGAACTTCTGGAACACCTCAGGTGACAAATACTGGTTATAAAGGAACATCGAGCCCTTGAAATCACTCTTCTTCGACAGCTCCCTAACCATGTCCTCCCAACTTACAGAAGCAAGCTTCAAGGTTGGAACGCCTGATTCTAATGCGCGGGCTTTCGCTTCCAGCTCGTCAGCCATATCCGACATACCCATCCCCCGTAAGGTTTGAGCCTGCGCAATGAGCTCAGCTGGCGAAGTTCCTTCTACTGGCTTGTCCTCACTTTCAGGTTGATCAAGTTGCTTTTCCCTCAAAACTTCAACAACTGACCCACGTAATTTTGAACGCTCTGCTTCCTGCTGCATTCGCACTGACAGACGCGCAGTTCCTTGGCGGCTATCGGTAAAGGTAATCAAACGACGACCGCGAGCAGGCAACGACTGTGGCCCCTCTTTACTGTCTGAGCCATCAAAGTCAGGGCAAAATTCAAGCAAGGTTGGCACAACATTAGCGATATAAAATGGCGCACCTAGCATAGCCCTCCTGAAAGGAGATGATTGTTGATAACCACCAAACCCACAGCCGCAACACACTTGTTTTTTACTGATATCGTGGGTCAATTGGTATCCGTCAGCCACAAGCGAACCGATCCAGCCATCCAGGCCGATCTTGATGGGTACATAATTTTCATCTTTATCGACTTTTGACGCGAATATTTCAGGTAAATGTGATGAATCATCGAGGTTTTGTACCTCCGTCTCCTCTTCACTATCGGAAGATTCATGCTGCAGTGAAAATTCATCCCCTGCATTTGTATTCCATTGAACCAAGGTACCTTGCTTATCTCGCCCCATTAGGTGTGGTTCATTACATTCCGTACAGAAGCTCAACTCCAAGACTGGTGCACCGCAATCACACTTTTGTCGATGAACAGCATATACGTTGCCGAAAGGCCATGACTTCGCCAGTGGTGTCGCTTTCTTCGCAGGACAGTTACTATCAATACAGCTGAACAAGCCATTTGTCATCCTTTGGAAGAAATGTGCCCTGACTTTAAGAAACGCTTCTTGATAGCTCGATGGTTTCGTACCGGTAAGCAAATCGAGCCAACGTAAAAGTTCCTCTTGACTAAGAAGCGACTGATTCAGCTGTATTGAAACCCTTTGGTTTATTTCATTCAATGTCAACGGCTTATCACTTTTTACAACTACATCTCGCAATGTACGTGCAAAAGGCACTGCAGAGATTGCATCGAAACGTAATTGTGACACTTCTGGGTCAGCAGATCCTTTCTTGACTTCTTCACCACTAGGCTCAATTGCTTCTAACTCCTCTAGTGATTTAGGCTGAGCCTCGACAAAATCGATTTCAGGGATCACACGACGCCCGCCAATCACTTTGACTTGCTCGCTAGATATACCCGCCAAATCGGCCAGATATTGCTTAAGCTGGTTACTGGCATCTTCACCAGCAATTGTTGCTGACGTCGCAACAAAACGTACATCTTTCGCTTCAACCCCAAAAGCCTGAAGCACCCTTCTCAACTGTAACGAAAGCTCAGCGGCCTGTGAGCCAACATATGTGTGGGCTTCATCAAGGACAATCCAGCGCAATGATTTTTCCTTGCGCGAACGCTCAATAATCGGAGAGTCCACCTGACGCACCAACATATACTCAAGCATTGTTCCATTGGTGACTAGGATAGGTGCCGGCTCTTTACGCATTAATTCGCGTGATAGCACTTCATTTGGACGCTCGTTCTGAGCCTTCCTCATTTTGTTTTCGCTATTTTCGGTATTACCGTTATACAGGCAGTAGCGAATACCACTACCAAAATGTTTAGTCCATGCATCCAATCGCTCTTGCTGGGAGTTGATCAGTGCATTCAATGGATAGAGAAACAGGGCTCGCACACCAACTAGCGGAGCACCCTGCTTTTGGTACTCACGGTGTATATCTTCTATAACGGGTACCATGAAACACTCGGTCTTACCTGAGCCCGTACCAGATGTCACAACTACCGACTGCGGTTTTTTCGAGAGTAATGTTTGCCACGCCGTCAGCTGGTGTTTGAATGGGTTAAACCTAGCTTCAAAGCGATAACGCCCATTAGATTCATCATCAAGAGCTGAAATTACAGCCTGTGAAAGCAAGTTTCCCTTAAGATCTGAAATCTTGGGCTCAGCGAACTCCCAGCCAAAGGTATGCTCGAACAAGGGTGGGGCCAAAAAAGATTCACTCTCACCACAATCCTTTGAAAGTACTTGGCCCAAGTGAGTTCTCAGTGCACTGTCACTAATACCCAAGATACTCAAGGTGGCTTCTCGTGACCTTGATACTGACTGCTCAACTAAATCAGAAAAATAACGTGTCATTGAATTACCTATTATTGTGTTTTTTTAGCATAGTGAGACAGGAAACAGCGATACATAGGGTCAAACCACTCCCGGTCGAAATCTTTAAATTTCCGTAACTTAAATAGCGTAAATGGAGTTAGTTGGTTCACTATCATTTCAGGAATCATGTCACTCGCCATAGCCGCCGCAAAAATCGGGGCGTAAACCACCCCTGCTTGATATGGGGCATTAATTTGAATACCAAATGGCACTAATTTTTGCGTTTCACAAATTTGCTCTAGTTCTTGCCCAAACTCTTCAGGCCAATGGTTATCTTCACTATGTTGGCGAAGTAGATCCTGGTACCACTGTTGCTGGATCATGCTTTCTACTAGCGGGAGGGGGATTTTTGCTGGCCATTGACCATTTTTCAGGTATTCAGCAACTGTATCCGACAGCGCAGGAATTGCAGTTGTTAGCTTATCGATATTTTTTTCCACAACTGTATCGACAAACGATTGCGGCAATCCACTACTTTGCAGAGCATCTTTCATTAGTGTGGCAGCATGGTGCCAATCTTCAACGCTGATCAACTCCCAAAATACCGGCAATTGACTTTCTATCTCGGCAATGAGTTTTGCATCACATTCAAATTTAAAGAGAGCAACAGCCAGAGCTCGCTTATCCCTCACCAGATGCCGCCATACCTCGAAGGTTGAAAGGGGTAGATAGCCAAAGTTCTTGAAGGTATCACGCATATATTGCCAGCCACTGTGCTCCCAATCAGAAGACATCTGGGTAAGCACATCAGCAATCACACTTCGCTCTGCCCTTGGTTCAAACGCCATTGCTGCTTTTTGAAGTGTTCTCACATCCTTTGTATCATCAGTTGTTGCACCAGGAATGAATTTAGCGCGGAAAGCAACACTTGAAGTTGCATCCGGCACAACTAACCAAGGGCCACCAGCGCTTAGGTAGGCTGGTAATTCGTATTCACCAGTTGCGACACCTTCTGATTCACGGCTAATCAGCGGTATAGGCTTCTGCTCGGGAGCAGAAAGAGAAATAAGTACCGGTTTGACATTTTCAGCGGAAGATAAAACCTTAGAGCGAATTGCAACTACATTATTCACCCGGTCATAATCCATCACTGTGGAATAGTGGCTGATATTGAAACGAAGCGGCCTGCCCGGTCCTTTGACCAACAACTCAACCTGGCTATCTAGGTCTTCCCGCAGTGACAACAACTCAAGAATAGCTTCTTTCAAGCCATACAAACTTACTTCCAGAGGTTTATCAGTCACGCGGTAGTGCCAACGATAAGCTGAATTCTTAGTACGGTTATTACGCGACATCTTCTCTATTGCTTCAATCTCGTATTTCGCTGGAGCCCCCTTTGGTGCAAAGAGGTGAAGCCGACTACCCAACAGATCTTCTAGCGCCACATTCTCAGGTAATGGTTTCCCATTGGCACCATATGCAAAGGCCCCCTTGGCAGGGAATGGAACCTCAAAAAGGATAGGAGCACTCAATAAAGAAGCTAGCACCTGAACAGACACATTCGCCGGCGGTTTTCCCTTATCCTTTGCAGAAAGGATAAGGTCGGTATAGGTGTCTGTTTTTTGCATATCTTCGACAATAACATTGTCAGACATAACGTTGCATACACAAGGTGAAGACGTAAATACACGAATTACCCCTCGATCAGGCGTATCACCACCAATAGGCTGAATCTCGAAGTCCGGCGGTAAAATACCTATACGTTTTCTGAGCAAAACATTCCCGTCAGCTCTCTTAGCAGTAAGAAGCTGTCTACCATTAACCTCAGAGCGACTCAAACTTTCGACAGGCTTCCCATTCAGGAACGTTGATAGGCCAAATAACAAGTGATCATCAGCACCATACTCAACTGTAACTTTTGGCATACCTTTGAATACGAGAGCTGGCGTAGACTTCCAGAACAGCTGCTCCCCTTTAACAATCAGGCTATCGATGGTAAAACTATCAGCACCAGAGCTAATGACATAACGCTCGTCATGCTCGGTAATCACTTCACATTTACCCTCAATAAGCTGGAATTGATAATCGCCAAATTTGAGATCTGACGGGGTTACTTTCCCTTCCAGCACATTAAGTGTTGAGTTTTCAGGAAGCAATACCCCCGCTTTTGCAGACTTGACCTTAGTCGATGCTTGCCCCGCAACTAGCCATTTGTCGCTTTTTTCTATCAGAGTTATCGCTGTCTCACCAACGTCAACCGAGCTTGCATAAAGTCGAATTTCAGATAGCTTTCGCCCCGATTGCATTGCAACCAAATACAGTTCGCTCGCAGGATTCTCTCGACGAACCTCAACTTGGCTATGCCTCATGCGAACTAATGTATTGTCACCCTCAAACTGTGAATATCCAGTTCCCAATGAAGCAAGTTGCTTTTCACCCTCGAAAATCGCTAGCTCGATTCGACTGCTGCTCAACTCTAACTTGGTGAGCTCAAAAGAACATGTATTGGGTAAAGTCACCTTAGACAATACGGCTTGCTTGGCGAAAGAGACATAGTGCTTACAAGCCAGCATCCTTTTTACCTTTGCCACTTTACGAACTTCATCAGAAGCCCTTGTCAACAAACGCCCCAGAAAAGCTGATCCCGTCTCATCTTCCAATGGTAATGGGAAATCTTCCCGCCACCTCGGGTATTGAGAATCCAGGTACTCGGCAGGATTATCTTGCTTATCAAGACCAAAACGGTAAACCAGTGAATCCAACTGCTCGACCATATTCGTAATCAGATCAACAGACTCTGGGCCTTGCAAAGTGTTTGGCAAGCGACTAATACGGTGTTGGATAAATTGCTCAACCGCCGAAGCACCTAAATCTCTAAGGAGCTGATAGCGCTCAAATATCGAGAAGAAGGCACTCTGATAGTTATTACTATCGCTGGAGAGTAAGTTGGACGGCAAGCCACCTTCACGGAACACCGAACCTAAATAATCGTTCCTTTCAGAAAGGTGGCGGGAAAGAGGTCGCTTCCAATACACTTGCAAGCCTTTAATTACGACATCACTGATTTCAGCCGGTGATAATTCAAATGACAAACTGTCAAAAATAGGCTGCCAGCTCCAATCATGAGTATATTCACGCCGGAACCACTCCGCACAATAAATAGTGAATGCGCCACACCACTCTTTGGTTAACAGCATACCATTCGAGTACTGACGACTATCACTCAGCGCCTTTCGTAGTGACAGATACTCATTTTTAGTCATATGGTATTTATACAGCTCTGTCGAATTCTTGTACTGAGCCTGCCTGGACACCAAAAATGAACCCAACCAACGTGTACAAGAGAGGTGCGTGGTATTATCCAATGTACTCATAATTAATATTGTCCCTCTACAGGCTTAGCCAAAAATTCACATCTGCATTCTTTATCGTCAATTTAAAAGCATTTCTCTGCTGGCAGACTTCTTGAAAATTCATGATGCATGTCCATTTATTGACTCAGCCTTATGGCTTTAAGTAATCGACCAAATTTTCAATATCATGTTGAGAAGTGATTTTGAGTTTCAACACCACTTCACCTCGTTGTAGGCCTGGTGTGGAATAGGTGTTGCTGTGACGGCCCTTGTCTTGCGGGTACACTTGCAGTGTAATTGCCGGCATCTCAATACTGTCAAACGGGTGCGGCAGCCATACATTGGCAAACTCACCATGATCAGGTTTATCAACTTCAACCACAAAGCCAAAATGGTTGGTGATGTGCCAAGCCTCTACCTTTTTGGTTGTTCGGGTTGGTTCGCCGAATTCTTCGTGTAAGCGGTTAATAAGCGTGTCTTTAATCATGAAATATACCTAATCTTTTATGCCTGGCTTCCAGCCTACAAAACCAAACCGCTTCCTTGGTTTTTATAAGCTCGTTAATTCATCATCTCACCAGGAAAAACAATACCACTCATGCCATGCTCATATAGTGACCTGGACCATATCATACGGCTATTACATTGAAAATAAATGATAAAATACGCTGGCGAACGAATACAAAACCCATACTATCTATGTGTTTATAACAGCAGTAATGCGAAACAAAAACTAAGCGATTTTCATATTTTGCTTTGCCTCTGTAGGCCAGAGTTCATCCACTAGGTGTCCCTGCTCAATTGACCACTTATATTGCGATAGCAGTTTTTTCAACTCAGCTAACCGTACACGTTTGCAAGGTTGATGTGCCCCTTCCGTAAATGTGGTCATAAACGCTGATTTAAGGTTATAGCTTAAATGGCTCCACCATACGTACCAGTAGCCTGGGGGAATGGCACCATCTACACCAGGACGGATAGATTGCCCATACGGGAAATGGCCATTGGCTATATTCTGAGTGGTGCTTGCCCCACCAATATGTTCATAAGGGTGGCGACCACTCATTAACAGCATGAAGCAAATAACGGTTAGCGAAAAAATATCACTGTCTTCATTGCGAACAACTGAACTTAACTTCTTCCCTTGATGCTCTGGGGGGATCATTGCATCTTGCCCAACAGGGCACGGATAACACTGCCCTTTCGATACAATTTGATAGCTATCACAATCAATAAAGCTCACCGTAGTACTGTCAGGATCAATAAGGAAATTATCTAAATTGATATCACCCATATAGATCCCCTGCTGGTGGAGTTTCTCTGCAGTAGTTAACATATTGATCAGGTAATCAATCAAGCGAGTTCGGGTTAAACCGGGAAAGTGTTTCCTAACCAGCTTCGGATTACGAAATACGCTCATGGTTTTACCACTGACCTTTTTCATTGCGTACCCCATCCATTGTTTCTGTTCATCAAACACCGGAATTAACGGCCAAGCCATTGGAAGCTCTTTCAACCAAGGTTGAAGGTCAGCGAACAACTGCATCTGTGCGAAAATCTTATCCTGACGTTGCTGCTCGGTACGCAAATGATCATGGTAAACCTTCACCACTAAATCGGGACGGTGTGATAGCGGGTAAACAGTACCTTCTCCACCACTTTTTAGTGCAGGCTCTACTTGTTGTGGGTTGTGCTTTAGATCATAAACTTTCATTTACTTACCCCTATATCATTGCGCTAACATTGCCAAACTCTTATCGTCCCCAGTTGTGCTGTTCCACACATTCGGGTCGCTCAAGAAACCTAACAGTGATTTAGCTACTGTGGGATTTATGGTTACCTCGTTGTAAACCCACTCCACCATCTCCCCAACTTTACC
Organism: Photobacterium sp. J15; assembly: GCF_963870815.1. Lineage (NCBI taxonomy): Bacteria > Pseudomonadati > Pseudomonadota > Gammaproteobacteria > Vibrionales > Vibrionaceae > Photobacterium > Photobacterium sp. J15. Next base: position 2,032,191 of record NZ_CAWMUI010000001.1, read on the forward strand.
TGTACGTTGACAGACCAAACGCTCACCAGCACCATCACTCATTGCTGCCACAGCCGTCATCTCATGTGAAGGCATCAGACCATGCTGAAACAGTGACAACGTTAACTTGTCATCGACAAAACATGTGTGATTGGCATACTCCCCTTTTTCTGGCGGACTAATAAGTTGCCATGCACTGTCTGAACCCTCGCCAACCCGCTTCAGCAAATAGCCATCACCAACCTGACACCAATAGGTGTTATAGCGGCCAACGACACAGAGTAATAACGTTGCACGGAAATCATTCATTGCTCGCTTATGTTGCATGGCTAGATCTTTAAGAATCCCCTTGGCATGACGGGAAATCATCTTGCTGAGCATTTCATCAACCAAAGCAATATCAAACTCGGGATCATCAAGCCACTGGGCCAGCAAAGGCTCAATACTAACCAGCAAGCGGCTCAAACCAAGACTCAGTGCTTGCGCGCCCAAATCGGACACAGCAGCGCTGCCAGCACCGTCACACAGCACAAGTAAAGGGCGGGTTAGGTTCTGAGATAGACAGGCATCCTGGCATACCTGTTGATTCACCCTATGGCGATAACCTACGACCGCCTCACCCGCATGGCGCCAGTTATCAAGTTCGATGGGTTGAGCCTTTTTTACAGGCTTTTCTAGTGCGTTAAACAAAAATTGCTGTGCCGATAGTGGCAAATAATGACTCACCTGCATGGTTGCTTTCCTTTGCAAAAATTAAATATCGATACTGTCCCAAGTCCCAGTACTTGGCAGGCTAATTTTGTCGCCTGGCGTAGATGCGCTAACCCGCTGCATACTCTGTGAAAGCCAAGCAAAGAACTCTCTAAATTTCAGGCCATTTAATTTTTTAGGTGGTAGCACGCTAAATTGCTGCAGGATCTGCATTTCAGCGTCATCGCCAATACCAACGCAAAGCACGACCATTTTTTTCTGTTCAGCTAGATTACGTAAGCGTTGTGCCGCGCCAGACCATTCATCATTTGGCCCGCCATCTGTCATCATTACCACCCAAGGTTGATAATAACTCACGCCATTTCGTTGATATTCCGCTTTACGACTCTCGAGCTCGCTAATTGCCAGATTCACCGCCTCTCCCATTGGGGTCATGCCGTAAGCTTGGAGCTCGGAAACTCCTTCAATATCTTCAACGGTTGTCAGCTTGCTTTGTAGCTCGACTTTAGCGCCAAAAGTAATGACACCCAGTTCTACAGAACTGGCAGCAACTTCATCACTTTGCACTTCTTCAATGAATTGACGAACACCACGATTTAACTCAGTAATTGGTGATCCAGTCATACTGGAAGATGTATCCAGCAGTAACATACAAGGACAGCGTGGAGCTGGGTTATGGATCAATGCATCGTCTAGATTGATTGGATAGCTCATGGTTTCTCCTCCGAATGAAAGGCGGTAATTGCCAATGCATTCATCATGACAAAACTGGAGGATTTATTAGCAATCACAAGCTTGTAATTTCTGTAGTATAAAAAAAGGCAACCGAAGCTGGTCTCTTGATCACTAATCGAGTTGTTCAAGATACTTGGCTAACACTTGTAATACCCGTTCCCGCTCTGATGACGAGAGATCAACCCAACTAACCATGCGAATATTACGGCACACAGTTACCACATTATATACGGTTTAAATTCATCAACAAAAAAACCAACATAACCGAAATCATGTTGGCTCCTCTATAATTTACGCTGTAGCTTTCTTCGCGGCTCTTTTCTTGGCTGCCTCGGCCTTCTTGGCGGCTTTGGCTAGGGCTTCCGCCTCTTTACGGGCTTCGGCGATGCGCTCCAGCAGTTTGTCCGCAGGCTCATCATCTGGGTCTTGCGGCACCAGCTCACCACGGAAGGCTTTGGCTAGAATGCTCTGGGTTAGGTTATCCACCCTCGCCTGCACCTTTTTCACCTGCGCTTCGATGGTGTCGGCAAACGCGAAGTATTGGTCAACTAGGCGAACGATCTCTTTTTGTTCTTCAATTGCAGGCAAAGGTATTGACGACTCTCTGCATTGTGTTAGGGAAATGTTCACTTGGCCAACTGAGCCCTTAGTCTCAGGCATAACCGCTCGAACCAAGTCCCCCTCACACAATACATAATAGAGGTATTTGTTATCCAATAACTCAGAGTCGGCTCGGAATAAAGTGATTGCTTGATTCAAGTTCCACTCTGGGTACTGACTAGTAAGAATTGCAACTTTACCTAAAGGTGGCCCAACAATATTCATTAAAACATCACCAGGATAAGCAACTGAACGTTTAAGCTTGTCATGGTGCGTATCGGTAGTCACAAATTGCGGCTTATAGTCAAAATTAATCTGTTGATTGACTATGTTATAAACTTTCAAAAAAGGTATCGTACCGCCCTGATTGAATGGATCATTTCTTGGAGTAGAACCACTTTGCACTTTGACACAAATATCTTTCGCGGCCTTCACTTTCCAAGAGCTTGGCAATAACTTACCAAACACTTCACGGTATTCTGAAGAGCTACGCCACTCCTCAGTCAATTTCCCCGATACAGCGGCGGCGAGGACGGATTGACGGAAGCGTTTGATGATCGCGGGAATGCCATCAAGACGAGCTTTGATGGTATCCACCTGCGCCAACACCTCGTCGAGTTTTTCAACGATGCGCTGTTGTTCGGCAAGGGGAGCAAGTGGGAAATCAAGGCCATTAATTACCTCTAAGCGAACGCCCTTTACAGTTGTTCCGGTCCCTAGAGACTCAATTTTAATTCCTTGAGAGCGATACCAGTATTCAAAGAAATACTGATCAATTTCTTTGTTTACAAATAATGCTTTTAGGTCTTGATTAATTGCAGAATCAAAGCTGGCTCTTACAATCTTTCCCAAGCTCATACGTGTAGCAATAATTGGAATACCGGCGGGAATAACATTAGTGCTACTATTTTCTACAGCTTCTTGAGTAATATGATCAATGGTATCAGTCAGATATGTTTTATTCATATCTTTGACTGTCATCCACGGAATCTCCCCCTCATAGTAAGAAGGTACAGATTTACTTGGAGTCCCACCACCTACAATCTTGTCAACAACATCTTTAAGCTTTACCTGAACCCACTCTTTCGGCAATTGACTCATGCCTCAACCTCCTGAGCTGCTTCTTCTAGGAACTCGCCACTAGGATCTAGGTCCTGCTCTTTCAACCCAAACGCCTCTTCCAGCAACTGCTTCTGCGCCTCGGCTTCATCATTAGCACCCAGCGCCTGCATTAGCTGGTAAATCTCTGACATGGCTTCTGTCAGCTCAGCCATGGCCTCACCAGCTAGTATTTCTGGCTCTGGTAGGTTTTCAACCGACGTCGCCTCTAGATCTTTCAGCCAAGAGATATCTAGGCTGTCGCCTTTCTGGTCGCGGATATAGTCACGGGAGAACTTACGGAAACGAGCGTTTTCAGGCGATTGCTCAACAGAGTCTTCCCCTTCGGCGTAGATCGCACCTAGTACATCCCACACACCTTGAGTACGTGGTGACAGGCCGTTCTTGTCTTCACCGTAGGCTGCAACAAAGGCATCGAAGTGTTTATCGGTTAACGGGCGGCGCTTACCAAAGGTATTCATATTGGTACGCATATCGAAGACCCAAGTTTCCTTGGTACAGCCTTTATCTTGATTCGGGTTTTCCGGCGTACCTTTTTGGAAGAACAGCACGTTGGTTTTCACGCCCTGAGCGTAGAAGATACCGGTCGGCAAGCGCAAAATGGTGTGCAAGTTACATTTGTCCATCAGGTCTCGACGGATATCGGTGCCCTTACCACCTTCAAACAAAACGTTATCAGGAATAACGACTGCCGCACGGCCGCCTGGCTCTAGGCTTTCGACAATATGCTGCATGAAACACAGCTGTTTGTTTGAGGTTGGGTGAACAAAGGTACGGGTAATGTTAGTACCAGCAGCACTGCCAAACGGCGGGTTAGTTAGCACCACATCGGCTTTTGGCAACGCTTCACCGTCGCTTCCCAAAGTATTACCCAAACGAATAGCGCCGCCTTTGTCTTGGTCGCCTTCGATATCGTGCAGCAGGCAGTTCATCAGTGCCAAGCGGCGGGTTTCAGGTACTAATTCAAGGCCAACAAACGCACGCTGCATTTGGAAGTCTTGATCTTCTTGCGTCATGCGTTTTTTGTCACCGCCAACCATTTGCCATTCAAGGTCACCGGTATTGGCTTTAATGTATTTATCTGCTTCAATCAAGAAGCCTGCAGTACCCGCTGCCGGATCTTGGATCACTTCACGCGGCTGTGGCTGCATCAGCTTAACAATAGTGCTGATCAATGAGCGCGGGGTGAAATACTGGCCAGCACCTGATTTGGTTTCGTTAGCGTTCTTTTGTAGCAAGCCTTCGTACATATCACCAAAGTCATCACGAGATTTGCCTTTGCTCCCTTCAAACCATTCAAGTTTATCCATACTCGTTACCAACTCAGATAATTGTTTTGGCTCTCGAATAGTTGTATTAGCTTGATGGAATATTGCTTGAACAATAGCATGATTATGCTCGCCAAGCTGAACAAGCATCTTTCGATAAAAACGATGTTGATCCTGTCCTAACTTCTCGCGTAAATCATTCCAACGAAATCCTTCAGGTAAAAAGTCTTTTTCTTGACTAGTTTCTTCACACATTTTGAGGAACAGCAACGACGCCAACTCATTCACGTAGTTTTGGTAAGACACCCCACCATCACGCAAGTTGTCACACAATTTCCACAGTTTGGCGACCAAATCATTATTGTTCATGCTTTTCTCGATATTCTTACATTCATAGTGAATACGTGCCGAGTGTAATTTTCATCTTGATGACACATCACGCACGGCACAATAATGCGGGTAATGATAGTGGATTAGGCAGGCTGATCCCATACATAATCATTGAGCTTGGCGAGTATGGTGTCTAATTCACCATCGAAGACGTTCGTAAGCTTACGTTTACCGCCCCGGCGCTTGAAGTTGCCTGATTTAAAGGTGTCGTCATCAATCACCACTTTCTCTTTCAGGCTGTCGCCCAGACGATCCAACCAAGTGAGTTGCTCGTCACTCCAGCCGTTTTCTGCCTTAATGCGCACCAGCGCATTATCTACCCGCTGGTCAAATGGCAGTAATGCGTCACCAATGGCAGCACGGCGAATATGGCCAATCAGGCGAGCAACGATGTCTTGGTTCTTGGTTTCCTTCCAAGCTACACGCAGGGTCGATTCATCGAAGTGTTGGCGATCAAACCACTCCTGAAGCTCTAGCAGGGCCTTACGGGTTAAATCGCGTGGCTTGTTAATCACGGTTTGCAGCGCGGCATGGGCATTCGGGTTACCTGTCACCAAGTTATCAAACGCTTCTAGGAAGTCTTCAGCGTTCGCATATTCACCATACAGACGCTCAACGCCAATGACCTCGTCGTCGATATCGGTGAAAATCGGCGCCTTGCGCAAGTCATTTATATCAGACTTGAGCTTTTCAATCCGCTCAATTAACCCATCAACTTTGTTGAAGATTTCTGCCGTCCACTTCGGGCCTTTTTCTTTCAGTGTACGGGCAAAGCCACTGAACTGGCAGCCCATGGCATCCTGGCAGATATCATCAAAGCGCTTGATGGCAGTGTCGATTTCCTGTGAGCGGCCACGGTTGTTGTTAGCGTGGTTTATCACCCGCTGCAATTTTGCAATCAGCTGCTCGTGGCTGTGCTCAGCAAAGCTACGGCCATCGGCTTCTATCACCTTGTAGGTTTCCGAGTCGGTGATTTCATTGACCAAGGTTTTCAGCTCTACCTGCGGGCGCACCACGACCGGCTTCATCGTATCCACTGACTCCAAGGTATCGTACAGATCCACCGCATCGAAAATACGGAACGCTACTTTACCCACATCTGGGCACAAGCGAGTCGCACGGCCTTTCATCTGCTCGTACAAAATACGGCTTTTCACTTTACGCAAGAACACCAGGTTACAGATGCTCGGAATGTCGATACCGGTGGTGAGCAGATCCACCGTTACCACGATGTTGGGCAACCGCTCTTTGTTATAACGGGTGATCATCGACTGCACTTTAGTCGGATCTTTGTCTGAATCACCGGTGATCTTAATAATGGCATCGTGCTCTAAGTCAGGATATTTCACCTTAAAAGCGGTTTGCAATTGTTCAACCACCATATCGGCATGGGGGTTATTGACGCAGAAAACCAAGGTTTTTTGCTTACCTGTCGGATCGAGATGGTTGACCAGCTCTTTACACACCGCCTTGTTGAAGTTTGGAGCAACAACACTGCTGTTGAAATCGGCAACATCAAAGTTCTGCTCATCCTCCAAGGTATCGGTGATCAGCTCACCCTGATAGCTGATCCGCTCTACCTGTTCACCTTGAGCAAAGTACAAACCATCGCTACTGCGCTTGGTGGTAATTTTAATCGGTGGTTCCTGATCGGTCAGGTAGCCATCAATCACCGCCTTGCGGTAACTATAGCGATAAACTGGCGTGTTGAAGATTTCTACCGTGTGCAGGGCTGGTGTCGCCGTGAGTCCAACCTTTACTGCATCAAAGTGATCGATAATGCGGCGATAGGCTGAGATAAAGTCGAGCTGGCTACGGAAAACCATTTCGCCTTCGGTCTGTTCTTTATCGAGGATATAACCACGGTGCGCTTCATCGACAATGATGCAATCATAGCGACCTACAGGCATTGGTTCATCGCTTTGCAGTGTGCGCTTCACCAATGATTGGACGGTAGCGACGTGGATCTTGGTGCTATCTTCAGGGAATTTGTCAGTTAATCCCTGAATATTGAAAATAGAATTAAAGGTATCGCCACTGATACGGGTATCTTCAAACGAGTTTAACGCCTGCTCACCCAGAGAACGACGGTCGACCAAGAACAGTACCCGCTTGAAGCGCTGAGACTGGATCAAACGGTACATCAAAGCAATAGCGGTTCGTGTTTTACCAGTACCCGTTGCCATGGCGAGCAAGATTTCCTGTTGGCCTTTGATAACGGCTTGTTCAACTGCCGCGACCGCTTCTTCCTGGTAGTAACGCAGGCCCAATTCGCTCATGTCCGCATTATCTGCAAACCAGCGATTATGAACGTGAAGATCACTTTCTAGCTTGGCAATAAGCTCTTCGGGACGATGCCAAGCCGGTAGCGCTTTTGGCATGTTTGAGGTATGACGTACATCTCGATACCAGATACCACTTTTACTTTTTAAAGTTGCACTGTATTCACGGCCGTTTGCTGAATAGCAAAACGGGATTTTATAAACATCGACGCCATTAGAATCAGGCCAAGTTACCGTGTAACTTGGAAGCTCTTCTGCAATCTTATCAAGCTGCGCATCGTCATTCGCTACACACTCTGTTAGCTCAGCCCTGAGCAAGTCATGATCAAAGGTTTTGCTGTAACGGTAAGCCTCAGGCAGTTTGCCTTGTACATCGGTATTCTTACTTTTTGCTTCAATCACCGCGACAGGTATTAAACCGACAAACAACACATAATCAGCAAAGCCAGTATGGCCGGTTTCATCAATGCCGGTTGGCCATTCTGCAATCGCCAGGTTACGCCCCACTTGCGGACGTGTGCCGTTCGCATAACGCAAGTTAACACTGTCTGCATCCCACCCGGCTTCACGCAGTTGACGGTCGATAAGATAACGCGTTTCTTGCTCTGAGAGGTCAAGCTTACGCGCAGCAGCACGCTGGTTGATTTGCTCGCGGTATTCTTTACGCTCGCGTTCTGTCTTCTTGCTCAGTTCTTTATCTTTAGCTTTTAGCTGAGCTTCTAACGCTGCAATACGGGCTTTAGTTTGTTCTTCGGTTTCTTCCTGCTTGCCTTCCAGGATAGAAATATAACCATTTAGCGCAGTTAACTTATTTTTTTGCGCTTCAAGCTCAGAAGCGGATTGAATTTTCTCATTCAGCGCCTCTGCCAGTGCTTGCTTGAGCGATGAAATTTCATGATTATACGCTTCGTCACTGCCACCTTGTGGCAGTTCAAAAGCAGGGACGGCGAAATCGAGATTCTTAGTCACCAGGCGGTAATACCAGACACTGACTTTAAACGCGATACGCAACATCATCTCGGCATCATTCAAGTCGTTATGGTATTCGTGTACCGCTTTATTACCGACTTTTCGTAGCTGGTGGAAAAACTTTATGATGTTATCGTCGACCCAAGGCAAACGAGAGAAATCGCGAAGCAAATCCACTTGGTTTTCTGGGATCTCCATATCCAGCAATTTGGCAATATGCTTGGCAGAAGCCTCGCCAAACATCCGCAATTTCACCAAAGTAGTATTGGGATCGTCCGGGTAGTTTTTCTCTGCCGCATAAGCAATACGGTAGAGAATGTCGTTTACCCCTTTTAGAAACTCAAAGTTGGTTTTTTTCATACCAGCCCCTAATCAACTGAAATATTACTAATTATGCATCACATAATAACATATAACTATGTGATATAAACTTCAAAATCAATACGTTACGCCTTTTAACTATCAGCAACGAGTATACTGGCTTAACCTGCTCAGCCCTGAAATCAGGATTTTTCAATCTTGAAATACCTTAAAACACCCTGGTTAACATTAAAAATGAATACCAATTAAATACCAAAACGAAAGAAATATGCTACAAACTCTTTTAAAACAATGGATTACAATCAGCCTGCTGTTATGATATATACGTTTCTGTCTTATTATGAGGTAAACATGGATCTCCAATTACGATTTGATTTAGAAGATTTAGAGCTAGATGATTGGGATGATTTCGAAATCGTTATGGATTATTTAGCATTAAACGACTTTCAATGCTTCTGTAAGTACAATATCGACGATTTTATTTCCAACGTGATAAAAATCATCAATGACAATATTAATAAACCAGGTATACATCAGATCATTATTGATAAATATGGTGAATTAAGAGTCAGAAACTTAGACTATCGCTATGCAAATGTTATATGTGAAAATTTTGACGACAAAGAAATAAGAACCACTAGCAACTTATACAAACGAGCAAAAAGAAACAAAGAAATAGTCATTATAAATCTATTTGAAACCATCAGCCCATATGGTTACGAATCTGAAGATTTATGTTATAAAGTAGAAGAGTTTACAAATACACTCAATGAAATTAAAAACATAAAAAATTATAAGCATGAGGTTTTTCGTTGGATTGAGTTTAATCAAACAATCAGAAGCACAGCGGGTAATTATGACCCTATAAACAACCATTTTTCATACCCTGATTTAATCTTTGGCTTTGAGAAAAAAGAAATTATGACCAGTATATATGGGCGTGACTATGATTTCCATACAAGCCCTGAACTATATAAAATGCTTAAAAAATTCTCCTTAATGAAGAGAACTTTCTTTGATAACTATCGAGATCATAGCAAATCTGTTGACAACATGAGGAATACACATGAATTGTTTTTTAAGATCAATTACGCGTTGCCTGATGAAATAACAAATGAAATTAAAGAAATTTTAGCGAAAAACATTAATTTCCACGATAAAATTGAACATATTGAACGACTTTATAGATCTGGACCTCTATCATTAAGAGTAAATATAGAAAACCTGACTGGTTACCATATCTGGCGCATATGGGATAGTATAGTAGAATAATAATCAAGAGAAGGCAGCTAAATTTACGGCTGCCTTCTCAGATTTTTTGTCTTATTTGATAACGTTAAAAATACTTTGACTTCTCAATCATTATTTAATATAGTCAGGAAAATTCATGACCTCAATTACAAATAAATAGTAATGGCTGTATTACCAAATTATTCACATACACTCGTTGTGAACCTCACCATAAGCCATTTCACGAACTAAATCTAACTCACCACATTCAGGGCAACGATTGAGCAAATGACTTCCAGGAAGGTAATGAACGAGGAATTCTATTACTTCTTCAATCGAACCTCTGAATAGCGGCTCCCAGATCACATCTTTTTTAATATATAGACAACAATCATTATTCTGTTCCTCTGATGCGTTGTCACAAATACAAATTTGTATTGATGCTTTATCTGATATTGAATAAAAACAATCTGGTGGCAAAGCTATTTCACCAGAAACATCATGTTCATCCAAAACACCAAATTCTAATAATTGATGTTCTGCGTAGAGGATCTTATCTGAAATTGACAAAAAATCATGTGATACCTTGCTGTCAATAAAAAGATCTCCACTCTTTATCAAAGAGTTTATATAGTAATTATACATAGACGATACAACAGATTTACCATCTACCTTTAAGAACACCTCTCTATTGTACTTATTCGCCAAAGCCTCAATGCAATAAAAAATAATTGCATCCGCTTTTATAAACCAGAAGATAGAGTGAAACTCCGTCGCTGAAAACAGATCAAGACCAGAAAGCTTGCCTGAGTAGTGCTGAATCAACTCCTCAGGTAAAGGTATGCTTAAAGACAGCAACCCATAGCTTATCCCTTACCCTGCTGAATTTAACATCCCAAATGTTGCTAACAGGAATAACTCTTTTTTCCCTGAACAAATCATTCAATATTGATACTTCAACTCTTTCAGGATAATCAGACGAGTAACTATTAAGCTGAACAAGTGAATATTCCGCCTTTAATTGCCTTTCGAATCTTTCAAATTCTTTTTCTAGTTCTTCGTATTCTTTACGTAATTCTTCAAAATATTTGACACCAAGTTCATTTTTTACTTTGTCGTCATCCCAATCAACGACCTCCTCCGCCAGTGATGTAAATTCAGAAGATTCTGATGCTAATAGCTTGGTAAACTTAGCGAACCATTGAATACCCTGCATGTTTTTATTGTTAGGCTTATCCCGATACTTAGAAAGCGCAAAGTTAATCAGATTAGGGCCAAAATAATAATCTTCATCTATACATGGATTAATATCAGCCCCTTTAGCTACTAACATATTCATAGTTTCGAAATCGTAGTTTTCGAATGCATACACCATTAATGGTGAATATTTGGGTTTGTAATCAACATCCCAGTTAATATTAAGGTATTGATGGCAGGCATGATACTCTGGCTTTAACAGTCGTAAGGCAGGGTAAATATAATTATGCACATCATAATCACCAAAAAATTGCATAATCTCAGCATCTTCCTTGATAAACTTACCTTCATGATGGACATTGATACCTGGATGTAATAGCAAGAAATTAAACATCTCTTCGCCACAATACATCATGGCGAGAGGCAATACATGCAGCTCATCTTCATAGTCTTGCTGATTTATGTCTTCACCCAGCGCCAACAACGCCATCACAAGCTCGATACTGTCGTTCATCACAGCCCAGTGTAACGGCATGATTTTCTCATCAACGTCGTTATACATGTCATATGATTGCAATAGTTTTGCCGCAGTGAAGTGTTCACCTTTCCTAATTAATGCTGCAAGATTTTCTTCTAAGACACCTTCAATGGTCACTTCATCAAATAATGATGGCTGGGGAGCATTATTTTTCCAATTATGTAATTCTTTTTCGAACCATTTTTTTTTAAATAATTCTGGTAACTGATGTGTTTTTAACTTGTTTCTGAAAGTAATACTCATTTTTATTGCTTTTATGTTAATCATGCTAAAGCTGGCTATTGCCACATTCATGTTGTCAGGGGCAAATCAAACAACCATGAACTCAATCTGGTGTTGGTGGGCACTAACTGTATATTGTTGGCTATATCCTGATGCCTTTGACTGTATCTCAATCTTATTCGAAGCATCAGGCGGCAAGATCTTTTTAAGCTTATTATTAATAGATGAACGGAGCTGCTGAACGAAGGTTCTATCCATCCCCTTAAGTGAGTCAAGGGTGTTTTCTTTCAAGTCTTCCGGCTCAATGCCAAAGGTGCGATAAACTCTAACGTCACTGGCAATCTCACTGTAAGTGTTTAAAAAGCCAATCGCATACTCTTTGTTTTCTTCAAAGTACCGGTCTACGACCAGCCCCTTGTCTCCCATTTGTAAAAGCCAGATGTAAAATGCCAACTCTTTCGCGGTCAGGGAGATATCAAGACCAAGCAGTGTTAGTGTTTTTGATTTTTTATGAATGGAAATTGAGATATCGTCTCGATGTGTTGCATTGAGTGTTGCAACGGTTTGACTAAACGACATATTGCCCATTGATTCAATCAATTGTGGATTAACTGACTGACGCATTCGCACAAAAGGAATTTCAGCTAAAGTTACCACCGCCTGGCTGGTATCTACCTCACCCTGCCCGTGCTTTCCTGCTATCCATTTGGGCTGGCGCGTAGGGTACCAAAAGTCACGAACGAACTCAAAATCGTCATTAACGAAAACATGGCTTAAGGTATCTTGCTCCCTCCCCAACAAAGACATGGCATAACCAAAATAGAACGCCATGGTTTTACGACCACCAGCCAGGGACGCATGAATGGCAACATCGTCTTTTTGAGTGAGCTGGTAGACTTTTCGGGTGATAAAATCAGCCATATACGTTTGATCAATAATTGATTTCGCATCATCTATCGGTTGGCCGTTATCATCTTCGATCAACCAGATATGATCTTCCGTGAACTTGAAATCGGGGAGCTGATATTCTTCTTTCAATGCATTCAGGTGGCCATCGCGAAACAGCCCGTTCATTAACATCTGCCTTGTACTGCGGGTGGTGATGACATAGATTTCGTCGGGAAAAGGCTTACCACTGGTGTGGATAGCATATAGCGTCTCGGTTAGCACCTGCGGACTTGTGCCCGTTGTAGAAAGGAGAATATTTTTCATGATGTCACAACAGCCATGATTAAAGCATTAACATGCATATCATTATGACAGCTACATCTTTTCAGGCAAGTTTGTTAGACATATTAGACACCTGATTTATCAGGAATTTTAATCGTTCATTACCCGAACGAATCATACAAGACAGAAATGCGATACATTCAGGATACGCCCGTCACCCTGAATCCGAGTAACGGGTGTTGTTCAGAGCCACTTTACTTAATACCGCACGACTTCACTTTCTTCTTGCACTCTTAGCTTGCTTGCGTGCTTTTTTCTGCTTGGTACGATCAACAGCTTTACGTTTTACCTTCTGGCAAACATAGCTACTGTCGCGCATCAATGCTTTACCAGACGGAGAGGCTAAAAACTGCTTTGCTTGCTCACAACCTTCCTTTGCTGATTCACGAATAAGTACTTTTAAGTTCTGGGGTGTTTTAACTTTGTTGGCGTTTTTAAGTAACTCAACGATTATCATGGCTGCATCAAATTTCATTTGTGCTTTCTCAATGACATTCTCAGTTTGTTGCAGTGCGGCCGGGTAGAGATCAAGCGCCTTATGATAATTGCTCTGGTCCAGCTTCAGTGCATCATACAACCGCTTTTCATACCAAAGGTATTCAGGTAGTTGAGCACTCCCTTCTAACATCTTACGAGTACCACTGTCTTGATTTTGCTCACAGTTTAGTAAACCATGATATTCGCAATAACCACGGATAAATTGAACTCCAGGCGCTTGATAAGCTTCTGCTTTAATCAAGGCGGTACGTAATTTTCTTAAATTTAGTTCGTTAGCTGTATCTTCTTCCCACAGATCCAACTTGTTAAAGGCATCTGTGGTAAGTGCTTTCTTATCTGCAACTTCCAGGCTACGATTCAGCCATTTGTTAAAGGCCAGCTCATCCTGTTTATAATATTGCGCCAGCAAGCAATGTAATGCTTCCTGGTGGCCTTTTTCACCAGCTGAGTTGAGGTATGCCTGACCTCGACTATGTTGGCCAATTCGACATAAATATAGATAAAACTCCCACTCCGCTTCCCCTGATTCGTCGGTCTCTATCGCCTTTTTAAAATAATCATCAGCGTCCTCTGAACTAAGGTTAAGCAGATGCTTGTTAACACAGGATGTCGCATATAAAAGCCAGCAGTCATTGCTGCCCTGTCGCTCTGCTTTATCCAGCCAATATTCAAGATCACGTTGATATTGAAAATAGTGCGGTTTACTGGCCGTGGTTTGCTGATCTAGCTTCTTCAATAAGCCAGAAAAATGCATAGCTATTGCGATACTTGCGTCCGCATTGCCTTGCAGGGCTTGGTGCACAAGTTCAGCCTGTTCAGAAACCTCTGGCTCTGTCCAAGTATCAAGTGGTTGTTCGCTGATTCCCGCCACATTCAACACCAAATATTTGGTCAATTCAAAAACATCCTCCATCATCCCTTTCAGCTTGTATTTTGAGATAAGGATATCGGCACGAAACTGTCCATCAATATGACGCTGAATATGTACCCCCTTGTTAGATTCTGCGCGTAGCGTATCCAGCATATCGATCACATACGGGGGCACTTTACCTGACGCTTCAATTTGTTTGATCTTGTTAATCAACTCACCACGGACAGGAGGCCGTAGTTTGATTTTCTCTCCTACTTCATGGCACCACAGCTCCAGGAACAACCGAACTTTAACCAGGCAGCAAGAATGATCCTTCGTATAGTAGTAGTCAATTTGCTCACAAACCTGATATAACTCAGGAAAGTGCGTTTCAATAAATCCGTAATTGGCTTTACGTTCCGTGTTTTGCTCATTGGTTAAGAAATCATGGGCTATTGCATTCATCGTCTTCTCTCCTTGATTGATATAACATCAGAATAGCCAAGAGAGATTGCCACTCAGCAATAACAAGCTTGAAAATTAACAGCTACACAACAACTTCAAACCAACAGCGTCACTAAAGCCTTATTCGACTATACCATCTCCCCAGTCTTTTGAAGCTATTCCCATCAGTGTTCGCCGGATACATCTCAAATAGCCTGCCCTGTTCTGTATTGATGATTTGCCATTCGAGCTTGCAATCATTATTCACACATACTGCTTTGAACGTTTGTTGGTCACGATGATAAAACTGTGCTTTTTGTTGGCAAACCGGGCAAATAGCAAGCTGGTCTAAAGAAAATTTATTCTGAATAAAATCTTCAAGACTCTTTTTTGCCTGATGTTTTTTCAGCTCATTCCCTAGGCGGTTCATATCTGCATCAGAGATAGGTTCGAGCAGGCGAGCAGAGTGATTACTTAGCGCCTCAATCGAGGAGGTATTCTTGATGGTGGGCAGAATAGATGTCGGTATTTTATCTATCACGATACCGTATTCATTCAGAGGCTTTATCATCAACCAAGTTTGCAATAGTGAAGTCAAGCGTTCCTCCACATAAAAGTCCATCGGTGTCAGTACCAGAGGGCCGGTATAGTCACCGGTTAACCAATCCGCAACCTGGGATGGACTTTCATCATGGTTCAGACAACAAGGTATTATTAGCCTGTTTTTTTCTTGAAACGCCTTCAATTGATCAGAGCGCCACGAAGAGATGGCTACTAATTCCAATTGGTTGCCATAATGGGCATCTTCAATTATCCATCTTGTATTTTCGAGCTTAACCGTGAGTTGCCGCCCTGATTTCGATAAACACTTATAACTGCTCGCAGCACTCTCAACAGTGTATCCAAGCTGGCAGAGCGAACGATAAATTATCATGCCACAATAATGGATATAAGCTTGTTGTAACGCCTCCTGGCCTTCAAAGTAAATAGCAGGTGTTTGACTACCATTGTGACGTTCTTTTCGTAAGGAATTCCATAATAATAGTAAGTATCTGTAATGCTGATCGTGACTAAGGATATTTGTAGGCTTAAGCTGACCAGGTACCTGAGCATTACGAGGGACACACTTATAGAGTGAACCATTTATCAACTGCTTAATCTTCTTCGATTGCTGCTCTAGTTTGTGCCTGGTACTTTCAAGTAACTCTAGAGCCGACAACGCGCTCTCAGATGTAAATGTTTCACCCCATAATGCAAACAGTTTTTGGCTGATTCGGTAATTCAACTCAGTAGAATTTTCCAGATCAAGCGCTTCATTAAGGTTTGTCTGAAGCTCAATGACCTCACTTATTCGCTTATCTAAAAAGCGATCTAACTTATCAAGTAGTCGAGCAAAAACCCTATTCTCATAAATATGATATTCATCCTCACTGATCAGACCCATTATTTTTTTGGGTTGAATCCCCGTGAGCGTTCGTCTTTGCCAACATTCTGAGTGTGCTGCCAAATGCCTATGGGAAGAAGAAGCCAAGCGTTTCGCTCGGCTTACAGGCTGAACCAACTCATCATATCGCATATCATAACGTGGACGGCGACTGATTTCGTGAAGGTGCCCTTTCTCAAGTACCTCTTCTAATCGTTCTTCAAGTGCATTCAGCTTACCTTCATCACTGAAAAGCTGACTAGGGATGAGTGGAGATGGTTTTACCTCTGATTCAAATAAATCTACATGCTGATCTATCTGTAGCAATGCTAGGCAAACTAAATCATAGTTAGCCTGATCTTCTGTGTTAATTGCGTCCTGACATGAAAAAGATTCTTCTCCAATGTTAATTCTTCCGGTTCCATCTCCAACTAAAACCCGCCCTTTTTCAAGCAAGGTATGTCCGTTAAACAACGCGTCTTCAAGCACAACATACCTGCCTGGCAGTATAGCTTTAGGCATGTCCGAGGATGATATGGGTTTATTTATTAACCGATCCTGAAACCTCATGCTCCACGCTCCAGGCGCTTACGATCCTTTTCAATAACGGATAAAGAGTAGATTGGCTCTCCCTCAAGCTTTAACTTATCCTTCCATGTAGCCTTCAAGGCATTACTTACAGCATCAAGATCAGTACCAGAAATATCAAATCGACCTGTCACTTTACCTTGGCGGAAAATTTTCGTTGCAAGGAGATGATCTAAGCCTTCTTCAATCGTTCCTCCCGAAGCTTTAACAACCGGAATGAAACGCAATGCATGACGTTCTAAACGATTTCCCCAGCTAACATCAAAGCTATTTTCCAGAATCGTTCTTAATTCACTATCAATCAAGCCATTCATCAGCTGAGTGACTTTACGCTCACCATTGTTACATGCCTCATCGAACTCGCTTTGCATTGATTTATAGCTGTAAATTACATTAGGTTCATAAGCATCAGCGTTGAATTTATCTGCGTTACGAACAAGCTCCATGACATGTGAACGATCATACGTTTTATCGGCAAACTCATTCGTTGTCTCATCATGGTTAGCAGTGCCAATGAACCAGACATTTTCTGGAACTTTAAGAATTCTCCCCTCTTTTAGTAAATTAGGCGCGTTTTTCTGCTCATTCTCGACAAGAACAATTTCGCGGTCCCCTGGCTGCTTTTCCATTGCAGAAAGGAACTCAGCAAAATATTGCTCTGGCCGAGACAGGTTCATCTCATCTAGAAGGATAATATTAACCCGATCCTTATACTCTGGCAGCTGTGCACGGTACAATGCCTGAAGTGCTTCACGTTCATAAAACTTCTTCTCAAACGCGTTATAGTGGCCGATTAAATCATCTTTATCGCGCCAACCCGCCTGTACCGCAATATCGGTACAATTACCACCGACAACCTTCGCAAACGCTTTTGCCAAACTGGTTTTACCTGTCCCCGACATCCCTTGGAGAATATGCAAGTTACTCATCGCAAGGCCACCAAGGAACAAGCGAATATCTTTTTCCTGATAGTAAAGCGGCGAACCTGGATAAACACTTGCCATACCTAAACGCAACTGTTCGGCAAAGCCTTTTAGCCCAGGAATGGGTTGGATGTTCACAGCATCTCTTCTATGTTTCTGATCCATTGAAGACAAAGCTGGGAAGACCTTACTTCCTTGATGCTTTTCAATCAGATCATCGAGTTGATGTTGTAGTCCTTCGACTGCAGAATCTAAAGCTCGATTATGTAACTCTAATACGCGTTTTTCCTTCGCAAGATTGTGTTTTTCTGCGGTGCTTAGTCTTATTTTATGTAACTCTGCTTGAGTTTCTTCATACTCACGTCGTAGATCAGAAATGGTATCTTGTTGATCATGAACTCGCTCTTCTAATATTTCGCACTTTTCTTCCAAGTCTTCTGCATCTGATATATAGGCTCTTTCCTTTAACTCTTTATTTTGCTGACGCAATCCGGCAAGCTCTGCTTGAACATCCTCAATATTTGCATTATTGAGTGATCGCTCCAGGTCTTTAAACTTGATAAGCTCTTTTTGCAAATTGGCAATTTGCTCTTGATCTTGAGTTCTGCATTGACGCTCTTGTTCTAACTGACTTTGTAAGCTACTAATCTCTGAGCTGAAATGATGCCTTATCTCATCTTCTTTGCTCAACTCCCACTCCTGCTGGGAACGCTTTCGCATTTCAAGGATTTGCTGTTCTCTTTTTAATTCCTTGTTGTCACTTTCTAATTCTAACTTCCTTTTCTCTATATTCAGCACCTCAGTGTCTAAATTGTCTTGCTGTAATTTATGTTTAACATTTATTTCATCCAACAAGCGCTGTCTCTCTTGTTGCAACTTTTTCTGTAAATCTTCTCTTTCTACAATAAATCCAGCTCTCGCATCTGCTTCACGCTGATCAAGTTCACGCTGCTTTTCAAGCAAAGTACTTTGCAATTGCTTAAGCTTATTCCAATCATCTGCTAACTTTTTATTGTGCTCATTCTCTAATTCAAGCAATTTAGCACTTTTTTTCTCTATTGCTTCTTTAAGCAAACGAACAAAACCAGCTTCTGCCTCAGAACGCTGCTCATCAATTTCCTCTTGTAATGCAAGCTGTTCTGTTTCTTTTATGTTTAATACTCTTTCTTTTTCTTTTAGCTTCTGAGTATCATTATCTAGGGCGTTTTTAAGTTGATTCAACTCAGACTCATTACATTTTAATTCTGCCTGTAGATTCGCAGCTTGCTCTGATAGTTTATCGTAGTTTCCTTTTGCTTCACTGTGCTCTTTAATCTTCCCTTGCAGAGCAACCAGTAATGACTGGATTTCTTGCAACGCTGTCTCTGCTTGCTTCTTCATCGTAGGATCTTGCTCAAGAACAGAAACATCCGATTGTAGAGGTGAGATCCCCTCAGCTACTGGTACGGCTTTGTTAATAAAGCTTTTAATTGCCCCAAAACTTTTAGTTGTACTTTTTTCTTTTTCATTTGTATGGTTGTGATTTGAATTCTTATTTCTATTTTTCTTAGCCATAACCTATTACTCTATTTTCCCTAACAATATCTCAACCCACTGAGTGGTGATTTTTGCACACTCAAGAGCAATTTCTTTATCGGTTTTCTTACCTGACGCATGTGCCGCAGATTCATTACGAATATTGGCAATCCTTAGTATGCTAGATATAGCTAATTCATCTGCAGTAAATTTAATAAGTGGGTGTTCTTCATGATACTGTTGAATGAATATACAAGCCGCTATAAGAGGCCGTAATGAAGTACTATGATCTTCACTCATAGCAGCATAATGTATACTTCCAGGTTTTATGTTAGCCAAATTTTCAATGTCATTAGCACTTAACCAATGTTCACCTAGCACTTCAAGCGCATTTCTAACATCATCCCTTTTCCAATTATTCTTAATAAAGCTTTTACTTGGTGAAGGCCATTCATCAAGCATCCACTTAAAACAGCATTCATATACCTTCTGAGCTTGGGTGATAATGTCATCACAGTCCTCAAAGCGGATATAATCATCATCACCAGTTTCAATCAACAATTGTTCACGACGGAGTAATGCACCAAGATAATCCGACAGATTGGGTATGCGTTCAATATTTTTAAAATTCGCGAATGTTTTAAAATCCACCTCAGCAGCTAATCGCCTATTCATCTCCTCCCAGGTTTCTTTTTCCGGTGCTTGCCCGATAAATTTGCTTAACCGACCAGCAAAGACTCTATTGTTTTGAGCCTGTAAAAAAACATCTTTACGGAGATAATCAGCGGATGAAGAAATCGCAATGGGATCAGTTACTGTCCAATACTGCGTTTTATCATCAATTACCCAACCGAATACATATGCCTTAAATGGTTTCTCATCTATATAGTCTATTTCATCCGGCCGGAATTCCTGTGCTGTGGTATCAAACACCTCCCCTCGAACTTTCTGATTATGAATAGCATTATTACCCTGCTGAATAGCCTTACACAAAGTTCGAATTGGCGGCCTCTCCGGTTGGCTTGACTGACATTGCACTACATAGGGCTCTTCCTGCCAGCCAGTTTCTCTATTCGCCATAAATACGAGCGTTCCTTTGCTCGTAGTTGATTCAGGCTCAACATCAGACAAAGAATGAGCGACCCGAGGCCAAAGCTTGCCGCTGATAGCGTCTTGAAAAACATAAGCAGTTGTTAAACTACGTCGGACATCCAGATCATTTTCAAGTAAACCAAGTCCTGTTTCAGTAAGCTTTCCATTCTTATCTAGCCAACCATTTGGTTGCAATTGGCACGCAATAATATAAAGAACCATCTCTTTTTCGATACCGAGCCACTCTGCTATTTCCTCTGGATTAGGCCTTCCTGCATTTATCAAACCTAAGATGGTTCGTTGAAAGAGATTTAATTTAGTGCGGGTACTATCAGGGGCTAATACCTCCCAAACCCACACAGGCCATAAAAACGACTTTCCACGAGGTATGCGTCCATCGGCAAAATAATTGAGGTATCGATCACTGAATTTTTCCATACTCACCACACAATTGAAAATATGCTGGTAACGCTGGCACAGCAACTTCTGCTGCCGGATGGTTACAAAGCTCTTTATCACCCACAGCAATAAGCAACCGCTTCTGACGACTCATTGCCACGTTTAACCGGTTATCTAATCGCAAAAATCCATAGGCTCTCGTTAGTGCGTCATCATCATTGATATCTATGCTCCCAGAAAATGTTCGAACGACCGAAAGCAGCACTACATCGAATTCTTTTCCCTGAAAAGCATCAACTGAACCCACTCTTAAACGCTCTTCCTGTTCACCTTTATCGTTAACCAAAAACTGCCATTCTGGTTTTATTACTGGCTCTCTATTTTCACTTCTGTCGGTCAATTCTTCAGCAATCATTGCTTCCAGAATGCAACTTACTTGGGCGCTATAGAAAGTAATCACTCCAACGCTTAAATTCGGACAACTTACCAATATTTCCTTTGCCTTAGTTGCAATAACTCTCGCTTCTTCGTCCCTTCTTAAACTTCCGTTAAAACGATAACTAGCTCCATCTGTCCTTGGCACATCTATCCAACCGCAGACTTTTCCTTCATAACCAGGCACCTGATGCTCAAAATCTTCCTCATTAAGCCCTGAATATATTTCAGGTAAGCCATACCTCTCATAGAACTGTTCGCTGATATACTTACCTAAAACCGGATGCATTCGGAATTGAGTATCAAGCATAACTACCCGTTTGGGTTGTCCTTTCTCTTTTTCTAACGCCAGTAATCCCTGCATCATTCTCTGAAACAGGCTAGTATTTAGCATTTCCTTATGTACTTGACTAAGTTCAAATTTTTCTGCTAATTCATCTTCAACTTTAGGCTCAAGAAGATGTGGTAATTGACGGTGATCTCCGACCAAAACAATACGCCGCTTGCCCATAGCCATAGGTACCATCAAATCGAGTGGATTGGCTCTCGCCGCTTCATCAACAATAACTGTATTGAAACTTAGAGCGTCTTGAAAACGTACTTGCTTCAGGTCAATCATTGGATCACTTGCCGCTTGCTGACAGGTAGCCCCTAAAACTGCAGTGTATTCTGATACGGCCTTTTTAATTGTTTCAGGTGTATTTGTTAGTGCTGAGTGATACTCTTCCAGAACTTTAAGATAAGCCAGTGAGTCAGATTCCTTAATCAGCTGCTCAACTTCATCGTGAATACTATCTAACAATAAACACTCATTCTCACTCATCACCCTCTGAACATGACGTGGACGATAGTCTGGTATCAACTGATCAAGCAAATGAACCTTAAGTGTCTTCAATTGAGACAGTTCATTATCATCTGGCTGACTTTTTGAACCTAGTAATTCTAATAGGCGCCTATCCTTATCAGTAAGCTGATAGTTCTCACTGCCACAAGCATCCAAAAAACGAATACACTGATTCATGCCATCGTCTTTAAAGGAACTGAGTGTTGTCCGAAGTGCTCTTGCCCGCCGAATAAGAAACCGGTTCTCTGATATTCCAACCGATGAACAAGTATCAAGTATGTTCGTCGACCATTCATTCCATTGCCGCTGAATCGATGGAGAAAGCCTAATCTGATAAGCTTCGGCCAATGTATCCAATGAACGATTAATACTCTCTACCAACTCTTGTTTCTGCTGGTATCCTGGTTTTGATAGTCTTAAGACTATCAAATACTTTTGTAACGACCTCACTTCAGCAAAAACCGGTTCCTTAGCACACAAACTGCTTAGTGTTTTATCAAGCTTACTTGCTTTTTCTAAGCACCAGCTAACAATTGGGTTTTCATTTTGATCATCATTCTTTTGCTTTTTTCCTCCAGTCTTAATACCAGGTAGCCCAAATACATTCGATCTTTCCATTACATTATCGACGGCATCATGTTGAAAGCTGGAAACTAGCATCTGGTGTTGTATGGGCAAATCTTTTTGCTCTTCTGCCAAGCGAACCTGTAAGGCGGTAATTACTTGAGTTTTCCCTGTTCCAGGAGGGCCAATAATTATCGCTACATCAGGAGTATTTAGTGCAACCTTAAGTGCTTCTTTTTGTTTTGAGGTCGGCTCCCCCTTAAATCGCTCTCGGGCAGCTCGGCTAAGCGGCCTAAGTGTTTTTGGTTTTTCATAAGGGATATCGATACCTTCCAGCAAGTAATGCAACTGTGGCATTTGATTATTACGTTGCTGAATACAGTTCACAGCCTGAAGGCGTCTTTCTCGAACTTTACGATGACCATGCATAGAAAGACAGATAACACCTTCTTTAGGGGGCTTCCTATCTCTTTCATCAGTTATCCGTAATGTCACCAGGCCATCATCAACCCTAACAAGATTACAAAGCCACGGCTTCCCAGCAACACGTGTTAAGCCCGTTCCTTCTACGTCCTGCTCGTTATCCAACCAATCCGGTAAAGTCCCCATCACCTCAAGTGTTGGCTCTTGCTTTTCCTTATCTTTTAGCTGCTTCCACTTTTCATGGAATGACCTACCATTTTCATTGGTAACACTAAAAACCCACTCTCTTAGGTGATCACCCTTATCACGATCTTTGAAAGTTAAACCTCCAAGCTCTCTTGCAGCTTCAAGGCTAATCGCCCACTCCATATCGCTATACTGCTGCCAGAGCTGCATATAACCCCCATGGCTACGAACGGCATCTTCCAAAGCATGACGGTGAATAGGGTTATTCAGTTGGCCCGCAACAGATACATCGACAAATCTGATGTCACCCATCAATACTCTTAACGCTACACCACTACGTCTGGTGCGACTAAGCTTTGAGATACTCCAATAGCCATCTAGTTCATCCAAGGTAGCAACCCAGTCACAACCACGGATCTCAAGTGTTCCGTTTTGACTTCCTGCATATACAGAAACAAAAACTCTTTGCTGAACATCACCGCCTAAGATAAATTCATCCGTCAGCCACTGTGAAGCCGCTTCAACAGTATCAGTTTGAATTTCACCTCGTTCATATAGCTGCTGTACAATCTTGCTACTTATGCCAAGATCTAAATCAATAACCGTAGGGGCATCAGCAACTTCGACATTGCGAAGATAAAAACGCCCTTTTTTGATGGATGTTAAAGCCCAGAGAACTTGACCTCGAGTAACTTTTAAACGCAGCTCTTCTTTAGCATGAATAGGTTTAACCTTTAAGTTTTGCTCACCTTGAATTACGTAGTAATACCCACTGTCTTCAATAACAGAAACTTCATCACCAACTGACCAGAATTTAGACTCAATAGCCACATTGTCATGACTTATTAGCTGTATGGTTTGTGGAGCTAAGCCTGAAAATTTGCCTAATTTCATATCACCCCCTACCAAACAAACTTCCAAACAGGATGGGAAGAATAGGCTTCAGTACCTTTATGACGAAGGTGAAGAGCATAAACATCTCCTTTTCGACTCTCATTTTTCAACCGCTGCGGCCTGTTCAGAACATGGGTTTTACCATCACTCTTCCGTTGTAATTCAACATAACTATCCTGATAAGGTGCGATTAATAATCCATCATCACGAAGTTCAATAGCACAAATTTGTGGAGACTCGTTATATAACTCAGTACCTTTGGAAGCTAAATGCAATTCGACTTTCTGATTACAATTCAGTAACTGAAGTGACGGGGTTGCGATCCATGGTGATTCTGATAAATGAGGTTCTTCATTATACAGGTAATGTTGCATTACTAAGTGACTATGCTCAGGTTGAACTGCATCGCAAAATTGACACTCTAGCTTTGCGTTATAGATAAATGAAGCCTCACATAATTCGTTATTACAGCAGTTTTGCAACAAAGCTATTGCTTCATCCAACGCATCAGACCATGTACTCATACTGGGACGTTCGGATATTTCATTACGACCAAAACTAAAACACCGATTAAATAGCATTCTAAGCTTTTCTGTAGTAACAACGTCTAATGGCAGACCATTACCGGGTATCCACTCGTTACTATCATCCTCTTGATCGTATATCCATGGGAGATCTCCCCGATCGGCCATCTCAGATACTTTTTCCACATCATCATCATCCTGCTCTGCTTCCTCCATTATCAAACCAGATTTAAAGGGGTGACAATGAGCAAGTAGCTGTAAAGCAATAACTGCAAAACTCCAGCAATCCGTAGACATGTTAACTCCGGACTCACCTCGAATGATTTCAGGAGCAGCATATCCAGGCGTATAGTAGTGACCATAACCACTACGCTCACTTACACAAATATTGTCACAATCAATTAGCCATAACTGATGAAATTCAACCGAGTTAGAGATAAAAATATTAGCCGGTGATAGATCTCCATAGGCCAAACCTTTAGCGTGTAAGCCAGCTAAGGTCTTGGCCAACTCCTGTAACAAACATAGTCTTCTCTTTAAACCACCAGTTTGGTTGTAACCATTCAACGGATCGTCTTCATTTTCAGCCAATGACAACTGTGATTTCTCTAGAGAATTTTCCAGGCTTTCAAGACCATCCATTAGCTCCATAACATAGCCGCTAACACTTGCTGGCTTCATAAGCACTTCTAAAGGGCGCGCGATATGAAGTCCATCTAAATCTTGCCTCATCAGCCAACTGATATGTCGAGACCAAGCTTTACGCTTTTCTAATTTTGCCTCTTGATTAATTTTGACCAGTACACCAGGTAAATCAGTTTTACACACAATGCCCTGACCACCCTGCCCGACTTTATCTACAAGAGTATAAACAGTCCCTTTCCTATCTATTACTTTGCGGTTACCAGTCTTTTTTTTGTTCGTGCTATTTTTTTTCTCAGCACGCTCAAATGTATTTTCAGTCATATTACTTCCTGTAAATAAGTGCTATGGACTTATCGTCGGTATTAGATGGGGTTGGCCATGCTTTCAATTCATTGGTGATCCACTGCTTACCGTAGCGCATCCCCATTCCTTTCATTTGCTGAACCATAAAAGGCAAAAAATCATCGATATGTTCCAAGTCATCACTGATACCATCAGTCATCAATGCAACCCCCTGTCCAAGCTTTGTTAACAATATTTGCTTACATGCCCAATCACTATATTTACGTGAAATCCCCAATCCCGTTGTTTCGTTACCAAATCCATATTCAGGACGTTCTGAAAGCGAACCTTTTTCGTTAGCATGGTAAAGAATTGTCCCATCACCCAACTGTAACAAACGAGTTTTCCCGTTAGCTTGTCCCCACGCCACCAGACACGTAGCAACAGCATCATTCGGTTTGATATCACCTAACAAACCTAACCAGTTTTTATAAATACAGTGGATTAAATCATTATCTGTGACAGCAAATGGCAATGATTTCACTGCCATTAGTACAGCTCTACAAGCGCAACGAGATCCTATTTCTGAGTGAGGCTTTGAGCCCATGCCATCACTAACAACTGCTAACCAACTACTATTCCACTTTCGGGTAAGTACAGCATCTTGATTGGGTGTACCACTTTCTATATGACCTAGACCTCGAACTGAAGCCGCACATAAATACGCACCCATCTTAAAAATCCAAATCTAAAATGTCGTCATCCGGTATATCATCAAAGGAAATAGCAATGGGTTGGTTAGGCGTAGCACTTCGAGTTCGACTGGTTACACTCATACTCACAGCACGGAAAAATTTAATGATGTCATGTGCACTATTGGCTTTAAATAATGGAGTCTCAAGGTCATTAATGAAATCATTCAATAATGATTCATCCGCATCACTTCCTATAGCCATCGCCATACGAGTCGCTTTCTGTGCTCGCTCAGAATTACAGAATGCTAAAAAGCTCTGAGACCAATTATCTGTAGGATGACCATCCGAGACCAAAATAATTACTGGTCGATATGATCTTGATGGTATCTTTTCCTTATCTTCGACAAGATCCCTAGCTAATTCAAGAGCTGCTCCCATTGGCGTACTGCCCGTAGCAGTTAAACCTGAAAATGTACTTAGATTATGAGCAGGTGTTAATGGAGTGTGTTCATTAGCCGTTCCACCAAAAGTAATAACGCTGAGGTGTATCTCTGCATTAAGACGGCTTTCAGCAGAAAAAATATCCACCATATCGCGAAGCGCTTGGTTCATGGCTTCGATTTTACCATCTACGCTCATGCTACCACTGGTATCTGCAAGAACAACTACCGGAAGAGGTCGTGCTGTTTTAGCTGCAAATTTTTTTAGTTTCATTTCCATCCCTTTAAACATATTCATTATCAAATTTTACGTTGTATAAACTATCTTATTCCTCCCTCTTCGATCTGTTCACAAGCTTAAAAACAGCTACTTATAATAAGTATGCTATCGAAAAAACGTGAGTTAATGCGACCGATTCCATAAAGATCGTTGTAACACTAGGCGGAGTGTCAATTACAAACATTTCCTGCTCTTCTCTTTATAGGAATGAAGGCAATACCGAGCTTCATCAATTCCTGAATGTAGGCCTGCTGGTCACCTTTGGCCTCTGTCAGCGGTTCTTTTCGTAGCGATCCACAGGCTATCTTGCAATATTCTGAAAACCGTCAAATTAGCTGGCTAGCCAAGGTTACCGCTTGTCCTTTCATCGGACGCGGATTAAGCTTAGAGCTTCACTCTAAGAACCCCAGAACGAACTTAATTTAGGGCTTACAGCCAGAGCCTTTAGACATGTTTTCTTTATAAGTTTTGTCTTGCTTCATTTCAGCTACTTCTCGCCCAACAGCTCGAGCAACGAACCTAATAACATCTTTAAGTCTTGATTTCGTAGTTCGAAATTTCTAGTTTTTCGTTCTGTTGCTTCAACTGTTCTACCATCCACTCCTCCTTCTTCTGTTGGTATTTCGAATACTTGTCCAAAACTTGCCCTAAGTCGTCCAAGTACTCGGACAACTTGCTCTGTAGTTGCATGTGATTCTCTTCCAGTTGTTCTAACCTCATCTGGACCTGTTCGAGTTGTTCGGATTTTTCCTGCCAGTTCTTGATTTGCTCCTGAGATTCGTCCATTGATTTTCTCAGTTCTGTCTTCAAAGGCTCTAGAGCAATCTCTAAGAGGCTTATAATCGCTTCCATACAAAAACTCCTCTATCATCGCCATAACTTTCTGAAATGCTTCTATGTTTTGTTGTAATGTGAGTGGATTGGCTAATTCCTTTGATTTGATAAGAGCAATAGTATGCTGAATTGCTTTATAGGCCTGCTCTCGTTCCCAATGAGCCATGTGATCTGAAAGTTTAGGAATTTCTATCATGCCTTTTATATCGAGAATTGAAATTACTCTATCAATAAGTTCATTAGTATTTTTCTCACGCAAGGACGTTCTTCCTCGCTTTCCAACTGCATCATTGGTTTTGTATTTAATCCGATTGTAAGCAGCTCTTTTTTGAAATGCCTCATCCATTTCTTTTTCTAGTTCAGCTAAAAGCTCTAATCTCGTCTCTTCGGATTCTCGAGCTTTTTCAACCCG
Organism: Photobacterium sp. J15; assembly: GCF_963870815.1. Taxonomy (NCBI): domain Bacteria; kingdom Pseudomonadati; phylum Pseudomonadota; class Gammaproteobacteria; order Vibrionales; family Vibrionaceae; genus Photobacterium; species Photobacterium sp. J15. Next base: position 2,060,172 of record NZ_CAWMUI010000001.1, read on the forward strand.
ACTGAGTACCTTCACGTTATAATCAAACCGATCATCAAACAAACGCCCTTTTAAACGAAGCGTAGCTCCACCTAATTTTTTCACGACCAAGTATCTTGAGGAGGCTTTCACATATTCTCACCCGTGCTTTTCTTCGAACTCGGAGCTTTTGAGGTAATTCACGACATCCCATCTAGTCTGAAAAGCGCCTAGCTCAAGTTTCTTATTTAGATCATCGTAGAGCTGTTGCTTGAAATTTCGATTAGAATCATACCTTCCTATCGCAGAAAAATATTTGACCCTTGCAGAATACATTGGGTCTGCAAGATCATACTTAAGATTTATATAATCACGGATCAGGTTAAGAACTCTTTCACATCCAGGAGGGAAAGGATTAAAATATTTCATTGTCGTTGGGTGAATTCTCGGAAATACACCATGATCTTCAAAACGAAACTTGTCGGTATGTTCAACCCAGTAACTAGCCTTGTCTTGCTCACCGATGCCTGCAAATGCATATTCTTCCATCAACTGTCTGGCCTCAAACATAGCCTCCGGGTTTTGGAGTAGCTTTTCGTTATCATCCGCGGGGTGGGATAAAACCAGGCTAGTATATTTGTGAACATGAGGGCTTAAATTGATCAGCTCATAAACGAGATCGTAAGCCTTAGGTGTTAGCTCTTTCGGTTCAGTGTTTCTCAGCTCTCTGGTTATAGCTTTCAACTCATGTTGAGCTAAACGATATAATTCACGTTCTTCAATATTATCACTGTTCTTATAGCTTCTTATACACTCAAGCCACTCTTTACGCTCAGCGTTCTGTTCAGGTGTATAAGCCTGAAATGGTGATATCAAATAGCTTAGTACAGGAAATGCCGTATCATAGCCAGTTTTAGTTGAGCCAGTATCCTTCATAATTTTGATTAACATAACTCCACCACTTCATTCAGAAGAACACTTATCAATACCAGTCTAAACTCAACTTCAGAAATCTGAATAAGTATTTCTTTTTTATCAGTAGTATTCTGATATGTGTTACACCACCGCACAAGTTGGTTTAAGTTTCTTCCAATTGCATTAAGTTCAAGACGTACTTTCAGAAGTTCACTTTTTATTTCTTTGTTAATTATTAAGGATTCTGTGTTAACATTTTCAGAGCCATTTGCAGTCATTATTGATATGGCATTTTGCAGCTTATTAGATGTTATTTATTTAAATAGGTATTTTTGCCACGGAGAAAGGCGAGCTTCATATCTTAGAATTTTTGCATCCCCTTTTACTAACCATTCGATTACACCTTTTCGTAATATGTCATCTTGAATTATAAGCTGCAATCGAGAGTCTAATAATCCATGGTTTCTACTGCGTAATCCACTAAGCTTTTCACAGACTAAATCAAAATTAGCTTTATCTTCTAAATAGTCTCGAGCATCTTCAGAAAACCAATCAGGTGTTTTTATACGAGCCATATTTTGCCCCTTAGCCTGCTGGGCTGGCCAAGCTTTACCTTCCGAGTCTTAGGGGGAAGCCCTGACTCAGTAACTCGTCGCCGTGTACGGCAAACGAGGATCCTTGCTGATTTTTTCATCCGGTCCCCCCTGGTTGGATGAATACAATAAGCGAAGTGGATAGAGTTTAGAAAAGAAGCATTTGATAGACTTAGGTCATCTTGATAGTTTTGTGAGATTTTGCAAGTCACTACCAATCCCTTAATCAAGGGGGAAATCACCAACAAATACCATTTATAATCATATGGTTAACCAACTTTCACCGACGTGCTTCACGTTATTATGAATTTCATATCGCATATTTCTGCAATTATGTATCACTGGTCACAGTTTAACCTTCTCTATTTTTTATACTGATCATGTTCATTCGATACATGACTTTGAAAAGGGAACTAAATGAAGTACAAAGCTCAAGACTTGAACTACAAAGGTAACAACTGTGGTGTCCATAACTGGATGACAGAACAAGGTAAATCATTTTACTGGCACCCAGACTGGCTTCATATTGCAGAAGATGAAACCGGCCTACGTGGTAAGCATGAGTTATCCATAGATAAAGGAGATAATGTTACTAAAGAACATGCTGTGACAGCGATTTTGAAGCATCTGAACAATGCCATTGTCAAACGTATCGATAACACCCCAGAATTTGAAGAAGCAGCTAAAGAAGCTGAAAAAGAACTAAAATAGCCCCTCTATTTTAGCAGTCACCCTATGCTACCAAGCTGGCATAGGGTGTTTTTTTATTTGCTCGCTTCGACTTATACCAACTGCATTTCAAATACTGCATTCACAGACTTGCCGTTCCATTTATAACTATAGTGTTTTGACTGGCAAACCTTGGTTACCAAATTTGGCTTGAATAATGCGTAACAATTGTAGCCCTGATGGCGAACCGATTGATAAACCACCCCATCCTGCTTCTCTGATTTGAGCGAACAGGCAAATACCTGCGAATGGCTGTAATTTGTTGGGTGGTAAAGTTCTGAATCAAGATAAGTTTGATCAGTGATATCAGTTAGCTCTGCATTGAACCACGCATCAATACACCGCATCTGGATGTCCTGAGCAGGCTCTTGCGTATATCCCATCACTCGCTCCATATGATGTACCGTTTCTTTAATCGCAGTATGTACATCCGGCGCCGCATAATAAGCACCAAAATCGGCAGTATTAAACCTCGCGCCATCTGGATTAACATGGGTAAAAGCGGCCATCACATAGCTACAATGAGGAATACCAACCAAGCGCTCTTCCACCGGTACACTGGCAAAGTTACCGACCTCTTCAGTCAGTCGCGGATTGGTCAGGGCTTCAATCGCAAAAACGGCATCTAACTGGGAAGCATCCGCCACATCTTCATATAAACTGATTGGCGGATACTTTGACGGGATCAGGCGATAGCAATGTTGATCATCAAATTTATGAGTCGGATATGACATCAGGACTGCCCACCCCGCCATGCGTTAAGGCGTGAAGCAACCTGATATAAATCAACAACTTTACCCTGCATCATCACATCCATCGCTGAACGTCCGGCAAAAAACGGATGTGAATTCGGCTTCTGAACCCAGTTGTAAACACTTTCGTCGGAAGTAAACAATATCCGCAAGCACTTGTGGATATTCAGGATATAACTCATTCGTTCCAGCAGATCTTTAGACACCTTGGCAGATTCCGGATGGCTTCGATATTTGTTTAAAGTCGATCGACTGGTTAAGCCCAATACCGCCATTTGTTGGGCCTGTGTACATGACCATTTATCGAGAATGTTAAACACCACTGGCAGCACAACATTACCTGCGTCGGCCTGGGGCTGATTCTGTTTAGCCTGGGATGCATTCATAAGCACCTCTCAACCATTTTTCCTGTCTATTTATGAACAAGATTAGCATTGATGATTATAAATAACCATCCTTATTATATTCCATACCATTGCTACCTCTTCTACCTGTTCTTCTGTAAACAACACAGATAAAAAAAGAGCCGCATAAATGCGGCTCTTTATGAGAAATATTACGCAGTTAATCAGAAATTACTGATATTTTTTCGCTGTGTTTTCAGCAACTTTTACAATCACTTTCACAGCCTGCTGCATACCTTCGACAGTGATGAACTCATGGATACCATGGAAGTTGTAACCACCTGTGAAGATGTTTGGACAAGGCAAGTTCATGAATGACAAACGTGCACCGTCAGTACCACCACGAATTGGCTTGATGAGTGGCTGTACATCACACTCAATCATTGCTTCTTTAGCCAGTTCAATAATGTGCGGATGAGGCTCAACCATTTCACGCATATTGCGGTAGCTGTCAGTGATCTTCAGCTCAACACGACCTTTTACAAGCTGGCTGTTCAGCTCATCTACTTTTTCCTGCATGAAGACTTTACGACGCTCTAGGCTATCGCCATCAAAATCACGCAAGATGTAGTTCAGAACAGTCTTAGCAACACCGCCTTCCATTGCAACAAGGTGGTAGAAGCCTTCATAGCCTTCTGTGCATTCAGGTGTTTCTTCCGCAGGCATCATCAGCTGGAATTGTGCTGCGATGTTCATGGCGTTGATCATCTTATCTTTTGCTGTGCCCGGGTGTACGTTCACACCGTGGCAGATAACATCAGCAGAAGATGCGTTGAAGTTTTCATATTCCAGTTCACCAACCGGGCCGCCATCAATGGTGTATGCCCATTTAGCGCCAAACTTCTCAACATTAAACAGATCAGCACCACGACCGATTTCTTCGTCCGGTGTAAAGCCGATGCAAATCTCACCGTGTTTAATTTCCGGGTGATCTTTCAGGTAAGCAATGGCTGTGATGATTTCAGCGATACCAGCTTTGTTATCTGCACCCAGCAGCGTTGTACCATCAGTTGTGATCAGGTTATGACCATGCAGTTTGTTCAGATCTGGATACTGAATCGGAGATAGCACCTCATCGCCAACACCAAGAGCAATATCGCCGCCCTGGTAGTTTTCAACGATTTGAGGTTTTACATCTTTACCGGATGCATCCGGCGCTGTATCCATGTGAGCGATGAAGCCGATTGTCGGAACTTCATAGTCAATATTAGATGGCAGACGAGCAGTCAAATAGCCGTTTTCATCCAGCTCTACACTGCTAAGCCCAAGCTCGACAAGCTCTTTTTTGATCTGTTCTGCAAGCACGCGCTGCCCTTCAGTACTCGGGCAGTGGTCAACTGATGAGTTAGATTGAGTTTCAAAGCTAACGTAACGCAAAAATCTCTCAATTAATTTATCCATGTCCCACTCTTAATTATCTGGTGAATCAGTTGTCTGGAGAATCAAGATGACCCTTTTGAATTAGAGGCTTTATAACGTACAAGGCGCGCCTCAGATAATGCGTACCAAGTATCAGGGACACAAAACTAAAATGACTTGCGATGAATCAGGTTTTCGTAAATTGAACGATTTAAATTCCCATTTTGCTAGCCATGTAGCAGCATTTGCTGCTTTTGAGTTAGATCTTGCACAACAATTCTAAGATTTCTTAAAGATTCAGATTACTTGACCCCATATTCTGCATATGAACGATAACATCATCTGGCTGCATGGTCGGGTCGTTGAAGAAACGGTACAGCTCGCTGGATGCCGCTTTCTCTATAACCGGGCTGACCGCCATCGAATCAATAATACTTGGAACCAGGGTTCCCAATTCTTCTGCTTGTTTAAAGTCTAGCTTTGCTTTTAGCGCACAAGGATTAAAACCTTTCAAGGAAACATTCTCATAGGCAGGAATTGAGCCTTTCCTTCGGTTGAATTCATAAAGAAAATCTGGCTCAGAGACAATCTTTGCTATCCGGTTTGCCTGTTCATTTGTCAGCAACGGCTTTTTGAATAAGGCAAAACTATCCATGTTGTAGATAAAGCCTGACTGTTGGAATGGTGTCGGAGAACACAGAATATTGTCAGGAAACTCCCCGTTCATTGCCATTAACTCACCGGCAACCCAGTCTCCGGTGATCTGAAATGCCCGTCTTCCCTCTAACAAATCCTTTGTTGCTTCCTCCCACCTTTGCTTTGATAAGTCAGGTAGAACAATAGTACTGATCTGACGGAATTTACTTAATGCTTCATGGGTTGTTGAGCTGGCCAAAATATCAGGGTCCAGTTCAATGAAAGCCTTTCTGTAATAATGCGGCCCACCTATCCCGAAAGCGATATTTTCAAACAACTGAACAATCTGCCAGGGTTCATTGCCAATCGCCAACGGCGAAACGCCCTTTTGCTTTAACTGAGAGAAAACATCAATCAACTGCTCCCAGCTTTCAGGCATTTTTAACTTATGTCGGTTCAGGATGTCCATATTCACCCACATCCAGTTAAGTCGGTGAAGCGTCACCGGCACTGCGACATAGTTACCATTATGCTGATGAATTCCACGAGCCAGTGAAAGTAGTTTTTCATCCCAGTTTTGCTGTTTAGCTGCATCATCGAGGTTATGCAAAAAGCCCAAAGCCGCCCATGATTTGATCGCGGGACCTTCCAATTGAGCCATATCCGGTGGATTTCCCGCAATGGCTCTTGCCTGCAAAATAGATTTGGCTGTTTTACCTCCGCCGCCCTGAACAGGCACATTGATAACATTTAGATCTGCTTCACTGAGCACATCATTCACCACCTCAGCTGATTTAACTTCCCCCTGAGATGTCCACCAATGAAGGAAATGAACATCCTGACTGGCTTGCGTTGTATCGGCATAGGTTGTCAATGAACAGCCGACAAGCAAAGCAATTAAAGCATATCTCATACTTCTCTCGATAAAATTAAATGAGCTTCAAGCCCCTGACAGGGATGATTATTCAGTTTCAGATCGCCTCCATGAGAACGAGCGATGCTTCGGGATATCGTTAAACCAAGTCCGGAACCGTGAACATCCAGCTGTTCGGCTCTAAAATAAGGTTCAAATACCTTTTCAAGTAATTTATTCTCGATACCGGGTCCATAGTCACGGATTGTAATTTCCAGACAATCGTCAGAGTCGGATACTGAGATATCTACCTTGCCACCATATAAAACTGCGTTATCAACCAAGTTATAAACACACCGCTTAATCGCGACGGGCTTTCCTACATAACGAACTTCAGGCGGAGAATTAAGTGTGATGTGCAGAGATTCCCGGTTGTAATATTCAACGCATGTTCCGATTAACTGACTGATATCTATCCACTCAGATTCTTCATGTATATCCGTCTCGCGAATACACTGCAAAGCGCCTTTGAGCATAAGATCGACTTCATTAAGCAGTTTCTCAAACCGCTTCTTTGTATTGTCATCATCCAGCATCTCCGTTCGCAGCTTGAGGCAAGCCAGCGGTGTTTTCAAATCATGAGATATCGCACTGAACAACATTTCACGATCACGGATATACGCCCTTACTCGACGATTCATTTTATTAAAAGCATGCACTGCGGCCCGAGTTTCCTTGCTGCCTTCTTCCTTTATTTCAGTCACAACCAACTGAGACCCCATCAAAGTTGCTGCTTTAGCCAATGATTTAACCGGCCGGATTTCTCTTTGTAAGATCCAGGCGGTACCGAGCATAAGCAAAATAGATGTAATACCGAGAAAGATTAGCTGCCGTTGATCCAAAAACTGTGTCGACAGAGATGAAAAAGGCACAGGAAGAACCGAAGCAATGTAAAACCATTCCTGGTCTGACATTTCAATTTGCATCACCAATATCGGTAAATTCAGTTCACCCAGAACCAAGCTGTATTTTGTCCATATTTCAGGCAATTCATCCAGTTTAATTCCTGAGTTAAATACACGGATGTCTTCTCTTCTGGTGATGGAAACTCTGATATTTTTTGCTGAATCCATTTTATTCTTTAGTTCTTTTTCTGTCAGTTCAGATAACCAATGAGTGAAATTATAACCAGTAATGTTTTCATTAAGCACGTATGTATTATTAATTGAAATAAAAAAGCGTGTACCACCGGCCTCTCTCAACTGATTAAGAATAAGATGTCGATAATTAACGGGTAATGACTGAAAATAATTATACGTTTCTGATGCTGCGCTTGATATATTCAGCATTGTACTGGTTATACTTTCTCTTTTTGATTCTTCATTTGCCTGAAACCATATTGCTCCGGCAATTAATTCAGCGATAACAATAACAATCAACAATGTCACACCGACACGAAATGAAATTGACTTAAAATAAAAATGTTTAAGTTTTCTCATAACGCCTATATCACTTATGCTTCATAAATAGAATCAACTGCCAGCATATAGCCTTTATTTCTGACTGTAATAATTATTGAACGTGAATCATCATGAAGATGTTTACGTAAACGGCTCATCTGAACATCGATGCCCCGCTCCATCGGTTCAACATCTCGCCCCCATACACACTGAGCAATCTCATCCCGGCTGAACACCTTGTTCGGATGCTGTAATAGCAGGCTTAACAATGAGAAATCTGCACCAGATAACTGAGCAACGTCGCCACTATCATGAATTAACTGCCTTTTGACGGTATCAAAAGTCCAGTTCAGAAAGCCTATCCTGCGATTAAACGGTGTGTTGTTGCTAAACTGACTCCGACGCAACAAAGCTTTTATTCTCGCCAATAATTCCCTTGGACTAAATGTTTTCGTTATATAGTCATCTGCACCAATTTCCAATCCTGCGACGCGATCAACCTCATCACAAACAGCAGTTAACATAATAATTGGTACGTGTGACTTTAACCTTATTTTGCTGCAAAGCGTTAAGCCATCATCACCAGGAAGCATGATATCCAACACAATTAAATGTGGTTCCTGATGATTGAAATGTTGCCACATCTCATCACCATCAGATGCAGTAATAACATTAAATCCGGAACGACTTAAATACTCACTTAAAGCATCCCTGATTTCTTCGCTGTCATCCACAACCAATATTGTTTTCTGTTCCATGCCGAATCCTTTCTTAACATGAGCGATTTAACTTATAAGGTCTTCACTTGTATATCGCAACATTTTTTATTGGTATTTAGATGTAGTTACTATTTTTATTTACTTTGTAAGCATTCTATTACAAACGAATGACCATAATTTACCTTACCGAGTATTTATTCCTTTAATGTTGAAACTGAACAATCGTTAACAATATAAGGATTATCTCTATGTTCAGTTCTACCTTTGGTATTCTACAAAGAATCGGACGGTCGCTGATGCTACCTGTCGCTGTATTACCAATAGCCGGTCTGTTACTAGGTATTGGTTCTGCCAACTTCTCATGGCTACCAGATTTGGTTTCCAACATTATGGCAATGTCCGGTGATGCGGTTTTCAGTAACCTGGCGCTTATTTTTGCAATTGGTGTAGCGTTAGGCCTGAGTGATAATGATGGTGTTGCCGGGCTGGCTGCAACCGTCGGTTTTGCAATTCTCACCGCCACTATGGGGGTTATGGCCAAATTGCACGGCATAGAAACTGCCACTGTCATTGGTATTCCTACCATCAATACCGGTGTTTTTGGTGGTATCATCATTGGCGCAATAGCCGCAGTCCTTTATGGCCGTTTCTATAATATCAAGCTTCCTGAATACCTCGGGTTCTTTGCCGGTAAACGCTTTGTGCCTATTGTTACCGGCCTGAGCGCCATTGCTCTGGGTATTGTGATGAGCTACGTATGGCCACCAATCGGTGGAATGATCGACAGCTTCTCCCACTGGGCTGCCTACCAGAGTCCAACACTTGCTTTTGGTATCTATGGTTTTGTTGAACGTTCGCTCATTCCATTCGGTCTTCACCATATATGGAACGTTCCTTTCTTCTTTGAAGTCGGTGAATACATTAACCCTGAAACCGGTGATGTGATCCGAGGTGAAATTCAACGTTATCTGGCTGGTGACCCGACTGCCGGTAACCTTGCTGGTGGTTATATGTATTCTATGTGGGCCCTACCTGCGATTGGTCTGGCTATCTACCGCTCTGCCCGCCCTGAAAAGCGTGCGCTTGTCGGTGGTATTATGGCTTCTGCCGCACTAACTTCATGGCTAACCGGTATTACAGAACCTATGGAGTTCTCATTCCTGTTCGTAGCACCTGTGCTATATGTCATCCACTGTATTTTTACCGGTCTTGGCTTTGCTCTTGTCAGTGCACTTGATATTCACCACAGCGTCACCTTTGCTCACGGTGCCATTGACTTCCTGATCTACTACCCACTATCCAGCAATGCATGGCTGTTTATTGTTATCGGTCCAATCTGGGCGCTGATGTACTACACCGTATTCCGTCTAATGATCTCCAAGATGAATCTGATGACTCCGGGACGCGAAGCCGACGAAAGCGACATCACTCAGGTAGCAAAAATTGGTTCTGAACTTGCTGAGAAGCTGATCACTGCACTTGGCGGTAAAACAAATATCAAAAATGTTGATGCTTGTATCACACGCCTTCGTGTGAGCCTTCACGATATCAAACAGGCTGACATTAATACCATCAAGAAATTAGGTGCCCGTGAAGTTCTGGTTATCGGCGATAACTTACAGGCAATCTTTGGTACTAAGTCAGACAACATAAAAACAGAAATTAATGAAGTGCTGGTGGCAACCAATTAATAAATGGGTGTGAATAATGAATAAATTACAAACATCGTTAGTTGTGCTCTCACTGGCCATGGCGCCAAGTTTGGCCACCGCTCAGAATTACTCAACGATTCCTGAGCAAAACTTGTACTTTTTGAGTCCTCATCCCGATGATATTTTGCTGACATTTGGCGGCTTAATCAGCAAATTAGCTAATGAGGGAAGTATCAAACAAAAAACCAACGTGACGGAAGTGTTCTTTAGCTTGTCGAACTACACAACGAACCATTTGGATGTTTTAACGAACAAACGAGTTATTGATGTCACGAAGATGCGCTACAACGAAGATTTCAGTGCACATACTGAAATGTTTGGAAGTTGGGATAACTTCCGATATAAAACCGCTGGTTTTTATGATGCTCCGCTACGTCTATATAAAGGGTCAGCGACTGTAGGTGGAGGCCCAGCAGGCTCCTTCCCTGACTTCAGACAAGCTGAGATTGACGTTTATGAGCGCATTGCTGCTGATGTTACTCCAGTACTTAAGCAAGACAACTGCGCCGCGTTTGTTCTTCTGGCAAACGGCTCGCACATCGATCACTTCACCGTACGTGAAGCAATCATGAAGGCTGCACACGACTTAGGTAGTCAGGCCAAATGTCAAATCTACTTCGGAGAGGATCAACCTTATACAGGTGCGAATCCGGATAAAGCAATGAATGAGCTAGATAGTATCAAAGCCAGATTGCCTAACAATGCAATCACCAAGATCTCCTACTGGTTTGACAAACAATATAAGCTTGAGATGTTTAAAAAGTATTACCTAAGCCAATATGATGTCGGCTATATCCCACCACTGGAAAGCGCTGATTTTGAGAATATATACAAGTGGGACATATCTACTTACGCCGATTTAAAAACACACCAACTGTGTTCTTCTGACTTCTGTACCATGAAGTAAGCTCAGTTCCCCCACAGACCAGTTACTTTGATGTATCTGGCGATAAGAAAAAACCCGAGCAAGCGCTCGGGTTTTATTTTTTCTTCATTGACCAAGAAAAGCCTTAGCGCAATTAATGCGGAATCCATGGCGTAACTTTCAAAGCCTCAGCAGGAAATGTCACCACATCCCCCTGACTAAGTTCCGCCAGCTTGATTATTGCTTTTCTGTTTTCAACATTGATTTTCTTACCGCTTGAAATTTGAAGCGGTTTTGTCACCCCATCGGCAAAATGGACAACCACACCACCGACTTCAGGCATAAACCAACTTGAAAACATTCCGCCCAAATCAGACAGTAAGTTGTCCATTTGCGGAACGAGAGAAGCGACATCCGATTGGCTGACAGACTGACCATATTGCTTATTGGCAATCACCTGCATCGAGACGTCACAAGTAATACCGTCATCAATCACAAAGGTAACGTCCGGATTCGCCTGACGAAGATTACTATCGATCGGTACTGCCAACTCGTAATCAGCAGGAATAACCAGCTCTTCGTAATGCTCTTCTTTCTGCATCCATCCTTTGTGAACTGTACATACTTCGCCATCTTTTTGATTCAAAAGATAGAAAGCAATACGTACATCGTCATGGCCTTGTTTCACATTTTGTTTCAGCTTTCCATAAAGAGTGCTGTATCGCATCTGAATATTTTGTGCGTTTACATTCTGAGCACAAACAGAAGCCGCTGCGAAAAAGCCTGCTAACAGCCAATGGGCTAACTTCATCCTTTATCCTTGGCGCCAATACTTATTGTTATGCATGATCATCGCCTGAATCTCATCAACATAAGCATGACCACGCTCCGAATAACGACTCAGTCCTTCTGCTAACTTCGCACCATCAATCAGCTCACCGGCCGCTCGTTGCGCAGCGCGAATATCACGAAGATCTGCATAAGCACGGTTTCGGTTTACATTCATAAAATATGCTTGAACCGACAAATAAGCAGAATCAAAAACAGCAACTTCATGTGTTGCGCCCGATGTTCTGGCAGAAGGAACCAAACCGCATCCCTTACGATAACACCACTGACCAAAATAGTTATTACCTTCAACGGCAAAGCGTGACGTACCCCAGCCAGATTCATTAGCGGCCTGACTTAGAACCAGTTCTTCCGGCAGCACATCCACACGCTTTAACATTTCATCAAACCACCCTGGTGTGACAGCGTCACCATTCAGGGCCACCTGATACACTTTTCCCAGTTTTGACGCGTAAGCCAAAGACTCGCTGTCGATATTTGCACCGGATTTGAACTTATCCTCCAGTTCAAGCAGGAACTGACGCTCACGCTCAACTCGCTGGTTTTCATGTTCAACTGCCGGCCGCAGAAAATCAAAAAAAGCCGCTTTCTTCTGAGCCACATCCTTGATCGCCCTAAAGTCCGGTCGTTTTTCTGCCTGTTGTGTTACTCCTTCGTCACCATTGTGTGTTTTGTCTTCTACTGGCGTTTCACCACACGCCGTTAGTCCACTAAGCAATAATAGAAAAGCAAATTTTTTTGTTGTTTTTATCACGCGTCAAAAACCTTGTCGTCTTTCTTATTTTGATGGTCGTCGCTACCCTTCTTCATAGTTGTTACCTGAAGAGTGATACCGAACAGGTTTCGGTAAATAATCCCTTTAACATTGAAAAAGAATGGAATTGTCCAAATCAGACCGATCCCGGCTGTTGCAAAAGAGAAAAAGAACATGATCATCACAACAAGATAAATAGCCGTCATCGGCATCAATTTCTTAACAGTGGCGATCAATGAATACTGAATAGCTTTTAGTGGTGTGGTTCGCTTTTCACAAACCAGAATAATGGCAAAACTGAATGCCATAGAAAGGAACAAGCCAATCAGTGGGAAAATCGCGTTACCAACCCCCTGAATTGACGATGTCAAAAGCATAGTAATTATCGATACCAAAGTGAACGGGAATCCTTTAACCAGATGGCTTGGTCTGGTTGGAAGACCGACAGCATGGTTCAGTGCCATGAGACTTACACCAACATACAACGGTGCACTCAATACATCTGACCAAAAGTTTGCCATATACCCGGCTTCAACAATTTCTGCAGAGATTTCCCCACCGTTAATAATGGCATCAAAAAAAACAGAAGCGTCACCGAGCTGAACCTGCAACCCAACCAGCAACAAAGCAACCTGAGCCAGAAATAAACCGAGAATCGCAGGAAAGAAAGATAGAAAGTTCTTCGCTGTTATTTTCCAGGCTTCCTGAAGCACAGCCACTGCCTGTAGTTCACAAGCACCTTTTATAGCCTTATCTATCGAGCCACCGACATGGAATGTTTTATTGTTCATTCTGATTTCATCAATTATTCATAGTCACAGTAGCGTGATTGTACGTCAGCTGAAGGCCAGATAAAAATCTTGTCAGAATAAAGTGTTTAAAATGTCATCAAACCTATGATTTTGGGTTGCCATAGAGCTGACTTTTACATAGATAACAGAAATGAATTTTTCTCTGTAACTCTGCGCAAAAAATAGTAGTTCAAAGGTTACGATTGCAGTTTGCTAGGTGCAAAATAACCAAAGGGAACACGAGAACGAAAAAAACCACGAAAACCGCTTTAATTTACATGGCTTGGAGTCTATTATGCGCCTCCTGAATTTACCCAAGAAGTGGGGATGAAATCATGCCCCCCAAGGTGGAGATAACGTAGAATTGAACGCTACAGAAACAACTAAAACACCAGTGATTCAGCTTAAAGGGCTGAACAAAAGCTTTGACGGCAAACAAATCATCACTGGTCTGGACTTGGATGTAAATGATGGTGAATTCCTTACCATCCTGGGCCCATCTGGTTGCGGAAAAACCACAGTACTACGCTTGATTGCAGGTTTTGAAAATGCTGACTCAGGTCAGGTAATCATTGCCAGTGACAACGTAACTGACATTCCTGCCGAACAACGTAACGTGAATACAGTATTCCAAAGTTACGCGCTTTTCCCTCATATGACGGTGTTCGACAACGTAGCGTTCGGTTTACGGATGCAAAAAGTCGCAGACAGCGAAATTGAACCACGCGTTATGGAAGCCCTTCGCATGGTTCAGCTTGACTCGTACGCATCACGTAAGCCTCACCAGCTTTCTGGCGGTCAGCAACAGCGTGTTGCTATTGCCCGTGCTGTAGTAAACAAGCCTAAAGTTCTGCTGCTGGACGAATCTCTGTCTGCCCTTGATTACAAACTGCGTAAGCAGATGCAGATTGAGCTGAAACAGCTGCAAAGAAAACTTGGCATTACCTTTATTTTCGTTACTCACGATCAGGAAGAAGCCCTATCGATGTCTGACCGCATCATCGTTATGCGTGACGGTTACGTTGAGCAAGACGGTTCACCTCGTGAAATCTACGAAGAGCCATCTAACCTGTTTGTTGCTCGTTTCATTGGTGAAATCAATGTCTTTGATGCCGTTGTTAAAGAGCGTCTGGATGAAAGCCGTGTTCTGGCTGACGTTGAAGGCCGTTCTTCTCTGATTCACTGCAAACTGCCAGTGAAGCAAGGCGATAAAGTTAAAGTACTGCTACGCCCTGAAGATATTCGCCTTGAAGAAATCAACAATGGTGAAAGTGCCAACGGCATTATCGGCTATGTACGTGAACGTACCTATAAAGGTATGACTCTGGATTCCGTTGTTGAGCTGGAATCAGGTACTTCTGTAATGGTTAGCGAATTCTTCAACGAAGATGATCCTGATGTAGACCACTCTCTGGATCAGAAAGTTGCCGTTACCTGGGTTGAAAGTTGGGAAGTGGTACTTGCAGATGAACAAGAAGCTTAATCTTCAGAACATCATCATCACTGTAATTGTCAGCTGGCTGGTACTGTTTGTATTTATGCCGAACCTGATGATCATCGGAACCAGTTTCCTGACCCGGGATGATGCAAACCTAATCGAAATGACATTCACACTGGATAACTATGTCCGGTTGTTTGACCCTCTATACGCAAAGGTCATGGGCCACTCGTTCTATATGGCGATGGTGGCTACCCTACTTTGCCTGTTGATCGGTTACCCGTTTGCTTACGGCATTGCCAAAATGCCGGAGAAATGGCGTCCGTTTATGTTGTTTCTGGTTATTGTTCCGTTCTGGACGAACTCGCTGATCCGTACATACGGCCTGAAAATCATGCTGGGTACCCGTGGGGTTTTCAATAATACCCTTCTATACCTGGACATCATTGATAAGCCAATACGCATTATGTACACCGAGTACGCGGTAATGGTTGGTCTGGTATACATTCTGTTGCCATTTATGGTGCTGCCATTGTACTCAGCAATTGAAAAGCTGGATCACACATACATTGAAGCAGCTCGTGACCTTGGCGCCAGCAAGTTCCAGACGTTTGTTAAAGTGATTCTGCCACTGACAATGCCGGGCATTATCGCAGGCAGCCTTCTTGTTCTGCTTCCTGCGTTAGGTATGTTCTATGTGTCCGACCTACTGGGTGGTGCGAAGAACCTGCTGATTGGTAACGTAATTAAGAGCCAGGTGCTGAATGCACGAGACTGGCCGTTTGGTGCCGCAACCAGTATTGCACTGACTGTTGCTATGGCGATCATGCTGTTTGCTTACTACCGTGCCGGTAAGTTACTTAACCGTAAGGTGGAGCTGGAATAATGGGACGCGTATTTAAGTTCAGTCTGATGACTGTGGTGTATGCCTTCCTGTATACACCGATTATTATTCTGATTGTGAACTCATTTAATGCCAGCAAATTTGGTATGAAATGGGGAGGCTTCACAACAAAATGGTATGAGCAGTTGGTAAACAACGACAGCCTGATGCAGGCAGCATGGCATTCACTTAATATTGCTGTGTTCTCTGCAACTGCTGCTGCGATTATCGGCAGCCTGACAGCTGTTGCCCTGTTCCGTTACCAATTCCGTGGAAAGAGCTTTGTTAATGGCATGCTGTTTGTCGTAATGATGTCGCCAGATATCGTAATGGCAATCTCACTGCTGGCGCTGTTCATTCTGCTGGGTGCTGAGCTGGGCTTTTTAACCCTGCTTCTTTCCCACATCACTTTCTGTCTGCCTTTTGTGGTTGTAACTGTATACAGCCGACTGAAAGGTTTTGACGTGAAGATGCTGGAAGCTGCCCGCGATTTGGGGGCAAGTGAATGGGTAATTCTGAAACAAATTATCCTACCACTGGCAAAACCGGCAGTGGCTGCAGGTTGGCTGTTAAGCTTTACCCTGTCTCTGGATGACGTAATTGTTAGTTCATTCGTAACAGGCCCGGCTTATGAAATCCTGCCACTTAAGATTTACTCAATGGTGAAAGTGGGTATTTCACCGGAAGTGAATGCGCTGGCAACAATTATGCTGATCGTTTCCCTGTTCCTGGTAATCTGCTCTCAGTTACTAGCCAGAGAAAAAATTAAGTAAGTTTACTTATACAATTGTTCAGTAAACCTCCATTTAAGGCAATCAAATCACTTTTGGTTGCCTTTCTTATATCCCTCTCTGCTATAATTCTGACTTAATTTTTATATTTTATAATCATATATAAAAGCAATAAGACGAATTTTTAACGTCTATATTGCTTTTTTAGTGTAGGAGCAGCGAAAATACTTGATACGCAATGTATTGAGTACGATTGCTGGAGATAAATCTCAATTTATCCTGATTTTTTGGAGCACATAAAAATGAAAAAATGGTCTTCTTTGGTGGCCGGTGGTGTTTGCGCAATGGCAATGTTCTCAAACATGGCAACTGCTGCAGATGAAGAGCTGTATTTCTACAACTGGTCTGAATACATTCCTAACGAAGTTTTAGAGCAGTTTACTAAAGAAACCGGTATCAAGGTTATCTACTCTACTTACGAGTCTAACGAAACCATGTATGCCAAGCTTAAAACACATGGTTCTGGTTACGACTTGGTAGTTCCTTCAACTTATTACGTATCTAAGATGCGTGATGAAGGCATGCTGCAGAAGATTGATCACTCCAAACTATCTCACTACAAAGATCTGGATCCTAACTTCCTGCACAAGTCATTCGATCCTAAGAACGACTACTCTATCCCATACATCTGGGGTGCAACCGGTATCGGTGTAAACACCGAGATGATGGACAAAGCTGAAATCAAATCTTGGGCTGACCTTTGGGATTCTAAGTGGGAAGGCCAGCTGATGATGATGGATGACGCTCGTGAGTTTTTCCACATCGCTCTGCGTAAACTTGGCTACTCAGCAAACACTAAAAATCCTGCTGAACTAAAAGCTGCTTACGAAGAACTGAAGAAACTGATGCCAAACGTACTGGTATTCAACTCAGACTACCCTGCTAACCCATACATGGCAGGTGAAACTTCACTGGGTATGCTTTGGAATGGTTCTGCGTACATGGCTCGTCAGGAAGGCGCTCCAATTGAAATCGTATGGCCAAAAGAAGGCGCAATCTTCTGGATGGACAGCATCTCTATCCCAGCAACGGCTAAAAACGTCGACGCTGCACACAAGATGATCGACTTCCTGCTTCGTCCGGAAAACGCCGCTAAGATTGCGATGGAAATCGGCTACCCAACTCCAGTTGGTGCTGCTAAGAAGCTACTTCCGGCTGATTTTGTAAACGATCCAAACATCTACCCGCCACAAGACGTAATGGATGCTGGTGAATGGCAAGACAGCGTAGGCTCTGCGAACACTATTTACGAAGAGTACTACCAGAAGCTGAAAGCTGGTCAGTAATCAATAAAAGCAACCAATGAAATGACAAAAGCCTCGCAACTGCGAGGCTTTTTTACAAGTCAGGTGTGAATACGATTTAAATCTAACCTAACACCGAGCGTCTGAGTTGTTACTCAAGAATTTCTTCAACAAACTGAGGCACAATAACCGACGCCATGCCGTAACGCTTTTCAGCAAACTCATTTTCAACTTCACTCGGTTCCAGGTTCAACTCAATCGTGTGAGCACCGTGCATCGCAGCTTCATGAACAAATCCTGCTGCCGGATAAACAGCACCGGATGTACCGATAGAAACAAACAAGTCCGCCTTCACCAATGCTTCATGAATACGATCCATGCCTATTGGCATTTCGCCGAACCAAACAACATTTGGACGCAACGGCGCCGGGATCTGACAACAATGGCAATGGTCTTCCAGTGAAATATCCCCACTCCATTCAACCGCCTGACCGGAGTGGCTGCACTGCGCTTTCAGCAACTCACCATGCATGTGAATAACATTCTGGCTGCCGGCTTTTTCGTGGAGGTTATCAATGTTTTGCGTAACAATCGTCACCTTGCCATCAAGCTCCTTCTCCAGCCGGGCTAACGCCAAATGAGCGGCATTTGGATCAACAGTGCCACTTTCAAGCTGCTGTCGACGCTGATTATAGAAATTCTGGACTAAAGCCGGGTTACGTCGATATCCGTCAGGGGTCGCAACATCCTCGATGCGGTGATTTTCCCAAAGCCCATCTTGATCACGAAAAGTACTGATGCCAGATTCGGCAGAAATGCCCGCACCGGTCAGAACGACAATATTTTTGTAAGGAAAAAGCATACACATAGTCCCTGTTATATAGGGTGAATCCCTTAGTTATACCATTGATTTTAGATGGTTATAAAGCACTAAGGATCATACCTTAGTCGTATAGCATAACTATAACTTTCTTTTGACACCGCTCTCCCAAAACTTATTCAACAAATATCTTGTGCAACGGACATAGCCATACATTCCGCATACATAAACGGTGTTTTATACCGCTTATTGCATGCATAAAATCACATGCCCTTATAAATCAATAAATAATTAAACTTCATTATGACTAATAATAGGAAAGGACCCCTTTCCCCGTTCTTGATTTTCAGCCTTCTTGCGCTGTCTCTCCTGACGCTATCCCGCCTATCTCTGGCAGTATGGCAGGCTGATCGAGTATCTGATGCTGACGGCTGGCTAACAATACTGATTCAGGGTTTGCGGGTGGATATTGCAACGCTTTGCTGGTTACTTATATTGCCTGCAATGCTGGCGACTCTGCTACCTCAGGCCGGTATCTTCGGCAAAATTTGGCGGTTTGTACTTCGTGTATGGTTGGTCGGTGGACTATGGTTGATGGTGTATATGGAACTGGCGACACCGCCTTTCATCATAGAATATGACTTACGACCAAATCGCCTTTTTGTTGAATATCTGATTTATCCGAAAGAAGTTTTCAGCATGCTTTGGGTTGGGTATAAGCTTGAATTGGCAATCGGATTGATTGGTTCTCTGCTTACCCTGTTTCTTGGCTGGAAGTTTAGCGGTTATGCCGTTAAGCGAATGTCTGTCACAAAATGGTACTGGCGCCCGCTAATGGCCCTGCTAGTTGTTGTTGTCGGCGTCATGGGAGCCCGTTCGTCTCTTGGTCACCGCCCGCTCAACCCTTCTATGGTTGCTTTTTCTAGCGATCCACTGGTTAATGACCTTACCCTCAACTCTTCTTATTCGCTGTTCTTTGCCATTAAAAACATGTCTTCAGAGAAAAGCGCAACCAAATTCTACGGAACTATGCCTGAACAAGAGATCATTGACCTTGTGCGTCAGTCTTCAGGTAAAACCGGAGAATTTATCTCAGAAGAGTATCCGACTCTGAACGTCAATGAACCAAGCTATACCGGCAAAAAGAAAAACCTGGTTATTCTGCTTCAAGAAAGCCTGGGTGCCCGTTTTGTCGGTAGCTTAGGCGGACTTCCTCTTACTCCGAATCTTGATGAACTGATGAAGGAAGGTTGGAACTTCACCCAAATGTACGCAACGGGTACGCGCTCTGTACGTGGCATCGAAGCAATCACAACGGGTTTCTCGCCAACACCATCCCGTGCAGTCGTTAAGCTGAGTAAGAGTCAGACAAACTTCTTCACTATTGCCGAACTACTTGGACAACAAAACTACCACACCCAATTTATCTACGGAGGTGAAAGCCACTTCGATAATATGAAGAGCTTCTTCCTGGGTAATGGCTTCCAGAACATTATTGATGAGAATGACTATGAGAACCCAGTGTTCAAAGGTTCATGGGGAGCTTCAGATGAAGATCTGTATAACATGGCTCATAAGCAATTCACTCAGCTAAGTAAAAGCGACAAGCCTTTCTTCAGCCTGGTATTTAGCTCATCAAATCACAGTCCGTTTGAATACCCTGACGGTCGCATACAACAATACGACGCCGACAAGCAGACCCGTCATAATGCGGTGAAGTATGCGGACTATGCCCTAGGTGAGTTCTTCAAAAAAGTAAAACAATCTGATTACTGGGATAACACAATCTTCATTGTTATTGCAGACCATGACGCAAGTGTGCACAGTACAAAACCGGTCCCAGTAAATCGGTTCCACATCCCGGCGCTAATTTTGGGTAAAGATATACTGCCACGCCAAGACAACCGCATCGTCAACAACAGTGACATGCCAGTCACCCTGATGTCACTGATTGGTGTACGAAGTGTTTCCCCTATGCTCGGCCATGACATGACAAAACCTCTGGCTCCAGAATTTGAGCGGGCCATGATGCAGTTTGATAAAAACTTCGGTTACCTGACCAGAAATAAGCTGGTAATACTTTCTCCTGAAAAGCAACCTAGTGGCTACCGCTATAATTTTGATACCAAAGAAATCACGCCGGAAGAAGCGACTGATATGCAAAAGAGTGTTGCTAAGGCCAATGCGCTATGGGGCTCGATAGCTTATAACAAGGGCTTGTACCGAATGCCAGATGCAGAAAATGTCGCTCGTATTTTGCAAGAAAGAGACAACAGCCTGACAGCTCAAACAAACACAGAGGAAGACTAATTCTTCAGAGAATGTTCAGCTAAAAAACAATCACTTCTGTCAGAATACAGCCCTGATAAAGCCGGTCTATTTGAGTTCCGGCTTTTCTTATTTTTATATGTACTTGTAATGTTTTTTGTTTTAAATGCAAAAGTTATAGTGCATTAAGATTTAGCTTCTAAAGCCTTAGTTCACCACCAATATAGATTGTGTATCTTTATTGCAGATTTATGGCAACTTACTGCAAGTTTGCGGCAAGTTCCAGACACAAACGACGCAGTAACTCAACATCTTCCGCAGCCATATTCGATTTGGCTTCTAACTTGTCACGCAGGGACTTGGCTTTTTCGCGCAGCTCGGCCCCCTCTTCTGTCAGCGAAATGACTTTCTTGCGTTCATCAACTTCTGACACCCTACGCGTTAAAAAACCCTTCTGCTCCAGTCGCTTTACTATCGGCGTTAAAGTACCAGAGTCCAGCCGGGTATCATGGGAAACTTCTTTCAAACTAACGTCATTGTTATACCAAAGCGACTGCATCACCAGGTATTGAGGGTAAGTCAGGTCAAACTCATCCAGTAGTGGTCTGTATGCCCGAACAAGCGCATTGGTTGCCGTATACAGAGCGAAACACACATTATCTGATAACTTCTGAGTCATATTTTTAGCAGCTTAATTGAAAAACCCCTCTAGTCTAACTTGAAATCCGATCACAAAAAATACCTTGCGTGCAAAATGTTTTCTCACAAAGTTATTGCATCTCTCCTTTGCCCCCGATAAAGTAAAAAAACAAATTAGTTTGCGCACAAATGTTTTGCGCAAACTAATTTTCAATAATGCTCAACAAACAAACGAATTGGCAGGAGAAAATAACCTCATGAACAGCACAGAGATTCAGCTCAAATCACGCCCAGCGGGTATTCCGACTACAGATGATTTCGAAACCGTAACCATTTCACTGAACGAAATCAGTGAAGGTGACATCTTGGTAAAAAACCTTTGGATGTCCGTTGACCCCTACATGCGTGGGCGCATGATTGATCGTGAAAGCTATATTCCACCTTTCCAGGTTGGTAAAGCGTTAGAAGGTGGCGCTATCGGTGAAGTCATTGAATCTAAAAACCCGGCCTTCCCTGTTGGGAGCCATGTCAGCAGCATGATGGGCTGGCGAAGCCACTTTGTCAGTAATGGCGAAGGCCTGACTCTCCTGCCCCGCACTGAGCTGCCACTGCAAAGTTTTCTGGGCATTATGGGAATGCCGGGCATGACAGCATGGGCCGGACTATTCCGTGTTGCTGAGCTAAAGCCGACTGACACTGTCTTTGTCTCCGCCGCCTCAGGTGCCGTTGGCAGTGTTGCATGTCAAATCGCCAAAATGCATGGCTGCAAGGTTATTGGCTCTGTCGGTTCTGATGAAAAAGCTTCATTGCTGAAAGAGCTTGGTGTCGATGCCGTGATTAACTACAAAACGACTGAAAACCTAAGCCAGGCATTGACTGAAGCCGCACCGGAAGGCATTGACGTATATTTTGAGAACGTCGGTAGCGAACATTTGGAAGCTGCGCTGAATAACATGAACCAAAACGGCCGTATTGCCGTCTGTGGCCTGATTTCTCAGTACAATGCTACCGAACCTCAGCCCGGTCCTTCCAACCTGTCATTAATCATTATCAATCGATTGAAGATGCAGGGCTTTATTGTATTTGATCACTGGGATCACTACGGTGAATTCGCAAAACAGATGGGCAGCTGGATTGCCGAAGGCAAGATCAAATGGGAAGAAACGATTTACGAAGGCCTGGAGCAGGCTCCCGATGCATTTATCGGCCTGTTTGAGGGAAAAAATAAAGGAAAAATGCTGGTTAAGCTTTAATATAAATCAGCATAAACTCTGAGCTCAAACTAAAAAGCCGGTGAATCAAATCACCGGCTTTTTTATCAAACGTTGAAACCAAGAAATAACAACAGCTGTTATCAGGCGTTTTGCTTAGCGGCCTCGGCCTTTAGCTCAGCTTCAGCTTTTGCGTTATAACCTGGCTGGTTTTCCGGAAGATCTTTCACTTCTTCATACCACAGGTCATGGTGCTCTTTCGCCCAAGTCTCATCTACTTCACCGGTGATCATGCCATCCAGTGCAGCTTCCATACCGAACAGACCGATGTAGATGTGGAAGATGAAACCACAGATCAGGATCAGTGCTGACAGCATGTGAACAAGGTTAGACAGCTCCATATCACGACGAGTCTGACCGAACAGCGGGAAATCCAGAACAAAACCACTCACAGTGATAAATGCACCGAAGAAAATCAGCAGCCAGAAGATTGCTTTTTCACCACCGTTAGAGAAACCTGCCGACGGGTGTGTACCTTTGTACTTACCTACCATGCCGCCCATTTTCATGAACCACTTCACGTCTACCATAGTGAAGATACTCTTACGCCACCACTTAAGCAGAACAACAGTTAGCAGAACGGCGAAAATAGGACCAATGTAGTTGTGGTACTGCTTTGCTGCATAGATGATCCAGCTCCAAAGCTCAGTCGGCACAACAGGTTTAATAAAGTGTTTGCCGTAAACCAGCGTCAGGCCACTGAAAGCCAACGTAAGGAAAGTGAATGCCATGCTCCAGTGAAGCGCACGATCCAGACGGCTCCAGCGTTTGATCTTGCGGCCCGTTTTCGGCTTGCTCAGTTTCAGCGGACCAATAACAAAATAAGCCAGCGCCACCATTGCAAGGCTGCCGAAGATTGCCAGCGCGCCCAGTGGAGACATCCACTTCTCTTTCAGAATGAACCATGTCTGTCCCGGAACGGAAATCAGCACACCGTGCTCCGGTGAACGAGATGTGGTGTAACCTTCCTGACCATCCTTGACCATGCGCCAATAGTCAGCACCGGCAAAACCAGTGATTTCTTTCTGAACCACAGTTTCACCCAAGCGCTCAATACCAGTATTTTGACCGGCCTCATCGCTGGCTAACGCCGACAGCGAAAATGTCAGCATGAATGCAGTAACCAGCATGGTAAACCAGCGTTGAATTCGCTTAGTCATTAAAACTCCCGACTGTTTTAAAACAGTATTGATGAATCATGGCTTCAGCCTGAAATCAGGCTGAAGCCGTTCAGTACCCAAGGTACTGGTTAAGTGAGGCAGTTACGCTTTGCGTACTTTGCCTGCATCCAGTGCTTCAGACATAGCCCAACCAGCTTCTTTAGCACCACGGGTTACCACACGCTCGCGGTAGATAGCAGAGATTTTCTCTGCATCACCTGCCAGCAGTGCTTTAGTCGAACACAAAGATGCACACATCGGCAGCTTGCCTTCAGCAATACGGTTAGCACCGTATTTCTGCTTCTCTTCCAGAGAACCAGGCTCAACACCCGGACCACCGGAACAGAAAGTACATTTGTCCATCTTACCGCGCTCAGCGAACGCACCATGTTTAGGGAACTGAGGTGCACCAAACGGACAGGCAAACAGGCAATAACCACAACCGATACACAGGTCTTTGTTATGGCGAACAATGCCGTCTTCAGTCTGCTCGAAACAGTCTGCAGGACAAACCGCCATACACGGAGCATCTGTACAGTGCATACAAGCAACTGAGATTGACGTTTCACCCGGCTCGCCATCGTTCAGGGTTACAACGCGGCGGCGCTGGATGCCCCACTCAAGAGCATCATCGTTTTCGTTTTTACAGGCTGTCACACAACCGTTGCATTCGATACAACGCTTAGAGTCACAAAGAAATTTCATACGTGCCATCAGAATGACTCCTTACGCTTTAGAGATCTTACAAAGGGTTACTTTAGTTTCCTGCATCTGGGTAACAGGATCGTAGCCGTACGTAGTAGCGATGTTTGCTGATTCGCCGGTTACATACGGAGCACTGCCTTCTGGGTATCTGTCGCGCAGGTCTTCACCCTGGAACTTACCGCCGAAGTGGAACGGAATGAATGCCAGACCAGGCTTAACGCGGCGAGTTACCATCGCCTTAACGTGGATGCGACCCTTCTCGGCACCTTCAACCCACACCATGTCGCCGTCTTTGAAGCCAAGATCGTTCGCATCTTTCGGGTTCACCTCAACAAACATTTCCTGCTGAAGTTCTGCCAGCCACGGGTTCGAACGGGTTTCTTCACCACCACCTTCGTACTCAACCAGTCGGCCTGAAGTCAGGATGATCGGGTATTCGCCGGATACATCTTTCTCCTGGATAGACTTGTACAGCGTTGGCAGACGGAATTTAGATTCGCTGTCATCCCATGTCGGGTAATCTGTTACAAGGTCACGTCGTGGTGTGTAAAGTGGTTCACGGTGCAGAGGTACGGCATCCGGGAATGTCCATACTTTGGCACGAGCTTTTGCGTTACCGTAAGGAATACAGCCATGCTTGATTGCAACACGCTGGATACCGCCAGAAAGGTCGGTCTTCCAGTTCTTACCTTCAGCCGCTGCTTTTTCTTCTTCAGTCAGGTCATCCCACCAACCAAGCTGTTTCAGCAGCTTGTCAGAAAATTCCGGATAGCCGTCTTCCAGCTCACAACCAAGTGAGTAGCTATCTTCTGCCAGCAGGCTTTCACCTTGGTACTGAACACCGAAACGCGCACGGAAGTTACCGCCACCCTGAGCAACAGGCTTCGATGTATCGTAAAGAATGTGGGTACCCGGGTGTTTCATCTCAGGTGTACCCCAACATGGCCAAGGCAGACCGTAAGTTTCACCGCTTACTTCACCGCCTTCTGCTTCAAGCGTTGTACGGTTGAAAGTGTGCCAGTTACGCTGGTGCGCTTTGATACGCTCAGGGCTCTGACCTGTGTAACCGATAGTCCACATACCTTTGTTAAATTCACGGGTAATGTCTTCGATTACTGGCTGGCTGTTTTCAACGTTGATGTGCTTAAACAGCTTATCAGCAAAGCCCAGACGCTTAGTCAGCAGGTACATGATTTCGTGGTCAGGTTTAGATTCGAACAGAGGCTCGATAACCTGGTCACGCCACTGGATCGAACGGTTAGTTGCCGTTACAGAACCGGTAGTTTCAAACTGAGTTGATGCAGGCAGCAGGTACACGTCATCGGTACGGCCGTTCATTACAGACGCTACGCCTGGGTATGGGTCAACAATAACCATCATATCCAGTTTGCCCATTGCTTTGCGCATTTCTGGACCACGAGTCTGCGAGTTAACCGCGTGACCCCAGTAGAACATGGCTCGAATGTTATCGTTCTGCTCGATGTTAGCCTTGTCTTCCAATACGCCGTCGATCCAGCGAGAAACAGGAATACCAGCGTTGTTCATCGGCTTCTTACCGCGGTAATCTGCCTGGTCAAAACGACCTTTCAACCATTCGTAATCAACATCCCATACGCGAGACCAGTGTTTCCATGCACCTTCAGACAAGCCGTAGTAGCCAGGCAGGTTGTCAGAAAGAACGCCGAAGTCTGTTGCACCCTGTACGTTATCGTGACCACGGAAGATGTTTGCACCACCGCCCGCTTTACCCATGTTGCCCAGAGCAAGCTCAAGAATACAGTAAGCACGAGTGTTGTTGTTACCAGTGGTGTGCTGAGTACCACCCATACACCAAACAACACAGCCCGGACGGTTTTCAGACAGCAGTTTCGCAGTCTGGTAAACCTCTGCTTCAGGCACACCGGTTACGCGCTCAACTTCTGCAGGGGTCCATTTCGCCACTTCAGCGCGAACTTCATCCATACCCCAAACGCGTTGACGGATAAACTCTTTGTCTTCCCAGCCGTTTTTGAAGATGTGGTACAACACACCCCAGATGAAAGCAACGTCAGAACCCGGGCGCAGAGATACATAGTGATCAGATTTCGCCGCAGTACGGGTACGACGCGGGTCAGCAACAACGATCTTACAGTTGTTCTTCTCTTTCGCGATCAGGATGTGCTGCATTGCTACCGGGTGTGCTTCAGCGGCGTTCGAACCGATGAACAGCATCGACTTACAGTTGTGCATGTCATTCAGCGAGTTCGTCATCGCACCGTAACCCCAGGTGTTTGCTACACCGGCAACCGTGGTTGAGTGACAGATACGCGCCTGATGGTCAACGTTGTTGGTACCCCACATAGATACCATTTTACGGAACAGGTAAGCCTGCTCGTTGTTGTGTTTTGCTGAACCCAGCCAGTAAACGGAATCCGGGCCGGACTCTTCACGGATTTTCAGTGCTTTCTTACTGATTTCGTCCAGAGCCTGTTCCCAGCTCAGTTTCTTCCACTTGCCGTTAACAAGCTTCATTGGGTATTTCACACGGCGCTCACCATGGCCGTGTTCACGCAGCGCAGCACCTTTAGCACAGTGTCCACCGGCATTAATAGGGTGGTCAAAAGCGGGTTCTTGCCCGGTCCAGACACCTTCCTGTACTTCAGCGTAAATACCACAGCCCACAGAACAGTGAGAACAGATAGTACGCTTGATTTCTACAGGCGCTTCAGGGTCAACAGTTTTTGCTTCTGCTTTTTTCATCATGCCCGGTGCAAACATGCCTGCACCAGCAATACCACCAGCCGCAGCCAGTGAAGAGTTACGGATGAAGGAACGACGAGAAATACCTAGCTGGTTTTCGTCCTTGCTCACTTTGTCGGAACGTTTAGTCAGTTTCATTTATTGCTCCGCCTTACAAGGTTTCGTAGTAATCACGAATATGCTGAGTTTCGCGATAGCCGGTTGTTTTAGTCTCTTTTTTATTTTCTGGCTTATCACCTGCCGCATTGGCAACAGTCGTTGTGCCAGCAGCAACAGCGCCAGCAGCCATAGTCAGACCAATGTTTTTCAACAGTTGGCGACGGCCTTCATTGGGTTTCTTTTGCTCACTCATTAAAGCTTGCTCCGTTATCGTTATTCTGTAAGTGGCTACAACAGCCACCAGCAAGAAATCGATTATTTTGTTTTTCTATAGTTACGTCGTAACAAAAAGCGATTGAAAACAAAGATTACTTTGCTTCAAGGAAACGCGTTTTCTCTACGGTTAAAAATTGCAGTGCCAGCTCGCCGACGGCACAGTAGAACACTGCACTTTCAGCCGCTTTCACATCGGCAAAGAACTTCTCAAACCAAGGGGCGATATGGCGGTTGAAGAATGTCTTCTGGAAGTGCTCTTGTCCCTCTTCCACCAGCATTGCCATCACTTCAAGCAGTGCAGCAATATGATCTTCCGGTTCTTTCACCGATTCATCCCGCTGGAAACCAAGCACAGCCAGATCACGTCGCAGATGAGCCAGAGGCATTTCCATCAGAGACCCTGTCAGATACCAGGAGCCAAATGGCACCACGTCACCACGACCAATGCCGATAAACAGATCCTGATATTCTTCTTCAAGGGCGATAAGATTTGCCTTCTGCGCAGCCAGCTTAAGCAGCGGCCAGGCAGCAGCCATCTCGTTGGTTTGATGCTGAGTGTCTTCGACATCCAGTTCTGCCAGCCAGTTGATGGCATTCTCATCCGGAGCTTTACGCAGCAGATGTGCCAGCATGGAGTAGATCTCGACGCGAAGTTGTGATTGTTCGTGTTGCTGATTCACCGTTACCTGTTCCATTTTCTGCTCCTTACACTCTTAGCTGGCTTTCTGGATCGTTTTCGATTTTCGAAAACACATCTCGTACACGGCAGTCTTCACACATAGCCAGACGACGAATAGCATCGCCCTGGAAATGAGAGTGACCTTGTAACTTCTCAGTCAGCATTTTCACCATAGATGCAGGGGCAAATGGTTTTCCACAACTTGTACAGCAAGCCGCCTCTTCTTCATGAATAACGCGAACTTCCTGACGTGTTGCCTTATCCCAGTTAAGGCCAGGTTTCATGGCAATGACTTTTTCAGGACATGCCTTTTCACACATACCGCACTGAACACAATCCTGTTCAATGAACAAAAGTCCCGGACGATCACCTACCGCATGCAGAGCACGAGTCGGACAAACCGCAACACAGCTCATGCATAACGTACAATCAGATGACTGGCATTCAACCGAACCATAAGGTGCATCAGCAGGCAGTTCAGAATGTGCAGGCTTTTGACCGGCTGCGTCATAAAGCATTTCCAGAACAGCAAAAAGCTTTTCGCGCTTAGCACCTTCAATACGCTTAGCTTTAGAAAGTAGAGGCGCATCAAATGCCTGGAAAGATTCAGCATCAGCAAAGTTAAATAACGTAATGCGGTCAGCTTCATAACCCAGTTCGCTCAGGAAAGTTTGGGCAATAGTCAGTTCTTCAGATAGAACACGATCAATCGTGGCAGGAATATATGCCGTATTTGTTGCCAGAAGCACCTGATGGGCACCATAAGCAAGTGCACTAAACCAGGTATCAACACCTACCGTTGCCAATTCTTCCAATGCAACAGGAATGACTGTTGTCGGAAGTTTAGTCAGCGTATCGGCCAGGGTTTTCTCGTCACGGTTACCGTAAAACAGAAGTGTCGGAGTCTCTCCGCCCTCTTCCTGGTAACGAGTCAGTAAACGATGAACAAAGTGCTGAGTATTGTCAGGATCCGGCAATGCGTATGTAATGGCTTCTGTAGGGCATGCCATCGCACAAGTACCAACGCCCTGACAAAGGTATGGATTGATTTCAATTGCATGACCATTACTGGACAAAGCTCCGGCAGGACATGCATCAACACAACGGTCACAACCACTTACACCACGTGATGAGTGCGCACATTTGTCCGGATTCAGGCGGAAATATTTAGGCTTATCGAATGTTCCCAGCATAGCCGGAAGTTCTTCAATAACACGAGCCAGTTTCCCTTTGCCTGCACCTACACGGTAATAACCGGGAGCCGGAATTTCTGTTGCAACCACCCCATCTGCTGTCATATCAACAATCAGATCAAAGCAATCACGGCCAATGGCCACTTTTGCCAAATTTGCGGTGGTATCAGTAAGTGCGCCTTCAACACGACAAGTTACTTCAAAAGCACCAAGGTAACCTTTCACAGCCACCTCTTTGCTGAAGTACAGATTTTCAGCCTTTTCTGTCTCTGCTTTTTCTGTAGCCAAAAGCGTGACTGAATTCAGTTCTGAAAACTGGCTTGCCGCCGTTGTAATTGTTTCCTGCTCACCAATGATCAGTAGGTTGCCACGGCTTTCGTAAGAAACCGTAGGCGGGATCAAGTTAGACAACTCAACCGTACCGTTAATCGCGGCCTGGCGAGCTTGTCCGTTCTTGTCTGAAAACAGGTTGTCAGAAAACGCTTCTAGTGTACTTTTTAACATTATTATTCCTGTCTACTCGTCACCGTCAGTCAGTGCCGATCGAAGTCCTGCTTTTATATGGAAAAATTCCGAACAGGTATCTTCTTACTCTTTATAAGAGCAATAACCGAACCAACTTTTCACGGAATAAAATGACCCAAAAGGAACCAAAATCGGGAGGAGACAGTTTGGCCTCTTACTGGTGGGACATTTTGTCTCAAACAAATATTCCCACTGCGCCAAAATGTCCCGGGCTTTAATAAGGTTATTTTTCCCTTTTTGTCCCAACCCGATTTTTGATGGGTTATCTGCTCCGGCTGACTGCTTTTTTTTTAGGATTTGCTCTGGTACAGAGTGCTTAGCTTCGGTTTACACATTCATCTTGCTCGGCAATCTAAACATCTTTCACAGGTTGCTCTTCCTGTGTTTTTTCCGATGTTTCACCCTCAGCCGAGGTAGGGAAAGATTTCTGCGTCTTTGAAGCAAAAGCTTCTTTTTCTATCAATTGGTTAGGGTCAAAATGGATATCAATATAATCAAGTTCAGTCTGTTCTGCTGACTCCACTGATTCCGTTTCCTCACCTTCTTGCTCAAGATCATTAACAACTTCATCCATCCAGTTACGAAGCTGTTTGGTAACACTGGAATCTAACGGGGTCAGATTGGAGTAATCTCCCGTACAATCATCCATGTCACTGATATAATTAAATTCTTCTGATTGAAATAACTTACGTAATGCAGCTTTTTTTACTGACTTTTCAACATCAGACTTCATGAAAGAAGCAACGCCGGTTTCGTAACTTACGTCATCAACATCTTCCAACGTCGGAGCGGTATGCCCACTTTCATCATCCGGGGCAGAATCATCAGAAATTTGGTTAACTGCAGCTGATGTTTGAACTGCTGCCTGCTCAGAAAAATCAGCCACTTCCTTTGAATTAGCAGCTTCATTTGAAGCTTCAGCATTCAGGTGTTGATCTGCCACCTTTTCTTGCAGAGCCTCCTGTTTAAGTTCCTCTCGGGCGGCTAACTTTCTGCTGGACCAACGCTGGAAAAAATTAGTTGCCACTGGATCGCCCTTTCTTTCCTTTACCGCCGCGTTTACGACGACATTCAATCAGCTCACCATGTCGACCAATGAAAGCTTCCATCCAGGCCTGAACCTGAAGCGGGATCTGGATATGCAGAACCTGATAATCCCCGTCCATATAACTACTTGCGACACTCTGCGCAGCCGTTACCAGTAAAGGAGAGAGCTGTTCATTGTCTTCTTCACAAACAAAGAATAAATGCGGGTCCTGAGAGCTCAGGTTAAAGCGGTATTCAGTTCGCTCGTCACGGTAAAGCTCAAGCGGGAGCAGGTATCCGTCATCAGACTGAACAACATCGTCTTTCTTGTCTTCGTCATACAGGCATACATCCTCTACAGACCAGGCAAGTGTCGTCCAACGACCAATTTGTTTCTCTTCAGAGACCAGTCGAAATGCTATCGGCCATACGGATTCATCTTTACGTAGTTCTGGCACACTCACTCCTTACTCTTAGCTCGTTTACCCTCGAATAAGGCGGTTAAAGCAAATATCAGACCAACTTAATTCCACTCTGGAATTTTTGCTGTTTACGACAAAATATCCCTACAAATTTAATAAGAACTTAATAAGAACTTAATAAGAACTTAATAAGAACTGGAACGATGTTTGCTTATATGCCATGTTACAAACATAGTTTCATGCGATACGCATTCTCGAGCATAGACTCATGAACAGATTCAGCAGGAATCTCTGATGACCCAATTGCCAAAAATCATTAAAACCAAATCTTCCGTCGATCAGACCATGACCGTTCAGGTGATGGATGAGTACGGCGATATGATGGAAAAAGAAATCGCCTGCGAGCATCCTCTGACTGTCTACCTGAACTGGGTAGAAGTTGTCACTCTGATGACACTGGGTGAGCGCCCTGCCGCATTAGTACTTGGCTATTTAAAGAACCAGGGCTTTATCGAAGATCTTGATGCCATCGAATCACTGATCATTGATTGGGATACCAATTCCGCCGCCGTTGTTACGCGGGAAAATACAGACGGGCTGGAAAAGAAACTCAGCAAGAAAACCGTTACGTCCGGTTGTGGTCAGGGAACCATGTACGGCAATGTAATGAAAAAACTTGAAGGCGTTACCCTGCCCCAGCCTCGTGTCACACAATCCAGTTTATACGGCCTTCTTGAAGCGCTGACACATCATAACGCTACCTATAAAGCCGCCGGTGCGATTCACGGCTGTGCCGTTTGCCGCGGAACCAAAATCCTCTCTTTTGTTGAAGATGTAGGTCGCCACAATGCTGTCGACACGCTGGCTGGTGAAATGTGGCTACAAGACGAAAAAGGTGAAGACAAGATTTTCTATACCACAGGTCGCCTGACTTCAGAGATGGTAATTAAAGTCGCCCAGATGGGGATCCCTGTGCTGCTGTCACGTTCAGGTGCAACTCAGATGGGTTATGAACTGGCGCAAAAGCTGGGGATTACCATGATTGCCCGCGCCAAAGGCCATCGATTCCAGGTATATAACGGCCAGGACAATCTGACCCTAGATGTAAAAGGCGAAAACGCCGGAGGTAATGAATAATGTCCACCAGCTTTCCTGAATTCATGAACGCCAAACTGGTGGCGGAATACCTCGATCTTAACGAAAAGAAAGTCTACGCCCTTGCTAACGACGGTGTGTTACCGGCAACCAAAGTCACAGGCAAATGGCTGTTCCCTAAAGCGATGTTAGATCAATGGCTTCTAGAGTCCTGTCATAACGGCGTACTGAACGATCGGCTGTTAATTGCAGGTTCCGATGACCCGTTGCTGCAAATGATTGTCGGCAAGATGGCTAACCAGTTGGGTAGCACTGCACTTGTCGGCTATACCTCTACCGGTACACGACAAGGCTTGTCAATGCTGAGCAAAGGCCATGTAGATGTGTGTGCGATTCACTGGGGCCATGCCGATGAAGCACCATTACGTCACCCGGCTCTGATTCAACAGTATCCTGGACATAAAAACTGGGTACTGATCCATGCCTTTGAGCGCCAACAGGGTTTGGTAGTGAGCCATGAGATCGCCGAATGCGTTAACAACCGTTCGCTGAGCCCGCATGAATTACTGGCTTCCCGCTGGCGCTGGGCACTTCGTCAGGAAGGTGCTGGCAGTATGCGTGCGCTTGAGGAATGGCTTCATGGTCATGCTTTCAACATCGATATGCTGACTAAGGCCGATGTATGTAACAGTGAGCGAGAGCTTGCGTCTTGTATCGCCCGCGGTCAGGCTGATGTCGGTTGTGCCAGCCAGAGTACCGCAGGTGAATTCGGCCTGGGCTTTATTCCGATTTGTCGCGAAGCATTTGAACTGGTTATTCCGAAGAATATCTACTTCCGCACCCTGCAGCAGCAATTGCTACAGGCGCTGGCCGATCCTGAAGTTCAGGCCAAAGGTGATCAGCTCGGCGGTTACAACTTCGAGCGAACTGGAACTCAGGTCTGGAGCGCGAACTAAACGTTTCTGACGTCTCTTACTCCTTGCTAAAAACATACGTCACGTAGCTACAGGCAAGGTAAGTAATCAAAACACTCAAGCGAGAAGGTCACTCCTTCTCGCTTTTTTATTTCTCTTTTTCCGTAGTTTTAAGAACTCTCCACAAACTGATAGCAAAAACAACAAACCATCTTGATATCGCCTCGGAGCAAATCCATCATTTTATGTGGTTGAATTCAAAAAAATCCAGCAATGCCATCATTTTTAATTGTCATCCCTAAACCACCGCCTATGGCGGTGGTGATTGCTCCTAGGGGCTATTGCCCGTAGAAGTGCCCATGTTAGAAGAAAAACTCTTATTCACCACAAGTAAGAGGGATCAACTAACATGGGCGATTATCGAAGTTCATCACATGTTTACTGGCGTTGTAAATATCATATTGTTTGGACGCCCAAATACCGATTTAAGATTTTGAAAGGGAATGTAGGTAAAGAGCTTTATCGTTCAGTATACATTCTCTGCAACATGAAGGATTGCGAGGTTTTGGAGCTAAATATCCAGCCTGATCATGTTCATCTTGTTGCGATAATCCCTCCAAAGGTATCGATTTCAACTTTGATGGGTGTATTGAAAGGCCGAACGGCAATACGGCTTTTTAATAAATTTCCGCACATCAGAAAGAAGTTATGGGGAAATCATTTTTGGGCGAGAGGATACTTTGTCGACACCGTTGGAGTTAATGAAGAAATCATTAGAAGATATGTGAGGCATCAAGACAAAAAAGAGCTTGAGCATGAGCAACAGTTAGAGTTGTTAAAGAATTAACAGCGTCGTCGCCCCCTTTTAGGGGGCTGATATTAAAACCGCCTTCTAAGAAGGCGGATTTTTATTTCAGGGCATCATCTGCTCTCACACAAAAACAAAAACCGCCTCTGCTGCCATAAATAACAGACAGCGAACATTGTCGGCCAATTCACCATGTTTTAGTTCCAGTCTCTATATTCACTGAAGCAATATTATTAATGCCGTTTTTCTATTGATAGGAAACATATAAAAAGCTTCAGCCATAACAGTAAATATCAGACAAAAAAACATAAGTAATACAAATAGTTGGTGCTTCAGAGTTTGAATTTAGATATGTCGACAGAAACGTCAATTACAAATCTAATAAGCCAAAATGTGAGCAAATGCTCTAATTTTTGCAATTCCCTTTAGGAATCTTGATCTAGTCCAGATTTTTACGTGATTTACTTTGAGGTTTTGTGCCACTAGGTGCACACTGAGGCTCGGTCATCCGACCAGTATAACTACATTACTCTGTCTTCAAATAAATTATAAATCGCGTAAGGAGTGGTCATGAATTCTTTCATTACCGGCGCAACAGGATTTATCGGTTCCAATTTTATCAGACGTCTGGCAAAACGACCTGGGGATATCTATGTTCTTTCGTTCAGTGAAGCGGACGATCAGAGACTCCTAGAGCTGATTGAAAAATACGAACTTCCACGCAACAAGTTCCACACGTTCCGTGGTTCCATCACGGAAGCAAACCTCAACCTGTCTGCTGACGACATCAAGTCACTGACAGGCAAAATCACTAACTTCTTCCACTTTGCAGCGATCTACGATCTGGAAGCTGACGAAGAAGCGATGATGCGTGCCAATATTGACGGCACAGAACACACACTACGACTGGCTGAACGGATTAACGCCGGTTGCTTCCACTACATTAGTTCTATTGCGGTTGCAGGTCAGTACCGAGGCTGGTTCCGCGAGGACATGCTCAACGAAGCAACAGGCCTTGAAAACGCCTACTTCGCTACCAAACACAACGCTGAAAAGCTGGTGCAGGAAACAGCAACCATTCCATGGCGTGCTTACCGTCCTGGTATTGTTATCGGTGATTCCCAAACTGGTGCAGCCGATCGTATCGACGGCCCTTACTACTTCTTCAAGATTATTCAGCGCCTGCGTCGCTCACTGCCTGAGTGGACTCCGCTTCTTGGCCTTGAAGGTGGCCGCCTGAACCTGGTTCCGGTTGATTACGTGGCCGACACCATCGACCACATTGCTCATAAAGGTGAGCTGGACAACAAATGCTTCCACATCGTTGACCCGGATCCATACCGTGCCGGTGAAGTTATCAACATGATTGCCGAAGCAGGCCACGCGCCACGCATGGCGATGCGCTTAGACATGCGCCTGTTCCGCATGATCCCGAACAACTTCTGGCAACAGCTTGGCCACCTGCCGGTTCTGCGCAATGTTATTGATGCTCTGAGCCAGGAAATGCGCATCCCTAAAGATGCAGTGAAGATGTTTAACTATCCGACTCAGTTCGATTGCTCGAATACGCTGAACGCGTTGTCTGACAGTAACATCAGCTGCCCTCGCCTTCCAGATTACGTTAACAATATCTGGGACTACTGGGAGCGTAACCTGGATCCATCCCTGCACGTTGAGCGCACTCTGAAAGGTACCGTAAAAGGTAAAGTGATCGCACTTACAGGTGCTTCTTCCGGTATCGGTTATACCACTGCTCTTAAACTGGCAGAAACCGGTGCAACTCTGGTTCTTATCGCCCGTAACCTTGACCGTCTGCAAGAAGTTCGTAATGAAGTTGAACGTCGCGGCGGTAACGCATTTATTTACCAATGCGACCTGAGCAAAGATGAAGAAGCTCAGCAGACTCTGGAAGAGATCAAGCAGCGACATGGTAAGGTCGATATCCTAATCAACAACGCTGGTCGCTCTATCCGTCGTTCCGTCATGCACTCTGTTGAGCGCCTGCACGACTACGAACGTACTATGCAGCTGAACTACTTCGGCTCACTGCGAATGATTCTGGGCTTGCTACCTAATATGGTTGAAGATCACTCCGGCCATATCATCAATATTTCCTCTATTGCAGTATTGACTAACCAGCCTCGTTTCTCTGCTTACGCAGCGTCTAAGTCTGCCCTTGATTCATTTACCCGCACTGCAGCTACTGAGCTTTGCACACAGGGCATTAACTTCACCACTATCAACATGCCGCTGGTCGAAACACCTATGATTGCCGACCACTATCGCAATGCTGAAGGTGGTATTCCGCTTCTGACTTCCGATGAAGCTGCCGACCTAATCGTGAAAGCGATTATCGAGAAGCCAAAACGTATCGCAAACCGCCTAGGCCTATTTGCCGCCTTTATTCATGGCGCTTACCCGAAACTGGGCGAACTAATCATGAATGCCGGCTTCAGCATCTCGCCAGAAACCGATGGCCAGGAACACAAAACTGATCCTAGCAAACAAGGTTCTGCCGAAGCCAAGGCGTTAACCAGCATCATGCGCGAAATTCATATGTAAGGTAACACTATGCAAATAACCGCAATTCACGATTATAAGGAAGATCTGGATACCATCCTGCGCTATTTCAGCGAAGATGACCTGATTGTAGATAAGTACAAAGCGCTCGGTGCCAGAAACATTCGTGTCAATAGTATTGAAGAAACTGACGATGGTTTCACTATCGAAACTCAGCGTGAAGTACCGGCGAATGTACCTGCTATGCTGAAAAGCCTGCTGGGTAGCTATAACACCGTGAAGCAAAAAGAAACCTGGCACTGGCAGGAAAATGAACAACTGCTGTGTCACATGAAGGTGGAAATCATCGGTGTACCGGCCACTATCTCCGGCCAGATGATGTTTAGCGAACCTAATGAAACCGGTATCCGCACTCAGAATAATGTGTCTGTTACCGTTAAGTCATCTGTACCTCTGATCGGTAGCACACTTGTATCTTTCATCTGTGACGATATTAAGAGCCAGATGCAGGCAGAATACGATTTCCTTCGTGAAAAACTGCCGCACCTTGTTACTGAGTAATCGTCTAACAAGTTAACGGGAGAAGTAGCTGTTCACCTAAGCAACGCTTTTTATGGCCACTTGCATTTAAAACAGCGTGTTCAGCTACCTTTCCGGAACACAAGGAAGAGACAATGAAAACCCGTGACAGGATTTTAAGAGTCAGCCTGGACCTGTTTAACCGCGACGGAATCGCGCAGGTCAGCACCCTGATCATTGCAACAGAAATGGGGATAAGCCCGGGTAACCTTTACTACCATTTCAGGGGTAAAGATGAAATCGTTGCGACGCTTATCTCCGAGCTTCAAAACTCGTTGACCACTATCAGCAATGAGTACCCTAAACAGGTCAAAGATTTCGATGACTACTGGCCATTTATGCACACCATAATGGCGCTGTTTACTCATTACCGTTTCTTGTTCAGGAACCTTGATACGCTCAACAGCCAGAGTCCTCAGATCAAACGTAAAATCCGTACTTTGATCCTGAAACTCCGAACATTGAGCAATGATATGCTGGCTCACCTTATCAGCCTGGGCAAACTGAAGTGTGACGACAACAGCCTGCCTCTGCTGGCCGATAATTTGCTGCTTGTAAGCCTGAACTGGCTGAATTATCAGACCCTGCTTGATGACAAGTACAGTGAAACGGACTTGATCCGTGCCGGTGTATTGCGCCTGATTTCTATGGTCGAGCCGTACCTGACCGAATCAGCAGAATCACCTTTCTATACGCATCAGGATTTGCTGGACGAACTGGTTAACTAACAACCATATAAGTGACGTTCAACCCTCTCTATAACGCCATGCAGAAGCATGGCGTTATTTTTATTTGATTTCAGTCCCATGTTGAAGCTCAAAAGTTTGATAAATGTATGATTTTTTGAGTCTAAAAAAACAAAAAGCATGACATTTATTCGAAATGGTTATTAAACTGACAGCCTAGTTATAGATGTGTTGATTATAAAAACCAATTAACCACATCTGAGATTCATGCGAATCACGTCAAAGGTTATCCGTCCCATGTTCAAACGCGCTATTCTTGTTGCTTCTGTTCTCGCCTCTTTTTCAGGTCACGCAACCTCACTGTTAACAGAGACTGAAGCCGAGCAAGTAAAACAAATCAGAGCTCAATACAGCAATACCACCGAATTAAAAGAGCTGGCTAAAGTCAACAGCGGTATTTTTACCCTTAGTTCAGAAAACGAAAAACTTAAGGCCACCATCCTTCGGGAACAACAGCTCTATCACGAGTATCAGCTGAAACTCAGCAAAGAGATGCTATCCGGCACAGAAGAGAAAACTGACTTCTACTTTGATGCCATGAAGAAGTCTTCAAAGCGCATCAAGCAAAGCCAGAAAAAAATCCAGCATAATCAGGAACAACTCCGCCTGCACAATAATAAAATTGCACTTTTAAACGAATCATTACGAGAATCCAAAGAGATTTACAACAACAAGCTTTCTTCGCTGAAAGACAATGTGGTAACCCGCCTCAAAAAAGAATTTGCCAACCCGCTGCCAATGGCAATCTCAGGCAAGATCCAGTGTTCTCCCTATCAGTCAATTCGCGCGTGTTTTGAGAATAAGCAAACAACATCAAAACTGATCAATAAAGCCATTGAAGATCACTTCGGTCAGCTTTCTATTACCAGCAGTAACAACAATTTCCAGGTAAAGTCTGCTTTGATGGATTATGACGGTAACGTTGACTACCATGCCAGCTTTAACCTGTTCGTTCAGTACAATGAAAATATAGAAGCTCAGATCGTAAAAGAGATTGGTGTGGAATCATTTAATATCCACCTGCTAAGTAACAAAGCGGCAAGCTTTTATATCGATGGGCAACCAGTCGGAACCGGCAGCGATGTCAGTGTCAAATTAGCCAAAGGTAAATATGCGATTCTGGCAAAATTTGATGGTGACCAGGAATCAACCATTCAGGATATATCGACGCCAGTCAGCCTGACATATAACTTCTGACTTATCTGAGTGTGCCTCTAAATGATTCAGTCATAACAAAATGACCAGGGCACACTCTGATCCTCTATCTTAATACGCAGCTTCATTCTCAGAATTCAGACAATACCAACACCTGAGCTAGCTAACATCACCATTTGGGGCTTATAGCTCACTTCCCCTGTCATCTTTGCACAATCATCACTTGCACTATTTACTAATTGAGGGAATTATTAGCTAATCGAAATGAAGTATTCATCATAAAATGCCAAGGAGTCACTGTGGGCAAAGCTATCATGCTGATTTTTTATTTAATTTTGACCGGAACATCGAACTTTGTATCAGCAAAAACCTCGCAGCTCGATCCGAAGAAAATTGAAACAGCATCAGTCAGCACATATGTCACTGATCTTAAATCCGGCAAGACTCTTTTCAAAAAAAATGCCGACCTGATTATGCCAATTGCATCCCTGACTAAACTGATGACAGCAATGGTGGTATTGGATTCAAAACTATCGCTTAAAGAAAGAATCACCTTTGAGCCCAGCGACAAAGAGCGTATCTATAACGGCTATTCCCGGATCAGAATGGATTCACAGTTAAGCCGTGGAGAAACCATTCGAATTGCACTCATGTCATCTGAGAACCTGGCATCTGCTGCTCTGGCCAGAAGCTATCCGGGAGGCTACGATGCCTTCGTTAAGGCAATGAACCAAAAAGCCCGGTCTCTAGGCATGAAGAACACACGCTTTGTTGACAGCTCGGGACTGAGCCCGGATAACGTCTCTACCGCGGCTGATATCGCCCAAATGGTCAAAGCCGCTTATAAGTATCCTCAGATTCGCAAATACAGCACAACCTCTGTACACACAGCTTATTTCAAAAAGCCAAGATATAAGCTTGCCTACACCAATACTAACGCTCTGGTTCGGGGTAAAAAGTGGAAAGTTGGCTTAAGCAAAACCGGTTATCTGGATGTTGCCGGACGCTGTCTGGCAATGATCGCTAACGTCGATGGTAAAAAACTAGTCATGGTGATGCTGGACGCGTATGGCAAACTAACCCCAATCGGCGATGCCGGTCGAATCAAAAAATGGATTCAGACCGGCAAAAGCGGAAAAGTGTCAGATTCTGCCCGGCATTACCAGCGACAGAAGCTTTCTGAACTTACAAAATAACCAGTAATTAAAAATCCGTATCGCAAGTGGAGCTTTCCCTAAAAAATAAAATCAGCTAGCTTCTTTATGTTCAGGCTTTACTTCTGCTTTTGCTTCTTTGTATTTTTCCTGAACAAAACTCGCCATCAGCTTTATCGCATCTCTGGCTTCGCTTAACTGGTAAAACAACGGGTACACATGCGGTACCCCTTTTACCACATGAAGCGTGATATCCCCGTCAGCATCGCCTATCTTTTCAGCTAATCGAATTGAATCATCCATCAACAGTTCTTCTGTCCCCGCGGTAAGAAACATGGGCGGAAGATCATGAAGTTGTGCGTAATAAGGCGAAATATCAGGATCACAGGGATTCTGCGTACCAATGTAGTTATTACGCATCAACAACAGCGTACTCAAATCGAAAAATGGATCATCCTTACACTTCTTGAAAGCAGACTCACCCGTTACGGCCATATCCGTAACTGGCGAAATCATAATTGCAGCCGCCGGCATTGGAAGATTAGCATCGCGTAGCCTAAGTAAGGTTGTCAGGGTAAGATTTCCACCAGCAGAGTCACCGGCAAGAATAATTTGGTTGGGGTGATAACCGTGCATCAACAATGCCCGATACACAGCAAAACATTCGTTTGGTGCTGCTGGATACGGATGTTCAGGAGCCAGGCTGTAATTAACCATCAAACCGCGTGATTTGGTAGCATTCGCCAGGCGGGCCAGAAAGGCATTATGAATACGGGGGCTACTGAAACAAAAACCGCCACCGTGAAAATAAACAATAATCTTATTACCACTACTATGTGGCATATCAATCCAGTCACAAGGGGTGTCAGCAAACTTAGTCGGGGTTACTTCCATTCCCCGTGGAGCACTGATTAAGGCGCCATAGCTATCAATACTTAAAATCAAATCACGCATCTCGTCAGTAGTGTTACAACCGGCGAGTCGCTGTCGCATGATTCGAAACAAAACCTTGTTAAAAGCCCTATTGCGCCAACTATCCATAAACGCCACCTTTATTACAATTCAGTAACAAATGTAGGATTAAAAAGCCCGTTTGGTCAATACATGGCGGTAAAACATCACAAAATTTCCGAAATATTACGCCTAGTTCAACGGTTTTTTATGCAGTTTGGTATTTTCTTGGCGACCATATATAACAAAGTTGCAACATAGCAATGAAAAAAGGTGCGCGTGCATGGCCCACGCGCAACCTAAAAGGTTAACCACCTACAGACTGGGAAAGGCAGTTAGACCTAAAACAGGGTTACTTTATCGTCTGGCTGGCTTTATGAACGTAACCCCGAACTGGCAGTTACTCTGCTTCTGCCAATTTCTCTACCGCAGCTGTGAGCTTGTCGATTTTCTCGTCCATACGCTCAAGCTTCTCACGGTCAACTCCGCTGAGACGGTAGAACAAATCATTCATGCCTGCCTCAACTTCATCTGTTGCTTTCTCTGCATTCTTGCCAATGCATTCTTTAGCCTGAATTTCGACTTCTTTACCACGTTCAACAAGTTCGTCGAACATTTGGTTAGTTTTCTCGTTAATTTGCTGTGCTTCATCAAGGCTGCGGCTGTACAGACCCAAACCAGCAAGCCAGATGTTGCGTGCAATACCTTCACCGCTTTCTACGACGTTTTTAGCCGCTTTAACTACTGTGTTATCGCTCATAATTTTATCCCCCCGCGTTAATACGCTGGATTACATAAAGTCTATTGATAGGTATCAGGTCTTATTCATCTGATACCTGACCGTTATGCCGTTACCGGCTAAGTTCAATCAGTAGCTTGCATCAACTACTGGCTTTTTTGATCAGCCTTTTCAGTTACTGGCTTTGCTGCTGCAGGCTCAGTTTTTGGAACTGGTTTTGCCGCTACAGGTGCTGCCTTAGCTGCTGGCTCTTTCTTTTCAGCTGGTGTTGCTGCTTTTGGTGCCGGCTTACGGCGAGCAACATTTGCTTTTCTGGCACGAGGTGCTGGTTTTTCAGCTTTCTTTTCAGCTGGTTTAGCTACTTGCTGACGTTCAACAAGAGCTTCAATGCTTGCAGTCAGGTGATCAATCTTGTCATCGACACGATCCAAACGTTCGTTATCAATACCGATCAACTTCTGAACCATGTTGTGTACGCGTTCTTCAATAGCAACTGAAGTGTGGCTACGCGCAGTATGTACACGTTCTTTAGTTTTTGACTCAACCGCACGACCACGCTCGATCAACTCGTCAAATAAGCTCTTGCCTTTATCAGACAATTGATTAACTTCATCTGCACTTTTTGCATAAGCGCCCAAACCAGCTAACCAGATGTTGTAGACCATAGCGTCACGAATCTGCTCTTTTTTAGATTCTTCCGCAGTCTGTTTAAAGATGCCCATGAGTGTGTCCTCCTAATATCTGAGACAACTTGTCAGCCAGTGGGTATTGCCTGACTGCTTGACTTAAGATTAAGAATTTCAATTAGAATGTT
This sequence comes from Photobacterium sp. J15, assembly GCF_963870815.1. Lineage (NCBI taxonomy): Bacteria > Pseudomonadati > Pseudomonadota > Gammaproteobacteria > Vibrionales > Vibrionaceae > Photobacterium > Photobacterium sp. J15. The sequence continues at coordinate 2,103,174 of NZ_CAWMUI010000001.1, forward strand.
CTCCCTAAAACAAGGATTTATCGTGGACTTGATCAAATATTTTCGATTTAGCAGACGGGCTGGAAGGAAGGTCACAAGAGGATATAAAAAGAGCCTCTTTCAAGGCTCTTTTTAATTCAAATCTGATCTATTAAGGCCGAAGCGACCAATCTAAATGAATCAGTTGGGTAATAACAGCTGATCCAACCGTTCTGATATGTGGCTTTCTATCGTGGGGGCGAACAAACTTGCAGCAAAGCCCAATAACCTGAGCTCAATGGTGATCTTTCCTTCATCTGACTGCAAAAAACCCTTTGCTGAAGCATGATTAATCATCAGTTTGTTTTCCTGCCATGCCCATGTCAGTCCATATTCCTGTTCAAGCTCTCCGGCGATCTGCTCTGACAGCGTGGTGATCTTATCCATAGGAAAGTCATGATTACGTTCAATTAAAATAGTCACAGAAAAACTCGCTCGAATTAGTGCATTTACTCAATTACTTATTATTAACATACGTGCATAATATGAATTTTTCTGTGCCGAAGATCCAATTGTTCACAATTCATTAAGTCATAACATATTCAATTTTCTCAGCACCTGAGAAACATACATGGAGCTTTTCACTACTGCCCTGGCTCCTGTTGCCGCCCCCCCATAAGGAGAGCGCTCAGACGGAGACATCAACGCGCCCAGTAACATCCCTATCCCTGCCATTTTCATTGTTGGTTGTTCACCTCTAACGACCATATAGCTGCCTGTCAACGTCACCAGAAGCTTCTGAAACTGGGTACACTCAACATCAAGGCCGTGAGCTTCGCGAACAAACTGCTCACAATTCTGGTTAAACAGGTTATAAGGCCGTCCGATATGTTTTTTTGCATAATGAAAGGCCCGTCTTGGATTCTCACTGGTTATGGAACTGACCACTATCTCCCTTCCTTCAGTAAAATCATCCAAAGAATCAATTTGAACTCGAAGTCTTTTCTTCGAATTATGAATAACACCGCCTTCACCATCAGAGATGCCGTAATGCCAGTAAGTACTACAGCGAATTTTCAATACTGTACCCACCGGATAAATAGAATCAGACATCATTACTGCTCCTGCTTGTATATCAAACGACAACCGCGAGAACGCTATTAATAACCTTCACAACAGTAAGCTTAAGTCTAATACAAGCACAGGAAACACTTGACCAAATCAGTAAATGAACCCTGTCTCAATCTTTAGATTTAACCTTTCTCATCATTTGGATCGAGAAGCAAATTTTAGATAAAAACACTTCGTTGTATTTTTATGCTGCTATAAATATAAGATGGCTTTAATTTTTTTGATTAACGCATTTTTCCAGTGGTGTCGTGACTAATAACAAGAATTTATCCTCGAGTTGCTACTATGAAGTTAAAGTTAATCCTGCTTACCTCTTTCTTAATGGCTGGTTGCCAGGGACTCAATGATGTCATTATCCCTCCGACGATTGAGTCAGAACTGATAATGAACATTGATAATTTCCCGGAAAACATTGTCAGTCAATGTATTATCAGCAAAAAAATGCAGGAAGGCAGCTATGTTGCTACCGGAGGGCCACTTCAGACAACCGAAGAAAAAAGCAGGAAAGTAGCAAAAAATATTGAGGCAGACCTTTGGAAGGTTTTAGGCCATTCTTTTTCGTTAAGAGTCCCGCCCAATAAACAGGTTATGTACTATAAGAACTGGTACCTAAGCAACCAATACCATATTGATACAGTTACTGAACGTGCCCGGCCATTCCTGTTCTATATCTATGAGCAGGTGAAGAAGCGCGATATGCCTATTGAAATAGCATTACTGCCCTTTGTTGAAAGCTCATTTGATCAATTCGCTTATTCTCACCGCGGAGCTGCCGGGCTGTGGCAAATTACTGAACCAACAGCTAAAACATTTGGTTTGGAATTTTTAGCCGGCTATGATGGACGCAGGGATATCATATCTTCAACTGAAGCCGCTTTAGATCTACTTGAATATCTGTACGAACGATTTGACGAAAACTGGTTACATGCTCTGGCTGCTTACAACACAGGTGAGGCAAGAGTCAGAAATGCCATTAAAGAAAACCGTTCTCAAGGTGAACCAACTGATTTTTGGGCACTAAAACTTCCAACAGAAACACAATTATACGTACCTAAACTTCTGGCAATGACTAACCTGGTTAAGTACAGAAACAAATATAAGCTGGATCTGACACCGATTTCAGCAGAGCCTGTTGTTACCGAAGTCATTATTAACGAAAAGGTAAATCTTGATATCATCGCACAACATGCTGGTATCAACAGTGACGAACTATATGCTCTCAATCCTGCTTATACTAATGGCTATACTTTTGCCCAAAGGGATAACCGAATATTAATTCCAAGTAAAACCAAAGACATGTTCTACAAAAATAAGGATAGCAGTGTCTACGTTAAACAAAAATTCACGATTCACCACATTCGGATTGGTGAATCTCTTAGTGAACTTGCTTCCTTAAACAATACTTCCGTTTCTATGATTAAAAGCGTGAATAATTTATCCGATTCAATCATTTTTGCCGGGCAAGAGCTGTTGATTCCAACTCTCCAGGTAGATAATCGGTAATAGCGTCTGTTTCGATATTTTTGAGAGCATGTGAACCATTAACCAAAAGGCTTTGTACTGAATCTTCTAATTTAGCCAAAAATTCAAGATCGGATTCATTATGTGAAAGTGAAAGACCAATCAAAATCCCTGCGAGCAAACAAACCGGTGCCATTAGTCCCCGAATTGTTATTAGACTACAAATTGACAAGACAGATATTAAAGTTGCGAGATAGATATTCCCTGGCATATCCAGATAAAAAGCAATATACAATGCTATAAATTGCAGCAAAACACCTATAGCCAGAACCGTCAATTTCATAAATGTCACCACTCTCCTTTTTTCATAATTATAGACATCAGTTTTTAATAGGTACGATTTTATTATGGATATTAACAAGTTCCGAACTCTCAGCTGGCTAGAGCCCTTTTTCTCAGTAGTGAAAATCCTGTTCTATACTGAAGTAGATAATAAAAACGGCCTATTCTGCTCATAAAGGAGAATTATATGCAACACGATGAAATGATAATCCCGAATCGCATGGGTATTATACGGCGGACAGCACTATTTTCTTTAACTTGTATGTTTGTCGGTTTAATTTTCATGGGTACATAATGCAAAAAAATTACTCATAAAATAATATTCTGCTAGCAGAAATAATAAAGGCATGATCCAGTCATGCCTTTATTATTTATTAGATTGTAAATCTTCAACTGTCAGCAGTTCATAATTCTACAGCCAGTTCAAGTTTATCATCTGTTATTGCCTTTTCTGGCAAATAAACAGAAAATGTTGCTCCTTCACCCGGCTCAGACTCAACACATATTTCTCCGCCAATCTGGCTGATTATGCTCTGGCTGACTGACAACCCAAGTCCTGTACCGCTACGCCGCGTGGTATAGAAAGGGTCAAAAATCCTGTCGATATTTTCCTTGCTGATACCACAACCGTGATCTTTGATATGTACCACAGCACCAATCGGTTCACCTTGCTCACCCAGCCAGTCTTCTGACTTCACTTCGAGCAATCCCTGACCGTCCATAGCATGGACACCATTCATCTGAAGGTTCACCAGAACCTGTAAAAGCTGGTGACGGTTTACTTCAACACAGCACCTTGCATTCAGGCTGACTTCGATCTCAATCGCCTTCTTCTTAATACCAGGACGAACCAAAGTCAGACTCTCTTCAACAATCGGGTTTAAATGCTGCCATGTCACTTCATCCTGTACCCCACCCTGGCGGCTATATTGCAAGAGACTGCGGGTAATATTCCGAATACGGTCAATTTGCTGGTGGATAGCTTCCAGCTCTTCCTTAACCCTTTCAGCATCGTCTTCAAGTTCGAACTGTAACAACTCGACATTACCCAGAATGACTGCTGTCGGGTTGTTAATTTCATGAGCAATACCTGCAGTCAGTTCACCAAGCGCAGCCAGTTTTTCACTGGTTACCAGCTTGCTGCGAGCCTGATTCAGCAGCTTAATATGCTGCTCAAGTTCCTCGGTTTTTTCGTGAAGGCTCTGAGTGCGCTCCTTCACTTTATCTTCCAACTCCAGTGAAGCCTGTTTGATCTCTTCATTTCGCAATTGCAACAAATCGAGCATGCTATCAAACTGCCGGCCAAGGATTTCCAACTCATGGTCTTCGACCAAATCCAGCTCACCAATTCGACAATCTTCCCCCATCTGTACGGATTTGACGACATGGTGAATTTTTTCAATCGGCAAGAACAAATCACGGGCACCACGGTAAACCACAATACCGGAAACCAACAAAACAAATACAATGCCAAAGCCCAACTCAACCAGATTGGTCAGGTAGATCCGAATCAGCGGCCACTCCAGATAACCGGTATACAACATTCCGATAGTATCGCCGTTGTGATCTTTGAGCGGCTCATAACCGGAAACATACCAAGCATCATAAACAAATGCCCGGCCGAACCAGGTTTCTCCCTTCTCCAGAACGGCCTGTCTTACTTCCTCTGAAACCCGGGTCCCAATCGCACGACCATTCAGCCTTTCACTGTCGAGTGGAACGTTGGTACTGACACGAACATCGTCCATAAACAGAGTAACAGTACCAATACTGCCTTCTGGTAACGTATCAGCCGCATAAACCAAATCACGGATTCTATCCACCAAGGTGGTACTGTTGTTCAGCAACATACCGCCGTCGATAATCCATTGCAGATTATTATCTTCATTAAAAATCGGGATCAGACTACGGCTAACCAGTCCTTTAGTCTCGATTGCGCCCTCTTGCAACAGAGGTATTTGCGCCCGTGCAGGTAAATCTGCATGTAAATCTTCCAGCTCAGGAGCACTCAGTCGCTGGAAAAATGTTTGTTCTTCACCTTGCAGTAATAAATGGCGGTTTGATTTAGGGAACTCCCCCAGAGCTGATGCCGGATGAAGCACAACAAAGTCAAGATCATAACGACGAGCCTGGCGACCTACCCAGTCTATAAGTGCGGCTTCATCATTTCTCATTAAATACTGAAAATCATATGACTCTGTCAGCGATGTCAGGCGCATACGTTGCTGCTTTTGCAACAGCACCATACTGTGATGAGAAACGGCAAGGTCAGCACGCACATTCTTCAGTGCGTTCTGCCAGGTGTACATAAATGTCCAGTACATTGTTAGTGCTATCAGCACCAGCAGCGTAATAAAAATAGGGGTAGAGGTCAGAAGCAAAAGTCGATATCGCACCATAGTGCGAAACCGCCTAATCCACATCGCCAAAAATGTTTTCATCGTCTGTGTTTCCTAATCAGGCGTCTTCTTCTGACCACTCTTTAAACTTACGCTCAAGCGTTTTACGGGCTACACCAAGCTGGCGTGCTGCCGCTGATTTATTGCCCTCGTTGCTGTCGACAACCTGCATGATGTGGGCTTTCTCAACCTCTTTCAGCGTCCAGTCGCTCGGATAACAGAAGGTTTCATTCCCTTCGAAGCTGGTACAAGTACAAGGACGTTTATCATCTGCACTTTCATTCGCGGCAGCATTCTCATCCTCAAGAACAGGTTCTGCTTCAATATCCGCAACCGAATATGCCGGAATATCCCCCGCCAGTTCACGCCAGTATTCAGCTGGTGGCTTACCCAGTAACAAGCAGCGCTCCATCATATTTCGCAGTTCACGGATATTACCCGGCCAATCATAGGCTTGCATGGAGCTAATATCTTCATGTGTCCAACTGACCGGCTTCACACCCAAATCTTTTGCCAGCTGCTGAGTAAAGTGGTGAGCCAGTGCCGGAATATCTTCCTGGCGATCACGCAATGCAGGCAGTTCTATAGTCAATACGTTTAAGCGGTAATATAAATCGCGACGGAAACGGCCTTCTTCGACTTCCTGCTTCAGGTTTCGATTAGTTGCAGCCACAATCCGTACATCAACAGGAACTTCGCGCTCTGCACCAACCGGACGAATCGCCTTCTGCTCCAGTGCCCGCAACAGCGATGACTGCATAGACAGCGGCATTTCACCGATTTCATCCAGGAACAGCGTGCCATTGTTTGCTACCCGAAACAGACCTTCACGCCCTTTCTTCGCGCCGGTAAAAGCCCCTGAAACATGACCGAACAGTTCGCTTTCCAGCAGATCTGGTGCAATTGCACCACAGTTCAACGGCACAAACGGGCCATTTCGTTTACTTAACTGGTGAAGCGCACGGGCAACCAATTCTTTACCCGTACCGGATTCGCCTTCAACCAAAACCGCAGCCAGCGATGGTGCCACCTGAGAAATCATCTTCTTCATCATCAGGGTACGCGGCGCATCGCCGATAATATCTACCGGATGACTACGCTCAACATCACGCTGCAATGCAAATTTCTGACGCTCAACTAACCGCCTTTCCATGCAACGGTTTACCGACTGCATCATTTGATCAAGGTTGAAAGGTTTTAGAATGAAGTCTGAAGCACCCGCACGCAGTGCCTTGATTGCCGTCTCAAGATCAGCGTATCCGGTCATGAAAATCACGTCACTACGGCGTGTCGATGGATCAAAAGCTTCATGCCACTCAATACCTGAGCGGCCAGGCAGGTTGATATCTACGATCAATAAGTCAAAATGGCAGCGCTTGCGAAGCTCTTCGGCTTCTTCCACGCTACCAGCGGTATCGACCTGGGCAAACTTCTTTCCAAGGGCTTTTTTAAGAATTGCGCGCATGCCCGGTTCGTCATCAACGACGAGAACCGACATCGCAGACCAGGTAGAGGCTGCAGTTTCAGACATAACATTATTTTTATTAAGGGAATGAGTGCGACATTTTGTCTCACCGCATAGATTAATGTCAAAGCCGTTTATCATCGATTCCGGGCTGACATCATGACAACCCACTCAAATTTGTTTTAAATCATTAGGTTACTGATAGCTCTCGCGATAAAATATTGTCACACAAGCAACCTGGCATTCGATTTGCTAAGGGAACCGCTTATAACGGACGGGTAAGACTCCTCAGCGATAAGCCTCAAACTTTACGCTAGTTACCCGCTGAACTAATTCATTAACGGTTAAGTCAGGAAGACCAATGAAATTTCTAAAAACAACTTTTGTGATTCTGGCCCTTGCTTCTGCGAGCGCAGTTCAAGCCGCTGAAAACATGACCATCCGTCTGGCAACAACAACCAGTACCTATCATTCAGGTCTGCTTGACTACTTGCTGCCTGAGTTCAAGAAAGACACTGGCTACAGTGTTGACGTTCTGGCTGCTGGCACAGGTAAATCCCTGCGCATGGGTCAAAACGGCGATGTTGACCTGGTGATGACTCACGCACCTAAGGCTGAAGCCAAGTTCGTAGAGAACGGCTACGGCGTGCTTCCTCGTAAACTGATGCACAACGACTTTGTGATCGTTGGTCCTAAGAGCGACCCGGCTAAAATCGAAGGCGACAAAGATGTTGCTGATGCAATGACGAAAATTGCATCTTACAGCGTGACTTTCGTTTCTCGTGGTGATGACTCCGGTACTCACAAGAAAGAACTGAACCTGTGGGCTCAAACTAAGATGGAACCAAACTTCGGCGGCTACAAAGCAGTTGGTCAGGGCATGGGTCCGACACTGAACATGGCCTCTGAGCTTCAGGGCTACACTATGACAGACCGTGGTACTTGGCTGGCATACCAAAACAAGCTAGACCTTGCCATCATGGTTCAGGGTGACGAGCGTCTGTTCAACCCGTACCAGGTTATTCTGGTAAACCCAAGCCGCTACCCGGACATCAACTACCAAGGCGCGAAAACTTTCAGCGACTGGTTGGTAAATCCGAAAGCACAAAAAATGATCAATAACTACAAGCGACACGGTGAACAGCTGTTTGTCGCAGATGCTATCTGATAATAAATGACTATCTGGCAAACCAGCCAACAAGCCGTTCAGCTTTTGCTGAGCGGCGATCCCGCTCTCTGGGGGATCGTTGGTGTTTCATTCTCTGTATCTCTGCTGGCAATCAGTATTGTGCTGCTGCCGGCTTTGCTTATTGCATTCGCCCTCGCCTACGGCAGATTTCCGGGGCGCTGGCTGCTTCTGTCTCTATTTAATACTTTTCAGTCAATCCCAACAGTGGTTATCGGCCTGCTGCTTTATATGCTGCTCTCACGATCAGGGCCACTTGGCGACTGGAAAATGCTCTTTACTCAACAAGCGATGATCCTGGGCCAGATGCTGATCTGCTTCCCTATCCTCGTCTCCATGATGCACGCGGCCTTTCAGCACAGTGACCGACGTGCCTGGGAAACTTCCATCACACTGGGCGCAAGCTATCCGAGAGCATTCGGCAGCCTGATGTGGGAAAGCCGTTTCTCACTGCTTGCCGCAGTCATTGCATCATTCAGCCGCATCATTACCGAAGTCGGCTGTTCCATGATGGTTGGCGGCAATATTATGAATTCTACCCGCAATATCCCGACCGCCATTGCGCTAGAAAGCTCAAAAGGCGCATTCGCTCAAGGTGTTGCCCTGGGTATGGTGCTATTAATTCTGGCACTGGTGTTAAACTTCTTTTTGTCTGTCGCTCGTGGTAAAGGCCACCTGCGCACTAACTAAGCCGGGGAACAGGTAATGTCTCAAATTTCTATCCAGGCAGAAAACCTATCGATCCGTTTCAAGGATCGCCTGCTTTTTCATATTCCTCAGCTTAGCCTTGGCCCTAAAGATGCTATCTATCTGAGCGGCGACAACGGTGTAGGCAAAACCACTCTTTTAAAAATTCTTTCCGGCCTGCAAAAACCGACTACCGGCCAGGTAAACCTGCATAAGCAGTCCTGGCTAAACCGTTTTTTCTGCGGTCAAACTCAGGGCGGGGTGATCTATATGCACCAGACGCCTTATATGTTTGACGGCACTGTGTTCGATAACGTCTGTTATGGTCTGAAATTCACCATCAGCAACCGCCAGCAGCGTCGAAATGAAGCCATCCATGCCCTTCGTATGGTAGGGTTGGAAACGCTGGCGGACGAACATATCTCCGTACTTTCAGGTGGTGAACGCCAGCGCGTGGCCATGGCGAGAGCATGGGTGCTGAAACCCGGCGTATTGCTGATGGATGAATCCAGCGCCAGCCTCGATCAGGAATCGATTGAGAGACAAGTTGTCCTCGCCAAAGACCTGCTTGAGCGCGGCACCAGCCTGGTTATAACCAGCCACCAGAAAAATGCCCTGACGGCCCTTTGCCGCCGCCAGTGGACAATAACAAAAACACAATTAGTAGAACGGGCAGATCTGCAGCTCGTCGATGAGGACAAGAATGACTATGCCTACGCCTGAGAACACAAGCTGGGTGATCCTGGCTGGCGGACAAGCCAGCCGTATGGGTGGAAACGACAAGGGACTAGTCGAACTGGCTGGACGGGCAATGATTGAGCATGTGATGGAAACGCTGAAGCCACAAACTGACGCCATCACCATCAATGCCAACCGCAACCAAGAGCGTTACCGTAGCTACGGCAAAGTATTCGGTGACCACATTCAGAACTATCCGGGTCCTTTGGGCGGAATGCATGCTGCCCTGCACCACCTTGACGATGAGTGGATTGGCTTTGTTCCCTGTGACTGCCCTCAGCTGCCACATGATTTGGTAGCGCGTATGAGCGCAGCATGCAGTAAAGATACTGACATTGCTGTCGCCCATGACGGCGAACATATTCAGCCTGTGGTTACACTGTTGAACCGCAGGGTCCTGCCTAAACTCGAAAAATTTCTTGAAAATGGCGATCGGAAAATCATTCTTCTTTACAAACAATGCAATATGACTACTGTTGATTTCAGTGATCAACCAAACGCGTTTGTGAACCTTAACACGCCAGAAGAACTACAAAAATTTGGACAGGAACTATGAGTCAGATTAATGCATCCCTGCCCCTGTTAGGCTTCGCGGCCTGGAGCGGTACAGGTAAAACCACCTTGCTGGAAGCCATGCTGCCTAAGCTTGTTGAGCGTGGCATCAGTGTCGGTGTTATCAAACACGCTCACCATAATTTCGACGTTGATAAAGAAGGTAAAGACAGCTACCGCCTGCGTAAAGCTGGTGCCGCACAAATGCTGATTTCATCCCGCTACCGCCGCGCACTGGTAACGGAAACACCCGATGAAGAAGCGAACCTTCCCCACCTAATCACACAACTGGATCAGACTGAACTTGACCTAATCCTGGTTGAAGGTTTCAAAAAGCTGGATTTCCCGAAAATCGAGCTTCACCGTGAAGAAATCGGCAAACCCTGGCTACATCCGGACGATAAAAACATCATTGCGGTTGCAGCTAACGTACCGGCGAAAACCGAACTTCCTCAGCTTGATATCAATGATCTTGATCAGTTAACAGATTTTGTTGTTGCTTTTGCTAAAAAAGATCAGGAGCCAACAGAAGCAGGATTCAGCTGTAGCGATCTTGAACAGTCAGGCATGTTGTCTGTAGATGAGGGCCGACAGCGCATTCTGAAACAAATCGTCCCACCAAACAACGAGCTTGAAGTATCACTTGAGCAGGCTCTGGGACAAATTGTCGCACGGGACATTCTGTCCCCGGTCAATGTTCCGCAGCACACCAATTCGGCAATGGATGGTTATGCGATCCGAGGCGATGATCTGGAACATGAAAGCTACCGCGTGGTTGCAGAAGTAATGGCTGGCCATAGCTATGATCAACCGCTGCAACAAGGTGAAGCGGTTCGAATCATGACCGGCGCACCGGTTCCGGCCAATGCTGATACCGTAATTATGCGTGAACAAGCACAACAGAATGGTGACACCGTCACCTTCGATACGACCAAAGGCCCAATTCGTGCAGGGCAGAATGTACGCCAAGCCGGTGAAGACTTGGCTATCGGTCAGACTGCTGTTTCAGCTGGTACCCAAATCACAGCGCCTGAGCTGGGGATGATCGCCTCTCTTGGCCTGAATTCAGTGTGTATCAACAAGCAGATTAAAGTCGCGATCTTCTCAACAGGTGATGAAGTTCAAGCACCGGGAGAAGAACAAAAGCAAAACTGCATTTATGATTCAAACAGATACACCCTGCGCGCCATGCTGACTAAAGTCGGCTGTGAAGTCATCGATCTTGGTATTATTGAAGACAGTGAAGCTGCGTTAGAAGCAACCTTAGAGAAAGCCAGCCAGCAAGCTGATGTGATTCTCTCTTCCGGTGGCGTTTCTGTCGGTGATGCGGATTACATCAAAACCATCCTCGACAAACTGGGCCAGATCAACTTCTGGCGTATCAACATGCGTCCAGGTCGTCCGCTTGCCTTTGGTCAAATTCGCCAGAAGCCGTTCTTTGGCCTGCCGGGTAACCCGGTGGCAGTCATGGTCGCCTTCCTGCAATTTGTAGAGCCTGCAATTCGTAAACTTCAGGGGATAGATAACTGGCAACCACAGGTATTTAAAGCTGTTGCGACAGAGAAACTTCGCTCACGTCCGGGACGAACTGAATACAGCCGTGGTGTTTTCAGTATCGATGCAAACGGACGCCTGGCGGTAAGAACAACTGGTCAGCAAGGTTCAGGTATTCTTCGTTCGATGAGTGAAGCAAACTGCCTGATTGAAATTGTGCCTGAACAACCTGGTGTTGAAATTGGTGAGAGAGTACGGGTAATTCCGCTACAAGGACGGGTGTAACCCTATTAACCTGCCGTCTTAACTAACAGATATTATTTAGCCCCCAGAAACAGTGATTGGTCACTACTTCTGGGGGCTTTTTTTTGCAGCTTCCGTGCTACTTTATTTTCCTGAGCTTCTACACGTCTAGAAGATGGTTATGCGTACTTTTTTGTACTTCTTATTTCGCTCAGATAAAGTAACCCTAGCCATGAAACCGTTCTTTTTTAATTTATAAAACAATGCTTTATAAGCATAGCCGATGTTTTTCAGGGGGGCATATTACATAATTATGCCCGTAGTTGCATCAAAAAAATCATACTTTTTCTGATTCATTTCTAAAATTAATGATCATGCTTCTGATTCGGAAAGAAATATGAACCCACGACTCTCAGTACGCGCAGTTTTTTACTGTCAACATCACATTTTGCTGTGTAAACATCAGGATGACCGTGGTTTTTGGTATATCACGCCCGGCGGTGGCGTTGAGCACGGCGAAACACTCGAAGAAGCATTTCATCGAGAACTAATGGAAGAATTGGGTATACAAGCAGAAATGGGTGACGTTTTATGCATCAGAGATTTAATCGCAGACCGCTCCCCTACACCTTACCTACCGGACCATTTCCACCAGCTTGAAGTCTTCGTTGAAGGTATTGAACCCAACTTTATCGCTCAGGCCAGCAATCTGGATCCTGCGCAAATTGGTTATGAGTGGGTTCATTTAGATAAACTCGACAACATTCTTTTCTTCCCCAAAGAGCTTGTGTCCGTGTTTCAGAACCGGGATTTTTCCACCATTTATCAGGGCCACAAACTATAATCAAACAGCAGGAAACAGTGCATAGTTAAACCACTGAATAACCTGAAATATAATTTACGAACACTGTCGATTTTAATTTTCTTGTTATTCAGAGAGTTAAGTGCAAGATGTTGCCTACATTTTTCTGCCAAGAGAATCAAGCTTTTTAGCTGTCTCACTGGCTAGACCAATTATTGTGAACATCTCATGTAGAATATTTGATAGTTCGATTAACGAAGGTATTCATAAGTTAGGCATGTTTTTAGAATCGTATTACTCAGAACAGAACGGTGAATTTTCTTTTACACGTGAGCAAGCAAGTCACTTTGCGAAAAAAATCGCCGGTGATTTCAATCCTATTCATGACGAAGATAACAAACGTTTCTGTGTTCCTGGTGATCTGCTTTTCTCTGTTGTTCTCTCCAAAGCAGGTTTGAGCCAAAAGATGCGTTTCGATTTCGCCGGTATGATCAATGACGGTGTCGCTTTGGGCCTTGAGCAGAAATCTGACAGCGAACTGTCAATGGTTGATGAAAAAGGGAAAGAGTACCTGCACATTACTCGTGAAGGTGATGTAACTAACAACCAGGCTCTGATTGAACAAGTGACTAAGAGCTATGTTCAGTTCTCTGGCATGAATTTCCCACACATCATGGTTCCGCTGATGGAGTCAAAGCAAATCATGATTAACCCAGCTCGCCCGCTGGTAATTTATGAAAGCATGGAGCTTGATTTCGAGCGTCTGGATATCACAGCACCCACTGTTGAACTAACAGGTTCTGATATCGATGTAGACGGCAAGCGCGGTAGCGTAACTCTGAAGTTCTGCTTTAAAGAAAACGGTGAAGTAGTCGGTACCGGCCGCAAACGTATGGTGATGAGTGGTCTGAAACCATACTGCCAGGATGATATCGATGATCTGGTTAACCGCTTCAATCAACGCAAAGTAGACTTTTCAGCCCTTCTTGCCGCGTAAATTCTGAAAAGACAGTCATTAAAAAGCCGACTTTATTGTCGGCTTTTTCAGTTTTGAGCATTCGCTCAGCCACGAGACATCCCCCCTATACTTTACAGGTTGGCACAATGCCAATTAATGAAGTAGTGGAGTAATAATCATGGCTAACTACTTAGTGCCTAAAATAGGCGTAGCTGCACTCCTGTGTTCAGCGAGCTTTATCAACACTGCATTCGCAAGTGACGATCTTGATGCACTTATCACCAGAGCAAAATCTGCAGCACCTGCCGCAATCAGTGACAACGCAACAGTTATTGTAAAAGGTAAGGAAGTTGTCAAAGGAAACAACGGCTGGACTTGCCTACCGGATACTTTCCCCGATGACGGTATGCCAATGTGTAACGATGCCGTTTGGATGGAAATGCTGGATGCAATGGTCAACAAAAAGGATTTCAAAGCAGACAAAATCGGAATTTCTTATATGTTACAAGGTGATCTTGGAGCGGGTGTCAGTAACTCAGATCCCTATCACCCGAATCCTAAGAAAGCCGATGACTATGTTGAAACCGGCCCTCACCTGATGATTATCGTGCCAAAAACAATGCTTGAAGGATTAACGGATGATCCTAGTACCGGCGGCCCATATGTAATGTGGAAAGATACCCCATATGTTCACATCATGGTGCCAGTAGCCGACAAGAAATGATGGCTATTTGCTAGCGACTTGCCCACCTTCGTGAACTACCTGTCACCAACATGGTGGGCAAGTCATTTTATATCATGAACTTATGCCCGGCCCGAAAACATCATTCTTGCCCGTAATCCTGGATAATTATCACCTAAAACCAGTTCGCCCCCATGCCTTTTCACGACAGCCTGAACCAAAGCCAAGCCCAAGCCATCTCCCTGAGTTGTTCTGCTTTGGTCACAACGATACATAGGCTCACACACCCGCGCTTTCTCTGTATTTGGTATGCCATCCCCATTATCACTGACAACAATGCCAAAGTTATCAACAACAATTTCGATCTCCCCTCCACTAGGTGTATATTTAATTGCGTTATCAACCAAATTAAACACAGCCCGAAAAATCAGGCCTGGCTCTCCTCCTAGCTCATATTTGCTGTCTTCTCGTAAAACTAAAGACTGTTCTTTTTCATCAGCAAGAGGCCTTAAAAAATCACACACATCAAAACACACCTGAGTTAAACAAACAGACTGTTTATTAATCAGAGTCTTACCACTGTTTAATCGAGCGATCTCTAACATGCCGTTGAAAAGCCCTAACAAAACTTCTAAATCTTCCAGGCAGGCTTCCAGTTCGTGACGCCGTTGCCTCTCTGAGCCAGCCTCTTCAGACAACAAAGCATCCAGCCTGAGTTTCATTCGCGCAATAGGCGTTCGCATATCATGAGCCATTCCTACCGTTAGTGCCTTTAGCGAAGATTCTTTCTTCTCAATCTGCTCAATCAGAAAATTTAAGTGAATAGCTAGAATATCGAATTCATCATTATTTAGGCTGACCGGTAACTTTACCTGCTTTTCCCCGCAAAGAACCCTATTCATCGCCTGATTAACCCGTTGCAACCTGGAATTAATGTTAGCGGCAAACAGAGCAGCACAAACCAGCATCAACACAGCAGGAATAAGTGCGCCTGATATAAGCATTGGCATTACACTTTCCCGGTAGCTCTGTTGTAACTCAGGACTGATACCAATAATCAACTGCTTATTATGATCGTAAAAAACCTTACCATCCAACAGAGGTTCATTAGAAAAAGCCTTTAGCCCACCAGCCAAGGCTGCCGGATATGTATGAGGACTACTCAACTCAGGCCGTAGCTGGACAGTATGATAGGAAAAAGGAGAATTCTGGCTGCGTCGTTTAGCGATCAAATCAGTAACCAGTGTCTTGTCGTCACGTTGTGCAAGCTGTCTGAAAAACTCGGTCTCAGAGGCCAGTTCGCGCTCCAATTGACTCCGGTGAAACGACTCTGAACTAAGAAACACCATATGTACTAACAAGGTATAGACGACACCTATACAGACAAAAAAATACAGCAGCGCTTTAAAAACATAAGAGCGATACAGTAAATCACGACTGACGGAGGACATAGCCAGCCCCTCGTATGGTGTGGATCAATGAAGGTAATCCATCAATATCTAATTTCTTACGCAAATTAGCGATATGTACATCTATCACATTAGTCTTAGGGTCAAAGTGATAGCTCCATACGGCCTCAAACAAACTCATCCGCGATACTACCTGCTCGGCGTGATCAAGAAAGTGTTGCAGCAACAGAAATTCTTTCTGCTGCAACCGGATTAATCGCCCGGATCGCCAGACACGATGTGATTTATGATCCAGCGTAAGATCTGCATATGTCATCTCACTCGACACAATTTCAGCAGCTCTGGTTCTGCGAACAAGTATTTGTACTCTGGCAATCAACTCCGCCAACGCAAAGGGTTTAATAAGATAATCATCACTGCCTGCCGTTAATCCGGTTACCCGATCTTCCACCGTATCCATCGCACTTAAAATCAGAACAGGCGTTCGATTCTCCGTTGCGCGCAGAGCCGCAAGTACTTTTAACCCATCCAATCCGGGCAACATGCGATCTAAAATAATCAGTTGATAATCACAGGTAGTCGCCATCATCAGCCCCTGATGACCATCTTCAGCTTCATCGACAACAAAATGGTGTTCCTTCAGCCCCTTAACAATAAAGTCGCGTGTCGTGGCATCATCTTCAATAACCAATATTTTCATGCAGTTACACTTCCCCTGTTGTTAATGGCAATGTACCAGAGGAAAGCGGCCTGCCTGAAGGCAGACCGCACACGGTTTAGGGGGAAACCGCATTTTTTTGTAATTGTTACAATGCTTTCAGTGCTGTTGCGACAGATTCAGCCTGTGGACCAAGAACAACCTGAACATTATTCGCTCCGACGTTCACCACTCCTTTAGCGCCTAGCTTCTTAAGCTTCTCATTATCGACTAGATTGCGCTCGACTACGGTCAGGCGAAGGCGGGTAATGCAAGCATCAATATCCGTTAAATTTGCTTTACCTCCAAGGGCACCCATATAACTTGTTACAAGTTCAGTCGATTCCGAGTCATCAGTAGCAGCCTCCACATCATCTTCACGGCCTGGTGTTTTAAGGTTAAATACCCGAATCGCAGTAACAAATACAACAAGATACACAGCTCCAAAAACCAGACCGACGGGAATCAACATCCAGGTATTTTTTGCAGCAGGAGCATTGAAGTTAAGAACATAATCAATAAGCCCGGCAGAGAAACTGAACACAAGATGGATATCCAACGCCTGCGCCACAACCAGACTGATCCCCATCAGAATGGCATGAACCACAAACAATGCTGGAGCCAAAAACATAAACAGAAACTCTAACGGTTCAGTAATCCCGGTCAGGAAGGAGGTGAATGCAACACTCGCCAGCATACCACCCACTTTTACCTTATTTTCAGCTTTCGCTGTAACATAGAAAGCGATCGCCGCTGCGGGTAAGCCAAACATCATTACCGGGAAGAAACCACTCAGCATAACTCCGGCACTTGGATCATTAGCCCAAAACCGGGAGATTTCTCCGGTCACACCGTTATATTCACCAAACACAAACCAAACCATTGTGTTAAGGATATGATGAAGGCCAAAAGGAATGAGCAGGCGGTTACCCACACCATAGCTGAAAGTACCGGCGGAACCACTCGACAACATCCACTCGCCCAGGCTATTAATCACAGCCTGAATCGGCGGCCAGATAATACTGAACGCCAGAGCTAACGCCAACGCACTCAAACCAGTGATAATCGGAACAAAGCGCTTTCCGGCGAAAAAGCCCAAGAACTCCGGTAACTTGATGGTATAAAAACGATTATATAAATGCCCGGCCACAACACCTGCAATAATGCCACCCGCCGCCCCCATATTGATGTCCTTATTCAACACCGACAAAGCCGCATTCATAACAAAGAGACCTACAACAGCAGCAATTGCCGCGGCAGCAGAATTATCTTTAGACAACCCCGCCGCTACTCCCATAGCAAACAGCAACGGAAGGTTATCAAAAATGGCCTGTCCCCCTTGAGCAATAAAACCGATATCAAGCAAATCCGGTTGTCCAAAACGCACTAAGATTCCAGCCACAGGCAAGACGGCAATCGGTAACATCAACGCCTTGCCTAATTTTTGAAAGTAACCAAGTATATTCATTTTTATCTCCATGATTTATTCACCCACTCCAACAAACCACCATCTATTAGCGCGTAACCAACAGTGACGACGAATGTAGTGCGAACTTAGTAATGTTTTTAAAATCATGGAGCCAGCTTAACCTGACGGTATTTAAGCCAACCTTTTGTCAGGATTAATTTTTTTTAATCCTGATTTTTTACATCAACTGCATCTAATAGCATCAACATCGGCTGTACTTGATAACAGCGTCTGTCATCGATTTCGTCCCTCCATTGCCACCAAACCGTAATTAAATTACAAATTAATCTGTAATTTAATTACACAAGTCACTTGCAAGGTGACGCAAGTCACACTAATATATTCAATGTGATGACAAACAAATCACAACACAGACTTAAAATGTAACTAAATTACAAAGGTGACAGTATGTTTGATTTGAATCAGTTTCTTGTAGCTCAGTACATGGTGAAACAGGCCAGCAAACAACAGCAGAAGCAAAACTCAGCAAAACGCTAATTACAGTTTGTTTAAATAAGGAGAAAACAATGAACGTTGAAAGCCTATTTGCAATGCGTTATCTGACTACAAAACGTATGCAGCAACAAAACACACCAAAGAAGAAATAATCGGTTAATTCACTGATTAGACTGTTTTAGGAGAAGGCTGCAAAACGCAGCTCTCCTGACCGGGACGGAAATCTCAAACCGCGCTTTACATACTACACCCCTAATAGATCTATCCGAGCTATTTACCAGCCAATATTTTCACAGAACCTTTTCCACAACATCATTTCCATAAATTTATTTCCTTCAAACAAATGACAGCAGAATGCTGTTATGTTTCTTCGCTTAGCCAATTGCTATAAACTCAAGTTATACCCTGCTAACAAATTTTATTCGGCATCGAATTACTGACATTTTTTAGTGGTATTCTTTGGTCTTCACATACTCAAGGACGTTGTATGCAAATTCCACAACCTTATCTTCTGTTTCTCGGTGATGTCACTGACCCACTGGCGGCCAAAACAGCCAGAGGAATTTTGAGCTGGCGCCCGGAGCTATGCGTCGGGCAATACAGACTAAATAGCGATACAGTATCAGTCGGACTTACTGATCTATCCTTACAGGAAGCAAAACAACAAGGTGCTAAGACCCTGATAATAGGCACAGCTAATGCCGGAGGGTTTCTCCCTCAAACGTGGTTGGAGACGCTAAAGCACGCACTTGAACTCGGCTTTAACATAGCCTCTGGTTTGCACCAGCGCCTTGCTGATATCCCTTCTCTCAACCAAACCGCAAAAGAGAACCATTGCCAACTGTTTGACGTTCGCCATTATGATCAACCGCTAGAAGTAGGCAACGGTAAAAAACGCCAGGGAAGAAGATTACTAACTGTGGGAACCGACTGCTCAGTCGGCAAAATGTATACCTCTCTCGCAATTGAGCGAGAAATGAAAGCTCAGGGTCTTAGAGCACAATTCCGGGCAACTGGACAAACAGGAATTCTGATTGCCGGACGAGGCATTTCTGTTGATGCCGTCATCGCTGATTTCATCGCAGGTGCAGCGGAAGCCATCAGTCCGGCTTTTACCGATCATGACTGGGATGTTATTGAAGGCCAGGGTTCTCTATTAAATCCGGCTTATGCCGGAGTCAGCCTTGGGCTTTTACATGGTTCTCAACCTGACGCTATGGTTTTATGTCACGAAGTCGGACGCCAACATATACGCCACTTCCCTCACATGTCGCTCCCTTCAATTCAGGAAACAATTGATGTCAACCTGAATGCTGCTCGGCTGACTAACAAAAATGCAGGATTCATCGGTATTTGTCTGAATTCTTCCTCACTAAATCAAGACGATGCCCTTGCACTATGTAAGAAAATGGAGCAACAATATCAAATGCCGGTAACCGATCCGGTTCGCTTTGGGGTTGCGACTATTGTTAACAACCTCCTCTCAATATAACGGGGGAAATAGAATGAAAATCAATGCCGTCCAAGAGCAATTCCCGCTTGCCCGTCCATTTACTATCTCTCGAGGCACCCGGACTCACCAGGATGTCGTCACGGTTACCATCAACGACGGTAAAACGTCGGCCAAAGGTGAATGCACCCCCTACCCCAGATATGGCGAGAGCATTGAGTCTGTCATCAAACAGGTTCACTCATTAAACTCGCTGCCGGACGGTGTTGAGCTTAACCGCGAGACTCTTCAACAACTACTTCCTGCCGGTGCGGCACGAAATGCTGTCGATTGCGCACTTTGGCGACTGGAGTTGCAACAGCAGTTTCCTTACCAAGCCTTCGATATCGAACCTGAAATCGTCACCGCAATGACTGTTTCGCTGGACAGCCCTGAAAAAATGGCCCAGCAAGCAAAAGATTTATGTAAACAAGGGGCAAGGTTACTAAAGATAAAGCTTAATGATGAACAAATCATTGAACGAGTGAACGCAGTACGAACTGTTGCTCCGGGAGCAGAACTAATCATTGATGCCAATGAGGCATGGGGAGAACTTGACCTGGAAAATATATTTAACCAGCTATCTCCTTTCCACATCAGAATGATTGAACAACCAGTACCAAAAGGACAGGATGCTCAACTACTCAGTATCAAGCACCCAATCACATTGTGCGCCGATGAAAGCTGCCATACCACTGATGATCTCGACGAACTAATCGGTTGCTACGAGATGATTAACATTAAGCTCGATAAGGCGGGCGGATTAACTGAAGCCCTGAAACTTGAAGCCAAAGCTCATCAACTTGGGTTTAAAGTAATGGTAGGTTGTATGGTCGGAAGCTCTCTGGCCATGGAAACAGCACTTCCTATTGCATCCAAAGCAGATCTTGTTGACCTCGACGGCCCGCTGCTGCTGAAGAAAGATCGTGTGAACGGGCTATTATATCGCCAAGGCGCAATTCAACTTAACGGCATTACAGCCTGATAAAAACGAGCAACCGTCAGAACACCTATGGTATTAGAGCCAAACTTTTGTTAAGTTCTGACGGTTGTATTAGCTATTTGTTAACTAATACAACCCTTATATCAACTAACGGAGGAAATTTTGATGATTGTAGTAAAAACTAACCGGGCTGAGCGAGACAACCAAATCTAATTCTCTCCCTCTTGCCCGGTCTTATACCGGGGCCAATCTTGCCCCTGAACATCAAAATTCTTTTATGACGCATAGCGCGTCAGGGGTAAATCTGTAATGTGTAAATCTATTTCCTTGTCTGAACTTGGATGGAAACCTTTTTTTCAACAACAACTCTCTCTTGATGAGTGGGAAACCGTTCATACAGCAAGAGTAATGGCTCAGCATCGTAGCCAGCTTGCTATCATGACTGAGTCTGGTGAACAAAGCCTGCCTGTCACGGCCAACATGCCTCCCCTTACTGTAGGTGACTGGATTCTGCTATCTCAAACGAATCAGTTTGTTCGACAACTTGAGCGAAGCTCTTTATTCAGTCGAAAAGCAGCCGGCAGTAAAGTGGATTCACAGTTAATTGCGGCCAATATTGATACGGTATTCATCGTTTGTTCAATGAATAATGACTTTAACCTTAATCGTATCGAACGCTATCTGACTCTCGCTAACGAAGCCGGTGTCGAACCTGTCATCGTACTGACCAAAGCTGATCTGTGTGATGACCCATCACAATATGTTCAGCAGGTACACCAACTTGATCCCATGCTGATGGTCGAAGCTGTTAACGGCCTTGAGCCGGACAGTACTTCTGTTCTCAGCTCATGGTGTCGACATGGTAAAACAGTTGCCTTTCTGGGCTCATCTGGCGCAGGGAAATCAACCCTGATCAATACCCTTCAGGGCTCTGAAATCCAACAAACCGGCGGTATTCGAGAAGATGACAGCAAGGGGCGTCACACCACAACCTCCAGATCTCTTCATCTGACTCCGGCTGGAGGGCTGTTACTGGACACTCCGGGAATGCGAGAGCTTCAACTCGCTGATTGTGAACAAGGGCTGGACACAACCTTTGCTGATATCAGCCTGCTAGCGGAACAATGTCGATTCTCGGACTGTCAGCACAACAATGAACCTGGCTGTGCTGTTCAGTTGGCAATAGCAAATGGCGATTTAGACGAAAGACGGCTGAATAACTACCACAAGCTGAATCGTGAGCAGGCATTTAACGGCGCAACACTTGCTGAAAGGCGCGCGAATGATCGAGCATTCGGCAAATTATGCAAAGCCTACCAAAAGGAAAAAAGGAGACAAAAAAATGGATAACGATGACTGTAAAATTAGTCAAAAAAGTATTTACAGCTAAGCCGGATATATAGCCATTCGGATTTAAATTAATCGAAAAGGCCTCAGCACGAGGCCTTTTAAAACCAAATGGAAAATTTAATTTCCACATATCAACTTACAACCCTGCCTGAGCACAAAGACAAAAACAACAGAGAGTGTAATGTTAAAAACTTTTTTTGCATGAATAGCCATTCAAATTACCATCAATATTGCACGATATTTTCTACACTCATTCTTGCCAATAAGACAAAAACAACAAATCACCATTTATTCAACAACATAAAAGAAAACCATATTTACCCGCTCCTTTCTCAAAAATGAGAAATGATTTCTTCCGCCAGCCCTATATTCCCAATTAGAGCTCACGAAAGTTGGCTAGGTACTTTCATTTGAGTTCTGCGATGAGCTTATTGCATGTAACAACCTAACAAAATAACTTCCGAAATAAGGTGCAATAGAATGACTCAATCAATCCCCATTTCAATGTCAACAACTATAAGAAAACAAAATAAGAGTTCTTTTTTTAAAAATGTGTTTTTAGTATTTATATATGGTACTTTTTTTTACTCATTTCAATCTTTAGCTAAATCACATGAATCAGAGCTGACATATATTGAAGAATTAGGAAAAAGGTTATTCTTTGAAAACATTTCAGACCCTGAAAGAATGTCATGCTCTTCATGCCATTTACCTGAAGCTGGTGGTACCAATGGCGTATCAGGTGTAAATAAACATCAAGTCGCCGTCACCGGCGCTGACCCACATACTGTCGGCACGCTAAAACCGCCTACAAATAAATACGTTCAATTCCTTGATCAAAGTGGTAACGTTCAGGGTCTGCCCCGTTTTAGTAATTGTGGTTCATTCCCTACTTTTACCTGTGGTGGTGCTTTTTGGAATGGTAGAGCCAAAGGTGACTCAATCGATAACATCGATATTTTCGTTAGTGACAAATACAAGGAAATGTACAGTAAATATTTAGGTCCTGTTACAGATCAGGCTCACGCCAGCCCTTTCGTTAATCCGGTAGAGCAAGGTAAGACAGACAAAATTGCAGTATGTGAACAAGTAGCTGCAACCAAATGGGGATCAGAGCTGTATAACTTTGCCTGGGGACTTGAACTCAGCTGCAATGAGCAATCCATAGATGAAGTTTTTGCAAGACTAGCGGTGTCGTTAGGCGCATGGCAGATGTCCTATGAAAATAATACCTTCGACTCAAAACGCGATATAGCTCTGAAGAATGATGCCGATGGTTCATTCCCGTTAGATGATTTTACCGATGAGGAAAACCTCGGTCATGATCTGTTTTATGGTGTAGCAGAGAACCGTGATGACCTTGGCTTTGGTCAAGCCAGATGCGTATTCTGTCACCTGAGCAGTATTGCCGACGGAACAGGTGAATTTGAACGTTACACTGATGATAGCTATCACAACATTGGTGTTCCGAGAAACTATGAAATCCCGGGTAGCCCTGCACCTGACATCGGCCTTGAGGCAACAACAGGTAATCCGGCTCATAAGGGTTCCCATAAAACACCAACATTGCGTAATCTGGATCAACGTCCCGGTGGCGGCTTTACAAAAGCCTACGGACACAATGGCTGGTTCAAAAGCATAGAGAGCATTGTACACTTTTATAACACGGCTATTATCAAGCCAACCTGCGAGAGTAAAGGCATTTTACAAGCAACAGAAAAACAAGCGCTGGCGAGTGATTGCTGGCCTGAACCAGAATTTCGAGATACCTCTGCCCTGGGATTTATTGGAAATCTTGGTTTGTCAGCATCCGACGAAGCGGCTATTGTTGCCTATCTCAAAACACTAACCGACAACAGTGTTGTTGAAGAACTTCATCCATATAAGTCAGGTGGCTTTGATGAATCCCGACTGAAATAAGAAAGACCATTTAAAGTGAGGCCATCAGTGCTAATAAATAAATTAGCAACTGAGCCTCACTTAATTCAAAATTAACCGGACTAGATAATTTACACAAACAAATTAAGACCGAATAAAATAATCATAGAATTACCTTTCATAAAAAAACAACATAGATAGATGTTTAACATCTCACTTCATACTGATTAGAAAACCAATTTACCTTCCTGACACAATTTAATTACGTTAACACGACTCCCCCTATCAAAAGCAAGCCACAAACCTCTCATATCTTTCACTTTATTAACTCAGGCAAAATAATGACACTATTTTCTTATTGTTATTAACTCTGAGAATTGTCTCTGTTTTGGAAGGGCTAGTTTTTCCATGAATAGAGCAACGCAATTTAATAACAGGAAATGGTGGATAACACATCATCTCATTATGGCTGGTCAATTTATAGAATCATCTTATGCATAAGGTGCAAAATAATGACTCAATTAACTCTCAGGAATAGTCAACCTGTTAAGGTTGCAACAACCAAACGAACACTCTTTACCTCACTAGGTCTTTTCATTGGAATCACTTTAACCACGACAAATGTTCAGGCTGATGAATCGGATCTCACCTATATTGAAGAATTTGGTAAACGCTTATTCTTTGCAAACATTTCAGATCCGACAAGACAGTCATGCTCTTCTTGTCATCTTCCTGCGGCCGGAGGTGTGAATGGTGTCTCAGGCGTGAACAAAAAACAGGTCGCAGTAACGGGCGCAGATCCACACACCGTTGGTAACCTCAAACCACCAACAAATAAGTATGTCCAATTCTTAACCTTAGATGGTCAGGTAAACGGACTACCAAACTTAACAAGCTGTGGGCGATTCCCTACCGGTGTATGTGGTGGCGCTTTCTGGAACGGACGGGCAAAAGGCGATTCAACAGACGGGCTGAACATCTTCATTAATGATCACTACAAAGAGTTATATAGCAAATACAAAGGGCCAATGACAGACCAAGCTCATGCCAGTCCCTTTATCAACCCCGTAGAGCAAGGAGTCGGTGAAGGCACGCAAGGGAAAATTGACACTTGTAAGCTTGTGGCTGACACGAAATGGGGTGCTGAGCTTTATAAATATACATGGGGGTTAGAGCTAGATTGTAAGGAAAAAGGTATTGATGAGGTATTCGCCCGCTTTGCTGTTTCTCTCGGCGCATGGCAAATGTCTTACGAAAATAACCCATACGACTCTAAGCGAGACTTTGCTTTAAAAAATGATGCTGACGGAAAGTTTCCTTTGGATGATTTCACAGACCAGGAAAACATGGGGCATGACCTGTTTTATGGTGTAGCTGAAAACCGAGATGATCTTCAGTTTGGTCAAGGTCGCTGCGGCTTCTGCCACCGTGGAGGAAACCGAGACGGAACATCAAAATTCGAACGGTATACGGATGACAGTTACCACAACATAGGTACCCCGAGAAACTATGAAATCCCTGGTCGACCAGAACCAGATAAAGGGCTACATACTACAACAGAGTCAATGGAAGAATTGTCCAATCCGTTCCACCTTGGCAGCCATAAAACGCCAACATTACGCAATGTAGATTTGCGATTAGGTAAGGGAACAACAAAAGCTTATGCTCATAACGGTTACTTTAAGAGCCTTGAAAGTATTGTTCACTTCTACAATACAGCGATTGCCAAACCATCTTGTGAGAGCAAGGGAATATCAGAAGCAACGGAGAAACAAGCTCTAGCAAACGATTGTTGGCCTCAGCCGGAATTCGGTGATACTTCAGCATTAGGCTTTATCGGCAATCTGGGATTAACCCCTGAAGATGAAGCAGCCATTGTCGCCTATCTGAAAACATTGTCAGACACAACGATTGTTCAAGCACCAAAACCCTATAAGTCGAAGAAATATGATGAGAAAAGGTTGACTCGTCACTAGCTTAAACGCAAAGCCGGTAGCTGATGATATCAACTACCGGCTTTAATCGGTTCAACAAAGCAGAAGTAATCCGGCTCAGTAATTAGAGTTCACGACCTGCGGTTCTTCCCAAGTCTGCTGATTCTTCTGTTGATTCATTCGCAGAACGGCCATCGGTCCAGTTATCAGTGTCGCGGCAACAAGCAAAGATACCGGCACTGCTGTAATCACAATGAATGACTGCAATGCGTTTAGGCCACCATCACCGGCCACCAACAACACTGCGGCCACACATCCCATCACAATCGCCCAGAACAGTCGCTGATACTTACTTGGCTCACTGTCACCCGATACAACCATAGAAATGGCATAAGCCATTGAGTCACCGGTTGTAACAACAAAGGTCGTTGTTAGTACCAGAAACGCCGGTACTAATACACTGCTGAAAGGCAGTTGCGACAATGACGCCAGCAACACAGCAGGCAAACCTGCCGCTTCAAGTGGTCCAGAGATACTTCCCGGCATTTGAAGCTCAAAAAAGATACCTGTGCCGCCAAGTACGGTAAACCAGAAGTTTGTCACGATCGGCGCACCAATTGCGACAGTAATGATTAACTCGCGAATGGTACGTCCTTCTGAAATTCGTGCGATGAAAATGGCCATCATCGGAGCAAAGCCAATAAACCATCCCCAGAAGAACCAAGTCCACCACGCGTTCCACGCCGGCGCTGATGTATTCAGGCTCATTGTTGGCAATTGATGCAGGTATTCTCCGAATGCTGCGCCAAATTGCTCGAAAATAAATTGTGTCGGTCCAAAAACCAACATCGCCATCAACAAGGCAAATGCACCGATAACGTTAACACGGCTCAGCCACTGAAGGCCTTTATCCATGCCGGAGAAAGCCGACATTGCATAAGCCGCCACAACAGCAGCAAGAATCGCTAACTGGTTATTAACGCTATTCTCTAGCCCGACAACAGATTCAAGGCTGTAACCCAACTGTGATGCAAGAAATCCGATTGGCCCGATAGTACCAGCAGCTACTGCAATCACAGAGCACGTATCGACAACAGAACCAAACCAGTGATTTTCAAGCTTGGTACCAAGTAATGGGTAGAGCAGCGCACGCGGACGCAACTTAACACCGGCTTGGTAATGCGCATACATAAGCACAATTGTCGCCAGCGTACCAAGCACAGCCCAGGCCAGAAAGCCCCAGTGCAAAAAGCTCTGACTCAGCGCAGGCGTTACTGCGTCAACTGTTGAGCCAGTCGCCAGTGGAAAACTTGGTGGCGGTGTAATGAAATGGTAGATAGGCTCAGCTGCAGACCAGAAAACCCCGCCCCCTGCCAACAGAGTACACATAATCATCGCAAGCCAGCGAAAAGTACCGATGGTTGGTTTTGGCTGAGATCCCATTCGGATTTTTCCGTACCGGGATACCGCAATGATGAGAGCAAGAGCGAAATTTACCACCATCAGCCATTGCCAGAAGGCGCCGAACTGTGCAGTGACAAAGGAGAACATTGACTGAATGACACTCGATACAAGCGACAAGTCAATGAGCGAGGAAAGGAGGAATAAACTAATAAACCCAATCGTTAGAGTTGGAACTAATTTATCACCAACCTTATGTGTAGAACTGTGCATAATATTCTCACTATTAATGTGAGGGGCAGCACATTAGCAGCTTAGACCCTATATAACCAGCAAAAAATGATTTTATTCCCCAAAAAAAAACTTTGATTTATCTCAAAAAACGTGAGCTAAAGCTGTACGTGATACATTACAAACGGGAAATTATGCGTGATGTTAACGAGTTAAGAGTATCGTTAAATAGTTAGAGCACGAAATAATTATCCATCACTAATGACTCTACTGTTTTCATTCCAAAGTGCAAAAAATCAACAACCACACAGCAAATCCATGTGAAATGACATTAATTTCACATGAACATCTCTAGGCTCTGTTAGAATTCATTCTCATATTTCTTCTTTCAAAGTTCAAAATGCTAACTTCCTCATTCATAACAAAAAAAATACCGGGATTTATTGCGCTGTTGATTTATGCCACCACCATGTCAGGCATTCTGATGTTCTTCTCAAAACCGACACTGATCGGCGAAGTCAGTGATGTGACAGGAGCTGCTTTTTCTCTGCTGACAGGCTCTGCCGGTAACCCTGGTTTTCTGGTCACTGTGGCAATACTCTCTCTTATCCCATTTCTATTGAAATTACCGAGAAAAAAAGTATTCATACTGGTTACTCAATTTGCTGTTTTGCTGGTTTTAAGTTTCGCCGCCAAAACGACATTAAAGCAGTTCACCGAAGTCCCCCGCCCGTACTCTTATCAGTTACAAAGCCTAGGCATTGTTGAATCAACAACAGGCTTCTACCAATTGACCAACGCAGAGAAAGATGCAGCGATTGAGGCAGCAACGAACAGTGTCAGTGATTGGCGGACATCACACTGGCAAGGAGAAACTAACTACTCCTTCCCTTCAGGCCATACGATTTTTGCAGCAATTTGTGTCGTTTTCTGGGGCGGTTTCTTCTGTCGCAGAAAAAACTTCATTCCGGCAGGAATCCTTATTCTTTGGGCAATTGGTGTTGGCGTAAGTCGAATCTGGCTGGGAATGCATTGGCCAACCGATGTGCTTGGCTCTATTGGTTGCGCCGCATTACTGTATTGTTTTCTGCCCGAGTGGGAATAAAAAGCCTAAAACACAAAACGCTTCTTACGAAGCGTTTTTTTCTGCTATGAAACAGTTATTGTCTATAACAAACGTACTGGATACGGTGCTGCTCAGTTCAACTGGAAAATCAGACTTGCTAAATGACAAGGAACTAACTGAGTTTCCGCTCGAACCTGAAGATACTCTGTTGTTTGATCCAGTCACAACATTAAGCTTCACATGATGGCTTGTGTTATTGGCGATAACTAATTTGATTGTATCGTCTTTAACGTCACAGCCAATATTCAGGGGGTTGAAATTTGCTGCATTCACCAGGAATGCAGCAAACAGTGAAGCAATTGTGGTTATCAATTTCATATCTTAGTTCTGAGTAACACCTACGTAGTTACCTGATGAATAATCTGAGATATGAACAAGAGAGTACTGTGCATAACCATACTGGCTAACGTATACAGTGTTATAATCAGAGTAATTAGTAATATCAACATCTGAATAATGGTAGTCACCATCTTGTGAAACACCTACATAGTTATAATCTGAATCGTAAGTGATATCGACTGCAGAAACATTGTAAGAACCATATTGACTAACATAAACCCCATTATAATCAGAACCACCAGAAATCAGTACGTCTGAGTCATTTGAATACCCATATTGATAAACATCTACATAGTTGCCGTTTGAGTTATAATCAATTGTTACATCTGAATCGTTATAGTAGCCATCTTGATAAACATAGACACTGTTATATCCTGAATAGTTGTCAATAATCACATCTGAACTATTATATGAACCATACTGAGCAACACCGACGTAATTATCATCTGAGTTATGTTTGATCTCTACGTTAGAGTAATTGCCATATCCACCTTGATAAATATATACATCGTTATAATCAGAGCCACCCTTAATCTTCACATATGAGCTGTTGTAATCACCACCCTGGTCAACATCTACATAGTTATAATCAGAGTCATACGCGATCTTCACTTTTGAAAAATTATCATCGCCATACTGATCAACATAAACATCATTATAATCAGAGTCATATTTAATTTTAACAATTGACTCGTTATCATATGATGCCACTGCAGAGGCAGATGCTAATGCTGCTGAAATTAATAGAGCTAGATTTTTCATTGTATTTTCCTTAAAGTAAATTTACCGGATGGTGATACCTTTGTTCATCCCATTAATGATCACATGAGTTTGACCACCATTCTGGGTTATATCAGTTTTAAAATATTGAACATTACTTTTTTGTACAATCAGAGCTTTATTATCATCATTATATTGTGTTATCTGTCCTTGATTACCCTCTCCTTTTTGTAAAATGGCGGCTTCATTATCATTTCCATATTGCTTAATTAACCCGGCATTACCTGAGCCATATTCAGTGATATGTGCGGTATTCCGATTTCCATATTGGTTTATATAAGCGATATTCCCACTGCCATATTGTGCAATATAGGCATCATTGTTCTCGCCTTTTTGCAAAACTTTAGCTGAGTTACCATATCCTTGATTATAATCATCCTGGATAATATCAACCCTGCCATTATATGCATTATTCAATTCAACTGACGCATAGTTATCATAACCATACTGAAGCTCAGAAAGATGACTCAACTCATTTAACGCAAGATCACTAGCTTGCGAATTACAACAAATAAAAGTAACTGTTGAGACGCAAATTTGTGCAATAGTTATTTTTTTCATTTCCTACAGGTCAAATATATTCAACTTGTGATTATATTATTGCCCACCTGTTAATTTAATCCGTAAACTGGTGTATGAATCTGACAATTAAATCCTAGTAAAAACAAACGAATCATAAGTTAATTCACCTATAAAAAAGTACTACCTCCCTCTCATTAATAATCGTTGAATGTTTAATAAATACTTATAATCAACAACTTAAATTAGAACGCTGAATTTTACACACCATCTCATTATCAACATAACCATGATAAAAAAATGACATAAAAAAACCCTCTAAAAGAGGGTTTAGTTTTAACCATTCATCTGGTGTTAAATAATCGGTTTTGATCTATTCATATACTCTTGGATTATTGGATGCTGTAGATCCTCTCCACGTAACGGCTCCCATAAACCAGTCTTTATACCGTCAACAATGACATGAACAACTGCTGCATCAATAGCAGACATAACAGCCAGGTTAACAGGCTCATTTGTTGTATAACCAAGTTCGGCTTCTAACAGATCCTTATAATCAACAAATTTAAATACACCTGTCTGAAGTTCTTTCGATAAAATCGTTTTACTTGTTGTAACACTTAATAATATTCTACCAGTTCGAACATCGACAGCTCTGATATTGACTGTTACCTGATCCGTTCGGTATTGCCCAGAAGCCCCCACGCCTAAGTATCTGGCTCCAGCGCCTCCCGTCTGAATATTTGTGTCATACGCAACAATACCTCCTTCTACCATGATATTTGCAGAAGCAAGTGAGGGTAAATGGACACCATGATTAGTTGGTATCTCATCTTTTTTCTGTGCAGCTCTTATTATCTTCCTTTCAGTTAACAAATTTTGTAAGCCTTCCCGTTCTAATGGCATAAACCACCGTGAATCGAGTAAAGCTGTTGTTAACAAAGCGGCTCCCCCCTGCGGAACAGCTGTGGAAAAGTTACTATTGGGCTGCGGTTTATATTGCCCAGTTTGATCTCGAAAATCATAAACAGAAACATAAACCTTTCCTTTCGGTAACGGTAAAGAAACCAAATCCTGATAGGCCGTCCCTCTGGCCATTAATGTAGGTTCTTTACTTGTCTCTGGTATATCCATTGACGTTGAACAACCAGATAAAAAGAGCAAGCATCCCCAAGCTAAAGCTTTCATCAAAAATATCTCCTTATAAATCAGGCACCAGCCCGCTTACCTGTATCGTTGATGATTCGCCAGTTAATTTATCCGTAATCTGAATAGTCAGGCTGCCATTGTCA
This sequence comes from Photobacterium sp. J15, assembly GCF_963870815.1. Classification (NCBI taxonomy): domain Bacteria; kingdom Pseudomonadati; phylum Pseudomonadota; class Gammaproteobacteria; order Vibrionales; family Vibrionaceae; genus Photobacterium; species Photobacterium sp. J15. Next base: position 2,134,584 of record NZ_CAWMUI010000001.1, read on the forward strand.
TCCAGTACATTAAGCAAAAAATCATCTGTCGCTAGCTGTCCTGTATTACCTTCTCCGACATCTGATAACAGTTGACTTATCAACCTTGACTCTAAACTTGCGGCTAGTCGCTCCAGATCTGTTTGTTCCGTTAATAAATCATCCTGTGGTGCTTTATGATCATTTATAGCATTGGCAATACCCAATAAATGATTACTATTTAATGGATTACCACCAAAACTCGGATTAATTGGTGTATATACCAATTCTGTTGCTGACACACTGGCTGAAACCAGAATTGAGCCAGCAATTATGCGTCCATACCGTTTCATCTTAAATCCTCTCAGATTTCATCATAATCCACATCGAAGGTATCTTTTAAGTATCGCTCGAGCCGCCATTTCACCATGTAAGATCCTACAGCTTTAACAGCATCATTTGCTTTAGATTCTATCTGTTGTATACCTGGTGAAAGAGCTGTTCGATAAATAATAGTCTGCCGATGAAATATCGTAATAATACTTCCAGAAAGTGCTGTTGCTCTTTCTTTTACAGTTAAATTCTCTTCTAGGTCTTCATATTTATCATTAAGCAATTGCGAAAATACTGAATAAAACTCTCCGCCAAAGCGAGTCATTGTTCGATCAATAACGACACCACTAATTTCATTTAAGTCGTCAAGGGATTTGCCATTTTCTAACGGCGGTCCGTTTTCTAAAGGCTTTTGTTCTCCCGCATTAATTCCGGTAGAAACTAAAATGACTGAACACAGGCCAACCTTGAATATATTCATAACGGCAAGCTATTGGTTTGATTGTTTTTCGCCCACATAAATGCTTGCATTCGATTCTTAACGTTTATTTTTTTGAATACATTATATAGGTGTGTTTTTACTGTGTTTTCACTAACAAATAAGCTTTCTGCTATCTCGTTATTGGAAGCTCCCATAACAAGTAACTGAAGAATCTCTTTTTCACGTGTAGTTAATTTAACTGTGGGTTGCACTGTTAGTGAATTACTCTTTCTGTATAGAGCAATTATTTCCTGTGTCAGGGGGCGACTTAACCATAACTCCCCACTAATTATTTTTTGCATTCCTTTGGAAACAACATCAAGTCCATCACCAACATAAAAAAGTCCAACTATATTTGGCCACTTTGATACCATTGCAGCATCAAAAGATATCGGTGTATTAATCATTACCTGATAGGAATCTATATGATTATCAACAACATATTTAACGAATAAATCCAGCGATTTGTCATCTATATGTGAATAATCCATGATAAATAGCACAGGCTGTTTACTGCCGAATTTTAATTGTTCTAAACCGTCAATTGTGACATTTTTGATCGTGATGCCGACTGATTTTTCTAGAAACCCTCTAAAAAATGATGATTGCAAGCTGGAGTCACAGATGAATATCAATTCATTACATTTTATTCCACTCATCATATTCCCTTGTTATTTAATATCTTATTACTAAGACTTTATTAAAGGTAGATGATAATGTTAGGACATCAAGACAAAATTCTCAGCCTGTTGACTAATGACATTATGTTACTGAAAGATAAGGATTATTGCAGGTCTTAGTATTAAGACAAGAGTGACTTTTTACTCGAATGAGATTTAATAAAATTTTAACAATGGTTTTAATAAAAAAATACTACCTTAGTAAAATTTTATGAAAAACAAAAGCCTTGCTAATTTGCAAGGCTTTTATATTTGAACTTGTGGAAAATTCGGCTGATTTATATAAACCAGATACAAGCCCAGTTGCTTATATGACTCACTATTAGTGAGTTTGAACACTATGCTCATACTCAACAATAATCTGATTGCCACTATATCGTACATTTTTTATGTTGCCGTCTACGATATAGGTATTCGTCAATATCACTGAGTTAGGTAGAGAGCCACCAATCTGCTCCCTGAGCGAAGGTAGTGTCAATAGCGGATCAACGCCAATGAGGTTACAAAGTTTATTGACAAAGCTATGCTCAAGAGGAACCTGCCCTCGTAAGATGTCAGAAAAAGCCAACTGACTCAAACCCAGCTTTTTAGCCATCTCAATTTGAGTAATACGCATTTTTGCTTTGTAGCTCATCCACGTATCGTGTAAAACCTGACGGTCTTGTTCTGTATATTGCATACCCAAATACCTTAACGCCATCTTGATTGTTCATTGAGATTAAACCCCAGAACTCTCAGCAAAATGTCAGAAATATGTAAGGTATAGGCTCCCTCTAAACCGGACTGTCATTTTTTTGTCAAGCATGTAATGTTTTTTATGCAGGGTTAATTGAAATTCAAGGCATTAACTCTTTTGTCTCTTTTTTAGGCATTCGCTTAACTTTTTATGGCAAAAGCTATTGCCTGAAATTACGAGGATCTATAATCTGTTTTATCAGAAACTCTCACCTATCAGGTCATCAATGCTCTTACAGCGCATCATTGCTAAATTTGTCATGCTCGCAATGCTGTTTACAGTGACAATGTCATCTGTAGGTGCTGTATCTGTAGAAGCCAACTCACATCCCTCTCACTGCCTGACCTACTCTCATAAAGTCAGTGAAAACCACTGTTGTCACAATAACAATAATCACTATTCATCAGACTGTAGTACCTCTGATTCTGCTATAAAAGCCATGAATCACAGCGATCACTGTTGTGATAATTCAGACTGCCACAACATAAGTAGTGTTCCTTTTGCCATCCTTAGTAATAACAACACTTTATTGACTCCGTCTTCTACTCCGCTATTCACTGAACCTGACGGTGAGCAATACCACTTCCATGAATTGATCCTTCGACCACCGATGTCTGCGTGAGTGATTTTGACCGCGGCTCTGGGTCAACCTGTATAAAGCAACTCATTGCTCAGCATCAAAGTCACGACTGAAAATGTTGTTATTCAATCAGTTACCAGACAAAGGATCGAAAAATGAAATTCAAAACTCTCGTTGCACTAGCTCTGCTGGCATCCAGCTCTTTCGCTATGGCTAACACCATCAAGGGCGTTAACTACCTTTCTCCTTACTGCGGCTGCTGTAAAGAGTGGGTAAAGCATATGGAAGAGAACGGCTTTGAGCTTGAACAGGCTTATGAAAAGAACATGACGCCAATCAAAATAAAGCTCGGGATCCACCCTGAATATGCTTCCTGCCATACAGCCCAAATTCAAGGCTACACCTTTGAAGGCCATATCCCGGCAGAAGATATCAAGCGTTTTCTGGAAGCTAAGCCGAAACGCATGATCGGCCTTGCAGTTGCCGGCATGCCAATGGGATCACCTGGAATGGATTACAACGAAACAAAACATCCGTATGAAGTGCTAGCTTTTGACGAAAATGGCAAAACGATGGTTTGGGCTCGTCATAACCAGTAGAGACAAAACTAATACAGATAAAACCAAAGAGGCTGCGAAGTAATATCAACTTCGCAGCCCTCATTAATCTTTTATAAATATTAAATTTTCGAACCTGCTAATCGTCCAAACAAAGCGCGATTCGGATCTTCATTTTCAGCCCAGTCAGGTTCAGTCTCCCGTTTCTCCAAATAGATTTGCACACCATTAAAGTAGGTAAATGCTGCTATTTCTGAGTCCTTGCTGAAATGCTCGAAAAACGCCTCTTCCTGCTCAGCCAGCTGGTTTAATGTCGAAATCCCCTGTTTCAAAATCCATTGAATCGCATGAGCAGAAACCATAGTTCGATACAGGATCAGCTCCTTAATTTCACCAATTCCAACATCAATTCCTTTCTCATTAACCTGTTGGCTTATAGAAAGGGCTTCCTCTTCAGCCAGCATTGCCTTCAGGCTGCCAATGCTGGCTTCCCTGTCTTCTGCCGAGTAGCCATAAGTGCTTTTTGAAAAACGTATCGCATATGTCAGCCTATTCCGGCCAACCAACTCTACAACCTCTTCAAGATAAGGTTGCGGAATATTATAAGCCTTAGCTAATTGCTCAACAGCCTGTGCCAGGCTGGTATAAGTGATCCCATTATATTCAACATGGAAACTGGTACTCATTCCAGTTACTGGCAAGCCATCAATAGTTAACGGCCACCCAGTGTAATTCACCCGCGCCTTGGCTATCTCGAACATCTTCCAGCCACTTTCACGAAACCCTTCAAGGGCCTTGCCTTCAAACTCAGATTGTTCCAGTTCTTCTTTGGTCCAGTTCACCCCGATCTGAAGATGCTTTTCATATTTTTTATGAAGCTTTTCCTTCACCTTATCACGCAGCAAGTCCAGCCCACTTGCTTTTATTGAGTGACAAAAGGAATAGCATTCTTGGCAGCATGGCACCATAACTGGCAACTCCTGATGCTCATAATTCGGGGACGGCATGAAGGAATAAGACTCAAAATAGGGTTCACCACAAAACCAGCAGGTATGGCGAAACTCATAAGGAACATCGATGGATTGGTAAGAAGTTGTCATATCGGCACTATTATGTCGGAAACCACTTACCAATTATGCGTTTGAAGATCAGCTTTCTCAAGTTTGACCGTATTTTCAAAGAAGCCAAAACACGCAAGATCAGGCTGCGAAATTTGTACTTAATGGCATAAAAAGCTAAAATACGCGACCATTTTGTGAATGAGTGTGATTGAATGTCTGAACAGAAGCGAAAGGCGCTTAAGAAGATTGCAAAATGCCTTGAACTGGGCAACTCAGCGAACGTCAATGAAGCCGCTCAAGCGATTAAGATGGCCCACCGCCTGATGCTCAAATATGGTCTGGAAAAAGATGATATTGAATTCATTCAGATGGGCAAAACCAAGGCATCGACTCTGTTACCGACTGATATCAGTCAGCAGATCCTCAAAATCATTCGTGGCATTAACCGCCGTTTTGGTGTTGAGTGTGTTCTGACTAATTACAAAGGGCTGAAGCAAGCCGAATTTATCGGCACCGCTGAACGCGCTATTTTTGCCGCCTTTGCTTTTGACGTTGTTTACCGCGAAATGAACCAGCAAACTGGCCAGTTCCGTAACAGCTTCCAAGGCACTGGCACCAGTACCTCTGAAGTGACCCGCCGTGTAAATTCATTCCTTGCGGGCTGGATTGAAGGCGCGCTGGAAAAGCTGCCAGAGCTTACTACCGATGATGATCATGACAAACGCATGACGAATTACATCGACCGTGAGTTTAAGAACGTTGATCGCGAAACCTTCAAAAAACAGCTTCAGGAAGCAATGAAGGCGATGACCGACGACTATGAAAGAGGCATGAAGAAAGGTCGCTCAATTAATGTAAACCGCCCTGTTGGCGGAACAAGAGCCCATGAGCCTAAATTACTGAGCTAAACTTCCTCCCAAATTAAAGAACGATACTTTGTAAGCTTAAATATACAGCTGCCACCATACGCAGCTGCATTTATAATTGAGTGATTATTCCTCAATTATTCAGGCACTTATGCTCACAAAGTAATATTGCTCAGCTTTAATTTGTTTAAAAAAAAGCCAAAAAAACCGTTTTCGTCACCAAAGCGCAAGAAAGTGGGATGTAAATCCCATTTTTGTGATATGATGAAACAAAATTCCCTAAAAAACCGATAGCTTTCACACATGAAATTCCCTGGTCAGCGTAAGTCAAAGCATTACTTTCCAGTTGATGCCCGCGATCCATTAGTTGCTCAAATCCAGCAAGAAAATCCGCTATCTCGAACACACCTTGTTGGTGTTGGTCAAACTATCGTCGACATCGAAGCTCGAGTTGATGATGACTTCCTGCAACGCCATTCTCTGAGTAAAGGTCATTCTCTAGTACTTGACGAAGACAAAGCAGAACTGCTTTATCAGGAACTAAAGGAACGCAACCTGATCAGCCACGAATACCCTGGTGATACCATTGGTAATACTCTTCATAACTACTCTGTACTGGCAGACGATAAATCGATTCTGCTGGGCGTAATGAGTAAAGACCTGAAGATCGGCTCCTACGCGTACCGTTACCTTTGCAATACTTCTTGCCGTATGGATCTGGACTACCTTCAGCCTGTTGATGGTCCAATTGGCCGCTGCTACACCCTGATCACTGAAGATGGTGAACGTACTTTCGCTATCAACGAAGGTGAAATGAACCAGCTAACCCCGGAGCATATTCCGGAAAAAGCATTCAAAAACGCATCCGCACTGGTTCTTTCTTCTTACCTTGTCCGCGGCAAGCCTGGCGCACCGATGAAAGAGTCGGCGCTTAAAGCCATTGAGTTCGCAAAAAAACATAACGTTCCTGTTGTTCTGACTTTGGGTACTAAGTACGTTATTGAAGACAAACAAGAATGGTGGATTGAGTTTCTGAAAGAACACGTAACTTGTGTTGCGATGAACGAGGAAGAAGCTGAAGCACTGACTGGTGAAAAAGATCCGCTGATTGCTGCTGATAAAGCACTTGATTGGGTTGACCTGGTTCTTTGTACTGCTGGCCCTGTTGGCCTGTATATGGCAGGTTACACTGACGATCACCTGAAGCGTGAATCTACCCTGCCGCTACTGCCTGGCCGTATTGCTGAATTTAACAAGTACGAGTTCAGCCGTCCGATGGCTAAAGCAGACTGTGAGAACCCAATCCGCGTTTACTCACACATCGCGCCATACCTAGGTGGCCCGGTAGAAATTAAGAACACTAACGGTGCTGGTGATGCAGCTCTGTCTGCGCTTCTGCATGACATGTCTGCTAACTGCTATCACAAAGTTAATGTGCCGAATTCTGCCAAGCACGTTGCTAAGTTCCTGACTTACTCATCTTTCTCTCAGATCTGTCAGTACTCGAACCGCGTTAGCTACCAGGTACTGACTCAGCATGCGCCTCGCTTGTCCCGTGGCCTGCCTGAGCGTGAAGACTGTCTGGAAGAAGCATACTGGGAACGTTAATCCCCACAGTTTCTGATTTGAAAAACGGAGCATCGCGCTCCGTTTTTTTATACCTTAAGCGAGCGCAACAAAAGAATATGACTAGTACTTCCTTCCCCTATCTCTGGACATAAAAAAGCCGAAGCTGATGCTTCGGCTTTCATTATTCCATCGAACTAAACTAAATCAGCACTCGTTGATAGCATTGCGAACACGCTTGTCCGATACCGGATATGGCGTACCCAGCTGCTGAGCAAAGTAACTTACACGCAGCTCTTCAATCATCCAGCGGATATCTCTCACCTTCTTAGGAACAGGCTGGCCTTTCGGAATCTTGTTCAGCAACTCTTTATAATCCGAAACCACAGACTCAATCTTCAAGATGTGCATGCGGTCTTTATTTGGATCAATCGGCAGTTTCTCCATTCGGCGCTCAATCGCCTTCATGTAACGAAGAATATCCGGCAGCTTGCGCCAGCCGCATTCTGTGGCAAAACCTTTGAAGATCAGACCTTCAATCTGGGCTTTGATATCAGAAAGAGCAAATGCCATTGTCAAATCAACGCGGCCTTTAAGGCGTTTGTTGATGTTGAATGCTGTCGTCAGGATCTCTTCAACCTGTTTAGCAATATCAACAACCGTATCACCCAACTCGGCGCGAACATGTTCTTTCAGCGCGTCAAAGGCTTCCGCCTCCCATACCAAGCCACCCTTCTCTTCGATCAACTTGTCGACACCACAAGCAATACAGTCATCAATCAGATCCATCACCCGACCGTAAGGGTTGAAGTAAAGGCCCAGCTTCGACTTGTTCGGCAGATTGGTGTGCAAATATTTTATCGGTGACGGTACATTCAGAAGAACCAGACGACGCTGGCCCTGCTGCATTGCAGTATGTTGCTCTTCTTCTGTTTCAAACAGCTTAATGCCTACCGAGTCTTTGTTATCAACAATCGCCGGATAGGCTTTCACTTCAAAGCCGCCACGCTTTTGCTGGTAACGCTCAGGTAGCTTACCGAAACTCCAGGTTTTCAGACCATCCTGCTCGATATCATCATCTGCAACTTTAGACAGCGTTTCCTGAACCTTCTCTTTCAGTCCATCTTTCAGGCTGTAAAGATCCTTGTTCTCACGAAGCTTGCGATTACGGTGATCCACAACGCGGAAGGTAATTTTGAGGTGTTCAGGAACCTGTTCCAGATTCCAGTCTTCACGAAGAACGGTAACACCTGAAATACGCTTAAGCTCTTTCTCCAGAGAATCCAGCAGAGGCATTGCCATCACTTCGGTACGAGCCATAAAGGCATCAGCATAGTTCGGCGCCGGCACAAAATTGCGACGTACCGGTTTAGGCAGTGATTTAATCAGAGCCACAACCAGTTCATGTCGAAGACCCGGGATCTGCCAGTCGAAGCCATCAGGTTCAACCTGGTTAAGGATCGGCAGCGGAATATGAACTGTTACACCGTCACTGTCTTCTCCCGGCTCAAACTGGTAACTAAGCTTAAGCTTCAGGTTACCCTGATGCCAAAAGTTCGGGTAATCCAGATCGGTAACATGGCTGGCATCGCCTTTAAGCAGCATTTCACGCTCAAAGTTCAGTAGATCTGCGTTTTCACGAGATGCTTTCTTCCACCAGGTATCGAAGTGACGACCGGAAACTACGGTGTGCTCAATTCGCTGATCGTAAAAATCAAACAACGCATCGTCATCAATCAGAATATCTCGACGACGGGACTTATGCTCCAGCTCTTCAACTTCACGCAACAGCTTACGGTTCTGATGATAGAACTTGTGCTTAGTATCCCAGTCACCTTCCACCAGTGCAGAACGGATAAAGATTTCACGGGAAACTACCGCATCAATCTTACCGTAATTGACTTTACGCTTAGCAATAACCGGAATTCCGTAAAGTGTCACTCTTTCAAATGCGGCAACAGAAGCCTGCTTCTTCTCCCAATGCGGTTCGCTGTAGCTGCGCTTCATCAAGTGCTCGGCCAAAGGCTCTACCCACTCAGGCTGAATTTTGGCAGCAATGCGACCCCATAGTCTGGAGGTTTCCACCAGCTCGGCAACCATTACCCACTTCGGCTGCTTCTTGAAAATGCCAGACCCCGGGAAGATATTGAATCGGGCATTGCGTGCGCCCTGATATTCGTTCTTCTCCTGATCTTTCAGGCCGATGTGCGACAGCATGCCGGAAAGCAATGCCGTGTGAATACCCTGATAGCTTGCTTCCTGCTCGTTAACACGCAGATCAAGTTCACGCACAACCTGATGAACCTGGAAGTAGATATCCTGCCATTCACGAATGCGCAGGTAGTTCAGGTATTCTTTCTTGCACAGCTTGCGGAACTGGTTGCCCGACATCGCTTTTTGCTGCTCCTGGACATAATCCCAGAGGTTCACAAAAGTAATAAAGTCAGATTCTTTGTCGTAAAAGCGACGGTGCTTTTCATCCGATGCCTGTTGTTTTTCCATCGGACGCTCGCGCGGATCCTGGATAGATAAGGCACTCGCGATAATCATTACTTCACGTAGCGCACCCTGTTTCGGCGCTTCCAGCACCATACGGGCCAAACGCGGGTCAATCGGCAGACGAGCCAACTGGCGGCCAACAGCAGTCAGGCGTTTACGCGGATCTTTCGCTTTCGAATTAATCGCACCCAGCTCTTCCAGCAAGCGGACACCGTCCTGAATATTACGGTTATCCGGCGCTTCCACGAACGGGAATGCCTGGATATCACCCAGCCCGATCGCTGTCATCTGCAGAATTACCGATGCCAGGTTGGTACGCAGAATTTCCGGATCGGTGAATTCAGGGCGCGACAGGAAGTCTTCTTCCGAATACAGACGGATACAGATACCTTCCTGAACACGACCACATCGACCTTTTCGCTGGTTAGCACTCGCCTGTGAAATACGTTCGATAGGCAATCGCTGAACCTTAGTACGGTAACTGTATCGGCTGATACGCGCCGTACCCGGGTCGATAACATATTTGATGCCAGGAACAGTCAACGAGGTTTCCGCCACATTAGTCGACAGAACAATACGGCGACCACTATGTGACTGGAATACCCGGTTCTGCTCACCGGCAGACAAACGCGCATACAGCGGCAGAATTTCCATGTCGCGAAGATTACGTTTTTCCAGCGCATCGGCGGTATCACGGATTTCACGTTCACCGTTCATGAAGATCAGGATGTCACCCAAACCTTCATCGCACAGTTCATCAACCGCTTCAAAAATCGCTTGTAGCTGATCACGATCCGGATCGTCGCCATCTTCATTAACCGGACGATAGCGTACTTCAACCGGATAGGTTCGACCGGAAACTTCAATAATTGGCGCATTTCTGAAATGTTTCGAGAAACGTTCAGGGTCGATAGTGGCCGAGGTAATGATCACTTTCAGATCAGGACGCTTCGGCAACAACTCGCGCAGATAGCCAAGGATAAAGTCGATGTTCAGGCTGCGTTCGTGAGCCTCATCGATAATGATGGTGTCGTACTGATTCAGGTAGCGATCGCTCTGAATTTCAGCCAGAAGGATACCGTCAGTCATCAGTTTGACCTGACTGCGATCCGATACCTTGTCGTTGAATCGAACCTTATAACCGACGTAAGAGCCAAGTTCACATTGCAGCTCTTCGGCAATTCGGCTGGCTACCGAGCGGGCTGCCAGACGACGTGGCTGAGTATGACCGATCATACCTGTAGTACCCAGGCCCAATTCCATACAGATTTTAGGTAGCTGGGTTGTCTTACCTGAACCGGTTTCACCGGCAACAATCACAACCTGATTGTTTTTAATCGCTTCAGCGATATCGTCTTTTTTCTGACTTACCGGCAACTGTTCCGGATAAGTGATTTTCGGTCGCTGCGTTGCACGCAACTGAACTGTTTGCATGGACTTAGCAATGTCCATTGCAATTTCATCGAAAACGGCATGCTTAGCTTTTTCGTTCTTAATCTTTGCCGCACCTTGCACACGCTTGTGCAAACGAAAACGATCGCGAATCATGCAATCTTTAATCGCGGCTTTTAACGTTTTCTCGTTATTCAAAACGTCTGACTGAGGAGTATTCAACTGAGTCAAAGGAATTCCTGATATTTCAGCTTGGTATTAAGTAAAACTTGCGGGATTCTATCACATTTCTGACAAGGTTGACGCTATCTTGCGCGTTAAGGTTTACGGAACTGAACGGTATTATCTGCAGTCTCAATAATGTGGATTATCAACACCGCTCTTGAATTTAGCGTGTCGGAACCACAAATCAGAATAAAGACGTTGTATTACAAGAGGCATCACATGTTCAGACAATTACGTACCCTGTTTCGCCAACTAATGAACGAAGGCACTGACGGAGGTGCGGTCGATACCCCATCAATGAATCTTGCCATGGCCTCTCTGCTCTGCGAAGTTTCTAACGCCGACCACGAGATTGATCCGCGCGAAGAAGCAGCAAAAGTGCACCTGCTGGTTAATCTGCTGGAAATTAGTGAACAACAAGCTTCGGATTTACTAAAGCAGGCCCACATCCACAGTGAAGAATCTGTGTCGCTGTATGAATTCACAACAAAGCTGCGTTCGCTGATGCCAGAACAGCGCTATCAACTTATTGAGGCAATGTGGCAAGTCGCTTATGCGGACGGCGTGATAGATCCACTGGAAGAAGCCGTTATCCGCCAAGTTTCCGAACTGATTTATGTCGACCACTCAGAGTTCATTCGTGCCAAGCTCTCTTCTCAAAACAAGCTTGCTTCGAAAAACTAACAGCCCACATTAATACTCAGGGTAGATAATCGAAGACTAAACATCTTCCACCTAACGTATGGTTTTGTATTCATCTATCCCTGATTCTTTGTCTCTGCCCCTATATTCACCCGTCATACAGGGGGCCTGACAATGCAATCTATCTCTTATTGATTTCCAAAATGCAAAAAGCGCCATAAATTCAAAGTATTGTTAGAGATGCAACGAACCAAACAAACTTAACCAATTGAAAAATAATTACTTTTGTAGAACATTCATCTTCCAGCCATTCTGGCCTCGTTCTTGATGTAAAAACAACAATTTACTGACAAGGAAGAGCGATGACAGTATGAAAAAAACAATTCAACATCTCATAATCCCTGCTTTCTTCTCTCCAATTGCAGCTAATGCAACAACACCCTTTGCTGATTGCCCGACAGAAGCATTTCTTTTCCAGGGGGAGCAAGCCACTGTATACGCCGTTGACCTTTCAACAGGTAATTATGAAACGGTAAGTACTGACACTGGCGCTTCAGGTGTAATCAATGCAGTCGGTTTTAATGAAACAGATCGTTTTTTATATGGCTGGAATAAAGCGGCCAAAACCATCACCCGTATCAATCAGGCTTATCAGGTTGACGATCTGACAGTCAGCGGCCTACCCGCCGATAAAAGCTTCTTTGTTGGAGATATTTTTAATAATCACTACTACGTTTATCTCCGCAACCAAGGCATGTACAAAGTAGATTTAGCTCAGGATGACAATAATCTTATTGCAACTGAAATAATGTCGGCGTCTGATGCCTCTGTAAACCTGACCGATTTCGCTTTCTACCCGGAAACAGGACAGCTGTTTGCTGTCGACAACACAAATAACGACCTCTATCTATTTAGTTTTGATAATGCAGGTATTGCCAGCAAAACTAAAATTGGCTCAACCGGCATTTCAGGAAAAAAAACATTCGGCGCACAATACTTTGATAAATCAGGTTTTATGTACATCAGTAACAATGACGACGGCACCATTTATCGCCTTGATTTACGCGACTTAGGTAACCTGAAACCTGAAGCTGAGTTTTTTGCTGCAGGCCCTTCATCAAAGAAAAATGACGGTGCACGTTGCGCCAGTGCACCGGTTATCGCTTCAAATACAGATTTTGGAGATGCCCCGGACAGCTATAAAACCTCTCTCGAAGAAAACGGCCCCCGCCATTTTGTTGGTCCTAACTTTTATTTCGGAGCAAAAGTGGATACAGAAGGTGAAGCCGCTGTTTTCCCGAACTCAGATGACAATACAGGCTCAGACAATGATGAGGACGGCGTTTCGTTTGCTACAGATTTTAAGCAGGGTTCAGATGTTCTGATTAACCTGACTGTTGGCGGTGAAGCTATTGGTTATGTTAATGCCTGGTTTGACTGGGACGGAGACGGCACATTCGACAGTGAGAATGAACAAGCTGTTATTGATGAATACCTGATGCCTGGCTCTCACACGTTAAAAGTACGAGTTCCTGAAAATGCTCAAGACGGCGATACCTGGGCTCGATTTCGTATCGGCAGTGACCCGGGACTTAAGCATTATGGAGGCGTTACTTATGGTGAAGTAGAAGATTATCCGATCAAGATTGAAGCACAATCACTGATTCACAACTATTACCCGGGAGAAGGAAGCTGGGTAACACTTGCTTACGAAGATAACTGGCCGGAAAAAGGCGATTACGACTTTAACGATGTCGTGATGAACTACCGTGTCGATACAATTTCCAATCAAAATGGCGACATTATTCGCTACGACATTTACGGCAAACTTCAGGCTTATGGTGCCAACTATGCCAACGGTTTTGCTGTGCAACTCGATCAAATCACCCGCTCATTGGTAGATACCGATCTGGCTAAGCTGGTTATTAACGGGAAAACGCTTCACAACCAGTCTGTTATAGAAGAAGGACAAACGGATGCAGTTGCCGTGATTTCAGGCAACCTTAAAGATGAGTTCTCGCCGCCACAATGTTCAGGCGATGCTGGGAATTATTACCGTGTATGGCGAGGATGTAATAAAGACGCCGCAGGCCAATTTAGTTTTGTCGTCAGTATCCCACTAACATCCGGTATTCAAAGCGGACCGGCAATGCCGCTGAACCCTTTCCTTTTTGCACCTGAGGGACGCCTCCATGGTGACTCATTCGATGTCGAATACCCTGGCCGCGAACTGGAAATTCACCTCAAAGGACACTGCCTGACCTCATTAGCTTCTGATCGATTCTTTTCAACCGAAGAAGACAAATCTGTGTATGTCTACGAAAACTGTCCTGGACCAGACTGCGATAGTTTCCGAGGTGAAAACGGAACGCCTTGGGGATTGCTAATCGACTCTGAGTGGTCTCATCCTTCAGAACGAATAAACATAACGGATGCCTATCCACAACTTGCTGAATTTGCCAGCAGTGGCGGAGAAAACAACACAACGTGGCATCTGAAAGCTAATGCTGTTGCTGACAAACTTTTTGATTAAGCGCTAAGGAGAGAATAATGAAAAACACAATGGTAGCTTTGCTCTTTGGTCTCATCTTAACAGCTTGTGGAGGAGGCAGTGGAGGTGGAGAAGAAAGTAATGGAAGCGCGGATATTGCTCAGCAAACTCCAACAACACCTGCAAGCGAGAGTAAATCAATTCCTTTTGATGAAGTAGTCATTCCGGATGGATTTAATCTTAATGCCTCCTACCCTGTACTACTGGATATCAGCCTCTCAGAAAATGAAAACATGTACCTTAGCGTCTACGGTAAACACAATACTGGTACTGATGGCTCGTTGATAGCGGAAGCAAACAGCCGCATTATTGCCGGACCGATGCAGAATGGAAAATTCAAAGCCCGGTTGAACGCAACATCGACAATGAATAACCTATTAATTGAGGCCTGGTATGATGACGAAACTCGACAGCCTTTTCGTAAAGTCGTCTCGCTGCCACAAGATACCATTAGGATATCCGACTAATTCGTTTTCTTTGACCCATACCTAAATCAATGAAAAAGCTGCCAAATATGGCAGCTTTTTCATTTTCTGATTCACCGGCTAAAAAGACAAACAGGCATCAACGAACATCTATCGTCCGGCTTGCTTTACGGTATTGCACCTTCCAGCCCTGCCAACGGGGCAGTTCCCAACGTTTAGGATCCTGCTTACGGTTACCTGAAGCATGAACAGCAACCACCAGTTTACGGGCGATATGGTACTCAATCTTCATGGTTAAATCTGTAAGCACCACCTGATACGGAAATTGCTGGTCAAAATCTTCCCGCTCCCATGTCGGTATACCGTCAAACTCAAAATCATCAATGGTAAAGAGTTCTAGATCTTCAGCAGACTCCACACCTAAGGCATCCAGTTGCTCAGCAACCCACACCGAAGCATCAACCGGCTCATCAGCTCGGGTACATACATTCGTCTGATAGCGGCCAAGCGCAAGATACAGGTTCCATTGGTGAACATCAGCAGTAATTTTCTCTGCCAGCCCTTCCAGTACTGAGCCTTCCATGATCATAGTCACCAGCGCCTGACGCCCCGCTTCTCCCTCTGGTTGCTGCCAGCGTGTCTGAATAACCCGTCCGGCATAAACCCGCTGAATTTCAACCTGACAGCCCTCTTCATTCACTTGGCTATCACCGATTTGGTCTTCACCCATTTCTAGTGAAAGCATTTGCTCAAAAGAGATCGGAGACATGCAGGTTGCCAGAGTCAGGTTTTGTTTTACGCCTTTACCCGGAAGCGAGAACTGATCAAACACAATAGCCGCCTCTGCATCATCAGCAAAACGGCTGTCACGGCCAATACTAACTTCACAATAACCGTTACCCAGAGCCTGCCTGCGCCTTTCGCGACGAACAAACACCAGCTCAGGCATCGCTTTCATAACTGCCTGCAACCATGGTTCTCGTTTAACAGAGGTGGCCACTTCGAGTTTAGGTAACTCCAAAGCTTCCCGGATCTGATCTGCAAGCTGGCGAGCTTCCTTGAGTACATTTATATCCACATTGAGGAATTCCGGTGTCGGTTCTCGCAGCAGTTTAATCAAGGTCATGGCATCACAAGCCACAGGCTGCCACTTTGCCAGTTGCTCTCGCTTTTCTTCACCCGACGGCAATTGCCATATCTTCTGTGGCGTACTCAGCGCTGCCGAGAGATCAACCATAGCTTCGCGACAGGCCTTATCTGGCATAACAGTAATCAGGTGTGCAAACAAGGTATCAATCGGCAACGGATACAGACGCTTACCATGTTCTGTTACCTGACCATTGCCATCTATAGCCGCCATTTGCTTCAGCTTCTCTTTTGCCTGCTCAACCGTCTGTAATGGCAACGCATCAATAAACTCAAGCTCTTCAAACTGATATCCACAGCAGGCAGCAGCCAGCATAGGCTCCGCAAGCTCTTCACGGTGCAACTCTGGCGGCGTTAACAACTCCAATGGTGCAGCCTTGCCATATAAGCGAATACAGCTACCTTCACTGACTCGACCAGCTCGTCCTTTTCGCTGCTCGGCACTGGCTCGGGAGATAGCATGAAGACCAAGCACAGTTCGCCCATTACGCTGGTGAGTACGGCGTTCTAAACCTGTATCAACAATCAAAGTTACACCGGGAATAGTCAGGGAGGTTTCCGCCACATTGGTAGCCAGAATAATTCGCTGTTTATCACTTTCCGTCAGCGCCTTTCGCCTTTCATCATCAGTTACGGATGCATGAAGAGGAATCACATCGATCAATCCCAACGTGATTTGCTCATCAAACAGCTGCTTGAGCTGAGACTGGCATTGCGCGATTTCTTTACGCCCAGGCAGGAATACAAGAATATCTTCATGCTGCTGATAGTTGTCTGCAATAACCTGACGGACCTTGTTTTCAATTCCGCGGATATCCGGCATATTGCGGCTGTCACTGGCAACATGTACAACTTCAACATTGAAATTTCGCCCTTCAGCCTGCAGACGATGAGCACCAAGATAGTCGGCGAGGCGCAGGCCGTCCATTGTGGCTGACGTTGCCACTAATCGATGTTTATTCAGCTTTTTCAGCAGCGCCAGTAACAGGTCCGTATCCCAACGGCGTTCATGAAATTCGTCAATGATAACGGTATCAAAAGATGCCAGCTGATCTTCACTCAGCCAACGCAGAGCAACACCCGGAGTGACAAATACAATCCGACTGTTTTCTTCAAAATGATTATCAAAGCGGATGGAATAACCTACCCCATGTCCCAATTTCTCACCAGACAGCTCAGCAACATATTCAGCCAGTGAAGTACACGCAACCCGACGAGGCTCGATAACTAATACCCTTCCCTTTTCAGCTGCCCATACAGGTAATCGGGTCGATTTTCCCGATCCGGTTTCTGCTTCGACAACCAAATGCTGACTTTCAAGGAGAGAAAGGAAAGTATCTTTTAACGAATCAATCGGTAACGTGTGTGACATGAACAACTTCTGCGGAAAATCCAATTAATCCCTTATTTTGTCAGCAATTAAGGTGAAAGTCATTGAGGATGTGGTGCTGATCACGGTCAAGTTACGAAAGCTCAATCCAGACAACATTCCCATTCATACTCACTTGCATTTGTATTACATATATCGAATAGTAAGAAATAGCTCGTGTTTCATGTTGGCATATAGAGTTGATGATTAAACATCGGAGGTTTAATTGAATTTAAAGTCGGCCATCGCGATAACCACCATTTTTAAATGCAGACATATGCTCAGCCCTGCTTCTTTATTAAAAACACAACAAACTCTAAATAAAGAGTATGTGAAACAAAAGTTCACTATTAAATAAACCACTCTGACACAAACAATCGGCGACTATTCATTAGTTTTATCATATTTAAAATGAAAGGCGTTATATGACCAAGAAATATCAATTTTTCTCTATTCCGGGCACTCACAGAAAAGAATTTACTTACCTAGATATGTCCTCTGATACATTCCTGATTGAAAAGAAAGCCCTACTGACTCAAGGTTTTATAGTAGAAGACGATGTGATTTACGCTGAAAACGCCACTGAAGCTGTTAAGAAATTTGATTCAAACTATCTGTATGCGCTAGAACAGTATAACTTGGCAACTACCCCTTCTATACCTTGCTACTATTCTTCCAATGGTTGAATAGCAAAATCAGAAAAAACTAATCGAGTTAACATAACACTCCCAATGTGTAATTCCACTATTTCTCTTCTATTTTACAAAAAGATCTCATCCCAATATCAAAGTACCGCAGAACAACCTCAAATTGCTCTGCGGTATTTTCTCTGACGACATTTATCTTGTAACAACGTCAAACTAAAATGCTTGCAAGGCGGTTACATATCCTGCAATCGATTGGCGCCGTGCACCATTCTCATTGCTTCGTGTTTTTCCAACTCGGTAAGTTCAGCAAGCAGCTCTTTACTAGATTCCGGTTCTGCCCTGTCACTCAAGTATTTATAGAGCTCAATGACCTGGGAGTGAAGATGGGTCACTTCAGAAATAATGTCATCCGGTTCTAATTCTGAGAACGGACAATCTGTCAGTTTATGGCGGATTATCGGGTGCTGATCAAAATATTCATAGCACCAGGTGTTAAGTACATTTTCGCTGGCACCTCTCTCGAAACCTTCAATCACCTTCACCAGTTTATCTTCATGTTCAGCAAGGTATTTCAACAACAACTTCACTCGTTCACTATCACTCTGTTCAACACAGCTCTCCATGCAGTTTGCCAGGCACTTATGAAATTCTTCTGTCCAATGCAGGACATCTTTTAATGTTTCCACTTGCATACTCAATTACCTCATATCGTCAGAATACTTTGATAACCCGCAATTTCGACATCAAAATCGGTATTTCGCCGCAGATGGTCGCGCATTCCCTCTAACGCATCAGGGTCGCCATGAATCAGCTGGATTGGCGTTCCTTTCCGTAAATCAGATTGCTTCAGCCATTGCTCTATCTCTAGGTAATCACCATGACCCGAAACGCCGTGCATTACTTCAATCCGAGCCCGATTCAAGATCCATTTCCCATGGATTTTTACCATATCAGCACCTTCAATCAATTTAGCTCCGCGAGTGCCTCCGGCCTGATAGCCGGTCAGGAGCAAGGTCGTTCTATGGTCTGATAGCAGGTGTTTTATGTGATGCAAAATCCGGCCTCCTGTCACCATTCCGCTTCCGGCAATAATGATGTGGGGATAACGCATTTCTGCCAACGCTTTCGACTCTTCAACACTGCGTGTATAAATCGCCGCATTACACATAGCATAGCACTGTGAATGAGTTAGCCTGTGTTCAGACGAGTAGCGGGTGTAAATATCCGAGACGTTAATCGCCATAGGGCTATCAAGATAAGTGGGGATTCGGGGAATTCGTCCGTCTGCCATCAGTACAGATAACATGTGCATGAGAGCCTGAGAACGACCGACAGCAAAACACGGAATTAATAACACTCCGCCCTTCTGCGCGGTTTCATTGACGATGTCAGCAAGCTGCTGCAACGGATCAAATTTCTTATGCCTGCGATTTCCATATGTGGATTCCAATAGCAACAAATCAAGCTCAGGCAGCAGATCCGGCGGTTGCATCATAATATCGTCTGGCCGACCGACATCTCCGGAAAAGCCAATTTTTTTCCCTTCTGCTTCGATGATAATGCTGGCAGCTCCCAATATATGTCCGGCATTTTGAAAACAGACTTTAATATCGCCAACAGAAAAGAGCTCACCGTAATCGACCGTCCGAAACAACTCCATAGATTGCTCCGCGGTATAGCGGTCATACAAAGGTTCCGGCTTTTCATGCTTGCTTATCTTATGCTTTGAATAAAAACGCGCGTCCTCTTCCTGTAAATTACCGCTGTCGGCCAGCAAAATACTGCACAACTCTTTGGTAGCGACATGTGTATAGACAGGTCCGCGATAGCCTTTTTTGTATATGACAGGGATATAACCGGAGTGATCAAGGTGAGCATGAGTTAATAACACAGCGTCTAACTGTTCAATATCAATCCAAACCAACGGCTGCCAGTTACGACGTCTGAGCCATTTATAGCCCTGGTATAAACCGCAATCAATCAACACTTTGGTTGTTTGGGTTTCAACCAGAAACTTTGAACCGGTAACAGTTTCACAACCACCTAAAAATACTATTTTCATGTATTTCTCTGTACAGATTTATAAGAGTTATACCTACATAGTAGTTAACTATGGCGCATAAGCTCTGGTTACGATATGGTGCGCTCCTACCAACCCGTTTCATAGCCATATCTGAATAATTAAATTAGTGTAAAATCGCTTAAACCCCCTCCATCGCACGTATCAAAAAGCCACAAAAAGCACAAAACTTTTAGTAGTTACAAAAGCTACAAAAGGTACAAAAAGCGAATAAATACTCAAGCTTTCAATTTATGCGAAACATTGATTTTACGCTTGCGCCACAATAGTGGGAAAAATCCCCACCTAGTCAGATAAGGCGATCACTTTATTGAAAAATATTCGCATCTCCCTTTGAAATAAACCGATTATAGGAATAGGATTACGACCAAGATGAAATGCCGATTTCATTAATAACTACCGAACCATAACCAGAGTCTATTCCATGAAAAACGATAAAAGACCTCTATATATCCCCTACGCTGGCCCAGCGTTACTTGAAACACCCCTGCTAAACAAAGGTAGTGCATTCTCTGTCGAAGAACGTATGTTCTTTAACCTGGAAGGTCTGCTTCCTGAAGCGATTGAAACAATCGAGGAACAGGCTGAACGTGCTTATCAGCAGTACATGAAGTTTGACAACGACATGGACAAGCACATCTACCTGCGTAACATCCAAGATACGAACGAGACTCTGTTCTATCGACTGGTAGAAAATCATATTTCTGAAATGATGCCTATCATCTACACTCCGACTGTAGGTGCGGCATGTGAAAACTTCTCTAATATCTACCGTCGTGGCCGTGGCCTGTTTATCTCTTACCCGAACCGCGACCGCATTGAAGAGATGCTGAACAACGCTTCACGTCACAACGTTAAAGTTATCGTTGTAACTGATGGTGAGCGTATTCTTGGTCTTGGTGACCAGGGTATCGGCGGTATGGGTATTCCAATCGGTAAGCTTGCTCTGTACACCGCGTGTGGTGGTATCAGCCCTGCTTACACACTTCCTGTAGTTCTGGATGTGGGTACAAACAACCCTCAGCGTCTGTCTGACCCAATGTACATGGGCTGGCGTCATCCTCGTATCACAGGTCAGGAATACGACAACTTCGTTGACGAATTCATTCAGGCAGTTAAGCGCCGTTGGCCTGATGCACTGATTCAGTTCGAAGATTTCGCTCAGAAAAACGCAATGCCACTGCTTGAGCGTTACAAAGACGAAGTATGTTGCTTCAACGATGACATCCAGGGCACAGCGGCAGTAACAGTTGGTTCTCTGCTGGCAGCATGTAAAGCAGCAGGAAGCAAACTTTCTCAGCAGCGCGTAACCTTCCTGGGTGCAGGCTCTGCTGGTTGTGGTATCGCAGAAGCAATCATCGCTCAGATGGTTTCTGAAGGTATCTCTGAGAAACAGGCTCGCAGCCAGGTATTCATGGTTGACCGCTGGGGTCTGCTGGTTGACGACATGCCAAACCTGATCAACTTCCAGAAGAAGCTTGTTCAGCCTCGCTCTAAGATCAACAAGTGGAAAACAGCTGACAACAACATCTCTCTTCTGGATGTAATGCAGCACGCTAAACCGACTATCCTGATCGGTGTATCTGGCGTACCAGGTCTGTTCAGCGAAGATGTGATCCGTGAAATGCACAAGCACTGTGAACGTCCGATCATCTTCCCGCTGTCTAACCCGACAAGCCGTGTTGAAGCAACACCTGCTGACCTGATCCGCTGGACTGACGGTAACGCACTGGTTGCAACAGGTTCTCCGTTCGAGCCAGTTGTACACAACGGTAAGACTTACCCGATTGCTCAGTGTAACAACAGCTACATCTTCCCTGGTATCGGCCTGGGTGTACTAGCTGTAGGTGCAAACCGTGTAACTAATGAAATGCTGATGGAAAGTAGCCGTGCACTGGCTGAATGCTCTCCGCTGGCAATCAATGGTGAAGGTGCCCTTCTGCCACCTCTGGAAGATATCCAGAAAGTTTCTCGCCGCATCGCTATTGCCGTTGCGAAGAAAGCTGTTGAGCAAGGCAAAGCGCCAGCTAGCACAGATGAGCGTATCCAAGAGAAAATTGACGCGAACTTCTGGAAGTCTGAGTACCGCCGTTACAAGCGCACATCTTTCTAATCCAGAATACTCTGTTATAAAGCCCGCACAATGCGGGCTTTTTTTATGTCTATTAGGTAAACACTTCGATAATTCGCTTTTATCTTAAGCGACTAATCTACCCAGTGAAGATTTGACATGCTTTTTGCATAACATTATCAATGTATTAGGGTATTATACTTGTAACAAACCACAGCATTACCCTGCTTGGCGACTGACTTTGGCTATGTCGGATAACAGCTTTGGTTATTTGTTTTCATAGCTCATAGAAATAAAAGTACCCGATGCCTTGCGCATAAATACAAGAGCTTGTTTTAGTTTTTACATCCGGAACCATATGAAGCTGCTTTCTTTATTTCGTATTTCAGCAGTGATGCTAATCGTATTTGTGAGCGCAAGCCTGCTCATTGACCGCTGGGTCTCATCATCTACGTCAGATCGTATTTTTACTGACGCCTCACTTATCCCTGAGCGCTCAGTCGGGCTGGTCCTGGGAACCAGTAAATATATCGCAAAAAACCTTAATCCCTATTACGACTACCGCATGTCAGCTGCACTTTCTTTGTATCAGCTTGATAAAGTCAACATTCTGTTGCTGAGCGGTGATAACGCTCACCGCTCTTACAATGAACCCTGGACAATGAAGCGCGACCTGTTAAAAGCAGGCATTCCCGAGCAAGATATTGTGCTTGATTACGCTGGCTTCCGAACTTTGGATTCCGTTGTAAGAGCTAAGAACGTTTTTGAAGCTAACCACTTCGTTATCATTACCCAGAAATTTCATTGCGAACGTGCTCTGTTTATTGCCAAAAACAACGATATTGATGCCATCTGCCTTGCCGTTCCTGAGCCTGGAGGCCTGGCAGGATTAAAAATACGAGTTCGCGAAGTGCTGGCCAGAGTCAAAGCTGTGATTGATATCTACCTACTGGATATCCAACCCAAGTTCCCTGGACCTAAAGAACCGATAAACACCCAAGCCGTAGAAATTGAAGGCCCGGTAAAACCAGAACAATAGAAGTTAAAAGCCGCTGTAAAAACAGCGGCTTTTTTAATCCATCTATAACAAAGAGCTAAAGTTAACGCGCTTTTTGCTTTTCGGTCTTAGCTATAAAAGACTTCACAAACTTCATCCTCACTCCCCGCATATGTGCTTGTGCCTCACTGTGAACGCGCTTACGCAACGTCTGTGCTTTTGCACTCATATCAACCTAGCCTCAGCTTTATTTAATTTTATAATTAACAATCATTTTCTGCACTTATGATACATAAGGCATAAAGGTGCTGTTATCGCTTTTTATTGAGTACAATCACTTTTGTGACGGACAACGCAAAAAGCACGGATGACTGACGCGCAAAACGTCAAAAACCCGGCACGCAACTCTAACTTTTTTCCGAATAATTTCAATACTATTCAACACTTATTTCGAGCACTGGCAAAAGTTGGGACAAAAACAACACAATCCAACCAATCTTATCCCTCCCCACTTCAATGTTGTCTTCTTGTAACAGTTGATATAGCCATCTTTATGACGGTTTCGATCAAATTGCAGAATGATCATCTGCCCAGAGTTTTAATGGGTACACTTCCACACATCCCAGAATAGCAAGTTCACAAAAAATATAATTGCAAGACAGATTGACCAACAAACCGCCACCAGGTGATTAACAATTACCAAATAAGATGTAACATCCGTCGTAACAAAAATGTTGTGACACCCATACAACCATTATTAGAGACCATCGAAAAGGAAAGCATATGACAGCCTTAACCTTGACACTGAAAAAGTGGCTGTTCGATCGGAATAGCATCATTCTGCTGGCAGACATCGCCCTTTTTACCATTTTGCTCAACACGTTACCGTTTGAAAAAGATGTTGTTGTCGGCCTTAGCATTCTGGTTTTCGTCGCCGTTCTATGGCTGACAGAAGCCCTGCATGTCAGTATCACTGCCATATTGGTTCCCATCCTGGCCATTGCCTTTGGCATATTCAAAACGCCTCAGGCATTGGGTAACTTCGCCAACCCAATCATCTTCCTGTTCCTGGGTGGTTTTGCCCTGGCAGCAGCCCTCCATAAACAAGAGCTGGACAAAGCTATCGCAGATAAAGTCCTGTTGATCGCCAAAGGACGCATGTCAGTTGCAGTATTCCTGCTATTTGGTGTTACCGCAGCCTTGTCTATGTGGATCAGTAATACAGCAACAACTGCGATGATGCTGCCGCTGGTATTGGGTGTCTTGAATAAAGTGAATGAAAAGAGCCACCGCAGCACCTACGTATTCGTTCTGCTGGGTATTGCTTACTGTGCAAGTATCGGCGGTATCGCGACTGTAGTTGGTAGCCCGCCAAACGCAATTGCTGCTGCGGAAGTTGGCTTGAGCTTTACTGAATGGATGGTATTCGGTCTTCCAATCTCACTAATGTTGCTGCCAATTGCTGTTACCCTGCTCTACTTCCTGCTTAAGCCGGACCTGAACCATACCTTCGAACTGGATCACAAGCCAGTTCAATGGAGCAACGGTAAGCTAATCACGCTGGCTATCTTTGCCCTGACGGTTCTGATGTGGATTTTCAGCAAGCCAATTAACGCATACCTTGGTGGCTTCAGTAAGTTCGATACCATGATTGCTCTTGGCGCTATCGTTCTGCTGGGTGCATCCCGTGTTGTTGAATGGAAAGATATCGAGAAGTCGACTGACTGGGGTGTATTACTACTGTTCGGTGGCGGTATTTGTCTGAGTAATGTGCTGAAAGCAACTGGAGCCAGCGTATTCCTTGCTCACTCTCTGAGCGGATTCCTGGAGCAGGCAGGTCTGTTCTTCACCATCCTGGTTGTTGCCGGCTTCGTCGTATTCCTGACAGAGTTTGCCAGTAACACAGCCAGTGCGGCATTGCTTGTCCCTGTATTCGCGACTGTTGCTGAAGCACTGGGTGTTTCACCAGTCATCCTGTCGGCACTGATTGCTGTATCTGCATCTTGTGCCTTTATGCTGCCGGTTGCCACACCACCAAATGCCATTGTGTTCGGCTCTGGACATATCAAACAGTCAGAGATGATGAAAGCCGGTATTTACCTGAACGTTGCTTGTATCGGCGCACTGTCAGTCTTCGCCTGGATGTTCTGGTAATCCCGGTAAGATGAACCAACTTCATGAAATGAAGCCCTGCACTACTAACAATAAATAATCGTTCCCTCTTAGGTGGCCTTAACGGCCACCTTTTTTTATCGACTTTCAGGGAAATAAAAGCTTTATCTTAACAGCTGACCTAAACTCGCATCTCTTCATCTGCCGGGAATCGAACGCCAACAACCTCTCGTGCCTGAGTGATAATACTGCTGACAATCAAAGTACGCGCCAGACCTGAGTGACCAATCTGGTTTGTTTCAACCAGACGGGCAAACTCAGCGGCTTCGTAATACATGGCGTTGTCTTCCTGTGGGCAGGTCAGCTCCAATGCAGGCTCTCCCGGACGGTGAAGAGTGACTGATTTACATTCAGAGATGAAATCAACCAGCATAGTACCCAACTCCCCCTGCAGTTCGCTTGGGATCAAACCGTCACTGACTTTAGAATGACTGATAACCACGTCAAAGTGGCTGTAATGAAGAACAAGCGTACCGTGAGCATCGACGCCGGAATCTAGTAACACGCCCTGAGCAGTAAAGCTGTTCGGTTCACCAAACAAGCCGATTGCAGCACTGAGCGGATAAATACCGATGTCCATGAGCGAGCCATTTGAAAACGCCGGGTTAAAGGTATTCGGGTTTTCACCGTCCAGATACTTCGCATAGCGGGAAGACAGCTGGCAGTAGGAAAGATAAACCTTACGAAGCTTACCTAACTTCGGCAACGCCTTACGGATTTGCACAAAGTTTGGGGTATATGTTGTTTTCATTGCTTCAAACAACACAACGCCCTTTTCCTGCGCCATTGTAATCAAAGCATCAACTTCAGCAATATTCGATGCCAACGGCTTTTCACCAATAACGTGCTTACCCTGTTCGATAAACAGTTTGGCCTGTGGCCCGTGAAGAGAATTCGGGCTCGCAATATAGACAACATCCAGCTCATCACTGGCAGCCATTTCTTCAAGGTTATCGAAACACAGGCTGATACCGTATTTAGATGCAAACTCTTCAGCTTTCTCCATCTTGCGGGAATAAACTGCCGCCAGCTGGTATTTACCCGTTTTTAATGCAGCTTCAATAAAGCTGTCTGTAATCCAGTTTGTACCAATAACACCAAAACGGATCATAATCGTCTCTGCTTCCTTATTACTATTCCATGAAAGTGATGGCTCATCATATCAAACTACTGAGCAGCTTATTAATATCCGATTTTTGCTCTTACACTTTTCTCACTTCAACCCGGTTTCTTCCACCATGCTTTGCAGCATATAGCGCACTATCCGCTCGGTTTAGTAAAGACTCAAAACTTTCATTTCCAGTCAACTCAGCGACACCGATACTACAAGTAATCGGTAAATCATCACCCCATTGGTACGATTCCACCACCGTTCGCAGATGCAAAGCAAAAGCTTCTGCACATGAAAGTCTGACACCGGGACAAAAGAGAATAAACTCTTCGCCGCCCCAGCGCACAAACACGTCATTACCTCGGATCTGAGTCTTCAGAACAGTCGCAAATTCTTTCAGGATCTCATCACCTTTCAGATGACCGAACGTGTCATTAATTGATTTGAAGTGATCGATATCGATATAAATCAATGAGAACGCCTGACCATTCGCTCTTACCTCTTCCATTGCCTTATCGAGCCAGATTGTGACGGCATTACGATTTTTAGTTCCGGTTAAAGCATCAATAAATGCCAGTTGCTCAAAATGCAGGGTCTTTTCATGCAGAGCCTTATTTGTTGAGGTTAGCTCGTTACCTCTGGCTTCAATGGCTTTTAAGTTACGCCGTAATTTAAAGTGTTCAAGCAATAACAATAAACCAGCAGCAGCCAACCAAAGCATAATATTAAACTTCAGCAGTGCAGCCTCAGAGATCCGTTCTCCGTAGAACACCAATGATTTGATTTTTAACTTATAGTCAGCAGGCGCAACGTTACCTGACGTGGAAATTTGGATCTCGGTAACATTGTCAAATTGCGCTCCGGCATATTCAATAGGAATTTCATAATCAGCAATCCACCATGAAAGCACCTGAAATGCCCTCATAGGCACAATCAGTAAGCCTTCTTTACTTTCAGGTTCAAATTCAATCACGTTGAATTTTAACGAAAGCGGATCGTTAATATCTGAATAACTCGGATCAAAATTGCGAAGATAGACACGAACCCGCTCAGCGTTGACCGGACTCTTATAATCCAACTCAAGGCCAATTGAGTGATACTTGCTTAAATCTATGCCTTTTGTGCCATTCGACAGCTTCATTGATACACCACAGAATGGCCACTTCGAAGAATCAGTCAGTCTGCACCCGAGCGACAACGAACGGCCATCATTATTCAGCCATGACATGCTGGAACCTCCATAGTTGCTGTCATCAATATTTTTAAAAGATGCCAGCTTCGAAGAGATCACTAATTCTGTATCAAACAAACCGTTGAGGTAGCAGATATAGGATGAGACTGTAACAAAAATAAGGAAGTAAAGGGCCAGTCGAAAATGCTGGCTTAGCTTTGCCATATTCCCCCGATACTGTACTGCAAATCGTAATTTATGGAAAACGGGCGAACACTAACAAAAAGCTTCAGGTTCAACAATTTATAATTCTATTGATTAGGATAATTGAGCTAATTTCACACTCCCACATCAAACCAAAGCCAAAAACTGTCACTTTTAACCCAAAGGCGCAATATTATATGCGTAAATGATATATTTAAGCCGCCAATGCATCTAAAAGTTACACTGACGGCTCTTTATATAAATGGGGGATTTCTGATTAACAGAAACTAGTTAACGGCGTACATTTCGACCGCGGTTCTTATGGATCTTATGCTTGGCTTTTGCTCTTCGCTTATCAGCCGAACGGCCTCGACGACGGTTTTCCGGAGGTTCAATTGTCGGGTCCGGTTCATAGCCTTCTAGCCACTGTTGCGGCAAACGGGTGTCTAGCAGCTCTTCGATCGCTTTCAACGCCCATTCTTCATCCAGGCTCATTAACGAAATTGCATTGCCAGCCTGACCCGCCCTTCCGGTGCGACCAATTCGGTGAACATAGTCTTCAGCCTTGAACGGCATATCAAAGTTAACGACATACTCCAGTTGTTCAATATCCAAACCGCGAGCAGCAACGTCAGTGGCAATTAAAGCGCGAACTTTGCCGTCTTTAAAATCATTCAGCGCACGCTGTCGCGCTCCCTGGCTTTTATCACCGTTGATTGATGCCGCTTTAATACCATCAAGACCAAGCTCTTTGGCCAGTGCGTCAGAACCTTGCTTGGTTTTTGTAAATACCAGCACTTGCTGCCAGTTTCGGGAACCAATCAAATAAGAAAGCAGCTCACGTTTACGGTGCTTATCAACCGGATAAACCATTTGCTCGACTGTCACTGCCGTGCTATTTGACGGTGTAACTTCAATTACTTTTGGATCATCGAGAATATCGTAAGCCAGTTTTTTCACTTGCTTGGAAAACGTAGCTGAGAAGAACAGCGTCTGCTTTGATGATTTCATGCGCTTCATAACTCGCTTGATATCATCGATAAAGCCCATATCCAGCATACGATCAGCTTCATCAAGAACGAAGTATTCGACTTTCGACAAATCAACCGTACCTACATAAGCATGATCCAACAGACGCCCCGGTGTTGCCACCAGAATGTCAGCCCCAGAACGGATGGCATTCACCTGCACTTTCATGCTGGTTCCACCGTAAGCCACAGCTGTTTTTACAGGCGTCCCCTTACTATATTCAGTAACGCTGTCATAAACCTGCTGAGCCAGCTCTCGGGTCGGCGTCAGAATCAGTGCGCGGATTTGAATATTCGCGCGATCGTCACGACTTTCTTCGCTCTGAGCTTCGACATTCACTTCCGGCTTTGGCTGTGCCAACAAACGCTGCAACACAGGCAGAGCAAAAGCTGCGGTTTTACCTGTACCGGTTTGCGCGCCTGCCATAATGTCATGACCGGCTAATACTTGAGGTATCGCCTGCTTCTGAACCGGGGTCGGTTCGGTGAAACCCAAGGCGTTAACGGTATCGACTAGCGGACTTTGAAGTCCCAAGGCTTGAAATGGCATGCTGCTTTCCGGTTCTGTAAAAATCAAGAGCGCGGATTCTAGCAAAAAATGAAGGGAAATATACAAAAGCACCGCCAATAAGGCAGTGCTTTTTATTCAGTAAGCAGCGGCGTTTACAAAAACGTTTATAAAACGCCGATGGATATTACTTACTTTATATTCAGGAATGCAGCACCACGAACGCCACCAGCATCACCGTATTTTGCTTTAACGATTTTCGGTACACGGGCAACAGAAAGCAGGTGTTTCGGCAAACGCTTAGGCAGCTCAGTGTAAAGCAATTCGAAGTTAGACAGGCCACCACCAAGCACAACAACATGCGGATCCAGTGCTGTGAACAGGTTAGCAAGGCAAATAGCCAGCAGCTCCATGAAACGATCAACGTGCTCAACGGCTTTCTCATCACCTTCGGCATGGCGTTTGATGATATCAATCGCTTTCACTTCCTCACCATAGTAGTGAGTATAAAGCTGCTCGAAGCCACGACCTGAAAGGTAGTTGTCGATACAGCCTTTGTTATCACAACCACAGCTAAACAGCGGTGCATTTTCACCAAGGTGGAACCAGGCATCAATCGGCATACGGGTATGTCCAAGCTCGCCTGCTACGTGGTTCATGCCGGAGAATACATGACCGTCAAATACCAGGCCGCCACCGAAACCAGTACCAAGGATAAGACCAAGAACAGACTTCTCGCCCTGTAACTCTTCATCCCATGCTTCAGAAAGCGCAAAACAGTTAGCATCGTTATCAATGCTGACTGAACGCCCCAGACGCTCTTCAAGATCTTTGCGAAGAGTACGACCTTTCGCAGCAGGAACATTAGAAGTCAGCAGCTTACCATCTTCTGCATCTTCCATTCCCGGAATACCGATACCCACCATACCTTCGCAGGCAAACTCTTCATCGGCTTTCTTGATAATGCTGACCAGTGTCTCGACCAGTTTGTCGTAGTCATCACCCGGAGTAGGCACACGTTCCGTCGCAACGCGTTCCAGTTTCTCATTAAATGCACCAAATTCAATCTTGGTGCCGCCCACATCAAAGCCGTAGTACATCCTGCACTCTCCGCAAATTTATAAAACAACAAAACTGAAAAAATTATCCACACATCTACACCCGCAGACTGTGACGTATCACAAATTTAGTGGGCCAGAAGGTGGTTACAGCTCGCGTTTGCTGAAAGAAACAGCAAGTCGTTGCATAAATTTTCAACTCACTGTTATAGAATTACTTTTCTCGCTGAAACTATTCCGCTCAAGCAGAGGTATTTCTATGCCGCCAAGTATGCCTTTAATTGCTTAATAGCCGACTCTTCCGGCAACATACGATTCATCTTTCCGGCAATGTAATTTTCCCTGAACACGTCGAACCATAGATCCAATACATCAGCATTTCGCTGCTCACCGTACAAATCAATAATACGTGCCGCCACTTCAGCTGTCCCCAACTGATTTTCTTTCGATGCTTCACGTACCTTATAGCGAGACGGCTTTTCCGGGTTTATCGATAAAACCGGGAACTGATTCAGGTACGGGCTTTTACGGAACATCTTCTTCGCTTCAGCCCAGCTACCGTCCAACATGATAAACAGCGGGCGCTTGCCCGTATTGATTTCAACTTTTTCGGCCACACGCTCAGGTTCTGCATATTCGGCCGGGAAAACAACGTAAGGCTGCCACTGAGGATCATTCAGAAGATCTAGCATTTCCTGATTTGGTTCTGTACGGGACCAGATATAAGCGAAAGTATCTTCAAA
Source organism: Photobacterium sp. J15 (assembly GCF_963870815.1). Classification (NCBI taxonomy): domain Bacteria; kingdom Pseudomonadati; phylum Pseudomonadota; class Gammaproteobacteria; order Vibrionales; family Vibrionaceae; genus Photobacterium; species Photobacterium sp. J15. Next base: position 2,165,441 of record NZ_CAWMUI010000001.1, read on the forward strand.
CAGATCTGCAATCAGACGGCCGGTATTACTTGGTTTGAGAATCTCATCGTCATACATCACCAACAAAAAAGCCGCATCGGATTTAATAACTGGCTTTTCTGAACAAATACAAAGGTGCTCACGCAGCATACAGTAGCTACAACGTTCAACCTTACAGCCTCTTGCCCTGAACGGACGTGTCGAACGTGCCAAACGTTCTTCGTATAAATTATGTACCGCGTGAATACGCATAGCGCTTTTACCTAAAACAACAAAACGCCAGCATTTTACTGGCGCTTTTCTTTGTTTCAATCAAAACCGCGTAATTTATGGGGTTCTAAATTACTAGGATTTGTAGATTGGTACTTTCTACATCACTACAGACAACTGAATTGTCTTATTGACTGGTAATGCTGAGTGCTCAATCACTAACTCTTCTCCTTGCTGCTTCCAGCCTTGTACTTTCTTCCCGTTAAGCTCAACCGCTTTGACTTTTCCTTGCAGACCCACCCATTCAATATGAAGCGGACGAGCCTGAGGCGCATTTGCATAGTTCCCTTCAGCAACAATAGTTAGCTTGAATTCAGAACCTTTGCGCTGAGTGTTGAAGGTGGTTTTACGCACCCCACCATTCAAGTACGCATTGGTTGCACCATCATCTTCATATAGGGTGAATTCACCGTCACTACCGAAAATACGAGCGGCTAATGTCAGCGGCACTTCACTGCTTAGAGGCATTGTTTGCTCAGGGTTCATCGGAATGATCGCACCATCACGAGCAAACAGCGGTAACGTCAGAAGATTCTGATCATAAACAGGTAACTGCTTCAGCCATTCACCTTTACTGTCAACGGCTTTACCTGTGCGGTAGTCATACCATTTACCACGAGGCAGGTAGACATCCACAGCTTGCTGACCCATTTTCGCAATCGCCGCACCCATCAGATCTTTACCCATCATCTTCTGACCAGCGAGGTTATGCGCTTTGGCATCATCAGCAAAGTAATAATCCATCGGCGGATATACCGGCTCAGCAGCAATGTTGGCACGATGCGCCAGAGAGTACAGATATGGGATCAACTGGTAACGAAGTTTGATATTAGCTTTGTTGCTTGCCATATCACCGACACGATCCGGCGCTGTTTCCTTACAGTTACACAGATTCTCGGTATGCGGGCGAACCGGTACTTCGAACAAAGAGCTATAAGCAAACCACTGGGTGTAGGTTTCGTTCATTGCTGCTTCTCGTTTTTCCGGTACAGCGCTTAATGCACTGCGATGGAAACCGCCGATGTCCGAACTGTAGTAATCAATACCCGACAGCACCATGTTTGGCTGCATACTGAACTGGCTCGCCAAGCTTTCCAGGTTAGTACCGATATCAGCCGACCACATAGTCGCACCAAAACGCTGGATACCTGGTGCACCGGAGCGCGACATCATAAACGGACGGGTTGCAGTTTCATTGCGTTGATAACCGTCGTAGATACTTTCAAGCCATTTATAGTTGAAAATATTATGGACATCATTCTGCGTACGACCATCGGTATAAACACCTTTCGGGTTATACATTTCCGGCTCACCCAAATCGGTCCAATGACCAATCACGCCCATATCAATAAGCGGCTTGCGTTTCCAGTCATGCCACTCTTTACCGGCATCGACGCTGGTCCAGTCGATCATGCCGCCTTTACCCCACCAGTAACCATAGTTGTTCTGGTCTGAATCAATCGCTTTGCCGGTTGCAGGATCTTTCACGAGATACCCGTGTTCTGCCATTTTGCCGAACTCTTCAAGTCCGTCGCTGACATAAGACTCCTCAATAAGCATCATGCCGACGCCCTGCTCTTTCAGCGATTTTATCTTCTGTTCCGGAGCCGGGAAATTCTCACGATCCCAGGTCAGAGTGCCCATCTGACTGGTCGGACTGAAGGCGTCAACATTACCAAACCACTGCAAATCCATTACCACGCCATCAAGCGGGAAATGGTTTTTCTTCAACGTATCCAGCTTGTCATCCAGCTCCTGCCAGTTGTCAAAACCGTACTCTGACAGCCACATACCAAACATCTTACGCGGCGGAACAAGCGGAGTACCGATCATAGACATGTACTTCTGGCGCAGTTCAGGAAGATCGTTACCAGCCATAAACAGGAAGCTCGGCGAACCTTCAAGCTGAGAAATTTTCCATGGCGTGCCAGTGAAATCCCAGGTTGCGGAATATACGGTATCTAAGTAAATCGCATAATTGCGTTGCTGCTGACTCATGGCATACAGAATTGGGAACTGAGTATTACCGGTACCACCGCCCTGATAGCCTTCCATCTTATTACCGCCCTGGCGCTTGAAACCAAGCCAGTTGGTATTTAGCTTGCCCGGATCGTGGAATTCCTGCCCCAGACCATTCAACTGATAATCACCCTCAGACTTCACAGTGAAACTGTTCATCTTGTCTGGACAGATTTCACTGAGCTGGCCTTTTGACTCGGAAACCATAGCTACACACAGGTTTTGCGGGTTAACCGTTACTTGCAAGTCTGCTGTTGAAAAGCCATTGTTCTTTCTTTGCAGTGCTGACGGGCCGTTGAACTTGGTGATATCAATAAGCTCAGTTGTAGGTAATGCTTCACCTTTAGGCTGATCTTTAAAAGCCATATGAATGACATCATCAGCTAACACATCAATAGCCAGGCTTCGCTGCGGTTGGACTGCTTTTTCAAGGAATAGAACCTTGTGCTGTGCAACCACGTCCTTGCCCAATTGCTCCTCCAACGAATCAATATATGCCTGCTCACTGTAGTAAGTTTTTTTCAGCAGCGGTTTTAGCTGCTTACGCAAATTAACTTCAGGTACGGCTTTGCGCATCCGAAACACCTGAGCAGGCTCAAGGCGATAGCTCGGTTCATTCTGATAACGAAAGTGACCGATATCGGCATAAGCTGAGCAGCTTGCTGCCAATAAGCCAGGCACGGCGATCCCCAACATCAAGTGTCGTAATGGCGTTTTTTCCGTCATGGTTATTCCCTTCAAATGGTACTAGTTGACGTCAGCTGTAAACTGTTCGAAACAACGTACGTAACCCAAAGTAACGTAGTTGAATAACAAGAAGAATGGCTGACAGTACGAACTAGCCTGTCTCGATATAATTAACGGGAATATACGTCGGGGGAAATTAACTTAAAAGCGATTATTATCAATAGTTTATTTGTACAACACTCGTCACTAAATGTGCAAATAAAAGCAAATCAAAGTCACAGATTGTGACAAGGGTTCTGGTTTAGAATGGTTGGAATTGTTATGGCCTGAATACACTTCTCTCCTTGCTTTAACACTCAAAGATCAATCGTATAATTTTCACTCGGACAACCGTTTGATTTGTCAGCAAACAAACTTATTGAGCAAAATATTAACAAAACCAACCTCTACCCTGAAAAACCTTAATTTTCAATATGCTATAAGCCTTAACAAGTAAACGTTTACGCCAAACGATAAAATCAAATACTTAGTTATCAATAAATATGTTTGCTCATGCATATGTTTCTGGCTATAGTGCGCTCGCCCCGCTATTGCGGGGCATTTATTTATCTACCCCCAGAAAATGATATACAGGTAATTGAATGAACCTTTCAAAGCCTCTCATCGCACTTTCTGTCACAGCCGCACTGGCTGGCTGCGCACAGACTCCTTCACAACCGGAACACGCATTTACTCTGACTGTCGCTCATATTAACGACACGCATTCCAATTTTGATCCGGTTAAATCCAGCTTCAAGGCTAATGACACTCTGGTTTACAACGAGTTTGGCGGCTACCCTCGCCTGAAAACGATGGCCAATGAGTACAAAGAAGCCGCTAAAGAGAAAAATAACAGCTTCCTGTTCCTTCACGGTGGCGACGCTTGGCAAGGCAGTGCCTACTTCAAACTGAATGAAGGTGCTATGAATGCTGACCTGCTGAGTCAGATGGGTCTGGATGCAATGGCTCTGGGTAACCACGAATTCGACCTGAACAATGCTAAACTGAACCAGTTTATGAACGACATCAACTTCCCGGTTGTTGCCGCGAACGTTGATACCAGCAAAGACCCGGACCTTAAAGATCAAACCAACCTGAAGCCTTACGTCGTGTTTGCGTTTGACGGTAACCAGAAAACGCCGGTAGCTGATCTGGAAAATCTGCCCAAAGATAAAGATTTGGTAGCCGTATTCGGTATCGCTCTGGATGACATGCCTAACCTGGCACCAAACACAGGTAAGGTTCAATTCCACAATATGGTTGAATCAGCTCAGGCAACCGTTGATATGCTGGAAGCCAAAGGTATTCACAACATCATCGCTCTGACTCACATCGGTAACTCTGTTGATCTGGATATCGCATCAAAAGTTAACGGTATCGACCTAATCGTCGGCGGCCACTCCCACACCCTACTGGGCGATTTCACCAACCTTGGTCACGCCAATAACGGTATTTACGCACAGATGGTCAATAACCCTGACGGTGAAAGCCAGACCTGTGTTGTTCAAGCCGGCCAGTATGCTCAGGCTATCGGCCAGCTGAAAGTCAGCTTTGATGAAAATGGTGACGTAGCAGCCTGTAACGGTTTGAATACTATGCTGAGCAACGATGAGTACTACCACTCACCAATGCGCGAAGCAGGCAGCAAATTCGATAAAGATGAAACAACCAAAGTTGTGAACTTTATTGATGAAGAAGAAAACATCACCATCACTGACGAAGATGTAGCAATGCGCTCTCACATCGACAGCAAATACAAGCCAGCCGTTGATAAAGCATATGGTAGCGTGATTTCCCAGGTCGCTGATGAAATCAACCACGAGCGTCGTCCTGGCGACCGCGGTACAGACAAGCATGGTTCAGACGTTGCACCTCTAGTTGCCGAAGGCCAGTACTACTGGGCAAACAGCACAGAAGTACAAAAAGTTACAGGTATGAAAGTGGACTTCGCCCTGATCGGTGCCGGTGGTATCCGTACCAACATGGAAGCAGGCGAATACCGTGAAGGTAACGTATCACTTGAACTGCTGCCTTTCTCAAACTTTATGTCAGTCCTGCCGGTGAAAGGTGCCGACATAAAAGCGCTGATTGCAGGGGCAGTAACCGCAACGCTTCCGGAAGGCGCCCACGCAGGTAAATTCCCTTACGGCGGTCACATCCGTTACCAGTACACTGAAACAACCACTCACCAGAAAGGTAAGCTGGATTACGTAGAAGTAATGACGGGTACAAAAGCGGATCCAAGCTGGACACCAATCGTTGACAGCAAGATCTATAACGTTGCTATCAACAACTACAACGCAACCGGTAACGATGGCTGGACACCGCTGTTTAAAGCTCAGCAGAAAGATTCAGGTCGCGTGGACCTTGCTTATGTTGATGGCAAACTAACCGGCTTTAAAGTGAAGAACATTGAAGAAGTAAGCGGAAAATATAAAGTTCACTACGAAATGAGCGGCCCAAACTGTAAAGCAGCTAACACACGTTGTAATACAGATGCTCAAGCGGTTATCGATTATGTCGCTGACGAGCAGCCAGCACTGGCACCGCTTAGCTATGAAGTTGTGACGTTCAACCGCGCGCAATAACACCACCATGCAAAAAGCCGCATAACAAGCAAGCTAAGGGCTTTCTGACTCAGAAGGCCCTTTTTTATAACGCTTCTGTATTCGTGTTATTGATAACCATGTTCCCGTTTCCAATCATCACTCATTTTTTCAAGGATACAGGCAGGCAGCGGCCGATGTGCACTTGGCGGCTTAGTTGCAATCATCCGGTAACCGGATGCTTTCAGGCGTAAATCAAATGACCGATCAATCGGCATTCCGGCCCGGCATAAATCCCAGCGAAAGACCCTGAGAGCAAGGTATTCATGTTCCTCAATTTCGCCACCCAAAGGATACTTGAGTACCTTCGCATAGGCCTTTTTCGCCAGCTCGAAGTTTACTTGTATCATAAGCACCTCCAAACCCACTGTACATATTAACAGTAGACCTTTATTTAAGTACTTACAATACAAGTGAATAAAAACACCGTATTGATCAAATAAATTCAGTCATTACGACTTGGGAGTTTTAAAAACTCGCTGATTTTCTTGCAGGATCGGGGCATAAACACGGGAGATATCATCATCAACCACTGTTATTTGTTGTTTCAGACGTGACAGCCTTCCGTCAACATATGCACTAATGACAACTTCACCATTATTTTGTTTGGTGGTCAGAAAGAAGTTTGAGTACTCATATTCAGAAAACAGGTTCTCACCATCCAGTTCATAACCCAGTCCCTTACAATTGATTTGAATTGCCTGGGTTGTCGTTAGCAATACATTTCGAACTGAGCAGTGATTATCCATCAAAGATGAATCAACAATATCTCGACCCAACACATAGAAATTAGCTTGATCTCTGGAACCATGAATTTGCTTAATATGGCGTAACTTAGTCAGAGTTCTATTTACTTCATCTATTTGCTTATCTGATAAGAAAGCCAGCTTATTGCTTTTAATTGCCTGGAGACGACCTTCAAAAGATAAAACCTGATCAAGCTGATCACAAAATGACTCGCCAATACTTTCATAGTCATACATTTTACCGACTAAAGGATTTGCACTGACAAATGGCGCAGTTATTAAAGAAAGCAAGATGATAAACAATACAGTAGATTTTCTGTTAATCATCTGAATAAGCCTTTCCATGCCTTTCATCCCCATTATCTGAAGTATCCCTAAAGCAGAAACACTTAAGCAATTCCATCTGTTATAGGTATCGACCTGGTATGCAACAACTTTAATATATCTTGATTCCGCATAGTCTGATCTGAATAGAAAAAAGGCTGCCAGATGGCAGCCAAAACGTTGGAAATTACGAGAATATAATCACTAACTTGCTTTAAGGTTGGGATAGACTGAATCACCCCACCCTAAATCTTTACCATCCATCATCAAATCAATAATCAACGGCACCAAGTCCGCCAACATGCGGGTACAATCCCGAACCTGCTCACGGTTGATATCGCTTTGCCACGTTGCGCCACCATGGACTAATTGGTTTCGAAGGGTATAACAACGACATAGGATTATTGAAAGGAGGGATACGGTATCTTTATTGGCGAGAGCCCGGTTTGCCTTATCACTTACTTTATTTTGTTTCTCCTGCCAGGCGCGTTTAGTAATGTTGCCCCGCTGATAGTCCCAGAACGGTTCAAAGATGTAAGGGTTATCAAGCAGTACCCGAATCGTATTCGAGTATGACTGCCAAACCAAATTATAGAGCCTGCTTTTAGTATCTATCTTTTCCAAACGAGCTAGAAAATGCCGGAACAATTCCCGCTCACTCGGACGGTTAACAAGATCAAGATCGTTTGCATAAGCAGCATTAAATGCTATCCACAAAAAAATGTACTGGGAATCCAAGTCTTCGCACAACTCAGATTTCTCAAGCCAACTCAGAGCTCGATGTACCCGCATTGATAATGATTTGGGGTAGCCTGAACGCTCTTTGCGGTGACGAGTTTTCAAGCCGGCATGTTTAAGGGACATAGGCATACTCTCACAAACATTAAGCAACAAGTTTACTACCTGGTAAGAGCAGTGAGTTGTACCTGTGTCACATAAATTTTAAGTGATTAATGATTAAAGCAAATTGTCAATCATTTCAGTGATTGCGTCATCCGTCGGCAAAGTACTACTCGCAAACACACTTACTACTTCACCGTCTCTATCGACTAAGTACTTATAAAAATTCCACTTCGGCGTAATACCACTCTTTTCTGCCAATACTTTAAACACAGGGTTAGCACTCTCCCCTCGAATCTGAGTACGCCCCATCATAGGAAATGTGACACCGTAGTCTAAATAACAAACCTTCGCAGTGTCGGCTTCACTTCCTCTGTCTTGCCGAAAGTCATTTGACGGAAATCCAATGACAGTAAATCCACGACCTTTGTATTGTTGATAAATATTCTCAAGTTGCTCAAACTGAGAAGTAAATCCACATTGACTGGCTGTATTAACAATCAATAACACCTTCCCATTGAACTGCTGGCACATCGACAGTGCTTCCGACGAATTTAACTTGTTGAAAGTATGATTCAAAACATCAGCACACTCAGCTGGTTGTTCATCATTAGCATGAACAACCGTTGAAGCTGACATCATCAGTATGGCAATGGCGAATGTTTTCCCGATCATTTTCTTCTCCGTGGATATGTTGCACTACCTTCTCTTTTCTCATTTAAATCATAATGAGGCAGATAAGTTCAGTTTGCGAATCACTTTAATTCGATACGCCATACACTCTTAAAATGATCACTTTTCATCCAGGTAAAGAAATCCCCTCGATAAACCCTTTCATCATTATTCACGCTATTTTACTATTCACGCTTAACCCGAACCTAAGGACTCTGTGTTAATGCAACAAGTGAACATCATTGCCAACCCGCATCTTGCAACTATTTTCAAAAGCTGGGCTGCTGACTGGGAAAAAGAAAGTCAATCTGGTCAGAAAGACATGGCCAACAAGTTCCACACTGTATATACCATTGCCTCAAAGCTGTTCATCGAAGGTGGAGAAGTTGAGCTGCAGTTTCTGAATGCGCTGCTTGCTGATTGTAAGCAGAAATGTGAAATGGCTATCGCAATGAACGAAAAAGTAACAGCCAGCCTGAATGCTGATGATGCGCGTGCCAAAGCAATTATCGAAAAGATCAACACAACGGCTCAGGATGCAGCTTTCGTGGTTCGATATCTGGAAGAAATGCTGAAGCCAGCTAAATAACCTGCTTCACTCTCCCCGTGGCGTCTGTGAGACCTATTCCCAAGGAGCTCTTGTCCAAACAACTCCGGTCAGACGCCATTGGCATCAACTCTTGCTATTCTCTTCAAATATCAACTGATTGCCCTCTAATTTATAACAAGCAGTAAAATAACATTCAGAACACTTTAGCCTGTTATTCACCACTTAAAGAGCATACTTCATGATCGGCCACTGGCCGCGAACTAACAATTTTTCAGCCGGTAGTTCTCTTACCCATTTTCTTATAGCCGTATCAGACAGCGCGTATCCCCAATTAATTAAACGTCCCTGCTCTTCATCACTAAAAGCATTAAGTCGAGTCCGGAAATTTTTAAGATTTGCAGTTAAATCTGAATCTGTTGTCATTGAATCAGTAAAATCATAGTTATTAATCTTAGTGCTAATACCAAAATAAGTCCCACCATATACTTGATGCTGTCCCTGACCATCCAGTTTTTTGTAATCACTTATTAGCTTGCGCTTTCTGAGAGCTCGCTGTTGATCTGTCATCAAATCCGTCATTCGTAATAATTGACTTACATGATTAGTTTTTATGTTCGTCTGCACTTTAAACGGTGCACCCGCATCACAGGCAATCACATGAGTAAAATCGCCGTTACCTTTAGTGAGAGCTTCCAGTCCAAGGTTGTCATAAAGACCACCGTCAGTAAGTTGCAACTTCGTTCTTAATGATTGATTTTCGAAGTAATCTGCGTATTGCGTCTTCTCCCATAAATTGGGATTCGTTTTAAGTGTAACTGGCGATAGAACTGGTGGAAAGGCACTGGATATTCCCACAACTTTGGCTATAGGCAAATCAGGAACTGGATATTTTCCTATCTTGTAATCTGTAATCCCTGATTTTTGTATACGAATACTTGAACCAGTTTGGTAATTAGTCCCATAAAAAATAAACTCCGGAGCATGATTCGGGATGTCCTGAATATTGGCTTCCTTAAAAAGATGCTTATCATAAGCCTTAGCAACTTTATCACCGACGGTATCCTTAAGAGAGAATAGACCAGATAATACGGATTCGACATCAATTGTTCGAGAGCAAAATCGCTGAATAGGTAAAGCTACAACTTCATCAAAATTAGTTGCCACATCATCACTATTAAAATGCAATTGGTCCCATTTTATCGCTAGATAGGCAGTCGTAATACTTCCTCCCGATACACTTGTGACTGTTTTCAATTTAGGTAGGAGCCCAAACTGATTTAAACGCCAAATAGCACCTAATGAGTAAAGTGTTGCTCTATACCCACCTCCAGACACTGCAAGGCCGATCTTGTTCTCCATAATATTCATCCTTGAAATCTATTTTATAAACTCAACGAACGTTGCCAACCTAAATTAGTTTCAGATCAACAACCTTTACCATTACCCTAGTACAACTTTAGTTAGGCAATAGATAATAAACTTAGATGTCCATCTCATTATCACCTCGACAAATACTGACCAAATTGAAGCTAATATTAGAAGCTTGTAACAAGTAAAAAGCCCCGCTATATCAAGCGGGGCTTTTTTGCTCAAAACTATCAGCGTGTTGTATTAAGTCAGCTTAACCCATCCACGCGATGACAATGTTATCGACTCTCAACTATCGATATAGAAAACGTTCTGTGCTTAATCCTTTGATCAGGCTGACGCACATCAACAACAAAACAAAAGTAAATGGCAGAGCCGTCGCTACAACACCGGATTGCAATGCCTGAAGTGCTTCTTTACCACCAACCCAAAGTAAAGTAGCTGCGATTGCCCCTTCGACTGTTGCCCAGAAGATCCGCTGCGGAACCGGAGCTTCGACCTTACCACCAGCAGTGATACTGTCGATAACCAATGAGCCAGAATCTGACGAAGTGATAAAGAAGATCAATATCAAAACAATTGAAATAATTGAAATGGCAGAACCGAATGGCAGAGCATCATAAACATGAAACAAGGTAAGTGAGATATCAGTTAAGCCTTGAGTGCCCAATTCTCCTACTTTGTTTATCACCTGATCGATCGCAATTCCTCCGAATACAGACATCCAGACAATGGTCATCAGCGTTGGAATAAACACAACGGCAAACAAAAATTCGCGTACGGTACGACCTTTAGATACACGGGCAATAAACATACCTACAAATGGTGACCATGAAATCCACCATGCCCAATAGAATACCGTCCAACCATGCATCCATGTTGTATCTTCACGACCATGAGGGTTGCTTAGACCAATAATATTTTCCGCATAAGCCATGAATGTTTCAGGCAGTGAAAGCTTTGCAACATCAAAGCTGACATAAGTTACGAATAGAAGTAAGGCGAAAGCAAACAGCATGTTGACGTTGCTCAGTAACTTCACACCACCATCAATACCGCGTACCACAGAAAAAATGGCAATCAAAGTAACAAATGCAATAACCACGAGCTGCATACCAATACCACCATCGGTACCAAACACATGATTTATACCACTTGTAGCCTGCTGCGCCCCCAAACCAAGGGATGTGGCCAAACCAAACAAGGTGGCCAATACAGCCATAATATCAATTACATGACCAAGCCAACCCCAGGCACGATCACCAAAAACCGGGTAGAAAACGGAACGAATCGAGAGCGGCAGTCCCTTGTTAAAAGCAAAAAAAGCCAATGCAAGCGCCACAATCGCATAGATAGACCAACCATGAACTCCCCAGTGGAATATCGTCGCACCCATTGCGAGTGATTTAGCTTCTGGCGTGTTCGGCTCTACGTTAAACGGCGTTCCCCACCAGTCAGTAAAATAAGCCGTTGGCTCTGCTACTCCCCAGAATAGTAGACCTATCCCCATGCCGGCAGCAAACAACATTGCCATCCATGAAACTGTTGAGTGCTCTGGTTTAGCTTCTTTTCCGCCAATGCGGATTTTACCAAAAGGTGACAACATCAAGGCCAGAGTGAAAAAAAGGAAAAAGTTAGTTGCCCACATGAAGAAAACATCAAAATCTTCAATGATACCGTTCTTTAAGCTATTTAGTGCCGCTTTGGCGGTGCCAGGTTCAACAATCAGCAATGCCGAAATGAAGAGAAAAATAAGCCCTGCGCTAATGCCAAATACGGGGTTATGAATGTCAAACCCCCACTTTTGAATGTTGTCCTGACCAACCTGATAGTCGGTTGTTTCGATACTGTATTTTTTTAAAATGCTATCCATAAATAATACTCAAATGCCCATTCCTTATCGCTTTTTTATGAAAAAACTAAAAGCGGATTAACCTACAAACACGGATATAATTAGAGTTCTAAATAATAAATCACGAAAAATGTTAACAGGAACTGCATTTTCATTCAAATTTAATCGCAAACACAGCATTTCAGTACTCCACCAACTGTGACATTACAACCCTAATGTTATGCACTCTAAACGTTTTCCCGTTACTGGAATTCCTAGAGTAAAAGTGGCTTATATACCAGCAAAAAACATGCAAAATATAAGTTGCTCTGATTGCAAAAATGGCCGTGTGATATGAGCACAATTGATTAGCGTAAACTAAAAATGAGATTCGATAAGAACAGTGCTAAATGTTTTATTTGAGGAGAAAGCCGCTGGATGCGGAAAGCGGCTTGGTATTAGAATTAAATCAAGACGTTATATTAAAAATCATAGAGTTCATCGGGGGAGCCATATTCAAAATCCCTTGAATAACTCTGCCCGATGATGAGCCAGGTATTTTTTATGTTCTTGTCGAACATGAAAAGCCATCCCCTCTTGTAAACCGAGCACTTCAGGTGCTTCAAGTTGACCAGAGATCATGACTTTTCCAGCATCATTAAATGAAATAAAACCGAGATCAAACGCTTTATCGAGATTTGCCAACAGAAGCAATCCATTGAATTTATCTAACCGCTCATGGTTCTCGGCATCTCGCCAGGGCTTAATGTGTGAGGCCACCAGCAATTGGGTATTCTTATAACCGGTTACAGCGCAACCTCGCCACATATCAACCAACTGTTTTCTGAATGTTCCCTGCCCCATTCGGGTGCTGACCAGGATCGATTTTTCAGTCTCATTCAACTGAGTATCTTGCAATATTTGCTGTACGTCAGCCCGAAGATCGATCTGGGACAAATCAGCAAGAAAACGCTGATAAGCATTCAAAGCGGCACTGTACATACCTTTTCCACGAGAGTCGCGAATTTTAAACTCATCGACTTGTTTTATTTTTTCAACTAACCGGTGAAACTGACTAAATGACTTAACTTCAACTAAAGGCTGATCAACGAGCTGATTTTCATACATCCAATTTGAAATTGAACCACGTATAGCCTGCAAATAATTCTTGGCTGTTTTCTCTGATTTGCCGAGATCTAACAACCACTGCTGGAACAAGCTTGCTAAATCAGACAAATTATTGGTCAACGCCTCTTTAAGTACATTAACCGTGATTGAGCTATTGATATAATCAAACAGCTCATCATCCCAAAAAGCATGAGAGACGTTCTTTGCTGAATAGCGTTTGACGGTGTCCGGGTCTACACCATCATGATAAACAAGGTGCCAGAACCCTTCACTTTTTAAGTGATAAAACGGATTTTCGGGTGTATTTCGATCATTACCCAGACTCATTTGCCCGAAAAAGTGACTGAAGCGTTCCTTTAATGTTGAATCAAACAATATCTTGTTTTGATGAATACGTCCGGCCTGAATCAAATCCATAACTGCCAGCAACATACAAACCTTATGAGGGCTTTTACGCCCGTTCTGACTGTTGGTATTCAAGTTTTGGAATTTGTCTACATACCACTCAAGAGACATACATCATTCCTGTTTGCCTATTACTACAGTCTGCCATTGAACATCATTCCGCCCCATTGAATCTGAGGTCAATTCAGTTTTCAGGCAGACATTCAATCCATAACCTTTAGCTAACTCATTCAGCTCATCAGCAGAAACACCATGATGAACCCTGCCGTCGCTAAAGCTGCCATGCCGCAGTGTAATCACCAGCTTTCCATCATCAGCCAGCAAACCCGTCAGTCTGCGAAATGCCAGCCCACGTTGTGAAGATGGCAAATGCATCCACACAGCTGAAACAAGGATCAAGTCATAACCAGCATCATCTCGACTTACCGTTTCTAAATCAGGAAGCGTGTCATCAAGCCAACAGACATTAAGTGAACGGGTTAACTCAATACCTATTTTTCTGAATGATTCAGCCGGCTCGACAGCCACAACGGTACAACCACTCTGAGCGAACCATTTGGAATCGCGTCCGCAACCGGCACCTATATCCAACACCCGATAAGACGGCTTTTCCTCACATAGTTTCGGCCAGTAAATTTGCCAACCTGCATGAACATCTTCAAAGGAGACATTGAGATAATCTTCAGCAAGACGCTGAGCATTTTTTTGATAGAAAGGAATATTTGGATTCACAGCAGACACACTCAAGCTATGCAACTACTGATAGTCTACGCTTGATAATATCTACTTTCATCAATTAGATAGTGAAATGTGAGCGTCTTATTGGTAACGGGTCACCAATCGGTAAGTCTTCCCTAAAGTATGTCCCTAGGCCACAACTTCCAGCTGCTCGTTGCAGCAATCACAAATCAATTCAACATCAATATAGCCGTGTGGTCGATATTTTTGACAGAGGGAACACTGTCCAAAAAGTTCTTCATCACAAAGAACTTCAATTAACATCAGGATTGCTTCTTCTGCCTGCTCTTCCGGATAGCGGCCAACAGTCACCCAGCGGTGGGAAAAATTTTCAGCATCATCTCTATTTACCTTGCAAACCTTTAAAGTAATAGGTTTGAAACCAGTATCGCGGTGGCGAGTTAAATCCACAGTTTGGACACCGAAGAAATTGATCGGCATAAACGATCCCATTGAGACAAATGGAAAAGAGCACCGGAGCTTATCTAAAGACAAGTAAGTTCGACGAGGCAAACCGAATTCGACCGCTTTCGCTTCAATATAAACAAGCACACCTTGGATCAAGTTATCATCCAGGTTAACCAACCCTTGGCTTAGCATCTCATACGCTTTTTTTAATTGTTGTTCTTGTAGCGCCACTCGATTAATACCCTAAATTACTTACAGCTAATTCATGCTGCATGTCTATGCTTGAAGGTAAAGCATTTTGAACGCTGGATTTTTCCATATCCTCAGCATAATTTCACCCTTATTAAACGCATTTATTGAAAATTATCACATGGTCATACCTTTCAAGAACGCCTTGATGCATATTGATCCTATGCAACGTTGGTGAATTCATAATCAATCAGGAAAAATTAAGCTGGATTACAACATATGAAGGAAGTCTGATTGAGGCACATGCGGTTGTGATGGGTTATCCGTTACATAAATGAGAAATGGATGGTAACAAAGATAAAGTTCTTCTTAAGTGGGTCGGCTAACAACTAATACTGGTGAATGCTCAGAGCTTGTATCTGGAAGGCGGTGTAAATTAGTACGAGTATTCACTGAAGCATGGTGAATACTCGCTTTCAGAATCAGGAGAATTTGTACCTCCCAATTCTGAAACGATACTTTAATTTACTTCGGAATATTGAAGTTTTTATCATCCATACAGGTGAATGTGTAGTAGCTGCTTCGCTCATTGAAGGTGCGGAAACCCTTGCCATGGCAATATGCGCCATTTAGTTCATGCATGTAAGCTAGAGTTTCTTCATTCTTGACCAAGAAGTAACTTTCATTATCGCATACAACGCGAATTTTACCGTCATCCCCTTGAGAGAAAGCTTTCACCTTGGCACCACAAAGAGTAAAGCTGACATCAACGTATTCATCTGCTCGCTGATCAACCGATTTGGAACAGGCACCGAGAAGGATCGACAAAATAATTACACTAAAAATCCGTTTCAAAACACACCTCATGTAAAAAAACCGTTTACTAGCAGTGTAGTAGCAGCTGATCATTCTAAGCAGAAATGTGCATATAAAAACAGCAATTTTATCCTTGGATGTGTTTTTTCTTGCCCCGCTTCTCATCTATACGACGACGATGCCATATTGAGTAGTGTCGAAGACCCGCCGGCCCATGAGCAATAATCACTGACATCAGTAATACAATTATGAACAAAGCAGGCTTATGCTGCGGAATAAGCACAAAAGAGCCAATCAACGCCAGCTTCACAAAGGTCAGTATCCCCTTCAACTGAATCAACCATAATTTCGACTGAATGATTTCAAGGCTCATCATGATCACACCGGTTGTCATCGCCAGCACCCACCAATGAAGCCAGAGCTCCCGCTCAACCCCATACAAAATGCCACCAGCAGAACCTGCAATACCTAAGATATGTAATGCTCTGATGGCAGTTTTGCTAAGACGTTGGATCCAAAAACGGGTTTCTGAAATAGAGAACTGTTCTGTTGAACCAGAAGATGATGAGGGCTTACGCGAGTGGGTTGAATCTGAGGTTGCGTGTTCTGAAGTTGCTTTTTTCATTGTGTCTACAGGGTATTCTTTCATTAAGCTGAAGAATACCCTTTCTTGAAACACGTGTAATCTAATTTAAAGATTAAAGACCAGTCTGTTTATTACCGGGCCGCTTTCGTCAACGACGTGATGGCACCATCAACAACCATGATACAGTCCATACCGGCAGCCAAAGCAGCCTGTTTACCAAGTTCAGTATCTTCAAACACCACACACTCTTCCGGTTGCAGGCCAATTCGTCTGGCTGCTTCAATAAACGTATCCGGAAAAGGTTTATGACGTTCAACATTATCGGCCGTTACCAATGCATCCAGCATAGGTAAAATACCGGTCGACTCAAGCAACGGAACCGCATTCAGGCTCGCACTACCCGTTCCTACTGCGACCTTTTTGCTCTCTCTGTGCTCCTGCAACAAATCGTAAGTACTTCTGATCACATCACCTTTAAACTCGATTTGATCGAAGAAGTGATACTTGGTATTAGCCAGTCGTTGAGTATCAAAATTCTGGCGATATCGATGATTGATCTGCTGTGCCGTTTTTATCGAAGGCATCCCACCGAGGCTGTAGATCCATTCTTCATCAAACGGAATTTCATACATTTCACAAGTCTGTCTCCAGGCTTGTATATGGGCTGGCATTGAGTCAATCAATGTACCATCCATATCAAAAATTAATCCTTTATATGCTGATAAATCCATAATGCTCCTGATTTATACTTTCCTGATAGCGAAAACCCTACCAACACTCCGTTTCAGTAATATTTCACTGTTTCAACCATACGATGCATTATTAACATTTATCAAGTAAAACAATCACATATTGCAAAAAAACGAGGTCTGCACCTATGTAATCGTTCACATTGCTATTAAACAATCACTTAGTTATATATCCAGCCTCACCAATCCCCATTTTTCGGCAATACGGTCAAAGAAACCCTGGGCTTTTTTCAGCTCTATCCAGCTGTTGATGTAATTAATCCAGACCTGATCATCTCTTGGCAATAACATTGCTATTGGAGTCGGACGGCGCATCCCTTCTACCCGCGCCACGGTTAATTGCGGAAATCTATTGGTCAGCTTTGCCGCTTCGATATTTGAAGTCACGATTGCAGTTGCTTTATTGGCAAGTAACTGCTGGTAATCACGAACAGGAGACTGAACTACAACATGTCTTGCCTTAGGGAAGAACTCTTTTACCAGGCTTTCCTGTAAAGTGCCTTTTGTTGAAGAAATGACAACCGACGATGAATTGAAATCACTCCATTTACGGTAGCGTTTAAAATTCAGCTTCTGAATCAATGGAACAAAAGCAAGATTGAAATAAGGCTGGCTGTAACCGGCTACTTTGGCCCGACTCATATTCAGTGAAGCACTGCCGGTCATGTCATATTTATTGGTAACCACACCTTTAACCAGTGATTTCCAATCGGTAGCGACATACTCCACCGTCACACCGAGATCTTTTGCTAACTCAGTGGTTATATCGATATCAAATCCTTTATAAAAGTTGGTAGCCGGATCCCGGATGGTCATCGGATTCCAGTCCCCAGTTGTGCCAACTCTGAGCACCCCACGATCAAGGATTTCTTTCAGTCGGCTGGATGCGGCATAGGCGGAACCTGAGAAACTCGGCAATAGAAGAATTACCACCAGCATTACACTTTGTACGACGTGCAACATCCTCATACCTACCTCTCACTGAAAACCAGAAACTGCAAGCAAGTAGGATAAAGATAGCAATATCGCTGTTTTTCAATTCGCAGAAAAGTGACCATTGTTCAGGCAAATATACATTTTCGAACAAATAAACATACAGAGAGAAAAAACAAAGCCTCCCTTATTTAAAGGGAGGCTTGTATTCACCAGAGCTTATACCCTTGGAATTTGTTGGGTAATGCAGTGAATGTTACCGCCGCCAAGCAAAATTTCTCTCGCATCGACACCGGTCACCTTATAGCCCGGATACAGTTCTGACAACAAAGTCGCTACTTCATCATCATGAGCCGGATCGAGCAATGGATAGATAATATGCTGATTAGAAATCAGGTAGTTGGCATAAGAACCGGCAAGTCGCTCGCCCGCTTCGCGCTCCATACCATCAGATGCATCAACACCAAATGCTTCATCTTCAGAAATATACAATGGACCAGGCATAGGCATTTTGTGCACTTTTATCGTACGTCCTTTCGCATCTTTCTGAGTCTGCAATGCATCCAGTGCCCTACGGGAAATATCATACTGAGGATCCTGCTCATCATCGCACCAGGTCAGCACCACTTCACCAGGGCGGACAACATGGATCAGGTTATCGACATGCCCATTGGTTTCATCGTTATAAAGTCCTTGCGGGATCCAAACAACTTTCTCAACAGACAGGTAGTCACCCAGCACTTGCTCTAATTGCTCACGGGAAAGATCAGGGTTGCGGCTTGGATGAAGCAAGCACTCTTCAGTTGTATAGAGCGTACCTTCACCATCAACATGAATAGAGCCGCCTTCCAGTACGATTGGCGCACGGTAACGGTTATCTCCCAGAACTTCACACACTTTACGGGCAACGGCATCATCTTTATCCCACGGGAAATAAAGACCATCTATCAATCCGCCCCAGGCGTTAAAGTGCCAGTCGACACCGCGCCTTTCACCGTTGTCATTAACAACGTATGAAGGACCAATATCACGCATCCAGGAGTCATCGGTACTCATTTCCAGCAGCTGAATATGATTGGGTAACATGTTACGAGCATTTTCAAACTGGGCTGCACTGACCACCATAGTGACAGGCGTTGTTTCTGCAATAGCTTCAGCCACTTTAGCAAAAGTCACCTGCGCAGGTTTGCCACCAAAACGCCAGTTATCAGTTCGCTCAGGCCACGCCATCCAAACACCGGCCTGAGGTTCATGTTCGCCCGGCATACGAAATCCGTCTTGTTTCAGTGTAGTAGTTAATTGTTTAGTCATTTTGTCCACCTAATTTTTTACGTGATACTGCTACGCGTTTTGCTGTTGTAATGCGGCCTGCTCTGCTTTTTCTTTTCTGGCAATTGCCTGTTTCAGAAGGTATTCACCCATTGCAACGGTAAGAATCACTCCGATAAAGACAGGTGCGCTATAAGTCCAGTTAATGCTGAGTGTCAGTAAGTCAGGGAAGATGAACAGCACAACAGCCTGGGCAATAACGAAGAAGCAGATAATGCTCAGTACCCATTGCACACCCATGCTGCCAGGAACCCGGAAAGGACGAGGCGTTTTAGGATCGCTGATACGCAACTTCAGGTATGAAGGGAACATAAACAGATATGGCAGCAGGAAAATACAGCTTGAGAATGCGAATACCGACCAGAACAGCTCATCACTGGACTGAGCAAACAAGGCATAAGCAAGAATAACAACGGTTGAAAGCATACCTGTGATGTTGTTAGCACCAACCGGGGTTTGGTATTTCTCGGATACTTTAGCCACCATTTCCGGCAGCTCTCCCTCACCGGCAGCTTCCGCTGCTGCACGGCTAGCACCCATTGTCCAGGTCACCATGTTGCCGATGAAGGTCAGAAGAGCCATTACACCGATGGCATACACCATGAATTGTCCGAATGCACCGTCACCAAACAGCTTGCGTAGAGTGTCAACAATACCGGCAACCAGACCGATATCTTCTACCGGCAATGCCATCAGAATGCCCACTGTGCCGAAGACATACAGGAACGCAGTGATACCGGCAGCAAGGAATACCGATTTCGGCATGTCGCGGACATCTTTCATTTCCTTAGTCATAGTACCGACCAGCTCAAACCCCATCAGGTTGAAGACCAGTGCAGGCAGGAAAGCAACACCGGTATCCAGGCTTGGCATCATTGCAGACAATGTAAATTCATTCGCCACACCATGCTTAGCCGCGTAGATGAAGCCACCGAAGCCCAATACGGCAATCACGGTTATTTTCAGCACTGCGCCGATATTAATAACCCAGACACCGACATCTACAGATACATTACAAATCCAGATAGTTAACCAGGTTAAGCCAATACAAATAGCGATTTGCCAGAATAAAGACAAATCAGGGAAGAACAACTCGGAAAACATACCCGCAAACATAATATAAACTGCAGGCATCCATAGTCCGACATTAATCCAATAGAACCATGTTGTTCTTACCGCCCATTTATAACCAAAAGCTTGTTTAACCCAATCATAAATACCGCCTTCACCGGGATAGGTTGTACTTAATTCAGACGTTATTAATCCGTAAGGAATAACAAACACAATTAATGTCACCAGCCACCAGCCAATTGCACTTACACCAATTGAAGCCGATGCTGTTAATGTATCAACAACAATAACGGCACAGAGGCTAAATAAGGCTAGGCTGCCTACCCCCATTTTTCCCGTTGAGTTTTGAGTTTCCATAACAACTCTCCATTTAATTTTATTTCGGGTGCTTTTGTTCAACGTTTCGATACTTAATATCTAAGCAAAGCAATTAAGTGGCTATCGTTATGAGAATCACTTATCGATAATTCGAACAGAAATCATTGCCAAGCCGTGACGATCGATTCAAAAAATGGGGTTGATTATTCAAAGGTTAAAAAAATTGATTCTGATCAACTCTGAGTTATGCCTGCAGACGATAATTTTTATGCAAGCCGAGAGGCAAAACCCATAACGTGACAGGAATAATCAGATGAAAAACGACAAACCGATTTTGGTCGTCGCTGTCGGCGGAAACGCCCTGTTACAGCGAGGCGAAACCATGAGCCACGGCAATCAGGCTAAGAACATTGCCATTGCAGCAGATGCCCTGGCAAAACTGAATCAGGACTACCGTGTAGTGATTGTCCACGGTAATGGTCCGCAGGTCGGGCTGCTGGCTTTGCAAAACCTGGCTTATACCGATACTCCGCCCTACCCACTTGATATTCTAGGTGCCGAAACCCAGGGCATGATCGGTTACATGATGGCGCAATCCCTTCGTCGCTCACTGCCAAATACTGAAATCAGCACCATACTCACTCAGGTTGCTGTTGACAGCAATGATCCGGCTTTCAATGACCCGAATAAGTTCATCGGCCCGGTTTACGACAAAGCTACAGCAGAGCTGATGGCCGATAAATACAACTGGTCTATCAAGCCAGACGGTGAATACTGGCGCCGGGTTGTACCATCACCTCAGCCTCAGGCTATTCTGGAAATTAACAGCATCAAAACCCTGCTGGAACAGGATCATATGGTAATTTGCTGCGGTGGCGGCGGATGCCCTGTTGTCGATGGAGAAAATGGCTATCAGGGCGTTGAAGCTGTCATAGACAAAGACTTATCTGCGGCGGTTCTGGCAACTCAACTGGGCGCAGAACACTTCCTCATCCTTACTGACGGTGACTATGTTTGTGTTGACTGGGGAACTCCCAATGAAAAGCCGTTACATGATGTCAGCGTAGATGAAATCACCCAGTATCAGTTTGCGGCCGGCTCTATGGCGCCGAAAGTGGATGCCTGCTGTGCATTCGCCAAAGCCACAAACGGTACAGGTCATATCGGATCTCTACATAAAACAGCTGAAATTATGTCACACAGCTCTGGTACTCACATCAGTATCGAGTAAAGTGTTAGTAAAGGAACCAAAACTGCTGGCAACCAGGAAAAAACATGAAAAAAGAATCTACTAAACAACGTCTTGAGCGAATCCACACTGCCGCAACAAACCTGGTTTCCCAGCGGGACGTCAATAGCATTTCCATCTATGATGTTGCCAAAGAGGCTGCCATCGCAGCCTCAACCGTCTACCACCACTACCCGAACATCGAAGCACTGATGTATCGATTGATGGAAGACATCTTTGAAGACTTCAAATCAGTACTGCAAAATGCCATCGTGCCGGAGAAGATCAATCACTGGTCTGATATTAACCGGATGATTGAGCAAGGATTTGTAACCTATTACAACAACAACCCGCTGGTACAACGCATTTTGCTCGGCCAACATACTTATGCTTCTATCCGCCACGCTGATGCACAGAATGATCTGGTGCTGGCAGAATATGTTGAAGAAATTTACCGTCGACATTTTGTCCTGCCGGAACTGCCTAAAGATGTGAATATTTTTGCAATCGCCCTGCAAGTTGCGGATAAAGTATATTCAATGAATTATCGGGAAAATGGCTCCATCCCGCCGGAGATGGCAAGAGAAGCCATTACCGTAACCGAAGCTTATCTCAATGTTTATTTACCTAAAATGCTTCCTCGCCAACCATTAATTAACGCTACTAATTAATCTGTTTCTCTATTGTATCTATTCCCTGGCAACTCCGGTTACCAGGGCTTTTTGTATGTATAATTCCATTAAAACCAACAACAAAGTAATTTATTACTTCTTCTATCATCACCTTGTCTTCGATAAACACTAAAATCAAATAACCCCGACAGAGGATTAAAATCAAATATCGAATTTATAAACACCACAAAAGTTAATTCTGTGATAAAAATCAATCCGTATTATCCACCGGCAACACTTAGATCGATTAGTGATTCTGATTTGAGAATAAATAACTCATCCCTTCAATAATAAACACATCCAAACAAGAGTGATAAATAAAGCACTCATTAACCGAATCAACTTATTACCAGAAACAAGAAGGAATGAATTATGAAACTGCCATCTTCAAGCGCTACTAACCTAAATAAAGAAGGTCTGCGTCATTTCTTAAAAACTCAGGATTTCACCAAAAAAGAACTAACTGACATTCTTGACCTGATGGCAATGCTTAAACAGGCTCGCCGAGATAATGCTATTCCGCAGCTGTTTAAAGGCAAATCTGTCGCAATGATTTTTGAACAACCATCAACCCGTACCCGTATCTCATTCGAAACAGCAGCAACCCTGCTTGGCGGTCATGCCCTGTTCCTTTCACCAAAAGACATCCATCTTGGTAGCAAAGAGTCTCTGGAAGATACTGCACGCGTAATGTCTCGTATGGTTGATGTCATCATGGCTCGTGTCGACGAGCACACCACAGTTGCCGGCCTGGCAGAACAAGCAAGCGTACCTGTTATCAACGGTCTTTGTGACTGGCTGCACCCGACTCAAATAATGGCCGACCTGTTCACCATGATTGAACACCTACCTGACGGTAAGGCTATGGAAGATCTGACGGTTGCCTTTGTCGGCGATGCCACCAACGTTGCTTCTTCACTCATGTTCGCCTGCACCAAATTCGGCATGACATTCAAGCATATCTGTCCTGACCGTTTCAAAGCACCTCAGAAATGGGTTGATATCGCTCTTGAAAACTGCGAAACATCCGGCGGCAAACTGGTAATTACCGACAATACTGATGAAGTGGCAGGCTGTGACATTATTGTTGCTGACAGCTTCTACTGGTTCGGTCAGGAAGACGAGAAAGAAATCCGCCTGTCTACCTTCATCCCGGAATATGTTGTGACTCAGGAAATGATGGACAAAGCCGGCCCTAACGCAATCTTCATGCACTGCCTGCCAGCAAACGATCAGCGCGAATGTACCCGTGAAGTCATGGAGTCACCAAATTCAATTATCTTTGATGAAGCAGAGAACCGCCTGACAGCGCAAATGGCACTCTTGGTGTACCTGACTCACAAACATAACAAGCTACCAAGTGATGCAACTGTCGCTGAGCACAAAGCAAAAATTGAGAACTTCCTGGCGACCTTATAAGCTCAATCAGCAATACAATCACCAGAAACAGAAAAAGGCACAATATGTGCCTTTTTTACTTGAGCTTAAGTTTATAAACCGTACTGAGCTTGATTATAAAGCTCAATAAGGACAAGCCTGCTGTAACTGGTAATACGCCTCTGCGAATCCTTCGTTAGGGAAATACTCTTTGTTTATCAACAAGCTTTTGCTTTCCGACCAGTTCGCCGCAAAGGAACCATTTCCATATGGAATGTTGTAGATCATAAAGTGGCGATCTTGCCGGTCAAAAATCAGGTTTGCCGACAAACGTCCGGATCTCAGGTTCGAGTTACGGTAATACTGAAATCCAGTATTACAGCTTTTAACCACATACGAGCCCTTCTCACTCCTGACGCTGATATAGGGCATTCTGTTGTTCTCATAGAAACGCAGTTGCCACAAGCCGGAAATACTTTCTAATTTAATGCGCGGCTTAGGTTTAGGCTTCACCGGAGCCACATTCAATACCTGCTTCTCCGATAATGCCGCTGATGCAGCAGCATCTACCGGATTAGTATCGAGTATCGTCACCACAGCCTCAGGCTTTTCCTTTGGCTCTTCAAACATCGCCAGCAAAGCTAACCAGGGCTCTTTACCAAGCGTAAAGAGCAAACCGGCAATAATGGCCGGCATCATCAATACCAACCCGTAACGGCGGATATTAAAGCCACCCAACGCCTTTAGCTGGTTTTGAACTTTTGGTGCAAGGTCATCCATTGAGACAGAAGCGCCCGATGAAGATGCAGAGCCGGAAGATGGCACAATAGCTCGGGTATTTTCACTGACTTTACGGCGAGCCTCTTCAAGCTGACTGTTCAGCCTGCGATTCTCACGTCTCAGCCACTTCAGCTCATCCTCAACAGCATTGGTATAACGCTCGCTTTCTTTATTGCTGCTTCGGTTCTTTTCCTGCTCTTCTTTAAGTTGCTGAGTAAGCTGTTCATTCAGCTTCTTCAATCCCACAAATTCTCGCTCAAGATGCTTGAGTTTCGCATTGTTACTTTCGGCTGAGGGATCTTTGAGTTGAATGGTGCGAACGGCTTCTTCATGCCCTTTTCCTGCGCTTACTTTTTCGTAAGCCTGGACAATCATCTGCATTAACGCCTTAGAACCGCCTTTATCCGGGTGAAGGCGGCTTGAAAGCAGTTTGTATCGGCGCTTAACATCTGCACTGCCTGTTTTGTCGTCAGTGCCTAAAATATCGTGAAAGGAGGTCATTCTTTTTCTGCAGTTACCGTTAACTACGATTATTGTGCGTCCCCCTTCATCAGGAACGCAATAAAACAGCATGCCTTATTAACCAATAAACCATGTGCATATCAACTTATTGGCTAATACAGGCACGCTGACTGTATTTCATATATTATCGGCAAATTTCCGGTAACTTTATACTTTGTAAACATAAAATCACCAGAGAATCAGAAATAAATGCTGACTCAATCACAATTCAGGAATTCAAATTGTGCTTACGCATCCTGAACTCACCCGGTGAACACCCCATATGCTTCTTAAAAACCCGGGAAAAATAAGAGACATCCTTAAATCCTGCCGAGTTAGCAACCTGAGAGATTTTCTCGCGGTCAGAACTCAGCAAGCCGCAGGCAAGATCAAGTCGTTTCTTGATAATGTACTGCTTTAAAGTGACCCCCATGATGCTATGGAACAGCCGCGAAAAATACGTCGGAGAATAATGACAGGCATTAGCCAAGTCTTCCTCTCGCAACGGTGCACTGATGTTTTCATCAATGATTTTCAACGCTGGTCTGATAGACAACTCGCGATGCTCAAAACCCGAATCTGCTTCACTTTCAACATGGTGTGTATGCAATCGACTAAAACACTCATCCAAATCCTGACGAGTAGCCGTAGCGGAAATCACATCCTCACCGCCGGCACGTAAAACATTCAATGCCAGATTAGCATCAAGTTTATGGTACACGACGACAACTTTAGCCAACGGGAAACGCCCCTTAACCGAGCGTAATAATTCAAAACCTTCCGATGATGAATCAATAACCTCAAGGAAAATCAATTCCTGCCCAGTCATTGTCGAAAGTAACTCAAAAGGCGAAACATCAACGACGTTGTGTGACAACTTCAGATTATCTCTGGCTTCTGCCGTTTTGTCATAATGACTACAACTAACCCAAATCACAAATTCACCTTACTAATAGTGTTATGGTTGCATGCAGTTCACTGCATGACGCGATTAAACACTCCTTGTCGATGAATACTAATTTTGTTTATTGTCTTATAAGAATAGTTATGAGCGTAACGTCAAAAAACTGACTACATATGAATTATTAACGTTCAGAAACCTAAATAAATCCAGTTTGACTAGTTTGTTTCAAATTTAAGCAATAATTACCGCACAATCTGCTACATCCAGCCTTTCAACGATTTACATCGAAAAAGAAGTCATTTCCACAAAGCGAGCATTCCAATTAGAAATATAAAACTAATTTCAAATTCCAAAAAAATCTATTTGGATAGCTAATTTAGCTCACTATAAAATAGTATAGCTGACGATAAAAAAATAACATTACAGTTTTTTTTGCTGGTATATGCGTAATTTTAAGTAAAACTGATTACATAACCTGTCTCAAATAGTCAACAAACAAAATCATTGTTAGGAATGTAAAGCCTCCCCCTTAGACTACTTTTTGAACTTTTTCCTTGTCAGATTGAAAATTTTCTCAGAACAGTGAAAATTTTTTGCAGACAATCACATTTTTATCTATTAGTATTGTCGCTCGAAAATCGAGTTCCGATGAAGACAGCAGGAGAGTGGCTGAGTACATCAATGATTCCAAAGGATTAACTTTGGGCTAAACGTACTCTCCCGCCGAAGAAGTAAGCACCTCACCCGTTCTGATTCTCACAGATCATGATGTGTAAATCTTTCAGGCACTGTTCTGTCAGTTCAATGAATTGACAGACTGGTATGGACTGCTGTTGGAGGAGCCTCTGGAGAGATCCGTTAAATCGGACGCCGAAGGAGCAAGTTTTTGTTGCTGTGCAAACAGCAACAGAAGTGAAACTCTCAGGCAAAAGGACAGAGGAGATAAGATCAACAGCTCTATATCTACGGGTCTATCCTGTAATACAACTTTTCTGTTGTTTTTTATCTCTTCCTTTGATGTTTAAGGGGAGAATGATGAATTCACTACACAATCTACTACAAACAATTGACAGCTTTATCTGGGGTCCGCCTCTACTTATTCTACTTGTTGGTACAGGTCTGTACCTGACTGTACGCCTTGGCTTTATTCAGATCCGCCATCTTCCACTGGCACTGAGCTATGTTTTTTCAAGCAAGAACAACGGTAAAGGCTCGGGTGATGTTTCCAGCTTCGCCGCACTGTGTACTGCCCTTTCGGCAACTATTGGTACCGGTAACATTGTTGGTGTTGCGACCGCAATAAAACTGGGTGGTCCGGGTGCATTACTTTGGATGTGGATTGCCGCCCTGTTCGGCATGGCAACCAAATATGCAGAATGTCTGCTTGCAGTAAAATACCGTGAAACTGATGCAAACGGTCAGATGATCGGCGGCCCGATGTACTACCTGGAAAAAGGTGTCGGTAGCAAGTGGCTGGCTAAACTGTTTGCTATCTTTGCTCTGGGTGTTGCCTGCTTCGGTATCGGTACTTTCCCGCAAGCAAATGCAATTGTTGATGCCGCATACCTGTCATTTGAAATGCCTCGTGAATACACAGTAGTGATTCTGACAATCCTGGTTGCAACAGTAACTCTGGGTGGTATCAAGTCGATTGCCAATGTAGCAAGTAAAGTTGTGCCTCTGATGGCCGGTCTGTACATTACTGCATGTTTTACCGTGCTTTACTCTCAGGCTGATGCCCTGCCAGCAGCTATCCAGCTGGTTATCACTTCTGCCTTTACCGGCCATGCTGCAACCGGTGGTTTTGTTGGTGCAGGTATCATGCTGGCGATCCAGTCTGGTATTGCTCGCGGTGTGTTCTCGAACGAATCTGGTCTGGGTAGTGCCCCTATGGCAGCAGCTGCTGCAAAAACTGACTCATGTGTTCGTCAGGGTCTGACATCGATGACTGGTACCTTCTTCGATACCATTATCATCTGTACCATGACGGGTCTGACGCTTGTAGTAACAGGCGCATGGGAAAGCGAGCACGCAGGTGCGGCAATGACTACATTTGCTTTCGCAAGTGGTCTGGATTCTTCTTTTTGGGGTCCACTAATGGTATCTGTTGGCCTGATGTTCTTTGCCTTCACAACAATCCTGGGCTGGAACTACTACGGTGAACGCTGCATTACGTACCTTTTCGGTGTTAAAGCAATCCTGCCATACAAAATCTTCTTCCTGGTTCTGGTTGCCGGTGGTGCATTCCTGAAGCTGGACATGATCTGGATTATTGCTGATATCGTGAACGGTCTGATGGCAATCCCTAACCTGATTGGTCTGATCATGCTCCGTGAAGTTATTGTGGCTGAATCGAAGCAGTTCTTCGAACAACTAAAACTGTCGCAAACTGCTGACGCACAACCAGCGTAATCTGAGATATTCAGGCATAAAAAAGCGCACCCAGCGAGATTACACAATGGGCTTTAAATTGGCTGTCGTTGCCCAAGTTGAAAAAGGCGAGATGACATACAAACAAGCTCAAATGTGCTATGGCATCCAAGGGCGAAGTACAGTTCTTGTCTGGCTGAGAAAGCATGGTAAGTTGGATTGGTCGAAACCAATTGAGCACTTTCCTTCTATGTCGAAATCCAAAGAAACGCCAGCGCAAAAAATTAAGCGACTTGAAAAAGCCCTCGCCAACGCCGAAATGAAGAACATGATTTATGGCGATATGGTGGAAATTCTTAAGAAAGAACATGGCATAGATTTAGAAAAAAAGTACTTAGCCGAACGCTCTGGCTTGCCAAAGAACAAGGGAAAGTAAAACTGGCTTCTGCATGCAGGCTGTTCAACTTATCCCGGCAAGCGGTGTATCAATGGAAACGACGTCTGGAGGCGCGTGCTGACGAGCTTTTGCCAGTGAAAGAAATGGTGATGTACTGGCGGCAGTTTATGCCACGCGTCGGCACTCGCAAGCTATATCTGTTGATTAAGCCCCAGCTTAAGCGGCAAGGAATAAAGTTGGGGCGAGACGGCTTATTTAAGTATTTAAAAAACGAAAATATGTTGGTCAAGCCAAAAAGGAACTACACCAAGACAACTAACAGCAAACACTGGCTTAGAAAGCATCCTAACTTGCTAAAAGAAAGAACAGTTAGCCATGTAGAAGAAGTTGTTGTCAGCGATATCACCTATGTAAAAACCGATGAAGGGACGCACTACCTTTCGTTAGTCACGGATGCTTACTCTCGAAAGATACTGGGTTATGAGCTGAGTAATGAAATGAAGGCCAGTGATGTGGTTAAGGCGTTAGACATGACAATCATGAACCGCCGAACCAATGCCGCCACCATCCATCACTCAGACAGAGGTCTACAGTACTGTTCGTCAGAATATCAGGAAAAGTTAAATGCCAACGGCATGACCCCTTCAATGACGGATGGTTATGACTGTTATCAAAACGCCCTTGCAGAACGGGTTAACGGGATCCTAAAGAATGAGTTCCTGCTCTATCAATGCAATACGATGAAGGAGCTCATGGTGTTAGTGAAAGAGTCGATATCAATATATAACGACTTAAGGCCGCATATGAGCTTGGGAATGAAAACCCCGAGTGAAGTGCATGAAAAAGCCAGCAGGGATTTCTTACTGGCTTCATAAAAAAGCGTCAACCTATTTTAGGACTAGACACGACAGATAAGAAAACACTGACAATTTAAATGCGAGACTAATCTAAATACTTTGTCAGTTGCTGATAAACATCAAAGCTGCTGTCTTCAAGCCAGCAATCTGAAATCATGCCATTTTTCTTTCTGAACATAACCATACCGGTCATGTGCACATCTTGCTTTCTTGCCGGAATTCGCGCCCATCCGCCGTTATATGTAGCAGTGCACTGATATAGCGCAACGGTTTTTTCCCCGTCATTGATAACGTCTTTAACAGAAAATCTGACATTCTTAAACCGCTGGCACCAAATCGAAATAAAATTCAGGTACTCACTGTGGCTCAGAGTGTGGGTCCTTCCCCCCGGCAGATGAAAGTTAAAAGGATCTGCGGCATATTCAGCCAACAAACGCCCGTCAGCCTTACTCCAAATGTCAGTAAACCAATGGGTAACCCAGTCATTTTTATTATCCATGCGCGGTTTCACTCCAACTACAGCAATTTGCGCTTACTTATGAAATCCTAGACAAAAAAATGACATTTTGCAGTGACGTCCACAGCGCAATCTGTCTTTGGGCGCACAAATCCGCTTTATCACATCACTAATGAATAGCCAGTTGTGAAAAGGCCGACTGATAGTGAACGAAGTTTGGAATATGGGTATGGTGCTGGCAATCATCACCTACAGCAACAAAGTCATATCCCAGCTCGCTTGAAGCAAATTTATTCCAGTCGCCGTGACCGAAAAATACCCGACGGACAAAAGTATTGCCGGAATCCTGTTTGGCACGGAAAGCAGCCAGTGCCATGATCTCTGTGCGGCTCATCGCATCAGACGAAGAGGCAAACGTGATTCCTGATAGATCAATCCCCAGAGTACGAAGCTTGAGTTTAGCAACAGACTCCCAGCCACCAGTTGCGATAGCCAGATGGGTATCATTTCGCGCCTTCATCTGCTCAATAAATTCTCTTGCCCCTTGAATCAAACTCAATTCCGCAGGATTTTTAGCCAGAAACTCACGCATTCGCTCCAGATAACGCAACTCAACCTTACGGTGGATCTGAGAGCGACTGCCCTGCACTTCATGCTTAGCAATGATCTCATCCAGCACACCGGATTCTGTGACATTACGATACTGGCTCCAATCGGTATCAACCTTTACGCCTACAACATCTTCAATGGCCCGGCTATAGCATTCAGTATCAAGCCGGTCGCAGTCGACTAACGCACCATCAATGTCAATTAATAACAATTTCATTTTTACTACCTTTGTTTTTTTCGTGATTGGTAATGCGGGCATATCATGTGCTTGCTTAACGTCTGCGGCAAGTCAGTTACCTGTTCAATGTGTCGTTTTTTGCTCCACTTCAAACCTTTTGTTGTCAATGACTTAAAATTCGACCAACCAGAGATGATTTATTAATCAGGCAGCAATAATCTGTAATCCATTACACTAATTCCTTTAAACTTCAACACCATAGCGACCACACTTTTGCAATGACGTGACAAATCTGACTGGCAAGGATGTCAATTGCATACCACACTTGTATTGCTCTTATGGTTCAGGCAGTTACCTTAGGGTCAGCTGCCAGCCAGCATAAATAACAATTCAAACAACAATGGCTTGATCGGATCCGCTGAACTCGCCGTTAAATTACAAAGCAATGTCGTTTCGAAAAGGATGTAGCAATGAAAAATCAACCAAGTCGCAGAAAATTCTTAAAGCTCAGCCTGGCCGGTGTAATTGGGATGACGATGGGAGGCAGAGACCTGTTAAAACCAGCTCATGCCGCTGACCTACCTCAGTTGGCAGAAGATGATCCTCAGGCTGCTGCGCTGAAATATGTGCATGCCTCACCACATAGTGATAAAAAATGTTCAAACTGCGCACTGCTTCAGGGGAATGAAGGCGACGAATGGCGTCCTTGCGCAATCTTCCCGGGTAAGGTGGTAGCGGCAGAAGGCTGGTGTTCAGCTTGGGCTAAAAAACCTTAAAGCACCAGCTGCAAACTGAAAGAGAATTCAACAGAAACATTTCAGGCCCTATAAGGGCCTGAAATTTAATATTGGAGGGGAAATTAGATTTATGAGAAGCACTGCTCAGCCCAGCGAGCCAGCCCGGCAGTTACTGAGCCAAAGAAACTACCGCTGACAACCGGTACATCCGGCAACTGCTGCTCAATACATGATCTCAAAATTGGCGAGCGCGCCGTACCACCGGTCATGTATACCACATCCGGTTTCTTGCCACTTTGTGTGATCGCCTCAGTTACAAGCTGACTAATTTTCACTCTTGGTGATTCAATCGCTGCTGCCATATCCTGCTGACTGACATTCACTTCCAGCGCCTCTGCGAAGCTGTTCAGTGCGATACGGCAATCTGGTGAATCAGACAGCGCGATTTTGCCTTCTTCTGCCTTTCGCACTAACTGATAGCCTAATGTTTCGAAGTAAACGCGCAGCAAATGATCCAGTTTTTGCGGTTCAGCCGCATCACGCTTCAACTGCTCCAGTACTTTAAGGTTGGCACTGCTATAAAAGTCGGTTTGAGCCGCAATGTTATTGATAGCAATCGGGTTCCAAAACTGACTAATTGGCATATCAATTCCCTTCTGAGTTTTACTACCCAGCCCCAGCATTGGCATCAATTGACGAAATGCAAGATGAATATCCAAATCATTACCGCCGACCCTTAAGCCACTATGAGCCAGCAAGCTTGCCTGACGATCTGCTTTGTTTCGCCACTGTGGTCCCATTTCAATGATTGAACAATCGGTTGTGCCACCGCCGATATCAACCACCAGCACCGTTTTGTTTTCCGTCAGTGTACTTTCGTATTCAAGCCCGGCTGCAACCGGCTCAAACTGAAATTCGATATTTTTAAAACCGGCGCGCATTGCAGCCTGAGTCAGGATTTTTTCTGCCTGCTGGTTTGCAGTTTCACCACCAGAACCCTGGAAGTTAACCGGGCGACCAATCACAGTACTGGTAATATCCTGCTGCAATGTCTGCTCGGATTGATTTTTGATGTTTTTCATCATGGCGCAAACCAAGTCTTCAAAGAAGCTGATTTGCACATCGCGTAATCCATTCGCGCCAAGGAAAGATTTTGGCGACTTTACGTAATAAACCTCTTCCGGATCTTCCAGATACAAATCCAGTGCAGCCTGACCAAAGCGTAAATCGCCCGCTTCAACAATGATGTCTTCTTCACGGTTGAAGGCAATTGCGCGACGTAACACCTGCTCTCCAACAGTATCCGAAGGTGTAACACCCATGTGACGGTACAAATATTCACTTACCGCTTCACGTGTAGGCGCACACAGTGTGGAAGGGATGTACTTCTTATCACCCTCGAGTGATAGCATCTGCGGATTGCCCTGCTCCATTACCGCTACTGAGCAGTTTGCTGTTCCGTAATCAAATCCTATGTACATACCGTACCTCCACATAGCAAAAGGTCGGCAATCATACTTAATTTCCAGAATTGTTCAATCACTTAAACATCTCAATCAGATACCAATTTAGAGTAAATAATTGTAAGTTTTGATTTATTTCCACGAATTTTCGCCAGAAGTCAGCCATAATTAGGCATTACTTATTTTCTTTTATATCTGTATCCATGCTTAAATCAATCGCTCCTTTGTTCCTCGCTCTTCTTGCTCTAATCGGCTGTAATGACATTACAGCCCCTCAGGAAGGTGAGAAATACACTGTTGTTACTGAAACTGCCAATACACCTGATGTAGTGGAAATTTTCTCTCTGGGATGTGGTCACTGCCGCAACATGGAAACCCTGTTACCTGAAATTAAAAAACAAGCAGGCGTTGAAATCAGCAAAGTTCACGTTACTTTTAACCAGAGTGCACAAGTTGCAGCTTACATTTACTACACAGCAGCAATTCAGACCGGAGGCCAACCTGACCATGCTCTGATGGAAGAAATGTTTGCCTACGTCCAGGATCGCAGTGACACCGTAACCGAAGAACAACGCAAAGAAAAGCTGACTAAGATCTTCACAAGCCGTGAGCTGTCCAGCCCATTTGACCTGTCAGAAGAACAGCAAAAGCAAGTGTATAAAAAGATGACTGACGCTGAGAAACTGGTCGCTAATGCTCAAATTGCTTCAGTGCCGGCCTTCCTGGTTAAAGGAAAGTACTTGGTACAAAGCAGCGCTCATGAAAGTGTTGAAGATATGGCTGAAACTATTCGCTACCTGTCCACAATGGACAGCAAGTAAAAGCGCCAACGAGCGCTTTCAAGTTAACCCCTAATATCGTACACAAAACAGCCCTTGATATGGGCTGTTTTTTTTATCTCTTTCATCTATAAAACCCCACCCGACTTGCCAAGCTAAAATGCTGCTTTGCTTTTGGCCTGGTTTACTCTCGCTGGGACTCGCCTTTACCCTGCAAATCAAACAAACACACTTGTAGCACGTTTATTATCCGTTTTAGCGATAATAACGACATTTAAACAGTATGAAACAATCTTATTTGCAGCATGTTTTGTATGATGAATATTGAGGTAGATCACGAGTTATAAGAAAGGGTTATGTTATGATTTAAATCATACAAATAATTCTACACAATTATACTTCTCTCCCCATTCTCCTGTCCGAATGGGGAGATTTTTTTATCTGGGGATCTCACCTTGGATACAAAGGCCATTGATAGCTGTGACCGACCCGTGGTAACGCTCCCAAAAGGGTCAAAACACCTTCAAATTGTGACCTGAATTTGTGTCTTTCACGAAGTTTATTTACCAAAAAGACGGAACGAAGTTCTATCTTTTGGTTCTCCCTACTCTTTGTCTTTCTTATAAAAATCACTTTTGAAGGCCTTTACCAATCTTCTATAGATGCTCGAATATAGAGCAGGCTTTGAGTTTATCGCGTCATCACATTTCTCATTAAATTCGTCAAATCCGATATAGGATTTCATCTTGTTCTCAGTTTTATCTTTTGACGTGGCATTTTTGTTTCTAATGTTCACGATTTCAAAGCCCTTATTTTTATTGTTATAACGAACTTAGCAATTCACTGATCTGGTTGAGTATTTAGAGGAAGCTGGCAAAACCAGCCTCCTCACTCAGGAGATTTTTTACTTCAAATACTTAGGGTTTGAGCTCCCCCATAAGGTATATAAATCACAGAACAATCGACCGGACTTCTCTTCCAATTCACCTCTAGTAATTTCCTCATGGCCTTGCTGACCATAAAGCACTACCTCATCCCCAAGGTGAACACCCTCAATGTCAGTAATATCAACCATGGTTGTGTTCATGGATGTTTTGCCGACTATCTTCGCTTTCTTACCATTAATCAGTACATAACCGATACGACTCAGTGAACGCGGATAACCGTCAGAATAACCAACAGGTAAATTAGCCAATACCGATGGTCGAGATAGTACCTCTGTACTGTCATAACCGACTGTGGTACCAGCCGGGAAATGATGGATAGAAGCAACCTGTGTTTTGAAAGTAACCACACTCTTATATTCAGGGAACACCGGTGTTGTATCACCGTACAAAGCGCCACCCGGTCTCACCATATCTAGGCGAGCCTCCGGTAGCATCAATGTAGTATAAGAATTGGCTGCATGAAGCGTAATATCTTCCCTATTCAAGTCAGATTTTTGAATCAACCAGCTTGTTTCCTGTTTGAATCTTTCTAGTCCAGCACGAGTTTTATCCAGATCCTCTGTCGGGAAGTGAGTCATCATACCGACAATATTTACGCGCTTAGCTTGCGTGATTTTAAGCGCTTCCTCTTTGCCTTCATCAGTTGATAAATCAATACCATTTCGGCCCATTCCACCAGAGTTGAAAGCGAGATGAACTGCAATATCTGTGTCGTATTTATTCGCCAGCTTTGAAATTGCTTCAGCTTGAGAATAAGTACCTATCAGCTCTTCAACGTTAAATTGAACCGCTGCTTCAATTTCTGCAATAGTACCTGCACGGACTCTGACAATTTGTCCTTTGAAACCTTTCTTTCGAGCCATTTTAGCTTCTTCATTGCTAGCAATTGCAATACAGCTAATATCATTATTGATAACTGACGGGATCAGATTTTCAATACCGTTACCATAAGCGTCAGCCTTCATCACAGCACAAATTTTTGTTTCTGAACCAACTTCTTTTTTCAGCAATCGAATATTATTTTCGAACGTTGCTTTACTTACTTCAACCCAGGAATTCGCCTGCATTGCCTGTTGCTCTTGAGGAGCAACATCTGAAGACATTAGAAAAGGTGCAGCAACAGCATTTCCGCAAATAAGAGAAACAGACAATGCTAAGTATGATATTTTTAACTTCAAAATAAACTCCATTTATTAAATTTTGAATTGCTCCACAACAGTGTGAAGATTCACAGAACGCTTTTTCAATTCTTCTAATTCAACTTCAGAATTCCTTGTCGCCAAATGGTTTTCATCCGCACTCATACTTAGCAATGAAACATTACCCGACAGATGTTGTGCCGCTTCCGACTGCTCTTTCATCGATTCAGAAATCTGCTCCATGCTATTTAGCAGAGCTATAATTTCTTCGGAGAACGTCACCAAAGAACCTCTGGCACTATTTGCATGAGATGTGCTCTCATTCACTAATTCAACAGAAGACTGCATATTCGACGTGGTTTTATTTGTGTCCGTGCGAATATTGTCCAGCATAGTTTCGATTTCAACCGTCGCTACCGAAGTGCGTTCCGACAGCTTTCTGACTTCATCAGCAACAACAGCAAAGCCACGTCCATGCTGACCTGCGCGTGCAGCTTCAATGGCTGCATTCAATGCCAACAGGTTGGTCTGATCAGCAATCTCTTTAATCACTGAAACAATTGAGTTGATTTCGTTGGTGCTCTTATCCAGATGTTCAAGGTTAGACGCCAGATTGATCACTCCAGTCTGCACATCTTCCATTCCACTTACAGCCTGATCAACCGTCGTCACCGTTTCCTGTGTCTGCTGCTCAAAGCGTTTAACCTGATCATTGATATCATTAGCAATCATTGAAACGCTTTGAATACTGGCAGCTAATTCCTCAATAGCAGTCGCACTGCTTCTGACATTTTCAGCCTGATCAACAGAACGCTTGGAAATACCATCGAATATTGAATCCAGATTAGCTGTAACTTCTTTTATCGATTGAGAGCCATCATTGATATCGTGAATCCGACTGCGTAATGATGAGATAAAGACATTAAATGAGCGCGTGATAATACCGACTTCGTCTGTATTAGTGACCTTCAGGTTACGGGTTAAATTCCAGTCTCCATCAGCAAACTCTTTCAGAACAAGATTGAGATAATTAATTGGCTTAACCGTCTTCACGGCAATATAGTAAGTTACCAAGAGCGTAATAGTCAGAAGTACTGCTGCAAACCCAATAACATGAACAACAACTTCATCCTGAAGTGCTTCAATATCACTTAAAGCAACATCAACACCGATGACATAATATTCACCGTTTGCATTTCTGAAAGGAACAAAGACAGAGCGCCATAAGCCATATTCACCCTGATACTCTTCAAACTGAACCTGACGGGTAATAAATGCTTTAGTCAAACCTTTTGGAACAACTTTATATTCTTCAAGGTACCAGTTTTGATAAGACCCTGTTCTGAGCTCATCTTCTGTCTGGTTAATATACGTGTAATAAATTTTCCCGTTTTTCTGAACCGTAGAATATGCCCAGTCTATATTTGACTTTTCGACATAAGAACTTATACGACGACTGATTTGATCATAGTTAGTTGCCCGTTCTGGTAATACATTGTGAGTTGACTCACCGATGATCATGTTTAATGCATAAGCGGATGATATTAATTTTGAATCTAGTCCTTTGATTGCAGTTTTATATATTTCGTTATAAGAGTAAGTTGAATATGACGTGATGATAAATAAAGCTAAGCACGAAAAACAGGCAAGAAGTTTGCCTCTTAATCCCCAATTAAAACTCATGATAATACCCTTCAAGTTAAATCAACGGTGATTTAACGAATCAACACAAATACCTAGCTTTACTGAAGTAAGCTATAAAAGTAGCAAATATAATAATTATAATTTTTTGGCTGCATGGTGAACGCATTCTCCTGATGTATAGAACGATTAGAGAACAACATACGTAATACAATTCACAAAGCGGAAGCGAGGTTACTGATTTTAAACATTAATATCAATAATACTCTATTGATAGATATACCAATAAATTAACCAACATGACACCTAAGTCAGATTCAACCGCTTGCACACTAAAAATCATAACATATTG
Source organism: Photobacterium sp. J15 (assembly GCF_963870815.1). NCBI lineage: Bacteria > Pseudomonadati > Pseudomonadota > Gammaproteobacteria > Vibrionales > Vibrionaceae > Photobacterium > Photobacterium sp. J15. The sequence continues at coordinate 2,203,429 of NZ_CAWMUI010000001.1, forward strand.
ATATTAAAGAGATATGCCGGATGGGAATATTCCCAAATCAGCACAAAAACAATGCAAATACTGATTATAATTTCAACTGGTACGAACAGTGATTTTTCTCACAAATTTATGTAATAAAGAATTAAGGTAAACATAAACCATTGAATTTCGTCATAAATATGACTTTAACGTTATTTTATTGACGCAGGTTTAACTCGGTAATTCCACCAAATAATAGGCATAAGTGGCTGTTTTTATTCACTACAGCGTCCGTTTTTGTAATAAGCCTAGAAAGGAGTTCATAACAATCCTGCCTGGATAAAATGAAACGTAGATTAAAGCAAGAGCGCTTTAAATGAAGTGTTAATTTTACGAATTGGAATAATAAAGAGGAATAGACCCGACGTCTTAAACTAATAAAGATATTGTTTTAGCCTGTACGACTAAAGGAAGGTGTCGCGCCGTATTACATGAGGCAAATTGAGAAGTTTTTAAACGGTCAATGGGATGTTAAATGGAGGCGCGTCCCGGAGTCGAACCGAGGTCCACGGATTTGCAATCCGCTGCATAGCCACTCTGCCAACGCGCCTTCGATAGTTTGAAGTTCTTTTGAAATGCCTGATGTATTTGGCTCTTCGTGAAGACGAAGCGAATTATCCATATTCAGTTCTTTAGTACAAGTAATTTTCATAGAAAAAGCCACCAGAACGCATCAAACGCTCAACTCCCCATCATCTTGTCATTTTTGCCATCAGCTTATGTAAGTGAGCCATAACTTCTTCCTGATGACTTATCACAGAGGTCGCTTGAAAAATTGTGACGTTTTTCTTGCACCTATACTGATAGTTAATTAATGAACCAATCTTAACGAACCACAGTGTCAAGACTTGAAAACAACAAGATATAGTGGTTTGATTGCAACCAAACCACAATATAGCACATCGCCTGCTCAATGATGTGCTATTAACATAAGTTAGGAAAGTGAATTCCGACCTATCCCATGTGTTGTACAAAAGACAAACATAAGGTGCACTCATAATGGCAAAAACACCCACAGCGAATGAAGGATCTCAGTCAATTGATATCGCTTACCAAGCCACTTCGACCGAAATCTGGGACAGTAAGTACCGCCTGAAGTCCAAACATGGCGACGCCATCGACGTCACGCTTGACGATACCTTCAAACGTGTTGCCCGCGCACTTGCAGATTTAGAAGAAGAGAAAGCCAGAGATCACTGGTACAACGAATTTCTCTGGGCACTTCGCAACGGAGCCATTCCTGCCGGACGTATTACATCTAACGCCGGAGCTTTCGAACATAAACCAGCAACATCAACCATTAACTGTACTGTTTCCGGTACCATCCAGGATTCGATGGACGACATTCTCGGTAAAGTACACGAAGCCGGGCTGACCCTGAAAGCCGGTTGTGGCATCGGCTATGATTTCACAACCCTGCGCCCACGTGGTGCATTCGTATCCGGAGCCGGCGCTTACACTTCCGGCCCGCTATCCTTCATGGATATCTACGACAAGATGTGCTTTACCGTTTCTTCCGCGGGTGGACGTCGAGGGGCTCAGATGGGAACAATGGATATCCGCCACCCTGACATTATCGAATTTATCCGCGCCAAGCGCGAAGATGGTCGTCTGCGTCAATTCAATTTGTCCCTTTTAATCACCGAAGATTTCATTGATGCCGTTAAAAATGATCGTCCATGGCAACTGATTTTCCCAGTAACGGCCAGAGAAGCTCGTCAGGACAAACTTGATCTACAGAATGATGATTCGATCGTCTGGGCAGACTGGCCAACGAGAGAGGATCTGGTCGAAGACACTGATGGCCGGGTTGCCTGTAAGGTTTACCGCACTATTCCGGCTCGTAACCTGTGGAACATCATCATGACCTCGACTTATGACTATGCCGAGCCGGGCTTTATCCTGATCGATAAAGTCAACGAGATGAATAATAACTGGTTCTGCGAAGAAATCCGCGCTACCAACCCTTGCGGCGAGCAACCTCTTCCCCCTTACGGAGCTTGTCTGCTCGGTTCTGTGAACCTGACCAAGTTTGTCCGCGAGCCTTTCACCGATAACGCCAGCTTCGACTGGGATGCTTATCGCCGCGTCGTCGCTATTTTTACTCGTATGCTGGACAACGTTGTTGAAATCAACAAATTACCGCTGAAAAAACAACGCCATGAAATTGAACACAAACGCCGACATGGCATGGGATTCCTAGGACTGGGTTCTACAACTACCATGCTTAAGCATAAATACGGTAGTGTTGCCTCAGTCGCCTTTACTGAGCAAATCGCCCAGGAGATGGCAATTACCGGCTGGAAAGAAGCACTCAGCCTGGCTAAAGAGAAAGGCACAGCTCCGGTGATGGAAGAAGAATTTGAAATCACCACAAAAATGATGCGCCAACGTCCTGAAATGAAGAAGGACAACATCAAAATCGGCGACAAAGTAAAAGGTAAAGTCCTGCATGCAAAATACAGCCGATACATGCAGCAACTTGCAGAAGTAGAACCAGCTCTTGTTGATGAACTTGCTGAACATGGTGCTCGCTTCACCCATCACAGCTCTATCGCTCCGACCGGTACAATTTCTTTATCACTGGGTAACAACGCAAGTAACGGCATTGAGCCAAGTTTTGCCCACCACTACACCCGAAACGTCATCGTGCCGGGTAAGAAAACCAAAGAAAGTGTTGATGTCTACAGCTTTGAACTGCTGGCTTACCGCGAATTGGTTAATGCCAAAGCCATGCCTTACAGCACAGATGACGATTCAAAATTGCCGGAGTATTTCATCACCGCCGATGATATTACCCCGAGCCAGCATATCGAGGTGCAAGCGGCAGCTCAGCGCTGGATAGATTCGTCGATATCTAAAACGGCTAACGTACCGACCGATTTCCCGTTCGAAGACTTTAAAGACATCTACATGGATGCCTACGACAAAGGACTTAAAGGCTGTACGACATTCCGCTTCAATCCCGAAGCTTTCCAGGGTGTACTGGTGAAAGAAAAAGATCTTGAAAACACGACTTATGTTTTCACCCTGGAAGATGGCTCAACGATCGAAGCCAAAGGTAATGAAGAGATTGAATACGACGGCGAAACTCACACCGCAGCAAATCTGTACGATGCGCTCAAAGAAGGTTATTACGGTAAATTCTAAGCAGGCGAAATATCATGGTAAAAAAAATCGACAGTAAAATTGTTGGCTTCAAAGTAAAACGTAAGGAGCAGGAAGCTCAGCCCGCTTCACCAGCCAAGCCGGAAGTTGAGCTTGAGCAGATGCATGAATCAATGCCCCGCCCTGAGAAACTACTGGGAACAACTTACAAACTCAAAACACCGGAACATATTTCAGAGCACTCGCTGTTCATCACTATCAATGATGTTGTTCTGAACGAAGGCACTGAATATGAAGTTCGCCGTCCTTTTGAAGTTTTCATCAACTCAAAAAGCCTGGAGCATTACCAGTGGATCGTAGCCCTTACCCGCATTATGTCGGCAGTATTTCGTAAAGGCGGCGATTGCACCTTCCTGGTTGAAGAGTTACGTTCCGTATTCGACCCTCGTGGCGGTTACTGGAACAAAGGGAAATACGTCCCTTCACTAATTGCAGAAATCGGTAATGTCATCGAACAACACCTGACTGAAATCGGCATGCTGAGTAAACCTGAACCTGATGAACATCAACAAGCATTCATCAATGCAAAAAAAGCTGAATTGACAAGCAAGCCTAACGAACAAGAAGACGATTATGGCAGCTTCCCACCAAGCGCGACGCTTTGCTTTAAATGCCATGCTAAATCAGTCATCATCAAAGATGGCTGCCAAACCTGCCTGAATTGCGGTGATTCAAAGTGTGGTTAACCCAACCTGATTTACTATTCTTCTTCAAAGCTGCCTGAGGGCAGCTTTGTTTTAAACAGCCATTTATCACACAATTATTACCACCACTTAACATGCACTTATCGAATAAAACCTATATTCCGGTCTATAGCACACTTTTCCAAACAGCCACTTAAATCCTTGTTTCTTTTGAGGTAATAATATTAATCAAGTTAAGGCAACATCCCGACAGGGCATACTGCATCGATAACTCAGATGGTCATTTTGTGAATTTATTTGGTTTCTCAATGTGGTATGAATTATTGATAAAAGAGATATCACCAGCTGTAGACATAACTCCCTAACCACTCCTTTCGTCACCTGAACGAAATCAGTTCTTACTGAGTTCTTTCGCCTACCCCTGGCTTAGCAATGCCGTCCCAACGGTTTGTTGCCACATAACCGATGCTGATAATGACGCTTATCTCAAGTGTGCCTTCGCAGTGTTTTAACTGACATCGGTAAAAAAGGATTTTTCATTAATCAGGAGACTCACCATGAGTGACATTGCGCTCTCTATCAGCATACTCGCGCTGGTAGCGGTGCTTGGACTTTGGATTGGGAACTGGCGTGTCTATGGCGTGGGCCTGGGGATTGGCGGGGTGCTGTTCGGCGGCATTTTTGTCGGTCACTTTACTCACGACTTGGGCCTGGCTCTCGATGCTGAAACCTTGCACTTCATCCAGGAGTTCGGGCTCATACTCTTTGTCTACACCATAGGCATACAGGTAGGTCCCGGCTTTTTTGCCTCTCTCAGAAGTTCTGGTTTAAAACTCAATGGTTTTGCCGCCCTGGTCGTGCTGATTGGCTGCATCGTAACCATTATTCTGCATCAACTTTTTGATGTGCCATTACCTGTGATCCTTGGTGTCTTCTCAGGGGCCGTAACAAATACCCCATCTCTGGGTGCCGGTCAGCAGATCCTGTCTGAACTGGGAGCTCAGGAGGGAATGCTTGATCTAACGGGTATGGGTTATGCGGTAGCCTATCCTTTCGGGATCTGCGGCATCCTGCTCACCATGTGGATTTTACGATTAGTTTTCCGTGTCGATGTCGATGCTGAAGCAGATGACTTTGAACGCAACCACGGTCATAAAAAAGAAAGCCTGCATACCATCAACGTCGCAGTTAAAAACACCAACCTTAACGGCCTGCTGCTTAAAGATGTACCGGCGCTGACAGAGGGGGATATTGTCTGCTCTCGCCTTAAGCGCGATACACATTTATATGTACCTAAGCCGGATACACGCATCGAAACCAATGACCTTCTCCACCTAGTCGGTGATAAACGTGCACTGGAAAGAGCTCGTCTGGTTATTGGTGAAGAAGTTGATGCTTCGCTTTCTACCCGAGGAACAGAACTGCGCGTTCAGCGTCTGGTTGTAACCAATGAAATAGTACTAGGTAAAAAAATCCGCGACCTGGATTTAAAAGAAAAGTATGACGTTGTTGTTTCGCGGCTCAACCGTGCCGGTGTTGAGCTGGTACCTACCAGCCAGTCTACCCTGCAGTTTGGTGACATTCTTAACCTTGTCGGTCGCCAGGAAGCGATTGAAGCTGTGAGCGGTATTGTCGGCAACGCTCATCAAAAACTGCAACAAGTTCAGATGCTGCCGGTGTTTGTCGGTATTGGCCTCGGGGTTCTGCTGGGTTCTATTCCTTTCTACCTGCCAGGCTTCCCGGCGGCAATAAAGCTTGGTTTAGCCGGTGGTCCATTGATCGTAGCTTTGATCCTGGCCCGTATCGGCAGCATTGGTAAGATGTACTGGTTCATGCCACCTAGTGCCAACCTTGCGTTACGTGAAATCGGCATTGTCCTGTTCCTGGCTGTAGTCGGCCTGAAATCAGGCGGCGGTTTTATCGATACCCTGCTTAACGGCGACGGCCTGAGCTGGATGGGATATGGAGCTCTGATTACTTCCATTCCGCTTATCAGCGTCGGCATCATTGCTCGTTTATTCGGTCAGATGAACTACCTGACGATCTGTGGAATGCTCGCTGGCTCGATGACTGATCCACCAGCCCTAGCATTTGCTAACAGTCTGCATTCAACCAGTGGCGCTTCTGCACTGTCGTACGCCACAGTTTACCCTCTTGTAATGTGTTTGAGGATCTTATCTCCTCAGCTGCTTGCCCTCCTCCTCTGGGCTATGTAGCACCTTTGCAAGTCATCTGCCAGATGATGGGCGGGTGGCTTGCTTTTTTCCTCTCCTATTAACTTACCGCCTTCTTGTCTATCTTCATCTCTTGGCACTTTAATGCTTAAAGGCACATTAATTGTGAGCGACATATCAGTTTGAGACTTAGTGTGCCTAATTGTCATGACACTCAATAAAGAAGTTTATTTTTCAGCCGATATTAATAAGACCAAATAGACGGCATGTATGCCGCGTTAACTTATTTTAGCTATCAGTAGAAGAGTCCGAGTTGTCATGAATAAACTAAAACTAAAGAGCAAGTTGCTATTACTTAGCTTATTGCCAATGTTCATTTTTATGGGCGTTTCAATAGGCATTGTTGTATCTCTGGAAAACAAAGCGTTAGACGAACAAGTCACCTATTACAAGGAGCGTTTGATACAAGAACGTAAGGAAAAACTCAAGGATGCAGTTACCGTTGCTCAACATGGCGTCGATGCAATACTTGCTGAACACAGCAACCCGACAGTCGCACTGCAAAAAGTTCGCGAGCTACTAACGCCGCTGCGCTTTTCCAGCGATCGTTCTGGTTACTTCTTTATTTATGACATGAACGGTGTGAACCAGGCCCACGCTACATCACCTAAGAATCATGGCCAGAACCGCCTGAACCTGAAAGATGCTAACGGTGTTTCTTACATCAAAGAACTTATCCAGGCAGCACGTAGCGGTGGCGGTTTTGTCGGCTACAGCTATCCGAAAAGCAGTGGCGGTCAACCTCAGCCTAAGCTGAGCTACGCAATCACAGTGAACAACGGTAAGTGGTTCATCGGTACCGGTCTGTACATCGATGATATCGACACTGAAGTTGCGGCATACCACGCACAGGCGAAAAACAGCATGGAAGAACGCTTTAAGCTGGTTCTACTAAGCGCACTGGTTCTGGTCGCCGTTTCGGTTATCGGTATCCTATTTGTTGCCGGCCGCATGACACGCCCAGTTCAAAATATGGCTCAAACCCTGAACGAAATTGCGGATGGTGAAGGTGATCTGACCCGTCGTCTGGATGTACAAGGCCACGATGAAATTGCGGAACTGGGTAGTGCTTTCAACCGCTTTGTTGAAAAACTGCAAACCATCATTGCTCAAGTTTCTCATGTAACTGAAAACGTTAATGGCGCAGCGGGCAACATCCATGATCAAACTACCCGCCTGACTCAACAGCTTCAGGAGCACAACAACGAAACAGAGCAAATCGTTACAGCGGTAACTGAAATGAGCTCAGCGGCCAGCGAAGTAGCAATGAATGCTAACGAAGTTGCCAATGCCACCAGCGCAGCCAGCACGGATTCTCACTCTGCACAGCAACGTGTTGACACTTCTGTAGTCTCTATCACAGCCCTTGTTGATGAAGTGGATCAGGCCGCTCAGCACATCCACTCTCTGAACCAGCAGTCACAGAAGATCGACAATGTACTGAAAGTTATCGGTGAAATTGCAGAACAGACTAACCTGCTGGCACTGAACGCAGCAATCGAAGCAGCACGTGCCGGTGAGCAAGGTCGAGGCTTCGCAGTGGTTGCCGACGAAGTACGCGGGCTGGCAAGCCGTACTCAGTCGAGTACTCAGGAAATCAAAGAAATGCTTGATGAATTGCATGCTCTTGTTTCTCAAGCCGTGTCTTCGATGACCCACAGCCAGTCAACCTGTAACGAAGCCGTAGGTGCAGCGAACTCAATCACCGACAGCCTGTCTTCGGTTACTAACGCCGTTGAAGCTATCAATGATATGACCAGCCAGATTGCAACTGCAGCAACAGAACAAAGCTCGGTAACTGATGAAATCAACCGCAACATGGTTGCCATTCAGGATATCGTTTCTGAATTGATTGAAGCCGGCAGCACATCAGAACAGGTAGTCAACGAACTGAACCACGCAGGAACAGAACTTCAGCATCTTGTTGGCCAGTTCAAAATCAAATAAAACTCACTATCGGACTTAAACCCAAAGCCAGACTGATGTCTGGCTTTTTTATTTCAGCGACCGCTCTATCTAAAGAATGCACCTCAATTAATTTGCATAATATGCAAATTATCAAAACGGCTTCAAGGTATTCATTTTCTGCTTCTGTTACCGTAATTCAATGTGTTACGGAGCAGACCTGTTATGAAATTAACCCAACTCAATGCATTTAAAGCCGTTGTCGAATGCCAGACTGTTACTGCCGCTGCTGAACGCCTCTGTCTTAGCCAACCTGCAGTAAGTCGACTCTTATCCGGGCTTGAACAACGCCTTGGCTTTAAGCTGTTTATCCGCAAAGGAAACCGTCTTGAACTCAGTGATGAAGGGCAAGCGTTTTATCTGGAAGTGGCGAAAGTATTCGATGCAGTTTCAGGGCTGGATAATGCTGCCGACTCAATCCGCTCCCGCCACTTCGGCAGCCTGAATATCGCAGCAATGCCCCTGCTCTCTAATGCTTTCCTACCCCGTATTCTGGCAACGTTTCTGAAACAGGCACCAAAGATGAAAGTCGGGTTCAAAACCTATCGTTCGGAAGACGTGATCCGCCGGGTTCAGAGCCAGACTACGGATATCGGCTTTGCTTTTGTCGATGAGCACCTGGCTGGTGTAAAAGCACAGAGAGTGGAATGTGAATCCGTTTGCCTGCTGCCCGCAGACTCTCCATTGGCTAAGCGTTCTGTAATTGATATCTACGATATCGCCGGACAGGTACTGATCCGCCATGAGAAAGATGTAACCCAGCGACGAATTGATGCTCTGTTGCGACGCTATGATCTTTCTACCATTGAGCAGATCGAAGTCTCCCTCGCCAGCACTGCCGCCGCTCTGGTACGAGAAGGCGTCGGTATTGCTATCACCGACCCTTTCACTGCCCATATGGAAAACGAACACCCTCAGGTTGTAATGCGTCCGCTGGTCTTCAGCTTACCGTTTGAATTTGACATTCTTTATCCGGCGTTAAAGCCAGTTCATCGCCATGCCGAACAGTTCATTGAGCAATTTATGCTGCTTGCTGATCAGATGGATATTTACCTCAAAATCGGCCCGATGCGCGACCTTGATGAGCGGTTAACAGCGAGAGATCACAGTTAACCTGATAGTAATCGATAATCAGAAGCCAACCAAAAACCTTTATTTTTCATTTAATTAAAAAGGTGATGCTCGCTAAGCATTACCTTTTTGCATACTAGTCCCCGCCTTCGTCATTGGCAGCAATACGCCCATCTTCCTTAGTCTGGAAAGCAGATAAATCAAATAACAAGAAGGAAGAAGTTATGAACCCTCGTGTATCCGTGATCGGCTCTGGCAATGCAGGTTTAACAGCCGCTTACCACTTCACTATGCAAGGCGCAGATGTCTGCCTTTATGGTGCTCCGGGATTCGATCAACCACTGACTGATATCGAGCAGCAAGACGGTATCCGGGCGCTGGACAGCTTCAATGATGTCCCGCTTACCTATGACGGCTTCCAGAAGATCGACAAAATCAGCCGGGATCTGGCTGAAACTATTGCTTATGCCGATATGCTGGTACTACCCGTCCCTTCATTTGCTCAGGAACCGCTGTTTATCAACATGCTGCCCCATCTCCGTAATGGCCAGATCATTATGCTGATGCCGGGTAACTATGGCTCTCTGGTTCTGAACCGCATTAAGAAAGAGCAAGGCTATGCAGACCTTGACCTGACATTCGTCGATGCCATCTCTATCCCTTGGGCAACCCGAATTGTCGGCCCAGCGGAAATCGCCATCCTGGGGATGAAGGAATTTTTGCCAGTTGCCGCCTTCCCGGCAAGCCGTACACAAGATGCGATTGATGCCCTTCAGCCGGTAATGCCACTACCGCTCAAGCCTCTCGATAATGTGCTTGAAGCGGGTTTGGAAAATATCAACTTCGGTGGCCACCCTCTGCTCACCACCCTCAATATGGGGCTACTGGAAAACTATGACGGCCAATTCAATTACTACAAAGACTGCTGCTCTGTATCAACCGCAAAAGCTGCGGCTGTGATGGAAACAGAACGCCAGTCAATCGGTAAAGCGCTGGGTCTGCAACTGCTTCCTGAACTAGAGGCCATGAATGCTTTATACGATATGGAATGTAAGAGTGTTTATGAGGTAAACCGCACCTCTGAAACCCACGGCAAACTCAACAGCGCGCCAAATTCAGCCAGCAACCGTTACATCACTGAAGACGCAGCCTTCCTGCTGGTTCCTTGCTATGAACTGGGTCAGCTGGTTGGTGTTGAAACTCCAATGATTACCTCCTGCCTGCATATCGATAACGCCTATAACGAAACCAACTATTTCGAAACAGGAAGAACACTGAAACAAATGGGCTTAAACAACATGTCAGCTCAAGAAATCATGGACTTCGTTAATTAGAAGGTGGGGCCACTATTGGTCACTACCCGTTTATGGGGCGAAAGCCCCATTTGAAACAAGAGGACATCCCTATGACAAAAATTAAATTTCCCTCTGCCTACACAATCCTGATGATTCTGACCGTTTTAATGGCTGTTCTGACCTGGGTTATACCAGCTGGACAGTATCAGATGGAAACCAATGAAACGCTGGGGCGCATGGTACCGCTGGTCGGCACATATCAAACCGTGGACTCCAATCCACAAGGTTTCGTCGACATCCTGATGGCTCCGATTCAGGGTTTCTATGACCCGAGCAGCTATGCGGCGCGTGCTGTTGATGTAGCACTGTTCGTTCTGGTCATCGGCGGCTTCCTTGCAGTTGTCACCCAAACCGGTGCAATCGATGCAGGTATCGCCGGCACCATGAAACGCCTGGCCGGACGTGAAAAATGGATGATCCCTATCCTGATGGGACTATTCGCTCTGGGCGGTACTGTGTATGGCATGGCAGAGGAAACCATCCCATTTTACGCCCTGCTCATCCCTGTAATGATAGCCGCAGGCTATGACAGTATTGTCGGTGTTGCCATTATCATGATTGGTGCCGGTATCGGGTGTCTGGGCTCAACCATCAACCCGTTTGCTACAGTAATTGCTTCCAACGCAGCTGAAATCAACTTTATGGAAGGTTTCGCCCTTCGCGCGATTATCTTGGTTCTGGGCTGGGTAGCTTGCGTGATTTACGTGATGCGCTATGCCGAAAAAGTGAAACGTAATCCGGAGCTATCCATTGTTGCAAACCAGAGAGAATCTAATCTCAACCATTTCCTTCATAGCAAGCAACAAGAGACACCGGAACTGACCAATACCCGTAAAGCCGTTCTAGCTATCTTCGGCCTGACTTTTGCGGTCATGATGTGGGGTGTGTCCGTTGCCGGATGGTGGATGGCGGAACTGTCTGCCCTGTTTATCGGCTCCAGTATCCTGGTTGGCTTTGTCGGCCGTATGTCAGAAGTGGAAATCACCGACAGCTTTGTTAATGGAGCCCGAGACTTACTTGGCGTCGCACTGATCATCGCCATTGCCCGAGGCCTGGTTGTGGTGATGGATAACGGCAACATCACTCACACCATCCTTCATTATGCAGAAGGCTTACTGGGCGGACTAAACGACGTTGCCTTCATCAATGCTATCTACTGGGTTGAAGCCGTAATGTGTCTGGTAGTGCCATCATCATCCGGCCTCGCGGTACTTTCAATGCCGGTTCTGGCACCACTGGCCGACTTTGCCGGTGTTGGCCGAGAGTTGGTAGTGACAGCTTATCAATCAGCTTCCGGCCTGCCTAACCTAGTTACCCCGACATCCGGCGTCGTGATGGGTGGCCTGGCAATCGGTCGTGTTGCTTACTCATCCTGGTTGCGATTCATTGGCCCGCTGCTGGGTATCCTGACAGCTATGGTAATGGTGCTGTTGAGTATCGGCGTCATGATGGGCTAGCCCGCTGATAACTAAAATATTCGAATAAACTCTCCACAACGCGATAGCTCAGTTGGCTATCAAAATAAAGCCAGACTTCGTGTCTGGCTTTCCCTTTAATAATTCCTGTCAGCATAAGTACTTGATCACACCTGCTGGTTAAATGAAATCGAGGTAATGTGACTTAAACGACTTCAAAGACGGGAATAAATCAGTCAATGCTCCCTGATAACCAAACCAGCGAGCTAGCGAGGCATTTACCTGATCTGCTGCAATTTCCGGGACAATACGACCATTCTTATAATCATACTGACTGCCCGGTACCAGTTCAGGCCATTTGCCGTAAGCTTTACCGCCTTTAACTGCACCACCGACAACAATCTGATGCCCTGCCCAGCCATGATCCGTACCGGTTTCATTGGCCATTATCCGACGACCAAAATCAGACATGGTAAACGCTGTTACTTTGTCTGCCATCTGAATGCTTTTCATATCCAGGTAGAAAGCCGCCATCGCATCAGATACCTGCTGCAACAAACCTGCATGCTTGGCCTGTTGATCTTTATGGGTATCAAAGCCACCTAAACCGACAAAATAAATCTGACGCTGATGGCCGAGGTCTGCCCTGGATCGGATTAATTTCGCAGTAGTTTGTAGCGAGTGGCCTAAATGCGTATCAGGATATCCGGTCAGTTCACCGACATTGCCCAGTGCCTCTTTGGCTTTTTCATTGTCATAATATCTGTCAGCCATCGTTTCAGAGTAAATATCCGCATACAGGTTACTGAACTTTTCGTTGAAATGACGCAGCATAGCTTCATATCTTTCCGGGGTTTTCAAGCCGCTGTATTCACCCGCACCGTCTGTGGTCAACACCAACTGTTCATGGTTTTCACTTCTCAGCCACTTCTTCTCACCATTTAGTGAAATCAGCGGAGAAAGTGAACCCGGTAAATGCATATCCCTAACCATTCTCCCGGCCCAACCTAACTTGTCCTTCATATTTTCCGCACCGGACTGCCACATGGTTTGCTGTAAGTTATGAGCCATCAGGAATTCGGGCAATTCCGGATTAGCAACTGCACTACCAATAACAGGTTCAACAAGTTGCCCAGAATTGACAATAACCGTCGCTTTTTTATCCTCGGTAAAAACTGCCTGCAAACTTTTCATTGATGGATGTAAGGCCAAAGGCACGCCGTTATCAGTCGCAATACCTATACTAACGGCCTCTTCCCGCACAATTGCCAGTTCAGGCCTAGCATTCAAGTAATCCGAATATTCCGCATCATTATCCGGAATGACCATGTTATAAGCATCATTACCACCGAACAGAAAAATACAAACAAGGGCTTTAAAATCGCCTTCCTGCGCATGAGCAATATTGATTCCTGTCACTGCCGGAGCCAATGATGTCGCACTTAATGCAGCACTTCCTTTGAGAAAATTACGTCGTGTGATCTTCATAGCTTACTCCTGGCAACGAAATTCAGGGGAACATTGAACGGCAAACAGTGTGTCCTTTATTTTTCTGTCAGCAGATTTGTTATTCAGCTCAAGGCCTTCGAGCATCCCTTTCAGAAACAAGGAAAGCTCAGATGACATCAAACCTCCGAACAAGCGCTCATTAACCAATGCGACATATTCATCGGGCTGACTCACTGTTCGTTCATATTCACTGCGATCCCACGACCACTTTTTCTTATTTGTCGATTGCGATGAGGCGATACAAATCCACATTCGGTTCGATATTCGCCGAACAACATCCATCGACAAAATGCCAAACTCTGGTGATGATAATAGTTTGTCGTTAATTTCCCCCTTGGGAGCATAATCCGGCTCATAGAAATTAAACACACTGGGTGCCCTGAGCGGTGCCTGGCCGTAATTCTTCTGACTTGATGCGAAATCCCACCAGCGCTCCGGATCGTTGCTTTTGACATCCAGCGCCCGACATAAATTAGCCATAGCAACTATCGGTTCTTTTACCTTGCCAAAATTGCGACTGCTTTTACCCGTATTTTGATAATCAGCCATGGCTTTTCCTGCAAGGATATCTTCATCAAGCAATATGGCTTTGATTACGGCCTCCATATCGCCCCGTACACCTTTACCATTATCCTTAAATACTTTGACCACTCGATCGATATAACTTCGCCGCGGATTGCTGATGGTCAATCGTTTAATCAACAGAATTGAAATAAATACCGGGGTATTCGGGTGGTTAACTAACAGGTCAATGGCCTGTTCCAAATCCTGTTCTGCCGTCTGCCCCTGTGCAAAAACCTGCCCCAGGACTTTCTTTTCACCGGTGTCATGCCATCGATTAACCGAATACATTGGTTTCAAATATGTATCCTTACGCCAGCCTGTAAACACTCGAGCCAACTCCTCGACATCTTCCTGGGTATAGGTGGGAATTTTATTCCCGAACGAATCCAGTTTTGGCATTCCGTTAGAATGCAGCTGCCATAACCCGAGGCTGAACAATTGCATAACTTCACGAGCATAATTTTCATCCGGAAAAGTATTTTTCACCGAATCTGCTTTCTTACTGCCGGTTAAGGTAAGGTATTTGCCCATGGCCGGACTCAACGTGACGGTTTTTAATATGTCCCTAAAATTACTGAAAGCATGTTGAACCAGTAGATCATAATATTCCGCCAAAGCCTGTGAATCCGGTCCGCCAGAGCGAGACACCACGAAGATCTGACTCAATGCGTAAGCCACTCGCTGACGTAATTGGTCTTTCCCTTCAAGAGTATTGGCCCACCATGCACTTAAACGGACACCTTCTCCCAAAGAGGTCCCGCTTGCCGAAGCAAATGCTTCTGCTGATGGACGGTGTAAACTGGGAGCCAAACGAAATTGCTCACCAAACCAGGCATCAATTCCCATTGCACTTAAGGATTCAATCTCACCCGATTTGGGGCCAAATGTTGCCCGGTACAGAAATTTAGCAACCTGTACCCTGTCTTCCTTTTGAATAGCCAATGTGACGTCCTCTTTCTCTATTGGAATTGTTATATCAAATGACTAGTAGCTGCATATCTAAGCTTATTTGAATTGAATTAAAGAAAAGAAATACCAGGAAGGAATTAATTATTTGTGGAATAAAGGTAACGAATTAAGTCTGCACTGATGCAAAACAATTAGGCCTGACTGGAAATAATGTGATGTTTTGCCCAAAGCAGTCTCTGAAAAACAAACCAATAAAACTAAAAAGCCCGGAAAATAATCCGGGCTTTGGGACTAAAATATTCAGCGCATAATTATAGCTTGCTAATCAATCGCTCAAACTCATCAATTTGCTGTTTTACCATATCAACACTTTGCTGCCAGAACTCCGGCTGGCGAATATCCATGCCAAGGTGTTTCTTAACCACTTCTTCGGCTGTCATAGAACCCGTATCACGCAGCAAGGCTTTATAGTCCGAATAGAACTGCTCACCTTTCGCTTCGCGCTGGGCATAAACACCTTTACTGAACAGATAACCGAACAGATATGGATAGTTATAGAAGCTGATTTCAGGAATGCTGAAGTGCAGCTTGCTGGCCCAGAACATGCTATTGGTTTCGTCCATCACATCGCCATACCACTCACGCCAGGTCTCTGACATCAGCTGTTTTAGCTGCTCAGGTGTAAATTCACCGTTTGAGCGCTGTTCGTAGAAGGCTTTTTCGAACTCATAGCGAACTGGAATATTAACCATCAACGCCAGAGCCGACTGCGCTTCTTCCCACAGCATCATCAGCTTGTCCTGATCATTCCGGGCTTTTTCCAGCAGCGCATCACGAACGATATTCTCAGCAAAAATAGATGCCGTTTCAGCCAGTGTCATCGGGTACTCAGTTTCCACCAGAGACATATCACGCATTACCCAGTTGTGAAAAGCATGACCCAATTCATGCGCCAGAGTAAGAACATCCGACATGCTGCCACCCCAGGTCATAAAGACCAGAGGCGTTCGAGTATCAACAAACTTAGTGCAGTAAGCACCTAAACGTTTTTTCGGCTGAGGTGCAGCATCAATAAGCTTCCTTTCGACCATCATGTCGACAAAATCTGCCATTTCCTGATCAACACCGGCGAACGCATCACGGATAATCGCAATACCCTGCTCAAAGCTATAGCTTTCACCTTTACTACCTTGCAGTGCAGGCATTGAAGCCAGCTCATCCCATGGTTTGAGCTTGTCTGTTCCAAACAGTTTTGCCATTTGCTGCCCGGCATTGCGACCGACAAGCTGATTGTCTCTGGCAACCTGAATCATGGCATCCAGTGTTTGCTTCTCAATACGACTGGTGTGCAGGCTAGAATCAAGAAAATGTACCTGATCGGTGTGGCTGCGCTTTTCATACTCCGTTAAGCGCCCACCCGCGAGACCGTTAAGAATAGCGGCGAAGGTCTGCTCATGTACTTCCATGATGTCAGAAATCGCTCGCCATGCCGGTTCACGACGTTCACTATCCGGGCCATAAAGAATGCTGGCCGCCTGCGACAGTCCCATCGTTTCTTCACTGCCGTCAGCCAGTTGGAGCGTCACTTTTAAACTACCGGTCAGATTATCGTAAAGACGTCCCCAGGCATTTCGTCCATCCACATTCATTGCAGACAGCAACTGTTCTTCACCAACAGAAAGCAGACGATTTCGCTTCAGGCGATCGCGTTTGAGGCGAAAACGGTGATGCGCCAGACTGCCGCTTTCCTGGTTACCAGCGAGCACAGCTTCAAAATCACTGTCATCCAAATTAATCAGAGCCTGCAAATACGGATTAAGCGCCTGCTCAAACTTCGAAAATAACTGATCCAACTGACCTGACAGTTTTTTCGCACCATCATTCGCGGCATCAACTGACGTTAAACAATTGGCATAACTTGATAAAGTACGAACTTTAACTGCAAGCTGATCCTTTAGCACAATCGCCTTCATCAGATCATCAAGACCGTCCGGATTTAAAGACGCCAACTGGCTAGTTTTTTCTTCGATTGTTTTAATGTCTTGTTGAATTTTCGGATCGGAAAGATCCTGGTAGGCAATCGACAAATCCCAGCTTGGTGCAGTCATTTATCACTCCTTTATTGAGAATAGTTTTAAGTAACTATACCCAAATGGTCTCAGGTTACCGTTTTCAGAATGAGATCACTTGGGTATGACTTAATCAGAAAAAATCAGACATGACTTTCCGTCATGTTCTACCCGCTGGACACGGGTTACAAAGGTCTGTTCAAGCCGCTCGACAGTCATTACGTCATCCGGAGCCCCCTTCGCCACACAGGAGCCGTTTTTCAACAGCATCACTTTATCGGCTTCACGAAGGCTGCGATTCAAATCGTGGTTAGCCATCACAACAGCAATGCCTTTTCCAGCCATCATACGGATCAGCTTATACATCGCGGCTTCCTGTCCTATATCCAGCGCCACGGCAGGTTCATCGAGGAGCAACAACTTTGCTTCAGGATTCAGTGTAGGCCAGACTTGCAAACACGCCGCTGCCAAGCGAACACGTTGCCATTCACCGCCAGATAATTGCTGAATATTACGGGTCAGCTTATCGGCAATATTGAGTGCCTGACATACTTCGTCTAAGGCTTCCTGGATTTTTTCAGGCACAGCCTCTGTCAAAGCGGATAAGGCCAGCGAAAGGTAATGGTAGACACCAACTGAAAATGCCGGGCGATCCTGCTGGGCAAGATAACAACGCATTCTTGCCAGCATCTGAAGATCATAGTCAGCAATTGGCTTGCCAAGCAGATTGATCTCACCGTCTCCGTCAAACAAGCCGGAAAGCATCGACAACGCAGTACTTTTCCCGCTACCGTTGGGACCAATCAAGTGAACAATCTCTCCTGCGTCAATTGAGAAAGACACGGGTAGCAAACGCGGTGGCATTGCCAGGTTTTTAACCTCTAAGATCACCCTTTCATCCTTCTTTTGATATTTGCTTTGTGATGTCATGACGAGAAACTCAATCGATTTGGGATCTTAGCAGCATCCAGATAAATACAGGTGCACCAATACTGGTGATCACCACCCCGACAGGCAGTTCTGCAGAAGGTAAAATAATCCGGGACACAGTATCAGCAACTGCTAATAACAAACCACCTGTCATCGCAGACAGCGGCAACAAAAAACGGTTCTCTGTTCCCAATGCAAGGCGAAGCAAATGAGGCACAACCAGACCGATAAAGCCGATAACACCACCCAGCGCTACAGCGGCACCGACCAGCAGCGAAACGACTAAAATCAAACGCCAGCGAAACGCCTCAACATTCAGACCCAGCTGCTTGGCCTGCCCTTCCCCCAACATCAGCAGATCCATTTTCTTGCCCTGCAAACACAGCCAGACGAGAACAGGAATAACCAGCAACAACAGAGAAAGATGTGTCCAGCTTACCCCGCCGACACTGCCCATCAGCCAGTACAGTAACTGGCGCAGGTTAAGATCATCACTAAAATAAAATGCCCAGGTAACAATAGCACCGGACAGGATGCCAAGAGCGACACCAATTAGCAGCAATCTGGCGGTGGAAACCTTACGTCGTCGTGATAATCCGACCAGGACCGATGTAAAACACAAGGCACCGGCCATCGCAGCCAGCATCATAACGACAGGAGCTGGCTCAAAAGGTAGCGCGAACAGCACGATAACCAAAGCCAGGCTTGAGCCACCGGAAATTCCTAACACACCAGGTTCCGCTAAAGGATTCCCCAGCAACACCTGAAGCACTGCACCTGACACAGCAAGGGAGGCACCGATAGCAACCGCGGCCAATAACCTTGGCATCCGTAGTTGCAACAATAACTGCTGTTCTAAACCGCCGTCCGGGGCCCAGGGCAGGATAAACAGCTCACCGACTGCGAGAGAAAAAACACTGACGGCCAGCAAAGCGACTGCAATCAGAATAAAGCTGAACTTCCACCTTGCCTGCTGGCGAGAAATAAGATCGTTTAAATGCATTGGTCGAACACGGTAAAAAGGAAGCTTTAACCATACCGTCTCACCGTAAGATTGGAAAGCAGACTACCTGTAATTTGAATTATATATCAGTCAATTGCCTGCTTTTCACCAGATTAGAAGCGATTTACTGACGTAACGTCACTTGTTCGCCAAGATCTACATCCGCCTGTTGAACAAGAAGGCATGCCCGGTGCCCGAGCGCAACCCGGGAATTAGGGAACACTACCGCCTCTCCGCCTGACAGAGAAAAGTACTCGACGTCCTCATCGCTTCCCAACAATTTCCCTTGTTCAAAGAATGTGAAATTGGCGAGCTCATCTGGGAAGGTAAAAGAAAATTGTTCTGAGTGTTTAATCAGTGTCCGAGTAACTTTATAGATTTTGAGCTCATCGTTTTGCCATTCAGAGGGAAGTTCCTGCTCGGTTACCAATGCAAGCAGAGCCTCATAAAATGGCTCCAGAGAAGACAAGTCGTTCTCGCCGAATTCTGCGACTTTTCCCAATTCCAACGTCAAGGCCTGAGCGGCATAATACTCCGCACTGTGCCAACTAAATGTTGGCGAAGATGCATTTGACATCAACACGGCTTCAATTCCGGCCCTCGACAAAAAGGAAAACAAACGGTTACTACGGGTCGGTTTAGCGGTAAATGGGCTAACCGCAAAGGTATAATGCTTTGAATCTCGAATAGCGCTGTGCATATCTAAATGCCAGCGGTCTTTATTCTCCGCTCTTGAACCGGCAAAAAAGTGACTGATTACCTTCTGGAGCTGATTTGCAACTTTACAGTCAACATTGCGCTCTTCATTGTGGCCTTTAAAAAGACGGTTCATATTTTCATCGATATAACGGGTCTGAGCATTGATGGCTTCCGGGTGACCGATAATCAATAAGATTCGGTGAGCCGGTATAACCCGCCCCTGCAAAACCCCTTCCGCTAACCTCTGCACCAACTCGATAGGACAGGTTTCATCACCGTGAATACCGGATGAAAGCACAATGTCTTTCTCTGTCCCCTTGATATTTGGTGGTGTCAACTGAAGCACACCACGCATTAACAGCTGGCATTGAACTCCGGATGAAACTGTCCATTCAGCGGTTTCAAAGGGTTGTGATAAATCCAGCGTCGCGCCTAGAAAGTCTCCGTCCCTGACCTGCCGTACTAACGCCATACATAACCTCCGTGTTATTACTGTTATTCAGTGGATGTCACTACATATCAATATACCGAAAGGTTACACTCTTGTAACATTATTATTTTAAGTTTGTGATATTCAATAACGGGAAAAAGATAGGAAAAAGAAGCTGGAAGGGAAAAGATATAAGAAGCAAAAAGGGAGCCGTGACAAACACAACTCCCCTTTCTATTCAACAGCTTCTATCTGACAGAAAGCTGACTAAGATTAACGGCACTCGGTAACTTTAACCGCTCTGACTTTCAGCTCTTCCGCTTTACAACCTAAATCTGACGTGAGCTTATCGGTGTCACCGAAACAGCCCATATCAAAACTGGTAAAGTAATCCAGAACACCGGTCGTTGAACGAGCACTTACCGGGCAACTGACCCGATAATGAACATCCACGCATCCTACCGCTTTAGGTTTCACTTTCGGTAACTGGCCACCAATGTGAATTTCACCATAGCAGTTCATCGCCCCCAAGCGTGTACCGGAAAGCAACTTATCAAGATAAGCCTTCTTGGCTTGCTGTTTAGCCAGTTTTTCAGCCTGCAACTGACGTTCCTTTTCCTGTCGCTGGCGTTCTTGCTCGCGCTGACGGGCCAATTTCTCCGCCTCACGCTTGCGAGCCAGCTCCAGCTCTCTTCTGCGTTCTTGTTCAGCCTTTCTTTTCTGCTCAGCTAAAGCACGTTGCTGATCTTCATAACGCTGTTGCTTGCGTTGCCACTCAGCCTCTCTTTCTCTGGCTCGACGCTGCTCTTCAAGATATTCACGTCGCTGTTGCTCCTGTATCGCATTGGCCTGACGTATCGCCGAATTAATTTCGAGATTCCGCTGTGCATTCCTTTCAGCAAGATCTGATAGTCCCTGCGACAAACCTTGCATGAATGTGTTCATCGCTAAGTTATCATCAGACTCCATTTCTCGTTCCATCTCAAGGCGGCGTAACCGTGCGACCTCTCGCTGTCTTTCGCGCTCTCGACGTTCAGCTTCGCGTTTACGCTGTTTAGCCAGTGCAATTTCCTTGGCTTCCAGTTTACGTTCGGACTCAAGATCATTCCTGACCCGCGCTAGTTGGGCTTTGTCTGATTCACTGTTCGCATACTCCGACGCTTCAGAAAGCTTCTCTTGCGCACATGAATAAAGACGACTTGAAATACAGCTGCTTGCCTGCCGTAAAGCTTCACGAAAATCCATGCGATCCAGTTCATCCAATTGGTCAAGCATGTCCAGCATGGCTTTCATTTCCTGCTCACTAGGCTGATTCGAGTCAGCGGCCTTGGAGTATGCATGATTTGTAACCGACAAGAGGCTGAATGCAACAATAACCGGCTTGATAAATGATTTCATTTTATCTCTTTGCATTATCGCCTCGCTTTCGGCTTAAGCTGATTTAACTCGAGGATGTTGTTCATAGTGGCATTCATCTGCTGTGTGGCAGCAACAACACGCAACCACTGTGATTTTTCCTGCTCGTCAATATTGATTACAGAAAGAATGCCAACCAATTGCTTACGAGCTTCATAACTCTTACATCGAGGTGTTGATGGCAACTCTGGAATGTCTGCATGCTCAGGAATACCCGGCAAACGGACTACCGGCTGGGTAAGTTGTTTCACAGGTCGTAACAGACAGGCATCAAACAGTTTGTTTTGCTCAGGGTTTAACTGACCGTGGATTTGATCGATCCTGGCCTGATCATCCAGATGCTTAAAATACCGTGTTCCTTCTGCCATCATCCGGCGCTCAGCACGAACAAAAGCCAACTCTTCCAGCAGAATCTGGCCATTAAGCAGGAACTTGTCATTCTTGAGCCGGGAATAGTAACGGTAATCCCGCTTGATATTTTTCATCCTCTGCTCTGGAGAAATGCTAAAGTAGCTTTCCATATCCGAGAAAGCCGGATAACTCATCGCTTCGTTAACTAAATCGACGGCATCACTATAAAACGACTCTGTGCTTGAGAAGTAATACCCCTGCTGTTCGGCTTTTTCTAATGAGTTGAGCTTGTCCCCCTGAGCCAGCGGTGACGTTCTGGCTGCAGCAAATAGCTTATCGGGACGGATGAAATCTTCGTTCAGCGCTTCATCGGTATTGATTTGCGGCATCAATGAGCGCAGATTTTGCTGTAACAAGGATGCGCAATTCTTACTGAAAAAGCGGTATTCCCCGGAATATCGCCAGTGGATGTCAGCAAGTTCCCTGACCATTTGTTCGCTTTGATGTTTATTCAGGTTCAGCGGCAATGAATAGACTTCCCGAAATTCGCTGATAGCGTAATCACGGTAAGCATCAATAAACGGAAACGCAAAAAGGTAGGCATTATATTGCCCGGACAGTGCTTTCACCGTATCCAGTTCAAACTCATCAATGTGTGCCATATAGCCGAGAACAAGGTGCTCGAAAACGTTAGTGTCACAACTCTCTTTTACTGGCCGTCCTTTTTCAGACTCGTCTTCAGGACAAATCACCAGGCGCAGTGCAACATGCCCGAAACGAGAACTTAAGTTCTTACCCTCTCCGGCAAAAAGCAGATGAATTTCACTGACCTGCTCCGGTGCTACCCAAGCAATCTTTCCGCCTTTATAGCGGTCAACGACAAAAAACGGAACTTTGTCCTGACATTTAAGAGCTGTCACCTGAACTTGATAACGCTGCTGAAAATAACGGGCGAAAACTGGCTGACGACAGGCAAAATCTGGCTGCAACAGATAGTCTGATAATACTTCAGCAAATGATGAGGCACCTTGTTCACTACCGCTGACAACCTCATCTAGCTGGTAAAAAGATTCATCAGCAACCAACACAGGATTATCAGCAGACTGAATAAGCTCAACCAATAATTTCTTGCCAGACAAAGGCTGTCTTTCCGATGAATTAGCCTGAGATATACGGGCCTGAGCCTCCTGCTCAATAGCAAGGTAAACATCAGCTGGGACAGCTGATAACTGTGCCTCTAGTAATTGCCAGTCGCTTGCTGAGATTGGTTTCGATACTTGCTGAACAGATTGTTGAGCACACCCTGCCAGTAGCAGGGTGATAATTATAATTAATCGTTTCATCGTGATGTCCGACTCACCGTGATGCTAATAGCGGGTCATCAGACTGTTCATTGCGGATCTGTTGCTGCTGATATGCTTTGGCCATCATTGAGTCAGGCTTGGCCCACGCTGAAGCATGCGCAGCTAATTGCTCCGAAAGGTATACCTGGCGGGTCATGTTAATTGGCGTTGAAATAACATCAAGCAAGGTACTCGAAGCTGAAACCAAAGGCCCTCCAAGAGTGATAGCGAAAGGATTTTCCTCCTCTGAGATAATTTCCATCCCACCCTCCAGGAAGCGGGTGTATGAAATGCCATCAATCTCTTTACGAATTTCTTTACGCTTGGCTTGAGCTACTTTCTGTTGTTTTACTTCATCGATTTTCTCTTGCCAATACTGAGCCTGCTCTGTACTTTGCTCGAAACCTTTACCAGTCTTATATCGCTTGCTTACAGATTCCATGGCTTTTACATTGCCTGCTTTAGCCGAAGTTAATTCAGCCTGTGCATTTGCAGACTCAATATTCTTGCGCCAAAGCTGAGCCTGCTCGTCACTTTGTGCGACTCCCTTACCTTCTTCATAACGCTTAACCAGTTTCGTCATAGCTGTTATGTTTCCGGCTTTAGCTGCTGCCAGATCCATTTCGGCCAGCACTGATTCGCGCTTCTGTTGCCAATAGCGGGCTTTATTCAAATTCTTTGCGATACCTTCGCCGACGGTATAACGCTGCACCATTTGAGCCATTGCGTCCACATCACCGCTACGAGCTGCTATCAAATCAGCTTGTGCGGCTTGACGTAATTGTTTTTCAGCCGCTCGTTGTCGTGCTTTTTTAGCACTCGCGGTCAACTCAACCGCTCCCAATACAACATCAATACGCTGAGGGACACCTTGAACAACATTTAGCTGTTTAACAAAAATCTGTTCATGTTCATCATCGACCTTTTTTTGCGCACGCAATGCCGACTTTCCAGCCTTGACCGGGATGTCCAGTTTTGGGCATGTGCCCTTATATTCGTTGTTAATAAAAATACGGGTTTCAGTGTCATTCTTATCGCATTTAACACGAACAATTGAATAACCGGCATTGGCTGTGCCGCTTACAATCAGTAAGCCTGACAACAAAAAGAGGCTGCGGGATAGTTTTTTAGAGTATGGTGGTTTCAGCATTATAATTATGGCTCCAGGCGTTGTTTTATCCATCGACGCCGGAATCATACGTACATTCCCACAAGCAATAATTGACTGGCATCATTATCGCCTCGCTGAATAGCGACACAAAACACTACACAGCAATTGAATGCCATTCCTTTATGTCATCAAAGTATGTATATACAGACAAGAATATTAAACAGGGGTGATTGCAACAGAGTGAATTGACGAGATATAGCAAGCTGTCTGTTCTTCAGATTCAAGGTAGGGAAAAGCAAATAAAAGAAAACCCAAGTGAGTCTACACACCTCACTTGGGTTCTGTTGTTATCGCACTTAAAACTGCTATTTTTCGATTTCGATACTTTCTACGCGAGCTTTAAGTTTTTGGCCTGGGCGGAAAGTAACAACACGGCGGGCAGAAATTGGAATATCTTCGCCCGTTTTAGGATTTCTTCCTGGTCGCTCATTCTTGTCGCGCAGATCAAAGTTACCAAAACCTGATAGCTTCACCTGCTCGCCATTTTCCAGAGCTTTCCTGATTTCTTCAAAGAAGACTTCCACCGTATCCTTGGCGTCCCGTTTGCTCAATCCAACATTCTCAAACAGGTTCTCAGCCAAATCGGCTTTTGTGAGCGCCATAGATAATTCCCTCAAGACTATGTTGAATGGATAGCAGACATAAACTTAGTTATATCCACTGCGAATTAGTCACTGGAAATAAAGGTTTTACTGGCGACTCACTATGCACCCTACGACGCCAGTTAAGTGCTTTATTCCAACTAGAGACAAGTTTAAGCCAACTAGCTGATTTCCGCCAACTTTTTTCGTTAATCTTGGTACTAAATTATTGTTTTTTAATAGCAAGAAAAGGCAAAAATCATGCACCTGGTTGTGCTTCTGATTCAAATGATGCAAAAATAACCACTGCAAAATCATTTGTATACCGCATAAGTAACTATATTCTAAGCCAGATTCAGTAAATACCCCTAAGTATCAGATTGTTATAATGTTTTAGATACAGATCAAAAAAAAGCAGCCCATAAGGGCTGCTTTCATAAAACAATGACTTAAAAAGCAATAAAGTTTTATCGGTTTAAGCCGTCATTGTCCGCTATTAGTCACGTAGTGAAGCACCGAAACGCTCAGCAAGTACTGCAACAATACTATCAACTGCACCAGAGATATCTGCTTCTTCAAGCGTACGCTCAGCAGATTGTAGTGTCAGCGCAATTGCAAGGCTCTTCTGACCTTCTTCGATACCTTTACCACGGTATACGTCGAACAGATTTACGTCTGTCAGCAGCTCACCGCCGTTTGCGCGGCAAACTTCAACAACGTCACCAGCAGAAACTTCTTCGTTCACTACTACTGCGATATCACGACGGTTTGCAGGGAACTTAGACAACGCTACGGCTTCAGGAATCACACGGGTATCAATTGCAGACCACTCGATTTCGAATACGATAGTGCGGCCGTTAAGACCAAACTTACGCTCAAGCTCAGGGTGAACAGTACCGATAACACCAACCTCTTTACCGTCAACAACGATTGCTGCAGACTGACCAGGGTGAAGTGCCGGGTGCTTAGTGGCTTTGAAACCGTATGTTTTCTCGTTAGCAGTCAGTTCAAGAATCGCTTCCAGATCACCTTTCAGGTCGAAGAAATCAACAGTGTTAGTGTCAATATCCCAATGCTCTTCGCTGCGAGTACCGGCAATGACACCAGCCAGCATAGGCTCCTGGCGCATACCATTTTCAGCAGTTTCACATGGAATGAAACGCAGGCCGTATTCGAACAGGCGAACTCGTGGCTGTTGACGCTTCTGGTTGTGAACAACTGTGTTCAGCAGGCCCTGGATCAGACCCAGACGCATTGCAGACATATCCGCAGAGATCGGGTTTGGCAGAACCAGTGGCTCAACGTCAGGCACGATTAGTTTCTGCTGCTCTGGCTCAACGAAGCTATAAGTGATCGCTTCGTGGAAACCACGGTCTACAAGCAGGTCACGAACACGTTTAAGAGGCTGGTTTGCTTCTTTGTGATCGTTCATTTTCAATGCCGCAGCAGGCGACTGATTTGGAATATTGTTGTAACCGTAGATACGACCAACTTCTTCAATCAGATCCTGTTCGATAGCGATATCGAAACGCCATGTCGGAGCTGTAGCAGCCCAGCCTTCAGCTGTTGCTTCAACAGACATACCAAGGCGCTCAAGAATCTCAACAACGTCAGCATCTTCAATGTGGTGACCCAGCAGGTTATCCAGCTTAATGCGACGTAGAGTTACTTTGTTCGGCTTAGGCAGATCAGCTTCAGACTCAACAGTTACAACAGGTGCAACTTCACCACCGCAGATCTCAACGATAAGCTGAGTAGCACGCTCCATTGCACTAGCCTGAAGAGCATAGTCCACACCACGCTCAAAACGCATTGAGGAGTCAGTGTGCAGACCGTAGCTACGTGCACGACCACGGATTGCGTCAGGTGCGAAGAAAGCACATTCCAGCATGATGTCAGTTGTACCAGACATAACACCTGACAGTTCACCACCGAAGATACCAGCCATTGCCAGTGCCTTATTGTGGTCAGCAACAACCAGAGTATCTGTATTCAGCACAACTTCTGAACCGTCAAGAAGAGTCAGCTTCTCGTCCTGCTCAGCCATGCGAACAACGATACCGCCTTCAATCTTAGCTAGATCGAATGCGTGCATTGGCTGGCCCTGCTCAAGCAGTACGTAGTTAGTGATATCAACAACAGGATCGATTGAACGGATACCACAACGACGCAGTTTTTCCTGCATCCATAGTGGAGTTTCAGCTTTCACGTTTACATTCTTGATCACACGACCAAGGTAACGTGGACATGCCGCTGATTCTTTAACTTCGATAGAAACTGTATCGTCGATAGACGGTGCAACAGCGTCTACTGCTGGCTCAGTTACGTCAGCACGGTTCAGTACACCAACTTCACGAGCCATACCACGGATGCTAAAGCAGTCAGCACGGTTTGCTGTCAGGTCAACGTCTACAGTTACGTCATCAAGACCCAGGAATTCGCGGAAATCAGTACCAAGTACCGCATCTTCAGCCAGTTCCATGATGCCGTCAGACTCAACATCAATACCCAGCTCGGTGAATGAGCAAAGCATACCGTGAGAAGGCTGGCCACGCAGTTTCGCTTTTTTAATCTTGAAGTCACCAGGAAGTACTGCACCAACAGTCGCTACAGCAACTTTCAGGCCCAGACGACAGTTAGGCGCACCACAAACGATGTCCAGCAGTTCTTCTTCACCAACATCAACTTTAGTAACGCGTAGTTTGTCGGCATCCGGGTGCTGAGCACACTCAACAACCTGACCTACTTTAACGCCAGTGAAAGAGCCGGCTACAGGCAGTACGTCGTCTACCTCAAGGCCAGCCATTGTAATTTGGTGAGTAAGTTCATCAGTAGTAACAGAAGGACTTACCCACTCACGAAGCCATGATTCGCTGAATTTCATAGTGTTTAAACCTCTGGATTACTTGAACTGTTTTAGGAAACGAAGATCGTTCTCGAAGAATGCGCGCAGATCGTTTACGCCGTAACGCAGCATAGTCAGACGCTCTACACCCATACCGAAAGCAAAACCAGAGTATTTCTCAGGATCGATACCTACGCTACGTAGTACGTTCGGGTGAACCATACCGCAGCCCAGTACCTCAAGCCACTTACCATTCTTACCTTTAACGTCTACTTCTGCAGAAGGCTCAGTGAATGGGAAGTAAGAAGGACGGAAACGAACTTCCACTTCTTCTTCAAAGAAGTTACACAGGAAGTCGTGC
Organism: Photobacterium sp. J15; assembly: GCF_963870815.1. NCBI lineage: Bacteria > Pseudomonadati > Pseudomonadota > Gammaproteobacteria > Vibrionales > Vibrionaceae > Photobacterium > Photobacterium sp. J15. The sequence goes on from NZ_CAWMUI010000001.1 coordinate 2,231,480, forward strand.
AGAATGCCTTTCAGCTGAGCGAAGTTTACGTTCTCATCAACCAGCATACCTTCCACCTGGTGGAACATTGGGGTATGAGTCTGGTCGTAGTCGTTACGGTATACACGGCCCGGTGCGATGAAACGGAATGGTGGTTTGCCATTTTCCATCGTACGAATCTGAACACCAGAAGTGTGAGTACGAAGCATCAGATCAGGGTTAAAGAAGAAAGTATCGTGATCTGTACGCGCAGGGTGGTCTGCTGCAATGTTAAGCGCATCAAAGTTGTGGAAAGCATCTTCGATTTCAGGGCCAGACTCAGTGTTAAAGCCCAGCTCACCAAAGAACTTCTCAATTCGCTCAACAGTGCGTGTTACAGGGTGAAGACCACCGTTTTCAATGCGACGACCTGGCAGAGTAACATCAATCGTTTCTGCAGCCAGCTTCGCTTCCAGCTCAGCACGCTGAAGCGCATCTTTGCGAGCTGCGATAGCTTGTTGAACCGCACCTTTGGCTTTGTTGATCTCCTGACCAGCTGAGCGACGCTCTTCTGGTGGAAGCTTGCCCAAGCCTTGTAGTTGAAGGGTTAGCTCACCCTTCTTGCCCAGATATTGGACGCGGACTTCGTCCAGAGCGACTAATGAATCAGCCTGCTCAATAGCTGCCGTTGCGTTGGCAATAATCTCGTCTAGATGTTGCATCGTTTCCTCATCCACCTTCAGGTGGCGTCCTTAAGGGAGATATAAATTCGCGTAACGATACATACTAAAGAAACATGCGTCTAAATCCAAATCGAATCGCATCAAAAAGGTTGTTTTGAGCGAAAAAAAGTCTCCTTTCTGCGCTTTATTGACTTTTCAGTTAAGTCGCTGTTCAATCAGTGAGAATTTCCAGAACTTGAGAAAAATGAAAATCAGCCCTGTCAGATACAAAAAAGGAGGCAAAGCCTCCCCCTCTTAAAATCATTATGACGAAAAAAGCAACCTCACTGTTTGCTAACAAACCACCCCACCAAAAACATCTTTTTCTTCCTGATGAGTCAAAGCTGCATAAATAGCCCACAACGTTCCTTCGATCATTGTATCAAGTGCCATATATGGTTTATCGCTCCCCAGAGCCTGCTCCGGTAGCAATGGCAAATGCATAAAGCCGGTACGAATATGTTGAAAAGCAGACAGAGATTCAACCTGATGCGTTACACCGTAAAACAAATGGTTACATACATAAGTACCGGCACTGTAAGAGACCGATGCAGGAATGCCTGCCTCTGAAAGGGTTTTCGCCATCAATTTTACAGGGAGCCGGGAGAAATAAGCCGTCGGCCCATTAACCGATACCTGTTCTTCTACTGGTTGATTACCCGCATTATCCGGAATGCAATAATCATCCAAATTAATAGCAACTTTCTCAAAAGTTATTTTTGCCCGTCCAGCAGCCTGCCCCAGCATTAGAACAGCATCCGGTTCAACAGCTTCAATTGCCAGGTTAACCTTAGTTACTGCATCGTACCTTACGACGGGCAACAGCTCTGTGTAGATTTCAACATCATTGGTCAAAGATGCCATTTCATTCATTTTATTATCTTTAAGGGCATCCAGGATTAAGGCTGATGGGTTGATACACCCTCCGCCAAAAGCTTCAAATCCTGTAACCAAAACACGTTTCTTCGCCACACTAACCTCCTTTTTCAGCTAGCAACATCATACAAGGCAATGTAATTAAGCCAATTATCACTAAAACAAATATTTGATCTAAGTCCGAAAATAACCCCAAACCGTAAACATTAAATATTAATAGTTGCGTTATTGAAAATACTCGCCTAAATTAATTGAACAATGTTTGATATTTATTCTTAAACAAGGAGATAGATGATGAGAGAACAAGATAAATATTGGCTGGTTTATGCAAAAGCAACTTTTATCATTGCTGTCATTGCCATGGTGATTAGTATCATTAAGTTACCCGGTGATCTTCTAGTTAAGGGCTACTACAGTATCTGCAGCCTGTTCCTTGTCAGCGCAACCATCACTTTAAGTAAAGCTGTTCGTGATGAAGCAGAATCTAAACGCCTGTTAAACAAGCTAGAAGAAGCCAAAGCGGCACAAATTCTGACAGACCTTGATGAGTAAGCTATGTCACTAGCGGCTAAAATTAACCTTCTAGCACAACAGCTTGCCTCTCTCCGGCAAGTTGTTATATCACTTGAAAACAACATCCAAGATGCTTACGAGCAACTTGAGTACAATCAACAGTTATTAAAGCAGAATGAAGAGCGTATTCAGTTGATCATGGATCAACTTGAGAGTCAGCGTAATAGTAAAACTTGTTTTAAAGCCAAAGTTCGAGAAAACCTCAGAATAAAACAAAAGCAACTTCAGTTAACGGAAAGCATTAACAGAAAGCAAAAAGGTCTAAAACAGCTAAATAATGAAATAGCAAAGACGAAACAAGTACTGCTTCGCTGGCGAAAACAACACCTATCGGAGTTACCCCAAATTCCGGCTCTCTCTACCAAACTGGAGCTCAAACAAAAATCAGCGCAACTGGAGCTGTTACTTAAAGGCTATGAAGTGAATATTTAAGAAAGGCAATAAAGGCTGATGGACAAAAAGCTATCGTCATCAATGATCCCGTGATTACAGACAACCTACCAAACGAAAAAAGGAGAGCCGAAGCTCTCCTTTCCCATCAAAACTGACTGAAATTACAGTGCAGCTTTTGCTTTTTCAACTAGTACTGTGAAAGTAGCTTTGTCGAATACAGCGATGTCAGCAAGGATCTTACGATCGATCTCGATAGATGCTTTCTTAAGACCGTTGATGAAGCGGCTGTAAGACATACCGTTCTGACGAGCAGCAGCGTTGATACGTGCAATCCATAGTTGACGGAAAGTACGTTTCTTGTTGCGACGGTCACGGTAAGCGTACTGACCAGCTTTAGTTACTGCTTGGAAAGCTACGCGGTAAACACGTGAACGTGCACCGTAGTAACCTTTAGCTTGTTTAAGAACTTTCTTGTGACGTGCACGTGCTTGTACACCACGTTTTACGCGAGGCATAGGAGACTCCTAACTAAATTAAAATATAAAACTAAAAACGATTAAGCGAACGGAAGCATACGTGCAACAGCTGCTACTTCACATGCAGGAAGGATAGCGTTTGGACGTAGCTGACGTTTGTTCTTAGTAGTACGTTTAGTCAGGATGTGACGCTTAGTTGCGTGCTTAAACTTAAAGCCACCAGCAGTTTTCTTGAAACGCTTAGCAGCACCTTTGTTGGATTTCATCTTAGGCATGATGAGACTCCGCATTGTTGATAGTTAATAACATAGTAATCAGGCGAACAAAAAGCGCTGCAGTTAAGCAGCGCTTTGTGCTACTTGAATGCCGTAATTACTTCTTCTTAGGGGCAAGCATCATCGTCATTTGACGACCTTCAACCTTACTAGGGAAGCTCTCAACAACCGCTAGGTCGCCCAGGTCATCCTTAATTCGGTTTAGAAGATCGATACCAAGACTCTGGTGGGCCATTTCACGACCGCGGAAACGCAGCGTTACTTTACCCTTGTTGCCCTCTTCTAAAAAGCGAGTCAGGTTGCGCAGTTTTACCTGATAATCGCCTTCGTCTGTACCAGGACGGAATTTAACTTCCTTAACCTGGATTTGTTTCTGCTTTTTCTTTTGCTCTTTAGCAGCCTTGCTCTTTTCGAACAGGTACTTGCCATAGTCCATCACACGACAAACTGGTGGCTCGGCATTAGGGCTGATTTCAACTAGATCTACACCAGCTTCATGAGCAGCACTCATTGCTTCTTCAATAGAAACAACACCAATTGACTCACCATCAATACCAGTAAGACGCACTTCGCGTACACCACGGATTTCGCCATTCAGACGATGTGGGTTTTGCTTAACTGGTGCTTGGGTTCTTCTTCCGCCTTTAATACCTTATTCCTCCACAATATTGAGCTTACGACTGCTAACTTCTTGCTGCAGGTAAGCAACAAGATCATCAATCTTAAATTTACCCAAATCTTTACCCTTGCGAGTACGAACTGCAATCTCGCCTGCTTCGACCTCTTTGTCGCCACAAACAAGCATGTAAGGCACTCGCTTCAAAGTATGTTCGCGAATTTTAAAGCCAATCTTCTCATTTCTCAAGTCCGCATTGACCCTAAATCCACTTTTTTGCAGTTTTTCGACTACTTGTTGAACATATTCTGACTGGCTGTCAGTAATATTCATCACAACTGCTTGTTGTGGCGCCAACCAAGTAGGGAAGAAACCAGCATATTCTTCGATAAGGATACCGATAAAGCGTTCCAGTGAACCAAGAATTGCACGGTGGATCATAACAGGCGTATGACGCTCGTTATCTTCGCCAACATAAGTTGCACCCAAACGCTCAGGAAGTGCGAAGTCTAGCTGAACTGTACCGCACTGCCAAGCACGATCCAGACAGTCATGCAGAGTAAATTCGATCTTAGGACCGTAGAATGCACCTTCACCCTCTTGGATTTCGTATGGGATCTCCATAGATTCTAGTGCAAGTTTCAGGTCTGACTCAGCTTTATCCCACATTTCATCAGAACCTACACGTTTCTCTGGGCGTGTAGACAGCTTAACAACGATGTTGTTGAAGCCGAAGGTCTGGTATGTGTCGTAAACCATCTTGATACAAGATGTTACTTCCTGCTGAACCTGGCTTTCAGTACAGAAGATGTGTGCATCATCCTGTGTGAAACCACGAACACGCATCAGGCCGTGCAGTGCACCTGATGGCTCGTTACGGTGACAGCAACCGAACTCAGCCATACGCAGAGGCAGATCACGGTAAGACTTCAGACCCTGGTTAAAGATCTGAACGTGACCAGGACAGTTCATTGGCTTAACTGCGTATTCACGGTTTTCAGAAGAAGTCGTGAACATGTTTTCTGCGTACTTGTCCCAGTGACCAGAACGTTCCCACAGAACGCGGTCCATCATCAGAGGACCTTTAACTTCCTGATAACCGTACTCGTTCAGCTTGTCACGTACGAATACTTCAAGCTCGCGGAATACAGTCCAGCCATTATGGTGCCAGAATACCATACCCGGTGCTTCTTGCTGCATGTGGTACAAGTCAAGCTGCTTACCAAGTTTACGGTGGTCACGCTTAGCCGCTTCTTCAAGACGGGTAAGGTGTGCTTTAAGTGCTTTCTTATCAGCAAAAGCAGTACCATAGATACGCTGAAGCATCTTATTATCGCTGTTACCACGCCAGTACGCACCAGCAACGTTCAGCAGTTTAAAGTGCTGACAGAAGCTCATGTTCGGTACGTGAGGACCACGACACATATCGATGTATTCTTCGTGATGGTAGAGACCCGGACGATCATCACGATCTACGTTCTCATCCAGAATTTCCATCTTGTAGGTTTCACCACGTGATTCAAATGCATCACGTGCTTCCTGCCAGCTTACTTTCTTCTTGATAACTTGGTATTTGGTCTTAGCCAGTTCTACCATGCGTTTTTCAATCACTTCCAGGTCTTCCTGGGTTAGTGATTGCTCAAGATCGATGTCGTAGTAGAAACCGTTGTCAATCGTTGGACCGATTGCCATTTTAACATCAGGGTAAAGCTGTTTGATGGCATGACCCAGAAGGTGAGCACAAGAGTGACGGATGATTTCCAGACCGTCTTCATCTTTTGCTGTGATGATTTCCAGGCTAGCGTCGCTCTCAATCAGATCGCAAGCATCCACGCGAACACCGTCAACACGACCAGCGATACAAGCTTTCGCAAGACCAGGGCCGATAGACAGAGCCACATCCATAGTTGATACAGGGTTTTCGAACTGACGCTGACTGCCGTCAGGAAGTGTAATTACAGGCATGTATATATCCTTTCACAGTGGTGCCACACACCAAGTAGCACATGTTGAATTAAGTTAAGCTTAGAGAAGCTTATATGAATGAAGCGCTTCTGAATCGTCACCACAATACTGAGCAGCACACTGAAACAGAAACGAAGGCGCAACTATAACAAACGGCTACGCCTGATTGCAAAGACACGAGTAAATTAATTTCTCGCCTTTGCAACTTTATTACAAAACACTCTCTATATAAAAAGCTGGCGGCTTTCGTATAAAAGCCACCAGCTTAATTGAAGGTCTATTATTCGAAATTAAGAAACCCGGAAGTGACCCATTGTGGTTTGAAGGTTTGCGGCAAGCTGACTCAGCTCTACACACGCTGTAGCCGTATGCTCCGCCCCCTGAGCAACTTCATTTGACGAAAGGCTGATATTTTCGATATTTCTCCCCAATTCTTCCGCAACAGAGTCCTGTTCACTACAAGCACTGGCAATATGCATACTCATTTCTGCAATCTTGCCAACGTTTTCCTCTATTGAACTGATCTTCATACCGGTTTGCTGTCCCTGCTCAACACAGTGCGTGATCATATTGCAGCTCTGGCTGGTTGCCTCTTTAGCATCATGAGCACTCTTCTGCAGCTTATTAATAATGTTGACGATCTCTCCAGTCGAATCCTGAGTACGACCGGCAAGTGTCCGCACTTCATCAGCCACGACAGCGAATCCACGCCCTTGTTCACCGGCACGAGCGGCTTCAATTGCCGCATTAAGTGCCAGCAGATTTGTTTGTTCGGCAATATCACGAATAACATCAACAACCATTGTGATGTTGGCAGACTCTTGCTCCAACTGGTGTACTAATTCACCAGCATTCTGAATTTCATCAGATACCTGCAAAATAGAATCAATGCTTTGCTGAACATCTTCACTACCCTGCTTTGCTTCTTCACTTGCAGAAGTAGCAGCTCCCGACGCATCTTCAGTATTATTAGCCACATCAGCAACAGTCGCCTTCATCTGATCCATTGCTGTCGCAACCATTGTGATTTCATCCTGCTGTAGCTTCATGCCCTGCGATGACTGCTCTGAAATAGCACTGACTTCTTCAACTGCAGTATTTAGCTGAGTTACAGCCGCAATAATTTCCTCTACTAACTGGCGAAGCTTGTCCTGCATCTGAATGCTGGAGTCTGCCAACTCGCCGAGTTCATCATTACCGATGGATTCGCGATTGATTTGGTGGGTCAGGTTACCGGAAGCAATTTCAGATGCTAACGCCATCACCTGATTAAGTGGTACACAGATCTGTCGAGTCAGGAACAAGTTAATCATCACCATAAAGACAACAAGACCGATAATACAGCCCATTGTAATCATCTCTACACTGTTAATGCTGGTAATCATCTCTTTGCTGCTGACATCAACATATTCCACATTCATTTGTCGAAGTTTGTCGATAGCCGACTGCAGCTTTTCATACTGGTCTAGAGAGCCAACAAGAATAGGCTGAGCAACATCAATTCGGTTTTGACTTACCGCCTCGTTAAAACCGGAAAGAACATTAAGGTAATCATTCCAAGCTTTTTGAACCTTATCAAACTGTATACGATCTTCTTCTTCAGTTATGGTTTTTTCGTAACCTTTGAATGCCGTTTCAATTTTCTGGTTTATTTCTTTGGTTGTCTGAATACTTGATTGACGTTTTTCTGACGAATCATAAGTTAAAATCGCATATTGCGTCCGGCGAACTGTATTCACATCATACTGAATATCACTACTTAAAATAACACCAGGCAATGCAATTTCGTCAAAAGTTGTAACCCCTCCTCTAACTACTTTTAGCTCGCTCATCAAATAAGCACCAAAGGCCATAATAACTAACGATATTACTGCAAATACTGCAGCAAATTTTTTCCCTATCGACCAGTTTTTATACATCATGAATTTATAAAACCTATTATATTTTATCTACTATGCGTCACTGCAAATAAGTAATACTTCACTAAAAAGTGAATTAATTTAAAAAGAGACAAGCTGAAATAAGCTTCAAAAGAATATCATCAGCCAGTTAAGTATCACACTAAATGAGTATCAACCAATAAAAGATATGTAAGGTTTAATTTACATTCAACCTATTAATTTATATCAAAACAAAAACGATTAAATAGGATTATATCCAACGTTATTTTTAATCGGCATATAACATACAACCACCCGTATAATAATGCAGTTCAAATACACATTATTATCACCAAGAGCAATACACCCACTTAACAATATGAAATAACTACCCTTTTAATTAGAAACATAACCATCAACAGCTTGTATTAAACTCAGTTGCGTATCAATAGAGGAAAAAGGAAATCATATAACAAATGCAAAACTATTCATTATTTCACATGGTTATTTCATATCATTAATTAAAAGTTTCAGTCATGTTCATATTACACTGAGATCTTGAACCCAAAGGTTAAGCATCATGTTTTATAATGATTTCTACTTATTTAAGACAAAGACTCAAATAAGAGTATCAATCCTCGAACAGCCCAGATTAAAAAATGGTCATAGCAACCATTCATTCAAATTTAGCATTTGTAATCAATTGTAAGGCTCGACCAGACAATCCATGACAAAAGAGTGATAGTGTTATCAAATACCATTTTGTACAGTGTTCACCACTCAAGCACGAAACAATAAAAACGGAATACAAACATGAAAAAGCTAGCGCTAATCATCACTGCATCTCTTCTTTCTACTCACGCTCTTGCTGGTGAAACTTATATTCGTAACGGTAATATCTACACTCACGAAGGAACTGGCTTCGTTGAAGCTGGTGTGGTTACGGGCAGCGAACTTTATAAGGGTCAGGATAAAACAACCGGTGTTCTTCTTAACGGTGGCTACCACGGTGAAGACTTCAATGCAGACCTGAGCGGCATCAACTACCGTTTCTTTGGCGACAATAATGACCAGGTAAACGTAAGTGCATATTTCACAGCTGGCGGTACGGGTTATGAAGCAGGGGATGCAACATCCCTGAAAGGAATGAACAAGCGCAAAATGAGCGGTGATCTTGGTTTAAATGCTGACATCCACCTAGGTGAAGGTACGATTTCTACCTACCTTCAGCACGATGTAACCGGAGCCTATAAAGGCTTTATCGGTGGCGCTAAATACTTCCACGTAATGGATCTTGGCTTTGGTGACTTTGTTCCTTTCGCCGGTGTTAACTACCTGAGCAAAGACTTCGTTGACTACTACTACGGTGTTAAAGCTTCTGAAGCAACAAAAACACGTAAAGCCTACAGCGGCAAAAATGATTTCGCATTCAATGTGGGTTACAAGTTCGTAATGCCTGTAACTAAAAACATCGATATTACTCAAACAACCACTTACACCCGTTTAGGCTCTAAGGTTTCTGACTCACCGATCGTAGACAGCGAAAACCAGTGGATGGTTGGAGCAACAGTGGCTTACCACTTCTAAATAAACCGACCACAGCCTGCAATTTAGAGTACCCACAATACCATCGACTTCCCCGGGTACTCTTTTACCCCGCTTCGGTTTAACTTTTACCGAGAGCGGGGTTCCCTCATTACGCTATTACTTCCCCCTTTCTGCCATTGTTCTTAATAACATCATGCAGAACCTTATTCATTTAGACGGCAGTTAACTTGAAATACCATGAGAATATTGCTTTCATTTGTATAGGCAATTATGGAATGACGTCATGACTCAGTCTCCGCGCTATCTTCAAATCAAACAATACCTAAACGACAAAATTCAGTCTCGTACCTGGCCTCCCGGCTTTCGGATCCCTACTGAACTTGAACTATCAGAACAATTTTCTGTAAGCAGGATGACCGCTAATAAAGCAATTCGTGACTTAGTAAAAGAAGGACTACTTAAGCGAACCCCGAGATTGGGCACTTTTGTTTGCCAGAAGAAAGCTGAATCACCGCTGATGACCATTCGCAATATCGCTACAGAAGTCAAAGACCGAGGTAATGATTACTCTTCCAAAGTGATCAGCCAGTCAACCATTGCAGCAAATGAAAATATCGCCTTACAGCTCGGAGTCCGACACGGTACAGACGTTTATTTCACTCAAATTGTCCACTTCGAAAACAACAGCCCAATCCAATTGGAAGAACGCTGGGTCAACCCTGATTTCGCTCCAGGCTACATTGAACAAAACTTTACAAAACAGACACCTAATGAGTATCTGGTAAAGGCATGTCCTTTAAGCGACATTGAACATACTGTAGAAGCAATCCTGCCTGCCAGGCGCATCGCTAATCTGTTGAACATGCCAGCCAATTCACCTTGCCTGCTACTTAACCGCCGAACCTGGAGCGATAAAAACCTGGTCAGTACTGCCCTGCTCTATCACCCTGGCGATAAATATAAACTCAGCTCTAGAAGCCGAATATAAAATTGTGGGGCACATACCCCGCATAAAGTAAGCATCGACATATAAACAATTACTAATCTTCTGTTTTCAACTCATATCACCATCTAAGTTCTTACACCAAACCAGCCAATTACTTCCATTTCGATCACATTTGCGCTACATCTCACCTTGAGTTATATCAGTTTATTGCCTATTAGTTTGTATATACATATAAACTTGGCGGCGAACTATCATGGATCGAGTACTGACAAACCTGAACATGGTAACAATGCATCCGGAGCATGGTTACCAACTCATTAAAAACGCGATGATTGGTATTCAGGGAGGTAAAATTATGTTTGCGGATTGCGCAGGCATACATGATCTTCACGGTCATCCGGATGTTATTGACTGCCACGGAGCGCTGATCACACCCGGTTTTATTGACTGTCATACTCACCTTATTTTCGCCGGTAACCGTGCTAATGAATTCGAACAACGCCTGAATGGCGTTCCTTATGAAACTATCGCTAAAGCAGGTGGTGGGATTCTGTCCACTGTCAACGCCACCCGTAATGCAAGTGAAGATGAACTGTATGAACTTGCACTTCCTCGCTTGGAAGGTCTTAAACACGATGGTGTGACAACTGTCGAAATCAAATCCGGATATGGCCTCACCCTCAAAGATGAGTTGAAAATGCTGCGGGTTGCCAGGCGACTTGATAATCAGCCTGATATAAAAATTTCAACAACCTTATTAGCTGCTCACGCCCTGCCACCGGAATTTGCTAACAACGGTGATGGCTATATTGATCTCATCTGTCAGGAAATCATCCCGGCTGCCGCAGAGCAAAAACTGGCAGATTCTGTCGATGTCTTCTGTGAAGGGATCGGGTTCAGCCCGGAGCAATGCCAGCGTGTATTTACCGCCGCCAAAGCACATAACCTGAAGATAAAAGGCCATACCGAGCAACTTTCTAACCTCGGCGGGAGCGCGATGGCTGCACGCATGGGTGCAACATCCGTCGACCACATTGAATACCTCGACAGTGAAGGTGTCGCGGCCTTAGCGGCATGTAATACTGTCGCCACCCTGTTACCCGGCGCGTTCTACTTTTTAAGAGAGACTCAACAGCCACCTGTTGACCACCTACGTCGGCTCAATGTGCCTATAGCTATTGCCTCTGACTTTAACCCCGGCACATCCCCAATCGCTTCACTACGTACCATGATGAACATGGGCTGTACCCTGTTCAGGCTGACACCGGAAGAATGTTTGCGCGGCGTGACGGTGAATGCCGCTCAAGCACTTGGCCTTCAAGAAATGCGCGGACAAATCCGCGTAGGCATGGAAGCCGATTTAGCGTTGTGGGATCTGGAAACTCCGGCCGAACTTTCTTATCGCCTCGGCGTTCCTGATCTTATTGCCCGGATCGTTGATGGACACCTGTTCCCGGCAAACGGAGGTAATCATGGCCACTGATAACCCGGGAGCACAAATCGATATGAGTGTCTGGCAAGGTCGCAACGATCCGGAAGATGGCGAAAAAGGCTTGCGCTGGCACCAAAAAATTCTACCGGCAGATCAGGCCAATGAAGGTGGCATCATGCTGCTTGGTTTTGCCTGTGATGAAGGCGTATCACGCAATAAAGGGCGAACAGGTGCTTATCAGGCCCCGGTAGAAATCCGAAAAGCACTGGCAAACTTGGCTTGGCATCACAGTGAGCCGGTTTATGATGGCGGAAATATCTGCTGTAACGACGGTAACCTGGAACTGGCTCAACATCGGCTCGGTGAAGATGTGTGCCGGGCATTACGCCAACGGCATAAAGTCATCGTTTTCGGCGGTGGACATGAAGTGGCATGGGGAAGTTTTCAGGGAATTGGCAATTACCTGATACAAAAACAACATGTCATCTCATCTGAGAACAATAAGTTACCTTCGGAAACAAACACAAAATCAGCGCCAAGAATCGGCATTATCAATTTTGATGCTCATTTTGACCTTAGAAACCCACCGACAGGTCAGCAATCTGAACAAGGCAGCTCCGGCACTCCGTTCCACCAGGTAGCACGCTTTTGTGAGCTGCAAAGCTGGCCATTCAAATATGCCTGCCTTGGTTTGAACCGAGCCGGAAACACACAGGCTTTATATGAAAAAGCCGATCGCCTTGGTGTGTACTACAAAGATGACACCGAGCTCACCTATGCCAACCTCGCCAATACCATTGATGCACTGAAAACCTTTATTGAAGGCTGCGACCATCTCTACCTGACGATAGACATTGATGTATTCCCGGCAGCCGTTGCACCGGGAGTTAGCGCACCAGCTGCCCGCGGTGTGTCACCGGACATTATTGAGCAACTGCTGGCACCGGTACTGGAAGCAAAAAACAGACATGGCGCGTCAAAAATTCTGGTCGCCGATTTAGCTGAATTTAATCCACGTTTTGACATCGACAACCAAACTGCACGGCTGGCAGCAAGGCTGGCCTGGACAATAGCACGTGCTATCCGCTAATTCGGAAAAGCACCGCAAGGAGAGCAAAATGACGCATGCAACGTCTCAACAAAACCCTCGTTTAGATGAAACCAGAACTATCATAGCCCCTACCGGGACGAAGCTGAACGCAAAGTCATGGCTAACTGAAGCCCCGCTTCGGATGCTGATGAACAACCTTCATCCTGATGTTGCCGAACATCCCCATGCATTAGTGGTATATGGTGGTATTGGCCGAGCAGCCCGTAACTGGGAATGTTACGACAAAATTGTTGAAGTGCTGAAACGTCTGGAAGACGACGAAACTTTACTAGTGCAGTCCGGTAAGCCTGTCGGTGTTTTCAAAACACACGCCAATGCGCCACGCGTTCTTATTGCCAACTCCAACCTTGTTCCTCACTGGGCAAACTGGGAGCACTTCAACGAGCTCGATAAACAGGGCCTGATGATGTACGGGCAAATGACTGCTGGGAGCTGGATCTACATAGGTTCACAAGGCATTGTTCAGGGCACCTATGAAACTTTTGTCGCTATGGCCCGCAAACACTTTAGCGGTGATGCTTCAGGTCGCTGGATCCTCACCGGAGGCCTGGGCGGTATGGGCGGAGCCCAACCTCTGGCGGCGACAATGGCCGGCTATTCCATGATTGCCGTTGAATGCGACGAATCCCGAATCGATTATCGCCTTCGTACCGGCTACGTCGACTGCAAAGTTAGCAACCTGGATGAAGCCCTCGCTATCATAGAAGAAGCAAAACAGACAGGTAAACCTGTTTCCGTTGCTCTTCTAGGTAACACAGCTGACATTTATCCTGAAATCGTCAAACGCGGCATCGTACCGGATGCGACAACCGATCAGACTTCCGCGCATGATCCACTGAACGGCTATTTACCAAAAGGCTGGACAATGGAATATGCCGCCGAAATGCGACAGAAAGATGAAGCCGCAGTAGTGAAAGCAGCCAAAGCATCGATGGCTATTCAGGTTCAGGCCATGCTGGATCTGCAAAAAGCGGGTTCTGCTACCGTCGACTATGGCAACAACATCCGCCAGATGGCCTTTGAGGAAGGTGTCAAAAACGCATTTGATTTCCCGGGCTTCGTGCCAGCTTATATAAGACCTTTATTCTGCGAAGGCGTTGGTCCTTTCCGTTGGGCTGCACTATCCGGTGACCCTGAGGATATTTACAAGACAGATCAAAAAGTCAAAGAGCTGCTCCCGGATGATCCACACCTACACAACTGGCTCGATATGGCTCGTGAACGCATTCATTTCCAGGGACTACCGGCACGCATTTGCTGGGTCGGACTAAAAGATCGCGCCCGCCTTGGTAAGGCCTTCAACGAAATGGTCAAAAATGGCGAACTGAAAGCACCGATTGTTATTGGTCGCGACCATCTAGACTCAGGCTCCGTTGCCAGTCCGAACCGGGAAACAGAAGGCATGATAGACGGCTCGGATGCAGTTTCAGACTGGCCACTGCTTAATGCCCTGCTGAACACGGCTTCAGGTGCTACCTGGATATCCCTTCACCATGGTGGCGGCGTAGGAATGGGCTTCTCTCAGCACTCTGGCATGGTCATTGTCTGTGACGGTTCTGACGAAGCTGATGTGCGAGTAGCCCGAGTATTACGCAACGACCCTGCAACTGGTGTTATGCGTCATGCTGATGCCGGCTACGATATCGCCGTCAATTGTGCAAAAGAGCAAGGGCTGGATTTACCTATGCTCGATATTCACCACGACACTCAGTAATTAACGACAGCAAAAAGGACGTTGTATGTACCAGTTAGAAATCAACCCGGGCAAGCTGTCTCTTAAGCAGCTCCGCGAAGCCAGTCGCAACCAGGTGACACCGTCACTCAACCCGACAGCACGAGAAGGCATGGAAGCAAGCACAAATGCTGTCGAAAAGATCATTGCTGAAGACAAAATCGTTTATGGCATCAATACGGGCTTTGGCCTGCTTGCCAACACGCGTATCGCAGTTGATGACTTGGAAACCCTTCAGAGAAGTATTGTCCTTTCCCATGCCGCAGGTATCGGCGACTTTATGGATGATGCAACCGTTCGCCTGATGATGGTGCTGAAAATCAACAGCCTGGCTCGCGGCTACTCAGGTATTCGCCCGCTTGTAGTTGATGCCCTTATACAGCTCATCAATGCAGAAGTTTATCCGTGCATCCCGAAAAAAGGTTCGGTCGGAGCCTCCGGTGATCTGGCTCCATTAGCGCACATGAGCACAGTTCTGCTAGGTGAAGGCCAGGCTCGCTACAAAGAAGAAGTAATATCCGGCTCAGAAGCACTTCATATTGCCGGGCTGGAACCTATCACACTAGCCCCCAAAGAGGGCCTTGCTCTACTTAATGGCACCCAGGCATCAACGGCCTTTGCGCTGGAAGGACTGTTTGCCGCAGAAGACCTGTTTGCGTCAGGCATTGTCTGCGGCTCTATGTCGGTAGAAGCTGCACAGGGCAGCCGCCGTCCTTTCGATCCGCGTATCCACAGAGTTCGTGGACATCGCAGCCAGATTGATGCCGCTGATGCTTACCGCCATATGCTGGATAAAGAAAGTGAAATCGGCCTTTCTCACAAGAAGTGTGAAAAGGTTCAGGATCCATATTCACTTCGCTGCCAACCTCAGGTTATGGGCGCCTGCCTGCAACAAATCCGCCATGCCGCCGATATTCTGGAAATCGAAGCTAACTCGGTATCCGACAATCCGTTAGTATTTGCAGAAGATGATGACATCATTTCAGGTGGTAATTTCCATGCTGAACCGGTGGCGATGGCTGCGGATAATTTGGCTCTGGCCATTGCCGAAATTGGCAGCCTCTCAGAACGCAGGATGGCACTGCTCATCGACAGTACCCTGAGCAATCTCCCGCCTTTCTTAGTCGATAACGGCGGAGTGAATTCAGGCTTTATGATTGCGCAGGTAACTTCAGCAGCACTGGCAAGCGAAAACAAAACTCTCGCCCATCCGGCTTCTGTTGACAACCTGCCGACATCTGCCAATCAGGAAGATCATGTATCAATGGCAACATTTGCCGGACGACGCCTTGGTGATATGGCAGACAACACCCGCGGGATCCTGGCCGTTGAACTTTTGGCTGCCGCTCAGGGGATTGACTTCAGAAGCCCAAATAAAAGCTCAGAACGAATCGAACAGGCCAAATCGACCCTGCGTGATCGCGTCAGCTTTTATGACAAAGACAGGTATTTTGCACCGGATATCGACAAAGCAAATACATTACTCAAAGAAGCAATTTACAACGATCTTATGCCCGCAAGATTATTGCCCAGCCTTTAATCTTCTCAAAAAGCCGGAAATAATTCCGGCTTTTCATTAATTTGTCATGTTATCCATTCAACTTTTTTGTGTTCGTTTGGCTATTATTAAAACGTTGTTGTCCAAATGTTCAGGCCAAAAGCTTGATTAGGGCAAAATTATTTGCTCAATTAATCAGCTAAGATGTTGACGAGACACTTATTATCTTGATCAGCCGTGGAGGGTGCTATGTGGCAAGCGATTTCTCACCAGCTTTCAGACGTCTTAGGTAAATCCTTTAAAATTACCGAGAAAGAACCTCTGGAAGGCGGTGATATCAATGAATGCTACTGTATTGGTGATGGCAATGAGCGCTTCTTTCTTAAGATGAATGATCGCGAACAGCTTGCTGTATTTGAAACAGAAGCAGAAAGCTTACGTATGCTTAACGAAGCCGACTGTGTACAGATTCCTCAATTTATTCACCTAGGCACTACACGGGATAAATCCTTTCTTATCCTTAATTATCTGCCAACCAAAGTTATCGATAATGACTCTGCCTATACGCTGGGTCAGGATCTGGCTCACCAACACAAGTGGGGAGAACAGGCAGAATATGGCTTTGATTTCGATAATTTCATTGGCCTGACTCCGCAGCCAAACAAATGGCGCAGACGTTGGTGTCGATTTTTTGCCGAACAGCGCATTGCATGGCAGTTGCAACTCTGCAAAGAAAAAGGGATTGATCTCGGCAATATAGACACCATCACCAGCCAGGTAATTCAGCTACTGATGCACCACCAGCCGAAACCTTCCCTACTCCACGGTGATCTCTGGCACGGTAATACCGCATTAACTGTAACCGGCCCCATCATTTTTGACCCGGCCAGTTATTGGGGTGACCGCGAATGCGATATCGCCATGACCGAATTGTTTGGTGGTTTCCCTTCAAGTTTTTACGAAGGATATCAGTCTGTCTGGCCTTTAGATGACGGATATCAAGATCGACGTGAGCTATATAATCTATACCATGTCCTTAATCACTGTAATTTGTTCGGCGGAAGCTACATTGCTCAGGCCGAACATATCATCGAGAGACTTGGCCTTCTTGGCTCAGGTTAAAAGTGAAAGCTAATTTTCGAACAGGTTTCTTCTTAATTTAGAAGCCTGTTCGACTTATATGTTATGTTCCGGTGCCTCTGGCGCCTTTTTATTGAGAATTAAAGATCCATGCTACAAGCTGCAGTTTTTGATATGGACGGCCTGTTGGTCGATTCCGAACCCTTCTGGCAACTGGCCCAAGTCGATGTTTTCTCCTCTCTTGGCGTCACCATTGAACAAAAAGACACACTGCAAACAATGGGTTTGCGTATCGATCAGGTTGTTGAATTCTGGTTTGGCAAACAACCATGGGAAGGCGCAGACTGCGCAACAGTTACAAATATGATCGTAGCCCGTGTTGAAGAGCTGATCAAAGAACACAAACCTATGCTGCCTGGCGTATGCGAAGCCATTGATGCATGCGAGCAATACGGCCTGAAAATCGCCCTTGCCTCTTCATCACCAATGAGCCTGATAAAGGCAACTCTGGAAGCGCTCTCGCTTGAAGACAAATTCTCTGCAGTATTATCTGCCGAAGCTCTCCGTTACGGTAAACCTCATCCGGAAGTGTATATCAATGCGGCAGACGCGCTGGGTGTTGCACCTCAGGCCTGCGTTGCCTTCGAAGACTCCGTAAATGGACTGCTAGCAGCCAAAGCAGCACAAATGAAAGGGGTTGCGGTACCTGAAAAAGCATATGCTGATGATGCTCGTTGGGCTATTGCAGATAAAAAACTTACCTCGCTTCACGAAGTAAATCAGCAACTGATCGCCAACCTTTAATTCGCTGATAATTTTATAAATGATGTAAAGACAGCCCTATTTGTCTTTACATCAAATTTCGTTCATTTTTCCTGCCTGTTAATGTACCTAAACTGACTTTTTATTAAGCTTGTTGAATCTTATAAAATTAAAAAAAGCCACCTTTAAATGCATTTTTTTGCACTTTCATTATTCATTTATCTAGAACTTCAAAAGATATCAAACTTTACAGTTAATTCTCGGCAAAAAGGAATAGCAAACGCTAAAGTTTAGATAGAGCAATTCATTGAGTAAATTATTACAACTGGTCCCTGCCAGGTGAATGTGCATCGCACATTGAAAGGAGTTCAATATGAAAAACATCTCAGAGCAAAGTGTTGTCTGCCCACACTGTGGACACAATATAAGAATTACACTTGATGCAAGCGCAGGTAGCCAGGAGTTTTATGATGATTGTCCGGCATGTTGTCATGCCATTCATTTAACGATGGAAGTGGATGAATTACACAAAACAATTAATTTATTTGTTGACGCTGATGACGAACAAATATTTTAAACAATAATCAAATTATATATTTGCAAGCAAAACATCATAAAAACAAATCCCTACAGACTGGCTGTAGGGATTAAGATATTTATTCAGTATTTACAAGAAGCCTTAATACAGATAAACGCATTATAATGCTTTTTCTGCCAACACCCTTTCGACTGTATCAACTATCGCTTGTGTTTGAGGATCAATCTCGATATTTACAACATCCCCAATCTTACGTTGACCAAACAAGGTTCGATTTAAGGTTTCAGGGATCAAGTGAACACAAAAGCAATCCTCTTTAACATCACCAATAGTCAAAGAACATCCGTCAATACCGATATAGCCTTTACGAAGAACATATTTGGAAAAATCGGCTGGTAACTTGAACCATACTGTACAGTTATTTGGTGTCGTAATAATGTCGCAGATTTCCGTCGCCACATTAATATGTCCAGACATTGAATGGCCGCCAATTTCATCACCAAACCTAGCGGCACGTTCTACGTTGACATGATCGCCAATCGCTAAGAGCCCGAGGTTAGTTACTCTTAATGTCTCTTGCATAAGGTCGAATGCAACCAGGTCATCTAGAATGTCTGTAACTGTTAAACAACAACCGTTATGTGCCACAGATGCCCCGGTTTCAAGGCCAGATAATAATTCAGATGGCATACGAATCACATGCGTTTGAAAGCGGTCTTTTTTCTTAATATCCACCACTTCAGCTGTACCCTGGACAATACCGGTAAACATAATATCTCCTCTGAATCTTTATACTGGCATGGCTGTAAATATTACCTGACAAGATATTTAACAGCCACACAAACCATTTTTGCACTATGCCGCAAATTACACGTGTGACATTTGTAACATCACCCAGAGCAATATATCCTTCAATCAAATACCGTGAAGAAATGATATTCCCTTCAGGCCCAAGGATTACGAATGTTAAGCAGACTACCCAAAAACCTTGGCCTTCGTATTCAACTCATCCTGACATTGTTTGTCCTGCTGACTGCAACGCCAATTGGCCTGTTATGGTACCACAGCTCAGAGCAAGTTCGTTTGCAAACGGTTGAAAAGTTATATCGTTATTCCAGCCAGACAATTCAAGCACAACTCGATGATTTTTTCGCAGAAGCCCGACTCGTGTACCAGCATCAGCAGAGAATCATCGATCGACTCCCTGACATAGTAAAAGACAGAGATCAGCTGTTGTCACATCTCGAAAATGTCCTCAACCATCATTTCAACATTGATTATTACTATTTTGGTAATAATCAAGGTGGATTGCTGTCTCTGGGGCAAGGTGATGACAGAAGCTTCATTATGTTCGCGTCTGATAACAGCCAGGCAGGCCCTCTCACCAGCTATAAGAATAAGCTTGATGGTGAAGCCATTAAAGTTATAGGTAAAACAAAACATTATGACGCCAGGGAACGAGACTGGTACCAACGCGCATTACAAACAGATCAAGCAATCTGGAGTGATATCTATCCCGGAGCCATTGACAGAAATATGCTGGGTATCACCCTATCTAAAGTATTACGTGATAAAAATGGCGTGGTACTCGGTGTCTGGGGAGTAGACCTTACACTTTCGAGAGTAATACGTGAGCTTCAGTTGGCTAAACCGAGTCCGAACAGCACTGTAGCCCTGCTTAATTCCAACGGAGACATTCTCGCCAGCAGTAATCCCAAACATGGTCCACGACAAGGAAAACTCATTAATGTGCTCTCTGAGCGCGCTCCGATTTTGAACCAGATCTGGTCTTCTGTCAGAACAAAGAAACCAAATCAGGAAAGTGTGATAGAGTCCTTCGACTTCGATGGGAAACCCTGGCTGAATTTTCATTCCAGTTATCCCTTGGGGAAAAATCGCTCGGTCAGTATTGTCTTTTACTCGCCTGAATCAGATCTCACCAAAGACATTTTAGAAGCAAAAGATTACGCCATTATCATCACAATACTGATGACCACTTTAGCGATCTATTTCGGCTCCGCGGCAACGAAATACATTCTCACTCCAATAAGAAAGCTGACCCGGGCTACAGAGCAAATCAGCCAGGGGAAATGGACCCATAAGATTCAACTTGATCGTGATGATGAAGTGGGACAACTTGCCCGCTCTTTTAATCATATGACCACGAATCTCGAGGCAACTATCACTCAGCTTGATACTCAGAAACAAGAAACAGAACGACTGAATGTCTTGCTTGAAAAACAAAACCTCAAACTTGAAGAGCGTGTCCGAGCAAGAACTGAAGAACTCAGTGCCCTTAACGCCCGCCTGCGTCAGCTAGCCAACTTTGATCCATTGACAGGTATAGCAAACCGTCGCCATTTCTGGGAAATGTTTGCCAACCGGGTAGAGAGCAAACACGGCTGGCTGCTAATTCTGGATATTGATGACTTTAAGCAGCTAAACGATGCATACGGACACATGACAGGTGATTTAGCCTTACAGCATTTCACTCAATGTTGTACAGCCTGCCTGGGTAAAAATGATTTTATGGGCCGTATTGGAGGCGAGGAATTCGCAATCTGGTCTGAAGCACAAACCATAGAAGCAATACAGGAATTGACTGAAATCATTTTTGACAACATGAATTCGTCACCGCTTCACTCAGTCGGCAACCAAATACATCTTACCGCCAGTATCGGAGGTACCGACTGTTTTCCTGGAAAAGTAAACGCCTACGCGATTGCAGACAAAATGCTCTACCAAGCCAAACAGACAGGGAAAAACCGGGCTGTTATTGACTGCAGTTCGATTCCGGGCAAGCCAGCCTGATATATTGGATATGTGACACCAGAGCATACTTTTCTGCCTCCCTTCGCTCACTCTGTAAGGGAACTCATCATACATAAGTACCGTTCAACCACACACACCAGAACAAAAAACACACAAATACAACCTCCCATGAATAATTAAAGAGCAAAGGTCTTTCTTTAGTTTGTAACCCCCCACTGAACCATATATTCTCCGCATGCTCTACACACAATACATAAATACAACATCTATAAGACTCAACACGCCTAAATGCTTAGCTTTTTCTCTAACAATCTGGTTCTGCGCATCCAGTTGACTATAAGTCTGTTTATTATTCTGACGGCTCTGTCTGTCAGCCTGCTGTGGTGCCACAGCTATGAACAAGATCACCGCTTAACGGTCGAGAAACTGTATCACCACTCAAGCGAAACCATATATAACAAGCTGGATTTATTCTTCTCGAAAGCGCACGAAGTCTATCTGCATCAGGAAGTTATACAAAACCAGCTGACAGAAATAGTAAAAGACAGAGAGCAACTTCTGGCATACCTGACTAACGCTCTTAATCATCATGAAAGCATTGATTACTTTTACTTTGCCAACACTCAGGGGGGCCTGCTTTCTGTCGGCCAGAAATTAAAACACCATTTCGTGCGTTTCGAATCCGAAAATGAAGGCGCTGGCCCGTTACTCAGCTATCGCACATCGTATTCAGATAAGCCTGATGCATTCATCAAACGCATTAAACATTTTGATGCCCGCCAAAGAGGCTGGTATCAAGATGCATTAAACACAAACTTGCCTATATGGAGTGATGTTTACCCAGGGGTTGTCAATAACGAACTACTCGGCATTACACTCTCGAAATCGATACACGATCAAAGTGGAGAGCTTATCGGTGTCTGGGGAGTTGACTTAACCCTTGCCAGTATTGAAGAAGCCTTACTTAATGCCAAACCCAGCAAAAACAGCACAGTAGCTCTTATCGATGCAAATGGTGATATTCTGGCAAGCAGTGATAACACTCATGCTGCCAAAGACGGCAAACTAATGAATGTTGCCTCTGAACCAACATCACTATTGGGTCAACTTTGGCCAACCCTGAATCAAGCAGATCAGGACCATTCATCGATCCAAACAATCAATTTCATGGGTGAAACCTGGTTCAACTTCCATACTCATTTTCCACTAAGTAAGAACCGCACTGTCACCATTGTTATTTATTCGCCGGAATCTGAGTTAACTCAAGACCTGATACACACCAAGCATTACGCATTCATTATCGCCGCACTGATCGTTTGGATTGCTGTGTACTATGGCACGCGCAGAACTGAGCGCCTTCTGACACCTATCAGACAACTTACAAAAGCAACCGTTGAAATCAGCTTAGGTAACTGGTTGCAGCAAATTCCCGTTACACACCATGATGAAGTGGGCAAACTAGCGGCTTCATTTAATAAAATGGCTATTCATCTGGAGTCCACTATTACCCAGCTGGATAAACAAAAACAGGAAACCCAACATCTGAACCAAAGGCTGGAAGAGCGCGTTCGCGAAAGAACACGAGAGCTGATCGCGGTCAATCAACAACTTCGTGAACTGGCAAACACAGACCCACTTACCGGCATTGCCAATCAACGGTTCTTCTGGGAAACATTCTCACACCACTCAGAAAAAAAGAATGGATGGCTGCTGATCCTGGATATTGATGACTTTAAGAAGCTGAATGACACCTTTGGTCATGTTACCGGTGATCTTGCACTCAAACACTTTACCCGAGTATGTGAAACCTGCCTGTCCACCAGCGACATCATTGGCAGGATTGGCGGCGAAGAGTTCGCAATCTGGTCTGAATCCGATGAAGTTGAAACCCTCACTAAACGCATTCTACTAAAACTGAAACACAGTCCACTTTATGTCGATGGCTGTCAACTCAAGCTCAGTGCGAGTATTGGTGGTACTAACTCTTACCCAGGAAAAATGAACTGCTATGCCATTGCAGATAACATGCTGTACAAAGCGAAGCTTGCCGGTAAAAAACAGGCTGTGATTGATAACGATACGAATAAATAAGACGCATTCAATACAGGCGAGCTATAAGAAAAAGACCCCATACGCTTTCTGGTCTGATAAAAGCCAATCTGGCAATTGTATCAATACTGGGTGGCGGTATAATTTACCGCTCATCTCAAATGTATTACTAATCACGCATCAGGAGCATTCTGTGCACAATTACAGGCGCGAGACCCGCCACCTATTAAAGCTTGCTATCCCCGTTCTTATTGCGTCTGTCGCTCAAACCTCTATGGGTTTTGTCGATACCGTAATGGCCGGTGGTGTCAGCGCAACAGATATGGCAGCTGTATCTGTAGCAGCCAGCATCTGGCTACCCTCTATTCTTTTCGGTGTCGGTTTGCTGCTTGCCTTAGTACCTATTGTTGCTCAGCTGAATGGCTCCGGAAAAAAAGAGCGTGTCGCGTTCGAAGTCCAGCATGGCTTTGTTCTGGCATCAATCATCTCTGTTCCAATCATGCTGGTGCTCTACAACGCTGGCGTACTGATTAAATTCATGGATGTCGAAACAGCGTTGGCAGTAAAAACTGTCGGCTACATGCATGCGGTCCTGTTTGCCGTTCCGGCATTCCTGTTTTTCCAAACCCTGAAAAGCTTTGCTGAAGGCCTGTCGATGACAGTGCCGGCTATGGTGATCGGCTTTATCGGCCTGGGCGCGAATATTCCGCTGAACTGGATTTTTGTGTACGGAAAATTCGGTGCGCCTGAACTCGGCGGTGTCGGTTGTGGTGTTGCAACAGCGATTGTTTACTGGCTGATGTTTATCTCTATGTTGATTTATGTATTAGTCAACAAACGCCTGCAAAAAGCGAACCTGTTCACCTCCTGGCACAAACCTCAGTTCAAGGCGATTTCCCGACTTTTCAAACTAGGCTTTCCGATTGCGGCATCCATTTTCTTTGAGATTTCACTTTTTGCCGCCATTGCACTTTTGATCTCTCCTCTGGGCTCGATTACTGTCGCTTCGCACCAGGTCGCGATTAACTTCTCTTCCCTAGTCTTCATGTTACCAATGAGCTTGGGGGCGGCACTGAGTATCCGTGTCGGTCATCTGCTGGGTGAGCAAAACCTTCAGGAAGCAAAAATTGCCAGCCACTGTGGCCTGCTGATCGCCCTGTTGATGTCAATGACAACAGCTATCCTGACAGTCCTTTTCCGAGAAGAGATCGCCCTGCTCTATACTGACAACCCAGACGTAATTGCCCTTGCTGGCCAATTACTTTTCCTTGCGGCTGTTTACCAATGTACTGATGCGATTCAGGTGGTATCAGCTGGTGCACTACGCGGATACAAAGATATGCGCGCAATTTTTGTTCGCACCTTCATTGCTTACTGGATTCTGGGATTACCTATTGGCTACACCTTGGGCATGACTGACTGGGTTGTTCAGGCCATGGGGCCTCACGGATTCTGGATTGGTAATATTATCGGCCTGAGTTCTGCAGCAGTCATGCTCGGTTCGAGGCTTCACTGGGTACAGAAGCAAGACAATGATTTCCAAATCGCAATGTCACTCCGATAACAATCAGGCTCTCAACTCGATAAGTTGAAAGCGATAAAATCATTGAATTAGCAAAGGCGACCTGAGGTCGCCTTTTCTTTTTTCTCCCCCCTTCACCATACTTATATCAGCGTAAGTAATTGAACGTACAATTGCGTTAAATCATCAATGGGTAATCCATTACCTATTCGCGTACGTATCCCGATTGCTGTTATGAAAAATCATAAAGGTAGCGAATGCTGAGCCGCCAGACTCTATACCCACTGTTTCTCTCTCTCTCTTTTCTCACTCTGCCTGGTTGTGAGCGAAACACTGCGGAAGAAAGCTTTGAAACTTATCATTCCAGGCTGGCTAACGTACTGGATGTCTCCCCCTCCCCGGCACCGGAAACTCAAATCATTCAGTTGGCAGATATTCGAGACTTGCTTATACCGATTGAAGATATTCGAATGGGGTTGCTTGATGCTTATGAATTGAGAAAGTGCGGGCTGTTCCATTTAATAGCGGAAAGAAACTCCGTACTGGGGAAGGTACAAGACAGAACTCATCAACTCCGTTATGAGTTACTGTTTATGGGCGGACTGGAACATTGCATCGACACATTGCCACAGGACTCAGAACTACAACCGGAACTTGTCAACTTCCGCCAGCTAAAACGAAAGCAACTCCCGGTCTACTTCTGGAACATGCTGACTTCAGGTAAAGAGTGGCGACAACAACTGAGGATCACCAGCCTTCCTTTTGCACTTAACAACTTCCCCGGCAAAGCAGAAAATCAGGAAGCAATACGATATTTAGATTTCGTTTATCAAGCGATTCAAGGCAATCAAACCGTACAGCAAAAACAAGCCGAACGCTTACTTTTTCATCAGGAGCAAATTCATACCCATCGATACTTCGGACAATTAGTTTATTCGATTACTCGCTCAAAGGACTGGCTGAATACTACCACTCGGCTTCTTGAGGAAAACGAATCCACCGTCATTTGCGGAAAGAATCGAAATCAACAGAAAGCCGAATATCTGAACAATGTGTTCTACCGATTCTTTGTCACTGAGATCCAACCCTATCTGGCAGAGCTCGATTCTCAGTTCAACGAGATCCGAGAACCACTACAAACAATCCTGCAACCACCGAATTCAGCCACGGAACAATATACCTCCTACTACAATCATTACGTTGCCGGGGAATTACATAACAGTTTCAGAGAAGCAACAATGGCACACGTTCAATTTTGGCAACGCACCTTCAAACGCTGTCAGATAAAAATCGGAATTTGATACGGTAGCGAATAACAGTCTTAGCGACTATTCTTGAAAAATCAGGCTTTTAATTCATTCTGATAGGCTCTAAGATGTTGGCAGGACGATACCCATTCGCTCAGTTTATCCGAGTGGATGAACTCAGCAAATCAGTATTGCAAGGAGCAGGCAATGAAGAAACACAAGAACGAAGCCAAGTTGCTAAAGAAAGCCCTTGAATTGGGTATGGCCCTAGCGAAAAAGCAAGGATATGGCGATCTGGACAAAACCGTCTCTTCCAAGGACAAGGTGGAGTGCATCTATCGACTATTGGTTGAAGTGAAACAAATCACCCCACTCGCAACCGATCAGGAAGATGGTCCGAATATGAAGCACAAACTCGTATTATGGATCTCGCGTTTGTTACCGCCGGAGCACGAACTATTACAGTAACCTCAACCAATTCAATTACCTGTCAATTCACACACGTTTAAGGTAGGAAACATGCGGCGCGTTGTATTCAATCAAAAAGGTGGCGTTGGTAAATCAAGTATTGCAGCTAATCTGGCCGCGCTCAGTGCAGCCCAAGGATATAGAACATTACTTGTCGATCTCGATGTTCAGGGCAACAGCAGTCATTACCTCGGCCACGACATCAATCAGGAAAGTAAAACCACAATAGCCGATTTACTTAATCAAAGCGTTGGCTGGTTTACTGTCTCCACTCCGATTAATGAATTTCCCCAACCGACAGCCTTCGAAAACTTAGACATCATTCCATCAAGCCCTAAACTGGAAAAACTCGAATCCGAATTGGAACGCCGCTACAAAATCTACAAACTCCGCGACGCACTTGATACTCTGGAAAAAGATTACGATCGCATTTACCTGGATACACCGCCTAACCTCAACTTCTTCAGTAAAGCCGCGCTTATCGCAGCTCAACGACTTCTGATCCCCTTTGATTGCGACAGTTTCTCTCAACAGGCATTGCTGACACTGCTTAATAATCTGGCTGAACTAAGGGAAGATCATAACCCGAAGCTTGAAGTGGAAGGTGTTATCGTCAACATGTTTAATGCTCAGGCAAACTTCCCTTCGCAAATCATTGCCGATTTAAAGGAACTTGGATTACCAATCCTGGAGCCATACCTGCCGCAATCAATCAAAATGAAGGAATCTCACTACCACCAGAAACCGCTGGTGCACCTGTTCCCAAGCCATAAGCTCACCACACACTTCGAGCAACTTTATA
Source organism: Photobacterium sp. J15 (assembly GCF_963870815.1). NCBI lineage: Bacteria > Pseudomonadati > Pseudomonadota > Gammaproteobacteria > Vibrionales > Vibrionaceae > Photobacterium > Photobacterium sp. J15. The sequence continues at coordinate 2,258,721 of NZ_CAWMUI010000001.1, forward strand.
ATGAACTGGAAAAAAATGAGGTTAAATTAGCCGCAACAGAGAGTTAGTTTTGTTCAATGATTGCGTTACTGTACAAATAGTTAGCGCAATCTGTGACACCAGTTGCTCAACCGGCTGTCTTTTTGGATAAACAGTAATCAAGCGGTTGTTTTTTTCTGATTTTATCGAACCTTGCACTTGAACAGGTGGAATGAAGTGTTTAATATCCCCCTTGTTCTAAGGGAACACCAGATAATACGACCGTAGCTCAGCTGGTTAGAGCACCACCTTGACATGGTGGGGGTCGGTGGTTCGAGTCCACTCGGTCGTACCAATTCTCTTACATGAACTAAAAGTTTGCGTCTGTAGCTCAGCTGGTTAGAGTACTACCTTGACATGGTAGGGGTCGGTGGTTCGAGTCCACTCAGACGCACCAGATTTTGCTTGTAAAAGCATGGTATGAGCCAATAGCTTGTATCAACACAATTTAAAATGCGACTGTAACTCAGCTGGTTAGAGTGTCACCTTGACATGGTGGAAGTCGGTGGTTCGAGTCCACTCAGTCGCACCAATTATTTGCTTGTAAAAGCACGATAAGAGTAAAAAGCTTTTATCGACACAGTTTGAATGCGTCTGTAGCTCAGCTGGTTAGAGTACTACCTTGACATGGTAGGGGTCGGTGGTTCGAGTCCACTCAGACGCACCAACTATTTGCTTGTAAAAGCACGATATAAGCCAGCAGCTTGTATCAACACAATTTGAATGCGTCTGTAGCTCAGCTGGTTAGAGTACTACCTTGACATGGTAGGGGTCGGTGGTTCGAGTCCACTCAGACGCACCAATTATTTGCTTGTAAAAGCACGATAAGAGCCAAAAGCTTTTATCAGTACAATTTGAATGCGTCTGTAGCTCAGCTGGTTAGAGTACTACCTTGACATGGTAGGGGTCGGTGGTTCGAGTCCACTCAGACGCACCACTTCTTCTCGAAAGAGATTAAAAGCCTGTTCGCAAGAGCAGGCTTTTTTGCTTTTTAATCACAGTTAAACTGTGTGAGCCATCGACTAGCACCTACTTACTCCCGCTATTTATCGCGTCAGCGGGATCTTTCCTGTCCTATCATTACTTAATGACATTTATCACCGACATCGTTTCCGACTACGTGCACGAAGCCTGTGTATCCGAGATTAAACACATGGCAATGTTAAGTGCAAAAGTACCTGGCGCTGTTTCGCTCGCATGGGGACTCCCCTCTTTCAGAACACCGCAATATATTCGGGAAGGCGTCATTGAAAGGGTTAATCAGGATCCAGACGCAGGCAAGTATACCTTGCCCGACGGATTGCCTGAGTTTCGGGAACTTGTCGCAGCAAAACACCTTGCTGAAACTGGCATTCAGGTATCACCCGATGACAATATCATGATCACTGCAGGAAACATGCAAGGGCTCAACACCATGTTCCATACTATGCTTGATCCCGGTGATGAGATAATCCTTACCGATCCCTGTTTCCCTTCCCACATTCAGCAAATCATTCTGTTCAATGGCAAGGCTATTTACTGGCCTCTAGATGAGGCAAATAACTGGCGCTTAAACCTTGAAACATTACCAAGCCTAATTACAGACAAGACTCAGGCCATCGTGCTTGTTTCACCATCAAATCCAACGGGTAAGATCTTCACTAAAGAGGAGTTGCTTCTTGTCGGAGAAATCGCTTTTCAACACAATATCTTTGTCATCATCGATGATCCCTACAGCTCATTTACCTATGAGAACAAAGAAAAGTTCTTCAATCTGGCCAGTGTTAAAAAATACCAAGAGCACATTGTTTATCTGCACTCATTCTCTAAAGCTTATGCCATGAGCGGATGGCGATTAGGTTATATGATCATGCCCCAGGAGCTAAAGCAGGAAGCGATGAAGGTTCATGATGCTACGATGATATGTGCGCCAAGAATCTCACAACTGGCAGGTATTGCTGCACTCTCCTCCCCTTCACAACACAAAGAAGAATTCTTGTCTATTTTGGCAAAACGACAAGCTCTAATGGCTGAAAGGCTTACTAATATTCCGCATATTTTTTCATGGCAAAAACCGGAAGGCGCTTATTACATGTTCCCCAAAATCATGACTACTCATAGAGATTCCACCACATTTGCTATTGAGCTATTAAATAACGCCAAAGTCACAGTAACACCGGGAGGTGCCTTCGGACCTTCAGGTGAACACCATGTAAGAATGGCTTACTGTGCTGATGAAAACACTATAAATTTAGCTTTTGATCGTATAGAAATGTACTTTTCAAAACATTCCAAACCATGAATTAATATTCATTAAAACTTTAACAGCAATTAATATTTATAAAATAAGAAAATCATAAAAGTGCAGCCCATAAGGTAAGTAATCACTACAGAACATCTCTCGCAAAATAAACTTTATTCAATTTCTAATGAATTAATCTTCATCATCATTGAGCGACTGACACGTATATTTCACACACCGCTGAACAAACACTTATTCCCTCAGTGAATTTCCTTTAATTATTCTAAATACCCACCAAATGTGAAAATAATCACACTTCCAACAGAAAGCATGCTAACAAAACATTTTATAAATCAATGATGTTATTGACAGTTATCACAAAATATAAAGCGACTTATTGCAGTGATACATACGCAATGTGATTATATAAACAAAATAACCCAACCCAATGTTACTTTAGTAACAAAACAAGGTCGCATAATGGACGTTAAAACGACTCATAAAACTGCTTTAGCGGTACTTATCTCCGCAATCTTCGCTGCTCCATGCTTACAAGCTGCCACTATTTACCAGGATGATAATGGTGATTATCTGAAATTATATGGTGAAGTTGGCGTTGGTGGCCATTTCGGTGCAGATGAAGATTCAGGTGAATTCTTTTCTGATGACAGCTACATCGATGACTCATTCGCAACAATGGGTGTCAAAGGTAAAAACGGCGAAATTTTTTATCGTTTAGAACTGGATTACGAACGTGAAAACTGGAAAGGCGGTTCCGGTGATATGACCCTGAGCATTGATAAAATGTTTTTGGGTTACCAATTAAATGATTACCACTATTTTGAAGTTGGTCTGACTGATACCGCGTTCGACGATTATGACAAATGGGGTGATTTTACCTTTGATACTACAGTTGAAACAGGCGAAGCCGGTGACCAAGATGCAACTGTAAAATATGAAGGTACTTACGGTGACTTTAAACTTGGCACATCATACAGCTACAACGCTAAATCTTCTTCCGGCTCCCTTCTTGGCGATGTAGTCAACGGTTACTTTGGTTACTTTGGTGAACGCTTCTCTGCTGTTCTGGGTCTTGAAGGCCGTAACGGTTCAGAAGGTGAATCTAAATATGGTGAGCAATGGCTTGCAGGCTTTGGTATGCGTGTTGCTGTAACTGACAGCCTGTTACTGGGTATTAATGGTTACTACGAAGAAGAAGACATTGCCGATGACAAAACTGTTGTCGATGTAAGTGATCCTAACAATCCCGTCAGTGTTTATAACGATTACCAGAAGCAGAAAAACAAAGGTGCACTGGTTTCAGCTAAATACATCTTTAATGAAAATTGGGAAATGGTTGCTTCATCTAACTATGAAACTTACGAAAAATGGGATGAAACCAGCCAGCAGTGGGATACCAAACACCACACATGGGGTAAAGAACGTATCTGGGGTACGCTTGGTGTGAACTTCAAACCGACTCGTTCATCAGTAATTGCAATTGAAGGTAACGTTGGTGAAGCATCACAGGATGCCTACGCTTACGCACGCGTTTATTTCTAATTCTACTCACTGAAATACTTCCACAAAATTAACAGTGAGCAATTAAGAGAAAGAACAATGAAGAAAAAAGTAACTCTATTATCCGCTGCAATTACTGCAGCACTAGCCGCCCCTGCGTTTGCTGGCATCAATGATATTTTTATTTCTGAGTATGTTGAAGGCTCAAGCTATAATAAAGCAATTGAACTAACAAACACTGGTTCAGAAGATTATACTTTCGATACTTCTATTGGCCTATATTACGATGGTGGTAAGTACATTAACCTTATCCTTGGACAAAACAAAGAATCAGTTCTTAAAGATGTAACAGTACCTGCTGGCAAATCTATTGTTGTAATTAACGGGGATTCTTCCGAAGCGTTGATCAAAGCAATCGGTGACAATGGCGCAAGCTATGTAAAGGCTGGAACTTACAATGAAGTCAAGCACGGAGCAATGAATTTTAACGGTGATGACTCTGTACTACTGGCTGGTACCACAGAACCCAAAAATAATATTCATGACATCATTGGTATTGCCGGTTCTGACTGGGGAGCAGGAACTACACTTCGCCGTATAAAAGAAGCTGAATTTCCTAAATCAACTTTTACAGGTAGTGACTGGCTGCCAGAAGCAGAAGATACGTTTTACGGTTTAGGTAATCCTGAATTAGCAGATAAACCTGTAGACCCAATTAAAGTAACCATCGGTGAGATCCAAGGTGAAGAATTCAGATCACCACTTCTTGACGACGGTACATATCAGACAAAAGATATGTATCAAGTAACAGGTTATGTTACAGCTATCGCCACTCATCTTGTTAAAGGTTTTTATATCTACGATAGCGATAACAATCCAAAAACTTCAGATGGTCTGTTTGTGAAAACAAATGACGAACTTGATGATAGCTTAGTCGGCAAAACAGTTACCGTAACAGGCTTCGTTAAAGAAGACTATGGCATGACAACTTTGGTTGCACTCTCTAGCAGGGATGCAACTGAAGAAGAAAAAGCTAATATCGAAGAATATACTTCTATCGAAGCCCTGAAGCGCCTCGAATCCGATAAAGACTCTAACAGTAAAGATAGCTTCAGAGCAACATTAGAACGCTATGAAGGCATGAAAGTTGTTCTTCCAGCTGATATTGATGATGTTACTGATGGTACACAAGATATGCGTGTTACACGTACCTTCAGCACAGACTTCGATACCACTGACAAGCGCAGCAATATGGTTCTGGCATATGAACGCCCTAACATGCAACCAAACCAAGATCATGTTCCAGGAAGTGCAGAATCTAAGCAACAGTATTGGGAAAACAATGATCGTCGTCTCTATATAGATAGTGACAAAAAACCTGGCACAGGTGATATTCCATATTATCCGAACTTTAAAGCCGATCCACACAAAAATTACATTCGAATAAACGACAGTGTTGTCGGATTAGAAGGCGTTATCCACTACTCTTACAACAACTTCCGTTTAATTCCTACAAATACAGTTGATGATTCGAACTTCATTCACAACTCCCCACGTCATTCTTCACCACAATTAGATGACAGTACCAGTGAAGAGCAATTTGCTATTCGAGTTGCAACTCAAAACGTACTGAACTTCTTCAATTCACCTTTTGGTGGTGATGAAAACACTCATGGTGCAGACCGTGGTGCTGATAGCCAATTTGAGTACGAACGCCAAAAAACAAAAATTGTTGAAGCAATTTATGGTCTTGATGCTGACGTTATCGGCCTGATGGAAATTGAGAACAATGGATTTGGTAACTTTAGTGCTATCAAAGAGTTAGTTGATAGCGTAAATGAAAAGTTCTCTTACGAGAGATACAAAGATCGCCACAACCGTAAATCAATCCATAATCAATATGCATTTGTTGGTATTGACTCTGACGGAAATACTGTAATTGATTCAAACGATTCAATTGGTGGTGATGTTATTACCACAGGCTTGTTGTACCGACCAAGTAAAGTAACTTTGGAATACGCAAAAGTTATTCCAATGCCTTCACAAAAAGCTCCGGTAGTTACCGATGATATGGGTGCAGCCATTATTGATTCCAAAAAAGGTGAAGTTCGTGAAAACGGTAAGAACTACCAGCGCGATACACTTGCTGCTACCTTTATGGTTAACAATACAGGTAAAAAACTGACCGTATCTGTTAACCACTTAAAATCTAAAGGTTCTACCTGCTGGGAAGACTGGAAAGGCTGGAAAAACTGGAAAGACTTCGATCCGACAAAAGATGACGTTAAAAATCCTGATTACCAAGGAAATTGTGAAAACTTCCGTGTTGCGGCCGCTGACCATCTTGGCCAAGAAATGGCAAAACTTGGCGGTGACCAGGTAATTATGGGTGATATGAACTCTTACGCTAATGAAGATCCAATGCTGGTTCTTACCAAGATCCCTAAAGGAAAAACCATCACGGCTGCAGGTTATACCTTTATTGGTAAAAAACCTCAATTCGGCCCAGAAGGTGCAAAAATCGATCGTTTTTACGACTTTATAAATGCTTTCGATGCAAAAAAAGAAAATGATGCAGCGAAAGAAGAAGCAGCGAAACAAAATGCTACGAAGGAAGAAGCTAAGGAGCCGGTTAAGCCCGAACTAATCTGGAGCTATTCATACGACGATGAAATCGGCTCTCTAGACCATATTCTTGTAACTCAATCACTAAAATCTAAAGTCGTTGATGTAACTGACTGGCATATTAACTCTGCTGAATCAACGCTATACAGCTATTCAAGTAAATATAAGCCATCAGGCAACCCATTCTATGCACCAAATGCTTACCGCTCATCAGACCACGACTCTGCAATCATGGCTTTGTCTTACGGCTACGGTGAAACAGATGGTGAGCGTGTTCTGCTTACAATGACAAGTGGTCGAATGGACGTTGCTTACGCAATTCCAACTGACAAAGCACAAGAAGGCGACATTGCTGAAATCAGCTTCTCTCCAACTCCGGAAGATGTGTCTAAAGTAGCTCTGCCAAAGATCAAACTGAACAAAGATGGTAAACAAACAGTCTTCTTTGATGTTAGTGGTATGGAAGCTGGTGAATACACTATGACGATGAAGCTGGTTCGTCCTGCAGCAACGAAATCATCAACTTCAGGAACTGATGTTGAAGGCTCTACCGTTAACATCCCAGTAACAATCACCAAGCGTGACTCACTGACACCGAAATTCACTGTACAGCCATACGATGGTTCAGGTGGTTCATTTGGTATCTTCGGTCTACTGTCTATGCTTGGTCTTGGCTTCCTGCGTCGTAGCAAGAAATAAAACCATATCTTAGGCTATTAGCAATAAAGAAAAAGAGGCTTATTTAAGCCTCTTTTTTATTTTGTCTGAATAACAAATTGGGATGAACAACTTAGTCATTCACCACATCCAATATCAATGACTAAAAGTATGCTTTATATTCATCAGGTAATTCAGAATCAGTAATAACTTGGTGCACATCTGATAGTTTACATACAAAGGCTGATTTTACTTTTCCAAACTTTGAATGGTCCGCTGCCAATATTACATTCTTGCCTTGTTTGATTGCCCGCATTTTATAAGGTAACTCATGAAAAGAGTAACAAGTTATACCATGATTAATATCAACACCTGCGGCAGAAAGAAATACCACATCAAACCGTATATTATCTATTTCACTATTGACGCCGAGTGGATAGAAATTATTAAACTTAGGGTCATAACCACCGCCGCACAATACAGGTTTGCAATTCGGTTTATTCTTCAGAGCCAAGAAGACATTTAGCGAAAAACAGACTCCCGTGAAACACAAATCATCGCTAATTGATTGAATTACATGAACTATTGTCGTTCCATTATCAAAGAAAACTGTTTGATTCTCAGCAACCAAATTAGCTGCTCGCTCACCTATCCTTATTTTTTCATTTACGTTGTTTATTGTTTGCTCATTAATAACGTATTCACGTTCAGGTGCGTTTATTTGCTTATTGATAATATAACCACCAATAAGACTAACAAGTGGATTTGACTCACTTAAATCACGACGAATTGTCATTTCAGATACAGAAAGTCTATCTGCTGCATCTTTTAAATGTAATTTTTCGCGTCCAACCAAAAGCTCAGAAAGCTGTTTAAGTCTTTTATCTCTCTTTGTCTCAGACATCTATCTTCCTGATACTTAAACATTTAGCTGTGAAATTAATAAGATACTGATGGCATTAATATGCAATCACATCAACATATGACTATGTTCTAAGAAAATAATAATATAACAGCTTAGTTTAACCAGAAAGCCAACCAGTTCAATCTGAATAACAATAGAATTTGGGATTAAGCACAAAATCACTTGCAAATAAAAAGCTCACCATAAAAGGTGAGCTTTTTATTTGTATCAAATCACAAAACAGAGCTTACTCGTTAATCGCTTTCTGCTCTGGCTTCTTCTTCATATTTTTTGCAGGAGCTTTATCTTTCGGAGAAAGCTCGACCACTTGCTCTTTTTCTGCCGGGTGAGTGCTACCCAGGAAGCAACCACCGCGATCGATGCTCAGATCGTCACAGAAAATCGTGCCACTCACTTTACCCTTATCCAGAATTTCAATGGCGTTGGCATAGCAAGTACCTTCAATCAGACCGTTTACTACGATCTTGTCGGCGTAAATCTCACCTTTCAGACGGCCAGAGTTACTGACAACCAAGGTTTTCTCTAAGCGCAGCTTACCTTCAATGTTACCGTCAACCTGGATGTCGCAGGCTAACTGGAGTTCTCCTGTGATGTTACAGCCCTTTGCGATGACAGTTGTAGTTGCGTGCTGACTCGTTGTTCCACCTTGTTTATTAAAGATACCCATTTTATTTTTCTCTCTTTTTCGAAAATATGTTCAAAGTTGTCCATGCCCCAATCAACAAACGGACGCGGATTTAACGGTCTGCCAACAAACCGGATTTCATAATGCAGATGCGGCCCGGACGACAAGCCCGAATTGCCGGAATAACCAATCAGCTCGCCCTTATTCACAAAGTCTCCACTACGGACGGCAAACTTCTTCAAATGAGAATAAGATGACGTAAAACCAAAAGAATGCTGAAGTCTGATAAAGTTACCCGAACCTTTATTACTTGGACGAACAACTTCTACAACACCGTCTGCCGGCGCATAAATCGGCGTTCCGATATTGACCGCAAAATCCAATCCGGCATGCAAACGAACCTTACCGGTAACCGGGTGCTTCCTTCTGCCATACTGTGATGACTGACGAGCATTCTTAACCGGAGCGCCATTCGGCAAGCTTTCAAGCACGGCGACTCTTACTGCAGAGTTAATTGCAGCCACATCCAGACGAGATTCCAGAGGTGCTTCACCATCAGCATTCACACCTAGTAGGTTCTCCAGTTCCCCCAGCCTGTCAGAGACCATAGACAACCTAGATTCGCGTTCACCCAGGTCATGCTCAAGCTCGCCTTTTAACTGCTTAAGCACATCAAGCTCTTCATTCAACGAATAGGAACGCTTCTCTAATTCCTCTTGTTTAACTTTGGCAAAATCCACTTCATTCATCAGATAGAAGATGGAACCAACGGTGACCAACGATGCTGTCACTGCCGCAGCCACGGCCCAGCGAATTCCTTTTTGAGCCTTCAATCCCAAATGGAAATGCTTGGATCCATTGACCGTGGATACCGAAATAATGATACGTTCCTTCATGGAAATACGTTTCTCTATAAATCTCTTCATAGATAAGCGACCACATCCTGAGGCAGCTTAAGAGCATTTTGTGAATCAGGATGTAAAGTTAAAAATGTAACCATTAAACCAGGCAATAAATTGCTATTATATTCAACTTCGTAACAGCGCAGTTGGCATAATAAAGTTTTACTCCTCCTGTGTAGCGACCAAAGATCCAACAAAATGCTGACAAGGAAAGTAGCAAATGATCCCATTCAAACAGACGATCTCACGAAACCCCTGGATAATTTCAATTTTTATCCTGCTTGCAATTGGTATTTGGTTGCTAAGTGGTATCAACAGCACTCCTGACCTGGAGCCCTCAGACTCCTCGACAAATACCCAATCTACATCCTCAGCCCCTCTCGCAAAAGTTGTTATCTCTACCCTCGAAACCCAACCAATTAGCCGTTCGATTTCTCTTTACGGACGAACAGCCCCAGACAGGCAGGCGACATTAGGAGCCGAAGTTTCCGGCAAAGTTGATACCTTACGCGTGCGTAAGGGAGACAGAGTAAAAGCTGGTCAGGCATTGGTACAGCTTGATAAGGCAGACCGTCAGCTTCAATTAAAACGTGCCGAGGCACTTCTAACTGTAAGAGAAAAAGAACATAAAGCGGCAAAATCGCTCAGGGATCGCGGTTTGCAGGGCGAAGTCGCTTTCAGCCAGGCAGAGGCGGCACTTATTGAGGCTAAGGCAACGGTTCGAAACCTTGAGCTGGCGCTGGAAAATACCGTAATTACTGCCCCATTCGATGGCATTGTAGAGATCCTGCATATCGAAAAGGGGGATTTCCTTGGTATTGGTGATCCGGTTGCCACTATAGTCGACCTTGATCCACTTGTAATCAGCGCCGATGTTAGCGAACGTCATATACTGCAAGTTTACAACGGACAAGAAGCGTCAATTTCACTGATAACCGGCCTGACGGCCTCAGGGATATTACGCTACAAAGCAACAGTTGCTTCTGAACAAACCAATACCTTTGCAGTTGAGATAGAAATCCCCAACCCGGAAATGAAACTCTCAGCCGGAATCAGTGCTGATGTCGCCCTTGCGCTGGATACACAGCAAGCAGTCAAGATTACTCCATCCATGCTAGCACTAGATGAAGCCGGCAACCTTGGAATCAAAACCATTATCAATGATAACGAAGTGAAATTTATCCCTATCTCCATCGTCAAGGTTGAACCTGACGGAGTATGGTTAGGCGGCGTTAAAGATCAAGTTGATGTCATCACCACAGGTCAGGGCTTTGTCCGTAACGGCGACCGTGTTATTCCGGTCAGAGACGCGGAGAATAACTGATGTTTGCGATAATAGATGCGGCCCTCAGCCGCTCCCGAACAATGCTCACCCTGCTGGCACTCATCCTGACAGCCGGAATTGTGATGTATCAGGTGATCCCAAAAGAATCGAATCCGGACGTCGCAATTCCAATCATCTATGCTTCTGTCACCCATGAAGGGATAAGCCCTGAAGACTCTGAACGCTTACTGGCGCGACCTCTGGAGAAAGAATTACAGTCGATTGAAAATGTAAAGGAGATGCGTACGACGGCAGCAGAAGGATATGCTTCCGTCGTCCTTGAATTCAACGCCGGTGCCGATCTGAACGAAGCGCTGACCGATGTTCGTGAAGCGGTGGATATCGCCAAAGCTCAGCTACCTGATGAAAGTGACGAACCCACAGTCCACGAAATTACCATTGCCAGCTTCGACCCTATCCTGTCTATGGTTCTTTACGGTACCGTTCCGGAACGAACCACAATTCAAATTGCCAGGGAGCTTCAGGATAAACTCGAGAGTTTTAAGCAAGTCTTGGAAGTCGATATTGCCGGTGACCGTGAAGATGTGGTCGAAGTGCTGGTTGAGCCTTTACTGATGGAAAGTTACGGACTCGACCAGAATGATGTTTTTAATCTGGTCGCCAGGAACAACCGGGTGGTTGCTGCCGGCTTTATCGATAGTGGCCACGGACGATTCTCAGTTAAAGTCCCGTCGGTATTTGACTCACTCAAAGATATCCTTGAACTACCCATAAAGGTTGACGGCAATACTGTTGTAACCTTCGGCGATATAGCGACCGTTCGTCGCTCATACCGAGATCCAAACAGCTTTGCCCGCCTGAATGGTCAACCCGCTGTAGTACTCGATGTTAAAAAGCGCGCTGGTGAAAACATCATTGCAACAGTTGAAATTGTTAAAAAGGTTGTTGAAGAAGCCCAAAAGACATCAATGTGGCCGGATAACCTTCTGGTCGAATACACGCTGGATCAATCCAAAGATGTCAAAATTATGCTCAATGATCTGCAGAACAATATTTTATCTGCAATCATTCTTGTGGTTGTGGTCATCCTGGCAATTTTAGGTTCCCGTACCGCTTTACTAATTGGCATCTCGATTCCCGGCTCCTTCCTGACTGGTTTACTGGTTCTGGCTATGGGTGGACTGACCATCAATATCATGGTGCTGTTCTCCTTGATCATGGCGGTCGGTATGCTGGTAGACGGGGCAATTGTTGTTACTGAGTACGCTGATCGACGGATGCAGGAAAGTATTCCTCGCAAACAAGCTTACCAGGAAGCAGCCAAGCGTATGGCATGGCCAATAACTGCTTCGACAGCAACGACACTGGCAGCATTTGCACCTATGCTGTTCTGGCCGGATGTTACCGGTGAATTTATGCGTTATCTGCCATTAACCCTGATAGCTACGCTTAGTGCTTCTCTTGTCATGGCAATGCTGTTTGTTCCGGTTTTGGGGAGTGTTATAGGCAAACCTCAACATATCAGCAAACCGGAACGACAACGGCGAATTGCCCTAGAAAAAGGTCACTTTGATCAGGCTAAAGGGCTGACTCGTATTTATCTGTCCACCCTTGCTGTTGCCATCCGTCACCCGGGGAAAATCCTGATTGGTGCCCTGCTCTTTGCTGCAGCAATCGGTTTTGGCTATTCAAAAGCCGGGCTTGGGATGGTGTTCTTCCCTGAAGTCGATCCCCCGTTTTTTACAATTAAGGCCCGCTCTCATGGCGACTTATCTATTTATGAAAAAGATAAGCTCATGCAGAAAATTGAAAGCCGGGTTCTGGGTACAGAAGGTTTAAGTAGTGTTTACACCCGTACCGGCGGTGATGATCAGATCGGCTACATTGTTCTTAACCCATTAGACTGGCAATACCGCCCGCCAGTGAAAGAGATCATTGCTGAATTACGTGAAAAGACAGCAGATTTGGCAGGCATTGAGCTGGAATTTAAATTCCCTGAAGCCGGACCGCCAAGCGATCATGATCTGGTTATTGAGATCAGCGGCACCAATACAGTGCAGATGTCGAGAGCCGTAAAACAGGTACGTCACTGGATTGAATCTCAATCGGCTTTTACCAATATTTCAGACTCAGACAACAAAGAAGGAATCGACTGGGAAATCAACATTAACCGCGATGATGCGGCACGCTTTGGCGGCGATGCAACATTAGTCGGCAATACCGTTCAGTTCGTTACCAACGGCCTAAAAATCGGCGAATATCTGCCTGATGATACCGATGATGAAGTTGATATCTTGGTCAGATACCCAAGCAACCAGCGTGACATTGGCCGTTTTGATGAACTGAGAGTCAAAACTCAGTATGGTTTGATCCCTATTACCAATTTCGCCACGGTTCAGCCATCACCAAAACAAGGAACTATCAGCCGTATTGACGGGAAACGGGTCCTCGAAGTCATGGCAGACATGGCTCCGGGCTATAACCTCAGTCTGGAACTGCCTAAAGTACAGGCTGAACTGGAAAAGCTCCCGCTCGGAGAGAACATCTCGTTCAAACTCAGGGGGCAAAATGAGGAGCAGGAAAACTCATCGGCGTTCTTATTCTCGGCATTTTTAGTCGCACTGGCCGCCATCGGACTGATCCTTATCACTCAGTTCAACAGCTTCTATCAGGCCTTATTGATTCTGAGCGCCGTCCTGTTCTCAACCATCGGCGTTTTCCTTGGATTGCTGATTTTCCAGCGTCCATTCGGAATCGTGATGTCCGGTATCGGGGTCATTTCCCTTGCTGGAATTGTTGTTAATAACAACATTGTTCTTATCGATACCTATAACCAACTAAGGAGAAAAGGCTACGACAAAACCCTGGCAGTCATGCACACCGGCTCCCAGCGTTTAAGGCCAGTGCTGTTAACCACTATCACCACCATACTTGGTCTAATGCCAATGGTACTTGAGATGAACATTGACCTTATAAGCCGTAAAGTAGAGTTCGGAGCGCCAAGTACCCAATGGTGGTCACAGCTGGCAACAGCCGTGTCCGGTGGCCTTGCATTTGCGACCGTACTTACGCTGATCCTCACACCTTGCCTGCTGATGCTGGGGCGGGATAAACAGCGAAAAGAGCATATTCCGGATAAATATCCGGCGCCAGAGGCAGAACTGCAAAGAGAGAAACAAACGCAAGATGCAGACATAAAAGCAGAAGAAGTTCTATAAGAACTTGACCACTGTCTTTTGACTCATTCGCTCTAACTTTAGTCGGATCATATCCACTTATGATCCGGCTATTATTTTCCTTCTGATTTTAAACAACTGCATGCTCTCAGGCTGGAGACAACACCCAGCGTATTATCATAGCCAGCAGCAACACAGATAAGACACCGCCACACCATAACGCAATAAACCACAGCCATCGTTTAAAGCAGGGATTCATTAGTGATACCCCTCATCTTCATTCAACTTGCCGCGGAAAACCCAATAAGAATAAGCGGTATAAGCAATAATTAACGGCAGCAGAATCACTGCTCCGCTCAACAAAAATTTCAGGCTGGTATCGGGCGCTGCGGCTTCGGTATAAGTCAGGCTGTGCGGCACAATATACGGGAATGTACTTACACCGAAGCCTAACGAAGCCAGGAAAAACAAGCCTAAACTCGCCAGATAAGCTTTCACCGGCTTGTGCTCAATCAGGTCTTTAAACAGCAGGTAAACCAAATACGCTGAGCCCGCAGGAATTAGCAGGAACAATAAGGCCTGCGGAAATGAGAACCAACGCTCTGCAATCTGGCTATTCCCCAAAGGCAACCAAATGCTGAGAACAACCACCATCACAACCATAATCAATGCACACTTTTTAGCTATTGAATAATAACGAGAGAGATATGGTGTAGGCAGCTTAATCAACAACCAACAAGCCCCCAACAAACTGTAGGCTGCGACAGTCACGAATCCACAAAAAACACTAAATGGTGTAAACCAGTCAAACCAACCGCCACTGTACTGACGTCCTGCAACCTCTATACCCTGCAACAAAGTCCCCAGCATCATCCCCTGTGTAAAAGTTGCCACCAGCGAACCGATGAAAAAGGAACTGTCCCAAAGGAACTTTCCTCGTGTTGTCCGGAACCGATATTCAAAAGCAACACCGCGAAAGATCAGCCCGAGTAACATCATAGTCAGCGGCGCATACAAAGCAGGCATAACTACTGAATAAGCCAGCGGAAAAACTGCAAATAAACCACCACCGCCCAGCACCAGCCAGGTTTCATTACCATCCCAGACCGGAGCAACACTGTTCATCATCAGATCTCGTTCCTTTTCTGACTCTCCGCCCAGGAACAAGATGCCGATCCCCAAGTCAAAGCCATCCAGAATGACATAAGCAAATACAGCTACGGCAATTAAGATGTACCATATCAGCGCGTAATCCATATGGCCTCCTAAGGATTCAAGTGAGTAGTGGTGGTAATTCCTGGGCTGGCTTTGGCTGATTTACTATCCAGTGCCTCCTGATATTTCGTCGGCGACTTACGCATCAAGCGCAAAATGTAAAAGAAACCGGCACCGAAAACACTAAAATAGACAACGACAAAAGCAGCCAATGACACACTGACAGCAGCTGCGTCAACAGGAGAAACCGAGTCCGCCGTTCTGAGTAAGCCATATACGGTATACGGCTGACGACCAACCTCTGTTGTTATCCAGCCACATAAAATGGCAATAAAGCCGGTCGGTGCCATCGCCACACAAGAGCGATGGAACAGTTCGTTATGGTAGAGCTCATTTTTCTTTCGCAGCCAAAGACTATAAAGCCCTATAGCCAACATCAGGAAACCCAGGCCGACCATAATTCGGAAGCTCCAGAAAACTATAGTTACCGGGGGATGTTGATCTTCAGGGAAGGTATCCAGCCCCTTTACTTCACCATTCCATTCATGTTTGAGAATGACACTGCCCAAGTGAGGTATCGCGATTTTGTAATCAACTCGTTTGGTCTCTTCATTCGGAATCCCGAATAAGATCAAAGGCGCGCCTTTCTGAGTTTCAAAATGTCCTTCCATCGCAGCAACTTTAGCAGGCTGGTGCTCCAAGGTATTCAAGCCATGTAAATCCCCGACGACAACCTGTATAGGCGTGACAATCGCCGCCATCCACATCGCCATCGAAAACATGGTTCTGGCCAAATGGTTATGCTGGGATCGCAACAGATGATAAGCAGCAACACCGCCAACCACGAACGCTGTTGTCAGGTAAGCAGCCAACACCATATGGACTAATCGATACGGGAAAGAAGGATTAAAGATAACCGCCCACCAATCCTCTGGAATGAATTGCCCCAATTCATTAACCGAGTAACCGGCAGGTGTCTGCATCCAACTGTTAACGGATAAAATCCAAAATACTGACAGCAACGTGCCTATTGCGACGATCAACGTTGAAAGGAAATGCAATTTTTTACCAACACGGTTCATGCCAAACAACATCACACCAAGAAAACCGGCCTCAAGGAAAAAGGCAGTAAAGACTTCATATCCCATCAGCGGTCCCAGTACCGGGCCTGTTTTATCAGCGAAAACGCCCCAGTTAGTACCAAACTGGTAGCTCATCACAATGCCGCTGACGACACCCATACCAAAACTGATGGCGAAAATCTTCACCCAGTAATGATAAAGTTCGATGTACTTATGTTTACCGGTTTTAAGGTAAAGGCCTTCAAGTACTGCAAGGTAACTTGCCAGCCCGATAGTGAAAGCTGGAAAGATGATGTGAAATGAGACGGTAAAAGCAAATTGAAATCGTGCCAGATCAATCGCGAGTTCATCCATGTCGGCTCCTTAACCCGCACCGATAAGGTCATAATGATGCGAGTGTAATCAATGCCAAACGCTAGCAATATAAACTACGAATAAAACAATTTAGTTAAAGATACGTTTAAGTATCTATTATGGTTCAATACTCACAACTCGGTCGAAGTTTAGTCCTTCTATAATCGAGGGATGACAAAATAAGCTTACTTAGCTTAAATAACTTCAACTTTATATTTTCCACACAGCCTAATACCACACATTATTTAATGTTATTACAGCAAAAAATACAGCACTAATAATGTGGTTATTGTCTTAACCAAATTAAAAGCAGCGAAGAAAAAGCATTAAGAGCCTGAAACTTATAGATAAAAACACAAGAAACACATCAACTTGCAGTTACACTCACCAATAGAATAATTGAGTAATATTAACGCCACATCTATATTTAAATTAACTCACCTAAATGAACCACTCAGCCCCGACCTTCGTAACTTACAACAGTAATTTACATTGGTTAACTTCATACGCTTATTATTTAGTGTCTGACATGAGGGCTGTTAAATGGGACTTAAACGCACTCTTGAAAAAATGGAACCGGCTTTTGAACCCGGCGGTAAATATCAAAAATGGTATGCCGTGTATGAAGCTGTCGCCACGATTTTCTATACTCCCGGTCAAGTAACATCCGGACAAACCCATATTCGCGATAGTGTTGATTTGAAACGCATCATGATAATGGTCTGGCTGGCTACCTTCCCGGCTTTATTTTGGGGAATGTACAATGTCGGTAATCAGGCTATTGTAGCTCTTAATAGCATCTACACACCGGAACAAATTGCTTCACTTATTGATGAAAACTGGCGTTATGCTGCAACCCTATCATTGGGCGGAACGTTGGCTGAATCTGCTGGTTGGGGAAGTAAACTCCTTTTGGGAGCCATGCATTTCCTGCCAATTTATATCACGGTATTCATTGTCGGTGGCTTCTGGGAAGTATTATTCGCTGTAGTGCGTAAGCACGAAATCAACGAAGGCTTCTTCGTCTCATCAATTCTGTTCGCATTAATCGTGCCCCCTACTCTACCTTTATGGCAGGCAGCACTTGGTATCACCTTTGGTATCGTCGTCGCTAAAGAAATATTCGGCGGTACAGGCAGAAACTTTGTTAATCCGGCGCTGGCGGGACGAGCCTTTCTGTATTTCGCTTATCCTGCGCAGATTTCAGGCGGGCTGGTCTGGACGGCGGCAGATGGCTATACCGGCGCAACAGCCTTAACCCAATGGGCCGACAACGGATCAACCGCACTGATTCATAATGCAACCGGAGAAGTCATCACATGGATGGATGCCTTTATAGGCAATATCCCCGGATCCATTGGTGAAGTATCCACTTTAGGACTGCTCCTTGGCGGTGCCATGATCATTTTTATGAGAATCGCATCGTGGCGTATTGTAGTCGGCGTATTTATTGGCATGGTCGTCACAGCAACATTGCTCAACATTATCGGCTCGGATACCAACCCTATGTTTTCAATGCCATTCTGGTGGCATCTGGTACTCGGAGGCTTTGCTTTCGGTATGTTGTTTATGGCAACAGATCCAGTTTCTGCCGCTTTTACTGATAACGGGAAGTGGGCTTACGGATTGTTAATTGGTGTAATGGCGGTATTAATACGAGTTATCAATCCGGCTTATCCGGAAGGCATCATGCTGGCAATACTGTTTGCCAACCTGTTTGCACCTTTATTTGATTTTGTCGTAACCAGATCGAATATCAAGCGACGAATGAAGCGTATTAATTCGACAAGTTAGTAATAAAAATGGGTATGGTTCACATTGAACCATACCCGCGCTATTCGAGGTTTCCGGTTTTGAAGGGCTGACATTAAGCCATGCTTTCGACAAAAATAACCGGATCCTGATAACTTATTGCCCAACCATCATCCATCAGTTCCTCAATGACATCGTCATTCATATCTGTAAATGCTTCACTCAGAATTCCGCAGATCGCCTCGCCACCCGGAGTCAATGCTAACGCAGAGAACCAAGGCATCAAACGAATATTTGCCTCAAGTAAGCGCAAGTGAAGATGCTTAAGGTCATTACGAGCAATATTAATGATTGTATTGGCTAAACTGGTGGCTATGCCCTGTCTTCTGAAAGAAGATGAAACAAAAACAGTATGCAGAGACAACTCATAGCAAAGTTCACCACGATGAACAGGAAAACGGTGATCTTCAATATAACGACTGAATACCGCAGTCGCCACCAGTTGCTCATCTCGATAAACCATCAAGGCAATGTCATTCTCTTCATGGTAAGAACGACTGAATGGTGAAGCCAATACCTCAGCTTCTAAAGACTGAGTGAGCTCTTCTGCACCACAAAGCCTGTGGATTTCAGAGTAAGCATCTGCCAACGGCAGAACCGTCATAACAGCATTATCCAATATCAAAGGCTCAGTTACTCCCAGCAACGTCAGTTCATTGATCGGGGTGAGTTTTACTTGCTGGTACAATGAACGAGCCAAATGACCATTACTGACTGGATGACCACCCTCATCAATGCGAAATACATCTTCAGTATTGGTGTTGGCATCAGTGTCAAAAATATAAACTCGGGTGTTTAACTGAGTCTGCTTCGAAGATGCACAAGTCACCGCTTCCTGCCAAAAGCGGCAAGACTGGAAAAATTGATACGAAGTATCTTCCTGAACATAGATGTGATAACGATTTGATGGCATCAACAACGCTCCCTGCTTATAAACAAATCACAGCAATTAAGCCGGTTGCATAATAGCAGAATACTTTCCCCACAGCTGCTGTTCTTAAAGAAGTTGTGAGGCATTTGCTATTTGGTGATCCTGATCGCTTATTTTTAGCTCAATTTATTTGCTAATCTGTCGGGTTATTGGCGACAAAATAATGACAGCAAAAATTATTTTTTGACGGTTAAAAATTTATCAGATTTATATCAATGGATTGAATTTATGGTGTTTAATATTTGACCGCCTTAGAACAAATCCGACCACAAAACTGGTTGAAAATCGTTCGGCCATTTATTAAAGTCAGCAATGTCAGAACGATGTCAAAACTTATAAAAGTCGCGATGACGTATCACTTTAATCATTAATCCAATGGACAAGGAACCATATGAATAAGTGAATTCATCCTCTGAACTATTTAGCGGTGTCACCCTATATATAAAACCTAAATAAAAATAAGTAGTTAATGAAAACCCTATTACTATCATTATTACTGGTTATTTCACAAAGTGTTTTTGCATTTAGTGACAGACCAACAGCGGATTACGTTCTGGTAAAAAAAGCTGAAAGGAAACTATTTCTAATCAAGAACAACCAAATATTTAAAGAATACAATATTAGTCTTGGAAAACAGCCAGTTGGGCACAAATTCAAGCGTGGTGACTATCGTACACCGGAAGGTGTTTATGAAATTGACTTTAGAAACAGACAAAGTAAGTTTCATTTGAGTCTTCATATTAACTACCCAAACCAACAGGATATTGAAAGAGCCAGAATGTTAGGTGTAGATCCGGGTGGAGATATTTTTATCCATGGCTTGCCTAATGGCAAAAATAAACCTTTACTTTATAAGGGTGTTGACTGGACCCGAGGCTGCATTGCAGTAAATAACCCACAAATAAGGGAAATTGCGCAATTTGTTCCGGATGGAACACCAATTCAAATATCTCCTTAGTCAGACTTCAATGTCTGACTAAAAAGACAAAATAACAATAATATTTTTGTAAACCATTTAATGAGGGCTAACGCCCTCATTTTTTTATCTTTTATTTCTGAAGATAAGTACTTATCACGATTGGTATTAGCTTTCGAATGAAAGCTTTTCACCAAATGCGTTTTCCCAGTCAAGACTGAACTGCGAAACAGCAGGCTCAACCGCCGGATGTCCCAACATCTGGCTCATCACATCAACTGGCAGGGTAATTGCACCAATGCCTAGCTTCATCACTTCAGTTACCTGTTGAGTATTTTTGAAGCTTGCCGCCAGAATTTTGCTATTCAAACCGTGCTTTTCCAGCAACTGCTGCAAATCAGCAACGGCCTTTACACCGTCCGCTCCCATACCATCGATACGATTAACATAAGGAGCAAGATAGTCTGCACCAGCCAGCGCCGCCAAGAATCCCTGATGTGCAGAGTAGATCGCGGTTGCCAGTACCTGAATACCTTCAGCCTTCATTTTACGGATTGCAGCAAGGCCTGTTTCTGTCGCAGGTACTTTAACAACCATGTCATATGGCAGTTCGTTAATTTGTTTTGCTTCCTCAACCATGCCATCAACCGTCTTACTGACAACCTGCGCATGGAAACGTGCATCAGCACCTAACACTTCAGCCATCTCGGCCAGCACTTCATTAAGACCCTTTCCACCTTTCGCCAAAATTGTCGGATTGGTGGTGATCCCGCGTAAAGGCAAACATTCGTTAAAACGTGCAACCTGCGCTACATCAGCTGTATCAAGATAAAACTCTAACATCGTACATACCTCACCTTGTTCTGTTGTTGCTAACTATAGCTGGCATGAGTTGACGACAATTTGATCAAAATCAATTCAACTTTCGTTCACAACAACTAAAGTTTCGAATAACGAAAGACATCAATTTCATTTGCCGGTTAAAAACCGCCAAAACTAAAAGGCCGAGGTGAACGTGTATTTCAATATTCAACGCTTCTCAACCCATGATGGCGACGGGATCCGTTCGATCCTTTTCTTAAAAGGATGCAGCCTCGCCTGCCCATGGTGTCAAAACCCGGAAAGCCGCAGCTCTGAGCTGTCATTACTCTATGATCAAAGGC
The DNA here is from genome assembly GCF_963870815.1 of Photobacterium sp. J15. Lineage (NCBI taxonomy): Bacteria > Pseudomonadati > Pseudomonadota > Gammaproteobacteria > Vibrionales > Vibrionaceae > Photobacterium > Photobacterium sp. J15. The sequence continues at coordinate 2,280,149 of NZ_CAWMUI010000001.1, forward strand.
TTTGTCTTTCTGACTGCAATTTATGTCAGGACAAAAGCGATCATATCAACCGGGACGACAACGGCGCTCTCACCATCAAACGGGACTGCCTGACAACCAATGACATTGAAAATCTCAGAGACGTCTGTCCGAGCCAGGCATTAACTGTCTGTGGCAAAGAAGAAACCGTTGATGAGCTGTGTGAACAGCTACTGAAAGACAAACCCTTCTATCAACAAAGCGAGGGCGGAGTGACATTTTCCGGTGGTGAGCCCCTGCTCCAGCCGGATATGGTCAGCGCCATTGCCAGCCGCATGCATGAGGAAGGTATTAACACCGCTGTCGAAACCTGCCTTCATGTGCCGTGGAAGAACATCGAAAAGGTGCTGCCGCACATTGACTGCTGGCTGACCGACCTGAAACACACAGATAACGACATTTTTCTAAGCTGGGCACACGGCTCGCTGAAAAGGATTCATTCAAATCTTGAGAAACTGGCAAAACATGCCAAACGGATCGTTATCCGAGTGCCTGTTGTTCCTGGATTTAATGACAATGAAGTTGCACTGAAAAAGATTATTGATTTTGCAGCAGGGCTGGACAACTGCGATGAGCTCCACCTGCTGCCCTATCACACCCTCGGCATCAATAAATACCAGCTGCTCGACATGCCGTATTTATGTGCCGACAAACCATTGAACAAACCGGAACTGCTGGAGACAGCCTGTTCGTATGCAAGCACACATCCAGTACAAACAATTAACGTGAAGATCAGAGGGTAACAAGATGAAACTGAACCATTTACCAGAGCGAATTCAGGCCCATAAACATGCGTTGATCAATATTGTGACACCGCCGATTTGTACCGAGCGAGCCGAAGCCTATACAAGAGCTTATCAGGAAAACGAAGATAAGCCGGTTGTCGTTCGCCGCGCACTGGCACTGGCCGAACACCTGCAAACCCGTACGATCTGGATTAAACACGATGAACTGATTGTTGGTAATCAGGCCAGCAAAGTAAGGGCTGCACCTATTTTCCCTGAGTACACCGTACGCTGGCTTGAAGCAGAAATTGATGATCTTGCCGATCGTCCGGGAGCCGGTTTTGCAGTGACTTCGGAAGACAAAGATGCCATCCACCAACTAACACCATACTGGCGAGGAAAAACAGTACAGGATCGTTGTTATGGCCTGTTTACTGATGAGCAACAAGCAATCCTGGCTTCAACCATTATCAAAGCAGAAGGTAACATGACATCTGGCGATGCCCACCTTGCCGTAGATAATGAAAAACTGTTAAAAATCGGCCTTAACGGACTGCTTGAAGAAACTCGCCAGCATCGCTCTGCCCTGGATCTAGCTGACTGGAACGATCTGAAACGCGAACAGTTTTTGAAATCTGTCGAGATTGTGTTGCTTGCCGTTCAGCAACACATTCTGAAATACGCTGACCTCGCTCAAACGATGGCAGATCATGAAACCCGCGAGCAACGCAGTAAAGAACTGCGTACCATTGCTGAAAACTGCCGTCATATTGCCACTGAGCCGCCACGTAATTTTTGGCAGGCATTGCAGCTTTGCTATTTCGTTCAACTGGTGCTTCAAATTGAATCAAACGGCCACTCTGTGTCATTTGGACGTATGGACCAATACCTTCACAGCTTCTACGAGCAGGATGTTGACGTTGAACAAACCATCAGTCGTGAGTTTGCGATCGAGCTGCTGCAAAGCTGCTGGCTCAAACTGCTTGAAGTTAACAAAATCCGTTCAGGCAGCCATTCAAAAGCCTCTGCCGGAAGTCCGCTGTATCAGAATGTCACCATTGGCGGTCAACAACTTGATAAGTTTGGTGAACCAAAAGACGCCGTCAATAGTCTGTCATGGGCAATATTGGAATCCTGTGGTCAGCTTCGCTCAACCCAGCCAAACCTGAGTGTTCGCTATCATGAAGGCCTGGATCAGGACTTCCTGATGGGCTGTATCGATGTCATCAAGTGCGGTTTCGGTATGCCAGCCTTCAACAATGATGAAATCGTCATTCCTGAATTCATCAAAATGGGTGTCGAACGCCAGGATGCCTACAACTACTCTGCTATCGGCTGTATCGAAACTGCCGTTCCAGGCAAATGGGGGTACCGCTGTACCGGTATGAGCTTCATCAACTTTGCCCGCGTATTGCTGGCTGCACTTGATGGTGGTCGTGATGCCACAACCGGTGAGACCTTCCTGGAGCACGATAAATCACTCAGCAATAACAACTTCCAAAGCTTCGACGAAGTTATGCTGGCATGGCGTGACCAAATCAACTATTACACCAGAAAGTCTATCGAAATTGACTGTGTGGTTGACTCCGTACTGGAACAACAGGCTCACGATATTTTCTGCTCATCATTAGTTGATGACTGCCTGGCACGCGGTAAAACAGTGAAAGAAGGTGGCGCAAAATACGACTGGGTATCCGGCCTTCAAGTAGGTATTGCTAACCTGGGTAACAGCCTTGCAGCAGTGAAACATATGGTCTTCGACCAGCCGCAAATCAGCCAACCAGAACTAGCCGATGCTCTTGCTAATGATTTTGCCGACAGCGAGGGAGAACAACTTCGACTTCGCCTGCAAAACTTTGCACCGAAATTCGGTAACGATGACGACACAGTGGATAACCTGCTGATCGAAGCTTATCAGGCCTATATCGATGCCCTATCAAACTTCCATAACACCAGACACGGACGCGGTCCGATTGGCGGCGGCTACTATGCCGGGACATCCAGTATTTCAGCTAACGTGCCTTTCGGCTCCGCTACCATGGCTACGCCTGACGGTCGTAAAGCGAAAACTCCACTGGCTGAAGGCTCAAGCCCGTCATCTGGTACAGATATTAAAGGTCCGACGGCGGTATATAACTCGGTTGGTAAACTTCACACCGATAAAATCCTGGGCGGTGTTCTGCTTAACCAGAAACTGTCACCGGCTTCAGTCGAAAGTGAAAGCGATAAACTGAAACTAAGCATGCTGCTGAGAACCTTCTTCAACCACCACAAAGGCTGGCACGTTCAGTACAACATTGTGTCACGAGATACATTACTTGCCGCTAAAGAAAATCCAGAGCAATACCGCGACCTGGTTGTCCGTGTTGCCGGTTACTCGGCATTCTTCACGGCTCTGTCACCAGAAGCACAGGACGATATCATCGCCCGTACCGAGCATAGCCTGTAATTCTCAGGCGTTAAGGCACCCAAATTAAGCAAAAGAAAATCCCCGCAAGAGGCTGTACTCTCTGACGGGGATTTTCATTTTCAGGCAAATGAATGCTTTTGTATGGCTGAACTATTTCTTTATATATAGCTAAACTGGCTTAACTCACCCACTTGCTGGCTAACGGCGAACCCAATGCTGCCTGCAAACACTCCTGCTGAGACATTGGCTGATAGAAATAGAAGCCTTGAAGCTCTTCGATTTTCAGCGCCTGAAGTGCCAGTTTCTGGCCTTCGGTTTCCACACCTTCTGCCACCGTTGAAAGTCCCAATGCCTTAGACATTCTGACTATGTTACTCATCAGAATTTCGCCCTGATGATCAATGCCGATGCGCTTCACAAAGCTCTGGTCTATCTTGACCACATCCAGCGGGAACTCACACAGTGAGTTTAGGGCTGAATAGCCGGTTCCGAAATCATCTAACGCCAGCTTAACTCCCATCGATTTAAGCGACTGCATGTGATGGATAACATGATGGGTTGAACCTATCAACATGCTTTCAGTTATCTCAATAGTTAGCATATCAGGTCTGATATCGTAACGTTTAAGGCATGATTTCACTGTCGGTAACAGTTCAGGATCAGAGAAATGCGGACTCGACAGATTCACATGCATGGTCAAAAGCCCTAACCCGCATTCCTGTCGCATGCGATTGACTTTTGCAAGAAATTCGCAGGATTTCTCCAGAATCACACAACCAAGAGCAATGATTAGTTCACGGGACTCAGCCATTGGAATAAACTGCGCCGGAGACACTTCACCAAGCTCAGGGTGATGCCAGCGAGCCAACGCTTCAAAACCACAAATTTGTTCATCAGCGGCTTTTACCAGCGGCTGAAACTTAGGGTAAATGTCCCCGTCCCTGATAGCTCTTGCCATATCCCGCTGAATAACAATGTGGCTTTTGAATTGTTCACCGATCTTTTCGTTAAACAGCTGAATCCGAGATTTTTCATAACCGGCACGATAAGTTGAATATTCACCGGCATTCATCATAGCTTCCGGTGTTGGGGTCATCTTCGTCTTTAATACAACACCAACCGACACCGACAAACGAACCTCAAGACCTTCAACCATTAGCGGCTGTTCAAGAGCAGAAACAATCGCTCTTGCATATCGGTACGGAGCAAACCGGCTATTTGTATTAAGGATAAAAGCAAATTCACTCTCAGACACCCGCCCTAATGTACCGATGTCAACAATCTGTTTTAATTCACTGGTCGCTGCGACTAGGATCTGTTCTGCCATATGATGACCAAAAGCGCCGGCCACGATATTAAAACGTTCAATACGGATATAAAGGAGAGACGGTGAGAACAAAATGTCGTTTTTCTCACTCACCTTCATCTGTTCAGCCAGTTCTTCGAACAAAGTGCTTCTGTTCATCACACCGGTCACAGGGTCATGTTTCTCCAACTGTTCAATCAGGCCTTCCTGCTCTTTTTGCTGACTCTGATCTTTAATCGATAGCATTAAAGCATCAGAATTCTGCTGTTTAATCGGTGTAATCTCAAGCTTGCAGGGAATCAGGCTTGCGTCAGCCGCAAGCATTTCAACATCAAAATGCCGCTCTCCCTTTTCCGCAGCCCGGTAGAGCATTTCTATCGTACATGGCTTACTTCCCAACTCAGGGCAGAGATTTAGTAATGGTTGGCCAATCAGCACGGCTCCCGACGGATAACGCAAAATCCTGGCTATAGTGTCATTTGCATCGATCACTTTATCATCGAGAATCATTAACAGCCCGAGGTTGCTGTTTTTATAAAGGGCTTCAAACTTCTCCGCTACATCATTCAGTGCTGAGTATGTATGTGACGATTTAGCCAGTATCTGGTTAATCACTTCACCTACCATAGAAAACTCATCGTTTCCCTCAACATTCATACGGGTCTTGTATTGCCCTTTAACAACCGCTTCCAACCCTTTTTCCAGTTCGGTGAACCGCACTCCGACTTTCAGCCGGAAGACAAGCATAGTGATTAAACCGATCACAACAGAGGCTGACAGTATTGATAACGCTAACCAGGTGATCAGCTTGTTACCTTCAAGGAAAACAGTCCTTTCCTGTGCACTTTTCAAAACAGCTAAAGGCTTACCATTGAAGCCGTCGAGCAAACGACAAGCAGTCAGGGATTGCCCACTGTCCTCTACCTGAACCAACGGAAATACCGTTATGTCTTTCACTTTTTCAGGCGAGAAAACAGACAGTGAACTTTTCGCAGCCAGGATTGATTCATAATGGCTTGGAAAAACCGTTGATAAATAGCGTCCCCAGACTAGCCATCCACCAACAGGGCTTTCGCCGAGACTATCCCGAATAGGCGTAACACTGATAATCCAGATATCTCCGTCCATCACAATAAGGCCGGCACGTTCGTCTGAATCGGGCACGTTCCCTATTACAAGGGCATCAACAAAAGTCCCTATACCATCATCTGACATCAGTTGATTTCTCAATGAAACAGGTAAATCATCCAACTGATGCGCAGCCGAAGCCATTACACTTTCTACAATCTCTCCCTGATGATCAATGAATACCATCATGTCGAGATCAAGTGTTTTCATGCCTTCGTAATAAAGGTTTCGGTCTCTGTAAGCATCATCACCTACTGTTACCAATTGATAACTTTCATCCCATGTTGCCCAGTCATAAGCACGCTTTCCCTGGCTCTGAACCAAAATATTTATGACAGACTCAGCCTCACTATTGTGCTGAAGGATCTGCTGCTGCTCGATATCATTCAGGTTCATCAGGAAAAAATAGCGGGCACTAAACAGGCAAATTGCAGAGATAGCAAACAGACCGACACCAAACAACAGTGCAGTAAGCGTACTAAGTCTATTTACCGGGGTTAAATCTTTTATTCTCATTATCGGCGACAACCAGGGACTCATTCCCATTAAGGATATCAATGTAACAACTTTTAGGGTAACACATCTTAAAAGGAAACAATTCTACTAACAATTAACACAATTGGCATCAGATATGATTAACCATCTGTTTTTGCCTAATAAAAAATTTCGAATGCGTTAATCCATGACTTTTTTACATTAAATCGTTAGTATTTGCCTTTCATAAGAAAGCTTGTTGAAATTAAAAACGAAAGACTAAGATATATCCAACCTTATTTATCTCAAGGCGTATCATGAACCCTCGTCACAGTGAAATTCTTGAACTTGTTAATGAACAAAAACGTGTCCTTGTCGCTGAACTGGCCACCCATACTGGTGTATCAGAAGTGACTATCCGACAAGATCTTAGTCTGTTGGAGAAACAAGGGTATCTAAAGCGGGTTCATGGTGGAGCAACTGCGTTACAAAGCGATGACATGAATAACCGGATGAATATCCGCTTTGATGTTAAGCAACAACTGGCTAAACGTGCAGCTGAACTGGTTCAACCCGGTGAAACGGTGATGATTGAAGGGGGAAGTGCCAATGCCCTGCTCGCCAGAGAATTAGCAGATCGCGGCGATGTAACCATTATCACCCCAAGTGCCTACATTGCTCATATGATCAGGGACTGCAAATCAGACGTCATCCTGCTGGGCGGCATATATCAGCACCAGGGAGAAAGCCTGGTCGGCCCGCTGACCCGCCTTTGTATCGAGCACACCCACTTCAGCACGGCTTTTCTGGGTATTGACGGATTCCACCGAGATACCGGCTTCACCAGCCGCGATATGATGCGAGCTGATGTTGCTAATACCATCCTGAATAAGAACATGCGCAATATTGTACTAACCGACTCCAGCAAGTTCGGGCAAATCTATTCCACCAGCATAGGGAGACTAAACCAGTTTTCGGTTCTGGTAACTAATAACGATGTCGATCCAGCCGATCTGGAGTGGATCAGAAATCATGACATTCAGCTGGAGCTGGTGGAAAGCTGATAATCATTACGGCCTGCCGATTTCACGTTATACAGCGCTTTATCGGCAGCCTGTAACATCGACTCCCAATTTTCCTGTAACGCTTCCGGCGTTTCGGACACTGCGGCACCAATAGAAACCGTTACCGTAATCTCACCACCATTAGTTGTAAACTTTGAATCTGATACCAATAGCCTTAAGTGTTCAAGAACAGATTCAGCTTCGGTTTTGCAAGTGTTGATGATCAGTAAAAACTCCTCACCGCCCCAACGCACCACAAGATCGTCGCAACAAATGGTTTCTTTCAATCGCTGAGCCAAAATAATCAACACCTGATCGCCAACGTCGTGACCCAACTTATCGTTAATCGCTTTAAAATGATCAATGTCCAGCAACGCCAGAAGACTGGTCGGTTGCTTAAAATGCTTCGGCGCACTTTTTAGCCACTGCTGTAAATAGCGGCGGTTGTGTAATTTAGTCAGCGGATCCTGTATCGATTGAGTTGTCAGCTCTGCATTAGATTGCTCGAGAACTTCGTTATCACGTCGAACATCTTTGTACCTGCGATAAAGCAGATACAAAACAAACAAAATAAACAGAACGCCAACCCGAAGTGAGTTTTCCCTCGCTTTTTGCTCAGCAATGCGAGCCGCATTCAGTTCATTTTCAGTTTTAAGCAGCGTAATTTCCTGCTCTTTTACTTTTGCATCAAACTTTTCCTGAAGATCGAACAGCTCTTTTCTTCTGACGTCAAAGAGATACTCTTTATCGTCATTGGCATAGGTCTTGTAGTATTTCAGCGCCTCTTTATAGTCCCCGGCTTCCTCGAAAATATCAGCAATCAGATTACTGATATAAATGTAACGTTTTCGGTCTCCAAGCTTTTGATAATTATCCCGGGCAAACGAAGTATGTTTCAGCGCGGCTTCAAGCTCACCTAACTTAAAATAAGCCTCACCTAAACTCTCATTGCAATATGCCACACCTCTTGGCTCACCAACCTTTTCAGCCAGTTTCAGACAAGCCATGGCGTTTTCCAGTGCTTTTTGCGGTCGATTTGCATCCAGATAAACGGCAGACAAATTCATCAACGCTGTCAGCTTTACCCGGAAAGAGCGTGTTTTCGAAGCCAGCACCATTGCTTTTTTAATATGCTTAATCCGCTCTTGGGGTCGGTTGAGATATTTATCAATTACACTGACATTAATATAGAGTATCGCTTCAGCGAACGGGTTTGAAAAGTTATGTTTGCGATAAATCTCAATCGCCTGCTGAATATATAAATCAGCCTTTGGCCACTCCTCCATTCGGATGTAAAGTGTCGACATGTTGGATAAAACCTGAGCAACCTGCAATGTGTCACCGCAATCGATAAACAGATCATAAGCCTGCTGATAACGCGTTAGGGCTTTTTTATATTCAGAATGGTCAATGTCGATGTTGGCTTGCCATTTAATTGTTCTAGCCAGCAACGATACATATCCGAGCTCACGCGCGTCAGCCTCAACTTCATCTAATAGTGCTGCGGCTTCATCATATTTTCTTTTATCAACCCACTCTACAGCTTGCAGAAATGACGCTTCTGCTTGTATCCATTTTATTTGGGTTTCCTCACCGAGCTTGTGCAGTTTGCTGATATACCCCTGAACTTTAACATCATCATCCCCTTCCGCCTGTTCGATATTGTATTGAATCAACAGATAAATAGCCTTACGAAAGGGTGAATAGTCAGGTAACAGCATTTTGGTTACCTTAGGCAAGTGCTTTATGGCTTTTTCTGGCTGAACAGTAGATAACGCATACAACTCCAGATACGGCTTATCCTGCTTTTGCGCTATCGATTTCAAAAAGCGTATACAAGGGAGCGGTGAGGCCGGATTAGCGACAACCTGCCCGGGAATGCAAATGATGACAAGAAGAAAGACTTTTGGCATAACGCCAAATATGTTGAGCAATTTAGGCATAGAATACCTGACTGATAATTAATAATTATATTCCTTCCCTGACGCCCATCCATCGAGAGCGTATTATTACCAGATATTCTATTATAAATACAAATATATATTAGCTGAGCCAGCGCACAACGTAAAAAATCGCTCACATGAAAAATCACAATAATGCGACTCAATAAAAAACAAGATAAATACGAAGCCAGTGTTTGATAAGCAGGGTAAATACATGCGGTATCAGATTTACTTTCCTTTTTTACAACAAACCTCACTCTGCTTATCCGACACTAAATAAGAATCACTTATACAAGCTAAATTTCTTAGTAATTCTTTTAAGCGTTTCTTCGCTTCCAAATAAACATATACCTAAATATTCGAACTCTTCCTCTTTGGTTCGGCTTGTGACTTGTTGCTGAATAACAGACCCGCCCTCGATCATAGTATGTGTAAAATCAGTAAATTTAATCCCATGTTCAATGGCTTTCTCTCTTACCTTCCTGATTTTATTTGAATTATCTGACTTCAAAACAATAAAAGGATAATGAGACAGACTAGGGTGAAGACCACCATCTAAATCCAGATAATCAACGAATATAGCCTCATCCTGTTCGAGCCTGTTTGAGAGCCCGGCACTCAGATGACCAAGTACATTAAGTGCACGCCCTGTCTCAATTTTTTTGTTCAAAATTGCAACGAATCGTTTTTCAGTATCACCAGGTAAATATGCCATTGGGAGTTTCCTCTTGTTGAAATTGGGGTTTCGGCAGCAATTGAGATAATCTAACTTGGCACTCATACCATCATTAAGGTCGAGACAAGTAGCAACGCAGCCATACCATAATTAAAATATTTAGTGTTGCTTTGACTGCTTAGAAGTAGTTGGCACCTTTCGCCGACAAGTGTCCAAACACTTGCTGCTGGGATGTTTATTGCAGCAAAAATCAGTGCAACAATAATGACACCCTGCCAACTATCTGAAATGTTATAAACACTTATAGCACTCAGAGCCATAGACCAAGCTTTTGGGTTAACCCACTGAAAGTTGGCCGCAGCCCAAAAGCTCATTGGCTTATAATCAAATTTTTGATTTTGTTCCTGCTTGCTTAATGCGATCCTTATCGTTAAATATAATAAATAGCCTATACAACTAACCTGTAAAATATTGTGAGTTAATGGGTAGCGGTTAAATACTTCTATCAAACCAAGACCGACTAAAACAATCATCAGGCTGAACCCAAAAACAATTCCAAATACATGAGGAATAGTGCGCCTAAAGCCCACATTAGCACCTGATGCCATCAACATAATATTGTTAGGGCCCGGTGTAATGGTTGAGACGAAGGCGAATGTAACTAAAGCTATAATTTGCTGTGCTTCCATATCAATTTCTTACCATACGTGATGAATTATTGATATTTTAATGCGCAATGAGGTAAATTTTGTTTCTATCTCAGCCATCAAACATGGGTTACTCACAACAAATCACACTTATGGATAGGTTTGACGAAAAGATATTGCGCGAGCTGGAATCGAACGGCCGCCTGACAAATGTAGAACTCGCCGATAGGATCGGTTTATCACCCTCTGCAACCTTGCGGCGAGTACAAGAGCTTGAACGCAGCGGCGTAATCAAAGGGTATCGAGCTGTTCTTGATAGAAATAAGCTCGGAATGGGCTTTGTTGCTTACGTTACAATTGGCCTCTCAAATCATAGTAAGCAAGCTCAGTTAGAGTTTGAAGAGCACATAATCGATGCTAACGAAGTCAAAGAATGCCATAACATAACGGGGGCCAGTGAGTATCTGCTCAGGGTTGAAACGGAAGATTTAGTTGCATACAAACGGTTTCACTCCGATGTGTTAGGGGAAATACCGCAAGTAAACTCAATTACAACGATGGTAGTAATGGAAAGCCCCAAAGAAACAGGGTGACAAGCTTTATTAAGTATCCATGCCTTCCGCTACGATAACCGCCCCGTAACCATAAAGACAATGAAAACGGAAAAGCCACCTTGTTCATGTGACATTGATAAACAAGGTGGCTCCGTTGATTAAATATTCTTCCAACCAGTCATAACAAGTTAATTACCGTTAATCGTGTTATTGCCCTTCGGGGATTACATTACCGTTTTCGTCATAAGCCTGAACATTAAAGTGATGCTCAACACATTTTTCATAGTCGCCTTTGAACAGCGCATTAAAGGCATACTGGTACGGTACTAACTTACACCTAAAGCTCTTGTTCCCCGGTGTGTTGGCATTCCAACCCCAGTCTTTATCCCATGTAATCATCAAAGCACCAGCCCCATCAGTATCAAATGGCTTCATGTTCGCGCAGCCAAGCTTCTCGCTGCTGATATCCAGGTTTAGCTCTTTGGCAAACAACTTGTAATAGTCGATCCGGTTTTGTGCCAATGCCGTTTCAGCCCCCTTGTTGCACTCAAAAGCACCGTTGATGATCTGGATAGTTGCCCCGAAACCATGTTCTATACCGGCAGCTTTATCGGCAGCGTTCGGTTTCCAGGTGCCGTCGATAACATGCAGCATACTTGGCTTAGGCGGTTGCGGGTAAATATAGAAGAATACCGCTGACGCCAGATTCAACCAGGTATCAGCCACCAGCGCCGGATTTTCCAACAGTACATTCTTATCACCGAACATAGCTTCAGAGAACGGACCATAGTTATAGTTCCAGCTTAACTGTTTGGCACCTCTGCCAAAGTAGCTTTTACCCGGCGCACAAGGCCAGCGCTCACCCTGCCAACCACTGCACTTGCTGTATGTTTTATCCAGCTTATCTTCTGATTTATACATTTCCCGCAAGTAATAAAGCCCCTGACGCCACTCAGGTACACCTTTGCTGGTTTCCCAGCTTGGTGCATGAGCACCAGTCTCCTGCACGAAATGCGCGAACATGGTGGTCAGAGAGCGCTTACAGATGTCATCTGAATTTCTGCCATCAGTGTATGTTCGGCAGAATGCCGGGAACTTGGCGATAGCCTGTAAAAAGCGAGTATAGGTATATTTTTCATTGCGAAGCGGGAACAGGTATTCCCACATGGCTTCATCAACAATAGATTCAGCTCTGCGAACGTTTTCAGGGTTAGTCGCTTTGAGTGGAGCAACAGCTTCAACTGATGCATTATCAAGCGTGGCGATATCGGAGCGAACCAACTTAAACAAGTCGGTATTTGTCTGCTGTTCTTCGATTGCTTCCAGCTCGCTGCGTGGCATCAGGTATGCACCTTTACCGTCAGGAATGATTGTCAGTTCGCCGGGATTTGGGTTCGGGTTCGGGTTCGGGTTCGGGTTCGGGTTCGGGTTCGGGTTCGGGTTCGGGTTCGGGTTCGGGTTCGGGTTCGGGTTCGGGACAGGATTACCGCTAGTCGGACAATCTACAACATCCCAAAACCAACTGTTTGCTGATGGTGAATCCCAACTACCTGGACGGTTTTTCGCCTTGTAACAGACCTCCTTAAATTTAACAATGTCGCCATTATTTGCCTGAGTCTTACCGGGCTCCCAGTTCACTACATCACCGGGCACTGCCGTCGGTGAAGCCAGTGCGTAACTACTGGCACACAACCCGAGCACCAGCCCGGCAAGATACTTCAGTTTCGACCCTTTTGTTCTTTGAAACATAGTTTTAGCCTCCTTTGTCCCTCTCGGTATGAGGCTATTATTTGTTCAGGAAATTCAAAGGAGGCGAACGGTTTAACGTGTTTATTTCTTTCTATCGAGGCAATTCACACCGATACGAAATTTCTTTTCATGACAACAGATGAAAATGGATTCCGGTCGACACAACAAAACTTAAAACCAGAACTAAAAATCACCATTTCAAATCAGGATCTTTGGTTGCGATAATTGCCCTGCTATTAACACCATCACTTAACATCAGATCTATTACCAATGCCGACTCCGGTATCAACTTTTCACCGCTCCAGTAATCAATCCAATACATGGGCTCATCAGCTTCAAGAATGACATCCCTTGCCTTCTGTCCGTCAAAATTAAACAACATATGAAGTTTGGCATCAGGTGCAATTTCAAGTTGTGCATGATGAAGCGATAAATCAGCAAAAGTCGCAGCGTTTTGATTTCCAGCTTGCCGCTTGATTAACTGCCTCAGGCTCTTACGACTCTTTTTGTGAAGTGAATACAAAGGATCACCTGATAACAGCAGACCGCCACAAGCCAGTAAAACATCCCGGTGGAACTGATAGGCTTCCTCTGTCGTCTCCTGCCCCGGAATCGATACCAGAGTGGCGCAGTCTGGATCAATCTGCCACAACTTACGGTGCTGCCAGGAGCGATAGAAAGTCTCACGGGCAATCTGAGAAAAACGATGAGGCCGACGCTCTACATCATCTGATACACGCATAGCATCGACTAACCCCAGTGACGGCCACATCGGTGCATTACATCCCAGCAGCCAGGCAGAACCAGCACCTTCAGCAATTGCTTCCATCCCCATCCGGTAAGCTTCAACACCGGTAACATCCTTCCGGGAACGCTTCCCCTTCAGGGTTCCCCAATAGTTAGCGTCCAGCTTAAACAGCTCTACCCCCCAGTCATCACGCATTGTTCGCGTCACTTCTGTCAGATAAGCGCACGCATCCGGGTGACTAGTATCGAGAATGTACCAAGGCGTACAGCGCCAGCCTCCATACGTAATATCTTCGGCTTTCAGAAGCTCGCCGTTATCACAGGCAACAAACCAATCCGGATGGTAACGGAACAAAGCTGATTCCGGCTGAGCAATAAACGGAGCCAGCCAGATCCCCGGCTTCTTACCTTTTTTCCGGATATCTTCAATCAGTGATTTCACACCACCGGAAAAACGTTCAGACGGTGTCAGCCAGTCGCCCATGAAAGCCTGATAACCATCGTCGAGCAAGACCCACTCAATATCATCAAGATCACCCTGCATTTCATCGACATTCTTCTGGATATCCTCAGCAGATACACCCGCATAATAGGCATACCAAGAACACCATCCGACAGGTGCCGGTTGGTTGATTGTTTCCCGGGACGGGTGATGACGTTTTATCTGCTCAGCATATTTAGAGAAAACATCATCAAACGAATCGGATTTAAGCACTACGAAAGATTCAAGGTTACAGCCTTTCTGTGAATCGTTAACTGCAACGCCTTCTCCGTCCAGAAAAGCAGAAATATAACCGTCGTGGCATTCAAAATAGCCGGCAAAACGACGACAGGAGGTAAATCCGAACAGACAGAATCTACCGCCGTCCTCAACAACCAAATAGTTGTAATAACGCTTCGGGTCATTCTCACCATAAATACGGTAACTATTGTTGTTATCCGGACATCGCCCGACATCAGCCGGTTCTCTGAGCGTACCAGCTGTCTGTGCCAGCATCTGGAAACCATCACCATAGACCAGAGCTTTTGATGATGCTTCAAACAGAATGTCTGCAATGCGCATCCTTTCAGGAAAAAAATCAAATTCGGTTGCATCCAAAACAGCGGTAACTGTTTCGCCATCCGGCACAAAAGAAAAGGGAGATGATGAGCTGGCGATAACGCCCGAAGGAAATGAGAATGACTGCATATACTTATAACTCCGACAATAGTACTCGGAGAATAAAACACGCAAGGGACTACAAAGCGTGCTGAAGAGCACGCTTTGTAATGAAAAACATCAGGTAACGGAAAATACCTGACTAAAGTTGAATTAAATACCGCCCATCAGCATGTACTTCACTTCTACGTAATCCTCAATGCCGTACTTAGAGCCTTCACGGCCAAGGCCGGATTCTTTCACACCGCCGAACGGTGCGACTTCTGTAGAGATAATCCCCTGATTAATGCCGACGATACCGGACTCCAGACCTTCAGCCACTCGCCATACCCTGCCGATGTCACGGGCATAGAAATAAGCGGCAAGACCAGATTCTGTGTTATTCGCCATTTCCAGCACTTCTTCTTCTGAGCTGAATCGGTAACAAGCTGCCACCGGGCCGAATGTTTCCTCATTGGCAATCAGCATTTCGTGATCAGTATTGGCAAGTACAGTCGGCTCAAAGAAGTTACCGCCTAGCATGCTTCGCTTACCACCGGTCAACACAGCCGCACCTTTAGCTACAGCATCTGTAACATGGCTTTCCACTTTATCGACAGCCATAGCGTTGATCAGCGGTCCCTGAGTTGCCCCATCTTCAAAGCCGGATGCTACCTTCAGCTTATTCACCGCCTCAGCCAGCTTAGTGGTAAAAGCGTCATAAACACTATCCTGAATATAGAAACGGTTTACGCAAACGCAGGTCTGTCCGGTATTACGGAATTTAGATGCCATTGCGCCTTCAACCGCAGCATCAATATCCGCATCATCAAAAACGATAAAAGGCGCGTTACCACCCAACTCAAGCGACAGTTTTTTCACTGAATCGGCAGCCTGACGCATCAGCAACTTACCGACTCGGGTTGAACCTGTGAAAGAGATCTTACGAACCGCTTTGGATTCCATCAGCGCACCGCCGATAGCTGTCGCATCACCGGAAACAACGTTAAACACACCAGCAGGAATACCGGCTTTTTCAGCCAGCACTGCCAGTGCCATTGCACTGAGCGGTGTTTCTTCAGAAGGCTTCAGTACCATAGTACAACCGGCAGCCAGGGCCGGCCCCGCCTTACGGGTAACCATTGCCAACGGGAAGTTCCACGGTGTAATCGCACCCACAACACCAATTGGCTCTTTGGTAACCACAATGCGCGAATCGGCACGGTGAGACGGAATTACATCACCGTAAATTCGTTTGCCTTCTTCTGCAAACCATTCGAAAAAGCTGGCTGCATAGCTGACTTCCCCCAACGCCTCAGCATAAGGCTTTCCCTGCTCCGTAGTCATGATCGTCGCCAGATCCTGCTGGTGTTCCATGATCAGTTCACCCCAGCGACGCACAGCCAGACTGCGTTCTTTGGCGGTCTTCTTACGCCACTGTTTGAACGCGGCCTTTGCGGCCTCTATTGCGGCCAGAGTTTCACTTTCACCGGCACTGGCAACCTCAGTAATGGTTTCACCATTAGCTGGATTGGTGACAGTGTAACGGATGTCGTTTTGCTGCCATTTACCGTTAACGTAAAAGCCTGTCTGCAATAGTTCTGATTGTTTAATATTCATCATCATTCCTGCTGAACAGTTCACTCGATGTGTTCACTAAATTTAGCTAGCAACACATCAATGTGCTATTCGATCGTACTTGTTAATTCAGAAACAGAGTAAGCTTTCTCTTCGTTAGTAAAGAGATAATCCACCTGTAAACAGATAAATCAATAACCCCCTGCCGCCACTCAATATACGCCGATTAATGCTGAACGCCAGCATCAAAAACCACACCATGTAATATCTGATCAAATATATTCCTATCAGGCATTTAGATGAACAAACTCAAACCAGTGCGCATGCAATTTAAACACTGATTACCGAGAGACACAGCTTGTGCTTTAACAAAGGACGGTAAATTTAGGGTTGCGAAGCAGCTTTAATTAAACTTCAAACATACAGGTCAAAATTAAAACTGTGATCAGGTGAACAGTTCTATATCTTTTCTCAAATATTCACTGAATATTCGACTGGAAATCTATTCAGTCCCTACGAATGAATCATATAAAAATAATGGCAACACGCCTTGAATATTGATTTATGGCTGGATATTTAATCGAAGAGCTATTTTCATTTCATTCCATAACAAAATAAAGTGAATATTTTTTTTTGAAATTTGTCACATTTACAGGACGGTTTTTTATTTAATCTAGCCCTGCTTTCCAAAGCAATCTTCAAATTAAAAGCAAAACAAAAATCAAGTTAATCAAAGAATTAACTGTACCTTATAGATAAAAGCACTCTTTTAAGAGGCGGAGATACGATCATGCGCATAGTACTAGCTCTGGGCGGAAATGCCCTATTAGCTCGCGGACAAGCATTAACTGCAGAAAACCAGAGAGAAAACATTGTTAAAGCAGCTGCAAGCATTGCTTCAATTGCCAAAGAACATGAAATTGTAATCGTTCACGGTAACGGCCCTCAGGTTGGTCTGTTAATGGAACAGAACAGCGCTTATCAGGAATATTCGCCTGAAACTACACCATACCCAATGGATGTACTGGGTTCTCAGACTTGCGGTATGGTGGGTTACATGCTGCAGCAGGAACTGCGTAACATCAACGCAGAACTGAATATTGCAACTCTGGTAACTCAGACTCAAGTCAGCAAAGATGACCCGGCATTTGCTAATCCGACTAAGTTTGTCGGTCCGGTTTACACCGAAGAGCGCGCTAAAGAAATCATGGCCGAGAGCGACAAGATCTTCAAAGCTGACGGTGAATACTACCGCCGTGTTGTTCCATCACCGATGCCAACAGCTATCGTTGAAAAACAGCAGATTGAAACTCTCCTGAATACTGGTAACGTAGTTATCGCTTGCGGTGGCGGCGGTGTTCCGGTTTGTGCTGAAGGCGACCGTCTGGTTGGTGTTGAATGTGTTATCGATAAAGATCTGACCGGTGAACTACTGGCAGAAACTATCAACGCCGATCTGTTCATTATCCTGACCGACGGTTCTATTTACCGTAACTTCGGTAAAGAAGATCAGGCAGAAATGAAAGTGGCAACACCAGAAGGTTTGTCTCACTTTAACTTCCCTGCCGGTTCTATGGGACCTAAAGTGGATGCTGTATGCAAATTCGTTGAAAGCGGCCGCGGTAATGCTGCTATCGGTTCACTGTTTGAATTAGACCGTATCATTACTAATGAAGCAGGCACACTGATTACCCAAGGTGAAGGTATCGAATATTATTAATAAAATCTCTTAATATTCTTTATCTTCAAAAAAATATAGCCTCCTTCGGGAGGCTTTATTTATTCATTTATATAAATTCAATTTATATGTTCGAAGATTAAATTTATACCTATTATCTTCTCACTCTGCTGCGAGCATTAGCGGCAACAATAAGCCTGTTGACCAATACTTTCTTTTTCGTATCAGATGCCGAGTTTAACTCCCGAATAACCCGGCTGATTTCAGAATCCAGATATTTTGCCGTTTTGGTTCGAATCATTGCACCGATAACTTTATCGGCATTATTCGGCAGTGGCTGACGGAGTGCCCATTGATAACTGTAATCTTCACCTTCGGTTTCAATAAAAGCCGCCGCACTTTTTGCCGGAGGAGCCTGCATGTCTTCGCCGCGGCCAAGACGTCGATAGTACTCTTCCACTACCGGAGATCGGGAATATGGCAGTTCCCCGTCTTCGTATAATTTAGGCCCCAGCTCTTTAGCCAGCTCCACTTTTGCTTCCAATACAAACTTACTTGCATTCGTAGCCTTAACAGATTTCTTCTCCGGCTCGGTGTAGTAAATGGTGGCCAGTTCTTTTGCACGGGTCAGCCCGACGTAAGCCAATCGGCGTTCTTCTTCAACATCAGCCGCAATACTGCCCGCCGCTTTATTCATGTAAGGAAAGGCATCCTTATCCCAGAATGGCAAGTGAACATGATTATATTCACAACCTTTGGCACGGAAGATGGTTGTCAGTTGGATACCATTACTGACTTTCTCGGCATCATGCCTGCTCGATTGCTGGGTATAATATTCAAAATACTGCAATGCTTTGTCGCAGTTCTGATCCATGCTCTCGAGTACCGTTGCGACACTGTCGAGCCTTTCTACCGCTTCTTCAACTTCTGTCGCCGTAGCTTCTGTCTTCCAGATCCAGTTATCCAGGCCGCTTTCATTACGGTACTGATTAAACACCTCAAGCGCCTTGAAGCTCCCCTTTCGTTGCAGGCGAACCAGAAGATCCAACCGTTCAATCAGGTTGTCCAGTTTTAGCGATTCGTTCGCTTTGTCATAGCGGGTGATAAATACCGACCAGGCAGATGATTCCATCCCGGCAAGCTGATCGCAAAGCGGTCGTAAGATCTTATTCGGCACATAACAGTGCGGAAAACTGAGCAAATTAAACAGCAATACGCACTTTTGTTGTTGTGGTGCCTGCTGATAGCGGCCGGTCGCTAACGCCATCAGTTCAATCAGTAGTTTGACTTCCCGGCTGTTACCCAGCACCGACGGCACCGGCATCTGGTAAGGCAATTGTTTGCTCAGGAAAGCCAGTTCAAACAGCAGCGTCTGTGACCAACGACGAACCAGAATCGCAACATCTGACGGGTCCCCACCATCTTTGATATAACGCTGAACCGACTGGGCAATTTCACCGACCTGCCGCGGCGTGCCCGACAGCTCAACACGGGTGTCCGACACACCCGGCTCGGAAATCGTCAGAAAGTCACTGAATCGCTGCTTGTTATTCGCAATCAGGTGGCTGGCAGAAAGCGCCAGACTGTGACCAAAACGAAAGGTATGGGATAAGGTATAGGTGGTCGCCGGGGCAAAATCCTGCTCAAAATTCAGCATGAACTGCGGCGCACTACCCCGCCATTTATAGATACACTGGTCAACATCGCCCACAGCTAATAGTTGTGTCTGCGGGCCAAGCAACTGTTTAAGCAAACGGTACTGAGCGGTATTGATATCCTGAAATTCATCGACCACCACCAGCTTGCAATGCTGATGATAATGCGCACGAATGAGTTCTGAAGACTCCAGCAACTTCACCGACTCTACCAGCCAGTCATCGAAAAACAGCAGCTTTTGCTGCTTACGCAACGTCTCAAACTGCTCAAAAGCATCAATGATGAAAAGGTAGTCACGGCTGATTTCCGACATCGAAAATACTTCGCGTGGCGAGAGCATGTAGGCTTTCACCAAACCGATAAAACTTAGCAACAGCTCAATGGTTTTCGGATCTTTGATCATTTGCTGACGCTGGTAGGTCTTCTCCTGACCAGCAATTTCTCGCAGTACCGTTTTCACCAACGCTTTATCACTTTCACCGCTTTGATAATCAACCCGGTAGCCGGTTTCATTCAGGTAGCCAGTCTGATTCAACAACTTCAGACAGAAGCTATGGAAGGTATGCACAGGCACCGGCTGCGCGATTCCCCGCTCCTGAAGCTTCTGCTTAAAGTCTGTACGGATATCTCGGTTAAACATCATAACCAGCATTTCCTGCGCCGGAACCTGAGTCAGCTTTTTCTCAATCAGACCGACAAGCGTTGTCGTCTTGCCAGTACCGGCACCGGCAATACAAAGCCCGTTGCCAGCCTGATGATTGATAAATGCGGTCTGTTCAGGAGTGTACTGAGTCATTTTGTTTCCGGGCAGAGAATGAAAGTCGGACGATCTTGCCATAACTTAACGCACCAGACTTAGTAAAATCATCGACTGTTTTCCGAAGCGGTTATCAATTCCCCGAAAATATTTACGCAAACGTTTGCTTTTCTTGCTGAAAGGGAAAAACAGTTCTGATATCATCTGCCGCAGTTACAGGCTAAGCGGCCTTTTAACAAGGTTTTTTAACGACAGTTTCAGCTTAGTCTGCATGGTTTTATCTTCACTTTGAAATAGGAATTCGCCATGAGCCTTGCTGATCAAGTTCTCGCTGTAAATGATGACCTCCCAATCCGTAGCGACCAACCCGTTCACAGCGGTAAGGTACGTTCTGTGTACTGGTTGACTGAAGCTGACAGCCGCCGTCTGATCAAGGAAAAAGGCTACAATGTAAAACCGGATGCGCCACTGGCAATTATGGTGATCAGTGACCGTATCTCAGCTTTCGACTGCATCTGGCACGGTGAAGGCGGTATCAAAGGTGTACCGGGCAAAGGTGCAGCCCTGAATGCCATTTCAAATCATTGGTTCAAACTGTTCCGTGAAAATGGTCTGGCAGACAGCCATATCCTCGACATTCCCCATCCTTTCGTCTGGATCGTCCAGAAAGCCAAACCGGTTAAAGTTGAAGCGATTTGCCGCCAGTATATTACCGGCTCAATGTGGCGCGCATATACCAACGGCGAACGCGAATTCTGTGGTATTACACTTCCTGATGGCTTAGAAAAAGATCAGAAGCTACCGGAACAACTTATCACCCCGTCTACGAAAGGTATTCTGGAAGGCATCCCGGGCGTTCCTGCGGTTGATGATGTCAACGTGAGCCGCAAAGATTTGGAAGACAATTTTGCCGCATTTAACTTCAACTCTGCAGAAGATATTGAACGTTACGAGACTTTATTGAAACAAGGCTTCAATGTGATCAGTGAAGCGCTGGCAAAACTTGACCAGATCTTTGTCGATACAAAATTCGAGTTTGGTTACGTTTCTGATGCCGAAGGTAATGAAAAGCTTATCTATATGGATGAAGTCGGTACACCGGATTCATCACGCATCTGGGACGCGGCAGCCTACCGCGAAGGCAACATAGTGGAAAACTCGAAAGAAGGCTTCCGCCAGATGCTACTAAGCCACTTCCCGGATCCGGATATTCTGCTGAACAAAGACCGTATGGAAGAACGCTTCGCCCTTGCTCGTGATAACGCACTACCAGTAGAAGCTTTAATGGAAGTATCGAAAGTCTACACTGGCATTGCCGAGAAGATCACTGGTGAAAAGATTGTTCTCAGTGAAAATCCTAAACAGGAAATCATCGACGTGCTCCGCGACGGGTACGGTTTAATTGATTAACCTGATTCACGATTAAATCTTATGACTGAAGGCAGCCTCTCATGTGCTGCCTTTTCTTTTGGGCTCTCTAAAACAATTTCTGCGCAATCGCATTTATAAGCGAATATCACACCGAATGTATAAGATGAAAATATCGCCTATAGATTAAAAAACGAACGTTTATAACATTGAGACAAAAATATTCAATTTTTGATCACAAAGTGCTCAGAACGGTATTAACAAATCCCTCAGCATGCCGACAAAATGACCAGGACAATTACTACTATTCGTGTGCTCGTTGAGGTTTCAATCCATGAAGTTCAGTCACAAAATTGTAGCAACATCGTCGGCAATACTGCTTGCTGCTTTGTCGCTGTTATCTGCAAATCAGTATTTCAATACTAAATCCCAAATTCAGTCGCTGGTGATCCAGAGCATTGATGAAATCGTCTCTGGCATGAGCAATACCATCACCGCGGAAATAAACAGCCGTACTTCTCTCGCCACCTACGCCACCAGCCTGGTTGAAGAAGACTTATCGGTGAACAGTATTAACACCGTAATCAGACAAACACCGCTTAAAGAAGCCTTCTTGCTGACGGGGGTCGGTTTTGAAAAAGACGGCAGACACACCAGTAACGATCCGACATGGCAACCGGGTGCCAGCTGGGATCCGCGCGCTCGCCCGTGGTACAAAGACACCAAACAGGCGAAAAAACTGATCATCACCGCCCCTTATGCAGACTCTGTCACCAAAGAGATTCTTGTCTCCATTGCGACACCACTGTTTAAAAATGGTGAGTTTACCGGTGCCATCTTCTTTGACATGAGCCTGGGCGGCCTGGCAACGCTGGTAAATCAGGTATCGCTGTTTGATGCCGGTTACCTCTTTATCGTTGCCGAAGACGGAACTGTCATTGCGCACCCTGATAAAGAGCTTAACGGCAAACCAATGGCAGACTTCCTCGGTAACCTGCCAATTTCAGACAAGGTGGCAACCTCTGAACTAGACGGCGATACCGTAAAAATCTCGTTCACAAAAATTAAGGGGCAAGACTGGTATATCGGTGCCATCCTTGATGAAAACAAAGCCTTTGCCGCTGTCAATGAGCTGAAAAATGATTCCATCATCTACTCAATTGTTGCTCTGATTGCCGGTATTATTGCTCTGCTGCTTCTGATCAAAGTACTGATGCGTCCACTTCAGGACCTGAATATTGCTATTCAGGATGTAGCATCAGGACAAGGGGATCTGACTCGTCGTCTTGATACCAATACCGATCCTGAGTTTGCCGAGCTTGCAAAAGGCTTTAATGCCTTCACCGAAAAGCTGCAAAACCTGATCATCCAATCTAAATCACTCAGCCACAGCATTTTGCAGGGTACGGAAAATACAGCGCAAGGTGCTCAGCACTCAGCCAGTGCCATGGCCAGCCAGCTACAGGAGCTGGAACAGCTGGCGACTGCGATGCATGAAATGGCAACCACTTCTGCTGACGTTGCGAATAACGCTCAAGGCGCAGCTTCTGCCGCACAAAATGCAGATGTCGCGGTACAGGAAGGCGGAGAAATTGTTTCGCACACAAGCGATGCGATTGCCGAACTGTCGGATCAGATTGATCATGCGGTAGACGTAGTGAAACAGCTTGAATCAGCAACCTCGAATATCGAAACGATTCTGAAAGTAATCAACGACATTGCTGATCAGACTAACCTGCTGGCACTGAACGCCGCCATTGAGGCTGCCCGTGCGGGTGATTCAGGCCGAGGCTTTGCCGTTGTTGCCGATGAAGTTCGAACGCTTGCCCAGCGCACCCAGGAATCTACCACTGAAATTCGTCAGATGATTGAACAGCTTCAATCAGGTGCAAGTTCAGCAGCTAGTGTGATGGGACTGAGTAAAGAAACCGCCGGTAACACGGTAGTTAAGGCACAGGAAGCTGACGAAGCTCTGCAACGAATCAGCTCGGCGATCCAGCAGATCAACGACATGAACCTGCAAATTGCTTCAGCGGCTGAAGAACAAAGCCTGGTTGCTGAAGAGATCAACACCAATACCACTAACATCAAGGAGCTATCTGTACAGGTTGCTGATGCTGCAAACATGGCTAACGAAGCAATGGAAACACAAATCCAGAATGTTCGCGAGCAAGACAGCATCATGAATAAGTTTGTTGTGTAACAGGCACAACAATTCGACAAGGATACGCATACGAAACAAAGAAAAAGTAATGGTCTAAGAAAAATGCCACCCTCAAAAGAGGGTGGCATTTCTTTTTCTGACGAAGTCAACGAATACTAAATGAATCTCAGTACTCGCCTGACGCTTGCTTAGCTGAGCTTAAACTTGCTGACAATGGCTGCAAGCTGCGTATTCGCAGACGCCAGTGTCTGACTGCTTTCCAGGTTATGACGACCGCTTTCTGCCAGCGTGTCAGCCATATGGCGGATGGAAGCCATATTCTTGCTGATTTCTTCCGAAACCGAGCTTTGCTCCTCTGCGGCTGTCGCAATTTCAACTGCAAGGTTGTTAACCTCATTAATCGAACTCGCCATCTTATCCAGATCCAGGTTCACTTGTTCAGTGTTGCTGGCTGTCTCGTTACAGCTTTCCTTAATGACATTCATGTTGGTAACCAGCTCATCAGCCCCTGATGTCAGCCTGTTAAGCATCTGTTCGATCTCAGAAGTGCTTTGCTGAGTACGGGCCGCAAGGGCGCGAACTTCATCAGCAACTACCGCAAAACCACGGCCCTGCTCACCAGCACGTGCAGCCTCAATGGCGGCGTTCAGTGCCAGCAGGTTGGTCTGTTCTGCAATATCACCAATCACTTTCAACACACCGGCAATATCAATGCTGTTACGGTTCATTTCGCTGATGCTTTCAGCCATTGACTCCACATCACCAATCAGAGCGGAAACAGAGCTAACCGCATTGCTGACAATGATCTTAGACTCCTGAGCCTGATCGTTAGTCTGATGGATATGTGATGACGTTTCAGCGGCATTGGCAGAAACATTCTCGGCTGTAATGCTCATCTCATTAATGGCGGTGACAACCTGATCGGTTTCATCGACGTGAGACTGAAGCACACCCGTGTTTTGCTCTGACTGCTGCCTCAAATCTTCAACACTGGCTGAGATATGGCTGGTCGCCTGTTGCACTTCCAACATCATTTGTTGAAGGTTGCCGATAAAGATATTCACACTTTCCGCAATCTGGCCAAGATCATCTTTACTATTTACTTCCAGACGACGAGTCAGGTCACCTGTACCGGCAGAAAGATCCTGTACAGTTTCTTTCAGTGCCGTAATCGGGCGGTATAGCTGGTTTAAAACAAAAATGACAATCGCCAACGCAATAAGCAGCATAATGACAGATGTAGTCACCGCTTCTTCGAAGGCTTTTTCCACATCAGCATACACAATTGACTTGTTCACACCGACATACAAATACCATTTATTGCCATCAACAAGCGGTATTTCAGTGAAGTAAGCTCGTTTATCCGCTCCGTTCCATTGGTAATCCGCCGCGCCTGTACCCTGAGTGGCCATTTCGCGCTCAAGGTCTGGAAGACCAAATGCAACACCCAGTTCTTCCGTTGGATCCGTTGATGCTAACTGAATGAAATCTTCGCTGAGTATCAAAGTCACAGCGCCCGGGAAGTCAACATGACCAATCGTTTCATTCAGGCTTTTCAGAGATACATCACCAACCACGACACCTTCTTTGTTACTGCTGATAGGTGTTGCCACACTTACCATCAGGCTTCCGGTAGTCGCATCAGTATAGAAATCAGTCAGGATGGTTCGGTTCTTTGCCATCGCCTCTTTGTACCAACCACGGGTACGCGGGTCATAATCGCTGACTTCAAACACCCCATCATTACCACCGGAATCACCATAAGCTCGTCCGTCAGTGTAACCGGCTGTAAAACTGGCATAATCTGCCGCCTTGGTAATCAATCTGGCAACTTCCACATACTCACTGTCAGAGTGATCTCCGGCATAGAAGCCTTTTGTTGATTCCAGAGCATCGGCAGCCAGGTTCATTGACAGTTCAATTTCACGTTTCGCACTGTCGACAATAAGCCGCGACTTTTGTTCGATCGTGGCAACTTTATCTTCTTTGAAATGCCGGTAGGAAAGCCAGTTGGTTATAGACAGAGCAACTGCCACCAGGATTGCAACGGTAAGGATAATCCGTTGTTTGAAACCTAAGTTACTTAATGAGAGGTTCATAGTTATCTTGCCTGAATCAATTTGAAATTGATGGATTGAGCAAGTCTAATCACGAGGGTTTCTATTGTGGAGTGTTAAAATTTTGACTCTTTCAGCCAATTTTTTATATCAAAGAAAAATTACTCTCTATTCCATTTCATACATTTTGTCTTCACTCGAAAAGACATATATTCATTTTCGCTACAGCTTTACTCGTTTTATCGCCTTTAACAATATCTTTCCCTATTCAACAAATTAGTTATATTGATGAAAAAAAAGTTAGATAAAGTGAATATGACATCAAATATAAACTTGGCTAACACTTTCTTGCAATTTTCCAATTTATGATATGCATCACAATCAGATAGTTACGCACTCCTACACCTTCCGCCTTTTTCTGACCCCGTTATATTTTAAAAGCTTTAATAACTGATTAAACAATTAAAACATTATGCTCAGAACAAAAATAAAGGGGCCAATCGTAATGGCCCCTTATATTAACAATTATATTTTTATGCTGTCGGCTCTATCGGTTCACCAGAAAGATCTCTTGCACCTGATGATGACTTACCGAAAGACTTGTAACGTTTCTCCCAGTAGTCGGCATTCTTGATGCCAAGCTTCACAGGGTTGAATGTGTACTCTTTCACGCCAGCTTGTTGCTGATTCTCGTAATCTTTCAAGGCAACCATTGCTGGTTTTGCCAGGAAGAAGATAATCAGAATACCAACAATATTCAGCCACGCCATCAGACCAACACCGACATCACCCATCGCCCAGGCCAGATTGGCTGTCTTCACCGTTCCGTAGAAAACCGCAACAGTAAGGATAATCTTCAGCACAAACATCATACCCGGAAGCTTTAGTGAGCGGCGGATATAGGCAATGTTGGTTTCTGCAATGTAGTAGTACGCTAGAATGGTTGTGAACGCGAAGAAGAACAGAGCAAAGGCAATGAACGGCTTACCGATACCTGGCATTGCGCTCTCAATCGCCAGCTGAGTAAACATAGGGCCGTTGGCACTGATATCTGCCGACAGGTTCTGAACAAGGTACGCGCCTTCGGCACCACCATGAACATTGTATGCACCAGTAATGATGATCATGAATGCTGTCGCAGAACAAACCAGCAAGGTATCAATATAAATTGAGAACGACTGAACCAAGCCTTGCTGTGCCGGGTGCTGAACATCCGCAGCAGCAGCGGCGTGAGGGCCTGTACCCTGGCCTGCCTCATTTGAGTAAACACCACGCTTAACACCCCAACCGATTGCAGCACCGATACCCGCCATTGGTGTAAAGGCATCACCAATAATCATGGAGAACACAGTTGGAACCATGTTGATGTTCAGCAGGATAATGATGAAAGCAATAATGATGTAAGCCAATGCCATAAAAGGCACAACAATCTGGGTAAAGCTGGCAATACGCTTAACACCACCAAAGATAATGAAAGCCAGAATAATTGATACGATGGTACCTGTTACGATTTTCGCCAGGCTGATCGTGCCAATTGTTGTTTCAATCATTTCACCGGAACCAAACGCTGCCTCAACCGCATTACCGATACTGTTTGACTGCACACCCGGCAGTAACACACCACAGGCAAAGATAGTGGCAATAGCGAAGATCCATGCATACCACTTCTTACCCATCGCCTTTTCGATATAGTAAGCCGGACCACCACGGAACTGACCGTCTTCATCTTCTTCTTTGTAAATCTGAGCCAGTGCCGATTCGATATAAGCTGTTGCTGCACCGAAGAAAGCAACCACCCACATCCAGAACACCGCACCCGGGCCACCAAAACCGATAGCCGCAGCAACACCAGCAATATTACCTGTACCCACACGGCCTGATAGTGATACAGCTAATGCCTGGAAAGATGAAATACCTTTGTCAGAGCTCTTCCCTTCCATCAGCAAACGCCACATTTCCCTGAAGTGGCGGATCTGTACAAAACGTGTGGCAATGGAATAGAACAAGCCGGCACCTAAACATAAGTAAATCAGCACCGGGCTCCAAATGATTCCATTCAGAAAATCTACGAACGACTGCATTAAATTCTCCCTGTCATCTAGATTGTGATTAATGCGTGGTTCGTATAATAAGCAGAATGTAACTCGATTGTTAATGATTTTATTTTGTCACTCAATTAACCGTGAGTGGCAGCACGATTCAGCAACATTACGATAACAGCTGGCGGTTTGGACTGGATTTTGAACAATTATGAGCTACTAAAGCCAATGGTGATTAAATTTTCATCGGTAAAATTTTCTAGCGATAGACTACATAAAGCCATTTTTATGCCAAAGATCACATAATTAGTAACATAAGCACCAATAAGAGCAGAGCAGTTAAGCAGCCTTTTCCAGAGAAGTAGATAAGTTTTGTTCTTAGAAAAAGCTAACAATAGAAGTAACAAGGAAGGGATATAGAATTTCTGTCATAACACAGGAAATACTATTCAAAGTAATAGATTGATTTGAGATAGGACAGCTCGAACACACAACTTCAGTTTATGAACACAAGCATCGATTCGAACCAAACCGCATTAACAATTCATTAACCACAAGTTTAAGAAAAAGCGCTAACAACCAACAATAGAGCGCTCTTTGCATAGTTCGCGCTCACGAAGTACAAGCTAACTACACCGCAGATAAGTTAACAAGCTGACGGGTATAATCCTGTTGAGGATCATTAAAAATCTGTTCTGTTTCACCCTGCTCAACCACCTTGCCATCTTTTAATACCAGTGTGTAATGACACAAAGATTTCACCACACTGAGATCGTGGCTGATGAACAGGTAACTTAACCCATATTTCTCCTGCAGCGATTTCAGCAAAGTCAGCACCTGAAACTGTACCGTCCGATCGAGGGATGATGTCGGTTCATCAAGCAAAATAAACTCAGGTTTCAATACCAGAGCGCGGGCAATGGCTATCCGCTGACGCTGGCCGCCGGAAAACTCATTGGGGTAACGATGGCGGGTTGTAGGATCGAGCTCAACTTCACGCATCGCTTCGCAAATCACCCGGTCTTCTTCTCCCGGTGTCAGCGACTTATGAATTTTCAGCCCTTCTCCGATAATTTGAGCAACCGACATCCGCGGATTTAATGCCGAAAAAGGGTCCTGAAAAACGACTTGTAACTTACTTCGGTAAGGAAGCATTTGCTTACGGCTTAGGCCAGATATATCAACACCTTCAAAATTGATCTGCCCATCACTATTCAGTAAACGGAGGAGTGCCATGCCGGTCGTTGACTTGCCGGAACCACTCTCCCCTACCAACCCAACACTGTGCCCTTTCCTAAGTACAAAGCTGACATCGGTCACGGCTTTTATATGGTCTTTTACCCGCTTGAGAATACCGCCGGTGATTGGAAACCATACTCGTAAATCACGAATATCAAAAAGTGGAGATGATTTAGCATTAACGGGAACCGGGCTACCGCTGGGATCGGAATTAATCAGCTTAATGGTGTAAGGATCGGAGGGGCTGTTAAAAATCACGTCCTTGGTATCAGTTTCCACAATTCGCCCCAACTGCATAACGGCGACGCGATCAGCGATCCGTTTAACAATACTCAAATCATGGGTAATGAACAGCATCGCCATTCCCAGTTCTTGCTGAAGTTCTTTAAGCAGATCCAGTATCTGAGCCTGAACGGAAACATCCAATGCCGTCGTCGGCTCATCGGCTATCAATAGTTCAGGCTCATTAATCAGTGCCATCGCTATCATTACTCGCTGGCGCTCACCACCGGATAACTCATGAGGATAAGCGGTTAAACGTTTTTCGGCGTTACGTATCCCGACTTTTTTCAGCCATTCCAATGCTTTTTCTTCGGCTTGTTTGGGGCGCATTCCCCGATGTATAGACAGCGTTTCAAAGAGCTGACGACCAATCTTATGCAATGGATTCAACGACATCATAGGTTCCTGGAAAATCATCCCGATGCGATCGCCGCGCATCCGTCGCATTTCCCGTTCACTGCATATCAGCATGTTGGTTCCGTCATACTCCACTTTACCGCCAAGATAATGAGTAGATGACTTAGGCAGCAAACGTAAAATGGCATTGGCGGTAACTGACTTTCCGGAGCCACTCTCTCCCACCAGTGCCAGCGTCTCACCACGCTGAATCGACAGACTGACATCATAAGTCACCTGATTTACCTCAGCGCCGCTATGAAAGCCGACAGACAAATTGTCGATAGTCAGAATTGAATTCGCCATAGTTACCTCTGCTGATGGGGATCAAACGCATCCCGTACCGCTTCACCGACAAATACCAGCAGGCTCAGCATCACAGAAAGCACGACAAAGGCAGACAAGCCTAACCATGGCGCCTGCAGATTAGTTTTACCCTGTGCCAACAATTCACCCAGTGACGGCGATCCGGCTGGCAGGCCAAAACCAAGAAAATCTAAGGAGGTTAATGTGGTAACCGAGCCACTGAGAATAAATGGCATCATAGTCAGTGACGCAACCATAGCATTAGGCAGCATATGACGGAGCATAATGCGACCATCACTCACACCTAACGCCTGCGCAGCCCGGACATAATCGAAATTACGACAGCGAAGAAACTCAGCACGAACAACACCCACCAGCCCCATCCAACTGAACAGCACCATAATACCCAGCAACCACCAGAAGTTGGGTTCAACAAAACTGGAAAGAATAATAAGCAGGAATAAAGTCGGCATCCCAGACCAGACTTCAATAAACCGCTGGCCGAACAAATCAATCCGGCCACCGTAATATCCCTGACATGCCCCGACAATCACGCCAATAATGGTTGAGATAATAGTCAGTGCAAAACCGAACAACACCGAAATACGAAAACCATAGATGATCCGCGCCAGTACATCCCGTCCTTTATCGTCGGTTCCCAGCCAGTTAACCCCGTCCGGCGGTGACGGTGCAGGTCCATCAAGATCATAATTGATGGTGTCATAACTGAAGCGGATAAGCGGCCAGATCATAAAACCGTCGGCTTCAATCAAATCGACCACGTACGGGTCGGTGTAATCAGCTTCTGCTTCAAATTCACCACCAAATTGCGTCTCTGAATACTGCTCCACTATCGGAAAATACCAGCCGGATTTGAAATGAAGCAACAAAGGTTTGTCATTGGCAATAATCTCAGCAAACAGGCTGAGCACAAAAAGCACAGAAAAGATCCAGAGCGACCAATAGCCTCGCTTATGTGCACGAAATCTGGCCCAACGTTCCCTTGTCAGTGGATTCATCGTCACTAGCGCGCCTCAAAGTCAATCCGAGGATCTACAAAGGTATAAGTGAGATCCGAAATAATGTTCAGTAATAGTCCCAGCAAAGTCATGATGTACAGCGAACTGAAAACAACCGGGTAATCACGCTGTATCGTTGATTCAAAACCGAGCAAGCCAATCCCCTCAAGTGAAAACATCACTTCAATCAGCATGGCCCCGGTAAAAAAAATACTGATAAAGGCGGCAGGAAAGCCAGCAATAATAATCAGCATGGCGTTTCGGAAAACATGGCGGTAAAGAATACTGCGCTCGTCCAGTCCTTTAGCCCGTGCCGTAACTACATACTGTTTGTTAATTTCATCAAGGAAAGAGTTTTTTGTCAGCATGGTCAGAGTTGCGAAGCCGCCTATCACCATCGCCAAAATAGGCAGGGTTAAATGCCAGAAGTAGTCACCGATCTGCTGATACCATGTCAGTTGTTCAAAGTCAGAAGAAACCAGCCCACGCAACGGGAACCAGCTGAAATAGTTGCCACTGGCAAAAAAGATGATAAGCAGGATTGCGAACAGAAAGCCGGGAATGGCATAACCAACAATCACTATGGCACTGCTCCAGATATCGAAACGGGAACCGTGTTTGATGGCTTTCGCGATCCCTAACGGAATGGAGACAAAATAAATGATCAATGTGCTCCACAATCCGAGTGAAATAGAGACAGGCAAACGATCGATAATCAAGTCAATGACATTGCCGCCTTTGAACAAACTATCCCCAAAATTAAAAGTGGCGTAGTTTTTCAGCATGTCCCAATAACGCTCAAGCAACGGCTTATCAAAGCCGAACTGCTTTTTGATCGCCTCAACAACTTCAGGGTCTAAGCCTCTGGAACCTCGATAGCCACTCGAACTTTCACCGGGTTCAACCGCTGCAACCTCCTGCCCGCCGCCAGTGAAGCGCTCCATTATGCCGGAAGAATGGCCTTCCAGCTGAGCGACAGCCTGCTCAACCGGGCCACCGGGCGCAATCTGGATCACGAAAAAATTAATCGTAATGATTGCCCATAATGTCGGGATCACCAATAACAGGCGACGGATAATATATGCAGTCATCTTCCCTGTACCTTATGATTGCACCTTCCCAAACACTTCTGGTTCATAATGGCTACCTGCGTTTATCTGGCAACTTTGCAGCTTTAACCGGATCAACCCACCAGGTATCTTTACCTAGGGAATACTTCGGCCTGACCTCCGGACGAGAGAATTTATCCCAACTGGCAACCCGGAATTTACTGATGTGCCATTGGGGGATAACAAAGAAATTCCACTGCAAAACCCGATCAAGTGCCCGCCCGTAATCCAGCAGCACATCCGGGTTCTGTTGGTTCTCGACGATTTTCTCTGTCAGGTAATCAATAGCCGGATCTTTAACACCAGCCTGGTTGTAAGTACTGTCGATAAACTTACTGTTCCAGGCAATCAACAAATTCGGATTCGGATAAGGATTCGCTGAATACCCCGCCGAGACCATATCGAAGTCACGATCCCGTACCCGCTTTATATATTGAGTGGTATCGACAGTACGGATCTTCATGTCGATTCCCATTAGCTTAAGGTTCTTTTGCACCGGAATCGCCAGGCGTTCTGTTGTCGGGCTATATATAAGCAGTTCAAATGCGAACGGCTCACCAGTTTTGGTATTGGTCATCACCTTGTTTTTAAGTTCCCAACCAGCATCTTTCATCAACGCTATAGCTTTACGCAACTGGGTACGAATACGACCTGAACCGTCCGAGACCGGTGGCTGATACTCTGTAGTAAAAACCCGTGGCGGCACTTTATCTTTAACCGGAGCCAATACGTTCAGCTCACCTTCTGACGGCTTATCTTTAGCTTCATAATCAGTATTTTGAAAATAGCTACGAGTACGGGTGTACTGGTTATAAAAGAGACTTTTGTTCATCCATTCAAAATCCATCGCATAGTTCAAAGCCTCTCGCACCCTGACATCGCTGAAATATGGACTCTGGATATTGAAAACAAATGCCTGCATTGACTGGGGAATTTGATGCGAGATTTCTTCTTTGAGAATGTAGCCTTTATCGAAATTGGTTCCCTGATATAAAGTGGCCCAGAACTTAGCGACATTCTCTTCGCGGATGTCATACTCCCCAGCCTTGAAAGCTTCCAGCGTGACGGTTTCATCGCGGTAATAATCGTATTTAATATTCTGAAAATTATGACGGCCAACATTTACCGGGAGCTCTTTCGCCCAGTAATCATCAACTAATGAGTAGGTCACGCTCTGACCGGGTTTATAAGCGGTAATTTTGTATGCACTGCTGCCGAGCGGAGGCGCTGTAAGCGGTTCACCTAAATTTTTGTCTTTCCAGAAATGTTCAGGCAGAACATTCATACCTTTTACTAAAGCAAACAAAATCTCACGGTTTGGTGTCGCCATTTCTATACGTGCCGTCAGATCTGATTTAGCAGTTACCGATTTCACGTCTTTAAAATAGACCTTATATTGAGGCACTCCTTCTTTCATAAACTTACTGAAGGTAAAAGCGACATCAGAAGCTGTGATTGGATGCCCATCATGAAAACGTGCCTTCGGATTAATATCGACCTCCATCCAGGAGAAGTCATCGGCGTAGCGAACCTTTTCTGCAATTAATGGATAATGGCTGTCGATTTCATCATCTGAAGAAAGGAATAAGGTATCGTAAATCGCATCTGCACCGGCTACGGATACCCCACGAGTCGCGTAACGGTTAAAACTGTCATAAGTACCAACCTGGGCATAAGTGACCAGTCCACCTTTTGGGGCTTGAGGATTTACATAATCAAAGTGAGAAAAGTCACTGCCGTACTTAGCTTCACCAAATCCGACCAGGCTGGTCGACTCAATGATATTTACAACTTCCTTTGCTTCTGTTTCTGCTTTTGCCGCAACTTCGTCTGCCAGTAACATCCCGCAGGCCAGCAGCATAGTTACAGTCCATGAGAGTTGTCTCAACATTTGCCTCTCCCTGCATCAGCGCAAAATCCATCTCTAAATTCTTTTTGTTTTCATTATTCTACGATAGGACAGGATCCAAGATTCGACAACGTAGCACGAGCAATCGCATTAACGGTTTGATCAACACCAATAAGCATCTGCACACAAGAATGGTTCGACAAAGTCATTCGACTATAGCTTGCAGGGCACAATATTAGCCGCTAACATCCACCTCCCTCATCTCAGATGAGGACACTTTTCTCCGGAACCGACTAAGGCTCTGGATACGCAATATTTAAGGTACACAGGATCAGGTTATGTCTAAATTTTTCTACAAAGGCCGCATAGAAAAAAAGCCAAAGCATGAAAGCTATGGCTTCAACACAAAACGTTCGGCTAAATTAGGCACCGAAGAAAACCCGCTACCTCTGACAGTTCAGAGCGAAACACGTAAAGCTGAAGTCGAAGCGACCCTGGCCGAAAACAAGCTGGTTGGTATTATTACCGTCAACGCAGACGCTGCCGAAAACATCATAGAGCTTGAAACACTGCTAAATAAGCCACAAACGACTGTTTTTGAAAAAACACCTAACCGAAATGACCCTTGCTCATGCGGAAGCGGTAAAAAATATAAGAAGTGCTGCGGCTAATCTTACTGATTTAACAATCGGGTTCTTAATCTATAAAAGAACCCGGTTTACCGGCTCTCCTACTAGCTCAATCTAGTCTCCCCCTGCATTCTTCCTGAAAAATCCGTATAATCCTGCCTCTTTTTAGATTTAGAAGATGTACAAGTTATGAACAAAGGTTATTCCTGTGTGGGACTTTTCAATCCCAAAACGCCTGAAAATGTTGGTTCAGTCATGCGCGCGGCTGGTTGTTACGGGGTAAATTCAGTGTTTTATACAGGGACGCGATACGACCTTGCTAAGAAGTTCTGTACTGATACTAAAAATGTCTACCAGGATATCCCACTGATTGGCGTACAGGACTTAAAAGAAATCATCCCACACGACTGTGTGCCTGTTGCCGTCGATTTGATTGAAGGTGCCAAACCCCTACCCAATTACAAGCACCCTAAACGTGCTTTTTACATCTTTGGTCCTGAAGACGGCACATTGAAGAAAGAAATCACGGAATTCTGCAGAGAGACTATCTACGTACCAACTGAAGGCTGTATGAACCTTGCTGCCGCAGTAAACGTCATCCTGTACGATCGCATGGCAAAAGGCGACAACTTCTCTAATCACTAATCCTTTCTTTCCTACTGGACGGAAGCTTTTAAATCAGAACTGATATTCCGTCCGGTACTGCATCCCCAAAAATCAATGATACTTCGTAGCAAACGAAAACTAACTGGCTATAAACTCTTCCTATGAAAGTGCTCAACTTCACTAATGCACCTATGAAGGCCAATTCATACCAGTGATGTCAAATAAAGGAAATATAACTGACACCCTCCGATGGAAGAATAAAAATATGCCTCGCACTGGTAGCTATGGCTGAATCAGACTAGACTTAACGCGATTTGAGTCTTACACATTTTTAATGGCAAACACATTAATGCAGGCAGTTTAAGGCAACAAACCGTAAGCTGGAATTGACACTAAGCGACTTATAACTGGGCAATTTCCCAGAATATAATCTTGGTTCACCATACTTTCTGCACTTTTATTGAGCGTTTAAGCCAGAAATGTGAAAAAGACGGAGCAAAAACAAGCAAATGTTCATTTAATCTTAAATGAGCTATGTAATGTTTGTTGGAATCAGTGATATACTCCCCCACCGAATAGTGACAGTAATTGTTTATAGAGAAAAACAATGGCAGATTTATCTAAATACAGAAACATTGGTATTTTCGCGCACGTTGATGCGGGTAAAACCACTACTACTGAGCGTATCCTTAAGCTTACTGGTAAAATCCACAAGATCGGTGACACACACGATGGCTCAACTACTACTGACTTCATGGAGCAGGAAGCTGAGCGTGGTATTACAATCCAGTCTGCAGCGACTACCTGTTTCTGGAACGATCACCGTCTAAACATCATCGATACTCCGGGACACGTTGACTTCACAGTTGAAGTATACCGTTCTCTTAAAGTTCTTGATGGCGGTGTTGGTGTATTCTGTGGTTCTGGTGGTGTTGAGCCTCAGTCAGAAACTAACTGGCGTTACGCGAACGAATCAGAAGTTGCTCGTCTGATCTTCGTAAACAAACTGGACCGTATGGGTGCAGACTTCTACAACGTTGTTGACCAGGTTAAGAACGTTCTAGGTGCTACTCCTCTGGTTATGACTCTACCAATCGGTCGTGAAGACGACTTCGTTGGTGTTGTTGACGTACTAAGCCGTCAGGCGTTTGTATGGGATGACACTGGTCTTCCAGAAAACTACGAAATCAAAGAAATCCCAGCGGATATGGTTGATGACGTAGAAGCTTACCGTGAAGAGCTAATCGAAACTGCTGTTGAGCAAGACGATGACCTAATGGAAGCTTACATGGAAGGTGAAGAGCCTTCTATCGAAGACATCAAGCGTTGTATCCGTAAAGGTACTCGTGACCTAGCGTTCTTCCCAACTTACTGTGGTTCTGCATACAAGAACAAAGGTGTTCAGCTAGTTCTTGACGCAGTTGTAGATTACCTACCATCTCCAACAGAAGTTGATCCTCAGCCGCTAACAGATCCAGACACTGGTGAAGCGACTGGTGAAGTTGCACTAGTTGACGAAAACGAGCCACTACGTGCGCTTGCGTTCAAGATCATGGACGACCGTTTCGGTGCCCTAACTTTCATCCGTATCTACTCTGGTAAGATGAAGAAAGGTGACACAATCCTTAACAGCGCAACTGGTAAGACTGAGCGTATCGGCCGTATGGTTGAGATGCACGCTGACCAGCGTAACGAGATCGATTCAGCACAAGCTGGTGACATCATCGCTGTTGTTGGTATGAAGAACGTTCAGACTGGTCACACTCTATGTGATGTTAAGCACGAATGTACTCTTGAACCAATGATCTTCCCTGAGCCAGTAATCTCTATCGCTGTTGCTCCTAAGGACAAAGGCGGTTCTGAGAAAATGGGTATCGCGATCGGTAAAATGGTTGCAGAAGATCCATCATTCCAGGTTGAGACTGACGAAGATTCAGGCGAAACTATCCTGAAAGGTATGGGTGAACTTCACCTAGACATCAAAGTTGACATCCTTAAGCGTACTTACGGTGTTGACCTGATCGTTGGTCAGCCACAGGTTGCTTACCGTGAAACTATCACTCAAGCAATTGAAGATAGCTACACGCACAAGAAGCAGTCTGGTGGTTCTGGTCAGTTCGGTAAGATCGACTACCGCATCAAGCCAGGTGAGCCAAACTCAGGCTTCACTTTCTCTTCAACTGTTGTTGGCGGTAACGTTCCTAAGGAATTCTGGCCTGCAGTTGAGAAAGGCTTCCAGAGCATGATGGACAACGGTGTTCTAGCTGGCTTCCCAGTACTAGACGTTGAAGTTGAGCTGTTCGACGGTGGCTTCCACGCAGTTGACTCATCAGCAGTAGCATTCGAAATCGCAGCGAAAGGCGCATTCCGTCAGTCAATGCCTAAAGCGGGTGCTCAGCTTCTTGAGCCAATCATGCACGTTGACGTGTTCACTCCAGAAGACCACGTTGGTGACGTAATCGGTGACCTTAACCGTCGTCGCGGCATGATCAAAGACCAGATGGCTGGCGCTACTGGCGTACGTATCAAGGGTGATGTACCTCTGTCAGAAATGTTCGGTTACATCGGTACTCTACGTACTATGACTTCTGGCCGTGGTCAGTTCTCTATGGAGTTCTCACACTACGCACCATGTCCTGCAAACGTTGCTGAAGAAGTAATCGCTGAGCAGAAAGAGAAAAACGCTAAGAAGTAATTTTTAATTACTTTAAGTGTTAAAAAACCCGGTTGCTTCGGCAACCGGGTTTTCTTTTATCTGAAACAGTTGAAAACAGTCCTTGAGTTAATGACGTATCTAAACCTCTAGATTACACTGCATTCAGATAAGTAACGCATAATCCCGTAACGCTGTAACCACTCCAACTGCTTTGGCTCCTTTACCAAAAAACGCCCGCTGTAGTTAAGAGCATTAGCAAACACTCCTTCTATATTGTTTATCGATCGAGGCAACACCAACATCCAGCGTGCTGTCAGCAGTATGTTATGGGGCAGACACTGGCCTTGGTTATTGTCGTTTAACGACAATAACTCCAACGCTGTCATATAGCGTTGATACAATCTGTCCGCATTCAGCTCGTCATGAACAAAGAGGCAATGCTTAAACGGCAGCTTACCCGATGAAATAACAGGTTCCATCGGTATGTCCGCCCGTACAATCTGCATATGACGATGAAGCTGACTAGCACCGGCCTCTGGACCACTATTATAAAAACCAAGCACATCAGAACGACTGAAGCCTAACAACCATGCTTTGAAGTCATCCGATGTCAAAGGCGAGGACTGAGCAACAAACTCTTTGGAGCAAATAAGAAGATGAGGAGAGATCACCGGGAACTTATTAAGTAGACAGACATGATTTTTACCGGCCTCCCCTACATACATAGCCGGCTCATAAGGTAAAAAAGGGTTAGCCTGCTGAGTTTTCGCGATCGGCTTTTTCCGGGCGTTTTGAGTAACGACATAGCCGAGATAACTCACGCCATGCTCCTGAATGACCTCAGCTTCTGTGGTTATCGGCATCAATTCACCACCAGCCAACGCCTTTTCAGATACAAGTACAGCGTCATCCCAAAACATAACTATTCCCCCAACATCCTTTTACTATTCTCGATAGCAATATATTACCCCTGTCACCAGACAAAGCATTGCTATTTATTCCTGTTAACACCATCAGATTATCTTAAACTGCTGTTTTTTCAATCACCTGTATTAATAAGTTTACACTTGCAGCTCAATTATGACATTGCACAAAAGTCATGAGCTATAGCCGCACTACAGGAAAGTTTGTATTATCACCGCATTGATTGAAACAGACAGTTATCCCGTCCTATTCCCTTGTAGTACTCCAAACGGGATGCTGAAAGAAGCCTTCGTTCGGTCATTGAAAGGCTTTTAAAATCAGTACATTATTGTTCGGTCAAACACTATTGTACGCTTCAGTTTCAACAATTTCTCTGAATAAAAAAGGCGTCTACCTTAAGGGTAAACGCCTTTTTTTCGTAGTTTTATTCAGTGAAGTTTAAATAAGCTCAGCAGCTAACAGGAAGCATCCGAACAGGAAGCTTAGTCCCATCGCCATGTGGCCACCACCCGCTCTGTAAAGTACACCTGTCGCATCAACTTCAAATGCAGAGTCATCTTCACCACGCAATTTAATGGTCATTGCCATTGGGATGAACACCGCCAGGAAGACCAGAATGATGCCAGCATAACCAAGAACAGAAAGGAACTTATCCGCGGCAAGCAGCGCACCAGTCAATGGCAGAATAAAGGTCAGTACATACGTCACCGCTCGGTTCTGTTTGAAAGCATCCGCATTCTGATCGAACAGCGCCATTGCAACACCCAGGAAAGATGTCAGCAAAGCAAGGCCAGTAAATACCGACAGAACCACGTTGATAATGCTGTGATTTGCGCCCAAAGCGGCAATCAGCTCAGAAACATTCGCGAAAGATACCATCTGTTCAGCTGACAGGTTACCCATCGCTGCGTATAGCCAGAACAGGTAACAAACCAATGGAATGCAGGAGCCGCTGATAATCATGTTACGTAGCTGCTTATGGGTCGCGTCTTCGTTGTATGTAACCAAAGACGGGATAACCACAACAAAGCCAAAGCTGGTGAACAGTACGGAACTTGTCTTGATTAGATCGATTTTGCTGTCGCTGGAGGCTTCTAACAGATTATCGACAGAAATAGTCGGAACCAGAGATACCAGGGTCAGACCCAACATCACCACCATAACGGCAAACAGAGCCCGGTTCAGCTTATCTACCGCCGCGGTACCGGCAGCAACTACAACACCAGCGATCAGAGCGAAAGCAATTTGACACTGCATCATGGTTAACTCAAGACCCACACCGCTCAGCATTTTCTTAACCAGATCACCGGCACCGATGATGTAAGCCATCAACAGACAAACCAGCAAGGCATAAAGAAGGCCGTTTGTGACTACCTGGCCGCCCTTGCCCAGTGTTTTACGGGCAATGGTATTCATTCCCAGGCCACCACCAGCTTTAATGCTGGCTTCAAGCAGCAACAACGCCGCATAAGTTGTACCCGACCAGATGAAAAGCATCATCAATGTGCCCCATAGCAGGCCGAATTGTGCCAGTACCATCGGGATTGCCAGCATTCCCGCACCCAGCGCTGTACCCGCAACGATCAGCGCACTACCTAAAAGCTTCAATTTCACAACAATTATCTCTGAAAATGTTTATATCGCTCTGTCTGAGTAAATTGTTCGGTCAGTCTCAAACAGATAAAAGGGATTGTTTTGCGATCTACAAAGTTAAACACCGTGGTCAGCAGCGAAAAACAAACCTGAATTAATACAGGGATCGCCAGTCCGTTGAGGACTAAACAGGGGAATTAGCTAAAGTTGCTAAATCGGAAATCGGCAAAGAAGCCAAAATACGGGAAGGTAAAAGCAGAAGAGAAAGCAGAATGTTGATGAGGTTGAGCGGCTGAACATCGCATATGCGACAAGCCATTCGTGGCTGTATCTGGCAGCCCTGCTGTATGATGTTTCATTTATCGTACTCCAAAAAACGATATGTCCCTGCAGATATGGATAATCTTCCGTAAATTATCCTGTTTTTGTTCGGTCAAATAGCAACTTAAGGTTATGGGAATTAAATCACAACAACCATTAATGAAATCTTCGATTTCATTAATGGTTTATCGGATTTCTATAAGGATCTCCACGCTAAAAGCGGGTTAACGTTATGCCCATCTACTGGAATCAAGCAACAATTATGGGCTTACAAGTAGAACCGTATATTCTGTTACCCCTTTCCTGACAATCAAGTTGTCATTGTCAAAAGCACGGGTCTCAACAAGCCGAGGAACAACACGGTTATCTTCAACCACCTTAATGTATTGCAACTGCCCGATGCGATACATACCGGAGCGAGGAATCAACAAAGACTCCTGTTCGCCGGTCTGAATCTTCACCCGTGCAAACATGCCAGGATAGATCAACTGCTCGTCCGGCTGTGATGCGCCATTGCTAAAAGCCAGTTTCACAATCACACTTCGTGACCCGGCATCAGAAGCAGGCGTTATTTCTTTTATGACACCGTTGAATGACAGTTTCTGCTCAGAAAGAGTGACGGGCCATTGCTGATCCAGCTCCAATAAATACCGCTGGCTGGCAGCAATCGAGCTTTCCATCATTAATGTCTGAGGGTTATACAAGCTCAGCATAGCAACACCGGGGGATGCGATATCACCTCTATGCATCAACTTTTGCGTAATCACACCATCAAAAGGTGCAGCAATAATACTGTAGCCATAGGTCGTCTGCGCTTCTTCCAGTGAAGCCTGATGCTGCTTAAAGTTAGCTTCAGCAGTTTGTAGTGCACTCAGGGCTTCATCAAGTTTTGACTGAGCAACCAGCTTTTTCTGAATTAATGATTTTGTTCGGGCATAATCCTTACGGACAATGTTCAACTGTGCCTGTGCACTAGCCAGTGCCTGCTCTGTCTGACGGACACGAGCATCAAGATCCAGGTTATCAAGCCGAATAAGAATATCTCCCGCTTTTACTTTATCCCCTACATCAACTAAAACGTCAGCAACCTGAGCCGTCAATCTGGCAGAAAGTGTTGCCTGCTGATCAGCAATAATGGTGCCTGTATATGCCTGCCACACCGGTAATTTGCGGGCTGTAACCTGAACAGTTTCACGTCCGGCTAATGGTTCTCCCTGCAACGACTCATTTTCAGTATCAAGTTTGGTTACAAAACCACCGGATATCGCAAAGAAAAGGATCCCAAGCCCTGCAAACGCGGCAATTATCAGTGCCAGCTTTTTCGTACTCATAATTGCGACTCCCTGTAGTTTTCAGGTGAATTGAATAATTGGTTCGATTCAGCGTTATTGCTCTCTTCTACATCCACATTCTTTTCGGATTCGGGTTTTTCCGGTAATCCATGGCCAGGTTGGTTGGCATAAGCAAGATAATAAACAACGGGTATCACCAGCAAAGTAAACAATGTCGATGCAGCGATACCAAAGATAATCGCCCATGCGAGACCATTAAAAATTGGATCCAAAGTGATCACCACATTACCGAGCAGGGTCGTTCCGGCGGTAAGTAATATTGGTCTCATCCTGACAGCTCCCGCTTTAATCAACGCATCCCTGAGTGTTTCACCTTCTCTTAATGACTGGTGGATGAACTCAATCAACACCAGCGAATTACGAACTACAATCCCGGCAAGTGCTATCATGCCGATCATGGCAGTTGCAGTGAACAAAGACGGATTCGGAATACCGTTAATTTCAGTGGTTCCAATCTGATTGAGAAGCCAGAACCCCGGCATAATGCCGATGACAGTTAAGGGAATTGCCAACATGATAATTCCAGAGACAGCAGGTAGCCCTGTTTGCAATACCATTACCACAAACACCCCCAATAATGCGGCTCCATAGGCAATACCCAGGTCGCGAAATACATCCAGGGTGATCTTCCATTCCCCTTCACCACTCCATTTCACTTCAATGCCTGGCGGCAACTGCCAGAAATCATCGCCGCCATTAGAAAAGTAGGTTCGGTTACCTGGCTGGCGAATATTTCCTTCATCCGACGCGAGCATAACCTCACCTGATGCGGTTTGCAGATCAGCGGACACATCCACAACCACTTCCGCAGGTACACGACCAGCAGACTCGGCAAAGACATAGACAACCTGACGGAGATTTTTACGCATTACAGGTTGTGGTGCAGGTACTTTCACGAAGTCACCCAGCTCAGATATCTGCACCAATGGTTGCCCGGCATCAACCAATCGGCCTTGCTCTACCCGCTTGGTAATGCCTGGCAAACCTCGTACATAGAGGTTCTCCAGTGCGCTGAGATCATCTCGCTGACTTCGCGTGAGACGAACTTCAATCGGCAGCGGATTAATTTCATAATCATCATGCAGATAGCTGACAACCCGTCCGACATTGGCGGCGACCAGAGTTTGATTTATCTCCTGTACCGAGACTCCGGATAACGCGGCTTTCTCTGAGTCGACAATAAACTGCCAGCTTTCCAGCTCCCCCTGAATGCTGGTATCCGTTTCCACCACAAAAGGCTCTCGCTTCAATCGTTCTGCAACATTAACTGCTGCTGTCTGCAGCTCGTGGTACGGAGTCTGTGGCTGACCGTAGACCTCTGCGACAATCGTCGCTATCACCGGAGGCCCCGGCGGAGTCTCCACCAACTGTATATCGGCATCCAGTTTTTGTGCGATTGCCGTCAAGTCTGCACGCAGGCGGGTCACCAGCTCATGAGACTGCTGCCGACGGCGGTTCTTTTCTGCCAGCACAATGCGCAGCTCTCCCTGATGAGGCATGGTTCGCATAAAGTAGTGCCGGACCATACCGTTAAAGTCCATCGGTGATGCAATTCCGGCAAAACCTGATACTGACACCACCTCAGGCACACTTTTCAGGTAATCGGCAAAATCGCTCAAGGCGTTAGAGGTTTGCTCGACACTGCTGGTTTCCGGCATATTCAATACCAGCTGGAATTCATTCTTATTGTCATAAGGCAGCAATTTGAGAGGAACAGCACGCAAAACAGGCAGCATTGCTGCCGCAAGAAAAGCAAATCCGACACTAATAAGAAAGATGACACTGTTTCGCTTACGAGCCAAAAGCGGCGTAAGTACCTTCTCGTAAGCTTTATATAACAGTGTGCCTTCTATACGGTAATGACCTTTGTCTGTCGCAGTGGTCAGTATTTTTTTAGCCAACCACGGCGTAATCAAGAAAGCGACTGCGGTACTAAAAATCACACTGACGGGAACGTTAAAGGCCAACGGAGCCATGTATGGTCCCATCATTCCGGTGATGAAAAACATCGGTGTAAAAACAATGACAATGGCCACAGTAGACATCAACAGTGCACTGCGAATTTCAGACATTGCCATCACAATTGCCGTCGGCTTTTTGAGACCTTTGCGCTTCAGGAAGCGCTCAATATTATCAATACTGGCTATAGGATCATCGACAATCAGGCCCAA
The DNA here is from genome assembly GCF_963870815.1 of Photobacterium sp. J15. Lineage (NCBI taxonomy): Bacteria > Pseudomonadati > Pseudomonadota > Gammaproteobacteria > Vibrionales > Vibrionaceae > Photobacterium > Photobacterium sp. J15. The sequence continues at coordinate 2,324,477 of NZ_CAWMUI010000001.1, forward strand.
AGCCAGGATAAGAGCAAACAGGGTTACCCGATTGATGGTATAACCAAAGGCCAGGTCCATCGCCAGCGCTGCACCGTAACTTATCGGAATAGCAATCCCGACGACCACAGCCGAACGCCAGTTAAGAAATACACCAACAAATACCACTACGGTAAGAATCGACAACCCCAAGCTGGATACCAAATTGCCGACTTTTTCATTGGCTGTATCGCCGTAGTTACGAATTACAGAAATTTTAACGTGCGGCGGAAATTGAGTGTCAGCCATCTCTTCCAACAAGCTGACCACGTCATCAGCAACCCAGACCGCATTACTTCCTTTCTGTTTTGCAACAGCAAGAAAAACAGAAGGGTAAGGCTCCGCTCTCTGCTGACTGAACTGCTCAGTTGCCGGCCCAAAGCTGAACCAGGTCTGGTTTTCAGCTTCCTCCGGTCCGTCGGTGACGGTAGCAATATCTTTCAGGTAGACAGGCTGTCCATTAACAACATTCACTACCGTATCGGCAACATCGTCTGCATTCCGGAAAAATTGTCCGCTTTCGAGCTGATATACCCGCCCCTGCTGATGAATATTTCCAAGTTGCTGGTGCTGGTTAGTCAGCGCAAAAGCCTGCTGGATATCATCTACTGTGGTCATTCGACTTGCCATAGCTGCAGCATCGAGCGAAATCTGAATCACCCGCGGATTCCCCCCGACAACAGAAACGCGGTTGGTATCATTCAACGCCTGTAGCTGATTAACTGCTTGTTCGGCGATTCGGCGCAATTCAGCACTGCCGGTCAACTCCGGCTCTGTACTGTAAAGCGCCGCAACAACAACAGGGACATCATCAATTTCTACCGGTTTGACAGCCCATTGAGTAACGGAAGGAGGAACCAGATCCAGGTTCGAATAAATCTTGTTATAAAGCTTGATGAGAGCTTCTTCACGCTGCTCACCAACATAAAAACGAACGATAACCTGAGCAGCACCTTTCAGAGATGTCGAATAAACATCTTCGACACCATCTATCTGAGTGAGGAGTTTTTCCAGAGGTTGAGTCACCTGATTCTCAACCTGTGACGGAGAAAGGCCCGGTGCCTGAATCAGCACATCAGCCATTGGCACTATGATTTGCGGATCTTCTTCCCTTGGCGTAAGCAATAAAGCTGCGACACCAGCCATCAAAGCCAGAATGATCAAAATAGGAGGAAAGAAGCTGTTAAGGAATTTAGCGACTATGCCTTGACTGACCTTATCTGCCATCTTGCTTCTCCCTTGCTTTTCAATACCGCTGACCTTCTCAGTCATCGCTCACAAATCGGTTCTATCTCTACGAATCCCATGAGTTAATACTTTTTTAATCAATACCCTGCTATTTCGACATGTCGCTATTGAGGTTAGTTAACATCTGCAGTTTTAACTTTGAGCTCATTAGCGTTTTCAAACATATCTGTCAGTCTGCAGCCCAGCCATATTCCAGCCACCATGCTGGCAATAAATATCAAAACGCTCACATGACCACCTGCTAATGACGTCACAGCAGGGCCAGGGCATATACCTGCAATCCCCCAGCCGATCCCGAACAACACAGCTCCGATAACCAATCGACTATCTACAGCTTGTTTTTTACTTAACCGGAAATCTGTATCGCAGACAGGGCGATCCATTTTGCGGATGATAAAGAAATACGCAGGCATAAAAACAAGCAACGCACCTCCCATCACGAAGGCCAGACTTGGGTCCCAATTACCGGCAAAATCTAAAAATCCAATAACTTTATTCGGGTCAACCATACCGGACATCATCATGCCCAAGCCAAACAACAAACCAGCTAACAAAGTGACAAATCGTGTAAACATTCTGGCCTCTTAACTATGAAGACGAATAAAAACAGTAATGGCAGCGGCAGCCATAAATACACCAGTTGCGACTATCGAACGCTTTGAAAGTCGTCCCACCCCACATATGCCATGACCGCTGGTGCAACCGTTGCCAAGTTTGGTTCCCAACCCCACCAGCAATCCTGCAATGACAAGCATCAACGTCGATGTCACCGGCAGAGTCTGAGGAAAGTCAAAGCCAAGGTAAGGTGCTATCAAACCAGCCAGAATCATTCCCAGCACAAAAAGAAATCGCCATGAAAACTCCCCTTTTTGCGGCTTTAGCAAACCGGCAACAATACCGCTAATACCGGCCACCCGACCGTTTACCATCAATAGCAATACTGCAGATACACCTAACAGCATCCCTCCCAGTAACGCATTCAGTGGAATCAGCCCCGTCATTTCTTCTCCTCCGATACACAACAAATACCTTGTAACGCTTCAAGTAGCTGTTTTGATTTGTCATCCGCCAGAGAATAAAACACTTGCTGAGACTGCTTACGAAAACTGACCAGCTTCTGCGCTTTTAGAATGGCGAGATGTTGTGAGAGCGCTGATTGCCCAAGGCTCGAGTTCTGTTGCAATTCTTTCAAAGGTACTTCCCCTTTAGTTAACTGACACAGAACCATCAAACGCTCCGGATGAGCGATAGTTTTCAACCAGTTAGCTACTTCAATCGCATGACAGTGCATTTTATCTATGTCGATCATTTCACCCTCACTACCAAAGCAAAACCTAATTTAGAGATTACTAAACCACAGGATTAAGTCAACACTAATTTAGGATAATATTTATTAGACAAAGCTAAATTAAAGTTTTATAGTTTTCAACAGAATCGTTAATTGCTAAAACCTGTCCGGGGAGAAAAGATATGACATTGGAAAATGCTGTTCGCGTATTCGCAGGAACAATGATCTTTATTTCCGTGGCATTAACACTTTGGGTCCATCCAAACTTTTATTGGTTCACCCTGTTTATAGGTGCCAACCTGATCCAAAGCGCATTCACAGGTTTTTGCCCGGCAACCAACGTATTAAGTAAACTTGGATTTACATCAAAGCCTTAAGTTAAAAATCAGAGTATCAGCTAAAAAACCCATACCGAATATCCCGAGGACTAAGCTTGGTTTAGTTCTCTGTTGATTTATGTTTTTGTGGAGTTATCAATGACTAAAATTGTTATCGTCGGAGGTGTTGCAGGTGGCGCTTCTGCTGCAGCACGTGCCCGCCGTTTAAGCGAAGACGCCGAAATTATCATGTTTGAACGTGGTGAATTCGTATCATTCGCCAACTGCGGTTTGCCTTACCACATTGGTGGTGATATCAAAGAACGAAGCAAACTGTTGCTACAAACTCCGGAAAGCTTCCTTGCCCGTTTTAATGTTGACGTTCGTACTATGAACGAAGTCATCAGCATTAACCGTGAAGAAAAGTCTGTTACTGTTCGTAGTATGTTAGACGGCTCTGAGTACACCGAAAACTATGATTTTCTGCTGATCAGCCCGGGGGCTGCACCGGTTGTTCCACCGATTCCAGGTGTTGACAATCCGCTTACCCATTCACTACGTAACATCCCTGATATGGACAAGATTCTCCATACCATTGAGATGAACAACGTCGAACACGCAACCGTGGTTGGTGGCGGTTTCATCGGCCTGGAAATGATGGAAGCCTTCCACCAGCGCGGTATTAAAACCACCCTGCTTGAACTTGCTGATCAGGTAATGACTCCGGTAGATAAAGAAATGGCCGGGTTTGCTCATGCTGAGATCCGTAGCCACGGTGTTGATTTGCGTTTAAGCACGGCGCTTTCCGCTGTTGAGTATGTTCCGGAAGCCCATATTGCCAGCGAAGATTCCGGTGAAGATGCTGCTCATCAGCATATCCATGGCCATCTGGATCTGACCCTGAGCAATGGTGATACCTTAAAAACGGACATCCTGATCATGGCTGTCGGTGTTCGTCCTGAAATCAAGCTGGCACAAGAAGCCGGACTGAAAATCGGTGAACTTGGCGGTATCTGGACCAACTCGAGCATGCAGACCAGCGATCCTGCAATCTATGCTGTGGGTGATGCAATTGAAGAAGCAGACTTTGTAACAGGTGACGCCACTCTTGTTCCACTAGCCGGTCCGGCTAACCGTCAGGGTCGTATGGCAGCAGATAATATGCTGGGTCGCAACGAAACCTACCAAGGCACTCAGGGAACAGCGATCTGTAAGATCTTCGATTTAGCCGTCGCTTCTACCGGTAAGAACGAAAAGCAGCTGAAGCGTGAAGGTACCAATTATGAAAAGGTATACGTTCACACGGCCAGCCATGCCAGCTACTACCCTGGTGCAGAAATCGTGTCATTCAAAATGCTGTTTGACCCACAATCAGGTAAAATTTTTGGCGCTCAGGCTGTAGGTAAAGACGGCGTTGATAAACGTATCGACGTGATGGCAGTAGCACAGCGTGCAGGTATGACAGTAGAACAATTGCAGCATCTTGAACTGACTTATGCGCCACCATACGGCAGTGCTAAAGATGTCATTAATCAGGCTGCTTTTGTTGCCAGTAACATCATGAAAGGTGATGCGACAGCGATTCATTTCGATGAAATTGAGAACCTGTCAGAAGACCAAGTTCTGCTGGATGTACGTAATCCGGGTGAACTAGAGAACATGGGATATATCGAGGGTGCCCTTAACATTCCGGTTGACCAACTTCGCAACCGCATGAATGAACTACCAAAAGATAAAGAAATTGTTATCTATTGTGCTGTTGGCCTCCGTGGTAACGTCGCATACCGCCAGCTCGTAAACAATGGCTATAAAGCGCGCAACCTGATTGGTGGTTTCCGTACCTATAAATTTGCGAAAGCTTAATTAGCCAAGTAATCGCAAAACAAGTCATAACTGAAAAAGCCACCATCATGACGATAGTGGCTTTTTACTTAAAAAAGTCAGACTTTAATAATATCGATATGAATCTCTGGAATCTTCATATGGGTCCTGAGTTTCCCCAGTATCTACATAAGACTCACCACCGGAACCTGTGTCTTCATAAGATTCACCTGAATCACCGGTATCTTCATATGGCTCTTCTGTACCACCGGTATCCTCGTATGACTCGCCACCGGAATCTGTGTCTTCATAAGATTCGCCTGAATCACCGGTATCTTCATATGGCTCTTCTGTACCACCGGTATCCTCGTATGACTCGCCACCGGAATCTGTATCTTCATAAGATTCGCCTGAATCACCGGTATCGTCATATGAATTATCAGGTTCATCATTTTCAATGCCATAGTGGGCTTTATAGAAATCCTGATAATAATGCTCTTTATACCATTTATACCAATGATGTGGATATCTGAACTTAATCTCTTTTAAATCAACAATGAACAAGCAGTCAAAGAATATTGGCGTACCAACTTCGCCTGTGAACTCATCAAGATTCACCATTCCTGATAACCTAACGGTACCTATATGGCCTTTATACTTTCCTGTCGCTTTAATAATACTATTTTTATCACTGGATGCGCCTGTTATATGGCTGATATCCACTCCATCCGGAGTTACAGTATCTTGCAACACCGGCTGAACAGTCGTCAGCCCTCGTGTAACAATCTGCCCGCCGGGTAAATTAAAGAATGTAGTTCCGATCAACTTGATCCCGCCATCTTGCTCCATAACTTCTGAAAGACAATCAGTCGCAGTACCTATTAATCTTCCTTTCTCTATATCTTTCAACTCAACATCGAAACAAGAAGCAGAATCCGGCTGTTTATCACCGTCAAGGTCTGGTACATCTTTCTCGTACATATTGCCTTTACCCACAAGGTTCAAAGCTAGTCTTCCAGCATCTCTTACTTTGGGGTGATATTTCTTGTAATGATCTTTATGTTTTTTGTATTTTTCATAACCTTTATAATCGTCTTCACTCCCACCACTTTCGTAATGAGAGTAATCTTTCTCAGATGCTAAAGAATATCCTGAAAAGCCAATACATACCGCCAGGAAAGATAACGCTACCTTATTCATTTTCATTACGTTTCTCCACTAATTACTTGTGGCATGATTTATTTAACTAGCCAACTAACAACCTTTCCGGTTTTATTAATAGCAATAACTACCCTGCTAACCTTTTCAGATAAGGTAAGCATTACAAGCTCACATTTGATGAATAGTTCAAATAGAAGCAAATCGATAAAAATCGAATCATTCAATTACCAAAGCAATTTCAGTTCGGTATTAATTGTAGATGGTTACACGGTAATTATTATCAGTTATCAGAAAATAGATATCACTACCTATCCCTTTAAAATAAAATACTTTTATCCGCTAATTGACTGATTATCTGGGAGAATAATACACATTCATTCTCATTAATAAGATTCAAATGCTACAGGCTACTGTTTTTAATAAAAAAACCCGACTAATTTGCCGGGCTTTTACTTCTTAATTAATTAAAATAACAGCAATTACCACAAGTAAAATGTGGTTTAAACTTTAAAGCTGCCTTCCTGATTATGATTTGATTCTTTTGGATTAGGTCCATACTCATTGCTGCCAGGATTACTATCAAGGACAAAGAAATACAGCAGAACCAAAACCCCAATAAGAGGAATAAGGCCAATCAGCATCCACCAACCGGTACGTCCTGTATCATGCAAACGACGAACACCGACTGCGATCGCCGGAACTAAAACAATAAGTGAATATACGGCACCAATGGCACCCGCCCCCTCAGCTGCGCCAGGGGTACCCAAAGCGCTATCAACATAACCTAAGACAATACTTATGATTAAGTTGATCAGAAAGAAGTACCAATATTCCTTTCGGCGTGCTCGTCCTTTAAATACTGCGTAATTTTTTAGGACATGAAGATACCAATTCATTTTATTCCCTATCTTTACTATCTAATTACAATTCTATCTATTACATCAAATAATACTTTATTTGATATTGAATAACCTCAATAAAGTACAAATATAACCTAAAAATAATAATGCATTTCTAGATACTTCTTGCGGATATGTTCAATTAATAGTCGAATTTTTTGCGATGGCTGACGTGTATAGGGATACACTGCATAAACGCCGAGCTTTTTGCCAACCTGGTCAGGGAACAAATCAACCAACTTACCTTCAATTAAATCATGATAAACCAGACAACGCGGCACATAAGCTATACCGTATCCTCCCAAAGCAGCTTTCCTGAGTGCTGCCGCATTGTCAGTTGAAAAGTTGCCACTGACACGCTGGATGTAATTACCCTGCTCACCAATGAACTGCCACTCGCTGGCACCTGTTGTCTGGTAAGCGTATTGAAGACAATTGTGGTTAACCAAGTCCTGCGGTATGGCAGGCCGGCCATGCTTGCTTATATAAGAAGGAGCTGCACATATTACCCATTGCGAATCCAGTATATGGCGGGCAATCAGGCTCGAATCTTCCAAATATCCGGTGCGAATAACCAGATCGTAGCCATCTGCTATCAAATCAACAAAGCGATTATCAAGAGACATATCTACCGACATGCCGGGATGCATAGTGCAAAACTCAGCCACTGCATCTGCCAGAAGCAAATCACCGGATATCGTCGGTACAGACATTTTGACATGACCGCTTACTTTTTCACCGTATCCACTGACAGCATCGATCGCTTCTACCGCTGCCTGCTTCACATTTTTCGCACCCTGATACAGAACCTTTCCTGCTTCACTTACTGTTAACTTTCGCGTCGTCCGATACAAAAGCTGAACGCCCAGATCTTCTTCCAGTCTCGCAATTCGTTTACTAACTACTGAGTTTGTAAGGGAATTCTGTTCTGCAACCTTGCTGAAAGAACCGCACTCGACTACCTGCGCAAAAAGTATTAAGTCATCTGTCTTGGCCATAATTTAACCACTTTTGGAATTAATCTTTTTCATTATTTCCCTATATCAGGAAAAAATAAAGCGGTAATGTCACACCGCGTTAACAAACAACCTACAATCCATAACAACGTATAAGTAGCCAGACAAGAAACACCTGTACTAAGGAAGTACTACTATGAACGAAACCCTACTAGCGTTAGTCGCATTTTCACCCATTGTGGTTGCTGCGGTTCTGTTGGTCGGCCTGAACTGGCCAGCGAAACGAGCCATGCCTGTAGCCTTTATCATGACTGTCGGTATCGCCCTGCTGTTTTGGGACATGTCGGCAACCCGTATTTTCGCTTCAACCTTGCAAGGACTTGCAATTACAGTTGCAGTTCTCTGGATTGTTTTCGGTGCCATATTCCTGCTTAACACCCTTAAGCACACCGGTGCCATCGCTACTATCCGAAGCGGCTTTACAGACATCTCAACTGACCGTAGGGTTCAGGCCATCATTATTGCCTGGTGCTTCGGTTCGTTTATCGAGGGAGCCTCAGGATTTGGTACCCCAGCAGCTATTGCCGCCCCACTTTTGGTCGCTATCGGTTTTCCGGCATTGGCTGCTGTTGTAATGGGCATGATGATTCAGTCCACACCGGTTTCATTCGGTGCGGTAGGTACACCAATCATTGTTGGTGTTAACAAAGGTCTGGATACCCATAACATTACTGAATCCCTGGTCGCCAACGGCTCTACCTGGGATATCTACCTACAACAAATCACCACCAATGTTGCGCTTATTCACGCCACCGTCGGTACTTTGATGCCTGTTCTGATGGCAATGATGCTGACCCGCTTCTTCGGTAAGAATAAGAGCTGGAAAGAAGGTCTGGAAATTCTGCCATTTGCAATTTTCGCCGGCCTTGCGTTCACTATCCCTTACGCCCTGACCGGTGTATTCCTGGGGCCTGAATTCCCATCACTGATTGGTGGTCTGATCGGTCTGGCTATCGTTGTTGTTGCCGCTAAGAAAGAGTTCCTGGTACCCAAAAACCACTGGGACTTTGAAAGCGAAGACAAGTGGCCGGAAGAGTGGCTTGGTTCCCTGAAAATGGATCTAAGTAACGATGAGAAAAAGCCAATGAACATGGCTTTAGCATGGGCTCCGTATGTACTGCTGGCAGTCATTCTGGTTGCAAGCCGTGTTAGCGCAGACTTCAAAGGTTTCCTTGTCGGGATCAGCCTGTCTTTCAAAGACATCCTAGGCGAAACCGGTATCAGTGCGGCTATCCAGCCACTGTACCTGCCGGGCGGCATTCTGGTCTTCGTAGCATTGCTGGCAGTTCTTCTGCAATCACGTAAGGTCACACCTCTGGTTAAAGCCTTCGGAGAGTCAAGCAAAACACTGATTGGCGCAGGCTTTGTACTGGTGTTCACCATCCCGATGGTCCGTATCTTCATCAACTCTGGTGTTAACGCTGCCGACCTTGCAAGTATGCCGGTAACAACAGCTAACTTTGCATCAAACCTTGTCGGTGACTTCTTCCCGGCACTGAGTGCAACAATCGGTGCTTTAGGTGCATTCATCGCAGGCTCGAATACGGTGTCTAACATGATGTTCAGCCAGTTCCAGTTTGAAGTTGCTCAGACCCTGACAATTTCCAGTGCAGCAGTTGTAGCACTACAGGCTGTCGGCGCAGCAGCGGGGAACATGATTGCTATCCACAATGTGGTAGCCGCATCGGCAACCGTCGGCCTGCTAGGACGCGAAGGTGCCACCCTACGCAAGACAGTAATCCCAACGTTCTACTACCTGGTTGTTACCGGTCTGATTGGTCTGGCAATCATCTATGGCTTCCATATCACAGATGCACTGATGAACTAATACAATTAACACAGTAATAACTCACCACATAACAGAAATAACCACCTGCAACACCACTATTTCATCCGGCAGCAAGGCAGCAGAACACACAAGCCAGACTGCCGGATGAAATAGCCTACTGCTCTCAAGGAGTCCAGGATGCGAATCTACCCAGCCAAGCCGGACAAAGTATATTTCTACGCCACCTGTCTGGTCGACATGTTCGATCCTGAAGCCGGACTGGATGCCATCACGCTGCTGGAACAGCAAGGTATTGAAGTCATCTTCATCGAGAAACAAACCTGTTGTGGCCAACCGGCTTACAGCTCAGGCTACGATAATGAAGCTAAGGAAGTCGCACTGAGCCAGATAGCATTATTTGATGAAAACTGGCCTGTCGTCGTTCTTTCTGGATCTTGCGGCGGAATGATGCACCATCACTATCGCCGCCTGTTTAAAGGTGATGAAAAACAACATAAAGTTGAAATTTTCTGTGATCGCGTATTTGAGCTTACCGAATTCCTGGTCAATGTCTGCCGAGTGAAACTGACAGATCACGGCCAGCCAACTTCTGTCGTCATGCATACCTCTTGTGCCGCCCGTCGGGAAATGAATGTCCATGTAACGGCAACCGAGTTGCTCAACCAGCTTGAGAATGTTGAGTTGCGAGAACAAGCCTACGAAAGTGAATGCTGTGGCTTTGGCGGAACCTTTGCCGTTCGCCACCCGAACATCAGCCAGGCAATGGTTGAAGATAAAACCCGCCACCTGTCAGACACTAACGCTGAACAGTTGGTCAGTGCTGACTGGGGGTGTCTGCTTAATATCAACGGTGCTTTGGAATATCAGGGCAAAACCATGCGCGGACGCCATCTTGCCAGCTTCCTGCTGGAAAGAACCGGAGGAAGTCGCCATGACTAAATACACTAAAGATCAGGGACCGCAGTTCTTCCACCAGCAGGCAAAATCTGCACTGGCAGATAAACAACTGCGTCAGAATTTCCGCGGTGCGATGGATTACCTCCGTGATAAACGCCGCTCGGCTTTTCCGGATCCGGCTGAAGAGAAGAACATTCGTGAACTGGCTGAAGCCATCCGCCAACGCTGCCTGAGCAAATTACCGGATCTGCTTGAGCAACTGGAAGAAAATTGTAAACACAACGGTATCCAGGTTCACTGGGCTGAAGATGCTGAACAGGCCAACTACATCATTGCCAATATCGCTCGCCTGCACAATGCCAAGACCATTGTGAAAGGGAAATCCATGGTAAGTGAAGAAATTGAACTTAACCACGAAATGGAAAAGATCGGTATTGAATGCCTGGAAAGTGACATGGGCGAATATATCGTCCAGTTAGATGGCGACAAGCCTTCACACATTATCATGCCTGCCATTCATAAAAATAAGCAGGAAGTCAGCGATACTTTTGAACATAACCTGGAAAATTTCACCCCGACGCTGGATGTAGACGCTCTGATTCAGACAGGAAGATCCCGACTACGGGAAAAATTCCGCGATGCTGAAATCGGCTTGTCCGGCGTTAACTTTGCCGTCGCAGAAACCGGGACATTGTGTCTTGTCGAAAACGAAGGCAACGGCCGGATGTGTACCACTGTACCTGACGTCCATATCGCCATCACCGGCATAGAGAAAGTAGTGGAATTTCTGTCTGACGTACCACCGCTCTACAGTGCCCTTACCCGATCGGCAACAGGCCAGGCCATCACGACCTATTTCAACATGATCACCTCGCCACGACGTAGCGGTGAACTCGACGGCCCGGAAGAAGTCCACTTAGTTCTTTTGGACAACGGACGTTCACAAGCCTACCGCGACGAGGAGATGCGTAAAACGCTGCAATGTATCCGTTGCGGTGCCTGTATGAATCATTGTCCTGTCTACACCCGTATCGGCGGACATGCCTATGGCACGGTATATCCGGGTCCGATTGGAAAGATCATCTCCCCACACTTAATGGGACTGAAGCAAACTAAAGATCTGGTTACCGCCTCCAGTCTTTGCGGTGCCTGCGATGAAGTCTGCCCGGTCAGAATCCCGATCCCGGAACTGCTGCAACGACTGCGTTATGAAGCAAAGAATCCACCAAAGCCCGGAAATGAAGAAATTGACGGCCAGAAAGCCGCAGCTAATTCAACGGAAAGAATGGCGATGAAAGGCTTTGCCTATGCCGCAACTCACCCTTCGCTTTACCATTCAGGTACTTATGCGGCAACCAAACTGAAAGCACTGATTCCAAGCAACCTGGGCCCATGGACTCAATGTCGAACAGCGCCGAAGCCTGCTGACAAAACATTGCATCAGCTGATGAAGGCACGGAAGTAAGGAGAAAGAAATGAATCCAGCACGTTCTACAATTTTGTCCCGACTTCGTGATGCAGGCGCGCACCCAGTAAGCTCAAACAATCATAGCTACAGCCCGTGGCAAACCGACTCAGATGAAGAGCGGCAACAACGATTCGTCGAGGCTATGATTGCCAGCCATGCCGAAGTGATTAGCACCAAAGTCGAGCTGCTTGAAAGCACCCTGACAGAAGTAGTTGCAACTAAACAGCTCAAGCGCATCGCGATTGGTAAAGACGGAGAATTCATTCATGAGATCCAACAGGCATCAGGACAAAATGATGTGATCAGCTTTGATCAGGACATCAGAGAATGGAAACATGAGCTTTTTGAACAGGTCGACGCAGGTATCACCCATTGTCTGGCTGGCATTGCCGATACAGGCACTTTAGTTCTGTGGCCGAGTACAGACGAGCCTCGAACACTGTCACTGATACCACCAACACATGTCGCACTACTCAAACGTTCAACACTCAGCAACAACTTCGCTGAACTGATAAGGCAACAGGCGTGGCATATCGGCATGCCAACAAATGCCATTCTGGTTTCCGGGCCATCTAAAACCGCTGATATCCAGCAAACACTGGCCTATGGTGCTCACGGCCCGAAAGAATTAATCGTGATTTTAATTGAAGATAGATAACGGAGGTGTAAAAGAAATCGGTCTCTTTTTGGTATTTGCTATTTTCCAATCCCCTTTACTTGAAGCGCTCCCGGTATTCGGTGAGCGCCTTTTTTCCTCAGAAGCTTACTTGAAGACAAAATTAGTAAAACTTGTCTATTAAAAAAATTCTGGTCTAGTCTGGTAGATAGCCGTGTATGCATAACAATGCATTGACATGTTGCGGATAAATCGGAAATGAGCAGTTGGAAAGGATATCGCTATGCCGGGTGTATCAAACAAGCCTAAAACACAAACACTTAGCTTTTCAGGAACCTGCCGCCATTGTGGTAATGACACCTTGATTTACATTAAGGAGACTAATGTTAAAACTTGCGCTCTGTGTCACAGGCAGGAAGATGATGGAACCACCGCAGAACCGCAGCTACTCATTGAAAATAAAGAAAAAGATAAAAAATCTGAGAATGAAATTCTCTGAACATGCATAGCTGCGGTTGTAAATTATTTTTTGCTGTGGAATTCAATAAAGTTTAACTCTGACCACCTTCATTACTTCGATATCAAAGCCGGCAACTTTTTCTGTAACAGGATAATACGTCATATTGACCTTTGCCCCTTTCAGGCTCTTGTATTTCTTTGTACGCCTGAACTTAAACGGAGCTTCGCATCCTTCAACCATCAGCGTATGAAGGATCCAGTCACCATCCTCACGCTGAGTATGGGAGGTCACCTTCATTCCTTCCGAATGAACAAGGTTTTCATGACTTTGCAGCAACTTATCGACAGGTGATTTCATGGCTATCTCTTGATTAATAAGAGGAATGAAAGCGGTGATGCTACCGGGAACAAGTAGCTAATGGCAAGTATTGATAAAACCAAGACCGCTTTTTCAACAAGCGCGAGCCAGTCTCTATCTCATTTTTAAGACAAAGCGGTAGTTACAGGCCCACTAGTATTACTTCTGTCCTTAGGTCTTAAATGCAACAGTACATAAATCCATTCAAACGGATTTAACTATACCCCCAAAAGTAAAACAGAGAGCCGAAGCTCTCTGTTTTTATTTGGTAACTGATGCTTGTTGATCAGAATGACAGGAAGATGCCTGCCAGCGTTGCACTCATCAGGTTTGACAGAGTCGCTGCAAAAATAGCTTTCAGACCCAGACGTGCAATATCAGGACGGCGGCTTGGTACGATACCGCCCAGACCACCCATCAGCATTGCGATTGATGTCAGGTTTGCAAAACCACACAATGCGAAAGTAACAACAGCCTGAGAGTGAGCGCTTAGTTGATCTTTAACAGCCATCAGATCAGCGAAGGCTACGAATTCATTAACAGCAATTTTCTTACCGATCAGGCTTGCTGCAACTGTTGCTTCAGACCATGGCACACCGATCAGCCATGCAACTGGTGCGAAAATGTAACCAAACAGCAATTCAAGGCTCAGGTTTTCAACACCAATCAGTTCGCCAAGGTGGCCAAGACCGCCATTAAGCAGAGCAATCAAGCTGATGATAGACAGCAGGCTTGCACCAACAGCCATCGCAATCTGCAGGCCGCTAAGCGCACCCTGAGATGCTGCGTCGATAATGTTAACAGGCGCATTCTCATCTTCATCATCAACCTGAGGCTCATCAGTCAGCGTTTCTGTTTGTGGAACCAGAATCTTCGCCATCATCAGGCCAGCAGGTGCAGACATGAAGCTTGCAGCGATCAGATAGCTGATTTCAACACCAAGACCCGCGTAACCGACCAGCGTACCACCGGCTACAGAAGCCAGGCCACCAACCATTACCGCGAAAAGCTCAGAGCGAGACATTTTTGCAAGGTATGGACGAACAACCAGCGGTGCTTCAACAGAACCAACAAAGATGTTAGCCGTTGCAGACATAGATTCAGTGCGGCTGGTGCCTAGTACACGCTGTAGCGCGCCACCCAGAACACGGATAATCCAACCCATGATGCCCAGGTAGTAAAGCACACCAATCAGTGAAGAGAAAAATACGATTGTCGGCAATACGTTAACGGCAAAGATAAAACCAATTTTAAACTTAGCCAGATCACCAAACAGGAATTCAGAACCGATACGACCGTAGTCGATAACACCAGAGACGGCATTGGATACTGTGTTCAGAACTTCTCGTCCGACAGGCACATACAAAATAAATCCTGCGAACAGAATCTGAATTGCAAACGCGCCACCTACTGCACGCCAGCTAATCGCACGACGATTTTCCGAAAATAAGATTGCAACCGCAAATAGTGAAACAATACCTAAGATGCTGACCAGATGCCCCATGGTCATTCTCCAATGTTAATTAGTGGGTTAGTAAAACGATTGCGGCGGCATTTTAGGGATTTTAAAAACTGTGACAAGCATCAAATTGTTATGCAAATTTACAGAATTGATACATAAAACCAAAAAATCGAGGAAAATATCGGCAAAGCAAACGAAAACGGCAGATTGGTGCTTGTACGGGATACTGTTGTTAGCATAAGTGACAATGATGACCATGATCACACTATTAGCCCTGTTCAATTTACGGCTATTTTGCCGATGCTTTTTTCATCATCCTCTACACTTGTCAATAAGATACTCAACAGCATGTTCATAAATAGCTTGGCAATGTACGAATACGGAGTGATTTCATGAAAAAACATCTAATACTAACAATGATATTTTTTGTGTTCGGCCTCACTGGCTGTGAAGACGGTCCGCGAGGTTTTAGCTTACCTGCCGGCGATCCCGCCAAAGGCCAACAGGTATTTCTTGAAATGCAATGTCTCAGCTGTCATGCAATGGAAGGCTTTGAAAGACCAGCAGATTCAGAAGACCAGCTTTCGGTCGAGCTGGGCGGGAAAGTACAGAGCCTGAAAACGTACGCGGAACTGGTTACTTCGGTGATCAACCCATCTCATCAGATTGCAAAAGGTTACAACTTAAAAGATGTTCAGATTTCAGGACAATCCGTGATGCCTGTTTACAATGATGTGATGACTGTTGGTCAGTTAGTGGACTTAATCACTTTCCTTGAATCCAAGTATGAGCTTGAACCATATACCCAAACTAAGTATCTGATGTACCACTGATAAAAAAAAGCACGAAGAAGCTGCAGCTTCTTCGTGCTGATCCTGCGTCTAATAATGGCAAATTTTAAACGTTATTTACCAATAACCCAGTGGTTGGCTACAAACTACATCAGTTCCCGATCCCAGAAAGCAGGCTCTCCAATATGCTCACGGACAAAATCAATGAACACTTTTACCTTAGCAGGCAAGAATTTATGGCGAGGATAAATCGCATATAACGGCATATGCTGATTAGGTTCCCAGTCAGGAATTAAGCGAATCAACCGCCCTTCCCTGAACTCATTCTTCAGCAGATACGTCGCCAGGTAACCAATACCATTCCCTGCCAAAGTGGCATCACGAATAGCATCAGCCGAATCCACTCGATAATTACCTCTTACCTTAACCTGTAAGTTTTCATCATCTTTACTGAAGCTCCAGGAAGTATCTTTACGCTCCCGGCTGTAATAGGTAATACAGTTATGTTCTTTCAAGTCATTTGGATGGTATGGCACCCCATGCTTCGCCAAATAATCCGGGCTGGCAGCCAATACAAACTGGCAATCAACCAAGTGGCGGGCCACAAAGCCTTCTGGAGGGGTATCCATAATGCCAATCCATAAATCAAGCTGTTCGGAAATAAGATCAACGCGGTGATCAAACAGGCTCATTTCAAGATTAAGCTGCGGATATTGCTCATGGAACTCACTAATGTATGGGCCGATATGGTTCGAAGCAAAAGACTGGGCAATACCAACACGTAATGAACCATGAAGGCTATTTGAATCAACCAGTAACTCACTTTCCGCTTCATTAATTTCATCAACGATATTGGCGCAATGAGCGGCAAAGTTTCGTCCGGCCTCGGTCAGAGCAAACGAACGTGTTGTACGCTGAACAAGCTGTATCCCCAACCTCTCTTCCAACTGCTGTATTTGCTTACTAACCTGGGTTCTGGAAATATCTAGCAACTGTGCTGCACGGGTAAAGCTCTTCTGTTTTGTCAGAGCGTTAAATACAACCATTTGCTGTGCTTTTTTAAGCATGGATACCTTCGGGCCTCGGTTTTTATGTTCTTCTTTATATGAAAACAGAAAGACCTGTC
Organism: Photobacterium sp. J15; assembly: GCF_963870815.1. Classification (NCBI taxonomy): domain Bacteria; kingdom Pseudomonadati; phylum Pseudomonadota; class Gammaproteobacteria; order Vibrionales; family Vibrionaceae; genus Photobacterium; species Photobacterium sp. J15. The sequence continues at coordinate 2,341,211 of NZ_CAWMUI010000001.1, forward strand.
AGGGACAGGTCTTTTTCCACTTATTTAGCTATTTTAATTCAGCTTAAATTGTAAAGAAAGAAAGCTGCTGTTTCTGCTTCTCAGCAAGCTGCGACAATTCATTACTGGCCGTCGCACTCTGGCTAATACCAGCAACGTTCTGATTCACAATCTCCGACATATTGGTGACATTGCGATTAATGTCCTGTGTTACCTGAGACTGTTGCTCTGCGGCTGTTGCAACCTGAGTGTTCATATCGCTGATTTGAACTACAGATTCTGTGATACCAACCAATGCGTCATTAGCACGATTCGACAGTTCCTGATTACGCTCAAGCATTTCCAGGCTGCTCTGCATGCTGTCATTCGCCTGGTTAGACTGTGACTGCAACTCTTCAATGATTGCCTGGATTTCCTGAGTCGACGACTGGGTACGCGCTGCCAGCATACGTACTTCATCGGCTACTACCGCAAAACCACGGCCGGATTCACCCGCACGAGCGGCTTCGATAGCAGCATTCAGAGCCAGAAGGTTTGTCTGCTCAGAAATACCCTGGATAACTTCAATAACCTTGCTGATTTGTTCAGACTGCTCTTTCAGGCGAGTTACAACGTCTGCCGCTTCTGTCAGAGTCTTGTTCATCTGAACACTTGCCGCACTGCTTTGCTCGAAGATGCTCAAACCTTCACGAGCCAGTTCATCAGTCTGCTTAGCCATTGCATCCGCAGCAGTTGCGTTATCACTGACGTTTTCAGCTGTACTTGAAAGTTCGTTAACCGCAGAAGCAACCTGATCAATCTCATTGTGCTCCTGCTGAGCATTCGCTTCAGACTGAGTCATTACCGCAGCTAGTTCGGTAGAAGCAGATGCCACATCTTCACTGATACGGATTAGTGCATCAACCGTCTGGTGCAACTGCTTGACAGTACGGTTTACATCACTGCTCAGCTGAGCAATTTCATTAGTACCGTCCTGCTCAGCATTGACACGCAGGTTACCAGCCGCCACATCACGCATCACAGACTGAAGTTTGAAGATCGGGTTAACCACCAAACCAGACATCCACCAGGCCACAAGCACAGCAATAGCAAATACAGCCAGAATCGCGAACGTCGCGCTGTTCATCATATTACGGCTATTTTCAGCACTCTGATCCAGCGTATTGGTAGAGTATGAATTCACCTGCTGCGAAAGCTCGTTGATAGACTCAACCATACGATTGCCGACAGCACGGTATTTAGAGATGAAATTATTAAATTCCTGTTCAGACAGCTCACCACGGTCGTGCTGATTCAGGGTAACAACCGCACGATTAGAGTAAGCAATGTAGTCCTGAATCGCCGAATGAACATTGTCAGCCGCACTTCTGAAAGCATCGACCTGCTCCAGCAATTTAAGATCACGCGCAATTTCTTTTTCTGCACTGGCCAGTTCACCTTTAAAACTGTCGCGGCGCGCAGGGTCATAAATAGCGTACACTGCACTTATACGCAGCGGATAAACGCGATCATCAATTTTGGCCAGTGTATCCTTATACTCAACCAGGGCATCGGTATTTTGAGCGATCACTTCTTGTTCGTTATCAAGTTTTCCTTTTGCGATCATCAAAGTCGTAAAGAGCACTACCACCATTAACATTACAGGCATCAATACCTGGTAACGAATGGATAAGTTTTTCAATGAAAATTGCATTTTGGCCTCAAATTTAATTTTTGTATCCGCAAAAATACAGTAGGTAATTCAGACTGACTAAAGAGCGCACAATATAGATCTGGATCACACAAATGTCTACAAAATTATCAGCCGGTTTTTCTTTGAAAAATCTTGCACTTATCGTTAATAACAATTCATTTGATTTATAAAAAACACAGTTCCATTGGTTTAAATTATGAACAGCCTACGAAGTTAACATTTCCACAAATAGATCAATCATTAAGCACTTATCTGCATCGTCATAGAGTGTTCAAACTTCTGAAACATGATTGTCATAAAACTTTCCTAACCTTTTTATCGTTCATTCAAACCTATTGGCAATAAGGCCAGCTTTTTAAGGATTAGGAAAATGAAAACACAGGTTATTGGTGCACTAGCCCTTGCAGGTTCAATGGTATTTAACACTGCCGTCGCAAATGAAACTGTTTCAGTTGTAGGCTCAAGCTCCGTATCACCTATCATGGAAGTACTTGGTGAAACCTATGCAAACTCTCACGATGTTGTTGTTGAAGTTCAGGGCCCGGGCTCTTCTGCTGGTATCCGTGCCGCACACGACGGTTCTTCTGACCTTGGTATGAGTTCTCGTGACCTGAAATCATCTGAAAAAGCAGACAACATTAAAGAGGTAGTTATCGCTCGCGACGGCATTGCCGTTGTTGTTCACAATAACAACCCCATCTCTAACCTGACTAAAGAGCAGGTTTCTCAAATCTATAAAGGTGAAGTCACTAACTGGAATCAGGTTGGCGGTGAAAACAAGCCAATCGTAGTTGCAACCCGTGATACCGCATCTGGTACTCGTGGCGCTTTCGAAGACATCATGAGCCTGAAGAAGAAAATCAACGGTGTTAAAGTTTCTGCGATTTCTCAGCGCGCACAGGTTGCCAGCGGTAACGGTCAGCTGAAAACAATCGTGGCGAACAACCCATTTGCTATCGGTTACATCTCTCTGGGGTCAGTAGATAACTCAGTTAAACCATTGGCTATCGATAACCACAAACCATCTGTTGAAGCAATCAAAGCAGGTGAATATAGCGTACAACGTCCATTCCTTGTTGTGTATAAAGAAGGCCGTCCTTCTAAAGCTGCACTAGAATTTCTGAAGTGGATTCACACTCCACAAGCACAAAACATTGTTACAGAAAAAGGCTTCATCTCAGTTAAATAATTTAGCTGATATTTTGTCCGGTCATCGTCGATGACGGTGGCCGGATTTTCTTGATTCCCTGATATATGAATGAGCCAAAGCTTGATCAATATCGGAGTACAGATTATGACCATCGCAAATAACATAGAAAATCCGCCTAAAGGGCCTTCGCTAAAGACCAAGAATAAGACTGATTGGCGCGAAGTTTTTTTTAAGTACCTATTTTTATCGAGTGCCGCACTTGGCATTTTGTCGCTGATTACTATCGGCTACTTTATCTTCCGCGAAAGTTTCGACGCCTTTGCCCAGGCTGGTGTAGAAGGCATCGTATTTGGTATGGATTGGCTTCCGCCAGCCCTTTACGGTATTGCCCCGATGATCGTAGCGTCTGTTGTATCAACAGCCGGTGCGGTTGTGCTTGGTGTACCAATCGGTGTACTAACTGCCATTTTTATTGCTGAAGTTGCACCGGTGCGCCTGGCAAACCTGATTCGTCCGATGATTGAACTGCTGGCTGGTATCCCTTCAGTTGTATACGGTTTCTTCGGTCTGGTGATCATCGTGCCACTAATCCAGGACGTATTCTCGGTACCAGCTGGTAACACAATCCTTGCAGGTATCATTGTGCTATCTGTCATGATCCTGCCAACCGTTATCACGGTTTCAGAAACATCTATCCGCGCAGTACCACGGAGCTATAAAGAAGGCTCTCTGGCACTGGGCGCGTCACATATGTTTACGGTATTCAAACTGCTCGTTCCGGCAGCCCGTTCAGGCATCATGACTGGCGTTATCCTGGGGGTTGCCCGTGCATTAGGTGAAACCATGGCCATCATCATGGTGATGGGTAACTCCCCTGCTATGCCTCGGGGTCTTCTGGACTCAGCGCGCACTCTGACTGCGAACATTGCCATTGAGATGTCGTACGCAACCGGTATTCACGCCAGTGCACTTTATGCCACCGGTATTGTTTTGCTTATTTTCATCATGACGCTAAATGCCGCTCTGCTTTACCTGAACCGTGAGCGAGCGAGGTAATCACTATGTCTTTACAGTCTACGAATGCTGGTAAGCAGCAACTAAAAGATAAAATTGCACTAAGCGTAATCTGGCTTTCAGCCTCTATCACGGTTGGTTTCCTGCTGTGGGTTGTCTGGTACATCCTAAGTAATGGCCTGTCCCACGTTGATTGGGATTTCATCACCAGCAACTACACCACAATTGGTCAGGAATCGGGTATCTGGCCGATGATTGTTTCAACCCTGTATATGGTTGCAGCTTCCATCGCCGTTGCGGCACCTCTGGGTATCATGACTGCTATCTATCTGACTGAATATGCAAAAGTCGGTAGCCGTCTGGTTAAAGTGATCCGCTTCTGTACTGAATCTCTTGCCGGTATTCCGTCGATTATCTACGGTCTGTTCGGTATGACTTTCTTCGTGGTCGTTCTGGGCTTCGGCTACTCGATCCTGTCAGGCGCACTGACACTGAGTATCCTGATTCTTCCGGTTATCATCCGTACTACAGAAGAAGCTTTAATGGCTGTTCCACAAACCTACCGTGAAGGTTCATACGGTTTGGGTGCCTCAAAAATCTACACAATCTGGAGACTTATTCTGCCAAGCGCGATGCCTGGTATCGTAACCTCCATCATCCTCAGCGTAGGTCGTGTTATCGGTGAATCTGCACCGGTATTCATGACAGCAGGTATGGTGGCGCGTATTCCTGAGAGCATGCTGGACTCAGGTCGTACGCTAACCGTTCACCTGTATAAGTTGACCCAGGAACTCTACACCATTCACGAATGGAATCAGGCATACGCAACCGCCACCATCCTAATTGTGATTGTTCTTGTGATTAACATGATTACCAAACTTATCGCCAGCCGATTCAACACTGCGACTTACTAATTTTTGGGGAAGAGAAAATGATGAACAAATTTGAAATTGAAAACCTGGATCTGTTCTACGGTGAAAACCAGGCTCTGAAGAAAATCTGTCTGCCAATCCCGAACCGTCAGGTAACCGCATTAATCGGCCCGTCCGGTTGTGGTAAATCTACCCTGCTGCGCTGCCTGAACCGTATGAATGACCTGATTGAAGGCGTAAAAATCCAGGGCAAGCTAACCATGGACAGCGAAGATGTTTATGGCAACATCGATGTTGCACAGCTTCGCATCAAAGTCGGCATGGTATTCCAGAAGCCAAACCCATTCCCGATGAGCATTTATGAAAACGTAGCTTACGGCCTGCGAGCTCAGGGCATTAGTGACAAGAAACGTCTTGATGCCGTGGTTGAAAAATCACTGCGCGGCGCAGCACTGTGGGATGAAGTGAAAGACCGCCTGAAGTCTCACGCATTCGGTCTGTCCGGTGGCCAGCAGCAGCGTTTGTGTATCGCCCGAACCATTGCAATGGAACCGGAAGTGATCCTGATGGACGAACCGACTTCTGCGCTTGACCCAATTGCTACCAAGAAAATTGAAGATTTGATGGAGTCGTTGAAAAAGGACTTCACTATCGTGATCGTTACTCACTCAATGCAACAGGCGCGTCGTATCTCAGACCGAACGGCCTTCTTCCTGATGGGTGAACTGGTTGAGCACGATGACACTCATTCACTGTTTAACAGCCCGCACGATGACCGCACCCGTGGTTACGTAAACGGTGATTTCGGCTAATGAGCCAATAAGAAAAACTTCCTCAGCTCAAAGTCGTTGTAAGCGAATAATAAAAGCGATGGTAATTATTGCCCCCTCTTAATGAGGGGGCCTTTTTTTTAAAAAAAAATATTGCTGTCTTACTACTCGACAACCACAGGAGCCTTCCAAGGTGCCAAGATCTGCTTGCTAATCTTCTTGTCTTTTAAATATGGATATTTTTTCAGAAGAAGACGCACATCATCTTCATACTGATCGCTGATTTCTACTTCATATGTACCATCAGAAAAGCCGGTAACAGCTTGGTCAATCAGTGGAATTACCGGACCTGCACGCATCTGTCCTTCTTCTCTCGGCACAATCACTGCGTCAATGTTACCGATATATACAACCTGATCTTCCGGCACATCAACAGACTGATTGACAATCAGGTCACCCATTCCATGAATCAAAAAGCCATTACTCAAAAAGCGAATATGTTTTAGTTCCATATTGCCCGGCTTTGCTTTCATACTAAAAAAGTAGTCTTTTCCGTTTTCTCCATTACTTGCCAACAGTACCGGACTAACGTGTGAAAAATATTCTTCGCCTTTTTTAGTAATTATCGTCAGCAATTCTGGTTGATAATCCGGTGCATTAACATTCTTGATAGAAAGGCGCCCAACCAAAACACTTTCTTCCGAAGTGTCAATGTGATTACCGTTTTCCTGAATTGGCATGTCATTTACATTGGCACAACCAGAAAAAATCAAAACTGAAGCAGATATGATGAGTAATTTGAAACGGTTTAATGTATTTTTCATGATGAATTATAATTTGTAATGAACGACGTTGTTTTATAAACCCCCATACTTCTATGCTTACAAAGAAGTATGAAAACCCATACATAATCATAATTCAATCAAGAGCTGATATTCACCAGATTAATCACCCCTAACCAATCAAACGACTTAGACTTAAACGTTATGGGTGATATTTACGCATCAATAATTTCCACTTTAACAAATAAAATAATTCCTCGCGCCTAGTTATTCTTAAAAGGAATTTTTGCAAAGTTTATTTAAAGCAAAGTAATCAAAATAAACTTCGCAAACTCTTTATTGTATTTATTTAATTACACCGCCATTCCGCGGACATCTGCTTCCAGATGTTCACACATAGGCATTTTTTCAAGCTCTGTCAGCATAAAATCGATAAAGGTTCTGACGGTAAGCGACAGATATTTACGAGACGGATATACCAGCCAACCAAGCCGCATCACCGGATCCTGGTTTTCGAGTAATTTTACCAACATCCCTTTTTCAATATAAAAATCAGCTAAAAACTCCGGAATGAACACTATTCCACGATTTTGCAAACACGCCTCCATAATCAGCGGCACGCTATTCATCACCAGGTTTCCTGATACAGAAATAGGCTCTCTGCCTTCCAGTGGCAAATCATTTAAAATCTGTCCGTTCGGGAAACGATAGCGAATAAAGTTATGGGTTTTAATTTCCTCCGGTGTAGTCGGCTTACCATGTTTAGCAATGTACTCCGGCGTTGCATAATACCCGAATGACGATGATGTAAGCGGACGAGCAATCAGGTTGGAGTCTTCCAGTTTATCCCCTACCCGCAAAGCGACATCAATATGATTTTCAACCAGGTTAGACTCTTCAGAGCTCATAAGCACTTCAACACTGACCTTCGGGTACAGGTCCATAAATTTGAAGATCATTCGGCCAATTTCCACGATATTCGGCAATGGAAGCAGCTGTACCCGTAAGTGTCCGGAAATTTCATACCTTGGCGCAGTAATTTCCTGAATACTCTGCTCCAAGTCATTCAGAATCGTCTTCGTCCTTTCATAGAACTTCTCACCGGCTTCAGTTAGCTGCATAGCTCGGTTATTCCGCTGGAAAAGCTGAATATTCAGTTCTTCTTCCAGAGCTTTAATCCGTCGACTCAAATTAGACTTTGGCAAGTCAAAAATTTCCGCTGCCCGAATCAGGCTTCCAGCGTCTACAACCCGATGGAATAGCTCTATATCTTCCGTTTTCATCCTGTACCCGTGTGTTCAAAAAACTACATCATTGTAAAGAAAAAACCGGCCTCTTTTTGTTGCAAAATTTGGAACAATGCATTCCAAATAGTCCGGTTTTTAGCAACTTTGATACAGGTTATATTTTCGCTCGTCATATCACAACAGGAAATAACGACAATGAAACTGGCGCAAATCAGCCTTATTTCAATAATGATATCAACCGTGCTAACCGGATGTGGAGAAGCAGAAAGTGCTGTCACACAATCATCTGTGGTCCGCCCGGTTAAGCTGATGACAATTGACGATAATGTCGCTCAAAACCTGCGCGCATTCCCGGCGAAAGTTGCTGCCAGCCAACAGGCTGATCTGGCATTTCGTATCAATGGGGAATTGAAAAAACTTAATCTGACTGAAGGGCAACATGTAGAAAAAGGGGATCTGCTTGCGCAGTTAGATAATCGTGATGCAAAAAACGCCCTACTTAATGCTGAAGCCAATCATGATCTGGCTTCGGTTGACTTCAAACGTAAGGAAGAGATCTACAAACGCAAGCTGATCTCAAAAGCGGAATACGATACTGCTAAGGCTGCGCTGAAGTCAGCGAAAGCTGCACTCTACAGTGCTCGTGACCAGCTAGAATATACACGCCTTGAAGCACCATTCTCTGGTACTGTTGCAAAAGTCCACCTAGACAACCACCAAAATGTCCAGGCGACTCAGGTCGTACTTACCCTGCAAGGCGACAAGCAAGTTGATGTCAGTATTCAAGTTCCGGAATCACTGCTGATGTCGCTAAAAAAAGATGCATCATTCGATAAAGCCTTCAAACCAATGGTTCGCTTCCAGGCACCAAAAACGCTGGCACTTGAAAATGGCTTTAACCTGACCATGACCTCAACAGGCAAAACATCGGTATACCCTGTTCAATATAAAGAGCATGCCAGTAAAGTAAGTCCGGGCAGCCAGACCTATGAAGTGGTATTTACCCTCACGCCACCAGCAGAACTGAATATCCTGCCGGGCATGAGCGCTGAACTGTTACTGGATATGTCATCTTTCAACAGCGCACAACAGCCTGTTGCTGTATTACCAATGACAGCGATTGTACACACTGACAATAGCAATGAAACTAAGGTGTGGCGTTACCAGCCAGACAGTAAAAAGCTGGAAGCTGTTACTGTAACCCTTGGTCAAATCCGCAGTTCGGGTGTTGAAGTGATTTCCGGTCTGAACATCGGTGATCAAATTGTTGCCGTCGGAGCTACGGCAGTTAAAGACAACATGGAAGTAAAACCTCTGCGCTGGGAACGAGGCGTTTAATCCATGAATGTTGCTCATTACAGTATTAAGAACAAAGTAATCAGCTGGATGTTTGTCCTGTTGATGCTGATCGGCGGTGCAGTTTCATTTAGTGGACTGGGTCAGCTTGAATTTCCTGAATTTACGATCAAACAGGCTTTGGTAATTACCCCATACCCGGGAGCATCACCTGAGCAGGTAGAAGAAGAAGTGACGCTGCCGCTAGAAGACGCTATCCAGCAAATGCAGCAAATCAAACATATTACATCGATTAACAGTGCAGGCCTTTCACAAATCGAAGTCGAAATGGAAGACCGCTACGACGCCCGTGAACTGCCACAAATCTGGGATGAGCTGCGCAGAAAGGTCAATGACACTGTTGCTGATCTACCTCCGGGTACCGTACAGCCACAAATCATCGATGATTTCTCCGATGTTTTCGGCATCCTGCTGAATATTCAGGGCGAAGGCTACAGCTATCGTGAACTGGAAAACTACGCCAATTATCTGCGCCGTGAATTGGTGCTGGTAGATGGAGTGAAAAAAGTTTCCGTAGTCGGTGCTCCTGAAGAGCAGGTTGTTGTAGAAATTAGCCAGGAAAAACTGACCGCGCTAGGTCTGGATCAGAACTACATTTACAGTCAGATTCAAAATCAGAATGTGGTTTCTAACGCAGGTAAGATGCTTATTGGTCAAAACCGCATCCGTATTCACCCAACCGGTGAGTTCGATGATGTTTCAGAAATGAACCGCCTTCTGGTCAGCCCTCCGGGCAGTGCCGACCTCGTTTATCTTGGTGACATTGCAACTGTCTACAAGACGACAACAGAAACACCAAACATCATTTATCACAACATGGGTCAGGATGCCCTGTCGCTGGGTATTTCATTCAGCACTGGTGTAAATGTTGTTGATGTATCAAAAGCAATTTCTGCCAAAATCACTGAGCTTGAATCACAGCTACCGGTTGGCATGACGCTGAATACTGTTTATGACCAGGGAGCTGTCGTTGAGAAATCCGTTACAGGCTTTTTGATCAACCTGGCAGAATCTGTTGCCATCGTTATCGTAGTACTGCTTGTTTTCATGGGAGTTCGCTCCGGCTTGCTGATGGGTGCAGTGCTGCTGCTGACCATTTTCGGTACATTCATTGTAATGAACGTACTGGGAATTCAGTTACAGATCATCTCCCTGGGTGCACTCATTATCGCCCTCGGGATGCTGGTTGATAATGCCATTGTTGTTACTGAAGGTATCCTGATTGGCATTCAGCGTGGACAAACCCGCTTTGAGGCGGCGGGTCAGGTCGTCAAACAGACGCAATGGCCACTGCTTGGTGCAACCATTATTGCAATTATTGCTTTTGCGCCTATTGGCCTGTCTCAGGATGCAACCGGTGAGTTCTGTGCATCATTGTTCCAGGTTCTGCTTATTTCTCTGTTTATCAGTTGGATCACAGCAATCACAATTACGCCTTTCTTCTGTCACCTGCTGTTTAAAGATGGTAAGGCCAATGATGCTGAAGCTGAGCAGGAAGATCTGTATAAAGGCTGGTTCTTCAACCTGTACCGTGCCCTGCTGACGACTGCAATGCGTTTCCGCGTAGCGAGTATCGGTCTGGTATTGGTAATGCTGGTTGCTGCTGTTTTCGGTATGGGTCATGTGAAAAATGTTTTCTTCCCGCCATCAAGCACTCCAATTTTCTTTGTAGATGTGTGGATGCCAGAAGGTACTGATGTACGCGGTACAGAAACATTCATTAACACCATTGAAGACGACATTCTCAGCTACGAGGCCCAAAACAATGTTGGCCTTAAAAACCTGACCTCTGTTATCGGCCAAGGTGCACAGCGTTTCGTGCTGCCCTATGTACCAGAAAAAGGTTACGCGGCGTATGCTCAGCTAATCATTGAGATGGACGACCTGGAACAACAGGAAACCGGCATGCCATTGCTGACCGCCCACCTTCGTGATAGTTATCCGGAAGCTGAATTCCGCGTGAAATATCTGGAAAACGGTCCGTCTCCGGCAGCAAAGATTGAAGCACGTTTCTACGGCGAAGCCCCTGAAGTACTGCGTCAGCTGGCCTATCAGGCAGAGCAAGTCATGATTGCAGAACCAACAGCAGAGAACATTCGCCACAACTGGCGCAATCAGGTTACGGTTGTTCGCCCGCAACTGAACCTAGCTCAGTCACGTGAGGTAGGCATCAGCAAACAGGATCTTGATAACGCACTGTTGATCAACTTCAGCGGTATGACCATTGGTACTTACCGCGAGCAGTCTCACCTGATGCCAATCATGGCCCGCGCACCGGAACAAGAGCGACTGGATGCCAACAGCCTGCAGAAGCTTCAGGTCTGGAGCCCGGAGAACAACACCTTTGTTCCGGTTACCCAACTGATCTCATCATTTGATACTGAGTGGGAAAACCCGATCATCATGCGTCGTGACCGTAAGCGTGTATTGACTGTGCTGGCTGACCCAATTCTTGGCACAGAGGAAACCGCCGACTCAGTACACCGCCGGATCCGCGACAAGATCGAGAACATTCCTCTGCCGGATGGCTACAGCCTGGAATGGGGTGGTGAATATGAAACTTCACGAGATGCCCAGGCCAGCATCTTCAGTTCACTGCCAATAGGTTACCTGGCAATGTTCCTGATCACCGTGGTGCTGTTTAACTCGGTGCGCCAGCCACTGGTTATCTGGTTCAACGTCCCGCTGGCTATCATCGGTATTGCTGCTGGTCTGCTGCTGTTGAACGCCCCACTGAGCTTTATGGCAATCCTGGGGATGCTGAGCCTGAGCGGTATGATCATTAAAAATGGTATCGTTCTGGTTGACCAGATTCAGGCTGAACTGGATGCAGGTAAATCACCATACGATGCAGTATTTGATTCTTCAGTCAGCCGTGTAAGACCGGTATGTATGGCTGCAATCACAACCATGCTGGGGATGATCCCGCTGATCTTTGACCCGTTCTTCGAGGCCATGGCGGTAACTATCATCTTTGGTCTGGGCTTTGCGACCCTGCTTACTTTGATTGTTCTGCCGGTGTGCTACACCATTCTTTTCCGAATCCCGGTTAAGCAAGGTGAAGCATCATCAACAGGCGAAACCACATTCACTGCCAGCTAAGGTTAAGAAAACTTAGTACTGACTTGTCGTGTCGCTTTGACACACCTTGCAATTGCAAATAAAACTGTTAACACTCGCTATTTGCCCATACCGTTCGGTATGGGCTTTTTTTGTCAAATTTAACCTTGTAATGACATTTCTCAATAACCCCTCAATAAAATAAAACAGCGTTTCATCAAGACTGATACCATCCAGCGAACTCTGGACTGGTACATCATTAACGGAATCAGGAGGGACAAAGCGTGCAAAAATGTCAGCAAATCAGACAGGCAGCATCATGGATTGAATTATTGAGCACAATGAAAGCACGGCCTAAACTGGTCGGTATCCTTCAGTCCTCACCTCCACTGGCAAAGCAGTTGCTCACTTACTGTCATGTCAAAGGACTATCTTCTTTTGGCAAAGCTAACAGAATCAACACCCAATTAATGGCTGAAACTATTGCCGCCTCTGCATGCGATAGTCTTATCTGTGATCGTGAGCATTACGAGACACTCTTTCATGTCTTACATCACCATCCTCAGAAAATGACCGTCATATTAAATCAAGAAATAAAACTTCCCGACTGGTGCTGTCAGTTTCACAATCACAACTTTTTATGTCAGCAAGACTTAGACTAACTCTCCATAATCCCCTATAACTGTCATAATGTTTTTATTTGCAGAACAAACTGTTAGCCGGAGTAAGCTGTAACATGCGTATAGTGATGATTGTTTTACTGCTGATGTCATCGTTAGTCATGGCACAACCAAGTGATGAACTCTCACAAAAGTTAAGTAACCTTGAGCAGGAGATTGCCACTCTTTACCAGGAATCTCTTACCAAAACTGGCTCAGCCAGAAATGTCATCGACATGCAGTTGCTTAATAAAAACAATCAGCTGCGAGCTGTTCTGAAAGATCTCATTGACAGTCGCACCGACGAAACCACACCACTGCTAACAAAATACGTAAAGCAGCAAGTCTCCTTTATTTCCCGCGCCTCAAAATTCCTTGGCGAAAAAATTACGGCTGAAGAGAAAAAGCTGGATGAAGCCGGACAGGAAGAAAAGCTGATGGTGCAAAAACGTCTGGATGAGGCCCGACGCTTTTACACTGAAATGCTCGGTCAACAGTGGGTCAACTACAAATGGCTGGAAACACTAGGAATACCAGATCCAAAGCGTCAGGCTGAACTCATTAAAGACATTGAGCACCGACTTGAGTTTATGTCGGCTTCGCTTACTTTTGACAGCCAGCAAGAGAAGATGTTGTCAAAACAGCTCAAAGCCGCTTCGGAAGCAGAAAAACCGTCGCTTCAAATCCTTCATCTGTTGGCGCAGAGAAACCTTGCCAGTGATATCGACAACCTGAATTTTCTGGTTGAGCTGGCAAACAAAATGGATATCGATACCACAGCCTACACCCAACAAATTTTTCAAACTACAGGCAACCTGACTGACGATATACTGAACCCGAAAGTACTTATCGCTCTGCTTTCCACCTGGGCAGGCAATGTCGGCCAATGGCTGCTGGACAATACACCTCAGGTTCTGTTCAAACTCTTCGTCTTCGGCCTGATCATTTTTATCTTCAATATCCTGAAGAACCTGAGCCGTAAGATGGTAGCCAGAGCCGTTGCCTCACCTAACCTGCGTATGTCTAAATTGATGCAGGACTTTTTCATTTCGATGTCCGGCAAGGGTGTTTTCATTATCGGCTTAATGATCGCCCTGTCTCAAATCGGTCTCGACTTAACCCCTATCCTGACCGGTTTCGGGGTCGCCGGTATCATCATCGGTTTCGCTTTGCAGGATACCCTGTCAAATTTTGCATCCGGCATGATGCTACTGATATACCGCCCGTTTGATGTCGGGGATTTTGTTGAAGCCGGAAGTGTTTCAGGGAAGGTCAGCCACATGAGCCTTGTCAGCACTACCATCAAAACATTCGATAACCAGATACTGATCGTCCCTAACAGCAAGATTTGGGGCGATACCATCAAGAATGTTACCCATGAACGAGTCAGACGCGTTGATATGGTGTTTGGTATCGGTTACAGCGACAGTGTTGAACATGCTGAACGCGTGCTGAATGAAATCGTTGATGCTCACCCGGCGGTATTGCGCTCACCGGAAAAAACTATCAAACTTCATACGCTTAACACCTCATCAGTTGACTTTATTGTCCGTCCTTGGGTGAAAACCGATGATTACTGGGATGTGTACTGGGATATAACCCGAGAGGTTAAGTTACGTTTCGATAAAGAAGGTATTTCGATCCCGTTCCCACAACAGGACGTTCACCTGCACATGGTTAAAAATCAACCAGAGTAATCACTTAAGTTAAGATATGACATCCGTCTAACATGATTAAGTACTCATGTTGGCAAACTATAGAAAAAGCTTTGTTATTTATTGCGTGTTTCTCGTTCAACAAACAACAAGCTTCGCTGATATAGAGTGACGGAAAGCAATTAATTGAAACCATCACCCTGAATCAAAAGCAATACCGCAACAAAACAGCTGCAACAAGACAGCAGCAATAAAAACATGCGCATCAGAGCCGATAAGTTGTTTACGCCCTATTCAGCAAACTTATGCTCGAATGCGACCGGATAAAAAACATACTCAGGAAATCATACTATGAAAAAACGTTTTCTGGCCGTACTAGCCCTACCCGCTATTCTTGCTGCATGTGCATTCGACAGTGACAATTCCGACATGGTAGCCGAATCTGATCTTGTTACCCACAACTGGGTACTGACAAAAGTTGATAACAAAGCCATTGACCTGCCAGAACCGTTCCGCGCTCCAAACCTGGAGCTAAGCCAGGATATGTCTGCACACGGTCACTCAGGCTGTAACCGCTATTTCGGTCAGGCTGAACTGAAAGACAGCAAGCTCCGCATTGAAAAAATGGGCATGACCATGATGGCCTGTCCGGAGCCGGCAATGAAAATGGAACAGCTAATGAGCCGCACGTTAACCGAATGGAGCGATGCATCCATCTCAGGCAACGAGCTGACGCTGACAAACGCTACTCACAGCCTGACTTTCCAGCGGACAGTAGAGCAGTAATCGCCCACTGAAATAGCCATCAAACAATTCTTTGGCTATAGCGTTATGTTCACGGAAAAGAGCGCCAGTGGCGCTCTTTTTGTTTAATTGCGGCTCGCTGAATTGGCGACTTAATGTTAACCCGTTTTCACCCGTACATTCGCAACGTATCGCTCACGCAGCTGTTTCGCCGCTGTCACCAGATTCTTTAACGCAGCCTCTGTTTCTTCCCAGTTACGGGTTTTAAGGCCACAATCCGGATTAATCCATAAACGTTCAACCGGAATTAACGATTCAGCCTTCTCCACCAGCTTTTCGATATGCTCAACTTCTGGGATATTCGGGGAATGGATGTCGTAAACCCCAGGGCCAATCTCATTCGGGTAATCAAACTCTTCAAATGCTTTCAGCAACTCCATATCCGAACGAGATGTTTCTATGGTAATCACATCGGCATCCAGTGCTGCCACCGACTCAATAATGTCGTTGAATTCGCTGTAACACATATGGGTATGGATTTGTGTCTCCGGATCAGCACTTGCCGCAGCAATCTTAAAGGCATTAACGGCCCAGTTCAGATAAGCCTGCCACTGGCTGGCTTTAAGCGGGAGGCCTTCTCGAATAGCTGGCTCATCAATCTGGATAACTTTAATTCCGGCAGCCTGCAAATCAGCAACTTCATCACGCAGTGCCAGCGCAATCTGATTCGCAATCTCTTCACGGGTTAAGTCTTCACGCGGGAATGTCCAGCCAAGAATCGTCACCGGCCCGGTTAGCATACCTTTCACCAGCTTGTCAGTAAGAGATTGGGCATAAGTCGCCCATTCAACCGTCATCGGCTTCGCACGATAGATATCAGATACAATTACCGCGGGTTTCACACAACGTGAGCCATAACTCTGCACCCAGCCAAAACGAGTAACAGCAAAGCCCTCCAGCAACTCAGCGAAATATTCCACCATGTCATTTCGCTCTGCCTCACCATGAACCAACACATCCAGATCTAATGCTTCCTGGCGTTTTATGGCGTCCGTGATATGGCCTTTCAGTGCCGTATTATAGTCTGCTTCAGCCAACCTTCCCGCTTTGAAGTCACGACGCTGAACACGGATTTCATCCGTTTGCGGGAACGAACCAATCGTCGTTGTCGGCAACAAGGGTAAATCCAGAGCTGATCGTTGTAACCGTGCTCGCTCGGAATAAGGCGCCTTACGCTCGGCAAATATCGGTGAAATAGCTAATGTTCGCTGACGAACATCCGGGTTATTCACAAAAGCACTGTTGACCCTTGCCTTAATCGGTGCGCTGTAATGAATACATTCGGAACGGGAAGCCTCACAACCATCCAGTGCCTGACCCAACAGAGAAATCTCTCGGCATTTCTGTTTGGCAAAAGCCAACCATTGGCGCACTTCAGGGTTAAGATCGGTTTCCAGCTCCAAATCCATCGGGCTGTGAAGTAATGAGCATGAGCTTGCCAGCCACAAGCGCGTTCCCAGCTTAGATTTCACCGGTTCAAGAATTCCAAGCAGCTTTGCCAGATCTGCCCGCCAGACATTACGCCCGTTAATCACCCCGGCAGAAAGCACCCATTGCTCCGGAAGCTGAGCGACAACAGCTTCAAGTTGCTCAGGTGAGGCGGACAAGTCAACATGCAGGCCATCTACATTCAGCTCAACGATTTTATCCAGATGATGAGTGATATCATCAAAGTATGTGGTCAACAGCAGCTTGGGACTACCATGAAGCACCTGATACGCCAACCTGAAAGATTCTACCCAGTTTTTCGGCAACTCAAGCGTCAGAACCGGCTCGTCAATCTGCACCCATTCAACGCCCAGAGCAGCCAGTTTGGCCAGAATTTTCTGATAGGCCGTTAGCAATCGCGGTAACAGTGATAAACGGTCAAACCCCTGCTCTTTCTCTTTGCCCAGCCATAGGTAGGATACAGGCCCTAACAATACCGGCTTAACTTGATGACCGGCTTGTTTGGCCTCGGTGACCTCTTCGAACAGCTGTTGCCAGCTGACGTTGAACTGATCGTCTGCGGTAAATTCCGGCACTATGTAGTGATAATTGGTATTAAACCACTTGGTCATATCTGAAGCGGCACATGCGCAACCTGTTGGAGCCCTGCCCCTTGCGACACGAAACAGGGTATCAAGGTCTGGAAAACCGTTGTCATGACGCTTTGGGATATGCCCTAACAACATGCTGGTACCCAAAACATGATCGTACCAGGCAAAGTCACCGACCGAGACATAGTCCAGCCCAGCACCGACCTGCTCTCCCCAGTGACGGTAGCGAAGCAGACTACCGACTTCCTTCAGCTCTTGCTGACCAATTTCGCCTCGCCAATACTTCTCCTGAGCAAATTTCAATTCACGCTGACTGCCAATACGTGGATAACCGAGAATATGTGTCTTTGTTTTAGCGGTTTGTGTTGTCATTGTTCTTTCTCACATCCTGTAAGTGTTGATGCTTCAACAATGACGGAAGGCTCTGATGTGAACAATTTCTTATCATTCACATTGATTATGAATAAAACTCATATACAAGAGCTTGCATTTTTAAAAACCAAATAGACGTCCAGATGTTTACACATCCAAAATTAACAGTTACATTGAAAAACAGTTTCTGAGTAGCCAGGTGTGAAGGAAAAGTTTAAAACCACCTGTTTTTACAGGGATATAGAAATAAACAGTGATAAGGACAGCACAACAGCGATGATTGAGATAAAACACTTAAGAACATTATCCGTACTCAGAGATACCGGCTCACTGACAGCAACAGCTAACACACTGTGCCTGACTCAATCCGCCCTTTCCCACCAGCTGAAAGATCTGGAACAACGCCTTGGCGGCCAGCTGTTCCTGCGCAAAACCCGTCCGGTAAAATTTACTGCTGAAGGTGAAATTCTGCTGCGCCTGGCCGACGAACTGATTCCGCGTATTGCCAGAGCCGAATATGAGCTCGCCAGCCTGAAAGAAGATGCTAACGGTCGCCTGCATATGGCCATTGAATGTCACTCCTGTTTCCAGTGGCTGATGCCCGCCCTCAAGGAATACCAAATCAACTGGCCCAGCGTAACACTGGATTTCTCGTCAGGTTTCGGCTTCGAACCGCTACCGGCACTGAGTGCTGGAGAACTTGATTTGGTGATCACATCCGATATTCAGCCGCGCAGTGAAATTCACTTTGAACCTCTGTTCGATTTCGAAATGCGGCTGGTGGTTTCACCTCAGTCACCACTGGCTGACAAAGATTACATCTCTCCTGAGGATCTTGCGGATCAAACTATGCTCAGCTATCCGGTACAAAAAAGTCGCCTTGATGTGGTGAAGCATTTCCTTCAACCAGCTGAGATAGAACCGGTTAACTGGAAACAGGCCGACAATACATTGATGCTGGTGCAAATGGTTTCTGCGGGATTGGGCGTTGCCGCCCTGCCCAACTGGGCTATCTATGATTTTGCCCGGCAAGGGCTGATTGTCAGTAAACCATTGGGTGACGGGCTTTGGCGCAGGCTGTTTGCCGCAATCCGCTCATCGGAAAGAGACCGACATTACCTACAAGCATTTTTTGCCACAGCAAAACAGCAGTGCCAAACTCATTTGGAAGGAATTAAAGCCGCCTGATCTGAAGCCAACACCAGATCAAGGCGGCTTTATGTAACTCTTTTCATCGCTTATCAGATTTTATCTGAACTGATTGGTGATCGGATCGTAACGATAACCCAATTCGGCCATTTTATTATTCAGTTCTTCAGAATCGAGTTCGTAGCGGCTTACCAGATCATCAATTGTGTCGCACTCGAGGCGAAGTTTTTCATTAATAATGCCGAGGACAATATTGCCATCCATTTTAAGCAGATTACTAATTTCCATACTAACCCCTTACATCTCGTACATTGCTCAGTTGGTCACTTGCTCAAATTAAGCATAGCTATTCCACAGTAACCTGCGAAAAAAAGCCCTTCCGATTGGAAGGGCTCATCACAAAATATCGATTTGGCGAAATGAATCAGAACATCGCCATCTGCATCACACCGGATGATGTCAGCAACACAGTTGCGACAAGTAATTGCCAACGATTAACAGTTTTAGTCAACAAGATATGGCCACTCCAGACCAACAGAGACAACACTAATAAGGCCAGCGCAGCAACAACATCGCCTGTCATCGCAGTTATCGTCTGTTCCTCAAGGCCGCTCAGCAGCAAAAGCATCATCAATACACTCAGGATCGCACTGACAAAACCACTAAAAGGCAAAAGACGGTGAAAAGCTTGCAAACGAGTACGAGCCTGGGTCAGAAGCAGATGTGCCAACAAAGCACCGAACAGTGCAACAGCCATAAAACTCAGGCCAATCTGAGGCAATGACATTGCTGGAAGCAACATTACCCAACTCAAAAATGCCAGAGCGTCAGAAGCATAAAGCACCTTGATTGGCCCCGCATCACGCGTCTTGCCGGTCTTCACCTTGAATGCAAAAAATGCCAGCGTCAGCAGAGGCAGCAAAGCAACAGGCTGACTAATCACCACCAGCACCCACCCGACCAAAATAACAGGCAATGTTTTATGGACCCTGCCACGCTGACCCGGGCAAATTTCACCTTTTGTAAGCACCAGCGTCAGAATCAATTGAGCGCCCAGCAATGCCGGGATTAAAAGCGGCAAATAACCTGAAAACATATGTAAACCTGAGTTAAATAAAACGGGCCCGGATCATACCAAGATCGGTCTGCAATGCACAGCCAATCACCATCGCTAGCCCTTATTGGGCCTGGAGGTAAAAGATGAATGAATCTTCCCATTAATTTATCTGATGAATACCATTAGAAAATCCAATTGATTTAACACTTCATTATCACGAAAACATCACGGAAACTTTATTCAACACATGGAATAATTCTCAGTGAGAAAGTAAAGACATGTTATGCCGTTTTTCACAGACTAAGCCTTCAATATATAAATCAAATAAATACAACAATTCAGCCTGTCAAAAACACAAACAAGCATAACTGACCTGGCTGGTAAAGGAATGCATGATCATCAAGAGCAACTGTTAAAAACAATCAGGCTCCATATTCCTGATCTATGGAGCGCCCGGACGCACAGCAGTAGTTTCAAGAATACCCGCACTGGTTATTTACGAACGAGAACAACAATGCTGTCGGTTGTCTGGGGAATACTGATCATTCTCTGGACTCCCTTCGACCTGATCTTTCTAACAGATCATCAGGGGGCAAGTATCGCCATTGCACGAATCGTACTGGCGATTTACCTGTTTTCCCTTGCCAGGTTTAATAACCAGTTGTCAACCTTAAAACAGGTGCAATGGTACATGAGCCTGATGGTATGTGGGCTGAACCTGTTTTACCTTTACGCTATTTCAGTTCTTGAATTTCCGGTGGTTTATACAGGTTTCGAATACGGCTATACCCTGTTGCCGATATTACACGTCGCCATACTGACCATTCTTCCTGTAACCCTGAAAGAAAGCTTTTATCTTCTTGTTATTACAGCCACCACTCAACTCTTCGTCCACTATCATAGTGGCCATATTTTCACCCCGGAAAGCATTTCAGATTACTGGCTGCAAAATGCCCTGGCGCTAATGGTCATTTGGTCTCAGCTATCCAAGCTTTATATGCTGATGCGTCTATACCGTCAAGCTACGCTGGATCCGCTAACCGGTGTATATAACCGACGGATGCTGCTCCAGTTGGCTCAGAAGTCCTTGATCAAATGTGAAGCCAGAAATGCCCCGTTTTCAGTGCTTTTTTTCGATATCGACAAATTCAAACGCATTAATGACACCTGGGGACATGGTGTCGGTGACAAAGTCTTGCGCGGTTTCACCGATTTTGTTCAAACGAAAATCCGTAAAACAGATCTCTTCGGTCGATACGGCGGTGAAGAGTTCGTGCTCTTTCTACCCCATTGCAACCAGGAGATGGCGCTAAGCATTGCAGAGCGAATGCAACGGTATATCCGCCACCTTGAGCTCCCCATGAACTTGGATCAAAACACTTTAAAAATAACCACTTGCATAGGAATCTCCACTTATTCAAGCGGCGATACCTTGTCATCCCTTATCGAACGAGCAGATCGAGCATTGTATGAATGCAAAGATTCGGGTCGTGACTGTTACCGCTTCCATCCGGTCGGCTATAAATATCAGGGAAACGAACGTCGAAAAGCATACGCCTGATCGCAATAACTCCCTTTTCCCCGTGTCAAAGAGTCTTAAATCAATGATAAGAGCCCAAAGTGGCTCTTATTTTGCTTAGTTTTCAAACAAACGAGCCAGAATGAGCGTATGCGAATGTTCGTTCGCTCATTTATGTGTAACAGATCAAATAATACCCTCATCAAAAGTGGCATATTTATTCCCATAAGAAAGGGAAATTACATAGTCCCTGCAAACCTGACCAATAACGATAAGCGAAAACGAACATGAAAAGTTGGTTTGAAACAGATGTTGTGATTATCGGCGGTGGTGCCACGGGTACTGGCATTATGCGCGACTGTGCACTACGAGGCATTCCATGCATTCTGGTTGAAAGGGATGATTTGGCGTCAGGGACAACCGGACGCAACCACGGCCTGCTCCACTCTGGTGCCCGCTATGCGGTAACTGATCAGGAGTCAGCTGAAGAATGTATTCAGGAAAACCGTATCCTGAAAAAAATTGCCCGCCACTGCGTTGAAGATACACAGGGCCTCTTTATATCTCTACCTGATGACGATCTCAATTTTCAGAAAGACTTTATTACCGCTTGTCAGAAAGCAGATATCGATGTTGAGCAATTAACCCCACAGGAAGCACTTCGACTTGAGCCGAACTGTAACCCTGACCTGATTGGTGCAGTAAAAGTACCAGACGGCACACTGGATCCGTTCCGCCTGTCTTCATCTAATGTGCTGGATGCGGTCGAACACGGTGCCCGCCTGTTCAACCACACCATGGTTACCGGCCTTATCCGTGACGGACACACAGTTCGTGGTGTCAAATGCCTGAACCTGAAAACCGGTGAAGATTTTGAGATTCGAGCAAAACAGGTAGTCAACGCCGCCGGGATCTGGGGTCAGCAGATTTGTGAGTACGGCGATCTGAATATCAAGATGTTCCCGGCAAAAGGATCCCTGCTGATCCTCGATTACCGAATCAACAATCTGGTAATTAACCGCTGCCGTAAACCGTCTGATGCAGACATCCTGGTACCGGGTGACACCATTTCCCTGATCGGCACCACTTCTGAACGAATTGACTACGACAAGATCGACGATCTACGTGTCACCAGCAAAGAAATCGATATCCTGCTTGAAGAAGGCACCAAGCTGGCTCCAATCATGGCTAACACCCGCGTGCTACGTGCTTATGCCGGTGTTCGTCCGCTGGTAGCCGTAGACGGAGACACCAGTGGCCGAAACATCAGCCGCGGTATTGTCCTACTTGATCACGCTGAGCGTGACGGAATGGACGGCTTTGTCACCATCACCGGCGGTAAACTGATGACCTACCGCATGATGGCCGAGTGGGCAACTGATCTGGTCGCCAAGAAACTGGGTAACACCCAGCCTTGTATCACCCATGAAAAACCGCTGCCGGGTTCAGAGCAGGCAACGGAGAAAACCAAACATACCGCCAGCCTGGCAAAACCTGTTTACCAGTCTGCTTACTACCGCCACGGCGGACGAGCAGAGAAGTTCCTTAAGAACGACAAGAAAAGCCAGGCCGTCATCTGTGAATGTGAAATGGTAACTTGCGGCGAAGTTGAGTATGCCATTAAAGAGCTGGACGTCCACAACCTGGTTGACCTACGCCGCCGTACCCGTGTCGGCATGGGACCATGTCAGGGCGAGCTTTGTTCTTACCGTGCCGCAGGTCTGTTCTCCGAATACGGCCAGACATCCGGAACTCAGGCCAGCCACCTGCTAAGCGACTTCCTTGAAGAACGCTGGAAAGGCATCAAGCCGGTCTTCTGGGGCGATGCAATGCGCGAAGGTGAATTTACTTACTGGATTTACGAAGGCTTGTTCGGCGTCAGTGATTTGCCAGAACAAACCGTCGCAACAGAACAAACTACAGAAGAACAAGTAACAGAAAAACCACTCAACACAGAAGAAAAAACAGAAGAGGTTGCACAATGAAATTCGATAGCTTGATTATTGGCGGTGGTGTTGCCGGCCTGAGTTGTGCAATCCGCTGTGCTGAAGCCGGACTAAAAACTGCTGTAATTGCAGCAGGCCAAAGTGCCCTGCACTTCTCATCCGGCTCCATTGATATTCTTAGCCATCTGCCTGACGGCCAGCCGGTATCTGACCCGTTTGCCGCTTTCGAAGCCCTGAAACAACAGAGCCCGGAGCATCCCTACAGCAAACTGGGTGAAGACGCCGCCCGAAAAGCAATTGCCTGGTACCAGGGTACGATGGAAAAACGCGGTGTTTACCTGACGGCTCAGGAAGATGGCTCAAACCACTTCCGTATCACCCCGATGGGTACATTCCGCTCAACCTGGCTGTCTCAGCAGACTGTTCATCAGTTCCCGCAAAATGAACTGGCTGCCGGCCTTAGCAAAATTGCTCTGGTCACTATTGACGGCTTCCGTGATTTTCAACCTCAGTTGGCTGCTGATAACCTGGCAAAACTGCCACAATTCAAGGACGTTGAAATAATAACGGCCGCCGTAGAGCTGCCGAATTTCGAAAACATGCAACGTAATCCTTGTGAATTCCGTTCTATCGATATTTCCCGCGTATTGCGTGATGAAACCAAACTTCATGCCTTTGCTAAAGGGCTAATCCAAAAAGTCGGCAAAGCCGATTTAGTGGTATTGCCTTCAATCTTTGGTAACGGGGATGGTGCTGCGACTATCAAGCTACTTGAAGGCCTGACCGGATTTAAGATTTGTGAAATTCCGACCATGCCGCCGTCACTGCTTGGTATCCGCCTTGAAG
The DNA here is from genome assembly GCF_963870815.1 of Photobacterium sp. J15. Taxonomy (NCBI): domain Bacteria; kingdom Pseudomonadati; phylum Pseudomonadota; class Gammaproteobacteria; order Vibrionales; family Vibrionaceae; genus Photobacterium; species Photobacterium sp. J15. The sequence continues at coordinate 2,365,180 of NZ_CAWMUI010000001.1, forward strand.
AAGCGATGAAATCGCACTTCCAGATGCTTGGCGGACTGATCCTTTCCGGTGATGAAGTACTGCGCGGTGATATCGAAGACGGAAAACTTACCCGCATCTACACTCGCCATCACCATGATATGCCGCTGACCGCCGATCACTTCCTGATCGCAACCGGCAGCTTCTTTAGCCGTGGAATGGCAGCAGAACGTCATCAGGTACAAGAGCCGGTCTTTGGCCTTGATATGGCGACGCCAGCAAACCGTGATGACTGGTATCAGGACGAATTCTTTGCCAAGCAAAGTCATCAATTTATGAAAATGGGCGTTCGTTGCAACGAGCAGCTACAGCCATCCATTGCCAATCAGACCATCAGCAATCTCTATTGCGCGGGCGCCCTACTCGCCCATTATGATCCGGTCTATGAAGGTTGTGGCAGCGGCGTGGCAATCAGCACCGGCCACTATGTCGCCGAGCAAATAATCGCGAAACAGCAACGGCATCAGACCCAGGAAAACGAACAACAAGAAAGGACTTTCGCATGAGCCTTCCAAAAAAAGACACAAGCTTTGATCAATGTATCAAGTGCACTGTTTGCACCGTTTACTGCCCGGTAGCAAAAGCTAACCCGCAATACCCTGGACCAAAGCAATGTGGCCCGGATGGCGAGCGTCTTCGAATCAAGAGCCCGGATTTCTATGATGAAACCCTGAAGCTATGTACCAACTGCAAGCGCTGTGAAACCGCTTGTCCTTCCGGAGTAAAAATCGGTGACATGATTGCAGCGGCACGCTCTGAGCATGCCAAAATGCCGATGAACATTAAAACAATCCGTGATTTTGTTCTGAGCCATACCGATCTGATGGGTACAACAGCAACACCGTTTGCACCGATTGTTAATGCTGTTACCGCCTTAAAACCGGTAAAAAAAATCATGCACAAAACCATTGGTGTGCATGACCATAAAACCTTACCGAAATATTCCCACGGAACATTCCGCCGCTGGTACAAACAAAACTGCACCAGCCAGGCACTGTATCCGCAACAGGTTCACTACTTCCACGGTTGTTACGTAAATTACAACAACCCGCAGCTTGGTAAAGACTTCGTGAAAGTAATGAACTCGATGAGTATCGGCGTTCAGTTGCTTGATAAAGAAAAATGCTGTGGCGTACCTTTGATTGCCAATGGTTTCTTCGATAAAGCAAAGAAAAATGCCCGCTTGAATGTCAAAAAATTCGCTGAAGCGATCGAGAAATATGACGCTCCAATTGTGTCTACATCTTCAACCTGCTCTTTCACTCTGCGTGAAGAATACCCGAGCGTACTGAAAGTCGATAACAGCCAGGTTGCCGATAAAATTGAATATGTTACCCGCTTCCTGCTAAAAGCTTTCATGAACGGCAGAAAGCCAAAGATGAAGCCTATCAACAAGAAGATTGTTTATCATACACCGTGTCACCTTGAGCGCACCGGCGGCAGTCTGTATACCATTGAGCTGCTGAAGATGATTCCGGGACTTGAAGTAGAAGTACTGGACAGCCAGTGCTGCGGCCTTGCTGGTACATACGGTTTCAAAACCGAAAACTACGATACTTCAATGGCTATCGGTGAGAGCCTGTTTAAACAAATCCGTCAGTCTAATGCTGACTTTGCCATTACAGACTGTGAAACCTGTAAATGGCAAATTGAAGAAAACACAGATCTCGAAACCATCCACCCGATTTCATTGCTGGCAATGGCTATCGAGTAACAAGACAGCATCAAGGGGGCCTACAGGCCCTCTTCTTTTATGCCTCTTCTCCGCTCTCATCATTCCATTAATACATTTCTCTGTTAATCCTGGATTCTCTTCAATTTATAAAATTAATGAGAATCAAGTTACTCATTTAATGAATGAGATCCTATAGTTATCAATGTGCCAGAAGAAATTCCGTCATCTTTGTACAGCTAATTTAACTAGGTTTAATTCTGACGGCCCAGCCAGGGAAACATAATCAGGATGATTATCCAGTAGCTGAAGTGCGCAGTAGCTATTACCGAACGACGAACCGTTTACCGAAAACATAAAACGTTCGTTCGGATTAATACCCCCTATGGCAATCGTTATTCGTTGGCAACGTTTACAACACCTACGGGAGTCACTTAATGCGCATACTTTCCTTTCAAACGATTAAAGCAAAGCTGTACCTCATCAGCTTTCTTCTTATTGCCGCTATGGCCGGCTTTGCCCTGTTCGAAAAGCTCTCTTTCACCAAAGTCGAAGAATTACAAACAGCCGCTCAACAAACAGCTCAAAGCAAAACTGATCTGCTTAAACTCAGGCGTCATGAAAAAGACTTCCTTACCCGACTTGATGCGACCTACATCAAGAAATTCAACCAGGACCAGAGCACACTTACCAACAGGCTCAACCGAGTCAAAGACACATTAGGAAAATATAACCCGCAGCATGAAGCCGGTTTTAATCACGCCTTAGCTGCACTAGACCAGTATTCCACGCAATTTAATGTGATTACCGATCAGGCTATCCTGATTGGTCTGAATATGGATGAAGGCTTACGAGGCAATATAGCCAATGCCGCCAACACAGCCGAAGAAGCCATCCTGATGACCGGAGATGAACAGCTTTACCGCATGTTGCTCACTCTGAGACGCAATGAAAAAGACTTCATCATCACCAAAAACCCGGAACACCAGACTTACTTCAACAATAATCTTGATACGCTGCAGCAAACCATCAAAGACAAGCCCTACAGCAGAGCAGAACTCAGATCACTAAGGCGAAACCTAACCATGTACCAAATCATGTTTGACGAATTAGTGGAAGGTTACGCGACGATTGGTTTCAGTTATACCGATGGTTTATATGGCGAGCTTCGCAAAGCAGTCAGAACCTTAGAGCAAGATCTCAATCAACTGGAACGGACCATACTAAATGAAATCAGTACACTACAGGCCAGAGAGCGCTTAACGCTGGGTATTGTCGGCGCCTTCATCACTGTCATTATGAGTATTGTATTGCTGTTTATCAGCCATCAAATCACCCGTCGCCTGAGTAACGTCAACCGTATGATGAAAGACATAGCGGAAGGTAACGGCGATCTGACAGTCCGGATGAACGACACCGGCAATGACGAACTGGCTCAGTTAAGCCACTCCTTTGATAAATTCACCTCAAAACTCCAGTCCATCATCTCTGGTATCGCAGATATATCTCAATCGCTGTCCGGTGCAGCCAAAGAATCAACCGCTGCATCGGCCAACAGTCTGACAAACGCCGAAGAGCAACAAAGTGAATCATCCAGTGTTGCAGCGGCTATCAACGAATTGTTGGCGACCAGTAATGAAATCGCCAGCAACATCAATGATGCCGCCAATGCCGCGGAACGCGTAAAAGAAGAAGCTGGCCAAAGTCTGCAAATCAGTCAGCAAGCAGGTCAATCTATTAAAGCACTGGCAACAGACATCGCCAGCTCACAGTCATTAATAGAACGCTTAGAAGTCGAAAGTGCCAATATTAACAAAGTGATCGGCGTTATTCGTGAAATCACTGAGCAAACCAACCTGCTGGCACTCAATGCGGCAATTGAAGCTGCACGAGCCGGTGAACATGGCCGGGGATTTGCTGTTGTTGCAGACGAAGTTCGCCAGTTGGCTCAGCGCACCCACAGTTCGACCCAAGAGATAGAGAACACCATAGACAAATTGCATCATGGCGTGGCTGAAAGCGTCGATATCATGCAGAAAAGTCAGAAGCAGACGGAGGTTACTGTCAGTCAGACCAATCAGGCGACTGACGCCGTTAACCGCATTGTTGCCGCCATTACAGAGATCTCTGACAAGAACATTCAAATAGCCTCAGCCTCGGAGCAACAGGCTATGGTGTCGGCCGAAATTGATAAGAACATCACCCAAATTTCAGAGCTGGCCATGAATACCGCCACTGCGGTCAGTCAATCATCTAAAGCAAGCCAGAATGTGTCGAAAATGGCGCAGCAACTTGACGAAGTAGTCGGCCAGTTCAAATTCTGATTCGACCATCCACCTCTTCTCTCCGTTAAGCCGTGGTTGCTGTTATTTCTGCTGCGGCTTTTTCTTTACTCAGAATGAAGCAAAGAAAATAAATCAATCCATACAGAACTGAGCCACCAACCAGTACACCCGACCATGCCGCATATTGCCAGCAGGCAATCAGATAAAAACCACCTAAGCTGCCACCGACATAATAATGAACCAAATAGAGTGCCGTAGCAGTGGCTTTAGCTCTAACAGCCTTCTGGCTTACCCAGGCATAAGCCAATGAATGAGAGAAGAACGAGCCGGAACTAATAAGCATCAGACCAGCCAGCATCGCCGCAATACTGTCGGCTGCCGCAACCCACATACCGAGTAAGCTAATTGTTGTACCAAGGATCATGCCTGTCACCGGGCTGTGTTTTAAACTCCACTGACCACTAAGCCGGGCCGTAACCGTACCACTGAGGTAGCACAAGAAGATCATTGAAGCCCAGCTGACAGGTACTGAATACGGCTCAGCGACGAGGCGGAATCCCATTACCGAATAGAGGTTAACAAACAGGGCAAAGTTTACTCCGCCAATCAGCATGGCATACCTGAGAACAGGTATTCTCAAATGCTCTATAACACTAATCAGGTGGACATTAAGCTGCCCTTTTCTGGGTTTGAAATTCTTTTGTTTTGGCAACAACCAGCAAACCAAAATGGCTCCGGCTAAACTGAAAATCGACATTGCTACCACTGCGACATGCCATCCCCAATGATCAGAGAGAAACCCACCAACCAAACGACCGGCAATTCCACCGAGAGAATTTGCACTGATATAACTGCCAACCGCCAACATTAAAGCCCTTGATGTAAACTCCTCCGCCATATAAGCAACGGCCACCGCAGCAAAACCAGCCAGAGCAGCCCCCATCGCAGCTCTTGTCAGGCTAAGCATCAACAAACCTTCGGCGAACAACATCAGCATACCAATGACAGGCAATAAAAACAGACTGACCAACATGATCCGTCGACGCCCAACCACTTCAGAACTCACCGCCCAGGGCACCAGCATGACAGCTAATGCCAGTGTCCCCGCTGCCAGCAACCAGTTAACCTGAGTCGCACTTGCCGAGAACTCATCAGCCATCAACGGCAACATCGGCTGGAAGAGATACAAATTACAAAATATCAGAAAAGACCCTACAGCCAGGGCAAAGCTCGCACGCTTGTATTCGGGCGTTTTGATATCAATCATGGTTGTAACTGCCAAACGTTAAAAATCTATTAAAACGGTAGCAATCCACCCTTAATAATGAAAATATATTAAAAGTATAACTACGATAAACAAAGTTTATAGCCATGGATATTCGCCAACTCACCTACTTTGTCACACTCGCCGAAACAGCTAACTTTACTCGTGCCGCCGAGCGGCTGAATATCGCCCAGCCAGCACTCAGCGTTGCAATCAAAAAACTGGAAGGACAGCTGGAATTACCCTTGTTTTACCGCAATGAACGCAAAGTGGTGCTGACCCATGAAGGTGAGACTTTGCTGACTCATGCCCGATTAATACTTCAACAGGTGAAAGATGCCAATATTGCAATGGCCGAACTAAAAGGACTGGAGAAAGGTGAAGTCCGGCTCGGTCTGCCAAGTATGCTGGGATCATACTATTTCCCGGAAATCCTGATGGGCTTCAAAAGTCGCTATCCGAACCTCAAACTGACTATTGTTGAAGCTGGCACCCAATCTATCCGTAGAATGTTGCTCAACGGCGAATTAGACCTCGGCATCATCCATAATTCTGATGTGCCCGAACAACTCGAAACAGAGCACCTTCTCCGCTCGCAAATGGTGGCCGTTGTCAGCAAAGACAGTGAGCTGGCACAACAAGAATCGATCACCTTCAGTGAGTTTTTTAAGCATGAACTGGTGATGTTCAAAGAAGGCTATTTCCACCGAGAGTTCATTGACAGTGTCTGCCTGCAATATGGCTTCGAACCACATATAGCCTTTGAAACCAACCTGCTTCAGATGATTCTGAAAATTGTCCGTAATGACTTTGCAATCACAGCCCTGCTTGAAATGGTAACTGAGCACGAAAAAGACGTGGTTGCCGTTCCTTTCACAGACAGAATCGACCTGGAAATCGCTATTGCCTGGCGTAAAAACGGTTACCTCTCTATCGCTGATCGAGCCTTTATGGAGTTTCTCAAAAGCACCACAAATAATTGATATTTCTGACGTTAAAAGAGCATTGTATTTGACCATAATGCATTCGTTGGAAGCATCTCCCAAAGTTATGATTTAACACTGCAAAAACAATCCGGAAAATCAAATTTATCACAATGATATCAGCCCTATAACCATCAAATAAAAATACTGTTTCAGATCATAAACACAACCATTTAATGTCGTTAAATACGTGTTTTTACGGTAAATTTCTCCAGAAATAATGTGTAACAAAGTATTTTGATCTGGTGCACATTTCGACTTTATTTGTCTTATTTTTATGGTTTAGAGGACTTTTCCATGTTGGAACTACTTATTGGTCTTCTGGTCGCTGTGGGTGTAGGCCGTTACATTTTTAAAGGATACACAGCAACTGGAGTGCTACTGACCGGCGGTATTATTCTGCTCGCTATCACTGCTGCATTAGGTAAAGACGTTCTGCCAACCGGTGTTACCTCAACGGGTAACGCGGCTACTGACGTTTTCGAATACATCAAATACCTGCTGGGCTACCGTGCCGGTGGTCTTGGTATGATGATCATGATCCTGTGTGGTTTTGCCACTTATATGACCAAGATCGGTGCCAACGACATGGTTGTTAAAATGGCCTCAAAACCATTGCAGTTCATCAAATCACCATATGTACTGATGGTTGCGGCTTACTTTGTTGCTTGCCTGATGTCACTGGCTGTTGCTTCTGCAACTGGCCTTGGTGTATTGCTGATGGCAACCCTGTTCCCGGTAATGGTTAACATGGGTATCAGCCGTGGCGCGGCAGCCGCAATTTGTGCATCACCGGCAGCGATTATTCTGTCACCGACTTCAGGCGACGTAATCATTGCAGCAGAATCAGCCAACATGGAACTGATCGACTTTGCATTCAAAACTACCCTGCCAATCTCAATTATCGCCATTATCGGTATGGCAACCGCGCACTTCTTCTGGCAGCGCTACCTGGATGACAAAGAAGGTGTTGTTCATGAAAAACTAGATGTCAGTGAACTGAAAGTCGATGCACCTAAGTTCTTCTGCATTCTGCCTTTCACACCAATTATCGGCGTTCTGCTGTTCAGCGGTAAGCTTCTGCCTGAACTGCACATCGTAACCATTCTGGTTATCTGCATGTTCCTGGCTGCTATCATCGAACTTATCCGCCACCGTAAAGCCAATGTCGTGTTTGAAGGTCTGAACGCCGCTTACCAGGGCATGGCTGAAGCCTTCTCAAGCGTTGTTATGCTGTTGATTGCCGCAGGTGTATTTGCTCAGGGTCTGAAAGCTGTCGGCTTTATCGACAACCTACTTCACTTGGCAGAGGTTGCCGGTGCAGGTGGTATCTTCCTGATGATCCTGCTGGTTGCAATTACCACTATTGCAGCAATCACTACAGGTTCAGGTAACGCACCTTTCTACGCATTCGTAGAGCTGATCCCAAGCCTTGCTGCGAAAATGGGCATCAACCCGGCTTACCTGGTTGTTCCAATGCTTCAGGCATCTAACCTTGGCCGTACCGTTTCTCCGGTATCTGGCGTGGTTGTTGCGGTATCAGGTATGGCAAAACTGTCTCCATTTGACGTCGTTAAACGTACATCTGTACCGGTCTTCGTTGGTGTAGTAATTGTTATTGTTGCTACACAAATCATGGTTCCGGCATAAAAACTCGACCATATCCCGACAAAAGCCCACTAAATGTGGGCTTTTCTTTTATATGCATCTAGATTTATTAGTGAACGGCGTTTATACCGTATTGTTGCAGGAAAACCAAACCGAACAATGACTTGTAGAGCACCTTATACCGCCTCTGTCGTCAAGCCATAAATTGATGTAATGAAGAGGGATTTTCAATGCGAAAGAATCGCTATGTGACTGACAAAGAAGTCGTGTTGGAACAAAATGCCCAACTGGTAACCACTACGAACCTGAAAGGTATTATCACTTATGCCAATGAAGAGTTCATTAATGTCAGTGGTTACTCGGAAGAAGAACTGGTCAGCCATAACCACAATATCATCCGTCATCCGGATATGCCACCCGAAGCCTTTGCCGACCTCTGGCAACATCTGAAAGACGAAAAACCGTGGCGAGGGGTGGTAAAAAATCGTTGTAAAGACGGCAGCTTCTACTGGGTCGATGCCTATGTCACACCACTCTACGAAAATAACCGGGTTTGCGGTTACCAATCTGTCCGAAGAAAGCCCAGCCAGCAAATGGTCAACAACGCCACCAGGGTTTACCTGCAGCTTAACAACAAAAACAATCCCTACTCCTTTCACTTGTCTGTTTGGCAAAAGCTTGGACTTGCAGCATTGATAACAACGGTCACCATCGCAATGGCTCATTACTTCATGGCTGAATACGCTGCTATCAGCTCCCTGTTTCCTGTCACGCTATTGGTTTTGCTTTACCGCAAAGAGCTGTTTTCTACCCCGTTGTTTTTCGAACAGCTAACCCAAGAATACGATAGCCTTACCCGAATTATTTACAGTGGCGATTCAAAAGCATCCATTGCTGATTTCCACCTTCAGCTTAACGACGCCAGACTGAAAACAGTACTGGGCCGTGTTGATGATGCCTCTGTCGCTTTGGTTAATGTATCCGAAAACTTGCATCAAATATCACTCACTTCCAAAGATGCGATTACTCAACAGGATCAGGAAACCCAAATGATAGCGACTGCCGTCGCAGAGCTGTCGGCCGTATCCGGTGAAATCGCGCAAAATACCCAGCTGACAGCCGATAAGGCATATGCCGCTCAAGAGCAATGCGCAAGAACCTCTGAAGCGTTGAATGTCACTCAAAACGCGATGGATGAGCTGGCGCTTGAAACACAAAAAACCGCAGAAACAGCACAAGCTTTAGTGAAAATTTCGGAACAAATCGAAACCATGATGAGTGAAATTCAAGGCATTGCCGAGCAAACTAACTTGCTGGCGCTCAACGCTGCAATTGAAGCAGCCCGGGCCGGAGAGCAGGGACGTGGCTTTGCCGTTGTTGCCGATGAAGTTCGCGCCCTTTCTCAGCGCACCCACGGAGCGACCGAGAAAATTCAGACCAGCATCGAAAGCATTCATGCCAGCCTCAGCGAGTGGCAGACACGGACAACTGAAAGCATTGAAAGAACCCGTTTATGTGTCGAAAACACCGAAACTACTGCCGGCAACATACATAAAGTCATTACTATGGTTGATGAAATCTCTGATATCGCAACCCAAATAGCAACAGCAGCCGAACAACAAGGAACAGTATCAGCCGATATCAGCCAGAATGTTCATCACATTTCCGATTCATCAACAAACAACCTTGCTCAAATAGAACGATTGGAACAGTCTTCGCATCAAATGCAGGAAAAGATTTCACTGTTAAAAGGACTCGCAAAATCCTTTGGATAGAAATGGCTTGTCTCGGCAGCACAAATCCTTCAATAACAACTAACATTCATGTATTCGGCAAGAGAAATTGATGTATTACAGCCTGAACATGGTAAACTCATGCCCTTTTTGTAGCCCTCTGTGTGTGTCAACTTCGGCAACAATACAGAGATGATGGTCTCTCCCTGTTTTATTCGGCTTCTGACCGATGAAGATACAGAGCTGCGAACCATGATTAATACTGGCTATAAACTCATTCAGGCATAACGCATCTAATATGCGGAATGTTATCGGCTGGGGCACCAAAGATTAATAACAATCGCGCAAAGCGAACTGCCCCTTTTATGCCCCTTAAAGTAAGCAAGCAACTGTAAGCAAATGACTTTACAAAAGATTAATGAATACCCGAAATACTGGGCAGAATGCTACGGCACCGCACCCTTCCTGCCGACTACTCGTAAGGAAATGGATGCGCTAGGCTGGGATAGCTGTGACATCATCATCGTTACCGGTGATGCCTACGTTGACCACCCAAGCTTTGGTATGGCTATCATTGGCCGCCTGCTGGAATCACAGGGGTTCAGGGTCGGTATTATTGCCCAGCCGGAATGGAACAACAAAGACGCCTTCATGGAGCTGGGGAAACCGAACCTGTTCTTCGGTATTACTGCCGGTAACATGGATTCAATGATCAACCGCTATACGGCTGATCGCAAGCTTCGCCATGATGATGCCTATACGCCAAATAACGAAGGCGGTAAGCGTCCTGACCGTGCCGTGCTTGTTTACTCACAGCGCTGCCGCGAAGCTTATAAAGACACCCCTATCGTACTTGGCGGTATTGAGGCCAGCCTGCGTCGCTTGGCTCACTATGACTACTGGTCAGATAAAGTGCGCCGCTCAGTCCTGTTTGATGCCAAGGGCGATATTCTGCTGTTCGGTAACGCCGAACGTGCTTTGGTTGAAGTCGCTCATCGCCTGGCAAACGGCGAAGACATCGCAAACATGACCAGTATTGCCGGTACTGCAGTAATCATGAAAGAAGTTCCTGAAGGCTATCAGGAAATCGATTCAAGCCGTATCGAAAAGCCGGGCAAGGCAATGCAGATGCCAAACCCTTACGCAACCGAATCCAACTGTGAAACCAATAAAGCGCAGAAGAAACCGGAAGCGAAACCAATTCAGATTCAGCCATCACGCCATGATTCTGAATACACGGCTGTGCGTCTGCCGTCATACGAAAAGCTGCGTAATGACCGTATTCTTTATGCTCATGCCAGCCGAGTAATGCACCTGGAGGCTAACCCGCATTCAGCCCGTGCGCTAATCCAGAAACACGGTGACCGTGATCTTTGGATTAACAAGCCGCCAATCCCGCTGACAACTGAAGAGATGGACTTCGTATTCGGTCTTCCTTATGCCCGCGTGCCACACCCTTCATACGGTAAGGCCAAGATCCCGGCATACGACATGATCAAAACCAGTGTGAACATTATGCGTGGCTGTTTCGGCGGTTGCTCATTCTGTTCTATCACCGAGCACGAAGGCCGCATTATTCAGAACCGCTCACAAGAATCGATCCTGAACGAGCTGGAAGATATCCGCGACAAGGTTCCGGGCTTTACCGGCACGATTTCTGACCTTGGTGGCCCGACAGCTAACATGTATCGACTGGGTTGTTCTGATCCGCGAGCGGAAGCTAACTGTCGTCGTCCTTCCTGTATCTTCCCGGAGATCTGTAGGAAGCTGAACACCGACCACAAGCACACCATTGATCTGTACCGCAAAGCCCGCAAGGTTGACGGTATCAAAAAGATCATGATTGCTTCCGGTGTTCGTTATGACCTGGCTATCGAATCGCCGGAATACATCCGTGAACTGGTTACCCACCACGTTGGCGGATACCTGAAGATCGCACCGGAGCACACAGAGAAAGGTACACTGGATCTGATGATGAAACCGGGTATGGGCACTTACGACCGCTTTAAAGAGCTGTTCGAGAAATACAGCAAAGAGGCCGGTAAGAAACAGTACCTGATCCCTTACTTCATTTCAGCGCACCCAGGCTCAACAGATGAGGACATGCTGAATCTGGCGCTATGGCTGAAGGAAAATGATTTCCAATGCGATCAGGTGCAGAACTTCTACCCGTCGCCTATGTGTAACGCAACCGCGATGTACCATTCAGAAACTAATCCGCTGAAACGTGTTAAATACAAGAAGCGTGAGGATTTGTTTGTTGCCAAAGGTGAGCGTCAGCGTCGCCTGCACAAAGCTCTTCTTCGCTATCACGATCCGGCGAACTGGCCGTTGCTTCGAGAAGCGCTGGTCAACATGGGCAAAAAGCACCTGATCGGTGATCGTCCGGGTTGTCTGATACCGGCTGAAGGCAGCGAAGCTGAACTGACACCGGCACAACGTCGTGGTTCCGGTCGTCATGGTGCCAAACGCTTTGCAACCAAGCATGCCAAACAGCCGGATATCCGCACTGATGGCAAACGTCAGTCTGGCAACCGAAACGGCGGCAATAACAAAGGCAAACCAGGCGCGAAACACGGCAATGGCCATAACGGTAAACCTGCTGGTAACCGCAACGGTAACGGTAATAATACCGGTCGTCCAAACCGCAATGGCAGCAATGGTAAGCCGGCTGGCTCGAAGCCTCGTCAGGGCGGAAACGGAAAACCAAACCGTAGTCGTGCCAAGGCAAGGTAATTCCCCTGTACTAGCCATCCGATAAAAACAAAGCCCGCAAGAATGCGGGCTTTGTTTTATTCAGTATTCTGTGTTTTTTTATCTGGCTAGCGCATCAGCTCTGTTGCCATAAGGAAAGCCACCGCACAGCCGACAATGATACCTAGGCCAACTAACAGTTTCTGCTGCGATTTCTCATCAAGGTATTTCGTTGCCAAAATACCCAGCATCAATAGCACCAAAATAACGGCAAGCTTCAACATTGTCCTACCTCGGTTATCTCACTTATCCACCGATGCACTTTAACACATATTACAAGTCAGGTTTGTCTCTAACATCAAGTGAGGCAACATTATTTTCCTGAATCGTTTAATCTATGCCAAACCGAACACAGATCTGGCCTATCAGATTTCAAACATCTGGTAGTTTTTCAGTTCAGGAATGGTGCGATGTAGCTCTTTTTCCTCTTGAGCAAGCCCCTGAATTGAATCACACAATTCATTTGCTTTCTCAGAGACTTCACCAGAACGGGCTCGAACTTTCTCTTCAATCCTGGCTTTCATTTCAGAGAACTTTTTCTGAAGCTCAGTGAAGTTAATCTCGCCGTCTTTCATCTCCTGCGATAAAGCAGCAAACAAACCTGACATCGACTCGACACTAACGTGTTTCATCGCCTGATCGAACTCCTGTTTCCAGTCTGTATCAACTGTCTGGAACATATCGGCAGGCATGACGAATTCGCCATTCTGATAAAACTTGTCATGTGCTTTCTGACCGTATTCATCAATCAGCGCCTCAACCTTGGCAAAAGAAGCTTTTGAATCAAAGCTCGATGACACTTCGTTCAGAATATCCCCTGCAATACCTACTCCGTCATTGGCAATATCAGCCATCTTGGGCAAATATTCTTTCACCCCATGGCTGTAGGCCGCTACGGCTCTCTGCTGCATTGCATCCAAATCTACCTTTTTACCATTGATATAGACCTGGTTATTTTCATCTATCAGCATTTTTGGCTGCCCTTCCTGATAAACAGATACCTGCTCACCATCGATGTGAATTTCATTCTGAACATCAACCGGACAACTTTGCGCATATACGCTTGCCGAGCTAAGTAATAATCCTGCCACCAGCACTTTTTTCATCAGCATAATTCTTCTCTGCAAATCTCAATATCTGACTCGTTGATACTGTCACACGTTTCAGGCCGCTCTACAAGTCCACAATAATTCTTCAAAGTTCAAACATAATCTATGTTTGTAGGCCTTTGTGACTTGAGTTTTCTTCCGTGAATAGGCACTCTGTGCATCGTCATTCATTTGCTACGAGTTATTGTGGAAAAAGTCGCTATTTTTGTTGATGTTCAAAACATCTATTACACAGTCAAAGATACCTATGGCTGCAATTTCGATTACAACGCTTTCTGGGCTGAAGCCACGCAAGACCGGGAAGTTGTCGCAGCCTACGCCTATGCCATCCATCGCGGTGACGAAAAGCAACGTCAGTTTCAAAACATCCTGCGCGGTATCGGCTTTGAAGTTAAACTGAAACCTTTTATCCAGCGCAGCGACGGCTCGGCAAAAGGTGACTGGGATGTAGGTATCACTCTGGATGTAATCGAACATGCTCCGGATGTTGACCGTATTATTCTGCTTTCCGGTGACGGTGATTTTGATCTGCTTGTCGATAAAGTCCAGACCAAATACAACACCCAAGTTGAGATTTACGGTGTGCCGGGGCTGACCGCAGGATCGCTGATTAATACCGCGTCATTTTTCCGTGAAATCGAACAAACTCTGCTGCTTTGCCACAAATAAAACTTTAGCGGCTTATCTTGGCAATTTATAAACGAGAACAAGCCAATAAAAAAGCGGGAAGGTTTACACCTTCCCGCCTGAATCTTCACTTCGATATGTGAACGGTTTTAAGCATTAACTCAATTCTGAGACTTCGTCATATTGAGTTCGGGATAACCCCCTAAGTTCATTCACCGCGTCATAAACCATTTTCAGCGGCACAATCACAAAATACACAGACGCAACCACAACCATCACGGGATCCGCATAAGCAGCATACTCGCCATAGCCTGCCCAAGTCATAACCGTAGCGATAATAAAACCACACATCACCGCCCCGCTAATCACAGTATCCATTACCCACTGCTTTGACTCGGCTTCCACCAGCGCCGAACGAGCTTGCTGGCCTTTGCTTTTAAGCACCAGATAGGTTGCAGTACAACCGACTACGTTAATCACACCAAACAGCAAAGCCAACCCGGTATCAACTTCCCGCCCGCCGTTAATAATCGCAACCACAGCCGAATGGAACGAAATACAACACATTCCAGTAATTACCATACCTTTAAAGGCAATGACTGCGGGCTCGATTTTCGCAACCGTGTGAGAAGAGTTTGCCACTTCAGGTTTACGGATATAAGCAGCGGCTAAAAGCGAAACCACGGTTAACGCAAGGCTGATAAATGAATAAGCACCGTCAAATACGATGACCAGAGAGCCCATCCACAGTCCTAACCCAATGCCCATGATGGCAAATAAGAAAGAGGACATGGTCGAAAACTGCAGCAGGCGACGTTCAAGCTGCACATTACAAGACATAAACACCTCAACCAACCGACGTTATTTTCGTCGGACACACTTCACTTATGTAATTAAGTTTATGTTACCTAATATTTTTTTATTGCTACAATCACTGAGCGCTAATTTTTTCGTCGCTGAAAAGATCAAAAACGAACCCTAACTTCATGTTCATTTCAAATACAAGGGCTTAACAATGAAAGTCAGCCAGATAGAAATGTTTATTCATACCAGTCAGTGCGGTTCCATTGCCGAAGCCGCTCGTAAGCTCGATAAAAGCCGCACAACTGTAAGCGCAGCTATCAGCGCTTTTGAAGACGAACTTGGTGTTAGCCTGCTTAAACGCAGCGGTAACACGGTTCAATTGACAGATATCGGTGAAGCCATTGCCAATGATTGTGAGCGTTTACTAATGATCGCCGATGAAATTAAATCTAAGTGCCAGCACCATAACGACGGCGTCGAATCGGCCCTGCGAATCGCGAGAGATGATGCTTTACCCGAATCCTTGTGGAGAAAGCTGGTTCAGCAGCTTAATGAAAAATTTCCCGGCACCAGCATCTCAATTTATGTTGCGCCGCCACCGGAGCTGGAAGAGATGGTACAGCAAAACATCATCGATGTGGCTTATTGTCTCCTTCCTCCTGATCAGCAACTGACCCATTCCAACCACCTGGAACTGGGACAAATCCGGATGATGTCTGTTGCACACAAAGATCATCCGTTGAGCCGGTTGCGAAAAGTGTTAAGCACAGATCTGGCGCTTTATACAGAAGTTGTACTGGCTTATATCGATGAAAATGGCCTGAAGCCAGTGAATCCCCATACCAGCAAATTTATCGCCCTACCGTTCTTTGAGCACCTGAGAGATGCCGTACTGGATGGTACAGGCTGGTCTTATGTTCCAGCCCTGCTAATCAATCAATACCTGCGCAAAGGGACGATAAAAGTGCTGAAACATAACAAGGCCATGAACTGGCAGACTTACGGCGAAATAAGCCCGGTAGAATCACGACGCGGGGAAATCCTTCAGTGGCTTTCGGAACAGCTTGAGGAATACTTGCTTAAAGCTAACCACTAGCTACGCTAGTAGTTAGCTCTTATTTCAGGATAAATTAGCAAGTTGGTAAGTTGTTAACTATACGCAGCAACACCTGAACCGGATGTTTCATCTTGATATGCTCCAGGCGTTTCACCTGACTCCGACATGAATAACCTGTCGCCATACAACGCTCGGTATCAAGTTGCTCAAGATTTGGCTGCCAGCTAAGACCGTAGATATTCTTCGACCATTCCAGCTTATCTTTTTCATGCCCGAAAGTACCCGCCATACCACAGCACCCGACTGAAACAGGCTGTAAATTAGCGCCGAAACGGGCAAAAATGGTTCCCCATTCCGCTTCAGCATTAGGTAATCGGGTTTTCTCCGTACAGTGCGCAAACAAATACCAAATATCTTCTTTACGCAGCGGGTAAGACGGGAATTCATCCAGCAATGGCAACAACCATTCATGTGCTGTCAGCACCTGAAAATCACCTCGGCTATCCCCCAGAATCTCGTTGTATTCATCGCGGTAACAAAGAACCAAAGCAGGATCCACGCCCACCATAGGTATGTCCAGATCAGCCAGCTGATTCAGGAAATCTGCAGTGTTCTGTGCGGTTCGGGAAAACTGACGTAGGAAACCTTTAATATGCTGCGCCTTACCATTAGGCTTAAACGGCACCAACATAGGTTTCTTACCCAACTTCTCAATCAGGAAAACAAAATCCCTGACCACTTCTGCATCATAGAAACTGGTAAACGGATCCTGGACAATCAGCACATAGTCCTGGCGTTCACGTTCAGACAATGCCTGCAGCCAGTGCAAATCAAAGCGTGTCGAATGGTGACCGTCCAGACCTTCTTTCAGGGTAGGAACAGACAGACTCGGCATATCAACATAGCCGATAGTTTTTTCCGTCAGCTTTTTCGACCATTCTGGTCTCATAAGGGCATTGAATGTGACCGGTGCCTTTGCCATCAACGGCAGGTAATTTTCAACATAAGCCACCAGGTAATCTTTGGCCGGACGCTGATAGCGACTGTAATACAGGTTCAGAAAACGCGCCCGGAAGCTTGGAACATCAACTTTGATAGGACACTGGCTGGCACAGGCTTTACAAGCCAAACAACCATTCATCGCATCCATTACTTCATGAGAAAAATCGTACTCATTTCGCCCTTTGCCGAAAGTATTACGGAAACGATCAATGATCTGCTTAATGGTCGGTGCCTTTGTCATCAACTCTGTTTCAAGCTTGGTTGGATCAATCCCCAGCTCTGCTAACTGTCTCAGCCATTCACGAACAAGTCCGGCACGGCCTTTCGGTGAATGGCGACGATCAGCTGTGATCTTCATTGACGGACACATCGGCGAGCTGGTGTCGTAGTTGAAGCACAAGCCGTTACCGTTACATTCCATCGCCTGTTTAAAGCTATCTCGCACCTCTAGCGGGATCTGACGGTCATAAAAGCCACGCTTTACACTATCGACTTTCACAAGGTCAGCATCACTTTCCAGCGGCGTACAGATTTTACCAGGGTTCATCCGGTTATCCGGATCAAAAGCCGCCTTAATACGCCTCAGCTCAGTAAACAACTCATCACCGAAAAACGCCGGACCGTACTCAGAGCGATAACCCTTACCGTGCTCACCCCACATCAAGCCGCCGTATTTAGCCACCAACGCCACCACCTGATCAGAAATTTCCTTCATCAGGCGTTCCTGGTTCGGATCGCACATATCCAGCGCAGGGCGAACATGCAGTACCCCAGCATCAACATGACCGAACATACCATAATCAAGTTGTTTATCATCAAGTAGCTGACGAAACTCAGCGATGAAATCCGCCAGATTTTCAGGTGGCACACAGGTGTCTTCTGCAAATGCGACCGGCTTCTTACTGCCTTTCGCGGCCCCCAGCAAACCTACCGCTTTCTTACGCATGGCGTAAATTTTCTGGATGCTGGCAAGATCATCACAAACCTGATAGCCGATAACTCCACTTTCGCTCTGCTCCATCAACTTATCCAGTTGCTGACACAGAGCATCAACCTGAGACCGATTTTCTTCAGAGTCATTGCTGGCGTATTCCACCATATTGATCCCCAGCAGTTCTTTACCGGGAACATCGGTCAATAAATCACTGACGGTATGCCAGACAATATCCTGCTTAGCGAGATTCAATACCCGCGAGTCAACCGTCTCGACTGACAGTGCCTTAGCTTCCACCATCATTGGAGCATTGCGTAGCGCAGAATCGAAACTGTCGTATTTAATGTTAACCAGGGTACGAGATTTCGGGATCGGGGTAATATTGAGTTTGGCTTCGGCAATAAAAGCCAAAGATCCTTCAGAGCCACATAGCAAGCGAGTGATATCGAACTCTTTCAGCTCTTCATCATAAACATTCTTCAGGTCATAACCAGTCAGAAAACGGTTTAACGGAGGGAATTTATCGAGGATCTGCTGACGTTTATCACGGCAAACTTGAGAAGCAACTTTGAGTGCACCGGTAGCCAGTTCGCTGTTATCAGGAATATCGGCAATAGCCGCCTGGGATAAGGGCTCAGTATCCAACAATGAACCATCAGCAAGGACGGCTTTCAGTGACAACACGTGATCAGACGTTTTACCGTATTTAAGCGAGCCTTGTCCGGAAGCATCGGTATTAATCATGCCACCAATGGTTGCACGGTTACTGGTCGACAGATCCGGTGAGAAAAAAAAGCCATGCGGACGCAAGGCATCATTCAGTTGATCCTTTACGACACCAGTCTGAACCCTGACCCACCCCTGCTCCGGGTTCACTTCAAGGATTTGATTCATATGGCGGGACAAATCAACCACAATACCCGGTGTCAGCGACTGACCATTGGTGCCAGTCCCCCCCCACGGGCCGAGAAAGTGACTGATTTATAGGCCGGGTTCTTACCCATTTTGCCTATCAGAATAAGATCGTCGACCGATCTTGGCAGAACCACCGCCTGCGGTAATTGCTGATAAACACTGTTATCGGTAGCAACAGCCAAACGGCTGGCGTAAGTCTGCTCAATATCGCCGCTGAAACCGGCGTTTTCAAGTTCAGTCAGAAAAGACAGTACGACATCGTCAATACTGTGCTGATGTGTCAGTGCAGGTAACATTGCTCTCCTTGTCCAGTATTGCTGCCGTATCCTACGACTACTGGCCTCTTATAAGATCGTTTTCATCCACTTTACCTCACAAAGTATATGAAACAAAGTGTGACGAAGAGCAATAAAGCAGCCTTATGACATTTAAGAAAATTTAGCCGCTATTTTTTCTGACAAAATTGATGATCCGGCAACAAGCCACAGTCCGGCAAACGCAAAACCACAACAACGAATACTCAACACAATCAGGCTCACTGATGCCTGCGCTGCCAGCCATTTCACACAAAAGTTAATCAGTATAATACCAACCAGTATCGAGGCTGTTGTCAGAGCCTTCGGTAACAGCCCGATAGCGACTTCATGTTTTGGCAACCAGTCAACGGCCAAAAAGATCCCCAGCAACAAAGCAAAAAGATAAGCAAAAGAAGGTGTGAAGGTCAGCGCAGCTGTAATACCCACCAGCATTGTTAAATAGAACCAGAACCATTTATCTGAGATACAACGGTGCAGGGAAAAAGATGATGCTCCATGCCAGAGAATCATCATCGCCACCATTACAATTCCCAGCAATACACTGGCTAACGTGTCGCTGATAAAGTGAACACCATACCAGACACGGGCCAGAGCCATTAAAACAACAAGAGACAGGAATAGTGGCAGTGATAGCCACCTAAATGTTCTGCCGATACGCAGGGAAAGCAATTGCCAACACATGCCCCATAATATGGTCGCCAACAAAGTATGCATACTTGGGAAACCATAACCGTAAGCATTGGCTTGCTGCAATTCAGGCATAATGTCAGACGGTCGCGGTGATGCAAAACCAAGCTTAAGCGCATTAGCTGTAAAAATAGCAACAAACAATAATACAGCCAGCTGAAGTAAGGCATGAGGACCAAAGAATCCGGCAACAAAGATAATGAGTAAAGCAATAAAGATCGGTTCGCCGGGTAAATTACCCAAATAGACAATGGCTTCCAAAATCGCTCGGGAAGCATCCGGCATTGCCCTTACAGTCGATTGTAGCTGCTGAATCCAGCTTAACTCCAACTTATGCATAGGGTTAACCTGTTCCAACAGGTCACGATAAATTTCAATTTCGCTGTTCGGGGTTCTTTCCAGCCATGAATTCAGCAGAGGTGCATCATCCGGATAACGATAATCCTTTTGCGCAATATCATTCGGGTTCGCAAGGTAGACGCGTTTTACTTCAACGGAATAATCTTTGGCAAACCAGGATGCAACGATCGGGTAACCAGTCCGATCCTTAAATGAAGAGACCAGAATTGGTGTTTTAGCAACACAACTGAATATTGCAGCACGCTCGCGATACTGAAGCAGTTCTGCAACTTCTACATCTATACCGGTTTCTTCCAGCACTTCTCTTATGGCTGCCTCTTTCGGAGAATCCCCTCGCTCAATATAACCGCCGGGCAACGCAAACTTTTTGGTGATGACTTCAGACAACATAATCATTTGATTATCATGCCGAATAATGCAAACAGCACCGACGATATCCCGTGAGCTTTTTGCATCATTATCTGCTAGTAAACCTGTTGCCCATGCAGGCAATGCTACGCTTACCAACAGAAGCAGCACTGATAATCGAATGAAGACATTTAACTGAGTCAACACAACAAACCTTATACAATCAAGACGTTACTGTTATGATATCAATATCGCGCAGGGTTAGCGATTGAGAATTATTATGAATATAACTTTTTTCCAAAAATTTCATGGGTTATAAGAATAATGATTTGTCCTTAGTGTTGAGTTATTCGATTAAGACAACAATATGCAACCATCCGAACTCGCTTCAGATTACTACCTCCATAACTTCCAACGACTGGTTAATTCAGTTGAACAGCACTACCTTGATCTCCTCAACCAAAATGAAACAAATTGGCTTAAAGCTTTCAGGCAGCTATCCCCACCAGCCAGGATGCTTTATGTACGCCTGCTTTCGAGAAAAGGCCTTTATTACAGAAAAGACAAACTCCACTACCCTGAAATTGGTGAACTGACTCAGCCTGCCAGAGAACTGGCAAAAGCGGGTTTCATTGAAATCAATAACCCAGACTGGTGCACAGAACACATAGCACCTCTTTTTACTAAGCCGGAACTGCTCACACTGTTTCCCGCTCTTAACAAACACAAGTCCGCCCATAAAGCGGCGTTACTGGAGAAACTCTATCAGCTATCTCCGAAGCTCGAAGAATTCGGACAAACTATCTTCTACATCTGCCACCAGCAGAACCTAGAGATTTTTCTGCTGCTTTTCTTTGGTAACAGCCACCAGGATTTGAGCCAGTTTGTCCTTTCTGACCTCGGGCTTCATCAGTTCGAGTCCTACCCGGTTGATAAAGAAACGCGTTTATTCCAGTCACGAGAACAAATTGAGAGCTGGCTTGTTCTGACCTCGCTGGCGGATGACTACTGGAATGCGAAAGAACAGAAAAACCATGATGCCATTGTTAATATGGTAAGTAATATTCCCACCCGCTTTGAGTGGCCGCCACTGGAGCGGAAGCGTCAGAAGCTCATCAATCATGTTGCCAGAGACCTTGAACGTTTTGGCATGCAAGAGGAAGCACTGACACTTTTCAGACAAAGTGAATTACCCCCATCTCGTGAGCGTCAAATCCGTATCCTGGATAAGCTCGGTATTCAGGACGAAGCGCTGAAACTAACGCTTAAATTGAAGAACACTCCGCTAACTGAAGAAGAAAGTGAAGTCGCCCTGACGTTAGAAAAGAAGCTAAGTCGTCAACTAAAACGCCCTTTCTCTCCTGCGGAAAAAACTTCATTTAACGAAAACCACTTGGTTTTACCTCACACCGAACAACGCGTTGAACTGGCAGTCGCTGACTATTATACCGTGCAAGGGTGGACTGTTTTTTATCTTGAAAACAGCCTGATTTGCGGTCTGTTTGGTCTGGCTTTCTGGGATATCATTTTCTCTCCCATTCCGGGAGCATTTCTGAACCCATACCAACGCTCACCACGGGATATGTTCACTCCGGAATTCAGAACTCAGCGAGCGGAGATGATAGCAGAGCGCCTTGAACACATATCCTCAGGCTCATGGTGTAACTGGCTGGAAATCTATAATCAGAAGGAAGGCCTGAGTAACGACTGGGTTAACTGGCATATTCTGAGCAAAGACATCATCGAATTAACGGTAAATAGCATTCCTTGCTCTACCCTATCCCGCTTATTTAAACGTATGCTATTTGATCCCAGGAATAATCGCTCAGGCTTTCCTGATCTTATTATGTTCAAAGACAATCAATACCAATGGGTTGAGGTGAAGGGACCAGGCGATAAACTTCAAAGTAACCAGGCTCGCTGGTTGAAGATGTTTAACCAATCAGACATACCCGCATGTATTGATTTCATTACCTGGCATAAAGATTGACGATTTAAGCATTCCGAATATGAGATTGCATCTTAAAACTAATAATTTCCAATTATTAATCCCTTTAAATTTCACTAATTTTAAGGTGATTTCACCTTGAGAAAATTATCATCAAAGGTCTAAGATTTAATCAATATGAATATATTTGAAATCATTTCTCAATTAAAAAAGTCAAACTTATAAATTTTCATCTTGCTCGCTCTTTTAATCTGGTATTGGCTCATGAAAAACACAAGAAAGATAACAAAAGTCCGCTACGGCCAAAAAGCAGGTACCATTACGGCCTTCATTACAGACGATAACATCAGTGAAATTGACCCCTTTGTACTATGGGATCACTTTGAAGCTAAAGAAGTTGTGCTGAATACTGGTCTTGATTACCACGGCCACTCAGGCATCGAAGCCATAAGTTACCCTGTCACCGGGAAGCTACGTCATCTTGATTCAGCTGGTAGCCGGGTGACGCTAGCAAGTGGTGATATCCATGTGATGACATCAGGTAACGGAGTCATTCACAAAGACACCATGACCCCCAATAACGGCTATGTCGAATCATTCAGTCTGTGGACAGCCCTCCCTGCGGGTGAAACCGAAATGTCCGATGCTATAAGCAGTAACATTTCCGCAGATAAGCTTCCTTTAGTTGAAGAAGAAGATGCAACAACTAAGATACTTGTCGGTGATTTCAAAAAAGAAACAAGTCCCATAAGACACAGTATTCCTTTGACTTACCTCGATATCATGATTGCGCCCTATGGCGTCTGGTCTTTTCAACCTGAGAACAATCTGACATCTGGCTTTATTTATGTTCGCTCCGGTAATGTCTATGTCAGCGGCAGTCAACTTCATCCTCGGCAAATGGGCGTACTCGAAGCCTCTTCGCTGCCACTGGAGATACGAACCGGCAACCTTGGAGCCAGAATCTTTGTCACACTAGGTGAACCACTACACCAACCTTTCATTTCATCTGGCAGCTCCGTTCATTCTTCCAGTAGCAACATGGCGGTAGGTACCCAAAAAATCAGACAACTAATGGCATCATTAAGACATTAATGATGCCTGTTTATTGAAATATTTTTTTTATTCGAAATAATTCTATTCCCTAAAGCAATTGACCATTTTCTGCCCGCTCTTATCTGAGGTTAAATTTGACCCTTTTTTATTGATTTAATAAATACATTTCCGGTTCACACCTCTATTTGTATAAGCTTAATCAATAGTGAGAAAAATACTCTAAGCACCCCATTCCCTAAAAACAAAACTGAACACAAATAATTCCACCCACAAATAAAAACAACAAAAATAGACATCAATTCCAAGCCAATGAAATAATTCACTTTTTTAGGATTGTTGTTACTATTGCTCTATATCAATACAGATTACAACATTCCCGATAAAACGTTTTGAAAGAACAAGTTAAATTAAATTCCGGCCTAATCCAAAGCCTAATGACATATTTCACCTTGATGCCTTTATTATTTTCAGCATCAGTGAAATCTAATGACCTTGATACTTTAATGGCGATGAGCCTTGAAGATCTGTCTGCAACGCAAATCACGGTAACTACCGCAGCTAAAAAAGAGCAGTCATTGTCATCAGTTCCCGGTGCAGTTTATGTCATCAGCGATGAACAGATCCGACGTAGCGGCGTACGCTCTATTGCCGAGGCCCTCGCATTGGCACCCGGTGTACAAGTGACAAAAATCAGTGAGTTTAACTGGCAGGTTTCATTACGGGGGCTGAATGAAGTTCTGTTTAACAAACTATTAGTGATGATCGATGGTCGTACCGTTTTCAGCCCACTGATGTCCGGCACTTTTTGGGATACCGTCGATACAGTCCTTGAAGATATCGAACGTATTGAAATTATGCGGGGAACTGCCGGCACTATGTGGGGTGGTAATGCTGCAAACGGCGTGGTCAATATCATCACGAAGCACAGCCGGGATACACTTGGCAATTATCTTGAAATCAGTGCTGGTGAGCACAATTACCGAGAAATCAATTACCGTTATGGCATGACACTGTCAGAAACAACAACAGCAAGAGTCTTCGCCAAGGGCCAGAAGTCAGACTACTACTTTTTTAACGACGACCAGTGGGAAAACTATCGCGGTGGAATCAGGGTCGACTACTTCAACTCTGACACACAAATTATTTTCGAATCCGGCGGCTACCATAATAAATCATCCCATGACTGGTTATCCGTTGGCCTGAATAAGAAATTAAATTATTTCTACCTGCAACCGGGACAATTTGATGATTATTCCCGCGGTGGTTACATCAGTCTGGATGTCACTAAACAACTTAATCAAACCGATTATGAAGTCAGCCTGTGGGCTGATACCAACTCCAGTGCTGAGCCCTCATCAAACGGTGAGTTTTATACTCTGGATTTTGAGGGACTGCTCAGAAATCGCTTCCACTCAACACATGAGCTGACTTCAGGAGCAGGTATCCGTTTGGTTCACAGGCATAATGCTTCTTATCCAACAGGCAAAAATGACACACTTCCTTTATGGGGGCGTGTAACCAGAGAACCAAAGGGCACTGACACCATCTACAATGCCTATTTGCAACTGGAATCCACACTTAGTGACACTATTTCGACAACCTTGGGTACCAAGATAGAACACTTCACCCTGAATCACAGTACCGAACTGCAACCTCAGGCAAGGGTTCTTTATTCCTATTCACCCCAACATCAATGGTGGACAGGTGTCGGCCGTGCGGTCGTTACACCTTCTGTGGTTGATTCAGTAACAGATCATTACATTTTTACAGACACCACTCAGCCCATCTCGCCAACTCAAATGGGCCGATTCCCGGTGCTTAAATTCACTTTCGGGAATGAAGAAATGGAAAATG
Organism: Photobacterium sp. J15; assembly: GCF_963870815.1. Classification (NCBI taxonomy): domain Bacteria; kingdom Pseudomonadati; phylum Pseudomonadota; class Gammaproteobacteria; order Vibrionales; family Vibrionaceae; genus Photobacterium; species Photobacterium sp. J15. Next base: position 2,390,515 of record NZ_CAWMUI010000001.1, read on the forward strand.
AATCTGTTATTACCTGGGATTTGGGCCATCGTTACACACATTCACCATCACTGAGTATCGACAGCACTGTCTTTTACAGCCGCTATAAACACTTAAGGATGCTTGATGAGCCTTACCTTTATTGCTCCTTCGGCTCCTGTCGAGATGGTGTAACCGTACCTGGCGGACTGTTTGTTCAGTCTTCTCATTACACGAATCAACTGAACGCAGAAAGTGTCGGATTTGAAACGGCTTTCCACTGGCAGCCACTGAGCAATTTACGTATACAAACAAGCTACAGCTTCATCAATACCGAACCTGACTGCCAAGGCCTGAAGTACTGCGACACCGATACATTCGGGGGCTATCCGGCAAAATATAAATATCAACCAAACCATTTTGTTTCAGTGTTCTCTCAATGGGATATCACACAAGCATGGCAACTGGATTTATGGTACCGATACAAGAGCGCAGTAAACTCCGGTGTGACATTCAAAAATGGCCACAAACCTTTTGATGCCCCATCTGTCAGCACATTTGATGTTCGGCTTGCATGGCAGGAAAAACCCGACTGGCCAAAAGTTGAGCTGATTATTGATGCTCTTGGTAAAGAACAATATGAAGATCAACCAGGAAAAGCCAAAATTGAAGAAACGGCTTACCTTCGAGCATCATGGGACTTCTTATGAGAATGATGTTTCAGTACCTGGCAATGTTGGATCATAATCAGTTCAGTCATAAACGTTTTGTTGACGGTAAGTCTGAGGCTTTTCGATCTCGGGGGCGACTACGGATATTGGTGACTCAACTTGTTAGCTGCTTATTTATCTTCACTATTGCAAAAACAGAAGCCGCATTACCCGATTCCGCCAATTTTGCAGACTATAAAATTAAAGCGGTCTATATCCATCACTTTGCAAACTTTGTGCACTGGCCGGACAAACTGACAGACATTCGCTTTTGCTGCCTAGGCAGAGACAGCGTCACAGTTACGCTAGAGAACTTAGTTCAAAACAAAGGCATTCCCGGATATGCATCTAGCTTTATCTCACTGAAGAACCTAAGTGAAGCAAGCAACCATTGTGAGATCCTATACCTCACAGAGCGAAAAATGCGCAAACTGCAACGAATCCCTCAGTATGAAAAAGTACTGACAGTAAGCAGTAACAAAGGCTTTACTAAACAGGGAGGAATGATCGAACTGAGATCGATAAACAATCAGGTAAAACCGGTGATCGGGCTTGATAATGTAGAAAGGGGACGCCTGACTGTCAGTTCACAATTGCTAAGAATCTCTCTGCATCATGACGTTCAGAAAGGAGGCATTCATGACTAAATGGGCCAACCGCCTGCCGCTGAATATGCGGCTCACCATCGCTGTAATGAGTTTCATCATGCTTGCCTTTATCACGATTAAATTCATCACTCATCAGGTGTATTTAAGCATTGAGCAAGAACATCTAATAAGTCGGACTAAGGTGCTGGCCAATGGCGTCGGACGAAACCTGGACGCCGCAATTCTGTTTAACGACCGTATCGAAGCAATGGAAATTCTCTCGGCTTTCAAAGCAGATCCTCTAATTGCCCGCGTGGAGCTAAACACGCTCAACCAGCAAAAATTCAGCCAATATAAAAATGAGAAGATCACTTTTATCTTCCCTTCAAAAGATGAAGAGACAAAGCTTGCTCAGCAAGGTTATGTGTTTGGCTCCCAAATGCTCTACATGTTTGTGCCTATTGATATGAAAGGAGAGCAAATTGGACAACTGAGGATTGCTGTTTCGCTGATAGCACTAAAACAAATGCAGTTTAATCATTTCAAGCTAAGCCTGCTTCTGATGATTGGCTTGTTTCTTCTCAGCAGCGTTTTCATCTATCTGATGTTTTCATGGCTACTGGCTGATAAATCATCAGAAGAGAAAATTGAACAACTGGAATACCTTGCCACTCATGACATGCTGACCGATTTACCTAACCGCAGTAAATTGCATACAGAATTAACACAGCAACTTACGCAGTTAAAAAACACACATTCACAAATGGCAGTCCTCTTCATTGATCTGGACGACTTTAAATCAGTCAATGATAGCCATGACCATCAAACCGGAGACAAGGCGCTTAAAGTCATTGCAGAACGACTTCGTCACACACTGAGAGACAGCGATATCATAGCCAGGTTAGCCGGGGATGAATTCGTGGCTGTTCTGAATCCGATTAAAAGCTCAGAAGATGCCAGACAAACAAGCGCAAGGCTGCTTTCAAAAATCAGAGAACCACTGCACATTGGAAAGCTGCAGCTGCAACTTAATGCCAGCATTGGCTGTTACTATGTATCGGCTGATAATGCGCTTGATGCAGAAGAAGTCATCAAACAGGCTGATGAAGCAATGTACGATGCCAAGCTTTCAGGAAAGGGACAAATAAGTGAATATAATCAATTCAACTGAATCAGATGGAAATTACCAAAAATAACGTCTTCCAGAGAGGAAGACGTTATCTGAAATTTCTTTTGCTACCGGAGCCTGTTAAATGGGAATACGCGGGTATTCTGCAACAACTTTAGCCGCGGTTAGCGTGTTTAAAAGTACCGTTTGAACTAAACCAAAGTACCTGCTTTTTCTTACGGCCAATCAGCATCGGGCCATCATCAAAGAACAAAAAGTTCTTCCAATTACGTTTGAAAACACCCCACTTGGTTTCAATGATATTGTATTTCTCGTAACAGAAATAAACCGTGGTGTTGTCTTCCCAGTCAATGATTTCAGAGATTTCTGAAGGAAGATCGTTTTCATCACAGTCCCAGGCTTGCTGCCAGTCAACAGCTTCAGACCAAATGTTTTTATCAAAAGCCCAGTCACCCTTTTCAAAATGATCTGCGTCAGGGCTCTGGCTACTGATATGCTCACGCCATAGCTGCGCGGAACGGGCTTGAGTCAGGGGTTTAATCTGCTCTAAATCGGCTGCCTCGACAGGCATGGATGCGTGGGTGAAAATCCACTTGCGGGAATAACTATCCAGCTCTACGTAGTTCATTGGTCGACCTAATATAACATTGACGGGGCAATGTACCTCAGTCGTTCATTTTGTTCCAGTGTTCGCACCCGTTGATATCAAAATTATACGGCCCTCTGTTTTAAATCAGAACAAAGCAAGAGCCAACAGCGGTAGCAGACTATTTCTGTTGGCTCTTGTTTCACTTTCCGGGTAAAGCCCGAAGTTGAATCAAACAGTCGATACTTTGTCGGTCACCTTTTGGGATTACTTAGTATCCCAAAAATTACTCACCCAGCCGCCGACATTCTCGTCATAATGACAGCCGTTAAATTGCTTGTCCGGGATCTCTAACTTATGGTTTCGTTCATCGAGTAACTGAGATATGTGGCAGGCCATCGGATCACCGCGCTCTGACAAGCGGCGTCTGGTTGCGACTTCTTTGATGATCTGTAGACGGTATGATGAATTCATTCTCTTCATTACAGTTGACCTCTCTCAGTTAAACCCAGTAACAAAAAATAGGAGTGAGTAAGCAAATCGTCAAATTTCCGCAATCAAACAGTCACAATTACCTTTCAAACATCTTTTTTAAATTAACCATAAAATCAGTGTGTTAATTTTTACGTGTTCGTTTGTCTTTTACCCTGTACAACAATCTCAATAATTTCCCTTTAAAAAATAATTATTTATATTGAAAAAAAACTTTAATATTTTTATCGTGAAAACCACATTAATGGCTTCGCTATTATCAATTCATGGTGCCATTCATCACAAAGATAAGAACTGAATACTATGTACAACCTTGCTACGAACCTGGAACGTAATGCCACTTTTCGCGGTAATGACACAGCCCTCATCTTCCACGATCAAACCATCAGCTACAGTGAGCTGAATAAAAGGGTTAACCGCGTGGCAAATCAACTTGTCAGACTAGGCATCAAGCCAGATGACAAAGTGGCTATCTCCTGCCCCAATACACCTGATTTTGTTATCGGTTACTATGCTATTCAGAAGGTCGGGGCCGTCACTGTTCCGCTCAATGTCATGCTGAAAGGCCCTGAAGTTGCCTATCATCTTGATGATTCCGATGCTGTCGCTCTGATTTGCTATCAGGGCAACAGTGCCCTTCCATGTGGTGAATACGGCTATCAGGGATTCAGTGACACAGAAAGCTGCCAGCATTTCATCCTGATTGAAACCGAAGGCAATGAATCTCCGGCTCCGCAGGAAGCCCATAGCTTTAACCAGTGGTTACAAACTGAAGAAAATCACTTTGATGCAATTTACCGTAAAGCAGAGGATACCTGTGTAATACTCTACACCTCCGGCACAACTGGCCGCGCGAAAGGCGCAGAGCTAAGTCAGAGTAACATGTTGTGCAACGCTCAGGCATGTCAGGCTCTGACTAATCAGAAAGGTACAGATGTCAGTATTGCTATCCTGCCTCTGTTCCATACTTTTGGTCAGTCGCTGATCATGAACACCTCGATTCTTGCTGGCAGTGCTCTGGTTCTGATCCCACGTTTTGTACCCAAAACCGTATTGCAACAGATGCATCAGCATAAAGTGACTCACTTAGCCGGCGTACCGACTATGTTCATCGGCCTGCTTGCGTTTGCTGAAAAACATGGCGGTGACTTTATTGAAGATATCGCCGCAAACCTGAAAGTGGCTATTTCAGGTGGAGCCTCAATGCCAGTTGAAATCCTGAAACAGTTTGAAGAAAAATTGAATGTGCCAGTAATTGAAGGTTATGGCCTGTCGGAGTCTTCACCGGTGGCAGCATTTAATCACCTTGAATACGAACGCAAACCGGGTAGTATCGGCCAGCCTTTACCCGGCGTCACAATGAAAGTGGTCGATGATAGAGGAAAGACCCAGTCACGAGGCAAAGAAGGTGAGCTGTTGATCCGTGGCCATAATGTAATGAAAGGCTACTACCGCAAACCAGAAGAAACAGCAAAAACCATTGTGGATGGCTGGCTGCATACCGGCGATATCGTCAAAATGGATGAGGACGGATATGTTTTCGTCGTCGACCGCCTGAAAGAAGTGATCATTCGCGGCGGCTATAACATCTATCCGCGTGATATCGAAGAAACCTTCATGACCCACCCGGATGTTCACATGGTGGCGGTTGTCGGTATCCCGCATAAAACTTACGGTGAAGAAGTGAAAGCCTTTATCATCATGAAAGATGAAGCCCAAACAACACCGAAAGAATTTGTTGCTTGGGGACGTGAACGACTGGCTGACTTCAAGTACCCTCGCCAGGTTGAGGTTGTTGATTCATTGCCAATGACAGCAACCGGAAAGATCCTCAAGCGACTGCTGAAATAAGTTCATGTAACGCAGGCTGCTCAGCAGCCTGCCATCACGTCGACAGTTCCCACTCAATAGCAATGACTTTTGCGTGATCTCTTTACCACTGCTAACGTAATAATGATGGAGCGAGACTGTACGGAGGCACAGTGAAAAATCTATTCACAACAATCGTTTCTGTTATCAGTGCCTTACTTTATTCAACATCTATTTACGCCAATCCGTCACCGGCTTTTCACCAGTGCACCAAGGCCTTTACGTACGATATCTATCTCAGCCAGCAAAAAATTGGGTATCTGACCCGAACACTCAGATGGCAAGATAAAAATGTGGACATTTACTCCTACAGTAAAGTCGACATTGTGGTCGCCAAAAGCAAACTAAAACAACAAAGCCGGGTTTATTGGTCAGAAAAGCGAAACTCGTTTCTGACCCAATCATTTTCACGTCAAATCACCGGGCTTCTGGCTGGCTCAGCCTCAGCAACCTTCAGTGAAGAAGGAAGCCGCTCAGTAATCAATTACAACGGAGCAACCGCTAATTTCAGCAGTACAGACATTCCCATCATGGATGGAGATGCTGTTGGCAGCCAGATAAGACACAACCTTATCGAAGGTAAAACATCATTCAACTTTAAGTTGCAGGACACGGATGATGTGGACCATTACTTTTTTGAAGTAAAGGGAAAAGAAAAGATCAAAACCCGTTTTGGCCGACTAAATGCGTTTCGGGTTGAACAAGTACGCAAGCATGACCGAAAGCTGGTGATGTGGTTTGCCCCTGACGTCGACTATCAGCTGGTTAAAGCCACGTATAAACGTAAGCTTCTCAACCTACAAGCATTATTAACCAACAGTAATATAAAGTGCCCGAACCAGCTGGCCAAAATCAATTAAGCTTGCTAATTCGCTGATCCTTTGAACTAAAACAAAACACGACTACTTCATATAAGCTTTACCACCAATAATCTTATAGGCAGGCGTTCCTCTCACCAGAGTTTCTCTTGCAAAAACAGCCTGACACTCAGGGCAAATGCAAGGCTCATTTGTGTAGTCACGACTAATCCTTTCTTTAAAGCACTTAACCAACGCCCCTTTGCCGCCTTTCCGATATTTAAACAGCTGGCTTTTACACCCACAACAAAATATATCGACCGTCTTTGTCGGCCCTTTCTTATTCGGTTTTGCCATTTTTCTGTATACCACTGACGTCACGGCGTATATCCGTGACTAAACTGTCAATCAATGCCTGCTTATTCTCAGAAACACCAACATAATTCCCGTATCTGGGTTGTTGACGATCATCAAACAGAGGATGATGCCAGCCACTGGTTGTTTCAACAAATGTTTTGGCAAATTGCTGTGAAATAGAGAAACAACCGGCTAGAACAGTATCAACATAGGTCTGCATTATTGGTTTTACCTGACAGGGTGGCTCAACATCAGATCTAACATACGCCCAAACAGGCACATTTGGCATGTCGCAGCCTTCAACAATTAAGCTTGTCGGATCCAGCTCAATACGCCGATAGCCTTTTTCCCTGCGATCAAAATCCTTCAAAACAATGCCCTGTATTGGAACAAGCACACCGTTACAAACACCATGCCCTTCAACAGCAACCAAAGGCGCGATTTTATAAGTGCCATCAACCTTTCCCCATGAACGAACCAACCCACTGACCTTAGCCGGTAACGCCTCACCTGTTTGGCCTGTCAGCTTACGCGATTGATGGTTAATAAGACTTCCATAGCCAAAAATATACATTCTTACTCCTGTTCACGGTTTCGTTCAGGCAACTAAAACGGCAATGCAAAAAAGCGGGAAAAGGTCAGCCATTCCTCTTGTAACTCCTGCAAATCACCTTTTAGAAAACGAACGTGCTGACCTGGTCTCGCCTGTGCCAGTCTCGACATATCTATTCGGGCAACACACCCTAGTTTGGGATAACCGCCTAACGTCTGCCGATCGTTAAGTAATACTATAGGCTGACCATTAGGCGGGATCTGGATGGCTCCATAGGCTATCCCCTCAGAAATAACACCATCAATGTGGCCAGTGACTTCCGGACCTTCAAGTCGACATCCCATTCGATCCGTTTGTTGGGTGACTTTATATGTGCCGCTATAAAAGGATTGCTTAGCTGAATCTGAAAAACTGTCTGCCTGGCATGACTCAATAACTCTGAGTTGAAGCCCTTGCTGATAGTCCGGAATAAACCGCGCCGGTGTTGAGAATGACTTGGATTTATCACCGTTGAAATTTATCGCCTTCAAGCAGTCTCCTTGCTGCAATGGTGTACCCTGTGCCACTCCACCGATACCGTTTCGGACAACCGTTGAAGCACTCCCTAACACTTCAGGAACAGAAAATCCGCCATAAACAGCCAGATAAGCACGCACACCATAACGTGGTAGGTTAAACTTCAGTACTTGCCCATTTCTAAGTAAAAAGCTTTGCCAGCAAACCTGAGGCTTGCCATCTACCGTCAGATTCATATCCGCACCGGTAATCGCACAAAGCATGTCGCCATGTGCTTTGAAACAGGCCTGCCCGAGTGTGATTTCAATCTGCGGACAATTCATATCATTGCCTAACAGGTGATTAGCCCAACAGTAGGCATGCAGATCGACAGCACCTCCCTGGCTCAGCCCTTGCGCACCGACTCCCAATCGCCCTGTATCCTGGATCAAGCTCAACATTCCCGGCTGTATTACTTCCAGTGTGGCCAAACGCTTCCTCCGAGATCTTCAAATTCCCGCCTGCATATAGCCTCAAACTTCACTCTGTCACCGACGTTAAACGGCGACATTGGTTTACTCTCAGGCGAAAACAAGGGTGTCGGGCAATTACCAATAATTTGCCAACCACCGGGCGAATCTGCCGGATACACCGCGGTCTGTTCATTGGCAATACCAACACTACCGGCGGGAATTCTCATCCTAGGCTCGGTATGGCGAGGCGTGGCAATTTCAGGTTCAACCGAGGCGAGAAAGGCAAATCCCGGCGCAAAACCAACCGCACAGACGATATAGGTTTTCCGTGCATGGCTGGCTATCACCTGTTCAATTTCCAGATTATGTTCACGGGCAACATGCAATAAATCCGGGCCGACATCAGGATCATAATAAACCGGCAAGGTGATCAATTTCCCCTCTCGTGTACGACGTTTTCTCTTCTTACTGTCGAGCATAGATGCAAACTGCATGATGGCATCAGACAAAACCTGATAAGTAATAAGGCGAGGATGATATTGAATAAAAAGAGATGTATATGAAGGAATGACTTCAATAAGAGATTCCGCGAAACCTTGCTTTAGATACCTTGCCAGCAGGTTTATCTGCGGTGTCAGGCTGGTATCAATCTGCTCACCCAAATACACAATCATGCTGGTTTCAGAAACGGGCTCGACACGGATCATGGATGAAGCACCTTATGCAGCGCTTCGATAGTCAGTATCGAATGCTCATTATCACCGTGGACACAAACCGTATCGACAGCAAGGTTAAGCTTATTTCCCTGAATTGTCGTAACCTGCCCCTCAGCTAAATTTATAACCTGCTCTTTAATCTGTTCAACATCTTGATAAACCGCTCCCGGCTGAGTGCGTGGAACCAGGAATCCTGACTCGTCATAAGCACGATCAGCAAATGCTTCATATAAAAGCCCGACCCGGTAATACTCAGCTATTTGCCTGAAAAGGTCGTTATCGGTCTGAGCCTGGATCATCAATTTAAGTGCAATATGGCGACGCTGATTCAAACCGGCAACAGCTTTAACTGTTGCTTCAAAAATGTCTTCTCTCGACATCATGTCGTTATAAAGTGCGCCATGAGGTTTGATATAGCGGATATGCCCACCCTGTAGCTGGCATATCGCATCTAATGCGCCAGCCTGATAAGCCACCAGCTGAGTAATTTCGGTCATAGCATGAGGAATACTACGGCGACCGAATCCGGGCTTATCGTCGTAACCAGGATGAGCCCCTATTTCAACCTGATGGGAAAGCGCCCATGAGACAGTCTGCGCCATGACATTGGGATCTGATGCATGAAAGCCACAGGCGATATTCGCCATATCAATCCATGGCATCACAGCCTGATCGTGCCCCATCTGCCAGGCACCAAAGCTTTCTCCCATATCGCAATTCAATTTCATTGCCAGTCCTTGCCATGAAATAGTTACATTAATTTAACATTACACAGAGATAACCAATCCGGCAAGGAGAAGGGAAAACGGAAAATACGGAAAACACTGATTTTTCAGTTGTTTTGAAAGGAGCTTTGACAGCAGAAACGAAAAAAGGCTTACCTCTCGGTAAGCCTTTCGAATAGATGGTGCCCCGGGCCGGACTTGAACCGGCACAACGCGAACGTCGAGGGATTTTAAATCCCTTGTGTCTACCAATTCCACCACCAGGGCACGCAATTCTTGCGTTGATACTGACATAATCAATATCAAAAATTCTTTGTAGAATGGAGGCGCGTCCCGGAGTCGAACCGAGGTCCACGGATTTGCAATCCGCTGCATAGCCACTCTGCCAACGCGCCTCTGATGTTACCTGAGAAAGACTGTTCTGTCTCGGTACGTGGTGCATTCTACGGATTGGTCAGCCTGAGTCAACAGCAAATTAAACTAATCAGTATTACTTGCTGGATTAATGTGCAATAGGTCTATTTATAATAACTTAATGCACACTTTTTATTCTTTATAGTTCTCTAAGATTGGGCACATAACAAACATAAGTCTCCAATGTCACTGATAAATTCCATCAATTTTGTCTATTCACTCTGCTTTATCTGATGACAACCTGAATTCTCACGCCTGAGAAAGTTTTTGTGCCGTTAAGCCCACAAGGCAAAAAGCCATCAGATTTTCCCAATGGCTTTGCAAACAGAAGCTGTTTAAATCCTAGATTTCGAGTCTATTTACTGATTCACCAGCTCTACCGCTTCTCTGACCAGTCGACCGATCTCTTCCCAGTCACCGGCATTAATGAGGGCTGGAGCCACCATCCATGTACCGCCACAACAGGCGACACGATCTGTCGCAAGATAAGCTCCGACATTGGACTTGCTGATACCGCCTGTCGGCATCATTTCAACATCTACGTAAGGAGCCAAAAGCGCCTTGATCATATTGATACCGCCGGAAGCCTCAGCCGGGAAAAACTTAAGGAAGGTAAGTCCCAGTTCCATTGCCTGCTCAATCTGGCTTGGATTGTTCACTCCCGGAACCATCGCAATTCCTTGCTGCTGACAATAACGCACTGTATTTGGATTAAGTCCTGGTGCCACAATAAACTCTGCACCGGCATCCTTTGCACGATCTACCTGTCCGGAATTCAACACGGTGCCGGCACCGATACACATATCCGGATAGGCTTCACGCATCTTGCGGATAGCTTCCTCAGCCGCTTCGGTCCTGAATGTGACTTCAGCTACAGGCAATCCATTCTCAACCAGTGTTTTCGCCAATGGCACCGCCTGCTCAACATCATCAATCTGAATAACAGGCACAACTTTGAATTTTTTTAATTTTTCTAACAATGTTTGTGGCATTGCCTTTTGTTCCTTACGTTAATGCTTTCATCGCTCCGGGAGGAATAATTGCTCCCGGATACTGGATAACAATAGAAGCCAGTTGATGGCCCAATTCTGCTGCTGCACCTTCTGTACCGTCTTTCAGCCTTGCAGCCAGATAACCGGCAGCAAATGCATCTCCACAGGCACAAATATCAACCACCCTTTCAGGTTGGTTTGCCGTTATCTGAAAACATTCAGGTTGCGCGCTTTGCAGACCAGAGTAGACTTTACAACCTGCTCTGCCCCGCTGTATCACAACCTCATTACAGCCTGCCTGCTGATACAAAGAAGCAACATCGTGTTCCCCCCAGACCAGACTCTCATCCTCTTCGCTGCTAAGGACAATATCTGTATAGGGTACAATCTGGGAGTACCAGTATTTCGCTTGCCTCGTTGTCCACAACTGAGGGCGAAAATTATTATTAAATATCAGTTTACCGCCGTTCGATTTATGTTTCTCTAACAGAGTAATCAAAATTGCCTTTGACTCTTCCGCCAGTATTGCCAGACTGATTCCACTGATATAAAGCACATCAATTTTTTGTTGATCAATCGCGCTTTCCAGCGGAGTATAATCGACCGAAAAATAGAACTTTGCGGCACTGTCGTTGCGCCAGTAATGTATGTGACGGTCACCATTAGGCTCGGTCTCCACCAGATACAACCCCGGCAGTTTTTCGTCCAGCCGGCGAACCAGGCTGGTATCAATATTTTCCGCTTTCCACGATTCCAACATTTCGTGACTAATATGATCTATACCTAACGCCGTTGCATAACTGACTTCAATCCCCCGGTTTTGACCAAGTCGAGCCAGATATAACGCAGTATTCAACGTATCGCCCCCAAAGGTGCGCTGCAACGGCAGACCGCTAAGCTCGATCATGCACTCACCAAAAAAAGCAACCTTCACGCTGTCACCCTGAATCATTTCGTTTTATATAAAGCGTAATGGAAGGTGGAAGTCTTACAGCACAACAAAGGTCTGCATTTCGGCAACATTTAGAGAATTATTTTGCAGCCCTATGGCCAGTCTGCGCGTCAGTCCTCATAAAGCTCCAGAGGCAAACCGTCAGGATCTTGAAAGAAAGTGAATTTCTTTCCTGTATACTCATCTACCCGAATCGGCTCAACCGCCACACCCTTTGTATGAAGGTATTCAACGAAAGCTTCAACTGACGAGACAGTAAATGCCAGATGCCTTAAGCCCAGAGCCTCTGGAAAACTAGGCCTTGGCGGCGGTGATGGAAATGAAAACAACTCAACCTGACTGCCGTCAGGTAACTGCAAATCCAGCTTGAATGAATCTCGGGCTTCACGATAATTTTCGGCGATGATCGCTAACCCCAGAATATCGACGTAGAAGTGTTTCGACTTCTGATAGTCAGAACAAATAATCGCTGCGTGATGGATCCCTTTAAGCATGTAATTTTCTTCTCTTTTTTAAGACTTCACTTATCAGAGCCGCAATTTACCACAGCAACAACCAACCAAAAGAAAAAGGAAGCCGTCTCTGGCTTCCTTTCTAATCAGCGTCACAAAACGGGGATTAACCACCGTCTGTTTTACCCAATTCCGATTGTGCGAGTGCATTCATCTCAGACTTGCCTGATCCCCCCTTTTTCGTGCCCGGCATCAGCTCAAAATCAGGAATAAAGGTCGCAAGCATTGTCTTTAATTGCTCAATCGGCTTTTTGTCACCACTGGTTTAAATTCAAATAAAAAGAAGGCATTAGGCAGGTACGAGAAACAGTTAAAAAATGATACAGCTTAGGACGACGGCAGAAATACTGATAAGAATAAAAATAATGTTATTACAGAAAATAATGAAATTTATCTCTAGAAAACTATTTACAACCAACTAAATTACTTATATGTTGACTGCGTTGCCAATACAAATTACTAAAGTTTTACTTATGCAAACTTATACAGACTCACAATTTGCTACTTTGCCTGAAGTGCTCACGAGTGCTGTATCGCGCGCAACAAACATTATTATCGCCATTATTCTAGTGATTATTAACTAGGCTGGCGGTATTACTTCCGTCAGCCAGGCTGACGGAGGATACGCTTTCCCTTCATCTTTCTTCTCTTCAGCCTAACTGACGGTCCCGAAAATAACAGACAGGACATGTGCAGTGAAAAAACAAGATTTATTTGCCACTGGCTTAATGACATTCGCGCTCTTTCTTGGAGCTGGTAATCTGATCTTTCCACCTTCTTTGGGACTGGAAGCAGGAACCAATTTATTTCCAGCAATGGCTGGGTTTCTGATCACCGCAGTAGGTCTGCCGACATTCACGCTGATCGTATTAGGCCGAATCAGCAGCAGCCAAAATCTGACTCGTCCGCTGCCAAACTGGATGGGAAGCACTTTCTGGGTATTGCTGTTTACCGCTATCGGCCCGGCATTTGGTATGCCTCGCGCAGTTACTGTTGCTTACGAAATGGGCGTGAAGCCTTTTACAAGCAGCGATCACCTGATGCTGTTTTCCATTGTGTTTTCGGCTGTCACTCTGCTGCTGGCATTTAAACCGGGCCGTCTGGTCGATTACATCGGCAAAGTAATGACACCAATGCTTATCCTGATGCTGCTTGCTCTGGCTTGTGCCGCTATCTTCTCACCGCTGGGCATGCCACAGGCACCAACGGCAGATTATCAAAACAATGCGATGACAAATGGCCTGATCCAAGGCTACATGACCATGGATGCAATCGCCGCAGTTGGCTTTGGCTGGGTAATCATCCAGGCAATCGGAAGCAAAGGCGTCACAGAACCAAAAGATGTAGCGAATACTTCATTTAAAGTTGCAGTTATCTATGCCGTACTGATGTCAGGTTGTTACCTTGCGATGGGTTATGTCGGTGCAACATCAACGCCAGTTGCGGCCAATGCAGCTAACGGTGGTGAAATCCTGACGCGTTATGTTGCCGGTGAGTTTGGTGCTTACGGCCAATGGTTGCTTGCCGCCATCATCGTTATGGCTTGTCTGACAACAACAGTCGGCCTGACAAATGCGTGTGCCGAGTACTACAAGCAAAGCTTCAGTGCCCCATTTTCAATGACGGCAACTATCGTAGTGGTTCTGACTGGTGTTATCGCTAACTTTGGCCTTGAGCAAATCTTGAAAGTCAGCCTTCCAGCGATCCTGGTTCTGTGCCCAGTTGCGATTGCCCTTGTACTGGCAGCCTTTGTGTTCCCGGCTAAACGCTCGTTATCTTTTACCTTTGTTGCTATGGTCGTCACAGCTTTTGTTTTCGGTGGAATTGACGCACTAAGCATCCTGGGCCAGATGCCAGAAAGCATGAGCGCAACCCTGGAGCAGTCTCTGCCTCTTTATAATGCCCATGCCAGCTGGTTCCTGCCTTGCGTTATTGTTCTGGCACTAAGCCGACTGCAAAGCGTTAAGTCTGCACTACAAGCAAAAATGGCTAACTGATTTAATTCACTTACTATAAGTAAAAAAAGCCGCAGCCTCTTTCTAAGAGGCTGCGGCTTTTTGTTGTCTTCGACAGTAACAGATTCAGGCCATCGCCGGTGCTTTTGCCATTTTTTCAACTCTGGCCAGCGCTACTCGATATAGCTCTTTTGCCCTTTCCAGCTGATCGCCGTCAGGACGTGTATCATTTTGAAAAACCCAGTTGCAGGACGAAATAATTTCCTTGATTTCACTGGCTTTTAAAAAAGAAGGAGTTGCTAGCGCAGTCAGCTCCAGGATCAAAAAGCACAATTTGTAATGGTAAGGCACCATATGAAAAGCACGATACGCGTATTCAATTGCTTCTCTGGCCTGATTATTACTTCGTAGTTCAAACGCTTTTTCTACCAGCGCACTCCCCTCTTTCAACCTGTGGTTAATCTCGGCATGACATGCTTCCATCAACTTAACCTGGGACTGAATCAAAATAGCATCATCAGCTCTGGCACATAGCTTTCTGGCCGTTTGCATCGTCTGCTCATATTTGTCCGGCATTCCACAAAAGCCATAAAGGCGGGCAACATTCAGTGCTGTGTAATAATCATCAACAGGCTTTTTCTGCAGGTCTATACGATTCACGATACTGAAGCAGTCTTCAATTTCACCATGAAGGCACGCTAGTATCGCGACGCTGGTCAAGCCGCTGACTTCACTTTCATATCTCTCTTTTTCGGTTTCTATATTACTGTTGTGTTCATGCAGATTGTGCCTGGCTTCTTTAAGCAAATCCGTATGTTCATCATTATTACTGGTATAGAGGCTGGCCAGCATCAGAGATACGGCCACATTACCGGCAGCGCCACTACTGTAGCGGTTAGTGCCAGTTACTTTAGCCGTAAACCGCTGATAGCCAATCGCCGCTTTTTCATGCTGCTGTAATGCCGCATATAAGTTGGCAATAATCAGCTCACGCATAGGATTAGCTGAATTCACTTTATGCAAAAGCTTAAACTGCTCTAATGCTTCAGGGATGCGGTCACCTTCGATAAGACAACCCGCCAGATGTTTCCTGGCTAATGGTTGTTTCGGGTGTTTTGCCAGGATCTCTTCGAAAACCGCCTCAGCCTCTTTGAGCTTTCCGAGGCCTTTTAATGCCTGACCAAACCCAATCCTCGGCCATAAGTGATCATTGTTTTTACAGGCTTCTTCATAAAACTGCCGGGCTTCCTCATGCTGCTCAGAACGCAACAGACAGTCACCGTTAATCCGGTCGATATAACCTTTATATTTCGGCAGCTCATCCCTGTAACGTTTACACAAACCAATTGCAGTTCGATAGTCTTTGTTATCAAGAGCCAATAGCAGGGGGTAAAGCGCAGATTTACGCCTTGTTACCATCTCAATACGTTCAATGAAAATGGCTGCACTGAAGGGCTTTATGAGGTAATCGTCAGGTTCCAACTCAATAAAGTGAGAAACCACCTGCTGAGTGTTATCCCCGGTAACACAAATAAACACACCATCACTGGGGAGCAATTTCCGCTGGATCACTTCATCGAAAATCAGCCCACCATCAATATGATGGCGCATGTTGTAGTCACAAATGACGATATCATAACTATGATTCGCCAGAAGACGGATGGCTTTCATGCTGTCCATGGTACTGTCAATATTATCATTTGAAATACCTGACATATTGAGCATCGACCGCATCAATGAAATTGCGGTATTGCAGTCATCAATCAGCAAAAACTTCTTTCCAGATAGCATCTTTGCCCCCCCTTAATGGCTCATCAAGGCACAACCGTTCCATGTTGTAGTTATTGTATTGTCTTATAATTCAGAATAGTAAAAAGCCAATGATTAACAATAAGATATGATAAATACATCTTTATTAGGCTTGGCTTTAGCTGATGAAAACGGCCTCCTTTCACTGTAAAATCAACAGCCTGAAATAAACAACAAGGCTCATATCAAATTTACCCTGACACAAACAAAAAAAGATGAGCCAGGGCTCATCTTTTTATCTCTTCAACTCGAGTGAAATCACACTTTAAGCAAATTATATAGTTGCAAAGGCTTCTTATAACTCAAAGTCGCTGAATTCAGAATCATCGACCTGACGCTCCAGAAACGCAACCAAATCGTCATGGCCACCAATATACTGACCGTCCAGGAAAATCTGCGGTACAGTACGAACAGTATTGCCTGTCACTTGCTCAATGAAATCTACCATGGTGGTTTTCGGTAGATCTTTGCCCAGCACTAACGTGGTGTACTCTGTACCACGATCATCAAGGATCTTCTTCGCTTTCACACAGAAAGGACAATGAGGTTGAGTGATCACCAGGTTTTTGTAGCCAGAAAGCTGTTCGATGGTCATGTCAGACATAAAATTATATTCACTTAATCAGGTTCAAATCCTCGCTAAGATAATGGAAAGCGCTACTGCAATACAAGCCCCCAAGCAGGATACTCAAATCTGGCGATGGAAGATTAAGCAATCCTGACCGGAATTCTTTTACGACCAAAGCCAACTTTGCTGGCATTAAAACGCCCGGCGATCTGATAGCCGCAATGCATGCAAGCTCCGTCATCAGTAAGGAATCGTTCTCCCAACTGATACCAGTCTCGGGACAGCACTTTTTTGTGGCAAGACGGACAGTATGTACTATCTCCGCTTTCATCAAAAATATTGCCAACATAGGCATAGTTCAGCCCGTTTTTCAGTGCTATATCCCTGGCTCTTTTAACTGTTTCGGGCGGTGTTCGTGGCTTATCCAGCATTTTGAAGTCTGGGTGGAAGGCACTAAAGTGAATAGGTACATCCGGACCAAGATTGTCATAAACCCAACGAGTCAGTTCATCCAGCTCTGCATTACTGTCATTCTCATCTGGAATTAACAAAGTCGTGATTTCAAACCAGACATCCGTTTCATGTTTTAAATAAAGCAAGGTATCCAGCACCGGTGCTAAATGGCCGCTGCAAATCTTATGGTAGAAGCGTTCAGTAAACGCCTTTAAGTCGACATTGGCAGCGTCCATATGACGGAAAAACTCGACTCTTGGTTTATCGCATATATATCCGGCAGTTACAGCCACACTGTTGATACCAAGTTCATGACAAGCCTGAGCCGTATCTACTGCGTATTCCATAAATATCACAGGGTCGTTATAAGTAAACGCAATACTCTCGCAACCATACCGCTGCGCAGAACTGGCTATCTGCTGTGGCAACGCCACCTCACCTAAGGTGTCAATTTCGCGGGATTTACTGATGCTCCAGTTCTGGCAGAACTTACAGCTCAGGTTGCACCCTGCAGTACCAAATGAAAGCACCGAGCTCCCCGGATAGAAGTGGTTAAGTGGCTTTTTCTCGATAGGATCAATGCAGAAACCACTTGAGCGGCCGTAACTTGTCAGCACAATTTCCCCGTCAAGTGCCTGACGAATAAAGCAAGCCCCGCGCTTACCTTCTCGCAAACGGCAGTGCCGAGGGCAGAGATCACATATTACCCTACCATCCTCAAGACGATGCCAGTATTCCGTTTTAAACACACTTGGAGGCTGCTGCATAAAACCTCTCGCCGGGTTAATTAATACCTATACTAACTATAGTATTGTCAGAAATAAGCGTGTGATTTCTATGAACATTCGTCCACCAGCTGTCGCGGGAAGCTTTTATGATAAGTCCCCGGAATTCTTGCAATCTCAACTTGATAACTGGCTAAACCCAGCAGCAGAATCACCGGGAAAAATTCGCGCATTGATAGTTCCGCACGCCGGCTATATCTATTCGGGGGAAGTCGCCTCCCGTGCCTATAGTTACCTTAAACAACAAGCAGACAGGATCAAACGTGTCATTCTAATTGGTCCCAGCCATCGCTATTTTTTCCAGGGGTGTGCCCTGCCCGGTGTTGATTATTTCGCCACGCCATTAGGGCAGATTCCTATCGATACACAAAGTGTTGAAATACTCGGTAAAATAGATGATATTGAAGTTTCAGATCAGGCACATGCTTTTGAACACTGCCTGGAAGTTCAGCTCCCTTTTTTGCAGCGCTGTTTAAACGAATTTACTCTGCTACCTATTCTGACCAGTGACGTATCCCCGAAAACTGTCGCCAGAATCATTAATTCAGTGTGGCAAGATGAAAACACCCTGCTTGTTATCAGCAGTGATCTCAGCCATTACCACTCTTACACCGAAGCTCAGACTTTGGATCAACAAACCTGCTCTTTAATAGAACACTTTGAACCGACCCTGAAACCTGAGCAAGCATGCGGCTCAACCGGTATCAATACACTGCTTCTGCTTGCCAAAGAAAGGGATTACCAATTGAAACGTGTAGAACAGAAAAACTCCGGAGATACGGCCGGAGATAAGGAGAGAGTTGTCGGATATGTCAGTTACCTTATCTCAGAACCTGAATAAAGGGGAATTAACCCAGCTGCTGGATATTGCCAGAGAGGCAATTCGAGGTCACTTCTCTGAAGAAGGCCCTAAATCACCGCAGCTGGATCTTTACGGGAAGAAACTGCTTGAACCAGGAGCTTGCTTTGTAACCCTAACAGTACACGGGGAATTGCAGGGATGCCTGGGATCAATTAATGCCCACACACCATTAGTGTTAGAAGTTCACAATAAAGCCATCGCCAGTGCGTACCAGGATCGGCGTTTTATGCCGCTCACAGAAGAACAGCTGGATCACCTGATGATCGAAGTCTCTGTTCTGTCTGAACCTGCAGTACTGGAAGTACGTTCAGAACAGGAGTTACTGGATTACCTGAGCAACAACAAAGTGGGAGTCATTCTTTCAGACAATTATGGCCAGGCGCTGTTTTTGCCTCAGGTATGGGAGCAACTGCCGAAACCGCACGATTTTATCCGTCACCTAAAAATCAAAGCCGGTTGGAAACCGGATCACTGGTCATCAAGTATGACAGTGAAAACATTTACAGTTACCAGTATCGAAGGAAAATATTTCGAGGCGATTTAGCCTTTAACCTTTAACCTTTAACCTTTAACCTGGCAGATAAACCCCATCAAGATGCCGAATGATATAACAAGCCCTTCCCTGTTTATTCAGGGAAGGGCTTTTTGTTACAAGCTTAATCGCCTAATGACGTCGTAACTACTTCGCAATCAAACCATAAGGTATCGAATCGAAAATGTGTGGCTGTTTACTCACTGTCGGCACTGCTTTCGCGCCTCGCCAGTCAAGCAACATAATAGACAGGACATTACGGTGCTCTCCATCGCGCAGTTCGGTTTCTCCATCAACCGATGGCACCATCCCCGCTTTGCGATCAATCGCCTTCTGAATTGCGGCACGTGTTTTGTCCACCACGGGATCATTATCTAACCCGGCCAACAGGAAATTAATCCCGACTTCGGCAATCACATCTTCTTTAGTACGTTCTAAAATGGCATCAATATTGGCGCGGTAATAGTCGTAAATCCATTTAAACTCGTGCTCATTAACCGGCTTTTGGTAATACTCAGAAGCGGCAAAAATGATATGAGTCAGGCCATAGATTTTATTCATGAGCTGTTTATCACTCAAAGAAGCATCCTGTGTATCCGGATAAGTGGCACGAAATGCCTTAATGAATTCACCCACCACATCCTGCTCACCAAGTTGTCGCAACCAATAAACCTGATTGGCCAGCTGTGCCGCCCAGGCTCGGATCATGTCCGGATCCGAAGCATAATCTGAAAAATCATAACGGCGAATAATCTGACGAAGCTTTTCGTCATCACGGTGTTTGAGGCCATATTCATCGGCTCTTGCCATTGAGCCCAGCAAATCAACGCCAAGATAAAAATACTCAGGTTTTGACTTAGTAACCGAGTACCTTAATTTGCTGCGATCATCGGTTTTCTGTCTGTATTTCTGAGCGCGCTTTTCGGTATATACCTGAATCTGCTCAGGGGTATGAACTTCTGTCGCGAAATGGTTTAGTCGGCTGGCAACGCGTGCCATGTCAGACCATATTGCCGCTTCATACTTATCGTCCTGTGTCTGACGATACATGCGCAATCCATAATGGCCCATCTTAAAAGCAGGCAGAGTGAATAACTGGCTTTCATATGTCTGGCGGATTAACTCGGCATCCTGCTGGTAGGAAGTCAGTACTGCTGATCTGGGAGCAGCAGAAGCGCTTTCAGTTGAAGGGACGTTAGCTGAGGTCGAAACGGCAAATGCCGGACTAACCAATAAAGAGATGATTAACGGAAACCCTGCCTGCAATAACTTCATCATGTACTCCCTTCTGTACTGACTAAACCATAAATTCCATACACTATACGCCTTACAGGCATAAAAATGCCACCAACCGGAGGCGTATAAAAAGTCAGAGTTTTGTTAATTTTTCTTTAGTGGAAAACAGGTTACAAAATAAGTCGAAATGTCAGGTTGATCCGTCCGGCTTTTGGCTTGCGCGTTTTAGGTACTGAATGCACCCAACATTGCTGAGTATTTCTGGCCATCACTAATAGAGAACCGGACTCAAGATTAAACTCCAGCTTTTGCTTAGTCTCCATATGCTTAAGGATAAATCGTCGTGATTCTCCAAGACTGACCGATGCAATAACAGGTTGCACCCCGAGCTCCGGCTCATTGTCCCGATGCCAGCCCATATAATCCTGCCCGCCACGGTACAGGTTCGCTAATACTGAATTAAACCGAACTTCACTCACCTTTTCACAGGCCGCTTTAATAGCCAGCAACGTGGGCGTCCATGATTGAGGCTCCATGGTCAGCCCTGAATAGGTATAAACCGCGTCCCCGCACCAAGCCTGCAAACGAGGCTGAAGAACATCCCTGCCAAACATCCGAATGGTTTCCTGCCGCCAATTAAGCTCTTCCGAAAGTCGTTGGAAGTAATTGTGAGCCTCAGCTTGCAAAATAAAATGGGGCGACCAAAACAGCCGCCCATCCGGGATATCAAACCAGCCTTCTTGAACCGTCCCACTAACGGAATCAGTCATCAACGGTCACCTAATGACGCTCATCTATCGGCAACCAGTCCTGATGTTCAGGACCATTATACTCGGCACTTGGCCTGATGATTCTGTTATGATCGCGCTGTTCAAACACATGCGCAGCCCAGCCAGTTACCCGGCTCATAACAAAAATCGGTGTGAACAATTTGGTCGGTATTTTCATGAAATGATAAGCCGACGCATGGAAAAAGTCGGCGTTACAAAACAGGTTCTTTTCGCGTTTCATTACCTGCTCAACCCGAACTGAGATATCGTACAGCACCGCATCATCGGCTTTCTGAGCCAGCTTCTCAGACCATTTTTTTATCAGTGCATTTCTAGGATCAGATTCCCTGTAAATGGCGTGTCCGAAGCCCATGATTTTATCTTTATTTGCCAGCATCGCCATGATCCCGGCCTCTGCTTCATCTGCACTCTGCCAATTTTCTATCATCGCCATTGCGGCCTCATTGGCCCCACCATGAAGCGGACCGCGCAATGTTCCGATAGCAGCGGTGATACAGGAGTAGAGATCTGATAAGGTCGAAGCACACACCCTGGCGGCAAAAGTCGAAGCATTGAATTCATGTTCGGCATACAAGATCAGAGAGCAATGCATCACTTGCTTATGAAGTTCTGAAGGTGTTTCACCGGTCAGCATTTTAAGGAAATAACCTCCGATACTGTCCTGATCGCAATAGGTTTCTATTCGCACACCGTCATGACTGTAGCGATACCAGTAACAAATGATGGCAGGCAGCAGTGCCAACAGGCGGTCGGCTTTATCATACTCCTCCCCGAAACCATGTTCCTGCTCCAGGTTACCGAGCATTGAACACCCTGTGCGTAGTACATCCATCGGATGCGCATCAGCCGGGATCTGTTCAAGCACGACTTTTAATGCCATGGGTAAACCACGGTAAGAAATCAGCTTCTCTTTATAGCTTGCCAGCTCTGTACGTGTCGGTAATTTTCCTTTAAGAAGCAGGTAAGCCACTTCCTCAAACTCGGCATGCTTTGCCAAGTCCGAAATATCATAGCCACGGTAAGTCAGTCCGGTTCCCGTTTTACCGACAGTACACAAGCCCGTTGTTCCTGCTATCTGACCACGCAACCCTTCACCGCCGAGTTCTTTCTGTTTATCTGGCATCACTGGCTCCCTATCCGTTTGTTTTCCCTTCGGGATAAAGATAGGTCAGGATCTCCAACAGAACCAATTGATTAAGTCATCAAGTTAGCGTGATGGATTTAGCTAAACTTTAATTCGAACTAAAACTTGATATCTACCCACACCAAGCGATGGTCAGAACCGGCTTGAGGGCGGCAACGCCCTTTCTCATCGGTGATCAGGGATCGCAGCGGGTCTTTCTTATCCGGCCAGAAAACGCCTGCATTCTCTACCTGCAAATCGTCGGAAGGCAGAACATAATCCAGCCGTAAGCCAGAGATATGAGTCCATTCCGTCGCCCGGCCTCTTCGCTGTTGCCAGGGAATATGGAAACGTCCCCCCAGACTTTTCGGCGTTTGTGGTCCGGCACTGACAAGACGGTTGATTTTGCGGTGCAGTAGCAGTTCACGAATGGCGGACTTCATACCGTCACCATCTTGCATGTCAGCATTAAGATCGCCCATCACTACAAACTTTGCCTGGCTATCCAAACCGCCAGGCTGACCTTTATCATCAACAAGATGTGGAGCGCCATCAATGATCTCAGCAATCAATTTAAGCTCATCATGATTTCGTCTGGCATTACGCTTTTCATCACCATCAAAAACCGGCGGCGTCGGATGACAACAGACTAAATGAACCGTCTGTTGGTCAACCTCGACAGGAACCACAACATGATTTTTGGATGAAAGCCGGAGCACTGTTCTGGCTTGTTCTGAATAATAGTCTTCAGGGATGAGGTTGTTCGGAAAGTCTTTCCACAACAAATGCTGCCAACTGCGGATCTGTGATTCAGCAATCGGATAACAAGAAAGAATGACAAATCCAAAGTGACCGTGATGTTCGCCAAAACCCAGCCCATCACCGGGTAAAGTCAGCTCACCATCACCATCCAAATCACAAGGGCTCAGCAAACCGGTATTGGTTGGCGGGCAATAGCGATAAGGATAGAAAATAGCATCCTGTTTTTGTTCTGGGTTTTCCAGATAATTACGACAGAAATTTTCCAGCGCGCCATCATCTCCACCGTCACCAGGATGATCAAATTCACACAACATCAGCACATCAGGGCGAACATGACGGATTATTGCGGCAAGACGGGTTAAACGGGCATCATCCGAACTGGCGGTCTGCTTGAGGATTTTGCCTGCTTCAGGTGCAGACATAGACACATTAAAGACGGCAAACCGTACTATATTAGATAGCTCGGCCTGATTAGAAGGGGCAAATAATTCAGATTTCAAGAAAACCGCCAGACATAATCATTCAGACAAGATGCACGTAATATAATGAATTGTGGGTTAAATTTCGCGTATTGAATGTCAGGTTATACCAGCGGTTCTGAATACAATAATTACCAACGGTCCAACTGGGTCATGCTTAACCCATCAACTGTGTAATTGCCAAGCGGATCTGCTGTGCATCATGCATAGCCCGGTGTTTTACCGGACCCTGCTCTTCCAGAGCCAGTTGGAATCGCGCACGCTCAATACCGTTTTCCTGCATCAGCCAATGCCCGATTTCTGTCAGCATGAAAGATGGGCGCATCCTGGCAGCATGGTACAAACGACCAAGCCAG
The DNA here is from genome assembly GCF_963870815.1 of Photobacterium sp. J15. NCBI lineage: Bacteria > Pseudomonadati > Pseudomonadota > Gammaproteobacteria > Vibrionales > Vibrionaceae > Photobacterium > Photobacterium sp. J15. The sequence goes on from NZ_CAWMUI010000001.1 coordinate 2,414,543, forward strand.
AATAAATCCCACTGGCTGTCACAGAAGACGTATTCGAACTGTCCTAATACCGAATTGAGATGGCGGCAGACATCAACAACCTGCTGACCATTCTGTTGTAATTCCTGACGGGAGATTTGATGAATTTCCTGTTCGGCATAATCATCCCAGTATTGCCAAACATCGCTTGCGGTAAGAGGGTTAATTAACAGACTGTGGCCACTACCGTCGGGTAAGGAGTAACCTACTTCAATCGGGTAAGACTGGTCGGATAATCCGGATGCTTCAAAATCCAATGTCGCCCACATTGCACTCTCCCTGATGCTGATTATTGGTGTAATCCAAAGTCATGAATGCAGACATCCTGTCAATGATTCTGGCTTCGGAGTAGCGGTTAAAAATGTAGTTTCATCTACACTCAAGTCGGTGATAACAGATAAGGATGAACTACACAATAACTGTAGACGGCTTCTGCCACATAAGGGTAAAAAACTGGCTCAAGCTCACTATTGATACTTGAGCCAGATCCACTTGTTATTCAAGCAAACGAATATAGGTTTGATAATCGTCCGAACCAAAGCAAACAAAGGTTATTTGCTCTATTTGGTCATCATTTGAAAGCACTTCTTTGACAGTCGAAACTGCAATTTCAGCAGCCAGGTGTTTCGGGAAATGATATATGCCAGTGCTGATACAAGGGAAAGCGACAGTCTTAACACCAGCCTTTTTTGCCAACATTAACGACTGGCGATAACAGCTAGCTAACAACGCTTCTTCATTGTGATTCCCACCGTGCCAAACTGGACCAACGGTATGAATGACGTATTTTGCAGGCAGGCGATATCCTTCCGTTAACTTCGCCTCCCCAGTTTCACAACCACCCAATGTTCTGCACTCAGCTAACAGTTCCGGCCCTGCTGCACGATGAATTGCGCCGTCTACACCTCCGCCACCAAGCAGAGAGTTATTAGCGGCATTCACGATTGCATCAACATCAAGAGAAGTGATGTCTCCCTGAATTGCTGATAACTGGTACATATTGCCTCCGTAATTTTTCACTTGTAGCTTCAATTGTTTGTTTTCTACAGTCTATTGAATTGAATAAATTACCGCCGAGATAATGAATAAATATGAAACTTATTGTTTCCTATTTATTCATAATAGATTTGAATTATTAATATCACTGATGATATGTGGCTGTTTTTATTTGATATCCCTAAATGATTAATCAAAGTTGCATTAAAAACTCTAATTTGCCAAATATCATTATTTATGGTCATATTATCACTAATTCAAAAGGAGTGTTACCAAGTAAACAAAGAGACCTGTACACCTATAATTATAAAACAAATTCTCTGAATGAAAACAGAAGAAATAAATTGGCATATAGGCAAAAAACACATGCCAATAATTTCAATTCTTACTAATATTTCGATAGGGAATTGTAGTATTGATAGATTATAAAAAACTCATTAAGCTGAAACACATAAGAACATTTTACCACGTCTCAAACTTAAAGAGCTTCTCTGCGGCAGCAGAAAAGTTACATATGAGTCAACCAGCAGTTTCACAGCATATAAAAAAGATCGAGTCACAAATAGATGGAAAGCTATTTAATAGAAAAGGAGAGTTTGAGTTAACTGCAGAAGGACAAATTTTATTTAAATATGCCATATTAGGGTTGAATCTTATTGAAGACTTCTACAATGAGATAGATAACTCAAAAGAGCAGCATTGCTACAAAATAGCGATACACTACGCATTCTGCTATGAAATAAGGGATGAGTTTCTAAAAAAGCTAAGTAAGATTAAGAGTGCTAACTTTTCAATTTTCCATTTTCACTCTTATTCAGAACTTAACATTAAAGACTTTGATCTGATACTTGGTATAGGAAATACACCTGAAAACCATGGTGTGGAACTATTGTTCAAGTCTTCTCATTATCAAATTGCATGCAAACATAATGAGCTTACATTTGGTAATATAAACCCTAAAAGGGTGATTGCATTCAGCAATTTAAACCAAGAACAAGCGAAAAACATAATTAATAGCTATGGTGGCAAAACTAACAATATTAAGAAGTGGCTATTCTCTTACTCTAAAGAGTTTATGATAGGTGAGTTAAACAAACCTGACACAATATTAATTTCCCCAAAGTGTTTTACAACAACTGAAAATCTTCAGATTATAAATACAAACATAGAGGAAAAATCGTACATCTGGTGTAATTCAAAAAGTCACGGTATTTTAAATAACATGGGTTTAAATGAAATAATCAATCACTTGGAAGAAATTCATCAATGTTGATATTATTTCTACAAACTTCTCTAATTAGATAAGTAATTACAATCCCCTTCCCTATAATACGGAGGGGATATTCTTCGTTGAAAGCAAGAAATAATGAACTAAACCGGCATCGACAATTTATGGTCATTTTACTATCGTAACAATAGGCACCAAGTGGCATACTTGGTAAATGTTTTTCCTCTTCATTTAAAGTTTCCGTCATGTTGCCCTTAACGGGTGAACTTTGTCCTCTCATAACAGTTATTTATACTTGAATTAAAAAACGTAACTGCGCGCCATTTCATTAAAAACTTATACTGCTATGGAATACATTTCTTACTCACTCTATTTCTTGAAAGTGAGAAAAACACCTTTCTAAAAGCTGTTCTATCAACAGAGATGATTCATCTTTTATTTGTTACCAAGGAAAAATTCAATGTTTTCGAAGAAACATCTGATACTGGGTATGGCCATTTCGGTCGCTCTAGCAGGATGTGGCGGTGCGGAGGAAAATTCAGCACAGACATCCGTATCATCACAGGCAACCAAACAAAAGACCATTTCAGGTAAAGTAAATGGACTGACAACCCCAGAAACAGCCATGGTTACTGTGTCTAATAGTCACGAGTTACGTAGTCAACGACTTGCCAGTGATGGCTCATTCAGCCTTAGTGATCTAGATAAAAACGAGAAATATACAGTAAAAATACACGCTAACGGCTACAAACAGAACGAACTTCCTGTAGTTATCCCTTCCCTAAATTCAACTGACGTAAACATTGATATGTCAGAAGAAATAACACCAGAGCTAGATGGCAAGTTTCATTATGTCTGGGAGGATGATGGCCAAAGCGTAAGTGGGTTGGAATATGCGTCAGCAGTTAATAGTCCATTGAACATCGTTATTAATGATGAACAACAAGCCGTTCCGAATATTGCAGCAGCGCAAACTTTGTATCGGGATTATAAGATCGTTCTCGATAACTCTGATTTACCATGGACTCAAGCACATGCTTACCGCTTGCTAGAAACAATGCGTCAACTACCTCAGGAGCATTGTCGTCAGGGCCAAGTAACAACTGGCAGCCTGCCTTGCGAACCTTCAGGGTTAAAAGAGGTAAAGTGGATTTTGACTTCCTCCCACATATCGGGGGATATTACTATTTCTGAGAATCGCGACCTGGTTACGATTAGCGAAGATACCTTCAGTTACGCTAACCCACAAATCGTAACAATGGACAAGCAACGCGGTCGTTTTTTCTCAAAGCGTCTTCACCATGCAGCAGTTAACTATCTGACCAATGCGGGTAAAGACCGTGGAGCTGCTAACTTCATTCTGGAAAACCGTTTTGGTGTGACTATAGATACAGGCTCACAGGACGCACCAGATGCTACCTTCGCCAGCCTTTACAATACCCTGCCAGTAACCGGTGCCGCAGATCGAAGCGCTTCATCTTGGCAGCCATTCACACCAAAAGAAATTCTTCTGATCATCAATCAATTTGAAGAAATGCCATCCGGCCTTCACATCATCCGGGATAAAAACACTCCTGAGAAAGGCTTGAAATACCTGCTTCGCCGTCGTAACGGACACGATCACCTACTGTATCCTGACGCGCCAGCTGTAGCATGGCCATCAGCAGGTTACATTGAGTTCATGGAAAAAGCATTCAACAATGCCAACCTTGAACATATGCAGCGCCTAGTGATCCACGAAAAAACGCACTTCATCTGGCACTATGTGCTAAACACTGAACTCAAACTAGAGTGGCTCAAGTTATCTGAATGGTACAGAGTGGATAATACCCGTGCTGAAGATTATCTGTCACAAGACCCATATAGCCATGATATCCATGAAAAAGGCTCAAGCCACACTCATGGCAGTGCTTACAACCCGAGTATCACCAACATAACCGTCGATAGCAGTGATGGCTGGTCTGCACGAAAAACGACAAATTTCGTTTCAGGTTACGCCCAGCTTAAAAACCCGAATGAAGATCTTGCCGAGAGTGTCTCCTTCTTCCTGAATAACCCGGATAAGCTTCGTTCGCGCGCGCCTAAAAAATATGAGTTCATTCGTGACCGACTAATGAGTGGTGTCGTCTACCTGCAACGAATCCGTAAAGATCTGACATTCGAAGTTCTCAACCTCTACCCTGACTATGTCTACCCAGGCAAGATCAAAAAAGTAGAAGTAACTGTAGATGGCTACGCCGATGAAGAAAAAGAGATCACCATTGATCTTCAGCTTCATACCACTGACGGCAGCTGCGATCAGGATAAAAATGAGCAATGTCTTGAGGGAGCATCCTCAGCTTATACCCGTATCTTCAGTCAAGGCGATACATATAAAGACATTCACTTCTACCCAGTCGATGGTCGTGGTACACCTTCGGATAAACTGCGTGCAACATTTACACTACCAGCATCAGCTAAAGATGGTTGGTGGTCTCCGGCACAAATCCAAATTACCGATCCTCATGGTAACCAGCGCTATCAGAGATCGACCGATTATGGCTGGCAACTTTTTATCAACAATCCAGAAGAAGATACAACAGCACCACAGTATCTAGCTGATTCACTGAGACTAACCCTTGGTGAAAAAGAAAACATCGATGGTCATACAGTACAAACCATGACGGCCGCATGGGACGTCAGAGAAAATGTTGGAATGAGTGAGAGCGGTGAAGCCTGCTTTGCCCGATTCGCAAATGCAAACTCTGACGTGTATTCCATGAATGAGTTTGGTACATACCATCCTACTAATGATGATCGCGGATATTGCCAAGTTGATATCAAAACGACGGAGTACTTCAGAAGTGGTGAGTACCGGGTTGCTTCATTGTTTATGACGGATAAGTCACTGAACCGCAGTCGTATGGATTTTGAAGACAATAACCCGGTTCATCCATCATCACCGAAAGTTACACTAACTAATATTAACCGAGATGAAGATACACAAAGCCCGGAAATCGGTTTAGACGGATGTAGTAAAGTAGCAGCGGGAACACCTTGTATCGGGATCCAAGCTATACCAACATCTCCGGCAGCACCGAATGGTGAAACAGCAGTTGAACTGACATACTGGGCTCGTGATGATAAATCTGGCTTGAACAAAGTTTCGTTCAAACTAAGGGATCCACAGGGGATCGAGCATAATTACTTTGTCGACCATAACAACAGCAACACATTGTTCTTTGTCGGTAACCCTCAACAATGGCAGGAATATCATTACAACTTTGTTCTTCCAGTAGGCTCAGCACCGGGAACGTGGGGGATCGCCTCTATGTCATTTAACGATAAAGCAGGCAATGCTAAATCTGAAGATTTTACCGAAACCTTAATGTTCACTCTGAAGTAAAAAAGATGTCCCCGTACGACGGGGACATCTCTCGCAATTTATCGTTTCTCAATATCAATATGATCGATAGCAATTCCTATAGGTGGCTTTTTAACCGAAAGTCATTGGTGAGCTCAAAACCGTGAGCACAATACCTAAGCCACAAGACAGACTAATTGGGACACCATAGGGGATACCTCTCATCAAAGTGTCTGGATTTCTGCCTTTTAAGAAATACTTGATCAGGTAAAAAAGCGCAATCAGACCACCAATTAAACCTATCATTATCAGCACGAGCAAAATAAATTCTGGATTAATCGCTAAACTGTAAGCCGTCAAAAGCTTAATATCTCCTGCAGCTATCACACCAAAACAAGAAAGAACAAATCCAACAAGCAAAATCTTACTCGCCACAATCCAGCTTTCATTTAAGACAGAAGTCAAATAAGAAATTGTTAAGCTAAATATAAAAACAGCTAATACGGTTAAGTTACTTATCTTACGGCTTCTGATATCTGTATAACTTGCATATACACTCAAACCAAGTAAAAAAGCAAGCAGTAGTTTTACTACCATAAGAGGTCCTTTCTAATAAGATTATTTATTATGAAACAATAAAGAAAATGAAACAACCCGATTCGCAATATAACCATAATACAGAACGAAATACTAATAAATAAAAAACGCAAGTCAAAATCCTAGTACGCGTAAATCAAATTCTTAATAAAACAAAAATGATCATATTTCAAACAAATACAAGCAACTCAACACATAACATATAGATTGCTGAGTTCACAAATATGTATAATAAACTCTTATATGCGCATAATCACAAAAAAATTGCTTGCATTACAACTTATTGATATCTTAAATGTTATTTTATAATAACACGCCAAAAGGGTTTTTCGGGGGTGACAACTTTGCTTAATAGAAAACAATTAATTGAAATAAAACACCTACGCACTTTCTACCATGTATCAAAATATAAGAGTTTTACCGCCGCTGCTGAATCATTATATATGACCCAACCAGCCGTTTCTCAACATATGAGAAAAATTGAATCTCAAATTGGTGCAACTCTATTTGAACGTTCAGGTGGTTTTGAACTAACCAGAGAAGGAGAAATATTATTAAAGTTTGCTGAAAAAGGATTCAAACTCTATCACGAACTATTTGACGAACTGGACAGGGCTAAAAATCGCAATTATTACAAAATTGCTATTTCATACTCCTTCTGCTCCCACCTTCGAGAAAAAATATTCAAGGAGTTAAGCAAAATCAGTAACCTGAACCTCACTGTCATCCATTACCATTCCAGAAAGGAGCTCAATTTTACAGAGTTTGATGTCATTTTTGGTATTGATTCACTACCTGAACAATATGGAAGTAAAATCCACCTGAATGCATCAAAATACTCAATAATGAGTAAATCTTCCTATTTAATCTATAAAACACTGACGCCTAAGCGTGTCATATATTGCAGCAGTATTGACCGAAATACCGCTATAGACTTAATTAGTGAGCATGGCGGGAATGCAGAAAATGTCAGTAGTTGGTTATCTACCAGCTCCTCTGAGGTGATGACTCAAGAACTTGAAAATCCTGACACCATCGTCATAACTCCTAATTGGTGTATCGCTGATAAAAAAACACATAGAATAGAAACCAACCTAGATATTAACATGTACGCCTGGTGCAACTATCGTTCAAGAGTAGAGATTCGTCGGGCTGGATTGTATAAGATCATTAATGATCTTGCAGTTAATGTCGAACATAAAAAACCACTGAGCTCTTTGAGTATTATTGATGAAAAGGTGGTAAGTCCAATTATCCCCAAATTTCACATAGCATCTGAAAAAGCAATTATGTTTAACTCCTTAGATAGTTTTACTGCGCAATAAATAAAACATATCACATTTATTTTTCTTAATAATTATAAATTAAATAATAGCTATAATGATACGCTAAGATTATTCATATTCATACTTCCTTTCTTGCCCCCTATTGGGGGCGACTTTCCTTCTACAAATTTATACAATCATCCATGCAAGTACTTTTTCCTGTATTCAGAGGCCCTTGCTTGTATAAACAGTGGGATTACAGGTAAAAATATCCCCCAAATGAAATACAAATTCTCCCTTGATAACAATACATACATAGATACTAATATTATTGAGATTAAAAAAAGAACTAATAATCTATGTATTATCAAGTAAGCCTTAGAATATAATGCGTAAGTTTTAATCATTTTTATTTAATTGAACATTGGATTAAACAAGATAATTTTCTCAATAAAATTACCTTAAATCGAATATGAATTTATTATTACTGAATTAGCAATCGTTATACCCCCCTTTCAAGGGGGGATTTATGACATAGATAAATGAAGTTTATTCATTAACAGCTTTGGAATCTTGTTTCCTTTTTGTACTTTTAACCGGCGCTTTTTCCTTAGGGCCAAGCTCAACTACTCTTTCCTTTTGTGCCGGATGTGTGCTGCCAAGGAAAGAGCCCCCACGTTCAATACTCAGATCATCGCAGTAAATAGTGCCTGTAACCTTTCCTTTATCGAGAATCTCGATAGCATTGGCGTAACAAGTACCCTCGATCAAACCATTAACCACTATCTTATCAGCGTAGATCTCTCCTTGAAGACGCCCAGAGTTACTAACAACTAAAGTTTTATCTAAGCGCAGCTTACCCTCAATGATGCCGTCAACCTGAATATCACAAGCTAGCTGGAGTTCGCCTGTGATGTTACAACCATCTGCGATGACAGTTGTAGTTGCTTGCTGACCCTCTGTTCCACCTTGTTTATCAAAGATACCCATTTTATTTTTCTCTCTTTCTCGAAAATATGTTCAAAGTTATCCATCCCCCAATCAACAAACGGACGTGGATCTAGTGATCTGCCGACAAATCGGATTTCGTAATGAAGATGAGGCCCGGACGAGAGGCCTGAATTTCCTGAATAGCCAATCAGATCGCCCTTATCAACAAAGTCACCGGCACGTACAGCAAACTTTTTTAAATGAGAATATGACGAAGTAAAACCGAATGAGTGCTGAAGACGAATAAAATTTCCGGAGCCTTTATTTCCTGGTCTCACTGTGGATACAACACCATCCGCCGGCGCATAAACAGGCGTACCGATATTTACCGCAAAATCTAATCCTGCATGTAAGTGGACTTTTCCTGTTACTGGATGCGTGCGCTTTCCATACTGTGATGACTGCCTGGCTTTTTTTACCGGAGAACCATTGGGCAAGTTATCTAATACTGCAACCCGTACAGCAGAATTTATCGCAGCAACATCTAAGCGCGTTTCTAGTGGTGACCCACCATCAACGTTTACCCCGAGCAAATTTTCTAGTTCACCCAATCTATCAGAGACCAAAGATAATCGAGATTCTCTTTCACCTAGGTCATTTTCAAGTTCGTCCTTTAACTGTTTAAGTGAAGCCAGTTCCTCATTCAAAGAATAAGAATGCTTTTCAAGTTCTTCTTGTTTAAGCTTTGCGAAACCAACCTCACCCACCAGATAAAAAAATGCACCGACAGTAACTAAGGATATACCCACAGCAAAATAAGCAGCCCTACGAATTCCTTTCTGCGCTTTAAGACCCAAATGGAAATGCCGGGAGCCATTAACTGTAGATACCGATATAGTAATACGTTCCTTCATAAATGAGTTCGTTATAATTCTTTATATGATAGTAACCACATTGAATACAGAATAAGGATATTTAATGACGAGTAAGTATTGAGGTTACATTTTAAATCCCTAGAAATAGAGTCCCAGATCATCACTATCTTTAGGATATATTTGAAGGTTCTTACCGTACCAATTAAGCTCTAACACATCGGTAGCACTGGCGTATTGATAATCGTCATCATTCACAGGGGAGGCTTTACCAAAAATATTATAATCAAATTCAGCAAAAACATTGTTTTTATCTAAAATTTTTATAAGACGCCCACTCTTATCGTAAATAAAATCAAGAATTTTATGATCTGAGTTTTTGATAAACTTGTATTGCCCTTTTTTATTATATTTATACCATGTAATATTTCCATTAGTATCCTTCTCAGAAATTAGTCTATTCTTACTATCATAAGAGAAGGTCTCAACACCCAAAACTGATGATAGCTTTACCAGATTTTGATTGTGATCATAAGTGTAATCTGTAACATTCCCATATCTATCAAATGACTTAATCACATTACCATAAATATTGTTTTCATATGTATAGAAGTCACCATTCGAATATTTGATTTGAGAGAGGTTTCTATTTTCATCATACGTGTAGTATTCAATAAAACCATCGGGATAAGTGATCTTACTTAAACGAGAATAGCCTTTATTGAATCTTTTATAATGATAAGTGGTCTTTGGAACCTTGAATAAATAATCTTTATCTTTTCGTTCTTTTGGCGGAACATAAAATTCAGGAGCTATATACCATGACATGCCAGAAGAGGACTCATAGAAGTACTCAGACTGCTGCCCCTTATTATCAGTTATTATTATGCGATGATTTTTTTTACTGTTATCACTCATCGACTTACCGACAGATTCAGAAGCTGGCATAGATGCTTCTGGTTCGTAATCGATAAAGGTTGTTCCTCTGTCATCTGTTATTTGGTGGATAAATCCATTTTCATCATATGAAAAAGCAAAATTTTTGTCTTCAAAGTCAACGACTTTAGTCAAATAGCCGTTAGAGTTATAGCCAAATTCTGCTGATAACTCATTATTGATATCAATTCTTACTAATTTACTATCACTATAGTAAAAGTTAAGTGATTTTCCTTCACTATTGGTTACCCTGATCAGACGTTGATTATCAAAAACAACTTGAACCGCATTACCACTTCTATCAACTAGTTTTGTCAGACGATATGTATTGTCTGAAAATGCCTTATATACCTTGTAAGAACCATCCATGAAATGCGCATAGATGTAATCACTAACCCGAGATAAGACAGGCATATTAATACGTTCACCAGCAATCAAGTTTGCTGAATCTGGGTAATACTTATCTCCGGAGACTACGTATGTCTCAATTCGCCCATACGCACCGTGATGAGTAATAGCTTCTTTAGTCTCATCAAAAGTTACATACTCACTATAATTATGAGTCCAACGATTTCCGATAGCGTTGTTTTTACCGTTCTTAGCAAGTAAGTTATACGTCAGAGTAAATTCTATATTAGGACCATAGGCTGAATCATAGAAGATCGGAGTATCCTGAATAATCAGATTGAGATTATTTACATCGACAAACCAGGATAGCTCCCCCTGATTACACCTTGAGCTCCCCTTAGTTCCATCTGGGTGTTGGATCTGTCCACCACCAAGTGCAGACGTTGGCTCGGATAATTCCGTTTTATGAGCAAAAAAAGAATAGCAAAAAATAAAAAACGAAAAAAATGTAAACAATATAAGCAGATGATTTGATATTTTTTTTCTAAGCATGACAATTTCTCACAGAATCCATTCAAAAAGACGGAGTTACTCACAACTCTCCTCTTTTGACTCGACCAAGGTTGTTATCAATCCATCCATTTTATTTTTCCATGAGAGATATGCGTACGCCCTAGCTCTTGTGTTATATGTAAGCGCAATTAAAGTTCGCACAGTATCGATTTCGTCATCTATATGAATTCCGTTATATTCCATACAAGCACTTGATTTAAGATGCCCTGTATTTATATCAACGGCTCTTTTATAGGCTTCTTCCGTGTTCATAGTGAAGTCATGAGCAAGAATTTTTTGAAACTGTCTCGCTTGTTGTCTGATTGCTTTTCTAACCTGTTCACTAACTACTAAAGCATCGATAAAGGCACCTACGTCATCTCGAATACCATCGTTATTGTTATCAATACCAAGAAGTGAACCAGATCTATCAAGCAATGGTTCATATTTACCGTATAGAATAGTAAGTTGTTCATTAATATTTTTTCCATCTAACTCAGATAAAAGCTCTGGAGTTTGAGGAATACTAATTTGTTGTAGGTTACTATGATCTACTATTGGCAAGTTGTCAGTTGTTGATGAATTACAGCCATTAAGGAGCAATAACATCATATCCATGACGATAAGAGTGCGTAACATTAAACCCTCTGTTAATGTGATTCAATAATCACGCAAGTATATATTAATAAAAACATATATATCATTAAGTTATATTATATTAAAATTCATATGACTTATGACTTTTTATCCTTAAATGATTTAACAATCAACAATATAAAACATTGAGCATAAAAAAGAGCTATCATATATAAATGATAGCTCTTAAAAATTAAGAAGATGATACTAATTCACCATCACTCTATTTCTTCTTGCAAAGTCAAAACTACGCGTCTGTTACAGCCTTCGTTATTATTTTGCTCAACAGAACATACAGGCTGCATCTCGCCAAATGCACGTGACACTATTCGCTTACCCTGGCCAAGATTATTCTTCAAATAGCTTACAACATTATTTGCTCGTTGGGATGATAAATTTTGGTTATATTTCTTTGGGCCAGCTTTGTCAGCATGTCCTTCAACCAAAATCAGTGCACTTTGATCAACAACGGTCAGATACTGTTGTAAAATTTCCTTATGAGATTGCGTCAACTCTTTTTTATCAAAATCATAAATCAAGGTTAAAGATTTTGACTTACTGTCAAAAAGGCATACCTCACTATCAGGAGATTCAGAAGACACTTCCTGGCTGACGACAGGCTGCACACCATTGTCCACCTTTTTCACATTAAGAAATTCACCTTTTTTTTGCGTTGTAACTTCCGTTGTTGATACTACAACACTATGTGTATAAGTGTTCTCTACATTAATACAAGAAGCATTAACTGATGAGGTTAAGGCCAGGCCAATAGTAAGCAAAGCAATATTTGAGCGAGTTATCATGACTTAAGTCTTCCTGTCTCTTCGTTAAGCAGATTTAAAATATATTTATAAACATCAGCGCCATCTTTGGCATGAAAGATTTTATCTTCGCCTACACAGTCATAAAATCCATTAGTATTTTTATCTAAGAGAAAATCAATACCGATAACCCCGAAAGTAACATTAACTTTTTCGCCGTAACGATTTCTCTTTCTTTCTAAGTTATTTACGATTCTTTCGCACAACCCGTTATTTACAAGCGTTTTTAAATAGTTTTTCTGAGGTGGTGTTGATGACCCTGGTGTTGTTGGGTATCTAGAACCATCTTGACCATCAGATAGAACAATAATTGCTTGTTCTGGGTTATATTTTCTTTGGCTATTAGTAACCTGAGCGGCTCGAATTACACCTTGCCATGATTCCGTTAATGCAGGGTATGCAACTCTAAATGTGCTTAATTTTCGTTTAAATACGTCATAATCATCAGTTAATGGAATGTCCTCAAATCCTTTATAGCCGCGGTCTTGGTTTCTAGCTAAGACTGGCTTATTTTCATTAAACATATCGGAAATGGTATCACTCACACTATCATTCACAACCTGATCAATCAGAACTTGTTTACCGTTTTTCCTTTGAATGTTGTAATGATGATAGCCGATAAAAGCAACCCGACTTTTATGTTTGTTAAATTTATTGAATATGGTCAATTCATCTAGAATTTTAACGATTGTAGACTTAACAACATCAAGCTTCCTTCTACTTCTATCCGAGCTAAATGAGTAACTCATTGATTCACTCATATCAACAACAAAGTAAATATCTACAGGTTGTGGTAGGTATTTCCTTGTAATTGAAGAACTGGAAACCTTAAATGTCGATTTAGTAACCTTATTTGGCATCCATGATTTATGTTTAGTTGTTGCGCCAACAGTGAAATCTGAAAAAGGCGATGGTTCACCACTACGCTGTACACATCCTGTATCGTAGTCACAAACCTCAGATCCTACTTTTATCTGAGTACCATCTAAGTTAAATGGCATATATTCATTAACTATTTTTTTTGCCAATTCTTCATCTGGGTTATTCTTACCCGTCGAGGTAGAAATCAAAGCCAGACTAGCTACTTCTGTTGCTTCTGTTAGTTTTGCATGAGCTTGTAATTCCTGAGTAATATGAACAGAAAAAGCTAAACTACCAATAATCAACGGCAATACCATCATAAAAATTATGCTGGCTGCGCCTTTCTGATGATGACGCATATTAAATCCTCGCATAAGTAAATGATGATGAGACAACTTTGAGCATATTGTTATTTGTTGCACCGATGAGATCAGCTGGAGTCGAATAACAGAGTATAACGTTGTACATAGGAAGATATCGATTACGAGATGTTTTTGGTAAAATATCACCTTTCGACTGAATGGTCGTTAAGTTGCAATCACTCAAGTTACCCTTATCAAGGTACTCATATTTCGTTCTTCCACCTTCTTTCCTTAGCTCTTCTATTCTCATACCAAACTCATCTGGCTTGAATCCTCCGGACATACGTCCCATTGATGCTGTAGCTATCTTATATAAATCATCACGCACAGCATGGCATTTTCGACGGTCTTTACACATATAACCTTCATCGCCGAAAAGTTGTCGTCGCTCTGACAAAATATTAACCAATGAATATGACAATCGATCAAGCTTACCTTTATTTGATACTGCCATAAGATTATTTATTTGCATCCAGAATAAGCCAGAGACCATCATCAAAATAAAAGCCAGTTCAACAGTAAAAGCGCCTCTTTGTTTATATTGCACAGCTTGCCCCCGGACCAATTTTAAACCTGCATCTTTCATATTCCTGGATCGATATCACTTCTCGACTCATTCTCATAGGAGGCCAAAAGTAATTAAATAAAGGTTTATAGTTAAAGGAAAGTTCATAGACTGCGATCGGCATATTCTTAGGTTTTTTACCTGCGCCATCACACTCATCTAAAGGCTTGGTATTATCACTACAAATTTTAAGAGATTCATAATCTTTAAAGTAGTATATTTTTGCTTCTACACTTTCTTTTTGAATCACAGATGGCCATAACATACCAGCTGCATCTTCAAGAGCCTCTTCTAAACGTTGTTCATAGTTAACACTGGTTGTACTGTCTGCTCGTCCTAATTTTTTGGTTTCAGCAACGGCCATAGTAATCGCATGATCTGCGACACCCATCGCGTAACTCATCACACAAAAATCAAACCATGAAAAAATAACCAGAATCAGAACTGGTAAACCAAAAGCAGCCTCTACAGCAACAGAGCCCCGTTGACGATTCATCATAGTCTTACGTACCTTTTCTTGGTGTAATCTACAACAAACGCCCCTTTGATATTCATTTCAGCCATAAATGCCTTTGCCTTAGATAAGTTATTAAACTCACCAACGCAATAACGATTCCATAAATCATGGGTGTAGGAATAAACAGGGCCATAATTTGTCTTCAAGAATTTAAGATACTCTGGCGTAATAACATTGTATGTCGCCAAGACCTGAATGCGATAAACGTGCTCAGAATTGGGTTTAAGTCTCTTTGGATCGAAGATTTCTTTAACAGCTAACTGCTTGTTAATCTGCTTCGCTTTATTCTTATTACTTAACTTAATAACCTTATTCACTGGTGGCGATTTTACTACTTCTTTTATATTGTTGTTCAACACCGTTGTTTTAGGCTTTTGTGTAGACTTCTTTGTCGATTCCTTAACCAACTTCGGCATCTGAACATTCCTAGATTCAGTAGCTAAACTTTCTGATAATTTTTTGAGTTGCAATCTCGCCTGATCTTCACTGTAGATATCTTTTAACGCATTCAAAGCAATATCTTGCCTTCCTGACTTGACGGCAGCCAAAATTAAATTGGATCTTAAACGAGAATCTGATGGGTTTTGCGAATATAGTTCATATAGAATTTTCACCGCTTCACTAAATTCACTCTTCATCATTTTGACAACAGCAATATTATTCTTAATATCGCTATCAGGCATACCTAACTGACGGCTCTTTTCAAAAGACTCGATAGCTTTGTCATAGGCACCCTGCTCCGCTAACACCTTACCAGTGAGCAGATAGTATTGACTTTCATCACCACCTTCATCAAGAAACGTCTTAAGTATTTCTTTTGACTTTACATAGTTGCGCTTTAAATAGTTAAGACGTGCCATTGTATACAAGTACTCAGGCTTTTCGTAATCTTCACTTTCGAATGTACTTGAGTACAACTCGGCAGACTTAATATCTTTCATATCAAGATATACTTGAACTAGCTTCAGCTTATAATTCTCGTTGTTTTTTAGATTATCTTTATAAAACTGAACTAGTTGAGCCTTCTCATTCGAACTTAGTAATAAGCCTTCCTTGCTATCTAAATCGCTGTTACCGGCACCAGTCGAGGTACAACCAGCTAAAGCAGCTATTACTGGAAAGAGTACTCTATATTTCTTATCCATTTAACATCCTTAATATCCCTGGTGCGATAATTAGAACAATAATTGGAACCATGATGAATGCGATCAACGGAAGCGACATTTTCGCGCCTAATTTACCGATCTTTTCCTCAAGTTCCATAATTGTTATTTCACGAATATCACTTGCTAGTGAAGATAAAACAGGACCAACAGAAGAACCATATTGAAGACTTTGATTTAACGTCATGGCAAAGCTCTGTGCCTCACTGGTAGGTACCAAATCCACGAATTCATTAATTGCCTTTTCAATACCAACTAAACGTGCACGTTCAACTGTTGTTTTTACAACATAAGCAAGATTTTCATCAACCGTACTAATTTCTTTTGCTAAATGCTCTAGGCTTGATTCTATGGTCATACCTGTTTGTACACATACAGTCATGAGATCAAGCAAAAACGGTAATCTTCCGCTAATTTTTTTAGTGATTTTTTTAGCTCTCATAGAAACATACATATCTATTCCCATTAGGAAAAAGAGCGTAATAGCAGCAAGATAGACCATGAACATATCAATCGATAGTTCATTATTAACATATAGCCAAGTAATAATTAGAAACAAAACAGAAAAAGGAACAATCTTGAACATATAATAACTTTTAGCAATGAAGTCATTATATATCCCTGCGGCTATCAACTTTTTCTTAGTTTCTTCATGGTTAAAACTGAAAGTATCTACTATCTTGTTGAGTATTTTTAATTTTCTTTTATCTTCTTCTGGTGTTCCAACAATCTTGTTTATGCTTATTCGAGCAACTAGTTTATCTGAGGCCAGCATGATTAAGGCTGCAACAGCTAAGGATATGAGTAATGCAAAGGCCATAAACCACAGGCTGATACCTGAAAACATATTAACCTACCCCACGAAGAATAAGTGATATACAGAAAAACCCTAACATTTCACTGCCTAACACATAATAGAAAATTCCCCTACCACCTTCTTCAAACATAACGAAGTTATAATTTTCAGGACTGGTTATACGCAAAATAATTAAAAAGATAACAGGCAGAAAACCTACAATCTTCGCCGAACCTCGCGCTTCAGATGTTAGTGCAAACTTCTTTTTCTCAAGAGCTCTCGATTCAAACATAATACGGTTTATTTTTGCAATAATGTCTTTAAGCTGACCACCACGACTTAAATTCAAACGTATTGTTGAAGCAAAAAAGAAATATTCTACATAAGGAAAAGTTGAACTACTCTTTGCTAGAACTTCATCAGCGTCTTCACCAATCAACAGACGTTCAGCCATATGTTGGAACTCTTTACCCACTTCATTATCAAGCTGCTTACCTACATATTCGAAGGCATGTACAATACTTTGACCAGCAGAAATAGCACCAGATAGAATATTCAATGCATCAGGAAAGTTTTCTCTGAACCTATTGTGGCGAAGCTGTCTCAACTTGACCATAAAGAAAACAAACAGAATAGGCATACCAATAAGCAAACAACGCATTAAATCTTGTTTGAGTAAAAAGTAATTCACCACATATATAGAGCCAGAACTTACAGCACAAAACATTAGTATCTTTGATGTAGCATTAGGTGCCAAATCAGCTTTCAACCCTTTTATGAACTGCTTTAATTTATATTTGAATGAGACATCAAATTTTTCAGAGTCAATAACGGACTTGACACCTTTAACTCCCTCGAATTCACCTTCAAATTCAATAAAGCTATTAATTTTCTTTTTTTCTTTATTATCAATAATAAAAAATATAACTAAACTAATTATTACAAGAAGAATCATATAAATCATGCAAAAATCTCCTTAAGCGTTCCATCTAAACCAAAGAATTTTGCACGTTCATAAATCACTGATCGTGTAGATAAGCCCGGTGTCCTAAATGTTCCTTTAACCTTGCCGTCTTCACCGGAACCTTCATTGTGAAACCTGAAAATATCTTCAAGAACCACACTGTCCCCTTCAAGGCCAACAACTTCTGATACGAACATAACTTTCCGGCTACCATCGTGCAGACGCCTTACCTGTACGATTAAATCAACAGCACTGACAATTGTTCGTCGTATCGCTTCCAATGGAAGACTGCTGGTAGCCATCATCACCATACTTTCTACACGAGCAATGGCATCACGAGGTGTATTGGCGTGCAATGTAGACATGGAACCATCGTGACCTGTATTCATAGCCTGAAGCATCTCAAAGGCTTCACCACCACGACACTCACCTACGATGATCCTATCCGGACGCATACGAAGGGCGTTAATTACCAAATCACGAGCAGTTATCTCACCGGTTCCCTCAATACTTGCCTGCCTCGTTTCAAGGCGAACGATATGTGGCTGCTGTAGCTGAAGTTCTGCCGCATCCTCAATCGTAACTACACGCTCGCCATGCCCGATAAAACCTGATAGTGAATTAAGCAGGGTTGTTTTACCTGAACCTGTACCGCCTGAAATCAAAATATTACATTTACAGTGGCTGGCAATAGATATCACCTTTGCCATTTCTACCGACAACGCACCAAATTCAACTAAGTTTTCTAACTTAATTTTTTGTTTCTTAAACTTACGAATTGATATTGAAGTACCATCTATCGCAAGTGGCGGTATAACAATGTTTACACGGCTTCCATCTTCAAGACGAGCATCACATAGTGGTTTTGATTCATCTATACGACGACCTACATTAGATGCAATTCGCTTTGCAATGGTTACCAACTGTTTTTCATTGATAAACTGTATAGGTGACTTTTCAACTTTACCGCCAATTTCAATAAATATATCGGATGGTCCATTAATCATGATATCCGAGATATTATCATTTTCTAACAGTGACTGAAGTGGCCCTAAGCCCTTTAATTCAGCAAGCAAGGCTTTAACAAGCTCAAGTCGCTGAACGTTCGAGACCTGGAGTTGTTTTCGGTCAATAAGTAGGTTAACTGACTCCTTTAATTGATTTTCAAGATCGTTATTACTTATCTCTACCAAGCTTGAAGCATCAAGGGCGTCAAAAATCTCGTCTCGGATTTCAATATAGATTCGTTTGAATTGGTTCATCGATTAAACAGCTTAAAACGTTT
Source organism: Photobacterium sp. J15 (assembly GCF_963870815.1). Lineage (NCBI taxonomy): Bacteria > Pseudomonadati > Pseudomonadota > Gammaproteobacteria > Vibrionales > Vibrionaceae > Photobacterium > Photobacterium sp. J15. The sequence goes on from NZ_CAWMUI010000001.1 coordinate 2,433,598, forward strand.
TTTACGAATAATAGTTTTACCAGTCAAGTTAGCCACGATGGCTCGAACAGGATCTGAGAACTTCGTTTCCATGACGCCAACAGGACCTTTATGAACAAAGATCTTTTCAAGGCTAGGCTCATACATAATATCAATTGTTTCTTTCTGTTTAATTCTCACTTTTGCATTATCAAGTGGAATAACAAAATCTTTAGCAGGTCTTGTCTGACTAAAAATAAGAAAATGTGGTGTTTTCTCAAGTTTTCTTTTTAGCCCATTATATGCTCTAAGTGATGAAACAGACTGCTCGCAAACAATGAAGATGCGATGATAGCGTTCTGACAACTCTGAAGGATTTAACTGATCAAAACCATTTAATGGCATTGCATCTATAATAAAATTATATTCATCAACTAATTGCTGAGAAAGATTATAGAGAGTGTTGGTATGTTCACTATGCCCTTCGCCATGACGTTCCAGCATTAGATAATCTAACTTTTCTCTCGCTTTGTTAACATATGTCTTAGCAATTGCATTATCCAGTTCTTTGTTAACAATATCAGCACTCGTTTGTCGTATTTTCAGCCCCTTAATTGCCAAGAACATATCTGAATTAAGAGCACCTGAATCATGGTCAACAAGCAATGTTTTCAGATTAGCACTTTCTGAAAGTGTATGAGCCAATAGCGATGTAATAGCTGATAAACCAATACCGCCTTTAGTACCCAAAAACAGCACTCGTTTAGCTATACGTGTTTTTTTTGTCGTGCTTTGAACTTTATTAATACCATTTAACGACAATAGTGTTGCTAGTAACTCATTAAGTTCATCATCCCACAATACATAGTTTGCACCTAGGGACAGAACTTGATCTTTCACTTTTATGGAATCAAGATTGCTTACAGCAATGATATTTATATCAACATCCAATTTCGTTGATATATCACTAACTTCATCAACAATATCGTTATTTGTTCTGAAATCAATAATTACATTGCGAACTTTAACCTTTATTTTATCCCAGGCATCTTCATCATGTAAGTTTGCAATATGCTCTGGTTTTTCAAAGCCCTCTATCGCATAGAGTTCATTTACCGAGTCAACAAATTTAGAGTCATCTGAAACAACCAGGTCAATATTACCAGACTGTTTACTAATTTTATTTGATGACGTTTTAAATAGGTTATCCAAATCCATAGTATTACTCAACTTGCGATAAAGGGTTTACCAGGCTAAGGTTACGATTGTATTCAAGTGCACAACCGAACTTGTATTCATCTTTATTGAAAAAGTTCACATCTCCGCAGTCTTTCTCATCTACAGCAGTATAAGTTGCTAAAATGGAGATATCTTTTTCATCATCAGCTGAAATTGCGACTGTAGATACTTTCTTTTTCATTACCCCTTTATTCTTTGCCAGAATAGTTATTTCCTCTAACACATTAGCAAATTGAGGCTTGTAATGAATAATGAAGCTAGCATCAGATTCTGTATCAAGAATCGCCTCTAAAAAGTCTTCAGATTTTTCTAAAGCAATAGATTCATCAACCACATTAAACTCAAACTTTTCCTGAACTGTATTTAGCTTCACAGTATTTTTAAAACTTGGCGAAGAACAACCAGTGATAAATAGGGTCAGCAAGAACAAAGTTAAAAGTTTCTTCATTAGTTAAAACCTCCGTTCTGCATAGTTTGCTTAAGTTCTGAATCACCGATACCAGATAAATCAATTCTCAATAACCTTTCCAGATCACTTGTTGAATGATATCTAGGTAACTTCAATTTTTTAGTTTTCACCGGATTAACCAAGTTAACAGTCGCCACAATGATCAATTCAGTCTTAATTTTATTTGACTCCGTATGTCGAAACATACTTCCCAATAAAGGAATGTCACCAAGAATTGGCACTTTACTTAAAGATTCCATTTCTTCTGTAGTCAGCAAGCCAGCTAATACAAAACTTTGACCGTCTTTCAGTTGAACGGTAGTTTGAGCCTTACGAGTTTTTAAGGCTGGAAGGCTGGCATATGCGTTGTTTTGAGTGAAACTTTCATCCAAGGAACTAACTTCAGGCATCATGGTCAGCCGAATATTGTCGCTATCAGTTACTTTGGCGACCATTGACAACTTAATACCATACTCTTTATAAATAATCGTAACGCCATCGCGGTCACGAACTGCCAGTGGTATTTCACCACCGACGAGGAAGCTGGCAGTTTCACCTGAAATCACAGACAAATTTGGCTCAGCTAACACCTGACCTATTTTGTCATCATTTTTTGCAGATATAATTGCAACAATATCTTTAGCAGTAAAATCTAGTACATGCTGGATTACACTCCCTGTATCCGGGTAAGTAAACATATCACTATATTTAACGCCAAGTTTTGTTAGAAATGAGCTTGATACTTCTGCTACCGTTAGCTTTACATTAATCTGTTCTGTGGCCAGAACTTTCAAATTATTGATTACCCCTTCGTACACATATGTTGAGGTGTAATCAAGTGTTTTTCCTTCTTCTGCACCAGGGCCTTTTATTTCAAGCGTGTTTACAGTCTTTTCTTTTTTTAGCATCTCACCGACAGTACGGTAGATCTGAATTTTTATCTCTTCACTGCTAACAATACCGTCAAGGACCACTTGATCACCCAAATTGTGAATTTGGATCTTTTCTTCAGGATACCTAGCTATCAAAGTCTGCTTTACAGCACGAAGGCTTTTATTGACCACCAACTCTGCATTATAAACTTCATTACCACCTCGGTCATATATAATAACTGTCGCATCACCAATATCAACGCCATATATTACAACTTTAGTGCTATCAATAACTTTATAATCTGCAACTTTCGGGTCTGATACAAAGACAGTTTCGATTTTTCTGGAAACTTTTACTGTCTTTGCGGCACCTTTATCTATGTTGATAAGTTCTGAAGCTGAGACAGAATTCACGCAAGCAATCATACAGGCTAACGTTAGTACAATTTTCAATCCATTTTTAATCATTACAATTAGTACCTGCTCGTAATTCTCTTACACCATGTATGCCTTGTACAATGTCACTGCTCTTAATCGATATAAAACGCTGAGAAAGCTTTGAAGGAACCAGAGTTACCTCTGCAATCTTTTGTGCCATTTCAAGTTTTAGAACTTCATCTACTTTCAAAGCCACAAGGATATTCATTGATGCTTCAACATCGTCATCATCAGTCGAAACAGTTTCATTAACTTTAATTACTTTTGCATTGTTAATAATAATTTTACTGACGATGCTGTCTAGCTCGCTATAACCTTGCTCTTTGATGTTCTCTTCTGATGATGTAGTAGCAACAAAACTAACCTTATCACCAGCTTCAATAGGGACTGCATCAATAATGCCTGGATTGGTTATCTCATAGAAATAAGGCACCTCATCCTTATTAAGAGATAAGAATATATAATCTTGGTCTTCAGCATTTGCAATATCATCACTTCTCATGAATGCACCTGCTTCTATATTATTACGATACAAGCTCCCGGAGCGGATTTCACTATCAACACCTAATTCAATACCATTTGCCAAAGCCTCATCTTCATTCATACTGATTACTGCATAATCACTGCTTTTGATTGGCATTGATTTCTCAACGTTTTTTACAAGCTGTACAGTATTAACTTTTCTTACTACAACAGCTTTCTCTGTTGGCTCCGTTGCTGAAAGAAAAGCGCTATTTAAATACAACATTCCCAACATCAACACTGCAGCAACAGCAATAAAAATAAATTTTCTATTCATTACTTTCATCCATGGCAAATGGATTAGAAGTAAGATTATGAGCACAGCTCATAATCTTACTTTGAAAAGACTCAATAAATTATATTAAGAGCCGTTCATCCTTTCGCAGCATTAAGGTCAGTACTAGCTTTTCGCAGCATTAAGGTCAGTACTAACTTTATTAATTGCATCTGTAATTGCATTTGTTAGGGTGCCTTCTTTAAATACAGCAAGAAGAAGACCAGACATAACAACAGCAATTACTGCATATTCTACAGCTGTTACACCGCGCTCGTCTTTAACAAACTTACCAATGTAGTGACGGCTGTATACTTTCATCATTTGAAGGGTTTCTTTCATTTTCATCTCCGCTAAAACTGTTAACAAAAGTCGGAGACACATTACTTATTTTCGTTTTTAAGCGCCAAGTAAATACATTTATACCACCATAATGAACCATTATGTTTTTATTCCAAACTATGGATACCACATAAAAATAAGCATCAGCAATCATATTAACTGATGCTTAATTGACCAAAAAACAGCTCTTAGAGCGCCCCTCATAAATAAATATTATTTTTGCATAACAGATTGCCAAGTGATTATTTCTGTATCTTTTCTCAGCTTTGGTTTCAAAGTAGCTTCAATACTGTACGGCTTTAAAGTTTTAGTTTGCATATCCACTCTGACACTACGTGGCTCACTATCGAAATTGGCGATAATTGAGCTGCCATTCTCAAAAACAGTTTGTTGAATATATCCATCAGCTGAGAGCCATTTGTGATAATTCAACTTCTTATTCCACAGTGCTTTGTGTATCGGTTCAAAGCCTTGTTGATAATGTTGCAGCGCCCTTATCCTTTTGGTTTTAACTGAGGATGCTTCATCACGGCTGATATGTACCATTGCGGGTGTGTTGTACAGCATACTGCTGATATCCCGCATTTCCTGTACGTTTGAAAATTTAAGACTGTCTGTATGCCAGTGGTGAGAGTTAATTAACTCATCATGAAACACAGCCTGATATAACGGCACCTTATATTGTGGTGAGAACAAGAGCTCGCGATAAGGTTCTTTTACCCTGGATAATTTGAAAAAGAATGCTGGCTTATTATCTGGATACCAGGCACCAAGATAGTATGGCGATTTCCGATTTTTGGTCATCTCTACATCTGTCCAACCAAAGCCGGTTGTTTCCATACCATGCGCAAAGGCGATGCCACTTGAAGTTGTGGCATTTCCGTCCTCAGAACCTAGTACGACATCTGTCTTATTCGAGATCCAGCTCATACGAGAATTAAAGGCATCAGCCATCTCAGCTTGAGTCATTGCCCTTTGCTGAACATCCAGTCCGTGCTTTCTAAGCGCGTAATCTTCACGAACCATTCCGGTTCCATCAACATCGAGGAATATGCTGTCAAAACGCCCATACTTAATGACATCCTTGATTCGACTCTCTACATAGTCTCGCCGACAGGCTGGATTTAAGTAATATCCTTGCTTACGGAAACCTGGTTGTTGTGTTCCATCAGCACGAACAATGGCGCACTCTTCCCTCATTGCCGCCGGTATTTGCGCTGTTAGCCAATCATCGTTAACTCCACGTGGGATTGCAGTATTGTACGAATCATAAGTGGCAACCAAATACCCTGCCTTCTTGGCCAAATCCACCAAATCTGGCTGATAAAATGCTGGCATCCAATTATCCAATCCTAACCATAAATGGTGAAGCTGAGCTTTTTTAAGCGTATCCAGAACTGGTTTCGAAAAACCTGCTCCCCATGAATCAGGAGATAATAAGTAACGTCCAGCTCGTTTTGCCAAATACCGTTTTCTCTTTTGTGCCGCGATATATTGTTGAGCCACAAAATCCTTATCATCCGGGCTGCCCAGTACTTTTATTTTCTGATTTAAACCTTGATTAATAGCTTCAACCAACAGCCTTTTCTGATAAGAGTTGAACCAATCTCGGCCTTTCTCAAGAGGCAGCAACTCTCTAATGGTTTCTTTTGAAGCAAACACATTCAGCTCTGACTGTTCAAAAAACCAGTTTTTTAGCTTCCACCAACTTTTGACATCTTCCGCAGTAATTAAGTCCTTGCCAAACAGATACACATGGCTGGCACCTATCAGCTTTTTTAGTGTCGGTTGTGCTTTGATTTTGCTCGCTAAAGACTTTGATAACCCTCGTTGTTCACGCCAGTAACGATAACGACGCGCACCTGACAAATTATCATCTCCAAGATGGATCAATACCTGAAATGAGTCATTGCGATTAAGAGTTGTAAACTCGTGACTCAATTGCATATCAATGACATGTTCACTACGTCCAGATACTTGCTGACGAGACAAATCTTTGAACACGATTTCATTATTGAACGGAGATACCAGCAGATAAGAAAGATACTTGTCTTGCTTACTCTTTTGTCGCGAACCTGAAGTCGCAGCAATCCTTTGAGTCCAGAATGGCATTTTTAAGTCTTGCGACGTGTTACTCCCTGAATACTCATCTTCAAGGTATTTAGCCCAGACCTTATGATCAGTCGGGATTCTCATCCCTTCATTAAAAGGAAGATAAAGCGTTTTGGTTTTGTCCTGTGTTAAGTCAAACCATCGGATCTTTAGGGGATGTTGTTGTGATATGGCGGCAGATGAAAGTGCAGAAAAACTTAGCTTCAGCTCAGATTCTTCCAGTGCCGCAGTCACTCTAACTTTACCTGCCAACCACAACCAACTTGCGGTATGACTTTTAGAGTTAATAATGTCCGAACGCGGGGTGTTCTCTTCAGAATTTAAATGAATTCCTTCATTTACAGCATAAAGCGATTGACCCTGCTGCCAATCGATCTGGAGAGTGTCGGTGTTTATCGAAACCATGTTTTCACGATCAGAAAGAATAATGGTCTCAGATACCAGTTTCGAGGCCAAAGCTGAAAATGGCTGAAATGCCAATAGAATAAATAATAAAGATAATCGAACAATTGGTGACATAACGGTTACCTGACTCAATTAGTTGGAATACCGTTATTTCAGCAATATTATGCTGTTAAATTGTCACCTCTCTGTCTCCATTATCAACTACATTAACGAACTTGTTGAAACACACTGACAGGTATTGTTAAGCGCCGGTCTTGTCTGATGGCAATTTCTCCCTGATAGTATTTCTGCGATACGATGCTACTCAGCCATTGCCCGCCTTCAGGAGCTCTTTCAGGCAAAATTACGTCATCATTGTGACTAAAAGTAACCGACTCCGTCGGTGCCACTGTATTAAAGTCCTCATCAAGCCACTGCCACATCACTAATGGTTTGCTACAGCCCGTTTTGCCCTCAGGCAACGAATAATTAAATAACCCCTTACCTCCTTTTGCATTGGAATGAGAGTTAAACTTCACCCAGCCGTCTTCATCATCGGGTGCGAGAATAATGGGGAAAAAGCGATCATTTACCTTAAGGCGATAGAGCCCTGATGGAAGTTGATTGCCGCCATCTTCAGTTTCTACTTCAAGGTATCCATCTTTATCCGGTGTTAAGTTATTACCTTTTAACCATTGCTTACCACTCATATCACTTAGCTCAATATTGGTGATGTCAGGGGTGCCATCAATTGAGACTTTAAGTTGCTTAGCCTGATAGTTAATATTGGCTCGGCTGATCAAAGATACGGTGATCTGTCCTATTCCGTCAGTGGTCTCATTAGCTATCATTGCCCCTTGATTAGTAAGCTGCTTTCCACAGTTCGACTGCTCAAGAATAATGTCAAAAGCATCCTCCCACAGCTTGCTGTCCAGTAAGGATTTATCCCGCCCTAACATCATTTGCAGCTCCTGCCAGGCCAAGATTGATTGCTGGTTTAGTAAAGCTTCATAAGTCGGTTTTAAAGGTGTTGGCATTAACCAATCGTCGGCCTTTGCGGCTGACGATGAAATAACAACAATCCCCAAAAGAGCTAAATGGTCTAAAGCCAAACCATTACGCTGTACGTTCCTAAACATGCTTACTCTCACCCTTAAGGCGGTAGCCAACACCCCGCAAAGTTTCAATATCTAATGCTGGTATTTTCTGGCGTAGACGCAATACATGGTTATCGACGGTACGGGTGGACGGAAAAGCCTGAAACCCCCACACCTTATTTAGTAACTCATCGCGGTGATAAACCCTGTCGATGTTCTGCACAAGTAATAACAACAACTGAAATTCTTTTGGCTTTAATGCCACATCCTGACCAGATACTTGTACAGTTCGGCGGGACAAACTGACACAAACATCCTTATAAAAAACCTCAACATCTCCTAACGGACGCAACTGAGCCTGAATTCTTGCCAAAAGTTCCTGGTGAGAGAATGGCTTTAACACATAGTCTTTTGCACCGGCCATCAAACCATCGATCCGGTCATCCACTTCTGTTTTTGCCGTAAGAATAATGACAGGCAACGCTTTTTTCACCAGCCACTCCGGCAACCAAATCAAGCTATCACCTTCCGGCAACTGACGATCCAAGATCACTAAATCTGCCGAAAACCAGTACTTTTCAACATCGGCTCCCCGTTTGACCCACTGGCACTGATAGCCATGTTTAACCAGAAAATCAGCAAGCCCATGCCCGAGCAGCAGATCATCTTCTATCAACAGTAATTGCGTCATAACGGTAACTCCAGTGTGTAGCAGGTTGGGTTACTCCGGTAATGCATTCGCCCTCCCATCTTCTTCATAAGACGGCGGACGATGAAAAGGCCCAAGCCCATATTATCTCTTGCTGCTGATGGTCGTCGTTGCCACCATGCTAAAGGCTCACCATTATCTGAAACTTCAATAAGTAATGAGTCGGTTACGGTTACTGTTAACTCAACTGGCGGCTTGCCGTGACAAATTGCATTGCGAATCAAGTTATCCGCACAGACCCCGAGCCAGTAATATGGCAATGACAAAGACTTATCTCCTGTCAGCGAATAGCTCAGGTCATATTTCTCGGTCAGGCTATCAAGCCATTCCGACACATAGGCAGTTTGCATCAGTAACATGTCTTCATTGTTCTGGCTCAGAAAACCTTTGCTGGTTTCGGTCAGTCTACTGAGACGCTGGTAATCTTCCATCAGGCGCCAAAAGGCCAGTTGATTCACTTCATCAAGCCGATCGAAACCATCCCGGAACTGCTCAACCGTTATCCCCAGACTGGCTACGGGGGTTCGCAATTCATGAGTTAACAGCTGCAGAATAAACTGTCGCTCTTTTGCTTCCTGACGACGTTCCCAGATGAGTCGAAGTAAAAGGCCAGATGACAGCATGACAAAGAAGCTAATCACGCCGTAAACCACCAGATTCTTTTGCAAATCAAGAGCAACGCAGAGATTACTGTATTGCATAGTACAAACGCTGCCACTTTCACTAGAGGATGGTGTTACTAATAGGCCTTGTTCCTTAGCCATTGACTGCCACTTCTCCGCTTCAATCCAATCAATACCTTGTTGGGTGTTACGCCATAAAGAGCCGTCTTTGTTCAGGAAATATCTCGCACCGCTAATCAAGAGAACGTCCTGCCCTGAAGGAGATAACTTCGACAAGCGTTTGTGTAACGGATGCTGAGAATTAGCTATCGTCAACAAACGTCGATGTTTATTTTCAAATAACTGTACTTCCTGCGGCTCTGCGTACTCCTTCAGATAATCCAAATAACGATCGGCATAACTGCCTCCGGCCGGATGCAATAAGTCTGAACCGGTAAACCACACCTCATTTAAACGTTGTTGAGCACATAAAGTCAGTTCGAATTCGATAGCTCTTTCCAAACCTCTTCCTATGTCATTCGTCAGTTCAAATCGACACGTTAAATGGAACTGATACAAAAACTGAATCTGTGACCAGTTGTAACGCTTTAAGTCTGGATATTGGCTTTTCAATGTCAGTAACAGACGTGGATAACTCTCAAGCTCAATCCTAGTAATTAGGGGATGAGCAGAAATTTCACTGATACTTTTCAAAAAGCGTTGAAAACGCACCTCTATAGTGTCGCTTTCCGCCACAGCAGAGAGCGAGAAAAATAAAAATAACGAGAAAATCAGTAATGGCTTTCGCAAGATGACAACCAAGCTTAATAAGTCTTTTGGCATTATAACGATAATCCTGCGCAGTTATGTCTCCGCAATGTCACCATTGCCCATTATTTGTCATATAACGTTTTGCCTCATGCTGTGATTCATCATGACGAAGCTCTGAATTTCCATTAGGATCAGGAAAAACTGAACGAATGACAGATCACAATGACTCCGATTATTGGCTTTGCCGGTTACAGCGGCTCAGGTAAGACAACTCTGCTGGAACAGGTTATTCCGCTGCTTAAACAACTCGGCATACGTGTTGGGCTACTCAAGCACAGCCACCACAGTATTGATCCGGATACTCCGGGAAAAGACAGCTACCGACTTCGCCATGCTGGTTGTGCGCAAACCCTGATGGCGACAAAAGAAAGGCATATGCTGTATTTCGAATATCCGGAACCGGACCGGGATGAGCCAGAGCTGCAAGCCTGTCTAAAGCAGTTCGACCACAGCCAGCTTGATTTGATTTTGGTTGAAGGTTTTCGTGACCAGCCATTTGAGAAGATTGAAATCCACCGCCCGAGCTATGGCAAACCCCTGCTGTATCCGCAGGATTCCCACATTATTGCTTTTGCAACTGACGGTAACTGCCCGGATGATTGTACGCTACCGCAACTGGATCTGAATAAACCGGAAGCTGTGGCTGCCTTTATTGCTGATTGGCTGGCAAAGAGAAATTAATACCAAACTTCATAAAAAAAATGCGAGAGCCAAAAGGCTCTCGCATTTGTTTATTACACTGGTAATTAAGAGCTTAAGTCACTCCCATCACTCAGTATTAAATTGCCCAGCCACCAGCGTAGAAGGCAACCAGAACGATAGCAATAATCACAGTACCGGCATTCAGTCGTTTCCACTCACCAGAAATCACACGACCAATTACTAGTGAGCTGAAGCCCAGCATAATACCGGTTACGATGTTACCGGTCAGAACGATAAATACCGCACAAACCAGACCTGAAAGTGCATCTACAGAATCAGCCATATCCAGCTTGCTGACATTGCTAAGCATCAGTAGACCAACATACATCAGTGCAGGTGCTGTCGCGTAAGCTGGAACCAGGTAGCTGATAGGTGATAAGAACAACATCAGCAGGAACAAACCGCCAACAACGGTTGCTGTCAGGCCTGTTTTACCACCTGCAGCCGTACCGGCAGCAGATTCGATGTATACCGCAGCTGGTGCACCACCAACAAAGCCAGAGAAAATACTACTCACTGAGTCAGCAGTCAGTGCCTTACCACCATTGATGATCTGGCCGTCTTTATCCAACAAGTTCGCCTGACCAGCAACAGCGCGGATAGTACCTGTCGCATCAAAGATCGCAGTCATAACCAGTGCTAGTACACTAGGAATTACAACCGGGTTCAATGCGCCCATAATATCCATTGTGCCAAGCAGAGATTCGCCTTCAGCACCGAATGAAGGCATAGCGAACAAGCCTTGATATGTCACATTCGGGTCGAAAATCAGACCAAAAATTGAAATAGCAACAATGACCAGCAGAATACCGCCAGGCACGCGGCGTTTCTCAAGACCGAAAATAGCAGCAAGACCAATCAGTGACATAAGAACAGGCAGAGAAGTAAACTCACCCAGAGTCACAGGCAGACCTGCATAAGGGTTTTTCACCACCAGACCAACACCGTTCGCTGCAATCAAAAGCAGGAACAGACCGATACCAATACCAGTACCATGTGCGATACCGAATGGCAGGTTAGTCAGTATCCACTGACGAACACCGGTTACAGTAATTGCGGTAAACAGGATACCCATCAGGAAGACAGCGCCTAAAGCAACAGGAATGCTGATGCCCTGCCCCAAAACAAGGCTGAATGCGGTGAACGCGGTAAGTGAAATCGCACAGCCGATAGCCATCGGTAGTTTGGCCCAAAGGCCCATCAGAAGTGAACCGAAAGCCGCAACCAGACAGGTTGCAATGAAAACAGCTCCCTGGTTAAAGCCTGCCGCACCCAACATGCTCGGCACAACAATCACCGAATAAACCATCGCAAGAAAAGTGGTTAAACCTGCCACCATCTCCTGCCGAACGGTACTACCGCGTGCTGAAATCTTGAAAAACCCATCTAACCCGCCTTGTGGTTGTGCTTCTGTTGTTATCGTGGCGGTGTCGCTTTGAATTGTACTATTTTCTGACATGATTATAGTTCCTTGTGAGTCATGAGCCGGGAGAGCAAAGTGACTTACTGTCGGCTGAATACTCTCCACAGCCCTTACAAAGATGTTGAGCTTCCTCTCAACGTAAAATTAATTACCCCTAATACTTCTTTACGTGTTTCTTGTGTAGCTATGATTACAAAACTTGTTTTATGACAAAGTATTAGCCGCGCTCGTAAACCAGGCGACCGTCAACGTAGGTTCGGTAGATGCTGCGGTCATCACCCAGTGTCATCAACATAAACAGCTTCTCTGCCAGATCTTTCGAGCTGTCATAGCGCAATTGCTGTAATGGTGTTGAACATGGGTCGATAATCACGAAATCAGCTTCTTTACCAACCTCAAAGTTACCGATCAGATGATCCAGTGACAGTGATTTCGCCGCCCCCAGGGTCGCCAGGTAAAACGCTTCAAAAGCAGACAAACGGTGCTGCTGAAGCTGCATAACTTTATAGGCTTCGTTAAGGGTTTGCAGCATATTAAAGGTCGTACCAGCGCCGATGTCGGTACCCATGCCGACTTTTACCTTGCGCTTCCAGGCTTCCTGAAGCTTAAACAGGCCACTACCCAGGTACAGGTTGGAGGTCGGACAGAAAGCAATTGCCGAATCAGTTTCTTGCAGGCAATCCCACTCTTTGTCTTCAAGGTGAATACAGTGAGCGAACACGCTCTTTGACCCGGTCAGGCCATGATGGTGGTAAACGTCAAGGTAGCCATCCTGCTCAGGGTAAAGCTCCTTCACCCAGGCAATTTCATTTTTGTTCTCACACAGGTGGGTATGAACGTAAGTGTCCGGATACTCTTCTTTCAGCTTACCGGCCATCGCCAGCTGCTCTGGTGTAGAAGTTGGTGCAAAACGCGGTGTGATGGCATACAGCAAACGGCCGCGCTTATGCCATTTTTCAATCAGCTCTTTAGTCTGGTTGTAACCGACTTCAGGTGTATCCAGTAGATATTCCGGTGCGTTACGGTCCATCATGACCTTACCGGCAATCATCCGCATATTGATTTTTTCTGCTTCTTCAAACAGGGCATCGACAGATTCTGGATGAACCGTACCGAATACCAGCGCAGTTGTTGTACCGTTTCTCAACAGCTGCTTAATGAAGAAAGTCGACATTTCACGGGAATAATCTTTGTCTTTGTAACGGGCTTCTGTCGGGAAGGTGTAGTTATTCAGCCATTCCAGCAACTGCTCACCGTAAGCGCCGACCATTTCGGCCTGCGGATAGTGAATGTGAGTATCGATAAAACCAGGCATCACCATTTTGCCCGGATAACTGCGCACACGAACAGACGGTGGAACCCTGTCCTTTCCTTCGCTCCATGGGCCGACCCACTCAATACGGCCATTTTCAACCAGCAGCAAACCATCTTCGATAAAGCGAATATTTTTCTCGATGTCTTCCGGCTTATCGACCACATGGGCAATATCCAGAATAGATGCTCGGATCGCTTTGATTGATTGGGAATATTCCATAATTACCTCGTTTGATGTCCTTGTACTTCAACCTGCTTTTCCTTCATGAAGCCTGTAGGGGGACGTCATGAACAGGTCCGGTACTGACCTTTTATCTGATTCTGTATTGGAGTACTTAATCGCTCTCTATATAAGCGTAAATCGTGCTTGCTCTGTTCTTCTGATTCTATTTACTGTCAGCTACGCTCAAGCTCAGCTTGCTCCTGCTGACGAGCGAGCTTCTCCTCCTCTTCCAGTGCGCGGTTACATGCCTCGCACTCTTTAATTTGTTCTTCCAAAGCCTGACGTTTCTCCTCGGCACTTTCGGCTTCATCGGCACGGTTGATGCCAAGCACGGTATTTAGCACAAGGGCAACCAGAGAGCCGGTTGTGATACCTGAACCCATGACAACCTGCATAGAATCAGGCAGCGAAGCCAGAATTTCAGGACGCACAGTTACCGCCATACCGGAAGCAACGCCGACGGCAATAATTAACATGTTACGTTTAGTAAAGTTGATGCGGGAAAGGATGCCGATACCGGCAGAAATGATCATGGCGAACATTACCAGTCCGGCACCGCCCAGTACAGGCGAAGGAATGGTAACCACAATACCGCCGAGTTTAGGGAACATACCGGCCAGCAGCATGATCACCCCGGTAACAGCAACAACGTGGCGGCTTGCGACACCAGTAATTGAAACAATACCGACGTTCTGGCTGAAGGATGAAAACGGTGTAGCACCAAAGATGGAAGCCAGCGCACTACCGATACCGTCACACAGGATCCCTTTCGAGAGTTTCTTACCTGTCAGCTTGGTATGGGTCGCATCACTCAGGGCAAGGAAATCGCCTGTTGATTCCATGATGGTAACCAGATAGGCAATCGACATTCCGATAATTCCGCTAACCGTAAAACTCAGGCCGAACGGCATAATTTCCGGTAAAGCGAAATAAGCGGCATTGTGTACCGGAGAAAAATCAACGATACCCATGAACATTGCTACGATATAGCCGACAATCATACCAATCACGATAGCAGCGGCGGAGATAATCCCTTTGCCGACCTGTGACAGCACAATGACCACCACAAGCACCAACGTACCCAGCATCAGGTTACTTAGCTCACCATAACCATCCTGTCCAACAAAGCCACCGGCAAACCAGTCAACGGAAACCGGCAAGATAGTCAGACCAATAAGTACGACTACAGTGCCTGATACCACAGGCGGGAACAGCTTGCGGATCTGCGGCATAAAGCGACTGCCGATGATCATCACCATCGAACCGACCAGCGAAGCTCCGAAAATACCGGACACCCCGGCATCAAGGCCGATGGAGATAGAGATTGCCACAAAGGTAAAACTGGTACCCATTACCACAGGTAAACGGATACCGACCGGGCCGACTCCTTTACACTGAATAATGGTCACCACACCGGATACCATCAGTGCGGCATTAACCAGTATGACCATCTGGTCTGTTGGCAGACCAATGGCGCTACCGACTACCAGAGGGACAGCAATAATCGCCCCCATAGCAGCAAGCATGTGTTGTAAGGCAAGTAAAATGGATGCCCCTACGGGCGGCTTATCTTCAACTTTATAAAAGAGTTTCATTTCAATACCATCCGTTTCTTTGCACTTCCCGGATCCGCTTCTGTCTGCAATGCAGCTTGCATACACAGATATGCAGCATCCCCGTGGAAAGATGGGACGAGTATAGAATCGATAACCTAGCCAAAATCCCCAAGGGCCTTTTCACCTGACATCAAGCCAGATGCTGCCTTACCCTATTCACCTCGACTGAAGCAACTTCAGTCTCAACAGGCCAAGCTATGACAGCTCACTCGTTATCTAAAGAAAACGGCCATTTCCTATCCCCGTGGAAATGACCGTTTCTCGTATTACTTAGAGCTTATTCAGTCCGCGAAGTACCTTCTCCGGAGTGAAGTGCCAGTCTCGAATCCAGACACCACAAGCATCATGAATTGCACTGGCAATCGCAGGCGCCGCGCCGTTCACGCCGATTTCAGAAATCGACTTGGCACCGTATGGGCCCACAGGGTCATCACTTGGAACCAGAACTGCACGGAAGTCGCGAGGTATATCGCCAATCATAGGCGCGCCGTAACTCTTCAGGTCACGAGTCAGAGGAATACCGTTATCGTCGTAAACAAGTTCCTCTGTCAGGCTGTGACCGATAGCTCGCATGCTGGCACCGTAGATCTGGCCCAAAGCCAAATCCGGGTTCACCGGCGTACCACAGTCAAGCAGAGCGTGGAACTTGTCCAGTCTGATTTCACCGGTACGGGTGTTCACAGCCACTTCAGCGAAATTCGCACCGTACGGGAAGGCAAACTCAGGTGTAGTAAAGCAACCGGAAGCCAGCAGCTGTCCCCAGCCTGTTCCGCTTTCAGCTTTATGCGCGATTTCAGCGTAGCTGACTTCACCTTTCTTACCTTTAACCATGCCTGGCGCAACGATTTCAACATCTTCTACCGGCTCATCCAGCATCTCGGCACCGCACTTCAGGATCTTCTCGCGCATTGCTTCAGCCGCACGCTTCGCAGCATTACCGGAGAAACAAGTACCAGATGATGCGTATGCACCTTTATCGAATGGCGCATGGTCGGTATCACCAGAATGAATGGTGATCTCTTCCATCGGGCAGCAAAGCACTTCTGCAGTCAGCTTGTTGATCACAGTATCCAGACCGGTACCGATATCCGCAGCACCAGAATGAACAATGAAAGTTCCGTCAGAAGTCATCTTGATGCTACAGTTCGCCTGGTCGATATCAGGGATACCGGATTTCTGCTGAATGATGGCAACACCACGACCAACTTTCCAGTCACCTTCTGCCGACTTAGGCGAATCCCATTCAATCAGTTTACGGCCTTCTCGCAGAATACCTTCAAGGGCACAGCTGTGAACCTTCGGTGCACTGGTAGGCATCTTACCTTCACCGATTGCAGCCAGGATCTTCAGTTCCTGTCCTTCTACAACGCGGTTCTTCTCAACCATATCCAGATGATCGAGACCCAGCTCATCTGCCAGTTCTGCCATTGCCATGGTCAGAGCAAAGTTACCTTTCGGTGCGCCGTAACCTTGGTAAGCACCAGTCGGACAGATGTTTGAGTAGTAAGTTGTTACACGAAAATCAACGTTGTCACATGGGTATAGAGGTAGCGACAACGCAGGACCATTACTTGGTACTGTCAGCGCGTGGTTACCGTAAGGACCGGTATTGGCACGAAATTCCATGTCGATAGCAGTCAGCGTACCGTCTTTCTTCGCACCCAACTTCACGGTTACTTTAGCAACGTGACGAGAAGAGTTACTGATGAATTCTTCTTCGCGGGTATGGTGGAAGTACACTGGACGGCCAGTGGTCCAGGTTGCCCAGGCACACACGTCTTCCAACAGAATATCCTGCTTAGAACCGTAGCCGCCGCCGACACGCTCTTTAACGATGTGAACTTTGTTCTGCTTCACGCCGATGATTTTGGCAACCTGACGACGTACGTGCCATGGCACCTGAGTTGAGTCGTGCATTACCAGGCGTTCGCCGTCCATGTAGCTGTAACAGATGTGAGTTTCAACTGGCAGTTGCTGTACCTGCTTAGACTCGTAAGTGCGCTCGATAACCACATCCGCTTCGTCAAAGCCTTTCGCCAGATCACCAATGTGACCGCGAACACTGGCAGCAATGTTCTTGCGAGGGAAACAGCCAATCGGGAAGTTAACAATAATCTTGCCTTCACGTGGATCAGCATTTTTGTTCTGCTCTTCCAAATCATTCGGCGCACCAACACCGTATTCAATTGGCTCGTTGTGGATGATTGGCGCATCTTCAGCCATGGCTTCATCGATAGTCATGACAGGCTTAAGAACGTCATACTCAACATCGATCAGCTTCAGTGCCTGCTCGGCAATTTCAGGGCTTTCAGCCACAACCGCAGCCACACGATCACCTACGTGACGCAGTTTCTGACCGAACATGCGACGGTCCAGCGGAGAAGGCTCAGGCGCACTCTGACCACCTGGAGTGTAAGGTACATCCGGGCAGTTCTTGTGAGTAATAACTGAAACTACACCAGGCAGAGCTTCAGCTTTGCTGACGTCCAGATGTTTGATCCAAGCATGTGGGTGCGGGCTGCGCAGCATTTTAATCACGCAAGCATTGGCTGGAATGCGGTCTTCTACATAACAAGGTTTAGCCTGAACCATTTTCGCCGAATCAATCTTCGGACAGTTCTTACCAACAATAGTCAGGTCGTCACGGAATTCAGGTGCAAACTGCTGATGGTATTCAGGGTCAGCCAAACGTTTTGAAGCCAGTTCAACCACTTCATAGAACTGCTGATAACCGGCATCACGGCTGAACAAACCTGATATTGCGTCGTCGATTTCTTCACGATTTGGCTGAGAGTTGTTTTCAAGCAGATGAGTCAGAATAAGTGCAAGCGCAGGATCGTTATAACCTGACTGAACCACACCCACATCAATCATGGCCTGCTGAACAAGGCTCAACTGGTTCCACTCACCCAGTGATTCAGCAGTGCGTACTTCCGCGCCTTCAAGCTGAGCGGCAATCAACAGCGATGCGTTAACCAGCGTACCGTTGAATAAGATAACGTCTGAGCCAGCAAAGCCAAAACCGTCATCACTGTTGCGGACAGAATGCAGTCCCATACCGTGCAGCAGTTTCTGCACATCGTCGCCAAGACGACATTCTAAAGTCTGAGGGCGGCCGTTGAGGGTGAATTGAATTGTCATGGTTATGCCTCCTCTGCCATGTGCTGGCATTCTGCCAATAGATCTGTCACAACGACCCCGGCGATGTAACGCTTGTATTCAACGCTGCCGCGAAGATCGGCAACAGGGTGGATCGCTTCAGCAACTGCCTGTTCCAGCAGCTCACCTTTAAGATCCTGGCATTCGACATCACGCAGGCGAACAGGACGGGCCGAGTCGTTATGCAGAGGAGAAACACCATCCAGCGCAATCACTTTACTGCCGTCTTTTGCAATAGACACAGCAGCAGTAACAATCGCCAGACCAGCGGCAGAACGGGCAATGTTGTAACCGATGCAGGCAAGGTTCACATCAGGAATAATCACCTTGGCAATCAGGTCACGTTGTTCAGCTTCAATATAATCTTCAATGTCGCACTCACGACCATCAGCCAGAACCACTTTCGCTTTCAGTGCCATCAGGCTTGGTACTAAAAGTGCTTCCTCCTGACGAGCTGCAATCTCACCACCTAAAGTGGCCTGATTACGAACGTGGCGGGAATAGACAAAAGCAGAAGACTGCTTCAGTGCAACCGGCACCAATTCATGATCAATTAGTGTTTGCAGACGGCACATGGCGCCAATGTGAAGCGCATCGCCGTGCTTTTCAATTTTATCGAAAGCCAGGTTGTCCAAAGATATGGCAACGGTCTTTTCGGTTTTAGTCGGCGCGGCATTCACCTTGGAACCACCAGCAAACCAGGTTGCGACACCTGCATGCTGCCGCATTAAGTCGAGGGCTTCGGCGGTAGAGTCCGGCTTTAAGTAGTGTTCAATCATTTTTCTTACCTTTTTAGAATCCTACTTATTCTTAAATTCATGCTTCTCTTTAAGAAATCAGAGGTAATGAAGAAGTTTTTAAAAAATTCTTAGGAACTAAAAAGGCAACTATTGCGCCAAACTTGTCAGCCAGTTGAATAAGAAACCAGATTCGTGAGCGCTGTCAGAAATCAACAAAGAAATGAGATCTGAATCAATAGCAGTTTTTGAATTGATTAGAAGAATGAACAAGTCATCAGCCAGTTAAATAAGATTGCTTCTCAATTAAAGTTATTTATCTATCAAAATAATATTTTCACTATCAAATTGATAACTATCAGAAGTGATAAAATGAACTAACCGTATGACATTAAAAGCATTAAATCGCTAAAGGCCGAAATAAGCAGAGTTATGATTCCCAATCACGTTGCAGAAAGATCCGTACTGATAACCACCCCTTATGGCTCACTTGATTGCGGATTTGGCACGTTGGTACATATAAAGGAAAGTGCTACCAACTCTCCAGACAAGTATCAGTAACTAAAAAACGACTTGATCTGTCACCTCCCCAGGATGACTGCCAATATTTGAAAGTAAGCCAACGTAAAACTCCCCATGACTTAATCACCAACAATCCATCATTCCCAATAAAAATTGATTATTAAGTAATAAGTCAACGTAATTTAAAGCCCTCATAGATATTTGGTAAATTCCCACGCATCAACAGCAGGCTCAACGAATAATTTAAGTCTAAATGTAATTGTTAGCATCGAGATATACTTCAAAGCTCATATTAATGCCCTTTTATAAAGACATTACTTAATCGTGTGCCTGAGGGAATTTGACCTTAATCATTAAATACGACAGCAAATAATAAAAACCAAAAATCACAATATCACGCAGGTATTTCTCTTAACCATAGTCGTAGATGTTAACAGACCACAATATACCATTAGCAATAAACCATTAGTTTCATATTTATTTTCTTCTTATCAAGAAAATAATCAAACACCCGAATAATCCTATTTCATTCTATTTTATAAACGTAAGGAGTTTATCTGTGTCACCCAATAAAAATATAATATTAGGCGTTGCCATATCGCTGGCCCTTTTAGGCTGTAACTCTGAAACAGATAAAAGCAACCAGACTAATCCTTCTACAGGTAGCGCATCAGCAAGCTCCCCAGCCAATACAAATAACAATAGCAACACGAAAATTAAACCGCGCCCTGAAGAACTGGCTCCAATTTCTATTCCTGTACCGCCTGAACATGAAAGGATGCAAGCTTCCAACCCAATGATGGAACTGGATAGTTGTCGGGAATATGGTCAGTTTTCACAGCTTGCTGACGAAGAATTGTTCAATTTCATCAAAGATACTTCATCAAGATGTATCTCTGAATTGTATCGCCGTAACGATAAGATCGCCGTTGACACATTCCAGCCAGAAAAAATTATTGATATTGCTCAGCGTGCAGCCCGAATTGCCCCGAGCTACAACTCATCAGAAGGCGATGACCTGTATAACCTGTTCTTATTCTTAAGAGGCGGTTTTTATGTTGAAGGCAACAATAAAGAACTGACTTATCAAGATAAAAAGCCTCACCAGGCCATGAACGCCCTGCTACAGGCTTATAGCCGTAACCCTTATATATCAGCCACAACTGACATGCAGGGCAATACACTGTCTGAATACTTTGCAGCATGGGACAGCTCGAAAAATTTCATGGCAAGTATCGATAGCGTAACTCGTTATCTCAATGAATTCAGCCCGGCACATCTGGCACAATGGTCACACCGAAATGCCCTAACCAGTGCACTAAGAGATCTATATCATGCAAGTTGGGATGCTGAGTTCACCAAGGCAGCAGAACAACATACGGCTTTACGCCAGGCTCTGCTTAAGGTTGCGAACTCTGAGTTCATCTACAACTCGGAACACAGCTATGAAGCCAAAGATGCACTAAGCGAATATGGCCGTTTCCTTGAGTACTATCACTATTGGAAACTATCAGACTCATTCAGAGATGAAATCAACAATGGCATCGTAGACTTCATGTCCAAGTTTGATCGTTACTCTGATCTATGGGCAAAAGGTGCAGGTCTGCTGGAAAGCTATAACCGAGGTCAGTGTGACAAATTTAATATTTGTGGCTGGCAAGACAAGCTACGAGAAAGAGTGCTGTCAATTGACTATACCTGTAGTGATACCATCAATATCCAGGCTCAGGAGATGACCCAGCCAGAACTTCAGCAGGCGTGTAGCATTCTTGATGAAGAAGAAAAGCTGTTCCATAAAGTGCTGAATACAGGCAATCAGCCTGTAGAGCAGGACTTCAACACAGATCTGGAAGTGAATGTCTTTAATTCTGGCAAAGACTATAAAAGTTACGCCGGAATCCTGTTTGGTATAGACACAAACAATGGCGGAATGTATCTGGAAGGCAACCCGGCCGATAAAGATAATCAGGCTCGATTTATTGCCCATGAAGCAACATGGCGCGATGATATCCTGGTCTGGAACCTTCGCCATGAATACGTCCATTACCTTGATGGCCGATTTAACTTGTTCGGTTCGTTCAGTCACTTCAAAACGAGTCAGGACAAAGTAGTATGGTGGACTGAAGGTCTGGCAGAGTATATCTCTCATCAAAACCACTACGATGAAGCCATTAACTTCGCTCGTAAGCGCACCCACTCTCTGAGCGAAATCTTCAGCAATAATTACGACAGTGGAACAGATCGTATCTACCGTTGGGGCTACTTAGCTGTTCGATTCATGTTCGAAAATGCACCGGAATCTGTCAACCAGCTACTGGAATATGCTCGTAAAGGGGATGTAAAAGCTTGGGTTAACTATATTGATAACACCATTGGCACTTCCCTTGATGAAAAATGGTATGAATGGCTTGAAACGGTACCAAGCAACGACACACCTCTTGGTACAAACATGGGTTCAGTGATCAATAATGGCTCTAACTCTGGGCCAGTCACTACCCCAATCGTGCAGGATAGCTGTCAAACTCAGCAACCAAAGAGCCATAGCGAGATCAAAGATGGTGAAACTATTTGTACCGGCAGCGACACCACCTATTACTTCTTCTATGTAAATGATGATGTGACACGTATCGACATCAACAGCGATCATGGTGACGGTAATTTGGACTTGTACTATAACTCCGGCTACTGGGCTCAAGAGAATAATTACCAACTTAAATCGACTGAAGCTGGTAACACTGAATCTTTAACAGTCTATAACCCTACCCCGGGCTGGCACTACTTAACATCTCAAGGTGCGCCAACAAGTACAGGGGCAAGCTTGAAAGTAACATTAAACAAGTAACGCCTTTCTGAAGATAAAATCTCACCCATCAAAAATGGGTGAGATTTTTTATTTGGAACACTTCGTTACAACCTTAAGGCAGCCTGCGATTCAACCCAGTTGTTCAATAACTATCTGATGCAGAAACTTAATAAAGCTGACCGCCTCTTTCGTAAGCTGTGTATTTTTCCGGGTAAGAATGTAATACGCTCTGTGGTGCCGGACTCTGAGTTCAGGGAAAGGCATTATTAAGCTGTTATTCTCTATATGCTCTTTCACCAATTCATAGCCACATAAAGCAACACCAAGCCCGGCTATAGCCATGGACATAACAACATCAGACTCACCTGCCACATGGCCCTTTTTTATATCCATACCCTGTATCGGGTAATGCTTCTGCCAATACTGCCAATCAGTCGTATCCCGTTCATGGATCAGCACGGCTTTACTTAGGTCTGAAGATGTTACTAATTGGTTTTCTTCTGCATATTGCGGTGAACAGACCGGGACATAATTTAGACCGAATAAGAATTGCGCATCAAAGCCTTCCCAGCGACCATCACCCCATTTAACCGCAAGTTCAGTCTCCGGTAAAAAGTCCAGGTGATGAGTTGTTAATACCTGCCGCACCAAAACATAATCATGATGATTTAAGAATCGAGGCAAACTTTTACTGATAAACAAACGGCTGAATACAGGCTCTGTTTCAATATTTAAATTATAAGTATTCGACTTTTCATTAAACTCATCGACGATATTTAGCAACGTATTAAATGGCATTTCTATTTTTTCATACAGACGCTTTCCATCCTCAGTCATTACTACTTTTCTTGATGTTCTAAAAAATAGTTTAGTTTTCAGCAAAGATTCCAGTTTTGAAACTTGTTGACTAATAGCAGGCTGAGTGAGATGTAAATCACGACTTGCCAACGTAAAACTCTGCCTGTCTGCGACAGCTTTAAAAGCCATAAACCAGGAAAGATGGGGGACACGTGATGAATGAGGGCTACTTGAAGGGCTATCCATAATGTAACGTTATAGGTCAATAATGTTTAATTGCTTCATCATACGTTTAGGCTGCATGAAAATCCACTTCGACGAAAAAACTCACCGTATCCATAACGTGTATTTATATGAGGTATAAAATGTTGAATGAGGTGGAAGTACTGCAACCGGATGAAAATCCCGCAGCACAAAACGATAAAACGTTAATAACGATAAGTCTGGTATTTGTTTTTGCAACGATTGCATTACTCATGCAGTACCCGGATAAATCTCAGGAAGTCGCCAAAGGTTTGTTTCATGGTTTAACCAATAACATTGGTTCAGTAGTGCAGCTATTTGGCTTTTTAGCCGTATGTATAGTTTTATTTGTCGGTAGCAGTAAGTTTGGCTCAATTAAACTTGGTGAAGGCAAAGCTGAATATTCAGACATGAGCTGGCTGTTCATGTTTATTTGCGCCGGTTTAGGTTCCGCAACTATGTATTGGGCATTCATGGAATGGGCGTATTACTACAATGGTATCGGCCTTAATATTCCGGCTCAGAGTAATGAATCTTTGCGAGCCAGTCTTTCTTATGTCTTTTTTCACTGGGGAATTACACCTTGGGCAATTTATGCATTGGCATCAATTGCAATGGCTTACCATTTCCATGTAAATAAGTCTAAAGGATTGAATTTGTCATCATTGGTGGCTTCTATTCTGGGCCTTGATGAAAACAGTAACACCAGCCGACTGATTGGCCGCGCACTGGATTTAACCTTTTTGTTTGCCACTTTCGGTGGTCTTATCCTGACGACGACAGTAACAATCGGCACCGTATCGACAGGCTTTGCTTCACTCTTTAATATTGAGAATACTTTCCTGCTTAAGGCGGTATTACTGGCATTTGTCACCCTGACCTTCACACTGAGCTCTTACATCGGTATTAGCGAAGGTTTGCAGAAAATCGCTCATATGGCCTGTGGCATGACCTTTGTGTTTGGCCTGATTGTTCTTTGCCTCGGCGATACCTCTTTCATCGTTGACTTCTTCGTCAACTCACTGGGCCTGAGCCTGTCAAACTTTGTTGAAATGAGCCTGTTTACTGACGTAACGAATAACGGCACGTTCAACAAAGACTGGACTGTCTTCTACTGGCTGTACTGGATCACTTACACCCCGGGCGTTTCAATCTTCGTTACCCGTATTTCAAAAGGACGCACTATCCGCCAGGTGATCTTCGGCCTGATAGCCGGTGGTTGTGCAGGTTGCTGGTTCTTCTTCGGCAGTTTAAGTGGCTACGCCGTAGATATGTTCAACTCCGGTGTTATCAATTCACCAGAAATTCTGACCAGCGTAAGTGGTGATCTCGCTATCGCACAACTGATAGCAAACCTACCAATGGGCACTGTACTTTCTGTCTTCTACTTCCTGCTGATGATGGTATTCCTTGCTTCTCACTTGGATGCTACCGCCTATACCGTTGCAGCCGTAAGTACTCAGGGCTTGAAACAAGGCCAGGATCCGACTCGTGCACTACGTCTATTCTGGTGCATCATGCTGAGCCTACTGCCTCTTGCAATGCTGTATATCAACGCATCGCTATCAACTTTAAAAACAGCAGTAACCCTTACTGCCGCACCTTTCATCGTGGTCCTGATCCTTTGCATTCTGGGTCTTAAGAAATTCCTGTCAGGCCATAACTTTGGAAAATAATAAATGAAAATCACTGATATTGAAGTTATCCACCTCCGTGTACCAAGCGCAGAAGAAACCTGCACATGGGGAGAAGATGCCGTCATCGTAAAAGTTATCACCGACAGCGGTATTGTCGGCATAGGTGAAGCAGACTCATCACCATCTGTTGTGAAAGCCTGCATTGAAACCCCGAATTCAAACCTGTATTGCTATGGGCTGAAATCACTACTCATCGGTGAAAACCCGCTGGAAATTGAACGTCTTTGGAACAAGATGTACTGGGCATCAAACTACATGGGCCGTCGTGGTGCTGGTATCCATGCTATCAGCGCCATCGACATCGCGTTATGGGATATTGCCGGTAAACACTACAACGTACCAACTCACACCCTGCTTGGCGGTAAATACCGGGACAAGATCCGTGCATACGGTACCTTCATTCCGGCTGACCGTCCGGAAGATAACAGAGATATCGCCCGTAAACTTGTTGAGCAAGGCTTCACTAGTATTAAGTTCGGCGGCGGTGTATTCGGTGATGATCCGGAAGTTGACGTTGAGATCGTCCGCAATGTTCGCGAAGAAGTAGGCGATGATATTGAAGTTCAAATCGATCTGGCTTCTAAATGGGGAACCTGTGGTCACGCACTGGAAATGTGCCGACGCATGGAAGAATTCAACCTTAACTGGGTAGAAGAGCCAGTTCTGGCTGACTGCCTGACCAGCTACGCTAAGCTGTCGGGTAAGGTATCGCAGAAGATTGCAGGTGGTGAATCCCTCACAACCCGATTTGAATTCAGTGACTTCCTTGAAAAATCTCAGGCCGATATCGTTCAGCCGGATATCACACGCTGCGGCGGAATTACTGAAATGAAGAAGATCTACGACATGGCACAGATGCACGGCACGCGCCTTGTACCGCATGGCTTCAGCACAGGTATTCTGCTGGCTGCCTCCGTACATTTTCTTGCGGCCTGCGAGCATGGCACCTTAATGGAATATTCACAGAGTGACAGCCCGTTATTTACCGATTTGGTAGCAAACCGACTACCGTTTGAAGACGGTTTTGTGCCAGTGCCGGACAGCCCAGGACTGGGGATTGAGCTGAACGAAGAGGTTATTGCCAAATACCGTGTCGACTAAAGCTCAATAATATTAATATATCAACCGCCCGTAATTCACGGGCGGTTTTATTTTTGATCATAATTATCCAGCCGTGATCCTGATTGGTCATAAAGGACAACTAAAACCATAACAACTGATTATCCCGGCATAAGCCGAACTAATTTAATGCAATCATCATGTTTTGGTATATTTCATCCCGGTTCCAACATGATATCCAATATCAAACCTGAGCATTTACGGAGTGGTTCAGAGGAATAAAATATCCGACTCTACCCTGCCTATAACAACCTTTTATAGGCCATAAGTCATCTTTATTTGACGAGAGTTATTAATATAGCTTAACGCGTATTTCTTCCATAAATAGCATTAAAAGTCATATTAACCTGTGTCTTCTTCGGCGCAGGGTTGCCTCCTATCACTTCTAAATACCTATCATTATTTTAAGGACTGAAGATGAAATCAGCTGTAAGCTTAGCCATACTCGGCTTATCGGTGATCACAGCCCACGCAACCGCATCAGAACATGTTGACAGTACCCTGTTTGCTCGGAAGGTTGTTGTATTCAATGAAAATTTAACGAGTACTCCTGAATTAAATACTTCAGAAAACTTTAAACTACTCGAAAAAACCAACCAAGCCGCAACTTTTGACGCCAGTATTAACTCTTTAACTTTTGCTAAAGCGACGTTAGCTGATGGTGTTACATACGACCGCATTATGCTTCCTAACAGCAGCGGAGCAAAAATACCCGGCTCACCTAATATTGAGAGTTATTTCAAACTGGTTCCGTTACCCTACGGAGCAGAACTGAGCCTTATCATTGAAGAAGTCAAATGGTCGAAAACCTATAATGACGTCACCGTTGATCCTACTCAGCTTCCTTTCCCAGACGTTGTATTAGCGAATGGTGAACGTCCGGATGAAAACCTGCCATTTGTAAAAGACCTCGACGCCTACAATAAATTGGCTGACAACAGATATTCTCCAATCAGGGTTATCGATACTTTAACAGTACGTAATAAACGCTACGTCAGCCTTGAATATCAGCCGATTGATTACAACCCTAAAGCGAAAACAGTTCGCTTCGCAACCAATGTTCGATTTCGACTGGATTTTCACGGCAGCTTCGAGGACAGTCAATACCAGCCACGTCCGGATCCAATGATTGAGAGCAGGAAAGCAAGCGTCGAGGCATCTACTACCGATGATGAAGCGCTCACCAAACAAAATAATGCTGTCGATGGAGAGTTATCCAACAACACTGACAGCACAACTCCTGATTTAACAGCGGCTGAAAAAGCTGACTATTTGATTATTTCCCCCCCGGGTTATATTGATGCAATCACGCCTCTGGCCGAATGGAAACGTAAAAAAGGCTATCAGGTTTACATCGCATCAACGACAGAAACCGGTAATACCCAGGAAGAAATTAAAGCTTATATTAGGAATTCATACCTGAAAGGCACGATGACAAGCTATGTCCTGCTTGTAGGTGATGATGAAGATGTATCAGGGTGGGAGATCACTGGTCACCCTTTCCATGGTAAAGACCACACATGGGCAACCGACTATATTTACAGCCTGGTTGATGGTGATGATGAGTTCGCCGATTTAACCATTGGTCGCCTACCTGGTGACACGGCTGAGCAAATCACCCATATGGTCGAGCGTACGCTGAAATATGAAAAAGCCCCTGAAGTCATCGACCGTTATAACCATGTTTTGCTAGCCGGGCAGTTCCAGGACCACAAAGGTGAACATCTCGTAGCCGACCGTATGTTCATGGAAGACCTTAATCGAATTGCCGATTTCCTTGGTCCGGATTTTGATTTCTTCGATCAACCGGGCGACCCATTTAATAAGGGCTTTCAAATCCATACAGCTCTGCAGTGGGACAGTTCGACAGCCGATGCGCTAAAGTATGGTGGCTGGAACTATGGCAGATCGAGGCTCACTCCCCCTGAATTTGTTCCTCAGTCTTGGAAAAACGAGGGTGAAGGCAACCGCAACGATATCACCCAAGCTATCAACCAGGGCGTTGGCCTGGTGTTTCACCGCGATCACGGTTATGGCAGCGGATCCGGCTGGGCAGATCCTCACTTTACTGACCGTGAAGTTTACGGCCTGAGTAACAATCAAGTTTATCCTGTGGTCTTTAGCCTGAACTGTGCCACTGGTTGGTATGACGGTATTGATTCATTCGCTGAATCCTGGATGCGTAACACAAATGGTGGCGCTGTCGGATTTACCGGTGCGGCTCGTGTAAGTTATTCAGGCTATAACGATCTTTTTCACGTCGGTGTGATGGATACATTCTGGGATGAATATGATCAAACATGGTCATCAGATATCTATGCAAACTCGTGGAAACCTGCTGAAGCTTTAAACCGCGCTAAACAACAAGTCTTTTCGGGATACTCCGTTCGAGACGAAACCGCAAAATTGACAGCTCGTTTCTTCAATTGGTTTGGTGATCCTGATCTTGAACTAAGAACATCAATACCTGAGCAACTTTACGCGTTTCACCCGTCATCTCTTGAAGTCGGCTCATCAGACCCATTTGAAGTTGCAGTTCGCACCCGCTCGGCTATGACTGAAGGAGCCCGTGTAGCTCTAGTCTTCAGAGACGGAAGCTCGTTGGTTGGTAAAACAGACGATTCAGGCCGAGTGACTTTCAACTTCACCGCCCAAGAAGCTTTTACGGTAACGGTAACAGAGCACAATGGCATTCCTTACGAGACGGAAGTAACCATAAAAGAGAAGCCACAGCCGCAACCGCAGCCGCAACCACAGCCGCAGCCACAACCACAGCCGCAGCCACAACCGCAGCCACAACCGCAGCCACAACCGCAGCCGCAGCCGCAACCACAGCCGCAGCCACAACCGCAGCCACAGCCGCAACCACAGCCGCAACCGCAGCCGCAGCCACAACCGCAGCCACAACCGCAGCCGCAACCACAGCCACAGCCGCAACCACAGCCACAGCCGCAACCACAGCCGCAACCGCAGCCGCAGCCGCAGCCGCAACCACAGCCGCAACCACAGCCGCAGCCACAGCCGCAACCACAGCCGCAGCCACAACCACAGCCGCAGCCAAAGCCGCAGCCGCAGCCAAATCAATTACCGTCTACGCTAAAACCTGTTCTTCCTAGTAACGATGACAGTGAAGCAGGCGGTTCTATGAACATGATGTTCCTGCTAATGATGGCTGGCTTCGGAGTATTAAGAGAAAAGATCAAATAAACAAGAAAGGCATAAACCAACGGTTTATGCCTTATTTTTAATGTCCTAAGAGGAAGTGGAGTTAACGTGATTCCAGCGGATAAGAGCGGTAACTCCACATACCGTAGGTTCTCAATGCATCACGGTAAATACCTAGAATTTCTTTATCGCTGGCCTGCTTTAGTTCATCTAACGGCTTATCCGGATACGCCACAGTATCGAATGTGATATTTTGAGGACCAGTTTGCCAGCTTGCAATTTCAAATAACGTTTGACCACGGCGAACATGGCTTGCCGAGCTAATAATGGTCGCATGCTTAATATTATGTCGAGCAAGAGCATAGCTAGTGTAAAGTGCATTACCTACTGTGCTTGTTGCATAATTCTCTTCAATAATCCGGTCTGCGCTGATGCCATGCTGAATTAACCAATCAGCCATCAACTTACCTTCTGTTTTATGATTTTGTGGCACTCCGCCAGTCAAAACAATAAACGCCTTCGGATTTGCTGTAGCCATTTCCAGAGTCGTTTCCAGACGCTTAATTAAAATATCGTGCATTGAACCATCCGGATTTAACGCATATCCCAGCGTTACAATTGCACCATTCTCTCCCAGAGACTGACCGGCCTTTTCCTTTAACGGCGTAGACAGAACACGGTCAACCGTGCTGAAGATACGCTTCAAATCCGACTCGCGCCCTTTATTCAGGCCGGAAATTTTCTCCATGTGCTTTTGTGATGCTTTATCATTACCCTTGAATTTTTGCCATACAGCCAGGTATGAATGCGCATCTAAATCATCCGGAGCAACTGTCAACACCTGTTCAAAAAGTTCAATGGCCCGCTCAACATTCTTGTTATATATCTGAGCGTTAGCAGCAGACATAAGTAGATCAGTACGATAAGGTTCCAGCTGATACGCTTCCAACAAACGAGCGGTTACCATTTCCATATTGCTTGGCATCTTTGCCGTAAAGCCAGCATGAGACACTCGGGCCGGCGATTTAAAAGCTTTTACCGCATCCGCCAGTAATTGATCAACAACCTGACGTTTTGTAACAAACTGACTGTATTCGACCTGAGCATGTACTGCCGGATTACTATCAGCAATGGAATAAAAAGGGGCAGAAAGTGTGATTAAGCTCCCCATTGCAATCGCAATTAGGTTCTTTTTCATTGTTATTTCCTGTTATTGGTTGTTTTGTTTATGCATTGATTTAATTCTCAGTATAAATTTACAAAACAAAAAAACAGTGAAGCAGCACGCAAAACGCTCCTGATGACTTATCCTAAGCGTGAAATAGAAGTTATTTAGATCACATTTTCAGAAATAAATAACTTCTTAGCACCATTAAATTATCGCCGATAATTAAGATTGCAGGACAAATTGGTTACCAGGGAAAGTAAACAAAGCACCTAATCACTTTTTATTGCTGTTTTCAGAAAGTCGAGGAACACTTTGGTCTTTTGAGATAAATATTTTTTACTTGGATAAACAGCATAAAGTGAACTGTCAGGGGTAACCTTAAAACTACAACCTATCTGCTTTAGCACGCCTCGACTGATGTCTTTTTCAACCAAAAAAAGTGGGATCAGTGACACCCCAAAACCAGAACAGACAGCCGTTCTAATAGCAACTGAATCGTCGCAACTACAATGCGGCGGGCTAAACATAGCTTCCTTTTTACCTTCATATAGAAAATGTAAATTGCTGTGAATCTTACTGTCTAACATCAGTTTTGAGTGCTTTTTCAGCAATTCAATCGTTAGGTTTTTATCGCAAAGTTCGTCATGATTCTCCTGATAATACCCTTCCGATGTCACCCAGACTAAAGGGGAATCAATCAGCTTAGTGGCAATTAAATCTGAATCGGGCAACGGGCCGATTTGAATCGCCAGATCTATCGAGCTTGAATACAAATCCACCGCCCTGCCCGACACTTTTAATTCCAAGTTGATATGCGGATACCTTTCAGCGAATTCAGTAAGCTTAGGCTGGATAAACTGAAGACAAAAGCCAGCAGGCATAGATATCGTTAGCTTACCTTGTGGTTCATGGTGAAAGCCAAGCATCGATGCTTGTGTTAACTCAATTTGTTCCTGTAACAACTGGCAGTGCTGATAAAAAGTTTCCCCTTCTTTGGTCAACCTTAGCTGACGAGAATTTCGTTCCAACAGTCGTATAGACAAATCTTCTTCAAGGCGGGTAATGCTTCTGCTAATGGTGGATTTAGCAACATTCAGCTCTCTTGATGCCGCAGAGATTCCCCCTGCATCAACTACAGCCAAAAATAGCGGCATGTCATTAACGTTCCATTTCATGAACGAAGTGTCCGAATTATGAATATTGTTGCCATTTTGGGTTATATATAAGATCCCTGTCAATATTCATCTTTAACCACTTGAGTGAAAATGACATCGAATAAACAACCGAAATTCACAACCACTTTTGTCCTACTCGCTTCCAGCGCACTGACAATTATGGCTGGCGCACTGATCGGTCCTTCTTTATCTCTTATCAATCAGCAATTTCATAATTCAGAACTAGTGGCTATGCTACTGACAATGCCTTCTTTGGCTGTAGTGGTAACAGCCCCATTAGCAGGAAAACTAATTAATTCTTTCGGCAAGAAATGGTTGCTGATCATTGCCTTAGCACTGTACGGTGCCGCAGGTAGTACCGGACTGTGGATGGATTCGCTCCAACTTTTGTTACTGGGTCGATTTGTTTTAGGCGTGTCGGTTTCCCTCATCATGACGGTAAGCTCAACATTCATTTCAGATCTGAGTTCGGGATACGGGACATCCAAACTTCTTTCATATCAAGCGACAGCGATGAATCTTGGTGGCGTGATTTTTGTTGGCATTGGTGGCTACCTAGCTCAACTCAATTGGCGAATGCCATTCTCTATCTACTTACTGGCAATAGTTGTTCTGATTCTCGCTATTTTCTTCATACCAGATACCAATAAAACAGTCGAAAGCCATAAGGTTTCGGTAGATAGTGACACTTGGAAATCGATAATACCATTCTATCTTTTTGGCTTTATCAGTATGCTCCTGTTCTACCAGATACCTGTAATTTACTCATTTATAGTCACTAATGTACTTAGCGCATCACCAACACAAACTGGCGTTACACTTGCGCTGTTCAGTATTGCTTCCGCCATTGCATCAATGCAAATGACTAAGCTGTTTCGCCGCTACACTGAGTACCAGTTGATAGCCCTGGCATTCATTAGCTACTCACTAGGGCACCTGTTTATCGCGATCGCTTCAAACTGGCCCGTAATGATAACCGGGGGCGTATTAACTGGGGTTGGTTTAGGTATCGCGTTCCCAACGATAAATAAGGCGATATCTTCCAGAAGTGACTTGAATAACAGGGGCATGCTGATGAGCGGTTTTGTTAGTTGTTACTTCTTGGGCCAATTTGCTTCACCAATCGCAGTCCAATTGATGAGAATAGATACTTTACAATCTGCTTTTTATATAAGTTCGGCTGGCGCATTTATCTTGGGTGTTTTAACAATCAATTTTAAGCAAGAAGTTACCAATACTCAGTCGCAATTAGGGTAATTCATTAAGCGACAACTCTAACAAAAACTCTTACATCTTATCCGCAATAAAGCAGAAAGCGCCTTTTTTAAGGCGCTTTCTGTAATTCAGGTGTTCTTGTTACGAGACTTAATCATCAGCATCAAAGACAACCTCGCCCTGTAGCATTGTCATAAGAATATTAGTTTTAGCGATTGCTTCCGGTTTCAGTTTAGTGATGTCTTTATCCAGCACCACCAAATCTGCAGACTTACCCACCTCAATCGAACCTGTAATATCATCAAGCCCTAAGCTAACCGCCGGATTAATTGTATAAGCATCAATTGCCACTTCAACACCCGGAAGCCCGGTGTTACCCCTTTTCAGGCTGTTAGCAATACCGACCAATGGATTAATGTCATGCACATTCCAGTCACTGCTCAGGCTTACATTCGCCCCAGCCTGATAGATTCGGCTTATCTGCATCAGAGAACGAGCCCGTTTTGCCCCGATGAAAGGCTCTGCCCAACTATTGTCATGCTGCGCTATATAATCGGAGCCAACCTGAAAATCAGCAGTCACATCCAGAAGCTTAAATCGACTGATATCCTTAGAGTTAACCATCTCGACATGTGTCAACGTATAGTCACGCTCTGAACCCTGCCGACGAGCATATTCCACAGCATTCAGCGACTCGCGAATACCACCATCACCGATTGCATGTATATGGGCTCCATAACCGATTTTATCCAGCTCCGTCAGCCAGCTTTTCATCTCTGAAGGCGGAATATAATTAATTCCGTATGGTTCATCCTCAATATACGTTGAAAGGTAAGGAGCCAATGTTTTAGCCGTACCATTGATCAAGATCCCGTCGCTGTACATCTTTACCTGATCCACAATCAATCGTGATTCCAGCTCACGAGACTGAATAGATTTTAGGTACTTAAGCTGCGAAGCCTGACCATCCAGCGGATAAATCCATGGACGCAGCGATACCCTGGCTGTCAGCTCACCATTTTTCTGAGCTTCCTTCCAAACCTCATACCAGCCTCGTTTCCAGTACATCCGACCATCACCGATCGTGGTAATACCATGAGCGGCAGCTTCTTCAAGACCAATCATCAAGCCGTCATAGCTCTGGGCAAACTTCCCTTTCAGGCTGTTCCAGGCCAGTTCCATTATGATGTCACCTGCGTTATCTAACAGAATTCCATTTAACTCACCGGTTTGATGATCTTTGAGGATCTTTCCGCCCTGAGGTTCAGGTGAACCTTTACTAATTCCAGCCTGTTTCAACGCCTGCGAATTAACCCACATAGAATGAGAAGTCTGCTCCATCAATACAACCGGCTGATCCGGAAAAATCTCGTCAAGCACTTCAAGTGGTGTTCGCTCACTATCTTCATCAAGCACTGAATCAATTGTAAAGCCGTACCCCATTACCCATTCATTTGCCTTAGCCTCCTTCCGACATTGTTTTAGGTACGGTATCTGCTCTTCCAATGTCGCATCACCGTTAAGTTCGCAATTACCACCGACTTCGGAAGCCGCTTCAAACACATGATTGTGATTATCGACAAAACCCGGCAACACCATCGCCCCTTCCATGTCGATAACTTCAGTTGTTGGGGTGCGATACTGCCCAGCCCTTCTGCTGTCACCGACAAAGATGATTTTGCCGTCAGAAATAGCAATTGCATCAGCCTCTTTGTCGGCATAAACCAGCGCGTTGGTAATAATAATGTCGGCATACTCTGCTGCCTGTGGCTGTTGTGCTGACATCAACGCGACTCCTAACAAAGCAAGCTTCGGAATTTTTCTCATGGATTTGTCCTTTAATATGAGCCAGTGTTCAACTGGTTACTAACAAAAAGCAGTACTGCCTGATGAGAGCAATCTTAAATAGAAAAGCATGACATGAAAAAATACTGACTATCTGAAAATCATGATAGTGAACTTTCGGTGCTAGTCAGAACAATTCATCGCGAAAAGAAAAAGGGCCAGCTCGTAAGCTGACCCCATAAAAAAACATCAAGTATTCATCTATCGTGACCATTCCTAGTTAGAAACTTCCTTCCGATGAAGTGGCTTTTATTTTGATTTCCATGCTTCATGATCTATGTCTAAATCAGGGAACTCATCTGGATTGAATACCGGATGCTCTGCCCCTTCTTTCAGCTTCTTCTTGTAGTCCTTAAGAAGCCTAATCAGTGTCGGGAACAGCATCAGTAAGGCCAACAGGTTTACAATAGCCAGTACCCCCATCATAGGATCCGAGAAGAAAAATACTGCTGTTGCACGAGGGGCGACAGCACCGAGAAAAACAATCCCAATCACGATAATCCGAAGTGTATGCAGTGAGATCTTACTGTGGGTCATAAACGTAAGGGCGTTCTCCCCCAAATAGTAGTTATAGATAATCGAACTGATTGAAAAGAGCAGAATAGCGACCGTCAGGAAATACTGAGCCCAGTCGCCAACATGAGAAACCAACGATTGCTGAGTCAGTACAACACCATCAATATCTTCAGCTCCCGGAACATACACATCACCAAGTAAAATGATGAAAGCCGTACAACTACAAATCAAAATAGTATCAATAAATACTGAGAGTGATTGAGTAATTCCCTGGCTGATTGGGTGAGTAACATCTGCTGTTGCCGCTACGTTCGGAGCCGAGCCCAAACCAGCCTCGTTAGAAAACAGACCACGGCGCAGGCCTTGCGCCATTGCCGCCCCCATACCGCCACCAACGGCTTCTTCCCAACCAAACGCGTTCGAAATAATCATCCCGATAACAGCCGGGATTTCAGTAATGTTGAGCAGAATTATAATTATCGCCATGGCTACATAACCAATCGCCATAATCGGAACGATAACATCAGCCGCTTTAGCAATACGTTTAATACCACCGTAAATAATAATTCCGGTACCCACAGCCAGAGCAACACCAGTCCAAAGACGATCAATACCCATGCTGTCCTGAGCTGCACCTGCTACAGTATTTCCCTGAAACGCATTAAAGCCGATAGCAAAAGAGGCAATCAAGCACACGGTGTAGAGATATGCCAACCATCTGAAATCATTACCCAAGCCATGAATGATGGTTCGAGCCGGACCACCACGAAATCCGTCATCTTCTCTTCGTTTAAATAACTGGGCAAGAGAGCATTCCACCAGACTGGTCGCCATACCAACCAGAGCAATTGCCCACATCCAGAAAACTGCTCCCGGCCCACCAAGCGTAATCGCGACAGCCACACCAGCAATATTACCGCCACCGACACGCCCACCAACGGACAGCAAAAGCGCTTCTCGGCCAGAAATAGCATCTTTGGCAGCGGTTTGGTTTTTGTTTAACAGAACCCGGAACATACGCCCGAAGAAGGTAAACTGAACAAATCCTGTGACGAGAGTGAAGAAAAGACCTAAAACAACCAGAAATGGTATCAATGCCCATCCCCAGGTGAGATCACCAATTAAGCCAAAGAAACTTTCTAGCAATTCCATCTCTACCCCTTATATTTCTTTTGAACCGTAGAGTGAATACCTACTCCACCACAATCTTATATGTGTAAGTCATAGGCGGCATGGGCTGAAACAGACGTATATTTCCAGCCTCTGTGCTAACTAGCACCTTGTGATTTGCCCTGAAGTGCTCACAAAAACAGCCAGCTAGTCCTGAGTCGATAGTTGGTGAGAAGTATAGTCGCTCACTGCTCGATCAGTCGTCACATTCTGAGACGACCAGACCATCAGACTTATTAATAAACAAACAAATTGTTCAAAAACGTCCAACCTATACCTTCACGGAATTAAGTTCTTTATAAACTAAAAATCACACACTCTTTGTATGCAATTCACTCGCACCATGGAATTTATTCACTTTAAAGCCACTAAATTAGAAAATATTCAGCCACCACCCTTCAATTGTATGATATTGGCATTTTTTGTTGCATTAATCGTGTAACAACCTATTTTGACTTCCCCGGAAGGGAAATTCATTTTGGTGCCAAAGGTTTATGCCGAGAATTCTTTTACCGATGATCAGAGTAAACTGACACTTCACAATTTATGCAACCTGTTTAACTAAAAGATAAAGAAGGAAACTCAGTCATCTAATCACTGAATCAAATTCACTTTATTTAGCAAATCACAACATGTTTTTTAGTACGCCTTTTTGCGTGCAATTAATTACGACAGCCAGAACGCTGAAATTTTAAGCCTGCCTGAATTCAATATGAGGCCGGGACGGGTGTTTTTTGCAGAAATCTGCTGATTTCAGACAAACGAATATACAACAAGTTTGAGGGAATATAATGAACTTAATTATTAAATTAGCCGCCGGAATTCTTTTTGGCATACTAATGGGGATGTTTGCTCCTGACGTATTAATTCAATTTTTAATTACTATTAAATTACTAGTTAGCCAGTTAATTAAGTTTACCATTCCTCTGCTGATTCTATTTTATGTAACCAGCGGAATCGCAAATCTGCCTAAGAACTCAGGAAAACTACTGGGTAAAACCGTCGGTTTATCTTACTTATCAACGCTGGGCGCTGGTCTTCTGGCCTTCACTGTTGCGGAAACTTTGTATCCAACACTATTAAGCGGCGCAGGTGCCCTGCCAGAAGCTAAAACAGTGCTGACTCCGTTCCTTGAACTTAAGATCCCGCCGCTAATGAGCATTATGACGGCGCTGACCATTGCCTTCGTTTTCGGCCTAGGTATATCGAACACAGGCTCAGAAGATCTGAGACGATTCAGCAACCAGGGCTGCGACATCATCGAACTGTTTCTGAACAAAGTGATCATTCCATCTCTGCCTTTCTACATTGCAGCCGTGTTTGCCGACATGACAGTAAAAGGCACAGTATTCGCGACACTACAAACATTTAGCCTGGTTCTGCTGGCAGTTATCGCTATGCACTGGGTATGGCTGACTTTCCAGTTCATTACCGCAGGTATCGTGCAGCAACAGTCTCCGCTGAAAATCCTGCGCACTATGATGCCAGCTTATCTTACTGCTGTTGGCACCATGTCTTCTGCGGCTACGATTCCAGTTACGCTACAACAGACCAAACGTAACGGCGTTTCAAACACTATTGCTAACTTTGTTGTGCCACTGTGTGCCAACATCCACATGTCAGGCTCAGTAATCAGTATCACCAGCGTTGCTGTGGCAGTAATCATCATGACTGGCGCCGGCCCGGTTCCAAGCCTGCTTGAAGCACTACCGTTTATCGCCATGCTGGGTGTAACAATGGTAGCTGCACCGGGTGCACCGGGCGGTGCAGTAATGGCTTCAGTCGGCC
The DNA here is from genome assembly GCF_963870815.1 of Photobacterium sp. J15. Classification (NCBI taxonomy): domain Bacteria; kingdom Pseudomonadati; phylum Pseudomonadota; class Gammaproteobacteria; order Vibrionales; family Vibrionaceae; genus Photobacterium; species Photobacterium sp. J15. Next base: position 2,471,824 of record NZ_CAWMUI010000001.1, read on the forward strand.
TACTGGGTTCAATGCTGGGCTTCACAGAAGAAATGATTGCCCTGCAAATCGTGCTTCACTTGGCTCAGGATAGCTTTGGTACTGCCTGTAACGTAACCGGTGACGGTGTGATTGCCCTGATGATCGATAAGATGTCTTCTGAGAAAGATGAAGCAGCAGAAGATCTTATTCTTGCCGAAGAAACAGCGTAACGCTTAATAAAACCAATAGAAAAAAACGTCCGACCATTCATTATGAATAGCCGGACGTTTTTAATTAACCTGAATTTTCCGTTATATAATGCTTTCGATATAACCCGAAAACATTATTCCCCTCAGTGACTCTACAGTTCTCATCTTCACTTGATTAGCTTTCCTGTAATTGTCGAGTTTTCATTTATAACTTAGTTACAGTCAATTTATACTCTGCCTGAGGGTGGGCATAGAGAGAAAAAGTAACCCAGGTATCCATTGTTGTAACTTCAACCTCCTCTACCCGTATGTTTTTCTCTTCATCCGAGTAATAGTTGAAGACACGAAAGCCGTCACCATCCAAAGAATGCATCGCCTCGCCATCAAGAGATTCAATCGAAATGGTAAAACGCTCACCTTTAAATCCGAGAATTTTATAGATACTTTGGTGTTCGCCGCCAACCTGAGATTGAACAATATATGAAGAGCCATTCTGGCTAATATCAAGATAGGTATAATCCCGACTGAGTTCTTCAGTATGGTATATAACCGGGTTAGAAGAGCAGGCCGCCAGAGCGGTCACAAACACCGGAACTAACAATGTTTTCAGAAATTTCGCTCGCATAACCGCTCTCCTCGTTCTCCATGAAACCAGTACATATCATCCTTTATCGATTCACAGTACTGTGTAATCGTCAGCCACAACCACTAGTAACCGACAAACAAACGATATCAGAAAGCCACTTTTCGTTCTGGCAAAGTTAGATCTCAGTCACAATATTAAGCTTGTAGATTAACCAACGAATCCAACCATGGCAGACAATTAAACCAAAACGATCAAATTCAAAACACAAATTAATGAACAATCGTAGAAACACTGTTCGCGTTTTTGCTGTAATTATTCTTATTATTTAAAGTAATCCACATAACAAGCTGAGCATAAACCAACCAATATGTTTCGAGGTTTAATTATTCAGTCGATTCACCGAACAGTTTTCAACCAGTGACCATTGTTCCAAATAGAGTGTCTGTACGCATAGTCTGGGTTAAATACTCGTTAAATCACATTTTCATTAACAAGAAAATCCATTAAAGAAGATCAGAGAAGCAACAAAATGCTTCGAGGTCAAAACATTTGAAATATACATACAAAAAACACTTATTTACGCTCAAAACAATCGACAGAGCAAATAATAAACAATCACTCATTTGCAAAAAGAATAAAAACAATGCTTAATTGCGCTTCGGTCAATTATGACTCTTTCCACCAAGCTTGCTTGTTATTTTAATAATCGGTCAGGCCATAAAGTCATTCAAGAGTGATTAACTATGTAAGGAGGTTTTGCTTGCGTAAAATTATCGTTTTATGCTCATTAATTATATTTGGTTGTAACGGAGGTTCATCGTCAGAAACCACACAATCAACTGTAAGTGGAAACAACCATGAACAAACGACAACATCTTTAAATCAGAAAGTAATTACATCGATAAAAATATCACATCCGAGTATCAGTGGTAGTTCTGCCTCCCAAATTTCATTCCAATCTTCTTTGCAATTTACTGCTACTGCATATTATGACGATGATTCCAAACTTGATATATCACACAAAGTTGATTGGAGCAGCTCCGATAATTCAGTAACAGCAATGGATGATAAAGGTACTGCAAAAGGGATAAAAGAAGGCGTAACAACAATCATCGCACAATATAATGGTATTGAAAGTAATGCTGTTGAACTAACCGTTACTGATGCAGTGTTGACCGGAGTGCAGATTAAAGCAAAATCAGGTGACTTAAGCGCACTACCAAAAGGTGTTGCACTGTCAATGATCGCAACTGCAACATTCAGTGATAACTCCGAACAGGAACTGTTAAACAATACCATCTGGTCTTGCAATGATTCTTCAATCGCGATGATTAGCCAATCTGGTGTGCTGACCGGAATTAACACAGGCACCGCATTAATCACAGCTCAATTTAATGGTGCAACCAGTAATCCCATAGAAGTAACTGTAACGGATGCAGTTGTAACTGAACTTCTGCTTTCCGCTAAGATGGACGATCCGCAGAACATTCCTGTTGGCTTCACGCAATCAATGACTGTTACCGGAATCTTCAGTGATGAGAGTCAACAAGAGTTATTGAGTGACGTAACTTGGTCGAGTGAAGACACAACTATTGCAACAATAACTAACTCGGGAACCATAACAGGCATCAGTGAGGGAACAACATCTATTTCAGCTCAATATAATGGTATTGAAAGTAAACCATTTGCTGTGACAGTAAATGATGTCACTTTAGCTGATATCAAGGTGGTACCTTCATCAGATGAACCAATTAGCTTAGCTAAAGGTCGTGAATTACAGTTAACTTCGACGGGCGTTTTCAGTGACTCTTCTGAAAGAGATATCTCTACAAATGTCATATGGTCAAGCACTAATGAGAACATAGTTACTGTAAACAATTCAGGTGTAATACACGGAATCGAAATAGGTAATGCCCGGGTTAATGCATCACTTAACAATATTACTGCTGGTATTGAAGTAAATGTTAAAGATGCGCCTATCAGCTTTTACACAAGCATTATTAAGCAGCGTCACAGCGATCATACGATAAAAGAGGTAGAACAGAATGGTCTTATCGCAGAGCCTGATGACATCAAGCTGAGATACAAAGGCGATCATATTGATCTATCTGTTATGAGCGTTCAGGAGTACATCCAAGCAGAAGATACAGGCCATGACTTTTTCATTCAAAAAGATGAGAAAGGTAATGTTATTGGTTTTGCCGGATATGCCAGCGTTTATCGTATCAGTCCTGAACATTATTACGATGACAGCAGATATATAACATTTTTCTCCGGTTACTCTATTCCTAACACAGCTCAGGTAAACAAAACTTACAAAGGTAAGATTTTTTACACTCGTGTGGCAGAGGATGATAACCCTAAAGTTGGTAACATCACCATCAACCTGGATGCAAATAATCCATCTTGTCAGATAGATGGATACACATCTCGTAAGTGTAGCTCTGATACTTCTTACAATGGTGGCGAATTAGTATCTAAGGTTTTATATAGTGCTGATAACTCATGGCATGGCGTGCTGCATGCTCATTTCTTTGGTGAAAATGGTGAGCATGCTGTCGGTTATATTCAGGAAGAATCAACAGGTAAAGTGAATGTGTTCTTACTAAACGTTCAGTAACTTTACCAACATAAAAACCCCATGGATGGGGTTTTATTGCAGAAATCCCTCCCCCCAACAAAATTATCACCTAAACATAAAATTAGAGAATCCCCATAATGAATGGTGTTTTGAAAGGAGCCAAATGGCTGCTTTTTCTTGCCTTTATGGCAATAGTAGCCGGATGTAATTCCGGTGGTTCACCTGAAAAGAATGATAAAAAACTCGTCAGCATACAAATAACCCCGACAATAATAACGACAAAAGGGGCGAGCTCCTTAAAGCTAGCAAAAGGTAATCATCAAAAACTAACGGCAATCGGTTACTTTAATGATGGTTCACATAAAAACATTAGCGAAGATGTAAATTGGTTTTCCAGTAACCAGTCAGTTATTAATTTTCTCAGCGATTCAGTTGTCGGATCCGACATTGGAGTGGCGACGGTTACTGCCCAGCAGGGGGATATCGTCAGTAATGATTTGGATGTAGAAGTGACCGATGCTGTTATGACAAGTCTTCACGTGACTCCAGCAGTAGCAAGCATTCATGTCGGTAACGGGCAAAAGCTTACGGCTACAGCTACCTACAGTGATGCTACAACCGCTGATATCAGTGACCAAGTATCTTGGGTTTCGGAAGACAGTGCCATTGTAACTATTTCATCATCTGGATTTTTATCAAGCCAGTCTACTGGGGCAACAGAGGTACATGCCAGTATCAACGGAATGATCAGCAATCGAGTCCTCGTCGAGGTGAATGATGCAGCGATTGTCAGTATACAGATAACACCTTTATCGTTATCTTTGGCAAAAAACAATACATCCCAGCTTAGCGTTCTGGCAACGTACAGTGACTCAAGAACCGAGAATGTGAGTAATGTGGTGTCGTGGTCTACAGAAGATTCAGCAATTATGTCTGTTTCAAATACGGGGCTTGTAACCGGATTAAAACCGGGAAACACTAAAGTCAGCGCAAGCCTATCAGACATAACAAGTAATGATGTAGATGTCAGCGTAACTGATGCGACAATCAAAACGATTCATATTAGGCCGGAGGCGTTTTCAGTTGCTAAAGGCAACACAATACAGCTTTCCGCTGTTGCTAAGTACAGCGATGACAGCATAGCTGATATCAGTCATTTAATTACTTGGTCATCAATGGATACCAGTACAGCGACCATTTCAACGACTGGATTATTGACTGGAGTGGGTATTGGTAACACCGAAGTCACGGCAAGCCGGGATACACTTCGCAGCAATGTCGCAGTAGCAGTCACCAATGCTGAAGTTATCAGTATTGATGTTACGCCGGAAGCACCAACCCTCATAAAAGGTACTGCACTTCCACTTAATGCGATGGCTACTTACAGCGATCAAACCACTGCCGATATCACATCTGACGTATCATGGTCTGCGGATGATACGTCCGTCGCGACAGTAACCTCGGAAGGTGTTATCACTGGACTGGAAGCAGGAGCCTCCATCATTACCGCCCAACTTGATGACATTTACAGTAATAGCGTTAACGTCACCGTTACAGATCCCCTCGTTAGTGTCACTGTTTGTGGAAATATTAGCGGTAAGCCTTTTGACCGTTCTCTCGGCGGCGGTATCAATGACAGTGATAAAACCAATGCCACAGGCAACTGTTTGAAGATAAGGGAAATCAACGATACCACCGATGGAAAGGTAAAATGGTTTACCAGCAGCCCTTCTTTAGCTGTGGTGAACGGGTTGGGGTATACAATAAACGACGGTAAATACAACAGTGGCGATACTTATGCCAGAGCCTGGGTTGAAAAAAGAGAGGAGTACGGGCCAGCAGGTACGTTCGCCCTCTTCCGCCAGGATGGTCAAATGGTAGCTCCACCTGGTTGGCGAACCGATGAAGTACCAGGGACTAATGGTCAGTTTGATCGCTGGTGTCAGAAGCTTTCAGCAATAACGTTCGCAAACCACTCTGACTGGAGGCGGCCAACCCTAAAAGAACTGTCAGCACTGTTTGAATATGATAATGAAAACAATCTAAGTATGTATGAACGTTTTGGCTGGCCAGCTGAATCATACTGGTCTGCTACTAAAGGGCGTTTCGGGTACTTATATGCAGATCTGAACACAGGTGTCGGAAACATTATCGGAGATATCAGCCCTGACTTTTCTATATCTGTCTCTTGTGTCTCTGTTTCCAATTAGTGTTCGTTGTGTCGACAACACCTAAAGATATAATAACCACCTACTCAGGTGGGTGGTTATTGCTAAATATCCCGCATCACAGCCACTGCCCCTCTCGCTCCCATCGTGATAGAATCCGCCACCTTACTTCTGTTATCGCCGTCGGCTATAACAGTTTTGTATCATTACCAACCTGAGACTCTACATGCCGTTCTCCAAACTTGGATTAAGCGCTCCAATCATAAAAGCTGTAAATGAACTTGGCTATAAAGCCCCGACTCCAATTCAAGAGAAGGCAATTCCTGTTGCGCTAACAGGCAAAAACCTGATCGCAGCAGCACAAACTGGTACAGGTAAAACCGCCAGCTTTGTATTGCCAATTTTAGAAATGCTTCGTGAAGGTCAAACTCAGCGAAAGAAACGTATTCGCGCGCTTATTCTTGCACCTACACGTGAACTGGCTGTTCAGGTTGAAGATAATATTGCGAAATACAGCAAGCACCTGAACCTGACTTCTCTGGCAATGTACGGCGGTGTTGACGCGAAGCAACAAAAACAAAAGCTAATTGAAGGTGTTGATATTCTGGTTGCTACGCCGGGACGTCTGCTGGATATGTACACCCAGCGCGCAGTTCATTTTGAAGAAGTAGAAATGCTGGTTCTTGATGAAGCCGACCGAATGCTCGACATGGGCTTTATCGAAGACATCAACAAAATCATTGAGCGCTTACCGGAAGATCGCCAGAACCTGCTGTTCTCAGCAACGCTGTCAAAACAAGTTCGCGCGTTAGCAAAAACGGCTATCTATAACCCGGTTGAAGTTTCAATCACACCAGACAGCAAAGCTAAGCCTCAAATTGATCAATGGTTGATCACAGTCGATAAAGATAAGAAATCTTCGCTGCTGAGCCACCTGATCAAAGAAAATCAGTGGGATCAGGCACTGATCTTTATCGAAACCAAGCATGGTGCAGCTAAGCTGGTCAGCCAGCTGGAAAAACGTGGTATTAAAGCGGAATCTTTCCACAGTGGCCGTAGCCAGGCTGTTCGCGCTCAACTATTGGAAGACTTTAAATCTGGCAAGCTTAACTTGCTTGTTGCAACTGGTGTAGCAGCCCGCGGTATTGATATCGAAAACCTGAGCCGAGTGATTAACTACGACCTGCCTTACCCAGCTGACGACTATGTTCACCGAATTGGCCGTACCGGTCGTGCCGGTGCCTCCGGTGAAGCGATTTCGTTCGTATCAAAAGATGATTTCAAAAACCTTTGTGCAATCGAAAGCCGCCTTGGTCACCTGATCACCCGTAAGGAAATTGAAGGTTTTGCGCCAAGGAAAGAAGTTCCCGTTTCGATCCTGAACTATGTGCCTAAGAGTAAGCGCAACAACGGTAATCGCAATAACCGAAACTCAAAAAATAACGCCAATAAGCGCCCTCAAGATAAACGCTAATTGCCGATATAAAAACGGGGGCTAAACAGCCCCCAAACCAAAAAGATATTTAAAAGAAACAAGAGGATACGATAAAGCTATTGCATGCTTAACTGGCTAAGCCAGCGACGCAGCAAATTAATTGATGCCTGATGACGGTAATCGGCAGTTGAGCGTTGGTCATCAATCGGGCGAATGATCTCGCTGTACATACCCACCACTTCATCAACGAAACGCGGCTTCGTCAGCTTTTCTGTCGGCTGACCGACAAGCAGTGATTCCAGTTCGCGACTACGTACGACTGTCGGGCCGACGGCTCCGAAAGCTACACGCCAGTCCACCAGCTTGCCTTTACCTGTACGACCTTTTACCACTCTAGCCAGACCGGCCACAGACACTTTGGTCAACGCATTAGCAGCACGCGTACCGACTTTGTGGTAGAAACTCTCTGGCAGGTCCTGCTTTGGAATCACCACATGAGTAAGCATTTCATCGGCACGTAACTGAGTCAGCCCCGGTGCCATAATGAAATCTTCCAGAGCCATTTCACGCTGGCCTTTGAGCGACGACAGCACAACGCGAGCGTTCAGAAGGTACAGTGCAGGCAGCGAATCAGCCGCCGGAGAGGCATTACAGATATTCCCAGCCATAGTGGCCCGGTTTCTCAGAGCCGGTGCGGCAATCTTGGCGACGCCCTGACGCAACACATCCGGAACCAATGGATGACTTTCAATTTCACTCAGGGTCACTCCGGCACCGATAAACAGTGCACAGTCAGGCGCGCCCTCGCCTTCCGGCTCAATCTCCGCTTCAGTAATGTGCTTTAGCTCATCAATTGCATCAACGAACACCACATCGCGGTCAAAAGTCGGGCTCATCCCCGGCCTGACACTATGCCTGACCATCAGGTCGGTGCCGCCGGAGAACAGGGTATGTTCTCCGACAGCCAGCTTATCCAGCGCCTGCTCCAAAGTTTCGGGGCGATAAACCTCTACCATAATCCCTCTCCTTTTTCCGCGGCAATCCGGGCTGCCTCGACAATCATGCCGTAGCCGGTGCAGCGGCACAGGTTACCGGAAATTGCAGTACGGATTTCCTGCTCGGTCGGTCTGGCATTGGTTTCCAGCAAAGCATACAGTGCCAGCACCATACCCGGTGTACAGAATCCGCACTGCACCCCTTTGGCTTCAAGCAGAGCGTCAATGACGCACTGGCCTTTTTCCGTCTGGCGCAGGCCTTCAAGTGTCATTACCTGCGCACCTTCAGCCTGAGCAATCGGCATCATGCAAGAGTTAACCAGCTTGCCATTGAACAGTACAGAACAAGCACCACACTCACCTTCGCCACAACCTTCCTTTGTCGCAGTTTTGTTGAGATCACCACGCAAAGTATTCAGAAGTGACTGCATCGGGTCGGCATCTACCTCAACCAGTTCGTTATTCAAAAAGAATTCGATCTTCATCAGGCATTACCTCCGGCCCTTGGTGCTTTCACTTTTCTTACTGTCTGTTCCGGCTCTTCACCGTACAGCTTCTGGCAGATACGTTCCGGCGTTACCGGAATGGATGACATTGTTTTACCAATCGCCGCTTCAACCGCGGCAGCAAACGCAGCGGCACCACCGTTGTGAGTCAGCTCACCGCCACCTTTTGCCCCGTTAGGGCCAAACGGATACGGGTTGTCGACATAATCACTGTCGATAGTCGGTACATCGAGCGATGTTGGGATCACATAATCAGCCATGGTCTTCTGGGCAAAAACACCATCCCGGGTCATTTCCATTTTTTCACAGCTGCCGTAACCCAGCGCCTGAACCATACCGCCGTCGATCTGGCCTCTGAACACGACAGGATCAATCGCCCTGCCGATGTCAAACACACCCCAGGCACCGAGGATCTCAGTTTCACCGGTGGCCATATCCACCTCAACTTCAACCACATTCATGCCGTAGCTGGTCGCCTGATAGGCGTTGCCCTGGTAGGTAGTCTGATCCCAGACGTGATAGTCTGGCTTGCGGTACACCTCTTCGATCTCCTGAGGTTCGCCTTCTTTCCAGTTCAATTGCAACTTCTGGGCTGCTTTTTCCAGCAGATAGCCGACGATCAGAATTGATCGAGACGCAACGGTCGGACCTGAATCCGGTACCACTCCGGTATCCGGCACAGCAAGCTGAATAGTATCCAGCGGTCTGTTCAGAGTATCGGCAACAATTTTGCGGAATGTCAGGGTCAGGCCCTGGCCGATATCAGTGTTGGACGCAAGAATCTGAACAGTACCGTCAGCCAGTTTGTTAAGACCAACTCTCGCTTTCACCAGAGTATCTTCCAAATCCCCGGCAAAACCACAGCCGTGCTGGAAGGCAGAGAAGCCAATACCGCGACGTTTACCGCTGCCTGTACAGTGCTCATCAGAACCTGGCTGGAAAGCATAAAGTGCCGTCTTGGTGTTGTAGTCTGACATAGACAGAATTTTTTCTATCATCTGATCCAATACCAGATCGCCGAAAATATCAGCACCGGTCAGTGATTTCGAATCAGATTTCAGGAAATGACGCATTTTAAAGGCCGCAGGCTCCTCGCCAAGCTGCTTGGCGACATGCGTCATATGGTTTTCCATGCAGTAACAGTTTTGCGGGGAACCAAAGCCCCTGAACGCACCGGTAGGAACAGTGTTAGTCGTCCAGGCGTGGCCTTCTACACGGACATTCGGAATATCGTAGACATTGGTTGCAGTGGTAATCGAGCGTTGCAGCACAATACCGGACAAGCTGAGATAAGCGCCGGAGTTAACATCAAACTTCACGTCCATCGCCACAATGTTGCCGTCGGCATCAATACCGGTTTTATAGTGGAACTCAACCGGGTGACGCTTTGACGTGAACATGATGTCTTCGCTACGCTCAAGCACGATACGAATCGGCTTTTGCAGTCGCTCTACAGCGACAGCCAGCGGTCCTGCCAGTACATCCGGGTAGTCTTCCTTACCGCCGAAACCACCACCGGTCGGACACTGTATAGCGCGAACATGGTCATGACCAAGCACCACCGCCATACAGTGGTGGACATACCAAGGACACTGCATCGAGCCTTCAATTACGATCTTGCCGTCTTTCGGATAACCGACGCATCCCTGTGTTTCCAGGTAGATATGCTCCTGATAACCCGTAGAGCAGGTATCTTCAATGATGGTCACGGCTTTCGCAAAACCGGCTTCGATATCGCCTTTTTCTAGCGAATGGTGATCGAGAATATTATCGTCAGCATGAATGGCACCATCAACCAGGGCTTTTGACTCGGCAATGGTGTAAGCGGGAGTGAGTGGCTCATAGTCAACGTGAATCTGACCGAGCAGTTGTTCGAGAACATCAGGATCCGGACCTACCACAAGGAAGATCACCTGACCGACAAAACGCACTTCATTATCTGCAAATGCAGGCCAGTCGATTTCGACGATAGGCAGTACGTTCTGACCCGGAACATCCTTGGCACCGAAGATATGATAGCCTTCTGGCAGTTCCGGGATTTCAACCGATTTAATTACGCCTCTGGGGCAAGAAGAGCGGTAGAACCGCCCTTCTAACAGTCCCTCGTAATGGCGGTCGGCAATATACTTAGCTTCACCTGTGGCTTCTTGCCACTTGAATCGAGTATTAACCGTATCCATAACGGGATCTCACATTGTTTAATCTAATTGATCCATTGTCTTCCAAAGACGCTGAGCCACCTTGCTTGCTTCGGCATAGATAGGAGCGACATCAAATGGGAAGGCACGATCCTCATACACAAAACGTCCTTCAACCATTACGCTGTTGACGTTGCCCGCGTTAATACCAAACGCAATGTGTCCCGGCAGGTTATCTGCCACGAACGGAGTCGGGCTGGTGTAATCAAGGATGGTCAGATCAGCCTTGTTACCGGCATCCAGTCGGCCAAACTTGGCACCGAAGTTACGGGCCAGAATTTCGTTACCGTTCCAAAGATGACGCAAGAAGCTGTCAGGCCATAGCGGACCACCGGCATCGCGGTGCTTGAAGAAGGCAAACTTCAGCTCTTCAAACATATCGGCACCGATACCGTCGGTTCCCAGAGCGACATTGTTGAAGCGGGTCAGTTTGTGGTTATAACCAACGTTGTTGTTCATGTTTGAACGGGCGTTGTGAACCAGGAAGCCGCCTTTGGCATTCAGGATGTCGATGTCACGGTCAGACAGGTACAGGCCGTGTGCCAGCAGGGTCTTCTCGTTAATCAGACCAAAGCTGTCAAGACGTTCTACAATGTCCTGCGCGTAGTGGTGATGGCTGTGCGTTACGTCGTAACGGTCTTCTGCCACGTGGACATGAATACCTCGACCAGTCGCCTGCACCGCTTCTGCCATCATGGACAGACCTTCATCTGTCACAGTAAATGGCGCGTGGGCACCGATGTGCGCTTCAACCAGGTAAGGTTCTTTACCTTCTTCTTTCGCACGGTCAATCAGTTGGGCAAACGCGATGTTTTCCTCAACACCGGCAGACATTTCTTTCAGGCCACCGTTACGATCCGTGGTTTCGAAGCAAGTCATACCGCGCAGACCGGCTTTCAGGAAGCCTTTACGCAATGTATTCAGCGAGCCTGCGATGTAGTTTGGCGAAGCATGGTGATCTATCACCGATGTACAGCCGTTCTTAATCGCTTCCAGAGAGCAAATCAGGCCGCTGTAGTACAGCGCTTCTTCATCCAGGGCGCGGTCCATTCTCCACCACAGATTCTTAAGAATCGAAATGAAGTCAGGGCTTGGCTTGATGTCAGCCATGATGCCGCGTGCCAGACCTGAGTAGAAGTGGTTATGGGAGCAGACAATCCCCGGCATAACCAGCTTGCCTTTCATATCCTTGACGGTAGCGTCCGGGTACTTAACCACTAAGTCAGTGCCAACTTCTTTGATCTCGCCGCCATCGATCACGATGTCGACGCCCTCTTTGATCAGTGCAGGTTCAAACTGCACTGCTGTTGCATTTCTCAGTAATATCATTCCTGATTCCTCACCTAGACATCTACTCTGCCAAGAAGATAGCGATGGTTCGCGTGAACATAGCTGATGATGGTTGCTTCATCGGCCAGAGATTCAGGCATATCCAGTTCGCTTTGTTCGTTAATGCTGAAGGTATAGGTTTCACCCTGAGTCCTTACCAGTACCTGCTCGCCTTCAATGTAGAAGCCCGCATTAGTGCTGTTGTTGAAGTCGTCACGCAAGTTAAAGATGGTGAACTTATCTTTGTAAGGCTTGCTGTCGTATGGACAGAACTGGGCACAGTTACCACATTCGTTACAGTAAGCGTCAATGTGCAGTGTCTGGAACTTATCTTTAAAGCCAGGAATTGGCAGTGAGATATTGGCGCGGTTCGGACAAACATCGACACACTTGCTACAGATGTATGAACATTCAAGACAACGCTGTGCTTCCTGTTCGATGAAGGCTTCTCGGTCTGCTTCTTCAAGCTTGCTGGCTTCAATAAGTTGGACCTGAATATCACCTTTGCGAGAGTAAACACCTTCTGCTGTAACATCAGAAACCACTTCCATCACTTCATCCTGCTGTGCTTCACGAGCCAGGATAGTAGTTGCAGCCTTACGACCGCCAGAAATTGCAGATACGATTGAAGATGGACCGGTATGGGCATCACCCATCAGGAAGACATTCTCTACACCGGTTTCACAAGTTTCTGCGTCAACTGCAGGCCAGCCGTCTTCACCCATCGGGATACCCATACGGCCAAGAACGTCACGGTTAGACTGTTCACCGACTGCAGTAACAAGAGCATCAACCTGAAGTTCAATGGTTTTGTCGGTAGCAACTGGACGACGACGGCCTTTCTCATCAGGCTCACCCAGTTCCATCACACGGGCAGTCAGCTTGCCATCGACATCGAACTGCTCTGGATTTGTCAGGAACATAAACTGAACGCCATCTTCTACAGCTTCGTCATACTCTTCTTTATAAGCAGGCATTTCAGCAATAGTACGGCGGTAAAGGATGGTCACCTTCTCAACACCGTCTACTTTCAAAGCAGCACGGGCGCTATCCATTGCCGTGTTACCAGCACCGACTACAGCAACGTGTTTACCCAATTTCAGCTCTTCGCCGTCATTGAAGGCACGCAGGAATTCCAATGACTTGTACACATTGGTGTTATCACCGGACAGTGAAATCGGGTTGCCTTTATCGGCACCGATACCCAGACAGATGTATTTGAAGCCGCTTTCTTTCAGCGCATCAACTGTGATGTCAGGGTTGCTGCCGTATTCGATATGAACACCATGAGCAGTTACAAAGTCGATATCATGCTGGATAGTTTCAGCTGGAATACGGAACTGAGGAATGATGTTCTTAACCACACCACCGGCATTCTTCTCTTTTTCGAAGATAGTAACCGGATGACCTGCGCGAGCCATGAAGTAAGCCGCAGACAAACCAGCAGGACCTGCACCGATAACAGCAACAGGGTGCTTCGCAGTATCCAGATCAGGTTCATGCCACTTAGCTTTATAACCTTCCCAGCCTTTCGCCAGGGCGATCTTCTTCATTTCACGAATGTTCAGCGCACCTTCGTAGTCACGGCGGGTACAGTTGTACTGACACTGGTGATCACAAATGTGGCCGGTGATAGCAGGCAGTGCGTTACGGGAGTAAATGACTTCCAGCGCTTCAGTGTACTTGTGCTCACCCATCAGGCGGATGTACTCAGGAATATCCTGGCTGATTGGACATGCTGTGACACATGGCGCGATGTAGCAGTCTGTCAGCGGCACAGCTTTCTTCACGCTGATATCTTCAGGGCCACGCCATTCTTTCTGGGTGTATTCAGCAACCAGAGATTTCGCAGCCAACGCTTCCAGTTTAACCAGGTCAATTTGCTGCATGCCCCATTCGTTGCTGGTTTCAAGCTCCATTGCACAGTCAGCAAGACGCAGGTAACCACCAGGCTTAAGCATGTCTGTTGCCATTGTGATTGGGCGGATACCGGTTTCGAAGATCTCTTTGATGTTGAACTTGCTGGCACCACCAGAGTAAGAAATTGGCAGTGTACCGTTGAATTCGCGGGACAATTCCAGCGCAACGTTAATAGACAGCGGGAACAAGGCACGGCCCGACATGTACATTTCTTTGTCTGGCAGGCGGCCTTTACGGTTCAGAGTACCCAGGGTGTTGGTCAGCTTAACGCCGAAGCCGATATCTTTCTCTTTACCAAGGTCAACCAGGCGGTGAAGCATAGCTTTGGCATCTTCAATCTGAAGGTCATGGCTAAATGACTCTTCACTCAATGCAACATAATCAAACCCGGCATTGTCCAGAATGCCACGTACACGTTCGAAGCCTAGCAGCGTCGGATTCAGTTTAACGAAGGTGTTGATACCCTTATCTTCAATCATGTAACGGCAGATTGCTTCGATTTCATGAGGAGGACAACCGTGCATGGTTGAAAGGGTTACGCCACGGGTAAGCTGGGTAGGAATAGTTTCTGGCAGCGCATTCAAGCGATCGATGCGATCTTCCAGACCATACTCTTTAATGAATTCAGGGTCGGCGATGAAAGCTTTAAGCTCTTTAATATAAGCATGGAAGCTTTCGTGTTGGCTGGAATCAACCATGTCATCGATATATTTCTGCATCGGCGCAGTCTGAATACCGGACAGGTCATAACCAACACTCATGTTAAAGATGAATGACTTAGGCTCACCTTCACCACGAGGTGCGAACACTTCTTCCAGTAAGTGCAGGGCAATCCACGCCTTCAGGTATTCATCATAGGCTTTTAGCAGGGTGAATTCGGTTGACCATTCGGTGTTGAAACATTCATCTTCTGCGTCGATACATGGCTTAGCAAGTTCAAGCTGATCCAGTTTCTGAACTGTTTTCAGCTCCATGAAGCGACCACCGGTCAGCCAGGATGTGATGATGTTCTGAGCCAACTGAGTGTGCGGACCGGCAGCAGGGCCAACCGCTGTTTCACAATATTCTCCCCATACAGACAGGTCTTCAGTCTTTGCAGCTTTGCGATAGAACTGCTTCGCCGGAATCCCAAAAATCGACTGGCTCTCCTTATATTCGCTGAAAACGCGATTCAGAAGTTCGCCAAACGGAACGGGACGCATAATGTCTCCCATGATAAATCTCCTTGATGCTGTTTTTTTCTTCTTCTGTCACAGCCAGCACATTCGTTGTGCAATGCGTAGGGCTAAGTGTCATAGGCTAAAATAGTTCAGCCAGATATAAACCTCATTGAGCAACTACTGCGCCAAACTTTAAAAACAGGTTAAATAACAAGAGATTTCATGATTAATTTCGTGACCGATGTCGAAACTAGACTTAATTATGTGAACACAAACAAGACTTGCTAATTAATTAAATCAAAGTAATAATACTTTTCAAATGAGTATGATTATTAATTAGAGCGTGTTTTCTATCAATTTAATAAATTGCTATCACTTTGATACAAGAAAATATGATAGTGAGAAAAAATAATAAAAAGACAAAAGGGTTTAAAATATTTTCAAATAAACGCCAGCAAAAAACCACTTCCATTTTTTTGAATGATTATATTTATTCTCAATACCACAAAAGCAATTTATCGCCACCATCAAATATCAGATTGATAGATAAATAACTATCAACTCTCAATTTGATAGATTCACTGTGAGCCACAACACAGTTTCTTATAAGCTTCAGGCGTATCTACATCAAGGTGGATTTCAGATATTTCTAAACCAAGGTGAACCACATTATGGCGGTAAATTAAACGTTTCATTTTTTCTTCTATATTCGCCTGACGTATATCCTCCTTTATAAAAGCAGGAAGTAAAACTGGATGGCCCGGTTTATCTTTCGTTCCGGGAAACACAGTAAACAAGCCTCTTGCCAGCCAAACCTTCTGATAGATTTCCGGATAAACGCAGGGCATATCGCCGTGGCAAATAAAAAAATGTTCGCTTTCAACATGCCTTACACCCTGCTGAATAGAACTGAACATCCCTTGCTTGTAGTCAGTATTCACTACCACTTTAACGTTCTGTTTTTCTTGGTATCGTTCAAGTAACTCTTTCCCTCGATAACCGACAACCAGAATTACCCGACTACAAAACTGAAGCGCGTTTTCGATACTTTCATCAAGGATCGTATGTTGTTGATAAGGTAACATCATCTTCCAGTTTCCCATACGAGATGACAAACCGGCTGCGGGCATAACGCAATCTAATTGTGTTGGTCTTTCCATAGCAATTTTCTCTTATTGCCTATCAGCCTTTAGGGAAGATTTACTCTTCCTTTCTTATAAATACTCTTGTCACAACCAGTTTATGAGGCCTGACATGAATTCTCACCAATTATATTCAGACATATTTGAATATTCATATAATTCACCGTTGGTTATATCTCTGATTGGTGGTGGAGGTAAAACATCAACAGCATTCTGGCTGGCTAAAGAATTCAAAAAAAGAGGTCATCGTGTATGTGTTACCACCACTACAAAAATGTATTTACCGAAGAAAAACCAGGCTGATAATTTCATTAAAATCGATAATTCAAACCTAGAAAGCATATCACAACTGACAAAAGACTTATCGGACCAAAGCGTCACTTTTTGTTATCAACATCTAATTCCCACCAACAACAAAAGTGAAGAAAATAAAGTGTCCGGCATCACATGTGACGACATTGAACAATTAAAAAATGGTTCATATTTCACAGTTTTTATTATTGAAGCCGATGGAGCAAAATGCTTGCCAATTAAAGCTCCTGACAGGCATGAGCCTTGCATTCCTATTTCTTCGGATATGGTTATCGGTGTCACCGGAGCAGAAATCATTAATACCCGGGCTATTCCCGAAAAAATACACCGCTGGCATTTATTTTCTGCCCTGACCCATTGTTCCGCCGGTGAACTGATTGATCGGCGAACATTAGGAAATTTGATTGTTCACCCTCAGGGACTGTTTAAAAACTCACCTGAGAAAGCCCGAAAAATATGGCTAATAAACAAAATCGACCTGACTCATGACTACACCTCGCTGGTAAAACTGGCACAACAAGTTCTTGAGCAGGCCAACAATCTTGATGCCATCTGGCTGGCGACGATGAACAGTCACGCACCGATTAAAGAAAGACTGGTAAAGCAGAAGTTGCCGATCGGCAATTAGCTTTATCTAGAGACATTGAGGTCACGATTCATGAACATCTTTGCTAAGGCAGCACAACTAGAAGAACAAAACACTCCATTCGCACTGGCTAATATTATCGAAACCCGCGGATCCGCACCTCGCCACTCAGGCCAGATGATCGTCAAGAGCGACGGCGCCATCATAGGTACTGTCGGCGGCGGCATGATCGAACGCTACGTCATCGAACAATCACTGGAAGCCCTACAGGAACGTAAACCACGCGTAGTTAAAGGCCGCATGACCCGTACTGGCCCCGAAGCCATGGGGATGGATTGCGGTGGCGCTATGAGCGTATTTATTGATGTCTATGGCCTGCGTCCGAACTTAATCCTGATCGGAGCAGGTCACGTTAACCGTGCGGTTGCCCACGCAGCTCACGTACTGGGTTTTGATATCACTGTCGCGGATGCCTACGCTGACAGCCTGGCAGCAGAGAATTTCCCGGCTGGAACCAAACGTGTTCAGGGGCAGACGATGGAAGATGCCATCGATCAGCTGGATATAAACAAAGACAGCTACGTGGTGATTGCCACCAACCACCAGGATCAGGATGCAATTACCAAAGTCGTCGACTGCGACACTAAATATACCGGCCTGATGGCCAGCCGCCGTAAGGTGCAAACTCTGTTTAACCACCTGCGCAGTTGTAACGTCAGTGAAGCCCATATTCAGGCAATCCACTCACCGGTCGGCTTCAACATCGGCGCTGAAACCCCGGAAGAAATTGCCATCAGCATCATGGGCGAGATCCTAAAAGTGAAGAACCAGGCCGCCGGTGGTCAAATGAAAGACGATACCCGCCTTAACCGCAACAAACTGGTGATGATCCGCGGTGCCGGTGATATCGCTACCGGTGTTGCAATCCGCCTGCATAATGCCGGTTTCAAAGTTGTAATGACCGATATTTCACAACCTACCGTTATCCGCTGCACTGTTGCTTTCGCCCAGTGTCTGTATGGTGAACCGGTCGAAGTTGAAGGTGTTAAGGCGCAGAAGGCCATCACCACAGAAGATGTATTCCGTATTCTGGATAACAAACAAATTCCGGTTCTGGTTGACGAAGAGTGTGCCTCAATCGACAAACTCAAACCAACCTTTCTGATTGATGCCATCCTTGCCAAACGTAACCTGGGAACCCGACGCGACATGGCACCAATCACCATTGCACTAGGCCCTGGCTTTACAGCCGGTACTGACTGCGATGCGGTAATCGAAACCAACAGAGGCCACTACATGGGCCGGGTTATCTATAACGGCGCAACTCAGCCAAACACAGGAATACCGGGTAATATCGCCGGTTACACCCACCAGCGTGTACTGCGCGCCCCATGTGAAGGCATTATGCATAACCATGTCAAACTCGGCGATATCGTAGAAGAAGGTGATGTTATTGCCCATGTCGGCGATACACCGGTTATTGCACCTTTAGGCGGTATGGTTCGCGGCTTGCTCAATGAAGGGCTGACAGTCACCGAAGGCTTCAAGATTGGTGATATCGACCCTCGTGGTATTGAAGCTGACTTCACAACTGTATCAGACAAAGCCCGAGCAATCGGCGGCAGTGTTCTCGAAGCAATGCTTCACCTGGAGCAAACTGCTTTGAATTAGGATTTAAATCAATAATTTAGGCTACTTGCCGTGATACTATCGCGGCGACTAGGACATCAACGACATGGCTGATTCCGCACCTTTGGTCAGAAAGCTATCGACTGGTAAACCGGAACAGCCATCATGGAGTGAGTATCGTTATGAAAACACATAGCTATTTCCATCGTTTCGTTACCAGCGTGGTATTAATGTCAGCCGCTGCTATTTCCCTTAAAGGCTTTTATATGCCGGAGCATATAGCTCTGTTGCTCAGGGATACCGGACTTGCCCCCATGGTGTATGTTGATGTCCTTTCTTTTGCCCTTCCCCTTGCCTTAACCGTCTGCGCTTTACTGGCTATCAGCTCTCTAACATCAATCGCCCCGGTTGTATTTTGTCTTGGCATCTACGCTGCTCTTTCTGGTCTTGCGCTTTATCAAGGATTGCACTTCGACTGCGGCTGCTACCTGCCAGGCTCCGTTGAATCACAAGTCTACAGTCAGCTTGAACCACAGTTCATTATTCAGGCACTAATCACAGCTGTTGCCGGCGGTCTGTATGCATTCAACTTGCGTTTTATGAAGTGCACCGCAATGCATACGGCGTAATTTTGCTATCATCCGTTTTCTTTTTTTGCCGCCCTTTGCGGAAAACTTCATACATTAGGAGTAAATCATGCCTTTCAGCAAACTACGTATTCATCGTCCGCGACGAAGCTTTCTGCTTAATGCATTCATTATCACTGCGGGTCTGATGATTGTTCCCCTGACGGCAAATGCCGGTCTTTTCGATGGCAAATTCAAGACTGAAGTTCAAACTGAACAAGTTGCGATTAAACTTCATAACGATACCCTTGCTGGTGGTTACCAGCTGATTGACACTCAGGGCGTGAAGAACCTTCTGGACAGCGGTAAAGAGGTGTTGGTTGTTGATGCAATGCCTTACAAGGACAGCTACAAAAAGGAGCACATTCCTTCAGCTCTTCAATTCGAGTTCCCGATTGCAGACATGCATGAATGGAACACAGCGCAAACTGACGGAAAATCGCTTGAAACCTTTACACAGTTACTGGGTGCAGACAAAGACAAGACACTGGTGTTCTACTGTGGATTTGTTAAGTGCGGTCGCAGCCACAATGCTGCAGCATGGGCTATTAAACTGGGTTACAACAATGTTTACCGCTACCCAGGCGGCATCTATGCATGGAAAGGCGCAGGCTTTGACACTGCTGGTGAATAAGCGGTTTATTTATTAACCTCAAAAATCAGCAAGATGAAAAGAAAAGAGGTGAGACATGTTCTCACCTTTTTTATTGATAATGCATACAAGCACTCCTTCTAATAATTACGCAGGAAAAATTTCCTGGAACAAGGCAGAGTTTGCAGTAACTAGTGGGCTTAATTTCAAAAATTCAAACGCAGTAACAGGTAATTTTAACCAGTAATTAAAATGATATCTGTGAGTCTAGGGTCACCACCAAATTATAATGTTTAGTATCCACCAGCCCGACTGGCACCATGCCCAAATTAAACGTCCAGAAATCAAACGGAGCCAGTTTCAGATAAGGCTGCGCAAGTGGCACAACTGGCATATCAGTCTCTTCTTCATAACCCGTTGAACCGCCGAGACGCACCCCAAAGCCCATATATGATGTAGCATCATACTCAAATGCTTTGTACACCGCGACACTCTGACGGCGATAACTGTTCTCAAACGAAATAATACCGTAACCATCCACTTCGGCACCGAGGCCAAGATTTACTTCATTGAGATTAATACAATTATTACTGGGACAAAAATAATGCTGGCTGGCAATTGGGACCGTCATTCGTATATCACTTGCAGCAGCCATAGAGGAAGCAAAGGCGAAACCAATCGCTAATGCTCTTTTCATTTCTAAGTTCCTGTTATTTCTTAATCGTGATATTCATGGCGCACTAAACCACACCAGAGAATCACCCTTAGATTGCTGATGTTTAGTACCTTTATTTTCATTTCAGTGAGTTAGATTGATATAACAATATTTATCCTGACATACTCAATACTGTTATTCCTATCTTTCAGACATTTATCTTTCTTATGGCAACACCCTTTCTCTTTTTTAAATTAACAAGACAGTTTGTTGGTTCAACGCCTGACAATTCAGGCATCATTAATCACATAGGAGAACACATAATGACCAATTTTCATTTTTAGTCAAATGTGAAATATCGATAATGCGCACAAAAAAGTCTTAGCACTGAGAAAAACGGTGGTTGATTAAAATAATGTATTGAGAAATTTCGACTTTATATTTTCAATTATTTTTCAGGATGAGTTGTAATTATTTATGATCACCTGAACAAAAAAGTACTATTTCGCAATTTCACACCTTTTATATGCAACTGCAGCGACAAGGCCGGACAATATGCCAGCCTCAAACATCACAGGTTCAGTATAAAAACAGGTATAGTACTGCGTAATCCTACGAGCATGGCTGAAGCTCAGAGTAAGGACTCACATTATCAAGCCCCCCCATTAACGAACACCCTCATCAAGTAGAGCCTCACCCAGCAAGACCCTCCTGCACCAGCAATTGAGTCAGTCGCTCAACGATCTCATCTATCAAGCTAAGAATTTGTTTATTGTCAGCAGCATTCGCAGAGCTGATTTGTAATAATAACGCAGTTAAATTACGTTCGAACAATTCCGGTAACTTATTACAATTATGAAGAGCAATATTGATAAGCTTTTTCTCTCCGGGATGCGGCATTTCATTTATGGCAAAAACAATATCAAAGTAACTGGCAATAAATTCTGCAATGCGATGATTAACGCTAATAATATCATTTCTCGCCAGTGCCTTTTTAATCTGATTGCGATACGCAGGCATACTTGAGTTAAGCAATGGATAGTTTTTTGAAATTATATTTCTTTTCAATTCACCAGGATAACTTACTGAGTATTTATCAATGAGTATTCCAGCCTTTCCATCCCGATCATAGAGTACTTTTGAGTTCAGAAGGTTATACCAAAAACAAGTACTGTATCCGGTACTTGCCTGATAAACATTTACCACTCTATTTAATTCTTTATCCAGCCAGTCAATATTTCGGTATATTAATTCTATTTCTGTTCCGTCTTTCAAAACTCCATCATCTTCTGCTTCCCAATATTGATTGTTAATTTCCATATATGAGCAGTATTGCTCAGTAATCTCTTTTCTCACCTCTACAGGAATTTCATTACTTGTGTAAATATAAACATCGTAATCTGACAGCTCGTCATCGGCCTGAACGGCTCTGGAGCCGGCAAGTAAAATCGCGTCCACTTGCTCCAACTTTGAAAAGCTCTTCACCATTTCATCAAAGTAAAAATTGCCCACTTGTTACTCCTGTTGTGCTTAGCAGTTTAAAAACTGACAAAGAGTAACCGGACTGAATTACGCAATATGTGCGCCTGACATCATTAACGAGCCCACATTAAGCATAAATATGCTCGCGCTATCAATAATTAAACAGTGAATATCATTTTGATACTTGTTCGCTCAGGATCAGTTTCAATTTGAACGAATAAAACTTTTCATTACCTACGCATGTCACAATTTTATGGTCTTGATTCTAAAGAAGATCGACTTTCATGCTGCCCTTTGTGTTGATTCGACAGTCAATATCTCATCAAGATCACGTTTAACAATATAAGTAGCTGTTTCCACTTCATTCTGGTCTGAATCCTGCCTGATGCTCCCTGTCGAAGTTGCCACTGGCACCTTAAAGGTTTGGTTGTCCTGACAAGACAACCTGTCGGACACGTCACCGACACGCCAGTGTTTAATCATCCTCGATGCAGCAATTCAAACCAATAAGTTGTTTGTCATTGGCTTATACACCAGCCAATGTAAGAGGGAGCAATACATGACGCGTTACAACCAGGTAGGTAAAGGCCTGCCACGCACAGACGGCCTGGCCAAGGTTACAGGTCAGGCAATATATGGAGATGATATTAAAATGCCCGGAATGCTGTATGGTGTGTGTCGCTATACAGATATACCCGCCGGGAAGATATTAAGCATTGACACATCTGAAGCTGACGCCATTGAGGGCGTAGTACGGATTGCTACTTTTGATGATATTCCCGGTGACCCTACCGCCGGTGTTATCATTCGCGACTACCATCCTATCTGCCGCGATTTTGTTCGCTATAGCGGCGATGCGGTTGCAGTTGTCGCCGCGGAGACCTACGAGGCAGCCTGCCTTGCCGCCGACAAAATTAAGATCGAATATGAACCTTTCGCACCAATCAATACTGTCCATGAGGCACTGGAGCCCGACGCCCGGCTAATCCACCCGGAATCCGGTTCCAATATCGTCGCTGAACACCATACCCATAAAGGGGATGCTGCGAAGGCCATAGAACAGGCTGAAATGGTGCTGGAGCGAACTTATCAGGTCGGCTTCCAGGAGCACGGTTATATCGAACCAGAATCGATTACCGCCTATCTTGATCCGACTTCCCGTGACCTTATTATCACAGGCTCGATCCAGAACCCGCACCGGGTTCGGGGATTTGTTGCCGGATTCATGGGACTAAACCAATCACAAGTTGATGTTCGTCGCGCCGTTATGGGCGGTTCATTCGGGGGTAAAGATGACGGTGTCGACCACCTAGCCTGTCGAACCGCACTGATGGCATCGCTGACCGGGCGCCCAGTCAAAATCACCTACACTCGCGAACAATCCATTATCGAAAGCACCAAGCGGCACCCCTACCACATGAACTATAAGGTAGGTTTCAGCCGGGACGGCCGCATTCAGGGTATCAAGATTGACATTCTTGCCGATGCTGGTGGCTACGCTGCTTGTACACCTTTCGTCACCTGGCGCTCCGTCGTTCAGGCTGCCGGCCCTTACGATATTGAACATGTTCGGGTCGATATTAAAGGCGTCTATACCAATAACAGTATGTCCGGGGCAATGCGGGGATTCGGTTCTCCTCAGATCATTTTTGCCAATGAATCCCTGATGGACGAAATAGCCGAAGCCTGCAACCTGGATCCGGTTAAGATCAGGGAAATCAACGCCCTTAAGCAAAGCGGTAAGAGTATTACCGGCCAATGCTTTGACAACCATACGGTTTCCGCCATTGAAGTGTTGGACAAAGCAGCGCTGCAGTCAGAGTTCCTTGCAAAACAGGAGCATTACCGTCGCCTTAATGCCAGCCGGGATCCGGTGAAATACGGTATCGGCCTGGCGCTGAGCTACCGAGGCTGTTCAATGGGGGCAGAAGGTGTTGATACTTCCAGCGCACTGGTTACAGTGAATGCGGACGGCAGTGTCAATGTCTCCACCGGGGTATGTGAAAACGGTCAGGGTCTGCAAACAACCATGTCGACCATTGCCGCCGAAGTACTCGGACTAAAACTTGCTGACGTCAACTTTGTAGAGCCACCGACGTCCTTAATTGCGGATGGCGGCCCGACTGTTGCGTCACGCGCGACCGTCACCGGCGGTAATGCGGTGAAAGACGGCGCTGAGAAGATCAAAGCCCGGATTTTCGATGTGATAAAAGCCGATCTCGGCGTCAGTCAGATCGACGAAACCCACTGGGCTGACGGTTATATCCACAGCAAACACGATGACGAAAAAAAAATCAGTTTTGCTGACGCAGCCAATAAAACCAAATGGGCCGGTGTTAACCTCGCCGCGTATGGCTGGTTCGATCAGCCCGCCATTCACTGGGATGAAGAAAAAGGCACTGGCTCGCCTTATTTCACCTGGGTATACGGCTGTCAGATCGTTGACCTGAAAGTAGATACCAGCACAGGTAAAGTCGAGCTGCTTGATGTCACTGCTGTGCATGATGTCGGTCAAGTAATTAACAAGGTCGGTTTTGAAGGCCAGGTCGCGGGCGGTATCGCTCAGGGATTCGGCCTCGGGGTACTTGAAGACTTCAACATTGAACACGGTAACGTTAAGTCCGAAAACCTCGACAGCTACCTGCTGCCAACTATTAAGGACATTCCGACACTTAATATTGAGGCTGTAGAAAACCATGACGCCGGAGGCCCGTTCGGTGCCAAGAGTATCGGTGAACCGGCTGCCGAACTGGCTGCCGCCGCAATTACCAATGCCGTTGCTTTTGCAACAAGTGTCCGGCACCGCCAATTACCGCTGACCCTTGAGCAAATTTTCCTTGGCTACAACCTGAAAAAACCAGCTCGTCAGAGTGAACTAGTTCATGCCTCGGAAGAGAAAAAGCAGACTCATCGCATCAACGGCTTCAGTGTTATTAATCCGTCATCACTGGATGAAGCACTGTCGCAACTGGCTGACGGTAAAGCAATGGCCCTCGCAGGCGGTACCGATGTGCTGGTACAGGGACGTCTGCAAAATTCTCCCCGTACACTCATTAACATCGCCGGATTAACTGAATTATGCGGCATAGAAGAAACAGACTCTCACGTGATTATCGGTAGCGGTGTCAACTTCAACCGCCTGACAGAACACCCTGCCGTTCAGGACGCTTTCCCATTGCTTGCTACCGCCTGTCACACTATCGGCTCAAACCAGATCCGTAACCGAGCTACTATCGGCGGTAACATCGTCAATGCTGCTCCGTGTGCCGACTCAGTTCCACCTTTGGTTGCTTATGGCGCCGATGTTGAACTTCGCTTGGTTGACACTACCCGACGCATATCGTTGTCAGAGTTTATTACCGGCGGTTACCGCACTGAACTACAGCAGGGTGAATTACTTACCCGGGTATTCATTCCTAAGCTGCCTCATCAGCATTTCGTCCAGAAATACAGCCAGCTCGGACGGCGTAATGCGCTCAACATTACCCGCCTCAGCCTTACCTGCCTGATGGATTTCAATGCCGACGGTTCGGTTCGGGAGTGTCGACTGGTTGACGGTGCATTATTCAGTAAGCCACAACGGTTAACCCCTGCCGAAGAAGTACTTATGAACCAAACGCTGACGGTTGAATCCATTAACCAAGCCATCGAGGTTCTGAAAGAGATGATAGACAGTGCGATCGGCGGTCGCTGGTCTGCTGCTTATAAACAGCCGGTTTATCTCAACATGTTCAGAGATCTGATGAACGAGATCCAAAAGCAACAGCAAGGAGAAGCATTATGAGTCTATTGGCAACTAACCTGACGCCAGTGGCATTGACCGTTAACGGCAAGGCATACCAACTTCAGGTTGACGGCAACACCCGGCTTCTCGACTTGCTACGCAACGATCTCGGCCTGACTGGAACCAAAGAAGGCTGCGCAGTCGGCGAATGCGGAGCCTGTACTGTCGTCATGGACGGTGCAGCGGTCTGTTCCTGCATGATCCTGGCAGCACAATGTCAACTGGCAGAGATAGTCACTATCGAAGGTCTGAAAGACGATCCGCTTGCTCAGAAGTTACAGCAATCTTTCATTGAAAGAGGCGGCGTACAGTGTGGATTCTGCACGCCGGGTGTGATGATGAGTACCTGGGCTCTGATGAAGAAACAACCAAACCCGAGTTCAGAGCAAATCATGGATGCGTTGGAAGGAAACCTGTGCCGCTGTACCGGCTATCAACCGATCCTTAATGCGATCAATGCCGTTATCGACGACATCGCAGCGGATATAGCCAGCTAAATCAAATGGCTATATCCGCAGCAAACAAATAAAAACGTGAGCAAATGTCCGTTCCCCTGTTCCGGCAGGGGAACACACAGAATTCTAAAAAAATGCGCATGAGCGTAAGGACACAACTATGCAATTACTCTATACCCTCAATGAAAAGCCCCCCCAGGGGGTGACGTTTTTCCTCGCCCTACAACACATGCTCGCCTCGATCGGCGGTATCGTGACCGTTCCTCTGATCGTCGGCGGTGCCATCGGCCTTCCTGAAGGAGAAGTCGTCACCCTAATCAGCGCCTCGCTGTTTGTTTCCGGTATCGCCACTATTGTCCAGTGTATTGGTGTCGGTCCCGTCGGCATTCGCCTTCCAGTGGTTATGGGATCCAGTTTTGCTTTCCTGGGTACCCTAATTACGATTGGTAAAACATCAGGAATGTCGACAATCCTCGGTGCCGCCTTTGTCGGATCCTTCATGGTGATCATTGCCAGCTTCTATATGGAACAAATACGCAAATTGTTCCCTAACCTTGTAAGCGGTGTAGTGGTAACCCTCATCGGTCTGACAATCCTGCCAGTGGCAATGAACTGGATTGGTGATGCCCCTGCGGGCGACCCATCCTTCGCATCCCTGCCGAAGATCTTCCTTGCGGCGGCTTCTCTGGCTGTTGTGATCGGAGTATCGGTTTTCTGTAAAGGTGCGATTGCTGCTTCAGCTATCGTTATCGGGCTGGCCGTAGGCTACATCCTGGCGATTCCACTCGGCATGGTCGACCTGACTCAACTCTATGAAGCCCAATGGGTGGCCTCACCTGAACCGTTTAAGTACGGCATGACATTTTCGATGCCGGCAATTATCAGTATGACTTTGGTTTATCTGGTGGTGGTTGCCGAAGCTACCGGGGACTTCATGGCTCTGGGCAGCAACTGCCATGTTGAGGTCTCAGGTAAGGATCTTAAACGTGGCTTACTGGGTGACGGCCTTGGCAGTACTTTCGGCTCTATGCTGTCAGCTATGCCGGTTGCCAGTTTCAGCCAGAACGTCGGTATAGTCGGGATCAGTGGTGTTGCCAGCCGCTTTGTGGTCGCAGTTACCGGCATTCTGCTGGTTCTTGGTGGCCTGTTCCCTAAACTTGCAGCATTGGCGGTAACGGTTCCCAAACCGGTTCTGGGAGGTGTCGGCTTTGTGATGTTCGGAATGATTGCATACGCAGGGATCCGAATGCTACTCAATGCCGCCGATTCGCGCCGTAATGCGCTGGTTGTCTGTGTCGGCCTGGCATCCGGTCTTGCCGTGACACTGGAACCACGCCTGCTACAACACTTCCCTGAAGATCTGCAGATGGTATTCCACTCAGGCATCACCACCGGTACTCTGGCGACGGTCATTCTTAATCAACTGTTGCCAAAATCGAAGAAGAAGCAAACCTCTGACGATAAAATGACTGCAAAAGGCATTTTAATCAATCCGGATAAACGAGCATCCCGTTTGCTGGAGGCTAAAGCCCGTCGAGCGGCACAGCTAGCAGCCAGCAAATAATTTAAAATCAATAAGTTAAACTCAAAACAGAGCCACCCTATCGGCTCTGTTTTTTTCTACACACAATAAACTTAATCCTCCCACCACAATGAAACAAACACTCACAATCACACACAAACGTAAGACATGTAAGAAGCGTTTTTTTTCTTTCAACTTAAATTGACATACTTGTTAATAATTAGATACCCTTCCCGCTGCTTATACCTAATAGGCATTACATATAAAAAACAAATAGCAGTGGTAATCATGAAAAAAGTAGTACTTGCAGCACTTCTGGCAGCTGCATCTGCGCCTTCAATGGCAACAGAAAACCTTTGGCGCGACTGTGGTATCGGTCACTGGATTGCAGGTCCAACATGGAAAGGTATCCCGGCAATCACAACTAACCTGGTTTGGGACCTAGGTACAACCGCAACCACCTCTCACGTATCAACACCTTCTATCTGTGCTGGTCCATTCTGGGCTGCAGCTAAATTTATCAATGATACTTACCCGCTAATCGAACAAGATACTGTTCAGGGCAGTGGCGAGCACATGATGGCAATGCTGGATATCTTCGAATGTGATGCTGCAGCCCGTCCAGCAATCGTTAACGGCATCCGTCAGGACTTCGCTGAATCTCTTAACAACGCGAATTACAGCAACATGGGCCAGTCCGAAAAAGCGGAAGGCTACTACAACATGGTCGTTGAAAACGTAAACCAGTTCTCAGGTCAGTGCAGCGCTGTTTAATGCTGAGCAACGGGTGAATACATAAGCGCAGGAAGATTTTCTTGCGCTTTTTTAATGTCCAGGCTGTTAAGAAAAACCAATGTTAAAACCAGTTTTATCATCTTTGCTATTAGCGATACTCAGTAACAATGCAATAGCAACAGAAAGCTATTTGTCTCAAAACCAACAAGCCGCATTGGCTAGCAACCTGGATAAACACCCACAATGGAAAAAACTACTCCATTACAATAATGGAGAAAGCCAAATTGAGTCGAAAAGCTTTTTCCTTGATACAAATGGCCGAACAGATCCACGAAAAGAGCTGTTAGCTACCATTGCTGCTTTTGAAAAATCAAATTCCAGAAGCTCTGCTGTACCAACTCAGTGTCAATTCCCGGCACGCAGCCTTTGGCTGAAGGAACAACTTGGCAAAAACATTCAACTACCAACTGTGTCCTGTCCTGAATTTCAGAAATGGCGGAATGAAAACCAGCTAGAATCAATAAGTTTGGTATTTGTAACCGGTTATCTCGGGAACCCAGCCTCTTTTTTCGGCCACCTGCTGATGAAGTTCAACAAAAACGATGAACTCTTCACAACAGACTCACCTCTACTCGACAGCAGTATTAACTTTGGTGCCGATACAGGCCCTCGAGATAACCCGGTGAAGTATGTTGCTTATGGCTTGCTGGGCGGATACAACGCCAGCTTTACAAAAGGCGACTACTACCGGCACGAATTCAGCTACGCAGAAAACGAACAACGTGAACTTTGGGAGTATGAGCTCAACCTAACGGAAAGTGAGTTACACCTGCTCGAAGCTCATCAGTGGGAATTAAAAGACAAGCAATACCGCTACTACTTCCTTGATGGTAACTGTGCCACTCAAATGGCTAACTTTATTGGAATTGTTTTAGATAGGCCGCTGCTGGTACCAAATCAGCCGTGGGATATGCCTCTGGATATCTTTAAATCACTAGCTGAAACTGAGCATCATGGTCAACCTCTGATAAAAGAGATTAAAAAGCGGGAATCTAAATTTTCACGCATTCGTGACAAATACCTGTCACTGACAACGCAAGAAAAAACGGTGGCAAAGGAGCTGACAAAAAGTCAGAATAGTCAGGAGCACCCAGACTATCGACAATTAGACAATCAAAGTAAGGCAAGGGTTCTCAACCTTCTATTTGATTATTACGAGTTGATCATTACCGATGGTGATGACAACGAAGTAAAAGCCGCTAAAGCTCGTAAACATCAACTAATGATGGAACGTCTTCAGTTGCCGGCAATGGATTTAGAGTGGAAAAAAGCAGAAAGTCAGCCCCCGCACCTCGCGCAAAATCCCCAAAAGCTAGGTCTAAGCAGTGGTTACAATAATGAAACAGGCTGGTTTGGTATGCTTTCCCTTCGGGCTGCTTATTACGACTACCTGTCGCTGGAAACCTCACGCTTCAAAGACTCCAATACCACATTCTTTGATGCTGAGATTAAATTTGATGACAAGGATGTTTGGCTGAGTAAATTCGACCTGTTTAATGTTACAACGCTTAATATTTTACAGGTAGACCTGTTCGATGATAGCCGCTTTGCATGGAGCACTCGATTAACTCTCGAACAAAAAGACCTTAGTTGTCGTGATTGCGAGCGAACACGGTGGTATGGCGGTCTTGGAAAGGCAATCAAGATTCAGGACAAAGTCGCATTATATGCCA
The DNA here is from genome assembly GCF_963870815.1 of Photobacterium sp. J15. Lineage (NCBI taxonomy): Bacteria > Pseudomonadati > Pseudomonadota > Gammaproteobacteria > Vibrionales > Vibrionaceae > Photobacterium > Photobacterium sp. J15. The sequence goes on from NZ_CAWMUI010000001.1 coordinate 2,502,125, forward strand.
TCCCTGAAGTTATATATGACATATCTAACTATCATGATTCCACTGTAGGACTTGGGCTAGGTGCGCTCTACACCGCAAACACGAACTGGAAAACACACCTCAAAATTACTCCAGTATTAGGCCTGGATAAAAGTGAAAACAATGGGCTGATATACAAGTGGGAAAACCGCTTCGGCAATGCTCAAGACCAGGACATTCGTCTTAGCCTGCAATACAATGAAGCCAGCGAAATCAACCTCAGCTATGCTCGCTACTTTTAATACAAAAACCGGGCATTGCCCGGTTTTTTTATGTCTGATTTTTAGAAGCGGTAACCCAAACCAAGGGTAAATGTGCCCGCATTCTCATCACTGCCAAATGGCGCGTATTCGTATCCGGCATCGACAACCAAGTGATTTGTCACGTTAGCCTGAACACCAAGGCCGGCTGAGAACATTTCTTCATCACGTGTTGTGAATGTCTTATTCTTTACTTTGTCTTCAACAGAAACAAAATAGCCTGCATAGCCCACAGTACTGTAAACACTCAATACCTGATTAAGGCGGTAAACTGGGCCAAGAGAGAAAGAACCGTAACCGTAAGTGGTAGTAGCTATTGTTACCAGCTTACCATTCTTCATATCCGCATAAGAACTGTCGTGACTACTACCTGTAAACGTTCCTGAAGCGATGAAACCCAAACGCGAACCACCTTCATAGCGGTATTTCAGGTTAAAACCGTTCAAGTCATCAGGAGCTGAATCCAATTTTGTTTTAGCAAAACTAGCAACCAGCGTATGATCGCCAGCAATTGCAGATGTTGAAACAGAAACGGCTGCAATTGCAGCAAGGATGATGTGTTGTGCTTTTTTCATTTTATATTTTGCCTCTTAAAGGTACGTCGTGAGCATTCTGCTTACAATGAGCCCACATGAACACCGTTCAATACGAGAGGCACGAAATTAATGATGGGCATTCTCTCTGTCAATGTAAAAGCAAAGCCAAAGAATGCTTTGGTTAAAAAGCAACCAAAGCAAATGAAACAAATGGAACAACCACCCACAAATTAAGTGTCAGAAGTGACACGAGAAGTTTTTACCTTTCGAAGGCAGTTAAAAGGTAAAGTTGTACTGTATTGTCGGCGTTATTAACGACCGACGTTCAGCACGAAGCATCTTTTCTGAGCGACGCAAACGCTTAGCTTCATCACTGTTGTTTCTTGCATTCTTATCAAGCTGCTTTAATTGGACGGCTATTGAATCTAACTCCCGGTCAATATCACGGATGCGTTGTTCAACTCGATATTCCGCCCTGCCCTTATTGTATTGCTCAAGGAAAAAAGGACTGTCACAAACGCCATTATAAACACCACCAGAACGACCAACACGATAACCGTTATCAGGCATACAATAATGAGTCAAACCCAGGTCATAACCGTTAAACCACGCGGCCTGATCAACGGTAACATTAGCTTCTAGGCAGTCTTCAGCATAATCGTTTACCCGTGATGACGGAGCGCCATTTCTCCCATCCTGAAGACCTACCGCGTACCAGTCCGCAACTTTACACTCTTCAACAGACATACTTGAACAACCGGCCAATTGAGCCAGAACAACCATACACAGGGCACGCTTATACATAAAACCTCATAGCTAAAAATAACTTCTTATCGAAAAACGATAAATTATTATTGCTAACTACAGTAATGCATGTCAATCTATCTGGCATAAATTATTCGGAGAAAAACACATGCACCACCAACAAGCCATTGAGAAGCTCAGTAAGCGACTGCTGATCTTACTGTGGGCCATTTTTATCACTACACCTGTTTTCATTTCCTTTCTGTGGTTTTATGGCACATTAGTAGAATCCGGCGATATGGTAAATCTGGAATTCAGCTATCCAGTTGCTCTGCCGTTCACTCCAACCAAAGCATTTATGGGTTACCCTTTTGCCCTAGCGCCCTCTCTGGTTTACATGGCGATTATCTGGCAGCTAATTCGCCTATTTCGTTTGTACCGAGCGGGTCTTGTTTTTACTCCATGCAATGTTTCCTGCCTGAAAATAACTGCTAACCTGATGATTGCTTCACCTTTTATCAGTGCAATTTCCGATCTGCTGCTTGGTGCAGTTTTGTCCATTGGTGAAGAAGAGTTGAACACTGGCCTCTATTTTTCAGACACTGAGTTGACAATTTTCATCATTGGGCTCATGGTGCGTGCCATCTCGCATGTCATGGCTCTCGCGAAGGACATGAAAGAAGAGCATGAATTAACAATCTAAGGTGACTTTGTGCCAATTATCATTAACTTGGATGTGATGCTGGCAAAGCGAAAAATGCGCTCAAATGAGCTTGCGGCCAAAATAGGGATCACGGAACAGAATCTGTCAGTCCTGAAAAATGGACGCGCTAAAGCTGTGCGCCTCGCTACACTCGATGCTATTTGTAAGCACCTGAATTGCCAGCCGGGAGACATCCTGGAATATGTTGACGACGAAAATGAGTAAGCAAAGCCGAACTCATCAACTTTGTTGACGCTAAAATTTCAATAGCCCCTGCAGGATATGGCTTCACACATAATTAAAGCCATACACCACGGGGCTCTTGGCTATAAAACATCCATAGCTCTTGTTAAAGATTCATCCTTTAACCGTCTTTTCCCTGTCTATACTTTCAAGATTGACTTTTCAGTCCAGCCTCACATTGAAGAGCTGTATGTAGTCACTCAGAGAGAGCTTCTGTAGTCCACAGCTTCGCGCTCTCCGAGTTGTGCAAGTCAAAATTGGCCGAGACGCCAATTTGTCTGTAAATAAAAACCAGGGAGTTAAACGATGTCAAAAATCACCAAAAAAGCAAAATCTCTTAAAGCTGAAATCAAAACCCGTAAAGCCAAAGTTGCCAAGCAGCAAGGTAAACTGAAGAAACTTAAAAAAGCATTAAAAAGAATAGCTTAAGCTTTCATTCCAACCTATCTAGATAGAATCCACCTTCTCGTCCAGCTGATCTCGAAATGAGAAGGTGGCTACTGCCAAACCTACTTATTCAAGCTCACAGTTTGCGTTTTTCTGACATAGTCAGAACATTTTTGAAACAAAAGTTCTCTACAATCCGTCTTGCCTTAGCACAAAACACGACTATACCTGAGTAAGACAAGATATAACGGAAGCAAAGATGGACAATAATACTGAGACTTTAAGAGATGCAATCGGAACTATCTATTCAACTTTCCCTAAGCTTAACTATACTCCTCACCCTGATGATCTTAAGCTGCTTGCAGCCTATATGAAAAGCACGGAAAGCGAATACCCAAAGAGCCTGGATTTGCTACTGAGCGTTAATAACGCAGACATAGAACTTGAATTAATAAAATACAAACGCTTTTGATAAGGGCTACCTAAAGCCCTTATCTTCTACTATTTAAAACCAATCACTTACGACCAATGTGATCTACTACCAGTGCTCAACCTCGATAATTTCAGCTTCGATGATATAACTCTCCGCTTTCGGCACTGACACCTTCAGTTCTTTACCCTCACGTTGAGTTTTAGGACGGAAATAAGTTTCAGGCATACGCTTCACAGACGTCCAGATTTTATCTTTCAGTTGTGCCAGTTCCTGACCTTTCTCATCACGAAGTCTCACCTGCATTTCCACCAGAACGACAGATTCTGTTCCCTGATTTGTCAGTGATGTCGGGATCACTAACTCGCCATTGCGGTATGAAGCAGGACGTAGCAAAACATCAACACCGGAACGACTTAACTGCTGAACATTCTTGTTGGCACCTGGAACAACTTTTACCCCTTGGGCAGTTGTTTTAACCGGAACAGCAGCAACCGGGACCGCAGCTATAGGAGCACTCACAGGCGCTGCAACAACCGGAGCCGCTTTCACAGGAGTACTTGTTGCCGAAGATTCAACCGGCTTTGATTCTGGGTGCTGTCTTTGTTCAACCGGCACGACATACTGCCAGGTAAAATCATCATGCAGAATGACCTGACGTCCGTCTTCAAGCGTCGCAACTTTAGGTGCCGCCACTGCGCTGCTGGCCATTGCAGTCATAGTAAGGCCAATCAATAGCTTTGGCAGTACCGAACAAATCCGGTTTAGTTTTCTCATTATTATGTCCTTATACCAATCGGGATAAGTATTTGCTTTTAACCTATCAATAAACTTAGCTGACAAATCATAAAATTATCAGTTCGCGCAGCCTATCATAAAAAAGGGCCTGACGGCCTTCATACACGTAACACATTTCAAAATTCGATCTAACTGAGTACTACTCAATATCGCATTAACACCAAAGGGGCTTTTTACTTCTGACCGATAAATGATCACTCGTTTCTGGCTGATTTGACATAACAACCAGTTAAAAAATCGTTCTTTCAAATTCAAAAGTTGATGAACCAACAACAATCCAGCTCTTTGTTCTACTAGATGGATCTGCTGAGAAAAAAGACGAAAGTTGTCTTGCTCATAAATACCGCAAGAGCTTTTATTCACAGCTCAGAGCAACGCGAAACAAACTGTTCGCACTACCTATATGAAACAATAGAGAAGATTGGAATTATTTTGACTGAGGCTTAAAAAGTGTGAATAATGCAGCGTTTTTTTGCACGCAAATCACAAAATTATTAGATGATATGAAATTGATGAAATATTCCCCCTTAGCCTTGATGTTAACAGGCCTGCTGACAGGATGTTTGGGTGACAGTGGCGCAGGTTCAACCAACAGTACCTTTCCTTACTCTTTTAATCTCGACGTTATCAGTGCAGGTACTACTAAAGCAAAACAGATGACCCTGAACTGGACATCCGCATCGAATAACAGCGGAGTGACCTACAGTGTGTGTGAAAAAGATACGACAAAAACCAATAACTGTAAGGTATTAACCTCGGTCACCGATGCACTGACCGCGACTATCACAGTTGACAGCTTGGTTAAAGCGCTGTCTACCGATTACTTTATTCTGGCCTCCTCTGGTAACTCCACCAAAGCTTCGAATGAAGTATCACTGACCACAGATACCGTTACTCGGATGATTGGTTACTTTAAGGCCTCAAATACCGAAGCCGATGATGACTTTGGTCATAGTCTGGCATTAAGCGCTGACGGCAACATCTTAGCTGTGGGGGCTCCCGGTGAAGATAACGGGATGAAAGGTATCATCACCAATGGCTCGGAAACTACCGATTCAGGTACAGAAACTGACTCCGGTGCAGTGTATCTGTTCAGTAAGGCAGCCGGGCGCTGGACGCAGATCGCCTATATCAAGGCCTCAAACGCCGGAGCCAATGATAAATTTGGTTTAAGTGTGGCATTAAGCGCTGACGGCAGCATCTTGGCCGTGGGTGCTTCAGGTGAAGATAACGGGGTGAAAGGAGTCATCACCAATGGCTCGGAATCCAGCGATTCTAGTACAGAAACTGACTCCGGCGCGGTATATCTGTTCAGTAACACTTCTGGCAACTGGGTGCAGACTGCCTACATCAAGGGCTCAAATGCAGGAGCCAATGATGAATTTGGCTCAAGCGTAGCAATAAGCGCTGACGGCAGTACCCTGGCAATTGGCGCAAGTGGTGAAAGTAACGGGGCGAAAGGAATCATCACCAATGGCACAGAAACCACGGATAACGGCTCAGCATTTGCCTCTGGCGCGGTCTATCTGTTTAACAATAATTCCGGCCGCTGGTCACAGAGCGCCTATGTCAAAGCCTCGAATACCGGAGCCAATGACAACTTTGGCTACCGTATTGCGCTAAGCGCAGATGGCACCAATATGGCGGTGTCTACTCCATATGAGAGTAACGGGGCAAAAGGAGTCATCACCGATGGATCGGAAGTCACCGATTCAGGTACACAAACTTACTCCGGCGCTGCGTATCTGTTTAGCAAAACCTCGGGCAACTGGGCACAGACCGCCTATGTCAAAGCATCGAATACCGGAAGCTCTGATGGATTCGGTGTTGGTTTGGCATTAAGCGCAGATGGCAACACCCTGGCGGTTGGGGCTAAATATGAAGATAACGGAGCGTACGGAATCATCACCGATGGCTCAGAAGTCACCGATTCTGGTTCACAAACTGACTCCGGTGCGGTGTATCTGTTTAGCAACGCCTCTGGCAGTTGGGCGCAGAGTGCTTATATCAAGGCCTCAAATAGCGCTCGAGGTAGCAGTTTTGGCTATGATGTAGCATTTAGCGCAGATAGCAGCACCCTTGCTGTGGCGGCAGTAGCTGAAGGTATCGAAGAATCAGGGGTCATCATCGATGGTTTGGAAACCCTCGTTTACAATCCGAAAAATATTTCCGGAGCTGTATATCTGTTCAACAATGACTCTGGTCGGTGGACACAAAACGCCTATATCAAAGCTTCGAATACCGGAGCCAGTGATAACTTTGGCTGGCGTGTGGCATTAAGTTCAGATGGCAGTACCCTGGCTACGTCAGCAATAGGTGAAGACAATGGCGCGAAAGGGATCATCACCGATGGCTCGGAAATCACTAGCGATACCGGTTCAGCTGACGGTTCTGGTGCAGTGTATATCTATTAATATTTCTATCTGAAAACCCTCTTTTGGGGCTTTAGATTGCTGACGAACCCCACTTTTTCAAGTGGGGTTCTTTTTTATAGCGGCCGTACGCCGAAACATCCATCTTTGCTATCCCCCTATTAACTAAAAGGCCTGACAAAACTGCCAGGCCTTAGTCAGTAATCAAATGGCTACATAACCCTTTAAAATCAAGAGCTTGGCCACCTAATGACTATCCAACTCCACGTGCGGGGCAACAGAACCCTGCTTACGCGTAGCCATCTCCTCGTACAGCTCCCACTTACGCTTAGCCACTTTCTGAGCATGTGCGGTGATTTCCGCAGCTGCTTCAGGGTTACTGCGACGCAGGATCTGATAACGGGTTTCGTTATAACGGTAATCCTCCAAAGGAACCGTTGGACGCAGCGTATCAAGTGAGAACGGATTCTCACCGGCATTACGCAACGCAGGATTGTAGCGGAACAGAGGCCAGTGGCCTGATTTCACTGCCAATTCCTGCTGATGTAAGCCGTCTTCCATATTAATACCATGAGCAATACAGTGGCTGTAGGCAATGATAATAGAAGGACCACGGTAGGCTTCAGCCTCACGCATTGCCAGCAATGCCTGCTGTGGATCGGCACCCATAGCAATCCGGGCAACATAAACGTTGTTGTAGGCAATTGCCTGCATCGCCACGTCTTTCTTGGTTGCCTGCTTACCGGCTGCTGCAAACTTGGCAACTGCACCCAATGGGGTTGATTTCGACATCTGACCACCGGTGTTGGAGTACACTTCGGTATCCATTACCAGCACGTTGATATCTGCCCCGCTGGCCAGTACATGGTCAAGGCCGCTTGAGCCGATATCATAAGCCCAGCCATCACCACCGACGATCCAGATTGAACGACGGATCAGCTGATCAGCTACCGAGATCAGGTTAAGAGCGGACTCTGTACCAATCGCTTTAAGCTGCTCTTTCAGGGTATCAACCCGTTTAATTTGCGCCTGGATATCCGTTTCTGTCATCTGCTCAGCATGTAGCAACTGGTCCACTAACAGCGGATCCAAATGCTCACGGTTTTCCACCACCAGCTGTTCAGCCATTTCATGCTGTTTCACCGCAGCCAGACGGAAACCAAAACCAAATTCGGCGTTATCTTCAAACAGGGAGTTTGCCCACGCAGGACCACGACCTTCGGCATTCTTCGTCCATGGTGTGGTTGGCAGGTTACCACCGTAGATAGATGAACAGCCGGTTGCGTTAGCGATCATCAGGCGATCACCGAACAACTGAGACATCATCTTGAGGTAAGGCGTTTCACCACAGCCAGAGCAGGCACCGGAGAACTCAAACAACGGTTGCAGGAACTGAGCTCCGCGAACGGTAGAGAAATCGACCCTTGCGCGATCGTTGTACGGAATAGTGTCGAAGAATTCGAGGTTCTTCTTCTCCTGTTCCAGGTATGGGCCTTTCAGCTCCATATTGATAGCCTTGCGTTCCGGCTGGTTATCGCTCGCTTCCTGAGTGACCATAGGACAAGCATCAACACACAAGCCACAACCGGTACAGTCTTCAGCGTATACCTGCAATGTGTAACGGGTATCCGGGAAGCCGCGGGCGGTGATACCGGCAGACTTAAAGTCTTCCGGTGCATCTTCCAGCATGGACTTATCGTAGAACTTGGCTCGAATCGCCGCATGCGGACATACAATGCTACAGTTACCGCACTGAATACAGTCCTGCTGCTCCCATACCGGTATCTTCTGGGCGATATTACGTTTTTCCCACTGTGTTGTACCGGACGGGTAAGTACCGTCAATCGGCAGCATAGAAACAGGGATCAAATCACCCTGACCAGCCATCATCTGCGCAGTTACCTTGCGAACAAATTCCGGCGCCTGTTCCGGCACAATCGGTTTGTTCTGCTCGCTGACCGTCACTTCCGCAGGCACTTTAACTTCATGCAGGTGAGCCAGGGTATGATCCACCGCTTCGAAGTTTTTCTGAACTACTTCAGGGCCCTTACGAGAGTATGTCTTCTCAATCGCCTTCTTGATCTTGGCGATAGCCACCTCTTTTTCCAGCACGCCGGACAGCGCAAAGAAACAAGTCTGCATGATGGTATTGATGCGGCTGCCCATACCGGTTTCACGGGCCACTTTATAAGCATCAATAACGAACAGCTTCATCTTGCGATCGATGAGTTGCTGCTGCATACGAGCCGGGAAAGTATCCCAGACTTTATCTGCCTGAGCAGGAGTATTCAGCAAGAAGGTCGCACCTTCTGTTGCATTAGCCAGCATATCGGTACTTTGAACGAACGTTGCCTTATGGCAGGCAATGAAGTTCGCCGACTGGATCAGATACGGGCTGTTGATTGGGTGATAGCCGAAGCGCAGGTGAGAGACTGTCTGCGAACCGGATTTCTTCGAGTCATAGACGAAGTAACCCTGAGCAAAATACTCTGGATCTTCACCGATGATCTTGATGGTGTTCTTGTTAGCACCAACCGTACCGTCAGCGCCAAGGCCATAGAACATGGCACGAACTACATCTGTTGATTCAATATCGAAACTTGCATCCACTTCCAGATGGGAGTGGCTGACGTCATCAATAATACCGACAGTAAAGTGATGTTTCGGTGAATCCAGCTCAAGGTTGTCGAAGATCGCCTTAACCATTGCAGGTGTAAACTCTTTGCTCGACAGACCGTAACGGCCAGCGACCAAACGAGGCATTTGAGCAAAGTGATCCTGATTGTCCATTAATGCAGTCAGCACATCCTGATACAAAGGATCAGCATTAGCTCCCGGCTCTTTGGTACGGTCCAGAACTGCAATTTTCTTCACTGTCTGAGGCAGTTCCTGAAGCAGATGTTCAGCAGAAAGTGGACGGTACAGGCGAACCTGAAGCACACCGACTTTCTCACCCTGACCAACCAGGTGTTCAACAGTTTCTTTCACCGTCTCAACGCCGGAGCCCATGGCTATCACTACGCGTTCAGCATCCGGTGCACCAAAGTACTCCATCAGCTTATAACGGCGACCGGTCAGCTCAGCCAGTTTGTCCATGTTGGCCTGAACAATCTCAGGAGTTTTCGCATAGAACGGGTTGACCGTTTCACGTCCCTGGAAGTACACATCCGGGTTCTGAGCCGTACCACGGATGAATGGTGTATCCGGGCTCAAACCGCGATCACGGTGAGCACGAACCAGCTCATCAGAAATCATGGCGCGGATATCTTCATCGGCGATCAGGCTGATCTTATTCACTTCGTGGGAAGTTCGGAAACCATCAAAGAAGTGAATAAACGGAATACGAGCTTCCAGTGTTGACGCGTGGGAAACCAGCGCCATGTCATGGGCTTCCTGAACCGATGACGATGCCAGCAAGGCAAAACCTGTACCTCTGGCTGCCATGATGTCCTGATGGTCACCAAAAATAGACAGGCCCTGTGCCGCGAGTGAACGAGCGGCAACATGGAATACCGCAGATGTCAGCTCACCGGCAATTTTATACATGTTCGGCAGCATCAGCATCAGGCCCTGAGAGGCCGTGAAGGTAGTAGTCAGAGCACCGCTCTGCAGTGCGCCGTGCACTGTACCTGCAGCCCCGCCCTCACTTTGCATCTCAGCAATAAGAGGAATGTTACCCCAGATATTACGCTTGTCTTCTGCGGCCCACTGGTCGGCGAATTCAGCCATAGTGGACGATGGGGTGATCGGATAAATAGCACAGACTTCACTTACACGATAAGCAATGTGTGCCGCCGCTTCGTTACCGTCGCAAGTATGCATGACGGGGGTCTTTTTCTCAGTCATGATCAGCTCCTACTCCGTTTCGGCCTCGACCATTTCGATCGCATGACAAGGGCATTGCAGGTAACAGGCTTCACACCCGGTACACTTGTCATAATCCACTTTGTATCCCTTACCTTTACCTAACGAGGTAATCGCACCTTGCGGGCAGGCTCCTAAGCAGCCGTTACACTCAAAGCAGTTACCACATGAGTAACAACGCTGAGCTTCGTACAGGGCTTCTTCTTCTGTCAGGCCGCCGACAACTTCATCAAATGATGTTGCGCGTTTAATTACAGGGATCGCAGGCTGCTCACTCTGTTCGGCATCTGTCTTGTACCAGAGGTGCAGCTTGTCGAAACGGATAAGTGGCCGCTTGGCAACTTTGCTGTATGTGCGGTTATTCAGGAAGGCATCAATGTGGGCTGCGGCTTTCTTACCGTGACCGACTGCAATGGTAACGGTACGGTCACAAGGAACCATATCACCACCGGCAAACAATCCGCGGTAACCTGTCATCATCTGGTCGTTGACCGTGATAGTACCGTCCCATTTGTGCTCAACACCCGGAATGCTTTCGGTAAGTTTGGTATCGATGTTCTGACCCAGTGCCAGAATCAGCGAATCGGCCTCAACGGTTTCGAATTCGCCGGTAGGACGCGGACGTCCGGTATCATCAATCGCCATCTTCTCAAGCGTGAAGGTGGTACCGTCGATCTGGTTAATGGTGCGCTGCCAGTGGAAAGTCACACCTTCTTCCATCGCTTCAACACATTCGAAATCATGGGCTGGCATATGGGCGCGATCCCGACGGTAAATTACCATCACTTCTGCTCCCATACGCCTTGCTGTACGTGCCGCATCCATTGCGGTGTTACCACCACCGTAAACAGCAACGCGCTTACCCAGTTTCGGCGCTGATTCCATTTCGATAGCACGAAGGTAAGACACTGCATCAATGACTTTACCCGGATCATCATTCGGAATATCAACACCACGACCGACATGAGCACCGATAGCCAGGAAGACGGCATCAAACTGGCCTTTAACCTTCTCTGCCAGCAGATCCTCAACCTTGTGGTTAAGTACGATCTTGATACCCATATTTTCAATTCGGGCGATTTCACCTTCCAGGATATCCCTAGGCAAACGGTAAGCAGGAATACCGAAGTGCATCATACCGCCGGCCATTGGCGCTGCATCACGGATTTCAACATCGTGACCTTTACGCTTAAGGTGATAAGCCGCCGCCAGGCCACTTGGGCCAGCACCGACGATCAGGACGCGCTTACCGGTTGGATTAGCGTGGAAACGAACCGGCCATTTCAGCTCCAGTGCACGGTCGCCAAGGAAACGTTCAACGGCGTGAATGCTGACAGACTGGTCAACATTGGCACGGTTACAGGCGGATTCACACGGGTGATAACAAACGCGGCCATGGATAGCGGGCATCGGGTTGTTTTTGATAAGAGCCTGAAACGCTTCTTCGTATTGCTCTGCCTGAGCTAAAGACAACCACTCCTGGATGTTGCTCCCGGTCGGGCAGGCGTGGTTACAAGGAGGAAGGGAATTGGAATACACCGGGAATTTAGTACGAACCGGCCCGGAGCCTTTCTTAATAGTAAGGTCAGGCGGCAGTGTCATATCCTTTGGACAATTGCTCATAGTGCTCTACCTTTATTCGGTAAATTAATGAAATACACCCTTCTTGATGTTTTTCTGTCGGGTACATTTCGCTGTTCGAGTTCAAGGGCAACTCGACTTTCTGAACGCTCACACGGTTTGCTGCTCCGCCCCGCAAAAGCAAGACAGAGCAACAAGCGTTAAAGCGTTAAGCTGAAACACAAGTACCGGCACGCTCGGCCAGCACATCTAATCCTTCTTCAAGGGCACCGATATAAGCGCGGCCACCAAACTGAGCAAAGTCAGCAGCGGCTTCAACTTTTGGTCCCATAGAACCCGCAGGGAAAGAATACTCACCCAACTCAGCCGGAGTTGTAGCGCGTAGGGCACGCTGCTGCTCTGTACCCCAGTCAAGGTACACTGCATCGGCATCGGTCAGGATAAGTAACTTGTCGGCTTTCAGTTGCTTCGCCAACAAGGTAGCTGCAAGGTCTTTATCGATAACACCTTCAACACCCTGGTAGCCGAATTCACTGCGGCAAACCGGAATACCGCCGCCACCGCAACAAATCACAATCTGTCCATCTTCCAGCAAGGTATGAATCGATTTTTTATCGATGATGTTGACAGGCTTCGGAGATGGAACCACACGGCGGAAATATTCACCGTCCGGCTTCATCGTCCAGTTGTTCGCTTCAGCCAGAATTCCGGCTTCTTCTTCGTTGTACACTGGGCCGACAAACTTGGTAGGGTCAAGCATGCTCGGATCGTCACCAGCAACTTCAATACGGGTCAGCAGGCTGGTCACTTCTGTTTTCGGCATCAGGTTCTGCAGTTCCTGAGCCAGCATGTAGCCAATCATACCTTCACTTTCGGCACCCAGTACGTCCAGCGGATAAGGTGATACTTTGTCGTAAGCCAGATTCTGAAGTGCCAGCAGACCAACCTGTGGGCCATTACCGTGAACAATGGCAACACGGTATTCTTTAGCTATTTCAGCAATCGCTTTGGCGGCAATCTTCACGTTCGCCAACTGATTCTCAAAACTAGGCGCGTCGCCGCGACGCAATAATGCATTGCCGCCAAGGGCTACAACTGCGGTGGGTTTCATGGGAACTCCTTGAATTATTCTTTTTGTTAATTAACCTTCGAGTCTTACTTTTGATGCTCGAACGGCTTGCGGCGAATAAAGCGGCCATTCCCGGCTCTCCCCGTAAATTCGCCATTACACGCTACAACCCGGCCGCGACTCAAAGTCATAATCGGCCAACCGTGACAGTTCATTCCTTCGTACGGGGTATAATCGGTGTTGTCGTGTAGTAAATCGTGTGTGGTAGTCACTTGCTGTTCGGGATCAAACAGCACCAGGTCGGCATCGGCACCTTTGGCCAGACAGCCTTTTTGCGGATATAACCCAAACAGTTTTGCAGGCAGGTAGCTGGTCAGCTCCACAAAACGGCTCGGGCTGATGCGCCCACTCATCACACCTTCAGAGAACAACAGTGGCATCCGGTTTTCTACACCCGGCATACCGTTCGGGCAGGCGCTGAAATTATCTTTGCCGCGCTGCTTCTGGTCGTGGTAAGTGAATGAGCAATGATCAGTCGCAACAGTATCGATGCTGCCGTCAATCAAGCCCTGCCACAACTTTTCACGCTCTTCCTGCGGACGCAGCGGCGGACTGAGGATAAATTTCAGGGCATCGTCCCGCTCATAACAGCGGTCATCAAGCAGCAGGTACTGCGGACAAGTTTCAGCCCATACCGGCTGTTTGTTGCGACGAGCAAGACGGACATAGTCCAGCCCCAGCCCGTTAGAAAGGTGAACGATATAAAGCGGCGCATCGCCAGCCAGTTTTGCCAGATTGATCATTCTGGCAATTGCCTCAGCCTCGCACTCAAGCGGACGGCTCTCGGCATGGTATTTCGGCGCTGTTTTACCCTGCTCCAGCAACATTTCGCGGCGCATCGCTATCGCCGCATCATTTTCCGGATGAACCGTTGTCAAGGCGTTGACTTTTTTCAGTTGAATCAGTGCCCGTAATACGGATTCATCATCCAGTTTGTAACCGTAGGTCAGGTAGAGCTTAAAACTGGAAATGCCCTCTTCTTCTACCATTGAGGCCATTTCTGACAGAATTTCTTCATTAATATGCTGAATCACGCCATGGAAACTGTAATCAATGACCGCGTTCTCTTTGGCGTATTTTTTATAAACCGCCAGCTGATGGTGCAAATTGCAGCCTTTAGGGCCAAAGCCCATATGGTCCACCACCGATGTTGTCCCGCCGCAGGCTGCTGCACGGGTTCCGGTATAGAAATCATCACTGCTGCGGGCAATGCCGACATCGATATTGAAATGGGTGTGGACATCAATTCCCCCCGGCATCACATACAGGCCAGAGGCATCAATTACTTGTGTATCGGCAGGAAAAGCGGAGATAACGGGAGCAACATCGGCAATTTTGCCGTCTTTGATCAGAATGTCGGCTTGTTGAGCCTGTTGGTGGTCAACGACAAGTCCCTGCCGGATCAGGATGGTAGTCGATACGTCAGACGTCAGTTTATCCAAATCCACAGAGAAAGAACGGTGTGCAATCATAACGCTATCCTTCGTCTTACACATAAAACAGTTCTGCCTTGAACTTCCTGTTATGGCTGTCTGTTTATACCCGGCCTCAGGAAGGAAAATTCAGAAACAGAAAATCCATCCCGAGGGGGATATGAGGTCAATATAAAGGCAGAGCATATTGACACCCTCGGGACGGAAATCGGTATTAATGCTGATTACTCAACATCACTTATTTTTTAAGCTGCTGCAGGTACATTTGTGGAATAACTGCGTACATTGCAGCACAAGTTACCAGGTGATCTTTCCAAGTCTTTTCGTTTGGCGCGTGAGCTTCTGGCTCTTTACCAGGACCGAAGCCGATTACTGGGATGCCGTAACGACCCATGATGGACACACCGTTAGTTGAGAAAGTCCACTTATCAACAGTTGGTTTCTGGTCGAACAGTAGTTCGTAAGATGCTTCCAGTGTCTTAGTTGCTACGTGATCTTCATCGATCTTCCACGCAGGGAAGTAACACTCTGTTGGGTAAACAAGGCCGGTGTATGCAGGACGGTCGTAGTTGTACATAGACACTTTACCGCCGAACTTTTTAACTGATTCAAGCGCGCGGATTTCGTCCAGAGCACCTTCCCAAGTTTCACCCCAGGTCAGACGACGGTCGATAGAGATTGCACAGCTGTCAGCAACCGCACAACGGCTTGGAGAAGTGAAGAAAACTTCAGATACAGTCAGAGTACCTTTACCCAGGAATGGGTCGTCAGCCAGGTTGCCTGAAAGTTTTTCAATGTCTTGAAGCATGTGGCCCATCTTGAAGATAGCGTTTTCACCACGCTCTGGTGCAGAACCATGACAGCTTATACCGTCAACGTCTACACGGATTTCCATACGACCACGCTGACCACGGTAGATCTGGCAGTCTGTTGGTTCTGTAGATACTACAAACTCAGGACGGATGTTGCTTTCCTGGATGATGTACTGCCAGCACAGGCCGTCACAGTCTTCTTCCTGAACAGTACCGGTAACAAGCAGGGTGTACTCGTCTTCAAGGCCAAGATCTTTGATGATCTTACCTGCGTAAACCATAGAAGCCATACCGCCTTCCTGGTCAGACGCACCACGACCACCGATCACTTCGTCGTCTTCCATACCTTCGTATGGGTCGAAGTTCCAGTTGTCCATGTTACCCACACCAACGGTATCGATGTGTGCGTCCATTGCAATTAGGTGCGGACCGTGACCAATCCAGCCAAGTACGTTACCCATAGGGTCGATTTCGACTTTATCAAAGCCGACTTTTTCCATTTCTTCCTTAATGCGCAATACCACTTTTTCTTCGTCGCAGCTTTCACTTGGGATTGCGATCATGTCACGCAGGAAACGGGTCATGTCTGCTTTGTAGTCTTGGGCTTTTTCAAGAACTTTGTCGAAAGGGATGTTCATTGTCATTGTAATTCTCCTTGGGCCGGACGGAGGACATCGTATCCGGCATGATTAATTTCAGAGGCGCTGTACACCTTCTAATCCGGCGCACAACGCTTTTGTTTCAAATAGTTGACTATTCTTTTTAAGGCTTTCATGAAGCTGTTTATTTCGGATAGCGTATCCGGGCTAAACAGCAAAGAAAGTATTAAAGGGTCGGATGTTTGCCTTGCCACACCACCTCACGGTAGTGAACAGGGTCGGTATCACCTTCGGTATTGATCAGCAGGATGACTGAATCCTTGTTCAGGCCCAGTTTTTCCATTAACTGTTCACGTTCTGGGTGGTAGTGAACAGCGGCTAACATACCAGCACCAACAGCACCGGACTCTCCGGATACAACTCGTGGGTCATTGCCCAGAGGGTTACCAAGAACACGCATACCCAGAGCGGCTACGCTGTCCTGGCAGGAAACGAACTGAGTTGAGCAGTCGCGTAGTACCGGCCAGCCGATTGGGTTAGGCTCACCACAAGCCAGGCCAACCATAATGGTTGCCAGGTCGCCGTCTACA
Source organism: Photobacterium sp. J15 (assembly GCF_963870815.1). Lineage (NCBI taxonomy): Bacteria > Pseudomonadati > Pseudomonadota > Gammaproteobacteria > Vibrionales > Vibrionaceae > Photobacterium > Photobacterium sp. J15. The sequence goes on from NZ_CAWMUI010000001.1 coordinate 2,518,624, forward strand.
TTGACCATGTCGCCTTTTTCGCTGATACCTGAGCGGTAGATACAGTCTGCCTGATCCGGTTCAACAACCACTGAGTGCAGTTTGTCAGCACCGAACTGGTCGCATAGGTAACCCAGTACGCCACCAGCCATTGCCCCTACCCCTGCTTGCAGGAATACGTGAGTCGGACGGTCGATATGTTGTTCTTTCATCTGGTCAACCGCTTCGGCTGCCATAGTGGTATAGCCTTGCATGATCCAGGTGGGGATTTCGGTGTAGCCTTCCCATGCCGTGTCCTGAACCACTTTCCAGCCGTTCTCTTCAGCAGTCTTGATGGCAAGGCGAACAGTATCGTCGTAGTTCATATCAGTAACGATACATTCAGCCCCCAGGGCACGAATGTTGTTCACACGCTCGTCGGCAGCGCCTTTAGGCATGTAAACCACAGCGTTCTGACCCAGCTTGTTTGCAGCCCATGCAACACCACGTCCGTGGTTACCGTCTGTCGCAGTGGCAAAGGTCATTTTTTCAGGGATATCGTTTTTCAGTTTGTCGAAATCAAAATCGTTGATATCGAGCTTGAATTCATCGCATAGCAAGCGTGCGATGGCATAAGCGCCACCCAGCATCTTGAATGCACAAAGGTCGAAGCGGTGCGCCTCATCTTTGACAAGGATCTTGCCGACACCAATTTCTTTGGCCAGGCAGTCGAGAGAATGTAAAGGTGTAGGTTGATAGCCTTCCACTTTTGTGTGGAACGCGCGGGCTTTTTCCGCTTCTTCAATGGTGAATAGAGGAGATTGCTGACCGTTATAATGGCGGTTATCGGCGATCTCCATTTTTAGAGAGAATGTAGACACGACCAGACCTCATTGAATCAATAGAGTGAAAAGTGCGGGGATATCGGGACTCGTACCCCCGCGAAAGGGCTAGCATTAACCCAAGTGTTGTAGCTGTTACGGAACTTGAGATAGTGACGTCAAACAGTTATTTGACGCGCTTTTCTGCTTCATCAAGAAGCTGCTGAAGTACATCACCTGGTTCCTGGTACTTACGGTTCAGGATCATTGCTGCGATGATGTATGGCTTCCAGCTTGCTTCTTTGTAAGTTGGAATGCGGTATTTCTCGAATACTGACTCTTCAACTTCACCGGCTTCACAAGAAACGCCTGTGATATCGGCTGGCAGACAGTGCATGTATAGCGCTTCGCCGTCTTTAGTCAGCTTCATCATCTCTTCAGTGCAGTGCCAGTCTTTGTGGTTGGCGTTCTGAGCAAGACATTCTTTTTCAAGCTCTTTCAGGCCATCGTGGTCGTTAGCACGTAGCAGTTCAGTACGGCGACCCATTACCTGGTAAGGAGCCCATGACTTCGGATAAACGATGTCTGCATCCTGGAATGCTTCTTCCATAGTGGCAACCTGAGAGAAGCTACCGCCAGAGGCTTCTGCGTTCTTACGAGCTTCTTCAACTACTTCAGGGATCAGGTCGTAGCCTTCTGGGTGAGCAAGAGTCACATCCATACCGAAGCGAGTCATCAGGCCGATGATGCCTTGAGGAACTGACAGAGGCTTACCGTAGCTTGGAGAGTATGCCCAAGTCATTGCAATCTTCTTGCCTTTCAGCTTATCCAGACCACCGAAGTGCTCTTCCAGCCATGCAAGGTCAGCCATAGCTTGAGTTGGGTGGTCGATATCACACTGAAGGTTTACAAGAGCAGGACGGTGAGGAAGAACGCCTTCTTTCACACCATCATCCAGAGCTTCACCCACTTCACGCATGTATGCGTTACCAGCACCAAGGTACATATCGTCACGGATACCGATTGCATCAGCACAGAATGAAATCATGTTTGCAGTTTCACGAACAGTTTCACCGTGAGCAATCTGAGATTTGCCTTCATCCAGGTCCTGCTGGGCCAGGCCTAGCATGTTGATAGCGGAAGCGTAAGAGAAACGAGTACGGGTTGAGTTATCACGGAACAGAGAAATACCCAAACCATTCTTGAATACGTTAGTAGCAATATTTTCGTTGCGCATAGATTTCAGTACTTGCGCAGTCTTCAATACACGTTCTAGCTCTTCAGGAGTTTGTTCCCAGGTCAAAAGGAAATCTTTATTGTGAAGATCAGATTTTAGTTCATTGATTTCCTTGATTAGTTCATTAATGCTTTTCATTTTTTATTCTTCCCAGTAATTAAATTGTTATGTCGTGGCGGCTGGAAAAAGTCTGTAGGGTCACAACAGACAACTGACTTCCATAATCCAATATCTGTGCCAACCAGGATTAATTACCGGTAATTTTTTTTATTTTCCCTCCAGCCCTTGATTTATAAGGGTTGGAATAAAGAAGGGCATTAAATTGCTCTCAAGCACATATATCTCTCACTATCATCAACTATCAGTGATAGCGACCAAAATGATAGTGAGCCCAAAGCTATTTATCATATTGATATCGCTATGTGACCTCGCTAACAATTCCTATTTCGTGGCGCGAAACCAATTGAAATACTGATATATATCAAGCTGATATTAAGTATTGTTGATTAACTTTGTTAAGTCTTTCCAAAAACAGATCTGTATTATGTTGAAAAACGCCCCGCAATCAGAACTCATGCAATTGCAGCCGACTATTCTGCGCTTTACCAAGATGCTTTCTGCCGTACTTCAGCTGGATGCTGAAGTCGTAGATGCTGATCTGGTTCGCATCGCAGGAACAGGGCCGTATAGCAAATTCTTTGGCAAAAAACTCAACACCAGCTCAAGGATTTTCCGATATATCCTTGAAACACATCAGGAAAAAGTAGTCGTCAAATCACGAACCGATCCTATTTGTGAAGGGTGTACAAATAAAGGAAGCTGCCGTGAAACTGCTTTCCTGGGCGTGCCAATCATGCTTGAAGACCGCTGCATCGGGGTTATCAGTCTGGTTGCCTTCAGCGAAGAATCACGGGAGCGAATAAAAGAGAACGTACAGTTATTTTCTAATTATGTTCAGCACATCGCACAAATTGTTGTGTCAAAAGTACTGGAAGGTAACGATAAAAGTGACGGTCTTGATCAGGTATTTAGCAGCCTGATTGAAAACATGGATCAAGGTGTTTTAGTACTGGATGAAAACAGCCGAGTTAAATACGGCAACCAGCCTGCGTTAAACAATCTAAATATCACCCTTGAAGAACTTTCACATGCTGAAATTAATATCCAGCCGCTGTCTTTCCATAATAATGAACTAAAAGGGCATCAGCAGCACATTATTTCCCTTGGCGAACGACAAGAACTGGTTGTCGGCCAATTTCATGATGTGCGCGGGCATCAGCTTTTTTTAATGGCATTCCACCAGCCTAATAAGTCTTTAGTCATCAATGAACCTGAGCCACAATTTTCGACAGTGATCGGTGAATGCCAAAAGATGCGCCAACTTAAAACGCTGATCACCAGAATTGCTAGCAGCCCTTCCAGTGTATTAATTAATGGTGAAAGCGGCACAGGTAAAGAAGTTATAGCGCATGCTGTCCATAATTTAAGTGCACGCAGCTCTCAGCCATTTATTGCCATCAACTGTGCCGCCATTCCAGACCAGCTGCTTGAAAGTGAACTGTTCGGTTACGTCAAAGGCGCTTTCACCGGCGCATCCAACAAAGGTAAAACCGGTCTGATACAGGCCGCCAACAAAGGTACCCTGTTCCTGGATGAAATCGGTGATATGTCGATGACGCTGCAAGCGAAGCTGTTACGTGTGCTGGAAGAGCGTGAAGTAATGCCGATTGGCTCCAATACGGCTACGCCGGTCGATATTCGAATCATCTCGGCAACTAACCGGGATTTTGCGGAAATGATTGCTACCAATAAGTTCCGTGAAGACTTGTACTATCGACTGAATGTTATTCCGATCCACCTGCCACCACTTAAAGAACGTGAAGGTGATGTTGAGCTGCTAATTCGATACTTCCTTGAGATTCATACCCGCAAGATCGGCGTGTGTTATCCAGGAATAACCACTGAAGCGATGGCACGCCTGAACGCTTACCACTGGCCGGGCAACGTGCGTGAGCTCAGCAACCTAGTGGAGTACCTGGTTAACGTTGTACCGGAAGGCGACATGATTGATGTTGACCTATTGCCGCCATACTTTGAGCAGGCAAAGATCGCCAGACCTGCTGACAACATCAAATCAGATGACTGCGCCATGAGCCTGGAAGAGATGGAAAAAATCCGCATTGAGGAAGCCCTGAACCGCCTCAGCAATCGAAAACTGGTCGCAGAAGAGCTGGGTATCGGTATTGCGACCCTATATCGCAAGATAAAGAAGTATGGTTTAAGCAATCACTGATTTGTGTTGCACGAACAAAACGAAAAAAAGCTGCCAACTGGCAGCTTTTTTATTTAAACGGGCATAAACACAATCAGAAGTTGATAGGTCTGCGTCCAGTCGCTTTATCAGCTGGGCCGGATTTTTTCTCTGCGCCGGCTTTAGGCTTTTTATTTTTAGCTGGCTTACTCTTCGAAGTGTTCTTTCCCTGACTCTTTGCAGCAGCTTTCGAACCACCCGCAGGTTTCTTCGCGTGTTTTTCCGGTTTAGCTGGCTTGGGTTCAGTCACTTTAGGGCTTTCATCAACCGGTTGATCGCAAAGTACAACGTAATATTCGTTGTTAAACTCTATCACATCGCCATCATATACCTTGCAGCGCTTGCGTTGCTCAAGTTCGCCATTCACTGCAACATAGCCTTCAGCAATAACAAACTTGGCTTCACCGCCACCGCTGACAGCATTGGCAATTTTCAGCACCTTGTAGAGCTCAATCGGCTGGCTGGCAACCTCAACACCAATCGCTTCTACTTCAATTTCTTCCTGCGACATCTTACAAACCATATTGGATAATTTCGCCCTATCTTACCTTATTCTCCCGCCCGGCATAACTGGCAATCCCCTGCTGTCTGCGATATGCTGCCGCCTCAATATTCAAACAGTAACCTATCAACAAGAATTATCTGTATGTTTTGTCCGTCCTGTGGTCAGCAAACCTTTATTGCCAGCTCAGAAAAATCTTTTCAGTGCAGTGAGTGTGCATTCACTTTCTTCAAAAACACGGCATCAGCAGTACTTGCTATCATTCGCTGCCAGGATGAAATTTTGGTTGCCGTAAGGGCCCGTGAACCAGGCAAAGGTATGTGGGATTTTCCAGGCGGTTTTGTCGATTATAATGAATCGCTGGAGCAGGCACTGTTCCGTGAACTGGAGGAAGAACTGGCTTTCAAAGCCGAAAATGCCCGCTATTTCGGTTCCTGCCCAAATACGTACCGCTACAAAGACGTTGTGTACAAAACCTGTGATGCCTTCTTTGCTATAGAGCTGAAGCAAAAACCAAACATGCAAGCTAATGATGATGTAGCTGATGTTAAGTGGGTAAAAACCTCGGAAATACAAACAGATAAGTTTGCATTTGACTCAGCCAGAAAGGCGTTAGCCCTGTACCTGGCGGACTAATGATCCCCCACCAAAAATGCAATGGGATGATCTACGCCTTGTTGCTCATCCCTAACAAATTCAATCAGGGATGATGTTTTTTTAACCATCAAGCGACAGGATGTTGCCGTAGAGATTGATATCGAGGGTACACCTTCATGATGACTTTTAACAAAATCCATGTTTTTTCCAACCGACAAGGTAGCGAGTTCACCAAAGAGAAACCAACGCCATCACAAGCCGAACAGGAAGCAAAACGCCAGGCTCTTCTTGTCGCGGTACAAAAGAACGGCGGCCTTAACGTTTCAGAATGTCACCAGCGTTGAGCGTCTTCACTGCGCTGTTCGCAATAACAGGCGAAGTCAAACACATTCAACACCTTCTTACCTGACGGGTTTACCTGACTCTTTTTTGTTCGGGTAACCCGCCTCTTCTGAACTATATGCTTACCTCCCTTAATGATTCTCAGCTATGATTTCGTCATAATAAAGGGATATTGAGAAGACAAGGGATTTTAATATGTTCAACCGGCTGTTATCCGTCGTTATTTTCTGTCTGCTGTCGATGCCCGCGCTGGGACAAGAAAAGTATTCGGAAGAAAGCATTTACGACAAACCACTGATGGAACGCTATGTTCTTGATGAACTTAAAGCCCTGCGTCAGGATCAGCAGGACCTGGAAAGACGGTTAACAATCGAGATCACCGATCGGGAACTGGCCGTTGCCGATAAGTCGATGAACTATGCCAATGTCACCGTTACCTACTTCTTCTACCTCATCGCCGGTGCGGCTTCCCTGTTCGCCCTTATAGGCTGGCAATCACTGAAAGAAATCAAAGAGAAAACGAAACAGGCCGCCGATCAGCAACTGGAAGAAATCGCCAACCAATATGAGAAGAAATTTCAGTTACTTGAGCGTGATTTGAAACGCAAAACCCGGATTATTGCCCAAAACAACAAAGAAATTGAAACCATCAATGAAATCCATAATCTCTGGCTACGCTCCCAAAGCATGCAATCTCCGGAGCAGAAAATTGAGGTTTATGACGATATTCTGAAAATCCGTCCGGGAGATCTCGAAGCCCTGACTTATAAAGCCGATGCCGCAATGGAGATAAAGGAGTTTAACTGGGCACTGAGTATCTGTAACCGGGTGCTAGATCTTGATCCGCAAAATGCACACGCGCTTTATCAACGCGCCTGTGCCTACGCGCGTCTCGGCCTAGAAGAGCAAGCCCTTTTTGATCTTGAACAGGCCATTATCGGCAGCGGATCATTTAAAGAGTTAGCAAGGGACGAAAAAGATTTTGAATCCTTGCAAGGCAGCGAACGATTTGAAGCAATGCTTGCCTTTACTGATTAGAAGATCTCACCACAAGTGATACCAGACTGGGTAGTAATCAGCACAAGCGGTAAGATTATTGTCCAGTTTGGTATTACAGCATTAGCACTTTCTCCTTCGCTCCTGTAAGCTAGCCTCCCCCTGCCTCAGTGAGGCAGATCACGTATATCCAATATCCTGATAAAGAGATAATTCCAAATCCAACACTTCAGGTCCTCTGGTAATGCCGGCAACATTTCAGAGTGAATGCGAACGTATCGCAATTGGTATTGTTTTAATCTTAACTGAGACTATCTTATGAGTTTTGCCTCTTTGGGCTTATGTACCCCAATCCTTGAAGCTGTAGCCAACCAGGGCTATGAGAAACCCTCGCCGATTCAGGCCCAAGCCATTCCAGCCGTACTTGAAGGCAAGGATGTCATGGCAGCAGCACAGACAGGAACAGGCAAAACCGCAGGCTTTACCCTGCCAATCCTTGAGCGTTTATCTAAAGGGCCGATTGTACGTTCCAATCAGGTACGTGCACTTATCCTGACACCAACCCGCGAACTGGCCGCTCAGGTCGGTGAGAATGTCGCAACTTATTCCAAGAGACTACCACTAAGCTCGGCAGTCGTATTTGGCGGAGTGAAAATCAACCCGCAGATGATGCGAATGCGCAAAGGTGCCGACGTACTGGTTGCGACACCGGGCCGTCTGCTGGATCTTTACAACCAGAATGCCGTTAAGTTTAACCAGCTTGAAGTGCTGGTACTGGACGAAGCAGACCGCATGCTGGACATGGGTTTCATTCGTGATATCAAGAAGATTCTGGCACTCCTGCCAAAGCAACGCCAGAACCTGCTGTTCTCAGCCACCTTCTCAGATGAAATCCGTGAGCTGGCTAAAGGTCTGGTTAACGATCCGGTTGAGATCTCAGTTACGCCACGCAACACTACCGCCAAAACTGTTAAGCAGTGGATTCACCCTGTCGACAAGAAGAAAAAGCCAGCAGTGCTGACCAAACTGATCCAAGACAATAAATGGAAGCAGGCGCTGGTCTTTACCCGCACAAAACATGGCGCAAACCGCCTGACGGCCTATTTGGAAGCGCGTGATATCACAGCAGCCGCCATTCACGGTAACAAGAGTCAGGGTGCCAGAACCAAAGCACTGGCTAACTTCAAAAGCGGTGAAGTTCGAATTCTGGTTGCAACAGATATCGCAGCCCGCGGTATAGACATTGATCAACTTCCTCAGGTTGTAAACTTTGACCTGCCAAATGTTGCTGAAGATTATGTTCACCGTATTGGCCGTACCGGTCGCGCCGGTGCCGAGGGCCAGGCAATTTCCCTGGTTTGTGCCGATGAGTTCAAAGAGCTGACCGATATCGAACGCCTGACGCAACAAATTCTGCCACGCGAAGACGTGTTTGGTTTTGTTCCGACCAATAAGCTGCCAGAGCCATTGCCTCTGCGTCCGCTGAAAGCGAAGAAGCCTAAAAAACCCAAGAAACCTAAAGCTGAAAAAATGAATAACCAGCCTGATGGAAGTAACGGTAATAAACCACAAGGCAACAAACAAAAGAGCAATCAGGCAGGCAATCAAAAGGTAAAATCCCGACGCTCATCAGGTAACAACAAACCTACAGGAAAGCCGAGCTACAAATCTGATGCTAAACCAACCGGTAAGCCAGCAGGCAAACCAAAAGGTCGAGCATCCGGTAAGCCTCAAGGGAAAAAACCTCAAAGCCAAAAGCCTCAGGGTAACAAAGCCCGTAACGGTAAGCCTTCCGGCACTGCTAAACAGCGGTAAAATATCATCACAGAAAATGCTTTAGCTCTGTGATCATAAACAAAACCTACCCAAAGGCAGGCATATATAATGCCTGCCTTATTTGATTCTTGGATTATTAAATATGGTTTCAGGAAAACGCCTATTACTTCCTTTTATCGGCCTGCTCAGCACACCGCTGATGGCTACAACGTTTGATGACCTGGCTACTCTTCCTGCGTCTGATATTCAAGTGATCGACTGTCGCTCCAGCAACCACTACAACGGCTGGCCCGAAGGTTCAGCAACCATGGGTGGTCACTATCCGGGGGCTATAAACTTCGATTCTGACTGGTTAAGCACCTTACGTCCGCCACATCTGGAACATTTGCTGCAGCACAAAGGTGTTAAGTTTGATAAAAAAACCTTCCTTTACTGCGGGCCGGAAAAAGCTAAGGTACTCAATGAACAGCTTCACTCCATTGGTATGGACAACGTTGCGGTAATTACGCAAAAAATCAGTGATTACAAAGGTGAAATTGAACGCCTGCCTAAATTCCAGAATCTGGTTTCACCGGAATGGTTAGAGCAGGTTATTAACGGCGAAAACACCCTCTACGCCCCTGAAAAGGGCTTTAAAGTTGTCGAAGTTGCCTGGGGACCACCGACTAAGTACCTGGCAGCCCACATTCCTGGGGCTTTGTACCTCAATACTAACGATATTGAATCTGAGCCATGGTGGAACCGAGTTGATGACAAAAAGCTGACAGAAGTCATCAAAAACCTGGGTATCAGCTACGATACCACCGTTATTTTTTATGGCCGGGATAATACAGCAGCAGCTCGTGCAGCCAACATTATGATGTATGCGGGAGTTGAAGATGTACGCCTGCTTAACGGCGGCTGGAAGTCGTGGGTTAACGCTGGCTATATCACCGAACCGATGCTGAACTCAGCATCAGCAAATGTTGAATTTGGCCGCCCTATCCCATCACGCCCGGATCTGATCATTGATGTACCGGAGGCCAAAAACATCCTGGCCGATCCTAAGCACAAATCACTGGTCAGCATTCGTACATGGGATGAGTACATCGGCATAACCAGCGGCTATAAGTACATCAAACCCAAAGGCCGCATTACCGGTTCCAAGTGGGGTCATGCTGGCTCGGATGCCTATCACCTGGAAGACTTCCGTAACCCGGATGACACCATGCTTAGTGCAGACTCTATTGAAGCCTTCTGGAAAGAATGGGGAATTGAAAAATCCCATCAAGCATCTTTCTACTGCGGCACTGGATGGCGTGCATCTGAGGTGTTTTTCTATGCTTATGTGATGGGCTGGGAAAACATCAGCGTCTTCGACGGCGGCTGGTTTGAGTGGAGCGGCGCCCCTGCCAACCCAACCTCAACCGGCGAAATTAAGCCATCGAAATAACCGCAGATACAACAAGAGCCATCAAAAATGATGGCTCTTTTATATGGCAGCTTTTTACATAGCATCATTCCGCCTACTAACCGAGTGATAGCGAGTAATTAAGCATCAGCGGAAAGATGTAATCGCCTCTTCATAAGATATTCGCTTACCGAACAAACGAAATTCTGCAGACTGGTCAAAACTAATTTTCAGGTTAGTATTATCAGTTCGAAGAATCATATGAAGTCTTCTGCGCGAATTCAGATATTCTGTCACTTCCCGGGTAAGGCAACGCACAATCTCATCCAGCATTGGTTTCACCGCTAAACTGTTTTCGATTCGCAACATGATGCCATCAATAATCATTCCCTCAATCTTACCCCATGGACAAGGCGCAAACTGCGGCTGATTGTCTGTTGCCAGCTCAGCTTCAGGGATTAATTTACAGCAACGGGCAAAAGGAAAGTGGATGTCATAAACAACCTCTCCTGTATCCTGCCTGCGATAAATTTGCCTTACAAAGCCTTTGCAAACAAACAACTGCTTAATCCAGTCCGGCTGATTTGCATGACAATCCGTGAAATAGACCAAATCGCTGACAGCAAACTGTGAACAGCCATCATCAGCACTTATTAACGGCACTCTTTCATCGCTAAGAAGTGGGCGACGTATCATCCTGGTTCTCATCGTCATGGCTATTTCATAAGATTTTTTTGCATGGTTAAAACGATTCGATCGAACGTCTCAATGTCTTCCTGGCTCAAACCTTCTTTCATCTTTTGTGCAACCGCAGCTTCTTCCTGAATCACTTTTTCCAGCAATTCAGTCCCTTCACCTGTCAGCTTAATCAGTTTACTGCGCTTATCTTCAGGATTGGGGAGCAATTCTATCCAGCCTCTTTTAGCCATATCTCTAATAACCAGAGATATCTGCGACTTGTCTCGATCCAAACCCTGTACAATTAAATTCGCAGTGCAGTTTTCCACGTCATTAATGTAGCGAATACACTGAATATGCATAGCATTAAGGTTTAACGCCTTGGCCCCCACCGCGGTTTTCATCTTTGCACGATAACGCTGCATCAAATCAAACAAATATCTTGAAGTCATATCAACCATTCACGCCACCAAACCCGCTTAACCATAATTTTATCAAGTACGATATTTTCAGACACATGGTTGATGTTGTCAACAATATACACAAAGCAAAGGTGAAACAAAGTCTCACCCAGCTTCATTCAATCGGTTGATTAAATTGCATAAGTCTGATTCAGGTAACGCAAAATATCTTTCGATTCAAACAAATCAATACCTGTATTAGGGTCCATTAAATATGGCACCTGGACTTTTCCGTGCAATTTGAAAAAGTCATCCCGCTTAGTATCAGGCACAGGCTTGTAAGGCAAAACCGTCCAGCGGAAGTTGGCCGGCCCCATATCCGAAAATTGTTGTTTGCCCAAGTTAATCAAAATATAAGTCAGCTCAAGTTCACATAAGCACTCCCGAACGAGACGGGAAAAAGGGCTAGATTCAAAGCTGTATAGAATTAAAGGAAGAGCTGGCTGTTTCGATGCCCGCGCTTTAATGCCAGAAGCCAAACGTACTCCTGTTGCCAGGTTTGAAGTCAGGAATTGCTGAAGTTTACAAACAAACCTTGAGGGAAGGTCTACCCCTTTATATTGTTTGAAAAGATAACCAGAAATATCTTCAGCGCCTTCCAATGCACATTGGTTCTCAGAATCAATAAGTATTGGCAACCTGTTTTTACTGAATACGGAATGAAACTTTTCAGTATTTTTTCCGCCAGAAGGACAAGGTGCAATGATCACATTTAAATTCAGTTCCGTCAGCACTTCCCGAACGAGCCGACACTCCGGATCACCTTCCTGATCAAACAAAATCATCATTTGCTTTGGCTGCTTTTCAACTTTGCTCGCCACAGTTCCATTCCAGAACCTGCAACTGGAAGCCAGCGTTGATGATGCAATATCAATCCAATAGTTCATCCTTTTAACCTGTTCTCTGACAAGATCCAAAGTTAAGAGTAAATAAATCTCAATAACATTAATGAGTCCTGCGTTGAAAATTGGATAAAAGCTATTTTCATACCTTACGATTAGTGATCGCTGAAAAGAAATTAAAAAAAATCACCATAAAGGGTGTTTTTAGTGAGAAGACTCTAATCCTGATTCATATGATGTATATAACAAAGCAAGTAAGACAATCTAAAGTAAGACGACCTAACAATTAAGTCTACAAAGCGAAAGGAATGTAGTTATGGGCATTATTAAACTATCAGCTGACAATATTCTGAAAGATAAAAAGTTGCATAACATCTGGTTAGCAGGTCTTGGTGCCTACGCAAAAAGCACAGAAGAAGTTAACCAGTTATCAGAAAAAAGCAAGACCTTGTTCGATGAATTAGTCGAAAAAGGCCGCGCTATTGAGTCAAACACAAAAGAGCGTCTACACACTGAACAAAGCCACGCTTCTGTAGCTATAGAAGAACGCGTTCAGATGACAATCCAAAAGTTTGTTGGTCTGGATAACGAGCGACTAGACAATATCGATGACAAAATTGATCAGCTAACACAAAACATTGAAATGCTTGTTGCTAAAAAGCAAGAGCACGCAAAACCTGAAGAGAAAGAAGAAAAAGCCGAATAATTTTATTCATTGTTTATGCACAGAAGGCCGCTTATGCGGCCTTTCTTTATTGTCTTCTTAAACATTCAATACAACCAATAAGCCATCATCTAGAAAGACAACAAACGAGCAAGAAACAGCAAGTGTCCTCTATTCGCCTTAAGAAAATAATCCCACCTATAAAGAACACTGGATATTATAAATTATTGTTATAGCCTTTATTTTGAATGCTTATAAAAAACGAAGTTCAATTTCAACAATATTTAACATCCCTACAAAACAACGGTTTAATTAATAAGTATAGACAGTTAAAAACATATTATTCATATAAAAATATCCGCACATCGTACCAGACAATCCTGAATTTTTCGAAACTTAATGTGCCTTTTTTGCGCAAAATCGCCATTATTGACTAAAGAATCAATAATGATTGATTTTTGCACCGAGATCACGCTAGATTGCACCCTAATTGGTTATCTTGTATTGATAATACAATTTTAACAAAAGGATTATTCATATAATTATATACAGGAGGTCTTATGTGACACCCCATCGTCACTAATATGCACGTTATTATTCGGTACCAAGGAAATAATAACATCTACTAAATGGACATATATTAACAAAGCCTAAAATAATAAAATCTAAAACAATAAAACCTAAAACAAATATGATTACAAGTGCACAATTAATTGATGTAAAACTTCTCCGAACATTTATGTCTGTTGCTAAGCATAAGAGCGTCACTTTAGCCGCACAGTCATTGTTTATGACACAACCAGCCGTTTCTCAACATATAAAAAAGGTTGAAGAAAAACTTGGCTATAACGTTTTTAACCGTTCAGATGGTTTTCAACTTACTCATGAAGGGACAATACTTCTCAAATATGCAACAGAGAGTTTTGAGATATATGAAAATCTTTATAGGGAGTTAAATGAGAATAAAAAACAATACAGAATTGCAATTTCAAACCTGTTTTGCCCTAGCTTAGTCGATAAAATACTAAAACGCTTTCAAGCTGACTTTGACTTATGCATTACTCATTACACACCTTTTGGTATCAACCAGTCAGACATTTTTGATGAGTATGACATGGTGTTGTCAGTTAATATGAAACCGACAAATCCAGGCAGAGCAATTAATATCAAACGAAGTGGCTATAGAATAATAAGCACAAACAATAACTTGGAAAAGCCACAAAAAGCTATTTACTTCAATAGCTTAAGCAAGGAAGAGGTTATGGATATACTAACAGATAATAACATTGATAGCAGTGGCATTGAAAACTGGCTATCTACCAGCAGCACCAAAATCATTAAAAATGATATGGCCTCGGAAAACTGTATTATTATTTGCCCTGACTATATCTCACTTCCGGAGTGTTATGAAATTACCAGGCTTCGTAATCCCGGAATAGACCTTTATGTTTGGTTTAATGAAAAATCACTGATGAATATTCAACATGTTGAGTTTGTCAATACGTTTAACTCACTTCAAATGAACCCTTTCAATTTACATTAACAATAAGAAAGGAAAGTATTCCTTATGTGATTAATTTTGAGTTACTCAATATTGATTGTTTCAAGGAACATTCATCATTATCCGTGCACAAGTTGATTGCTAGGATTAAAAAAGGCCGCTTATGCGGCCTTTAATCAGGAAATTACTTAATCATGATTTACTAGGATTAACTAAACGCCGATTCCAATGCCTCTTTAGACTGTTCAAAAGCGATTGTTAAATCTTCGGCATTAAGATGATCAATTGAACCTTCTTTCGCTGATTTTTCAAAATCCAGACATACTTTATGCAAACGAGTCAGCCCCATGGTTCCCGCGGCACCTTTCAGTGTATGTGCTTGCTTAGATACTTCACTCAGTTGACCTGCGCAAACTGCTTCCATCAATTTATCCAAAGTTTGAGATGAAGAATCAATAAACAAGCTAATCAGTTTAGTGACCTGAGCTTCACCTAATATCTGCAAATCGCTACCCAGCACAGATTCATCTAAAACCGGACACTCTGTTTGTTCTGTCATCTCAACCCTCTCCAACTCTTCTTGATTAATATTGTTTTGTGCCTCGTCACTGACAACCGCACCATCAACCACAACGCGTTTTTCTCCCGCCAGTATGCTGCCAATCGTTTCAACCAGCTGTTTTTCAACCAGAGGCTTCGGCAGGAACCCTGCAAAACCCTCGGCCAGATAACTTTCAACTTCTTCGCTAAATACATGCGCGGAGAATGCCACCATTGGCGTAAGCTCAAATCGGCCCTCTTTCAGGTTCGAACTTTCAATATCACGCAGACGATGAAGCAGAGTCACTCCATCTGTATCTGGCAGGTTAATGTCCAGCAATGCCAAATCAAATACCTGTTTACTGTAAGCCTGTTCCGCCTGTTCACCATCTTCAGCAATCACCACACTATGGCCCAGTCGTTTCAGGAAGCCTTCCGCCACCATACTGTTTACCGGATTATCTTCCACCAGCAGAATATGCGCCGGTGCCACTTTTTCCGCCGCACTTTCCACAACATGAGAAAGCTTGCCCGGAGCTAGACTCAGGGAGAACCAAAAGCAACTGCCGACTTCAAGCGTTGAGTGGACACCGATTTCCCCGTCCATCGCTTCAATAATACGTTTACTAATCGCAAGCCCAAGGCCGGTTCCACCAATTGCCTGACGGCCTTCAAACGATTGTTTGAAAGCATCAAACATCGTCTGCTGCTCATCTTGTGCGATCCCAGAACCGGTATCTTCAACTTCAAACAGCAGATCACCTTTAACCATCGGATCCGGACGAACGATAATCGTCACTTCACCTTCTTCTGTAAATTTAATCGCATTACTTACCAGGTTAACCAGCACCTGACGAATCCGTGTTGCATCACCTACCCAGATGTCATTCAAGCCAGGTTCAATATCACAAACCAGCTTGATATGTTTCGCCAATGCCCGATTTTCAAGCATGTCATAAACATCTTTTACCAGCTCAGACAAAGAGAAGTCTCTCGGACGGATATCAAGGTGTCCGGCTTCAATTTTCGAGTAATCGAGAATGTCATTAAGAATGTCCAGCAACGACTCACCGCTGCGGTTAATCACATCCAGGTACCGAGCCTGAACCTTATTTAGTCCGGTATCAGCAAGCAGTGAAGCTGTACCCAGCACCCCATTCATCGGGGTACGAATTTCATGGCTCATAGTTGCCAGGAAAGCTGATTTCGCGCGGTTGGCTTTCTCTGCCTCAGCCCGTGCTTCTGCGTGGTTTTTCACTTCTTCATTCAGCTTGGCATTGGCTTTTTTCAGTTCACTGGTTCGCTGAGCAACCAGACGCTCCAGGCTGGTCTTATGCTGTTGAAGTTCAAAACGGATCTTCGACTCAACCTGAGCCAGACGATGACGTTCATAAGCAGTATCACGGGCAACCATGATAGCCCGCCCCATCTGAGCCAGCTCATCATCACCTTTGATAGTCAGGCGAATTTCCAAATCGCCCCTTGCCAGCGACATCAGTGCTTTACTGTATTCATTGATCCGGCTGATCACGCGAGCATAGACGTAGCGCCACATGATCAGAACCAGTACCAGCATACCCATAGCCGAAATGCCGATCAGACTGTTACGGGCTACAGTCAGAGTTTCATCAACTTTAGTTACCGCCTGTTGAGTACCTTCATTTGCCGCGGTGATGATGTCACTCACGGTCTGGTTAAGTTGCTGAAACAACACCAGGTTCTGCTGCTCCATTCGCTCAACATCTTTCTTGGCGTAGAGCAGTTGTTCCTGAGTGCCGAACAGTACTCCACCGCGTTTAAGAGTTTTTGTCAGATCCAACAACTGTTCTGAACGACTCGGATCCTCAACTGATTTGACTCGGTGATGCATCACCGATACCGCATGGGTATAACGGGTTCTTAATCTGGAAAGCGCCTTGATACTGTCGATCTGGTTGGAATCATCCAGCATATTCAGCACCTGAAGAGACAGAAAGCGAAGTTCGAACAGACGCTCAGTCAGGTCCATATCCACTTCCACCAGACTGTCGAGCGCCTTAAATACCGCGGAAGTGTTTCCGTCATCAACCAAATCATAAATACGGGATACGTTAGCAATCGCGATGGTATTAGCATTAGAGACCTGTGACTGGGAAAGGGAGTCAATCTGCAACGTGGCATAAGAAAGCTCATCAGTCAGCATATTCACCTGACTTTGCAGGTCGATTTTACGGCCAACCAACAATCCCAGCATTGCGAGGTTATCGACGATGCTTTTTACGTCATCCTCCAGCTTGGTCATCAGCTTGGGATCAAACGAATATTGCTCTAGCTCTCGCAGGCTCGCTTTCAGCCCTTCTATGTGAATAGTCAGAGCTTTTCCCTGCCTTTCCCTCTCCTGCTTGTCATTTGACTTCGCCAGTACCTGAGCGGTGAAAATAATTCGGGTACTTAAGTCAGAAAGTTCACGTGCTTCAGCCAATGCCGGCACTGCCGAATTAATCACCGTCCGCTCTGTTTTGGCGACCAAAGAAAAACCAGCGACACCAATAACCGCTGCAATAATCATCAAAGCAGCCATCATTGAGAAAGCGATCAGCAATTTTTTACCAATCCCGATTGGAGTGAATGTCATACAGGAGAACCACAACAGGAAAAATTAAGGTTTAACCACACAAAATAAAACATTACTATTTTGCCAGTGAAGACGGTCCAGATGCTAATAATCATGAATAAAATGCGGATTTTTTCCTTTTTCTTACTCTTTTTCTCTTTTCAGCCAGCGTTTGCAGCTGAAATTATCACCCATAAACCGCCATTTTCTAATGAGCAGCAATCTGAGGTGATCAAATACCAGCCGCTGAAACAGGCTGCCAAAGCATGGAAAATCTGTGCCGTCTACCCACACCTGAAAGATTCATACTGGATTTCGATCAATTATGGAATGGTCGAGCACGCCAAGCAGCTGGGTATCAACCTGAAAGTGCTGGAAGCCGGTGGTTACCCAAATCTGGATAAACAGCAGACCCAAATCCAGGACTGTCAGCAATGGGGAGCTGATGCGATTATTCTCGGTACTGTAGACAGTGTCGCCTACAACGGGATTCTTTCCCAGCTGACCGGCAACATTCCGGTATTCGCGACCATTAATGATATCGATATGAAAGATAAAGATATCCGTGAAAGTGTTTATGCCAGAGTTGGCGTTGACTGGTATGACATGGGTCGGGCTGCCGGTGAATTTTTGGCGAAACGCCACCCAAAAGGCAGCGGCAAAGTTGATATTGCATGGCTGCCTGGCCCGTCACAACGCGGCGGAACCAAGCCTGTAACCCAGGGCTTCCTTGACGCAACCAAAAACAGCGATATTAATATCATCACGACACTTTGGGCAGACAACAGTAAAGAGCTTCAGCGTAACCTGATCCAGCAATTGTTTGCCGACAGACAGCACTTAAATTACATCGTCGGTGGTGCCGTGGCGGCCGAAGTAGCTATTAGTGAACTACGTGCCAACCACAAGCTGAAAGAGATCAAAGTTGTCTCAACCTACCTCAGTCATGGCGTTTACCGCGGATTGCGCCGAGGACGTATCCTGTTTGCTCCAACTGATAAAATGGCTCAGCAGGCAATGCTCTCGCTTGATCAGGCGGTACGTTTTCTGGAGAAAAAACCGATGGAGCGTGATATTTCACCCAAGATTGAATGGCTGACTCCAAAGCATTTACCTGCCTCTGTCATTGCTGATTCACTGTCACCGGCTGAATTCAGACCGGCATTCAGTGTCTATAATCATGAAGTGCAGCGCTGATAGTTACTGAATCTGTGTCTATTGACATAAATGTGAAGTAATTCACCATCAGAATATAACTAACTACTCATTAATGTTAGCCACCTTTGATTTCAAAGCCTTGCGTTGTACATATCAAACCGGCTTTGCTATTAATGTGTGCCATTTTTTTCGTTAGTCATATTCTGACTGGAGCCCTGGATGGACGTAACAACCCGTACCATGCAAGCCAGCAAGCACATTGCGCTGGTAGCACATGACAATTGCAAATCAGACCTTCTGCGCTGGGTAGGCGAGCATAAAGACAAGCTGGCCAACCACACGCTGTATGCCACCGGCACAACCGGTCATATTATCGCTAAAGAGACAGGTCTTACCGTCAACTGCATGTTAAGCGGCCCTATGGGTGGTGACCAGCAACTTGGTGCACTCATCGCCGAAGGCAAAATCGATATGATGATCTTCTTCTGGGATCCTCTGAATGCAGTACCACACGACCCGGATGTAAAAGCCCTTCTACGTATTTCTGCAGTATGGAACGTTCCTGTAGCAACTAACCGTGCCAGTGCTAACTTCATGATTTCTTCGCCAAAACTAAGTGAAGAAGTTGAAATAGAAATCCCGGATTACCAGGGCTATCTGGATGAGCGCCTTGATTAATATTTCAATCCTTTGATTCTCATAAGCCCTCTGCGCAGAGGGCTTTTTCATTTTTAAGCTCAGCCTCGTTTCTCATCGTCATTCTCATCACCAGCCTCTCAACATAATGAATTTAGGTTTATCTTTATAAAACTGTCATATTTCTTATTCCCGCGGTGATCTATGAAGGCATGGAAACTGACTAAACCTGAAGGGCTCAACAAGCTGAAGCTAGCCAGAGCTGTAAAACCAAAGCCCGCCAGTGATGAGGTCTGTATTCATGTTGCCGCAGCAGGGCTTAACCCGATGGATTACAAGCTGGCATCCTGGGGATACGCAACCTGGGAGTACCCGCATATTATCGGGCTGGATATCGCTGGAGTGGTTTCAAGCGTCGGAAAAGAAGTCTCTCACCTCAACCCCGGCGATCGGGTTTTCTGTTTTGCCGATCCCCGTAAAGCCGGCGGCTTTGCACACTATGCAACAGTCAAAGCTAATCTCCTCAGCCGAATTCCGGACAGTGTCAGCTTTGAGCAGGCAGCCGCCCTGCCCTGTGCCGGATACAGTGCCTGGCTGGCAGTTCACGATAAGCTGGATATTCAACCGGGTCAGCACATAGCCATAACCGGTGCCGGAGGTGGCGTCGGAGGGTTTGCCGTTCAACTGGCAAGAATGGCGGGAGCGCATGTGTACGCCATAGCCGAACAACGTCATCGTCATCGATTACTCAACTACGGCGCTGAGGCGGTCATCGATCCGACACAAGATAATGTCGCCATGCGGATTATCAATCTGACCGAAGATCACCTGCTACATGCCGTCATTGACTGCGTATCGGCAAAGTCCGGCAGCATAATGAGCACACTGATTCGTTATAACGGCGAAATTGTCATGATAGCCGACCAGTTCAACCAAGTGCCGCTACTGGCAACCACTAAAGCTATCAGCATGCATGAAGTGGCCTTGCACGGAACTTATGCCCATGGTGCCCCCGAAGATGTCCATCACCTTGCAGACATTGGTAATACGCTAACCAGCCTAGTCGCAGAAGGAAAATTGGATCCTATGATTCAAGAGGTACTGCCCTTCGACAAACTGGCCGAAGGGCTAAAGAAATTACAACGCCAGAAACACAGCGGAAAACTGGTCGTCAGTACAGGGCAGTTATAGTTTCGAAACTATCTCTGATATCGTTATTTCGCGGCTTTTACCCGCTTGATTTTATTAAATACCGAATATTTTTCATCAATCAACTCATTGACGAAAGGTGAGGTTTTTTCCGGTTCAGCACACACCCACACATGCTTTCTTGCTCGTGTCAGCGCGACATAGAAAAGGCGGCGCTCTTCTGCATCGGCGAAAGCCTCATTTCTTGCCTGAAGACATGCTGCCAGCCCGGTCTCACGATCCGGAGCCGGGAATACTCCCCGATTAACATCCAGAATGAACACGTAATCTGCTTCGCGACCTTTGCTGGCATGACAGGTCATAAATTTCAAATCAAACTGAGGCCATTGCTTCTGCCAGGCTTTCAGCTTTTCCGGAGACTGGTTGTTATTGCGCCCCAACAGCAAGACAGATGTCTGCTCACTATTCTTGGAAGCCAGTTGAACCAATTCCTGCTCTAGCAGATCCTGACACAGTAATGTCACGGCTTTTCGCTTCTGCTTCTTAAAGCTGGATAAGTCTTTCTGCAGTTGCTGCGGGTTCTGCTGAATAAATCGGTTAGCCACTTCACCAATCATGTTATTAAAGCGATAAGTGGTGTTCAGTTGCGTGACATGACTTGCTCCGAAGCGTTGCTCAAAGCCAGTGGTCAAGTTGACATCAGCACCGGCAAAACGGTAAATCGCCTGCCAGTCGTCACCAACCGCAAACAAAGTCGGGCGTTCCCGCTCCGACTGTTCTCGATCGACATTACATAAGGCTTCAATCAGGGCTAAGCGGTGGGGTGAAATGTCCTGATACTCATCGACCATAATAAATCGCCACTCAGGTACAAATTTACCCTTGCCGACATACTCAGTCGCTTTTTGGATCATGGAGTTGAAGTCGATCTGCTTATAGTTTTTCAGATGCTGCTGATAAGCACGATAGCATGGCCACAGCAAAGCCAACTCACTTTTCATTCGTGCAGTTGAATGGCTACCGCTCTCTTCAATGGCCTTGTTTAAATCAGATTTACTCGCACCGCGCTGGCCAAGTAATTCAATATGTCGCCAGACCCAGGCAGCAAGCGGCTCGCTTCGAGCCTGCTTTTCCATTGAATTATCAGCTTTGAACCCAGGGATACGCCACTGTGTCAGATGCTTCTGCCACCTTTTAGCCGAAGCATCATGCTGCCATTGCTCGGTCAATAACTCTGCAATCCAGTCGGTACGCGCTTTATCATCAAGAGCCAGAGGGGTGACGTTCGGCATCTCACCTTCTACAGCCTTAATGATCTGAGTCCCCAAGCTGTGGAAAGTTGCCACTTTAATTCTGTCACTGACTTTCTGCCCAAGACGCTCAGCCATTTCTTCTGCAGCTTTACGCCCGAATGCCAGCATCAGGATTTCTTCCGGCTGAGCCTGCTGGTTAGCCACCAGATACCCGGCACGAGCAACCAAAACACTGGTTTTACCGGTTCCGGCTCCAGCAAGTACCAGGTTGTGATCCTGATTAATCAGTACAGATTCTCGCTGAGATTCATTCAGCGGAGAAGATTCAAATGAATCAAACCATGATGACCATTTGTCTGATTGATTGTGAAGCCACTGCTTATTGGTGTCCGCCACCCAGTCAGCATTAGCTTCGTCGTCCAACCATGGATCCAGTTTTTCAAATGCCATCGGGCGGAAAGAAGCAGCCAGCTCATAAGTCAGGCCAGTTGAAGAAAGTGACTGTTCAAGAAACTGCGTCAGCTCCTGATGATCGGAGTGACGTAAATATACCGACTGACCGACGAAATCGTCTATGCGATTCAGCATTTCAGGTAAAGCCAGATCGAGCTTTTCAACCCGCCCCTGAGCCCAGTTACGATAAGCGTCCAGAAGAAACCCGGCAAATTGCTTGCATTGTTCCCATGGCAGGCCATGAACCGTCCAGCAATATTCCTGATCAGATGAAGTGATCTCCAGACTTCCCCATACCACTCCGCGATGAACAGTAATTGCTCCGTCCCAATCATCGAATGGTATCTCTTCTGTTCCGGTATAACTGTCAAGAATCAGGCAGTTCTCACCCAGTTCGATACTGCAAAAATCCCCCTGAACTAACCATTGTGCTAGCCAACCTGCTGTCAAACGCATGCCGTCACCAAAGCTTCCTCATCAACACTATACACACCTGAACTCATAGTAGAATTTATTGAATATTCAGGAACAAGTAAGAGTAGCAAGAACTGCGGTAAGGCCATAGCGCCAGAACCGCTATTTGCGTAAAATTTCTGCTAATAAATTTATTAGTTATTATTTTTTTATCACCACTTATACCCCTTGAGACAGGAACTTTGTTATCTTATGCGCTCCTCCTAACTGACTGAACTAACATGCAAAACAGCCGCTTGAAACTTGCTTTGCGCCGTTATTGGGCAAATGACAGAATCAATTACAGTATTCGGGTTTTAATTGCGTTGGTCGGCGTTGCACTGCCTTGCTGGTATTTCAATGCTAACAATGAAGTAACCCCTCTGGTACTGGGTATCATCGCGTCAGCGCTGGCCGAGACTGACGATAACCTCAGCGGACGAATCAAAGCTCTGCTGATGACCCTCGCCTGTTTCATGTTTGCGGCGTTTTCGATCGAGATTCTATTTGATTATCCCGTTCTCTTTGCGATCGGGCTGTTTACGTCCACCTTCGGCTTCATCATGCTTGGCGCGATGGGAGCCCGTTATGCCAGCATCGCCTTCGCTTCTTTGCTACTGGCGGTCTATACCATGCTGGGTGCGGAGCACAGCCCGAACTTATGGTACCAGCCAATGCTGCTGCTTGCCGGCGCGTCATGGTATGGTCTGTTGTCACTAGGCTGGCAGTTGCTGTGGCCTAACCATCCGGTGCAACAAGGTTTGTCAGCAGTATTCAGTGAGCTGGCCTGTTATCTCGACAGTAAAAGTAAGCTGTTTGAGCCCGTCACCAACTTGCAACCGCAACCTTTACGCCTTGAAGCGGCCAGCCAGAATGCAAGAGTGGTTGCTGCCTTAAATACCGCCAAAGCGACTCTGCTGCACCGCGCCCGCCGCGGACACCCTAATGAAACTGGCGACAAATTCCTGAAGATCTATTTTCTTGCTCAGGATATCCATGAACGTGCCAGCTCATCACACTATCGCTACCAGGATCTGGCTGATACATTTCGTCGCAGTGATGTCCTGTTTCGTTTTCAACACCTGCTGGAAAACCAGGCCGTCGCCTGCCAGGAGATAGCTCATGCTCTGGCTATGGGAAAACCCTACCGTCACGGTGCCGACAGTGTCAGAGCACTCGATGAACTCCAGGAGTCTCTGCTGTACCTGAAAAGCCAGCAGCAGCCTCAGTGGCGAAGCCTGATAAACCAACTGGATTATCTGTTCAATAACCTTGCTACGGTAGAGCGGCAGCTGTCTAACGTCAGTAACCCGGATGTGGCTCAGACCGGAACAGACACAGAACTGGCCGACACCGAAGCCCGCAGCATGCAAGAGCGCTGGCAGCGGATCACCAGTCAGTTCAAACCCGACTCTATGCTGTTTCGCCATGCCCTGCGAATGGCTATCGCCCTGACAGTCGGTTACGGCTGCATCCAGGCATTGGAACTTGAGCGAGGTTACTGGATACTGCTGACGACGCTGTTTGTCTGTCAGCCAAACTACAGTGCGACCAGACAAAAGCTGGTGCAACGAGTGCTGGGAACGTTAGGCGGTCTGCTGGCAGGTATTCCATTGCTATACCTGTTCCCTGGCCAGGAAGGACAGCTGGTTCTGATGGTGCTTGCCGGAGTGCTTTTCTTCAGCTTCCGCACAGCACGTTACGGGCTGGCTACAGCATTCATTACCCTGCTAGTACTGTTCTGCTTTAATCAATTGGGCGAGGGCTATGCAGTGATCCTGCCTCGTCTGGGTGATACCTTGCTGGGATGTTTACTGGCAGTACTGGCTGTGAGCTTTATTCTGCCGGACTGGGAAGCAAGACGTCTGCACAAAGTGATGGCATCGGCTATCACCACCAACCGAGATTATCTGGGACAGATTATCGGCCAGTACCGGATTGGTAAAAAAGACAGCCTGCACTACCGTATTGCCCGTCGTGATGCACACAATACGGATGCTCAGCTGAGTACGGCAATCAGCAATATGCTGGCCGAGCCGGGCCGCTACCGAATGGCCACCGATGAGTGCTTCCGCTTCCTGACACTAAACCATGCCATGTTGAGTTATATTTCAGCACTGGGTGCACACCGCACCCGACTGGGCGATGAAAGTACTCATCAGATCCAGCTGGTATCACAGGCCTACCGTCAAATCCATGCCCACCTTGAGTGCCTTGCAGAGCAACTGGATGGTAACCAATGTTGTAATGCACCGGATTCCGATCTGGAGCTGGAGCAACGTCTGGCCCAATGGCAGGATGAGGACTGCGCTTCCGTCCGTATGGTGCTGCAACAATTGCACCTGATACAACGAATGCTGCCTGAATTACACTCACTGGCAAACAAGCTGGCAGCCAGAACCAATAAGGGTTTGTCATGATTTTAGAAACAGAACGACTTCGTATTCGGCATCTGACTGAGCAAGATGCCACATTCGCACTCAAACTCTACACAACAGAGCCTTTCCTGCGTTTCGTCGGAGATAAATCACTGAAAACGGTAGATGATGCCCGTCAGTACTTACTAGATGGCCCAATCAGTATGTATCAGTCACACGGTATCGGACTTAGCCTTGTCGAAATAAAAGAATGTGGTACACCCGTGGGTATCTGCGGACTGATCAAACGAGATACATTGGATGATATCGATATCGGCTACGGTTTCCTGCCTGAGTATTTTAATCAGGGATATGGCTACGAATCCGCTAAAGCGATGATGGATTTTGGCCGAAATGAGCTGAAAATCAATAAAATTGTCGCCATCACAACATCAGACAATGATTCCAGTATCCGATTAATTAAACGGCTGGGGCTGAATTTTGTCTGCAATATTGAAGAACCTGAAGGTGAGCCTGCTTTGGGGTTATATGAGATAACCTTTAATCGTTAAGCCATTCTCATAACTACATCCAGAAAAGTTGACCACAAAAATAAAGCCCGCCATAAAAACCATGGCGGGCTTTTAACTTCCTTTTGTATAGGCTAACTGTTATTTGGTTGTCACATCCAGTTTCAGGCTTGCACCCTCACTTGAAGGACCGCTAACTACAGTGACATACTGCCAACCGCTTTGCGGATTGTTGATTGTCAGAGATTCCTGATTGCCTTCATTAGTTGACTTAGCAGAGAAGTAATTTGTTTCTGCCCATGTGTAAGGGCTGTAGTAAAGATCAATATTACCTTCACCGTGAGCTGTGTTGATATTGATGCTTTCAACATCATCGTTCACAAAGAAGTAGTAGTAAGCTTTACCGCCTCGGTTACTTACACAAACAGTCTCGCCGTAGTTGACCTGACCGTAGCCATATGGTCCCTGGTACTTACAGCTGTCCGGCACAACGCTCGGTGTTGGAGTGTTACCATTTAGCGGAGTGTCATCGCTCTGAACAGTCAGCAGCCAGTTGTACCATCTTTGATCCAATGAATAACCGATTGATGTATTGATGTAATTCAACCAGCCCTCTGCATCACCTGCACGAGCATATCCCATCAACTGATCAACCATCTCTGGTGCTTCTTCAAACATGAAGCGAACAGCCAGGTAGCCCCAGCGATAGATACGTTCCTGACCGCTAGAGTAATTGTTGTTCATGATTTCACTCAGGCGATAGCTGCGCTGACGGGCAAAATCGATCGCTTCGTCATAACGGTTTTGGTGAGAGATGTACTCAGCCAGACCTTCTGACCACCAAACAGACTTACCGGTATCTGTACGGAAGTGATTGAACGGACCATACATATTGAAGCGGCCGTCCAGGTAGTGAATGTATTCATGGCGCAGGTTCCATACCAGAATGTCATCACGCCAGGTTGCTTCGTGAGCAATAAAGCGAGCCTGATTACCTTCTACAGAAGGATCACCTTCCAGATACATACCACCGTTATCTGTGCTGATGCCAAATAACGTACCGGCATAGTTGCGGTATTCATCAGCAGAATCGAAGATATTCACTTCCAGGTTGGTGTTGAAATCATCAGCCACTGGCTGGTTGTCTGTTTTCAGTACTTTGTGGAACAAAGTTTCTTCAGCCGCTAACAGATCACAAGACTGCTGAAGCTCAGACTGCGTCATATTCTGAGCACGGATCTTGATGGTATCACTACATGAGTAATGAATGCTCAGCACCTGATTAGCCAAACCTTCTTTCCAACCGCAGATGTTGAATTTTTCACATTCACCTGGGTTGTAAGTATCCAGCTGTCCGGCAGCAATTGCCCATGGGTTTGAATAACGATCAAAGTGAGACATAAAGTCTACGATGCCGTTATTGATTTCAGTTTTAAATTCTTCTGGTAACTTCCAGTAGCGCTGATATTCAAGGAAGCGCGCGTACTCTCTCAGCGCATCAGTCGCTTCATAGCTGTATTCAGAGTTATAGATATACTCTGAGTTCGCAACTTTCAACAAAGCCTGACGAAGCGCGGTATGCTGTTCAGCGGCCTTGGTATAGGTCGCATCCCAGCTAGCACGGTACAGCACGGTTAATGCGCTGGTCAGTGCATTACGGTGTGCCCAGCTTTGCAAATGCTCAGGGCTGAATTCGTTTAAGTAACGGGTAACAACATCAACACTCTGGATATAATTTTTGCTGCTATCCCAGGTTGTGAAGAATTCACCAAGTGTGCGTCCCTGATCTTCAGTCAATTCAGAGATATGAGGGTTACGGCTATAAGCTTCTAGTAATGGAAGCATTGCCTGATGCGGTTTGTTATTCTGATAAGTGAGCTGATTGTTATTATATTCTACGTAGAATGCACCACGCAGATAATAGAACAAGTTATACATATCATCGCCAGTTGACGAATCATATGTTGGAGCGATCTGAGCAGCCCTTCTTGCAACATCAATAACTTTAGATGGCTGATAAGTATTTACAGCAACTGAATCATTACGACGATAAAGTTGGCCGATACATTCACCCGAAGTTTCCCGGATAAAGTTAAATAACGCCTCACCAGATAGTGATGCAAACTTATTATAATCAGGGCAAGTGTTGGAATCGGCAAATTCCATCAAATAGCGAGTTTCAATTGGTGTTTTCTCGCGAAGTTCTACCTGTGTTGGCGCAGGAATGGTAATCGGAGCCATAATTTCAGCCGGAGACTGAACTTCCTGCACAGGAATATTCTGCTCAAGATTAATTACGCCAGATGGAGGTAATGGTTGATGATTCTCAGCATTATTTGCGAAAACCGGACTGCTAGCTAATAAGGAAGTTATCAATATTGATAACCCTTTTTTGGTAATAGCCATACTGATTCCTTTTCTTGATTATTATTTTTCAAGTAGACCTAACCCTCACGAACTGAGTCGTGATTAAGATCATTTCTGATTTCTGTTGTGAAATTTCTTTTGCCAAGAAATTATATTTATCACTCTACAATATATTTGAGACAGACATCACTTGATTTATTTATAGGTTCATGCCGAGTTTTGTTTTTTTGAAGTTTGTTCCACCAAAGAACTATTTGATGATTTTTTTGTGCTAATTTAGGTAACGAGGCTACTTTTTATGACTAATATTTATCCTTTTAAGCAGTCATTTATTACCTTCAAAATTGAAATAATAAGTAAAAATAAAGCCAGCAACTTTTCAGCTGCTGGCTTTTATTTACCATGGGTAGCAATTAATTAACTGGCGATCAAAGCCTGCACTTTCTCCTGCAGTGCTCCCGCAGAGACATCAGTCGGAGCAACCGCTTTGTCGGCTACAACTTCCACTTTTGACCAAAAACGAGATGGCAAAGTTGTAAATGCCCGGCCGTTACAATGGCTGAAGAACGATCCCCAGACACCTTTCAATCCAAGCGGAATAACCGGCACAGGATTTCGGCTTATGATCTTTTCTATCCCTTTCTTAAACTCGTTCAATTCACCGGTTTTAGTCAATTTTCCTTCAGGGAAAATACAGACAATCTCTCCGGCAGCCAGCTCATCGCTCACTTTGTCAAATGCCTGCTGATAGGTTTTCGGTGACTTACCACGAGCACAAATCGGAATAGTTTTTGCCCATTTAAAGAAATACTTAACCACTGGGATATTGGCAATGTCTTTGTCCATAACGAAACGTACCGGACGAGGACAGGAACCGGCAATCAGTAAAGCATCCACATAACTGACATGATTACACACTAATACCGCCGCTCCCTGCTCAGGAATATTTTCCAGATCCTTATGGCTGACACGATAGATGGTATGACTCAATACCCAAATAACAAAGCGGAGCAAGAACTCATGAACCTGAGAAAACACATAAAGTGAAACCAGCACATTCAGCACAGAGATCATCAGGAATAACTGCAATATCGAGAGGCCAAGAACATTCAGCACCAACACAGCAACCACCGCACTTAGCACCATAAACAAAGCATTCATGACATTATTGGCGGCGATAGTCTGTGCCCGACTTTTTTCTTCGCTACGTTGTTGAATAAGCGCATTCAATGGCACGACAAAAATACCACCACTTGCACTCACCAAAGCCAGATCTGCAAGTAACCTTATGTTCTCACCATGGTTCAGAAAAGCCGTAACCGTCATACCTGTTTCTGTGACCAGCTGTTGGCAGGCAAAATACAGATCAAAACCAAAGATGCTGATACCAAGAGCGCCAATAGGAATAATACCCAACTCTATTTTTCCACCAGACATTTTTTCACAAATCAGGGAACCGGCTGCAATCCCCACAGAAAAAACGGTCAGTAATAAAGTCACCAACTGAGGATTACCACCCAGGAATTCTTTGGCAAAGTTAGGTAACTGAGTCAGGTAAGTTGCACCGATAAACCAAAACCAACTTATTGCCAAAATAGACAGGAATACAGTACGGTTTTCTTTTGCGTGACGAACGGTGCGAATTAATTGAGAAGCGGGATTCCAGTTCACCGAAAGCTCAGGATCATTGGCTTTCGCATAAGGGATCGAGCGACTGGCCAAGTATCCAAAAACAGACAGCAATAGTACTGATGTCACAACTAACATTGTTGAAAATTCAGAATCAAACAGAAGACCCGCACATACAGTTCCGCCCAAAATGGCTGTAAATGTTCCCATTTCAACAACGGCATTACCACCAACCAGTTCTTTACCATTGAGGTGTTGTGGCATCAAAGCGAACTTCACCGGACCAAAAAGTGCAGACTGTGCCCCCATCAGGAATAGCGCCACCAGCATCCCCGGCACAAACTGAAACCACACAGCCAGCGCACCACCGGACATAATCACTATCTCTGTAAGTTTAATCTTACGGATTAACGACGATTTCTCGTATTTATCCGCCAACTGGCCACCAATGGGTGAAAGCAGGAAAAATGGAAGAATAAACAGGCCTGCGGCCAGATTAATCAGTGCGGTACTGGATTCCTGGCTGTACAGTCCTGAAAAAGCAATGAATAACAGCAGCACATTCTTAAACAGATTGTCATTAAATGCACCCAAAGCCTGAGTCATAAAAAAAGGCAAAAACCGCTTTTTCCCCAGTAACGAAAACTGATTCATAACTTTTCCTCGTTGAAATCATCTGTCTTTATGAGTTGATGTACTTACAATACAACCCAATCGAACATTGTTCAATTAAAATTTACGTTGTTTTTTATCATTGGAGCTAAACCAAGGAATTAATGAAACGAGATGAAAGCTGCGATATTGCCAATGGCAAAGATAAGAAAGCCGTGACTATTGCCACGGCCTTAAGATTTAACTGATGAGCAAAAAGCAATCAGGCTTGGGATTCATCAAAAGTTTCCTGTAAAGCAAACTTCAGATCATTTTCAGCTTGTTCCAGGGCCTTACCAGCCTGCTGGCGTTTAACCCTCCCTTCCTTCACATGGTTTAGGGTATTTTTCAGCGTCTCAATAGTCAGTTCATTCACCTTTTGAAGCGACTCAATATCCAGAATACCACGCTGGTAGTTTTCCGATATCTGCTCTTCCAAGGCTTTCAGTTTTTCAGCATTTTGAATGTACTGCTTATTGGTGTAGTCTTTAATTGAGCGCGTTACCTTCAATGCTTTCTCTTTTTCAAAATTCGAGATAGCAATCAGGAACTGACGTTTCCACAGCGGAAGGGTGTTATGAATGATGTCCTGGATATCTTCCATGAGCATCTTGTTACCTTCCTGCGAAAGGCGAATTTGCGGTGCGGTCTGAATCGCAGCCATCCTGGCGAGACAAAGGTTGTGCACCCGCTTCTCAAGCCGAGACATCACCTGGAGCGCATCACGATAAGCTTGGCTGTCCAGCGCATCTCCACTCTGTTCTGCTTTATTTTTAAGCTCCACCAGCTCAACATTTTTCAGCTTTTCGACACGGATTTGTCCGGCGTGAATATAAATATCCAACTGATGCAAAAGTGACAGGTTTTCATTGTAAAGCCCGTCCAGTTGCTGAATATCACCGGCTAATTTTACTTCCTGAGCTTCCAGTTTACCGGCCAGCTCATCCAGCTGACCTTTAATGCTATCAAAGCCTTTGACAAACTTACCAAAAGAGTGGAACAGCTCGCCAATCAGCGGTAAGCGCGACAAAAAGCTGCCCTTACCCAGCTCATCAAATTGAGAGCTGCTCATATTGCTGACCATAGCCTGCAAAATTTCACCCGCCTCACCAGTATCCCTAGCCCTGACATCAGACAGAACCCGGTCAGAAAATGCGGTGATGCTTTGCAACGCCTCTTTGCCGAAAACCAATGTTGAAACCGTATCAAACGGATTAAGCTGTTCAGCCAATGCCTCTGCCCGCTGTTTCTCGGCATCACTCAACCGCACTTCAACAGCTATTGATGATTCTTGTGTCATAAGGTTCCTTCTTCACTGTAATTTGGGAATGACTGCCATAATTTGTCAAAGTGACGGCAAAATGCCTCAACATGGCGACTGTCGTCAGTCAGTGTCAGATCTTCGGAATTGAACTGTGAAGCACTGCGAGTCCAGTTAAAACTGCCATTAATCATGCGATTGGCGTCAAAAATCGCAAACTTATGGTGCATGTGATAACGGGTATTATCAATTTTGACCGGGATACCCTGCCGAACCAGGTACTCAATATCACTGCCAACATCATTCACTTTGTCATTATCTGTGATGACCCGGATCTTCACTCCTCGCCTATGGGCCGCAAGCACTTCTTCTGTAAGGTGGTCATCAGCAATAGTGAATACACAGATATCAACTGAATTTACGGCACGCTTAAACTGATGCCTGATCCCGTTGATACAGCTGTTACCCGGTGAAAACCATGACTCAGCAATCGCGTCTCCGCTACGCGCCTTGTCGAGCTGCTTAACAACCTGTTCCAACCATTTCAGCGCCAACAAACCATCGCCGCCTTCCCTCAGTGTCTCCTGTACCAAAGCGAAGCTTTTGTTGCGCAGAAATGAAATATCCTCAGTCTTAAATCCTGCTCCGGCCAGTACATCAGCCAACTCTCGCCGTTCGGTGTTATCCAGCCTGAAGTCTTCAAAACTCTGCGTAAGCAAAGCCTGCACCTCAAACTTAGTCATGTTCTGCCTCCTTTCCGGTTTGCCCCAAACGTCCCTGAGTCAGTGAGTGAGCGACTTTATTTACGCTTTGGTTCAGAGCCACCATCTGCTGCACAATTTGTCCGGCTCGATCGTCTGAATCCCCAAGCTGTTGCCTGCGCTGATAACCTTCTTTAATTGACAGCCAACGCTGTTGGTGTTCGTCATTCATTACACCGCGAATTTCAGCCAACTTAAGCAGGTTCTCCTCCGTACCGGCAGTCAAGGTTTGCGCCTCACCTTGATAGTGATCCTGAAGCAGAGTCTGCAATTCTTCTTCAGTCATCACCGGAGAGATTTTCTCTGCTAGTTTGTTCATGTTCCGGTACGAACCCTGCAGTTTGAATGGCGGTTCAACCCGGTACTCATCGGCCATCGCAGCCGAAGCGATATATTGCTTATTCACTTTAAGAACAGTGCCCTGAACAACCATCAGCTTTTGCAACGTGGTGACAATTTCATTAGCTTCCGTAGATGAATACGGATGATTCAAATCGCTCAATGCCACTTCTTCTCCCTCAGCCATAGCAATCAGTTTATAAAGATCGTCAAGCTCTCGTGTTGCCAAAGGAGCCAGGACTGAGTTCGATGTCAATGAGTTCTCAATGAAAGACAACTCAAAGGCGGAACGCTGATCTGACAACATGTCACCCAGGTTGTAGATATCGGCACGGTTTGCCAGCATATCTGGGATTTTGAAGACTTCGCCCGATTCAGTGTAAGGGTTGCCGGCCATAACCACGGCAAATTTCTTGCCACGCATATCATAGGTTTTGGTCTGCCCTTTCCAACTACCTTCTACCCGCCGAGTACCGTCACACAAGGAAATAAATTTCTGCAGAAACTCCGGATTGGTATGCTGGATATCATCCAGATATAGCAGGACGTTATTGCCCATTTCAAAGGCAAGGTTGATTTTCTCTACTTCTCGAGCCGCGTTTTGATCCGGTGCATCCTGAGGATCCAGCGACGTCACTTCATGACCAATCGACGGACCATTGATTTTCATGAATACAAGCCCAAGTTTATGAGCAACATACTCGATCAGTGTGGTTTTACCGTAACCTGGCGGTGATATAAGTAGCAACATCCCCATCAGGTCTGTTCGCTTACTATCCCCCAGCGCCCCCATCTGTTTGGCGAGGTTATCACCGATAAGCGGCAGATAACTGTCACTGATCAGCTTATTTCGTACAAAAGAAGTCAACGGACGAGCTTTAAATTCAGCAAGGCGTAATCCCTGCTTGGCTTCTTCCAGCAATTCTGCTCTTTGTTTGAGGTAAGCATCGTAATTAGGAATCGTATGTGAATCGTGGTGTTCGCAACGCTGAAGGTATTCATCAAGCGTCAATGTTAAAGCGCCTTCGCGAAGACGACGATGCTCTCCCAATAATCCGCTGACTTTCAATTGTAATGAGAATTCAACCGGACTCAGCAAGACTTTGCTGTTATCACGGATTGTTGCCAATGCTGCCGCTTCGGTTACAAAATCATGTCCTTGTTGCTGGTGTTCACTGTAGGCAGTCAGCCACTGCAGGTGATCCGCAAAGATGGTTCCTCGATTTTCAGCATCAATACCTGATTCCGGCTGCCAGCCAAGACTACGACGGAATGCCATATACACATGGCAAAGTTCAATCGCATCCCTGCCTACTTCAACCTGCAATGTTGTCTGACCAAGTAAGCGAATTGCATAATCAGCACATCGCTCAGCGTCACAAGCTACAATTCGAGGTATTCCTGCTGTCAACTCTGCTTTAAGGCTGTTGAATGCCGTATCTGACGTAAGATGTTCTTTCATTAACAAGGCATTTCTGGCCTGTTTGCGCCAGTTTTCCAACGCCTCATCTCCAAGTGCCACCAGCCAAAGCAATGCATTTGCCCGCGAAGCCTGATCGAAGCGCAACAGTCCTGCTTGCTCGTAACACGACAGCAAAGAAGCGAGAATTAGCTCAGCATCATGATCATGAACACCTTTTACATAACCTTCCCGGTAACGGGGAGCAGCATAAGCCTGAATCAGCTTAAGCAGAGCATTTTCTTTCAACGCCTTCTCTAGCAGCTCCAGCGACAAGTCTTCACGTTGTTGCTGCGCAGCTTTTAACACGCTGTACGCCAGATACTCTGCGCGGTACACATCGTCCGTTTCTGAAGCAACATCCAGTTTGGCAAATGCCTGTAACTCAAGAAATGCCTGATCACTAACCGGTTCGTAATAATCGGTTCCGGTGATATGCAGGTTCAGTGCATTATTCTGCTCCACCAAGCTGAGATCCAATGCCTGCTGGTTAACACTGAATTTATGTTTACCCAGGCGAAGAACCTTACCCCCCTGTTCAAAGATATCCTGGTTATCACGCAGGGCTCGTAATGCCTGATCCTGTGCAGACTTGATGCGACTGTCGATAGCATCCGCTTTTACGCTGTCTCCCAATTCACGAATGGTTTGGGAAAGCTGATGAAGCTTCTGTACCATATTGTCTGTGGCAAAGAAGCTGTTTAGTGCGGCTACATCTTCAAAGCGTGCTACCCGCTTTTCGATGCTTTTAAACGTAACATCAGCAGCCTGGTTCAGATTTTGGACTCGACGCTGCTGGGCCGTAATCAGCTGTTGTTTATGACCTTCCAGCGTCGACTGAATTTCATCACGTTTGGTATAAATCTCTGCCAGAAACTCATCAAAATCAGCAAAACGAGACTCCAACTTCTCCAGCTGACCGATCAGTTTTGCCAATTGTTCATCACACTGATCCGGGGTCAGCGCCTGCTCCATCGCACTGTTAACAGACTGAGCTAACAATTTGAACTGAGAACTGAACTCAGCTTTTGCTTCACCGCCTCGCAGAGCCTGATGTTTCTGTCTCAATCTCGCCGACAAGGCATTCAGCTTAGCTGTTACTTCCGTCGTCAGATCCAGAATTCTGGTCGCCATGGTCGGGTCATCAGTTTCAATATCGGCCACTTCTTCAGAAACCAGTGCCAACTCATTTCTAACTTTATCTGCACGCTTCTGCAGTTCAGCTAAATCAGCCGTTTTCTCTACGTTTTGCAGATGATCGTCTATCGCAGCAATATCTTGTTTATACGGACGATAGGCTTTTTCATCCTGAAGCAGATCAAGCAGCACTTTATTCAGATCATCTCTTTCATGATCAAGCTGCTGTTGCATCGCCGTGACAGATTCTTCCGGCATATAACGATACTGGCGTAAAGCCATTACGTTACCCACTTCCGCTTTTACCTGAGCAAGCAGTCCCAACAACGTACTGGCTTCATCACGTGGTGCCAGCTTAAGCGCACCGATCAGCTCATTCACCTTCGCTTGTTGCTGCTCAAGTGCTTCTTCTGCATGCAATTGCAACTGCCTGACTTTGGCAAATTCATCAATGATCAGATCTGCGGTAGCCATTAACTGATTCACCGCATCACCAAGCCCTATTGCAGACAAGTGAGTTAACCAGTCGTAAAGATCCAATGTTGTCTGACAGGTTTTAAGCAGTGATTCGTAGACGGCCTGGCTGACTTCTTCTGTCTGCGCCAACTGACAAATTGATAACAGAGATGACAATGCCCGAACCAATTCGGCATTACCGAGGTTAGCCAGAAACGGGTTACTTGAGCCTTGGCGATCCTGTTTTGCGTAATGCTCTGCATCCGTAAACGGCGTCTGCCAGATCCGCAAAGGATGAATGGTCGCAGCCTCAGCATTCTCTGATACCCGGAACATTAGCATCCGACCATCCGGATACAAGCTGTAACCATGGCTGTGCATCGGTGACGAAAAAGCCTTTTCAATCAGGTTATAGGTATAAATAACATATGAACCTTTTTCGACATCGAAGAAGAAATAAAGCAAATCTTCCCCGTTGGGCGATATAACCTGTTTAAAGAAGCGCAACCCCTGCCATGGCTCTTCAAAGCTCTTACTTTCTCCGTTAGCCAGTACATAACCGTGCGAATACAAAATACCGTGTTCTTCCGGCAAAGCCTTAGCACTAACACCTATCGCATCAGCCCTGACAACCTGTTGACTCAGTGAGTTATAAATGAAATAACGGTATTGTTTTTCCCGGTTCGGTAACATCTTAAGCAATATAAGCTCACCAACCTCGGCATAGGCAATCTCAGCATCTGCAATGGTCTGATAGGCATCGTCCACCGGTTCATCATAGATCCCGTGCCCTTCATCAGTGTTGTTCTCAACCTTAATTGTTAAGTCACCACCAACACATTCAACAAATAGCCGGTCTTTGATGGATACATGTGGGTGCTCACCAATAATGTGATCATCACGGGTTGTCTCTGTCCATTCGAAGTCATGCTGACGTGCTGCAGCCAGTTCCCGTTGCCCCTGAGCATCAAGATAACGCACCGCTTGCTTACCGATTTCAAACCGGAATACTTTCCTGTCCTCCGAACGCATCCCGATCTGAAAAGCAAGATACAGTATATTTTCCCGTCGGCAGATCTGTGAAAGGCGAGCGTCTTTGTAATAGGTGAAAAGTTCGGTAAATTCGTGGGTAAATTGAGGGTCATTGAGGAAAGAATTATCCAGACCTGCGGGCTCGATGCGGTAGGTGCCATCATTATGGCTTAGATTATACAGCCCGAATACATCACTCATATCCGGTGCTGATTTCAACCCCATATAAACCTGATAACCAAACAGCAGTTGGCCATTGACCTGTGCCATATCAACAGGGATACAGCGAGTGTCTGTCTGGACGTTTGCCTTACCAATCAGTGAAAATTCACTACCGCCAAAGGTTTCCTGTCTTTTCTGGTTAAATGCCTGCACCAGCGCTTTAAGATCTTCCCCTTGTCGGGAAAGCCGCGATTTAAGGACTTCGTATGCTCCGCCCTCACTTACGGCCTTGTCGATCGCATTGTCAGTTGTTTCTGTCACGTTACTCAATCCTTGCAAAAACACCCCTGCGCCACAGCAGCGCAGGGGTGTAATTTATAACTGCCAGTTAACTATCAAGATTGCTTTCAGCTTTGCCTGATAATGTCTCTTTCAGCGTAGATATCAGATCAGCCGGGTTCTTTGCTGAGTTCAGCAAATTAGCTATCGCGATATTGCTGATATCGTTGGATTTAAGGTCAGTGTTTTCCAGAATATCTTTCAAATCCTGAGGCAGGCTGCGAGAACCGTTACGGTATTCATTCACCAAAGGAGCCAGAACTTCCGAATCTGTGAAACGGTTATCCAGCGCCGCTGAGTCGATCACTGTACGACGAATCTGTTCCATACCTTCACCGCCAAACAGCTTGATGTCTGCTGCAGCCAATGCCTGAGCCAGTGCCTTAGCACTTTCAGAAGAGATTTCCTGTTGTGCATTGATGCGGGCAATTTCCAGATCTTTCTCTTGTTGCAGCTGCATTACCCACTTATCGTGTTCACGGGTTTGATCATCATACTGACGAGCAGCTTCAAAGCGGGCTGTCTGCGCTTCAGCTTCTGCCAGACCTTTTGCACGAAGTGCCTGAGCTTCAGCTTCACCAGCAGACTGAAGTGTATAAGCTTCTGCTTCACCGGTTTCACGAATTGCCAGTGCACGCTCACGTTCCACTTCAACTTCAGCAAGGCCGGTTGCGCTGATATGCTCTTTCTCAGCCTGAGCCATACGTTCTTTCGCAGCGGCTTCACGCTCCTGCTTAAGAAATTCAGCTTCAGCCTCACGTTCCTGCCTGAAGAATTCAGCCTCAGCTTCTTTCGCTTTCACCGCATACTCGGCTTCAGCCATTCGAGTCTGAACCGCCAGCTCATTTTCAGCATCACGGGTGCGGATCTTAATTTCAGCTTCATTTTCAATCAGCTTCTTATCCGCACGCTCTTTCGCCGCTTCTTTTTCGGCTTTCGCCGCTACCAGCAACTCAAGCTGCTTAGCTTCAGCTTCGGCTTCTGCCTCAACCATACGTACTTTCTTCGCACGATTAACCTGTTCCGTGGCACGCAGGTTTTCTGTTTCTTCTTCCTCACGGGCAATCTTACGTTCGATTTCAACACGTTGAGAGCGGGTTTCGGCAACGGACTTCAACGACTCTTCAACCGTTGTTTCTTTATCCATTTCCTTCTGAACTACTTCAGTTGCCGTTCTCACCTTCTCGGTTTCAACCGCACGGTTAAGCTCTTCCTGCTGGATAGCAACCTGACGCTGATTGGCAATACGGGTCATTTCGACTTCCATATTGACGCTTTCTTTTCTCTTCAGCACTTCTTCTTCGGTTTCCAGCTCGGCAAGACGAGTTACTCGGGTATATTCCTGACGCTTTTCTTCCGCCAGAGCCTGCTCTTGAGCCTTGATGATATCTACTTCACGTTGAGTGCGAGCGATACTTTCCTTCTCCTGCTTATCAAGCTGTAGCCGATTAGCCTCTGCTTCAACGTTTTTCTTTTTAATAGATGTCTTTTCATCCTGGCGAATAGCATTAGTCTCAGTGTTCTTCACCGAGGTAATAGCTGAAATCTTACGAATACCTTCAACATCAAGAATGTTGTCCGGATCATGTGCATCCAAAGCTGTCTGATCAACTTTGTCGATAACAACGTCATAAATTTTGAAGCCATCCATTTCACTACCGATAACACTGACAACAGCATCACGGAACGCACGACGATTAGTGAGTAGCTCTTCAAAATCAAACTGCTTAACCGCTGTTTTCAATGCTTCGGAGAATTTTGGCTGGAAATGCTCTTTCAAGCGCTCAGGATTTGAAGCTCCCTGAGTGGTGAAAAGTTTCGCAACACGAATAATATCGTCTTCTTCGTGATTTACACCGATATAGAAATCAACTTTCAGGTCAGCACGAATATTATCTTTACAGTGAAGACCTTCGTATTCTTCGCCTTCCTGATCTTTACGGCCGCTGCGCACAACCGAAATCTTTTTCCGGGTAATATCCATATATTCCGCACGGTTCACAATCGGCCACACGAATGTACCTGTCAAAGAAGCACGGGTCCGATCAACCCCATTGATAATTAATGCTTCCCCCTCATTACGAACTTTTCGGTAGCGCGAGGTCAGGAACAATAAAATTACCAACGCGATTCCAATACCAGCAAGAATAAATATCATGCTTGGAGACAAAATCATCGAACAACTCCTTTGTAGACAAATAACAAAAAGACTTCCGTTAACCTGATGCTTCAGATCAACCTTGTATTAGGCAGAAAAAATGAAATTTAAATTCTGACAACCAGATATTTTTCCAATTCCGGATGTTTAGAAATGATGACCACCTCATCGCCGTATTTAATCTCGTGATCACCTTCGGTATAAGCATCTAACTGGATTTCATTAGCGCCCTGACTAACCACTACTTCACCATATTCAGAAGTAATATTACTGCTTCGCACTGTGGCTCTCATACCTTCAAACTGAATTTTGGCAAATGCATTTTTAGCGCTAAATACCGGTGCCAATGGCTTTAGTGCAAAAGCTGAGATATAAAGAGAAAGGTAATAAATAATAAATAATGCAGGTACAGTAACGGCCAAAAACACCATGCCTGATAGCAGGCTAAATAAATAGTAATGAAGGTAATAAGTTAAAACAGTCGCAAAAAAACTGCTGACAGTTAATGCAACAGGAAGCGGAACCTGAGAAACCACTGGCGGTAAGAGAAGTTTTGCTGACCAGCCTGAATCAACATCAACTCCGTCAACATCACCAAGGCTGCCATCTGATAAATCGAAAATCAGGTCAATGACCATCAAAGCAAAAAACAAACAAAACGGCATTGAAAAAATAATCACCGGGTAAGACATCAATGCGTCGAGAAATGCAGCCATTAATAGACAATCCTTAGTAACGACAGATCAATTATCAAGACATAATATGCAACTACATTTATCGCAACAAGATGAATTTTCAATTGGAAGCATAAATGCGGTTAAGCTCACAGGTGGTTTGCTTTAATCGAAAGAGGCATATCCTGATTTGGCTTTCACTTCAGATATTCAGTTCTTCATTACTTGTCTGCGTTAAATTTCAAGCAGTATAAAAAACCACCACGCAACCAATTTGAGGAAAATATAACCACAAAAGCTTCATTCGGTGTTCAATCAAATCTGGTTTGAAGGTAGAATCCAGCCTTCCTTTCCGAACAACGCTGTAACCATGATTGATTTCTCCATTTTGCCGGTGTACCTGACTGCGGTAATTGCACTTCTGCTGATCCCGGGACCGGATATGTTATTGATTGCCAGCTCCAGCCTGAGCTATGGCAAAAAAGTTGGTGTCTTTGCCAGCCTTGGTAATGCCACATCTGGCGTAATGCTGACCCTTTTGGCAGCTATGGGCGTTTCAGCCCTGATTGCGATGAACCCGTTTGCACTGGAAGTGCTTCGTGTACTGGGCGGTGCTTACCTGCTGAAAATGGGCTGGGACTGTATGCGCACCCAGGCAGCCGATGCCCCGGAAGTTGAGCAACAGTCGGGCCTGGCGATGACCCTGTACCGCCGCGCGGTGATCAGCAACCTGCTAAACCCTAAAGCTCTGATTTTCTTTGTGCTGTTCCTGCCACAGTTTGTTTCCTCTCAGATAACAGCTACATCCGGTGAACAGATGCTGGTGCTTGGCCTGCTGCTGAATGTACTTGGGCTGCTGTTTAACCTGTTTCTGGTCACTATGGTCGGCAGTCTGGGACAATCACTGCTGAAGAATGACAAATTCCGAACTAACCAGCATAAGTTTATGGGGCTGATTTTCTTCATTCTGGCTATTTGGCTGCTGGCATCTCAGATTCCGACGCCATAACCTTGCTTTCCGAATTGCATAAAAAAGAGCGCCTGCAAACTTGCAGGCGCTCTTTTTATTAAGCCAACTGATATTGTTTTCTGACTGCTTTAAACTCTTTACTGCTTATTGATTAGCAAAATACGAGTTTCATAAGGCTGTAGTGCAAAACAGTTACTCGGAGTCTGCTCCATTACACCTTCATAGTTTGACAGTACGTACTCACCTTTTTCCGCTTCAATCTCTTGCGGCAGGAAGCACTCTGCTACTTCACCGTAGTAGTTGTTTATACAAACCAGAATTTGAGATTCAGACTCACGTTTGTAACAGAATACGCGGTCATCTTCCGGCATCAGATCGGTATAGTCACCGGTCGTAATCACCTCGATTTCCTTACGCATCGCGATTAGCTTACGGTAGAAATGGAAGACGGAGTTTTCA
This sequence comes from Photobacterium sp. J15, assembly GCF_963870815.1. Classification (NCBI taxonomy): domain Bacteria; kingdom Pseudomonadati; phylum Pseudomonadota; class Gammaproteobacteria; order Vibrionales; family Vibrionaceae; genus Photobacterium; species Photobacterium sp. J15. The sequence goes on from NZ_CAWMUI010000001.1 coordinate 2,559,676, forward strand.
TCGACAACTGCTTTATCGGCGTTAATTTCCGGATAATTTGCAGCAACTTCCAGCCATGGTTGTCCCTTCGAAAAACCTGCGTACTGGCTATCATTCCACTGCATTGGGGTGCGGGAGTTATCGCGCGACTTCTGAGCCAGAATCGCCAGCATATCGTCCTCGCTAACACCCTGCTCGTTCACCATGATGTCGTACATATTAGTACTTTCTACATCACGGTACTGCTCAATTGAAGTGTAACCAGGGTTAGTCATGCCGATTTCTTCGCCCTGATAAACATATGGAGTTCCCTGCATCATATGTACCGATGCAGCCAGCATCTTGGCAGATTCCACTCTGTATTGCTGATCATTACCCAGGCGACTCACGACGCGTGGCTGGTCATGGTTACACCAAAACAATGCGCCCCAACCTTTTGCGTTCAGGCCAAGTTGCCAGTGATTGAAAATTTGCTTCAACTGATGGAAATCAAACGGTGCTTTGGTCCACTTATCACCGTTAGGATAATCAACCTTCAGGTGATGGAAGTTGAACACCATAGACAGCTCTTTTCCGTCAAGCGATGAATACTGCTGACAGTGCTCCAGCGTTGTTGACGACATTTCACCAACAGTTACAGAACCATACTTCTGGAAAACGGCCTCGCTGATTTCCTGAAGGTATTCATGAACACGAGGACCATCAGTATAAAATCGACGGCCATCACCGATGTCATCACTCGGGAAGTCCTGTTGTTTGGAAATCAGGTTAATCACATCAAGGCGGAAACCATCAACGCCTTTTTCAGCCCAAAAGCTGATGATGTCTTTCACTTCTTCACGAACCTTCGGGTTTTCCCAGTTCAAATCAGCCTGCTCTTTCGCAAACAGATGCAAGTAATACTGGCCGGTTGCTTCATCCAGCTCCCAAGCGTTACCGCCGAATTTCGATTGCCAATTGTTTGGTTCTTGGCCTTCAACCGGATCTTTCCAAATGTAGTAATCACGGTACGGACTGTTTTTATCGCCCAATGCCGACTTAAACCAGGCATGTTCAGTCGAAGTGTGGTTAACCACAATATCCATCACGATTCGCATGTCGCGCTGATGAGCTTCTTCAAGTAGGTGATCAAAATCAGCCATGGTGCCGAAATCTGGATTAATATTGTAGTAATCAGAGATATCGTAACCATTGTCGACCATCGGCGAACAATAGACGGGGGTCAGCCAAATCGCATCCACACCCAATGTTTTCAGATAATCGAGCTTTGAAATAATCCCTTGAATATCGCCCGTACCCTGACTGCCACTGTCACAAAAGCTTTTAGGATAAATCTGGTAAATAGTAGCCGTACGCCACCATTCGAATTGCTCTTTCATCGTGTATTGCCTGATCGTTAATTTCTTTTCGAAGATGTGGCCGCCGGTATAACCGGCGACCCGAGAGAAGTGTTTGTTAAGCAGTTTGGGGAGACTGCTCCAACTGACCTTTAGCTTGTGCACGTTTGTACATCACCAATGTCAGGGCAATCGGAACAATAACGGCCACCAGCATTGCTACCAGATAAACCATCCAGTACTGAGGCTGAATTGACAGAATGCCAGGCAGACCACCAACACCGATACCATTTGCCATCACACCAGCACTACCACAGATAGCGGCGGCAATCGCCGAACCAATCATGGCGCTCAGCATCGGGAACTTGTATTTCAGGTTGATACCGTACATCGCCGGCTCTGTAACACCCAGGTAAGCAGAGATTGCTGCCGGTACTGAAATTTCGCGTTCATTGTGTTTTTTGCTAATCCAAATGATACCCACCACCGCAGATGCCTGAGCAATGTTAGACAGAGCAATCAGAGGCCAGATTGGCGTACCGCCCATATCCTGCATCAGTTGAAGGTCAATGGCGTTTGTTGTGTGGTGAACACCAGTAATCACCAGCGGCGCATACAAGAAGCCGAAGATCATGGAGCCCAGAATTGCAAAGTCACCTGTCATCGCAACTTTAGCCGCATAGCCGACACCATCACCCAGCATACGACCGAACGGACCGATGAATGCGTGAGCCAGAACCACCGCCAAGATGATAGAAACGAACGGTACGATAACCAGGTACAGATACGCTGGAATAATACGCTTCAAGTTGGTTTCAATAACTGCCAGAGCAATACCGGCCAGCATCGCCGGGATAACTTGGGCCTGATACCCGACCTTTTCAATCACAAACAAGCCGAAGTCCCAGCTTTCAGGAACCTGCTGACCAATGAGGTAAGCATTCATCAGCTGAGGTGAAACCAGTGTGACACCCAGTACGATACCCAAAATCGGCGTACCACCCAGTTTTTTCACTGTAGACCAGCAGACGCCAACCGGCAGGAAGAAGAAGATAGCTTCACCGATCAACCACAGGAAGGAGTGTACTGTCGCCCAGAACTGACTGATTTGTGTCAGTGTCTGACCGTCGAACATGCGGATATCGCCGATCACATTACGGAAGCCAAGAATCAGACCACCGGTGATAATCGCTGGCAACAATGGAACAAAGATTTCGGCAAGGTGTGAGATCCCACGTTCCAGCAAACTCATGTTCTGGCGAGCGGCCACTTTGGCTTCTTCCTTACTTGCGCCAGCACTACCTGTCAGCTCAGTCAGTACTTTGTAAACCTGGTCGACTTCTGTACCAATTACTACCTGAAATTGCCCCGCATTGGTGAAACAACCTTTCACCATAGGGATCTGTTCAATGTCCTTAACGCTAGCCTTGTCAGTATCGCTTAGCACGAAACGCAGGCGTGTCAGGCAGTGGCTGACACTGGCAATGTTTTCACTGCCCCCAATCAAGGTCACCAGACGCTCGATTTGCTGTCGATTAATCTTACTCATGCCGATATCCATCTTTGGTTTAATAGGAATGTCGTAGTTGTGTTTCGCTTAATGGGAATGTTCCCACTGATTGGTAAGAATAATGACAAACCTATCGAAAAAATAAAATGGGAACATTCCCATAGCGTGAATCAGTTCACAATGTAGCGCTATTCTGCAACCACGATCACACTCTATAAGATGATCTTAGAATGCCTGCTACAAGCTTGCCTGCTGAGTCAAATGAGTCACCTCATGCTGGCCGTTAAGCTGTTTAATCAACAAGTTAGCAGAGGATTGTCCGGCCTGATGATAACCGGGGTCAATACTGAAGGTATTAGGATAAATAAAGGAGAGAAGATCTGTCGCCCCCACACCGGAAACCTGAATATCGGTACGGTTCAGTTCCTGAAGTCGCTTGGCAACGCCCATGGCTAGGGTATCACTGGCACAAACTATAGCCTGAGTTTTCGTCTTGATCACATCATCGGCCAGTTGATACGCACTTTCATGACTCAGTTGTCCAGTCTGGTAACACGACTCAATACCAAAGCGCTGACAACAGTCCAGATAAGCATTAAGACGCATCAGACCTGTGGTCTTATCACTCGGATCAACACCAACATAACTGATATTCTGCTTACCCTGTTCAATGAAATGGTTCATCGCCAGCTCAATAACACCCTGATTATCATAACCAACAGATGAAATACTGTCGGTATCTACCGCGATCACAACCGCCTTGTGCTTGAGCTTCTCAATTGCTGACAAATCACAGTCAGAAAAACCAAACACAATCACCCCGTCTACATTACGTTTCTGAAGTACTGCAAGGTGTTCATTCGTTTTTTCCGCGCTGAACTGACTTTCCATGATCACAGCGTCGTAGCCAGCCTGGTAGATAACTTCCAGAATTCCACGTACCGCTTTGTTTTCCGATGTGGAATCCAGACGAGACAAGATAATACCGACAACTTTCGCACTGCCGCCGCGCATCGCCTGAGCCGATTTTGACGGCACGTAACCCGACTCACGGATCACCTGCTCCACCTTTTCACGGGTTTCCGGCTTTACTTTCGGATCATTGGTAAGTACACGCGAAACCGTTGATTTACCAACACCGGCCAATTTCGCGATATCTAAAATAGTAAGCTTTTGAGTCATAAGTCAGTACAAACAGGGACAACGCCCTCTATTGTCACTGTCAGGACAAGGATTTCAATCCTTTTCCTTAACGCAAACTTAAATTTCCTTATATTCAGAACAAATGAGAGTAATTTTTATTTATGATGTCGAAGAAATACCAAAGTCTCGATTTATGACAAATACTTACAGTATGCGGACATAACATGGAGCAGAATCGGATATGTTTGGCCGGGTGGCGGTATTTACTTGAAATTCCGTTCAGCCATCCCCATATCTATATCAAACTGAACGATGTTTGTTTGGTATTAAATGATAGTTAAAGCAATAAATTGCTAGAAGTCGTGTGTCGGCCTGTTCTTTTGTTTTCCCTTTTTAATAAGCCCGCACGAGTTAAAGCATAAGGAATTTTATGATTACTCACGTTGGCATTATCGATCAGGATCCGGTAAGACTTATCACTCCCTTACTCGATCACGCCATTCCTGCCGATAAAATGATTTTTATCGGTACAGAATCTCAGCAAGAACAATTTGAACGCCTGACCACCATTCTTATTCCCCGTAACATTCAGTCTGAATTCTTTATTATCCCAGACTCAATTAATGTCACGTCAATTCGCGGTCGACTTAATGAACTGGCTGAGCAACTGAAGCAGCAAGACTCGGAGATCTGGTTCAATGCAAGCTGCGGTCTTCGTCACCGTCTGCTTTCAGCCTATGAAGTTTTCCGCACTTACCACTGGCCAATTTACGTAATCGAACCTTACAGTGATGAAATGTGCTGGCTGTACCCTGCCGGTCGTGAGCAACAACAGGTTGAAGACCGTATTCAGCTGACTGATTACCTGACTATCTTCGGCGCGCGCTGCGAACTGCCAGAAAACAGTGTGCCGGAAGCACTGAATGACCAGCTTTGGGAACTTGGCCAGCGTTGGGCAAGCTCCGCATTGGAACTTGGTCCGGGTCTGGCGACTCTGAACTACCTTGCAACAACCTGCCGAAAAGAACAACGCCTGGATGTTGAACTGAGCGTAAAACAACAAGGTTATAAAGAGCTGGGGATGTTGTTGTCCGATCTGGAAGAAACCGGACTGGCCACCTACAAAGATGGCGTGCTGACGTTCAAACATGAAGAAGCACGCCGATTTGCTAACGGGGAGTGGTTAGAGAACCTGGTCTACAGTACGGTTCGAGCTATTCAGAATGAACTACCGACAATTCAGGACCACTCGCTGGGTGTACAGGTCTACCGCAAGATTGGTGAGCGTGAAGTTCGCAATGAACTTGATGTTGCAACGGTGGTAAACAACAAACTCCATATTATCGAGTGTAAGACCAAAGGCATGCGCGATGACGGTGATGACACCCTGTACAAGCTGGAATCACTGCGCGATCTGCTTGGCGGCCTGCAGGCTCGTGCCATGCTGGTAAGTTTCCGTCCGCTACGCCACCACGATCTGGTTCGCGCACAGGATCTGGGTCTGGCGATTATCGGCCCGGACCAGTTGGGTGATCTGCATACCCACCTGCACAACTGGCTCAAAGATGCCGGTGGACAGAGCCATATCCTTAACTGATTCTGTCATGAGGTGCGAGATGATTCAGATTCTCGTACCTCACATTTCCCTTCCCTTAACGATTAATTTCGAGCCATCGCTTCCCACCAGAACGCTTTCAATCAAAAACTCCACCTTACCTGCATAAACAACAGAGTACTTGCCGTCTGACCGAAAAGGCTTTCGTTACTGCCGTCAAATCGCTGGAGCACAGCCAGCAACTGCCAATCATCAGCTAAGGAATAAGTATTACTGGCTCCGAGAAAAAACGAATCATCATTATAGTAAGTGCCGGAAAAAGTCAGGCGACTTAACGGAGTGATATCAAACCCGGCATCTGTATACCAACTCCACTCAGTAAAGCTCAGTGTTCTGGCCGTCAGGGGTAAATTCAAAAATAGCAGTGCATTATCAGGAGCCAATGGTTCTGAAATATACATCACTGAAGCTCGCGTCATCCAGTTACGTCTGCCGCCGAAACTGTAATCCAACTCTAGTGTTGATACCGAAGTTGAATCCAATGGTTCTCCCCGCCATTCATCACGAGTCGGGCTAAACCAAGTGATTTCTCCCCTGAAGCCAGCCCCTTTGATATCCCCAGCGAAACCAGCACCTATCACTCTGTCAAGATTTGCTTTTCCAGCAATAAACTGAATATCCCAGCCCTGATAGTTGAACAGATAACGGGCGGCATAGCTTTCCAATTTGTTATCTTCACTCGGGCTGTAAACCACTTCAGCCGAGCTGGCAAAATCAAGCTTGCGACTGACCATAAGTGCATCAGTACCTGAACGTTCCTCGTAATCAAAATCATAAATTGAATAGGAATTAAAGATATCGTTAGGATTCCAAAGCGCTGTCATTGCCCAGTTAATACGAAAACGACCGCCCCTTAACTGCCAGTCGTCCTTGTCCCAGTTAACATAGAGCCGATCAAACTGAGAGTTCCCGACGATGCCGTTCTTATCCAGCCAATTGGTCGACAAGTCAAAGTACCCCAAGTCCAGCTCAACCAACCGGCCAAATTCCGGGGTTTCAGCAGTATCCCCCCAAAACAGACGATTTCGCATTCCTGCATTTAATCTAAAATCCGGAGTAACGCGATATTCCAAATTAAATCGCTGATGAATAAGGTGGTCTAACCCGTTGCTCTGTTGATCCGGAAAGTTACCGGTAGCCATATACTTCACATAACCAGTTAAATCCCAGTCCTGCTCAGGTTCCAATCCGGGTATTTGCGCTTGCGCAGTGCCCATATTCCACACAACAATTAGCAAGCAGATAAGCCGACAAATTCTCTTCACTGGCAGCGATCCTCTGTCAGTTGCCCGTCCTCAAACACAATCACCCGCCGGGCACGTTTGATCACCCTGGGATCATGGGTAGAAAAAATAAACGTTGTGCCTTCTTTCTCATTGAGCTGCTGCATGATATCTAAAAGCTCTGCTGTACTTTGAGCATCAAGATTTGCTGTCGGCTCATCGGCCATCACAAAGCGAGGGCTTGGCGCTAAAGCCCGAGCAACTGCTACCCGCTGCTGCTGCCCACCGGACAACTTAGCCGGGATTTTATTTTGCTGCTCTGACAAGCCGACCTGCTCCAATAATGCGCAGGCGCGCTTACGACATTCCTTTTCACTATGTCCCTGAAGTTGCATGACAAATTCGACATTCTCCAATGCAGTCAAAACAGGCAGCAAACTGTAATCCTGAAAAATAAAGCCAATGTGGTCCCGTCGAAAAGCAATTAACGACTTTTCCGGTAATTCACAAATGTCACAGTCATCAATCAGCACCCTGCCCGATGACGGCTTATCAATTCCGCCAAGCATATTGAGCAAAGTGGTTTTGCCTGAACCCGAAGGTCCCATAACGGCAACGAATTCCCCTTGCTCAATGGTCAAATCGAGACTTTTCACAGCATGAACCGGAAAATCAGATTCTTCGTTATATGTTTTGCAAAGCTGGCTTGTTCGAATTGTCATTAATGCTTCTCCGCCATTGCATCAACCGGGCGCTTTTTGAGGATCTGGTGCGCCGGGTACAACGCAGCCAGCACGCTGGCTGCAACGACCGTTATAAAAACCATCTGGTAATCACTCACTGACACCTGAGGATACAGTGTGGTATCGACCCCGAATGCCCCCAGTCCTTCAGCCATTTTTCCCAATGGAATTCCGGTCTGCTGAAAAACAGCAACTAAGCCGATACTACCCAGTATCCCCAGCACAGCACCGGAGACACCCAAGCAGGTTGTTTCCAGCATGATAAGCAGGAACACCTTGTGCTTTTGCATTCCGACGGCCATCAAAACTCCGAACTCCCGGGTACGCTCGAATACCGACATAAGCATGATATTGACGATACCGAATGCCAACGCCACAACGTAAATCCCCAACATGATGGCATTGCTCGGCCCCATCTGCTTAATAATGGAGGCCAGCATTGGCTGAACTTCCTGCCAGTCGCGAACCGTATTCTGCGATGATATCTGAGCCTGCAATTCATCTTTGAAAGCAAAAGCATCATTATCATTTCCCAGCAGAATTGCGACTTCATGGACGCCGTCGATGCCAGCCAGAGCGCTTAGATCTGTTCGCCGAACAAATACGTTTCCGTCATCAAAAGCCGATGACGGAGTTTTGAATATTCCGCGAACCCGAAAAGCACCACCGGTAACCTCACCGCTGGCACTGGTCAGCGTCAATACGACTTTCGATCCCAGCTTCAACCTCAGGCGCTCCGCCATTTTGACCGAGACCAATACCGGATTTCGCCCCTCGTCGGATAGCCATTCCCCTTGCTCAATACTTTCCGCAATTGGTGTCACCTGCGCTTCAGCATCCGGTTCAACACCGGTAATCCTCACTCCGCGGGCACTGCGAGCAGACGCAACCATCCCATCTGCGACAAAGCGAGCTGACCATGCCTTCACATCCGTCAATTCGGCAATCGCTTGTTGCAGTTGAGATGCATCGACAATGGTTGCATTAATGTCGGGATCATTAAGATAGCGGCTGTTATGAACCTGGATGTGGCTGGTCTGCCAGGCGATGGCGTTATGGATCATGCTGGCATACATACCAGTCACAAATCCCATCATGCTCACTGCGCCAATCAGGCCAAACACCATGGCACTGAGCATAATGCCGGTACGAATTTTGTTGCGCCAAAGATTGCGCCAGGCCAGTTTAACCAGCATAACCGCCTCCCTTAAGCGCACTTACCAGATCCAGGCGATAGATCCGCCAGATCGGGTACAACATACAAAGCGCCAGTAACACCAGTACAGTGACGACCTGATCAATGAAAAGCCAGGGAGCCAGCATAACAGGCATAACAGGCTCCCAACCCATCTCAAGGATCATTTCTGCGACTTCACCGGTCAGCGTGATTGGGTTGTAGTAGAACCAAATGAGAACCGGTGTTGCCACCAACAAACCGATAACGACGCCAATGATGGCGATAAACAGAGACTCAATACATATCAACAGAATCAGCTTTCTTCTGAGCAGACCGGTTGCCAGCATCACCCCAAATTCACGCTGGCGCTCCAGCGTCATCATCAGCAATGTGGCAAACAAGCCAAAACCGACGACCCCATAAAGCAAGTACATCATGATGATCCCGCTGACTTTATCCATCACAATTTGCTGCGACATTTCCGGCGACAGATCTTCCCAATCACGAACCTGCGCCTGCCCGCCATATTCACGGGTCAAATCAGTAACGGTTTGGGGCAGTTCAGCTAAGTCTTTGGTATGCAGCACCCAGGAGGTTACCTGCTGCTCTGTACTGTAGAGTGATTGTGCCAAAGCTAAAGGCATATAAACCAACTGGTTATCAAGCTGTGGCATCGGAAAATCGAGTAATCCTTTGATGGTATATAGCCCCGCGGCTGTTTGTCCCCGATAGCCCATCCCATAAAGGATCAGCTCATCCCCTACTTCAAGTCCGAAAAACTTCGCCAATCCTTCACCGATTAAGAGCTGGTCATCATCCGCACGGAGAAATTCACCGGAGCTTACCTTGTTTGCAATTCCGGAATACGCATCTTCCTTTTCAGGGGCTACACCCAATACCATCACCCCCTTTGATTTTTCTCCCGCCGCCGCAAGGGCAAAAGACTCAATGCGCGGCAATATTTGATTGATATTTAGATGGTTTCTGACTGGAGTGATAAATGCGTTGCTAGCAGGAAGCAGGTCATCAATACTCTGACTTTCAGAGAACTCCGGATGCTGTATTTGTATCAAACCAGTATAAAAACGAGCGGCATTCTCTATGTTATTGGCATAGGTGCCTTCCTGCAGGCAACGCATGAAAAGGGATAACGCCAGAGCCAAAGCGAGTGCTGATGCGGTCAGAATTGTGCGCCGTTTTTGCCGCCATAAATTACGCCAGGCCAGTTTTAGTAACATAAAGGCTCCTGTAGCGTTAGTCGCGCAATGCCTTCATCTGACTCAGGGAGAAAAAACCGTCTTTGAGCGGAAAGTTAAACTGCGCCTGATGAATGATGATTTCCGTTTTATTACCCGGTTTATCCGCCGGTAACATTTCCATCCGGGTCGCCACCTGACGGCCACCGAGGTCTCGGACGTCATAGGTATTCATGGTATTAACCAGCTCATCGAATTCATCATAGAACTCAACTTTCCGCTGCAAATAACTATTTTTGGAAATCCATAACCTCACCTTATTCCAGACCACTGGCGCATCCGGTTTAGCAAAGGCATCAATAACCCATGAAGGGTCTTTATCAAACTCATCATCCCTGACCATCTTGTGACGATAGTCCACCACAATGGAAGACTGGTTAATCAGATCATCATTGGTGAAATCCGATCCCATCCATGACTGACTCAGCATCGACGGAGCAATTTTGATCACCCGCTCAATACTGGGGATCCAGTTCCACATTTCACGCTGGCGCTTAAGCGAAGCACTGCCTTTATCTTTTGCCGGTGCCGTTACCAGCACCAAGGACAAGTCCAACCCTTTAGTCCAGCTTTTCATACTCATTGAGCGCGTCCAGCTCGGACGGATAATCCTCATCGTTGCTTCGGAGTAACTGGAATCACCACGCATTTGTAAATCGGACTGCCGGACAATTTCCGATGCTGACTGCGCGTATACACAACCGGATCCAAGTCCAATCAAACACAACAGCATTAAAAAGAACGCACGCATAAGCTATTCCTTGTCATGATGGTCCCGAAATAACCGGTTGGTAAACCCGAAGATTCGAAATGTCCGGTAAAAACCTGAGTTATGTAATTAATATATAGACAGAAGAAGTAAGGCCGACAATCCGGTTGGAGATTTAGTCAGTAAACAAATTACTAAGTGTGACAAGCGTAAAATATCAGTTCAGATACAAATGAACCGCTGTCAGATGACAGCGGTTCTATACATTATTAAAGGTAAAAAGCCTTATTTGAAAAATTCACGGTAAAGCATGTACATATGGGCTGAGCTCCAGGAAAAGTTGGTCGCTCCCTGAACAGCCCCAGTTTCAGGATTGTAGTTCTCGCGGATAGCACCGTCTCCGGTCATACCTTCTGCATTGGTGAAAAGCTCATTAGCCATTTGTACCGCTTCGGCACCATAGCCGTATTGTTCCATCGCCCGCACACCAAAATAGAACTGATCAAGCCATACTCTGCCGCGCCAATAGATATCAGCATCATAAGCCGGATTTGACTGCGCAGCCGTTGGCAAGGATATTCCCTCTCCCTGATACTTCGCCGAGGTATTGAACTCATCTTGATCCAGCATGGTTGCCACAACTTTATCCGCCAACTCCTGAGTTGCCGCTCCGTTAAACAACGGTCCCCACCCTTCAGGCCCACGACCTCGCTGAGTAATCGGTAATCCGGCACAACCATTTGCTAACGGTTTTGGTGTAGTACCGTCTGCTTCAACATCGATTTGAATGTCATAGTAGAAATTAGATCCCGAATCAAACATACAAGTATTGATGTAATCCTTGATCTTTTGCGCCCCATCGAGGAATTCCTGTCCACGCTCTTTTCCTTCTGTACCAGCAGTTACCAACCCGGCCAATTCTGCCAGGTACTTATTATCAGAGTACATATAAGAAGCCTGGTCTACCGACTCCTGTAACATAGAAAAACCTAGCAACTTATCATCATCAGAGCGGTTCTCTGCAAAACGTACTTCCCAGTCTTTTCTCGCTTGTTCAACATCACCGGAATAATTTTTTTCAGCATACGCATTGAGCTGTTCGGAAGAAATAAAACCAAATCTAGCAGCATTATCCATCCCCGATTCCCAACCAGCAGCAACCTGGGCTCCGACACTAAGGTCCTGATAGGTAACATCATCAAGGATCTTATTGTAGTTAGCTACACCCTGTACTTTGTACCAATCACCTTCTTTTGCTAAAACATCATCACCAAAACGAGCTGTAAGATCATCCGTGGTTTTAACCCACACATACATATGACCATCAGCCGTATTATGCGCAGAGTCGACTGCGGCACCATATTCAGGAACACCGTTACCATTATGATCACGATTCCTCAGCCACCAGTCATGATAGGCCACCAATTTAGGATACATTTCATCTATCCACTTCTGAGCATCTTCAGGACGATCAAACTCATTTTTCAATGCGTTATACACTTCCATCACTGACCATGCAGCCAAAGACGGTTTGGTATTGCGCTCATTCCAGTTTTCAGAACCCGCCCCATCACGATAATCAGGTGCTGTATAAGAAACAACATCCAACAGATACCCTTTATCCTGAGGTCGAATTGGATCCGTTTCCTGAATTTGGTTCTGGAATACAGTGCGAATATTATCCATCGCAACATCAGGATTGAAATGCGCCATAGCATAGGCTTGCTTCCAGGTATCCCAAGGCCAGGTCAGGTTTCCAGAGAACCAACGAGCGGTAACAGAAGGTGTAACTGTGGCTTGTTTAATGTCTCCGGCAGCTGATCGCCAGTTACCATTTAAGGTCATCATAGCTTTTACACCCACGCGTGCCTGATCAGGTGTTGCCTGGTTGTTCGACATGCCTTTTGCTATATAGGAATCCCAGCGAGTCTGAGCTTGTTCCATATATTTATGGGGATGCGCTAAAATATCGGTAACTTTTATTTCTTCATTCTGCACTTCTTTCGCATTGTGCAGATTAGAGTACGTTGTATAAATTATCTCAGTTTTCTTCGGTGCTATATTTTTATAGCCTGTCGACTTAAATGATGTTTCATTAGTAATGGTATCCGTATCAATTGAACGAACAACTCTGAATTCAGCATCAGCATCGTTTCGAATTGCGTAGTTATTTTTCATATCACCAAAACTAATTTTAATACCATTATCTATTGAGATTATCCTGCGATTATATTTCGGATATACCTCATCAATAGATTTACTTTCATAACCTTTACTTGAAAGTGCTCTCTGTAAAAGTTCACCATCCCAGGTTAATTCAAGCTCCATACTCTGATCAGTCAAGTTTGTGATCTGAGTTTCAACCAGTGAAGTTCTGTCTGTGACAAAACGCAACACCATCTGAACATTAACCAAATCAGTTTTGAGAACCTGAACCAAGGCTCCGGGTGTACTGTAAATATTGGCCTGGGCTGACGATAAATCAATCTGCTTGCCCGCTTTCTTATCGAGCAAATGTAACTTATCAAACTCCTGTCCCGACATGAAGTGGGCATACTCCTGAGTTACCTGCATGATTCCGCCAAAAGAACCATAACCATTAGCATCAGCAGGCAGAAGATGACCATGCCAGGCACCGTTATCGACAAAAGCATTAAACTTCAAGTTGTCATATTTATCATAATCACGCAGGTATTCTGGATTACCGGTGCGATCAATCACGTTAATAAAGTTGCTGGACGGTGGTATCGGAATATCAACCTGTTTGCCATCAGTATTATTACTGCTGCTATTACATCCGGACAGAGTGATAGCAGAGCCAACCATAATGGCTAATAATGATTTATGAAAATGCATTTCTGTTCCCCGTTATTATATATACCGTGTTTATTTATTCTCACGGCGATTTATTATTCAGCGCATTGAAAATCAGGCATCAATGACGGGGCGATAATATAAAGTTGGAAACTAAGTAAAATAGATCTTTATCACCATTCATTATTTTGCTGACTCAATTATCAACTATCAATTGAATAACACCAATAAAAACATCGAATATTATTCACTGAGATTAATGATTTATTGGACTCAATATCACAATAAGATTGAAACCTTATACAATTAACATCAAATTTGATTGATATTAACCAGCTCTTGCATTTCTATTCTTTGTTACATAAACAAAGGGTCATTTAACCAAGTTAAATAAAATAACCTGACAGAAAGTCACACTTCACATGCATTCACTTCAATATTATTTATTTAAAAACAAACTTAGAGCACACATGTATTACACAGTTTAGTTAAATAAGTTTCAGATAGCTCTCTTAAGTAACAGAAGTATAGAGGCAATGATTCCGCTTACATGATTAAACACCTTATAAAAAATATTTATAAAATGAATATACCCCTTATTCATAACCAAGCTAATACCCAAGTTAAATTTCCCCCTGAGCATGAATAAAAGCATACTAAATATCCCATTATAAGTACTCATTATCTGACTCATTGGGGTAATAAAACGAAAAAACCGATGCCTAAACATCGGTTTTATAATCATTACTGCTAACTACTAGCACGCAGTAATTTGCCTCAAGGTCGAAGAAGGAACGCGGTGTTTATATACATAAATGAGCATTCCCGATGAAGAGATTGAGGCAATAAAATACCGACGCAATACGCCGGTTCTCTGTAATCTATTACAATCAAGCCCGTAGGAATTTAATTCGTGAACAAGGCGGAAGCGCGCAGTTGATGACTATCAATGAACACTTCCAACAAAGTCTTCATACGAAAAAACCGATGCCTAAGCATCGGTTTTATAATCATTACTGCTAACTGCTAGCACGCAGGAATTTGCCTCAAGGTCGAAGAGGGAACGCAGAGTTTATATACATAAATGAGCATTCCCGATGAAGAGATTGAGGCAAACAACCAGTGATAGGGTTACTCAGCCAGCATACGGCGAGCAGCTTCAACTACCACCTTGATAGAACGCTTTTCAGTTTCTTTCAGAGTCGCGTGATCAGGGATTTCTTTCTGAGTACGGTTGATGATAACACCTGCTACACAACCTGCACGTAGGCCAGAGCTTGCACACATGGTTAGCAGAGTTGCTGATTCCATTTCGAAGTTAAGCACGCCCATTTGCTGCCACTCGTCCATAGAACCCTGGAAGCGACGAACTACACGACCTGAGAATGTATCGTAACGCTCTTGGCCTGGGTAGAAAGTATCACTTGATGCTGTTACACCTGTGTGTACTGTTGCGCCGTCTGCATCACATGCTGCTTTCATTGCTGTGGCAACACTGAAATCTGCTACTGCTGGGAATTCCATTGGAGCGAAGTGCAGGCTCGCACCGTCAAGACGTACAGAGCCAGTTGTTACAATCATGTCACCAACGTTGATGTGTGGCTGGATCGCACCAGTTGTACCTACACGTAGGAAAGTACGAACACCCAGCTGTGCCAATTCTTCAACTGCGATAGAAGTAGATGGGCCACCGATACCAGTTGAACAAACAACAACAGATTTGCCGTCTATCTTCGCGCGGTAAACAGTATATTCACGAGCACTGGCCAGAAATTCTGGGTTTTCCATCAGGTTTGCAATCTTTTCAACACGGGCCGGATCACCTGGAATAATAGCCAGTTCAGCACCATTCAGATCTTCTTTTGTTACACCTAGGTGGAATACAGCGTTGTCAGACATAGTCATATCCTTTTTATACTTTACCGCGAAATTAAGGGGGTCGCTCGAGGCCTGCGGCTATGAATCAAATAATTAAAAAAACTAAAAAAGTTGTTGTTTTGGCAATGCTCTTAAAAAAAGCATTAACAAAACACAAGGCTAAAGATAGCCGATAGATTTTTAGTTTTTAGTGATTGTAGTCACATTGAGAGAAATAGTATGAATTTCATTTTTCACCCCAGAGAGAGCTAGATCACATAAAAACGGTTACCTTTGCGCTTTATCACAAAATTAATCTCAATAAAAAAGCATCGCACAAGGCGATGCTTTTGAATGTTTTTCCATCAGAGCATTAAGTACGTTTCACTTTTGACTCAAAGCGTAACAACCTCAATGCATTCAATGTCACCAAAGCAGTCGCTCCACTGTCAGCCAGAACTGCAACCCACAGACCAGTCAAGCCAAGTAAGGTCGTTACAAGGAAGACACCTTTCAGCCCCAGGGCAATAAAAATATTTTGGCGAATATTGCTCAGTGTCGCGCGGGACAACGCTATCATTTCCGGCAACTCTGAAATTCTGTTATGAGTCAGGGCTGCATCTGCGGTTTCCAGCGCCACATCAGTACCTCCACCCATTGCGATACCAATGGATGCGGTTTTCATTGCTGGCGCATCATTAATGCCATCCCCGACCATCGCCACTTTGGCATTTTTATTAGCAAGTTCAACCTCAGTTACTTTATCTGCGGGTAACAGGCCAGCACGATAATCAATATCGATCTCTCTGGCGATAGCCGCAGCAGCACGCGGATTATCACCGGTTAGCATGACTGAATGAATCCCCATCGCCTTAAGGATTTTAATCGCTTCACGGGTGTCATTACGCAGATTGTCTCGCCATGCAATCAAGCCAACGGGTTCATCGTTACGAACCGCGACTACCAGGGTTTTTCCTTCACCTTCCAGCAGTTCAGCCTCTGTTTTCTGTCCTGCTGTTAACTGTACTAATGCAGGCAAACGATCCGCTGCAGCCAGCAATAAGGTATCACCACCAATTACCCCCTGAATGCCCTTACCCGGCAAAGCTTCTCGTTCATCGGCTACATCCAGCTTTAATCCTCGCGCCTGAGCCGCATTAACCACAGCCTGTGCCAGCGGGTGCAACGAACCGTCCTCAACAGCTGCGGCCTGATAAAGCAGTTTGTCTTCATCACCATCCCAACTTACAACATCAGTCACAACTGGCTTACCCTGAGTCAGGGTACCCGTTTTATCAAAAGCAACGGTTTCGATATGCCCTAACTGCTCCAATGCGGCACCACCTTTAATCAGGGCACCACGTTGTGCTGCTGCCGCCAGGCCCGAAGTAATCGCAGCTGGAATCGAAATAACCAAGGCACAAGGACATGCAATTAGTAACAAAGTCAGGCCTTTATAAATCCACTCACTCCAGTCCTGACCGAACAACAACGGCGGAATCACGATGACTAATGCCGCCAACGCAATCATGGCCGGAGTGTACAAACTACTGAAGCGATCAATAAAACGCTCCAGCGGTGCTTTTCGGGATTCGGCATCTTCAATCAGGTGAAGGATACGGTCGATGGCATTATCCCCCTGCTCAGAAACAATTCTCAGCTGAACCTGCTTATCTGAAACCAGACAGCCAGCCATCACCTTTTCACCACGCAGGCGTTCAACCGGAACTGACTCCCCGGTCAGCGCACTTTCATCGAAGCTTGCTGAAGTTTCAGTTAAAACGGCATCAGCAGGCAGACGTCCACCCGGTGCCACTTCAATCACATCACCTTTTTTCAGCTCTTCTGCTGCAACTTTTTCTCTGGTGCCGTCCGGGCGGATAACCAAAGCTTTTTCAGGAACAAGATCCATCAAAGCTTTAACACCACTTCGAGCGCGGGCGGATGCGTAACCTTCAAGCTGTTCACCAATCAAAAACAGCAACAGAACCATTGCGGCTTCAGCAGTTTCACCTAAATACAATGCACCAACTGCTGCCACTGTCATCAGGGTCTCAATCGAAAACGGCGTTCCGCCCTTTGCTAAGTTGATAGCTTGTTTAACAATCGGGATTAGACCAATTAGTGTGGTCAGCGTGAAAGCTATCAGGCCGTATGTTTCCGAGCTGCGATTAATCAGAACCGACACCGCCATCATGACAGCAATGGTTAAAACAGGGATATACGGCCTGATGGTATTATGGTTTTCTGTTTTTTCTTTATTACCGCGGGCAGAAACCAATGGGAAACCTGTTTCCTTTGCTTTTTCTTCGACAGCTATTGCCAGACTAGCACCAACACCGCTTACCACCAGCTTTTGGGTG
This sequence comes from Photobacterium sp. J15, assembly GCF_963870815.1. NCBI lineage: Bacteria > Pseudomonadati > Pseudomonadota > Gammaproteobacteria > Vibrionales > Vibrionaceae > Photobacterium > Photobacterium sp. J15. Next base: position 2,577,402 of record NZ_CAWMUI010000001.1, read on the forward strand.
GCAAATAAAACTTTAGCACTCTGCAATCCATCAACGACAGATAACGCTTTTTCAAGCTTACGGGCACAGCTAGGACAATCCATATTCTGGATTTTCCAGCTCAGGGTTTGGCCATTTGATGATTTGAGCAGCTCTTTTTCCAGCTCCGGCTCATCAACGTCATTAACATGATCAGAACAGCAATCGGAACGACAAGATGAAGGTGATACTGACTCTGACGGAGCGGAACTGTCTGTTTGGAAAATAGAAAATGTGAAAGAATTACCGATAATTTTCGAGATGGAATTAATAATAAAGGACGGTTTTCGCCCGGCAGGATCATCATCGGAGCCAGGATCGCCGCTGCTTTCTGAATCTGCATAGCAGACGGTTGCTGTACCAGCAGAACAGCAGCACGGCTCAGTCACCCCATGTTCTACGCGAACAGAGCTGGCATTTGCTGTTGCTGGCTGAACGGTATGAATATGTGGTTTTTTGTTATTGCATTGAGCACACATGGTTTTACTCCTATATGCGATTATTTCCCATTTGCAATAACTATAAACCTTGGAGTCGACTCAAAGGTCAAGAACAAAATCGGTTGCGGCTCACTTTTTCAGGTTCTCTAAACTTATCGCAATCTGAGCAGCCACTCTGGCGTTATTGAAAACCAGTGCGATATTGGCATTCAAGCTTTCTCCTGACGTTTTCTCAGCAACTTCTGCCAGTAAAAATGGCGTAGTGTCTTTACCCCTGATACCAACCTTATTCATTTCAGTAATGGCACCAATAATTACGCTGTCCATTCGGGTCTTTTCCATGGCGTAATCTTCAGGAATAGGATTGGCAACCACAACACCGCCTTTTATTCCCATATCCCACTTAGTGTTCAGTAACCGAGCAACCTGCTCCGGCGAGTCCAACTGACAATCAACATCAAATCCGCTTTCTCGACAATAGAAAGCAGGAAGTTGCTGAGTTTGGTAACCGACAACCGGCACGCCCTGCGTTTCCAGATATTCCAGTGTCAAGCCGATATCGAGCACGGACTTTATCCCCGCACAAATCACTGCCACATCCGTATTAGCCAACTCTTGCAAATCAGCGGAAATATCAAATGTCTCGGAGGCACCACGGTGAACGCCACCAATACCACCGGTCGCAAATACGTGAATCCCGGCCATATTTGCCAGGATCATGGTCGATGCAACTGTTGTCGCACCATCTGATTTAGAACTGACAATATACGGAATATCCCGCCTGCTGACCTTAACAACGCCCCTTCCGGATTTAGCGAGATATTCGATTTCGTCATGGGTCAGGCCTATTTTCAGTCGCCCGTTCAAGATCGCAATAGTCGCCGGTATCGCACCACTAGTTCTGACAATCTGTTCCACTTTTAAAGCCGTTTCAGCATTTTGCGGATACGGCATACCGTGGCAGATAATGGTCGATTCCAGAGCGACAACCGGTCTCCCCGACTGCAATGCCTTGTTTACTTCCGGATGAATATCCAGATAATCCTGACACATAGGCGTTCCTCGGTGCTTGGGTTATGTTTGGATATTAGTCGCTAATAACAACAAAGCCATCGCAGGCAGAGCATAAATTCTTAACGCAGTCGCCTGAAAACAACACTGTTATCTAAAATGTCAGCCCAGCGTTGATAATCCAGCCCCATGTCAAAGATGTATTCAGTAATCAGGCTGCGGGCTGTGGTCAGCAATGCCTCGGCCTTCCAGGGCTTTTCAAAATAACTTTCAATGCGGGCACGGTTAATCGCCTCAATCGTATCCTGATGCGTTGCCTGACCTGTAAGCAGCACTTTCTTAGTCTGAGTAAACCGCATGTCCTGAGATATTTCAGTTAACAGCTCTACCCCGGTTTTTCCCGGCATCACATGATCCGAAATCACCAGTGCAATAAACTCCCCTTCTGCATCAAGCTCGTCGATCAACTCAAGTGCCTCATCCGCTGATTCACAATCCTCAACATTGAAGAAGTCATTCAGCGGCGCTAAATCCTTTAAAACGGCACTTAGCACTTCCCTCTGATCATCTACGCAGATGATATTAAGTTTTTCCATGACCATCCCTTACGTGATTGGTAGTTTAATCCGAAATCTTGTTGTCTCCGGGTCACTTTTAAGCGCAATCGTGCCACCGTAGCTGTGCACAATTCGCTGGACTATCGCCAGACCCAGACCTAAACCAAATGAAAGACCACCCTTTTTAGTGGTGAAATTTGGCTGGAATATTTTTCTTCGGGTTGCTTCATCTATCATAGGCCCGTTATTGCTGATAGTGACAAGCAGACGATTCTTTGAATGCCGGGTTGTAATTTCCAGCTGGGGCTCAGGTGTCTCTTCCATTGCATCACAGGCGTTCTTAATGATATTGACCCAAATCTGCACCAGTTCGGTGGAACTGGCCGACATTAATGGCAACTCACCAGGCCGGAGCACGACATTGACCCGACGCAGGTTACTTTGAAGCAATGACAAGGATTTATTGATGGTGTCGTTAAGATCGATATCTGGCTGGCGAACATTATCGGTTCCGCCCAACTGCTTCACTGAACGGACAATACAAGTAGCGTGTTTGGATGCCAGGCGCATGTCATGCAAATCTCGCCCTAAATCCCAGTACTGCAATGCTTCATCAAGGTTTGCTAACCAGGAAGCAGGTATTTCACCTTGGGGCTGAGCCCGGGCCAATTGCCTTGCCTGCTCCCGTCCTAGCCCGTACATTTCCTGTAACTCACGAGCTCTTTTACGCACTTGTGCCGAAGGTGCCTGCTGACCATGATCAATACCGAGTTCAAGGAAATGGCTAACCTCCGGTTTGCTTTCTTGCAAGAAGCGACAAATTGCGCCCTGCAAACCTTCGGTTTTGCTGCTCAGCACCCCCACTGCATTATTGAGTTCATGGGCAATACCCGCTGCCAGTTGTCCCAGCGTGGTCATCTGCTCGGCAGCATAAAGTTTCTGCAGCGCTTTTTCTTTTTCAAAAGCCTGCATACCGGCCAGCACCTGACGCTGTGCCAGTTCATGCATCATCACCGGCATAAACTGCTCACTGAGTGAACCGTATACTTCTGGTTCAACGGCCTGGGTGTCAAGATCGATCCAGGCCAGCTCACTGTCTGTTTCTGCAATCACCGTTGTTGATGCCACCAGAGTACGGGAAAAAAAACTGTGAACGCCAAAAAACATCCCCTGTCGGACCCGGAATATCCTCGCCGTCAGGCTGTTATTATCATTTTGCAGATACCCGCACAGTTCCCCATGCTTTACCCAGTACAGCCTGTCATTGAAACCATCCTGGCGCAGCACCTGCGTCCCGGCCTTTACCGAAATCACCCGTTCAGGATTAGTAAAATAAATATCAATGATGCGCTGTAGTGTTTTCGGCTGGTACATGTGTTCTCCGTAAACTAATTGCAACCCAGGCTCTTCTGAACTCAGATATGATCAATCATATGCAGCAACCAAATCATGACGAAACTCAGCACGACACCAACTACACCGATAATAACTCCCACCCGCGCCATCTGATTGCTTTCAACATGACCTGTCGCATGCGCCAGCGCATTCGGTGGTGTACTGATCGGCAGCGACATCCCCAATGAAGCAGCAAAGGTCACCACTAGAATCAAGGTGATCTCACCGCCAAGCGGAACAAGGCTAACCATTGAGGTTCCTAACGCCGCCATAATAGGCATTAAGAGGTTTGCCGTGGCGGTATGTGACATGAAATTGGCCATTGTCAGACACAGAATCGCCGAGCCGCCCAAAACAACATACGGCGAATAGCTGTCGAACGGAATACTGTGCACCATCAGGCGGGCAAGCCCGGTCTGATCCAACGCCAGTCCGAGTGCGATACCACCGGAAACCAACCACAGCACGTCCCAGGAAATCTTCTTGAGATCTTCCTTGTTGATGATGCCAGTCAATGAGAAGACCGCTACCGGGATCAGTGCGACCGTGTATGCGTTCATACCATGCGCCGAACCCATCAGCCATAAAATAATCGTCAGGGCAAAAGTGACATAAACCGTGATTGCCTTCGGCGTTTTGAGAAACTTACCTTTGATAGTCAGCTCTATTTTTTCCTGTTTGGCCGGATAAAGAAGGTTTATCAGCCCCCAGGCAAACACCAGTAATACCGCAACAAACGGCACACCAAAGAACATCCACTCACCAAAGGTGATCAGGTTTTCACCTGTGAGGTATTTCAAAGCAATCGCATTAGGCGGAGTACCGATAGGAGTACCAATACCGCCGATATTAGCCGCAACCGGAATACAAAGTGCGAAAGCGATTTTTCCCGGATCTTTGCTGCCAAACAGAGCGATAACCGGTGCCAGAATCGACAGCATCATCGCCGTAGTTGCAGTATTAGACATAAACATCGAGAAAACAGCGGTGATCAGCATCAGGCCAAACATCACATACTTTGGTTGAGTACCAAACGGCCTGAGCAATACACGTGCAAGGTTTACATCCAAACGATATTTGGTTGCCGCCATAGCAAGGAAAAAACCACCAAGAAACAGCATAATGATTGGGCTGGCAAAGGCAGCCATAATATCGCTGTAATTCAGCAGTTCACCGAAATGCGGTTGCCCTTCTGCACGACGGAACAGGTAAAGCCCTTTATCCGACAGCAACAGCAATTCCAGCACAATAATCACAACAGACGTGGCATAAATAGGAATAGGCTCGAACACCCAGCACAGTGCAGCCAACAGGAAGATAGCAATAACTCGCTGCTGAATAATGGTTAGCCCATCAACAGGAAATGCCGATGCAGGCAAAATTAAGATAAGAAGCGGTATAAGGATCGGTATGATATACTTCAGATATTGACGCATGTTGTAATTATTCCCTTAAAGCAAAAAAACCTGTCCTTCATGCCTGTATTCATCCTTTATTTTTTATTGGGAATTCTTATTGGAAGAAATAGCACTCAAGCATGAGCAACTGCCAACAAATGATTTACTGCTGGCAGATATATAACCAAACGACTTCAGAACTCACTGCCGGACTCATACCACATCCGAATTAGTGAAGTTGTTTGGATATACAGCTCTTTTGCAGGTTACATTGTGAAGAAAAATGAAGGCGTGAACTTAGAATCAGATCACTAAACAAGTGAATTATAAATAGTTTTTATCTGATTTGTGATGCTATGAGCAAGGCAGTAATACAGTTTGAAGTCACTGATTAAACAGAAGATAAAAGCTTGTCGTAAATAAAGAAAAGGCGCAGTTTGCGCCTTTTCTCAATCAAATGTTCTCAGTAAAAATGCATTACACCGGATGTTTAAAGCAGTCACCAATTTGGGTACTGATGGCACTTAGCACATCACGACGGGTAATCACCCCCACTAATTGCCCGTTATCAACAACCGGATAGATTTTTGGCTTTTGACCCGCCATGGTTTCAGCCAGCTCAATAATAGAATCATCTGGAGCAACGGTCAGGACATCCTGGCGCATACATTCACCAACATTGTGGGTATCCTGACAGTGATAACCTACCTTCAGTAACTTATGGATCATGTCCTGCTCTGACAGGAAACCGACCACTTTACGATTCTCATCAACTACCGGCCCACCGATTTGCTTCGCCGTCAGTAGCTTGTCCAATGCCTGGGATAGCGACATCTTAGGGTCGAATGTTACCGGGCGCGCATTCATGTAATCTTTAACTTTTAACGACTCCATGCATCCCCCTTGAACTCATTGTTTATGCTAGAAAAACAGGCTATTTCATATTCTTCTGCCTGCTGCCGTTAAATTAAGTGTCGCCTATTTATCCCAATTTACTAAATAGAAATAAGTAATTTTATCAATAGGTATCTTCTATCAATTAACCGTGTTTTACTTCTGATACAAAAAACCCGCTGTGCGAGACAGCGGGTTTTAACATTCAATATCTCTGGTTAGTTACATAAAGAGCATCAGCAACATAGCCAATGGCAGTTGGTCACCAGAAGCAAGGATAATCTTGTCACCTTCAATCTTCATATGCAGTGAGTACTTTTCTTTATCCTTTGTGATAATGTCGTTCTGCTCCATCATGGTCGCTTTCTGATGCAGTGCCGGATCCGCTTCAACCAGTTCAACCGGTAAAACCAGGTTAATTTCCCCGGTCAGCTTTTCTGCTACCTGAGCCAGGTTCTGGGAAGCTCGCGCAATACCCGGAGCCACAACCATATTCAGGTTGCTCTTCACATCCCCTTCCGGCGTGACGATACTAAGATCATCAATAGAGAATTTCAGACCCTTAGCCACAAGCAAATCCAGCGCCAGAGCTGCTTCTTCAGCCTGTTCAGGTGTGATCTGCTCATTCAGGTCTTCAGCCATATTGCCAAGGCGACTGATGGCCGGATAGTTCAGATCAGCAAATGATACATTAAAGCGGAAATCACGATACTCTCGGCCTTCCAGCGACACGATCTTATCAATGCTCATCATATTGGTATTCGTCAGCAACTGATCGGCTTTTGGCTCCTCAGACGATGCCGACTGAGCAAGCACATTATTCATTGCCAACTCAACGTTATCGACTTCAACACTTTTGTCACTGCTAAGATCTTTGAAGCTCACATGCTGCAAAGAAACATCCTGGCTGCCAATCCAGAACTGACCGTCTAATTTACCTTTACCACTCCCTTTCAGGCCGGTCAGCGTCATGGCTTCATCTGCAGTGGTAATAATGGTTGCCTCTGGCAGGTTGTAGCGGAACTCACCAGCACCTTTGGTATCAATCGTTCCTTCAAAAACCAGAGCCTTAATATCAGCCTTAGCTCCAAGATCATTCTTGAAGTTCATTGGGTTGAGCGTGATATTGAAATCAGTTTTGCCGTTCAGAGCGGTTGATGAAGTAAAGCTGATAGGTGCTACGTCTTTGCCCCACATGCTGTCAGCATACGGCTTAAGATTTTCATCCAGCACCAGCTCACTTGAAGAAGTCACCTTCATGATGCCGTGCTCGACTTTATGATGTAAATGCCAGACAGTTGGCAGGCCTTCATCTTCAAAAACCGGCTTCCATTCTTCCTTGATCTCGATGCGGGATACTGCATCAGAACTCAGGTAACCACGGTCGTAACTTTCGTTGCTGATCGTCAAATAAGGATTTTCATACTGACCAACTGTATCCTGGTAAACCTGCTCACCAATCTGTCCTGTTGCTAGCGGCCAACACAGTGCGATAGCTACGGCACCGCCAACAGCACCAACTTGTTTTAACATTCTGTATCCCAATCTCCGAGAGTGAAAAATACAGTGTAACACACCAGGCTAAACAAACGCTGCATAACCTCTATTTATCAACGACTAATGATAAAGCTTTGTAAGCCGCATCTCAGTCTCTTTTGTTGGTTTCTTATACACTCTAAGTAATAACTCCAACAATAAAACAGGAAGCCGAGGGTGAATAACTTTGTCATTGTCTGTCTGGATGACGATCCAATTATTGTTGAGCGCCTGAATAAAGATCTGGCGCCCTTTTCTGCGCTCTTTGATATCTGCAATGCGTACAGTATTGATGAAGCACTCGACACCTTGCAGTTCATTGAGGAAAACAACCAATCTGTTGCCATGGTGATATGCGATAATGAGCTGGGCAAAGATAATGGAGTCAACTTCCTGGTCAGGCTCGATCAATATCCAGTTTCCGCTCAGGCCCGTTCGATCCTGCTCAATGACAAGCCGCAGCTTGACGATATCATGCAGGCGGTTAATGAAGGTCGACTCCACTATTGCCTGACTAAACCCTGGAACAGAAAAGAACTTCATCAGGTTCTGCTCAAAGAACTGACGACATTTGTGCTCAAACACCCGGCAGAAGACTGGCTGAGCTACAGCCAGGTGCTCGATCACCGCCGGATCCTCAACGCTCATATTGAAAGACAGATGTCGAACTTTCGTTCCGGCTTTATCCAAAATACCAATGAACTTGATGATGCCAGCCTTGCCCGCCAGGTTGCCGATGCCTTGTATGAATTCTTCGACGGCAACGATGAAGATCGAGCTTGTCGGACTTACAGTGAAAACCACCTGCTCACTGTTGAGGGTGAGCCGAACAACTTCTTGTGGTTTATCACCGAGGGTGAAGTAGCCCTTTATAAAAAAGACGAACATGACTGTAAACATGAAGTGGTGCGGGTTAGTGCAGGTCACTTAGTCGGCGGCATGTCGTTTGTTACTGGTGAGCCTTCATTTTCTACCGGCGTCACTTTAGGTAAAACCAATGTCATTAAACTCGACCGGCAGCTATTCAACAAAGTGATGAATTCCAGAAGTGAGCTGCTCCCCCTGTTTACTAACTTGCTGCTACGTAACTTCAACCGTCGTCTGCAGGGCAGCATTCAGACAGAGATGCAGTTACAACAGACACTGAAAACTCTCGATGAGGCATACCAGCAGCTGGTGGAAAAAGAAAAGATGGCCATGCTGGGACAACTGGTCGCAGGCGTCGCCCACGAGTTGAACAATCCGGTATCCGCAATTTTGCGCGGCAGCGATACCCTCAAGCAAACCATCTGTAAACTGACCGATACTCAACTAAGTCACGAAAATCAGACCAGAGGCAATTTCATCCTGCAACAAGCAATGCAGTCACGGCCTCTTTCTACCTCTGAAACCCGCCAGCGAGCCAAACAACTCGAATCTGTTCTCAATGATCGCCAGCTTGCCCGCAAAGCGGTACAAATGGGTATTGATGAGCAAAACTATCTTGAATCCTGGTTGTTACCGCAAAAGTCACAGCTGAAATCCGTGATGGGTGAATGGGATAACTATTATCAAATGGGTAATTTCCTGCGGTCAATTAACGTCTGTGCCCAACGAATTGCTGATTTGGTCAAGAGCCTGAAAAGCTATGCCCGGCAAGATGATGAAACTGTGCACTGTGTAGATCTTCACGAAGGACTGGAAGATACCCTGGTCATTTTTGAGAACCGATTAAAGCGCCATCATGTTACTAAAGAGTATTCCGAATTGCCGTCGCTCAACTGCCAGCCGATAGCACTACAACAAGTCTGGACTAACCTAATTTCCAATGCGCTTGATGCTATTGATGAGCCGGGGGAAATTCATATTAGCACCCGTTTTACCCCGGACTCTGACCAGAAAAAAATCGATGTTATTGTGCAAGACAACGGGAAAGGGATCCCACCCGAGGAACAACAGAAAATATTTGAACTTAATTACACCACCAAACGAGAAGGCAACTTCGGCTTAGGCATAGGATTGTCTGTTTGTCAGCAAATCATCCACCAACACGATGGTGTCATACGGGTTGAATCTGAGCCCGGACAGTTCACCAGGATGATAGTGACGTTACCAGTTTAAAAGGAGGCCGTATGAACAAATATCTCATCTTATGTGTTGATGATGAAAGAGAAGTGCTCGACAGTGTATTGCATGACTTAAGCGAGCTGGAGGAACACTTCATTATTGAAGCGGCGGAGTCTGTTGATGAGGCTAAGGAAGTGCTCGCCGATACCATTGCGGATCATATCCCCCTAGCCCTGATCCTTTGCGATCATATTATGCCCGGTGAAACCGGCATTGATTTCCTGATTGAGCTGAAACATCAGTCTGAAACTACTCTTTGCCGACGGGTTCTGCTGACCGGACAAGCAGGGCTGGAAGAAACCGTTCAGGCAGTCAACAACGCCAGCCTTGATTATTACATTGCGAAACCATGGGATGGCAACCAGCTCAAAGAAGTGGTGATAGATCAGTTGACCACCTACGTCATTGAAAATGAAAAAGATCTAATGCCATGGGCACGAATTCTTGATACAGCAAGAATAATGGAAGCACTCAGTGAGAGACGCCTGACCCTGTCTGATCTCTAATAGCTGACAGGTATTATCTGCCCTGTTATTGATATTTGTCATACAAACCTTTTCGGCGAGCTTAGAAAGTGTTATGTTCATCACATAAACAATGTAAGCCAGCCGAAAAGGTGATCCATGAAAGTAGCAGTCTTCAGCTCCAAAAAGTACGATCAAAAGTCATTCGAGCTTATAAACAACAGCTATCAGCACGAGCTGGTCTTTTTTGAATTTCGCCTGACAAAGCAAACTGTAAAGATGGCGCAGGGATTCGATGCCATATGTGCGTTTGTTAACGATGATTTGAGCCGTCCTGTGCTTGAAGAACTGGCCGCAAATAATGTTCGCCTTATCGCTATGCGCTGCGCTGGATTCGACAAAGTGGATCTGGATGCGGCGAAATCACTAGGTATCCAAGTAGTACGTGTCCCGGCCTACTCTCCGGAAGCTATCGCCGAGCATACCTTAGGCCTGATGATGAGCCTTAACCGTAAAATCCACCGAGCTTACCAACGCACCCGTGATGCCAACTTCTCCCTTGAAGGCCTGACCGGATTCAACTTCCACGGAAAAACTGTTGGTGTAATTGGCACAGGTAAAATCGGCATTGCCACTATTCGCATTCTTAAAGGTTTCGGGATGAACGTACTGGCTTACGACCCTTATGAAAACCCTCTCGCTGTCGAGTTAGGTGTCACCTACGCTTCACTCGATGAAATCTACCAGCAAGCTGACGTTATCACCCTGCACTGCCCGATGACTGAAGAAAATCATCATATGCTCAATGCTGACGCTTTTGACAAAATGCGTAACGGAGTGATGATCATCAATACCAGTCGCGGCGAACTACTTAATTCCAAAGATGCCATTGAAGCACTCAAAAACGGCAAAATCGGCTCGCTGGGAATTGATGTCTACGAAAATGAACAGGATCTTTTCTTCGAAGATAAGTCTAACGACGTTATTAAAGATGACGTATTCCGCCGCCTGTCTGCCTGCCACAACGTCCTTTTCACAGGCCACCAGGCATTCCTGACAGAAGAGGCTCTGGGTAATATCGCCGATACTACCCTGAAAAACATAGCGCTATTCAGCGCAGACGAAAATTCAGGTAACGAGTTAGTTGCATAATCAACTTTGGCGGGAAATCAGTTCCTGCCAAAACTCACTCCAATCACAACCGCTAATCTCTGCTTACCTTTTAAGCGGCACAATATTCGCGGTTCAGATCACGTTTATTTGTGATTTTTGCTGCATTTTTACTCTGATATCAACCGAAAGGACAACATAGTGCCGCAAAATTCTATGCTTGATGTTCTTTGTCCTTTAAAATGAGGCCATTATTTTTGGCTCCACGGACTAATTTTCATGCGTAAAACACTTCTTGCCACTGGCCTGATTCTGGCGTCGATTTCAGCGGCTCACGCGAACACTCAAACCATGAGTAACTTCAGCTACGATTACGCTGAAGCACGTGTTGGCATTAGCCCTCTGACTTATGGTGCAGGCTTCAGTAAGTCAATTCACCCTAATGCTCACGTTACTGGCCACATTGACACAGAATTTGACGACGACTGGGATATTGGTCTGGGTGTAGGCTTCCACGCTCCGGTTAATAACTGGGCGGATATCACCGGTGAGCTGAAGGTACGAAACACTAAAAATGAACCTGAACTTAAAAGCTCAAGCAGCAAAACAGGTATGGAAGTGAACATCGGTATCCGTCAGTGGTTAGGCCCGCAACTTGAGGTTGGCGGTCAGGTAGGTCACCTGAACATTGATGATCATGAAAAAACAATTGGTAACATATACGCTCGTTTCCATGCCACAGAGCTATTCTCAATCGGCATTCAGGGCCGTCTGAATGATATTTATGACGATCAGATCATGCTGACCACGCGCTTCAAGATCTAATACTTTTACATAACGCGCGACATATCGAACACATGAAACAACAACGCCCCCGTTCAGGGGGCGTTGTTTTATCTCATCAAACTTTTATATCAGGCTTCATTCATGTCTTCTGTTTCAGCCTTCATCCAGTCAATGAAAGCCTTTATTCTCGGCGACATAACCATTTCCCGCCGGCACACGATGTAATAATTCAAAGGCGACTGAACAGGCATAGCAAACGGCGTGACCAGACGACCGGATTCAAGCTTCTCGACAATAAATGAATTACGTCCCATCGCAACGCCAATCCCCTGCTCGGCAGCCTGCAGAGCCAGATCAGCACGGTCAAAAGTACATCCTGCTTCAGGCAATACAACATCATAACGCTGGGCCCAATACTGCCATTCATCATTACGACCTGCCCTGGCCCATGGGGCGGCATCATGCAGCAACAGACAGCTACTCAACTTTTCAGGACAATCATAGAGTTCATGTGTAATCGCATACTCATGGCTGCAAACCGGCAGCATACTCTCGCCCATTAGTTTTTCCGAATACAAGCCTGGATATTTGCCATTACCAAAATAAATAGCACAATCAAAAGATTCAGTCTGAAAATCCACCAGCTCGTTGCGGGTACGAAGATGGAAACGCAGGGCGGGATATTTATCAATGAACCTTTTTAACCTTGGTAAAAGCCAGCTTTGGGCAAATGTCGGCGGTACAGCCACATTAAAATCACCACTTAATTCCAGCGTCTTGAGATCTCTGATCTCATGGGCTATGTCACCAAAATTCTGAGCAAGCACGGCCTGAAGTCGCTTACCTTCTTCCGTCAGAATCAACTTACGAGGCTGACGAATGAAAAGCTTAACCTCAAGCGTATCTTCAAGGTTTTTAATTTTATGGCTAACGGCACTTTGAGTAAGACACAAAATCTCTGCAGCACGGGTAAAACTCATTTGCTCAGCAGCAATCAAAAAACAGTGCAACCCGGAAAGCACAGAACCGGTTAACTTAGGTAATCGCATTGGCTTCAGTATTCAACTCAATATTTCTGCGCCATCTTATACCTAATTGCCAACTAATTGCAGAGATCAGAAGTAAATCAGGATATAAACTATCAGCCACCTTATTTCAGGTGGCTAATTAACTGGGCTGAATTGAGGATAAACCACATACTCTTCAGCTAACCCTCAATTGCTTCTAAAAGCCCCTGTTTTCGATCTTCTTTGAGCAAAGTCCAGTGACAACCGTCCATAGCTCCGGCAAACATCCATAACAACTTAACGTCGAGATCTTTACCGTGAGAGTTGCGAACTTTGCGATAAACTTCCGCAGCACCAAGCGACATGAAGCAGTTCACATCAGGAACTCCGGCTTTTTTAACCATGCGCTCAAGAGTAAGGCGCATGTTCGGCAAATCACGTAAACGCTTATTGTGACCAGACTGCTTATAAGCCTTTTCCTTCTGCGATACCGTGATGGATTTTTTTACCAGTTCACCACATAACTCTTTGTTATATAAAAAGAGTTGTGTTACATCATAATAATTTACAACTGCCGTAGTACTGCGTTTAATGTGCTTGAATTTATTACAATCAAGAGCCGTTAATTGTTGATCAAGGCCTTCACCACCGCGCAGGAATATCGACTGATCAGTTAGAATTGCATACATGGCATTATTGATAAAAATGCCCGTTCCCCCGAACATTGAGCGTTTATCATAACTGCCAAATTCACGAAGATAATTAAAGAAGTCAGCCTTTAACGATCGCACAACTCATTCCTCCGTTAAACGTTAGTGGTCGTTTTCTCTCCAGCAACGCCAAACAATAAAGCGTCAACAAATTGACAATGACACATCAGAAGAACAAAAGCCACATATGAAACCATTAGCATTTGAATTTGAGATTTGAGGCATATTATGAGTTGCAAAAAAAGTGAAAAGGGACAATAAATGACCATTTTTTTCTGCGTGAAATCTCCCAAAATACGACTAAAAATTCGCCAGCCACTTATCGTTATTCTTGTCAGTGACAACTATGGTTATTATTAATAAGTGGAGGGTATATCATGTCAGAGATTTCATTATTGCCATCTTCCAAGCACCTTCTTCCGGAAGGGAGGCTGGCTATTACCATTGCAGAAGACAGATATATCCAGATGGTAAAACAATCACTGGCCGGTGAAAGAGACTTTGCCCTATGCATGCTGAATGAGGATGAAGAACAGAATGAAATAAAAAAACTGCCGGCAATAGCAACCACATGCAAAGTTATCGATTTTAATTCTGACGAGAACGGTCTGCTGAGCATTGTTGTGGAAGGACAGCAAAAGGTACGGTTATTATCAATTCGAATTGCAGAAAACAACCTGCTGACAGCTGACAGCCACCCTTATACACATTGGGAGCCAACCCCAGTGGACGACACAACTGAATGTCTGTCTGAAAAATTGAAGCTTTTCTTTGCTTCCCAGCCCAGTATTGGCGCATTGTATCCCAACCCGGCCTATACTAATCTCACTTGGGTTTGTCATCGGTGGCTTGAAATCCTTCCACTTGAAGTACACTACAAGCAGCTACTCATCACCCAGGAAAGCATAAAACTCACAATTCGTTTTCTGCTTAAACTACTGGATAATAATGAGTTCCCGACATCGGAGATAATCTGACCACAAGTCATGGCGATTTGCATTTTTTTGCATTCTTAACCTGTTTATCAGCAATAGCACAAGATAGAATGTACGCCTTGATTTCGAGTTAGTGATTGTAATGGCACACGTTTCTTTTTTTTGGCTTAAACCAGAGAACGACAAAATTGTAAAAGGGCTGGAATCTGAATTCTGCTCTCTTGTGAAAGACGCTGTAAAACAGAACCGTCTTACACTTCCCCCCATTCCGGATGTCCTCTCCAAACTTCAAGCCCTTTGCAAGGAAGAAGAGACAACAGTTCGTGATGTCGCCGATGTATTGATTGATGATCCAGGTACAGCCGCATACATTGTGAAAGTATCAAATACCATGATGTTCAACCGTCGCAATGTAGTGTGCCACGACATTCAGACAGCAGTAAGCAGGCTGGGGATCATTCGTGTTCGCGATATTGTTACGGCACGGGCAATTGAGGAACTGAAACGCCAGAGTAACTTCGGTGTTTATTGTAATGAAATTCTACACCAGAGTGCTGTCCGTTCACGCCAGCTTGCCGCAACCATGGCATTAATCAGCCAGGGTTTAATCAACTACAATGAAACACCAATCGATATAGAGCCAGAAAAATCACTGCTGGCCGGACTGTTCGCTGATATCGGTCTGTTCAGTCTGGTTAATGAATACAAGAATTATTTGGATAGTGGCAATTTCCTAAGTTTCGACATTGCCAAATATGTTTTTGAGCACTGCTGCCAGGAAGCCAGCCTTCTGACTCTGAAACACTGGGGATTTGATGAAGACTACCTTGAAGTCGCATCAAATACTGAAATGCCTTACCGGACACGTCCGAATACGTCTTATCTTGATATCGCCCGTATGGCAAACCACCTGCTGCTCTACAAAACTAATGATGATGCCATTGAAGATCACAACGTTGAAATGGATCTTGCGGGAGCCGAGGTGATGTACGAGCTGACCAATATGCCTGATGACGAATTTAATTATCAGATTCGTAACGTCATCAAAAACAGTGGATTTTAAGTATCCAAGTTAATTCATAACAACATCATTGAACGGATATTGACCGTTTCTCATTAAGACTGATAAGCTGCCGATTGCATTTGCAAGTGGCAGCTTTTTTCTGACTTTTTTACCAGTCTGATACCAAACCGGCTCCGGCAATACTCACACGGCTTTAAACAGCACCAGCACAACAAACGTAAGGACACACATGTTTTCGGGAATGCTTTATATCTTTCTGCCATTAGTCATTGGTTATCTAATCCAGGTCGATAAGCCATCTGTAGTAGAGTTTATAAATACCCAAACCAGCCGCCTAGTACTGGTTATCCTTTCTCTAATGGGCCTCAGCCTGGCCGGACTTGATAACCTGGGACAAAACCTCAATCAAATCCTGATTTATACCTCTGTATTTTTCATCTCTATCAGCCTTTGTAACCTGATCGCATTACCCATTCTGGATAGACTCTGGCCAACAGATACCAGTCAGGATCATCGTAAACTTCCTTTCATGAAAATGGTGATGGAATCTGTAAGGCTTGTTCTGGTTGTCGCAGCAGGATTGGTTATCGGTCTAGTGGCTGACGTAGACTTAAGTTGGGTCGATAAGGCCAGTGAAGTAATTCTCCTCCTTCTGTTGTTTTTAATCGGTATCCAACTACGTAACAGCGGAATGACGTTACGCCAGATCCTGTTAAACCGCAAAGGAATAACCATTGCCTTGTTGATTGTCGCGACAT
The DNA here is from genome assembly GCF_963870815.1 of Photobacterium sp. J15. Taxonomy (NCBI): domain Bacteria; kingdom Pseudomonadati; phylum Pseudomonadota; class Gammaproteobacteria; order Vibrionales; family Vibrionaceae; genus Photobacterium; species Photobacterium sp. J15. Next base: position 2,593,550 of record NZ_CAWMUI010000001.1, read on the forward strand.
CATTACCAGGTGGCGTAATTGCAGCTATCCTGCTTGATCTGCCTCTTACCCACGGGTTGGCAATGGCATCCGGCTTTGGCTGGTATTCTCTAACCGGCATCTTGATTGGCGACAGCTTAGGCCCTGTCTTTGGTGGCGCAGCATTTTTAAATGAGTTGCTAAGAGAACTGATCGCTCTGAGTATCATCCCTATGCTAATAAGCCGCTTTCCGAGCACTGCCATTGGCTATGCCGGCGCAACAGCAATGGACTTTACTCTCCCTGTCATTCAAAACTGCGGGGGTATCCGCTGTGTACCAGTAGCCATCGTCAGCGGCTTTATTCTCAGTCTACTGGTTCCGGTACTGATCCTATTTTTCCTTTCTCTGTAATTTCATCATTACATAAAGCGAGAGTCTGACAGCTCACGTTATATTCTTATTCAACTTATAGTTTTGTGTACTCTGTAGGTCTGTAGGTCTGTAGGTCTGTAGGTCTGTAGGTCTGTAGGTCTGTAGGTCTGTAGGTCTGTAGGTCTGTAGGTCTGTAGGTCTGTAGGTCTGTAGGTCTGTAGGTCTGTAGGTCTGTAGGTCTGTAGGTCTGTAGGTCTGTAGGTCATGCTGGTAACTACATACTAACAGTCAAGACTAGCCGCAAAATTTAACTAAATTTCACCTTTCGCATAATACTATCCACTTTATAAAAAACTAAAAAGGGAGGCCGAAGCCTCCCTTTAGAACAGAATGATTTACAGAACCGTATTAGTTGTTACGGATCCACTCATCCATGTCAGATTTCAGGTTGTCAGACTTAGTACCGAAGATTGCCTGAACACCACCACCGGCAACAACAACACCAGCTGCACCCAGTTTCTTCAGTTGTTCCTGATCTACATTGTCAACGCTTGCTACTGCAACACGCAGACGTGTGATACATGCATCAAGACCAGTGATGTTCTCTTTACCACCGAATGCCATTACCAGCTCTTTAGCCAGTTCTGAACCAGTAGCAACCGCACCCTTCTCTTCCTCTTCTTCACGACCTGGTGTTTTCAGATCCAGAGCACGGATTACCGCAGTGAATACAACGTAGTAAAGCACAGCATAACCAATACCCAGAGCAACCAACAGCAGCATATTATCAGCGCGTGGCGACTGTACAACGAAGTCAATGAAACCGTTAGAGAACGTGTGACCGTGTACAACACCCAGAGAGTTAGTCAGTACATACGCCAGACCAGCAAGGATTGCGTGAATACCGTATAGAACAGGAGCAACAAACAGGAATGAGAATTCGATTGGCTCAGTAATACCAGTCAGGAATGATGTCAACGCAGCAGAAGCCATAATACCCATTACTTTTGCACGGTTCTCAGGCTTAGCAGCGTGAGCAATTGCAAAAGCAGCAGCTGGCAGACCGAACATCTTAAACAGGTAACCACCCGCTAGCTGACCAAAACCATTACCAGCAGCACGAGAAGCATCATCAGCAGTTAGGAAACAAGTCATGATACCATTTACTTGCTCACCAGCGCTGTTCACACAGCTACCTGCTTCATAGAAGAACGGTACGTTCCAGATATGGTGAAGACCAAATGGAATCAGAGAACGCTCAATAACACCGTAAATACCGAATGCTGTTACTGGGTTTTGGTTTGCAGACCAATCAGAGAATGCAGCAATTGCAGAACCAATAGGTGGCCAGATGAAAGAAAGTAGGATACCTAGTGCAATTGACACGAAACCAGTGATGATTGGCACTGCACGTTTACCGGCAAAGAAACCAAGATATTCTGGCAACTGAATACGGAAGAAGCGGTTAAATGCCCAAGCAGCAACACCACCAGATAGGATACCGCCCAATACACCAGTGTCGATTTTTTCAACACCCAGCACGCCAGCCATAACTGACAGCGTTGCCGCCATGATGCCATAACCAACGATAGCAGAAAGACCTGCTACACCATCGTTGTTGGTAAAGCCAAGAGCCACACCTACAGCGAATAGCAATGCCATCTGGCCGAATACCGAACCACCGGCTTGTTCCATGATGTGAGATACAACGTCTGGAAGCCAACTAAAATTAGCGGCACCAACCCCCAGCAGAATACCCGCTACCGGCAGAACCGATACAGGCAACATAAGTGCCTTACCGACCTTCTGCAGGTTAGCAAAAAGGTTTTTAAACATACTGTGCTCCTGAGTGAGATGTTTTAATTAGATATCAAGTCAGTGCAAGCAGACCTACCCCCGTAGTCATAATGCTAGCACCACTTTTATTTTTTATTACGGCATTAAGTATAAAATGCGTTGATAAATATAACTTGATGACTATCAAAAATACCAATGCCCCGTGAAATAAAATTTCAAAATAAAATATAGATCACAATCACAAAAACGCTAAATATCAGCCGCAAATTAAGTTAAGCGCATGTTTTTGTTTAAAAAAATACACAAATCACATTAAACACTAAGCATGTAGCATTATTTCACTTCTGTAAGTATAGTTTCTTTACGTAACGAAATTACATTAAGCCAATATCGCTTAAATATCACCCCATTCAGGTAGTTAAGCAACAAAGCATGATAGGAAAGATGAGTAATAGATAATAAAAAAGGAGCAAGCGCTCCTTTTTTATTCAATCAACGTTCGGCTTGCGAAAAAAGCCTAAAGAAGTTATTTGTGGTGATTTCTTCCACATCCTGAACAGACACACCTTTTAATAATGCAATATATTCAGCGACTTCACGAACATAAGAAGGCTGATTCTGTTTCCCGCGATATGGAATTGGTGCTAGGTACGGAGAATCTGTCTCAACAAGCAAGCGCTCTAATGGCAAATGACTGACCACATGTTTAAGATCACTAGCCTTATTGAAAGTTACAATACCAGAAATAGAAATATAGAAACCAAGCTCAATTGCTTCCTGCGCCATTTCCAGGCTTTCAGTGAAACAGTGCAATACACCACCACATTTCTCAGCACCTTCTTCACGCAAAATTTGCATCGTATCTTCACGAGCCATTCGGGTGTGAATAATCAGCGGTTTTTTCAGTTCAACCGCCAGACGTACGTGCTGACGGAAAATCTCTTTCTGCTGTTCCGCCAGCTCTGGCTGATAGTGGTAATCCAAGCCGGTCTCACCAATCGCAACCACTCGCTCATGTTGGGCATATTCCCTCAGCTTATCGAAGTCAAATCCAGCTTCAATATCCAAAGGATGTACGCCACAAGACGCAAACACATTGTCATGCGGCGCAATCATTTCCATCATGGTCGGAAAACTTTTCAACGTTACCCCGACAGAGAGAAAATACTCAACACCTCGTGCCTTTGCCTTGGCTAACACATCATCAATTCCTGTATGAAGTTGCTCATAATCCAGTTTGTCCAGGTGACAATGTGAATCAACTAACACAATTTTTTCCTCAATTTAATTCATTTATCCGTGGCTGATAAAACCAGTCAGCCACTCAACAATCAGCAACTCTTCGTTTAATCCTGAATGCATTTCAAGCTGTCGATGGAGTTCATTTACTTTGCGTACCTGACTCAACAATACAGCCGGGTTCACAGCAGCAGCCACTGCCTGAACCTTATTTAAAGACTCACTATGTACAAAGCAGTTACTGACGCCTTGCTGGTACTTAATACAATCAACCAGGAAGTAACTCAGCCATTTCAAGCTGGCACGCCCTTCACTGGTACAGAGGCCCGCCACTTCATAGATACCGGTAAACGGTGGCTGACTGAAAGCCGTAAAGGCTTCAATAAGGTTTCCATGCCGAATATCTTGTCCTTGCTCTACAAACTGAAGCGTCGCTAGTGGTGCCCCACTATTTAATCTTACCGCTTCAAGCTTAATAGACTGCATCATCTGCTGCTCGACCCAACGCTTGGTATCATCTTCGTTCGGCATTGTCAGACGCCACTTGTTACAACGGCTATTAATTGTCGGCAGCATGTTATCCAGTGACTGCGCCGTCAAAATGAACTGACAATCTGCAGGCGGCTCTTCAAGCGTTTTAAGTAAGGCGTTTGCCGCCGCTTCACCTAATGAATCCGCATGATCAATCAGAATTACACGCTGGCCACCAAGCTGCGATGTTTCCACTGCCCAACGATTACACTGTCGGATAGTATCAACCCCTATCTGCTTTCCTTCCTCAACTGGTGCGACATAGTGGAAATCCGGGTGAGTTTCTGCTTCAAACAGCTTACAGCTGTGACACACTCCGCAAGGTTCTGTATCACAGTTCTGGCAAAGTACAGTCCTGGCAAGCTGTTTCGCTAGCACTTCACGCCCGCTGCCTTTTTCCGCCAGCAATAACACTGCATGATGCAAACGCTTCTGGCCCAGCAACAGCTGCCAGTTTTGCCATAATGTCTGTTGCCATGGGTAGAGCATACTAGTTTTGCTCCAACCAGGATTGCAGCGCCCTGGTGATATCAGCAGTAACGTCCTCAAGCGACTGGCTCGCATCAATAATAGCGACCGATGGGTCGTTTTCAGCAAGCTCAAGGAAACGAGCACGGGCACGGTGGAAAAAGTCGATATTCATCAGCTCAATACGATCAAGCTCGCCACGGCCTCTGGCCCGCTCAAGGCCAAGCACAGGATCGATATCCATGTACAAAGTAAAGTCCGGGCGGAAATCTCCAAGCACAGTATCACGAAGATTCTCCATTAATGCCTTGTCAAATCCACGACCACCGCCCTGGTAAGCCTGCGATGACATATCATGACGATCACCGACGACCCAGCGCCCTGAATCCAATGCTGGCTTGATAACGTTATCGACAAGCTGAATACGGGCAGCGTATAGCAATAGAAGTTCAGCCATATCGGTTAATGGCTCATCCGGGTGCCCTTCTTTAACCAACTTACGCATCTGCTCAGCAAGTGGCGTACCGCCCGGCTCACGAGTTAGTTCAGGAGAGTCTATTCCATGTTCGGCGAGGATTTTAGCTACCTGTTTTATGGCAGTGCTTTTTCCGGCCCCTTCCAGGCCCTCAATTACGATAAATTTACCAGTCATTATTTTTTCTTTAGTGTTCTTAGGTACGCACGAACAGCACGGTTGTGCTCATTCAGCGTTTTAGAGAATTTGTGACCGCCTTTGCCATCAGCCACAAAATAGTAATACTTGCTGTCGTCAGGTCTGACCGCAGCCAACACCGAAGCTTTGCTTGGCATGGCAATCGGAGTCGGCGGCAAACCGAAGATGGTATAAGTGTTGTACGGCGTTGGAGTACGTAAGTCACGCCTGCGAATATTGCCGTCATACTTATCGCCCAGCCCGTAAATTACAGTTGGATCGGTTTGCAAGCGCATACCCTTATTCAAGCGGTTCATAAAAACCGATGAAACAGTAGCACGCTCATTATCGACAGCCGTTTCCTTCTCGATAATCGATGCCATGATCAATGCTTCATAACGGTTTTTCAAAGGAATAGAAGCATCACGATCCTGCCACGCTTTATCTAACACAGAAGCCATCTCGTTATAGGCACGTTTAAGCAATTCCAGATCTGTTGTGCCAGCTGTGTAATGGTACGTTTCTGGCAGCAAATATCCTTCTAATTTACGAACATCTGCTCCAATTGCCTTAGCGATCTCTGCTTCAGACATTCCTTCTGTTTTATGGACGACTTCTGGTGCATCAGCCAGTTGCTTCAGCCAGTCAACGAAGCGATCACCTTCAAGTAAGGTAATCGCAAACTGGTGCTCTTTACCAGAAGCAATCAGTGCCAGTACATCTCTCAAAGTACCGTTATTTGGAATTAGGTAAGAACCTGTCTTGATGTGTGCCAGTTCGGGCTCTAAGCGAACAGCCCAACGGGTCCAGCGTGAAGCGGGGATAATGTCCTGGCGAACCAACTGATTCACCAAACCACGATAAGATGTGCCCGGTTGTACCTTAACCAATACCTCAGTCTGGTTGGTAACGGGTTGTTCTAATGATGTTTTCACCTGTTGATATACCCAGCCGGCTCCACCAGCGGCAATCAGGCCAACGAGAACAACTGCTATTAACAACTTCTTTAGCACGTGTACAACCTCTTGTTTAGCAATGTCAGCGCATCTCGCGCCAAAAACAGATTTCCGTTTATTTGTGTTATTGGTACTAATGCCATCAGAGCATTAGTAATAAAGACTTCATCAGCACAAAGCAATACATCGAGCGGCTTTTTGACAAACTCAAGACAATACGGGCTATCGTCAATAAGCTCGATCACATGAGCTCGCATCACCCCGTGAACACCGGACATATCAAGCTCAGGAGTGAAAATGGTATCACCTTTACGCCAAAAAATATTAGATGCAGTTACTTCAATAACGTAACCATTCACATCCAGAGCAACAGCGTCTAACCAGCCGCTTTGTTCCGCTTCTTGCTTGAGCAGCACCTGCTCCAGCCTGTTCAGGTGCTTAAAACCTGCCAGCATAGGAGAAAGTGAAAGACGTTGCCGACAAACCCCCAGCTCAATACCTTCTGATTGCCACCGGATATATTGTTCAGGCCATGCAAAATCAGAAACAACAACCTGAGTGTCACAACAACCGGAAGGACTATAACCACGCCCTCCGCTTCCGCGGCTTAGCAATATCTTAATTCCGCCTTTTTCAGGATACTGTGCAGCCAGCTGGAAAACGATCTCTGCCAGCAACGACCAGTCAGGAGGCGTAATCCTGAACGCTTCCACATTCTTCTGCAGTCGTTGAAGGTGCAACGCCCAAAGCCTCGGCTTTCCATGCTCCACTAAAATAGTCGTAAAGCAGCCGTCACCATATTGCATGGCACGATCCGAAACAGGCACATGCATTTGCTCTCTGCCATTGATCAGAATCATTGTTTTCACGCCCATTACCTATAAAAAAACGGCTCGGTGCATAACACCGAGCCGTCTTATGATAACAGGTTATCGTTAAATTTTCTTAAATAGCAACGAACCGTTAGTACCACCGAAACCGAATGAATTACATAGTGCGTACTCAAGGTTTACCTGACGAGCTTCACCTGGTACATAATCCAGATCACAGCCTTCATCAGGGTTATCAAGGTTGATTGTAGGCGGTACAGCCTGATCAACCAGAGTCATAGCTGTGATGATAGATTCAACAGAACCAGCAGCACCCAGTAGGTGACCAGTCATAGACTTAGTTGAAGAAACCAGTACTTTGTCTGCCGCAGCGCCCATAGCGCGCTTGATGCCCAGAGTTTCAGCAACGTCACCAGCAGGTGTTGATGTACCGTGCGCATTCACGTAACCAATTTCTTCAGCATTGATGCCAGCATCACGGATTGCCGCTTCCATAGCAAGCGCACCACCAGAGCCGTCAGCACTTGGTGAAGTCATGTGGTAAGCGTCACCACTCATACCAAAGCCAACAAGCTCTGCATAAATTTTCGCACCACGAGCTTTCGCATGTTCATACTCTTCCAGTACCATCATACCGGCACCGTCACCCAGAACGAAACCGTCACGGTCTTTGTCCCAAGGGCGAGAAGCAGCTTGTGGATCGTCGTTACGGGTAGACAGGGCTTTAGCCGCTGCAAAACCACCCATGCCTAGCGGAGTAGATGCTTTTTCTGCACCACCAGCCAGCATTGCATCAGCATCGCCGTAAGCAATCATACGTGCAGCATGGCCAATGTTATGAAGGCCAGTTGTACATGCCGTAGAGATAGCGATGTTTGGACCACGTAGGCCATGCATGATAGACATGTGACCCGCGATCATGTTTACGATTGTTGAAGGAACAAAGAACGGGCTAATTTTGCGCGGACCTTTTTCCATCAGAGCCTGATGGTTGGCTTCGATAAGACCCAGACCACCAATGCCAGAACCAATAGCCACACCAATACGTGGTGCGTTTTCTTCAGTTACTTCAATACCAGAGTCTTTTAATGCCTGGACGCCTGCTGCGATACCGTATTGAATGAACAAGTCCATTTTGCGGGCATCTTTCTTGGTCATGTAATCTTCACAGTTGAAGTCCTTGACCATACCAGCAAAACGAGTAGCAAATGCGCTAGCGTCAAAGTGCTCAATATTGCTGATACCGCTAGTGCCGGCCAGAAGAGCTTTCCAAGAAGACTCAACGCTATTGCCAACAGGTGACAACATACCCATGCCAGTAACAACTACGCGACGTTTTGACACGATTATTTCTCCGGGAATTGAGGATAAAAAAGTTAGAAATTAAATCAGGCGGTCATGGAGACCGCCTGGAGGGAGTTCTTATTACTCAGAAGCGCCAACAACGTAGTCGATAGCAGCTTGAACTGTAGTAATTTTTTCAGCTTCTTCGTCAGGAATTTCAGTGTCGAATTCTTCTTCAAGAGCCATTACTAGTTCTACTGTATCTAGAGAGTCAGCACCTAGATCGTCAACGAAAGAAGCTTCGTTCTTAACTTCAGCTTCGTCTACACCCAGTTGCTCAACGATGATTTTTTTTACGCGTTCTTCGATGTTGCTCATACTAATCTATTTCCTTAAAACAAGAATTCGCTAATGCGATTTGCTGTAGTTTATTCATTACTGCAAAAGTTGCAATACATAAGGTGCTGGTCAAACCACGATTTGGTGCTAAAACAAGTTGAGTTTGACCTGCATCATCAAGTAATGCAACTTTTTTGGTTAAATCATGTACATGCCGCCGTTAACATGCAGGGTTTCACCGGTTACATAACCAGCGTCATTTGATGCTAGGAATGCAACTGCTGCAGCGATTTCACGTGGGTCACCCAGACGACCAGCAGGAACTCCTGCAAGTGTAGCAGCACGTTGCTCATCGTTCAGGGCTTTTGTCATATCAGTTTCGATAAAGCCAGGAGCAACTGTGTTCACAGTGATACCACGAGAAGCAACTTCACGAGCCATTGACTTGGTAAAGCCTACCAGACCAGCTTTTGCTGCTGCGTAGTTAGTCTGACCTGCATTACCCATAGTACCCACAACAGAACCGATGTTGATGATACGGCCATAGCGCTTTTTCATCATTGCACGCAGCACTGCTTTAGACAGACGGAAGATAGACGTCAGGTTTGTATCCAGGATGTCTTGCCACTCGTCGTCTTTCATACGCATCAGCAGGTTATCGCGAGTAATACCAGCGTTGTTAACCAGAATATCAATGTCACCATATTGTGCTTTGATATCTTTCAATACTGCTTCGATAGACTCTGGTGAAGTTACGTTCAATGCCATACCTTTACCATTGTCACCCAGGTATGCGCTGATTGCTTCAGCACCACTTTCAGATGTCGCAGTACCAATTACTGTTGCGCCACGCTCAACAAGAATTTCAGCAATAGCACGGCCAATACCACGGCTCGCACCGGTTACCAGAGCAATTTTACCTTCAAGGCTCATTGTCATTCCTCTTCTAAAAATAGCATGCAGTCAGTTGATTACCGGAGATGGTTAGTTACCAAGCTCACAAAAACAGACTGCAAGTTTACTTGGCAGCTTCCAGGCTTGCCGAATCATTTACGGCAGAACCGCCAAGCGCACGGTTAATACGTTTTGTCAGACCAGTCAGCACTTTGCCTGGGCCCATTTCAAGCAGGGTCTCAATGCCTTCTTCAGCCATACGCTCAACAGACTCAGTCCAGCGAACCGGACCGTACAGCTGCTTAACAAGCGCCAGCTTGATAGCGGCAGGATCTGTTTCTGTCGCAACGTCGGCGTTGTTAATTACCGGAATAGCCGGCGCATTGAATTCGATGCTCTCAAGCGCAACAGCTAGTTTTTCTGCTGCAGGCTTCATCAGCTCACAGTGAGAAGGCACAGAAACAGGAAGCGGAAGCGCACGTTTAGCGCCAGCTTCTTTACACAGAACATTTGCACGCTCTACTGCTTCTTTATTACCGGCAATAACCACCTGGCCTGGTGAGTTAAAGTTAACTGGTGAACAAACCTGATCTTGTGCAGCTTCTTCACATGCCTTAGCAATCGCATCATTGTCCAGGCCAATGATTGCAGACATTGCACCAACGCCAGCCGGAACAGCTTCTTGCATCAGCTGACCACGAAGCTCAACCAGCTTCACCGCTTCTTTGAAGTCGATAACACCGGCACAAACTAGTGCAGAGTATTCACCCAGGCTGTGGCCTGCCAGTACTGCTGGCTGCTCACCGCCCTGCTCTTGCCATACACGCCAGATTGCTACAGAAGAAGTCAGCAGTGCAGGCTGTGTGCGGTGAGTCTGGTTCAGGTCTTCAGCCGGACCATTCTGAACCAATGCCCACAGGTCATAGCCCAGAGCTTCAGATGCTTCAGCAAAAGTTTGTTTTACAACATCAAACTGCTCAGCCAGTTCTGCCAGCATGCCAACAGTCTGTGAACCCTGGCCAGGAAAAACAATCGCGAACTTAGACATTCGAGAATCCTTATTCTTGTTACTGATAATTCAGCATATCAACGAGCTACCCGCAGCTTTAAACTTCACTGACAAAACCTTTCCCAAGGACGACAGTACAATGCGGATAGCTACCTAATTTTACTTACAACTTTAGCAGTTCCGATAATGCGCACAGTTTAACTGCCCCTGAGCAAAATCAGAACTTAACCAGTGCAGAGCCCCAGGTAAAACCGCCACCAAAGGCTTCAAGCAGCAAAGTCTGACCGCGCTTGATGCGGCCATCACGTACCGCTTCATCAAGTGCTGTTGGTACGGTTGCTGCCGAGGTGTTGCCGTGACGATCAAGAGTCACAACCACCTGATCCATCGGCATCGACAGTTTCTTCGCCGTTGCCGAGATAATACGTAAGTTGGCCTGGTGAGGAACCAGCCAGTCTAGTTCAGACTTGTCCATATTATTGGCAGCCAGCGTATCTTTAACCAGACGGGAAAGTTGAGTTACGGCAACCTTGAATACCTCATTACCTGCCATATACAGCCACTTATCTGCGCTGAATTCTTTACCATGATCTGGCACAGCCAGGCTCAGCAGGCCGCCGAAATGACCATCGGCATACAGGTGGGTTGAAATAATTCCCGGCTCTTCGCTTGCACCGACAACAACGGCGCCGGCCGCATCACCAAACAGAATGATCGTAGAGCGATCATCAGGATCACACTTATGAGAAAGTGCATCAGCACCGACAACCAGTACATTTTTTGCCATGCCGGTTTTGATATGCTGATCGGCAATACCAAGGGCGTAAACGAAACCAGAACATGCAGCGGCAATATCAAATGCCGGGCAACCTTTAATATCCAGCATTCCCTGGATCTGACAGGCTGCAGATGGGAATGAATGGCTCTGGCTTGTCGTCGCTACAATAATAAGATCAATGTCTTCCTTATTAACACCCGCCATTTCAATAGCGTTCAAAGAAGCCTGATAACCCATTACTGCAACTGTTTCATCAGCTGATGCAATGCGACGCTCACGAATACCGGTACGGGCAACGATCCACTCATCGCTGGTATCTACCATTTTTTCCAGATCGGCATTGGAGCGGATCTGTTCTGGCAAGTAGCTGCCGGTACCTAAAATTTTGCTATACATGAAGACTAATAATGCCTCTCGAGTAAGACTTCTTCCAAACGGTCACTGATTTTTGTCGGTATTTGCCGTTTGACCTCGTGTACCGCTTCGCCAATAGCATTAGAGAAAGCGGAAATATCAGCACTTCCATGGCTTTTGACCACAATACCGCGCAATCCTAACAGACTTGCACCATTATACTGGTCGGGGTTCAACTGTTTTAGGCTCTCAAACAGGTCATTAAACAACCACTTAGCCACTAGTCGCTTAAGCGGGTTGTTAGTAACAGCTTGCTTGATACTGCCTATAAACAGGTTCGCTACCCCTTCACTGGTCTTCAGGCTCACGTTACCGACAAACCCGTCACACACGATCACATCGGCACGTCCGCTATAAAGTTCATCACCTTCAAGATAGCCGATGTAGTTAATGTCGGGAGAGTTTGCCAGCATTTCAGCACAGCGTTTGACTAAATCATTTCCTTTAATCTCTTCCTGGCCGATGTTCAACAGAGCAACCCGCGGAGAAACTCCGTTCCTCTGTTCGGCCAGCACAGCTCCCATCACCGCAAATTGAAAAAGCGTATCGGCATCACACGATACATTGGCCCCGAGATCCAAAAGCCAGGTCTTACCCCGGGTCTTGGTAGGTATAGCAGATACCAGTGCCGGACGATCTACGCCGGGAAGCTGTTTCAGGGTATAGCGGGATAATGCCATTAATGCCCCGGTGTTCCCTGCGCTAACACAGGCGTCAGCCTGTTTATTCGCAACGGCATCCAAAGCAGCGCGCATGGAAGAGCCTCTGCTGTGTCGCAAAGCATGGGACGGACGTGTATCGTCAGCGATGACGTGTTCGCAATGAACGACGCGAATTCGAGGATGGTGAAGTTTATTTAGAAGAGACAGCTGAGATGTGATCGCACTCTGATCACCATAAAGAATAACTTTTAGCTCCGGGTATTGTAACAGTGCCTGCACGGAGGCAGGCACTGTTACTTGAGGACCGAAATCCCCGCCCATTGCATCAAGTGCAACGGTTAGACCACTCAAGGCTCAACCTTATTTGTTGATAACCTTACGGCCACGGTAGAAACCGTCAGCAGTCACGTGGTGACGTAGGTGAGTTTCACCACTTGCAGAATCTACAGATACAGCTGCAGTTGTCAGTGCATCGTGAGAACGACGCATACCACGTGCTGCACGTGATTTTTTGCTCTTTTGTACGGCCATTAACCCTACTCCTGTTAAATTACTTACTTAGATTTTTCAATACTGCAAACGGATTCGGACGCTCATCAGCAACGGGGATCTCACCAAAAGTCATGTTTCCGCTGGCTTTACAGTCAGCTTCATCATGCATAGCGACTTGAGGTAGTTCCAGAATCAACTCGTCTTCAACGATTTGAATCAGGTTGATCTCACCATTTTCGTCGACGTCAGCCGGCTCATAAGCTTCCGGAAAATCATCTGCTTCCTCTGGTTTGAGGAGCGGACTATAACAGAACTCAACACGGTATTCGTGTTTGAACTCTTCCTGGCATCGCTGACAGGTCAACATCACTTCAACATCTGCACAACCGCGCATAAATGCAAGGTGACGTTGGTCAAAGTCAAATGATAAGGTGACGTTTGCATCACGTGTTACGCTCTGTGTTGACTCAGCCAGACGCTCAAGAAGCTCGGCTTTGATGATTCCATCATAGTCGAGTTTTTTCTGAGCAGCGCGAACCGGATCAACCGTTAGCGGCAATTTTACCTTTTGCATAGGGCGCGAATATTAGCCTTCTAATCAGTTTGAGTCAAAGGAAATGTGCGCGAATTAACAGCAATTAGTCAATTCACCTGTTCACGATAAAGCGCTTTGCGTCAATCGGAGACATTTCCGCCTTTTTGTCTGTTATCTGCCTGACAATCAATAAGTTGATCTTAACCGTCACAATGAACAAATAACACACAAAAAGTGACCAAAATACGAGCACCAACTATTCAACTTCGGCACACTTTCAGTATGGTTGATACTGAATAAATACCCGATGATATTTCACCAAGTCAGATCCTATCAAAACAATAAAAACCAACCATAGCTTCAATACCAATTGCCCGCTAGACTAACACAACCAAAAACCATCCGTGTAACACTATGACACAACCTCTGCTGTTAGCATCAACGTCTCCTTTTCGAAAAGCTTTATTGGATAAATTTCATTACCCGTTTGATACCGCCAGCCCTGAAACTGACGAAACGCCGCTGCCAGATGAAACTGCCGAGCAATTAGTCCAAAGACTGGCAGAAGCGAAAGCGAAGGCTTGTGCCGCTCAGTATCCGAATCACCTTATCATTGGTTCGGATCAGGTTTGTGTCATCAATGGGCAAATCATCGGTAAACCACATACTTTTGAGAGAGCCTGCCAGCAATTGATGGAAGCCAGTGGCCAGACCGTGACTTTCTATACAGGTCTTTGTCTTCATAACGCCAAGACAGACGAGAGTGATGTGCTTTGTGAACCTTTCCATGTCCACTTCAGGCAACTCACGGAACAGGAAATCCGAAATTACGTTGAGCGAGAGCAACCGCTGAACTGCGCAGGCAGCTTTAAAAGTGAAGGACTAGGCATCGCTCTTTTCGATAAGCTGGAAGGCCGGGATCCAAACACTCTGGTAGGTTTGCCATTGATTGCCCTACGGGAAATGCTGGCAAAACAAGGTGTACAAATTCTTTAACCCCTCTCCATTATCCCCACCCAATATTTCAAGTATGAAAAAAGGCGAGAGACACAGTCTCTCGCCTTGGTTAACAACTCTCACCAATCAAGAATGAATCAGTTACCCTTACGCAACTGTTTTATCGCCTTTTGTAGCTTAGACTCCATTGGTGCATTAATTTCCATCTCTTCTTCGGTCTTCGGATGGGTGAATCTGATATTCGCCGCATGAAGGAAAAGTCGATTGAGACCCGTTTTCTTCGTGTAAGCATCAAAGCGAGGATCACCGTAACGATCATCCCAAGCAATCGGGTGACCGGTATACTGACAGTGAACCCGGATTTGGTGAGTACGGCCTGTTACCGGGCTAGCCTGTATCAGAGTTGCCTGATCTAAACGCTCAATCACCTTAAAACGGGTGTCAGACGGCTTACCGTTCGGATTAACACGAACAATACTGTTTACTTCATTTTTCAACAGCGGCGCAGTCACTTTCTTACAGCTGGCTTTCCACTCACCCATCACCAGTGCAAAGTAGTACTTTTGCACTGTCTTGTTACGGAACTGCTCCTGCAACTTACGAAGCGCTGAACGCTTCTTCGCCACAAGCAGGATACCTGAAGTATCACGGTCAATACGATGAACCAGTTCAAGGAATCGGGCCTGCGGGCGCAGCGCACGCAAAGCTTCGATGGCGCCGAACTTCAAACCGCTGCCGCCATGAACTGCCGTACCGGATGGTTTATTAAGAATCAGCATTTGGTCATCTTCATAGATGATGCAGGATTCTAACTCTGCCACCTTATCCAGTTTTGTGCTTATCGGCGCTTGTTCTTCTTTTTGAGGAACCCGCACTGGCGGAACGCGGACAAGGTCACCGTCACACAATTTATATTCAGGTTTTATCCGTTTTTTGTTTACTCGAACCTCACCTTTACGCAAGATACGGTAAATCATACTTTTGGGAACGTTTTTCAGCCGAGCCAGAAGAAAGTTATCGATTCGCTGGCCTGCAAAGTCATCAGTAATCTCGATGAATTGCACTTTTGGTTTATCATCTTTCATAGTTTTTGATTCTATCACGCTTACAAAGCAGATTGCCGCAAAAAAGTCACCCTGCTATGATTGCGTGCGAGAGTAGGAAAATGTGCCTACGCTTGTAACACTATGAGCAAATTATCACCTAAGTGATTATTAATTATGCAGCTCCGATGAAAAACGCAGCAGATGGCGTAAGACGTTATAGTCAGCGGAGTGATTTTTAGTGTATTCGATTAACGAATTTTTTTATTGGTGTGAGAGATACCGCCGCATAAAACGGTGATACCAGCTGTATATTCCCTGATCTAATCATCTTGTTGCAGTTGGTCGATACGTGTTGCCAGATAGCACTCCTGAATTCCAGCCGTGAGGTTGCACGAACAAACAGACTTGGAGTCAGGCACCACCAATATGAACTCGTTGTTCGAGTCACTAACACAACGACAAAAACGAGTACAATAGAATGAAAAGAATGTTGATTAACGCAACTCAAAAGGAAGAGTTGCGCGTCGCATTAGTTGATGGGCAGAAGCTATTCGACCTAGATATCGAAAGCCCTGGCCACGAATCTAAAAAAGCAAATATTTATAAAGGCCGTATCACCCGCATCGAACCAAGTTTGGAAGCAGCGTTCGTTGACTATGGTGCAGAACGTCACGGTTTCCTTCCGCTAAAAGAAATCGCTCGCGATTATTTCCCGGCAGACTACACCTACCAGGGCCGTCCTAATATCAAGGAAGTCCTGAAAGAAGGCCAGGAAGTAATTGTTCAGGTTGATAAGGAAGAGCGAGGCAACAAAGGCGCGGCTCTAACCACTTTTATATCTCTTGCTGGTAGTTACCTTGTACTGATGCCTAACAACCCTCGTGCCGGTGGTATTTCACGCCGTATCGAAGGTGAAGAGCGCACTCAGCTAAAAGCGGCACTAAGCACACTGGAACTGCCTCAGGGTATGGGCCTTATCGTGCGTACAGCCGGTGTCGGCAAGTCAGCAGAAGATCTGGCTTACGACCTGAACTACCTGCTGAACCACTGGGAGCGAGTAAAAGAAGCAGCTAATTCTGCACCGGCACCTTTCCTGATCCACCAGGAAAGTAACGTAATTGCCCGTGCGATCCGTGATTACCTGCGTCGTGATATCGGTGAAATCGTTATCGACAGCAAGAAGATTTACGATCGTGCCCGCAACCATATTGAGCAGGTACGCCCGGACTTCCTGTCTCGCGTTAAACTGTACGAAAACACTGAAACACCGCTTTTCAATCACTATCAAATCGAAAACCAGATCGAATCTGCTTTCCAGCGTGAAGTTCGTCTTCCTTCAGGTGGTTCAATTGTTATCGACCCGACTGAAGCCCTGACTTCCATCGATATCAACTCAGCCCGTGCAACTAAAGGCGGCGATATCGAAGAAACAGCACTTCAGACTAACCTTGAAGCAGCCGATGAAATCGCTCGCCAGCTTCGCCTGCGTGACTTGGGTGGCCTGGTTGTTATCGACTTTATCGATATGACACCGGTTCGTCACCAGCGTGAAGTTGAAAACCGTCTTCGCGAAGCTGTTCGTATGGACCGAGCTCGTGTACAGATCGGCCGTATTTCCCGTTTCGGTCTGCTTGAAATGTCTCGCCAGCGCCTGAGCCCTTCTCTGGCAGAAGCGAGTCACCACGTATGTCCTCGCTGTAGCGGTACTGGCGTGATCCGTGACAGTGAATCTCTGTCACTGTCGATTCTTCGTCTGATCGAAGAAGAAGCGCTGAAAGACAATACATCGCAAGTACTTGCGATTGTTCCGGTCGCTATCGCGTCCTACCTGCTGAACGAAAAACGCAAATCTGTACAACACATCGAAAAATCTCACGATGTGCGCGTTATTATCGTTCCGAATGCAGACATGGAAACACCACACTATGACGTTGTTCGCGTTCGTAGCGGTGATGAGCATGACACTCTGTCGTACCACCTGCCTCGCACTCTGGAAGCGATGAAAGAAGCCGAAGCAGCAGAAACGACACCTGAACGTGTGGTTAAGAAGCGTGAAGAGCCTGT
The DNA here is from genome assembly GCF_963870815.1 of Photobacterium sp. J15. Taxonomy (NCBI): domain Bacteria; kingdom Pseudomonadati; phylum Pseudomonadota; class Gammaproteobacteria; order Vibrionales; family Vibrionaceae; genus Photobacterium; species Photobacterium sp. J15. Next base: position 2,610,829 of record NZ_CAWMUI010000001.1, read on the forward strand.
TCTTCAAGGCTTTGCTGCGCCAAAAGAACAACCTCAACTTAAGAAAGCTCCTGCGGCAAAACAAGCGGCAGCGAAAGCACAAAAAGAAGAGGAAAAACCAAGTCTGTTCAACCGCTTATTTTCTGCTCTTTCAAACCTGTTCTCTGGTACCCAGGAAGAGGTAGAAGAAAAGCCGAAAGAGAAACAAGCTAAGCGTGGTCGTCGTGGTGAACGTCAGGAAGGCCGTCGTGGTGAGCGCAAAGACAGCCGTCGTGGCGAACGAAAAGAACGTCGCGGTAAAGATTCACGTGGCCGGCAGGAAGCTGAGCGCGATACTCGTGAAGCCGGCGAACAGCAGCCTAAACAGCGCCGTCGCGGTGAAAAAGCGAAGCAGGAACGTCAGCAGCCTGAGAAACAGGCTAAGCAGCGTCAGCAACGCAGCGAAGATGCTCAAGAGCAAAAGCGCCAAGCTCGTCGCGAAGAAATCCAGGCTCAGAAGCAGCGTCGTAAAGAAGCTCAAGCAGCGAAAGCTGAAAAAGCCGCTGTAGAGGAACCTCGCGAGCAGGAAAAAGAGAAAGAAAAGGCAACTAAGGTTAAGCAACGTCGCCAGCGTCGTCAGCTACGCAAAAAAGTGCGTATCACTGATGAGCCGCAAACTGAAGTGCAAAGCCAGAAGACTGAGCCAGTAGCAGAAGATAAGAAACCTTCTCCGCTACAGGAACAAGGTATGGCTATGGCGAAAGAAGCTCAGGCTCAGCATACCCAGCCTGAAAAAGCGGAAACTGAACAGGCAGAAGGTAACGAGCAGGAAAACGGCCAGCGCCGTAACCGTCGCTCTCCTCGTCATCTGCGTGCAAGTGGCCAGCGTCGTCGCCGCATGCGTGACACCCGTCCGGAGAAAGGTGTTGATACTGAAGCTGTTTCTGAAGCAGTAGGTCAAGCTGTTGAAGAAGTGGCAGATACCCTTGACGCAATGGAAAATGTAATCTCTGTTGTTGAAAAGCCAAAGGCTGTGCGTCTGACATCAGGCGTTGCATCTCCTGAAATGGCGATGGGTAAAGTCTGGACTCGTGCAACTAAACCGGCAGTGAAAGAGGTTGTTGAAGAGCAGACACCAGAGAAAGCTGAAGCTAAACCAACGGAAATAGTTGCAGAAGCCAAGCCAGCTGCAGCACTGGGTGGTGTGGCGATGCCAGAACTGGCAATGGGTAAAACCTTCCCTCTTCGCCGTGAAGAAGCACAAACTGAGCAAGTAGTTGAAACATCAGTTGCTGAACCAGTAACTACTGAAGCTGCACCAACTAAGGTTGAAGCAGAAATCAAGCCAGCTGAAACTGTAGAAGTTGCAGTAGAAGAAGCTGTTGCTAAGGTAAAAACTGAAGTAGAGACGACTGCACACGCGATTGTCACAGCGACCTCACCTCGTGGCCGTCACACTGTTTCGGCAATGGCTAAAGCACCGGCTCCGAAAGAAACCGCTGATAGCACAGTTGTTGCAATCGCACCGCTGCGTGAAACTCGCGCAAATGCCCGTGCGGCTGGCAGCCAGACAGCAACTAATTTTGCTGCGGCACCAATGACAAAGCCTTCAGTGAACTAAGTCATTAAAATCAGTAAAAAGCCATGCTTAATGCATGGCTTTTTTTTGTCTGAATTTTCTGATTGGTCATTTTTTAGTTTTTAGCGGTTTAATACTACTGACATCAAAGAATCTTATTCTTGCTAACACTTTTGCGCTTAAACTGCGCTTGAAAGTTGAACTAAATCACAGATTTCTGTAGCATTCGCAACTTCATTTGCTCTTTAGATAACTGAACCGGAACAAAACCAAAGAAAATGTTTGAATTCCCTCAATTTTCGCGTCAAAGCGTCAAAAATGACGTTCTTTCAGGGCTTACCGTTGCCCTGGCACTGGTACCAGAAGCCGTTGCTTTTGCTTTCGTTGCAAGTGTCGATCCAATGGTTGGTTTATACGCCGCCTTTATCGTAGGCCTGGTAACAGCGGTTCTTGGTGGCCGCCCTGGTATGATCTCAGGTGCTACCGGCGCAATGGCTGTCGTAATGGTAAGCCTTGTAGCTGATCACGGCGTTCAATATCTGTTTGCAGCAATCATGCTGGCAGGTGTTTTGCAGATCGTGGCAGGGGTATTCAAACTGGGTAAATTTATCCGTATGGTACCGCATCCGGTTATGATCGGTTTTGTTAACGGTCTGGCTATCGTTATCTTCCTTGCCCAGCTGGGCCAGTTCAAAGTGCCAGACGCATCCGGTGCTCTACAGTGGATGCAAGGTACGCAGCTTTACATCATGCTGGGCCTTGTGGCACTGACAATGGCAATCATCCACTTCCTGCCTAAGCTGACTAAGGCTGTTCCATCTTCTCTGGTTGCCATCATTACAGTAACAGCACTGGTACACCTTCTTGGCCTTGACTCCCGCACGGTTGTAGACTTCGTACGCACAATGAGTGGCGATGATACTGCAACTCTTGCCGGCTCTCTACCGACATTCGCGTTGCCTGAAGTTGGCTTCAACATGGAAACGCTGCAAATCATCCTGCCGTACTCTCTGATCCTGGCAGCAGTTGGTCTTATTGAGTCTCTGCTTACCCTAACTGTTATTGATGAAATGACAGGTACTCGTGGTCAGGGCAACCGTGAATGTGTTGGTCAGGGCATTGCAAACATGACATGTTCTGTATTTGGCGCAATGGGTGGCTGTGCGATGATCGGCCAGTCAATGATCAACATTAACTCTGGTGGTCGTGGTCGTCTTTCAGGTATTACCGGCGCTGTAGGCCTGCTGCTGTTTATCCTGTTTGGTTCAGACCTGATCGAAATGATCCCGCTGGCAGCCCTTGTCGGTGTTATGTTCATGGTTGTTATCGGTACGTTTGAATGGGCAAGCTTCAAGATGGCCCGCAAAGTACCTAAGCACGACTTCTTTGCCATCATCCTTGTAACCTGTGTGACCGTCGCGGCCGACCTTGCTATCGCTGTAGTAGTGGGTGTGATTTACTCTGCACTGGTATTTGCTTGGGAGCACGCGAAGCGTATCTATGCAACAAGCCATATCACTGAAAACGGCTCTAAAGTTTATGTAGTGAATGGTCCTTTGTTCTTTGGTTCAGCGTCACACTTCCTGGAGCTATTTGATGCGAAAAATGACCCAAGCGATGTCATCATTGATTTTGCAAACTCTCGCGTTGCCGATCACTCTGCTATCGAAGCAATTGATACTATCGCAGAACGTTATGGCAATCAGGGCAAGACCCTGCATATCCGCCACCTGAGCCCTGAGTGTCGCTCTCTGCTGAAAAAAGCCGGTAACCTGGTTGAGGTTAACCTAATGGAAGACCCTAGCTATAAGGTTGCAACAGACACCCTGGCATAATATTGCTGTTTATGAAAAACGCCCGCAATTGCGGGCGTTTTTTTATCTGGTGCTGATTTTCTCAAGCAAACAGTCAGTCGCTTCTTCAATCAAATCGAGCACATATTCAAACCCACGGACACCACCGTAATAAGGGTCCGGAATTTCAACTATCCCGCTTTCTGAATAATCCAGAAACAGGCCGAGTTTATCTTGATACTGCTGCGGGCAAATACGTTGCAAGTCATCCAGATTCGCTTTATCTGCGGCAAGAATAAGATCAAAACGCTCGAAGTCATTTGCAACCACCTGGCGTGCGCGGATCCCGGAAAAACTATACCCTCTTGCTTCACCTGCGGCTCTGGCCCGCTGATCAGGTTGCTCGCCCTGGTGATAACCAATAGTCCCCGCAGAATCAATTTCAAGTGCAACACCACGGTCTGTTGCCTTAGCGCGAACAACCGCTTCTGCCGTCGGTGAACGACAAATGTTGCCCATACAAACAACAAGTACTCTGTAGGTATTATTAGACATATCAATTCCTAGTGATAATATACGCAGCGCCAATAGAAATACTATTGCTTAGCCACTGATTGCATTCTGATTCGCATTCAACAAGATAATATACATTCCATATTACGTAAGAGGGAACCTCATCGTGGTAAAAAAAGTCGCTGTTTTATATGGTGGTTCTTCAAGTGAACGCAACATCTCATTAATGTCTGGTACTGCAGTTTCCGGAGCCTTAAAGCGAAAAGGTTACGATGTTATAGACATTGATGTTGACGAATCCTTTGATTTCACAAGCCTGCCGGCACTGAATATTGATAAAGCCTTTCTGGCCCTGCATGGCGGTGACGGAGAAGACGGTACGATCCAGGCCGCACTCCAGCTCTTGAATATTCCTTACACTGGCAGTGACCACCGTGCATCTGCTGTCGGTATTGATAAAGCGATGACCAAAAAAGTCTGGCAGGCCTCCGGCATCACGACTCCTCGCTTCTTCGAAATCTACCAGTCCAACTACCAGAAAGATGCACTGTCTACACTGCTTGACGGTTACAAATTCCCTCTTGTCGTAAAACCGGCAACTCAAGGTTGTAGCATCGGTATTAACCGTGCAAACAACCTTGAAGAACTAGAGCGCTTTGTTGACGAAGCATTCAAATATGAAGACAAAGTATTGATCGAGAGCTTTGTTTCCGGGCGAGAGTTTACGGTAAGTATTCTTGGTGACAGGGTATTACCAACTGTAGAAATCGAGCATTCTCACTCTTTCTTCAGCCACGAGGCGAAGTTTAAGTCATCAGATACCCGCTACCACTGCCCGGCCAATCTGACACCTGAGCAAGAAGAAAGGATCCAGGCACTTTCTCTGGCAGCATTCCGCGCCCTGAATGCATCCGGATGGGGACGTATTGATGTGATTGCTGACGAAAATGATCACTTCTATGCCATTGAAATCAACACTGCACCGGGTATGACGGCGCGAAGTGTGTTCCCTCTGGCAACGGAACAGGTTGGCATGGACTACGACAATACCGTCGAGGCCATCCTTCACAGCATCTAACCCGATGCCGAAATATTAAAACGACCCACGAGCAGGGCTTAGCCCTGCTCTGTTTCATTTAGCGTCGCCTGATACGCGGTCAGACGAATGAAATGCACAATATCCTGAGTAAAGCGGTCAACTGTATCCCTGATCTGCTCATATTCCAGCTCAACCGTATCATTTTCCAAGATACCTTTCGCAAGAATCACCCCAACCCGCTCTGCCAGTATTTCATCTGTTCGGCTGTCCACCAGCTGAGATTCAACCAGAATACGCACATTACGATCCCGAGTGCCTAAAAGCGCCTTCGCGCCACCAATTAGCGCTCCGTACGGCAGTACTTCGTTGATTTGCAAATCTTCCATATCCGTACTGGCGCGGCTAATCATAATCTTCAGCGTGGCGGTATCTACACCGGATCTATCGACTAATTCAACACCCTGACCAAGCTCAGTTTTAAGCACATTCGTTAATCGCTGGGAAACCCGCTTCAGCACCGGTTCCGGGATCTGCCGTACCGCTGTAGCACTTTGATGTAGTCCTACCGGCTCGATAAGCAGCTTGCTGTATTGGGAGATTTCCAACGCAGGTGATACCCACTGCATACCCGTGGCATCACTGATATATTCAACTTCAGTCATCTTGTCACGATACACGACCAGATTACTTTGCTGCTCATCTTCGGTCGGCAAGCGACTGGAACAACCACTAACAATAAAGCTGAATAATAATATCAATAATGATTTGTATGGCATGATTGGGTCTCGTCAGGCAACAGTAGTTATCATATACAGTATATCGTGCCATATATTAAGGGCGGATTCTATACACTAATTACTGCCGACGATGTAATTTCCGTTTTTTTAGTTGATGCCATTGCCATAGACGCTTAGGTGGCGCAAAATTCCTTAGCCGAATACAGCGGCAAAAACCAGCCTTCACCATTGCCATTAACAGGGAGAGTGGCATCCATGTTTTCTATTGCTTCACCCATCACGTCTTCTGAAAAACAAATCCGGAACAAAATCGACAATAAAACCAAGCCTGTCGGAGCTCTCGGCCAACTGGAAGATATCGCAACACAACTGGCATTGATCCAGCAATCTGAAACCATCACTGTCAGTCAGCCACACCTACTGGTTTTTGCCGGTGATCATGGGGTCGCCAAACACGGGCTGAGCATTGCCCCGAGTGAAGTAACAACGCAGATGGTGATGAATTTCCTTGCCGGTGGCGCAGCCATAAACTGCTTTTGTCGCACCAGTGACATGTCCCTCAAAGTCATCGATGCCGGAACTAAAGTTGAAGCGGAAGATCACCCGCAGCTAATAAAACAACGGCTGGGATATGGAACAGAAGATTTTAGCCAACAAGCCGCCATGTCTCCAGATGCTGCCCTGCGAGGTATTAATTATGGTGCTGCACTGGTTGAAAAACTTCATCAAGATGGTTGTAACCTGGTCGGATTCGGCGAAATGGGGATCGGTAATACCAGTAGTGCCTCGGCAATTATGGCTGCTATTTTAAAAATTCCTGCCGACGAATGTATCGGACGCGGAACAGGTATCGATGATACCCAGATGCAACGGAAGCAAGCACTGATCACCCGTGCTTTGGATTTACACCGAGAACGACTTGATGATCCGATGCAGATCCTTGCCTGTCTCGGCGGATTCGAGATAGCTCAAATCACCGGAGGAATGCTAAAAGCAGCAGAGTTGAAAATGACAGTGCTTGTTGACGGATTTATAGCGACAGCCGCCGCTATGCTGGCAACGGCTATGCACCCTGAAGCTAATCATTACTTCATCTACTGCCATTGTTCCGAAGAATCCGGCCATCAGCGAATGCTACAGTATCTTAACGCTACCCCCTTACTGGATTTAGGCCTGCGGTTAGGCGAAGGAACCGGTGCTGCACTGGCCCTGCCATTCATTCGAGCAGCCTGTGAGTTTTACAATAATATGGCAAGTTTCGACGATGCAGGAGTCACCGTTTGAGTTCCGACAGCCTTGTGAATAATTCCGAAGAACAGTCTCCTCAACACGAGGAAGCGGCTGGTTTGAAAGCACAGTGGCAAATATTTCTGGTTGCCCTAGCTTTCTTTACCCGAATTCCGATCCCTGCGGATACCCCTTACTCCCCACAAAGGCTAAACAAGGCTAACCGCTACTTCGGAGCTGTCGGCCTGATTGTCGGCTTGATTAGCGCCGCTGTTTACCTTACTGCGCTCATAGTCCTCCCACCAGCAATTGCTGTTGCACTGGCCATGGTAAGCAGCTTGCTGATTACCGGGGCCTTCCATGAAGACGGGCTGGCCGATGTGTTTGACGGCTTCGGGGGCGGCTGGCAGCCAGAACAAAAGCTGGCGATCATGAAAGACTCTCGTATTGGCACTTACGGATCGTGTGCGTTGGTGATGGCATTAGGCCTTAAGTGGCTGGCTCTGTCATCAGCGGCGGAAGTTGACGTATGGCTACCAGCACAGTTTTTTATTATCGGACATACACTGAGCCGGATATGCGCAGCCAGCCTGATTTTCTCGTACCCCTATGTCCGGGCAGATCAGCAAAGTAAGGTTAAACCACTCGCCAATCAGCAAAGTCTGCACGATTTGTGGGTTTTAATTGCTACCGGATTGATTATATTACTTATACTGCCACTAGAATCCGCATGCATGCTGACAGCAATATTGCTGCTCACCCGTTTTCTGTGCGGAAAATGGTTTAACCAACAGCTTGGTGGCTATACCGGTGATTGCCTCGGGGCAGCTCAACAAATATGTGAAATTGCCGGATATATGACGTTACTGGCATTGCTTTAACTTTATGCTCAAGCAATAAATCCAGTACCCAAAAGTGAATAATAAGAAAGGCTCAGCATGACTGAACAAAACAATAAAGACGATCGACATAAAGCACGTCAGCAAAAAATCAAACAAGAAGTCGATGCCCGAGTTGAAGCAGCACAAGATGAAAAAGGCCTGTTCCTAATCATCACAGGTAATGGAAAAGGGAAATCAACTTCAGGTTTCGGCACCATTGCCAGAGCAGTCGGACACGGACAGAAATGTGGCGTAGGCCAGTTCATCAAAGGTACCTGGGACTGCGGCGAAAGAAACCTGCTTGAATCCCATGGCGTCGATTTCGCCGTTATGGCCACGGGCTTTACCTGGGAAACACAAAATAAAGCAGCTGATACAGCCGCCGCTCAGGCAACCTGGGCTGAATGTAAGCGAATGCTGGCTGATGAGCGCTATGATGTCGTGTTACTTGATGAGCTGACCTATATGGTCACTTATGGCTATATCGATTTAGAAGAAGTGATTGAAGCTATCGCCAATCGTCCTGCGATGCAGTCTGTCATAGTTACAGGGCGAGGAGCTCACCGCAGCTTAGTAGAAATGGCAGATACGGTATCAGAAGTTCGTAATGTGAAGCATGCTTTCGAAAGCGGCATCAAGGCCCGACAAGGCATTGACTGGTAAAGAAACGGCTCAGGTATTTACTGGCACCTGAGCCGGAATAACCACCTTACTGTACTGGTGATAAATAGGTCTTCACCACTTTCTGTAGTTCGATAACCTCCGGATCCGGAATATTTTCATCCGGATAGGCATTACGAACCTTATCGGTCAACGCCTTGGCAAACACTTGGTAGAGAACCCTGGTTGATACCGTTAACGGGTATTCAACATCCTTCGGCAACTCAAATACCTCATTACGAGTCTCTCCGGATTTAATCCGAGTATCTTTACCGATTTTCACGTAGCGCCAGAAACGTAAACCTACAGGCTTACCATCTTTATCAACCCCGACCTTAATAAACTTACGTGAATCTTTCGGGATCACCCCATTTTCCATCACACCGCTGCTATATACACGCTGACCGTTAGCATCGGTCGCAATCACTTCCAGCCATACCTGACGACGGGCACCACCAGGCATATCATGACCTGAATTAACATTCGTTATCTTGGCCGTCAGCTTACTCCCCTGCTTTTCCACCTCAAGACTCAGCGCTGTTTTAAGAATATCAACACTCATCTTCTTGTGTTCAGGATTACGCATGCCGGTAAAGAAGTAGTTGCCGCCAACCAAGTGGTGCGAACGTAAGTTTGACTTCATCGGGCCATTATTGGTTGATTGTCCCCCCACTTTGTTATTGAAATCCGTCACATCCTGAGTCATATGGCAATCAATACAAGTTTTATGCTGCTTGGGATCATCTGGCGCATTAAACGGTGATGCCAGCCACTCGCCAAAATTATCATTGATATTCGCCCCCTGCCCGGTAGTGAACTCATTATGGCAAGTCGCACAATAAAGCGAACTTTGGTAAAGCTCAGGGTTGGAATATGATGCTTTGTGCTGCTCCGGTGACGCATTGATTTGTTTCTCAGCCAGCCATTTGAGCATGCTGTTTTTAACATCATCGAACACATAACTTTCACGGTCTTTAATATTAACTGTCATATCGGTGTTGCCCCCGGCATTTTCCGCTTTGGTAACCCGGTGACAGAAAACACAACCCGTTCCTCGTTCACTCACCGACTGGCCATGGGCGTAGGCCTGTTTCAGCGACTTTCCACCTTTTTCCCACATATCACCAAAATCAGACATTGGCTTTTTGTCACCATTTATCACCATCTGAGGTGCATGGCAGCCGCGGCACAAGACACGGAATTCCTCACCTTCACTTTGGGCTGCAACATCTTCCTGGAAACGATAATACGGGTGATCCATATTCATGCCGTGGTTTGAATCTGCCCACTGATCATAAATCGTGGTATGACAGTCTGCACACTCAGCGGAGTTAATCCACTCACCTGGGTGGGTATAGCGCTTGTTATCATCCAACCGCAGCCAGGTTGATAAATAAGGCAAGTTCTCTGGTGCACGAACATACTCGTTCAAGGCCGTCATCATCTTGGCCGCTTCCAGCGGGGGATTCTCAATGCTAACCGGTGGCAATGATTCTTCGCGTGGGTCTCCCCCCATTCCACCCTGAGTCTTCTGAATTATATCGATATAGGCTCCGATCGGATCACCGGCGATCATTTTGCGCACATCAACATGGCCGGTAATCGCATTACTGAAACGATCTTTCTTGCCATCTGTCATCAACTGGCGGTTAGTAAAATTGAAACCATCAAGGTGACAAGAATTACAGCTCATCCAGAAATCACCGGCCATTGGGAAATCGGGATAATCCGCCATATTGGCACTATTAAACAATGTCTTGCCCAAACGTAACTGCTTCGGCAAAGGGTCAACAGAAACCAAGTCGGCAAAATTGGCCTGAGTTAGCTTAACTTTTGAGAACGGCCCTGCTGCCCCAGTATCAAACTTAGCTATATCTAATGACATCGCATTTTGTACATAAAGCTCCCGACCTGAAACCAGCAGGCCCCGCGGGTTATTGCCCGGCACGTTACGATAAATCTGGGTTGCTTTCACCCCGCCCTGGAATTTCTTGCGGCGATGACGATTTTTATTCTTCTTTCCCTGACGAGACAGGTCAAACACCATCAGATCTTCGGAACCAGCCAGAGTAAAGATGATCTTTTTACCATCATCAGTGAACACCGCATCATGAGGATTCGAAACAATCCGAATCCTGTTTCCACTTTCGATAATGTTAATCTGTTTGAAAAGTTGCTTCCGCTCATCAACAATTTCATGCTCGTTACCCGGCTCCAAATCCAAAATGGACACGGTCGGAAAAACTGTCGACTGGAACTGGAAGTCGTGGCCAAATGACCATAAGACATGGGGCAACCAGGCCTGACGGCCATCAGGGGAAATTGCAATATTATCCAACTGGCGTGGTTTACCCTGCGGATTTGTCTTAACCGAATCGGCCGCACTATCTGCAAGCTGCACGACCTTGATCAACTGCGGCAGTTCTCCAGTCACATCATAGATAGATACCTGCCCTGAAAGTGAGTGAGTCACCAGCAAACGCCCATCATCAGTAAGCGCCAGGCCACGTGGTGTTGATGCTGTCTCTATAGTATTACTGACTTCGCCATCAGTATTTATAACCAGCAGCTTATCGCGCTCAAAACTGGTGACATAAAACTGCCGATGCTGCGAGTCATATACCACACCAAACGGGCGCGAAGGAACAGCTGTCACGCGCTTGGTCTTCAAAGTCCTTGCATCCAGTAGTACAACCCGATCGTTCAGATAATCTGTCGCCAGCAACAAGTTACCTTCATCTGTCTGAGCGATACGGCGAATATCACGACCAATTGTTGACTCCGCAATTAACTTACCATCATCACGGGCAAGGATACTGACGCTACCGGCATCAAAGTTAGCACTGATGATCCGACTTTTATCTTGATTAAACAGCATCGAGCTACTTTTCTCGATCGCCATTGCCGGCTGGCAAAGCAAGGCCAGCAACACGAGCATAAGTTGCTTCGCCGGCTTAAATTTACTACTTAACTTCATTCGTCTTTACACTTGATAAATTCAGTTCAGTAACCGATGGCACTGACCAATTTGATATAAAAAGAGACGCCTTTCACCGATAAACCTTGGCTCAAACTTGGCAACTAAACACTTGTTATTAAGCGGCATTCCCGATAACCGCCACGCGCTCTGAGGGGTTCGTTTATCAGCATCAATCAAGGCTAATTGGCTGCTGGGATAATACATGTCGTAGATCCCATGGCCACCTAACCGATCACGTAACAAGTTCACACTATAGTTAGTACCGACAACCTTGACTCGCGGGTTAGCTTTAATCCATTCGATTGCCTGTTGAATCGGTGCCTGTCGCGATGTGCCATAAACACTTGGGTAACCAAGTACTAGGCAATACACTATCGAGCCGGTGCCAAATACATATGCCACCTTCATTCTCAGACTTCCAACTGTAGCCGTTTGTATTAAGCAACTCTGCTGCACAGGAAATACCACCAGGAACAGAATGAGTACCGGGGCCCAATGGCGTAAGTTATCCGGGTTTTGCCCGATGGTGATCCAAACCCAGTACAGCAAGGCAATGATTGCCAGAAGGGTAAGTTGCTGCTTCTTTAACTCCGTAGAAGATAGTGTTGGTGACACAATCCCAGCAATGGCACGCCAAAATCCGGCATGCAATAACGAAACGGCGACAAAAATCAGGCCGAACCAGCCTATTCCATCTTTTAAAGACGTCACCCATTGCCAAAAACTAGAGCTGTCACCTTCTGCGGTATTACCCCAAATGGCAAAATGTCCTTGGGTAAACCGGGCTCCCTCTTCAAAATATGCGGCGCCATCATAAAACCAGATAAACAACAGGCTCAGTGCCCCAATACAGGCAATAGCCAAACTTGCCTTAAAGTAAGCTCCAAGCCTGAATCCTGCGTAACTTTTCAAAAGGGGAGCTATGGCCATCCCAAGAGCCAACGGAAAATATGATGGACGCGTCGCTAACATCAAACCAATCCAGAGACCGACCATCCAACTTTTCTGTTGCATGGCTGCAATCATTGCCAGAAGAAACCACACAATCGCAGCAGAATCAGACAAACCACTCAGTGCGACTGAAGCCAAAAGAGGTTGCATCAGAACCAGCAAGCATCCCAAAGTAGCTGCCGGCCATGATCCGGAAAGGATGATAATTAGCCTTGCTACCAGAAACGGTATCGCAGCCGCCGACAGCAGCGATACCCAAACTGGCGCTATGGCCGACTCGCACCATAATGCCGTTAGCCGGGAGAGGACAATAAATGCCGGGTACCCCGGAAAATGTGGCCGAAACTCCAGTACCGAAAAACGCTCAACACCCCGTGAAAAATTAAGCGCATCATCACTGGTCAACGCCAGAGGAAAGCGGCTTATCCACAATCCCCAGGCAACATAAGCTGCCAGCATGATCACCACGTACGGCAGGCTACTGCTATTTAGCTTAAATTCGGTATTTTCTGGAGAGGCGTGCTGCACAGCTTGCTACTTCAAAGTACTGATTGTTTCAATCAACAGTTCGCGCTGTTGCTTGAAAACCTCAGGATCAGCCGGCGCTTGCCCAACCCCAAAAACGCCTGGGTTTCCAATCGCATTCAGAACTCCCTGAATAGCTGTTGTCGCTTGCTGTCTTTGGCCTTCATCCATCTTTGGCATAAGCAAATCAAGAAACAGTTTACTTTTGACGACCAGTACCTTCGCAACCTGATAGTCACCCAGGTTCTTCCCTGCTCCGTCTAAGCGACGGATGATCTCTTCAATCACGGCACAATCCATTACCGCTTCTACCCCGGCAGCATCTTTATTTTCCAAAGCCAGCGCCATTGGCGTCTGCAAATCGACCCGGTGCTCCTTGAGCAGATAGACAAACTCTTCCTGTAGGTCATCCGCAGCTACTTTTGCCGCCGCAAAATCATTATTAGACAGCGCCATCAATATTGCCTCTCGCCCATCTATCACCGGCTCTTTCCCTGCGGCGGCATACGAATAGGCGTAACTGGATGCACTAAACATCATTCCAAGATACAGGACTAACAATGTACGCAACACGCGAATAAATGTTATTGGTTTCATTCATTTCTCCATGTACAAGCGGTATCAGGCAACACTCTGAACTTCAATCACAGTTTTCTCATTGCGGAAATCAAAAATCTCACGCCGCCGCTCCTTTCCATCAATCACAGACTGCGCAGCCATCATTCCCATTTCCATTGCCGTATCGGTAAAGATGTAGCGGAAAGTGCCCTGACGGCCAGTCATGATAAGATTGTCAAACTGAGACAAATGGGAGATCGCCTTCTCACGCTTATCCTGATACGGCATATCCATCAACGGATAAGCATGCTCGGTGTACGAAGTAAAGTACTCACCCGTTGCCAGCTTCGACTCAACCCCAAGAGAGTCAAGATCGCGCAATACCCGTTGCTGGAGGCGTTCACCATCCATCGACCACACCTCATCCCCCTTGTTACAAGGAATTTCAATCATCACCGAAGAGCGTCCTTCCGGCGCCATGAATGACGAACGGCGCTTTGGCTCCTGCAATCGGGTACCCAGAATTTCCGGATCGGAAAGGTACTGCCAGGTATTATCAGAAATATTTTCTGTTTCCATCGGCATATTAATAAAGCGCAGCGCCCTAAACTCCAGCCCACTATCAAAGTCGGTCAACTTACACATCAGTGGCAGCGGCAGTGTCGATATCACCTGATCACAGGAAAGGCTCTGTTCTTTGCCCTGGTGGTTATACATTACAGATTCAATCTGGTTATCAGCATCAATGTTCAAACCACAGACGTCACTGTTAAGGACGATCTCAACACCTTTCTTTTCCAGCTCCTCAGCAAGGCGAGTATAAAGCTGTCCAAAGCCCCACTTAGGGTAACGATACTGACGGGCATAAGTTCGAACCGATGAACGGCGCCCCGGCAGCAGACGGCGAGCAACATCTTTAAGGTCAATCAGGCTGATACGCTGGGAAGCCCAGTCGCCAGAAAGAAAAGCTGGATCTATCCCCCACAGCTTAGCGGTATAGCCTTCAAAGAAATGCTTATACAAGGTGGTACCAAAGCGGCTTTCAATCCACTCGGCAAAGCTGACAGTTGACTGATCCTGCGGCTTGGATTTGAAAAACTGCTTGCCAAGATCAATTGCGCCGCCCACCAGCAAAGGTAAAGGTGCATTTTTGATCAGATCCAGCATTGCCAGCGGGTATTGATAAATCCGACCACGATATCGAATCACGCTTTTACGCTGCGCGTAGAGCAATTCATCACCCATCAACTTATCAACGAAGTCCAGCAGCTTAGGATTTTTAGTTATGAAACGATGACCGCCAAAATCAAAGCGATACTCACCATGTTTGCCGCTGAACGTCTGCGTTGCACACATCCCGCCGACATGATCATCACGTTCAATTACAGTAACCTGGTATCCAGCTTCAACCAGTTCCCACGCCGCCATCAAGCCCGCGGGTCCAGCCCCGAGAACTGCGATATGTTTGTTTGAAGAGATACTCATGCTTGCTTATAACCTCGGTTCCAGAAAAAGATAAATGTCAGTAAGTAACCGCCCCAAACAACCAGCTGCAACAAGCCTGGGGATGAGTTATAGCCAAACAAGGCCCGCAAGAAAGTGCCAAATACACCACGGTCATCAAGAATATGTGAGATATCAAAAAGCTGGGCATGGATAATCGGTAGCACATGCGCCGCCTGCAACATATTGATTGCTGAAGAGAGTAAACCAGCCGCAATAATGATGATTAGCAAGCTTGTCCAGCGGAAAAACTCGCGCAGTGGCACATTACGGGTACTTTTCAGCATCATCCAAACCAGCACAATAGACAGGACTAATCCAGAAATAGCGCCAATCAGGGCATCCTGAGTACTAAACTCACCAAAATTCGAGTACATCAAGGCAGAGAAAAATAAGATAGTCTCAAAACCTTCACGCAGCACAGCCAGCGTCGATAACAGCACCAAGCCAAATAAGTTGCCGGAACTGACCATATCTGTCAGATCCCTTTGCACCTGGGCGACCTGGTTTTTTGCCTGTTTTTGCATCCAGACAGCCATATAGGTCAATACTACTGTGGCAAATATCAGGATCCCGGCCATCAAATAGTTGCGATAAAGTTCATTGCTGAACTGATCGACAACAACCTGGAAAATAACGGCTACCACAAGAGAAAGCAGTAAACCAACAAACACGCCTAGATAAATAAATTTGTTAAAACGGCGGGCATTTAACTTGGCGAGATACGACAAGGCAATACCGACCAGTAAAAATGCCTCTAACCCTTCACGCAGGGTTATTAAGAAACTGGCTAACATGAGTTCCCCAATAAAAATTAATTCAATGTATTACGGCCTGTTACGGCTCTCATCAGTTAAAAAACTTCTTCATATTCAATACGCTCCAGCGCATGGCATGACGAAATACTAGAGGGGCCAGCAACCACGACGAGTAAAAATGCACGTCCTGGATAGCCTCGCCCAAAGAATTTCCGGGAGTGCCATAGAAGAACAAGTAAAAACCACTTAGGCAGCACGCCATAAGTAGCCACTCAATTGCAGTCCCTGTCTGACGTAAAAAAGGCTTTTTACTCGATGTGATCAGGCGCCGGTGAGCCCCCCAGAAAGCTCCGACAATAACAGTAAATAAAGTGGCACCGACTAACATATGAACCAGTAACGTCCAGCGCTCGATTTTCCAACTCACACTTACCGTATCCCACAGCAACAAACCACTGAAAAACATCAAATAAAGCAATGATTCAGCCCATTTATGGTGATAAGCCAAACGATGCCACCACTGGCTAAATCCACCACAAAAAGGCTTTTTAACCGAACTCAGAGATACTGACATAACAACCTTCAAACAGCAGAGCGCTTCATTATTCAGCGGTAATAAATAGATACGACAAAGGCAGCGATTTAATATCGCTGCCTAATCGATTTCAGGATTGCTTACCGTTTACTTAACACTGACTTTGTTAGCCATAGTCATAGCGGTACCGAACTTACCGCCGGAAGCAATGATCTGGTGGACACCGTCTTCATCGGTATCGGTAGCGTTACTACCTTTGATCTGGTTTTCGCCAGAATCGCCCATCCACTCAGCAAGCTGCATACCGCCGTTAATAACACCGCGGAACCAACTTACATAACGATCTGTCAGTACTTTCAGCTCAAGCGCTGGCTCGTTTTCACCTTCTTCATTTTTCAGGTGAAGAATTGCCTCACGCAGGCCACCTGAAATTGCTGCCGCAGTATAAGGCGTGTGGATTGTTGCCTTACCCGGTACGGCAGACCATGTATTGATTTTCTCATCAAACATGTTTTTCTCTACCGCCAGATAAATTGAACGCGCTGCCTGCTTATACTTCACATCATCAGTAGCAAGGTATGCCGCAACCAGACCACGGATAGCCGCAAACTGTGCATCCAGTGACTTGCCTTTATTTAGCTTGTTAACGGTATTCAACGTCAGACCGTCAAAGACCAGACCATCTTTACCAACAAGGTGGTTGATAATGAAGTCAGCCTGTCCTTTGATCATTGCCAGCGCATCTTTACCCGCAGCCGTTTTCAGATCGACATCACCAGATTCTGCTGACGCGTAACCTACCGGCAGAGCATCTTTTGCACGTTGGTAGATAGACAGAGCTACGATAGAATATGCAGCATCATAAGTATCAACCTTGTTTCCTTGCTGGCCGCCTTTGTATTCAGTAACAAAAGTACCTTGCTCTTTGTTGTAATGCAGAGCCGCAATGTTTTTGAACAATAGGTTAGAAATATTGTTTGCAAGTGAGAATGCATCGCCTGCAACTACGTCATTGTCTTCATTTGCATCAATATTTGCCTTAGGCGCGGCTGCAAACGGTGCACCATCAAATACAGCCAGGAATGCCGGGTTCTGGCCGCTATTAGCTGTACGCTGATCACTGAATGCAAAGAATTCAGCAGCAGGCCATAGCACAGACCAGGTATCACGCAGTGTTGAAGCACTGTCGGTTACTTTAAGACCAGCAATAGATTTAACACCATTGTTGGTGCCTTCGGTCACAGCTACCTTATGAGCAAACCAGATAGGACCTTTGGCTGGGTCATAGTCCGGGCCAAATTTAACGCCCAGTTTCTTACCATCAAAACCAAGCTGCTGTTGCATGATTTGCAGCTTATCAATAGACATTTCAGTCAACATCATGCCGTTAAAGCCATCAGCAGCAGAAACACCCAGGCTGTGTTTGCCATCGTGATCCATCGTTGCTGAATCCGCCTCAACCTCTTCATCAGTTTCGGTTACATGCATGCCACCCAGGAAGTCTTGCGACCACATCACTTCTTTCAACAAAATGCTGCCGGTAGCCGCAGGATTGAATGACTTGTCAAAGGTCGTCTCGTCCCATGCAAGAGACTTGTAGTCACGGAAATAAGCAGGAACAACTGTTTGAACCGTTTTGCTCGTGCCTTTTGCCGTCACGATCTCCACTTCATCACCGTTTACCGTCGTTGTATCAGGCTTTTGTACAAACTCAGGACTACCTGACATATACGGGATGGAAATCGGATACATATTCTGCGGGATTTCACTCGCCGGGAAGCCTACTGCACCCGCCATCTCAATAACACGCTTACCCAGATCTGCCATCTTGCCACCACGCACACTGTTAACCGGTCCATTAACTAAATGCGGGCCCATTGTCGACTGATAGTTAAGCGCATACATCGCTTCTTCAGAGTATTCGTAGCTTTCAATACCAGCGGCAAAATCAAAAGGAGTCGGGTCATTTGCTACATTTGGATCAAGTACATCAAGATCCAAGCCAAGCGATTCAGCTAACGGTTCACCCGACAGCTCAAATTCGGTGTAAGCTAAAAAGTTACCTGCTGGTTGATGTGTTTTATCTAATACTTCCACTTTTGCCGTAGCACTGGCTGCCGACGCGAAAACAGCGGTAGCAACTGCGATACTAAGAACTGACTTCTTCACTACTTTTCCTTCTAGTTTTATCCATTTACATCGAAAGCAAATTGCTTTTCATCGTTGGATGAAGACCATAAACGAGAACGATTTGCATTCTATGTGTTTCAAAATGTAAATGTAAATAAAAATATCAATAACGAGAGTGATTGCTATTTCGATTCTTGATCAAGATCAACATCCAGCAAAAAGGCCACACATATAATAGGGGAATTATTTTCACGACATCCCGCTCATTTTTTAAACAGTCACTTACATCTAATGAATCTCTTTACAACGAGTTTCATCTGATAACTGTATGTTTACAGCAGCCATAATTAATCCGCTTTTTATCACTGCGTTTACTATAGATGTTGAAAAGACTCGTGCTCGAAGTCAGTCTGCACTTAAGAAATGTTGAAGGTAAGTTGCTTATAATATGTTCAATACCATAAAGTACTGACACTAATTTCCTTTCATTTTTCCCTTTTAGTTCCCGTTGCAATATTCGTTTATATAATAAAGGCATTGATAATAAACATAATCACCTTACGCTTAAGGAATACCAATGCCTTCAAATTTACCAAAAGGATTTAGCCACCGTTTTTTAAAGCTGTTCCATATTCTGGAAGCTATTTTACTGGTCGCTATCACCCTTGCGACCATTGCTGCCATGATCAGCGAGTTTGTTCATGTCTATGTGAACAGAGAAATTAAACTGACCGATATCCTATTGATGTTTATCTATCTGGAAGTGCTGGCGATGGTTCAGCAGTTTATCACCCACGGTAAAATTCCAGTTCGCTATCCAATCTACATTGCGATCATGGCCATTGCCCGTTATATCACCCTGGGTATGAAAGAATTGGACGGAATCTTCGTAGTCTGGCTATCACTAGCTGCTTTTATCCTGGCTGCAGCAACCTTAATCATCCGCATAGGCCATCATTACTGGCCTTACGAGGTGGTGACGGATCCGAGTAAGAATCAACCGGAAGACTGAAGCTACTGAAACAAACATCCTCGCAACTAAATAATTTGTGCCTAGATACGATAAAAGGGAGCCGAGGCTCCCTTTTAGATATTAATTAATTTTGTTGAGCAATTTTATTTATAGCAGCACTAGGACCGAGCCAGTTTCTGATGTTTTCTTTTATAAAAGCTTAAAGCCCTCTCCAGTGCTCTTTCATGCATCTTTTCTCTTAGCTTTTTAAAATCATTCTTTTTATTCACAGGCGACCTCACTGATGCATTGAAGCATTCGAATTATATAAACAAGAGTAGTCTATTCATTTGAGTTATATAACTTTTTTTTCATCAATGACACGAGCAAGATCTCAAATGCAACTTAAGGCATAGATAAGATATAAAAAAATGCCAGTTCGCAAAAGCGAACTGGCATTTAGCTTTCATCAAAACAGGTAATTTATACAATAACCTGAGCGATGGTATAACCGATAGTACAGGCTGATACCACACCAATCAGGCCTGGCACCATGAAGCTGTGGTTAAAGTACCACTTACCGATCTTAGTTGTACCCGTTACGTCGAAGTTACAGGTTGCGATATCTGATGGGTAGTTAGGGATAAAGAAGTAACCATAAGTAGCCGGCATCAGACCAATCAGCAATGCAGGGTTCAGACCCATTGCAATACCAACAGGAAGCATCATACGTGCTGTCGCTGCCTGGCTGTTAACCACTACAGACACAATGAACAGTGCCAGTGCGAATGTCCATGGGTAATCCTGAACCATTTCAGTAATACCAGACTTGAATGAAGGCATTGCATACTGGAAGTAAGTATCACTCATCCATGCAATACCGAAGATCGCAATGGCTGCCACCATACCGGATTTAAATACCACACCCTCAGGTACTTTCTGTACATTGGTACGGGTAACCAGAAGAATCAGACCACCGAATGCCAACATCATCATCTGGATAATAACAGACATCTTGATTGGCTTAGCATCACCGATGGTGCGGATTTCAGGCACCATAGCAACAACAACGATTGAAGCCAGCGCCAGGATGAAAAGCAATACTGCATGCTTGGCTGAAGCTGGCAACTTCTCATCAAGAGATGTTGATGTAGTATGTAGGATCTGATCACGCCACAGAGGATCTTTCAGACGACGCTGGTACTCAGGATCATCTTTCAATTCTTTACCACGACGCATGCTGTACAGAGAAAGCAACAAAGTACCGCAAAGCGTTGATGGTACAGTAACCATCAAAATACTTAGCAGGTGAATACTTTCCTGAATACCTGAAAGCTGAGCCAAGTAGTAAACAACTGCAGCTGAAATCGGACTACCTGTAATTGCCAGCTGAGATGCCACAGAAGACGCCGCCATCGGACGCTCAGGGCGGATACCGTTTTTCAGTGCAACGTCACCGATGATTGGCATGATTGAGTAAACCGCGTGGCCAGTACCCAGCATAAAAGTCATGGTGTAGGTAACCAAAGGACCTAAAAATGTTACACGCTTAGGATTACTACGCAGAATACGCTCCGCCACTTGAAGCATGTACTTCAAGCCACCGGCGGCTTCAAGGATCGATGCACAAGTTACAACCGCCAAGATAATCAACATTACCGTAATTGGCGGCGATGTCGGCGGCATGCGGAAAATAAAGACTTCAACCAACAGACCAAGGCCGGACACCACGCCCAGACCAATACCACCGAAGCGGCTGCCTGCATACAACACGAGAAGGAGGAATACAAATTCCAAATACAGCATACCCGTTATCTCCCTATATCGAAAAATGCGGCCCTCACTATGAGAGCACAATACTTTAGGGGTAGATTGCCTGCAGTATGCTGCTTCGCTATTGACAGAAATCAAATAGCTTCAGCTAATATTTACTAACTCAATGATATGTGAAGGCCGCCTTAAAAACGGCGTACCGTAAAGATATATGTGCTACAAGAATTGACGCATATATTCACTGACTATTCACATTGTGCAACATTTTGTCATGCACGTATTTCGTGCCAGCATTAAACACCAGTATGAATTGGCTTAGGGCACTCTTTTATATGGCATAAGTTTGCATCAATATCCTGATTGCCTAACAACCTCAGCCATAAAGCAGGCAAATGTTTCGGACTGACTCTCGGCCCTTCTAATCTTTGTGGATCAGTAACCGCCCAGCTTCCTTCACCATTCTGGCTGGCAAGAACAAACTGGAAAGGCAGGTACTCAGCTAAGCCTAAGCGCAAGTCCGTTACTTTGATACTAGCTCCGACCTGTTCATATTTAACAAAATGGTGAGTGAATGATTCCAGCATATTCAGATAAACTGACTTCTCCGCTAATAGCCAGCTACCACGCTCTTTAGCTATAAAATCAACGTCTGGCTGCTCATCAAGCAGTGAAGCTAACCCTTCCCAATAGATTTCACCATCAAGCACGACAACCCGCCAAAGTACGGTATTGATCGGCGTCGGTGTAATAAATACCGGACTACCTGCCAGCGGTGTTCCATCCAACTGCTCCCTTACCCGCTCCTCAATAATATTCAGAGCGACAACGGACCAAATCAGATAACAAGAAGAAATCACCAATCCAATACGACACAACCTTGCCATCTGCTGGCGCCATATCAGACCAGCAACAAGCATAAGTAACAACGGAAGGGTATAGAGCGGATCAATAATGAAGATACTGGAAACAGCAACGCTCACCGAAAACGGCCACAAGAGCTGTGTACCGTATGACGTAAATGCATCAAGCAGCGGATGAGTGATCAGACAGGCAGCAATCAACAACCACAAATGTCGAAAACTGAAACGAGTCGGCCGCCACTTGTGCCATAAGCCCGCCAACAAAAGTGAAAAAGGCAACAGAACGAGTATGGAGTGACTAAAACCACGGTGTTTCACCATATCTGAAACCGGATCACCGTAGCTTATTAACACATCCAAATCTGGCAGCGTTCCTAGAGCAGCCCCAGCCAAAAGGATTTTAGGCGAACATTTCCTGCCGGCGAAAACACCGGCAACTGCCGCACCTAACGCAGCCTGAGTCACTGAATCCAAGAAAACCTCCTTTACCCTTTTACTGCATCCTTTTCGACAAGCAAATTCAACTGCCGACATATTCCGACAAACCATATCAAATTACGAAATAGTGATGATAGAAGTTCAGCGCAAAAGTATAGTAAACAAAAGTAAAACTACGGGTTCGGTCGCAGTTCAGTTAATTACAATTCGCTACTTTAAATCAGGCAACATCAATTCACTCTGATAAAGGGGAGATGCAATGCCAAAAAAAGTTTCTGAATTCATGACACGCAAAGTCATTACCATTCAGCCGGAAGCCGGACTTCGTGAAGCTTTCTTTGTTATGCGGGATGAGGCTATCCGCCACCTGCCAGTGACGAATGAAGATGGTGAACTCATCGGAATCGTGAGTGACCGCGAACTACGGCGGCCGCGCTGGGTCGACGAATCGCCGGACATCGGCCATGAGTACGACCTTACGAATGACTTACACATCGGTGATGTCATGATCAGGGATGTTGTTCACGTCCGAACGTATGACACTCTAACCAAAGCGGTCGGCACTATTCTGGATCATAATATCGGTGCAGCTCCGGTACTGGATAAAACCGGAGAACTGGTCGGTATGCTATCAGCAGTTGATCTGCTAAAAGCCTTCCAGGCCACTTTAGAATCACAAAAAGCCAATAAAAAGAAAAAAGTGAACGCCTAATCATCGATTGGAATCAGACAGACAGCTAATACAGAAAAAGGCTTGCTACTGTAGCAAGCCTTTCTGTTATCTGAAGGCCATATCCTATCTGAGCTAATTCAAACCGGATATGAACGAACACAGCTTAATTAAACAATCCTTTCAGCAGCTTATCCGCCGCCTTCTTGATTTCATCATCTTTGGCTTTATCGCCCAGCAACTTCTCAAGGCCGCGTTCAACTTCCTTGTGAGCTTTCTTTTCAAGCTCATTGTTTTCTTTCAGCAACTTAGCAAGGTTCAGTGAAAATTTAGGATCATTCCAGTTACCTTTCACATCAATCGGCACAGTTAAGTCCGCCACCTCATCAACACCTTTACCACCCTGCCCTTTACTGGTCGCAACAGCAGAAGTGCTGACCGTAAAATCAATGTCTTCGCTGACGAGGTTTGTCTCACCGTTACCATCAATGCGCAGCAGTGGCGAATCAATATCCAGGTTATTGGTTGATGCTTTACCTGCACCTAGCTTCAGTGTGGCTGTCATGGATGAGAAATCAGTTTTGCGCTCTTCCTTAACATATTCAGCTGAATGACCTTTCAGCTTCGCCTTAGCTTCACGGATCATCTCTGGAATATTTACGCCATAGATAGCACCGTCGGCAAAATTAATATCAATAGCACCAGAAATGTTTTCACGGATGCGCTTTTCTGCCAAGCCTGTACCTGCGACATTAACAGTAATATCACCTTTACCCGCCAGTACATCTTTATCGGCCAGATCAACCAATAATGGCTGGATCTGAACACCACGGATCTGTTTGCTCACCTTATAGGTAGGCAACTTACCGTTAGCATTAATTGTTACCTGAGCTTTTATACTGCCGTCATAAAGGTTTGCCGCAAGCTGCTTCAGCGTCAGCACACCTTTGGCAATCTTCATATCAACCAGGACATTCGCCAGCTTTGCATTGGCAGCTTTCAGTTTACCCAGCTCAACAGTACCCGCGACATCAAGCGTCTTCAGTACAGAAAGATCTGGTTCGTGATCTTTTGCAGTCTGAGTAGCCGTTCCCGCGCTACCAGCTTGCCCTGCCTGACCACCGTTTCCAGAAGCAGCCTGAGTCTGCACTTCTTCTTTTTTGGCATTATCCAAACCAAGGAAGGCATCAAGATCGATATTGTCACTCTTCACGGCAAAACGAATTACCGGAATATCAGCACTCTTGAATGAACCGTTACCATTCACGCTGATCTCATCAATATCTGCTTTGAACTTCTTCAAGGTAGCCATACCCTGCTTCACATCATAATCAGCATCTGCTGCTAACTTCACCGCCATTTCAGGACGAGGCAGCGTCGCACCTTTCAGCCCTGAATCCAGTACCAACCCTTGCAGCTTCACAACGTCCATTGCTTCGTTCAGCATAAAGCGGGTTTCACCTTTCGCATCAAAGGTTAAATTTGGCACCTTTCCCTTCGCGCTGAAGGTAACCGACGACCAATCTCCGGTTTTAAACTTATCCAAGGCCAGTGTGACAGAAGGAATATCATTGACCTTATCTTTTGCCGAGGCTGACAGTTGCAGATTCTTCAGCTCAGCATTATTAAGTTCAGGAACAATAAACAGCTCAGTAACACCTTTTGCTGAGAAATTCATTTCACCGTTCAGGCCAGCAATATCGAACTCTGCTAGTGCCCACTCACCCGGTGCGAAGCGGCTCAGATTAAAGTTCAGCGCCGACACATTTGTCAGTGTTCCCGCCCTATCATCACGAATCACGGCACTGGCATTCACCAATTCAACACCAGCCAGACTGATAGTCCAGGCTTCAGCTGCTTTTGGCTCAGTTTGAGTGGACGGCTCTGCTACCGGGGCTTCATCTTTCACAGAAGGTTCAGCTTTCACTTCTGCCTGTTGCCCAAGACCATCAAGGTTTGATAGGCCATCTTTGCGAGTCTGGATAAATACCCTGCCGTCATGGAGGCTAACATTGCCGATTTCCAGCTGACGCGAGAACAGTGGCATCACAGATACAGACAGCTCAGCACTTTCAAGCTGCACCATGTTTGGTTCGGCAAAACCTTCCGGATTTCTGAATTCAGTTTTCCCCAAAGAAAAACCGATACTAGGGAAAAAGCGCCAATTGATATCACCGCTTACCACTAACTCCCTTCCTGTGGCTTTTTTTACCTGTTCAGCAATCAATGGCTTAAACTGATTAGGATCCACCAACGCCAGCAAAGCGCCAATGCCCACTACCACTACAAGTAATACCGCCAACAAAGCGTATAAAAGCTTTTTCATCGCGTCCTCGTGTTATCCGTCAACATTCATTGATCATCTGGAATCCACCCCGATCAACGTTTTCATGGCTACTACCATGAGTTATATGCCTGATTAAAACAAAAAAACAGGCAGCCGTTAAGGCTGCCTGTTCATTATTCGATACTTAGTAACCGATAAAATTAAGGCTGACAATGTCAGCCTTAATAAACAGTTACGATTTTAGCAGTCGTGCAATGTGTGCTTTCAGCACGTCAATCGCAATTCGGTTCTTACCGCCACGAGGAACGATAATATCTGCATACTGCTTAGAAGGCTCAATGAACTGCATGAACATTGGACGAACTGTCTTCTGGTACTGCTCCAGAACAGATTCCATAGTACGGTCACGCTCAGCTACATCACGCTGAAGTCGACGAAGCAGGCAGATATCCAGAGGAGTATCCATGAACACACTTGCGTGCATCAGTTCACGAAGACGAGGATCAGTAAGAAGCAGGATACCTTCAAGAATGATCACCTTCTTCGGCGTCATTGTTGAAGTTTCAGTCATGCGGGTATGTTCGCTGTAGCTGTACTGAGGTACTTCAACAGCTTTACCTTCCACCAGCTGCTGCAGGTGATCGCAAAGCAAATCGTGGTCCAGCGCATTCGGGTGGTCGTAGTTAGTTTTAACCCGCTCATCCATGGTCAGGTGACTTTGATCGTTATAGTAACAATCTTCCGTGATAACACCGATTTGATGATCACCGACTTTTTCTTTTAGCTCTTTATAGACTGTGTTGGCAATCAGACTTTTACCGGACGCAGAAGCACCTGCGATACCGATAATTACGCATTGGTGTGAGTTTTCAGACATATCAGAAAGCACCTGTAAGACAAACGTAGCGAGGTAGAAACACATATTTAAACAACCATCTGTGCCGCTCACAGGCATCAGATAGCTATTCGAATAGGTATAAATAAACCGCCTGATTATAGAGATTTATGCGGCCGGATGCCAGCAAAAAAGAGGCATCCGGCACATTTGCCTAGATTGTTTGCACAATTGTTTCAGTAAAAAGGTTACATTGTGCGAATTGTAATCTGCTCGGCCACAGGTTCGCCTTGCCAGAACAATCGGCTGGCGACTTGTCCTGCCAGTTCTATGTATGCAACTGCATGCTCAGAATCCGGTGAAGCCGCTACAGTTGGTTTACCACTATCAATATCTTCACGGATCTTGATATGAAGAGGAAGTTGCGCCAATAGCGGAACTGAATGTTCAGCTGCCATTCTCTCTGCACCACCAGTACCGAAAATCGGCTCATGGTGTCCGCAGTTACTGCAAATGTGGTAGCTCATGTTTTCTACAACACCAACTACAGGCACCTCAACCTTGTGGAACATATTGATACCCTTGATGGCATCAGCCAGCGCCAGATCCTGAGGCGTAGTGATCACAACAGCACCGGTAACCGGAATTTGCTGCGCCAGCGTCAACTGGATATCACCGGTACCCGGCGGCATATCGATAACCAGATAATCCAAATCCGGCCACCATGTTTCACTGATGATCTGCTCCAGTGCCTTCGACGCCATCGGCCCGCGCCAGATAGTCGCATTTTCTGCAGGAACGAGATAACCAACTGAGTTGGTATACAAACCGCATGATTCTACAGGCAGCATCATTGTGCCGTTAGGCGACTGCGGCTTCTCGTCCTGAGTTCCCAGCATTAGCGGAACTGACGGACCATAAATATCTGCATCGAGCAAACCGACCTTTGCGCCCTGCTTCTGTAACCCCAGAGCCAGATTAACTGCCGTGGTCGATTTACCGACACCGCCCTTGGCAGAGCTCACTGCAATAATATTCTTTACACCCTTAACAGGTGTTTTTTCTCCGGTTGCCAGAGGCGCAACCCGGATGGTGACGTTGAAAGCCATATTCTTGGCAACGTGGTTGAGCTGCTGCTGAGTAATAATCCATTGCTCAAGAAGCTCAGCAACTGATTGCGCGGCGAAAGGCAAAGTGATCGTCACGACACCTTCAGCTGATACCGATACCACATGCGGCGTATCAGCCCACTCATGATGAAGCCATGGATGCTCAAACTGGTTAAGCCAACGGCAAATATCGGCAACATTTTCAAAACGGGTCATTGAGTCACTACTCATCGTATTTAGCGCTCCATTCAATTTTGTCCCGCACATCCTACCACCAAAGCTTATTGACCGCTGCTACAAATACCTCACCTTTCCACTCTGTTTTTGATACTTAACCCTGCCTTATTTATAACGTAACAATAACGCAAATTTACCTTTTACTTTTAGCGCTAAGCGTTTATTTATTCATCGATTTATGCCGCTTACAACGTACTGGCACCAAACTTAATCGCCGGAACCGTTTTTCAGCCATCGAAACCGTCTAATATCACCGCTTGACGCTAGGAAATACGGCGTCCTTCAGGTACTATCTGGAACTTACTATCTTTATTACCCATCATGAGCGAAAAAGTAATTATGGCTGCAAATCCAAGAAAAATTCTGGTGACCTGCGCCCTACCGTACGCTAACGGTTCTATCCACTTGGGTCACATGCTTGAGCATGTGCAAGCGGATATCTGGGTGCGCTATCAGCGCCTTCGCGGCAACGAAGTTCATTTCATCTGTGCAGACGATGCACACGGTACTCCAATCATGCTTAAGGCCCAGCAGATGGGTATGGAACCTGAGCAGATGATTGCCGAAGTGAGCAAAGAGCACCAGGCAGACTTTGCTGGCTTCGATATCAGCTTTGACAACTACCACAGCACGCATTCTGATGAGAACCGCGAGCTGGCATCATTTGTCTACACTCAGCTGAAAGAAAAAGGCTACATCACCAACCGTACAATTTCTCAGCTTTTCGACCCTGAAAAAGAAATGTTCCTGCCGGACCGTTTCGTTAAAGGTACCTGTCCGAAGTGTAAGGCAGAAGATCAGTACGGTGATAACTGTGACAGCTGTGGCGAAACATACAGCCCGACTGATCTAATCGATCCGAAATCAGCAGTTTCCGGTGCTACACCGGTCATGAAAGACTCTGAGCACTTCTTCTTCGACCTGCCTCAGTTCGAAGGCATGCTGAAAGACTGGACCAAATCTGGTGCCCTTCAGGATGAAACTGCAAACAAAATGCAGGAATGGTTCGAATCCGGCCTTCAGCAGTGGGACATCTCACGTGATGCACCTTACTTCGGTTTCGAAATCCCAGGTGAAACAGGCAAATACTTCTACGTATGGCTGGATGCACCAATCGGCTACATGGGTTCATTCAAGAACCTGTGTGACAAACGCGATGACCTGAACTTTGATGAGTTCTGGAACAAAGACAGCTCAACCGAACTTTACCACTTCATTGGTAAAGACATCGTTTACTTCCACAGTCTGTTCTGGCCAGCAATGCTGGACGGTGCCGGTCTGCGTAAGCCAAACAACGTATTCGTACACGGCTACGTAACCGTAAACGGTGCGAAAATGTCTAAGTCTAAAGGTACTTTCATCAAGGCCGGTACTTACCTGAAGCACCTGGACCCTGAGTGCCTGCGCTACTACTACGCAGCGAAACTGAACAACCGTATCGACGACCTGGACCTGAACCTAGAAGACTTTACTCAGCGCGTAAACAGCGATGTAGTAAATAAGATTGTTAACCTGGCTTCTCGTAATGCTGGTTTCATCAGCAAGCGCTTCGAAGGCAAACTGGCTGAAAACTTCGCCGAGCCTGAGCTGTACGCTGAATTCGCAGCAGCTGCAGATCGCATTGCTGAACTGTACGAAAACCGCGAGTACAGCCGCGCTATCCGTGAAATTACTGCACTAGCAGATAAAGCTAACCAGTACGTTGACGAGAAAGCACCTTGGGTTGTTGCTAAAGAAGAAGGCAAAGATCAGGAGCTACAGGAAATTTGTTCTGTAGGTATCAACCTGTTCCGCGTTCTAATGACCTACCTGAAGCCGGTAATGCCTCAGCTTGCTGAGCGTACAGAAGGCTTCCTGAACGAAACCCTGACTTGGGAGGGCATTGCCCAGCCACTGACTGGTCATGAAATCACTAAGTTCAAGGCTCTGTTCAACCGTATCGATCCTAAGCACGTTGAAGCAATGATTGAAACATCTAAAGAAGACGCGGCGGCAGAAAAAGCAGCAGCAGAGCAGGCAGCAAAACCTACAGGCCCGCTAGTTGATGAACCGATTGCAGAAGAAATCGAGTTTGATGATTTTGCTAAGGTCGATCTGCGTATCGCTAAAATCGTTTCTTGTGAAGAAGTGCCAAAAGCGAACAAGCTACTGAAACTTCAGTTGGATCTTGGTGGTGAAACTCGCCAAGTGTTTGCAGGCATTAAGTCAGCTTACAAACCTGAAGACCTGATCGGCAAACACACTGTAATGGTGGCGAACCTGAAACCTCGTAAGATGAAGTTTGGTATGTCTGAAGGTATGGTTCTTGCTGCTGGCCCTGGTGGTAAAGATCTGTGGATTCTGGAACCACATGAAGGTGCTCAGCCTGGCATGCGTGTAATGTAATTAAGGCATTGCAACGACAATTCCGCATAAAAAGGAGCTTCGGCTCCTTTTTTTTCTCCTCATCTCTTATACCACTTGGCCTTTCTTACTTAAGCCTCACCGCTATCTTTCTCTTCTTTTACTTTTATTCCGCATTATTTTCCCTTGTCTTAAAATGTAGGCAATGAATAAACATGACATTTTATTCATTCAAATGCATTTAATAGAAAAGCGACTTTAAATAGCCAAAACCTCTGAGTGCCTACAGTTCCATTAACCAAATCATTACCATCACTCTGTATCCGTACTTAAAAGAAGATTTTATAGGCAAATTTAGATGTTAACGGCTATTTTTATCTACATCAGAAACCGGTAATAAATCGGAATAGAGATCGCTCTATTTTGCATTTAGAGCCAAATATCGCGGTAAAAACGGTTAATTATCAACCGCGAGGTTAAATTCAGGTTAATTTTAATGTTTATGAGATGCCGTTCTGACAAAAAAAGTGTGATCTAAAACATACCTTTATGTTTTATACGGCATTTTACTTCGCCTTAACACCTAAACTGCTGTTACCCTGCTCCGCGCTCTGGTGAATGATTTACAGAGTGAATATTTATAAGGAGTGTTTATTTCATGCCAACACAAAATAAAAAAATGTCCCTGACGGCCCGAGTAATCCTCGGCATGGTATTGGGCATATTGACAGGATTCGCTATTCGCTCCCTTTTTGCAGAGACTTCATTTGTTCACGAATACATAGTGAATGGCCTGTTTGACGTTGGTGGTGCAATCTTCATTGCTAGCTTGAAAATGCTAGTCGTACCGCTCGTTTTCGTTTCCCTTGTTTGTGGTACCAGTACGCTGAGTGACATCAGCACCCTTGGTCGCCTTGGAGGGAAAACTCTGTTGTTCTATCTGACTACAACAGCAATCGCTATCACCCTGGCACTGACCATGGGTAACTTGTTTGAACCTGGCGCAGGTGCAGATCTTTCAGCAGCAACCACCTTTGCTGCAAAAGAAGCTCCATCTCTGGGTGATGTGATCATTGGTATGTTCCCAACCAATCCGATCAACTCTATGGCAAAAGGCAATACACTGCAGATCATCGTTTTTGCGATTCTATTCGGTGTTGCAATCAGTGCTGCCGGTAAAGCCGGTGAGCGCATTGCTGGTATCTTTGCCGATCTGAATGAAGTCATCATGAAGCTTGTTGCTTTGCTGATGCACATCGCACCTTACGGTGTGTTCTGCCTGATGGCGAAACTGTTTACCGGTATCGGCCTGGATGCTATCTACAACCTGATGGGTTACTTCTTGGTACTAACCTGTACCCTGTTGCTTCATGGCCTGGTAGTTTACAGCACCATGCTAAAGGTATTTACCGGCCTGAGTCCGAAGACGTTCCTAAAGAAAATGGAAGATGCCATTATGTTCGCATTCTCCACAGCGTCTTCTAACGCAACAATTCCAGTTACCATGGAAACAGCAACTAAGCGCCTTGGTGTAAGTAACCGCGTTGCTTCATTTACTGTCCCACTAGGTGCGACCATCAACATGGATGGTACTGCCATCATGCAGGGTGTTGCGACAGCCTTCATCGCTCAGGCATTCAATATTGACCTGTCTATGGGTGATTATATGGCAGTAATCCTGACAGCAACTCTGGCATCTATCGGTACAGCCGGTGTTCCGGGCGTAGGCCTTATCATGCTGGCAATGGTACTGAACCAAGTTGGTCTGCCTGTTGAGGGTATCGCGATCATCATGGGTGTTGACCGCCTACTTGATATGATTCGTACCGCGGTAAATATTACCGGTGACAGTGCTGTAACTTGTATTGTTGCTAAGTCTGAAGGTGCGCTTGATATAGATCGCTTCATGGATCCTGCTGCAGGTGAAAAAGATGAGGAAGTCCATCTTCACAAAGAAGCCAAAGCTGCAAACTTTGACTGAAGTAGCAAAAGTAACAATTGAAGAATAGCGATATAAAGGCCCCGCAAGGGGCCTTTTGCACCATATTGAAGCACCCCTGCCCCAGAATGAGCCAACATTTTCTCACTCTAAAACAGCCAAAACATATATTGCTGATTTTTAACAATAAATATTGTCAGATTTCGGTTTCTTTCAGGGCATACTAATTGCAGAAATCCCGATACAGCATTACGCAATGCGGGAGGGAACTATGCTATTTTTAATGCTTTCAATCGCACTTACAGCTGGTATCGGCTTTTATTTCTATCGCAATAAGCAAAATAACTCCCGACTTCAGCAACAATTCAATCAGGTTATCGGACTTCGACAGCTCATCCATCTGTTGCGTTTCCATCGTCGCAAAACTCATTGGGTACTAAGTCATCCTCACACAGAGAACCATGATAAAGCCCTTAATGAATCCCTGGCTATTCAGAGTTTGATAAAAACATTGCTCAGTCAGGCTGATTTGGCTCATAAACCGATGTATCGTATTCTGATGAAGCGAATTACGGTACTGCTTGATGAATGGCCCCACTATTCACTTCGTCGCAATCAGGTTTGTCATGGCAAAACAATCCGTCATGTCATGTATCTGATTGACGATACCATTACCCAAAGCCTGCTATGTGCCGAAAAAGATCCACAGTTTAAGCACTACCAAACAATCTGGCCAATTGTGCTCAATGCCATAGACAGTCTGAGCCGTTTTCGCTACTCCATTGAGAACTACCGACCTAAGCTAGTCAACAACCACCAGCGAGAGCTGGCACTTCATGCGAATATTATTAACCGCCGGATGAAGCAAATCGCCCATTTGAACCATCGCGCTATTTCACATCTTCAATTGGATGAGCTGCGGGCAGAATTTGATGTGATCCCGCTTCAAGATAATGATTTAACTAATAACAAAGAAAGGCTTTACCAGTATTCACTGAAACTGTCTGATACTATTTACTTGCTGTTCGACATGGTCTTAGTGGACATTGCCGAAGAGCTTTCAGTCCATCTCCCACCTATTCCCAACAAATCTGTTCAAAATACAGTCATTAAGTTGAATACGAATTAAAATCATTATAAAACCTGTCGCTTATATAAATTGACGCAATATGTTTTATATAAGGACGACACATAATGAGAAGAATCACCTTAGGGGCAACTCTGTTTATCCTGGGAACGGTACTTGCCGGTTGCCAGGATAATCAGGACCAACCAGCTAACCTTAGTACAGAAGCGAAAAGCAAACGCCAAATTGCACAGGAGCTGAGTACAAACTATCAAGACTTCGAAACACAGCTAACAAAGCAAATCTCTGAAGACTATACCAGTGTGCCGCTGAATGAACTGGTTGCTAACAGCGATGATAACGATCTGCAGGCAATGGTCTTCAGCGCCGATCAAGCTGCTGTAACCAAACGTGGTATCAACGGTGAAACCTCTTCACTGCTAAACGTCAGCCTTGCAGATCCAGAAATGATTGCGAAGCTGAAGGATGGTGAAAAACCGCTGTTTACTTACCAGCCTGATTCTGTAGAAGCAGGCGACACAGTCGAAATGTTCGACATTAACGGTGAGACAGTGCTTGGCAGTGCCGATGTTCTGCCAGAACAACCTGTTTTCATCGTAAGTGTTGATGAAAAAGAAGCGATGCGTGCTGGTCTGTCTGTTATGCGTACTGCATTTGAAGAAAATAACATGCCAGGCTTTGCAAACCAGCTGAAAATTGCTGATACGTCAACTGATGATAAAGAGTTCATCTCAACGACTGTCCTGAAGAAAATTTCTCTTCAGGATGACCACGAACCGTGGATTTCAGGCAAAGCTGAAATTTACGCGCTGGTAAGTGGTGTGAGCCCAAGCCGTGATGAACCAAAGTTAGATGTAGTGGAAATGCCTTACCTTGATTACCAGGGTAAAGACTATTACCCGAATCAAATCATGATCTACTGGGACCGTTACCGCTGGGGTGCTGCAAACATTGTTCTGATGGAGCACGACAGCAACACTAACTACCGTGATTTGGCAAAAGTAATTGTGAAGGCAGCTTCTCAGATTATTGCCAGCCAGGTTGACGGTGGTGTACTGAGTGCAGCGATTGTCGGTGAATTGGTTAACGAAATCATCAAAGTAATTCCGGATGATGCCTTTACCAACAATGACGATCTGGTCGACTACTACTACACTATTGAACAAAATCAGGTACTGACCGATCAGCCAGGCGCATCAGGTAATGCCATGGCGACGTTTGAGCCTAAAGATATTCAACGCACAAAATAAATAAACTCATCACTGTTACTACATAGCTAACAGTGATGACTTACCATCAAGATTGCGTCATAAAAAAACCCAGCCATAAGGCTGGGTTTTTCTTAACTTACGGCAATCAATTAACCGATGTATTCAGCACCGTTCATGTACTTACGCAGTGCTTCAGGGATGCGGATACGGCCGTCTGCTTCCTGGTTGTTTTCCAGAATAGCAACCATAGTACGACCAACAGCCAGACCAGAACCGTTCAGTGTGTGAAGCAGTTCAGGTTTCTTCTCACCTTTACGGCGGAAGCGAGCCTGCATACGACGAGCCTGGAAGTCCCACATGTTAGAACATGAAGAAATTTCACGGTAAGTTTCCTGAGCAGGAACCCAAACTTCAAGGTCGTAAGTCTTAGTTGCACCAAAGCCCATGTCGCCAGTACACAGAACAACTTTGCGGTATGGCAGCTCAAGCAGCTGAAGTACTTTTTCTGCGTGACCAGTCAGCTCTTCAAGCGCGTCCATTGAATCTTCAGGACGAGTGATCTGAACAAGCTCAACTTTATCGAACTGGTG
The DNA here is from genome assembly GCF_963870815.1 of Photobacterium sp. J15. Classification (NCBI taxonomy): domain Bacteria; kingdom Pseudomonadati; phylum Pseudomonadota; class Gammaproteobacteria; order Vibrionales; family Vibrionaceae; genus Photobacterium; species Photobacterium sp. J15. The sequence continues at coordinate 2,645,487 of NZ_CAWMUI010000001.1, forward strand.
CATACGGATTAGACCGCGAGTATCACGCCCGTAAGAACCGGCTTCAGAACGGAAACATGGGGTGTGAGCAGTCATCTTAATAGGCAGATCTGCTTCTTCAGTGATAGTGTCACGAACCATGTTTGTCAGCGGTACTTCTGCAGTCGGGATCAGCGACATACCGATGCCTTCTTCAGTAGCAGGCTTGGTGTGGAACAGGTCTTCACCAAACTTAGGCAGCTGACCAGTACCGAACAGGCTGTCTGCGTTTACCAGGTAAGGTACGTACATTTCAGTGTAGCCGTGCTCTTCAGTGTGAAGGTCCAGCATAAACTGAGCAATTGCACGATGCAGGCGAGCGAACTGGCCTTTCATTACGATGAAACGTGAACCAGACAGTTTAACGGCACTTGCGAAGTCCAGACCGTCGCCCATTTCACCCAGATCAACGTGATCTTTAACGTCGAAGTCGTAAGCCTTCGGCTCACCCCAACGAGAAATTTCTACGTTCTCATCTTCATCTTTACCGGTTGGTACAGAATCGTGAGGTACGTTTGGTACAGATTGCGTGATAGCATCCAGCTCTGCCTGAATATCAGCCAGACCTTTCTTCGCTTCATCCAGCTCAGAACCCAGGTTACCAACTTCAGCCATGATGCGTTCAGCTTCTTCGTGCTCACCTTTAGCTTTCGCTTGACCAATGGACTTCGATCGCGAGTTACGCAGAGCCTGAAGTTCTTCAGTCTTAACCTGAAGAGACTTACGTTTTTCTTCTAGGGAACGTAGTTGCTCAACATCCAGAGTGAAACCACGGCGCGCTAATTTTTCGGCTGTTGCGTCCAGCTCAGTTCGAAGTAATTTAGAATCTAGCATGCTAATCCTGTGCTCGTTGTGTTCTAAAATGCAGATTATTTAACCGGATTGATGGCTAAATAACTTTTAATTCAGAAGGCGTTAGGCAACCTAACGCTGATCATTCAACAATACCCAAAAAGCCTTATTATTGATAGCGCTTTAACGCGCTTTTTGCATCTAAAGAAGCAAGATAATCTAACTTTTCGGCAATTTTAGTTTCCAATCCCCGATTTGTTGGAAAATAGTAACGAGTTCCTTTCATTTCTGGTGGTAAATAAGATTCACCGGCAGCGTAAGCGCCCGGCTCATCATGGGCATAACGGTATTCCTGACCATAGCCCAGTTCTTTCATCAATTTGGTCGGTGCATTACGAAGATGGTTCGGCACTTCATAATCGGGATGATTGAGCGCATCTTGCTTAGCTTTGTTGAACGCAGTATAGACAGCATTACTTTTCGGCGCACAAGCAAGGTAAATTATCGCCTGAGCGATTGCTCGCTCACCTTCGTAAGCGCCAACACGGGTAAAGCAATCCCACGCTGAAATCGCAACCTGCATCGCCCGCGGATCGGCATTACCGATATCCTCAGAAGCAATCGCCAGCAGACGACGGGCAACATAAAGCGGATCACAACCAGCCTGAAGCATACGGGCAAACCAATAGAGTGCTCCATCCGGGCTTGAACCCCGAATCGACTTATGGACCGCTGAAATCATGTCATACCAAAGATCGCCTTTGTTATCGAAGCGGGCAATTTTCTCACCGGCGACTTCAGCCAACAGCGGCAAAGTGATCTGCTTGACGCCCTGAGAATCCTCTTCTGCCATGTCAATCAACTGTTCAAGATAGTTCAGGGACATACGAGCATCACCGCATACCAGATCTGCCAGGCGCTCTTTTACGTCGTCAACGAAACAAAGGTTCGTATCACTAACACCACGATTCTTATCGTTCAGTGCCTGATCAATCACTTGCAGAATCTCATCTGTTTCGAGGGATTTCAGCTTATATACCCGAGCACGGGATAGAAGTGCGTTATTCAGTTCAAACGACGGGTTTTCTGTCGTGGCGCCGATAAAAGTAACCGTTCCGTCTTCAATATGCGGTAGAAAAGCATCCTGCTGGCTTTTATTAAAACGATGCACCTCGTCCACAAACAGAATGGTTCGGCGTCCGGCCATCTTGTTGTCACGAGCCTTATCAATTGCAGCGCGAATATCTTTAACGCCGGATGTTACCGCAGACACCCGCTCAACTTCTGCATTCGCGTAGTTTGCTGCCACTTCAGCTAAGGTTGTTTTTCCTGTTCCCGGTGGTCCCCACAGAATCATAGAGTGCAAATGACCAGCTTCAAGAGCTCGACGAAGAGGCTTACCCTCACCCAGAATGTGGTGCTGACCAATATATTCATCAACGGTACGAGGTCGCATTCTTGCGGCCAGCGGGCGAAAATCAGAAGAAAAATCCAGGCTTAAGTTATTCAAAATAACTACCCTCAAATACAGAAAAAGGTGGTATCAAGTACCACCAGTTTTAAAGAAGTTTTACTTTCAGAGGCTCAGCTCTAAAACATATTAATTACGCTGGTCATCCAGCTCGACACCTTTTGGCGGAGTGAACTTAAACAGGTCACCGGCTGGCGTGCGAGCAGTAAATTTGCTGAAACTGAAGTTACTACGCTGACCATCTTGCTCAACTACAGTAAAGCCTCGCACTTCACCGTTCTGGGCAACTGTTACGACAAATTTACCGCCCTGAACCGTTTTGTCTTTTGGCGTCAGAGTAAACGTATCGGCAGTCTGAGCGACATTGTATTTTTCCCAGTCGGCAGCGCTGTTTCGAGTTAACAGCACAAACGGCGTCTGCTCAGTTGCATCTTTCAGCCACATCGCCGTCACCTGCTCAACAAAAGGGCTGTAATACCACAACGTTCTGCCGTCAGAGATCAACAGGTTTTCATCAGGCACCACGGTATTCCAGCGGAAAAGATTCGGACGCTGAATAGCGACATCTCCCTCGCCCTCAACTAACAGATCACCTTCCGGGCTGACAACCTTTTGTTTGAAATCGGCACTGAAGGCATTCACCTTGCTCAAGCGAGCACTCAACTCCTGCTGAGGGTTGGCCCATGCGGCAGATGACAATAAGACAGGCGCTGCGACCAGCAAACCCATGACTACTTTTTTAATCATTCTTTTTACCTTGTAGTGATTCCATTTAGTCTCGTGGTGGCGGTGGCGGAGCCAATACCTCACGGTTACCATTATGTCCCGGCGCACTGACAATGCCGTGAGCTTCCAACTGCTCAACAATTCGCGCAGCACGGTTATAACCGATCTTAAACTTGCGCTGGACACCAGAAACTGAGCCACGACGGCTTTCAGCAACAAACGCGGCAACCTGATCAAACAACTGATCCAGATCGTCATCACCACCTACCGGAGTCTCACCAGGCAGCAGGCCTTCAGCCCCCTGATCGGCATTGAGGATACCATCGATATACTGTGGCTTACCGCGGGCTTTCCAGTCGTTTACTACGTTGTGAACATCGTCATCGGAAGCAAACGCCCCGTGAACGCGCACCGGATGGTTCTGACCTGCTGGCAGATAAAGCATATCACCCATACCAAGCAAAGATTCAGCTCCGCCCTGATCAAGAATGGTTCTTGAGTCAGTCTTGGTCGATACGGTAAAGGCCATACGGCTTGGAATATTTGCCTTGATCAAGCCAGTAATAACATCAACCGACGGGCGCTGAGTCGCCAACACAAGGTGGATACCGGCAGCACGTGCTTTCTGAGCCAATCGAGCAATCAGTTCTTCCACCTTCTTACCGACCACCATCATCAGGTCGGCAAATTCATCAACAATCACCACGATACTCGGCATTTTTTCCAGTCGTGGCGGATATTCATCCATACTGTCACCAGGCTTCCACAAAGGATCATGGATTGGGTGACCAGCAGCGGCTGCCTCTTCCAGCTTGGCATTGAAGCCGGCCAGGTTACGAACACCGACGGCTGCCATCAGCTTATAACGACGCTCCATTTCACCAACACACCAACGCAGCGCATTGCTGGCATCTTTCATGTCAGTAACAACTTCAGTCAACAGATGCGGGATCCCTTCATAAATTGAAAGTTCCAACATTTTCGGGTCAATCATGATGAAGCGGCAGTCTTCAGGCTTACACTTATAAAGTAAGCTCACAATCATAACGTTCACACCAACCGACTTACCTGAACCTGTCGTACCTGCCACCAGCAAGTGCGGCATCTTACTCAGATCAGCAACAATCGCTTCACCGGCAATGTCGTAGCCCAAAACGATCGGCAGTGCAGCTTTCATTTTCTGGAAGCGCTCACTACCCACCACTTCTGACATATACACGGTTTCACGATTTACATTCGGTAGTTCCAGACCGATATAAGGCTTGCCCGGAATGACTTCAACCACACGAACCGCAGAAGCTGACAATGCACGCGCCAGGTCTTTTGCCAGCCCGGAAATGCGGCTAACCTTAACTCCCGGAGCCAGATCCAACTCATAACGGGTGATAACCGGTCCCGGATATACACCGACCACTTTAGCTTTGATCTTGTAATCAGCCAGTTTACTTTCAACAAGCATCGCCGTCTGCTTTAGCTCTTCCTCACTAGCCGGCTGAACATTCTGTTTGGCCGGCGCCAGCAGATCCAACGTTGGCATCGGTGATGTGGGAACAGGCAGATCCGCCTCTTTCTTCATTAGGAACGGATTATCAAGGCCAGCAGCATGAGCCTCAGCTTTTTGTGCATCCCGGATTTTCTTCAGGAAGGCTTCTTCATCGCTCATTTCCTCTTCATCTTGTTCTTGAGAGGCGCGCTCGAGCTCAGACATACCGTCCTGGACACCAATTTCAATATCATGACTGATAGCCGGAACCTGTTCTTCTTCAACAGCAACCGTATTAGTAACATTCGTTGTTGATACCAGTTCAGTTGTCTGTTCAGTAGCCAGTTCAGGTATCGGTTCGCTTATCGTCTCTGATACAGGTTCTGATACTACGGACTCAGCCTGAACTGAATGTGAATATTCTTCAGGGGATTCAACCAAAGATTCCTGTATCGGATTCAGGACTTCAGTTGAGGCGAAAACGGGCGCATCAACAGGCTCTGACTGGCTGTTAAGAGGTTGAGGTTCTGCCACTGGTGACTGCAATTCTGGTGTATGAATCACTGGTTCAGGCTGCGGTTCCCGCTCTCGCTGAACATCTTCCACAGTCAGTGGTGGCTCAATAGCCTGCTGTTCGGAGAAGTCAGAAACCTCAGTTTCTTCCATATAAACAGTGAAGTTTTCATCCCGCTCGAGTTCACGCTCAAGCTCGGCGATTGTCATACCTTTTGCTTGCGTGGTTGAGGTCACAGGGGCCTGCGGTTCAGGAACGGCTGTCGGCGCTTCAGCAACCAGTGTTGCACTATCATGCTGCTCAACAACAGGTTCCGGGTGCTGAGCTGTGACAGACCTAGCTCGCTCCGGCATCACAATCTTAGGTTCTGATGATTCATGACTCCAGTCAGTATCATTCAGCAAAGGTTCTTTATGATCAGAAACTAATACGTCATCGGCTTTGTCTTTACTTGGAGCCAGCAGGACATCATCAGCATCATGTGCAAGCTCCGGCTCAGGAGAAAGCTGACTGGCATAAGATGTCTGCTTCTCATCCGGAATTTCAGCCGCAAACGGCGTCAAAGTTTCTGATTTGTCAGAGCGAAACTTATTAAACAACCATGCAAAAGCCTTCAACGCCGTCTCACCTAAGGTATCAACAACCGTTAGCCAAGAAATGCCGGTAAACAGCGTGAAACCTACAGCCCAAAAGAACATCAGAACCAGAGTCGTTCCGAGGATATTGAATATCGGCAAGGCCATATTGGAGACCACATCACCGATCACACCACCTGATGAGAAATACCAGATGTCATCAAAATTCAGGTCTGCCAGACCACAGCCGGTAAGGAAAAGCAGGAGAAGTCCCAGTAAACGGGTTCCGTAAATCATGTAATCGATAGATTTACGTTCTTCACGGCGACGGAAGAGAATCCAGGCCCCCAAAACTATTGCAGCTGGTAGCGGGTAAGCCAGAGAACCCAAAGTAAACAGGAAGGTGTCAGCAACTAGTGCACCCAAAGCGCCTGCCTTGTTCTGCACCGGCCCTTCCCAGGCCGTTTGCGACCACGAAGGATCAGCCGGGTCAAAACTGACGAGGGCAATCATGATAAAAATGGCGGCTAAAATCCCCAGGATCAAAAAGCTTTCTAGCAGGCGCTGCCCTCCTGAAAGGCGCGATTTGGGCTGCTGTTTGCCTTTAATTTTCCTCAAAAAACACTCCGGTGTAACTATCTTCTTATTTTTCGCCTGAACCGATAGCTATCCCCTGCACTATCCGCTTCTTGTGCATGTCAGGATAGTTCGGCGGTTCTCCCGCAATCATTCAGGCGGCTTCAAATCTATCGCACTATCTTATACTACTTAGCATCACTTTTTGACTAATAAAGAGATGTAAAGGACGATAAAAACCATCCCTCAACATAGCGCTTATCCTATTGTAAACGCGATCGCTTCAGATAAGTTCATCCCTGTGTCAATTAGCCCGACAAGCGCTCAACTTTTAATCACATCAACTCAACAGAAAAATTGATAAGATGCAGAAACAAATCAAGCGGCCGAAGCCGCTTGATTATTGACCGTTAAGACGGTGATGTTGCAGAAATTAGCGAGTCTTAATAACCAGGTTATTGGTCTGCTTAACTTCTTCCATTACAACATAGGTACGAGTATCGTTCACGCCCGGTAAGCGCAGCAGGGTTTCACCCAACAGCTTACGGTAGGCTGACATATCCGATACACGGGTCTTGAGAAGGTAATCGAAATCACCGGAAACAAGGTGACATTCCTGGATATCCTCAAGCTCCTGAACAGATTTGTTAAACTGTTCAAATACGTCCGGGGCACCACGATTAAGCGTAATTTCGACGAATACCAAAAGAGAGGCATCAAGGAACTGAGGATTTAGCAGCGCAGTGTAGCCGCTGATATAACCCTGACGTTCCAATCGGCGAACACGCTCAAGACATGGAGTTGGAGACAAACCTACACGTTTAGATAACTCGACATTTGAAATACGACCGTCTTTTTGCAGTTCATTCAGGATGTTACGGTCAATTCTATCCAATTCCTTGGATGGTTTCTTCTTGGTATCTACCATTTTTTATTCCACCTTCTTACTTCCTTGCAAAAAAATATACTACAACTTTTTAATTTTTAGAATCAAATACTCTGATAGTCAAACTATACTGCCTTTATCTTCGCATTTACAACCTTGTCAATAGCAATTAGAACTACGATGCCAAGGGAGAAGCAGGATGATCATTGGCGTTCCCAAAGAAATCAAAAATCACGAATATCGAGTCGGACTCGTCACCAGCAGTGTTCGTGAACTAGTTTCCTTAGGCCATCAGGTACTCATCGAAACCAATGCCGGTGCAGGTATTGGTCTTTTTGATGAAGACTACCAGGCTGCCGGTGCTTCTATTATTCCAACTGCCAAAGAAGTTTTTACCAGATCAGAGATGATTGTCAAAGTAAAAGAGCCTCAGGCAGAAGAAAGAGCTATGCTCCGCGAAGGACAAATTTTATTCACTTATCTCCATCTTGCACCAGATTTTCCACAAACAAAAGACTTAATCGACAGCAAAGCTATCTGTATCGCTTATGAAACAGTCACGGATCATTACGGAAGATTGCCGTTATTAGCCCCGATGTCGGAAGTCGCCGGCAGAATGTCTATCCAGGCTGCCGCCCAGGCTTTAGAGAATTCTCAGGGGGGACGAGGACTGCTTCTCAGCGGTGTTCCGGGGGTAGAACCGGCGAAGGTCATTATTCTGGGTGGAGGTGTTGTCGGATCCAATGCGGCAAGGATGGCTGTGGGAATGCGGGCAGATGTCACTATTCTAGATCGCAGCCTGGATACACTCAGGGCCCTTGACCGGGAATTTCAAGGCAAGGCCAAAGTTGTCTATTCCACCGACGAGGCTATCGATAAGCTGGTACCCGGAGCGGATGCCATTATCGGGGCTGTGCTTATCCCCGGAGCGGCTGCGCCAAAGCTCATTACCTCAGAGCACGTAAAGATGATGAAAGCAGGTTCAGCCTTAGTCGATGTCGCTATTGATCAGGGTGGATGCTTCGAAACATCGAAGCCAACGACTCATACTGAGCCGATATATATTGTTGATGATGTCGTTCACTATTGCGTGGCCAACATGCCGGGAGCTGTAGCCCGAACATCAGCCTTTGCTCTGAATAACGCAACCCTTCCCTATGTGGTTAAACTGGCTCAGCTTGGCTACAAGCAAGCGCTGCTTGATGATCCGGGCTTCCTTGCCGGGCTAAATATCATGCGAGGAAAAGTCACCTATAAGGAAGTCGCTGAAGCCTTCGACCTGCATTTTACAGACCCGGCAGTAGCGATAAGCATGCACTGACTTATCCTTTTGATAAATAGCAACTTCTAACTTTCGGGAAGCTTTTTCAAGTTTCCCGTTTCTATTTTCAGCGACCTTGCTTCACAACGAATCCTTACCAAGCATGTCATCATCAGGGCGAGACAGACTTGGGACTCTTTCATTACGCCATTAATTTACCTACAATCAGCTTTCTACATGATAATAATCTCATTTCAGCCTGGAGAAGTAATGAGTAACGTAAGACATTGTAAACTGCTCATCCTTGGTTCTGGTCCGGCTGGCTACACAGCCGCTGTCTATGCAGCCCGCGCTAACCTAAATCCGGTGATGGTAACAGGAATGCAGCAAGGCGGTCAGTTAACGACAACCACTGATGTGGAAAACTGGCCTGGTGATGCGGAAGGCCTGACTGGCCCGGCGCTGATGGAACGAATGAAGGCGCACGCTGAAAAATTCGAGACTGAAATCATCTTCGACCATATCAGCGAAACAGACTTCAGCCAGCGTCCATTCCGCCTAAAAGGCGATAATGGTGAGTACACGTGTGATGCGTTAATCATTGCTACCGGCGCTTCGGCAAAATACCTAGGATTGGAGTCGGAAGAAAACTTCAAAGGCCGTGGTGTTTCTGCCTGTGCAACCTGTGACGGATTCTTCTACCGCAATCAGAAAGTTGCCGTTGTCGGTGGTGGTAACACTGCCGTTGAGGAAGCACTTTACCTTTCCAACATTGCTTCTGAAGTTCACCTTATCCACCGTCGTGACACATTCCGTTCAGAGAAAATTCTGACCAAGCGTCTGATGGACAAGGTTGAGAATGGAAATATCGTCCTGCATACCAACCGAGTACTGGACGAAGTGCTGGGTGATGACATGGGCGTTACCGCCGTTCGTATCAAAGATACTCAGTCTGAGACGACCGAAGATCTGGATGTAATGGGAGCCTTCATTGCAATCGGCCACCAGCCAAATACACAAATCTTTGAAGGTCAGCTTGAAATGGCTAATGGCTATATCAAGGTTCAGTCTGGCACTGAAGGTAATGCGACACAAACCAGTGTTGACGGTATTTTCGCTGCTGGTGACGTTATGGATCATACCTACCGCCAGGCAATTACTTCGGCAGGTACTGGTTGTATGGCGGCACTCGATGCTGAGCGCTTCCTGGATGCCTTAGAAGAACAACAATAATAAATCTGGCCGCTTTTACCTGAAGCGGCCGCAAATGAGCCTTCTCTTTTTCTGATAGCTGCCCGTCGCAGCTCAAGAATTCTTATGGATAAAAAATTACAACGCGATTTAACCAAGTGGTTGAAGTCACAGAGCAAACTGGCTAAACGCTGGCTGATGCTAAGTGTCGGGCTTGGTTTCCTTTCAGGGTTGCTGCTTATTGGTCAGGCAGCCTTTTTAGCACATATCCTTCACCAACTTATCATCGAACATACTGACAAATATCAGCTGGTCGGCAGCTTTTTCGGCCTGATTGTCATTGTTGGTCTTCGGGCCGTCTGTAGCTGGGGACGTGAAATCTGCGGCTACCGCTGTGGCGAACAAATTCGTCTCCACATCCGCCAACTTATTCTGAACAGATTACACGCCCTGGGCCCTGCCTACATGAAAGGCAAACCTGCCGGTACATGGGCAAGCCTGGTGCTGGAACAAGTTGAAGAAATGCAGGATTTCTTCGCTCGCTACATTCCACAAATGTCGATTGCGGTACTGGTTCCACTGGTTATCCTGTTTGCCGTGTTCCCGCTGAACTGGGCAGCAGGTTTGGTCTTCCTAATCACTGCGCCACTGGTCCCTATTTTCATGGCTCTGGTCGGGATGGGGGCTGCTGATGCCAACCGACGCAACTTCAAAGCACTACAACGCCTGTCCGGGCATTTTTACGACCGCCTGCAAGGTCTGTCTACACTTCGACTGTTCAACCGTGCTGAAGTTGAAGCTGAGAACTTGCATGCCGCATCGCATGTATTGCGCAAGCGCACCATGGAAGTACTTCGGCTGGCATTTCTTTCATCTGCTGTTTTGGAGTTTTTCTCTGCCATTTCGGTGGCGATCGTCGCCGTTTACTTCGGTTTCACTTATATCGGTGAGCTGGATTTCGGTCACTACGGTACGTCAGTTTCACTATTTACCGGACTGTTTATCCTGATTCTGGCACCAGAGTTCTACCAGCCTCTGCGCGATCTGGGCACCTTCTACCACGCTAAAGCACAGGCTATCGGTGCAGCGGAATCCATTGTTGAATTCCTGAATACCGAAGCGGATGAGATGTCGGCAGGTTCAGAAGAACTGCCATCGCCGGAAACGATTCAAATCAACGCAGAAAACCTTGAAGTATTAAGCCCTCAGGGTCAGGTTCTGGCCGGTCCGTTAAGTTTTGATATTAACTCCCAGGAACAAATTGCGCTTGTCGGTCCAAGTGGTGCCGGTAAAACCAGTTTGCTGAATGCCCTGCTCGGTTTTCTGCCATACCGCGGCAACCTGAAAATTAACGGCATCGAACTGAAAGAGCTGGACCATAGCGAATGGCGCCAGACTATCAGCTGGGTCGGTCAAAACCCACTACTGGTGCATGGCTCAGTACGCGACAACATTACACTCGGTAACCCATTAGCAACAGATGATCACGTCAGCCAGGTCGCACGCCTGGCCTATGCCGATGAGTTTATCGGTCGCCTTGAACAAGGCTACCAGCATCAGGTCAGTGATCGCTCCGGAGGTCTGTCGGTCGGTCAGGCCCAACGAATTGCTGTTGCCCGTGCCATGCTGCAAAACGGTGGCTTCTGGCTGCTGGACGAACCGACAGCCAGCCTGGATGCCAACAGTGAACATCTGGTTCTGGACAGTCTTGCCATGGCTACTAAAGGACAAACGACCCTGATGGTCAGCCATCGACTTGACCAGCTTTCAGTAATGGATCGGGTTCTGGTGATGGAAAACGGCAAGCTGGTACAAAACGGTCACTTCGACCACATTAAACACCAAGGATTACTGGCTGACATGCTGGCTAATACTGACAAGAGGGATCTCGATGCGTGATTTAATCCCTTACCTGAAACTATATCGTAAACACTGGTTCGGCCTGACACTGGGTATGCTGCTTGGCCTGGCAACCCTGCTGTCTGCAATGAGCCTACTGACGTTGTCCGGCTGGTTTATTGCCGCATCGGCTGTTGCCGGTTTGACGATCGCCCGTGAGACGTTCAACTACATGCTGCCGGGAGCCGGTGTCCGTGGTTTTTCGATGGCCCGAACTGCCGGTCGCTGGGGCGAACGTGTCGTCAGCCACAATGCGACTTTCAAGCTGCTGGCAGACCTGCGCCTGTTCTTCTTCCGCAAGCTGACACCATTGATCCCAGGTCGTCAGGCAAACCTTCGTGATGCCGATCTGCTAAACCGCCTGGTTGCGGATGTCGATGCGATGGATCATGTCTACCTGCGTCTTGTCAGCCCACTGATTGTGGGAGTTATCGGTCTGCTTACGATAACGGCTTTTCTTGCCTGGTTTGACCTGACTATCGGACTGATGCTGGGCTTTATCCTGCTGCTGCTGATGTTTTCGCTACCGGTTATTTTCTACCGCCTGGGTAAAACCAATGGTGAAGCGCTGACCTATGCCAAAGCCAATTATCGGGTGAAGCTGCTTGACTGGCTTCAGGGGCAAGCTGAGTTACTTCTGTTTAATGCTGAAGAGCGCTATCGTGAACAGGCTCTGTCTGAGCAGGATGCCCTTCTGGCAGCGCAACGAAAGATGGCCAGCCTGACCGGTCTTGCCAATGCTATCCTGATGGCAGCAACAGGCTGGACTTTAGTCTTGATCACCTGGATTGCCGCTGATGGTATCGGCGGAGGAACACCGGATCCGCTCGTTGCTATGGTGGCCTTCGCAACCATGGCAAGCTTTGAACTGATGATGCCGGTTGCCGGTGCATTCCAGTATCTGGGACAAACGCTGACTTCAGCACGCCGCCTCAATGAAATCATTGAAGCAACACCTGATACGCCGTTTGATCCAGAAGGCCACGAGGCTCAGGTTAACGGTGATATTGCTATCGACGATATCAGTTATACCTACTACGGCAGTGACCAACCTGTGCTGAAGAACATTTCTATCAGCCTGAAACAGGGCGAGAAACTGGCTCTCCTCGGCCGTACCGGTTGTGGTAAATCCACCCTGCTTCAACTACTGACTCGTAACTGGGATCCACAGCAAGGTAAAATCAGTATTGATGGTGTTGAGCTGCCGAAGTGGCAGGAAGCTTCGCTACGTCAGGCTATCACAGTCGTCAGCCAACGAGTGGACATCTTTAACGGCACCCTGCGTGAAAACCTGCTGATGGCAAAACCTGAGGGCTCAGATGGAGAGTTCAGCAAGGTACTAACGAAAGTCGGCCTTGAGACCCTGCTTAAAGGTAAAGGTCTGGATACATGGCTTGGAGAAGGTGGTCGTCAGCTGTCCGGTGGTGAGCGTCGTCGTATCGGGATTGCCCGTGCTCTGTTGCATGATGCCCCTATCCTGCTGATGGATGAACCAACCGAAGGTCTTGATCGCCGAACTGAGCAGCAGATCATTTCTTTGTTGATCGAGCATGCAAAAGAGAAAACCGTTCTGTTCATCACCCACCGCCTGGTCGGTCTTGAAGAGATGGATCAGATTTGCCTGATGGACGAAGGGGAAATCATTGAGCGCGGTAAACACACTGAATTGCTGGCACTGAATGGCCGCTATACTGAACTGTGTAACCGAATCTAAGATCCGTTGAAACAAAAAAAGCGAGAGCCAAATGGCTCTCGCTTTTTAGTTTTTCTTTCAGTATCAGAATGTTTTATCAACCCTGACACCGTCGTCGAAATACAGTATCCGGACACTGTCACCACGTTGGAAAAGCATTTGCTGATCAACATCCTGTATTACATCAATCAACTTTCCGTCTTCTGCTTTAATCAAAATTTCAACCAGGCGGTAATTCACAATTTTCTGAGTCGGTTGACGATGGTGAGCAATACTGGCTCCGGCAACCGCACCAACAGCTGTCGCTACTTCACGTCCACTGCCGCCACCGAACTGATTCCCCACCAGGCCACCGATAACACCACCTAACAAGGTTTCCCAGCCATTACGCTGTGAGTTCACTACTTCCTGATGGGAAATATAGCGAACGGAATCAACTTCCCCGAAGACTACCTGATTGACGGTACGGGCTTCATTTCGGTTATACGGTGCAGCAGTTACAGCTATTGGTAGTAATAGCAGTAACATTAATAGCCTTCTCATTTTATAATTTCCCCGAGACTGGTAATTTATCCTTATTTTATGCTCTGACCGACCTGATAAACAGAGATAGCATGCGGTAAATATTCCGACAGTTTTTCAGGGCGGCAACACTATTATCGAAACCAGATATACAGAACTTATGGCAATTTACTTACCGGAGCTTGACCCGGTACATATTCAATTCCCGGTGACCGAAACGGCCCTGGATGAACCCAACGGCTTATTGGCATTTGGTGGTGATTTACGCCCGGAACGACTGCTCTCAGCCTACCGTCACGGTATCTTTCCATGGTATTCCGATGGTGAACCCATTCTCTGGTGGAGCCCGGCCCCCCGTGCCATCTTTCTTCCGGATCAGTTTAAGCCCAGCAAAAGCCTGCGTAAGTACTTCCGAAAATCAGGATATCAGGTCACCCTGAATAAAGCCTGTCACGAAGTAATTCGACTGTGTGCCGACAGCCGTGGTGCGGAAGAGACCTGGATCACCGATGAAATGAAACAGGCCTACCAACTGATGCATAACCTCGGGCACTGTCACTCAGTGGAAGTCTGGCGCGACGACAAACTAATCGGGGGCTTATACGGCATTCAGGTCGGCACCATTTTTTGTGGTGAGTCTATGTTCTCGCTGGCAGATAACGCCTCGAAAATAGCCCTGTGGATCTTTTGTCAGCATTTCACAGCTCATGGCGGCACTCTGATCGACTGTCAAATCATGAACGACCACCTTGCTTCACTCGGCGCTGTCGAAATTGAACGCGGACCTTTTATGCAATTTTTACAATTGCAAAGAGATGCCATACTTGAAGAAGGCTGTTTCCAACCGCGGGAGCTATATCAGGCATAATCATGACAAGCTATAACAAACTTTCACTTCGGATTGGCCTTACCCCTGTGTCGCCGTGTAATTATTTACCAGATGAACAAGAGCAGTTAGGCGTTGTGATGGATCATCACTGGCTGACAGCACCGGGTTATGGCGTACTGATTGCCTCGGGATACCGTCGCAGCGGCACCGCCGTTTATCGTCCGATGTGTCAACAATGCCATGCTTGCACTCCACTCCGGATTGACTGTGAACACTTCACACCATCCAAAAGCCAGAAACGACAGCTAAATCAGATGAAACAGCTGCGCTGGGAATTTAAAAACGAGCTCGATAACAATTGGTTTGAGCTCTATGAAAAATATATCCGGGCCCGACATGCTAAAGGGAGTATGTACCCGGCCAACCGTGAGCAATTCTATGATTTCTGTACCGCAGAGTGGATGGATACTCTGTTCCTGCACGTCTATGAAAACGATACTCTAGTGGCCGTTGCTGTCACAGATGTGTTTCATGACGCGCTCAGTGCGGTATACAGTTTTTTCGACCCCGACTATCATTTATCTCTCGGTACATTTTGTGTGTTGTATCAAATCAGATACTGCCAGCTAACCGACAGAAAATGGCTCTACCCCGGCTACCAAATCGATGACTGCAAGGCAATGAACTATAAAGTTCGCTTCAAGCCTTACCAGAAACTACTTGATGGTCACTGGCAATAAACATTCATTACATTGATTTGTGTTTACGTAGTACCCAATTCGGCAAAAAAATGGAGAAAATACGTTTTAATAGGTCACAGTAGCTGACAAAGGATTAGAGCAAGGGTAAAATTGCGGCCTAAACTTTACACTTAAACAGTTTCGAGGCATTATCCAGCCCGATCAGAAGAATGGCTGGTAGCCTAAGAGGATTCAATGGCAAAAGAAGACGTAATTGAAATGCAAGGTACTGTACTTGATACACTACCTAACACTATGTTCCGCGTTGAGCTGGAAAACGGTCACGTAGTTACCGCTCACATCTCTGGTAAAATGCGCAAGAACTACATCCGTATTCTTACTGGTGACAAGGTGACTGTGGAGCTGACTCCATACGACCTGTCTAAAGGCCGCATCGTCTTCCGCGCGCGTTAATCTTGTACCAAGATTAAAGAGACAAAATAAAACCCGGCATGAAGGCCGGGTTTTATTTTATCTGAAAATCCATTCAGCCCATCAAGCTGGATGATAATCACGTGAATCAGCGTAAAAAATAACCGCCATAAAGGCGGTTATTTTTATTACTTAGTAGCGATTAATGAACAGGTTCCATCTCGCTGCTGAATTGGAAATCCAGCTTGTCATCGACCAAGTCAACTCGCACAGAGCCTCCGTTGACCAACTCGCCGAATAACAACTCATTAGCCATTGGCTTCTTAAGGTTATCCTGAATTACCCGTGCCATCGGACGAGCACCCATCGATTTATCGTAGCCTTTATTTGCCAACCACTCGCGGGCAGCCGCAGACACTTCCATTGAAACACCGCGGGCATCCAACTGAGCCTGCAGTTCAACAATGAACTTATCCACCACCTGAGAAATAACCTCTTTTTCAAGATGGTTGAACCAAATGATACCATCGAGACGGTTACGGAATTCCGGCGTAAACACTCGCTTGATTTCAGACATCGCATCATGGCTGTGATCCTGCTGGATCAAACCGATCGACTTACGTACTGTCTCTGTCACACCAGCGTTGGTTGTCATCACCAAAATAACGTTACGGAAATCCGCTTTGCGACCGTTGTTATCAGTCAGCGTACCGTTATCCATAACCTGTAATAGCAGGTTGAAGACATCCGGGTGAGCTTTCTCGATTTCGTCCAACAGTACAACAGAGTGCGGACTCTTAATAACCGCATCAGTCAACAGACCACCCTGATCGAAACCAACATAACCCGGAGGCGCACCGATCAGACGGCTCACAGTATGGCGCTCCATGTATTCAGACATATCAAAGCGCAGTAGTTCAATGCCCAGTGTGCGAGCAAGCTGAACGGTTACTTCTGTCTTACCGACACCGGTCGGACCGGCGAACAAGAATGAACCAACAGGTTTATTCTCTTCCCCCAGACCTGCACGGCTTAGCTTAATAGCTTCAGATAGAGCATCGATAGCCTCATCCTGACCGAACACCAGCATTTTCAGCTTCTCATCCAGAGTCTGCAGAACATCTCGATCACTCGATGATACTGATTTCTCTGGAATACGCGCCATTTTGGCAATCATTGCCTCAATGTCGCTGACATTAACGGTTTTCTTACGCTTGCTGGCCGGAGCCAGACGGCAGCGAGCACCCGCCTCATCAATAACGTCAATTGCCTTATCCGGCAGGTGACGCTCATTAATGTATTTGGCCGACAATTCAACTGCCGCACGAATTGCCTTATTGGTAAAGCGAACTTCGTGGTGAGCTTCGTACTTCGGCTTCAGCCCCATCAGGATCTTAGTGGTGTCATCCAGTGACGGCTCTACAATATCAATCTTCTGGAAGCGGCGTGACAGCGCACGTTCCTTCTCAAAGATATTGCTGTATTCCTGATAAGTCGTTGAACCCATGCAGCGGATCTTACCGCTACTCAACAGCGGTTTGATCAAGTTAGCCGCATCCACCTGGCCACCAGAAGCTGCACCGGCACCAATGATAGTATGGATTTCATCAATAAACAGGATGGCATGCTCTTCTTTTTCAAGCTGCTTCAAGATGCCTTTGAAACGCTTCTCGAAATCACCGCGATACTTAGTACCGGCAAGCAATGAACCGATATCCAGCGAGTAAATCACACAATCTTTGATGATATCCGGCACCTGGCCTTCAACAATGCGCCAAGCCAGACCTTCAGCAATCGCAGTCTTACCCACCCCGGCTTCACCTACCAGAAGCGGGTTGTTCTTCCTGCGTCGGCACAGTACCTGTACCGTTCGTTCAAGTTCAAAATCACGACCAATCAACGGATCGATACCACCCGCACGTGCCAACTGGTTCAGGTTAGTCGCAAAATTTTCCAGTTTATCTTCCGAACCCTGCTCTGCACGCGGCTCATCACCGCCCACATCAGGGCCATTCAGATCGTCGTTATCACTGTCTTTAACTGTACCGTGAGAAATGTAATTAACGACATCAAGGCGACTAATGTCACTCTTCTTAAGCAGATAAGCTGCATGAGATTCCTGTTCACTGAAAATCGCCACCAACACATTCGCGCCGGTCACTTCGCTCCGACCAGAAGACTGAACATGGAAAACCGCACGTTGAAGAACACGCTGGAAGCTCAGTGTTGGCTGAGTTTCACGGCTTTCATCATCTGCCGGAATCAAAGGTGTGGTCTGCTCAATAAATGAATCAAGCTCTTTACGCAGCTTATCCAGATCCGCACGACAAGCTAACAGTGCCTCTTGCGCTGCGGCATTTTCCAACAATGCCAAGAGCAAATGCTCGACAGTCATAAACTCATGGCGCTTTTCTCTCGCTCGTGCAAAAGCACCGTTCAAGCTAGCTTCAAGTTCTTTGTTTAGCATAAGGCACCTCCCCTAAATACCACTTAATTATGGTGTGCCGGAAAAAGTCAGGCTTTTTCCATCGTACACAGTAGCGGATGTTCATGCTCCTTTGCATACATCATCACTTGTGCCACCTTCGTCTCGGCGACTTCAGCGGTAAAGGTTCCACATACTGCTTTCCCTTCATAATGCACAGTAAGCATCAACTGTGTTGCTTTCTCCAGATCCATGGAGAAGAACTTCTGTAACACTTCTATCACAAAATCCATCGGAGTGTAATCATCATTGTTTAAAATTACTTTATACATCGATGGCGGCTTAACCTGAGTCTCTTCCTCGTCTAGTACATCAGACTCAGGAATAATCCATTCATATAACTTGCTCATAGTCTCATCTTAGTCATTTGTTCAAGTGCTTGCTACATCATCTCACGTACAACCACGCATTTTATGAAAATGTTATAATATGCACTTGACTGTCTAGCTCATTTTACTAAAGTGTAACCTGTATTTGATATTAACTGCATCAAAATAGCATTAGTATGCAAATCGTGTTAAAAGAAGTGGCTACTAATGCAAAATGGAACTTGAATGCAAAGAGGGATGTAAAGCATGGCAACAGGTACAGTTAAATGGTTTAACAACGCAAAAGGCTTCGGTTTTATCTGCCCAGAAGACGGTGAAGGCGATATTTTTGCACACTATTCAACTATCCAGATGGATGGCTACCGAACTCTCAAAGCGGGCCAACAAGTCAACTATACGGTTGAAACTGGGCCAAAAGGTTACCATGCCAAAGAGATAGTCCCGGTTGAAGCTGATGCTATGAAGTAAACCACTTCAACTTTGTACGTCATTTCCAAAAGGTGAGCAAAAGGCTCGCCTTTTCTTTACCTGATACAAATACTTCGCAGCCTTAAGAGGCTATCACTCTCTACTCGACACCGGTTCCGGGCGAAAAACAAGTTCCAACAGTGAATAATTAATGAATATTTTCACCTTCATTTATTAACATTTTTATAAACAATCCCAGGCTATTTACCCAATCACCTTTTATCATAAGCTAAAATCTCACTGCGAACATCAACGTTCAGTCACTCATAGTAAAAATGAGGGGTACCGTCTCAATTTCAATCATTTAATACGATAGCTTTGATGTCGAGCCACTATATCTCCATTAATTTGGGCTGTTCTCAAACGGGTAATAACACTCTGATTGGATCGATTATTGTTCTGTTTGGCATCAAACAAAAATGCCCGGCCAAGGCCGGGCATTTCGTGATGATTCAAAGTCGGTATGACTTACTTCATCTGCTCAATCATATCGTCAGCAAATTCAGAACACTTACGGAGTGTCGCACCATCCATCAGACGTTCGAAATCATAAGTTACGGTCTTGTTGCTGATAGCCGCTTCCATCGAGCTGATGATCAAATCAGCAGCTTCTGTCCAACCCATATGACGCAGCATCATTTCAGCCGAAAGGATCAGAGAGCCAGGGTTAACTTTATCCTGACCAGCATACTTAGGAGCAGTACCGTGTGTCGCTTCAAACAGAGCCACACCATCACCGATGTTGGCACCCGGGGCGATACCGATACCACCAACCTGCGCAGCAAGAGCATCAGAAATATAGTCACCGTTAAGGTTCATAGTTGCGATCACGTCATACTCGGCAGGACGCAGCAGGATTTGCTGCAGGAATGCATCGGCAATGCAGTCTTTAATAATAATTTCTTTGCCGGTATTCGGATTCTTCATCACCATCCACGGACCACCATCCAGCAGCTCTGCACCGAACTCAGCAGCAACTTCATAGCCCCAGTCCTTAAAGGCACCTTCGGTGAACTTCATGATATTGCCTTTGTGAACCAAGGTCAGTGAGTCACGATCATTATCGATCGTGTATTGAAGAGCGGCACGAACCAGACGTTTTGTTCCTTCTTCTGAAACAGGCTTAATACCGATACCACACTGCTGTGGAAAACGGATTTTGGTAGCACCCATTTCTTCCTGCAGGAACTGAATAACTTTATCTGCTTCTTCTGTACCGGCCTGATATTCAACACCGGCATAAATATCTTCCGAGTTCTCACGGTAGATAACCATGTCAGTCAGTTCAGGTTGCTTAAGCGGGCTTGGTACACCTTCAAAATAACGAACAGGACGAGCACAAATATACAGATCCAGCTCTTGGCGAAGAGCCACATTAAGAGAGCGGATACCACCACCGACCGGGGTAGTCAGCGGTCCTTTAATTGCAACTTTGTACTCTCGGATGAAATCCAGGGTTTCTTGAGGCAACCAGGCATCTTCGCCATAAACTTGTGTAGATTTTTCACCCGTATAGATTTCCATCCATTCAATCTTACGGTCGCCGCCGTAGGCTTTATCTACAGCCGCATCGACAACTTTAATCATTGCAGGGCTTACATCAACCCCGATACCATCACCTTCAATATATGGGATAACCGGGTTGTTAGGAACGACCAGTTTACCTTGTGCGTCCAGAGTAATCTTATGACCATTTGCTGGTACAATTACTTTACTATCCATTTAAATCTCCTAGCG
This sequence comes from Photobacterium sp. J15, assembly GCF_963870815.1. Lineage (NCBI taxonomy): Bacteria > Pseudomonadati > Pseudomonadota > Gammaproteobacteria > Vibrionales > Vibrionaceae > Photobacterium > Photobacterium sp. J15. The sequence goes on from NZ_CAWMUI010000001.1 coordinate 2,666,054, forward strand.
TCCATTTGTTATCTTTTTGTAAGATGCGCGCAAATCATACTTGAAATTTTATCGATACGCCACTCAGGATGTTTTTCGCGTATAATATGCCCGTCAACTTAGTATTCCTTGTATAACACGCTATTTATGAAGCCAAACACCTCACCTCGTCAACAAAGACGTTCAACTAATGAGCGTAGAACATCAAGAAGAATTAATAAACCTAAACGTCCTCGTGGACCGCAGAAGATCATTTTATTTAACAAACCATATAACGTTTTGACCCAGTTCACCGGCGAACCGGGAGATAAAACACTGTCTGATTTCGTCCCTGTAAAAGACATTTACCCGGCAGGAAGGCTGGATAAAGACAGCGAAGGTCTACTGGTTCTGACTAACGACGGCGTCCTCCAGGCACGACTGACCCAGCCGAAATCCAAGCAGGCAAAGGTGTATTGGGTTCAAGTCGAAGGCTCACCAACAGAAGAGCAGCTCGATCAACTCCGAAAAGGCGTCACCCTAAAAGACGGGCCGACTTTACCTGCTGGCGTTGAGCGCATGGAGGAGCCAACGGTATGGGATCGCGTTCCGCCGATCCGTGAAAGAAAAAATATTCCGACAACCTGGCTGGCAATCACTCTAAAAGAAGGCCGTAACCGTCAGGTTCGCCGCATGACTGCGCATATCGGTTTCCCTACCCTGCGTCTGATCCGTTACCAAATGGCCGACTGGACAGTTGACGGGCTTGCGCCGGGCGAATGGCGTGAAGTTAAGCTCCCGACTAACGGCGAATAACTTCTGATCAAACAATTACCTGCCGACAACTGTTGTCGGCAGCTCTCCCATTTTGATTTAAAAAAGCTACACATTCTCACTGGCATCTACTATCATACCACCACGCAAACGTTTGCGTGAAATTTAAAGCAAAGTAACTAGTTAAGAACAAAGACATTATTATTCTTGGCTCATGCTGGCTTAGAGCCAAGAAAAAACGATGGTGAACAGAGATCAAAAAAGCCAATAAAATTATTAAAGTGTGATTCTGCTCTCGCTCTGTTTCAGTAAAAAGCTTTCTGTTAGAATTACGCTCTTAACACCATTAATGATTGAAGAGAAATATGTCAGATAACAGCCAGAAAAAAGTCATTGTCGGCATGTCCGGCGGCGTTGATTCCTCTGTATCCGCTTACTTGCTGCTTCAACAGGGCTACCAAGTGGAAGGCCTGTTCATGAAGAACTGGGAAGAAGACGATAATGAAGAGTACTGCTCAGCAGCAGAGGATCTCGCAGACGCACAAGCTGTATGTGACAAACTAGGTATTCACCTGCACACCATCAACTTTGCAGCTGAATACTGGGACAATGTCTTCGAGTACTTCCTTGCTGAATACAAAGCAGGCCGTACTCCGAACCCTGACATTCTTTGCAACAAAGAAATCAAGTTCAAGGCATTCCTGGAGTTTGCCGATGAAGTGCTGGAAGCCGACTACATTGCGATGGGTCACTACACTCGCCGCAGCTTCCCGACTCAGGAAGGCGAGAAGCCACAAATGCTTCGCGGTGTCGATAATAACAAAGACCAGAGTTACTTCCTGTACACGCTGAGCCACGAGCAAATCGCGCGCAGCCTGTTCCCGGTAGGTGAACTGGAGAAACCAGAAGTTCGCCGCATTGCTGAAGAACAAGGTCTTGTAACTGCAAAGAAAAAAGACTCAACCGGTATCTGCTTTATCGGTGAGCGTAAATTTACTGAGTTCCTGAGTAAATACCTGCCGGCACAGCCAGGCAAGATTGAGACCGCCGAAGGTAAAGAGATCGGCGAGCACCAGGGACTGATGTACCACACTCTGGGCCAACGTAAAGGCCTGCATATCGGTGGACAGAAAGGCGGTAACGGCAGTGAAGACCCATGGTACGTTGTCGACAAAGATGTTGAGCGCAACGTACTGATTGTTGGCCAGGGTAAAGATCATCCGCGCCTGAAATCAGAAGGCCTTATTGCTTCCCAGCTTCACTGGGTTGATCGCCAGCCTATCCGTGAAACGCTGAAGTGCACAGTGAAAACCCGTTACCGACAGCAAGATATCCCATGTACCATCATCCCTATCGATGATGAAAACATCAAAGTTATCTTTGATGAGCCTCAAATTGCTGTAACACCGGGCCAGTCTGCTGTGTTCTACAACGGCGACGTATGTATGGGTGGCGGTATTATTGAGAAGCGAATCTAAAGGAGTTGTCGCACGTGGCACACACTTTATATGACCGTACTATCGCATTTGCAGGTATTTGCCAGGCAGTAAAACTTGTCCAGAAAGTGGCCCGCGACGGCCACTGTGACAACGATGCGCTGGACGCTTGCCTTAACAGTATTCTTGTTACTGACCCGGCAAATACTCTGGAAATTTTCGGTAGCGAATCGAATTTGCGCATTGGCCTGGAAACGCTGTCAGACGAAATCGACAATACACCGTCTGGCAATGAAATTACGCGTTATCTGGTCAGCGTTATGGCACTGGAACGTAAGTTATCCAGCCGTCGTGACAGCATGGCACAACTGGGTGACCGAATTGATACGGCGAAACGTCAGGTTGATCACTTCGAGCTGCTTGAAGACCAAATGATCAGCAACCTGGCCAGCATTTACCTTGATATCATCAGCCCGCTGGGACCTCGTATCCAGGTTACAGGCACACCGGCGCACCTGCAGCAGCAAAGCGTTCAGCATAAAGTGCGAGCCCTGCTGCTGGCTGCTATTCGCTCAGCAGTACTGTGGCGTCAGGTTGGCGGTAAGCGTCGTCACCTGATCTTTGGTCGCAAGCAAATGGTCGAGCAAGCGAAAATCCTGCTGGCCCGCTGCTAACCTTTTTAATTGAGCCTGCCCTTATCCGGCATGTTCATTTTTGTCGCCCGGCCTGTGTCGTAAACCTTTTACAGATACAGCCCGGCGACTTTGTAACACATTGTATTAACCCTCTAATTAATCAGGAGAGAGCAACATGGAACTGTCAGCATTGACTGCTGTTTCCCCGGTAGACGGTCGCTACGGAAGTAAAACAAGTGTACTTCGCAGCATCTTCAGCGAATTCGGCCTGCTTAAGTACCGCACCATCGTTGAAATCCGCTGGCTACAAAAACTGGCTGCTACTGATGCTATCGTGGAAGTTCCTGCATTCAGCGACGAAGCAAACGCGTTCCTTGACCGTATTGCTGCTGAGTTTAGTGAAGAAGATGCGCTTCGAATCAAAGCAATCGAACGCACAACTAACCACGACGTAAAAGCTGTTGAATACTTCCTGAAAGAAAAAGTTGCAGAAGTACCAGAACTACACGCAGTGAACGAATTCATTCACTTTGCATGTACGTCTGAAGATATCAACAATACTTCCCATGCACTCATGTTGCACGAAGCACGTGAGACAGTAATCCTGCCTGAAATTCGCAACGTCATCGATGCGATTAAAGCTCTGGCAAACGAATACCGCGAAGTACCTCTGCTTTCTCGTACCCACGGTCAGCCAGCTTCCCCATCAACAATGGGTAAAGAAATGGCAAACGTTGCATACCGTATGGAGCGTCAATTCAAGCAAATCAAAAACGTTGAAATTCTAGCGAAAATCAACGGTGCTGTTGGCAACTACAACGCACACCTTTCTGCTTACCCAGATATTGACTGGCACCAATTCAGCGAAGAGTTCATCACTGAATCTCTTGGTGTGACTTGGAACCCGTACACAACCCAGATCGAACCACACGATTACATCGCTGAACTGTTTGATGCTATTGCACGCTTCAACACTATCCTGCTGGACTTCGACCGTGACGTATGGGGCTACATCGCACTGGGCCACTTTAAGCAGAAGACAATTGCCGGTGAAATCGGCTCTTCAACTATGCCGCACAAAGTGAATCCAATCGACTTCGAAAACTCTGAAGGTAACCTGGGTCTGGCTAACGCTATCTTTGCTCACCTTGCACAGAAGCTTCCTGTTTCACGCTGGCAGCGTGACCTGACTGACTCAACAGTGCTTCGTAACCTGGGTGTAGGTTGTGGCTACGCTATCATTGCTTACACTTCAACTCTGAAAGGTATCAGCAAGCTGGAAGTTAACCAGGCTGCACTTGAGGCTGAGCTAGACAAAAATTGGGAAGTACTGGCTGAGCCTGTACAAACAGTAATGCGTCGCTACGGTATCGAAAAACCATACGAGAAACTGAAAGAACTGACTCGCGGTAAGCGTGTTGACGGTGAGGGCATGCGTAACTTCATCGACGGCCTAGAGCTTCCTGAGCACGAAAAGACTCGTCTGAAAGAGATGACGCCAGCTAACTACATCGGTGATGCAGTGAAGCTGACTGACAAGCTGTAAAGCATAAACGTCATGAGTTATCCAAGGCCGGCATCATGTCGGCCTTTTTATTGCCTCAAACGCAGCCCTTCCCCCTTGTTTCAAAACAACAGCCACCAGCAAGTACCAATACGGTTAGTAAGTAATGCGCTATAATCGCGGCAATGCTCAACAACAATAATGACTATATGTATCAGCTGACTTTTTCATTTGAAGAATTCCTTGCCGAGTACTGGCAGAAAAAACCGACCGTTATTAGAGGCGGATTTAATGATTTTGTCGATCCTATCAGCCCCGACGAATTGGCTGGTCTGGCCATGGAAGAAGAAGTCGATTCCCGTTATATCGCCAAGCACGGTGACGAGTGGGATGTACACCACGGGCCGTTAACCTTCGATAAGGTACCAGAAAATAACTGGTCTTTCGTTGTCCAAGCCGCAAACCACTGGCATGAAGGCGCAGCTCGCCTTGTTACACCTTTCCGCCAGTTGCCAAACTGGCTGTTTGACGATCTGATGATCAGTTACTCCACTCCCGGTGGCGGCGTTGGTCCTCATATCGACCAGTATGATGTATTCATCATTCAGGGGTCAGGTAAGCGCCACTGGCGCGTCGGACCTAAATCAGATGATTACGAAGAAAAGTGTCGGCATCCTGCTCTACGCCAAATAGAAGACTTTGAGCCAATCATTGATGAAACGCTTGAGCCCGGCGATATCCTATATATCCCACCAGGCTTCCCACATGATGGTTACGCAATCGAAACCTCAATGAGTTTCTCTGTTGGCTTCCGTTCACCGAAGAAACAAGAGCTTCTGAGCAGTTTTGCTGACTTTGTTATTGCCAACGAGATAGGCGATTCCCACTACCACAACCCGGATTTACCAGCTCGAGAAAACAGTGGTGCAATCCTTGATACAGAATACCGGGCTCTTGAAGGAATGATGCGCAGTCTGCTTGATGAACCAGAAAGACTGAAACAGTGGATGGGGGAAATCATCAAGCGCCTTGGTGGCCTGCGTGCTTTCTATTATCCGGAACAGCCTCATATTCTTTATATCAACGGAGAGCGCTTTGAACTACCACCTGAATGCGGCCACACGGCAGGTTATCTGTGCGATGAGGAACAGATAACCCGTGAGCTGCTAGGTAAGCAGCTGGATCACCCGGCCTTTATGGCTCTGCTGACTCAGCTTATCAACCTTGGTTACTGGTACCCTGTCGAATAACCCATACCAATCCCATTCCCAAACGGAATAACCAAGCAAAAAAAAGCGCGGCTTTTACACCGCGCTTTAAGCCTGTCACAGGCTTGAATTAATGTACATTCAGACAGGCAACAGAGTGAACTTCATTACCCAGAAGCTGTGGCTTTTTCTCTGCACAACCCGCAGATGCCTGAGAGCAACGAGTTCTGAATACACAGCCAGATGGCGGATTCATCGGAGATGGTAACTCGCCTTCCAACAACTCTATTTCTTTCTTGCGCTCAAGAGCCGGATCCGGAATCGGCACTGCTGACATCAATGCCTTGGTATATGGGTGCTTAGGCTCAGCAAACAGCGCATCACCTTCACCCAATTCAACCGCATTACCCAGGTACATAACCAAAACGCGATCTGATATGTGCTTAACAACTGACAAATCGTGTGCAATGAAGATAAGGCTCAGGCCCATTTCTTTCTGTAGCGATTTAAGCAGGTTAACTACCTGAGCCTGGATAGACACATCAAGTGCTGAAACAGGTTCATCACAAATCACCAGTTTCGGCTTCAGGATCAAAGCTCGGGCGATACCAATACGCTGACACTGACCACCGGAAAACTCGTGTGGGTAACGGTTAATCACGTTTGGCAACAAGCCCACTTTCGCCATCATTCCTTTGACTTGCTGCTTCACTTCATCTGCAGACATTTCCGGATAAAAGGACTTCAAAGGCTCGGCGATAATTTCACCTACCGTCATACGCGGGTTCAGCGATGCCAGCGGATCCTGGAAAATCATCTGGATTTCTTTACGTTTCTCGCGCATACCGGCATGGCTGAGCTTCGTCAGATCCTGACCAAGCCAAACCACATCACCATCTGTTGCTTCAACCAGGCCAATTACAGCACGGGCAAAGGTCGACTTACCACAACCGGACTCACCCACCACGCCCAGGGTTTCCCCCTCATAAAGACGAATATCAACACCATCAACCGCTTTCAGTTTCAGGGGTTTTGTCCACGGCCATGCTGACTTCTGAGCGATATCGAAGTGGACTTTCAAATCCTTAACGTCCAGCAATAATTTTTTCTGTGCTTCCATTACAACGCCCCCATATCAGAAAAACACGCACGTAAACGACCTTCATCAAACCCCTGCAGCACAGGTGCTTCCTGCTTACATCGACTCGAAACCCTATGGCAACGCTCCTGATAAGGACAACCAACAGGCAGGTGCAGCAAGTTAGGCGGGTTACCCGGGATGGTCGGCAGTTCTTCGCCTTCAGTATCCAGACGTGGAATAGCTTTCAACAAGCCTTCTGTATATGGGTGGGACGGTTTATAGAAAATCTCATCGATTTTACCGTACTCCATTGTACGACCAGCATACATCACCAGTACTTTGTCACAGCTACCGGCAACAACACCGAGATCGTGAGTGATCATAATGATCGAGGTATTAAAGTCGCTCTTAAGCTCATTCAGCAACTCCATGATCTGCGCCTGCACAGTCACATCAAGGGCAGTTGTCGGCTCATCGGCAATCAAAAGCTTCGGACGACAAAGCAGCGCCATCGCAATCATCACGCGCTGACGCATACCGCCGGAAAACTCGTGGGGATACATTGAAATACGCTTGCGTGCTTCAGGGATTTTCACCGCCTCAAGCATACGGACGCTCTCTTCAAATGCTTCTGTCTTACCCATACCCTTGTGCAGCATCAGCACTTCCATTAGCTGATCACTCACCTTCATGTATGGGTTCAGAGAAGTCATCGGATCCTGGAAAATCATCGCGATCTGCTCAGCACGAATCTTATTCAGTTCCTTTTCCGGCAGATTCAGGATTTCACGACCTTCAAACTTAGCGCTGCCACTAATCATGCCGTTTTTGGCCAGCAGGCCCATAATGGAGAACACGGTCTGGCTTTTACCAGAACCAGATTCACCAACAATACCTAAGGTTTCCCCGCTTTTCAGGGAAAAATTCAGATCGTTAACCGCGGTGACGATACCGTCTTGTGTTTTAAATTCTACGCGTAGATCTTTGACATCTAATAAGCTCATAATACTTCCTTATAACGTTTCGCCTTTAGCCCTCAGCGTATTGCTAACCACTGTGAGCTAAAGAACTACTTGTCCTTATCTGTCTTTTGGATCCAGTGCATCACGCAAACCGTCACCCACATAGTTAAAGCAGAACAGGGTTACGACCATAAATGCAGCAGGGAACAATAGCTGCCAAATTGCAACCTCCATAGTCTGAGAGCCTTCCTGAAGCAATGCGCCCCAGCTAGTCATAGGCTCCTGAACACCAAGGCCAAGGAAACTCAGGAATGATTCTGTCAGGATCATCGCCGGTACAAGTAGGGTTGAGTACACAGCAACAATACCAAGCACGTTCGGTACGATATGGCGGGTAATGATACGCCAGCGGCTTACGCCGGAAACATGGGCTGCTTCGATGAATTCCTTACTGCGCAGTGACAATGTCTGACCACGAACGATACGCGCCATATCCAACCATGAAATCGCACCGATCGCTACGAAGATCAACATGATGTTACGGCCAAAGAAAGTTACCAGAACAATAACGAAGAACATGAAAGGAATGGAGTAAAGGATCTCCAGAAGACGCATCATAATGCGGTCGGTTCGGCCACCGATAAAACCAGAAGTCGCACCATATAATGTACCGATTACTACGGCAACCAGCGCACCAAGAATACCCACCATCAGGGAAATACGACCACCAACAAGGGTACGGGTATACAGGTCACGACCAAGACTGTCGGTACCAAATAAGTGGCCTTCAGGACCAAAACTCGGTGCTGCGTGCAAAGCATACCAATCGGTATCATCAAACGCATAAGAGCTGAACATCGGGCCGAAGATAACCGCCAGTGTGATCAGGAACAGAATAGCCAGGCTGAACATCGCGGCTTTATTTCGCATAAAACGAATGCGCGCATCTTGCCACAGGCTGCGGCCTTCAATTTCCAGTTGTTCTGAAAATTTCTCTACGGCCTTCACACTATCTTTTTTTGTAAGCATCATTTGTCAGGCCTCCTAGTAACGAATCTTCGGATCAATGTACGCAAGCACAATATCAACGACTGCGTTGAAAATAATGGTCAGCGTACCGATAAGAATGGTGATACCAAGAACCAGTGAGTAATCACGGTTGAAGGCGGCGTTAACAAATAATTTGCCGATCCCCGGCAGACCAAAGATGGTTTCAATAACAACCGAACCGGTGATGATACCGACGAAAGCCGGGCCCATGTATGAAACAACAGGTAGCAAAGCAGGCTTAAGCGCGTGTTTAATGATGATGTAAGGGTAACTAAGGCCCTTCGCGCGAGCAGTACGGATAAAGTTACTGTTCAGGGTTTCAATCATGCTACCACGGGTGATACGGGCAAAGGTGGCCACGTAAAGCAGCGACATACCAAACATCGGCAACAGCATATATTTAACCGAGCCATCGTTCCAACCACCGGCAGGCAACCAGCCAAGATTGATTGAGAAGATATAAATCAGAACCGGAGCAAGTATAAATGAGGGCATCACCACCCCGGCCATGGCCGTCGACATAATGGTATAGTCCAGCCAACTATTTTGCTTCAAGGCCGCCAGAGTTCCGACTGTCACCCCCATAACCAAAGCAAAGATAAATGCAAAGAAACCGATCTTCGCCGATACAGGCAAAGCTTTTGAAACCAGTTCATTTACAGTGAAATCTTTATATTTGAATGACGGGCCAAAATCACCCTGGACAATATTGCCAAGGTAAGTTGTGTACTGCTCAAAAACAGGCTTATCAAGACCATACTTGGCTTCGATATTTGCCATGACTTCCGGCGGCAGCGGGCGCTCGCTGGAGAAAGGATTACCTGGTGCGAAACGCATCAGGAAAAAGGAAATTGTTATTAATACCAACAAAGTTGGTATTGCTTCAAAAATCCGTTTTGCGATGAATTTAATCATAAACTACACCGTTTATATTTCAGTCTGTGACAGTTAGGGTGTTGTCAGTATCAAAAAGATACAAACAACCAGCACTGCCCCCATCCCGGGAGCAGCGCTTAATTTATTTTTCAGCTGCTTCTTAGTCAGCCTTAATATACATATCTTTTGAATACAGTTTGTCTTCGGCGTTATTGGCAGGGAAACCACCAACCTTAGGGTTAACTAAGCGAGCCTTAACATACTGGTAGATAGGGGCAATTGGCATATCCTTGGCAAGCTGTTGCTCAGCCTTGCTATACAGCTTCTCACGCTCACTGTCAGAAGTTGAGCTAAGCGCTTTCGCCATAATGTCGTCGTATGCCTTGCTGGTGTACTTTGGATCGTTGGAGCTGTTATTACTCTGCATCAGAGACAGGAAGCTGGACGCCTCATTGTAGTCACCACACCAACCAGCTCGGGTTACGTCGAAGTTACCCTGACGGCGGTTATCCAGGTACGTTTTCCACTCCTGGTTTTCCAGGTTCGCTGTAACACCAAGATTCTTCTTCCACATAGAAGCAATGGCTACTGCAATCTTCTTGTGGTTTTCAGAGGTGTTATACAGCAGTGTAAACTCCAGCGGATTGCCTCTGTTGAAACCGGCTTCGTCTAACAACTCTTTTGCTTTGGCATTACGCTCTTTCTGAGTCATCTTGCCGTAATCTGGCATCACAGGATTAAAGTTAGCTGTGATTTCAGGAGTCAGAAAATAACCCGACTTCTGGCCCTGGCCCAACAGAGCTTTCGTAATAATGTCTCGGTCAATCGCATATGACAGAGCTTTACGAACACGAACATCATTAAACGGCGCTTTCACATTGTTGAAGCCGTAATAATAAGAACAAAGGTTACCGACAATACTCACGTATTCCGGATGTTCCTTCTGCAAACGGCGGAAGTGTTCATTCGGTAGCTCGTTAGTGATATCAATCTCACCGGCCAGGAAGCGATTCATTTCTGCAACCTGGTTTTCAATCGGCAAGTAAGTTACCTGGTTGATAACTGTCTTGTCATTGTCCCAGTACATTGGGTTACGTTTCAGAACAATACGCTCATTCACAACCCATTTATCAAGAACATAAGCTCCGTTACCAACGAAGTGCTCTGGCTTAGTCCAGTCGTTACCATACTTTTCAACAATTTTGCGGTTAACCGGCTTAACTGTTGTATGACCCATCATCTTCACAAAGTATGGAACTGCAGACTCTAGCTCAATCTTCAGCGTATGATCATCAACAGCAGTTACACCAAGAGTCTCTTTGTCAGCCTTACCTGCAACGATTACTGCTGCATTCTTCATGGTAGTCATTTCCAGATACCATGAATACGGAGAAGCGGTAGCCGGATCAACAGCACGCTTAAAACTGTACACAAAGTCCGCAGCGGTCACGGGATCACCGTTCGACCATTTAGCGTCTTTACGAAGATGGAAAGTGAAGGTGCGGTTATCTGTTGTTTCCCAGCTTTCAGCAACACCAGGGATAGTGTTGCCTTTTTCGTCTTGGTTGACTAAGCCTTCAAGAAGATCACGAATGACGTTAGATTCTGGTACACCTTCAGTTTTGTGAGGATCCAGAGAGGCGACTTCGGTACCGTTACCGCGAACAAGTTCCTGCTTTGCAGCAAGCTTCACGCCAGCCGGTACATCAGCAGCAAGAGATGAAAATGAGGTTGCTGCAACGGCCATACCAGCGCTCATCAACAGCGCCTGAGTAATTTTGTTTTTATACATGCATTAACTCCAATACATAATTCGATACGTCCATGACGTTCTTCAGCCGGCGCATAAAGTGTCAGCAATCTCTGCATCATTAATCCTAAACAACACAAAGCAAACCGAAGAATTGGTCAAAACATTATCAGGCATTGAAGCAATTTACCACAAATCGATTACAAAAAATGACAATATGCTTAATATTACCCTTAATACCAAAACAAACAACCATATGTCCGATTTATGACAGCTCAATCTGTCATAAAAGCTACCACATGAAGCAACTTCCGCCAAAAAAGCCATGAAAACGAATAAAATAAACAAAAAATCGTGATTTTGAGCATTTTATTAGAACAAAAGTTTACCAATATGCAACACACCGCTAAAGAATAGACAACATGATTCATAATGGAAGATTTGGCACAAAAAAAGCGCCCACAACTGGGCGCTTCGAAGAAATCCTGTCATTAATGATAATTACTTATTTTCATCATCAATCTTAAATTCTGGCGAACTATTACCCATAGGTTGTTGTTTTTTCTCAACTAATTGATCATCACTATGAGGATTGATCACTTCATCAAATAAGCCATCATGATTGATTTCACCCATCATCTGCTTGATTCTTTTATTTGATACACGCTTGTGTTTCATGGAACCCTCCGCTGTTAACCTAGGTCATTTCAGCTTCATCATGCTTACAACAGAGACAATTCATTGAACAATCTGTCATTAAAGCAACTGATGAATAAATATCCTGAATTGAAACATCTGCCCGAATTTTTAGGTCAGGTTTTAAATATGGCACATAAGCTAAAGAACCGCCTGTCACCCACCATTTAATAACAAAAGCGAATAAAAAAAATGCTTATAGATTAACTTTTCACATAAACATTTGATGCCAGATTTCAAGTATCTATAACAAAGCAATAACGCTACTATTTGCAGTATCGAACAGTCGCCTGATTGAAGTAAAAAAGGTTCAAACAAGTTGGGGGGCTGAACGATATTCTGTTCCCGTTCCGTTGCATCTTGAGAGTTGAAAATGAGACCAGCAGGTTGTTTTCCCCCACCAAGTCCTTCCCGTGTTCGCCACGGTTACGTGCCTCCGGCACACAAAGCCAAAGGTGAACATAAAGGTACCAAGTAGTTTTTCGTACCTTTAGCTTCTCATAGCCCCTCCGGCAGGGGCTATTTTTATATCTGAAGTACTTCAACACTATTTGCTTAATCAGCAATAAGAAAGGCAGCCAACTGGCTGCCTTTCTTTATGACTTTGATTCTGTAGCTCAATACTCTTTCTCTGGCACCAAAATGAATTAATGCAGTGGAATTTTCACCAGCCAGATATCATGTTGCTCTTTCAGGTAACCGCCCTGCTCAGCAAGATTCTTGAAATAACCAAGGCGATGATGTCCTTCCAGCAAGTTAAACGGTGCTTGTAATACCCTGCCATTAGTCGCGTGAAGATCGCGCTCATAGTGCAGAACGATAGGTGCTACTGGCCAGGTACCGTTTGTCTGCATGTTCTGCACCAACCAGCTACGCTGGAAGATCGTGTTATTCATGCGCCGTGCAAACAAGTTAACAACATCATCATGCGGAGTTTTAATCTTGCTGATGATATCTTCTGTGCCCCAGCTCTGCTTAGTAAAAGTCATTGCCTGAAAATCCAGCCAACCCCAATTACTCAATACTCCTTTCCAGTGGCGATAAACCCACTCTTTCAATACTTCCTCGGGAAAATGCGGCAACATTTCCTGTGCCTTCGCACGCCACTGTTCCCAGGGCTCACAATTTCTACCACCAAAGCCGTCTGGTGCAATTTCGTAGAGTAACCGATCGCTTCTGATCATAATCCCACTCCTCTCACCGAATAACGCCAAACTCAATAACCATTCACTTGCAGCGGCTATTTATGCTTACAACTTAAACCTAACACAGAGACTAATGAAAAAACACCCGAATATTAGAGAAAGATTATTCACTGCTTTTTTAATGAACCAGTTGGGCAGAAAAACACACCCAATAAATAAGGGCTAAAGATGTTAACAACTTGTTTTGAGAGTTTCGCAACAAATAAATATTCGAATAGACAAGAGAAGTCCGAATGCCAAGATATGCATTCAAAGCTAAAATCGAGGGTTCGAAGTCAAGAGGTGGGGATTATAAGCCTGAAAGAAAATAGTAAACCAAGAATAAAAACGGGTAGAGACTTCACATCTCTACCCGATTGATCGTTCATCGAGAGGTATCAGCACCAACCCGAATGATGTCAGTGTCAATTTACTTCCAACGATCAGCTGCAGTCGTATCTGTTTCTCGCGCATCAACCCAGCGTGATTCCTCAGGCGTCTGCTCTTTTTTCCAGAAAGGGGCTTGGGTTTTCAGGTAATCCATAATGAACTCACAAGCCTCAAATGCAGCACCGCGGTGTGCACTGGTAACACCGACGAATACAATCTGATCGCCAAGTTCTAAATCACCAACACGGTGAATAACACGGGTTTTCAGCAACGGCCAGCGTTCACGAGCTTGTTCAACAATCTCTGCCAGAGATTTTTCAGTCATCCCCGGATAATGTTCCAGAGACAAACCGGTCACGGAGTCACCCTGATTGAAGTCACGTACTTTGCCAATGAAAGTCACAACTGCACCGGCATCAGTGCCTTCAGCCAGCTTTGCGTATTCATCAGCAACAGAAAAATCTTCAAACTGAACTGAAATCATCATCAGCCTCCAGTTACCGGTGGGAAGAAGGCAACTTCGTCGCCATCTTTGATACTGCTATCCAGCGAAGAAATAGTCTGGTTAATTGCCACCAGCAATTTGCCCTGCTCCATAGCCAGTTGCCATTTATCGCCACGTTCACTCAGATGAGCACGAAGTGCTTCTGCAGTATCAAATTCAGCACTGACTTCAAGGCGGTCAATACCCACCAGCTCTTTTACCTGTGCAAAGAAAAGTACGTTAATCATGCTTCCACCTTAAAATGACCTGATTTACCGCCCGTTTTCTCAAGCAAACGAACAGGACCAATCACCATATCTTTCTGAACAGCCTTACACATATCATAAATGGTGAGTGCAGCAACAGATGCTGCAGTCAATGCTTCCATCTCTACGCCTGTTTTACCAGCCAGCTTACAGCAGGATTCAATGCGTACCTTACTTTCAGCTTCAATCGCTTCCAGCTGAACTTCCACCTTAGATAGCAGCAGTGGATGACATAGCGGGATAAGATCCCAGGTTTTTTTCGCCGCCTGAATACCAGCAATACGAGCCGTAGCAAAAACATCACCCTTGTGGTGCTGACCAGACAAGATCAGAGCCAAGGTTTCCGGTGCCATATGAACAAAGGCTTCTGCACGAGCTTCACGAACTGTTTCCGCCTTGGCAGAAACATCAACCATGTTCGCTTCACCTGAAGCATTGATATGTGTGAATTGATTCATTGTATTATTTCCTGAGGTGAGGCATGGAATTAAACAAACGCCGGCCTGCTTCCTCAACTCCCAAAACTTGAATTTGAATGTGAGTAACCGCATAGAGCGACTTAAAATGCTCTATGCGGTAATGTTCTATCCGCCGATTGAAGCGAGGTGAGGTGTCATACCCGTTTCACCGGCATCAAGGAAGTGGCTTACTGCCTTTTCCTGCAAACCGTTTTGGATACGATCAATAAGTGCAGAACGCTGCCCGTCTGATTCCAGCAAGTCACGCAGATCCACCCCATGCTCGCCGAACAAGCAAAGATGCAACTTACCTTTCGCCGAAACACGCAGGCGATTGCAACTTTGGCAGAAGTTCTTTTCATAAGGCATGATCAAGCCAATCTCACCCTGATAATCCGGGTGACAAAATACCTGTGCTGGGCCGTCGTTCTTGTGTCTCACTTTTAGGACCCAACCATTAGCGATCAGGTAATTGCGAATGCTTACACCGGAAACATGATGACGGTTAAATAGCTCGTCCATTTCACCGGTCTGCATCAACTCAATGAAACGCAACTGGATTGGTCGGGACTTAATCCAATTAAGAAACTTAGGCAGTTCCTGCGAGTTGAGGTCCTTGAGCAATACCGTATTGATTTTGACCTGCTCAAAACCGGCATCGAAAGCAGCATCAATACCAGACATCACCTGGTGGAACATATTCTCACCGGTGATTTGGTAAAACATCTTAGGATCAAGGCTATCGACACTGACATTGATATTGGTAAGGCCGGCATCACGCCATTCTTGGGCATGTTTAGCCATGCGATAACCGTTGGTAGTCATCGCGACCTTGTTAATACCAGGCTGGGACGCCACGGTGTGGATAATGTCTGTAAAATCACGGCGCAGACTCGGCTCACCGCCGGTAATACGCACCTTGGTTGTACCGCACTCAGCAAAAGCCGCGGTTACGCGCTTAATTTCTTCCAGTGAAAGAAAAGAAGGTTTTTGCTTTTCCGCAGGCTTATAGCCATCCGGCAAGCAGTAGGTACACTTGAAGTTACAAACATCTGTAACTGAAAGTCGCAAGTAATAAAACTTGCGATGGAAACTATCTTCAAATTGGTTCGCCACGGGACACCTTTCCAAACACGGGAGGCCGATGCATTTCTTTACCGACCCTGGTGACAATAGTCACTGGCTTAACACACCTATTGTCATCCCGATGTTCTGGGCTGCAACTTAGTGAGCAAAGCTCGGAGCTATGGCTGCTATGTATAAGCATTTTTTAAGCGAATACATAACGGCTTACTGGTTATAAAATATCAGAGAAATTGGCTTATTGACAATTCTCTGAAAAAAAACGTGGCGCATTCTACCTTTTGGGATAATTCAGGACAATACTACTAATGAGAATATTGCAAAAAATTACCATTAAGTGTGGGGTTATTATGTCCAATATTATCGAATCTGCAACAATTGATGATATTGCGCTCTATTTGCAGCGTGAAGAAGGACTGGATGCCAGGTGCGCCCGCGAAGAGGCCAAAAAGGTTATTAGCGGCTTCAGGGACATGATGGACAAAGGACTCATCAAAGGGTGGTACTTTGATGAACAGAGTCACCTTGAGTTGCTACCAAGCGATAGTGCATTAAAAATCATTGCAAATCAGAAATAATTGCAAAATAGATGTGCAAAATGCATTTCCATTTGCATTATGCAAAAGACTGCTCAAGAAATCATCAGCTTTACTGTGTTTATCAAAGTACAGAGGAGTAAGTAAAGTCGGCACCACATTTGCAATGTCTGTATTACCAGACACAATTAACGACAGTTGGAGCCGATTATGAAACAGTCTATACCGTTACTATTTCAACATCGCCATATATTGCCTGGTGGACGAATGCCACTCCGTGTTGCCCCCGGACAACAGATGGAAGTGTTCAAAAATGCCCTGTCATCAACCGACGGTTTTGGCATTTGTATGTATGACGAAGCCGAAAAGGAAAGTCATGTTTTCCACATCGGTACCCGAGTTACGATTGAAGATTTCGATACATCAGCTCAGGATGGTTCACTGATTGTCACCGTTTATGGCCATGAGAACTTCCGCATTCACACTTTGCATGAGAACAAAGAAGGGTTTCTTTTTGCAGAATATGAGAGTATTCCACTCTGGCCTGAAGTTGAAATCAAAATGGATCAGCAAGAGCTGGCAGACAAGCTAAAACAAATGTTCAGCAAACATCCGGAGCTGAACGAACTAAATCAACAAAAGCAGTTCAATAATCTGAGCTGGCTCTGTCAGCGCTGGCTGGAGATTTTGCCTGTTCCGGCTTGTGATAAGCAGGCACTCATCAACACACCGAGCTGTCAAAATACTTACGACTACCTGATGAGTATCATGCAAGAAACTCATTAATGCTTTAGAGCCAAACACTGTCGTTCACCTTCCGGCTTTCCCCGGAAGGTTTTTTCTTTCAACCTCATAATAAAGAAGACCCATATCGATTCTTTCCTTCCCTTAGTTTGTAATCAGCCAAATGATCTGGGTAAACTTAGCGCTATCTTTTAATTAAACAGCTTTCAAAACGGCTATGGCTTCTAACACTGAGCTTTGCAACGCAAACATCGTTGCCATTGGCGGCGGACACGGCCTTGGCCGAATTCTCTCGGCACTTTCCGAATACGGTTCTCTGGTAACAGGGATTGTCACCACGACAGATAACGGCGGGTCAACCGGACGGATCCGTGCCTGTCAGGGCGGCATTGCGTGGGGAGACACGCGAAACTGTATCAACCAGCTAATTACTGAGCCTTCTGTTGGTTCGATGATATTTGAATATCGTTTTCGCGGTACTGGTGAACTTAACGGACATAACCTTGGCAATCTGATGCTGAAAGCACTGGATAACCTCTCTATCCGACCACTAGATGCGATCAATCTGATCCGAGACATGCTCAAAGTGGATACTCAAATTGTCCCTATGTCAGAACACCCGGCGGATTTGGCAGCGATGACACCTGAGGGCAACATTATTTGTGGTGAGACCAGCGTTGACGAACTGGCAGATATCCCGCAGCGCCTTTACGTTGAGCCAGCTGTGCCGGCGACAAAAGAAGCCGTGTCAGCCATTGAGAATGCAGATGTGATTTTGCTGGGTCCGGGCAGCTTTCTGACGAGCGTGATGCCTCCGCTGCTGCTCAAAGAAATGGGTACGGCTTTAAAAAACAGTAAAGCTAAAATTATCTTTGTAACAAACCTTGATAAGGAAAATGGTCCAGCTGGAATGATGTCGCTGGAAACGATGCTTCACTGGTGTGAAAGAGCAATGGGAGGACGCCACCTTGATGGCATCCTCACCGATAAGCACCATGAGGATTTACCTGCCCGATATAACCAGATCATTGAAGATCTGGCATCAAGCAATCATGAATGGCGTCATGACAGGGAAAAATTAAAGCATGCGGTTGATAAGCTCGTCGTTGCTCGCTAACTGCTTATACTGACTCGCCATCCCCTGCACCATCTGCCTGAATTCAGGCAGGTGGTCATTCATCCACTGATCCTGTCCCTGCTTCATGCGAGATTCGCACTCCTGAGCCATTTCCGCCAGTTCATCAGCACCAAAACTCGCTGCGCTGCTTTTGATGGCATGACTGATTTCCCGAACCTGACTGACTGAAGGTTGATCTGATAACTGGCGTAAGTATTGTTCCAACTCATCACTGAAAACGTTTAGCAACAAAGTTACCGTTTCCTCACCAACTTCTTCAGATAAGCGCTTAATTGTTTCTGCGTTAATACTCATTGCCATTTATTTAGTCTCCCTGTCACTACCTGCTGCTTCCTGCCAGGTTTGTAATTTTCTGTAGATCGTCGATGGGCTGACTTCCAATAAGCCCGCAGCACGCGGAATGTTACCGTCGCAAGCATCAATGGCCGCTTGGATTGCACGCTTTTCAACAATCCAAAGCGGTTCGATCTGAGATTTATCGATTTTCTGATTCTGAGAAAACCCGTTTTCAGAAGCCGGACTTTTTTGCGGTTCCGCAACTAACTTCTGGTTTGATGCAATTTCGACGCCAATTCCATTGAGAGTTGGTGGAACCATCTCCAGTGCAACTTCTTCTCCAGTATTAAGCACTACAATATTGCGGATTACGTTCTGTAATTCACGTACGTTGCCCGGCCAATTGTGCCTCTGGAACAGATCTACTACCTCTGGTGAAAAGCGACTAAAGTTTTTTCCTTCTTCAACAGACATCAATGCCAGTAGCGCATGAGCTATCTCAATGACGTCTTCTCCCCGATCCCTTAACGGTGGCAACGAAATAGGAATAACGTGAAGGCGATAGTACAAATCTTCACGGAACCTGCCTTCCTGAACTTCAATCCACGGATTACGGTTAGTCGCACAAACAAAGCGGACATCAACCTTGCTGGTTTTTGATGAACCTACCTTCTGATATGTGCCTGTCTGAATAAAGCGAAGTAATTTACTTTGCAGATCCAAATCCATTTCACAAAGTTCATCTAAAAACAGAGTGCCGTTATTTGCTAATTCGACAGCCCCTTGTCGTTCAGTTGAAGCCCCGGTAAAAGCCCCTTTAACATGACCAAACAACTCACTTTCAATCAATTCTTTCGGAATCGCCGCACAGTTCAACGCAACAAACGGTTTATTATGGCGGGGACTGGCAGCGTGAATTGCTTCTGCACAGACTTCTTTACCTGTTCCGCTTTCACCCGTAATGAATACCGTAGCCTTACTGGCCGCAGCAGATTCGATAACCCTGTAAACAGCCTGCATTGGCAGACTGTTTCCGATAAAGCCCTGATATTGTGGAGCCCCACCCTGCTTAGATTGCTGTCCTTCCTGAGCCGCTTTTTCTTCCTGCTTTAATGCATTATTCACCGTAATACGAAGGCGATCAGCCTCACAAGGCTTAATCAGAAAGTCTTGAGCCCCCTGACGCATCGCTTCAACAGCAACATCAATCGAACCGTGTGCCGTCATGATCACAACCGGAATATTGCCGAGGTCACGACGCACCGCTTCCAGGACATCCATCCCCATCATATCCGGCAAACGAAGATCCAGCAGAATCAAATCCGGTGTGGTCGTTTTTACGAAATCAAGTGCATCAGCCCCGGTTCCGACAATATTGACCATCAACCCAAGAGGGTTTAGGTAAGATTTATACAATGCCGCCACGGAGGCGGTATCTTCAACCATCAATACTTGTCTTGGGTTTTGACTGCTTTCCATTGCCCCTCCTAAGCCTGTTTCCCTAAACTAATTGTAAACAATAGGAAAAAAACTGTTATTAGAAAATTCAGTCTGATTTCTCCTATTATGATTTGCATATTGATTTGCAAAATGCAAATCACTTTCTCAAAATAGAAAGTTCACATGACAAATATGTCACAGAACGCCGCAAGAAAGTGCAATTCCACTATTTTAAAAAGTTGGCACGGTGCCTGCATTATACATTTCGACTCTTTCCTGAGAGTCAACCTAGCCAACTGACGTTGTTTGTGGAATATTTTCACTTAAACAATGACGCCAACCGAACCTCTTATCGGTTGGCTTTTTTTTTGCCTGCGAAAAACAAGCCAAAGCCCACAGTCATTCAGGCTTAACCTAACGCTCAAACTAATAAAGACAGCAAAACCCGCAACATCTGAATGATTGCTGCAAGCTCTACTGTCTTCATTGAATTTAAAAATTTACTGGTAGTTACTTCCGCTTATACGGAAACCGTAGTACTTCCATCCTAGCTGTTGACGATAAACTGTTCACGCAACGAATGAATCTTATCGCGAATTTCTGCCGCCTTTTCGAACTCAAGATTCTGTGCAAAATCATACATATCCGATTCCAACTTCTGAATTTCTGATTCCAATTGCTGCGGTGACATCGTCGTGTAAGTCCCTTTCTGCTCTGCCACTTTATGAAGCTGAGCCGCTTTATTTACCTTACGATTTCCGGACTGCCCCAGTTCCATAATATCTGCCACGGCTTTATTCAACGCCTGTGGCACGATTCCGTGTTTCTCGTTATAGGCTTGCTGTTTTTCACGACGACGGTTAGTTTCATTGATCGCACGATCCATTGACCCGGTGATCTTGTCTGCATACAAGATAGCCTTACCTTCAAGGTTTCGAGCTGCACGACCAATGGTCTGGATCAGTGAGCGTTCTGAACGAAGGAAACCTTCTTTATCAGCATCCAGAATCGCCACCAGCGACACTTCAGGCATATCAAGCCCCTCACGCAACAGGTTGATCCCAACCAACACATCGAACTCACCAAGTCGCAAATCACGAATAATTTCAACACGTTCAACCGTATCAATATCCGAGTGTAAATAACGCACCTTCACACCGTGCTCACTCAAATATTCAGTCAGGTCTTCTGCCATTCGTTTGGTCAAAGTTGTCACCAGAACCCGCTCACCTTTTGCTTCACGAATACGGATTTCTGACAATAAATCATCAACTTGAGTTGCTACAGGACGAACCTCTATTTCTGGATCCAGCAAACCTGTCGGACGCACCACCTGCTCAGCAATTTCCCCCCCTGACTGTTCGACCTCATAAGTTCCCGGCGTTGCCGAAACATAGATCGTCTGCGGCGCAAGAGATTCAAATTCTTCAAATTTAAGCGGGCGGTTATCCAATGCTGATGGTAAACGGAAACCATAATCCACCAGATTTTCTTTCCTTGAACGATCCCCCCTGAACATTGCTCCAATCTGCGAAACCGTGACATGGGATTCATCAATGATAAGCAGGCCATCAGCAGGTAGATAATCAAACAAGGTTGGTGGCGGCTCACCCTCAGCTCGCCTACTGAGGTAGCGGGAATAGTTTTCGATGCCCGAACAGAAACCAAGCTCGTTCATCATCTCAATATCAAACTGGGTTCGCTGGGCAATACGCTGCTCTTCGACCAGCTTATTGTTATCCATCAACTGCTTCCTGCGAACCACCAGCTCATCCTTAATGAGATCGATGGCTTCAAGGATACGTTCGCGAGGCGTTACATAGTGAGTCTTGGGGTAAATCGTACAGCGGGGAAGATCACGCTGGTGAATAGCCCCAGTCAGAGGATCGAAAGTACTGATGCTATCCACTTCATCATCAAACAACTCAATTCGAACCGCATCTTTTTCCGATTCTGCCGGGAAGATGTCAATCACCTCTCCGCGAACACGGAACGTACCTCGCTCAAAGGCGACGTCATTACGGGTATATTGCAATTCAGCAAGGCGGCGCAGGATATCTCGCTGATCCAGGATGTCACCACGACGAACATGAAGCATCATCTTCAAGTAAGAATCCGGATCACCCAGACCATAAATGGCAGAAACCGAAGCAATAATAATGACGTCACGTCGCTCCATCAGTGCTTTGGTTGCCGACAAACGCATCTGCTCAATATGTGCATTCACCGACGCATCCTTTTCAATGAAAGTATCCGTGGTCGGGACATACGCTTCAGGCTGGTAATAGTCATAATAAGAAACAAAATACTCCACGGCATTGTCAGGAAAGAATTCCTTCATTTCACCATAAAGCTGCGCAGCCAGAGTTTTGTTTGGTGCCAAAATCAAAGTCGGGCGGTTAGCCTCGGCAATAACATTTGCCACTGTAAAAGTTTTACCAGACCCCGTAACCCCAAGCAGCGTCTGGTGGGCCAGCCCCGCATCCAATCCCTCAAGCAGCTGATTAATAGCACCGGGTTGATCACCGGAGGGGGCGAATTTAGAAGATATGTTGAAGGATTTGCTCATGCAGAAATACCGTAATAAAAGATGCAGAACCTAATAGAGCATTTTGCGATTATGAGTTTGGTTGTCAACAAAGCAACACACAATGAATAACAATGAGTATGTAAATAGCTTGACTTGCCACCTTGCCATCTCACTTTTATGACTCAATACAACAAAACATTGCAATTCAACCCAAAGGTGGCTCACAAAAGAAAACATCAATGTCTATTTTATCTTGCTTATTTACTATCCATGTTGGTTTGTTGACCCCTTCTTTCTTATTGAATCAAGTTCAGCTCAACTAGGTGATCATTCGCACAATCAATAATTTGCAATATTGAGTAATTGCTCAACTCCGTTATTTTTTGTTCGCATTGAATAACAACAAACCAAAACAGCGAAATGCTGATTATAAAATAGCGAAGTGATTTCAATGAATAGAACAAAAATAACGAAAAGTATCCTTACTCTTGCCGTAATTGCTGCACTGACAGGTTGTAATGATAACGACACCACAACAGCTCCAGTTGATAAGACCGGCGACAAAACGTTTACGATGAGTGTTGCTCATATCAACGACACTCACTCCAACTTTGACGCCCATAGCCTGGATTTCATTAACAGCGACCTCAGCACCGCAGAAAAATCCTTTAAAGTTCGCACTGATGTCGGTGGCTATCCTCGACTGGCCGCCAAGTTACATGCAGCCCGCGAAGCTGCCGATGCCAACGGCACTCCTTTCCTAGCCCTGCACGGTGGTGATGCGTTCCAGGGCTCACTCTACTTTAGCTTGTTAAAAGGTTCTGGTAACGCAACCTTACTAAGCGAAATGGGCCTCGACGCCATGGCTATTGGTAACCATGAGTTTGATCTGGGCAACGATCCACTGATCTCATTTATCGAAAACGTTAACTTCCCTCTATTGGCTGCAAACCTGGATACCAGTGCTGATGCAGACATGAAGAACTTAGGCAACCTGAAGTCATATACCATCAAAGAGTTCAACGGCGAAAAAGTTGGTATCTTTGGGCTGGTACTGGAAGATCTGGATCAGATATCCTCTCCGGGTGAAAACCTGAAATTCAACAAAGAAGTAGATACCGCACAGAAGATTGTTGATGAACTAAAAGCCAAAGGTATCAACAAAATCGTGATGGTCAGTCATATAGGTGTGGATCGCGATGTCAGAATAGCCAAAGAAGTTAACGGCGTTGACCTTATTGTCGGCGGCCACTCTCACACTCGTCTTGGCGACTTCACTAACCTGGGCTTAGGTAAAGGCCATACAGAAGTCAGCTATGCTGAAATATTCACCAACAAAGATGGCAAAGGCAAAACCTGTGTCGTTCAGGCTGGTGAATATGCCGAAGCCGTGGGCCAGATCGATGTCAGTTTATCTGAACAGGGCGAACTACTGAGCTGTAAAGGTAACAACACCCTGCTGATTGGTAAAAATTTCAAGTTCAAATACGCAGATGTTGATGGCGACGGGAAAAAGGATCGGACAGCACTAACTGATGAGCATCAGGCTGCAACAGAATCTTTTGTGGCCAAGCAAGACAATATTGCCATCACTGAGGAAAACCAGTCTCTGCGCCGTATCATTGATCTTAACTATAAACCGCAAGTTGAAGCCTTCAGCAGCAAGGTTATTGGTCATATTGATGATGCCGGTGACTCAGATAACAAATTTGACCACGTTCGTATCCCAGGTAAAAAGCGCAGCGGTGCCTCTCTAGCTACTACCGGTTCTGAAGCCGGAGCGCATGTTGCTGCCTCTATGGCATGGATACTTGAGCAGCAGGGATATAATGTTGATATGGCGATCACCAATACTGGTGGTGTTCGTGCTGATATTGTTCCTAAAGAAGGCACTGATGAACTAACTGCTGGTTACATTCTTGGAACCCTGCTGCCTTTCGGCAACGAGGTAGCACTGGTGAAACTAACGGGCACCGAAGTACGTGAATTACTGGAAACTACTATCAACTATGCCACTTCACCAGATGCGACTTCTGATGGCGGCTTCCCGACTACAGCTAACCTGAAGTACACATATGACGGCACAAAAGCTGAAGGTAGCCGTATCGAAGGACTTCAGGTCTGTAAGGACGGAGTTGGTATTGGCGTATGTGCTGATATCGTAGCCAATACAACATATAACATTGCTACTACTTCATTCCTGTTAGGCGGGAAAGACGGTTACAGTCTGTTCCTTGGTAAAGAGGCTACAAACTCGGGCTTCAAAGATAACCAAGCCATGATCGACTACGTTGAAGACCTTACTGGAAAAGGTTTGAAACTCACTGAACTTAAAACCGGCCTGAACTATATCCCAGCAGATCCAAGCAAGGTGGATAATCCATTGGTTAAACCTGATGACAATGCAAATCAGTAAGTTAATCCTTAGCTATTAATCACAAGAGTAGTAAATAGCTAATGCACACTACAAAAGCCCGGACATACCATGCCGGGCTTTTTCATTGAAGACATTCGATTTAGTTATAAATGGACAAAAAATGACAACTAAGGATTGATCTATATCTCACATCGGCGTATTATCACCGCCCACGCACAAAAGCGCATAAATTCAGGCAGCCTTAAGGCACGTCAGTCCCGTCGAATTTAATTCCTCTCGCTTAGCAAAATCGAGAGAAATCATCCACAGTTTTTCCCGAAGTTAATTCCCCACAATTCACAGCTAACTCGCAAGCCACATTCTTTTAAAGCAATTATTCTAATTATTCATTTTTTTTCACCATCTTAGTGCTATTGCGCTTAAGAACAGGTATTTATGCACCTGAAATAAAATGCGCAAAGATCACCCAGCTAGCCACATGTTTAACCAGAACATGTTTTTCCAAACATCCATCAACATAGTTATCCACAGTTTCCGTGGATAACTGCGCTAATCCCATACCACATCTGGGATGGTGAAAATCAAGCTTTTTTTCGCTCCATTTTTGGAATTAAGTTTTGCTATATTTACTAACGTTTTCTTCGCTGAATCCGAATGCAGGTCACATTAAAAATAGAGCTTGATACGTAATTTCCTCTAAAGCTTAATTTACAAACAAGTTTCTGATTTTCACGAATGGGAGATGGTTCAAATCCTGTCCATTGACTCAGTCATACTGACTGAGTACTATCAGAACACAACCTATTCCCCCTTAGTTCAGTCGGTAGAACGGCGGACTGTTAATCCGTATGTCGCTGGTTCAAGTCCAGCAGGGGGAGCCAATTACAAGGCCTCGTCGATGACGGGGCCTTTTTCATATCTGTAGGTTAGCGCTAATTGCCGCTGAGCTGGACGCCCCCACCTAACCGGTCACGTCCAAATCAGCAGGAGAGCCAAATTCACAGAAACCCGGTCAAGATGGCCGGGTTTTCTTTATTCTGCGACATCATGATTGCTTCGCAATCAATGTCACTGACGGATGGCCGCCCTCCCCTTTCTTATAACATTTGATCATCAAACGTACTCTTTCGGTTAATAAATTAGACAAGCTATTGAAAACAGTTTGCTGTAACTGACCAAAAGCACATCAATCTTGAAAAACCCTGCTTATGGGGAGTTGTTATAGGTCGGACAAAGGAAGATAATATGCAGATCTCTAGCAAAATATAATTAAGACGGTATGACTGAATACCTACTACTACTCGTAGGTACAGTGTTGGTAAACAACTTTGTACTGGTAAAATTTTTAGGCCTTTGCCCGTTTATGGGGGTGTCTAAAAAACTGGAAACAGCAATTGGTATGGGTTTGGCAACCACGTTTGTTCTTACCCTGGCGTCGGTGTGTGCTTACCTTGTCGAAGCCTATATTCTTGAGCCACTCGGCATTCAATATCTTCGAACCCTCAGCTTCATCCTGGTGATAGCTGTTGTTGTTCAGTTCACTGAAATGGTTGTCCATAAAACCAGCCCGACGCTTTATCGTCTGCTGGGTATTTTCCTGCCATTGATCACTACAAACTGTGCAGTTCTGGGTGTTGCCCTACTCAACATCAACGAACGTCATAACTTTATCGAGTCTGTGATCTACGGCTTTGGCGCTGCTGTTGGTTTTTCATTGGTTCTGGTTCTGTTTGCTTCAATGCGCGAACGTATTGCAGCGGCAGATGTACCAAGCCCATTCAAAGGCGCATCGATTGCAATGATTACAGCCGGCCTGATGTCTCTTGCCTTTATGGGCTTTACTGGATTGGTGAAACTATAAGATGAGCGGAATCCTAATAGCAGTAGCTGCCATCGCAGTTCTTGCCGCGATTTTTGGTCTCCTTTTAGGCTTTGCCTCTATCCGGTTCAAAGTCGAAGCTGACCCTATCGTTGAGCAAATTGATGCCATCCTGCCGCAAACCCAGTGTGGTCAGTGTGGATATCCTGGTTGCCGCCCTTACGCAGAAGCTATCGCGAATGGTGATGACATTAATAAATGTCCTCCTGGCGGTCAGGCAACCATCGAAAAATTAGCTGCCCTTATGGGTGTTGAAGTCGCAGACTCAGCCCATGATGAAAGCAAAGGCATCAAAAAGGTTGCCTTTATTAATGAAGACATGTGTATCGGCTGTACCAAGTGTATTCAGGCGTGCCCTGTTGACGCCATTGTCGGTGGTACTAAGGCAGTTCATACCGTCATCAAAGACGAATGTACCGGCTGTGATCTTTGTGTTTCACCTTGTCCGACCGACTGTATCGAAATGGTTCCGGTAGAAATGACACCGGAAACCTGGAAGTGGGAGCTGAACAAAATCCCTGTCGTGAATATTCCAACTGATGCCAGCGCCAACAAGGTAGAGTAACCATGCTGTCAATAATCGAACAAATTAAACAGGGTCAGCTATGGGACTTCCCGGGTGGGATTCATCCGCCAGAGCAGAAAACCCTTTCAAACAAAACAAAAATTGAAGACGCTCAGCTACCGAAAGAGCTGGTGTTACCGCTGAAGCAGCACATAGGTGCTGTCGGTGATATCCTTGTTTCAGCCGGAGACAAAGTCCGTAAAGGGCAAGTGCTGACTCACGCTGATGTTGCCATGAGTGTTCCGGTCCACGCTCCGACTTCCGGTACGATTAAAGCTATCGAGCCACGTACCATTGCGCACCCGTCTGGCCTGGCGGACATGTGTATCATCATCGAACCGGATGGTCATGATCACTGGAGTGAAAAGACACCAGTAGCTGATTACCATCAAGCAGAACCGTCTGATCTTATCGATCACATTCGCCTACACGGTATTTCTGGTATGGGTGGTGCGGGTTTCCCTGCCGGTCGAAAACTACAAAGCGGTCTGGGCAAAACTGATGTCCTGATTATTAACGCTGCCGAGTGTGAGCCATACATTACTGCCGATGACCGCCTGATGCAGGATTATGCTGAAGAAGTAGTTGAAGGCATTCGTGTCCTGAAACATATCCTTAAGCCAAACCTGAGCATCATTGGTATTGAAGATAACAAACCGGAAGCGATTGAAGCACTCAAGCAATGCATTTCCGAAAATGACGGCATTATCATTCGTGCTATCCCAACCAAATACCCGTCTGGTGGTGAAAAACAGCTGATCAAAGTACTGACAGGCCAGGAAGTACCGGCAAACGGCATTCCGGCTGATATTGGTATTATGATGCACAACGTCGGTACGACTTTCGCCATTAAGCGCGCGGTTGTTGACGGCGAGCCACTGATTCAGCGTGTAGTAACAGTTACGGGTAAAACATTTAAAAATCCGGGTAACACCTGGACGCTTTTAGGCACTCCAGTTGACTTCCTGCTTGAACGATTCGGTTACAAAGCAGATAAAAAGCTGCCGCGCGTGATCATGGGCGGCCCGATGATGGGCTTTACCCTGCCGCATTGCGATGTGCCAATCACCAAGATTTCAAACTGTATTCTTGCACCGACGCGCAAGGAGATTTCTCCGTCTAACCATGAGATGTCCTGTATTCGCTGTTCATCCTGTGCTGATGCCTGCCCCGTTTCTCTGCTACCACAGCAGCTTCAGTGGTATGCCAAAGATAAGGATTACGATAAGTGCGAAGAATACAATCTGTTTGACTGTATTGAATGCGGTTCCTGTGCCTATGTCTGCCCAAGTGAAATCCCGTTGGTTCAGTACTACCGCCAGGCTAAAGCTGAAATCCGCACCCGCAAACAGGATGAGCAAAAAGCAGAACGAGCTAAGCTACGCTTTGAAGCGAAGAAAGCCCGTCTGGAACGTGATAAAGCAGAACGCGACAACCGCTTTAAGAAAGCTGCAGAAGATCGCCGTAAAGAAATGGCCGCAACCGGTGGCGATGATGCCGTTGCCGCAGCGATTGCTCGCGTTAAGGCCAAGCAGGCCGCGGCAAGTGCCGATGCTGATAAGAAACCTGCAGTAGCCGCCGCAATTGCCCGTGCCAAAGCAAAACAGGCTGAAGCCATCGCAGGCGCTAACGGTGAAGCTCTACCGGATAACAGCGAAATGGCGAAACTACGTGAAGAACGTAAACGCCAGGCTCGTGAGCGTAAAGCCGCCAAACAGGCAGCAGAAAGCACCGCAGCACCTCAATCTACCGGGGATGAGAAAAAAGGTGCAGTTGCCGCAGCGATCGCTCGAGCTAAAGCTCGTAAGGCTGGAAAAGAGACAGATACAACTACTTCAAAAGTAACTGAATCAGCTGAAGCCAAAGCGGAAAGTCCGAAGAAGGCCGCTGTTGCTGCTGCCATTGCTCGCGCCAAAGCACGCAAAGCTGAAAAAGAGACAGATACAGCCACTTCAAAAGTAACTGAATCAGTTGAAGCCAAAGCGGAAGATCCGAAAAAGGCAGCTGTCGCTGCTGCCATTGCTCGCGCCAAAGCACGCAAGGCTGAAAAAGAGACAGATACTGCCACTTCAAAAGTAACTGAGTCAGCTGAAGCCAAAGCGGAAGATCCGAAGAAAGCAGCAGTAGCTGCAGCCATTGCTCGCGCCAAAGCACGCAAGGCCGAAAAAGAAGCAGATACTGCGACTGCAGAAGCCACTGAATCGGCTGAAGCCAAAGCGGAAGATCCGAAGAAAGCAGCAGTAGCTGCAGCCATTGCTCGCGCCAAAGCACGTAAGGCCGAAAAAGAGGCGGATTCTGAGACTGCAGAAGCCACTGAACCAACTGAAGCTAAAACAGAAGATCCTAAGAAAGCCGCTGTTGCTGCTGCCATTGCTCGCGCTAAAGCACGCAAGGCCGAAAAAGAAGCAGATACTACGACTGCAGAAGCCACTGAATCGGCTGAAGCCAAAGCGGAAGATCCTAAGAAAGCCGCTGTTACCGCAGCAATTGCCCGTGCCAAAGCGCGCAAAGCAGCCAAAGAAGCGATACAGAAGCAACCTGAGACAGCTGACATCACTGCTGAATCTATTGCTGAGACGATTGAAGAAGTTGACCCGAAAAAAGCGGCGGTCGCTGCTGCCGTTGCGCGAGCTAAAGCCAGAAAAGCGGCGAAAGAGTCACTTAAAAATCAGTCGGAAAAAGCTGAAAGCTCAACGGATACAGTTGTCGACACTATTGATGAAGTCGATCCGAAAAAGGCAGCCGTCGCCGCAGCTATTGCTCGCGCTAAAGCACGCAAAGCAGCTCAACAAGCTGCAAAAGAAGCACAACAGAATAACGAGGAAAATTAATCGTGGCTTTTAATATTGCCAGTTCACCCCACACTCACAGCCGTCGCAGCACCAGCGATATCATGCGCACTGTGATCCTCTGTACGGCACTTGGTGTTGCCGCTCAGTGGTATTTCTTTGGCTGGGGTGTACTCATTCAGATCCTGCTGGCATCTTCCACTGCACTTATCTCCGAAGCTGCAGTCATGAAACTGCGTAAACGCCCGGTATTACCGTACCTGCGTGATAACAGTGCTCTGCTGACCGGTGTATTACTTGGCATTGCTATTCCGCCGCTGGCGCCATGGTGGATTACGGTCATTGGCGTCGTCTTCGCCATCGTAATTGCAAAACACCTTTACGGTGGCTTAGGCCAAAACCTGTTCAATCCAGCAATGGTCGCCTACGTTGTTCTGCTGATTTCCTTCCCGGTTCAGATGACAACCTGGCTGCCACCATCATCACTGGCAGCTTCACCGGTTCCACTGATTGACAGCCTGTATGCCGTTTTCACCGGTTTTACTCAGGATGGTTACAGCGTACACCAGCTGAAAACCTCCTTTGACGGTGTCACCATGGCAACGCCGCTGGATACATTGAAAACGTCTCTGACCACTGGTCATACAACAACTGAGATCCTTGCAAACCCGATATTCAGTGTTATTGCCGGCGTCGGTTGGGAATGGGTGAACATCGGCTTCCTGCTTGGTGGTCTGGTTATGCTAAAAATGCGCATTATCCAGTGGCACATCCCGGCAGGCATGCTTGGTTCCCTGTTCGTAATCAGCACTGTGGCCTTTATTATTCACCCGGATGCGACAGCTTCTCCATTGATCCATCTGTTCTCAGGCGCAACCATGCTGGGGGCATTCTTTATTGCAACTGATCCGGTTTCGGCTTCAACAACGGTAAAAGGACGCCTGATCTTCGGCGCTCTGATTGGTTTGCTGGTTTACCTGATCCGTACCTGGGGCGGCTTCCCTGACGGTGTCGCCTTCGGTGTTCTGCTGGCAAACATGTGTGTACCACTGATTGATTATTACACTCGTCCACGAACTTACGGTCACTAACAGGAGCTAGCATGCTAAATGCAATGAAGAAAAACGGCGGTGTGCTGGCTGTATTTGCTCTGCTGGCGACATCTCTGGTATCAGTAACCCACTTACTGACAGAAGGCCGAATCCAGGAGCAGCAGCAAAAAGAACTGCTTAAGGTGCTAAACCAAGTTATTCCGGCAGAAAGCCATGACAACGAGCTTTATAAAAGCTGTACTCTGGTAGCCAGTGAACAGTTTCTAGGTACACCGGAAGCCATGCCTGCCTATCTAGCGAAAAAAGAAGGCCAGGTCTCAGGCGTTGCTATTGAAGCCATTGCACCGGACGGTTACAACGGAGCCATTAAACTGATTGTAGGTCTTGATATTGAAGGCGTAGTGACTGGCGTTCGTATACTCAGCCACAATGAAACACCGGGACTTGGCGACAAAATCGATACCCGCATCACCGACTGGATTTACAGCTTTACCGGCAAAAAGCTGGAAGGTGAAAAAGATTCTCGTTGGGCGGTTCGCAAAGATGGCGGTGACTTTGACCAGTTTACCGGTGCCACTATCACACCGCGTGCTGTTGTCGGTGCAGTAAAGAATGTGTCGCTTTACTATCAGCGCCACCAGCAGGAACTGTTTAACCAACCTCTGAACTGTCAGGGTGAATCATGAGTATGAATAAAGAACTGATGAAAAATGGCCTGTGGAACAACAACCCGGCCATCGTTCAACTGCTGGGGCTGTGCCCCCTGCTTGCAGTCTCAGCGACTGTCACTAACGCACTCGGTCTGGGCATTGCTACCACACTAGTGCTGGTCAGCTCAAACCTTATCGTTTCACTGGTTCGTAAATGGGTACCATCTGAAGTCCGTATTCCGGTTTTCGTAATGATTATTGCAGCGCTGGTAACCTGTGTTCAGCTGCTGATGAATGCCTTCACTTACGGCCTTTACCAGTCTTTGGGTATCTTTATCCCATTGATTGTAACCAACTGTATCATCATTGGCCGTGCTGAGTCTTTTGCCTCTAAGAATGACCCAGTTCCTGCGGTACTTGATGGTTTATGGATGGGCTTAGGTATGACTTCTGCGCTGGTTGTGCTGGGAGCAATGCGTGAGGTTCTGGGCAACGGTACCCTGTTTGACGGCGCTGATCGTTTATTAGGCGAATGGGCTGCATCACTGCGTATCGAAGTATTCAGCTTTGACAGCAGCTTCCTGCTAGCAATGCTGCCACCGGGTGCCTTTATCGGCGTCGGCTTTATGATCGCCCTGAAAAACGTCATTGATAAGAAACGTGAACAGAAAGTCGCAGATAAAAAGCCGACTATCGAACGTGCTCGCGTAACTTCAGCGAACTAAAAAACGAATAAAATCCGCAGCAGACCACGTAAAACAGGCCGCTCACCCTGTTTCTGGCCCTACACCAGAGCAGTGAGACGCTGCGGAGTCAGTCAATATTCAGATCAAGAAGCAATCAGGAAGCAATAATGAATAATCAAAAACGCGTTCAGATCCTTGAACGTCTTCGAGCTGAAAACCCGCATCCAGAGACGGAACTTAACTGGAGTACTCCGTTCGAACTATTGATTGCCGTTCTGCTGTCAGCTCAGGCAACAGACGTTAGTGTCAACAAGGCAACAGATAAACTGTATCCGGTTGCTAACACGCCTCAGGCTATGCTGGATCTGGGCGTTGACGGTGTTAAGGAATACATCAAAACCATCGGGTTGTTTAATTCCAAAGCCGAGAATGTCATTAAGACTTGTAAAATCCTGTTAGAAAAACATGGCGGTGAAGTACCGGAAAGCCGTGAAGCACTGGAAGCTCTACCGGGTGTAGGGCGCAAAACAGCAAATGTTGTACTGAACACCGCTTTTGGCTGGCCGACTATTGCCGTCGACACTCATATCTTCCGCGTTTCTAACCGCACAAAATTCGCTATTGGTAAGAATGTCGATCAAGTTGAGCAGAAGCTGCTGAAAGTCGTTCCTAAAGAGTTCAAAGTTGATGTTCACCACTGGCTCATCCTGCACGGCCGCTACACCTGCGTAGCCAGAAAGCCACGTTGCGGCAGCTGCATCATTGAAGACCTCTGTGAATTTAAAGATAAAGTCTACCCGGATGAATAATCTCGAAAGGCCATTACGATTGTGTAATGGCCTTTTTCTTATCACATAAGATTATCAAAAATATTACCAATGATAATTTTTCATTGTTAAAGACAGACGTTAATCTAACCCATATCAATATCAGCACATTACCGGAGTAATTATGGCAAAAGGACGCATTCTTCATACCATGCTGCGCGTGGGCGATCTCGACCGCTCTATTGAGTTCTATACCGATGTCATGGGCATGAAACTGCTGCGCAAACACAATAACGAAGCATATAAATACACGCTGGCTTTTGTCGGTTATGGTGATGAGTCAGAAGGAGCAGTCATCGAGCTGACCTACAACTGGGGAACCACAGAATACGATATGGGTAATGCCTTCGGCCATATTGCTATCGGTGTTGAAGACATTTATGCCACCTGTGATGTTATTAAAACAGCTGGTGGTGATATCACACGCGAACCAGGTCCAGTTAAAGGCGGCACGACGCACATTGCATTTGTTACCGATCCTGACGGCTATAAAATCGAACTGATTCAACGCAAATAATGACAAACTGACACTGATTTCCAAACAAAACAGGCAAAGTTCGGTGAACCTTGCCTGTCTATCTTTATTCTGATTTCTATTCTACTTTGCCAAAATACTCTGTGATGGTGGCTCTGAATTCGTTGTCCTTCGTCGGGTCATTAAACTCAATTGAGTAGTAAGGCATGATACTTTCCTTCAGCTGCTCACCAATCAGCAGCTCAAGATTTTCAACGCTGACAGTACTGGTGACTTCATAAGTATCAGCCATATTCAGTTCCATCTGCTCAGCTTCTTCAACAGTGATTTGCTTTGCCTTAATTTCGCTTGCCAGTTCACTTTCAACTTTATAAGCATCACTTCCTACTATTGTGTCATCGGCAAAGACAGAACCGACACCGAACATAAGAAGTACGAGTAATTTCTTCATTGCCACAGCCCTTTTGCTTAGTTTTGTCGATATATCGTTCTCAATGTAGTTCTTTTAACAACACCTTCAGCTCCAAAAATAAGAATGAGTAAAAGTGGCACAAACTTTATGGTTGATAATGAGAATGATTATCACTAACATAGTTAAAAAACCAAGAGAGTACGATCATGTCATTCACATTCCCGGAGCTCCCTTACGCCTATGATGCGCTGGAGCCATATATCGACACAAAGACCATGAAAATACATCATGGCAAACACCATAAAACCTATTTCGATAAATTCATGACGGCAATTGCCAACACTGAACTGGAACACCAGTCTTTCCACGATATATTTGCATCCATTTCTGAACACTCCCCCGCAGTCCGCAACCATGGTGGCGGCTTTTTCAACCACAATATTTACTGGCAATGCATGTCTCCAAACGGTGGCGGTCAACCCGGCGGACTACTGGCCGAAGCAATCAACTGCCATTTCGGCAGTTTCGAACATTTCAAAGAAGAGTTCTCAGAAGCAGCAGCCAATCATTTCGGTTCCGGATTCATCTGGCTCTGCGTTTGTGAAGGCCGGCTGGAAATCGTCACCACCAGCAACCAGGACAACCCGTTGATGGATATTTCCACTCATCGCGGCGAACCGATTCTGGCTCTTGATGTTTGGGAACACGCCTATTACCTGAGCTATCAAAACAAACGTCCGGAGTACATCGAGGCATGGTGGCACGTGGTTGACTGGCCTCAAATAGAACAAAATTTTCTCGACTCTTTATACATATAACCGTTACAGGCATAACAAATTCAAAGGAGCCGTATCATGGATGTATCATGCTGGGAACGCCACACACTGCTGGCAACCAAAGCCGAAAAAGACAATCTGCCAATGATGTCTGTGATGCATTACCAGCTGGCGCTGGCTGAATCTCAACAGTTAGAACCTGTACATGGTACTGAAGATGAGCTTGAAGATTTACTGACTATCAAGGTAATTTCCTGCCATAACCTCGCCTCTTTCTGGCGAAAAGCCGGAGATAAAGAATATGAGCTGAAATACCTGCAGCTAGCTTCAGAACAAATCATGACTATGCTGCCGCAATGCCCGCACAAGGCTTGCAATGCCTTTGTTGATTCTCTTGGCTGCTGCAAATCGGCATTAATTAGTTTCTGAAAAGACACCCTAACCCGATTGTCGCCCAACAGGTCGCAAACATGAATACCAGCACCCAATGCGAACTGATCGCCAGATTCAGGCTTCAATAAACAATACGTATGTAGAAGCAAGAATAAAAGTAAGTTGAAAGGATAAAAAAGCGAGGTATAGACCTCGCTTTTAATTTATTTAGTTATTCTTTGTATTCAATAACCATGGCCTGATAATGGTCTTTATTCCTACGAGGAACAAAATACACTACCGAATAATACTCAGCAGAACGTTTTTCTAACTTTTTGATTATTTGATCATCTAGGCGTGCCATATCTTCAGTGTTATAAACCAAATAATAGGACGTTTTATTCAACCCCATAGCAGCGGCTTCAGCACGAGTTACCCTCTGTGCATCACCATTACCCAGAGCTGCATAAGCACCTGACGCAGATACTGCACCTAACGCAAACAACATAACAGCAAGAAGCTTTTTCATTCCGAAGCACTCCTTCCATTGAAGTCTCATTTTCAATGTAGCCGATAAATTCCAAACTGAACAATAAACTAGTTGGCAAAGCGTAGGAGTTTAATCATCCAGTTTAAAATTTAAACAGTGCTTGTTTCGTACCGATTAGATAATTGTTCTGCCCAGAGAAATTACAACACGACGGTTTTTATTTCGTCCGATTGGCGTCTCATTATCAGCAATTGGGCGGCGCTTACCATATGCTTCGACCTGAATGCGGTCTTTCGGCAGCCCCATTGCCATAAAATACTCTTCCAGTTTTTGGGCGCGACGTTCAGAAAGCGCCTGGTTAACATTTTTACCACCAGTAGAGTCTGTATAAGTCGCCACCAGCACCAAATCAACATCATCGCTATAACGAACGAAATCAGCAATCTGTGACAATCGTTGACGCGAAGGTTTATTCAGCTCATCACTGTTCTTATCGTAGTGCAGAACTGTAAAAGCAATATCTTCAAAACTGTATGGTAATAAATTATCAAGGCACTGGCTGAACTGCTGATATGGCTCCTGGAAAGACACGGCAGACAAAGCCACCTCAATACGTTTATCTCTATGCTGCCAGTCCTGATAACTCAGTGTCGGATAACGCCCGCTTTCTAACTCCGTGAGCATGGCCCAGGCCGTCTGGCCTCCAACATAGCCATCAAACTGTTTGAAAAAAGTAATTCGGGTGATCGGCTCGGCCGCTTCTCCCGGCATCCAGCGAGGTGGCATAGATACCAGGCTGACATCACGGGTCTCCCCCATCGGCCGTCGCATCTTCAATTCAAAATCGAGATTAATTTTCTTACTAGCGCGAGAAATGAACTGGGCTTCACCGTAGTTCGGAATGTTATGCAGCATCCGGCACTCAAGAGGAGTATCTACCGCCACTTTCCAGTCTGACTGAGCTGGTGTAGCTACGTATTGCTTACTTGCCATCACCGGGCCACTTGCCGTTGCCGCCATCAGCACTGAGGCCGACAAGCATAATGATATTGTTCTTTTGCCCATAATCTGATTTACCAGCTCAACCGAAATAACTGTTTATTGTATCGGATCCTGACAAAAAATCTTTAGGGTCACAATGGATACATTCAACCGAATACTAATGAAGAGACGTTGGCTCCGGCGACGTAAATACATCCTGTCGGGTTCCCGATAAAGATTATAGGTTTAGCTCCCTTAATGAATCTGACATAATGCCCCCCTCATTTTTATCAACCGCAGTGCTATGAGCCAAGATAACGAACTAAACACGCTAAAAAGTCGCTTTCGCGGCTACTTCCCTGTCGTAATTGATGTTGAAACAGCCGGTTTTAACGCCAAGACCGATGCTCTGCTGGAAATTTGTGCCGTCACACTAAAAATGGATGAAGACGGCTGGCTGAAGCCTGCATCAACCCTTCATTTTCACGTAACACCATTCGAAGGAGCAGTCATCCATAAAGAAGCGCTGGAATTTAACGGTATCCGAGACCCATTCAGCCCGCTTCGTGGTGCAGTAGCAGAAGAAACGGCACTGAAAGAGATTTACAAACAAATCCGCAAAGAACAAAAGGCTGCTGGTTGCTCACGTGCAATCATGGTGGCTCACAATGCAAACTTCGACCACAGCTTTGTGATGGCCGCATCTGAACGTGCAAAGCTTAAGCGCAACCCTTTCCATCCTTTTGCGACCTTCGACACAGCAGCCCTGAGTGGCCTGGCATTCGGCCAGACTGTGCTTGCCAAAGCCTGCCGCACAGCCGGCATTCCATTTGATAATAAAGAAGCTCACTCAGCACTCTATGACACTGAGCGAACAGCCGAATTATTTTGTGAGATCGTTAACAAATGGAAGAAATTAGGTGGTTGGCCTATTTTCGAATCTCAAACAGAAGAAAACCAAGAGTCTTAAAAGTTAAACACCCCAAACTCATCAGACCTGCTACCAGCCCAGTTTTACTGGGCTTTTAGAATCATCTTTCTAAACACATGTTATAATTTAAACACCCGTTTTAAACACCATTTAATGAAATACCATTCAATTGGCGTTTTTCCGAGAAAACAATGTGTTACAGCAGCTTAACATTCCCCATATGAATCCTTATACTGCTTAGCACTGTTTCATATCGTTTCAATTTGATTCTATGGAAGACTGCCAGCATCTGCATATTCGCTTTATGTCCTACCGATATAAATCCCTATGTCTGAGCAACATGGCTTGCTCTGATTGCTGTGCATAGAACCAATATGACCAGAAACGATGAAACCATTATAAAAGTCGTTTTCCTTCATGGAACGAAGAACAAGAAGCAAATTAAAGAGGCAAAAATAATAATGTCTACTAATAAATTAAAACTTACCGCCGTTGCCGTGACGGCAGCATTAATGTCTGTTAATGCTAATGCCGCAGGCTATCAGGTAAACGAACATTCCGCGTCTGGCTTGGGTAGAGCGTTCGCAGGTGAAGCAGCTGTTGCCGATAACG
Source organism: Photobacterium sp. J15 (assembly GCF_963870815.1). Taxonomy (NCBI): domain Bacteria; kingdom Pseudomonadati; phylum Pseudomonadota; class Gammaproteobacteria; order Vibrionales; family Vibrionaceae; genus Photobacterium; species Photobacterium sp. J15. Next base: position 2,704,387 of record NZ_CAWMUI010000001.1, read on the forward strand.
CATCAGTACTGGCTCGTAACCCGGCGGCAATGACTCTTTTCAAAACCGCTGAACTTTCAGGAGCTTTAAGCGTTGTCGATCCATCAGTCGACGTTGAAGACAAAACCTTCGGCCAAACAGCCAAAGATGTTGCCCCATTAGCATTAGTTCCGGCTGGTTACTATATCCACCCAATCAATGACAGTGTCGCACTCGGCCTTGCTTTGTTCTCCAGCTATGGTGTTGGAACAGAATACCCAGAAGGCTTCAATACCGGTTCAACGGCAGGTGAAACGTCACTGATCACAATGAACTTTAACCCAAATATTGCCTACCGTATTAACGAAGAGTTCAGTATCGGTGCAGGTGTTAGCCTGGTTTATGGCGATGCCGAGTTGAAACGTCATTATGGATCATTAGGTATTGTGGGACCTGGCTCAACAGCTGAAACCATCAAGATGGAAGGGGATACCTGGGGCTGGGGCTGGAACATTGGCGCTCTTTATGAAATCAATGAAGACCATCGTTTAGGCCTAAGCTACCGCTCTCAGGTTGATCTGGATTTTGAAGGCGACTTTACTGATTACTCAGGCCTAATCACTGGTACACCCAATAATACCGTTCCTGGTGACCTTTCTGTTGTACTTCCTGCTATTGCTGAATTCTCTGGTTATCATGCACTTAATAACCAGTGGGCTGTGCATTACAGCGTGCAATGGATCCAATACAGCAAGTTTGAAGAGCTTCGTGGAACCAGCAACCAGTGTACCCCAGGCTATGATAACCAGGCGGGCGTTTGTCTTCTGAAAGACGAAGATTACGACGATAACTTCCGCTACTCAATCGGCGCAACTTATACAGTTAACCCAGACTGGACACTCCGCGCCGGTTTTGCCTTCGATGAGCAGGCTGGTCGTTCTACCCTGAGTATTCCAGATACAGATCGTTACTGGTACTCAGCAGGCCTAACCTATAACTTCAACCCTGATATGTCATTCGACTTTGCATTTACCTATCTGGACGGCAAAGAAAGTACCTTCGAAGAAGATGGACACACATTTACATCTTCTGGTGGTGCAATCATTAGTGCCGCACAAATCAACTACAAATTTTAATTAATTCAGCGAAACCTTCAGGTTTACGTAATGATTTGAATGATAGGAATTTATTATGAAAAAAAATGTATTGGCACTGCTAATTGCTTCTAGCATTGGTTTATATGGTTGCGGTGATGAGAGCGAACTTACCGGTAACCCTTCCATCGATCCTGGCATCGAAAAAAGCTTACAAGCAGAAACAAAAATTGAATTTAATATTCTCCCTACTGGTGAGAAAAAAGTAATCACGCCTTCCTTCTTGGTGATGGATACAACAGACGGTACTCTAGCTACCGATAAGTTAGCCAAGGATCCATCTAACTTCTCAGACCCTATGGTTACCATGGGTAAAACTGATGGATGGAGTACAACTCAGCCTATCGTAATCAACTTCACTGGTAACGATCTGGCTTCGTCAACAGCACCAAATAGTTTCTACCTGATTAAATCAAGTGATCCTAGAGCTGGCGTTCCATCTGAACAACCAACGGTTTTAACTGAAGGTACTGATTATAAAGTAATCGCGTCAGGTAAAAAGCTAACAGCTCTCTTATTAAAGCCGCTGGATCCAGCTAGCAACTACATGTTTGCTGTTACTGATGACCTTAAAGATATTAAAGGTCATAGTGTCGGTATGACCGGTTCATACGGTGTGCTAAAAACAAAATCTCATCCACCATCAGAAGAGCTTGTTCCAGCGCAAAAAATCGTCCATGCGGTTGAACATCAGTTCGATATTGCTGGCGTGAATGCGGATAGTATTATTTATTCAAGCTGGTTTACAACTGCATCTGTTGGTGACGTAATGTTTGCAGCCAAATCAGCCTCAGCTTTAGCACTACAATCACCAAATAAAGCGCATGATGTTTGGAAGGGCTCCGCAATCAGCTCTAACGTAGTATCAACTGATCTTGATAAGCTATTTGGAATGGTTCCTGACCAAAAACCTGTTGAAACAACAACTGATGGAAATGAAATATATACAGGTACTATTTATCTGCCATATTTCTTAGAGACAGCTCCGAATAAATTTAATAACACTCCTTGGCAAAGTGGTATGCCTAGCTTAGCCAAAATATCCGCAGTGCTAACAGATAAAGAACACAATACATACAGTGCGGCAGACCAAGTATCTATTATTGGTCAATTATCAACACTACCGATCCCAATTGTGCCTGAAGATCTTGAAAAAGCAGCAGCAGGTGAACCTGAAGCTCAGAAAAAAGTACTTACCGCACTTACTGGCGCAACACTAACATTAGCGAATGGAGATCAACTGGATACTGAACGATTAATTACTCGCTACAGCCCTGTACCTAAGCTGAAGTCTGTCGAACCAGTTGAGTACACCTTAGTCCTACCGTCAAAAGCAGAATGTCAGGGTACAGCTACGAATACAGTATCTATTTTCCAACACGGCATTACTGTTGATAAAACTGTACTGACTGAGACAATAGTTGATCAAGATGGTACTAAAACAACCCTTGCAGACGGCATCATTGGTGACCAATGCCATGCCATTTTTGCCATTGACCACCCACTACATGGTACTCGTGGAATTAAAATTCCGGGACAAGATGATTTAACAGCTAGCGATCATCCTGAAATGTACCTCAACCTAGCTAACCTTCCTGTAGCCCGAGACAACCTGCGTCAAAGCACAATTGATCTGGTTAACCTGCGTATGTCAATAGGCCTTCAACAAGCAGCACTGGCAAAAATACTAAGCAAAGAAGGTGAACTCAGTGCAGATGACCTTCAGGCAATTAATGCAATGGGTGTACTGGCACGACTTAACCCATCGAAAGGCGTTAGTTACTCTGGTCACTCACTTGGTGGTATTACTGGCGTAACACTAGGAAACATTGCCAATATACCAACAGCACCTGATACAGAAACAGATGAAATGCTTTTCAACATCAATACCTTAGCATTGGCAAACCCTGGGGCGGGTATTCCATATCTGCTACTGGAGTCAGGAAAGTTTGCTCCATTTGTTAAAGGAAGCATAATTGGCAGCTATCAAGATGAAGAAGATGCCAAAGTGAAAATTGGCGATAGTTTCCGTTCATACTGTATTGATAATGCAATTTCGGATGCAGCTAAATGTTATTACAGCTATGAAAATGCACTTATAAATAAAGGCGATGAATTGTCGATGGCAACTCTTGGCGCAACATACGAATTGTTCTCTCAATTTGCATATGCTGCGCAGAGCGTTCTGGATACAGTAGATCCAATTAACCACTCCATGAAGATTGATAAAAAAATTGCTGTTTATCTGAGTGAAGTAAAAGGTGATGCTACGATCCCGAACAAACTAGTTCCATTCGCGACAGTTGAAGGTACAACTATTGCTAAACCATATTCACCATTTGGTGGCACTGAGCCTCTAATGGCTACTATGAAGTTGGCACCGACAACAGCATCTATCAATAGTGACACTGTCAGAAACGCAGTTCTGTTCAACAAAGGTGAACACAGCTCGCTACTGGGTAAGGGTGATGCTAACGTAACAACAGAGATGCACAAGCAACTGTCATCGCTATTGAACGATAATGGTCAGACACTGACAATCCACGACTCTACCGTCATTGACGCAATGCCTGATCCAATTCAATAATACATAACCACCCAAAAGGCTAGCCTCCAGGCTAGCCTTTCTTTTACCTCAAACCTGTAACTTAATTACAAATCATCAGTATGCTCAGACAAGTACTTCGCCACACCTTCTGGTGAAGCATCCATCCCTTCTTTACCTTTTTCCCATTGTGCCGGGCAAACTTCACCGTGTGACTCATGGAACTGAAGCGCATCAACCATGCGTAGCATTTCATCAATATTACGACCTAGCGGCAGGTCATTCACCACCTGATGGCGAACAACCCCTTCTTTGTCGATCAAGAAAGAACCACGGAATGCCACACCGGCTTCAGGGTGCTCAACATCATAAGCCTGACAGATTTCATGCTTGGTATCGGCAATCAATGGATACTGAACCGGACCGATTCCGCCATCTTCAACCGCAGTGTTACGCCATGCGTTATGACTGAACTGGGAGTCGATTGACACACCAATCACTTCTACCCCTTTGTTCTGGAAATCAGCAAAACGCTTATCAAACGCAATCAGCTCCGACGGACACACAAAAGTGAAGTCGAGCGGATAGAAGAATACAACAGCAGCCTTACCTTTAATGTGTTCCTTCAGGTTAAACTGCTCAACAATCTCGCCATTTCCAAGTACTGCCGCAGCGGTAAAATCCGGAGCCGGACGGCCAACAAGTACACTCATTAACTAACTCCTTTTATCGATTACCGCCAAGGCAACCAGCCAACGCGGTAATATAGATGAAATGTAGCAGTAACATATTGTTCTGCTTGTGATTACACTTAACATCAATTGCTCACAAAGTATAAGCATTGGCACCTGACTCGGCTAAGAGATCGAACACATAACGATAAAATTCCTGCCTGACATCAAATTTTTCTCGACATGTTGCAAAATTTCAGGAAACTGGATGTTTTGAGCAAATAGCCAAAAAACATAATAAACCCAATACATATGCAAATAATGCCGGGTTGGTGATGAGAAAAATTATTCGACTAAAATGAATGATCAATTGATTCAACTTGGTATGTACAACGGATGGATCTAGTTTTATGAACCCAGTAGTCATTTCGGTATGCGTCATGCTGATACTCGCGCTAATGCGGGTTAATGTCGTGGTTGCGCTTACCTTCAGTGCCATCTTAGGTGGCCTAATAGGCGGGATGCCTTTAACTGAAACAGTTGCTGCTTTTGAAAGCGGCCTTGGTGGTGGTGCTACCACTGCGCTTAGCTATGCAATGCTAGGTACTTTTGCTGTTGCCATTTCTCGTTCGGGTATTACCGACGTACTGGCCCAAAAAGTGATTAAGCGTATCAGCGGCCATGAGAATGCAGCTGCTGCAACCGGTGTTAAATATTCCGTTCTTTCCATTTTGGTGCTTCTTGCAATCTCTTCTCAGAACGCAATTCCGGTTCATATCGCGTTTATTCCAATCGTGATCCCGCCTCTTTTGCATGTATTTGCAAAACTTAAGGTGGATCGTCGTCTGATCGCCTGTGTACTGACTTTCGGCTTGGTAACACCTTACATGGTTCTGCCTGTTGGCTTTGGTGGCATTTTCCTGAACAACATTCTGCTGAAGAATCTTCATGAGAACGGCCTTGATGTCACTGCAAGCCAGGTTCCATATGCCATGCTTCTGCCTGCGATGGGCATGCTCTTCGGTTTGCTTGTGGCAACTTTCATCAGCTACCGTAAACCACGTGAATACTCTGAAGAGAAGATTCTGGCTACCGAACCAGAGCACAAAGAAATCAACATGCAGCATGTTTACATTGCTGTAGGCGCAATCATTGCGGCACTAGGCGCTCAGCTTTACAGCGGCTCAATGATCATCGGTGGCCTAATTGGCTTTATGGTTTTCACCTTCGGCGGCGTGATCAAATGGAAAGAAACCCACGATGTGTTCACCAAAGGTGTACACATGATGGCGATGATCGGTTTCATCATGATTGCAGCAGCAGGTTTTGCTTCAGTAATGAAAGCTACTGGTGGTGTTGAGACTTTGGTAAGTTCTCTGGCAGAAGTCATTGGTGATAACAAGCCGCTATCTGCACTTCTTATGCTGGTTGTAGGCCTGCTGGTTACCATGGGTATCGGTTCTTCATTCTCAACCATCCCTATTCTGGCAACGATTTATGTTCCGCTTTGCCTGACATTCGGCTTCTCTCCTCTGGCAACGGTAGCTATCGTAGGTACTGCAGCCGCTCTGGGTGATGCGGGTTCACCGGCTTCAGATTCAACATTGGGCCCGACAGCCGGTCTGAATGCTGACGGGCAGCACGAGCACGTATGGGAGACGGTTGTACCAACCTTTATCCACTATAACCTGCCACTGATTGCGTTTGGCTGGCTGGCATCAATGATTCTGTAATCGGAATTCTTCTGATACTACAATAAGGCCGCCTTCACTGGCGGTCTTTTCGTATTGAAATACGTAAAAAAAAGCCCCGATAAATCGGGGCTTTATTGTTCATAAACAGTGGTGGCTAGGAATTATTCCTCAGCAGCTGCACCGTCACGGCGCTCTGCCGCTTCTTTAATCAATGGCTGTAGTTCGCCTTTCTGGAACATCTCGATGATGATGTCACAGCCACCAATCAGTTCGCCTTCAACCCATAGCTGTGGGAATGTCGGCCATTGTGCATAGGCAGGAAGTTCAGCACGAATATCCGGATTTTGCAGAATATCGACATAAGCAAACTTCTCACCACATGCCATCAGTGCTTGTGCTGCCTGAGATGAAAAACCGCAGCTTGGCAGTTTCGGAGAACCTTTCATGTAAAGCAGAATGGCATTTTCTTCGATCTGCTGTTTGATCTTGTCGATAGTTTCCATAGCTTCCTCTTACGACGCTTACTTATAAGTTGAATTTCACAGACATCATTCTACTTGGTCATGCCACGGAAAAAAATGCCTATTAATTGTATGGTTAATTTTTCCGCAGATTAACTCTGATGTTCTAATTTTTAGTATACAGGGCTTTTAATAAAGTAAAAACTTGCTAAAATACCTTCATAAAGTAAATTTTGTCGGACAGCACAAAGCTGAATCGACAAAATAAGACTAAAATCAGTCAGTTTCAAAAAATAAGTAGGCACGAAGTCTACTGGAAGCAATGTCGCGGGGCATGACCCCGAAAACCAGAATGGAGAACCGAGCAATGGCATTTGAACTACCAGCTCTACCGTACGCAATCAACGCTCTTGAGCCACACATCTCTCAGGAAACTCTTGAGTACCATCACGGTAAGCACCACAACACTTACGTAGTTAAGCTAAACGGTCTAATCGAAGGCACTGAACTTGCTGAAAAATCTCTGGAAGAAATCATCAAGACTTCAGAAGGCGGTGTCTTTAACAACGCAGCTCAAATCTGGAACCACACTTTCTACTGGCACTGCCTGAGCCCTAACGCAGGCGGCGAGCCAACAGGCGAAGTAGCAGACGCTATCGCTAAAGCATTTGGCTCTTTCGAAGAGTTCAAAGCGAAGTTCACAGATGCAGCAATTAACAACTTTGGTTCTTCATGGACCTGGCTAGTTAAGAAAGCTGACGGCTCTCTGGACATCGTAAATACCTCAAACGCAGGTACTCCTCTAACAGAAGAAGGCGTAACTCCGCTTCTGACTGTTGACCTGTGGGAGCACGCATACTACATCGATTACCGTAATGTGCGTCCTGACTACATGAACGCATTCTGGGCACTGGTTAACTGGGAATTCGTTGCGAAGAACCTGGCAGCTTAATCTCTCGTAGATTCAGCTCAGTGAAGCCCTATAAAAAACGCCTGCAATCGCAGGCGTTTTTTTATGACTATATATAGAAGGGAAATTTTATTGCTTTTCAGTCAAAAGAATTCGTAGAGTACGGCGAAGCGGTTCTGCGGCTCCCCATAGCAACTGGTCACCAACCGTAAAGGCATTCAGGAAATCATCACCCATAGCCAATTTACGCAAACGGCCAACAGGAATAGAAAGCGTACCGGTTACTTTTGTCGGGCTCAGTTCCTGCATTGTGATATCGCGATCATTCGGTATCACTTTCACCCAGTCATTATGAGACGCGATGATCTCTTCAATCTCATCAAGCGGCACATTTTTCTTCAACTTCAATGTCAGTGCCTGACTGTGACAACGCATTGAGCCAATGCGAACACAAGTACCGTCAATTGGAATCGGGTTGTTATCCAGGCCAAGGATCTTGTTAGTCTCAACAGAGCCTTTCCATTCTTCTTTACTCTGGCCATTCTCGCGTTTCACATCAATCCACGGAATCAATGAGCCAGCAAGCGGTACACCAAATTCACTGGCCGGGAAATCAGGTGAACGCATAACATCTGCTACTTTACGGTCAATATCAAGAATAGAAGTGGCAGGATTTGCCAACTCGCTGGATACCGCATCATTAATCACGCCCATCTGGCTGATTAATTCGCGCATATTCTTAGCGCCGGCACCAGATGCCGCTTGGTAAGTCTGCGAAGTCATCCATTCAACCAAACCTGCCTGATACAGGCCACCGACAGCCATCAGCATCAAGCTAACAGTACAGTTACCGCCGACAAAAGTGTTTGTGCCAGAATGAATCCCCTGCTTAATTTGCTCAAGGTTTACTGGGTCAAGGGCAATAATGGCTTCATCACTCATACGCAGTGTAGAAGCGGCATCAATCCAGTAGCCTTTCCAGCCAGCCTGACGTAATGCTGGGTAAACTTTTTCAGTGTAACCACCGCCCTGGCAAGTAATAACGGCATCAAGCTGCTTCAGACTTTCAATGTCGAACGCATCCTGAAGCAAACCAGCATCTTTTCCAAAATTAGGTGCAGGAATACCGACCTGAGATGTGGAATAAAAGACAGGGTCAATAACATTGAAGTCTCCTTCTTCAACCATTCGTTGCATCAGCACCGAACCCACCATACCACGCCAACCAACCAAACCGACTTTCATCATTGTTTCCATACTCCCTGATTATATTGCATGTACGATTTGCCAGTTGGCAGAGCTATCTGGCCTGTTTATCCCCGGCAGGCGCAGATAGTTTTGCCCACTGACATCTGATTCATTCATCTATAGAGATTTAATCAGGGAAAAACAAGCATATTTTGCATAAATCGCAGAAAAAAGAAGCGAAAGCCTGAATAAATTACAACATAATTACGTATTTCATTCGAATAAAACACATCGGATGAGATTAAAATTGACGCTATTAACGGGCCAGAAAGCAACCAAAAAATGAATATTTCCGCATCTAGAGCTTAAATATTCGTCTATTTTGCAGCCTATACATGATTCTCGATCGTTAACATAATAAATCTCATCAATTCACTATTTTTGAAAATCATCTCACACTCTGATAACCTATTAACCTTATCTATTTTGGGCTTTTTATCTGCACAAACCACTATTCAGTAGAGGTTAAGCCTGAGATAACAGGGATATTTAATAAAGGACTCGATAATTCAAAACAGCTAAAAAACAACCAAACCACAACAAAACACTTATTTTTAACATCTGATAAAAGAGTTAATATAAATTTTTTCCTTGTTCGCGGCGCTGGTTGGGTAAGCTCACAGAAAAACACAATATCTATCGCGGTGCTTGTTTCATTCAGATAGAGTAGCGCTGAAACAAGGCAAGTACCCTAATAAATGACATTAAGTCATAAAAACAATTAATAATTGGTCCCGAAATCACTTCGATTCAGGACCTTTACTTTTTACAGGCTCGAACTAACAAGGTTAGAAACATGGACAAACAGACAGTGAGACTACCATCACTAATGCAAGTTTTTCTTGCACTTGGTATTTTTCTTGCGCTGGCATTTTCTTTCACCGCAAAACTAGATCTACCAATCCAGCTAGCACTATATATTGGCTGGTTCGTTATTATGGCTCTGGGTGTCAAACTGGGTCACGACTACAAATCTCTTGAAAAAGCAGCAACTACCGGTATTTCAAACGGTCTTGGTGCTGTACTGATTCTGCTGGCAGTAGGTGCTTTGGTTGGTACCTGGATTGCCGGTGGTATCGTTCCGACTATCATCTACTACGGCCTTAAGGCTATCCACCCTTCTATCTTCCTGCTGGCGACTATGGTTATCTGTTCGCTGACAGCACTGGCAACCGGTACCTCTTGGGGTGCAGCTGGTACAGCTGGTATTGCGATGATGGGTATCGGTCAGGGTCTAGGCATTCCAGCTCCAATGACTGCCGGTGCTGTACTTTCAGGCTGTTACTTCGGTGACAAGATGTCTCCGCTGTCTGATTCAGTAATCCTGGCTTCTTCTATGTCTAACGTAGAAATCGTTGAACACATCAAAGGCATGCTACCAATCGCGCTGATCAGCTACATCATTACAGGTATTCTGTTCACAGCAGTTGGCTTCCACTACTCTGGTAACGTGGACATGTCCCAAGTAGAGAGCGTAATCTCTGCAATGGAACAACAGTTTGTGATTTCACCGCTGTCTTTTGTTCCTGTGATTATCGTTCTGGCTCTGCTGGCGATGCGTCTTCCTTCATTCCCTGTAATCTCACTGGGTTCACTGCTGGGTATCGCATGGGCTGTAATGGTTCAGGACATGGACCCACTGGCAGCATTCAACACTGCATGGGCTCCGTTCTCAATCAGCTCTGGTGTTGATTTCATCGACGCAATCCTGAACCGTGGTGGTATGTCATCTATGCTGGGCTCTGTAGCCGTGATCGTATTCGGTCTTGGTTTCGGTGGCCTGCTGGATAAAGTAGGTGTACTACAGACAATTGCTAAACTGTTCGAAAAACGCGTTAACTCTGCTGGTAGCCTGTCTGTATCGACTATCGCAACAGCCTTCCTGGGTAACGTATTCGGTTCAGCGATGTATGTATCACTGATCCTGACTCCGAAAATCTGTGCGAAAAACTATGACCGTCTTGGCTTCCAGCGTAAGAACCTGTCTCGTAACGCAGAATTCGGTGGTACGCTGACTTCAGGTATGGTGCCTTGGAGTGATAACGGTATCTACATGGCAAGTATCCTGGGTGTGGCGACGTTCTCTTACGCACCTTTCATGTGGCTAAGCTTCGTATGTATCATCGTAACCATCGTGTCTTCTTACATGGGCTGGTTCGTTGACCGCTGTGAACCAACAGCTGTAGTTTCTGAAGAAAACGAAGAAACTGTTGCTGAGCAGCAAACGGCTTAATTAATTAGTCTCTATTGACGACAAAGAGCGCCTCAGGGCGCTCTTTTTGTTTATATGGACAGTTTTGATCAACCCGACTGATTTCGCTTCTCTCTTCTCATTATTTTGTAAATATTTATTAATGAGCGCGATATTTTCATGGACACAACAAAAGTACCATTGTAAGTGATATTCCATAGCCATAATGGCAATATATATACCAACATAGCAATTGCTTAAGCCAATAATAAATAAGGAAAATAAATATAAATAACTTCATTTATGCACACTTAAAGCCGCAAGAGTTTCAACTCCTCAAAAGTATCGATCTGGATCACAAATAAATAATTACAGTCCACAAGCCTTGCACTTCAGTGGCACAGATTGACCCCAATCAATTACTTCACGTTGCAATTGACGAAAATAGCCTCGCTTCAACCATTAAGCACAGGTACACATATCACACTATTGAATATAAAGCCTGTCCGTTTTCGCAACAGCGATTTTTAGATTCCAACGAGGTTACACTATGAGCAATCCAGCGGAGCAAGGCCGCAAAGTAACGATTGGCAGTTATATTGCCCTCGCCTTTGCCATCGTTTTTTTCTCAGGCCTACTTCAGTCAAACCAGTGGTATGGTGTTTTCGACTTCACCACACTGAACGGCTCTTTTGGTCAGGTCGTTTATTCCGTCAATGAAACAACTGAAGGCATTCAAACTGCAGCTACCACGCTAAGAGGTAAAGGTGGCAGCGGTGCCCGAGATGGCTTCCTGTTCGCCCTGACACTGATCCCTACAGTTATGTTTGCTCTGGGCATGATCAATGTGCTGGAACATTACGGTGCACTGGATGCAGCACGAAAACTGCTGACACCTCTGCTTCGCCCATTGATGGGGATTCCGGGCAACTCTGGACTGGCACTTATCGCATCCCTACAAAGCACCGATGCCGGTGCTGCGATGACCCGCCAGCTGAAAGACGAAGGCCACCTGACCAAACGTGAGACAGATGTCTTTACCATGTTCCAGTTCTCTGCCGGAGCAGCCATCGTTAACTTCTTCTCATCCGGGGCAGTGCTGTTCACCCTTACCAATATGGACGGTACACCAGCCGTCACATCATCTATCGGTTTAGCTGTTGCCATCATGTTCATCTTCAAGTTCATCGGTGCCAATCTGTTCCGCCTCTACTTGAACATTACAGAAGGCAAAGAAGAGAAAACCAAGCAGCAACATGAAATGAAGAAGGAAACAGCATAATGACCACTGCAAAGAAACCTATGGTGACCGACATCTTCGTTGAAGGTGCTAAGAAAGGCTGGACAATCGCCACCACCTCAACACTTCCAAACGTTGTGATGGCTTTTGTGATCATCAAAGCGCTGCAAATCACAGGTGCACTGGATGCCATGGGCAGCCTGTTTTCCCCGGTTATGGCGATTTTCGGCCTGCCGGGTGAAGCGGCAGCGGTCCTGATTGGAGCCTGGATGTCGATGGGTGGTGCTGTTGGTGTTGTTATCACGCTGTTCGACCAAGGAATTCTGAACGGCCAGCACATCGCGATACTAGCTCCGGCTATTTACCTGATGGGCTCACAGGTTCAGTACATGGGGCGTGTTATGGGGCCAATCGGTACTGAAGGTCGCTACATCCCGGTGATGATCGCCATTTCTGTGCTGAATGCCTTCGCCGCCATGTTCGTCATGAACATTCTCGTTTAACTACTCCGGTTTAATACAGAGGGGAGAAAGGAGAGCCTCCCCTCTTATCTCTGTAGCAATTCACCCGGAAAATCCGGGGGGCTCTCTCAGGAGTTACTATGAATCACTCACTACAAGACTTTTCACTTCAGGAATACCTGAAAGAATTACGCCCGCTCATCGATGTAGACTGCGGAACCTTAACCAAGGACGGTATCGAAACCATCGTAAACCAGATGGCACAGAAATATCTGGATATGGGATGGTATGTAAAGCGGGTCAACTGTGGTGTAGCCGGAACCGGCCTTGAAATCCGCAATAAACCGGATCGTAAAGAAATTGATGTGATGCTGATTGGCCATATGGATACCGTATTCCCGATCGGTACTGCCGCGGCACGCCCGATGACCTTCGACGACAAGCGAGCCTATGGTCCTGGCGTTTCAGACATGAAGTCTGGTTTGCTCAATATCGTTTATGCCCTTCGAGGTATGGATAAAGAGATCCTGGATAAGCTTTCTGTTTGCATTTGCATGAACCCGGATGAAGAAATCGGCTCCCTCTATTCGGAAGCCTGGCTGAAGACAGTTGCAGCCAACGCTAAAAATGTTCTCGTTGCGGAAGCTGCTCGTGCTGACGGCTCTTTGGTAAAAGCCCGTAAAGGAATGGCCCGCTACCGCCTGACGTTCTCAGGTAAAGCCGCTCATGCCGGAAATGACCCGCAAAACGGCCGCAGTGCGATCACCGAAATGGCAAACTGGATTCTGGGCATCAATAGCCTGACCAATTTCGAATCCGGTACAACCCTGAATGTAGGTGTAGTTAATGGCGGTGCCGGGGCAAACATTGTTCCTGAGCGAGCCGAAGCCATTGTGGATGTTCGCTTCTGGGATAATGATGAATACTCTGAAGCTGACGCTAAAATCCGTCAAATGGCAGAAACACCTTTTATAGATGGTGTGACGGTGACGATCGATCGCGAAGCGCATAAACCGTCAATGGTCCCTTCAGAGAAAACACAAGCCTTGATGGCACTGGTCGAAGAAGCAGGCAGAGAGTTAGATATCGACATCAAATGGCAGGAGGTCGGTGGCGGCTCAGATGCGAACCTGACAGCAGTAATGGGGATCCCAACCCTGGATGGCCTTGGTCCGGCCGGTGCCGGATTCCACAGTGCTGATGAATATCTTGAGTTAGATTCGATTGAACCACGAATTCTGCTACTGCAAAAAGTACTGACTAAACTGGCAGGTTAAACAGCGCTATAACGACAAAGGGCGCCAGTTAGCGCCCTTTGTATAAAATCAATAAAAGTTTGTCGGAGCGTTTCGCTCAACCTCCGGCTTCAAGCTTCGATGCCTGCTACTATGGTACCGCTTCATAAACTTTTCCCGCACAGAACAAAGATGCCTCTGTGACTCTTCTACCGCAACTCTGCGAAGCTTCTGGTCCATTTTGCAAGATTTCATCAACCACCTCGATATTACTCATCTCTACACCAGTATTCATACCCTTGTGATGTTCTGAAAACAAAGCCAGACATCATGCTTTTTGTCGGCTAAATAATCATCACTTTTGTTCGATATGAATTACTGATATATCACTCAAGAGAATAATATACCTTTTCAGATGAGCTCAACCCCTTTTACAAAATCCTGACATTGTCTTACAGAAATGCGATTTACTGCTCAGTTTCAAATGTTTCATTTAAAATACATATTTTAAATTAAGAATATGATCTGGATCAAAGACCTGGCGGCCGTACACCCGATATTCTCGCCACCATAAAGATGCAATATAAATACACCTTTTAAGGAAAGCATAATGTCGAACCTAGCAATGTTTTGCCACCAGTGCTCTATGGCCCAATCCGGCGGCTGCGGCAGCACCGGAAAAACCCAAGGCACCTGTGGTAAAGACGAAACTCTGTCACGCCTGCAGGATATTATGATCTTCGGCCTGAAAGGCCTTTCAGCCTACCGTACCCACGCCGATGATCTGGGTGCTGAAACCAAATCAGTAGATGATGTTATTGCTGAAACCCTTTACTTCACACTGACAAACGTAAACTTCAGCTTTGAACAGCATATCGCTCAGTTGATGAAAGTCGGTGGTGCCGGCAGCGAAATCATGTCTCGTTTAGGTGAAGCACACCACGGTCGCTTAGGGATCCCTACTCCTGTTTGCGTACCGCAGAACAAAGCCGAAGGTAAAGGCATCCTGGTAACCGGCCATGATCTGGATCTGTTGGAACGCCTGCTTATCGCCACCGAAGGCAAAGGCATTAACATCTACACTCACTCAGAAATGCTACCGGCTCACGGTTACCCGGAACTGCGTAAATACAGCCATCTGAAAGGCAACATTGGTAAAGCCTGGTTTGACCAAAAGAAACTGTTCCAACAGTGGAATGGCACTATCATCGTAACCACTAACTGTATCGTCCCCCCGACAGGCCGAGCAGACTACGCCGACCGCCTGTACAGCTATGGCATCGTCGGTATCGATAACTGCCGTACCCTAGAAGATGATTTCGCACCGATCATTGAGCATACGCTGAGCCTGCCAGATATTGAAGGCTTCGACAGCGAAGATACGCTGATGACCGGCCACAACTACAAAACTATTCTGGGTCTGGCACCACAGATTCTGGAAGCGGTAAATGAAGGAAAGATCAAACAGTTCTTCGTTGTTGCCGGTTGTGACAAGCCGGGCAAACCGAATGATTATTTCCGCGACCTGGCCCTGTCGATTCCGGATGACTGCATTATCCTGACGTCATCCTGTGGCAAGTTCCGTTTCAACGATCACGACTTCGGTACAGTTCCGGGTACTGAAATCCCGCGTTATCTGGATTTGGGTCAGTGTAACGACAGCTATGGTGCAGTAATGATTGCCCTGGCTCTTAGCGACGCAATGGGCGTACCAGTTAACGAACTGCCAGTAAACATTGTGCTGTCATGGATGGAACAAAAAGCCGTTCTGATCCTACTGGCACTATTCAACCTGGGTATTCAGAACATATACCTGGGTCCTAACCCGCCAGAGTTCGTTAACGAAGCCATTTTTGAATTCCTGCAAGCACAGTTCAACCTGCAACTGACAAGTAACGCTCAGGATGATCTGGCGAAGATGCTGAACCCTCAGCCACAAATTGAGGTTGTGGAAGCGTAATTCGCCTTCCTGATTAATCTCACGGGCCGACTTCACCCTACCCACTCAGAGGTCGGCCCTCCTCAAAAATAACGATAAACGCTGACGTTTACGGTATCCGTCTTTCCTGATGCTACCGTCTCAGCCGGATATACAGTGCCTGTTCGCTGGAGTTAGTTATGTCTGAACATCCACGCATTAATAGCAAAACAAATACCTACAGTACGATGGATGGCAATGAAGCTGCCGCATCTGTCGCTTACCGCTGTAATGAAGTCATCGGTATCTACCCTATTACACCATCCTCCCCGATGTCTGAAGCCTGTGAAGTTTGGGAAAGTCAGGGGAAAACCAACCTGTGGGGACAAGTTCCGCGCGTAATTGAAATGCAATCAGAAGGCGGGGCAGCCGGCGCGGTTCATGGGGCTCTGATGGCTGGCTCAATGGCAACAACGTTTACTTCATCTCAGGGGTTACTACTGAAAATCCCGAACATGTACAAAATTGCCGGAGAACTGACACCTTTTGTGATGCATGTTGCCGCCCGCACTATCGCGACCCATGCGCTATCTATCTTCGGTGATCACTCTGACGTCATGGCTGTTCGCCAAACCGGATTTGCGATGCTGTCAGCAAACTCTGTTCAGCAGGCCCACGATTTTGCGCTTATCAGCCAGGCAGCCACGCTTGAAAGTCGAGTACCGTTTGTTCACTTCTTTGATGGATTCCGCACATCGCATGAGATCAATAAGATCGTCACGATCAACGATGACACGATCCGCCAAATGATCTCGCAAGAAGATATCGATGCATTCCATCAGCGCGGGCTCACACCGGATGCACCAAGCATTCGCGGTACAGCTCAAAACCCGGATACCTTCTTCCAGGCTCGCGAAGCCGCCAACGGCTTCTATCAGGCATGTCCGGATATTGTGGCAGGAAAAATGGCCGAGTTTGCCCGCTTAACCGGCAGAGAATACAAGCTGTTTGATTATTATGGTCATCCGGAAGCAACGGATGTCATCGTGATTATGGGTTCGGCATCTTCAGCTGTACAACAGTGCGTCGATCACCTGCTCACACTTGACAAAAAAGTCGGTGTCGTGGCCGTCCACCTGTATCGTCCGTTTTCTCTGCAACACTTCATGTCGGTTCTGCCAGCCAGCGCGAAGCAAATCGCTGTGCTGGATCGCACCAAAGAACCAGGCGCAACCGGTGAACCGCTATACCTGGATGTTATCGCCACCATTCAGCAGGCTCATGCTAATGGTCAGTATCCGCATATGCCTGCCATTATGGGTGGCAGATACGGCTTATCATCGAAAGAATTCAATCCGAGCCATGTTGTCAGTATCTTTGATGCAATGGCAGAGCAAACGCTGAGCCATAACTTCACTGTGGGTATCAATGACGATATTACCCATCTGTCACTGCCTTTAAAAATCACGCTAGATGCAGAACCGAAAGAGCGCCTGCGCGCACTCTTTTATGGCTTGGGTGCAGACGGTACAGTCAGTGCCAATAAAAACACCATTAAAATCATTGGTGAGAATACCGAATTACATGCCCAGGGCTATTTTGTTTATGACTCGAAGAAGTCCGGCGGTACAACTGTTTCTCATCTGCGATTTGATGCAAATCCGATCGAAGCGCCCTATTTGATTGATCAGGCAGAATTTATTGCCTGCCACCAGTTCCAGTTTATCGACAAACTGGAGATGTTCGAGCATGCAGCACATCAAGGTACCATACTGCTAAACAGCCCGCATCCGGCAGAAACAGTATGGGAATACCTGCCGCATGAAGTCCAGCAAGTCATCATCGAGAAGCAGCTTAATCTCTACGTCATTGATGCAGTAAAGCTGGCGCGTGAACTTGGGCTGAAAAACCGTCTCAACACCATAATGCAAACAGCCTTCTTTGCTCTGAGTGAACTGATGCCACTGGAACAGGCCATCAGCCAGCTGAAGCAGGCGATAGAGAAAAGCTACGGCAAACGCGGCCCTGCAATTGTCGAGGCAAACCACAATGCTGTCGATGCGACCGTAGCCCGTTTACAGCAAGTCGTTATTCCGCAGCAGGCCACCAGCCTGTTCCGCCGCCCGCCAGTTGTGAGCGAAAATGCACCGGATTTGGTTAAGCGTGTCAGCGCCATAATGATGGCAAACAAAGGTGACATGCTGCCAATCAGTGCTTTCCCAATCGACGGACGTTGGCCGACCGCCACCAGCCAGTGGGAAAAACGCAACATAGCCCAAGAAATCCCTGTCTGGGAACAAGACCTGTGTACCCAATGTAATATTTGTACCCTGGTCTGTCCGCATGCGGCAATTCGTGCTAAAGCGGCTACTCAGGAAGCCCTGCAAGGCGCACCGGAAGGGTTCAAACATACCGAGTACAAACAGCGCGACTTCAAAGGGCAGCAGTATACTCTGCAGGTGTCCCCTCAGGACTGTACCGGCTGTAACCTGTGCACCATGGCCTGTCCGGCCAGTGACAAAAACGATCCGTCGCGCAAAGCCATCAATATGGCACCGAAGCAACCACTGCTTGAACAACAAAGTGAAAACTACCGCTTCTTACTTGATCTGCCGGAGCTGGAACGTATCGACATCAAACGTATTGATGCCCGCACCAGCCAGTTATTACAGCCGTTGTTTGAATACTCCGGTGCCTGCTCCGGTTGTGGTGAAACGTCATACATCAAGCTGCTGACCCAACTGTTCGGCGATCGCCTGCTTATTGCTAATGCAACCGGCTGCTCGTCCATCTATGGCGGTAACCTACCGACCACACCATATGCAGTAGATAAACACGGCCGCGGTCCGGCCTGGGCTAACTCCCTGTTTGAAGACAATGCCGAATTTGGCTTGGGCATGCGCCTGGCACTCAACAGCAAACGAGACTCAGCTCTTAGCCTGTTGGATACAGCTGCAGATTTCCTGCCTGCAGAGCTCCTAGACCAAATTCGTCAGGATGCGTTTGACAGCAGCGAAGCCGCAGTAAACCGTCAACGCCAGAACATCGCCAGACTCCGGGCTGAACTGCCATACAGCCACAACCAGCTAAATAACCGAGCAGATGATCTGGTCGCCAAGAGCAACTGGATTGTCGGCGGTGATGGCTGGGCTTACGACATTGGTTTCGGCGGCTTGGATCATGTACTAGCCGGCAGTGATAACGTGAATGTTCTGGTCATGGATACCCAAGGTTACTCCAACACCGGCGGCCAACAATCGAAAGCGACACCAACCGGTGCTGTCGCCAAATTTGCAACTCAGGGAAAGAGCAGCAACGGAAAGGATCTGGCACTGAATATGATGATGCACGGCAATGTGTACGTCGCCAAAATCGCACTTGGTGCCAACATGAACCAGACCATTAAAGCACTTCAGGAAGCAGAAGCTTATCCGGGGCCGTCACTGGTTATCGCCTATTCACCATGTATTACCCATGGCTTTGATATGGCTGAAGGTGTCGAACATCAGCAACTGTTGGTTGAAACCGGACTATGGCCGCTGTTCCGCTTTGATCCGCGCCGAACAGAAAAAGGCCGGGCTGCTCTGCAAATGGACTCCAAGCCACCAAAGAAAGATGTCGAAGAGCTGGTCAGCCGAGAAGCTCGCTTCACCCAAATCCTGCGCCGTAATCCGGAACAGTATCAGGCCAACCTTGAACGACTTCGCCAACAGGTAGAACACAAACACTTACTGCTGGATCAACTTGGCCAGTGGAAACCTAAAAAATAACAACCATGTCCCGCACTACTGCATCCACTGATTTTGCGGGACAAGAATCAACCGAATTTAAGCGTAAAGCTGGAGATGAACATGACAAACATTGGTATCTTTTTTGGCAGTGACACAGGTAATACTGAAAAAGTGGCAGAGAAAATTGCCGCCAGCCTTAACCTGGAAGCACAAGACATTGCCGGTTGCAGCAACGACATCTTTGATGACTATGATTTGCTGATTCTAGGCACCCCAACGGCTAACTACGGTGAAATGCAGCCGGACTGGGATTACTTTGTCCCGGAGCTTGAAGATGCAGATCTGAGTGGAAAGAAAGTTGCCTTATTCGGACTGGGTGATCAGGTAGATTATCCAGACAGCTTCCTGGACGCCATGGGCGATCTGGCTGAACTCATTACAGAAGCTGGCGGCGAGTTGATTGGTGACTGGGCAACCGAAGGCTACGAGTTCAACGACTCCCGTGCAGTGAACGATGGGCGTTTTGTCGGTCTGGCACTGGACGAAGATCGTCAACCGGAATTGACCGATGATCGTATCGCGACATGGCTGAATTCACTTGGGCTGACCGCCTGATTCATGTCGTAGGATACAAAAAAACAAAGGCTGCATCATGCAGCCTTTGTTTTATCTCTTCCTTATCAACAAGTTTTAAATTGCGAGCCTGAACGGCTAAAAGAAAACTATCTTGATGATACTGGTTGTGTATTTACTGTTTCTACTGAACGGAAACGACTTAACTTAAATTGCAGAGCCTGCCAGGGACGTCGCCATGCAAATTTGGGCATAGACCAGCGCAACACATGAGTTAGCTGAAGCCGCTTGGCCGGGTGATAACATTGGCTCTTACAATTTAGACAGTTAGGCTTATCCTTACCTAAGCGACATGCAGCCACTCGTGATTCAACATATTCGATTAGCCCTTCACATTCAGGACAAATAACTGCCCCACGGTGCAACGTTTTACAATACAAGCGAATCATCGCTTTTGCTGTGTCCAGTTCACGCTGCTGACGAACTGAATGTTTGCTTTGAACTATCATAGTGGCGGTATTATCCAGAGCCGCCATAAACTAAATTTGATAAAGATCAATTTTGCACTAAGATCAAATTTTTCCACTACAATTCAACAAATCTTATAGTAGAAACCTCTGCGTTTTTCCCGTTATACAATCACCCTTTCCATTTCAGGCCATCTCGGCTGACTGTTCAGACAAATATTGAGCAGCTTCTTCCACGGTTCTGTCCAGTAACCACTCCAACCTTTTGTATTCGACATCCTCTACGCGTTGACGGCGTTTATACCGAAACTCAATCATCTCTGCCTGCTGCTTCAAAGCATCAGCACTAATATTACCGGCTACCCCTTTGAGGCTGTGCACCAAACGTAGCGCATGTTCGCAAATATTCTCCGGCTCACTGTTTCCGACTAACACAGCCAGCTTACTGACATCATCAGCATGCTCATTGATAAAAATTTCCAAAAGGATTCTTGCAGACTCTACATCATCATCCATGGCGTGCAAAAAACAATCAACATTCAGAACAGGTGGAGCCAATTCCTGCTCATAATCAGTCTGATCGCCGGAAGGCTCATGACACACCACGGTAACCTCTTCAACTGAACAGGCCTCACGAACCGACAAATTATCAACGACTTCTTCAACAACAACCGCCTCATCCTCGCTTACTTTGATTAGCGCCTCTGACTTCAAATAAACGGCCATCTCAGCATTCAATACGGCTATCGCTTCATCCAACAAGCCAATATCTTCAATATCTACCGGTTTTTCATGCTTAATCGTGCGCTCAAGCTGCTCTGCTATTTCTCTTAACTGGTTTGCCTCAAGGCTGCTTGCTACGCCTTTCAGACTGTGAGCAATTCGACAGGCATCTTCAGTCTGTCCCTTTAACAGGTACTCAGAAAGCAAACTGGCATCATCATTATGCTCATCGATAAAAATCTCCAGCAGCATTTTCACTGCTTCCTGATCACCATCCATATTTTCAAGCAGCAGGTCATAATCCAGAATAACTTTGGCATCCTGAACGTCTGAACTCTTAACCGATGTATGATTCTCAGCACTTTGCTCATAATGTGAAATTGCAGCCTGCTCTAGTGCTGGTTCAGTAGAGTTCAGATCATTTGATGTTTCTTGCTGGCCGAGCCGCTGCTTAAGCCAGTAATACCCGACAGCCAGCATCACTGTGACTGCCACCATTACACCTAGCAAGACCGACAATGAAACTGCACCAGTATCAAACCAGAACAGTTTTAATGGCATCGAGTCTGGAAATAGCGACGTCAGTGCTGCAAAGCAAACAACAAGCAACAGACATCCGACAAAAAAGAAGGTTATCGACATCAATAAAGATAAAGAAATACACCTCGAAGCTCCGACATCAAACGAAGGCTTATCCGGAGTCCTGGCTTTTGAAAAGCTCTCGGCCATATCTCCTGTTTGTTTATCTCCCATGTCAGCTCCTGTTATCTCTGCGGGAAGAGGCTTTTGCGGCTGCGCTACAAATTGAAACACCAATATTGATAGCTAATAGCTGATAATCGGTTATAGAAAAGCAAGATAACGCAACTAATCCCATATATTATTCAGTAAAGCTAACCTTAGTTAACTACCGCTCTCCGTTCCACCATCATTATGCAAACAAGAGCACAGCATCACACAAATATAAAAAAACCACCTTATCGGGCAGACAAGGTGGTTTCTTCACAAGACTGATGCTTAATTGAACGCTTAGTTCTCAGTATTCAAGCGGCGTTGCAACTGGTCTTTAAGGTTAGGTGGCGTACCTTTAATTGTCAGGGTGTCAGTATCTGCATCATAGAAAATACGCTCACCTAACAGCATGCTATCAAAGTTGATAGAAATACCACCGCCAGAACCAACAAATTTAGTCAGCTTACGCATAGTTGTACGATCTGCCGGGAAGCTCTCTTCCAGTTCATAACCCTGGTTCGAGGTGAACTGATAGAAATCCGAGCCATCATCAGAAGCCGGCAGCTCTTGTGCCAGCTCTTTCACCGTAACTTCTTCACCGGCTTGTAACTGACCATTACAGTATTCATAAACCTGCTTGCGGTATTCCTGCTTTTCTTCCTTGTCCATTCTCGAATCAGAACAGAAGTCTTCAACCGCCTGCATCAGAACCTGATTCTGTTCTTTAACATCAAGACCTACTTCCGCCTGAAGGAAGTCCAGGAAGAAATCGGCAATCTTACGGCCAACGCGCCCTTTCAGGAACGTCAGGTAACGATTTGAATCGGCATCAGTTTCCCATGATGAAAGATCAATTCGGGCAACGATATCCATTTTGCTCACATCCAGATAATCAGTTGCACTAATATCCAACTGCTCTGTCACCTTCATACTGTGACAGGTTGGTAGCAGACCGATGAAAAGATAATCAGTCGCCAGTGACTGATATTCTGCCAGAACCAATGTGCCCGCTTCTGCAAACGGGTATTTTGCCAACTCTGCCTGCAGTCGCTGCGCTGATTGGCTAGAAAATGTCAGGAAATCCATTTCACCGGAGCGAACCTGCTTCAGCCAGTGGCAGAACTCACTATCATCAGCAAAATGGGCAAAACCTTTGGCTCCCTTACTACTGTAAATTCGGTGCAGCTCTGCAACCAGGTCTTCAGTTGCCTGATCATTTTCAAGCGTTTGGTTTCTAAGATGAACTTCAAGCTCATCTTGCTCATTTTTTGTCAGCTGATGAAGAATGACGTTCGAAAGAGTAAGG
This sequence comes from Photobacterium sp. J15, assembly GCF_963870815.1. NCBI lineage: Bacteria > Pseudomonadati > Pseudomonadota > Gammaproteobacteria > Vibrionales > Vibrionaceae > Photobacterium > Photobacterium sp. J15. The sequence goes on from NZ_CAWMUI010000001.1 coordinate 2,727,605, forward strand.
CTCATAATGGAAAAGTTTCAGTTAATCTAAAGTGTAGGTTATTATAAGTCGCTTTCTTTAACATTAAACAAGACTTCTTATGCCAATTATTTCAAAATACCCGAATAAAAAAGTTGAACAAATCATTGAAGATGTGTTCGATGTACTAGAGAAGCATGATGCTTCAGCAGAACTTGCACTGATGATCATGGGTAACATTGCTACCAACATCATCAATGCAGATGTACCTGCATCGCAAAGGAAAGCAATCGCGGAGAAATTCGCCCAAGCTCTGCAGACCTCTATCAAAGAAGATTAAGCTTGTTTAAGCGTCTCATATAAGACCGGGAATAACTGACATCTATGGTCACCAGCGGTAACAATTATAAAGACAAGGTCTCTCAGCTGATCAGCTGGGGACACTGGTTCAGCTTTTTCAATATCATCGCGGCCATGCTTTTGGGCACGCGATATATTGTTCATTCTGAATGGCCGGAAACCATCCTGGGACAGCTCTACCTCGGGTTCAGCTGGATCGGGCACTTTGGATTTCTGGTCTTTGGTTTTTATATCCTCATTCTCTTTCCAGCCAGCTTCCTAATCCCGTCACAGCGCCTGATGCGTCTGTTTGCGGTATTAATCGGTACTGTTGGCCTGACAGCTTTGCTGTTGGATACCCATGCCTATGAATCGCTGGAGCTTCATCTGAGCCCACTGGTTTGGGATCTGCTGCTAAGCGGAGAGAAAACGGAGTTAAACGCCCGTTGGCAATACCTGTTTATTACCGTTCCGGTAATTTTCCTGATGCAGTTAATTCTGTCGGAATGGCTCTGGCGCAAACTCAGGAAGTTAACCCGTAAACATGTCGGTGTGCCTATTGCCACCGTTTTCGGCCTGTGCTTCCTGAGTAGCCACCTGATTTATATCTGGGCGGATGCACATCTCTACCGCCCGGTAACCATGCAGCGTTCAAACTTCCCGCTGTCATACCCGATGACAGCAAAAACCTTTATGGAAAAGCACGGGTTACTTGATCGCCAGGAATATAAAAAACGCCTGGATGCCCAAGGTGTAGAGGAAAGCGAACAAATTCGCTATCCGATTGAGAAGCTAACATTCAATGATCAGGGTACAGGACAAAATGTTCTGCTGGTGGTTGTTGATGGCCTGCGAAGCGATATGGTCAACACAGAAACCATGCCGTACCTATCTGCATTTGCGCAGCAAAACCTGAGTTTCAGCAACCACTTCAGTGCCAGCAATGAAAATGCAGGCAGCCTATTCGGCCTGTTTTATGGTTTGCCGGGGGGATATATGAACAGTATCCGTTCTACTGGCAATACTCCAGTGCTGCTGAATACTCTGAGTAAACGTGGCTATGAATTCGGCCTGTTTAGCGGAAACGGTTTTGATACATCGATTTATGAAGAAGCCATTTTCAACAGCAAAAAATGGCTGAAACAAGATGAAAGTGCAGATAAAACTTACAGTGATAAGCAGGCAATTTCCGATTGGAAAGCCTGGCTGGATGAGCAAACAGGTAATAAGCCTTGGTTCAGCTACCTAGAACTGGCTACAGTTGAAAACTTTGAAGAAGGCGGTGACTACATCCCGCACTTCAAACCATCACTGGGTACAACCAACCTTACTGCAGGCCACGCTGATACCAGCCTGCTGCTAAAAAACAGCTACCGGAATGCGGTTCACCATACCGATGAGTTGCTGATTGATGTTTTTGAAAAGCTGGTAGCAACCGGCAGCCTGGAAAACACAATTGTTATTGTGACATCCAACCACGGTACCGAATTCAATGAGACCGGCACCAACAGTTGGGGGGCAAACAGCAACTACAGCAAATACCAGCTTCAGGTGCCACTGATTATCAGCTGGCCGGACACAGTTCCGTCTGTGACCGAGCGTGTAACCAGTCACCTGGATATTGTTCCTACGCTGATGGAATCTATGCTGAACACAACAACGCCAACAACGGCTTACAGCAGTGGTATCAACTTGTTTGAACCGAATCCGAAACGTCGTTGGGTACTTGTCGGTGGTAGCAAGGATATTGTGGTGCTACAGAACAATACTGTCACAGTTGTTGATAAATACGGCAATTACCGGGTATTCGACCACAACTACCAGCTAAAAGATGAGGGCAAACCAAAGCTTTCAACGTTAATGCAGGTAATGCACGAACTTAAACGTTTTTACCCAACCGACTAAGCTCAGTTAAGCACAAAGACAAAAGGCAGCCTTGAAGCTGCCTTTTGTCTTTCCGGCTATATTACATGCTCAATAGTAATCGATATTACCGGCATAGCATTGTTCGTAGCCGTCATTCCAGCCATTTGCATATTTTTTATCTCTTTCCGCCCGCTCAGGATCACGACGAAATCCATCCTTAAAGGTTTGTGCTTCTTCCTTCCGGCTGCTACAACCATCCTGATAACCATCAAGATAGTTACGGGTAAAACCCAGCTCCATTAACCTGTCATGCCGGGTATCCGCACAGCTGATAAGCACCAGCGAAAGGCCGATAATCCAACCTTTCCGAAATAAAACAAGCATGCGACACTCCCTGAAAATAAGCACTACATATCATAATATGTAAGCCATTCTCAGCAGACTGTCTTAGTTTCGACACTTCTGCTACTTTTAGTGCTAAGTCCGATCCATGAGCCGAACAATGGGTCCAATGAGTTCATAAAAAACAGAGAGTTAATAATGAAAAAGAATGTCCTGATCACCGGCGCAAACCGTGGTGTCGGCTTGGCGCTGGTTAATGCTTATCTGGATGCCGGATGGCATGTCTTTGCCTGTTGCCGAAAACCAGACCAAGCCAAAGAACTGCAACAGCGCCAGAACGAAACTGAAACCCTGACTCTGCTTACATTGGATGTTACCGATCATCAGGCCATTTCATCGCTCAGCCAACAAATGGCAGATATCCCGCTGGATTTACTGATCAATAATGCAGGCTACTACGGACCTAAAGGTTATGGCTTCGGGAATACCGATGCCGATGAGTGGCGAAAAGTATTTGAGATCAACACTATTGCGCCGTTAAAGCTGGCTGAAGCGTTTTATCCGCAGTTAAAATCAGAAAATCCGGGCATCATTGCCTGTATTTCATCAAAAGTCGGCAGCATGACAGAAAATACCAGCGGCGGCGGTTATATCTACCGCTCTTCAAAAGCAGCACTCAATTCGGTAGTTAAAAGCCTTTCCAACGACCTGCTGCCTGAAGGCATTATTTCTGTAGCCTTTCATCCGGGCTGGGTCCAAACCGAAATGGGCGGGCCTAATGCTTTAATTAATACCGAAACTTCAGCAAAAGGTATGATGCAGCTGATCAATAACCTGTCAAAAACAGACTCCGGCACTTTCCTTGATTATCAGGGCAAAGCTATTGCCTGGTAGCCATCACTTACTCCATCTTGCTCCGGGAGTAACGTATCTCCCGGTGACATTCATTATTGAATGAGTTTTCCAACATCCTTCCTTAAACAAAGTCCAAACGGCATAAGCTGTGCAATGACTCGCAATTTATAAAGATGCAAAAAATTTCACATCAATGTGTGTGATCTGTACAAACATTAATTTCACTGATCGTCAAAAATACCTTCATCAACAATGAGTTAATATCAGAATGGACAGTTGACGTTGGCAGAAAATGCAAAATTAAATACGTTTTACCAACACCTTATGGATGTATGGGGAAAAACACACGGGCTGAGAACAATCTGTGAACTCACTTGCCGCCACTTGGCCGAAAGCTTTTCTGTCTGCCAGGTGCAGCTGATAGTTGCCTATCAATCCCGCTGGAATACCTTACTGAATATGGATGAGACAGGAATCCACTATCAGTTTCCGCCGGTTGAGCTCACAAAAAATGGCCCGATTCCCTTTCATTGCTTCACCCAAATAGTGAAGACACATACTGCCCGGTTAGACCATACAGAAAACAGTAACCGATTATGGTTACCACTGGAAAGACGCTCAGTTGTTGTCGGCATGCTGATCATCGATTTCCCTAAAAACATTCAGATCAAGTCGGGCGACTTCTGTTATTTAGCCACCTTACTTGCTTCAGAACTTGATGCCTGCCTGCTAAGTGAAAGTATCGAAAATGAGCTTCATGGCCGTCGGACAGCAGAACGTGAACTACAAATCAGCCAGCATGAGCAACAAACGTTGCAGGAACAACTTCAGGCCCTTCATGACATCTCATTCAAGCTTTGGCGTGCCTGCTCTATCGATGACATGCTTTTTACAGCCGTTGATGAGGCTAAAAAAGTACTCCACATCGACCGAATGGCGATCTTTTTGTGTAAAGGGAACTACCGTATGCAGGGCACTTACGGTACTGACCTGTTTGGTAACACCATTGATGAGCAATATTTCGAATCAAACATTCCGGATGATTACTGGTACACCAGCAACAAGCAAGTACTGAAAGAGTACCTTTCTGTAAATGAAAACACCCCACTCTATCATGACTTCAAGCAAGTGGGATTTGGATGGAATGCCTATATTTCCCTATGGGATGAAGATAAACCTGTCGGATGGATAGCCTGTGACAACCTACTGACGGGAATGCCATTTCTCAGTTATCACCGCCAGCTGTTAAAACAATTCGGCTTCATCGTTTCTCAACACCTTGTACGCCGACAGGCCGAAGAAAAGCTGATAAAACTGAACAAAGAATTGGAGCAGCGAGTACTGGACAGAACCGCTGAGCTGGAACGGGTGAACGGGCAGCTGGAAAAAATATCACGCCTTGATCCCCTGACCTCTGTATCCAATCGCAGGGTGTTTGATCAAAGGTTTCAGGAAGAGTGGTTACATGCCTTGCGCCACCAGCAGCCACTGTCACTGCTGATCATCGATGTGGATCATTTTAAGACCTACAACGACACCTATGGCCATGCCGCCGGAGACCGATGCCTGAAAATGATTGCCAGCACCCTGGAATCACTTGAGCGGCGATCAGGTGCTTTATTTGCCCGTTATGGCGGTGAAGAATTTGTCTTACTACTACCTAATCAAGATAAATACAGCGCCGGTTATGTCGCCCGACGCGCATTACATGCCATCCAGATGCTGGAGATCCCGAGAATCAATGGTGCAGACAGCGCACCGACCATTGTCTCGATCAGTATCGGGGTCAACACTATTATCCCAACAAAAGTTAATTCACCGGATATATTCTTCAAGCAAACAGATAAAGCACTTTATCAGGCAAAAGACAATGGCAGAAACCAATTCTGCATCTGCAGTTAACTTGTTTTCTTCTTCGAGGTTCGTCCCGAACCGCTTCGTACCGCTGTTTTCGAGCCGGACTTACCTGTGCCTTTACGATATCGACGCTTCTTGCCGCCTTTAAACGGTTCCGGCGATTTCAGCTCGCGAAGGCTTGGAGGCACCTCGCTTTGTCTGACGTTATCCATCATCAGCAACAGCCTTGACTGGAGGGCATCCATAAAAGGCTGATAAGCACATTTCTTTTCCGCCATATCCTGCAACTGATGCTCCCAGTGTGCCGTCATATCCGGATAGGTAGCCTCATCCGGCAGCGCATAAACCAGACCACGACCAGCTTCAGTTGCATGAATACTTTTCCCCTGACGCATCAGTAACTGACGTTTAAACAAGGTATCCAAAATGCCAGCCCGGGTGGCTTCGGTGCCGAGACCATCGGTTTCCCGCAATATCTTCTTCAGCGATGAATCAGAAACAAAACGAGCAATACCTGTCATCGCCTGCAAAAGTGTTGCTTCAGTAAACGGCTTTGGCGGCTCTGTCATCTTGTCTTTGATTTCACCATCCTGACAAGTCAGCACTGTTCCCTTTTCCAAAGGTGGCACCTTATCCGCTAAATCTGTTTCATCAGTTGAATCATTACGTCCCAGCAGTTCGCGCCACCCCGGACTCATCAACTGACGCCCCTTGGCAATAAAGAGTCCACCAGCAATCGTAAAAGCCAGTTTCGCCTCGCTATAAACCGCTGGCGGATAAAACTGCATCAGATACTGGCGGGCAATCAGCTGATAAACTCTATTTTCGCTGCTGCTCAAAGCCGCAGCATTCACTGCCTTAGGGGTAGGAATAATCGCATGGTGAGCGTCTACTTTCTTATCGTTCCAAGCTTTGGATTTCAAAGAAGTATCAGCACCGTTTACCGCGTTGCTCAGCTCACCAGCATTATTGGCGATAGCCTGGCAGACATCATTTGCCTGCCTGAAATGATCCATCGGTAAATAGCGACAGTCAGAGCGAGGGTAAGTGATCACTTTATGCTTTTCATAAAGCGACTGACAGTTTGCCAGTACATCGGCAGCACTCATACCGTAACGCTTGGCAGCGTCGATCTGCAATGCTGAAAGTGAATAAGGTAAAGGTGGAGCCTGCCGGGTTTCTTTTCGTTCAGACTCTGTAACCTCCGCAGGTTGCCCCTTAATTCGGCCAACAACATTTTCACACAACTGTCGGTTGAGAATCCGCCCATCTTCATCCTGCCAGGGTTTGCAGGCATCACTTGGTTTCCAGCGCGCACGGATCATGATGTCCTGATACGGAATCAGGGCAAACACTTCATAAAATGGCTTAGGAACAAAATTGGCAATTTCGTCATCACGGCGTGTCACCAGTCCCAGAACCGGAGTCTGCACCCGCCCAACAGACAACACGCCTCGATAGCCGCCCTTCTGACCCAGCAGGGTATAAGCCCGAGTCATGTTCATACCATAAAGCCAGTCTGCACGAGAGCGAGCCAAAGCGGAGACAGATAGCGGGATAAAGTCCCGGTTGCTGCGCATCTTACCTAATGCACGCTTCACTGCCGCCGGGTTCAAATCTGAAATCAGCAACCGTTGCATGTTGGCTTTCTTGCTTTGTGCCAGTTTAACGTAATCGATCACTTCATCGACCAACAACTGCCCTTCCCGATCCGGGTCTCCGGCATGAACAACTTCCGATGCTTTCTTTGCCAGCTTTCTGACCACAGATAGCTGCTTACTGGCCGACTTTCTCGGTGCCAGTTGCCATTGCTGAGGAATAATCGGCAGATCACCCATGTTCCATTTTTTGTATTTCACATCATAGGCATCAGGCTCAACCTGCTCGAGCAAATGCCCTATACACCAGGTCACGATGTCTCCATTGCCTACCTCGATGTAACCGTCATGGTTTTTATGGGGACGAGGTAACACAGCCGCAATGGCGCGACCTAGGCTTGGTTTTTCAGCAATATACAAACGGGTCATGGAAGTTGTTCACTCATTCTTTTGAGCTGAACTATAAGAAAAAAGAACGATGAGGACAAGAAAATACTGGATATAGATACAGGGAAAATAAATGCGAGGTGCGAGGTGCGAGGTGCGAGGTGCGAGGTGCGAGGTGCGAGGTGCGAGGTGCGAGGTGCGAGGTGCGACAAATACTAAAGGGAAGAGAAACGAAGTAAACAGTAACTTCGCTTCTCTTTACCATTAGGACTTGATTTCGATCCGGCAGCTTAAAATAAAGCCCCTTATTCCGGATATTGAAACCAGAACCCCAACCTATTTCGTTTTTTCAATCAGCCAGTCTTTAACTTCATCGTACTCGCCACGGAATACGATTCGGTCGGCTTTCTTACTCAGCTGATAGGTGTACATAGGATCGTAATATTCAACCAGCAAAGGTCTTAGCCAGTCGTCATGGCCGGCAAGAGAGCCGTTATTCTGCATCGCTTTAATAGCCTGCTGCTGAACATTAAGCAACGCTTCATAACGCTCCAGACCAAGACGTTTGCGAATACCGAACATGCCGCGAGCCAGGTACTCAGCAAAATTAATCCAGCCCTGCTCTTCGCCGTCACGGGCAACGAAATCACGCTGCATCCGCACTACATAATCATCGATAAGTCGGCCAATACGGACATCAACCGGATCATTAACCACGGCAATCTGTGCATGCTGCATAGCTGCATTCAGCGCCAGCGGAACATTGGCAGAGCCGATAATTCGACCTTCGTCTTCATAAACGAAATGAGTAAAACCGCGATCCTGCTTTTTCAGCATTTCAACAGACAGCACGTTCTCGAAGTTAATCTGCGTACGCTGCTCTGTGACATAGCGACCAAATGATGAACCGCGGTGATTTGCTGCACCCTCAAGATCAATACCGTTTCCCAGCTCATTGACCATGATGGTTTTACCGCAACCTGTGTTACCACCGATTAGCGTCATCGGCTGTGCTGCAACCTGTTCGATAGTATCGATCAGAAAACGTCGCAGTGCTTTATAGCCGCCAACGATCTTTGGGTACTCAATACCGGCTTCTTTCAGCCACTGCTGAGTGATTTCCGAGCGCAGACCGCCACGGAAACAGTAAAGGTAGCCATTCGGGTTCGCTTCACAAAATGCCTTCCACTGAGCGACACGCTCAGCTTTGATGTCACCATGAACCAGCTCATGCCCCAAAGCAAGTGCCGCTTCCTGCCCTTGCTCTTTATAACAGGTACCGACAGCTTCCCGTTCAGAATCCAGCATCAAAGGACGGTTTACCGAGGTCGGAAACGCACCTTGAGCAAACTCAACCGGAGCTCGCATATCCATCAGCGGCGTGTCGTTGACAAAAAGTTGTCGGAAATCTTCACAATTAGGGCGTGACATTAGCAAATCTCAATCAGGGTTTTCTCGCCATTTGCTGGCATCAGTTCACCAATTGCATTCAGCTCAATACCATGGCGCTCAGCCACAGCTTGTACTTCCTGCTCCGCTTCCGGCGTAACGGCCAGTAGCAAACCACCTGATGTCTGTGGGTCACACAGCAATGCCATCTGCTGATCGCTCATTTCACCGATACGGTGACCATAGCTGGCAAAGTTACGACCAGTACCGCCAGGAACACAGCCCTGACCAATATAGTCAAACACACCCGGCAGGTGCGGAACCTGATCAAACCAAACTTTGGCTTTCAGCTCACTGCCTTCACAGATCTCGTTCAGGTGACCCATCAGGCCAAAACCGGTTACATCCGTCATCGCCTTCACACCGGCGATATCGGCAAAATCTGCACCAGGCTTGTTCAGCTTGCACATCCAGTCACGAGCAAGGCCAACATGCTCATCTGCCAGCTTGGATTTTTTCTCAGCAGTTGTCAGAACACCGATACCCAGTGGTTTGGTCAGGTATAGTTTACAGCCAGCTTCTGCCTGGTTGTTTCGTTTCACACGGTCTGTATCAACGATACCGGTTACCGCCAGGCCGAAAATCGGCTCAGGTGCATCAATAGAGTGACCACCAGCAAGTGAAATACCAGCCTCACGACAAACAGAACGACCACCTTCAATAACTTGCTGGGCAATTTCAGGTGCCAGCACATTGACGGGCCAGCCCAGGATCGCAATCGCCATGATTGGCTTACCGCCCATCGCGTAAATATCGCTGATAGCGTTAGTTGCTGCAATTCGGCCGAAATCAAACGGGTCATCAACAATAGGCATGAAGAAGTCAGTGGTGCTGATCACTGCACTGCCGTTGCCCAGATCATAGACAGCAGCATCGTCTTTACTTTCATTACCTACCAGCAGGTTAGGATCTGCAAATGGGGTGAGTTGAGTTCGGAGAATAGTATCAAGAACTTGGGGAGAAATTTTACAACCACAGCCTGCACCGTGGCTATATTGAGTTAGGCGAACATTTTCCATGACACGTTCCGGGATAATGACAAGAGCGAAGAATTCTACTCCTGCGGCTATACCCTGTCACCATTCTGGATCAAAAAGGAGCCACTGAACGCTGTCAGCGGCTCCTTTTAAGTGATTATTCAATCAATTTCGTCTCACAGATACTCGACAAACTGCTTCAGGTCGCGCTCCTGCACTTTAGCTTCCCGGCAACCCGGCGTACCCAAATACAAGAAACCGGCGATCAAATCCTCTCCCTGAACACCTAAAGCCTCACGGACAACGGGATGATAAGCCCATTTACCGGTTCGCCAGTATCCGGAAAAGCCCTGAGCAACCGCAGCCATTTGCATCGCCTGGACCGCACAACCGGCAGAAAGGTGTTGTTCAATCACTGGCACCTTTTCATGCTCAGTCACTTTCGCTACCACGGTAATAACCATAGGAGCACGAAACGGTGCTTTGCCTGCTCTCTCAATGGTTGCGTCATCTGCACCGTCGGCCTTAGCCGCTTCGACTAGAATATCAGCCAGCTTTTGCAAACCTTCACCATGAGACACAATGAACCGCCATGGTGCCAGTGCCGCATGGTCCGGCGCCCTCAGCCCTGCACGGAAAATATTATCCAGCGCATCATCCTGAGGTGCAGGTTCCATTAGCTTCGGTAGTGAGCGGCGACTTAACAATAACGAGAGTGCTTCCATAACAACCTCATAATGAAAATGATTATTGTTTTTACAATATCATAATTAACGAATTGTTAAACCCTTGAGAATATAAGGATTAGGAGCAAAAAAAGAGGGGCTTAGAAATGGAAAAGAGCTACGAGGAAAAGCATACCTTACCCTGGCTAAGTAAGACGGCTCACCTCGTAACTCGTAGCTGAAACGTGTTGCTTCAATTACACGCTGCCTTAAGTTAGTTGTTACATCTTAGCGACAAGCTCAACGCCCTGGCGGATCACTCGCTTGGCATCAACCTCGCCCGCCACATCTGCCCCACCAATAACGTGAACATTCACATTCATTTCGCGTAACTTATCTGAGATATATTCAACGGATGTCTGCCCGGCACACAGTACGACATTATCGACATCCAGTACCCGAGACTGACCTTCTACGGTAATATGCAGCCCCTGATCGTCAATCTTGTCGTAGGAAACACCGCTTAGCATCTCAACACCACGCTTTTCCAGTACCTTGCGGTGAATCCAGCCAGTGGTCTTACCCGGTCCTTTCCCCATCTTTCCCGAACGTCGCTGCAACAACCAGACCTGACGCTGACTGACATACTCGTCAAACGGATACAGTCCTCCCGGATGCTCTAGGGTTTTATCAACGCCCCAATCCTTAAGCCAATCATCAAGCTCCTGATTTTCCGGCTCAGTCAGCATAGTTGAAACATCCACCCCGATACCGCCAGCACCGATAACGGCAACCTTCGAGCCCATCGGCACCTTGTCGCGGATCAAGGTCTGATAATCAATGACCTTCTCATGATCAACACCGGGAATATTCGGCTTACGAGGCTGAACACCGGTGGCAACAATCACTTCGTCATAATCTTTCAACTCATCAGCCTGTACCGCATGACCCAGTTTAACGTTGACATTTGTCTGCTCCATGCGGCGAACAAAATAGCGAATAGTCTCTTTGAACTCTTCTTTACCTGGGATCTGCATCGCCAGATTAAACTGGCCGCCGACATGATCGTTCTTTTCAAACAGATCGACATCAAATCCGCGCTCAGCAGCAGCAACGGCACTAGCCATACCGGCCGGACCGGCCCCGACAATCGCAATACGACGTTTTGTTGCAGCAGGAGTTAACACTAACTCTGTCTCGTAACAGGCCTGCGGGTTGACCAGACAGCTGGCCCGTTTACCGACAAACACATGATCCAGACAGGCCTGATTACAGCCAATACAGGTATTAATGTCATCAGCGCGGTTCTGTTCAGCCTTAACCACAAAATCAGGGTCAGCAAGGAAAGGACGCGCCATCGACACCATATCTGCCTGATTCGAAGCCAGAATATCTTCGGCAACCTGAGGTGTGTTGATCCGGTTACAAGTCACCAGCGGGATATTCACTTCATCTCTCAGTCTTTCGGTTACCCAGCTAAACGCAGCACGCGGCACCTGTGTGGCAATCGTCGGAATTCGGGCCTCATGCCAACCAATACCGGTATTGATAATGGTGACCCCGGCAGCTTCCAGCTCTTTTGCCAACTGCACCACCTCTTCATGGGTACTGCCCTGCTCAACCAGATCCAGCATAGAAAGGCGGAAAATAATGATGAAGTCACGCCCGACACGGGCACGAACAGCTTTAACAAGCTCTATCGGGAAACGAATACGATTTTCATAGCTGCCACCCCACTCGTCATGACGGTGGTTTGAACGCTTACAGATAAACTGATTGATCAAGTACCCCTCTGATCCCATCAACTCAACGCCGTCATAACCGGCTTCGCGCGCCAGCTCTGAACTGCGGGCAAAAGCGTCAATGGTTTTGAGAATCTGACGGTTACTCATTTTACTCGGTGTGAATTTCGAGATAGGAGAACGAATAGCCGATGCACTCACGGCAAAAGGGTGCATTGCATATCGCCCTGCATGTAACAACTGCAAGGCGATCTTACCGCCGGCACCATGAACCGCATCAGTAATTACCCGATGCGCCCTGGCCGCCCGAGCCGAACTGAACTCTGCGCTTAACGGGTGTAACCGTCCACGGAAGTTCGGAGAAAAACCGCCTGTAACAATTAAACCGACACCGCCACGCGCACGGGCAGCATAGAATGCAGCAAGTTTTTTAAAACCGTCACGGGCCTCTTCAAGGCCAGTGTGCATAGATCCCATTAACACACGGTTACGCAACTGAGTGAAACCAAGATCTAACGGCGCTAACAAATGAGGGTAAGATTTATCGTCCATGGCTTCCAATCTTTCGTTGTTATGGTCTGACCAGTATATAAATCAAACAAACATTTTTCAAACACTTGTTTACATTGTCGCAACATTAATTTCTCGTGGCAGTTCATAAAATTACTGAACTCCATGATATTTCCTGTCGACAATTCGGAACAGCCGCAATACTTAACAGAGGGGACATGTTGTACATACAGATTATTACTGTAATTACTTGTTTACTAAGTTAGGATAAAAGCAATACCTATCACATCATCAGGAATGTTAATGAAAGTGATATTCAAAGGAATTGGAAAAATATTCCGAGCTATATGGAAACTAATCAGTTTCACGCGACAACTGATTTTAAACCTGTTCTTTTTATTCTTTATCGGCCTTATTTTCTTTGCGTTCAGCCAAAGTGGTGAAAAGCCAAGCCTGCCAGAAAAAGCCGCTCTGGTTCTGGATTTATCCGGACCAATAGTTGAGCAACGCACTTATATCAATCCGGTAGATCAGCTGACGAGCAGTGCCTTGGGCCAGCCACCGGTTCAGGAAAACGTTCTGTTCGATATCGTTGACACCATTCGTGCTGCATCTACTGATAACAGGATCACTGGCCTGGTGCTGAACCTGAAAGGCATGGCAGAAACCAATCTGACCAAGCTGCGTTATATCGCTAAAGCAATCGAAGAGTTCAAGCAAGCAGGCAAACCAGTTTACGCAGTTGGTGACAACTACAAACAAAGCCAGTACTACCTGTCTAGCTATGCTGACAAAGTGTTTATGTCACCTGACGGTGGCGTTCTGCTTACAGGCTACGGAAGTTACACGCTTTACTATAAGAGCCTGCTGGAAAAGCTGGATATCAATACCCATGTATTCCGTGTCGGCACTTACAAGTCGTTTGTCGAGCCTTACACCCGCGACAGCATGTCTGATGCTGCCCGCGAAGCAAACACAACCTGGCTGAACCAGTTATGGGCAGCCTATACCACAGATGTCGCCAAGAACCGTCATATTGATGTGGCTTCCCTGACTCCGGAGCTGAGCAGCTTCGTAGAGCAACTGAAGAGCGTTAAAGGTGATTTTGCCAAACTGAGCCTGAAAATGGGCCTGATCGATGAGCTAATCACCCGCCCGGCGCTTAGCCAGAAACTGATTGAGGAATTCGGCAGTGACGGCGAAAACAGCTTTAACCAAATCAGTTACTACGATTACCTGCCAACAGTCTTCAATACTGATCTGCCAAGCCCTAACCAGGTGGCAGTTGTTGTTGCCAGCGGAGCTATTGTCGATGGTGTACAACGTCAGGGCACCGTAGGCGGTGATTCAACTGCCGCCCTGCTGCGTGAAGCTCGCCTTGACGACGATGTAAAAGCGGTCATTCTGCGTGTTGACAGCCCGGGAGGCAGTGCATTTGCATCAGAAGTGATCCGCAACGAAGTTGATGCATTAAAGCTGGCAGGCAAGCCTGTTGTGGTCTCCATGTCCAGCCTGGCAGCATCCGGCGGTTACTGGATCTCATCAAGCGCAGATAAAATCCTGGCACAACCAACAACCATCACCGGATCTATCGGTATCTTCGCCATCATGACCACGTTTGAGAAAGGTCTTGAGAACATGGGTATCTATAATGATGGTGTCGGAACTACGCCATTCTCAGGTGTCGGCGTAACCCGCAAGCTTCCTGATGGCGTTGCTGAAGTGTTCCAGCTTGGTATTGAGCATGGTTACCAACGCTTTATCGGCCTGGTAAGCCAATACCGCAATATGTCTTTAGAAGAGGCGGATAAGATTGCTCAGGGGCGTGTATGGACTGGTCAGGACGCACTAAAACTTGGCCTTGTCGATCAGCTGGGTGATTTTGATGATGCGATTGCAGCCGCTGTTGAACTAGCCAAACTAGACAGCTATGAGCTGCGCTGGATGGAAGAGCCGTTAAGTCCTGCTGAAATGCTTCTGCAGGAGTTTGCTTCTGAAGCTCGCACTCAGTTAATGAGTATGGTCTTTGGTGAATTGCCGGCAGCAATTCAACCGATTACACAACAAGTTGTAACAGACCTGACCACACTCAGTAACTTTAACGATCCAAAAGGCCAATATGCGTTCTGCCTGAACTGCAGCAATATTGAAAAGTGAGACCAGCCCGGCACATGCCGGGCTTTTTTTACTGCGCACAGGTCGTATAATGCGACCACCGAATCGTATGTCTGTACCAGATTATGGAAAGAAAACACATTTACATTGCTTACACCGGCGGCACCATTGGGATGCAGAAGTCTGATCACGGCTACGTGCCGGTAGCAGGCTTTATGCAGAAGCAGCTGGAAAGCATGCCGGAGTTCCAACGTCCAGAGATGCCGAAATTCACCATCCATGAGTACGAGCCACTGATCGACTCATCGGATATGTCGCCAGCGGATTGGCAGCGCATCGCAGACGATATCAAAGAAAACTACGACGAATATGACGGTTTTGTCATTCTACATGGTACGGACACCATGGCTTATACCGCTTCAGCACTGTCGTTCATGTTTGAAAACCTGGATAAGCCAGTTATTGTTACAGGCTCGCAAATTCCTCTGGCAGAACTTCGTTCTGACGGTCAGAGTAACTTGCTGAACTCACTTCATATTGCGGCTAACTACCCAATCAATGAAGTGACCGTGTTTTTCAACAACCAGCTAATTCGTGGTAACCGTAGTACCAAAGCCCACGCAGATGGCTTTGGCGCCTTCATTTCTCCGAATATGCCACCGCTGCTGGAAGCCGGTATCAATATTCAGCTGAATAACGTTGAGCTGGATAAGAAGCCGGAAGGCAAGTTCAAGGTTCATAACATTACACCACAACCAATTGGTGTAATTACTATGTACCCGGGAATCTCGCCTGAAGTGATCCGTAACACACTTCGCCAACCAGTAAATGCGATGATCCTGCTAACCTTCGGTGTTGGTAACGCACCTCAGAACCCTGAGCTGCTGGCCCAGTTGAAAGAAGCCGCGGATCGTGGCGTCATCGTGATGAACCTGACCCAATGTCTGTCAGGAAAAGTTAACATGGGTGGCTATGCTACCGGCTGTGCACTGGCTGATGCCGGTGTTCTGAGTGGATACGATATGACTCCGGAAGCCGCGCTTGCCAAACTGCACTTCCTGCTAAGTCAGGATCTGCCACTTGAAACCATCCGCAGCCTGATGCAGCAAAACCTGCGGGGTGAGTTAACTCACTAAGTTTGACTGTTACCGAGAAAACGGGAGCCAATGACGGCTCCCGTTTTTTGTTTTGTGATCCCAGCCAGATTCCTTCTCTTATCTTACTGTTTTTACATACTCAATTCGCACATTCGCTATTGCATCAATTTATCTTGGCTACACTTTATACCAATTAATCAACTTCTTCTGTTGGTTGTAATTACGTTCAACTAGCCCGGGATAATAATATGATTTTACACGGTGCTGCGATTTCCCCTTTTGTCAGAAAAATCATGCTCGCCCTTTCTTACAAAGGGATCGCCTACGACCTGCAACCACTCAACCCTTACCTTGAAAAAGAGCTAGCTCAAAAACGACACCCGATGGGAAAGATCCCGGTGCTGGAACATGACGGCAGCAACATCATAGATTCGACAGTCATTGCGCACTACCTTGATGATATCTGTCCGATACCACCACTTTACCCGGGCAGCGCCACATCGAGAGCCCAAATACGCTGGCTTGAAGAATATGCTGATACCCGCCTGACATCACTTATTGGTGGCGTGCTGTTCTACCAGAAAATCATGCGGGGAAAAATGCTAGGCAAGGAAGTGGATCACGAAGCTATAGCTCAATGCCTTGAGCATCATCTGCCACAGGTTCTCCAGTACCTCGAAGAACAACTACCGAAGGAAGGATACGTAGGCGACCACTTTTCTATGGCTGAGATCAGCCTCTGGAGTATTTTTCGTTCAGGCTGGATGGCGGGACTAAGACTCACCCGATACCCGAAATTACAAACCTATCTGGCGAATATCGAAAAAGAGCCCTGGATTGCTAATCTGATCAGTCAGGAAGACCATGAGCTGGGCAGTTTTTATTGTGAGCCAATGATTTTCGACAACCATCAAGGCAGTAACGACGCTTAAGGCGAGGAATAACACCAGGCTCATTCCTGTTGATGAGCCTGGTGTTACTGTTCTTAAAGTTACATCAGGCTAAATCTGATTATGCTTGAAACGGGCGATGTCATCTTGCTCAGACTCCTCAACCCCAAAATCACGTTTAAGCTCAGCCTTGGATTTAAATTTCATTTCACCACCAGCAGCTACAGACATGTGTTCAGGATTAATATTGTGGCGTGACTGATACAGCATTACCGCCTGCATAGCAGAATCCCGTTGCTCTTGCGTTAATGGCGTTCCATCAGGCCATTTGCCTAATTCAACCGCAGTAACAATTCGCTGATATACATCCGGGGTCATCGAGTTGAGCAGTTGTTCTAACTCCATTTGAAACTTCCTTTCTAGTCCGCTGTGGGTCTGATTATCATTTTTCTCAGTTCAGACACTATGCCAAACATCAAGTCTATCCACCTAACAATTTTGTATATTCCTAACAGATCACAAGTTTTTTTGCTCCCATGATCACAATGCTTAAATAATCGGTCAGGTGGACGTTTTTAATTTATGTATAGGTTAAAATAACTTTGCTCAAAAATCGCACAATCTCAATTAGGGAATTTTTGCAGTCAGCACTGGCTGACTCTGATTAATATACACATGGCCCGATCATCACTAACTCATATCAAATTATGGCTTCCGGCAATTTGTCTGACGCTACTCAACGGCTGTTTCGATCGACACCGTTCAACGGACAGCCTTTGCGAAAGCTACCCGCAAATTTGTGCCGATACCAACCTCAATGACGGGCAATGCCGACTTCAGCGAACCAAGCTTATCTGGCAACGTTATGATGTGCTGAAGGATCCGACAGATATTGAAAAGTTCAAAGAACTCAAATTCACTTACGAATACCAGAAATGTTTAGAATTCGCGGCAAGGATCGAGCCGACTGAACTTAAAGAGCGCAAAACCAACCGTACCAATGCGCTGCTGGCCAGTTACAGGAACATCGATCGCCTTAATACAGAGCTAGCGCACTCAACCGATCCAGAGATTATCTACTACCGCCTGACACAAGGTGATAAAAGCGCACTGCGTCAATTTTTACTTCTGGAAGGCAAGCCGGAAATGGAAACACCAGAGCTACAACTGGCACTGGCGACCTTCTATACCGATAAAGACAAAGAAAAAACCATCAGGTTGCTGAAACACGCTCTGGAGTTATATCAGAAAGGACAGGCCATCAAGCCGGAAATCATTCAGTCATTGGCCACCTTATCTCATCAGAACAAATCAACTGATAAAGCATACCTATGGGCAAAAGTGAGTAGTGAGCTTGGCATGCCGGTCGCTAGTCAGAAAAAACTGATCTCCTTCTACCCCATGTCGGATGAACAGCGCCAACAACTCGATGAACAAGCTAAAAAGATTTCGGAAGCGATTCAGGACGGTCGATTCAAAGCACGAATGGCTAACTGAACATATACATTATGAAGCTTCAACTAAAAGAAGGGCTCTAGAAGCCCTTCTAAAAATCTCTTGTATTACTTCCCCTCACTTTCTTCCGAAGAAAATATCAGCGAAACCGAGTTAACACAGTAACGCTCCCCGGTCGTTTGTGGTCCATCCGGGAAAACATGACCAAGATGACTGTCGCAATTGGCACAACGGATTTCGATTCGGCTCATACCATGACTATGATCCTCAAGGTATCGAATCTTCTCCGGACTGATCGGAGCATCAAAACTTGGCCAGCCACAACCTGAGTCATATTTGTTGTCAGATTTAAACAACGACTTATTACAACAAGTACAGTGATAGACACCCGACTCACGATTATGAAGCAGCGTTCCTGAAAATGGCGGCTCTGTCCCCCGCTCCCGACATACGTGATATTGCTCTGTAGTTAAAGTTTCACGCCAATAAGAATCTGATTTTTCTGACATTACTTACCCTATTATTATTAATTCCCTTTCCGAGCCGAGAAATAATGTTGCCAATTTACCGCACTGTGGCACATACTTTCTGCTCGTATGGTTCTTTCATTTACCCGGCTCATTTAAGCATAATTTAATTGAGCTGAGAGTGGATATTAAAAGTTAACAACAGCAACGATGGATATTCATACAGTTTCCGTTTAAATTTGCATCGTTGTAGTGGGAATGTAAAAAAAATCCGAACTTTTTTTTGACCTCACGCAATTTAAGTTCGTTTTTGACTTGCAGCGTCACGTTAGATTCTGTAATTTTACTACCAGTTATCTTTCATTAGAAATTAAGTTGTGGAGCAACTGTAATGACTATCAAAGTAGGTATTAACGGTTTTGGCCGTATTGGACGTTTTGTTTTCCGTGCTTCTGTAGAGCGTAACGACATCGAAGTTGTTGGTATCAACGACCTTATCGACGTTGAATACATGGCTTACATGCTGAAGTACGACTCAACTCACGGTCGTTTCAACGGTACTGTAGAAGTTAAAGACGGTAACCTAATCGTTAACGGTAAAACAGTTCGCGTAACTGCAGAACGCAACCCAGCTGACCTTAAGTGGGGCGAAATCGGTGTTGACGTTGTTGCAGAAGCAACAGGTATCTTCCTGACTGACGAAACTGCTCGTCAGCACATCACTGCTGGTGCGAAGAAAGTTGTTCTAACTGGTCCTTCTAAAGACGCTACTCCAATGATCGTAATGGGTGTTAACCAAGACACTTACGCTGGTCAGGATATCGTTTCTAATGCGTCTTGTACTACTAACTGCCTAGCGCCAATCGCTAAAGTTCTTAACGACAAGTTCGGTATCGAATCTGGTCTTATGACTACAGTTCACGCGACTACAGCTACTCAGAAGACTGTTGACGGTCCTTCTGCTAAAGACTGGCGTGGCGGTCGTGGTGCTTCTCAGAACATCATCCCATCTTCAACTGGTGCAGCTAAAGCTGTAGGCGTTGTTCTTCCAGAACTAAACGGCAAACTAACTGGTATGGCTTTCCGCGTACCAACTGCTAACGTTTCTGTTGTTGACCTAACAGTTAACCTGAAGACTGGCGCATCTTACGAAGCTATCTGTGCAGCAATGAAAGAAGCTTCTGAAGGCGAGCTGAAAGGTGTTCTAGGTTACACTGAAGACGCAGTAGTTTCTCAGGACTTCATCGGTGAAGTACAGACTTCTGTATTCGATGCTAAAGCTGGTATCGCTCTAACTGATAACTTCGTTAAAGTTGTATCTTGGTACGACAACGAAATCGGTTACTCAAACAAAGTTCTAGACCTAATCGCTCACATCTCTAAGTAATGTAAGCTTTTAGCTAGGATTCAAAAGGCGGCGCTACGGCGGCGCCTTTTTTGTATCTGGTTTTTGTGGAATGGCAAAAAACCACCAGCTCATAAGCAGCGATGGGTACACATAAGAAGATAAAAAGGCTAATACAAACAGCCTCAGCGCTGATCAACTGACCTTCTAATTGCGTGTTTTTGTTCCAATAACCTATCATAATCTCATTTCACGGCGACAAAATACCGTGAAGTGGGTTCAACTTTAATTACAAATTTAACAAATAAATTTTAATTTTTGCAGATATTTTTTATATAAAAATAAGTTTTTATTAGAATGGTTTTTTCTTTCGGTTTAGTAAAAACCAACCAAATGAGAATTTAGATACTGTTGAGGAATACAATCTGATGGATATACGTAACCTTCCAGCAATTGCGGTTCTGTCTGATGCTGTAACTGTGTGTGAGTTTCAGGGCATCAAAATTATCCGAGTGATCCACGAGACGGCTGAAGCAGGGATTTCTCTTCATGGCGGACATCTGATCTGGTACAAGCCAGCCGATGAAGATGATGTGATCTGGCTGAGTGAGAAAGCTGAGTTTGATACCAGCAAAGCTATCCGTGGTGGCGTTCCTGTTTGCTGGCCGTGGTTTGGCAAAGCAGGTACTCCATCACATGGCTTTGCCCGTAACAGCCAATGGTCATTGAAGGAACACAGAGAAAATGAATATGGTGTGATTGTGGCACTGGAACTGGAAGACAGCGAAGCCACCCGCGAAATCTGGCCGCACAAATTCCATAACCAACTGACATTTGAATTCGGCCCGCAACTAAAAGTTAGCCTGACTTCAACCAATACCGATGACGCTGACTGGTCTTTCTCCGGAGCCCTGCACTCTTACTTCCAGGTAGGCGATATCAAGGATGTGGTTATCACAGATATGGGTCAGTCTTACCTGGATAATATTCAAAACGGCAAAGCATGCCAGGGTGATGAAAAGCTGACATTTACCCAAGAAACTGACCGCGTCTACACCCAACCTCAAGATACGGTAACAATTAGTGACAGTAAGCTGTCACGCAAAATCCTTGTGACCAACAAAGGTCATAATGCCGCTGTGATCTGGAACCCATGGCAGGAATTGTCTATCAGCATGGCTGATATGGCAGACAACAGCTTTGAAACAATGGTTTGCGTGGAATCAACAATCCACGGCGAAGGGGTAACTTTGGCTCCGGGTGAATCTCATACCCTGACTACACATATTGCAGTAAGCAAATAAGACAAAAGCCTGACTAATACTTGCCGCATAACTGAAAGCTACCAGTCATGCGGCATTTATATTCTTAGCCTCTCAAGCCATCATATGCGTATTTGCCTCAATTAAAACCCAGCCGTTCCCATCCGGATCGGCAAAAGTAGCAAATCGACCGCCAATAATAGTCACGATTTCAGATAGAGGCACTCCTCTTTCACTCAGTTCACTATGGGTTAAGTGAATATCATCGGTCTGCACTACAAGGCCCTGAACTGATCCCGCCTTCATTCCCCCAAATGGCGTCACCAGACTAATCGTTGTCTCAGCCCCTTTAGGCGCAAGCTGAATCCAACGTTTATGGTTATCTGCCTGATGATCGCGAATTAACTGAAAACCCAGTGCATCACGATAAAACAATAAAGCCTGATTCTGATCAGAAACAGGAATTGAAACCGTATCAACGCGAGAAATCCCCATCAATTTTCTCCCTAACTGTTCTCTGCTTTTCTAGCTTAAGTCAGGGTCTTTGATTTAGCTCACAAAATAAGCACCTGGTATAATTACTCTGTATCAGCAAATATAAAACCAGTTACTTATCACATCAAAATACGCTTCTCTCAATTTCTTACAAAATGCGATATTGAACCATTCGATTAAGCAAATCATCTATTTTCCGGCATAAAAACACCTTTCGATTAGTTGATATAACTAGCATGGGAATAATATCCGCCATTTGTGACTATTCACCCACCAAATCGCTGCGATCACATTTTTGCAACATTGTCACGCGGATTTTTTAAATAAATACCCTTGCACATAACAATTTATAGGAGGATAGTAAGTTTATGTATGAGCTAGCAAGGCCAACGTAAAAAGGAAATTTAGTTTATAAACCAACAACTCAGTGGAGCAATTTGATCAGTTAGGTCTAGTCTTAAGATATGAGGGACTTGAAAGATTTTATCTTCATCCTCTCTAACTGATTGAAGAACGATTCAGGGGGCATACCATGAGTATTTTTGACCACTATCGTCAACGCTATGAAGAAGCCAAGGATGAAGAGCTTTCATTGCAAGAATTCCTTGAGATCTGTCGTAACGACCGCAGTGCTTACGCCAACGCAGCTGAACGCTTGCTGATGGCAATCGGTGAACCAGAAATGATCGATACTGCTCAGGATCCACGTTTGAGCCGTCTTTTCTCTAACCGCGTCATTTCCCGATACAAAACGTTCCAGGATTTCTATGGCATGGAAGATGCCATTGAACAAATTGTTTCTTATCTCAAACATGCTGCGCAGGGTCTGGAAGAACGTAAACAGATTCTGTATCTGCTAGGTCCGGTTGGTGGTGGTAAATCATCACTAGCAGAAAAACTTAAGAGCCTGATGCAGAAAGTGCCTGTCTATGTACTGACAGCTAACGGCGAACGCAGCCCTGTTAACGACCACCCATTCTGCCTATTCGATAAAAACGAAGACGGAGATCTTCTCAATAAAGAATTTGGTATTCCGGAGCGCTACCTGAACACCATTATGTCGCCATGGGCAGCGAAACGTCTTCATGAGTTTGGTGGTGATATCACCAAGTTCAAAGTTGTTAAAGTTCGCCCTTCTATCCTGGATCAGGTTGGTATCGCCAAAACTGAACCAGGCGACGAAAACAACCAGGATATCTCATCACTGGTCGGTAAAGTTGATATCCGTCAGCTAGAGCACTTTGCCCAGGATGATCCGGATGCCTACAGCTACTCCGGAGCCCTTTGTAAAGCTAACCAGGGCTTGATGGAATTCGTTGAGATGTTCAAGGCTCCGCTGAAAGTACTACACCCGTTACTGACTGCAACTCAGGAAGGTAACTATAACGGTACTGAAGGCCTGTCTGCCCTGCCATTCGACGGTATTATTCTGGCTCACTCCAACGAATCAGAATGGCAAACCTTCCGAAACAACAAGAATAACGAAGCATTCCTTGACCGTGTATTCATCGTCAAAGTGCCTTACTGTCTACGAGTTTCGGAAGAAATCAAGATTTACGAAAAACTGTTGCAGAACAGTGAATTGTCTGCGGCACCATGTTCACCTAGTACCTTAGGGATTCTGGCCCGTTTCTCTGTTCTGTCACGACTGAAAGAGCCGGAAAACTCCAGCCTCTACTCGAAGATGCGGGTTTATGACGGTGAAACCCTGAAAGATACGGATCCAAAAGCCAAGTCTTACCAGGAATACCGTGACTATGCTGGTGTGGATGAAGGTATGGCAGGCCTATCGACCCGTTTCGCCTTCAAGATCCTATCGCGCGTATTCAACTTCGATCACTCTGAAGTTGCTGCAAACCCGGTTCACCTGTTCTATGTTCTTGAGCAGCAAATCGAGCGTGAGCAGTTCCCGCAAGATCTGGCTGAACGCTACCTTGAACACCTGAAAGGCTATCTGATTCCGAAATATGTCGAGTTTATCGGCAAAGAAATTCAGACCGCTTATCTGGAATCTTACTCCGAATACGGCCAGAACATCTTCGACCGTTACGTCAGCTACGCTGACTTCTGGATCCAGGATCAGGAATACCGAGATCCGGAAACCGGCCAGCTGTTCGACCGTTCAGCACTGAATAATGAGCTGGAGAAAATCGAGAAACCGGCAGGTATCAGTAACCCTAAAGACTTCCGTAACGAAATCGTCAACTTCGTACTTCGTGCCCGTGCCAATAATGCAGGCAAGAACCCGAACTGGACCAGTTACGAGAAGTTGCGCACTGTGATTGAGAAGAAAATGTTCTCGAATACTGAAGAACTGCTTCCTGTTATCTCCTTCAACGCCAAGACCTCCACAGAAGAGCAGAAGAAGCACGATGATTTCGTCGCACGTATGATGGAGAAAGGCTATACACGTAAGCAAGTACGCCTGCTATCCGAATGGTATCTGCGCGTACGTAAGTCTTCGTAAACAGCCGTGGATGATTGGGATGAATAAGGGGGGAGCTTATGGCGCATTTTATAGACCGCAGGCTCAACGGTAAGAACAAAAGCACAGTAAACCGCCAGCGTTTTCTGCGCCGACATAAGCAACAGATCAAAGAATCAATTGCTGATGCGGTAAACAAACGCTCGATTACTGATGTGGAAAGCGGTGAAGATATTGCAATTCCTTCCCGTGATATCCGCGAGCCAAGCTTTCACCAAGGCCGTGGTGGACAACGTGAAGTTGTCCACCCGGGCAACGACCAGTTCAGTCCCGGCGATCGCATTGAACGCCCCCAAGGAGGGGCGGGTCAAGGCGGTGCTGGCGAAGGACAGGCCAGCCCTGATGGTGAAGGTCAGGATGACTTCGTATTCCAGATTTCGAAAGATGAATACCTGGACCTCTTATTTGAGGATCTGGAACTGCCGAACCTGGAAAAAAACCAGCTAAACAAAATTGTCGAATGGAAGACTTTCCGCTCCGGCTACAAGTCTTCAGGTGTGCCGGCCAATATTGCCATTGTTAAATCATTGCAGAATTCTCTGGCCCGCCGTACAGCAATGACCGCAGCTAAGCGACGCCAGCTCCATGAGCTGGAGCAGGCTCTTGACAACCTGATGAATACCGAGCCCGCTCAGCCGCTTGAAGAAGAACGTGTAAAACAGGAAATCAAAACGCTGCGTGAAAAAATAAGCAGTGTACCGTTTATTGATACCTTTGATTTACGTTACAAGAACTATGAACGTCGACCTCAGCCCACCAGCCAGGCAGTTATGTTCTGTCTGATGGACGTATCCGGTTCAATGGATCAGGCCACCAAAGATATGGCAAAACGTTTTTACATCCTGCTGTATCTGTTCCTGAACCGAACCTATAAAAACGTCGATGTCGTGTTTATCCGCCACCATACTCAGGCCAAAGAAGTAGACGAGCATGAGTTCTTCTACTCCCAGGAAACCGGGGGCACCATTGTCTCCAGTGCACTGAGAATGATGGATGACATTATCAAGAAGCGGTATTCACCGGCTGAGTGGAACATCTACGCCGCTCAAGCTTCGGACGGTGATAACTGGGCAGATGATTCACCCGGCTGTCGAGAACTATTGGACAAACAGCTTCTGCCTGTATGTCGTTATTATTCTTATATTGAAATTACCCGTCGGGCCCACCAGACACTATGGCGGGAATATGAAGCGCTACTGGGAGGCCACGGTAACTTTGCGATGCAGAACATAAGGAGTGTGGAGGACATCTTCCCTGTCTTCAGGGAGCTTTTCAAAAAGCAAGTCCACTAGGTGTCAGCTATCGCTTTAGGGGAGCGTGTTATGGTAACAGCCACTAAATCCAAAACACTCAGTGATGGTCCGGACTGGACATTTGATCTGCTGGAGCAGTATCACAAGGAAATTAAGCGTGTAGCCGATTTTTATCGGCTGGACGCCTATCCTAACCAGATTGAGATCATTACTGCAGAACAAATGATGGATGCCTACTCAAGTATCGGTATGCCCATCAACTACCACCACTGGTCATTCGGTAAGCGTTTTATCGAAACAGAGCGTGGCTACAAGCATGGTCAAATGGGGTTAGCTTACGAGATCGTTATCAACTCCAATCCTTGTATTGCCTATCTCATGGAAGAAAACACCATTACCATGCAGGCATTGGTAATGGCGCACGCCTGCTATGGCCATAACTCTTTTTTCAAAAACAACTACCTGTTCAAAACCTGGACCGATGCCAGTTCAATCATCGACTACCTGCTATTTGCCCGTAAATACATTACGGAGTGTGAAGAGAAATACGGTGTCGACGAAGTCGAAAAACTGCTCGACTCCTGCCATGCCCTAATGAATTACGGTGTGGACCGTTACAAACGTCCACAAAAAATTTCAATGGTCGAGGAAAAAGCCCGGCAGAAAGCCAGGGAAGACTACCTGCAGACTCAGGTCAACGCACTTTGGCGAACCATTCCAGTTCTTGAAGAAAAAGAAGAAAAAGCGGAAGAAATCCGTTTCCCGGAAGAACCACAGGAGAATATCCTGTACTTTATCGAGAAACATGCACCGCTTCTGGAACCATGGCAGCGTGAAGTTGTGCGAGTTGTCCGTAAAGTAAGCCAATACTTCTACCCGCAAAAACAGACTCAGGTCATGAATGAGGGCTGGGCCACCTTCTGGCATTACACCATCCTCAATCATCTTTATGATGAAGGTCTGGTAACTGACAGGTTCATAATTGAGTTCCTTCACAGCCATACCAATGTCGTGGCACAACCGGATTACAACAGCCCGTATTACAGTGGGATTAACCCATATGCATTGGGCTTTGCCATGTTCCAGGACATTCGCCGGATCTGTGAAAACCCAACAGAAGAAGACAAACACTGGTTCCCGGACATTGCCGGAAAAGACTGGTTGGAAACGGTTCACTTCGCAATGGCAAACTTCAAAGATGAGAGTTTCATCAGCCAATATCTGTCACCTAAGGTGATGAGAGACTTCAAGTTGTTTGCGGTAGATGATGATGACCGTCATAACTATGTCGAAGTCTGTGCGATCCATAATGAAGAAGGATATCGGGCTATCCGTGAAAAGCTTTCATCACAGTACAACCTGAGTAACAACGAACCGAATATCCAAGTATGGAATGTTGCACTCAAAGGTGACCGTTCGCTGACATTAAGGTATGTACCGCACAACCGTATTCCGCTGGGAGATGGCTATCAGGAAGTGCTCAAGCACCTTTACCGCCTGTGGGGATTTGATGTGACGCTGGAAGAGGAGCTGCCGGACGGACGTACCCAGATCATCGGTACCTGCCCGGTTCGAAATCAATATAACTCAGAGATCTAGGTTCCGAGCCTTATTAAATAACGAAAGTTAAACATCTTTCAAAAAATATAAGTAAATCAAATAAAGATATAAGTAAAAAAAGGAGATGCCACCGGCATCTCCTTTTTAAATTCCGAAATACTATTGTAAATACCCTCTTTTTTACAACAGAAAACAGTAATTACTGCTCTTCTTCATACAGGTAACGAGCAATCTCTTCACGATTACTGTACCAGATTGCACCGCTCTCACGACCATATTTCTTGATGCGATCAGCAACCAGTTCAGGCTGGTTATTGTCACATAAAGTCTTCATATCACGGTAGAACTCAAGCGCCAGTTCACACGCTTCTTTAGACATGAAGTAATAACCGCCAACACGGGTATAGATCTTACGCAGACCGTTAATGGTCAATACATAAAGTGTATTGCCGGACTTCGCCGCCATACCCTGGAACATACGGTAGTCGTAATAGTTAAATGCACGAGCACGGCAGATAGCTTCACAAAGTTCAGGCTGATCTTTACCGTACTTGTCAGTGATTTTTTTCACTTCCTGCAGAAGCTCAGCTTTCACTTCACTCTGCTCTATAAACTCTTCAAAACTATCAATTTTCAACAGTTCTTCACAAGAGTGAATAATGCTTTCCAGCAACTGGCTGGATTCTTCACGGTTACCTTTAATCGCATAACGCATGTATACGCTGCTGATATCGGTACGTGCAGAAAGCAGGTCTTCAAGAACACCCTGAACGTCCTGACCATCAAGGGTGATCAGCGTATCCAGAATACTCAGACCAGAGGTATCCATGTAGTTATTTACACGGGTTGGTTTGCCATGCTGGATTGTCAACCAGCCATCACGGGCGAGACGCTGAAGTACTTCGCGCAATGTAGTTCGGGTTACCCCAATAAGTTCGGATAACTCTCGCTCCGCCGGAAGAATAGAGCCTTGTGGAAAATGATTATTCCAGATGCTCTCAATAATGTATTTCTCAGCAAATGTTGCTGGGCTATCAGCCTTTATAACCATCAGATTAGTTTTCCAATCGCTTCTTGCTTATATGTTATTGAACTCATCATACCACTAGTTATGCGTTCGAAGAAACTTTGCTGACTATGTAAATGAATTGTTTTAATTTGTATTACTAAATTTGATAATGCTCAACGTTTCATGAGAATTGTAAGAAAATATTTCAGAGCATGGTAATCTTATCGCCTCGATCTCCCGTTACGGGGTGAAAATACACCTAATTGACTTAATACTCATCCCACTACTTGACGGTTAAAGATCACACTGTAGAGTTAGCACAACAAAAAATTGGGAGCTGAATGGGTGCTGCTGCCTGCTTTAGTTAAAGACCATCAAGGACGTGATTTTTATCTTAAAGAGCTGACAAGAAAACTTACCCTTTAGGTATTTATTCGCAGGCAAAAAGGTATGTGAGCAAGCAGCTCGTAGAATTATCCGCGTATTATAAGAGATCCAAGAACATGGCTATTTCGCTAGGGAACGCCTTTATAAAGAATTTTTTAGGCAAGGCGCCTGATTGGTACAAGGTTGCTATCATTTCCTTCCTTGTCATTAACCCAATCGTATTTTTTCTGATTGACCCTTTCGTTGCTGGCTGGTTGCTGGTTGTTGAATTTATCTTCACGCTTGCAATGGCCCTGAAATGTTACCCGCTTCAGCCTGGTGGCCTATTGGCTATCGAAGCCGTTGCTATCGGGATGACCAGTCCAGAACAGGTAAAACACGAGTTGGTTGCTAACATTGAAGTACTATTACTGTTGATCTTCATGGTTGCCGGTATCTATTTCATGAAGCAGCTGCTGCTGTTCATTTTCACCAAGATACTGATCAACATTCGTTCAAAGACGCTGCTGTCTCTGTCATTCGTTATTTCAGCGGCTTTCCTGTCAGCATTCCTTGATGCCCTGACAGTTATCGCTGTTGTGATCAGTGTAACCGTAGGCTTCTACAGCATTTACCACAAGGTTGCATCAGGCCAGGAGCCCCATGCCGCCCACGACCATACTTCCGACAAACACATTCGTGAAGTAAGCCGTGACGACCTGGAAAACTACCGTGCCTTCCTGCGCAGCCTGCTAATGCATGCCGGTATCGGTACTGCTTTAGGTGGTGTAATGACCATGGTTGGTGAACCACAGAACCTAATCATTGCCGACCAGGCCGGTTGGATGTTTGGCGAATTTATTCTTCGCATGGCACCGGTAACTGTTCCTGTGTTTATCTGCGGTATCCTGACCTGTATTCTGGTTGAGAAATTCCAAATCTGCGGCTACGGCACAAAACTGCCAGAAAACGTACGTAAAATTCTAGTGGACTTCGATGACGAAGAACGCAGAACCTGGACTAACATCGACTACGCGAAACTTTTCGTTCAGGTAATCATCGCAGTCTGGCTGATCCTAGGTCTTGCCCTTCACTTGGCAGCAGTAGGTATTATCGGCCTGACCGTTATCATCCTGGCAACCTCGTTCACTGGTGTAACGGAAGAGCATGCACTGGGTAAAGCATTTGAAGAAGCCCTGCCATTCACCGCTCTATTAGCTGTTTTCTTCTCAATTGTTGCGGTAATTATCGACCAGCACCTGTTTGCGCCAATCATCAACATGGTGCTGGAGCTGGAAGGCAGTGCACAGATGACGATGTTCTACATCGCCAACGGCTTGCTGTCGATGGTATCGGATAACGTATTCGTTGGTACGGTTTACATCAACGAAGTGAAGACGGCACTGATGAACGGTATCATCACCCGTGACCAGTTCGACATGCTGGCAGTAGCAATCAACACAGGTACAAACCTGCCGTCTGTTGCAACGCCAAACGGTCAGGCAGCCTTCCTGTTTGCGCTCACTTCGGCACTGGCTCCGTTAATCCGTCTGTCTTACGGCCGCATGGTTTACATGGCTCTGCCTTACACCATCGTCCTGACATTCGTTGGCCTGGCTGGTATCGAGTTTATGCTGGTTCCGATGACAGAATGGTTCCATGACATGGGATGGCTTTCTCACCATGTTGCGGAAGCTGTATCACATATTGCTCCTGCAACTGGACATTAATTGAATCTTCCTTGAAGATAAGTGTCAGAAATGATGACATTAAAGCCCTGATTCGTCAGGGCTTTATTATAATACCAAGTCATATACATTGGGTTTGGTATAACTTGAAGTGAGATCAATCCATGCAATTTTTGTATACATTTTCTAAAAGCCGGCTGTCGTGGCTGCTTCTGTTTGGCTTCATCGTTTTCTTTGAGCTGTGCGCACTGTTTTTCCAGCACGTCATGAAGCTGGATCCATGCGTAATGTGTATCTATGAACGAGTGGCGATGATGGGTGTTGGCTTTGCAGCCCTGATTGGCATGATTGCCCCTCAGAATGCAATTATCCGCTGGGCAGGCCTTGCCGCATGGGGTTACAGTGCTTACCGTGGTCTTGAGCTGGCTAAGGAACACGTCGGTTACCAGTTCAACCCGTCGCCGTTTGCAACTTGCGATCTGTTCGTGAAGTTTCCGGAGTGGGCACCGCTGAATAAATGGGTACCATGGATGTTTGAAGCAACTGGGGACTGCAGCAAAGTTGTCTGGTCTTTCCTTGGCCAGTCAATGCCTCAGTGGCTGGTTATCATCTTCACCGCTAACCTTGTCGCTTTGGCCATCATTGCTGTGGCGCAGTTTTTGGGAAGTGTAGATAAGAAACAAAGCTAACGTTCAAAGCTTCAAATACTCAAAAAAAGATAAAGGCGGAAAACCTAAGTTTGCCGCCTTTTTTATTATTACCAAACTGGCCAGTGAGGTGCTTAGTCCTTAGCCCGATTTTTCACACCCAGCGCATCCACTATCGGGTAATCTGCCGGGCAAAGCTGGTAGGCCGTCATCTGCGAATCTTCAACCCACACGGCATCCTGATGGCTGTGCAACGCCAACTCACCAGAACGCCAGTGGCTGACAAAACCTCGCAGGCGTATCACCTTGTCGCCATAATCAAAGACGCTATCAGCGAGCCAGTCACCGGTTTCAGTTTCAATCGCCAACTCTTCCTGCAGCTCGCGCTCAAGCGCTTGCTCCGGTGTTTCACCCGCTTCAACCTTTCCGCCGGGAAATTCCCACAAGCCGCCTTGGCTGGCATGTTCAAACCGCTGAGCAAGCAGGTACTTACCTTCTTTCTCAATCACTCCGGCAACCACCAGAATTTCCGGCTTATCTTGGGAAGCTGAGCTCAAGTCAGTCATTACTTACCACAGCATTGTTTGAATTTTTTACCGCTACCACATGGGCAGGCATCATTACGACCGGTTTCTTTATATGGATTTACTGCCTGTGCACCCGCACCTTGCTGAAGCTCGTCGGCAGCCATCACCACTTCCGTCAACATCAACGACAACTGAGCATAAAGCGACTCTGGTTGTGGCATACCTGTTACACCCGCTTCTTCCATCTGAGCCAGAGTTGAACTCTCATCGACCAGCAACATGCAGGTTGTCAGCAGTGCCGATAGCATACGCATCGTGCCATCAGAAATCGGCTGTTCTTCCCAGTTAGGTTCAATGAAAGACCACACAGCTAAGAAACCTTCGGCAAAATGACTCAGCTCGTCAGTGATACCCGTTTCTTCTTCCCAGTTCACCTGTGAAGGAAGCACATACTCACCAGCTTTAATGTGACGGTATTGCATCTCAAAGTGATTCAGGATCGCCATTTTCTGCTCTTCGGCCACAGCTACCGGTTCGTCTTCATCAACGCCACCTGTTACCAGCACCGGCAACCATGTTTCCGGTTCCATCGGTTTCGGGTTGGCATTCGCTGCAAGTAAAGCACCTTCAATAAAAGCAGCTGGCATGCCATCCCAGTCGGCTGGCAGGGTCATTAATTCTGTCATCATGTATTCCGGTTATCGAGCAAATCAGAAATAAGCCGCAGATTATATACCCAATAGACCTTTACCAAGAAGTAAAGTTACGCAGATGCCAAATAGCCCCAATGAAAGTAAACAGTGACGTTTTGCCATCATTTGACTATCAAACCAACAGAACCGAACTATTTTCGTTGAATTTTTCCTCGGATACTGGCAAAAAAGAATGTCGTAGCGACAAAACTCAGGAAGAAATTAATGTCTCAGGGAACAGCAAATGCAATTATTGCCGGAGCCAGTGGCTTAGTAGGAGATGAGCTCCTTCACCAGCTTCTCGGTCATCCGCATTTCCAGACTGTCTATTCTCTTTCTCGTCACGAACTCCCTTTTCACAGCAATAAGCTGGTGCAGATAATTCATCCTGAATTAAGGGTCACTTCCTGGGAAGACTCTGATTTAACCCCGACCATTGGTTTTATCTGTCTCGGCACCACCAAAAAACGAGCCGGTAGTAACAAAGCTCTGGAAGCCGTCGACCTCCACCTTGTCAAAGAGGTGGCAACAACCATGCACCTGCTTGGCGTGAAGCATATCGTAGTAATTTCCAGCCTGTTCGCCAGCCGCTACTCCCCTTCCCACTATCTTCGCTGCAAAGGAAAAATGGAGCGGGCGCTGAAAAAGATAGGCTTTGACCATTGCGTATTTGTTCGCCCTGGTCCGCTCAAAGGTGAGCGCGTCAAACCACGCAAAGACGAACTGCTGGTTCAAAGTATTTTCAAACTGCTTCACCCTATAGCGATTGGCCCACTGGCCCACCTTAACCCCATCCCGGCTGAAGATGTTGCCAGAGCCATGCTGGAGCTTTCTCTGTTGGCTGAAGATAACGTCCTGAGCAAAGTAACCATTATCTCCGGCAAGGCGTTATTTCCCGATCCGTTGGAACATCAAACTGACTAGAACTGACTAGAACTGATTAGAACTAACCAGTACTGACTAGGTGACAAGCCAGCCTTTCCGAACTAGAATCTCGCCTCTTAAACAGTCAATAGTGCATTACGAGACAGGCTATGCGAGTTATTTTAGGCCCGATGGAAGGCGTCCTTGATCACCTGATGCGGGAGATGCTCACCGAAATCAATGATTACGATCTGTGTGTGACCGAATTTGTTCGCATTGTCGACCAACTGTTACCTAACAGTGTCTTCTATCGCCTGTGCCCAGAGCTGCACAACGGCGGTAAAACCTCATCCGGAACTCCGGTCCGTATACAGCTGCTCGGCCAGGACCCTCACTGGATGGCAGAAAATGCCTGTAGGGCAATTGAGCTCGGCTCTCCCGGCGTAGATATCAACTTTGGCTGTCCGGCTAAATCGGTAAATAAAAACCGCGGCGGAGCATCTCTGCTCAAAGAGCCTGAACTTATCTACCAAATCGTCAAAACTATACGTGAGGCTGTTGATCCTGCTAAGCCAGTTTCGGCAAAAATCCGTCTGGGCTGGGATGACCCATCACATGGCCTTGAAATCACAGATGCGGTCGCTCAGGCTGGAGCAACAGAAGTCACCATTCATGCCCGCACCAAAGAAGATGGCTACAAGGCCGAAACCATTAAGTGGGAATACATTCGCGAAATCAAAGACAGGGTTGCTATTCCAATCATCGCCAACGGCGAAGTCTGGAACCACCAGAACGGCGAGGATTGCCTGAATGCTACCGGTGTTGACTCTCTGATGGTCTGCCGTGGCGCACTCAACCTGCCAAACCTGGGGAATGTGGTTAAACACAATCACCAACATATGAGCTGGGCTGATGTACTGACTCTGCTACTCCGCTATTCAGAATACGAAATCAAGGGTGACAAGGGCCTGTACTACCCTAACCGGGTCAAGCAATGGTTCGCCTACCTGCGTCATGAATACCCGCAGGCAAAAGAACTGTTTACTGATATCCGCCGACTTAATAAAGCGGCACCAATTGTAGAAATTCTGCAAAGCGCTCAACAGAATCTGGCGGCATAGCTAACCCAGCCCACTTCAAATACAAGATTAAAAGCAAAAATCCCGGCGTAAGGCCGGGATTTTTCTGTCTTTTAGCGGGGTTATTACCCTTATCAGCAGCGATCAGGATGATTCAGGATGTGGTCTTCCCAATCTATCACATCGATTTCATAAACCACTTTATCGCGTACCGATTCATCAGCTTTATGCATCGCTTCTTTCGTGCCAGTTAGCAGCGGGTGCCATTCCGGCAGGTCTTTACCTTCGGCCAGCAAACGATAAGCACAGGTTTCCGGCAACCAGACAAATTCATCAATGCGATCACGAGTCAGCTTCAGGCACTCTTCACCAGATTTAAAGCGGTTCGGGTAATCTTTGCAGGAACAGGTTTGGTCATCCAGCAGGCTGCATGCAACATTGGTGTAGTAAATTTCGTCGGTATCATCATCGATCAATTTATGCAGGCAACATTTACCACAACCGTCACAGAGTGATTCCCACTCCTGCTCAGTCATTACCTCTAAATTCTTTTCTTGCCAAAAATGTACCATATACCCAGCCTTTTCTGTGTCACGTCTTACCTTTGTAAGGAGGCGGTTTTATAGCCCTCTGAACGGTAAAGTGCAAGCATTTAAGCGGGATCCGGGCCGAAAAGGAGCTGTAATAATAGTCATTATTATTTAGCGTAGTGATAACCAATATTTTTTGATTCGTCAGCTTATGAATGATAACTTTCGCAGCCGATTTAAGTGACAGATAAAGTATAGGTGAGTTATGGAATGTAGATTAGGCTGTGGTGCCTGTTGTATTGCCCCGAGTATCTCGTCTGCCATTCCGGGAATGCCCAACGGAAAGCCAGCGGGAGTACGCTGTGTCCAGCTCAACGACGACAATCTGTGTAAGCTGTTTGGTAAACCGGAACGCCCGGCGGTATGCCACAAGTTCAAAGCCTGTCCGGATGTCTGTGGGAAAACGTCCCAACAGGCACTGGATAATATTACCGAACTGGAAAACATGACCTGAGGTCATGTTTTCCGAAAGCCTGTTTATTTTAACGATTATTGTCGTTATTCAGTCACTTCTCCGGTAAGAATACGTAATACCGATTTAGCATGCTCAACAGCCTGATGACCTGAGTAAGTCAGGTAACCACCATCCTCCTGAGTAACTAATCCTTTCGCATACAGACGCTTTGCTGCTGCTACCATGTCCGGTGCAGCTGAACTATGCACCTTAATCCCTTCCATATTGCTGTGCATTGGGAATTTCACCAGCAGATTCATTTCTTCAACTAGTTCTGGCGTGTACGGCATAGTAAACCTCTTTCTTTTTCCGTGATGAGTTAATACTAGCGGCTTGCCGGAAGAAAAGTAGGTGCCAAGATCATATCTGGTCGTGGTTACAGCAGCGAAAAAGCGACGTGCTTCAAAGAAATGCACATTTGTGAAAACAAAAAGGCCGCTGTTCTAAGCGGCCTTTGAGTTAATTTTTCTTATTGTTCAATAATTAAGCTTGGATACCAACAATCAGCCAAGGCGCATTCGGCGTCAGCAAATCACGCTCCAGGTGCCAGATATCAGTGATCTCTTCTTCAACATCCTCATGACGATCTTTGTATCGACCAGAGAACTTCACACTCAACTGAGCAATGCTCACGTCATAATCAGCACGAACCAGTTCAGCATCAACATACATCACTTCTGTATGCTGCTCACCTTCAAGTTTGGCGCGCTCAGCTACCAGATCATCAAACAATGCCGGGCTGACATACTCGCGAATTGTCTCCAGCTCGTTATGGTTCCATGCGCCCTGAAGAATACGGTAATGTTCACGAGAACCGTTCAGGAAGGCATTCATATTAAAGCCCGGAACCAGATTAAACGGCACATCGCTGTCTGAAGAAGCAAAGCCCTGTGATTCAGACGAAGTTGAATTCATTTCCGGTGCTGACTGGCGATATTGCTGATGCGGCGAATTTCCGGCATAAGCTTCACGGTGCCCCATTGGCGTTGATTTCGCTCCGCGCATGGATTTGAACAGCTTAAAGATCACAAATGCAATCAGGCCAATAATCAGAATATCCATGAACTGGATACCTTCAAAAGCGCCACCGAAGAATGCAGCCAACAGGCCACCAGCCAATAAGCCGCCCAGCAGGCCACCCATCAGTCCTTTCTTACTAGAATTCTTAGCCGGATTAGCCGTCGGGTTCTGTTGTTTCAGTGTATCGGTCTGTTGTGGTTTCTGTTGTTTTACCGGCGCAGTTTTAAAGCTTTTGCCGAACGATTTACCACCACCAAATTTCTTTGCTTCCGCATGCGGTGTCATAAATGACACCGTCAGAATCAAAGCAAATACTGTGAAGAAGCGTTTCATGGATATGGATACCTTTGCCAAATTTATGCCCTTGAATCCTAGCGGGCAACAACTGAATGTCAACTAAACAGCATGAGCAAATTGTTACTAATATTTATCGCTTGAAAATTAGCTAATAAAACAGGTGGTAAATTATCTGTTTACATTCATATTAAACAGGCTCAAACTATCAATAATTCCATTATCCAATTGGTATTACAGCACTAATTGCTAATAATATCGGTAACAAGGATATCACCGATAACAACAGGACGTATTGGTCATGCAAGACACCCACAGCAAATTCATCGGCTACCTTCTTTGGATTTTTGGTTTCACTGGCGCTCACCGTTTTTATTACGGCAAACCTGTTACCGGAACAATCTGGTTCTTAACTCTGGGACTTTGCGGTATCGGCTGGCTGATTGACCTTTTCCTGATCCCTTCAATGGACCGAGAAGCCGACCTTCGTTTCCAAAGCGGAGAAACCGATTATAACGTTGCCTGGCTGTTGCTTACTTTTCTTGGCGTATTCGGCGTACATCGAATGTACATGGGCAAATGGCTGACTGGGATCCTCTATTTGCTCACCTTTGGTTTTTTCCTGATCGGTGTGCTTATCGATTTCTGGACATTAAATGATCAGATTTCCATTCGGAATGCAGAGCAAAGAAAATAAAGTGCACTGCCTATGGTTTCACCAGAAGCCAATATTCAGCTTTAATCTAGTCGGAATTGTGCTCGATTGTGTTTGATATAAATCACAAGTGACCGAGTAATCAGCAAAGTGACTTCCTTTAAGCTTGACCCTAAAGACAGATAACAACTAAAATATCGAACATCGTTCTATATTATATCCGTTCGGCT
Organism: Photobacterium sp. J15; assembly: GCF_963870815.1. Classification (NCBI taxonomy): domain Bacteria; kingdom Pseudomonadati; phylum Pseudomonadota; class Gammaproteobacteria; order Vibrionales; family Vibrionaceae; genus Photobacterium; species Photobacterium sp. J15. The sequence continues at coordinate 2,764,689 of NZ_CAWMUI010000001.1, forward strand.
TAAGCTATCGGTATACATTATTACTTTGCAAACACCTGGCTGTGTTTATCCATATTACAATTAGCAAAGTAAAACTATTTTCAATTGAGAGTAAAATTCAATGGCAAGACGAAATGACCATACTCGTGAAGAGTTGGTAAATATGACACTGGAGCAAGTCAAAAACTTTCTCAATGAACACCCGCATCACGAGCTTAGCCTTCGCAAAGTTGCCGGCATGATCGGCTACGTGCCAAGCACCCTGGTTAACGTATTCGGCAACTACAACCTACTGCTTCTTCACGCTGTCGCCCAAACTCTGGATGAACTTTTTGCTGAAGCTGAAGAGCAGATGAAAGATGTAACATCTCCTGAAGATGCTCTGCGTAAGCTAGCATACTGCTACCTTAATTTTGCAGCTGCACACCCTTATCGCTGGCAGCTGATTTTCCAACACACTATGCAGGGCGAAGAGCTACCGGAATGGCAGTCTGATCGTATCGACAATATGACGGGTATGCTGGAAGCACTGATCCGCGACATTACCCCAGAAAAAACAGATGCAGAAGTACTGGAAGCCAGCCGCGTATTGTGGGCAGGTGTTCACGGTATCACCCTGCTTTCTGTAGATGACAAGCTCTTTACCTCGACGCCGGTTGATGGCAAAGCACTGATCGACAACCTTATCGATACCTACCTCAACGCTTGGAAAGCTTAAGCGGAGTGTAGATTAGAATGAGTGTCCAGCCCCAGTCGCGCCTGTTAACAAAACGACGTTTTTTACCCTACTTTCTCACCCAGGCGTTTGGGGCTTTTAATGACAATGTCTATAAGAATGTTCTGCTCATTCTTATTGCCTTTGCCGCCCCTGGCACCTTGCCGATTGATTCCGATCTTATTATCAATCTTGCTGCAGGCCTGTTTATACTGCCGTTTTTCCTGTTCTCAGCATCTGCCGGCGTTCTTGCTGATAAGTATGACAAAGCGCTGATTATGCGCGTTGTAAAAATGGCTGAAATAGTCATTATGTCGCTGGCAGCCATGGCTTTTGTTACTGAAAGCTACATGGCCCTGCTGGTATTACTGTTTCTTATGGGATCTCAGTCGGCTTTCTTTGGCCCAGCCAAGTATGCCCTACTGCCACAGCACTTGGATAAATCAGAACTGGTATCTGGTAACGCCTTGGTTGGAACCGGTACGTTTCTAGCCATTCTGCTTGGCACTCTGCTTGCGGGTTTCATTGCCAACCAGCCGAATGCACCTGTAGTTGCGGCAATCAGTGTGATCAGTTTTGCTGTTATCGGTTACCTGAGTTCACGCTGGATCCCGGAAGCCAAACCGAGTGATCCTGACAAAGTATTCCGCTGGCGTCCCTACCGCCAAACACGCCATACCCTGTCAATTGCACACCGTGATAAAACCATTTTCCAGTGTGTTCTGGGCATCAGCTGGTTCTGGTTCCTTGGAGCCTGTTACCTGACCCAATTCCCGAACTTCGCCAAATTGCACCTTGGCGGCGATGCTGCATCAGTTTCCTTCCTGCTGACTCTATTTTCGGTTGGTATCGCTATCGGCTCTCTGTTGTGTGACCGCTTGTCTGGCCACCGCATTGAACCGGGTATCGTGCCGCTGGGCAGCCTGGGGATCACATTATTTGGGGCCGACCTGATGTTTGCATCGCCTGATATCGTACCGGCAACCCAGTCGATTGTTGATTTTATTACCAACCCTGAACTGTTCAGGGTCTTTGTCTCGCTGACCATGCTTGGTGTCTCCGGCGGTATTTTCATTATTCCCCTCTATGCCGTAATGCAAAGCAGAGCAAAAGAAGAAGAGCGGGCACAGATCATTGCAGCCAATAATATCTGGAATGCCTTTTTTATGGTCTTCAGTGCCATTACCGCGATTGTCTTTTTGTCAGTTATCGGAGGAACAATTCCTCAGTTCTTCCTATTCCTGTCATTGCTGAACCTGTGTGTCGTGGTTTATATCTATACTCAGGTACCGGACTTTTTCTGGCGTTTTATGGTATGGCTGATCAGCCACACCATGTACCGGGTTAAGCACAAAGATATTTCCAATATACCGACTGAGGGTGGCGCGTTAATCGTCTGCAACCACGTCAGTTATATGGATGCCCTGTTGCTGGCCGGGGCCTGCCCGCGTCCGATCCGTTTTCTGATGGACAGAGATATCTATAACCTTCCGTTTATCAGGGCATTCTGCAAAGCCTGTAAGGTGATCCCGATAGATGCCACCGATCGCCGCTCAGTCCTGAAAGCCTTCACCAGAGTGAGCGGCTACCTGGAGCAAGGCGATGTGGTATGTGTGTTCCCCGAAGGCCAGCTGACCTATGACGGCGAAATAGGCCCTTTCATGCGTGGGATTGATCTCATTATTAAACGCAGCCCGGTACCGGTAATTCCGGTTGCACTACAGGGATTGTGGGGGAGCTTTTTTAGCCGTGAAGGTGGATGTGCTCTACTCAAGTGTCCGAAACGCTTCTGGTCACGGGTCAACATTGTGGTTGGTAAGCCAATCAACGCCAGAGAAGCCAGCAGCGACCAACTCAGAGAAGAAGTGCTCGCGCTGCGGGGCGACTATAAATAAGGTCCTGAGAACTAGACACCCAATAAAAAAGCGGAAGCCAGTGGCTTCCGCTTTTTATTGAGTTGCTGAAAGCGCCCTGATTAGCTAATTTCTGCTAACCATTCCGCCAGCTGCTTACGTGAGATTTTAATCCCTGTACTGCCCAGTGATTCAGGCAACGCCAGGTAGTCAACAGGTCGGCAGAGGCCGTTTACCTTCGACTGCATAAAACCGCTAAGTTGCTCTTTAAGCAACTCATCAAGCCGTTGCCAGGTTTCCACAATAGCAACAGGGCGCTGGCCATATTCCGCATCTTCAATCGGCAGAATAAACGCCTGCTTCACTTCGGGATGTCCCAACAGTACCTTTTCAATCGACTCCGGCTGGATGTTCTCACCACCGGAGATAAACATGTTGTCGGCCCGACCAAGAATATGCAGCTCTTCATCATGCCAGCAGCCAAGATCTTTGGTTGCAAACCACTCATCTTCACCGACAGGAAAGATAGTCTTGTTGCGGTAATAGCCAATACACAAGGTTTTACCGCGAACCAAGATTTCGCCGTCGTGCAGCATCAGCTCCCTGTTTGGCAACGGGTTACCGACTCCGGCACTGGCATTAGCGCGCTTGGCTGTGACTGTCGAACCCATCTCGGTCATACCGTAACCACACCAGCAGTGGATTCCCGCCTCTTCTGCCTGTTCGGTCAGGCTCACTGGGATAACCGCACCGCCAAGCAGTACCTCTTTTAATGCCACAGGCTGTTTGTTAATAGATCGAGACGCCAGCAACCTATGTAGCTGAGTCGGCACTAAGGATGCGTGCGTGACTTCTGACAAGGCTTTATCAAACTGCGTCGGCTCCGCAACAACCAATTGGGCGCCCCGGTAAAGCCAGCGCCAGACAATCGCCAGTCCGGATATATGGAACAACGGCAGTGACAACAACCAGCAGTCCTGCTCACCAAACTCCATCCACGCCAGTAAACCTTCAGCACTTGCGAGTTGAGTTTGCGCCGAGTGAACAACCGCTTTCGGTGTACCCGTTGATCCTGAAGTCAGAGTCAGAGTTGCGGCACGAGTCGGCTGCCAGGTTACCGGTACAAGACGAGGGCTGGGCGGCGGCAGCAACATCAATCGGGGATAGTCATCGAAAGCATAGCTAGCTTTTGGCGGATACCAGAGAAAATCACATTGCAGCTGGTTTAATTGCTGCTCCAGCTCGGCTTGGGTATTTTTCGGATTCAGTCCGACATAACGGGCTCCAACCCGAATTGTTGCCAGAATCAGCCACAGAACCTGAAGTGAATTTGGCGCAATCACGCCCACCAGCTGGTCTCGTTTGACGCCCTGTTCAGCCAGCCCCTGGGCATATTCATCAACCCGGGCCGAGACTTCTGCCCAACTGAATGTTTGCTCACCAAAACGCAAAGCGGCCGCTGACGGCCGCTCTGTTGCCCAATGTTGCCAGGGCCAGGTAGCAAAGTAAGGAGTTACTCCTGCCATACCACCTCAAGATCTGACAACGGGGTCACCGCCAGCCCGCATTCAGGCCACGGTGTTTCAAGCTGTGCTTTAAATAACTGCATGGTGTCCAGCCCCGGAATAACATCCGGCGTCTGCCACGCAGCAAAACGAGCCAGCTGGTTCAGACCCAGGCTTGATTCCATGCTTGAGCTGATCACAGCAGTCAGGCCAGCTTCGTGTGCCTGCTTCACCAGTTCCATACAACGCTGCACCGAGCCTACCATGGTTGGCTTGATAACAATCGCGGATACGCCCGGCTCAGCCTTAACTTCAAAACCTTCATCACGCACAGTTTCATCCCAGGCAATGTTGATCCCGGTTTCCTGCGCAAACGCCAGACTATCTTCCGGCGTCATACACGGCTCTTCAAGGAAAGCGATACCGCTGCGGTGTTCCGGTTTCACATACTTGGCAAACTGACGTGCTTTCACCGGCGTCCACTGACGGTTGGCATCCAGACGCAAGCGAAGGCCGGGAATGGCTTCAATGAACATATTCGCCACCATGCCATCACGAACAGCTTCGTACATGCCAACTTTGATTTTTGCCACCTTGTCACCCGGCATCTTGCTCAGGGCAACAACCAGGGCATCCGGATCACCGGCACACAATGGAGCAGTCAGGTAATTACCTTCAGCAGGCAGGTCACCGGTAAGTTCCAGCTCGGCCATACTCAGCCCGAAAGCGACAGACGGCAAGGCGTCAGCAAGCGCGAAAGCTTCACCTTTTACCCACAGCTCAAGCAGTGCCTGGGCCTGCTCTCCGGCTTCCGCCGTCGTTTCTTTACTGAATTCCGACAATGGTGCAATTTCACCATAGCCGACAGCATCACCGTCACGCAGCTCCGCAATCCAGCCTTCGCGGGAATCCAAACGCTGAGTACGCAGGATCACGCCGGAATCCATCGGCAGAGAGTATCTGTATAGTTTTGCACTACGCATAGTCAAAGCCTCCCCTTACGGGTTGCGCTTGAACTTGGTGAAGTCCGGACGACGCTTCTCGTTGAATGAGTTACGACCTTCCTGGCCTTCTTCTGTCATATAGAACAGCATAGTGGCATTGCCGGCCAGCTCCTGAAGACCTGCCTGACCGTCACAGTCAGCGTTCAGGGCCGCTTTCAGGCAACGCAGCGCCATCGGGCTATGCTGAAGGGTTTCACGACACCAGCGAATAGTTTCACGCTCTAGCTCTGCATACGGTACAACGTGGTTTACCAGACCCATGTCCAGAGCTTCCTGCGCATCATAGAAACGACACAGGAACCAGATCTCACGAGCTTTCTTCTGACCAACGATACGGGCCATGTAAGAAGCCCCCCAACCGCCATCAAAGGAACCCACTTTCGGGCCAGTCTGACCGAATTGAGCATTCTCAGCCGCAATAGTCAGATCACACATCATATGTAAGACATGGCCGCCACCAACCGCGTAGCCGGCAACAGAGGCGATAACAGGCTTAGGACAAGTACGGATCTGACGCTGGAAATCCAGCACGTTCAGGTGGTGCGTGCCTTCGTCGTCCTGGTAACCACCGTAGTCGCCACGGATTTTCTGGTCACCACCGGAGCAAAACGCGTGCTCGCCCTGACCGGTCAGGATAATCACGCCCACATTCTCGTCATAGCGAGCATCTGCCAGAGCATTAATCATCTCTTTTACCGTCTGAGGACGGAATGCATTGCGCACTTCTGGACGGTTAATGGTGATTCGAGCAATACCATCAGCTGATTTTTCAAAAAGAATATCCTGATAACCTTCTGAACAATCAGTCCAATCTACCGGTGCGTACAGTTCTTCTTCAGTCAGACCTACGGTTCTAGCCATGATTTATTCCAATCTATCTAAAAAATGAGTGACAGCCATACCGAACTCATGAGGCAGTTCGACATGGACGTTATGCCCCGCTGACGGAATAATATTGATCTCTAATCCCGAGTCTTCAGCCAGGCTTTTGAATTTATTGTCGTTCTCTCCGCACAGGTAGAGAACAGGTAACGCCAGTTGTGCAACCTGCTGTTTCAGCTCAGGCTGCCTGGCCAGTGATGTAGCCAGTAGCATACGTGCTATACCGGCACCAAGGTTATCACTGCGTTTCTTAACTAAACCTTGTCTTTGGTCATGATTTAGTGACGAAAATACAGGTTGCTGATACCACTTATCCAGAACATCAGCAAGCGGTTCTGCGGCAAAACGACGGGCCCAACGCTGATCATTTTCCAGCCTTGCAGCCCTTTCGCTTTCCGGCAGACCCAAATGACCGCCTTCTACAATCAGACCGACCAGCTCAGCGTGACTATTTCTCTCTGAATCAGAGACCGGAACCTGATGGCACGCATGGTACATTGCCAGCCGCGCCCCCATCGAATAGCCTATCAGCACATAAGCACCGACATGACGATGCTCCAGCGTTTCTGTGATTTGCCGGTTTACCGACTCAAAGCCTTCCGGTGACACCATGCTGCTTTGCCCGTGGCCCGGTAAATCAATGGTCAGGCAAAAATGAGAACGCGACAACCGGTCTACTACATGACGCCAGTCTCGACCGGAACCCAGCAAACCATGCAGGAAAACCAATGTCGGGCGACTGTCATCATTTGCAGGACGACATCCGAATGTTTCAGAGTAAAGCGGCATGCTTAACCTCGGCAAACAGAGACTTCAACATCTGCCCGCTCTGACCCGGCGGAGTCTGAACTTCAATCAGTGTCGCTCCCGGCTGAGTCAGCCCTTGACGGCATGCCTGTTCGGCTTCAGCTAATGTTTCCGGCTTATGATAGTCGATCCCGAACATGGCAGCCGCATGGCTGAACTCCAGTCCGTGCGGCATCCGATACAAGGCATCTTTCTTTGCATCCGGAACCGGAAGCATATCAAAAATTGCCCCACCGTCATTGTTGGTAACCAGCACCACTATCGGACGGGGGCTGCTTTTCAACAGTGCTAACGAGTTAAGATCATAAAGCAGTGAAGTATCACCCAGCAGGCAAAGCAACGGAGCCTGACGAGCCCGCTGCACGCCGGCAGCAGTGGCAATCAGGCCGTCAATACCGGACGCCCCGCGGTTAGCGAAAGTGGCGGTTTGTGGCAACTGCCCGCACATATCAAGCAAACGTACAATCAGACTGTTACCCAAAAAGAGCTCGGTTTGTTCCGGCAACCATTTAGGCAGATTCGCAGCCAGACTGATTTCGGTAAGCTGGTCATTCTGCTCTGCCAGCAAATGAAAGTAAGCGACAGAGGCACGTTTCAAGCCTTCGGCCCAACCCACTGACGGAGATGTAAACACCTCACCCAATAACTCACAGGCCTGCTCGGCCCAGTTACCGATAGCAGCCTGAACTCTGTGGCTACGGCGATGAGCCGGATCCAGCCTTCCATCCAGCGGATCAACCAACCAATATTGCTGCCATTGATGAGAGCCGATGAACTGCAACAAACGCTTGGATACCAAACGTCCGCCAAACTGCAACACGACTTCAGCCTGTTCAATATGCTGGCGGCATAGATCATTTTGCATCCAGACATCAAAACCGGCCCAGTCACTACTGCCACCGGCCTGAGGATCAGCCAGCAACGGCCAGCCCATTTTCTCGGCAAGTGCTGCAACAAGAGTTAGCTCACCCGGAGCCATCCGGCCTGCAATCACCACGCCTTTACTGCAAGCAAACTCGGCCAGTGACTCCGGATTTATGACAGCCTGTTCCGACATTGCCTGGTGATAATGAGTGTAAGGCTTTCCGTCTGCCCACCAATCCTGAACCGGGGTTAGATAGGATGAAAAGTCTTGCTCTTCACCGTACAACGGCTCGGGATAATGACAGTTAAAATGAACAGACCCGCCACGCACCTTTTGCTGATACATGGCAGAATCAATCGTCGTCAGCAACCAACCAGGAGAGATATCCTGGGTAGGCGACGGCAAATCATGAAATTCAGTAACGTGATCAGAAAAAATACCGTGCTGGCGAATAGCCTGATTGGCACCACACTGGATTAATTCATGAGGGCGATCTGAGGTCAGCAAAACCAACTTTTCGCCGGTCAACCCAGACTCAGCAACCGCTGGAAGCAAGTTGGCCACAGCAGTACCGGATGTTACCACCACGGCAACCGGCTCTCCTGAGGCCTTGGCAAGCCCAAGCGCCATAAAGCCAAGTCCGCGCTCATCAAAGTGAGTATGCAGTGTCAGCCTGTCATTATCAGACGCCGCCAGCGTAAGAGGCGTAGAGCGGGAGCCCGGCGCGATACACACATGCTTCACTCCAAGACGGGCCACCTCTTCGAGCATCAGGCCTGCCCACAACTTATTCAGAGCAGCACGGGCTGGCAGTAGCGATCCGGTGACCGACATCATTCCTGATTTGCTCATGCGCTTCTCCGCTCCAGCTCCGGTTCTTCCGAACTCAGCAGGCTACACAGTGTCGACGTTTTTCTGTCCAGCTCTTTCCACTCACTGTCTGCTGTCGAGCCCGGTACAATCCCGGCTCCTGCAAACAAGTGAAGCTCCTCGCCCATTATCAGGGCACTGCGGATAGCCACGCAGAACTCACTGCGCTGACGACTCAAAAAGCCGACAGCTCCGCTATACCAACCTCGGGCAAACGGCTCATGCTCAGAAATAAAGTCCAGCGCCTTATCACGCGGCAAACCGGCAATTGCGGCTGTTGGCTGTAAACTATCGAGCAAGTCAGCGCTATACACCTGATCATTAAGCTGGGCATCAATACTGCGTTTAAGGTGCTGTACCTTGCGCAAGCGCACTAACTCTGGGGTCTGCGCGACATTCATCGATTCACAGCAGGTATTGAGACGACTGACGATATCATCAACCACCAGCCGGTTCTCATAGCGGTTTTTGTTATCATCCAGCAACCATTGCGCCAGGCGATTATCCTCAGAAGGATCGTGGCTACGTCCTATTGTTCCGGCCAAGGCTTCCGTCAACAAATCGCGATTGTGGCGTAAAAACAGGCGCTCCGGCGTTGAACCGACAAAGCAGTGCTTTTCATCCATTGCCATCATGAAGTGAAAGCTGTTCATGTTACTACCGCGACTGGCTTTAAGAAGCTGGGCCGGAGACACAGGCGTATCGAGCTTCAGGGTTGTCCTGCGTGCCAATACCACTTTTTCAAATACTTTTTGCGAAATCGCTTCAAGGGCATTGCTGATCATCGTCGACCAGCCGGAAAAATCAGGTGCGTAAGTACGGCCCAAAATCTTGCTCTTGATAGCTGAGATTTCAGATGCTTCAGGTTTTACCTGTGCCAGAGTCTGTAATATTTTCTCTTTATCATCAGACATATTGACAGCTAACTGCCAGCAGCCATCAAAACGGATGATTTCCAGCACAGGAAGGAAGAAAAAAGAAGAAAGGCAGCGACGGTTTCGGCTCGAACGACCATCAAAAGAGCGTCCGCCCCAAATTCGCTGATCATCCGACAACACCTTTTCCGCTGCCATCGGATCGGTAAATGTTTTTAGCTGGCCTAGTGCCACAACCTCTTCACGGCTATCGCGAGACTGCCAGTAAAATTTCGGGAAAAGAGGCTGAGACTCAATCCAGTCAATCAGGTCAGTGTTAGCCGGCAGATCCAGCTTCACCATTAATCTTTGAGTTGTTTTTGTTGCTGTTTGAATCTGTTCAATCAAAGACTCAACTGCTTGTTGTAACGCGGTCAAGGTAACCTCACTCAGCTCTAAGCACTGTAACGGCTCATCCCTGGCTGATTTTTAATATGCCTGTCACTTGGCACATAGTTCTACCTTTATGTCAGCTAACCTACCTGATTAGCTGCATAGTGAATGTGCCATTCTACCTCACTAAATCGATTCTGACTAATAAAGACATGACTCAACACTAATCTTCATATCTCAACATATTCCTTAATCAACCTTGTCTACAGGGTATATATTTCTCATCAAATAATACGTAACACTCTACTAACAGAAGAGCCTCCGAAAACAACGCTCCTACAGAGGATCTCACTTATCAAATCAGAATTTAATTATACGAAATACTCTTCTTCGTGATTTTTTTCTGTAGGGTATTTATTTTGCACAGATTTATAGTGTAATTTGTTGCCATAAGAGACAATTTTTGCGCAGGAACACAGCAATGCATAACATCGGGATGTCATCCAAATTAAATAACGTCTGTTACGACATACGCGGGCCGGTCCTGAAACATGCCAAACGCATGGAAGAGGAAGGCCATAAGATTATGAAACTGAATATCGGCAACCCTGCGCCGTTCGGTTTCGATGCCCCGGATGAAATCCTGGTAGACGTGATCCGTAATTTGCCTACCTCACAGGGCTACTGTGACTCCAAAGGCATTTACCCGGCACGTAAGGCCGTTGTGCAGCATTACCAGAAGCGCGGTATGCTGGATCTGGATGTTGAAGACGTCTACATCGGTAACGGTGTTTCAGAGCTGATCATGATGTCGATGCAGGCATTGATTAACAATAGCGACGAAATTCTGGTTCCGGCCCCCGACTACCCGCTGTGGACCGCTGCGGTTTCCCTGTCTGGCGGTAAAGCGGTTCACTACATCTGTGACGAAGAAGCCGACTGGTATCCAGACCTCGACGATATCCGCAAAAAGATCACCCCGAATACACGCGGTATCGTACTGATTAACCCGAACAACCCGACCGGAGCCGTATACAGCCGGGATTTTCTGCTGGAAGTGGTCGAAATCGCCCGTCAGCACAAGCTGATTATTTTTGCCGATGAGATTTATGACAAAATCCTTTACGAAGGAGCTCAGCATACATCTATAGCGGCCCTGGCACCGGATGTATTCTGCGTCACTTTCAACGGCCTGTCGAAATCATACCGGGTCTGTGGTTTCCGCTCCGGCTGGATGATCCTGTCCGGACCAAGGCATCTGGCAAAAGGCTACATTGAGGGGCTGGAAATGCTCTCTTCAATGCGACTGTGTGCCAATGTACCAATGCAGCACGCAATTCAGACAGCCCTTGGCGGTTATCAGAGCATTAACGAACTGATCCTGCCCGGCGGTCGCCTGCTGGAACAACGCAATAAAGCCTATGAGATGCTGACGGCGATTCCAGGAGTGAGCTGTGTCAAACCGAAAGGTGCGCTGTACCTTTTCCCGAAGCTGGATCAGAAGAAATTCAATATCATCAATGATGAAAGAATGGCGCTGGACTTCTTACACCAGGAAAAAGTCCTGATCGTGCACGGTACCGGCTTTAACTGGAAAAAACCGGATCATTTCCGCATCGTTACCCTGCCGCGGGTGGACGATCTGGAAGTGGCAATTGGTCGACTGGAACGCTTCCTGCACAACTACCGTCAGTAACTGTATTTCAGCTCCCATCATAAGCCTCAGTTTTACTGAGGCTTTTTTACCTCCGCAATATTTCTGTTACCTTTATAGCTAGATATAGGAAAAATGTTTGTCCGATAACAGCAAGTTACCCGGGAAAACAATTGAAATGGGTCAAACGGAAACCGCTATCGACCCGAGAATTATCGCTCCTGACTGCCAAGAAGTACCGATATGGAAAAAAGTCACTTTTTTGCCCACCTGGCACGGATGAAACTCATTCAGCGCTGGCCGCTGATGCGATGCGTTTCATCTGAAAACATCTCAGAACACAGCCTGCAGGTAGCATTCGTTGCCCATGCCCTTGCTCTGATCAAAAACCGTAAATTCGGTGGCAACACTAACCCTGAGCGCGTTGCCCTGCTGGCAATGTTTCACGACAGCAGCGAAGTGTTAACCGGAGATATGCCAACCCCGATTAAGTACTACAACCCGGCCATTGCCGAGGAATATAAGAAAATTGAACTGGCTGCCGAACAAAAACTGATTTCCATGCTGCCGGAAGAGTTTCAGGATGATTACGCCCCGCTGCTCGACAGTCACAAAATCAACCAGGAAGACTACGCAATAGTGAAGCAGGCTGACAGCCTGTGCGCTTATCTCAAATGCCTGGAAGAACTCAATGTCGGTAACCACGAATTTGCCCAAGCGAAGAAACGGCTCGAGCAAACGCTCTCCGAACGCTCCACGCAGGAAATGGAATATTTCCTTACGACCTTTGCCGACAGTTTTAACTTAACGCTGGATGATATCAGCTAATGACAGAATTCAATCTTGCTCCCGGCTGGGAAAACCGCCAAAGCAATGAACAGAAAATGCGCCGTAACGACCACCGTTCGGCTTATCAACGCGACCGTGCCAGAATCCTCCACTCTGCTGCATTTCGACGACTTCAGGCTAAAACCCAGGTCCACGGAGCCGGACACCACGATTTCTACCGTACCCGCCTGACCCACTCGCTTGAAGCATCCCAAATCGGTACAGGTATTGTCGCTCAGTTAAAACTGAAACATCCCAATTTCAGAGAGTTACTACCATCCACCAGCCTAATGGAAAGCCTGTGCCTGGCTCACGACATAGGCCATCCACCTTTTGGTCATGGTGGTGAAGTCGCTCTGAACTATATGATGCGTGAACATGGCGGCTTTGAAGGCAATGCCCAGACATTCCGCATCGTTACCCTGCTGGAACCATATACCGAACATTTTGGTATGAACCTGTCACGTCGCACCCTACTCGGATTGCTTAAATACCCGGCGCTGATCAGCAATACCCGGGCAACAGAGCTGCCAGCCGATGTTGCCAACTTCCGTCACCTGAAGGCCAAAGACTGGCATCCGGCTAAAGGCGTCTATAACGACGATATAGAAACTTTCGAGTGGGTTCTGGCTTTGCTTTCAGAGCATGACCGGGAACTGTTCAGCCAGATGCGTCACGAACGGGAAAATCCAACCCAGCATTTGAAGACGCGTTTTAAATCGCTGGATTGCTCAATCATGGAACTAGCCGACGATATCGCCTATGGAGTCCATGATCTGGAAGATGCGATCGTCATGGGGATTATCACCCGAGAGCAATGGCAAGAAGCCGTAGCCAGTAAGCTAGCTGACTGTGGTGAGCCCTGGTTTGAAGAGAAAGTCGGTAAAATCAGCCAGCAACTGTTCAGCAATCACCATGAGCGTAAAGATGCCATCGGTGCCATGGTTAATGCCCTACTGACCTCAATTCACATTGCTCCTGCAATCCAAAACGATATAGACAGCTTTAACGAGCCTTTGCTGCAATGGAATGCCTTCCTGTCGGAGCCAATGGAAAAAGTCCTTGAAGTCCTCAAACAGTTTGTCAGCGAATACGTGGTAAAAAAGCCGGAAATACAGCTGCTGGAATACAAAGGACAACAGTTGGTTATGGAACTGTTTGAGGCTTTCGCCTCCGACCCTGAGCGCCTGCTACCAGCCAATACCTGCGATCGCTGGCGACAAGCAACCAGCAACGGAGAAAACGCACATCGCATCATTGCCGATTACATTTCCGGAATGACCGATGGTTTTGCCCAACGACTCTATAGCACCCTGTTCCAGCCGACTACTGCGGTAGGTGTGGGTAATGAGGGGCATGGATTCTAGGAACAGATAGGGATTAGTATCGAGATACGAGGTGAACGAAGCGAAAAACTTACGTCTCGTATCTCTAATCTTATATATTCACACTCGCACCTACTGCTGATAGTTTCTCTCAAACACTCCTTCAGGCATCTGACGGATCTGGTATTCAATCATCCGATTAAAAACATTGAGCAAAGGTTCAAATTTGTTACTGTCGCCTTCTAATGCGCTCAGAGCAAGATATCCGGCTTCAACGGTCGAAACACCCTGCTCTTTCGGTGATTTTCGGATCCGGTAGTTTCCCTGCTCAACATTATCGAGCGACACCGTTGGCAATCGGTGAAGATTATCCGACAACTGCCACATTTTGTAAGCCTTCTTCCAGGTACCATCGAGCAGGATTAAAGTGCGAATTTTCTCTTTAGCTACAACAGAATCAGTCAGTTGTGAAACCGGAATTGCACCCTCGCCAGGATAGATCAGGTAAACATCTCGCACTGGATCATTGAGCAAGAGATTAAGCTCATGATGCGCAGAAAAATCCTCTCCAACAAAAAGTTTTGCATTGGGCAGCGACAATGTCAGTATTCGCGCTGTACCAATTGCCCGTTTCACCTCCGACGGGTGTTGTAAAATCAGCAATTCAGTTTTAGCATCAATAACTTCAATCCAACTACAGATGCAGGCTTTTTTCGCCTTACCACACTGTTCGCAATATCTGCTCATTGAGGTGACCTTGTCTTTTCGTACCTATTTAATTTTCGCCATCAGTCTGTTGTTCATTACCCAATGGCCAACAGTGCAAAACTGGTTAGCATGGGATCGTAGCGCAATTTTAAACCATGGCGAAGTATGGCGGCTCCTTACCGGTAACCTGACTCACACTAATTGGCCGCATATGATAATGAATAGTCTGGCGCTGGCAATAATCACTTTCATCTTCCGCTGGCATTTTTCCGCCCGTCAGTTCACTTTCCTGCTGCTGACACTCTCCATCGCAGTCGGACTTGCAATTATTATTACCGACATTCAGTGGTACGCAGGCCTGTCCGGTGTTCTGCACGGCTTGTTTGGCTGGGGAGCAATAAAAGATATTGAAGGGAAATACAAAGGGGGATGGCTGTTACTGTTTGGGCTAGCAGGGAAAATTGGCTGGGAGCAGATTTTTGGCGGTTCCGTAAGTTCTGCTGCTCTGATAGGTGCGAGAGTCGCGACAGAAGCTCACCTTGCCGGTGGTATTGCAGGTATCGCAATAGCGTTACTCCCTCTGCTATACCGTAAATGGAAGCAGAGTAATCCAGTAAAAAACTGATATAAACGAAGGAGAACTACTCACCTCTCTCCTTCAATTTAGTGTCTGTCAAACTATGTTTCTGATCCTGTTTAGAGCTTAATCCGTTCCCGGTTTTTATCGACTGTCGCCGGACCGATTCCCTTCACATTCACCAAATCATCCGCCGCAGCAAACTTACCGTTAATATCACGGTAATCAACAATTCTGGCGGCTTTTTCAGGGCCAACACCAACAAGCAGTTTATCCAACTCTTCTGCATTAGCCGTATTGATGTTAACGGTGATCTCTATACCTTCATATTGGTCTGTTTCTGCGAAGCTGACCGGAGCAGCCCCCAGCATCGCCACCATAAACAACACACGCACAACGAATTTCATCTCGTATCTCCTATAACTGTTTGATCCTGCTTTATTCCACAGCAGTGACGCCAGCATAACGGAGCAAAAGCAGAGGTAAATACAAAACAAATTCGGAAAAGTAAAAAAACAACGGGCCGCACAATGGCGGCCCGCTAATTCACTAATCAATTACAATTAGTTTTCTGATTCGTCCAGTGACGGGTAGCTGACTTCGGCAGTATTACGCAACACTTCCAGCGTAGCCATTACGTCCTGCTGAGCATTCATTTGCTCAACCTGACCAGCCAGCTGGCGGTTTACTGATGCTGCATCTACGTCAGCTTCAATAACCTTGTCCAGAGCAATAATAAGCACGTTGCCCGCCATGTCACGGGTCATACCGTAAACAGGCTTATCATCAGCAGGCTTCGCCAGGCCAAAAGCAACGTCAGCAATCATGCGGTCAGCACCGATACGACTGATGGTTTCAGCGTCAGAGAAGTTCACAGACTCTTTTTCCAGAATCTCGGTATTGCCTTCACGCAGTGCCGTGATGATTTCGTCGGCTTTCGCCTTGGCATTCTGCTCACCCTGACGGGCCGCCAGCTGCTGCTTAGCTGATGCAGATACTTCATCGAATGGCAGTACCATTTCTTCACGAGAGTCTTCTACACGAACAACCACAACATGCTCTGGACCAACTTCAATCAGGTCAGAGTTCAGGCCGTCTTCACGAACTTCAGGGCTGAATACCGCCTGAAGTACAGCAGGGTTTGCCAGTACACCAGATGCATCGTTACGAGAGAAGAAATCTGTCAGCTCAACTTTAGCGTTAACTGCATTCGCCGCATCATCCAGAGAGTCCGGCATTTCAAACGCAGTTTCAGCCAGTTTAGTTTGCAGATCATAGAAAGCTTCTGCTGCACGCTGCTCACGAACCTCAGCAAGAATGTCATCCTGAACTTCAGCAAAAGGCTTAACCTGAGATGCTTTCACGTCATCAAGTTTGATGATGTGGTAACCGAAAGAAGACTGAACAACCGCAGAAGTTTCGCCTTTCTCCAGCGCAAATGCCGCATCTTCAAATGCAGGGTCCATTACACCACGCTCAAACCAATCAAGCTGACCACCGTCCTTCGCACTGAAAGTATCGTTAGAAGATTCTTTCGCAAGCTGGGCAAAATCAGCACCGTCATTCAGTTGTGCCAGCAGCTCTTCAGCTTTTACTTTCGCTTCATCACTGTCGCCTTCAACCAAGATATGGCTGACTTTGCGCTGTTCAGCAGTAGAGTACTTCGCCTGATGCTCATCATAGTAAGCCTTAGCATCTTCTTCAGAAACTTTAAGCGAGGTCTTCAGACCTTCACCTGAAAGTTCAATATAAGCCACTTTCACTTGATCAGGACGAGTGAACATCTGTGGGTTTTCATCGTAAAACTTCTGAACTTCTTCATCAGAAATTTCAGCTTTCTTGGTGAACTCAGCTACATCAAGTGTCAGGCTACGAATAACACGCTGCTGCTTTTCCAGCTTAGTCAACGCTGCCAGCTCATTGTTCAGAGTGAAGTCACTGCCCTGAAGAGCGACAAGCAGCTGCTGACGAAGCAGGTCTGTACGCATAGATTCAGCAAACATATCCGGCGTAAAACCAGAACGGCGCAGAAGCGTGTTGTAGATTTCGTTATCGAATTTACCGTCACGCTGGAACTGAGGCATAGTCAGAATGGCATCACGGATTTGCTCATCGCTGATACGCATACCAAGTTCATTGGCACGCTGCTCAATCAACACATCGTTCACCATGCGATCAAGCACGCTACGACGGAATTGCTGCACATAAGCAGGATCACCCATCAGCGTTGAGAAATAATCGCCCAGTTGAGCCTGCATGCGATTACGCTCATTCTGGTAAGCCTGTTCAAACTCACGCTGACTGATTTCTCGATCATCAATCTTTGCGGCTGGCTGCTGGCTGCTTCCGGCCAGGTAGCTGCCTACTCCGGCAAAGACAAAAGAAAAAATAATTAAGCCAAGAATAATCTTAACCCAAATGCTGCTTGCGCCTTCGCGCATTCGCTCCATCATAATTTGCCGTATCTCCTACTTATTCGATCTGGCATGGTGTTTTGAAGAATGCCTTCGTATACCGATCCAAGGGATGTTTGGTTGCGAAAAATATCACACAGTTACAAAGTAAAAAAAGCGCATCACCTGATGCGCCCTTATTTCATGCCAGGTTGCCAGTAACTCTGACAACCCGCATCGATGTTTGTTCAATACAAACAACGGGCTAATGCCCATCAATTAGTTTACAGAATCCTTAAGCGCTTTACCCGCTTTGAAGCCTGGTACTTTTGCTGCAGCGATCTGGATCTCTTCGCCTGTCTGAGGATTACGGCCTGTACGAGCAGAACGCTCACGTACAGAGAATGTGCCGAAACCAACAAGGGATACCTGATCACCTTCTTTCAATGTTTCAGAAACTGCGTCGATGAATGCATCTAGCGCACGACCAGCTGACGCTTTAGAAATATCTGCATTTTCAGCAATTTTATCAACTAACTGAGTTTTGTTCACGATTTCATCCCCTCTATGAACATCATCCGTATGCAAGCTCATCAATTGAGCTGTTACTTTTTCGGATAATCAAGTTGTATCAGGCTTTAATTATATAAGCACCGAACGCCTTAAAAACGTGTAAGCCTTGATATTATTGAGCTTACGGCGAATTAGACCTATCTTATAGCTATACAAAAAAACGCTGACAAGGCTTTTCGCACCTGAAAGCGTTTTTTCTTTAATTAACTTTGCTGCATGTCACTGTTTTGCGCGTTAACCAGCTCAATTCCAGTAGGATTGTTCTGCAGTGCTACAGTAAGCACCTCGTCAATCCAACGAACCGGACGCACGACCAGATCAGCAATAACGTTATCCGGAATCTCTTCCAAATCACGCTCATTTTCTTTCGGGATCAGTACTGTTTTAATACCGCCACGATGAGCTGCCAGTAGCTTTTCCTTCAGACCACCAATTGGAAGCACTTCGCCACGCAGGGTAATTTCCCCCGTCATTGCAACATCGGCACGAACCGGGTTACCCGTCAGGCTAGATACCAGCGCAGTACACATCGCAATACCGGCACTAGGGCCATCTTTCGGTGTTGCACCTTCAGGTACGTGAACGTGAATATCACGCTTCTCGTAAAAATCTGCGGCGATACCCAGACGCTCTGCACGAGTACGAACTACTGTCATTGCGGCCTGAATCGACTCCTGCATCACATCGCCCAGAGAACCGGTAAACGACAGCTTACCTTTACCTGGCATAGATTCAGTTTCAATGGTCAGCAAGTCGCCACCAACTTCAGTCCATGCCAGACCGGTTACCTGACCGATACGGTTGCTCTCTTCCGCTTTACCGTAGTCATGACGCTGAACACCCAGATAATCCTTCAGGTTATCCATGGTGATGGACACTTTCTTAGCTTCAGTATTAAGCAGAATCTCTTTCACAGCCTTACGGCACAGTTTAGAAATTTCACGCTCTAGACCACGCACACCCGCTTCGCGAGTGTAGTAGCGAATAATGCCAACAAGTGCAGAATCATCCACTTCGATCTCGTCCGGCTTCAGACCGTTGCGCTTGATCTGTTTTTCCAGCAGGTGACGCTTGGCAATATTCAGCTTCTCGTCTTCGGTATAACCGGAAAGACGGATCACTTCCATACGATCAAGCAATGGTCCTGGAATATTCATTGAGTTCGAAGTAGCCACGAACATCACGTCAGACAGGTCGTAATCAACTTCCATGTAATGGTCGTTAAAAGCGTTGTTCTGCTCAGGATCAAGAACCTCCAACAATGCTGATGACGGATCGCCTCGCATGTCAGAAGACATTTTGTCGATTTCATCCAGCAGGAACAGCGGGTTCTTAACACCAACCTTAGACATTTTCTGGATCAGTTTGCCAGGCATCGAACCAATGTAGGTACGACGGTGACCACGGATTTCCGCTTCATCACGCACACCACCCAGCGCCATACGAACATACTTACGACCTGTTGCCGCTGCAATCGACTGACCCAGAGAGGTTTTACCAACACCAGGAGGACCAACAAGGCAAAGGATCGGACCTTTGATCTTGTTAGTACGGCTCTGAACTGCGAGGTATTCCAGAATACGCTCTTTCACTCGCTCCAGACCGTAGTGGTCTGAGTTAAGTACTTCCTCAGCTTTTGCCAGGTTTTTCTTAACCTTAGAGCGCTTGTACCAAGGAACACTCAGCATCCAATCGATGTAGCCACGGACAACCGTTGCCTCAGCAGACATCGGCGACATCATTTTAAGCTTTTGCAGTTCCTGCTCTGTTTTCTCACGAGCTTCAGCCGGCATTTTAGACTCTTCGATCTTCTTCTTCAGAGACTCGAACTCATCCGGCGCTTCATCCAGCTCACCCAGCTCTTTCTGGATAGCCTTCATCTGCTCATTGAGGTAATACTCGCGCTGGCTCTTTTCCATCTGCTTTTTGACGCGACCACGGATGCGTTTCTCAACCTGAAGCAGATCTATTTCCGATTCCATCATCGCCATCAGGAACTCAAGGCGCTCCGTCACGTCAATAATTTCCAGCACTTTCTGCTTGTCTGCCAGTTTCAGTGGCATGTGTGCAGCAATGGTATCAGCCAGGCGTGCCGCTTCATCAATACCATTTAGCGACGTCAGTACTTCCGGCGGAATCTTCTTGTTCAGTTTGATGAAACCTTCAAACTGGTTAATCGCCGTACGAACCAGGACTTCTTGCTCGCGCTCATCCATCTCCTGGGTCATCAGGAATTCCGCTTCTGCGCTGAAGAACTCATCATCACGCAGCTTCTGGACCTTAGCTCGCTGCTGGCCTTCAACCAATACTTTCACCGTACCGTCCGGCAGCTTCAGCAACTGAAGAATAGTTGCAACCGTACCGACATCGTAAAGATCATCGATTGAAGGCTCATCGGTAGCCGCTTCTTTCTGGGCTACCAATAAAATTTGCTTGTTGTCATCCATTGCCGATTCCAGACAACGGATGGATTTATCCCGGCCTACAAACAATGGAATAACCATATGCGGGTAGACCACCACATCTCGCAGTGGCAGAACGGGGATCTCAAGGCGTTCCGAACGCTCCAAGTTCATATTCTTCTCTCTTCCGTTCAATCTCTTTAATGAGTATATGGGGGTAAAGCAGAAAGATTCAACGGGATAACCAACAGAAAATAAAAAAGGAGGCAAAAGCCTCCTTTTTTCATGCTTTATGAGCACTTATTAAACAATCATTCAGCACCAGCTGCCTGATTTTCGGTATTTTCGTAGATCAGTAATGGGTCAGATTCGCCCTTAATTACTGATTCATCAATAACAACCTTGCTCACACCTTCGGTAGAAGGCAGCTCATACATTGTATTCAGCAATACTGCTTCAACGATTGAGCGAAGGCCTCGAGCACCAGTTTTACGCTCCATTGCCTTACGGGCAATCGCTACCAGAGCATCATCGCGGAACTCAAGCTCAACATTTTCAAGCTCAAGCAACGCAGCATACTGCTTGGTCAGTGCGTTCTTCGGTTCACGAAGGATCTGCACCAGTGCGTCTTCATCCAGCTCATTCAGAATCGCTGTCACAGGCAGACGACCGATGAATTCTGGGATCAGGCCATATTTAACCAGATCTTCCGGCTCTACCTGCTCAAACAAATCGCTCAGGGTACGAGACTGATCTTTGGAGCGAACGTCAGCGCCAAAACCAATACCGGTACCAGTAGAAACACGCTGGTCGACAACTTTATCCAGGCCAGCAAAAGCACCACCACAAATAAACAGGATCTTAGAGGTATCAACCTGTAGGAACTCCTGCTGTGGGTGCTTGCGACCGCCTTGAGGCGGCACTGATGCCACTGTACCTTCAATCAGTTTCAGCAGCGCCTGCTGAACACCCTCACCCGATACATCACGAGTGATTGACGGGTTGTCTGATTTACGTGAAATCTTGTCGATTTCATCAATGTAAACAATACCACGTTCCGCTTTTGCTACATCGTAATCACACTTCTGCAGCAGCTTCTGGATGATATTTTCCACATCTTCACCAACATAACCC
Organism: Photobacterium sp. J15; assembly: GCF_963870815.1. Lineage (NCBI taxonomy): Bacteria > Pseudomonadati > Pseudomonadota > Gammaproteobacteria > Vibrionales > Vibrionaceae > Photobacterium > Photobacterium sp. J15. Next base: position 2,786,010 of record NZ_CAWMUI010000001.1, read on the forward strand.
GCTTCTGTCAGCGTGGTTGCATCGGCCATTGTAAATGGCACATCCAGCATGCGAGCCAGTGTTTCAGCCAGCAAAGTTTTACCACTACCGGTCGGACCGATAAGCAGAATATTACTCTTGCCAAGCTCAACACCCTCACTGTTGGTGTCGCCATTACGAAGACGTTTATAATGGTTATATACCGCTACCGCCAGCACCTTTTTTGCATGGCCCTGACCAATAACGTAATCATCCAGGTTTGCACGAATTTCCTGTGGCGTCGGAAGCTCACTGCCGTCACGCTTAGGCATCACTTCTTTTATTTCTTCACGAATGATGTCGTTACACAGATCGACACACTCATCACAAATATATACAGAAGGGCCTGCAATCAGCTTGCGAACTTCATGTTGACTTTTGCCGCAGAAAGAGCAGTACAGCAGTTTTCCACTACCACTCTCTTTTCGCTTATCTGTCATTCGCTAACCTCTTTATCGGGTCTCACCCCATCATTGCCTTGTTTTGAGTGTATAACAACTCTTGTCGTTTTGCTCCGCGACACCGCAAAGCTGCGTCGCGGAGTCAAAAAACAAAGTTAGTCACGGTGTCTCAAAACAGCATCTACCAAGCCGTATTCTACTGCCTGCTCTGCTGACATGAAGTTATCACGATCAGTATCACGCTCAACCACTTCAAGTGGCTGACCAGTATGCTCAGCAAGCAAGTTATTTAGCTTCTGCTTGATAGTTAAAATTTCTTGCGCATGGATCTGAATATCAGAAGCCTGTCCCTGGAAGCCACCCAGCGGCTGGTGAATCATCACGCGTGAGTTAGGCAGACAGTAACGTTTGCCTGGTGCGCCACCAGCCAGTAGGAATGCACCCATTGAACATGCCTGACCCATACATACAGTACTCACATTTGGCTTGATGAACTGCATAGTGTCATAAATAGACATACCCGCAGTTACCGAACCGCCCGGTGAATTGATGTATAGGAAGATGTCTTTATCCGGATTTTCAGATTCCAGGAATAAAAGCTGTGCAACTACTAGGTTGGCCATATGATCTTCAACCTGGCCAGTCAAGAAAATCACACGCTCTTTTAGTAGTCGGGAATAGATGTCGTAGGAACGTTCACCACGAGAAGTCTGCTCGACCACCATAGGAACCAGTGCATCCATGATCGGTGACATGGCGTTTTTATCTTGGTAGTTCATAACGTTATTTCCCTAAAATAAATGGCCCGAATGAAATTACTCTCACACGGACCATTGTTAGCAGAAGATTTGAATCAAAGTCAAATCCCTACAGTAATTTCAGCAAATTAAGCTACTGGCTGCTGTTGGTTCATCAGCTCGTTGAAGCCAACTTCTTTCTCAGAAACCTGAGCTTTAGCAAGAAGCGCATCGATAGCCTGCTCTTCAAGAGCTACGTTGCGCATGTTGTTCATCATCTGCTCGTTCTTTTCGTAGTAAGCAACTACTTCTGTTGGATCTTCGTATGCAGAAGCCATTTCAGTGATGATTGCTTTAACGCGCTCGTCATCTGCTTTCAGCTCTTCAGACTTGATCACTTCACCCAGAAGCAGACCAACAACTACGCGACGCTTAGCTTGTTCTTCGAACAGTTCACGTGGCAGCTCTGGAGCGTTCTTAGCATCACCGCCGAAGCGCTGAGTCGCCTGCTGGCGAAGAACGTTGATTTCCTGGTCGATAAGTGCAGCAGGAACAGTGATGTCGTTCTGCTCGATCAGGCCATTAAGAACCTGGTCTTTGATGCGACCTTTAACAGCTTGCTTCAGCTCACGCTCCATGTTCTTGCGAACTTCAGCTTTAAGAGCGTCAACAGAACCGTCTTCGATACCGAACTTAGCTACAAACTCTTCAGTCAGCTCAGGTAGTTCCTGTGCTTCAACTTTGTGTAGTTTGATAGCGAAAGATGCAGCTTTACCTTTCAGGTTTTCAGCATGGTATTCTTCTGGGAAAGTCACTTCTACAGTGAACTCTTCGCCAGCTTTCTTACCAACGATACCGTCTTCGAAACCTGGGATCATGCGGCCCTGGCCCATTGCCAGAGCGAAGCTTTCAGCTTTACCGCCTTCGAATTCTTCACCGTCTACAGAACCAGTGAAGTCGATAGTTACGCGGCTATCTGCAACTGCAGCTTCTTCAACTTCTTTCCAAGTAGCCTGCTGCTTGCGCAGAGTTTCCAGCATAGTTTCAACGTCTTCGTCTTTAACTTCTGCTACTGGCTTTTCAACTGCAATCTTGTCTAGACCTGCAAGTTCGATTTCAGGGAATACTTCGAAAGTAGCCTTGAATACCAGGTCTTTACCTTCAGCCATTTCAACTGGAGTGAAAGTAGGTGCGCCAGCTGGGTTAATTTTTTCTTTAACGATCGCTTCGATGTAGTGACGCTGCATCACTTCACCCAGGATGTCCTGACGTACAGATGCGCCAAACATACGAGCAACCATTTTCAGCGGAGCTTTACCTGGACGGAAACCATCGAAACGACGATTCTTAGCAATTTTCTTCAGTTCAGCTGTAACTGCATCTTCGATGTTTGCAGCTGGAACTGTGATAGTTAGATGGCGTTCTAGACCTTCAGTGGTTTCAACGGTAACTTGCATTTTATTTAACCTCAAAACTTACTCAGTGCTATCTGAGTGGTGTTGCCGATCAGCCCTTGCTGACGGTGGCATCCTTTCGTGTTATGGCCGGTCTATGCCGATACCATAACGCCTTAATTCTGATAATTTCTGTTTCTACTGGCCAATAAAGCCACTGAACCAAAAATTAAAAACGCGGTATTATAGCGGCCCTGCACGCTGTCGTCGAGACAGATAAACCGCACCGCAATCAAACCTTTCACACAAAATAGGGGCAAAAAATCCATTTACAAGGGTAAACGGCAAAATTTTCCGTCCTTTTTGTGTTTTTTTGACAATGAACTGAAATTATCAACGTGATTTGAACCTATGGTGATTCTTTTCTGTTCAATTCAATTTCAACTCAGCGACTATATTTTAGACGAGAACTTCTACGAGAGCTCCTAACTCTAACCCGGCCTGTTAAATCTATGAATACGGAGGAAGTGATGAATTTTCTAATTTTTGGTGCTTCCGGAGGAATAGGGCTAGCGCTAGTCGAAAAGTGTATTCAAGCCGGGGACTCTGTTACCGCTATAACCAGGAAGCAATCTGATGAGCTGCAACAACTAAAACAAGCAACCCCGGCACAGATTGCGATTATCCAAGCTGAAATTTCGGACTGGCAAGCCAGTCTGACCCACCAACTAGATACTCTGTTTCAGGCCCATGGCCTTCCGGATATTATAATCAATACGATAGGGCTCCTTCATGACAAAACTTCGATTGCTGAATTGATGCCTGAAAAGCGGCTGCAAGAAGTCAGGTTTGATTTCTTCCGGCAAAATATGACTGTTAACTGTTTTACTAGTGTATTAATCGCACAATATCTGTCACGACTTTATCGGAATCAGGATAAATTCTGCTTTGCTGCACTTTCCGCCCTGGTCGGTTCAATATCAGAAAACATATCCGGAGGATGGTATAGCTATCGTATGAGCAAAGCAGCCCTGCATATGTTCATCAAAACCCTGAGTATTGAATGGAAACGGCTCTACCCCAATGCAACAGTGCTTGCTATACACCCAGGTACCACTGACACCTCGCTATCTCAGCCATTTCAAGCGAATATAGATAAAGAAAAACTTTATTCTCCAGCAGAAACCGCCGAACGGATAATGAACATAGTCAAAAATGCTGAGCCTTTACAAACCGGCTGTTTTTTATTCTGGGATGGAACACCAAGAGACTGGTAAGGTTTAATGCAGATGTCGACTCACGTCACAAGTGTAAACCTAAGCTATTGTAGGAATTACTACGTTAATAGCATGCATTAAAGAGAGAAAAAAAGGAAATGGCACGCCCTGCAGGATTCGAACCTGCGACCACATGCTTAGAAGGCACGTGCTCTATCCAACTGAGCTAAGGGCGCATCATTAGGTGCGTAACGATAAGTTACGGGACCGGATTATACGTGGTCAGATAGTGACGTCAACGCTTTTTCCCTCATTTTTCAACAAGTACCGCGCAAGTGCTCAAAGTAGCAACAATTTGCATTAATTTCAGTAGGTAACCGCCATAACTTACCCACCAGAACACCAAACACCCCTCATTACGATCTTCAAGCTAATACCGCAGCATTAGCTGCTTGTCACAACAATCACCTAACATCTTTATATAAAGTATATACAGAACCACAAAGGCAAACGTTTGCGCTATAGATCTTAATCACATTCTTTGCGACAATGTCGTAGCTCATCCAACAAGTCCAAAGGAAGAACATGGCCGCTCAAATCATTGATGGAAAACTTATATCTCAGACAGTCCGACAAGAAGTTGCTGCGCGTGTAAAGGCACGTGTCGAAGCAGGGTTACGAGCGCCGGGCCTTGCCGTTATTCTGGTTGGCCAGGATCCGGCATCTCAAATATATGTGAGCAGTAAGCGAAAGGCTTGTGACGAAGTCGGTTTTATATCTAAATCTTTCGACCTGCCAGCAACAACTGACGAGACAGAACTACTTGCCCTAATCGATGAACTTAATAACGATAACACTATCGATGGCATCCTGGTTCAACTTCCTCTGCCTGCCGGTATTGATACAACAAAAGTGATTGAGCAAATCGATCCAGAAAAAGATGTTGATGGTTTCCACCCCTATAATGTGGGCCGCTTATGCCAACGAATTCCTAAGCTTCGAGCCTGCACGCCGAAAGGCGTAATGACGCTGATGGAGCGCTACAACATTTCGGTTCGAGGTCAACATGCCGTGATTGTCGGTGCATCCAATATCGTCGGCCGCCCGATGACACTAGAATTGCTGCTGGCCGGGGCAACAACCTCGACATGCCATCGTTTTACACAAGATCTTGAATCCCATGTTCGTCAAGCTGATATTCTAGTTGTGGCTGTAGGTAAACCAAACTTTATTCCTGGTGAGTGGATAAAAGAAGGAGCAACGGTCATTGATGTAGGTATCAACCGATTAGAGAGTGGCAAACTTGTTGGTGATGTCGAATATGACGTAGCCCGAGAAAAAGCGCGCCATATTACCCCGGTGCCAGGTGGTGTCGGCCCGATGACAGTGGCAACGCTGATTGAAAACACCCTTCATGCCTGCGAGCAGTATCACTCGAAATAAGAAACGAAAAGCTTGAATTTCAGTATTGAGCAATAAAAAAGCGAGAGGCGGCAGCCTCTCACTATTCAATTTGATTATCTAAAACTCAACTCTGGGGCAAGTTTCTATAAAAGTTATAGCGATTTCACTACATCTTTTAGGTAAGCCCTAAAATCATCGCCCAGCGTTTCATGGCGCATACCATACTCAACAAACGCCTGCATATAACCTAGCTTACTACCGCAGTCATGGCTCTTACCTGACATATGGAACGCATTAACCTGCTGCTTTTCCATCAGCATATCGATAGCATCCGTCAACTGAATTTCATCACCGGCACCAACAGGTGTTTTCTCAAGCAAATTCCATATTTCAGCCGGTAAAACATATCGACCAACAATCGCCAGATTTGAAGGAGCTTCTTCAACAACAGGCTTTTCAACAACCTTAGTCATTGGTGCCGTTTCACCAGGTTTCAACTCAGCGCCATTAATATCCGCCACACCGTAGCTGGAAACTTCTGACATAGGAACAGGCTCCACCATTACCTGGCTGATCCCTGTTTCATCAAATGCCTTAACCATCGCAGCCATATTGTCCTTACGAAGATCACTGGCAGCGTCATCAAGGATTACATCAGGCAGAACCACAGCAAAAGGCGCATCACCCACCAGCGGGTGCGCACAAAGTACTGCATGGCCAAGACCTTTCGCCTGCCCCTGACGGACATGCATAATAGTCACATCTTTCGGGCAAATATGCTGAACTTCATCCAACAACTGACGTTTAACACGTTTTTCCAGAGTTGCTTCCAGTTCAAATGAAGTGTCGAAATGGTTTTCAATTGAATTTTTCGACGAATGTGTAACCAGAACAATTTCTTTAATGCCCGCAGCGACACATTCGTTAACTACATGCTGAATTAAAGGCTTATCAACAATTGGCAGCATTTCCTTTGGAATGGCCTTCGTTGCAGGCAACATACGTGTACCCAGACCAGCAACAGGGATGACAGCTTTACGAACAGATGACAGAGGGGAAGTTGTAGTCATTTTATATTCCATTAATCTCAATTCAGACGGACTATATCAGACAGGTCAATACGTCGCGACCTGTAACCTCATAACTTGCTTATTTCTTGACGATATCTTCATTTTGTACACTGACCTTGACCGGCTTACCAAGCAAGTTAATCAGCATAAATGAGCGTTTTTCACCATCCGGTTCCTGGTAAATCGCATCCAGGCCCTTGAATTGTCCTTGCTCCAATTTAAGGCTTTCACCCGGCAAAGGCATATTTGACAGCTTTGACTGATGCTCTTCACAGTCTTCATTCATCATCAGGCCATAAATTAAATCTGGCTGAACCATTTGTGGCCTCGCTCCCTGACGAATAAAATCTGCAACCCCTCGAGTCGAGCGTATTGTTGTGTAGCTGATATCCTCAGGATCGAAGTACACAAACATATAATTTGGAAACAAAGGTTCATAACTCTCAACCCTTTTCCCACGAACAATTTTTTGTACTGTCACTTGCGGGTAATAACATTCAACCCCCTGACGATCAAGATTGATCACTGCTCGCTCTTGCTCACTTCGCTTGCAATAAAGAAGATACCAATCTTTCATAATAATCTCTGCTTAACTATCGCCAAAAAACACTGATAACAATTATAAGTATTGGAAAACAAAGAACAACTTCCCAAAACGAAGAAATAAAACTACCTTTCCAACCATAACCCAAAACACATTTTGTAACATTCATTAAAAAACAATAATCTTGGTTATTACAGCCAAAACACAGCCACCAAAAGAAATGATAATCCAAAAAATAAAACCCAATCAGCATTTTCCACCAGAAGAGCAAATAAAAAATGAGATTTCATTTTTGCGCAAAATAAGTACAACCTATTGAATATCAACAACTTACAGTGTTTTCATTTTGTTCTGTAAATGTGAAGATTTGCAGTTTAAAAATTTGTCCTTTATAAAAAGAACAAAATTAGCAAACACACTTACAATTGAACACAGAGTATAATCATGAGCAATCTCAATAGTGGCACTATACTGGGCCACCCTAAAGGTTTGTTCTTGCTGTTCGGTACAGAACTGTGGGAACGATTCTCTTACTACGCCATGCGCGCCATTCTGGTGCTTTACCTCACAGACAAAACAATTAACGGCGGCCTTGGCTGGTCAACCCAAGACGCACTAAACCTTTACGGCATCTACACCGGTCTCGTTTACATCACTCCTCTTATTGGTGGTTGGATTGCCGACAACTTCCTGGGCCAGCGCCGTTCTATCATCATCGGTGGTATTCTGATGGCTCTGGGCCAATTTACACTGGCTTTGCCTAACAGTATGGTTGATCCACACGCAGTTACTGCATTCTATCTGGGTCTTGGCCTGCTTATCGTTGGTAACGGTATGTTTAAGCCAAACATTTCTACGATGGTTGGCGACCTGTACGAAGAAGGCGATAACCGTCGTGATGGCGCATTCACTATTTTCTACATGGGTATCAACCTGGGTTCTCTGCTTGCTGGTATTATTGCCGGTACCGCATCTGCAACATACGGCTGGAAAGCAGGCTTCCTGACTGCTGGTATCGGTATGCTTCTTAGCCTCGTAGTCCAGTTGTTCTTTGCTGAGCGTCTGCTGGGCGATATCGGTAAAGTTCCTGCAGCTAAGCGTGCAGCTGAAATGAACAAGTCAGGCAAGAAAGAACCTCTTACTAAAGAAGAGCGTGATCGCATGAAAGTGATCATGATCATGGGTACGTTTGTGGTTATCTTCTGGGCTGGTTTTGAGCAAGCTGGTGGCCTGATGAATATCTTCTCTCAGGAATACACCAACCGTATGATTGGTAGCTTTGAAGTACCAGCAGCATGGTTCCAGTCTCTGAACCCGTTCTTCGTTATCACGCTGGCACCAGTTATCGCTTCTATCTGGGTGAAACTGGGTCCTAAAGAGCCAAGCTCTCCTATTAAGTTTGCCTTGGGTCTGTTCTTCCTGGCAGCTGGTTTCCTTTGCATGATTGGTGCAGTTCTACAGCAAGGCGGCGACATTACTGTTAAAACATCTATGATGTGGCTGGTAGGGGCATACTTCTTCCATACTCTTGGTGAGCTATGCCTGTCTCCGATCGGCCTTTCTATGGTAACCAAGCTTGCACCTCTTCGCCTGGCATCTCTGATGATGGGTGTTTGGTTCGGCTTCAACGCTGTTGCTAACTACGTAGCCGGTATCATCGGAGCACAAGTTGGTGAAGCGGGTCCAATGGCTATCTTCAGCGGTATTGCAGTAGCTGCTACTATCGCCGGCGTATTGCTTATTCTTTGCTCTAACCAGCTAATCCGCTGGATGCACGGTGCCGAAGGCCACGTTGAGGAAGAAACAGCAGACGCTCAGCCTGTTGAAGCATAAGCATTAAAAATTACACAGAGACAGTTTCTTGAATTAAGAAACAAGTATCGAAGCAAACGGGAGCCAATGGCTCCCGTTTTTTATTAGATTAAGAGATGTATTTTTCAATAGTTTCAACGTTATTCAAATTTATAATTTAAAAACCACAACGTTTCAGTGTCAGACTAAAGCTTCCCGCTCCCATCTCACTCAATGACAGACGTCCGCCGGATTCAGAAAACTGCAGCCTGGTCACATCATTTTGTTTTGCATTACTACCCAACCATGGCTGCACCGGAATGTAGTGATTACCGTCACTGGTTTGGAGCATTGCTCCCAAACCGGATGAAACCACAGTCAGGCTTTTATCACAGGCATCGAAAATACCGAATAACGCTTTAATCGGAGAAGCATGTCCAGAATGCTTCATTCCTTTTTCAATCAACTGAATCAAACTAGTAATATTGTTCTCATCTGCCATACGTGTTCGAAGGTACTCGTTGAAAAAAGCACGAATCAACAAAGTAGTAATCGTGCCTCTGTCTGGATCGGAGGAAGAATCGACAAGGTAAAAAGCTAAACGTCCATCCATCAACCAAGTGTAATCCAGAAGTACAGGCGGAACATCAGCTGCCTGCAACACACAATAATTCAGCTGCCAGTCTCCCTGACTTGATTCCGTCTCCGGCATCAATCCCATCAGGAGCTCCTGAGCTGCTTGAGGGTTAGCTCTAAGCTCCTCAAGGTGCCATTCAAGCTCCTCATCAATACCACTTTCATCTTCGCTCACACCAAACCACTGACTGGAAAAGTCACGATTCTCACTGACTGTATCCTGTGATTTAAGAACCTGAAGAATGGCTGATTTCAATACCATGATGTTATCAAGCGGCTTGATGAGGAAATCCTTTACACCGTGGCGTAGCGCGGCAGCGACATCACCCATGTTACCGGTACCCGAAATCACAATAACGGGCACCATCGGATACTGCACTGAGATCTCTTCGACAAACTCCATACCGGTCAGGATTGGCATTTCCAGATCACACAGTAAAACATCCGGAATCCCCTCTCTTAACGCCTGTAAACCAGCCAAACCATCCTCAGCTTCACGCACTTGGCATCCCTGGCTGGTTAAAAAGCCAGAAATCATAGTACGAAACACAGGATCATCTTCAACGATGAGAACGTCTTTATCCTCAAGCAAAGGTTGAGCCCTCCAGGAATGATGGGTTGCTATGCCCCGCTTTTCATTAGGGGAATTGACTGGTTTATCTGAATAAGTGCGCATGAAAGCCCAACAGCTAATCAACCTCTCAAAAGCATAGGTCGGAAATTGTATTCCGTCATGGCAAGAGTCACTTTCCAGGGATACATAGTCTGATAATGCAACCAGGTTCAAAGAATTGCCTTTTTAGGACAAAATAATGTGCTTATTAATATTTAATGCAGGGAAATATTGATTTACAGCAAAACCTGTTAGGATAGTGACATCTTTTATCACATTTTGTTATACAATTCCCAATTATAAGTTTTCAGTTATTGTGTATCTATGAAGCTTGACGATTTAAATTTGTTTCGTATGGTTGTCGACAATGGCAGCTATACCGCCGCCTCGCGCAAAACTCAGGTTCCTGTCGCAACCCTAACCCGACGTATCCAGGCTCTGGAAGAATGCCTGAGTATTCGACTGTTAAACCGTCACGCCCGCAAGCTATCACTTACGGAAGCCGGACAAAAATTCTATGACGAATGCAGTCCGATGCTCCAGCAGCTGGTTGATACGACAGAGCACATCAGCGAAGAATGTAAAGGAGCCGCGGGTAAACTAAAAATTGCCGCACCGTCCAACCTGACGAAAGTGATGTTGCAACCGATGCTCAATGCTTTTATGTCGGAGCATCCAGCCATCAGTATCGAACTGCACATGAGCAGCGAACCAGAGCAACTGGATCCAACTGACTGGGATGTTATTTTCCGTGTCGGCCCACAGCGAGACTCGACCCTGATTGCCAGAAAGATCAGTGCAGTTAAAGATATTTTGGTCGCCAGCCCTGAATACCTGAAAAACAACGCTGAACCGAAGCATGCTCAGGATCTTCACCAGCATTCATTACTCAAAGGCAAGCCTCTTCTGCGCTGGCGTCTGACCGACAGTAACGGTGAAACCATTACTGTTAATGAGCGAGGCCGCTTTGAAGCCAACCAACTTAATGTTGTTCGTAAAGCCTGTGTCAACGGCCTGGGTATTACCCTGATGCCGGATGTAATGCTGGAAAAATATATTGAGTCTGGCGAACTGGTTCGAATCCTTGAAAACTGGTCTGCCAATCTGCGTGAAGTTTATCTGCTATATAACCACCGTGACTATCAACCGGAAAAACTACGCTTATTTATTGAATTTGCCAGCGAATACTTCAAGTTATAGCCAAACTCTCCACTTTAAGTCCAGCCAGCCTTGCTGACTGGGCTTACCAATTTCTTGCCAAGCCAGATAACCCCGACTAAATGTTAATGTACTGAATAAGGGAATTATCTGTGCTTTGGTGTCTGACCACCCCAAATAATCAGTACAAAAAATCAGACATCGGAACCATGCTCCCTTCTTTTATGTAATGTTTGCGAACGCCGATTCCACCTTCGTGCCATCGTAAGTTTTCAAACAAGCAAACTTATCATGATGATTTACGCACCTGATTACGAGGTAATGCTATGATTCTGGGACATTTATTTGGGCTATATACCCACCCTAAACAAGAGTGGCGTACCATTGACAAGGAACACGAAGGTATTCAAAGCAGTCTATCTCATATCATGCTGATTGCGCTGCTCCCTCCGACGTTTGCCTTTATCTCCAGCGTATTTATCGGCTGGCGTATAGGAGCCGGAGAGCCGATATTCCTGACTCAGAGCAGCGCTCTGGGTATGTCTGTTGCCATGTACTTTGCATTAATTGCCGGTGTTTTTGCCTTGGCTTATCTGGCCCACTGGATGAGCCATACATTTGGTTCTACCCCAACTTTTACCCAAGCACTTGAACTGGCAGCTTACACAGCGACCCCATTATTTATGGTCAGCATTGCAGCCATTTACCCACAAGTCTGGTTCCTGATGATCGCAGGATTGATTGGTGTCGCCTATTCTGTATACCTGCTTTACACAGGAGTGCCAATTTTAATGCACATCCCAGAAGAGCGTGGATTTATTTATGCCAGCTCCATTGTGACCTGTGGACTGGTTTTGCTGGTATCCATCATTGCCGGTTCAGTTATTCTCTGGAATCTTGGCCTCGGACCGCAATTTAGCCACTAATCTTTCTTACTACCACCTTCTGGTAGCTTATTGAGTTCAAACAAAAGCGAGAGCAAAGGCTCTCGCTTTTGTTTGTTGATTGGTTTATGGAGAAAACAGTAGCTAATTATCAAAAACGCCACTGTTTTCTTGCATGCTTCTAATCAAACAACTAAACACCTTCGTTATGTAACTCAAGGTTCGCCAGATCCTGCTGAATCTCACGAGCCTTAGAATCTTCACTACGCAGGCTTTCGAGGTAATCAAGATATTGCTGGTTAACGTCACCGGTTACATAAGTGCCACTGAACACAGAGGTTTCGAATTGTTTAATATTCGGGTTACCTTCGGCCACCGCCGCGACAAGGTCATCAAGATCCTGAAAAATCAGGCCATCAGCCCCAATCATCTTACAGATTTCATCAACTTCACGACCATGAGCAATCAGCTCATTAGCACTTGGCATATCAATACCATACACATTCGGAAAACGTACTTCCGGCGCTGCTGATGCCAGATAAACCTTACGAGCTCCGGCTTCGCGGGCCATTTCAATGATCTGTTCAGACGTAGTACCACGAACAATGGAGTCATCCACTAACAAAACATTCTTATCCTTGAATTCAGACCGGATGGCATTAAGCTTACGCCGCACAGATTTACGGCGCATCTGCTGCCCCGGCATGATAAAGGTACGACCGACATAACGATTTTTCACAAACCCCTGGCGGTACGGCTTATCAAGTGTACGGGCAATTTCTAACGCACTATCACAGGAGGTTTCAGGGATAGGAATAACGACATCAATATCATGGTCATACCATTCCCGTTTGATTTTCTCACCCAGTTTCTGCCCCATACATACACGAGCACTGTAGACTGAGACTTTATCAATGAATGAATCCGGACGAGCAAAGTAGACAAACTCAAAAATACACGGATGAAGCGCTGGGTTTTCTGCACATTGCTCAGTGTATAGTTCACCATTGAAGTCGATGTATACAGCTTCACCCGGTGCGATATCACGCACAAAATCAAAGCCGACCGCATCCAGAGCAACAGATTCAGATGCCACCATATATTCCGGTTTTCCATCGACTTCACGTCGTCCCAAGCATAACGGACGAATACCGTTAGGATCCCGAAATGCAGTCAAGCCATGGCCAATCACCATCGCAACAACAGCATAAGCACCCGATACAATTTGATGAACAGCCCGGACGGCGGAGAAAATATCATTAGGAGAGAGAGGATAGGAAGCGGCTTTTTCCAGTTGATTAGCCAGTACGTTTAGGAGGATTTCGGAATCTGAGGAGGTATTAACGTGGCGCCGGGCCTCTTTAAAAAGACTCTCCTGAATATCTGTGGCATTAGTCAAATTGCCGTTATGCGCCATAGAAATGCCAAAAGGAGAGTTAACATAAAACGGCTGAGCCTCTGAAGCACTGGAACTCCCTGCCGTCGGGTATCTTACATGACCTATTCCCACGTTCCCCTGCAGCCTTTGCATGTGCCGGGCCTCAAACACATCCCGCACCAAACCGTTAGCCTTACGCAGACGAAAACGATTGCTTTCTAAGGTAACAATACCGGCGGCATCCTGGCCGCGATGCTGTAGCACGGTCAGTGCATCATAGATAGACTGGTTTACCGGGGTAGATCCCACGATTCCGACAATACCACACATGTCCTAAATCCTCGTCACGCATTAAGTAGCAGTTAAAGCTGCTTGAACAATTACTCATTTTTCAGCAGGCTCCGGCTAATAAAATTTAACCAAACACCTGCTGAAATGCATATCAAAAAGCAGCCTGTACACCGGCACTATAATGCGCCGGGTAAGAAACTTGACGTGTCCTTGAGATAAGTGAAGAACCATTCAATCACTACACCAAATTGCGGGATCAACTGTGACTGCTGCCACCAGTCTGCCTTGGCAAATCCCGTAAAAGCGTCGATGAAGAATAGTATGGCCGATACAATCAGCACGCCCCTCACCCCACCAAAGACAACTCCCAGAACCCGGTCCGTTCCTGACAATCCGGTTTTCTGAACTAATTGTCCGATAACATAATTCACTACCGCACCGACAATCAGTGTCGCGATGAATAATGCCGCGATGGCGCTGCCGTTCCGCACCATCTCATCATGAATATTCGTGAAATATGCTGCCAGCTGAGTATAAAAGTTACTGGCAATGAAAAAGGCAGCAAACCATATAACCAGTGACAATGCTTCCTTTACAAAACCACGGATCAAACTGACCAGTGCAGAGAAGCCTATTACGCCTAAAATTACGTAATCAATCCAAATCATCATTTGTTGTTTTCGTCTTGTTGGTGCGTATTCTAACAGAAAAAATGAGAACGCAAACGTTTACCTAAGGGTTTAGTGGGTTAAATCTGAGCAATCGGCCTTTCAATCCAGTTAATTTTTCCAAATCTTTGAGCTGTGCTGACAACTTCGATTTGGATACATCAGGACCGACAACAACCCGAGCCAGATCTCCAGGTTTTGGCTGTTTGGGAAAAACATGCGCCTGATAACCGGCATCTCGTAATTTTGATACCAGCTGATTTGCGTTATCGATATTGCGGAAAACACCCAACTGAACCACCCATCCACTGTCATGATTGCCAACCTTCGGTTTTTCGACAGGTTGAGGTGCAACCTTCAAGGGTTTAGCTGCGACTTCTGGTCCCTGGGACTCTGTTGGCTCATCAATAACCACAGTAACAGGCTCAGGCGGCAAATCGATGTCGACAAACTCAGGCTCTGGGATAGTTGTAAACTCCTCTTCAGTACCAATTTGTGGCTGAAGAGGAATACTGGCGAACTGTTCCTGATAATGCTGTTTCTTACCATCGAACAAATCAGGCAGGAAGATAACGCCGATAGCGACCAGAATAATGGTTCCGACCAGGCGGCTTTGGAATTTACTTGCCACGTTTACTCCTGTGTTGATGTAATATGGCTGGAAACTTGACCGACAGTGTAAAACGAGCCAAACACGATTACCATATCATCGCTTTCAGCCTGGGCAAGTGCCGCATCATAAGCTTGCTCCGGAGAATCAAAAACAGCCTGCTCCCCTTCTAAATGCGAAATAATTTCTTCCGCTTTAGCAGCACGAGGGCCTTCAAGTGAGGCCGGATACCAGACGTCAACAATGCCTTTCATCTCAGCCATTGTTGCTGCGATATCTTTATCATGCAGCATGGCAACCACGGCGTGAATACGTTGTTTGTTTTGGCTTTGTCGGATCTTCGTCAGTTGCTCAGCAAAATACTGTGCCGAATGTGGGTTGTGGGCAACATCCAGAATTGTCAGCGGTGACAGAGAGACTCTCTCCATACGTCCCGGCAGCGATGCTTTGGCAAGCCCAGCAGCAATATGCTCATCAGTAATATCCAATTCAGCAACACCCAGCGCCATCAGCGCCGTTGCTGCATTTGGCAATGGCAATGACGGCATCGGCAGATCCTGCAAATCAAATGCACCACAGTGCCAGCTCCAACTATCACCGTTCAGCTGGTAATCAAACTGATAGCCAACCTGGTAGAGCTGTGCACCGATATCATCAGCATGGGCTGGCACACTTGCCGGAGGATTCGGCTGACCACAGATAGCCGGTTTTTCAGACCTGAAGATACCCGCCTTTTCATAACCGATAACTTCAATGTCATCACCCAGCCAGTCAACATGATCAACCGCCAAGCTGGTGATCACCGCCACATCATGGTCAACAATATTGGTTGCATCCAGACGTCCGCCCAAACCGACTTCCAAAATAGCCACATCGACCAAATTTTGCTTAAACAGTTGCAGTGCAGCCAGAGTACCGAATTCAAACAAGCTCAGGCTGGTATCAGCACGATTTTGTTCGATAGCAGCAAAAGCATGAGTATGTTCGCTATCAGCCAGTTCCTGACCATTAATACGTACCCGCTCGTTATAGCGAACCAGATGAGGAGAACTGTAAACACCAACCTTGTAACCGGCTTCAAGCAAGATGGCTTCAAGGATCGCGCAGGTTGAACCTTTGCCATTGGTACCGGCAACAGTAATTACGCGAGGTGCAGGTTTAGTTAACTGAGCGCGCTTTGCAACAGCAAGTGCACGTTCAAGGCCAAGATCGATAGCGCTGGTGTGGAGATGTTCTAAATAAGTCAGCCAGGAGGAAAGAGGTGCCGTGGCTTGTGGAGCTGTCTGTCCGGACATTGTATTCATTCTAATCAGTACCAATAATGGGTACTAATTTAACACTGAAACGAGTCTGAATTCATGTAATCACAACAATAAATTCAATCAACAGATTATTTCCTGCTGTGATTACCACTCAGACCCGCTTCAACGTTAACAAACAGTTATTCCTGTTCGTTATCAGCTTCCGGTGTTTCATCGGCCGGCTTTTGTACCGGTACCACCATTGGTGATGTCGCATGAGTCATTTTAGCAACCAGACCACCAATACGCTGACGCATTTCACGGCGATCTACGATCATATCAATCGCACCGTGCTCAAGCAGAAACTCACTACGCTGGAAGCCTTCCGGCAGTTTCTCACGTACAGTCTGCTCAATTACACGCTGACCGGCGAAGCCAATCAGGGCCTTCGGCTCACCAATATTGATATCACCCAGCATTGCCAAACTTGCAGATACACCGCCCATCGTCGGATCTGTCAGAACCGAGATGAATGGCAGACCTTTGGCTGACAGACGCTCAAGAGCAGCACTGGTTTTTGCCATCTGCATCAGAGACATCAGAGCTTCCTGCATGCGGGCACCGCCACTGGCAGAGAAACATACCAGAGCACAGTTGTTAGCAATCGCTTCGTCAACAGCGCGAACAAATTTAGCACCGACAACAGAGCCCATTGAACCGCCCATGAAAGAAAACTCAAAGGCACAGGCAACCAAAGGCTGCTCCAACAGGGTACCTTTAATTACGACCAGAGCATCTTTCTCGCCGCTCGCTTTTTGCGCCGACGACAGACGATCTTTATATTTTTTCGAATCGCGGAACTTCAGTTTATCCTGTGGCTCCATCTCACCTGCGATCTCTACCTGGCCTTCTGCATCCAGGAAAGTTTCCAGGCGACGACGCGCCTTCATGCGCATGTGATGATCACACTTAGGGCAGACTTCCAGATTACGTTCTAGCTCTGCATGATAAAGCACTTGTTCACATGACGTACATTTGGTCCATACCCCCTCAGGGATAGACGCTTTTCGAGAAGAAACAATGTTGCTTTTCGTAAGGATCTTTTCAAGCCAGCTCATGAATGACCTTTAATCTTCTTATTTCCCTGCTACATAGCAGAGAATTACAAATTCGTTAAATTACCGACGTGGAATTAAAGCACAAAGTTATCGATCTGTAGATAAAAAACTGGTTGTACTAGTTAGTTAACAAGACCCGAATTTGAGATCTTAGTTCAAATAATTCCGATTATGCGTGATATGGAACCGATAAACGGCCCCGACATCATCTATTAATCCGGCAAAAACAGAGGACCAATTGGTGCCTTTGGCAACTCAAACTCCTCCGGATAATCCACTTCAACCAAATACAGGCCTTCAGCCTTAGCTGTTGCCCCAGCAAGGGTGCGGTCTTTTTGCTCTAACAACCATTCAATCCATTCTGGTTTCTCTTCACCACGACCGACTTTGATCAAGCTGCCTGTAATGTTTCGAACCATATGGTGAACGAATGCATTCGCCTTAATGTCAATAATAACGAAGTTACCCTGGCGAGACACATTCAGGTGCATTAGATTACGCCAGGGACTAAGTGATTGACAATGCACAGCACGGAAGGATGTGAAGTCATTCTCACCCAACAGATGCTGACCGGCCTCGTGCATCTTTTCTGCATCAAGTTCACCATGGTAATGGCTTACACCTTTACCCAGAATTGCAGGTCTTAGTGCATGATTATAGATGATATAACGATAGCGACGAGCAGTAGCAGAGAAGCGGGCATGGAAATCCTCACTGACTTCCTTTGCCCAGCGAACAGCAATATCTTTTGGCAATTGGGCATTCACCCCCATTGTCCAGGCTGCCATTTTACGGTTTACATCAACGTCAAAATGTACAACCTGGCCAGTTCCGTGAACACCGGCATCAGTTCGGCCTGCACACTGAACTTCTACAGGCTTATTCGCAATCTTGGTTAATGCTTTTTCCAGTCGCTCCTGAACACTGTCAACTTCACGCTGACGCTGCCAGCCATAATATTTGGCACCGTCGTACTCGACACCTAAAGCTATTCGCATAATTTACTTCGTTCTTACTGTCGGCGCAGATGGCCTGTTTTTAAAGAGATGGGGATTATAGGGAAAAAAGCGATGAGTTTCGAGGGTAGCCCAGTCCTGGGACGACCGAAACGCCGAATAATAAAAAAGCGAATGACTTCAGCCATTCGCTTTTTCTCTAGGTTAACCCTGTCGATGGTTCTAGCGAAGGATCTTCGTCAGCAACGCTTGCGCCTGACGCTGGCTTTGCGTATCACCATTTTTAACAATGTCTTCCAGCAAATCCTGCGCACCTTCTCTGTCATTCATCTCAAGGTAAGCATTTGCTAAATCCAACTTGCTTGCGTACTCCCCCTGACTGTCTACATCAAAGGCTGCAACATCAGATAACACATCCGGGAATTCATCCAGACCGACCTCCAGATTCAGCGGTTTGTCTTCCGCTTCAGCCGACTCTTCCGCTTCCATTTCTTTTAGCAGTTCATCAATGCTGATGTAATCGGTTGGTGAAATCTGCTTATCAACCAGTTCACTGTCAGGCTGAGCAGAGAAATTACCCTGTTCATCCAGCTCAGCCAGCAAAGATTCCGTATCAAAAGCATCAACATCTTCAAGCTGCATCTGTGGTTGTTCAGCCCAGTCTTCAGTCGCAATTTCCGGTTCAGGGCTAGATGCCGCCCAAATCTCGGAATCTTCTTCCGACATTTCTAACTCGGTCGTAGAAAGACTGTCCTCAGCAAATGAGCTGGAAAGCAACTGCTCACGCTCTGCATCCAGTTCATCATGCAGCGCCCAGTCAGCCGGTTCAAAATTAAAGCTTGAAGGTCCAGTCTCTGTATTATTCGCAACCTGTTCTTCATCAAGCACTTCAGGCTCGACAATAGCCTCTCCGGCCTCCTCAAGTCCGGTACCCAAAACAACAGCGTTGTCATCAACCATTGTCTCCGGATACTCGACAACATCGCTTTCAGAATCCTGAGCGAATAGCTGGGTCGGCTCTGATCGTTCATCTTCACTGACCAAGTTTGATTCAGTGAAATCCGGTACAGTTTCAACACTATCAAATACAGCTTCGGAACTGTCAGTCGGCACGTTTTCTTCTGCCGGAGCAGAGACTACTTCCGGTTCTGTCGATACAGGATTCTGAACATCAAAATCAGACGGCTTTTCATCAGCAATGGCATCACCCAGCACCGACTCTGGCTCTGCATCCGGCTCACTTAGCAGTGCAGCCATATCCAGGCCCGCTGCATCCACCAGCTCATCATCAAAGATGCTGGCTGGCTCTTCAGCCTGTAACTGTTGCGGAGCTTGAACCTGTTCTGGAACAGCAGGCTGGCGATTATTCTTCAGACCCTGTTCACGCTCATACTGTTCAAGTTCATGCTGTTCATCGAATGATGCCTGCAGCGCTTCATCTTCACTGAATTCCGGCAACGAATTCGGGTCAAGAGTTTCAAATTCAATAGACTGCTCACCGTGAACCGAATAAGGCTTCGCCTCAACAGGCTCATCAGAGCCCTCTTCTGACAGTTCTGAATTCTCAACCGAAGTGACTTCATCTTCTTCAGTTGCTACTTCAGCCTGTTGCAAATCAGCTACTGGCTGACTACCTGCCGGCGCCGCTTCAGCCGCTTGCTGCAGTTGCCTTACGATCTGGTCAAGTGCAGCCTGCTCATCACCGTCAGAAAGTGCAGATGGCTCATCTTCAATCTCTTCAGCTTCAGGATCATTGAATGCGGCGTCTTCATCAAATTCAGGTAAATCATCAAGATTGAGCGGCTCAATTTCTCCTGTATCAAAGGATGTCGGCTCAAAGGCCTCCGGAGACTCATCAGGCTCAGACTCTGCCAACGCCACTTCTTCATCGAAGGTCGGAAACTCATCATCCGCAATAGCTGAGAGTAAACCTTCTTCCAAATCTTCTTCCAGCTGTTCTGGAACAAACGGTGCTTCTGCTTCTGCTTCTGCTTCTGCTTCTGCTTCTGCTTCTGCTTCTGCTTCTGCTTCTGCTTCTGCTTCTGCTTCTGCTTCTGCAGATTCAGTATCCTGAAGAAGCTCATCCAAATCTACAGCATATTGTGTTTCTTGTGTCTCTGACTCATCAGATGCAGCATGCTCTTCTGCTGCAGCGAAAGCATCTTCAAATACAGAAGCAGGTTGTTCGTCTGACGCCGCTTCTTCCTGCTCGAGTGCTTCTACTGACGGCTCTTCCTGGTTTTCCTGAGCATCCAGACTTTCAAGCAACTCATCGACACTTTGTTCAATATTTTGAACATCATCAACCTGCTGCTGTTCTGCTGCTGAATCAGTTGCCGATATATCGTCAAGACCATCAAGCAGAGCGTTAATCTCATCAACGCTCTCATGAGCTTCAGCTGTCGCCTCATCACTTTCAACGCCTACATCTGGCTCTGCAAGTTCCTGAGTTTCCTGCTCATTCAGTGCATCATTTAAAATCGCATCAAATGCACTATTTTCGGCATCCGGAAAATCAGCATCTTCAGGTTCTTGCTCCGCAGCTTCGACACTTGGAATCAATTCATCATCAGCTAACGCTTCTGGCTGCGGTGACACCTGCTCATCAACAGCAAGCTCAGATTCAAACTCAGGATCAGAGAAAAGATCATCAAGTGTATCCGACTCATTTGCACCCACCTTTGTGGATGCATTATTCAGCTCAGGTGCTTCTGAAGGGATATCGAATTCCGCATCAGCTAAAAGCTCTGCGTCACCTTCGCTGTCAGCTGCCGCCACATCTGGCTGATCACTGTGATGTTCAAGAATGTCATCCAGCAAATCTGTGCTGGTTTCATCAATAACGACATCAGTAGCATCAATTGCAGGCTCTTCGATGTTCAGCTCATCAAACGCCTCGGCGATATCCTGAACATCACCAGTGTCACTATCAAGCCCATCTACAAGCTCATCAAGTAACGCAGTGCTGTTTTCGTCAATTGATATATCATTATCAAATAAAGACTTATCTGAGTCATCGCTATCCAGAAGTTCATCCAGCAGTTCTGTGCTGGTTTCATCAATTACGATTTCATCATCAACAGGCTGGGTTTCTTCAAGCAACTCATCCAACAGCTCTGTGCTGGTTTCGTCAATTACAATGTCGTCATCAGCAGGCTGATTTTCTTCAAGCAGCTCATCCAGCAGCTCTGTGCTGGTTTCATCAATTACGATTTCATCATCAGCAGCAGGTTGATTTTCTTCAAGCAACTCATCCAACAGCTCTGTGCTGGTTTCATCAATTACGATGTCATCATCCGCAACAGGCTGATTTTCTTCCAGTAGCTCATCCAGCAATTCTGTACTGGTTTCATCAAACACGCTTTCATCATCAGCGGGCTGATTTTCTTCCAGTAGCTCATCCAGCAATTCTGCATTGGTTTCATCGAACACGCTTTCATCGTCAGCTGGCTGGGTTTCGTCAATCTGCTCATTCTGTAGTTGAGCATTGTTTTCAGCAAAAAGAGAATCCAGATCTTCTTCCGGCAGCGCATTCTCTTCAGCTGCGAAAATAGCATCAGCATCGGCCAGAGCCTGATCTACAGCAGCTTGCTGAGCTGTCTCTTCAGCTTCATCTACGACAGGCTCATCAATTCCACTTACAGGAGCCGCCTTGATATCTTCCGGCGCTTCTTCACCGATGGTTGCAAATAGTGAATCTAAATCATCCTGATTGATGATCTGCTCAGACGGGTCTTCTTCCGGCTGCTCTTTTTCAGCGTCCACTTCCGACAACAAATCATCCAGAATCGACTGATCCAGAAGACCATCTTCAATACCCTGGTCTGAAACAAGGTCATCATCAAGCTTACCCGCAGAACCATTGTCAGCAAGATCGAAGTTATCATCGTCATCAGAGTCATTCTGCAGCGACTGCTCCCACATAGAAGCCAGCGCTTCATCCGAACTCTGATCCGACGACTGATCCATTTCATCAAGCGCGCGTTCCATGTCTTCAAGGCCGATAGCCTCTTCGTCACTCTTGACAGAAATACTGCTTGGAGTCAGACCGCTGTCAATTTCGAACTCATCATTACTGTTCGCTGAAAGGTCCAACATATCCAATGAATCCGACGCCTTCTCAGCGGATGCATCCCCTTCGGCCGAGAACAGGCTGGTTTCAGGATCGTTAAACAGAACATCTTCATCAGCGCCGAAAAGCTCATCCAAATCATCGTTACTGTCAGGACCATTATCATCACCCGGAGGCGGCACCATTGCCGGCTCTTGTGCCTCTGGAGCATCAAGTGACTTAACCTCATCCTCTTCGTCTTCCTTCTTGCGTCTCATCATGAAGAACGCCAGCACACCGGCAATCAGTGCACCCGGAATAAAGGCAACAGCAGCCAGAGCCCAAGGGCTCTCTGTCAGGGTATCTACCCATGATGGTTCAGGCTCAACCATTTCCGGGGTCTGGGCTTTCTGCTGTTCAATAAAATCTTTGATTTGCTCGCGCAGAATGTCATCACTGCTTACCTGATCACGCAATGCAGCCACTTCATGTTGCATTTCTGACAGACGAACACGCAGCAGATGATTACTCTCCAGCAACTTAGTAACTTCTACATCAGAAGAGTCCAATTGCTGCTGAAGCGCAGAGGGTTTTGGCGGAATTACGTTTTTGGCTGAATCTCCGGCCTGTGGTGAAGCGGATGTCACTCTTGGTGAGTCCTTCACCACTGTTTCTTTAACCGGCTCTGGCTTTGGCTGTACCGAAGCAACTACAACCGGTTCAGGTGCAGTCGCAGCAGGTGTCGGTTTGGGTTTCGGAGCCGAGCTTCTGCCAGCTCGCTGACGTGGCTGGCGCTTGTCAGCTTCAAGTCGACGCTTAACGCTGTCGACATCTTCCTGAATCGCCTGCCCCAGGGTCGGCATTACAAGGGTACTTCCCGGTATCAAACCGTGAATGTTGTTGTTCTCAAACGCTTGCGGGTTGGCCCGATGAATAGCACCGATGATCTGGTAAACAGAAACTCCGCCCCCTTCTGGCATGCTACGAGAAGCAATCGACCACAAGGTTTCACTCGGCTTAGTCGGACCATATAAGAATGAGGGGTCGACAGCTGCACTGCTGGTTGCAGATGTTGTATTCTGCGGAACACGCTGGGGACTGGTCCTTGCCGGTGTGCGTTCCACGACTGTGGCTGGCGCTTCAACCGCTGAAGGGCCAATAATGCGAACTGCATTCGCCTGAGCCGGCATATGGAAGGCTGCACTTGCGATAATAGCCGGCAATAAAATTCGTTTGATCATAGTCGATAGGTCAGACACTGCCTGTAATCCTCTCTGGCAGAGATAAGTAATTCGTTTCGGGCACCGAGTTATTGGAACGAGATCGATTGTTAATGGTGCTTAGCATAAAGAATCTATCGACCTCTCATCAAGACTCTTAAGCAGTAAAAGAGGATTGTTGCTTACCTGACAGGTATGTCAAGGTTGTCAATAGGGTTTTACAATGAAGATCATGATTGAAAAAATATCCTGAAACCCAAGAGTGGATTTCAGGATACCAATGACTTAAAGATATTCTTCAATCAGTTTTTCTGCAATCTGAACACTATTAGTTGCAGCGCCCTTACGAACGTTATCTGCCACTACCCACATGTTCAGGCCACAAGGGTGGCTGATGTCTTCACGGATACGGGCAACCATCACGTGATCTTTACCGGTTGCATCACCGACCTGAGTCGGGTAGTCATTGCCGTGGAAAACTTCAATACCTTCTGCATTTTCAAGCAGGTTAATCGCTTCTTCAACATGAACCGGCTGGCAAGTTTCAACATGAACCGCTTCAGCATGACCGTAAAACACAGGTACACGCACACAGGTCGGGTTCACACGGATATTGCCGTCACCCAGGATCTTCTGCGTTTCCCACACCATTTTCATTTCTTCTTTGGTGTAGCCGTTATCCATGAACTCGTCGATGTGCGGCAGGCAGTTGAAGGCAATTTGCTTGTCGTAAACATTGTGCTCTGCTGGCAAGCCGTTAAGCAGCTTCGCAGTCTGTCCCGCCAACTCATCAATGCCCTTCTTACCTGAACCAGATACTGACTGGTAAGTGGCAACATTAATTCGCTCAATGCCGTATGCATCCTGGATTGGCTTTAGCGCCACCAGCATCTGAATAGTTGAGCAGTTCGGGTTAGCTATAATATTGCGGTTGCGGTAATCCGCCAGTGCGTGCGGGTTAACTTCCGGCACAACCAGTGGTACATCATACTCGTAGCGGAAACGAGAGGTGTTATCGATAACAACCACACCGTAATCGGCAGCAATCGGCGCCCAGCGGTCAGACGCTTCTGCACCTGCAGAGAAAATGGCAATCTGTACCTGACCCCAGTCAAATTCTTCTACATCAGTTACGCGTACGCTTTTGCCTTTAAAGCGCAAGGTTTTTCCTGCACTGCGGTCAGATGCAAGCAAATGAAGATTGCGGACAGGGAAATTGCGTTCCTCCAGGACCTCTACAATAGTCTCGCCAACAGCGCCTGTTGCGCCGAGTACTGCAATGTCATATTCCTGGCTCATTGAGTTTCCTCTACTGTAAAACCTAATTTAGCCAGCGACTCTACCCCAAAACGGCCCTCTCCGGCTACTGTAATCGCACTATATTCACGTCGATCCCAGTAATTTTTTCTCATCCGGTCAAAAGCGTTTGCCATTTGGACATCATCACCGACAGTGCGCACCATTTCGCGACGGAACAGTGCGTCATCTTTACGCACATCGTAGATCAGTTGAATAAGCGAGAACAGATCCGGCTCCTGCCACTGTTGACTCAATTGTACATAAGGCACAGGAGCAACCGGGAGCAGGCTTGAAGCCGCAACATACTTATCAAGGCCAAGGAACTGACAGTAACTGTTGAAAACCATCGTCGTACCACGAGCCTTACCTTCAAGGCCGTAACCGGCAACATGCGGAGTTGCAAATGCCAGAAGAGGCAACAATTCAGGATCGACCAGAGGCTCATGCTCAAACACGTCCAGAACAGCAGTCAATGCTTTTCCTTCACCGGATTCACTTCGTTGCAGCGCTTCCTTCAACGCCTGATTGTCCACGACAGGGCCACGAGCCGCGTTAATTAAAATAGCTCCCGAGGTTAACTTTTGAATAAACGCTTCATCCGCCAGATGATAAGTCGGATAGTCGCCGTCACGGGTAATTGGCGTGTGCAGGGTGATCACATCACATTGTTCAAGCAGCGTATCCAGGTTATGAAACTGACGCGGATCACCTTCTGCCTCTTTCAGAGGATCATTCAACAAGTAACGGATACCCAATGCATCAAGGCATTGCGCCAAATAGCTGCCGACATTACCGGCTCCGACAATACCGATAGTTTTATCGAAGACTGAAAAACCTTGTTGCTGCCCTAGTACCATCAAGCTACTGAGCACATATTCCGCCACACCAACTTTGTTACAGCCCGGTGCCGCCGTAAAGGTTATCCCTCGCTCCGCCAGCAATGCCTGATCAACATGATCCTGCCCGGCTGTTGCTGTGCCAACAAAACGTAACTTGTTTGCCTTCTCCAGTAATACTGCATTTACCTTGGTGACCGATCGGATCATCAGAGCGTCAATATCAACTAAATCATCAGCTTTCAGTGTGCGTCCGGGTTTGGAGATAACGTCGCCGAGCTGACTGAATAGCTCAGCGGCATAAGGCATATTTTCGTCAATGAGGATTTTCATGAAGGGATTCCTTTAGAGGCCGAGGTCTGTGAACAAAGCCTGGCTGAGTGAACTGACAAAATAGTATTGGGGAATGTGAGGGGATTCAAGTTAAATCAAGGGAGTAGAGGAAAGAGAATAGCTTAGAGTGGCGACTAGAGAGGCAACAAAAAAACCCGGCTAAGCGCCGGGTAAAAAAATCCAGGTTATAAAAACACTAACTTTCATGATAGACAGCTCCCAAAAAAGAAAATACTATTCACGAAAAGTTAATGCCGCGTCTGTTTAAACGGCACTGGCCACAATCGCCAATCTTTCGGTACCTCGCCAAAAGTCTGACAAGATTGGTTCTCTGGCCAGTGCCACCCCGGAAAAAGACCAAAATACTAAGAGAGGCGAGGTTCAAGTGTCGAGTGCCGAGAAGTTCCTTCTCATGTCCCAAACCCCGCCTTTTATTACTCGGGTATTAACTAACCTTCGTACTTCTTGATAACCAGTGTGGCGTTTGTACCGCCGAAGCCGAAGCTGTTTGACATAACAGTCTTCAGTTCCTTATCACGGGTTTCAGTAACGATATCCAGGCCTTCAGCAGCCGGATCCAGGTTTTCAATGTTAATGCTTGGCGCAATAAAGTCGTTGTCAAGCATCAGCGTTGAGTAAATCGCCTCGTGAACACCTGCAGCACCCAGTGCGTGACCAGTCATCGCCTTGGTTGCAGAAATTGCCGGACTATTACCGTCGAAAATTTCTTTAATCGCCTGAAGCTCTTTCGCATCACCTACCGGAGTAGAAGTACCGTGAGTGTTGATGTAGTCAACCGGCTCATCCAGATCCTGCATCGCCATCTTCATACAGCGAACCGCACCTTCACCAGACGGCGCTACCATGTCGTAACCATCTGACGTTGCACCGTAGCCTACGATCTCACCGTAGATCTTAGCGCCACGCGCAAGAGCGTGTTCCAGTTCTTCGACAACCAGCATACCGCCACCACCGGAGATCACGAAACCGTCACGGTCTGCATCATAAGTACGTGACGCCTTGCTTGGATCGTCGTTGTACTTAGTCGACAGCGCGCCCATAGCGTCAAACATCATAGTCAGCGTCCAGTCCAGTTCTTCACCGCCACCGGCAAAAACAACGTCCTGCTTGCCTAGCTGAATAAGTTCAAGCGCATGACCGATACAGTGTGCTGATGTTGCACACGCAGAGCTCATGGTGTAGTTCACACCACGAATTTTAAATGGTGTTGCCAGACATGCTGACACGGTTGATGACATAGTACGAGGTACCATGTAAGGACCAACTCGCTTCACGCCTTTTTCGCGCAGTGTATCTACTGCTGTGCACTGATTCTGAGAAGATGCACCACCGGAACCCGCCACTAGGCCAGTTCGGTCATTAGAAACCTGATCTTCAGTCAGACCTGCGTCTTCAATTGCCTGTTCCATAGACAAATACGCAAATGCTGCCGCATCGCCCATGAAACGCATTTTCTTACGATCGATATGTTCGGACGGGACCATCTTCAAATCGCCCCAAACATTGCTTCGCAGTTTCATTTCTGCGAACTGTTCAGAGAAGTTAATACCGGATTTACCCGCTTTCAAAGATTCCAGCACTTCCTTAACGTTGTTACCGATACTGGATACGATACCCATGCCTGTAATTACGGCTCGTTTCATGATGAATTCCTACTGTCATTTAACGCCCAAGATAATAACGGGTTTATTTACAGAAAGTGGTCAGCTTTCCCTTCAATCAGGTACAATCCCTGTCAATTTCACTTTTTCAGTTCGTTATTGCTACTGGTTCTGTATCTTTACTGAACAGATTCAGGCACTAACGACACCCAGTTACACCGTATAATGAGGTTTCCCCTTGTCTGAGCTGTCCAACAAGCGCATTGAAAATGCCATTCTTGACTGGAATGAGTCCGGAACACCTGTTTCCAATGACTTTGACGATGTTTATTTCTCCAATGCAAACGGCCTGGAAGAAACACGTTATGTTTTTCTCAAACAAAACGGCCTCCCCGAGCGCTGGGAAACCTTTAACCGCCGCCGCTTTGTCGTCGCGGAAACCGGATTCGGCACCGGACTGAACTTCCTTGCCGTCTGGCAATGGTTCAAGGCGTTCCGCGCGGCTAATCCTGAAGCAAAAACCAAAGAGCTGCACTTCATCAGCTTCGAGAAATTCCCGGTCACCAAAGCCGATCTAGTCAAGGCTCACCAGTCATGGCCTGAGCTGGCAGAACTAGCAGAGCAATTGCACGTTCACTACCCGCCTGCCGTTGCCGACTGTCACCGTATCGTACTGGAAGACGGCATGATCACCCTCGATTTATGGTTCGGCGATATTAAAGAATGTATGCCTCAAGTATGGACCAATGATGAAGGTATCGTGGATGCCTGGTTCTTAGACGGCTTCGCCCCAAGTAAAAACCCGGAGATGTGGAACCAGGATTTGTTCAATGGCATGGCCAAACTTGCCCGTGAAAGTTGTTCCACCGCCACCTTTACCGCCGCCGGTTTTGTCCGCCGCGGCCTGATTGAAGCCGGTTTTGAGATGAGCAAAGTCAAAGGCTTTGGCACTAAGCGTGAAATGCTGGCCGGTAAAGTTACCGAGCGCCGTTACAAAGCTAACTTCAAACCCTGGTATGCTCGAACTGCAGCTGACAGTGCACAGGATGTCGCTATCATTGGCGGCGGTGTCGGCTCAGCGACCACAGCGTTATCACTGGTACGTCGCGGTGTGAATGTTACCCTTTACTGTGCAGACCACCAGCTGGCAGAAGGTGCATCTGGCAACCGCCAGGGCGCAGTTTATCCGCTGCTTAACGGCTCAAACGACTCCCTGTCGCGCTTTTTTGCCCCGGCATTCCTTTATGCCCGCCAGTTTGTTGAGCAAGCGGCAACGAAAAAGACGTTTGCCCATGACTGGTGCGGTGTCACTCAGTTGGCCTGGGATGACAATGCTGAAAAGAAACTGGGCAAAATGCTGACCGGAGGCTTCCCAAAAGAGCTTATCCGCGCATTAGACATTGAAGATACAGAGCAAATCATCGGCCTGCCTTCCGGCCACAGCAGTGTTAATTATCCGCTGGGCGGCTGGCTCTGTCCTCAGGATCTGACACGGGCCCTGCTCCAGCTTGCTGAAGAAAGCGGCCTGCTGACAATCAAAACAGATACTGATATACGTCAGCTGAAACAGTTGTCAGACAAAACAAGTTGGTTACTTACTGACAGCCAGAACAATCAGTATCAGCACAACAGTGTCATTGTGGCTAATGGTCACCGTTTTGCAGAGTTTGCCCAAACCAAAGAAATTCCGGCCTACTCTGTTCGCGGCCAAGTGAGCCATATTCCAACCAATACCGAACTGACAAAGCTGAAAACCGTACTTTGCTACGACGGTTATCTAACCCCGGTTAACCAGGAGACGCAAAGCCACTGCATCGGTGCCAGCTATAACCGCGGCCAGACAGACCTGATGTTCAGTGAAGCTGAACAGCTTGATAATAAACAGCGCTTGGTTAACTGCCTGCCGTGTGTCGACTGGCCTACGGATGTTGATGTATCTGCAAACCAGGCTCGCGTCGGTGTACGCTGTGCCAGTCGTGATCATCTGCCGTTTGTCGGTAATGTCTGTGATTACACATCACTGCTTGAGCAATACGATGACCTGAAAGACCAACAAGATCAGGCAGAGCAAGTACCAACCTACCAGAACCTTTATTCAATGATTGGCCTGGGTTCTCGCGGCCTAAGCTCCGCACCACTACTGGGTGAACTGCTGGCATCAGAAATTTGCGGTGATCCGCTGCCACTACCTTTAGATGTCCTGGATGCCCTTCACCCGGGACGAATGTGGGTAAGAAAGCTGCTGAAAGGGAAGAAGATTTAAAAGCAGAAAAGTAAGAACCCATAACAAAACTAAGCGAGTGGCATATGTCACTCGCTTTCTAATTCCACCAAAGAAAAGATGGTCCAAAACGACTTTATTAAAACAGAATTATCCAAAAGCTAATGGTTATTCCGCTTGAACCGTTACTGGAGGAGCCGGATCATCGCCCCCTCCGGTGTCAGATACAGCAACACCAATCACGACTGCCGCCACACCGACAGCAATAACAGTTGCGGTCAACCCTCCAGCTGATGCAGCTAAAGCAGAATTAACTCCGGCAGCCGTCCCGGTTGCAGAAACATCTGCAGCAGCCTGTGAAGCCGTTGTCGCAGTAGAAGAAGTTGCTATCCCAGATCCTTCCCTAGCCGCTGTTCCGTCGGCAGCGCAAGCCGACATACTCATCATTCCAGCAAATATGAGCGCAATTATTGACTTATCCATATCATTCCCCGAAAACGCTGCGACCTTATTGATATGAAAATAAGTATAGGAGAGATCTGAAAATCTTGAGGTGAGTATTAAGAATGGAGAGAGAAGTCTTAGAACTGAGAATATTATTCTTAATAGATTAACTATGGAGGCGAGAGTTAGATTGATACAATAATTCTTATATCTAAACTCTCGCATCCAAAAATTCGTTAGCTCTTAGTCTGAGCCAAACAAATCGCGGGTATACACCTTATCTGCAACATCTTCTAAATCTGGCGACATGCGGTTTGATACAATCACATCAGACATCTGCTTAAACTGCTCCAGATCTCTGATAACTTTAGAGTTAAAGAAATCATCTTCTTTAAGTACCGGTTCGTAAACGACCACGTCGACACCCTTGGCTTTGATCCGTTTCATGATCCCCTGAATACTTGAAGCTCGGAAATTATCTGAGCCAGCTTTCATAATCAAGCGATACACACCAACCACTTTAGGTTGTTTATGCAAAATAGAATCTGCAATAAAGTCTTTACGAGTACGATTCGCCTCAACAATTGCGCCAATAATATTGTTTGGCACTTCCTGATAGTTCGCAAGCAACTGTTTAGTGTCTTTCGGCAAACAGTAACCACCATAGCCAAAGGACGGATTGTTGTAGTGGGAGCCAATTCGAGGATCCAGGCCAACCCCCTCAATGATTTGACGAGAGTTTAAACCATGAGCTTCGGCATAAGAGTCCAGTTCATTGAAGTAAGCAACACGCATTGCAAGATATGTGTTTGAAAAAAGCTTAACTGCTTCAGCTTCTGTTGAATCAGTATAAAGAACCTGAATATCTTCTTTACAAGCACCTTGCACTAATAGCTGTGCGAACTGTTCTGCTCGCTGAGAACGTTCACCGACAATAATTCGCGACGGGTACAAATTATCGTACAGTGCTCGACCTTCCCGAAGAAACTCAGGTGAGAAGATAAGGTTTTCACAGCCGAATTCTTCTTTGATACGACGAGTATAGCCAACTGGCACTG
This sequence comes from Photobacterium sp. J15, assembly GCF_963870815.1. NCBI lineage: Bacteria > Pseudomonadati > Pseudomonadota > Gammaproteobacteria > Vibrionales > Vibrionaceae > Photobacterium > Photobacterium sp. J15. The sequence continues at coordinate 2,817,223 of NZ_CAWMUI010000001.1, forward strand.
TTGACTTAATCACCATAACGGCATCAGGGTTAATTGCCATTACATCCTTTATCACCGCTTCAACTGTTGAAGTATTGAAGTAATTGGTAATCGGATCATAGTCTGTCGGTGTCGCGATAATAACAAACTTTGCATCCTGATAAGCCTGTCGCTTATCTGTTGTTGCGGTCAGATTTAATGAATGCCCATTAAGATATTCACTAATCTCTTTATCTTCAATCGGAGACACACGTTGATTGATCAAAGTGACTTTTTCTTCAACGATATCAAGAGCAACGACCTCGTTATTTTGTGCCAGCAGCACAGCATTGGACAGGCCAACATAACCCGTTCCCGCAACAGTAATTTTCATTACTCGACCTCAAAAATTAAACTATCCGCAACTGGTTACATCATTGACTGAGATTACTATCGATGTGAAGAACCACCTCTATTAATCAGTAACAAAACCAGTACAAAAAAATTAATGCGAAAATGGTACCTCAAATAGCATTATTAGAGTAGCGCATCTTCCAAACCAAGGTTACTTCATGTTGATAATCATCAAATTACAGTCAAATTAGATTATACATTTCATCGGCTGCAACAATAACCTCACAACCTGGTTTCAACTTAACCAATTCACTTGCTAAAGCTCGCTGAGCCTTTACATCACCATGAACCACACGAATTTGCTGCGGCCCTTGCTTTATACCTCTTACAAACTTTAGTAAATCAAACTGATCAGCATGCGCTGAATAGCCTGAAAGCGAATGAACTCTAGCGGCAACTTCCACTCGATGACTATTAAGTTCGACCTGCTTATGCTGCTCCATTAAACAACGTCCCAGCGTCCCTTCAGACTGATAACCAACCAAAATAACATCTGTCCGAGAGTCCGGCAGCAAAGCTTCAAGATAATTCATAATTCGCCCACCCGTACACATACCGCTGGCAGCCACTACAATAGCCGGCTCCCCTGTCGCCTTTAGACGATTAACCAAAGCCAAATGATCGGAGTGCTGATTGATAGTAATGCATTGCTGAAACGAAAGAGGATGGCGACCAGAATTTAGACGAGACTTAGCTTCTTTAGCCCAGAGACGCTGAAAAGTCAGATACTGCTTAGTTATTTCAACCGCCAAAGGAGAATCTAAAACCACAGGCAACTGTTGCCAATTAAAGCAGGCTCTTGTCTGCTCCTCCTGTACCGTTCTTGATATAATGTTTTCGAGATCGAACAGTAACTCTTGCGTTCGACCGACACTAAATGCCAGGACCAGTATCGCCCCACCATCGCGAAGTGAGCGCTCAATAATCTCGAATAAGCGGCTTTCTCGCTCACTCACTGAGTTATGTAGCTTGTCTCCATAGGTACTTTCAAGAACTAAAAGATTGGCAGATTCAGGAGGAAGAGGGTCAACAAGTAAGGGAGTATTGGTAGGGCCTATATCACCGGAAAAGACGACAGATTTACCACAAGGCATCCTCAGTTCAATATAGGCAGAACCGAGAATGTGACCCGCAGGGCGAAAGCAAAAGCTAAGCTGCTTGCTATCGGGTAATATAAACTGCACGTGGCAATCATAAGGTATGGGTTTAATTTGAGCTTTGACGATGCGGGTAAAGCGTTCACACTGCAACGTATTTAACCCAAGTTGAATTTTCAGCCCATCTTCAAGCATCATTGGCAATAAAGCAGCCGTCGCCTCAGTGGCATAAATCGGACCACGATAGCCCGCAGCCAGCAACCAAGGCAGACGACCGACATGGTCGATGTGGCAGTGAGTCAACAACAGCGCTTGAATATGGCTAACAGGAAAGTCAATATCAGGAAAACCGTTCGCCTCTTTACCCTGAAACAAACCACAATCAATCAAAATACTGTAATTTCCAATCGTTATTTCATGACACGACCCGGTCACTCCGACACGAGCGCCGTGATGAATGATTCTTACGCCTTCCACTGGCTCCTCAATATCCTTTTAGCTTCCTTACCCAGATGGAAGGATAATGACAGAGCCAAACGTACAGGTAAGAGAAAACAATTGATAGCCAGAGGAAAATCACGATAAATCTTTCAGCTCACATCATCAATCAGGTATAACGCCAAGTCGATCGTATCGTGTAAGCTAGGCAAAACTTTGGCAAAAATATCTAAGACCTAGCATTTTTCGTTACATCAATTTTTTAATTTATTAATAGATAGCACATCAAAAATTTACTAAGCTTTCGATAATGAAAACTTGTCATAAGCTGGACCATTTTTATTGACAAACTACGCCTACAAAACGTTAAACAGCTCAATATATGCAAAGAAATACCTGCCAGATATGAATGTAACTTTATCGAGATAGGCAACTGGTATAATATGTGTCGGTTTTTACTTTTTCGGCAAAAGGTATAACAGATGAACTTTGAACTTGCGCTAGTTTTTGTCATTTCCTTTTGTAGTCTTTTAACCCTCAGAAAGATTGCACAAAGAATTGAACTCGTTGATATCCCATCTGCCCGAAAACACCATGAGGGAGCAATTCCTTTAGTTGGCGGTATTGGTATTTTCCTGACTGTAGCTATAGCACTATTGCAAAACTCAGAACTGACTTTGGAGCCCACACTATACCTCTTCTGCTCCTCCATATTAGTACTCACTGGCGCAATTGATGACAAGTATGACATCAGCTTCAAAGCAAGGCTGATCATCCAAACTCTGATGTCTGTTTTTATGATTTCAGCCGGTAATCTTTACTTAACTAACTTGGGAAATTTGCTCGGGTGGGGAGAGTTAAAGCTACTTCTACCTCTTGGCTATCTCATCACTATCTTAGCAACACTGGGGGCGATTAATGCTTTCAATATGGTCGATGGAATTGACGGCTTGTTAGGGGGCCTGTCGACAGTAACTTTTGCCTCTCTTGGCTACCTCTTCTATTTACAAGGTCAAACTAATGCCGCGCTATTCTGTCTGGTTATTGTGCTTGCAACCCTTCCCTACATTATGCTGAATTTGGGTATACCATTCGGTCGGCGATATAAAATCTTTATGGGGGATGCCGGCAGTGTCTTTATCGGCTTTACTGTAGTCTGGTTACTTATCGTTGGCTCACAGAGTGAAAGTGCTGCCTTCCGACCTGTCACAGCCCTTTGGCTTATCGCCCTGCCTTTACTGGACATGGCAACCATTATGATCCGCAGAGTAAAGAAAGGTCACTCACCATTTAAACCCGATCGTGAACATTTACATCATATCTGCCAACGAATTGGCTTGTCTCCTCGAATGACATTGCTGACCATTTGTACCCTCTCAGGTATCTTTGCACTTGTTGGTATTGTTAGTGAACACTATCAAATAAGTGAGTCAGTCATGTTCTGTGCCTTTATGATTACGTTTGTTGCCTACTTCTCCACCATCAATTACATCAGGGGTATCACGGCTCTCCTACACAGAGTGAATGTAAAAGTGGTTTGAGACACATAGTTTTATGTCCTTATTATAAATAATGACGAAAATGAGTATCGAGTATCGAAAATTAGCGACCAGATGCTCGACACTCAGCTTGCGCTATTTTCCCCTAATTCTCATCTAACAGTCCTCAGTTTTTCGTGATATACCCCGTGAAGTATCACTCCCGCCCAGCTGATTCACATTTTATTAACAATAACAACCAACTACTCTCAATTTAGAGCTACACTATAAATATGTCTTAGATGGCATATCAATTCGTCGGCATGAGATTACGATTTCAAACCACTCAAACTCCGACCGCATTGCTCAGCCAGAATATCGGCTGCAAGGAGGGATGTATGCAAAACCAAGCGATGACATTAATCAACAAAAATTTTGTTTTCGAAGTAATTCTGCATCATGGATTTGTATTACTCTGGAAGTGTCAGCTGTTTTTCGATGAACTGGAAAGATACGACAAAATGGCAAAAGCGATGCGACGGGAAGATAGATTAAGAGTAGAGAGTAGAGAGTAGAGAGTAGAGAGTAGAGAGTAGTGAGTAGTGAGTAGTGAGTAGTGAGTAGTATAGCGTCTTAATAAAAAGGCGAGAGAAATCTCTCGCCTCTTATCATTACAGCTACCGCTTAATTAAAAACACAGAGTGACTAATCAGCACTTTGTGTACCAACAGTAACCGTACTGTCAGTTTGAGCAGATTTTATACCAAATAAGCGATGGATGAAGGTTGTGATGCGCCAAATATAACTAATGACAAAGAAATAAATGGCAAACACAGACAGAAAACTAATGAACATTACACATTCATTAATCTTTTCCATATCTGACCACACACCAATTCCAGCCATAATAGATGCCATTAAACAAATCACAAATAGTGACATATGAGATGACATACCAATACGTTGGCAAATATGATGCAAATGTTCACGATCAGGTTTAAATGGTGACTGTCCTTTGCGAATGCGACGGATCATAATAGTAGCCATATCCATCAAAGGAATCGCAATTACCCACAAAGCCGTTACCGGACGAATATGAGTAGTATTAGTGCCTTGCGTCGCTTCAATCAAAAGCCAAATTACGGTAAAGCCGATGAAAATACTACCGGCATCTCCCATAAAAACTTTAAAACGACGGCCAAGCGGAAAACCAAGATTAAGCAAAATGTAAGGCACCATAGCTGTCACAATTAAGCCACACACCATAGCAAGCTTCATGTTACCATCAACCAGGAACATAAAGCCCAGAGCGCCAAACGTGACAGAAGCCAAGCCACCTAACAAACCATCAATACCATCAACCATATTAAAGGCATTAATGGCACCAATCACCCCCATTATAGTGATGACATAACTGGCAGCAACAGATAGCTCAATGGCTTCACTCCCCATCAGATAGCCCAAATTGTGAAGGCTCTTACCGCCAATCAAAATCATCGCTAATGAGACGCCTGCCTGAATCACCAAACGTATCTTAAAGCTAATATCATAGCGATCATCAATTACCCCAGTGATCACTAGCACAGTTGCACAAGCTATGAATAGAAAAGTATCAGCATCCGTTTCTAAAAAGAGTAAGAATGCAATAGCGAGTGTAACAAAGATCGATACACCACCAACAAGTGGAATCACTCCCTGATGCAGCTTACGTGCATTTGGTTTATCAACGAGGCCAATACGTTTTGCAATCTTCCTGAAAACAAACAGGCTACAAAACGACAAAACAAAAACAAAAACAAAAAGAAATGCGGTAGTCATAAGTTAGTTCTTATATGTGTCGAATAACGGAATAGTATTAAATAATGGTGATTTAAACGAATGGTCCTGCAAGCAAGGACTCTGAAGTCCTAATGCTGTGTTGCATCACCGATCCACTAGGATCTCTTGACTCTAAACTGCTTATCCATAGAATCACAAAGTCATAAAGCCACTCTTTATCCAACCAACTTCAAGGTCTTATCTTCGCACATCAATGTCTTCAGATTACAAGCAAAATCATTACCTAACGTGTCATGACGAAGGCCGTACTCAACAAAAGCTTTCAGGTAACCCAGCTTATCGCCACAATCGTGAGATTTGCCTGTCATATGAAACGCTTCTACCGTCTCATCCCTCATCAGCATATCAATGGCATCCGTTAGCTGTATTTCATCACCAGCACCAGGAGGAGTAATGGCTAACTTATCCCAAATCTTAGAAGAAAGTACATAACGGCCAACAACAGCCAGATTTGAGGGCGCGTCTTCTACTGCTGGCTTTTCCACCATAGCGGTCATTACATGAGATTCGCCCCTGTTAAGTTCCGCGCCACCACAGTCAACCACACCATACTTTGATACCTCTTCCATAGGTATCGAATCTACCATAATCTGACTAAAACGAGATTCCTCAAACCGTTGAACCATTACAGCCAAGTTTTCAGAAGATTGCTCTGCAGTGTACTCATCCAAAATGACATCAGGTAGCACAACAGCAAATGGCGACTCACCAACTAACGATTTCGCGCACAATACTGCATGCCCTAAACCTTTGGCATGTCCCTGACGAACATGCATAATAGTAACATCAAGTGGACAGATTGACTGAACTTCATCAAGAACTTGGCGCTTCACTCGCTTTTCAAGCGTCGCTTCCAGCTCATAAGACGTGTCGAAGTGGTTTTCTATGGCATTCTTAGATGAGTGAGTAACTAACACAATTTCCTTAATTCCTGCTGCCACACACTCATTCACAATATATTGAATAAGTGGCTTATCTACAAGAGGCAACATTTCCTTTGGAATTGCCTTTGTTGCCGGCAACATACGTGTCCCTAGCCCTGCCACAGGAATGACGGCTTTTGTTATTTTTTTCATAAAAGACCTTGAAATATACGTCCACATTGTCGTCTATTATACTGTGACGACTAAGCGATGAACTATTCACCGAGAATGCAGAGAATGCAACAACCGGTAAGGCCTGCACGCCCAACCGGTTAAATAAGGAAGTAGTCACTAAATATATACAACTGACAAAATCAATGGTCCTTGAATGCGATATAGTGCGAAAACAGACCATTGTGGATTGGTAATGGCTCCAACCAATGAGTCAAAATAACCGTTGACAATTAGCTGAGTTTAATCAGAGTTAATCACTACCGAAAAGGTCACGAGTATAGACTTTGTCAGCAACATCTTCGAGCTCTGTAGCCATACGGTTCGAGACAATCACATCACAGTTTTGTTTGAATTCATTTAAGTCATCCATAACCAATGAATTAAAGAACTCTTTCTCTTTAAGTACTGGTTCATAAACCACCACCTCAATTCCCTTGGCTTTGATACGTTTCATGATGCCTTGGATACTAGATGCGCGGAAGTTATCCGATCCCGATTTCATGATCAGTCGATAAATACCGACTGTTTTAGGATTACGGTTGATAATAGAATCGGCAACAAAATCCTTACGAGTCGTATTAGCATCCACAATAGCACCAATCAGGCAGTTAGGGACTTCTTTATAATTGGCACGAAGCTGTTTGGTATCTTTGGGTAAGCAATACCCACCATAACCAAAAGATGGGTTGTTATAGTGATTACCGATTCTAGGGTCTAATCCAACGCCTTCAATGATTTGGCGACTGTCCAAACCGTGTGTCTCAGCATAAGAATCCAGCTCATTGAAGTAAGCTACACGCATTGCCAGATAGGTGTTCGAGAACAATTTCACAGCTTCTGCTTCGGTTGAGTCGGTAAACAAGACTTCGATATCTTCTTTAATCGCACCTTCAACCAGCAAGTCTGCAAAGACTTTTGCACGCTCACTCTGCTCGCCAACAATAATACGTGATGGATACAAGTTATCGTAAAGAGCACGACCTTCTCGTAAGAACTCTGGTGAGAAGATAATATTTTCGCAACCCAATTCCTCTTTAATCTGTTTAGTATAGCCGACGGGAATAGTTGATTTTATAACCATTACTGCATCAGAGTTAATTTCCATCACATCTTTAATTATGGCTTCAACAGACGATGTATTAAAATAATGGTGCTCAACATCATAATCAGTAGGTGTCGCAATCACGACATACTCCGCACCTTTATAAGCTAATTCTTTATCTAAGGTTGCTTCAAAGTTCAGGTCTTTATTTTTCAGAAAGTCCTCAATTTCCTTATCTACGATTGGAGATACTTTATCATTAAGAAGTTGTACTTTATCTTCGACAATATCTACAGCAACAACCTCGTTATGCTGTGCTAGAAGCATAGCATTCGACAGACCAACATAGCCTGTACCAACAATAGCAATTTTCATAACAAACCTCCAATTTATCTTTTAAAAACAGCTCTCCAAGCATAAAAGCAAAAACACTCAAGCGATTTAGCAAGAGGTAAACATTCTATACCACGGTATATTTGCCATTGTCTCATTGCTTTTTTGATTTTATTTCTAGAGATCGAACCAGGTGTAATTCTATAGCTTGTCAAAACATCAGAATATAACGTCGCATTAGTTCCCGTTTTCAATAATTTCAACCACAACGCATAATCTTGCCCAGTTCTAATTAATGGCATTGATATATCTACAAACGAAGATGAACGTAAAATTACAGTGGAACATCCAATAGTAGCCTTTTTTCTTAACATATCTTCGTAAGAGAAAGAGCCAACATTAGTTGAGTCAACAGTCTTTTCTAAAGGAAGCCCTTTTTCATCAACGAGCCGATATGCTGTAAAAGAAAACGAACCACTATCACCCATAAATTTTAACTGCAATTCAAGCTTTCGTCGATCCCATAAATCATCACTATCTATAAAAGCAATATACTCTTTTTTTGCATTAGACAAAGATACATTTCTTGAAATCGCGGCACCTGAATTTACAGGGTTTTTGAAAACATATACGCGCTGATCATTTGCTGCAATTTCATTAAGCACTTTGAGCGTATCATCAGTAGAACAATCGTCAGTAACTAACCATTCCCAATCTGTATAGGTTTGATTACAAATAGACTCGTAAGTCTCTCGAATATAAGCAGCAGAGTTAAAAGTTGCTGTAATAATAGAAACGCCAGTAGACAAAACAAGCTCCTAACACTTTAGAAAAGATTTTAAATGAAACCTATCCAGGAATAAGGCAATAGGTACTCTGAAAAATATAACAAAAAGAAAGACCTCACAGAAAGCAAACACGATTCGTAAAATCAAGGGGCTTTCATAGTATACAAAGCCAGACACCACAAATGCATTAAAAATACAAAGAAGATAAACTTTAAAATCGAAAGTCATTTTTACCTTTAAGTACTTCAATGAATAATATTGCTTAATAAGTGAAATACACAAATGTGCAATTAACAAACTAAATGCTGCTCCCAATAGTCCAAAGGGTTTTATCAAAGTAAAAACTAAAAGTGCATTAACTAACGTACCAATAATTGTTGCATAAGCCACTTTTGACGTACATACCTTAGAATAATATAAGATATAAGTGTGAAGTGAACCTAAAAATAAAACAACATTGGTTATTACAACAACAGGTGCAATATATAGACTTTCATGATACTGACTAGAAAAAACAAACTCAATGAAGTAATCTGAAAAGCATGAAACAACACTAGAAACGACAGCAAAGAAATACGAAAGAAAGGATATTACTGACAATGCTATATCTTTTTCTTCAGACTCTAACTTAGAATATAGCCAGGGCTGAAATGAATACAAAACTGCGTTGGTTATTACAGCCATGACAATTGATAGATAATTAATTACACTAAAAAGCCCCACGCTAGCATCATTCAAAAAGTTACCAATAACTATTATTGTTAAACTATACAGTCCCCATGAAGAAACAGTATGAGGAAAGACTTTCAAACAAAAAGATATTGATTTCTTCGCCATCACTATTGATGGTGAAAAAGACAACCCATAAAATAAAGATATTACAGATAGGATTGAGACAGTTATTGTTGCTATAGTTATTGAATACAAATACCCCAAGGCACCATATTTAAACCAAACAACAAACACTAAAAAACATCCAATCTGTATCAAAATATTCAAGACAGAAAACAATGAAAATAAAAAAGCCTGACTTTTTATTCGAAAGACCTTAAGCTGAATATAATATATTGGTGTTGATAACGATATACAAAAAATGATACCAAAATACTTTAGTTCGAAACCTAATAATGTATCAGGTCGCGCAAAAAACACATACAGAAAAACGAGCAATATAAAAACAATTGAAATAGCAGCACTAATACACACATTAGTAGAAATCACTTGTGATAGTTCTTTTTTATTAGCTCTATTTTCGAAATATAATCGAGATGTTGCCTCATCAAGAGCAAACAACAAGAATAAAACAAATGCGGATGATATTGCTGTCAAATGATTTACAAAACCAAACTCTTTTGGTGTCAAAAACGTTGTTACAAAAGGAACAAACAAAAAAGAAATTGATTTTTGTAAAACTGTCATCATGGTATAAACAAAGAAATTCTTGAAATCTTTCAATGCTAAGCACCCCTATTTTTGGGCTCATAATACCCCCTCTTAAGAGGGGGCTAAATTAATGATAAACAGCAACTTCACACAATGATTTTCTGTACGACTTCGCTACACTATAATCCTTTTTGTAATTACCTACTGCTAACATCATAATAGGGACTTCATTATTTGGTAGCTCAATTGCATTCTTAAGCGCTAACTCAGCCTTGACTTTATAGGCCGTATTTAAAGCACAAACAGCAAGGTTATTATCATGGAGTGCATAAATTAAAGACATAGAGAATAACCCGCCATCAATAAAGACTTGGTTTCTTTCAGAATTAGAAAAAGATGAAACCAATCCTGTTACTAATAAAACCGTATCAACATGCGACTTAAACCCCCTACTCCCATTTTGATACTCCAAGACATGGCTAGCTGCATCACCTTGAAAAACATGAACTTTCCATGCTTGTCGATTACAAACAGATGGGGTTTTAATGGCAGTTTCAATAGATTTACTAATGATCTTTTGATTTACTGGATCATCCGAAAAATCTCTCACCGTATACCTTGATTTACAGAATGTATCAAAGTCGAACGCTTTATTGGAATACAAGGAGCTATCGTGATTAACTTTTATCGTTCCCCCTAATGAATCACTCCTTTTTTTATACTCGCTTATACTCTCTATTACTTTCGAAAGCTTACAAGTCAGCAGATGAACTTCCTTCGAGTTGTAATCACGATGAAAATCAATATAATTATTAAACACATCCAAAGTTGATTCAACTAACCCATTATAACCATTATTACCATAGTAAATAATCAACTCGTCAGCTAAATCAGAGCAGTTATTAACACCAAACCCTTTCCTTACATTTGGTAAAGAAAAAGCTTTTTCTATGCCATGGTATCTTCTGCGTATAATCGCTTCATGTTTCGCATTATCTAAACGATATGCATTATTAGTATTAAACCTCACAAACCTGTAGCAATCAAAGGCATAGCCCGCAATAATGTTAAACGCAGGGAAGAACCACGGAAAGAACTTTCTAACAAGCCTCATTTTTATTATCCTTTCAAAGCATTTTCTAGGTAGTTCAGGGAATTAGCTCGAATATCACGCACTTTATTCCGAACATTTTCATAATTAATATTTTCAAGGCTTACAAAATTTGACAGATCATCCCCACTAAAGAGAATACGACTCTCAAGATCGAATTTTTTTAGAAGATTTACATGCCTAGAAGATCTGAATTTATTTGGAATAACTAAAAAATCTTTCTCAAAAATAACAGAGAAAGCTGTAGCATGAAATGAGCTTGTAATTACGAACTTAGCATTTTTAATGAGTCCAAGAAATTGATATGGAGATATATCAGTCAAGTTGTAATCTGCAGAATGCTTGTTGTATGGTTTTGTACTAATGGTTACCAACTTGTATGGCAGCTTTTTTCGTAATTCCTTTAATCTTGCTGAAAAATGACTATCACTTGCAACTTCAAAACAAAGAATATAAGGCTCATCTATTTTTATGCCCTCTGCCAGTGAAGCCCAATCTTGTTGAGTAAGCAAGAATGTTGGATCTATAACATTTTCAACCTTACGATTAGAGTGATTAGCCAGTCTTATTGACGCATCTTCCTCTCTAGTGGAGAGATGTGAAAAATGCTTAACTCTCTTGGTAATTTCATCATATTGCTCATCGGAAAGGGCCTCTGATACACTAGGGGCATATGCAACATACTTAGAGTTTGGGTAAACACAATCAAACTTTAGGAAAAATGACAAGTCATCTATTAAGTTAAGATTCCAAATTTGATCACTCCCACACACAAACACATCATATTCACTTACATTTTTCTTTAAATCTGAGTAATCGGAAAATTTAGCACTTGACAAATTAAATTCTTTAGATACAAACTCATTAAACAGTTCTCTTTTTTTGCTCAAATCATGACGATACTTAAAGTTAATCAACTGAAGAACACTTCCAATAGAACCTCTTAAAGTTGAAAAATTATATTTATTTTTTTTACCATAACTATCACCTTCTGGTGAGTAATCAATCGTCTCGCAATTATAACCTAAATTAATTATTGCTTTTTGTAAGGCGTATCCTTGCAAAACAGCTCCATAATTGATTGTAAAGTGAGTAGTTATCAACCCAACATTCATTGTGATACCTTAAATTTAAAGTGGTAAAAAGCATTAGAACCCAAAAACTCAGACCTAGAAAAGTAGAGCAGGTAATAAAATAAAAACCAAGAGTTAAACAATATTGTTGCTGTAAAACTTGTTATAACAATTAAAAAGGCAATTCCTTTAGCAAAACTACACTTGTTATCGAATAATTTATAAATTAAAATTGAAAAAAACACCCCTGAAATCAAACCAAAGTTCAGAAAAACACTGGAATATGTTGTTACATAATTGAGCAAGTGAATTGAACTTTCATTCATATATCTATATGCCCAAGGATAGTTATGTATATTTGACAATATAAAATCACTAACCTCCCCCTTTAAACCTATAATTTTGTCTAAAATGGGGATATCAAAATAGAGTATAAACCCTTTAGTTAAACGTATATCATAAGTTAAGTCTATTCGCTCAATTTTAGAAATGGCCGCATCGAAATAACTTAAATTCATCAAGAGCAAAAGAGAAAACAAACCAAAAAATATAACAATAAGTTTGTTTGATAAAACTCGCTCTAAAAAGAATGTTCTATACAGCAAATACAAAAACAAAGCTAATATTCCGAAACTTGAACCTGATAGAAGCATGGATATGGAAACCAAGAAAGACAACTTCTTGTTCTTGTATTTATCAGCCAGTAACAACAAAGGGAAAATAAAGCTACAATATGCCTGCGGCTCAGTAAACAACGAAGAAGGCCGCGGAGCTGGTTGCCATAACCTTATATCACTTTCCGCTATTGGTAAAATAGAAATCGGTGATACACTGTGTCCAATTATATATATCTGATAAGCCTGAACAAATAATATAAATATTGATATATAACCAATAACAGCATACGATTCATAAATGAACTGAAGTCTAGAATATTTACTAACAACCATGATAATAAATATAATAGCTAAACCTTGTAACATCCAATTTATCGTAGCAAACTCAACATTGAAATCTCTAATAATAGACAGAAATAAAGCAAAAATAAGAACAAAAACAAAATTAAGCAAAGGCTTATATATAGTAAATACTTTATTCTTGGAGCCCAAAAAAGCTATCAGAGACAATAGCAATAAAAACACAGTACCGTAATTCACATAACCAACAAGTTTATATTGAGCTACTACTATAAATATTGGCACTGAATAGCTAATAACTTTATTCCATATAATCGCATTCGAAGTCTGCACTATCTTACCTCGTTGTACAATCTCATATATTTATCAGCCATTTTTGATAAAGAAAATCTTTCTGAGTGCTCAATAATCTTATCATTCTCCCACTCATTATCTAGCATTGCTTTAATTCCATTAGCCAAGCTCTCAGAAGACCTTGATTCTATTTTAATGATACTACAGTCTGAGTAAATATCGTCGATAGCATCAATATCTGAGTAGGTTAAGCTCGGTTTTCCATATTGAAAACCCTCAATAATAGAAAGACCAAACCCCTCACTAATACTTGCCAAAATTGTAAAGTCGCAATTTAAGTAATAATTAGGCATCTCTTCTTTAGGAATAGCTCCAGCAAATATTAATTTATCTTCAAATTTAAGCTCTTTAACCCGCTTAGATACAGGATAAGGTTCAAACTCATTACCAAGAAAAATTATATATAAATCTTCTTGATATAGTGATTCTAATGTATTGTATGCTTCGACTACTTCAATTTGATTTTTCCTTTCACAAATATTGCCCACACAAATTGCAATTTTCGCTTTCTTGGGAATGCTATGTTTCTTTCTAATATCAACTTTAGGAGAATATTCATTAATCAAGCTCGTTCCATTAGTGATAACCACAAAGTTAGAAACATCCACACCTTTCAGATATCTCTCAATTTCATTCTTAACACCTGAGCTAATCACTGAAACAGGTACATTCCATTCACTAGCAAATAATAAGAAATCCTTTTCAACTTTATTAGCATAATCAGTAACATTTACAATGGGATCGAATGAATTCAGACCATGTAACGTTACTATAACCTTACGCCCTTGCTTTACAAAATCTTTTATAACATCTATATTCGTAGGGCCAACGCCATGAAAGTGTAGGATATCATAGCTCTTCGCTACTTTATTAAAATATCCTCGTTGCAAAGATGAGTAAAATATTCGTATAGACTCATGAAAGCTCACTTTATTAGTAATGATTACTTTAATTGCTTCAACAAGATCAAAAAATCTCATATTAGAAAAAAAGTCCACCCATTTATTACTAATGAATTCTACACTTGCTATTTTTCTTTCGCTTGTTATACCTGTTGATGTGAGAACATAAATTTTACTATTTTTCTTTTTTATTGAATTTATGATATCCATCACCATATATCCATAACCAGTTTTCCTTCTGGTTATAGAATCATTATCAACGGATACATAAAATGAATAATGTAATATTTTCATACCATAGTCACCAATCAACACAAGTTTTCATTGGTTTGACGATAATGACTTATATCACGAGATGAAAACTTAACAGCAGGATTTCCACCGACTATCGCTAACGATTCAATATCTCTCGATACAACAGAACCCGCCTGAATAATAGCTCCGTCACCAATATGGACACCTGGTAAGATGATCACATCAAGCCCTACCCAAACATTATCACCGATATGCACATCTTTTATAATATATGTATCATCATATGGTAACTTGCTACCATGATAATTGTGATTTTGTGTAAGGATTTTCAGCCCCTTACCACTATGAAAATTTTTCCCAATAAAAACACGACCCGCTCCGTATATATGCAAGCCATTGAAATGTGAGTTTATTCCGATCATTGTACGATGGGTTAGCCTAGTATAACCGTGAACCTTAGATTTATTATCAAGCTTCTTATTTAAGGATATTTCAGCCATTTTTTTAAAGCAATAGGAGAAAAAAAATTTAACAAATCTCTTAAACATTTCTTACCTTTATATTATCACAGTGTCTCTCGAAGAAAGAATATACCAACTCAAAATCACAAACCCTTTCATCTAAGAGACAATGCTTTAAAAAGTTCAAAGATATTATTTCGGTGGAACATAATTTATCAGACAAATTAAAAAGAGCTGTTGATGCAAAAGAAATAATAACTTCTGGGACATTTCTGGAGTCGATTACATAGTTCTCTATAGAGGTCCCTATGCTGTTAATAATACATACTTCACTTAATGCTTCAATTACATCTAGAGATTCATATCTATGTGGGAAAAAAACAATTTCATATCCCTTGCTTTTATAGGATTCGATTTCATTTTTAATAATTGAAATATAACATTTCGTGTCTAATAACCTATTTGCAGACAATGCCGCCCCAATAAAATAAACTTCTTTATGCCTGGTTATAAATTGTTTGTCATCAACTTCTTGAATTTTTCTTATTGAAACATTATTTGTAGGCTTTAATGGAAATCTTGTTAAAAAAGTAACCTTACTGTTCTTCTTTATTACGTCTTCATAAATTTTAATTGTAGCCATTCCATCATCTAAATATATGATTTCTGACATTAGAAAAAGTTTCTCAACCAGTTTCATCCATGTGCTTCTTGCATCACCCAAATATATTCGGTGTGTTCTCCAAGAGAAGAAAACAAAAAAGAACAACACCCATAACATTAATTTAACTTTTGAGTTTCTTTTTGCACTAAAAATAAATCTTGATTCAAAACCATTAATTTCATTTAAGATTAACTCATCATTATTCTTAAAATCATTAAGACGTATTAGTAGCGTACTTTCATCGTTAATTTCTTTCGAAGCAATAGCATTGGACACTTGCAAGGGTGACTCAAGCAAGAACAGTGTTTTTTTTCTCACAAAAAACCTCTCTTAATTAATCACAAGGTCTACAAAAACCTTCTGTACATTAGTCCTCCAACAGTCTTTATTGTTAATTATTTCAATAAAACGTAAATCACTATCACCCTGTCCAAATTCTTTAGTTGGCTCAAATTTACTCTTTTTTGCGTCAACAACAGCATTATATATCTGCTCTTGGTTTTCTAGTACATTTATTATTGATGGCGCCTTTGAACGGTTGTCCTGTCTTGAGCCTAAATTTATTGAAGGTAAACCATAAAATGGGGCTTCTCTTACACCTGCACTAGAATTACCTAACATATAGTCTGCATTTTTAAGTAAAGTCAAAAAGTACTCGAATCTTATACTTGGAAAGATTCTAAAGCGTGGATTATTTCTAAGCCTTTCTAACTCTTGAATGATAATTTCACTTCCATGATCATTATTAGGGTATATAATTACATAATTATCATCGGTAGAAATCATCCCATCGATGACTTTTCGTATTTTTTCCTTTAAGTTTTTCACATCTGTTGTGACTGGATGATACATAAACAATGCATAATCGTCATATGGTATATTATATCTCAACTTAACCTTTTGAATATTTGGCAATGAAGTAGAAGTCATTATATCTAAATCAGGTGAGCCAATAACAAATATTGATGACTCTAATTCACCTAGCTGAATAAGACGCTGCTTTGCTTTATCATTACAAACAAAATGTATATGAGACATCTTTGAAACAGAATGTCGGATTAACTCATCAATCGTGCCTGAAACTTCACCACCTTCAATATGTCCGACTAAAACATTATTTAAAGAGCCGACAATCGCTCCAGCCATTGCTTCAACACGATCACCATGAACTATTATTAAATCTGGCTTTAACTCTTTAACATAATCAGATAAACCATGAATGGTTTTTGCAAGAATACTATCCATTGAATCATGGCTATTTTGATTTATATATTTGTATATATTTTTAAAACCTGATTTCTCTACTTCAATTGAAGTCATACCATACTGGGATAACATATGCATGCCAGTAACAAAAAGATGAGCCTCCAGCTCATCTGATTGTTCTACCTTATTGATAAGACTTTTCAACTTACCAAAGTCAGCACGAGTCCCAGTTAAAAATAAAATTTTCTTACTCATATACAATATGTTCTTTTTTTAGTTGAGTATCTATGTCAATGTCTTGAGAAGCAGCTCGACCTAATAAGCTCTCAAAGTCATCAGCTAAAAATTCACCTGTTCCAGGTCGTTTAACCCAAAGATTATCAACAGAAAAGACTTCGCCAGCTTTGACTGGAGCAATTGTAACAACACTAGCATATGCAAAATCAATCGTTACCTGTTCTTCTTCTACTGCGCCTTTTGAACCACCACGCATCGCTTTCATGCGCTTTGATAGTTTAATAAGTTCAGAACACTCTTTAATATCCATTGAGCATTCAATGTCTGGTCCTGGACGATCTTTCGAATCCGTAAAGTGACGTTCAAGAACTGATGCGCCGACAGCAACCGCTCCAAGACATGACAAATTGTCAATGCTATGATCAGAAAGCCCTACTACTGCATCCGGAAATTCTCGCTGTAGTTCTTCAACACCACCAAGACGAATTAAGTTATCAGGTGTTGGGTAAACATTTGTGCAGTGCAGAAGGCAATACGGTACACTGTGTTTTCTGAAAATTTCAACCGATTTTCTGATTGAAGGAATATCGTTCATTCCGGTACTCAAAATGATCGGCTTACCAAAACTGGCGACTAAGTCTAACAGTGGATAATTGTTACATTCGCCTGATCCAATCTTATATGCTTGAACGCCCATCCGTTCTAAACGTAATGCTGCAGCACGAGAAAATGGGGTACTAATGAAGATTGCACCTTTTGACTCAACATACTCTTTCAGTTTTGTCTCATCTTCTTCATTTAATGCACAGCGCTCCATGATGTCATAAATTGATACATCCGCATTACCAGGTATCACTTTTTTCGCATCACCACTCATCTCATCTTCAACTACATGAGTTTGGTGTTTAATGACTTCTGCTCCGGCTTCAATCGCCGCATCAACCATCTCAAAGGCAGTTTTTAGCGAACCTTCATGGTTAATACCGATTTCTGCAATTACTAAAGGATCATAGTTCAATCCTACTTTACGGTTGGCAATTTCAAATACTGGATTAGTCATGGTTCTGCTTTCTCTTCATTAATAGTTCTACATCTTTTAAATCCTCTGCTGTATCGATATCTGCAGAGTCATTTTCAGACATAATTAGAGGAAAAACATGTTTCCTTGGTATCTGAACATTTTCAATAAACTGTTCAGCGCTAAATAAATAAATCGCACCATTCGGTTGTAGTGTCATAGGTAAATCTTGTCGTCTACAGTATGGCGCATCATCAAACAACAAACCTTTTATAGAGCCATCCTCTTCCACTTGATAGGCTTTTGCTGCACTATGTTTAGGTTCAAAAACACTCAATACACAATCTGCTTTTTCTTGGGCGAATTTGTCAAAAGCTAAGTCTATATGATGAGAGTGTCTCATCGGAGAAGTCGGCTGCAATAAACATACATTATCTACAGCAAGATCCTTATCTACTAAGTAGTTAATTGCATGTTCTATAACAGGCTCACTACTTGTCATGTCTTCGGCAAGTGACATTGGTCGAGGTATAATTTCCGCACCGTAGCTTTTGCTTACTTCAGCTATTTCAGCATCTTCAGTCGTGACAAAAACTCTATCTATATTTTTTGACTCTTTAGCTGCAAGTATTGTCCATGCGATTAATGGCATCCCATTTAGCTCTAATATATTCTTTCTCGGTAATCCTTTTGAACCACCGCGAGCTGTAATCAATCCAATATTCATTTCACCTCCAATATGTATATTTTTAATATTAATACATTCATCACAGTATTTGAGGTGAAAGTGTTCTTACCTATAACACACAATAGAAAACGAAGGTCAGTATTCTTTGCACATAGACCTTTCTCTAATAAAAGGCTAACTGTAGTGAAATGTAACTTGAAATTTTCTACTCTAACTAAATAGAAGAGCTTAAACCTAATTTTTTGACTCATAGCTATAATTGTAATAACCATAATTACCACCATAATAGCTACTGGCTTTCCTTATTACCGCATTCAAAATAAATCCTTTCACTTCAATGCCGTTTTGTTCAAAACGTTGTTTGGTTATTTCAATCTCTTTCACAGCATTTTGACCGAATCTTCCAACTAATAATACCGTGCCGGCGTGAGCCCCTACAATTGCTGGATCTGTTACTGCCAAAATAGGAGGGGTATCTACAATCACAATATCGTAGTTTTCAGAAGCCCACTCCATTAAACCTTTAAATCGAGGATGCATCAGTAGCTCAGATGGATTAGGAGGTACATCTCCACGAGCAATATAATCCAAGTTATCAACACCTGTTGTTTTGATTATTGACTTTATCTCTGATTGTCCGCATAAGTAATCCGAAATCCCAGGCTTGTGAGAAACTGCCATCTGTTGCTCCATTCGACCTTTTCTCATATCCGCATCAATCACCAACACTCTTGAACCGGATTTTGCCACGACTGCCGCCATATTGGCAGAGACAAATGATTTGCCTATACCAGGGCTTGGACCTGAGATCATCAATATATTATTTTTAGCTTCCATCATGGCAAAATGAAGACTAGTGCGAAGACTACGTAATGCTTCAATTGAAAGGTCAGCAG
This sequence comes from Photobacterium sp. J15, assembly GCF_963870815.1. Taxonomy (NCBI): domain Bacteria; kingdom Pseudomonadati; phylum Pseudomonadota; class Gammaproteobacteria; order Vibrionales; family Vibrionaceae; genus Photobacterium; species Photobacterium sp. J15. The sequence continues at coordinate 2,836,872 of NZ_CAWMUI010000001.1, forward strand.
GATTTGATACGGCTAATAGAGTCTCTTCAACTGATAGCTTTTTCCTTGATTTTTGTTTTTTCTCCAGCTCTATCTGCCAGTCAGACATCGGTATACTGGCATATACTGGTAAACCAATAGCTTCAATTTCATCTGGACTTTCAACACCACGATGAAAAGCGTCATTGAGTAACGCACATACTACAGCTAAGATACCACCAAATAATGTTGCGAAAATAACAATTAATGTTTTTCTAGGCTTCACGGCTTTAGTGTATGACTGTGCTTTATCAAGTATACGGACATTGCCAACAGTACTTGCCTTAACAATATTCAACTCTTGAACTTTATTAAGAAGCTGAACATATATTTGTTGATTAACTTCCACATCGCGTGTCAAACGTAATACTTCACGCTGTGTTTTGGGTAATTTTTGAATCTGACTATTAAGTCTTTCACGCTCTGCCAGTAAAGTCTTTCGCTTATCTAACAGTGATTGATAAGCTGGGTGTTCTTTAGTAAATCGCTGGGATATTTCGCTTTCTTTAAATGTTAACTCATTAAGTTGCGCTTCGATAGTTACCATCACATCCAAAGTTGATTTAGCCTCTAATCCTAAATCAATAGATTCATTAGCCTGACGATATAGGTTTAACTTATCTTCAGATACGGTTAACTGAGATTTTATTTCTGGTAAATGGCCTCTTAAAAAATCAAGGCTATTTTCAGCTTCAGCTGAATTTCGTGCAACGTTTTGCAAAAAATAGTTCTGACTGACGTCATTCAGGATCTTTTCAATATCTGCTCTGTTTTCACCAGTAAATGAAAGCTGCAGAATACCAGTTTGTTTACCACGTTCACTTACAGCTAAGTTTTCTTGCAACCATTGAATAGCATCAATACGAGAACGCTTTTGCACTTTAAAGATTGCATCATTAGAGGCATAAAGGTCAGTCACAAACAGCTTAAATTCTCCCTCTTGTACCAGCTCACCGACACGCCCTTGTAAAACTACTCGCTCACTCTTGTCTTGTAACTGATAAGTTCCACTCTGGGCATCCAATACAGTTAATTTAAATACTGGAAATTCAACTGCTTCTGATACTTCAAAACGACTGATCTCAATATGGTTTTGGACACCTTCAATACGCGCCAAGCCTTTACCAATAACAGGCAAGTACTCAGGTGTAACAACTGTAGTTAGGTTCAACTTATCAACAGTTTTGCCCAAGATCATACGAGATTTGATAATTTCAATCTCTGTTGTTGCTGATGATTCACTGGAAAACAGCTCCCCCATATCACCAATTGCTGGCATACCAGTACTTTTTTGTTCAACCTGAATTAGCGCGTCGGCTTTATAAATTGGCGTTGCTAACAATGAATATGCAATGCCCAGTATTGCAAAAATGAAGGTAATAGCGACAATCTTCCAGCGATTATCGACCAAAATACCAAAAAGTTTACCTAAATCGATTTCGTCTGAATCGGGTTGTTTGTTTTGAAGGTTTTGTGTAATGCTCATTTAAAATTCCAATAATGAGTATTTAAACTAGAGGCGATATTGATGAGACTAAATATAAGTAGAAAGAGGCTCTCCCTGACACACTTTCTACTAAACCTGTCTCATATTATAACTTCTTCGCCCAAGCTTGAGCTGCATCTTCAATTAAGCTATACGCATACTCAAAAGCTTCTCTGCTTTGGCGGTATGGATCTGGAATATCTCTTTGGTCAATCCACTGACCAAAGAGCATCGTTTTACCACGAGCTTCTGGTGCAATTTTTGTAACCGATTCAATATGCCCCTTCTCCATAACTAAAATAAGGTCGTATTCCCTACAGAGGTCATCTGTCAATTGTCGAGCTATATGTCCGTCAAGACAAATACCATTATCTAGTGCAACTTCACCTGCAGTTTTATCAGCAGATTTTCCAACCAGCGCACCAATACCTGCAGATGCAACATATTTATTAGGCAATAGTTTCTTTAACAAATATTCGCCCGACGGAGAACGGCAAATATTGCCAACGCAGACGACAAGGATTTTTTGGAACATTGGATAATACACCTGTTAAGTGAATTTAGATTCGAGATTAACAAAGTATATCTATAGTACCCCTGCTTACAACTCAACAATCAAGGTACTAATATAATTTTCATTAAAACTCGTTTTGATGCTCTGACCTATAGATTCAGTGCCTAAATCATTTACTTTTTCTTCATATAGTTACATCAAACTTTCTATCGAGTATCAGTAGAGTGGCGCTATTGTATATGCTTATATCTCAAATCTTGAAAGTAGGTTCTATGGCCAATTCCTAATCCGCAATACACCTTCACCTAAATCGTTAAATCCACTAATAGTCGGTAGTAGCTGTTTGATCACTCGATTCCAGCGCGATATTGGGGCAGCAGTTACATAGACAATATCGTAAGGTTTCAGGTCAAATTCTGTGCCAATAACAAGTGCTGAGGCATCTTTGATGTCTAGTTGATAAATATTAGCTATGGTATCGGCACTGTTAACTTGCTGACGGTTACCACGAATAACAAAAATGCCGGTTGCATCAGCCTCAAGTTCATTGATACCACCTACCGAACTGAGGGCTTCAGTCAGACTCATGCCGGCGCGATCAATTTTTAACAATTTAGGATCGTTAACTTCCCCCATAACAAACACCTTCTGTGCATCATTACGAGGAACGTGAACAATGTCACCAGGTCTCAACAAACGGTTTTGTGTAAGGTCACCACGTTGCATTAATGCATAAAGTGAAAGCGTTTCTTCGACACCATTACGGGTTAGTGTTACATTGCGCCAGTCGGCATTTTCTGCCAAACCACCTGCACGGTTAATGGCATCAAGCAATGTTAACGGCACATTGGTGATGGCCTGTTGACCCGGCTTATTAACCTCACCAGTAACATAAGATTTCTGTGAACGAAAAGCAGCAACATTAACATCAACTTGTGGGCTTTCAATATAGGCTTTCAAACGACTGGCCATTTCATCACGAATTTCCGTTACCGTCTTACCATTCACTTTTACCAAACCGATATATGGGTAAAAAATAGTGCCGTCTGCATGAACCCAATTACCAGATTCACTTGAGCTTCGATAAGACCCAGCTGGAATTGTCAATTCAGGATGATCCCAAATAGTAACATTTAGGATATCACCTGGGCCAATTCTGTACTGATAGCCGACAACTTCAGCGTCCAGCGCAGGGTTACTCTTTGATACCACCCTTGGGGCTTTCATCTTACTGACTGTACTAGCGGTAAGCGGATAAACATTGACCTGTTCAGAAATATCAGTTTGCTGCTCACTACTTGTTGCGACCCTATTTTTATTGTCGATATTCAAATGTGAGCCGGGCACTGTGCACCCTACCAGCATGGACGATGCCATTGCAGATATCAGAAGCTTCTTTGTGAAATGCATATTTTGGTTTGAAAGATATTAAAGGTAAAAGGTAAAGCCGAGTACTGAGTACCGAGGCAATTAAGTTAGTCCCGGTTTCAAACGCAAACCGAAGCTGAAATATAGAGGGAGAATTCAGTTTCTAGAAGAGAGTAGAAGCAAAAGTTACCACAACTCATGACTTAACTCGTTCTGCTCAGTTCTCACTCCCTGAGCATGATTTATCCATGCTACCGCCCTTGGGTTGTAGCTCCCAATGGCATTCAAACTGTTTGATTTTTGGATTTTATTGCTTTGTTATATGGCAAGATTGTTTGAAAGCGAATATCAGCAAAAAATTGAACATAAGCCACCAACCGATATCATGACCAAAGCAATATCAGAGTGGTATTTTACATAAATGGCAAGTAAATAGAAACTGAAAAATTTATCAGTGGCAATCGCCCCTTAGCGAAATAAGCAAAACAAGCTGTTGATATATAAGATGATAAATATCATAGCATCACCAAGTAGCACAGGGAACACATTCAAACACACCCTAACCTGAATATTTTTTAAGCTCATCAAATTCTTGGGATAAGTGTCTTGTTTTGACAATAATTTTGCTCATACTCAATATAATATTTTTATGATACTGCTTTAGACTCGTTGCGATTCAGCAGATATCACCATATCATTGCAAAGAAGTTTAACTTCGCTCTTTTTACGTTTATTTATAAAAATAAGGGAATAGGATGAAAAAAACTGCAATTGCCCTGCTAGCAGCAATGTCTATGGCTAGCTCAGCGTTTGCTGCCACTGAAACCGCTGGTGCAGCTGGCGCTACTTCTTCAGCATCAACAGCTGGCGCAACTGCAACTACTGCTGCTTCAACTGGTGCGGCGGCAGGTACTGCTGGCGCAACAGCTGCGGCGGCAGGCGGTATCACAGCGACGGCAGTAGCGGCTGGTGTTGCTGCCTCTGTAGCGGCTGTAGCCGTTGCTGATTCAAGCAATAACAACGGTACTACTACTTCTGTTTCTGCAAAATCTTAATTCGTTAGAATTTAAGTATTATTGCTAAAAACAGCAGTGTTATCTCATAGCCGCGCCTAAGGGTGCGGCTATTTTAAAACACAGTTCTAGCGGCATTAGCGCGCTGCTGTTTCTAAATCAACAGTTTTGGCCCTAATTTCGCGTATCTAAACTCAGTAAATGGAACTTGCCTCTGCAATGCGGTTATTTCATCGAGCTTTTCATACTTTCACTCTGCTTATGATTACCGCCGTAATTTCCGGTTGTAGTCAAAAGTTTAACGACGTTAACGACACCCTGAATATCGCCTTGTTTGGTGATAAAGATACTCAACTTGAAAACGTCGATATTATCAACCTACCCTATGCCAGTATTTACGCCCGTATCGGCGATGGCCCTCAAGCATTTATGGTTCTGGCATTAGCAGAATACCCAGCTAAGTTTGGTGTTCAAAAACAATCCTCCGCTCTTCAGCTGAAATGGCTTTCTTCAGACAAGGGAATGCTGGTTACTAAGTCTGGTCGTTTAGTTAAAACGCTCAATCTTCCTCAAGGTAACTTGCTTAACACACACAGCACTCAACCTGACCCGTTACAGTTAGGGCTTCAAAAGGCAAACACACCTAAACACTGGCAGCGAACGATAGATTGGCAGCCCGGCTACCATGGTGGCTATAAGCTTGAATCTACATTTATTCGCCAGCCCAACGCGGTCATAATGGTTAATGAAAAGCCGATTGAAACCTTACACTTTACTGAAGAAGTCACAGTTAAGAGCCTTGATAACAGCTATCAGAATAATTTCTGGCTCCATCCGCAGACTGGAAAAGTACTAAAGAGCAAACAAAAGTTAGCTCCGGGCCTGCCATATATTGAAATTACCCTTTTGAAGCCTTATTCATAAGTACGGAAAGATAATGACCAAGCTCACTTCCTTTTTCAATCATACCAAATCGGTTGCGCTTTTGGCGCTTACGCTTTCCGCGCTATTTGCCACCAGCGCTATAACAGCTAAACCAATAGACGTTCAACTAACAGCTTCAGCGAAGAATACAAAACACATAAAGCTAAGCTACCAAGCACCTGTTCGCTTACAACAAGTTTTAGCCGACAGTATTACAAATTTGAGCAAACTGCCATTAAACCAAAGCCAAGCAGAACAAATATCCACTAATGCAAAGATTTACTGGCAAGGCGCGGCTCTGCTAGTAGCTAAAACCAACTCTGCGCAAAAAACAGTTTTGGATAAATTAGATGCTATTAGCAATCACTGGCAAGCTCAAGAACGACAAGCTGTTTTGAATTTACAAACTTTCCTGAAAAAAGAGCAAATCGGACAACGAGTATTTAACTCTCTTGATTATGATCAAGTGCGAATCGATTTAACGCAAAACCCACTAATTAGCCAGGACATCACAGTTATTTTGCCACCTCGGCCAAACTCAGTGTGGATTGTAGGTGCGGTTGACAAGCCACAGGAATTAAGTTGGCGTGAGCGTTGGGGTGCGGATAAATACCTAGCCCAAAGCTCACCAATTAACAACGCAGATAACAGCTACGCCTGGGTTATCCAGCCCGATGGTAAGGTCGAGCAACACCCTGTTGCGTACTGGAACAGAAAGCATAGTGATATCGCACCAGGTGCCATCATCTATTTGGGCTTTACATCGCTTCCTGATGAACTGGAGACTCTGAACGAGGAGCTTATTAACCTGCTAAGGAACCGGACACTGTAATGAACACAAAACTTACCACCTCATTATCAGCCATTACCTTGGCAATGCTTCCAGTTCTTCATAGCCATGCCGATGAGTTCGACTACCCAGCATTTAAGCCCTCACAGTCAGACTTCGGCGGCGTAGGACTTATACAGATGCCATCAGGGCGCATGGCACCGGAAGGCGAGTTTACTATTGGAGCGACGTATAATGATGAATATCATCATTATACGGTTTCCCTTCAGCTACTTCCCTGGCTGGAATCTACTGTCCGTTACACTCTGGTGCAGGACTTACTCTATAGTGATGACCCAAGCTTCAGTGGTGACACCAAGTACACCGACAAAGGAATTGATTTTAAAATCCGCTTACTGAAAGAGAGCTACTGGCTACCTGAAACCTCTATCGGTATTCGAGACTTTGGTGGTACCGGCCTGTTCGATGGTGAGTTTATTGCCGCCAACAAACACATCGGTCCTTTTGACTTTACCTTAGGTGTCGGCTGGGGATATATAGGTAATAGCGGTAATCTTACCGGTGATAAATCACTTGGGAATGATTGCGACCGAAATACCGAATACAAAGGCAAAGGCGGCAGCATTGACTTTGACCGCTGGTTCACCGGTTGTAGTGCTATTTTTGGCGGTGTCGAATACCAAACCCCATGGCAACCACTTCGCCTGAAAGTTGAGTATGAAGGTAACGACTATCAAAGTGATTTTCCTGTGACCCGTGGTGGAATTGATATGACCCAGGACAGTAAAATCAACTATGGCGCACTCTACCGATTGGGAGATTGGGGTGATGTACGTGTCAGCTATGAGCGCGGCAACACCTGGACATTTGGTTTTAACCTGAATACCAACTTCAATGATTTAAAAGCGATCTGGCGTGATGAGCCTGCACCTACCTACCAACGCCAGTCGGGAGTATCTACTGACAGTAAAGGGCCAGAACTTAATGACGATGAATGGCTAAAGTTGGCTCAGGATCTACACCAAATAGCCGGTTACGATGACCCGACCATCTATGCAACCGATGAAATAGTGACTGTTGTTGCACCACAAACAAAATACCGAGAACGCGCCGAAGCACATGAACGAGCAGCTACTCTGATAGCGAATCAGGTACCGAAGGCGAATGAATACCGGTTAATTGAAACCGCCAACTCCCAAGTTGTAACAGAAACCCGCATTGATGGTGATAAGTTTGCCAAATATGCTCGCAATGAATACTTCGGAGCCAGCATTGATGATGCAACAACAACAGGCACCCTTGATTCACCAGAAGGTCGACTTATTGCGAAATCTGATAAAGCCTGGGATGTGAGTGTCGCTCCAACCCTTCAGCAATCCTTCGGCGGTTCTGAGAACTTCTATATGTTCAACATTGGTATTAATGCCGGGGCAAACTACTGGTTCGGGGACCATGTTGAGCTGGGTGGTTCAATGTACTTCAACCTTTATGATAACTATGACAAGTTCCTGTACGAAGTACCGCCTGATGGCACTGATCTTAAGCGTGTCCGTACGTTGGTTCGCCAGTATATTAATGACAACCCAGTAAAAATGAATAACCTCCAGTTAACTTGGATGGATCGTTTGACCGATGACTGGTATGCCCAGGCTTATGGTGGGTATCTGGAAATGATGTTTGGTGGTGTCGGTGGTGAAGTGCTTTACCGCCCGCTTAACAGTAACTGGGCTTTAGGTGTTGACGCCAACTATGTTATTCAACGCGATCCAGACTCTCAGTTTGGTTTCTTCACCGAAGAAGTACAGTTTGACCCTCTGACTGGCCGAAACTATCGCGTACAAACGGGTGCCGTTACAGGCCATGCCACTGTTTACTACCAGCCGCAATGGGAATGGCTACCAAATACCTTGTTTAAAGTCAGTGCCGGCCAGTACCTAACTGAAGATAAAGGGATAACCATTGACTTCTCAAAGCAATTTGACAGTGGTGTCATTGCCGGAGCTTTTGCTGCTATCACTAACCTGTCAGCAGAAGAATTCGGTGAAGGGAGTTACAACAAAGGCTTCTACGTTTCAATTCCTTTCGACATTATGACTGTGAAGCCGAGTACTAACCGCGCAACCATATCATGGCTACCACTGAGCCGTGACGGCGGGCAAATGCTAAACCGCAAATATGAGTTGTTTAGTGTGACGGATGCACGCTATCCGTGGTACGGCCGCAAAGCGTTGAATTAACAGAACCGAAGATAGACTAAAATCGCGATAGAGCGAAAGTAGCGAGAGGTGAATTCCTCTCGCCTCTCATCTCTCATCTCTCATCTCTCATCTCTCACCTCTCACCTCTCACCTCTCACCTCTCACCTCTCACCTCTCACCTCTCACCTCTCACCTCTCACCTCTCACCTCTCACCTCTCATGATTATCCATTTGTCTCACAAGTTATAGTGATACTGTCGGCAAAAAAAAGTAAAAAACAGGAGACATGCTTTAAAAACATACTAAAATAACCTACTAATACTTTTGTCACCAAAGTGACACATAATAAAAATAAACAACACTGTAAACTATTTTGTAGTAGATGAGGTTAATAAAGCGTGTTCAGGTCGTATGCTCACTTCTCAGTGAATCACCCCTTGATGCACAAGACTAACTTATTGTTAGTGTTGAGCATTTTTGTAATAAGTTGCTATCAACTTCTAGCCAATGAAAGTATTGAATATGCAGCAGGTTTTATTTTTGTGATGCTACCTTTAATTGTTTTTTCTAAAGCATCTGATTATAAAAGGAAATATCTGGGTACAGATAAGTAATATCTTCAAATAAAAAAAGCGCCTAAATTAGGCGCTTTTTGTTAAACTAGTTTTGTCCCGTCCTGAGATAAGTTGACACTTTGGAGACTTATCTATGAATTCTTCAAGTAACTCAACAAAAAAGCGCACCCAGCGAGATTACACAATGGGCTTTAAATTGGCTGTCGTAGCCCAAGTTGAAAAAGGCGAGATGACATACAAACAAGCTCAAACGTGCTATGGCATCCAAGGGCGAAGTACAGTTCTTGTCTGGCTGAGAAAGCATGGTAAGTTGGATTGGTCGAAACCAATTGAGCACTTTCCTTCTATGTCGAAATCCAAAGAAACGCCAGCGCAAAAAATTAAGCGACTTGAAAAAGCCCTCGCCAACGCCGAAATGAAGAACATGATTTATGGCGATATGGTGGAAATTCTTAAGAAAGAACATGGCATAGATTTAGAAAAAAAGTACTTAGCCGAACGCTCTGGCTTGCCAAAGAACAAGGGAAAGTAAAACTGGCTTCTGCATGCAGGCAGTTCAACTTATCCCGGCAAGCAAACGCCGTCTGGAGGCGCGTGCTGACGAGCTTTTGCCAGTGAAAAAAATGGGGATGTACTGGCGGCAGTTTATGCCACGAGTCGGCACTCGTAAGCTATATCTGTTGATTAAGCCCCAGCTTAAGCGGCAAGGAATAAAGTTGGGGCGAGACGGCTTATTTAAGTATTTAAAAAACGAAAATATGTTGGTCAAGCCAAGAAGGAATTACACCAAGACAACTAACAGCAAACACTGGCTTAGAAAGCATCCTAACTTGCTAAAAGAAAGAACAGTTAGCCATGTAGAAGAAGTTGTTGTCAGCGATATCACCTATGTAAAAACCGATGAAGGGACGCACTACCTTTCGTTAGTCACGGATGCTTACTCTCGAAAGATACTGGGTTATGAGCTGAGTAATGAAATGAAGGCCAGTGATGTGGTAAAGGCGTTAGACATGACAATCATGAACCGCTGAACTAATGCTGCCACCATCCATCACTCAGATAGAGGACTACAGTACTGTTCGTCAGAATATCAGGAAAAGTTAAATGCCAACGGCATGACCCCTTCAATGACGGATGGTTATGACTGTTATCAAAACGCCCTTGCAGAACGGGTTAACGGGATACTAAAGAATGAGCTCCTGCTCTATCAATGCAATACGATGAAGGAGCTCATGGTGTTAGTGAAAGAGTCGATATCAATATATAACGACTTAAGGCCGCATATGAGCTTGGGAATGAAAACCCCGAGTGAAGTGCATGAAAAAGCCAGCAGGGATTTCCTACTGGCTTCATAAAAAAGCGTCAACCTATTTTAGGACTAGACATTTAATAAAAGTAAGGGTAAGTCACTTATTATAAGCCTCTTGCCGTAACTTTTCCCACATTGCGTTGACGATCAACTGATCAGCTGGATTCAACTCAGACTGCGTTTCTTTTAAACTGTTTTCTACCGCGTTATTCATCGCATCTACTGACGTTTTTCCACACATCTCACAGTTAGCAGCAGAAAGTGAAATATGCCCACGTAAATAACCACCAGCAAATAACTCATCATCAGATGCCGTTTCAACCATTCTGTCAATGAGGTTTAGCAGTTTCTCTTCGTATTGCTGATTCATTTTAATTCTCGTTATCCAGTACACTATTACGTTACATCATTATAAGGCCACCCTCCTAGAGTGACGCTTCTATAAACGAGTTAATCATCTACTTTAAATGCTTTTTTAACCAGAACAAAAGCGATACTCGCCATCATGCCCAATAAAACACCAAGAATTACAATTAGCGCACGCTTTGGATTATCCCTACTCAGCGGAATTGAAACTTCATCAATATAATGAACTGTGTCAAATTTGATATCATCATTTATTTTTGACTCACCATGCAAAATATTTAACTTAGTGTTAACCGTTATTAACTTTGGTTCAAAAAAAGTCAGATCAGTAATCTTATCCAACGCAGCTTTTTTAGCAACACTTGCATCTTTACCTAAGTTAATTGGAAATAAATCATTGTTTGAATAATTTAAAAAAGGCTTATCTATAGAGGCCTTTGATGTAATATCAACAGCGATTTCGACTTTCTTCTTTTCTAAAACCAACTTTTGTTTTGCCTGTTGATTTAGAATAGCTGCTCTTGCCAACAAATCAGCTTTGTAAGCAGCTATGATATTATTTATTCCCTGAATAACATCTTTAGTTACTAAGTTAGAAATATAAAGAGAATATTGTTCAAGAAGCTCATAACTTGTTTGCTGTGAATAGCTAGAAGTTGCAAGAGTATAATAATTTGGCTTTCCTCGTTTCTTAGCTTCCGGTTGAGCCTGGATATTACTCAACCACTGGCTCATTATGAATTTTTCATTTACTTCAGTAATGCCATTTTCAGCCAAAAATCGCTGGTAAATCTTATTACCATCTAAAAATGCTTTCTTATTTATCGATGAATTAAAAGCATCAATATATTGCTTAAAAAGCTCATCAGGTTGAATCAACGCTGTCAAATCACTCGACTGATTACCAGCATTGATAACGTCATCTGTCTGTGAGGATAAAACTGGCTGGAACTTATTGACCTCACGACTTAATTGATAAAAGTCATTAATTTTAGGCGGCATGACTTTCGCACTTGATGTCCAAACCTCAGGTACTGCATATGCGTAAATCAGCGCTACTAGTCCGAAAATAATAGCTGTAATGGCAATTAATAGCTTACTCTCCCAAAGAGCTAAAACCAATTCTTTCAAATCAATTTCATCTTGATTCATAAGCATTGACCGAATGTCGTTAATTTCAGGATTAACAGTCATTGAATATGGTTTTTTATGCATAAGATTATCGGTCACGCTTTGCATCCTGTTCCCAGTGTCAATTGTATAAAATTATAGTATGTTAATAAAAGATTCATGATTTCAAAATCACAATTTTAATCAAAAGTCATATGCTTAGATGAAATTGTCAGCTTAGTAGCAACAAAGTTGTATATAAAAAAGCACAATATGAATAAACTAAACATGATGTATTCTGGTATCTGCTTTATTTCGGCAAATATGCCAAAGGCCGCACATAAAGATGCAAAAAAACAGATAACCAATAGGGTTTGCTTAGGATTGAGTCCCAAACGCTGAATTGTATGATGTAAATGCTCACGATCTGGCTTGAAAGGCGAAACGCCTCGATACAAACGCCGTGAAATAATCGTCACCATATCCATCAAAGGAATCGCAATCAGCCACAAGGCAGTAACAGGTCTTAAAGGTGCTTTAGCTCCATCTTGACTTGCCAACAAGAGCATCCATATTACTGTAAAGCCAATCAGAGTACTTCCGGCATCCCCCATAAAGACTTTTCGTTTTTCACCCAAAATACCTAAATTCAATAAAACATAAGGAATAATAGCAACAATAATAATGACTAAGGCATAAGCAAGATTTTCTTGCCCTTGGCTATACAAAATTAGTGCTAAACTACCAAATGTGACGATCGACAACCCCCCAAGCAATCCATCAATACCATCAACCATATTAAACGCATTAATTGCACCTATAACAGCAAGAATCGTTATAAGATAGCCCCAAAAACCAAGCTTAATCGCCCCTAATCCCAAAAGGTCACCGAGACTTTGAAGTTCAAGTCCAACTAAGGCCATCATACAAACAGACAAACCACCTTGTAACAGAATTCTCAGCTTAAAATCCACGTCGAATTTATCATCAACCGCCCCAACAACTGTCAGTACAGCGATGGATAAGATGTAAAAATTAGAGTGTCTGATCCACTCGGGGTTATAATAGAAAAACTGTACAATACTAAAACAAACAGCAAGGCCTCCAACCAATGGTATAGCCCCTTGATGCTGTTTTCTGCTACATGGAACATCAACTAAGCCAATTCGTTTAGCCAGCTTTCGGAGCAAGAGCAATGCAGTAAACGAAGAAAAAAAGACGAAAAAACAGTCAGCTAGCATTACTTTTCTGCGAGTTGCGTCAAATTAGGTTGTTTACTATAACAAATCCTCCCCTTAGAGAGCAAAATCAAAAGTTTCTCTATTTGCTTTTTTTGGCTGATACAAGCAAAGCTCTATGTTTCGATCACTTATGACATACCACGGTACTGTTTTGGTAATACCAGAATCGAATGTTTATTTAGGTTTCCTAACCTAATTCTGTTTCTAACTTTGAAAAGTCAACCACATATCGATAACCCCGCTCAGGTTTTTCCGACACTTAGCATCAAATAATTGACGCTCACATTTAACAATATCGCTCCTTAAAACACAGTGTTCAGTATTTGCTATAAGGTGACGGATTAGTGCTGACCCAATAAAACCAGCACCTCCGGTTATTAAAAATCTCAAACTCTTATCATGTTGCATTAGTTAATACTTACCTGGTTGGCGCTAGTAATCGTCCACCTCATCCAAAAACTCATCTAGGAACTCTTCATCGGCAGGTTCTTCCTCAATGGATTTGCCGCCGGTAGCACGGAAGTTCTTGTTCTGGATGTAGGCATCACGGGTAAATACGTATGGGTCAGGAGAGTCTTTCAGCAATGCTTCTTGAGATACCAGTGCAGCGCGATCTTCCATACCTTCGAAGGCCCATTTGCCCAGACTTTGCCAAAAAGTTAGCAGGTTAAGCGGGAAGTACAAGCCGTCAACTGTATCACCAACACCTTCACGCAGTGTTACCGGTCCATACATTGGAACCATAAAGTACGGGCCGTTGCCGACGCCGTGATAACCCATAGAATCACCAAATGCACGATCACCAGGTTTACGGATGTCAGCTGCTGTTGCGATATCAATCAAACCGAACAAACCAAAAGTACTGTTAATCCAGAAACGGTTAAAATGGGTTACGGCCTGCTCGCCATCAAGCATGATAAGGCTATTAATGATGCTGGCTGGTTCATCTAGATTGGAAAGGAAATTGCGGATACCGCTTCGTACAGGGGACGGTACATAATCTACGTATGCAAGTGAAACCGGACGAGCAATATAGGGATCAAGATAATCGTAGTTTACGGTCCACATTGCGCGGTTAAAGCCCTCAAATGGGTCATAAACACCCTCCGCGTTATAATCATCTTCAGTATTCTGATAGTCGGTATTAGTCTCAACTGTTGTTTGATTCAGGTTTTCATCATTCGGCGTCTCTGCACAGCCAGTCAGCCCTAAAATTAACAGCAGAGAAAAAATGGTTATTCTTTTCAACGGGTTATTCCATAAATAGAAAAAGCAGACCGGACAATGATATCCGGCCTGCTTTGTTTGTACCAGCCTTGAGATTAGTATTGGGCGTTAATCACAATTTTTGTTGTACCACCTAACGTAACAACATCGCTTTGACCATACCAATCGCCTTTCTTAGTCATAACGTTACCGTCAGTATCGATACGGGCCTTAACGACCATCTCCGGCAATGATGACATCAGACGTTCCGGGATCATGCTGTCATTGTCCGTCATCGTCAGGCTGATTGGAAACTGTGACAGCGGAATACGTCTTGCAGCAACAGGCATAGGCGCACCGTCCGCAGAATGTACAGACACTATCACCAGCCCTTCTGATGGCAACTTCACTGTCGGGTCCAGTGCAACTTCAACAGAAACAGTGGTTGCTGTGTTGGACTCTTGAGCTACCTGAGAACGAGCGCGTTCAATACTACGCTCCAACATTTCAGCACGAGGATCGTCTTCGCCAACCATCTGCTTCATCATGGTCCAGTAAGACACGGCCTTTGAGTATTCACCATTTTCAAAAGCATCAAACGCCAGCAGTGACATTGCGCGAAGATTGGTGTGATCCTGACGGATAACACTACGCAGAAGCTGACGGGCAAAATCGATTTGCTGCGGATTCCCCATCATCATCAGCGACTGTGCATAGCTCAATTGTACTTCCGGATTCTCCGGGTCTAGCGCATAAGCGCGTCGCATTGCACCGTCAGCCGTGCTTGCATCACGATTAGCCATACCGATACGGCCCAGCAACAACCAACCTGTCGCATCATCCGGCGTCTCATGAAGACGGGTACGAAGCGCCAAAGTCAGATCGGTCATCTCTGCATCACTAAGCGGCTCTGCCCCCTGCTCGTCCATCAGACGCTGGGTCAGCTCAGGCAGCTGCGCGACGGTCTGATGCCATGACTCAACTTTACCGATATTACCAACGCTGAAGTACATGCCGTAACAAACCGCCACCAGCAGAACCACACCCGGCAACAACATCAGTGGGCTGACCTCGGATTTATGCTCCTCACTGTTAGCCGGTACGTCATCAAGCAAAGATTGCTGAAGCTCAGTAACCAACTCATCACGATTATTCACCAAGCCTTCACTGGACTCATTTTCCAGCTCAGTGATGCGATCTTTAAAGAACGCCTTATTCAGCTCATCACGACTGGCAATATCATCTTGTGACTTACCAAAGATTGGCACCACAAAAATAGCCGCTGCAATTAAAATCAGAACAACGGTTACAATCCAAAACAACGTCATTATTTCACCTTCCCGTCATTCGGTTTTTGTTGTTCCATTTCTTCCATCAGCGCTTTCAGACGTTGCTCTTCACCTGCGTCAAGCTTTGGCTCTGACTGCTTTTCCCCACTCTTACGCGAACGGGCAACTAACACAGTAAAGCCCACCAGAATAAACAGCACCGGGGCAATCCACAGAATCATGGTCGATAGCATCAGTGGCGGGTCATAGGTTACAAAGTTACCGTAACGGGCAATCATGTAATCAATAACATCATCCTTGCTCTTACCTTCGCTCAGCATGTCATACGCTTTCTGACGCATGTCCTTAGCAAGTTCGGCATTAGAATCTGCAATGTTATTGTTCTGACATTTCGGGCAGCGCAAAGTCGCAGTCAGTTCATGGAAAACCTGCTCCTGCTCTGCTGTTTCAAATTCATAAACATCAATTGCGGCTGTCGCAGGCAATGCTGCAGCTAAAGCCAGCCCGATGCCCAGAAGCATAGCTGTGATTCGTTTGATCATCCCTTCGCTTCCTCCTGCAGAGCCTTGTACATAGGCTCTAGTGTATCAGCCCAATTACGTGGATTTACATCACCGACATGGCGGTAACGAATAATACCGTTAGCATCTATCAGGAAAGTCTCCGGTGCGCCATAAACGCCCAGGTCCATACCCAGCATGCCATTACCATCAAACAGGCTGTGAATATATGGATTACCCAGCTTATTTAACCAGTTGACCGCTTTCAGGCGCTCATCTTTGTAGTTAAGGCCAATGATTTTTACGCCATTTCCTGCCAACTCATTCAGGTATTGGTGTTCGGCATAACAAGTCGGACACCAAGTTGCCCAGACATTCAGCAGCAATGGTTCGCCTTTGAAAATGTCCTGTTCATACAATTTGCCGGCTTCAACCAAATCTTCCAGCTTGAATTCAGGAACAGGCTTACCGACCAGTACGGATTCCAGTTTAGTTGGGTCATCACCTCCCGCATTACGGGTCAGCTGAACCATAAAAATCAGTACCAGGGTAAGAAACAGTCCCAGTGGTACAAACAATAATTTCTTATTCATCAGTTAGCCTCAACCTGTTTGGCCACTTTTACATTTGCCTGCGCTTTTTTACGGAAACGGTAGCGCTTATCACTAATCGCAATGGCTCCACCTAGCGCCATCAAAACAGCGCCGAACCAAATCCAGTTCACAAATGGCTTGTAGTAAATACGGACAGCCCATGCGCCGTCACCCAGTTTCTCACCCATGGCAACATAAAGGTCGCGGGTAACACCACTGTCGATCGCCGCTTCAGTCATCATCGAACCGGCTACGCTGTAAAAGCGCTTCTCAGCGTGAAGCATGGTGACAAACTTACCGTTACGGGTAATGTGGAAATCAGCGATATAACCGTCGTAGTTCGGACCGTCAGCATCACGCAGACCTACAAAGTTAAAGTCATAACCTTCAACCTGTACTGTCTCCCCCGGAGCCAGACGCACATCGCGCTCCAGATCGTAGTTAGACACCAGGGTAATACCGATCAGCGACACGGCAAGACCGATGTGGCCCAGCACCATCGCCCAATGACTGCGACCAAGCTTGCGAAGACCTGTCATCAGGCTGTGACGGTGCGTCGCACGCCCGTACAGCTCAAAGCCGTGCATGATAACAATCCACACCGCCATCAGCAGGCCAAGGATTGCCAGCGGCTCCATAGTGTCAGCAAACAGGACAATAGACAGCACCGACACAGGAATGGTAACCGCAGCAGAGACAATCAGCTGCTTACGAATATTTGAGACTTTGTCACGCTTCCAGCGAACCAGCGGACCGATACCCAGAATGAAAGCAAACGGGATCATCAGCCAAGTGAACAGGGTGTTGAAGAAAGGTACACCGATAGACACTGAACCAAGACCAATCTGCTTGTGGATCAACGGCAGCAAGGTACCAATAAGGACAACGACCAGTCCAGCGATCAACAGCAGGTTGTTTGCAAGCAGCAGGTTCTCACGCGAGAACAAACTGTAGTTACCGCGTGCGCGGATCTGACTGCCACGCAACGCATACAGCAGCAGCGAGCCACCGATGACGACAACCAGGAAGCCAAGAATGAACATACCACGAGCCGGATCAGACGCAAACGCGTGAACCGATACCAGCACACCGGAACGCACCAGGAAGGTACCTAGCAGGCTCAGAGAGAACGCAGATATAGCCAGCAGTACAGTCCATGCTTTGAAGGTGCCGCGTTTTTCCGTCACTGCCAGTGAGTGCATCAGCGCAGTACCGGCAAGCCATGGCATGAAGGATGCGTTTTCTACCGGATCCCAGAACCACCAGCCACCCCAGCCAAGCTCGTAGTAAGCCCACCATGAACCCAGCGCAATACCCAGAGTCAGGAATGACCATGCAGCAATAGTCCATGGACGGGACCAGCGCGCCCATGCGGTATCAAGGCGTCCGGTCATCAGTGATGCAATTGCAAAGGCAAAAGCCACCGAGAAGCCTACATAACCCATGTACAACATTGGCGGGTGAATAATCAGGCCCGGATCCTGAAGAAGCGGGTTCAGGTCGCGACCATCGACAGGGAAGAAAGGCAGAGTGCGAAGGAACGGGTTAGATGTCATGATGATAAACAGCAGGAAGCCAACTGAAATCATCCCCATAACGGCCAGTACGCGAGACACCGACTCCAGCGGCATACCACGGCTGAACATAGCAACCGCAGCTGCCCACGTCGCCTGGATCAATACCCATAGCAACAAAGAGCCTTCGTGTGCGCCCCATACTGCAGTAATACGGTAATACCACGGCAGCATACTGTTAGAGTTGCTGGCTACATACGCAACAGTAAAATCATTGCTATAGAAAGCCCAGCACAATACGGCAAACGAGAGCGACAACATACCAAATACACCGTATGTCAGCGGTCGTGCCATTCTCATCATTGCCTGGTTACCGACTGTGGCACCATACAATGGATAGATACTTGCGAGGATCGACAGACCCAACGCAACAATCAGGCTGAAATGCCCTAATTCTGCAATCATTGAACACTACCCTGCAGCTGAGCCTCAGAATACTGAAGCGGTTCATGGGTTTTCTTCATAGCTTCTGCCACCTCAGGTGGCATATATTCTTCATCGTGCTTCGCCAGCACTTCATGGGCTTCAATCGTGGTTGCATTAACCAATACGCCCTGTGCCACAATACCCTGACCTTCACGGAACAAGTCAGGCAGGATACCGTCATACTTGATCGTTACAGCCGGACCTACATCCGCAACGTCAAACTGTACCTCCAGTGACTGAGGATCACGCTGTACCGAACCTTTCACAACCATACCTCCGATGCGCAAACGCTGGCCGACTTCCGGTTTGGTTCCGTCAGGCTTACCCTGCACCAATTCTGTAGGGGTATAGAACAGGTCCATATTCTGGTTTAACGCATACAGAATCAAACCGACGGTTGCGCCGAGGCCCACCACCAGCGCCAGCAATAGCGTCAGGCGTTTTTTACGTCTCGGGTTCATAGTGTGTTCTCCAGTTTTTTCGCTTCTTTAATACGATGCTCACGAGCGATTTTATTTTTGATTTCCGCCGCTAAACGGCGTTTTTTATTAAGGCTAGAAACTAAAATCCAAAGCAGGGCCGCAAAGGAGATGCCGTAAGCGCTCCAAACGTATGACGCGTAGCCACCCATAGCCAGAAATTCACTAAATGATTCAAAATGCATGATGGCCTCACTTCATTAATTCACGTACCCAAGGGCGATGGCTTTCACGGGCAATAATCTCGTTACGAAGACGAACCAACGTTACTGCACCAAAGAAACAGGCAAAACCGACGATGTTAAGAAGCAACGGCCACAACATGGTGCTGTCCATCGACGGTTTATCAAATTTAGTGATGGTTGCTCCCTGGTGCAGGGTATTCCACCACTCCACAGAAAAATGAATGATCGGCAGGTTAATCACACCGACAATCGCCAGAATACCAGCAGCCTTAGCGGCTGTTTTCTGATCATCAAATGCACTGTATAGGGCAATTACACCAAGGTATAGGAAAAGAAGGATAAGTTCAGAGGTCAAACGGGCATCCCATACCCACCATGCGCCCCACATAGGTTTACCCCAAATCGCACCTGTCAGCAGGGCAATCACGGTAAATACCGCACCAATCGGTGCCATGGCCGCAGCCGCCATATCAGAAAGACGGATCTGCCATACCAAGCCGATAAAAGCGGCAATCGCCATCGACATATAGGCACCCATCGACCAGATAGCCGCAGGAACATGGAGGTAAATAATTCGGAAACTGTCACCTTGCTGGTAATCAGTTGGCGCAAACATCAGGCCCCAGACAGTACCGGTAATGATTCCCAGCAATGCCAGGACAGAGAACCAGGGCAGCAGGGTACCGCACAGACGGTAACAGTTTTCAGCCTTTGCGTAGGGATGTAACCACTTCCACATAAATAATTTTCTCTACTCAATAGAAATATAGTTATAAAAATATTAGTTCACACTTATGCGCAGCGATGCAGCCACTGCAAACGGAGCCAGTGTTGCTGAACCTGCCAGCATCGCGCCCATCAGCGCTAATTGACCGTTAAAAGGCATACCCAGACTCGCTGCATCAATCGCGGAAGTCGCGAATATAAGCACAGGAATATAAAGTGGTAATATGAGCAAACTCAATAAAACCCCACCTTTTCTTAAACCTACGGTCAGAGCTACCCCAATAGCCCCCAAAAAGCTCAATGTCGGTGTGCCTATTAGTAGGGTCAGCACTACCGCTTTCCAGGTTTCCCAATCCAGTGACAGCAAAATAGCCAGCAACGGACTGATTAATAATAAAGGCACACCGGTAAGCACCCAATGCGCGACCATCTTAGCAAAAGCCAGCACCGGCAAAGGTGTCGGCATCAGCAACATCTGTTCCAACGAGCCATCAACGAAGTCATCACGAAACAGACGCTCAAGCGATAGCAAAGCCGCCAACAAAGCCGCAACCCAGACAATGCCCGGAGCAATACGCGCCAGCAAGTTTGGCTCTGGCCCCACCCCTAATGGAAACAGGGTGATAACAATAATAAAAAACCACAACGGGTTGAACACTTCGGCCTGACGACGGAACGCTATCAGCAGTTCCCTTCGTATAACCTGAAAAATAGCGCCAAACATCGAAAATTACAGCCCCAACTTAATCTTACGTAAATGGTTACTGTCGGTGAACATATCCTGGTGCGTGGTCAGGATTACAATCCCTCCACGTTCAACATGGGAAAGGAACAACCGTTCCAGCACCTTTACACCTTGTTTGTCTATTGCAGTCAGAGGCTCATCCAAAATCCACAGCTTATGGTTGCTGATCCACAAACGCGCCAAAGCAACACGGCGCTGCTGCCCGGCAGACAACTGCCCAGCAGGCACATCTTCGCGACCGGCAAGCCCCACATGGGCCAATGCCTGCCATAGGCAATCCTCACCGCTGACCTGCGGCAAACCAGTCAAATCACTATCCTGTGAATTCCGGTGCATTGCCTGAAAAAAGGCCAGGTTTTCAAAAGCTGTTAACTCACGCTTGACCCCGGTCTGGTGACCAAGAAACAGTAAATCCTGATGATAATCTTCCCGTGCCGATTCAATGTCTTCATTTTTCCAGCACACAGTCCCGCTGTCTGCCCGCCCGAGACCTGCAATGATCCGAAGCAGCGTCGTTTTCCCTGCGCCGTTATGCCCTTCGATCTGAACCAGGTCTCCGGAGGAAACCTGAAATGACAGATTATCGAACAGCACCCGCTCATCGCGGACACAGCTTAATTCTTCTACAGACAACATATAAAATGATGTATCCTAGGTGACACAATTAAGATCGCATATTACCACACAGGTTTATAATTTTGTTAGACAACCGGTTGTATAGTTCGATCACTTAGGTAAGTAAATGTGACCTCCATGCGTATCGATCACCAGCAAGCTACTGCTTTAACTAAGAATGGACAAACTAGCCCTAAAATAGTGCCAGTAAATGAGACAAATCATAAGTTTGCTCAAACAGTAAATACCAATACGCAGGCAGCAGTACAAAATTCCCAGCTAACTCAGCTACTAACACAACTGAATGTGCTGCAACGGTTTTTTACAACTTTCATAGCCCATTCATCTCCTTCTTCACCGTCACAGACACCAGCACAATCCACTATCACAAATTTATTGTCTCAGCTTTTGGTGCCGGAAAATCAATCAGCTATTGTCCAGTGGCTACAACAGGGTGCCGGAAAGAAAACCCTGGCTTTGCTATTAAAACAGGCCAGCCAACCAGACAGTCCGCTAAAGCAATGGCTGCAACAGTTCCCTGCCGATAAGCAGGAAGAGTTCACTGCTTTACTCAAACTGGCGGCAGAACAGCGAATGGCACCGACAGTTAAAGAAAATGAAGCAACAGTCATTCATCTGCACTTACTTCAGGCCAACGGCCGGGAAGTGAAGCTATCGATAGAAAAAGACAATCAATCCGGCAGCAAACGTAAGAATGATCAGAAACCACGCTGGCGAGTACAGATAAACTTACCGGTCGGCACTAGTGACGCTGTTCAGGCTGTCGCGATCTGGGATCAGCAGAAGCTTAACCTGGCTTTCGAATCAGACAACAACCTGTTACTCAAACGCACTGAACTGCTGGCTCCGCTCCTGTCAGAGCGACTGGCAATGCTTGGGATCCAAACCGAACCGGCCACTTTTAAGCTGGCTCAGCCATTATGCCTTGATAATAGTACTGGCATCGATGGCTTTTCGATTCTGGTATAAGGACATGACGATATGAAAGATAAACGCGCGATTGCCCTGCACTATGACGGTTACCAGACTCCGACAGTCACTGCCAAAGGATATAACCACCTTGCCGAGCATATTATTGAACAAGTGAAAAAGCAGGGAGGCTTAATCCATGAAGACGAGGCATTGAGCGAATACCTTAATCAGCTAGAAATCGGCGATGAAATCCCAGAAAGCCTCTACCGAATTATTGCAGAGCTGATTGCGTTTTCATGGGTCCTGAACGGAAAAACCCCTCCCGGATGGGAAGGGCTTTCAGGTATTGACGAGCTGGTCTAATGCAAATAGCAACGACGGCTAAAATGAAAACATCATTATCGGCGTCTGGGCTGTGCCATCTTCTGCTGCAAGCGCAACAAGAGTTCAGCTTCTGCTTTCGGTAGATCACATTCTTCCATTAACTCATTGACATCGGCACCAAGCTCAACCATTTTGCTGGCACGGGTATACAGCTTACCCTCAGGATCCAACATAGAGATTTCCCCCTGTCGATCCTCCAGTAGCTCAAGCTGATTCGCCATATCCGCCAGCTTCTGGCTCATACCCATCGTACCGGCACGCAGTTCATTAAACTGTTTGATCAAACTTTCATGCTGATGCCGTGCATTTTTCAGTACCAGCTCAGTTGCAGCAAACTTTGACTCCAGTGCCTGACGGGCTTTTTTTTCACGGCTGACGAGCAGCCATGAAACCACAACAGCGAGTATTGCGATGACAATTGGCAACCATTGCAAAAGCAGGTCTAGCATTACAGGTACGCCATCTCTTCCCATTCTTCGTCAGAAAGCAGCTTATTCAGATCAACCAGAATTAGCAGTTCGCCATCACGGTTGCTCACGCCCTGGATAAACTTAGCACTTTCTTCAGTACCCACGCTTGGAGTGGTGTCGATTTCAGAGCTGCGCAGGTAAACTACTTCCGCAACACTGTCTACCAGAATACCAACTACCTGCTTTTCAGCTTCGATAATAACAATACGGGTATTGTCTGTGATTTCACCTGGCATCAGGCCAAAGCGAGAACGGGTATCGATAACCGTTACCACATTACCACGCAGGTTGATGATACCCAGAACATAATCCGGCGCACCCGGAACTGGCGCGATTTCAGAATAACGCAGTACTTCACGTACCTGCATTACGTTAATACCGTAGGTTTCATCTTCCAGCTGGAATGTCACCCACTGCAGTACTTGATCGTTACCGTCTTCTTTTTGAATTTCGGCTACACTAACCTGAGACATGATGTTTCCTCTTCGGCTCTTATATTACACTTTTAACATCTAAGCCGGCTCTCAGCATAGATATTAGCTCGTTAACATGAATTAGAGCACACATTTTATCTTTAACCATTCCGGCAAGCCAAGGGCGTTTCCCCGCCTTCTCCCGCCAGCGAACACTTTGCTCCGTCAGGGTTTCGGTGCCGTGGAGCTTGTCACAAGCAAGTCCCCACTTACTTTCCCCCAACATCACGATATAACGATAATTTTCCTGATGTTCATCGGAACTCAGTTTTTCCGGCATCACCCAACGGGCAGTATCTACCACATCCAGCTGATGCTCACGGTTGGTCATCAGGCCCAGGTACCAAGGTGGACGACCTAACAGGTGGTTCACCTCTCCCAGCTGATGGATCCCGCCAAGTTCTGTCAATGGTACGGCGAATGTCACCTCATTGACTTCAAAGAACAAGGCCTGGAATTCCGAACCCGCTTCTTGTTTTTCCTGCCACAGTTCCGGCGGTTCATCACCTCCTGCCTGGGTTTCCGGTTCAACAAGCACTTCCGGCTCTGCATGTTCAATTTCATGATTGACATCATAAACAGGCTCGGCTTGCTCGGGTTCAACCAAGACAGGTTCGGCTTCTGGCTCCGACTCTGCCCTGGTAATTTGTTCCTGCGGAATTACCGCGGGTTCCGCGTCCGCTTCTTCCGGCAACGCGTCCGAAATGTCTGTCATTACAGACGATTTCAGCGTTGCCGCTGGTTCCTGTTCAGACTCAGGTTCAGCCTTTGGTTCGGGCTGCATCCGATTCAGCTGACTGAGCAGACGTTGCACCCCTTCCATATCAGACTCAGGTTGTTCGGCAAATGGTACTGCCGACACAATTTCTACTTTTTCCTGAACCTGCGGTACCCAACCAGGTATCTTGCCAATTGGTGTCGACAAATTCAGTTCGACATCAATATCACCGTCATAGCCTGCATCAGAATCTTCTGTTGATTCCGATAAACGTTCAAAATCAAAAGGCGTAGACATTGTCTCCTGATCATCTTGTGCAGGAGACTCCGGTTCGGCATCTGTTACTGTATTCTGAGGAGGCGCTAACGCACTTTTAGTATCAGAGCCCTCATCTTCAGGTGCCTCACTGTCTGAACCTTCAGTGCTGTTATCAGCAGCCTGCTCTGATACCTGACTTTCAGCTTTATCGGCATCAGCTACAGAATCTTCAGCTAAATCTGCTGCTGTTTTTGGCTCGTCAGCTTCCTGTGGCTCAACCTCTTGCGGTTCAGGCTCAACCAGCAAATCTAAGAAATAATCATCCAGTACTTGTTCACTGGTAAGACGCTGTTTATCGCTCATCTTGGTCAAGGCGCTCCAGATAATTTAACAGGGTCTTATAGGCAAAAACGCCACGACAACTGCGAGCAAACAGTGATGGCGGCATGTGCTTGATACTGGCATCACGGAACTTGGTGTCAATCGGTACTGCCGAGGCCCATACCTGCTCAGGAAACCTGACTTTCAGTTCCTGCAGGGTCTGCAACGATGCCCGGGTACGCTTATCGTACATCGTCGGCACAACAGTAACATTAAATTCTGAGGCTCGGGATTTCTGCATAATCTGCAGGGTGCGCATCATACGCTCCAGGCCCTTCATCGCCAAAAATTCGGTCTGTACCGGGATAAGGATCCGATGGCTTGCCGCCAAGGCATTTACCATCATCACTCCAAGAATCGGCGGGCAGTCGATCAGCACATAGTCATAATCATCTTCCAGGCTTTTGAGTGCTTTTTTCAGCACCAGCCCCATTCCGCCTCTGTTACCCATTACCCGGTCCAGTGTCGCCAGTGACATATGGGCAGGAATAATGTCAATATTCTTGAACTGCGTATTCATGATCAGCGGGCGAACCGTATCTCGGTTAACCTCGCTGAGCTGAAATAAATCAAACAGACTCGACGGTACAGTATCCGCGTCAAAATTGAGATAGGTCGTCAACGAGGAGTGAGGGTCGGTGTCTACCAACAATACTCGCTTGTTACGCTCGCTCAACAGCCCAGCCAAGGTTATCGTCGTCGTTGTTTTCCCGACGCCCCCTTTTTGGTTGGCTATACTCCAAACGATCAATGCGAACTCCCTACGCCATTCCTACCTCAACCAGAATGCGTTCTGCAATCCGGTCTAGCGGTAAATCTTCGCTGGAAATACCCGCTTTTGCTACCGCCTGCGGCATACCATATACAACACAGCTTTCTTCATCCTGTGCCCAAATGGTTGAGCCGCTGCTCTTCAGCATACGTGCACCTTCACGGCCATCAGCACCCATACCTGTCAGAACCATAGACAATACTTTGTCGTGGTAAATTTTCGCAGCCGAGCCAAATGTAACATCAACACACGGCTTGTAATTCATACGGTCACCGCCATCAACAATGCGGAGCCGCGCCGCACCTGGACGGCCTTCAAGCATCATCTGCAAACCGCCCGGAGCCAGATAGGCCATGCCTGGTTTCAGGCTATCGCCATCTTCAGCTTCCTTAACCCCGATTTTACAGAGGTTGTTCAGGCGCGCAGCAAATGCCGCAGTGAAAGTTGCTGGCATATGCTGAATCAATACGATCGGATAAGGGAAGTTTGCCGGTAGTTTGGTCAAAACCTTCTGCAGAGCAACAGGGCCACCCGTTGAAGTACCAATCGCCATCAACTGGTATTTCTTACCTGAAGCTTTAAAACGAGCCGGGGCTTTCGCTACGGCAGGACGAGCTGGTGTACGAGCTGCGGTTGTCGCTGCAGTAGGCGTTGTACGACCGGCAACGGGTTTACTCACTTCACGAGTTGCAGTAGCTGTTGCAGCCGGACGCGCAGCACGGCGCATGAATACACGTTTACGTGCCAGTTCACCGACACGTTTTTGCAGCAGGCCTACCGCTTCATCGCGGTTACGGGCGATGTCTTCAAATTTCTTAGGCAGAAAATCCAGCGCACCGGCATCCAGCGCATCCAGTGTTGCTTTCGCCCCTTCATGAGTCAGGGATGAGAACATCAGGATTGGCGTTGGCGTACTCTTCATGATTTCACGCACGGCAGTGATACCATCCATAACTGGCATTTCAATATCCATGGTGATCACATCCGGCTGAAGCTTCTTAGTCAGCTCGACGGCTTCCTTACCATTAACGGCGTTACCAATTACCTCTAGGCGAGGATCGGAGTTAATAATTTCACTGACCCGGCGGCGGAAAAAGCTTGAATCATCCACCACCAATACTTTCACTGCCATATTATTCTTATCCCGTATATATGAGTTTCCCAGCCTATAACAAACTGAACAATTATCTGGCGGCAATCTCTCTAGGTATACCTCAAGCCAAATAATGGTTAAGTTCGCTATTAATTAGGGGCGTTTTCACGCCCCTAAGGATAATTAGCGTGTTGCGTAGTGTTTCAGAAGGTTTGGTACATCCAGAATCAGAGCAATGTGACCATCACTGGTGATTGTTGCACCCGCCATACCCGGCGTACCCTGCAACAGTTCATCCAACGGCTTAATTACAACCTCTTCCTGACCAATCAGAGCATCAACAACGAAACCGATGCGCTGGTGGCCAATCTGAACAATAACAACGTGGCCATGTTCGCGTTCGCGTTCAGGCAGACCGACAGCTGTCAGCCAGTCCTGCAGATAGAACAGCGGAATAGCTTTATCACGAACGATAATCGTCAGCTGACCGTCAACCACATTGGTCTTACGCAGATCAAGATGGAAGATTTCATTCACACTTGCCAGAGGCAGAGCAAACGGCTGCTCAGCAACACCAACCATCAAGGTAGGCAGAATAGCCAGAGTCAACGGTACCTTGATATCGATACGAGTACCTTTACCCAACGCCGAATCAATGCTGATTGAGCCGTTAAGCTGGCTGATACCTGTCTTCACCACGTCCATACCTACGCCACGACCAGAGATATCAGAAATCTCTTTCTTGGTCGAGAAGCCCGGAGCAAAGATCAGGTTGTAACATTCAGTATCTGTCAGGCGAGAGGCTGCATCTGCATCCATTACACCGCGCTCAACCGCAATGCCGCGCAACTTGTCCGGATCCATACCGCCCCCATCATCTTCGATGGTTAGCAGGATATGGTCACCTTCCTGAGATGCCGAAAGCAGCACAGTACCAACACGTGGTTTACCTGCTTTCTCACGAATGTCAGGCATTTCGATACCGTGGTCAACCGAGTTACGCACCAAGTGGACCAGTGGATCCGCAAGTGCCTCAACAAGGTTTTTATCCAAGTCTGTATCTTCACCACGCATTTCCAACACGATGTCTTTCTTCAGGCTACGAGCCAGGTCTCGAACAACGCGAGGGAAGCGGCCAAACACTTTCTTGATTGGCTGCATACGGGTTTTCATTACCGCGCCCTGCAGGTCAGCAGTAACCACATCAAGGTTAGCAACCGCTTTTGACATATCTTCATCGTTGGTGTTCAAACCAAGACTAACCAGACGGTTACGAACCAGTACCAGCTCACCTACCATGTTCATAATGGTATCTAGTGTTGAAGTATCAACACGAACAGTAGCTTCTGCCGTTGGCTTAACTTTGTCCTTCGCAGCTGCCGCAGCTTTCGCCTTAGGTGCTGGAGCTGGCTTATTGGTCGCCGGGGCTGGTGCCGCTTTCGGAGCCGGAGCTGCCGCTGGCGCAGCGGGTTTAGCAACTGGTGCTGCAGGCTTAGGCTCTGGCTTGGTTTCAGCCAACATATCGGCAACAGGCTTAGTTGCGAACTCCAGCTCTTCTACTGAAGGGCCTTTGCCTGAACCGTGCAATTCATCAAGCAGTTTCTCGAACTCATCATCTGTCATCAGATCATCGTCGCCATTACTGGCGCCGGTATCATCAGGTACAGTTGACGCAGAAACTACAGGGGCAGGCGCTGAAACTGCAGGGGCAACAGGTGCATCACCATTACCCGGAGCTTTACCTGCACCATGAAGTTCATCAAGCAAACGCTCGAATTCATCATCTGTAATATCGCCGCTTTCAGACTTGATCTGATCAATAACTTCCGCAGCATTGTTTTGCGGAGCGACCTGTGGGGCAGCGGCAGGCATGGTGTCAACAGAAGGGCCATTACCAACGCCATGGAGCTCATCAAGTAGACGATCAAACTCATCTTGAGTCATGTCATCAACGGAATCACCGGCAATGACAGTTTCAGAAGACGGAGCAGCTACAACTGGCTCTGGCACTTCAGGTTGTTGAACAACTGGTTCTTCAACAACAGGCTCCTCAACAATCGGTTCTGGTTCAGTGACTTCTGTCTGGCCTTCAGCCTGCGCCAACTCTTCAGCTGTTGGCGGCTGGCTGAAACGATGAAGTTCGTCAAGCAGACGCTGCTCAGCAGGCTCAGTCGGCTCACGCTCCTGGACCTTGCTGAACATATCATTAATTGTATCCAGCGCTTCCAGGATCACATCCATCAGTTCAGGTGTGACGCTTCGCTTGCCGGTTCTCAGCAAGTCAAAAATATTCTCAGCCCCGTGACATGCGTCGACAAGGTGAGTTAAAGAAAGGAAACCAGCGCCACCTTTCACCGTATGGAAGCCACGGAAAATCGCATTGAGGAGCTCTGAATCATCAGGGCTACGCTCTAGCTCTACCAGCTGCTCAGACAGCAACTCAAGAATTTCTCCTGCTTCAATTAAAAAATCCTGCAGGATGTCTTCGTCTAAATCAAAGCTCATATATTTCCCCTAAAATCCTAGACTCGACAGCAAGTCATCAACGTCATCCTGAGAAGACATGACATCAGCACGCTCTTCTCCGTTGACGATTGGTCCTTCCGGACTAAGCACACATTTTTCAGCGGCTCTGTCTTCTTGTTCCATGCCAAAGGCTTTAAGGATTTCAACTAACTGATCTTCAACTTCATGTACCAGTTCGATAACACGACGGATGATCTGTCCGGTCAGATCCTGAAAGTCCTGAGCCATCAAGATTTCGGTTAACTGGCCACGAAGAACATTGCTGTCCTTTTCTGCCTCAACCAATAGACGGTCAATTTCATGACACAGCGTCTTAAATTCATTAAGTCCGATCTGCCCAGTCATCAGTCGCTTCCACTGCGGCTGAATCTCTAGCAGTGTGTCATTCATTCTGTCAGCGATAGGCTGAATACTATCCACTGCGTCCATGGTCTTGTTGGCAGCAGCTTCCGTTTTATCGATAACAAAAGATAAACGGTCACGGGCATCAGGAATTTCGTTTTTCGCTATTTCATTGATACGGGGATCAAGACGAAAATTTGCCAGCGAGTCATGCAACTGGCGGGTTAACTTACCCACCTCGGCATAAACAGGATCGCGGCTGTCAGACACCAGAGTCTGAACCAGCGTATTGGCTTCATCCTGCTTCCCGCTTTCAAGCAAGCTTACAAGCTGTTTAGCCTGATCGAGTGAAATCATTATAGTTATTACCCTCTTCGCGCCTGACGCTTGAAATTACTGCATACGCTCGAAGATTTTGTCTAATTTTTCTTTCAGCGTTGCGGCTGTAAACGGCTTAACGATATAACCGTTAACGCCCGCCTGCGCTGCTTCAATAATCTGCTCACGTTTTGCTTCAGCGGTAATCATCAGAACCGGCAGGTGCTTCAATTCATCGTCAGCACGGATGTGCTTCAACAAATCAATACCCTGCATACCTGGCATGTTCCAGTCGGTTACAACAAAGTCAAAACCGCCTTTTTTCAGCATCGGTAGCGCAGTCAATCCATCATCCGCCTCCTGGGTGTTGTTAAAACCCAGATCACGTAGCAAGTTTTTAACGATACGGCGCATTGTTGAGAAGTCATCAACAATGAGGATTTTCATGTTTTTGTTCAAAGTTGCCTCCACTGAGGTCACAGTGTTTTTATCTAATCTAATGTGTATTTATGCGGTCCAGGCTTTGAGCTTGGAACGCAAACGTTGCATTGCCTGACTATGAATCTGGCATACCCGGGATTCACTTACTCCGATAACAGCACCGATCTCTTTGAGATTGAGCTCTTCATCGTAGTAAAGAGACAGAACCAACGCCTCTCTTTCAGGCAGAGTTTTAATGGCTTCAGCCAATGAATGGCGGAAATTATCATCCACTACACCCTGAAATGGAAGATTTTCGTCAAGAGATTGCTCACTTGCGACTGCATCTTCCGATACACCCAGATCATCCATACCTATTAAGCGACCACAATTAACATCATTTAAGGCCTGGTGGTACTGTTCGAGTGTCATTTCGAGATGTTCGGCAATTTCCTGATCATTCGGGTCTCGGCCCAACTCATTTTCCAAGAAAGAAATCGCTTCAGTGATCCGTCGGCTGTTCTTGTATACCGAACGGGGTACCCAGTCCCCGCGCCGGATATCATCGAGCATTGCACCCCGGATCCGGATTCCGGCAAAGGTCTCGAAACTGGCACCTTTACCGGGATCATAATTCTGCTGTGCTTCCAGGAGGCCGATCATACCAGCCTGGATTAAATCTTCTAACAGGACATTAGGCGGAAGTCTTCCCATCAGGTGATGGGCAATGCGCTTTACCAATGACGAATAACGCTCAATAAAGGCATGCGGACTTTCCTGGTAACGTCCGTATGTCAGTGCTTTATTCACCAATAGAAACCTCTTCTGGTGGTGCTCGCTTGACTAATAACTTCTCGACGAAGAATTCAAGATGACCACCAGCACTTGTCGGTACCGGCCAGGTCAGAGCCTTAGTCGCAAGGGACGTGAAGGCCAATGCTGCCGGGCTACGCGGGAAAGCATCAACCACAATTTTCTGACGCCTTACAGACTGACGAACCCTGTCGTCCAGCGGCACACAGGCCACCAGCTCAAGGTTGGCATGCAAAAAGCGTTCAGTCACTCGGGTCAGTTTGGCAAACAGTTCACGCCCTTCTCTGTAGCTTCGAACCATGTTGGCCACAATCTTAAATCGCTGAACATCGTATTCACGACTCAGCACCTTAATCAGCGCATAAGCATCCGTAATTGAGGTCGGCTCATCGCAAACCACTACCAGCACATCCTGAGCTGCACGGGAGAAACTGAGTACCATATCAGAAATACCCGCAGCTGTATCGACCAACAGAACATCAATGTCCTCTTCAAGGCTGCTGAAGGCACGAATCAGCCCCATATGCTGGCTTGGCGACAGCTCTGCCATCCCCTGAGTCCCCGATGATGCCGGAATAATCTTCACACCATACGGGCCTTCAACAATGATATCCTGCAGATCACAGACACCGGCCAGGACGTGGGAAAGATTTCGCCCGGCTCGCAGCCCCAACATAACATCGACATTGGCAAGGCCGAGGTCGGCATCAAGCACCATCACACGCTTACCCTGCTTGGCCATGGATATCGCCATGTTCAGGGTTACGTTGGTTTTACCCACCCCGCCTTTACCGCCAGTGACAGTAATGACCTTAGTTGATGATAATTTTGTCATACGGCGTAAACCGCTCGCTTGATCGTACATTGGGTTCTCAATCATAAAAGTCTGCCGCCTGATGTTCTGAACTATCGCTACTCCAGAAATGAGATTGCTGGCTTAATTCTTGTTCTAGTAATTCATTCGCACGTGCAACAAGATAGTCACCGGTTGCTACTTTGATGTCCTCAGGTACTCGCTGACCGTCAGCCAGGTAGGCAATAGGCAGCGCGCTCTGAATCGAGACACAAATCACTTCACCAAGACTCAGGGATTCATCCAGTTTGGTCAGCACACACCCCGATAGTGGAATGCGGCGGAAGTGTTCGATGGTCTCGTGAAGAACACGGCGTTGTGATGTTGCAGGCAGTACCAAGTAACTGCGAATTTGCGAACCACTGTTTTGCATCAGGGTGTCAAGCTGCTCTGACAGGCGAATATCGCGCTGTCCCATACCGGCGGTATCAAGCAAAACCAGACGTCTGTGTCTTAACTGATGAAGTATATCGGCAAGTTCTTCGGCATCTTTAGCCACTCTTACCGGACAACCCATAATTCGGCCATATGTCGAAAGCTGCTCATGCGCACCGATACGGTAGGTATCAGTCGTCACCAGGGCAATTTCATCAGGGCCGAACTCCATTGCAGCACGAGCTGCCAGCTTGGCGATTGTAGTGGTTTTACCCACACCAGTCGGACCAAGCAGAGCAACCACACCACCTGTTTCCAGGATGCAGTCATTGGTTGTCATAATTTGATCAGACAGCAAATCCAGCAAGGCCGGCCAAGCTTCATGAGCCGGTACGTCTTCAGGAATATAGCATGCCAGCTGATCAGATAACTCTGGGGATAATCCCATTTTTTCCAGGCGTTTAATCATCATCGCCCGCATCGGTTCACGACGCTCTACTTCCTGCCACATCAAACCGGAAAGCTGGTGTTCAAGCAGGCGGCGAATTGAGGCCATTTCGTTGCGCATCATATCCATTTCGTCACTGGAATGATTTCCGGCCTTAGGATCGTAACGCGTCGGGTCGAGACGATTGCCGCCGCGAGCATTCCCTTGGCTGTTACCACGTGAATACTCCGAGCGCGTTTCCTGATTTTTCGCCTGAGGTCGACGATAATCACCAATATCCAGTTCATGACGAGGCTGGCGCATACCAGAGCGCGACGGTGCATGGTCATTATTTCCGCCAGCCGGGCGACGTTCTTTACGCAGCGCACTACCGCTGCCATAGCCACGACCAGGCTGAGAGTAATCACTCGGTGCATTACGACGATCCGGACCTTCATAGCCACGAGGGGCAGAATCTTGCCCCTGCTGCTTAGCCTGACGCTGGAGTAATGCCGACAGAGAATCGATTTCGGTTTCTTCAGCATCCTCCTGCTGACGACCGCCACCGGTATAGTTTTGCAGCACATTAGCAAAGCGGCTTGAAGCTGACTGCTTGAGCTGAACCTGATCGTCAGCAAGCTTGCGTTTAGCCTGACCCAATCTTGCCGCAAGCGCGTCACGGGTCGGCTGAGAGCCTTTTGCCGGCTGTTCGCTAGCACCGCCATCGGAATCGACCGCAGCAACGATTTCGACACCGCCGGTCACTTTTTTATTCGACATGATAACCGCATCAGCACCGAGTTCTTCTTTGACTTCATTCAGTGCGGTTCGCATGTCCTTGGCAAAAAATCGCTTAATTTTCAATCTCGTCTTCCCGTTTAATTACGCTCATGCTTACGGCATCACCTTGCCAGGCCGGTCATATCGATTTGTGTTGCTGATGTGCTTAAAGCACTGTTAATTACCCACGGCGCTGACAATACGAATTTGTTTTTCATCAGGCACTTCCTGGTAAGAAAGTACGCGTAGTGTCGGAATCGTGTTTTTGACAAACTTAGCAAGCGTTGACCGTAATACACCGGAAGTCAGTAGTACGGCAGGCTCCCCTTTCAGCTCTTGCTGCTGAGTGGCCTCGGTCAATGAACGCTGCAGGCGCTCTGCCAATCCAGGTTCAATACCGGAAGATTCACCTCCGGCCGCCTGCATAGTTTTATGCAATAACTGTTCCAATTCCGGCACCAATGTTATTACTGGTAACTCCGGCTCTATGCCATTGATTTCCTGACAAATCAGGCGCTTCAATCCAATTCGGGCAGCGGCAGTCAGGATGTCAGGATCTTGACTCTTCGAGGAGTATTCAGACAACGTCTGTACAATTGTCCTAATATCACGGATTGGAATACCTTCATGCAGCAGGTTCTGCAGCACTTTCACCACCACACCCAGTGACAACTGATCAGGAACAAACGCCTCAACCAGTTTCGGTGTCGTCTGGCCAAGCATCTCAAGCAGGTTCTGCACTTCTTCATGACCAAGCAGCTGCGATGCGTTATTGGTCAGCAGCTGACTCAAGTGCGTTGCCAGTACGGTCGCAGAATCAACTACGGTATAACCCAGCGCCTGAGCATGTTCACGCTGCGATTCCATAATCCACACAGCATCAAGACCAAAGGCTGGATCTGTTGTCGCTTCACCATCAATTGAGCCAAACACCTGCCCCGGGTTAATCGCCAGCTCCATATTTGGATGGATATTCGCTTCACCGCAGGCAACGCCCATCAGGCTTATACGATAAGTATTCGGCGGTAACTCCAGATTGTCACGAATATGGACCGGCGGAATAAGGAAACCAAAGTCCTGGGAAAGCTTCTTACGCACACCCTTAACTCGCTCAAGCAACTCACCGCCTTGCTCTTTATCTACCATCGGTATTAGACGATAACCGACCTCTAGTCCAATAATATCAACAGGCTGGACATCATCCCAGGACAACTCTTTCTGACTTGGCTGAACAGCAAGTTCTGTTGACGGCTCTTCTGCCTCGGCCTCTGCAGCAGCTTTTTCTCGCTTCATACGCCAGTATGCAATCCCGCCGATTGAAGCGGCCAGCAGCAGAAACGGAATATGCGGCATGCCCGGCACAATTCCCATCACAAACAAGATCACACCAGTGATAATCAAGGCCTGAGGATTATTGAACATCTGGAAGATCATCTGCTGGCCCATATCCTCGTCAGTATTTTGACGAGTCACCATCATGGCAGCGGCAATAGACAGCAATAATGACGGGATCTGAGCAACAAGACCATCACCGATAGTCAGCAGACTGTAGATTTCGATGGCTTCACCAAATCCCAGATTATGCTGGCCCATACCAATGACCAGACCACCTATGATGTTAATACAGAGGATCATGATACCGGCGATCGCATCACCTTTTACGAACTTAGAGGCACCATCCATTGAACCGTAGAAGTCGGCTTCCTTGGTTACTTCAAAACGACGGGTTCGCGCCTGTTCCTGGTCAATCAGGCCAGCATTGAGGTCGGCATCAATCGCCATCTGCTTACCCGGCAAGGCATCCAAGGTGAAGCGCGCACTTACTTCCGAGATACGACCTGCACCTTTGGTAACAACCATGAAGTTAATAATCATCAGGATCAGGAACACTACCAGACCAACGGCATAGTTACCGCCAATCACCACCGAACCGAACGCGTCAATAACCTGACCGGCAGCATCAGAACCTTCATGACCATAAAGTAATACCACACGGGTAGAAGCAACGTTCAGCGCAAGGCGTAAAAGGGTCGCGATTAACAGGACGGTCGGGAATGCAGCAAAATCGAGCGGGCGGCGGGTATAAACGGTAACCAATAGTACCACCAGCGCCAGCGCGATATTGAAAGAGAACGCCATATCCAGCAATAACGGCGGCATCGGCAACACCACCATAGCCAGGGTTGCCAGAACCATGACAGGAGCGCCGAGAGATGGCATAGACTGTAAGCGAGAAAGCGGCAGCTTATCCGCAAATGGTATCGAAAGCTTCATTCAATTAATTATTGTCGAGTTGGTTATACCAATGGAAGTACCGGGCATTTTAGCCCTTTCGCCTCCAAACAGGAACCTTCGTAGCAATAATCGTTCCTCTTGTGACGCCATGTTTTTGACACCACAAGCTAATTACTCAAAAGCAGATGTAGAGAAGTTAGTAACGTAACTCTGGCGGAATATTGCCAGCTTCTTTAGACAATGTCGGCTTCTGCCCACGACCTTTGCGGTATTGCTTCAATTGGAAGATATATGCCAGCACCTGTGCCACCGCGGTAAACAGACCGTCAGGGATCTGTTGTTCCAGCTCAGTGGTATGGTACAGAGCACGAGCCAATGGCGGAGCCGGAACAATATCAATCTCATGCTTATTGGCAATTTCACGAATCTTGAGTGCGATATGATCAACCCCTTTAGCGATAACAATCGGTGCTGCGTCAATTTTCGGATCATAACGCAAGGCCACCGAGAAGTGCTCCGGGTTGGTAATCACAACATCGGCCTGGGGAACATCAGCCATCATTCGACGCTGAGCCATTTCACGCTGCAACATACGGATCCGCCCTTTTACCTCAGGCTTACCTTCCGTATCTTTGAATTCGTCCTTCACTTCCTGCTTGGTCATCTTCAACTGTTCGTTGTGTTGCCAGATCTGATAAGGCACATCAATCGCCACAACAATAAGCAAAGAACAACAGATCAACAGGATAAAACCAGACAGAATATCCAAGGCATGAAACAGGTTCTGCGGGTAAATTTCGACACTGAGCTGGAAAAAATCTTCCAGGCTGGCCCGCATCAGGTAAAACGCAACACCAGCCACCAGTGAAACTTTCAGGATCGATTTAATTAGTTCGACAATACTCTGCTTGCCGAACATACGCTTAATACCACTGGCCGGATTTATCTTAGAAAATTTAGGACTGGCAGCCTCAACCGAAAAACTGATCCCCCCGAGTCCGACAGCCCCGATAATCGCTGCCAGATACAAAAACGCCAGCACGATTAACAACGGCAACATGATATGCCAGACTGAGGACGTAATAACCGAAAACAGTTTGTTAAGATCAAATATCTCTTCACGGGTCAGCGAAAACATATTCATCATAACTTCAGCCAACCCTTTACCCAGGGTTTCGCCAAACCACATAAGGCTGACAGCACCTGCCACCAGCACAACAACGGAAGCTAATTCTCTTGAGCGCGGTACTTGCCCCTTTTCCCGCGCCTGCTGAAGCCTTCGGGGCGTGGCGTCTTCAGTACGTTCCTGACCGTCAGCTTCTGACATATCAGCAATCCACCCTAATCAAACTACAAATCTGGCTAAATCCGATATCCCAGTTGTATTCGTACTGGGGAACCATAGCCGCAACCAGGAACCAGCTAATCACCAGTCCCAGCAACAAAGCAAAAGAAAAGCCCAGAGAGAAAATATTTAGCTGCGGTGCCGCACGGGTCATCACGCCGAATGACAGGTTCACTGTCAACAAGGCAATAATTCCGGCCAGAGCCATATTCAAACCAGCTTTAAACATGTGACCGAACCAGCCAGCCAGCTGATGATAATCCACCTGCTGAAACATCGCCTCACCGATCGGCAGGGTTTTAAAGCTCATCACCACCATATTAAGCATGGTCAAATGACCGTCAGTGGCAAGAAACAGCATGATGGCCAGAAACAGGTAAAACTGACCCAGTACCGGAGTATTCTGACCGTTAGCCGGATCGACCATAGAGGCAAAACCCAAACTCGACTGCATACCCAAAATCTGGCCTAACAAAACAAAGGTCTGAGTGACGAATTGGGTTACCAGCCCCATCGAAATACCGATAATGACCTGCTGGGCAGTGATCAGGAAACCACCGACAGATAAAATTTCATACTGCTGCGGTACCTGAGGCAGCACCGGCATAACCGCAAACGTAATAGTCAGAGAAAGGTAGAAGCGGATCCGGGCTGACACAAAACGGGCTCCGAAAAAGGTCATCACCATCAGCATCGATGAGATACGGGTCAGCGGCCAAAAGTAATTGGCAATCCACTCCAGTAATAGGGCTGACGGGTATGACATGAGCTTACTCTCTGATTTCAATAAACAGTGCTAATAGAGCAACTGCGGGATCTGCTCGATAATGCGATAGAAATAATCCATCAGCATCTGAGTCATCATGTGGCCGAAAAACATCAGAGCCAACAAGGTGACAATCAAACGAGGCAGGAAACTCAACGTCTGCTCATTGATAGAGGTTGCTGCCTGGAAAATCGCAACAACCAGACCAATCAATAAGCCCGGCACAACAATGGCACACACCATCAGCAGTACCATGTAGAGGGCATCCTGGAAAATTTCGACAAACGCTTCAGGTGTCATAGCAATTCCCCTTCAGCACTACGAGCCGAAACTGCCGGCCAACGTCGACAGGATCAGGTTCCAACCATCAACCAATACAAACAGCATCAGTTTAAACGGCAGGGAAACAATCATAGGCGACAGCATCATCATACCCATCGCCATCAGAACCGAAGCTACAACAAGGTCAATAACCAGGAATGGCAGGAACAGCATGAAGCCAATCTGGAATGCGGTTTTCAGCTCCGAGGTGATGAAAGCCGGAATTAATACAGTCATCGGCACTTCCTGCGGATCTGTCGCATCGGAACCGGACATATTTACGAAGCTTTCCAAGTCCTTAACCCTGGTTTGCTTTAGCATGAACTGTCGTAACGGTAGCTGGGCTGCTTCCAATGCCTGCGGGGCTGTCATCTGCTCATTCAGGTAAGGCTGAACCGCTTCATTATTAATCCGGTCAATGACCGGAGACATAATGAAAAAGGTTAAGAACATCGCAATACCTATGATGACCTGATTCGATGGCGTCTGTTGCAAACCCATTGCCTGGCGCAGAATCGACATCACCACCACAATCCGGGTGAAGGATGTCATCAGGATCACAATCGCAGGCAGGAAGCCCAGCGCTGTCATTAACGCCAGGATCTGCAATGTCACCGAGTAGTCTTCACTACCATCCGGGTTTACCGTCACCGAGAAAGCAGGGATCCCCCCCTTTCCACCAGTGGTCATCAGGCGCGTCGCTCCCGATTCATTCTGCATCTCACTGACAGTAACACTACTGCCGGCAGCCGAAGATAAGCCAGGATCTGCCGTTTCAGCCATCGCAGGGAAAGTCAGTAAGATGCTAAAAACCGCCAGAACGGCGGCAAAGAAACTATTTCTTATCATTCTTTTTCAGTAACTTGTTCAGATGGGCGGCAAACTCACCACCACTTTGAGTCTCTTCCATGGACAACGGCTGTTCAAGCTTGCTCAGCAAGGAAATATTTTGCTGAGTCACCCCCACTAAAAGTTGTTCATCTCCGACCTGGAGCAGCACAATCCGCTCACGCTGACCGACTGGTAGCTGACGGATGATTTTCATCGAACCATCTGCTCCCTGAATACCCGGTAGCTTCATTCGCTTTAACAGCCAGGCAAGGAATAAAATCAGCAGCACGACTAAAATAAGTGCCGCCAACGTGGTAGCAATATTCATTTCATCAGCAGGAGCGGCCCATGCCGGCATACCTGCCGTGGCCAGAACAACTGCGGCTGAAAGGTTGTGCAAAAAACGAGTTTTCATGACCAACCTTAACGCAGCTTTTTAATTCGCTCAGTCTGGCTGATCACATCAGTCAGACGAATACCAAACTTATCATTGACCACAACGACTTCACCGTGGGCAATCAGCGTACCGTTTACCATGACATCCAGCGACTCACCAGCTACCCGATCCAGCTCAACAACCGAGCCCTGGTTCAATTGCAGCAGGTTACGAATACTGATTTGAGTTCGGCCGACTTCCATTGAAATCGTCACCGGAATATCCAAAATCGTATCCAGCTTACGACGTTCGTCATCCGTAATAGGTGCACTGTCATCGGTAAGCTCTTCCAACGGCGCAGGCTGGACGCTTTCATCAATGGCTTGCTCAGCGAGTGCAGCTGCCCAATCGTCAGCAATTTGTTGATCATTTTGAGACATAAATTACACCTGTTAGTTAATCGTCGTTATCGTCATGCAAGCCTAGCAATGCCGTTCCCAGTTCATCACGATCGAGGAAGGCCAGGTCAGTTTTCACCATATCCGGCCGCTTCAGTTTCTCAGTTATCTTCAGCGCCACATTATCGCCTGATTGACCCATCTTGGCCCGATAGGTCGGCAAGTCTTCAACGAAGACAGTGGCCGCTTCCGGCATATCAATCGGAATCACGTCTCCCGGACGCAACTCCATCAAGTCACGTAGAGACAGCTCAGTATCCAGCAACTTAGCGCGGATATTGACTGGCACATCCATGATCTCATCACGAAGCGCCTTACTCCAGCGCACATCCGTATCCATCTTGTCACTCTGGACACCGGCATCCAACAGTTCACGGATCGGTTCAACCATGGAATATGGCATCACCACATGGAAGTCACCACCACCACCATCCACTTCAATATGGAAAGAGCTGACGACAATCACTTCTGTCGGGCTGACAATATTTGCCATTGTCGGGTTTACTTCCGAGTCCAGATATTCAAACTCGACGCCCATAACCGGCGACCAGGCTTCACGGTAATCTTCAAACACCAATTTCAGCAGCATCTGAACAATACGACGCTCAGTCGGGGTAAATTCACGACCCTCGATCTTGGCGTGGAACCGGCCGTCACCGCCGAAGAAGTTTTCTACCAGAATGAAGACCAATCGAGCTTCCATTGTGATCAGCGCCGTACCTTTGAGCGGGCGGAAACGAACCATGTTCAAACTGGTCGGAACATAAAGCGTATTCTGGTACTCCCCGAACTTAATCATCTGCACGCCGTTAAT
The DNA here is from genome assembly GCF_963870815.1 of Photobacterium sp. J15. NCBI lineage: Bacteria > Pseudomonadati > Pseudomonadota > Gammaproteobacteria > Vibrionales > Vibrionaceae > Photobacterium > Photobacterium sp. J15. Next base: position 2,877,604 of record NZ_CAWMUI010000001.1, read on the forward strand.
CGACACTTCCGCCGTTTTACGAAGCATGTTAAACAAGCTCACCCGCATATGGCGGGCAAAACGTTCGTTGATCAGCTCAAGGGTGGGCATCCGCCCACGAACAATCCGGTCTTGCGATGAGAAGTCAAATTGGACGACCCCGGCACCACTCTCCTGGCCGGAATCCTCATCATCTTCAACATCATCGACACCATGTAACAGGGCATCGATTTCGTCTTGGGTCAGTAAGTCACTCACATTAAGCCTATTGCATTACAAAACCAGTAAAGAGCACGCGCTCAACGACTTTCTGGCCGGACACTTTATTCAAAGCATCCTGTACCGCAGACAATGCCTGCTTGCTTAGTTCGGTTCGGCCATTCATCGTTCTCAGCTGCTCAACCGTCGCAGCACCAAATGTTTGCAGCAAAGTACTTTCAATCAGAGGAATGTGCTGTTTAGCTGTCGACTCATTGCTATCACCACGCACCATCAGCTGCACTTTTACCTGAACAAGGCGATCACGTTTATCACCTGTCACATTAAAGATAAATGGCTGTGGCAGAATCACATAATATGCTGGCTCAAGTTTTGCCGGTACTGCGGTCTCCACAGTCTCTGCGACCTCCTCATCTGACGAGGAGCTGTCCCCCATCATAAACCATGCGCCAGCACCACCACCGATCAACAGAACTAGGACTACAGCGATGATAATAAAGAGTTTTTTCTTTCCGCCTGAATTTTCTGCGCCCTCAGCCATAAACGTATGTTCCTTTCTTTATTGTTGTAGACAATCGAGGTTGAGCCATTGTCTTTATGCATAATAATCGACGCGGTCAGATGACTGACTCACGTACATATCTAAAGGTTCAGCATTGCCGGTTCCTGAGTCACCATGACGAGATGAACCTCCACCTTGCTGACCACCGTTACCGCTCTGCTGCCCCTGGGCATCCTGATTTGACTGCCCGGCAAACTGCTGCCTTGAATTATCCTGTTGTACTGAACTCTGGGCAAGCTGCAATCCCTGTTGACTTAACAATTCCCGCAGTCTAGGCATCGCATGTTCGACTAAATCACGAGTCTGCTGGTTCCCAACGGTAAACTGCACCGAAGCCTGATCCTGATTCAATGACAACTTAATCTGTAACTTACCAAGCTCGGGTGGATCAAGGCGAATATCAACGTGCTTCAAATTTTTTGACATCATCATCTGCACCCGCTCAGCCAACTGATCCCCGGCCTGCTCCTTACTCAGTTGCAACGGACTCTGTGCCTGAGCAGCCTGAGCGGCTTCAGCTTTGGCGGCTTGTGCGTGAGATGTAGTCAGTCCCGATACGGAATGCTGTAACTCCGCTTTTGCGTCAGTAGCTCCGTTATCAGGAGCTGCCGTATCAACAGCGGCAGCCAGTGCCGCTGTACCTGCTGCCATACCGTTCGCAGCGGCTTCACCATCAACATTTGCGCCTTCTGCTGCCATCATTCCCGCCGTCAACGCATTCATTGCCTGAGATTGAACCGCCTGGTTCTGTGCAGCAGTTTGAGCCTGAGTTAAAGGGGCTCCCAATGGAGTAGCAGCCGCCTCACCCAATACAGAACCGGAAACTGGATTTGCAGCCTGCTGACTTCCTGTAGCAAAAACACTATCGAGTTTGGCTTTCAAGTCTGCTGGGATATCCGCAGATGCCTGAGTTCCGGCGCTCAACTCAGCGGAATTCACTTCAGCCAGTTTTGAGCCGGCTTGTATCGCATCACCAGGCTGCTGCATATTTTTAACTTCAGCTGCGACCGCCGCGGCCGTTGAGCCCAAGGCAAAAGCCGGTTCGGCATCGCTTCCTTCACCGCTGTCAGCTGCGCTTTGTTCAGCAAGCCCAGCCTGAACATCAGTATTCTCAGCACTGCCATCCTGGTTTGCCGCAGCCTGTCCAGCTAAAGGAGCTGCAAACACTTGAGCCAGTTGTTCCTGACTTAAACCTTCAGCCTGCTCGTCAGTATACTCGCCGTCCATTTCGACACTGGTCAATTTACCAGTTTTTAATTCAGGCTCGGATTTTACTGCCTGTTTTGTTTGTCCTTGCAAAGTCAAATTTTGCACCTGCCCGGACTCTGAAACTGCCTGCGGCAATTCTTTGCCTTCCTGAGACGCGGCAGCCTGTTGCGTCAATTGTTTGTTCGATGCTGAAAGGCGGTTAAGCAGCTCTTCACCATCATTCATTATCTTTTGCTTTTTTCCTGAATCAAGCTCAGATATCTCTTCATCTGTCTGGCTGGCGGAGTTCTGTCCATTCTGCTCATCAAGAAGCTGGGCTGATACTTTTTCACCCTTTTCAGTCAAACGCTTACCAGTTTCAGCATCTTCAACATGCGCTTCAGATTCCGGAGGTGCAGACTTATCGACAACCTTAGAATCCGATGCCGGCCCCTTTTCCTTCACATCATCGGCTTGAGCTTGTGATTTTTTCTTAACCTTTTGTTCTTCATCGACTTTATTAGCATCCTGCTTATTGTCTACCGATTTTCTGTCGACTTTTTTATCACTGTTTGATGCCGACTGAAGCTCTTTGTCAAAGCGGTCTTCACTTCTGCTGTTATTTCGGTCGACAGATGAATCGATACTTTCAGAAGAAGAGGCAGGGGTGGCTTTAGCACTTCCGGTTTGAGCGGGAGCCGGAGATGCTGGCTTTGCTGTCAATAAACTGGATGAAAACATAAAGGCTCTTCACATGTTGAATACGATTAGAACAACGAATGCAAAAACCGTACCATACAATATATTATATTAGGCTACCGACGAGCCTGGCGGGCAAACTGCAGGGTAGCAAACTCATCCATCATTTTTTGCTCCTGCTTATCAAGCTGGGCCTGGCGCTCAGCCTGTTTCTTCTCCAGAAGCCATTCTATCGACTGGCGCTTCTTACGCATTTCATTCCAGTATTCGCTGCACTTCTCGACCTGCTCTTCAAACTGCGCACCGGCGGCTTTTTGCTTAGCCAGCGTTTCATCAAGGGAGCCGAGGAATTGCTGAAGGTGGCTATAAGAACTGGCCGTCAAACCATCCAGTCCGCGAGCTGTCAACTGCTTACAGTAATCCAGGCGATATTGCTCAATTTGTTGTAACTGCTGATAATAGTTATCCAGTTCGATCCTGGCATTATTCAAGGCAAGGGATGCTTTATGTTCGTCATCTTTGGCCCGCTCTAAAATCAGCTCCAATGCACTGTCTGACATTCTTAATTACCACTCAACACTGAACGCAGCATGTTGACACACATGTCATACGGTACAGATTCTTTCATCGACTGTTGCAGGAAAGCATCCAGCTTAGGTTTAAGGTTAAAAGCCTGATCAATATTCGGATCTGTTCCCGGTTTATATGCACCGATCGATACCAGATCTTGGTTCTTACGGCAGATCGACAACAACTGACGAACCGCCTTAGACATCAGCATATGTTCTTCACTGACAATCGCCGGCATTACACGACTGACAGAACGCTCAACATCAATCGCCGGATAGTGACCGGCATCCGCCATTTCACGGGAGAGTACAATGTGTCCGTCAAGAATTGCCCGCGATGCATCAGCAATCGGATCCTGGAGATCATCACCTTCGGTCAGAACGGTGAAAAAAGCGGTAATCGAACCCTGATGCTCTCCCCCGTTACCGGCACGTTCCACCAGAGCCGGTAGTTTGGCGAATACAGACGGCGGGTAGCCTTTAGTTGCCGGCGGCTCACCCACCGACAAAGCAATTTCACGCTGGGCCTGAGCAAATCGGGTAAGTGAATCCATTAACAGCAGCACATCCAGCCCCTGATCACGGAAGTATTCAGCAATAGTCAGAGATGTCTGACAGCCTTTCAGGCGCATCAACGGCGAGGCATCAGCCGGTGCTGCCACAACCACAGCGCGTTTACGGCCTTCTTCACCAAGGATCTCATCAATGAATTCTTTAACTTCTCGGCCACGCTCACCAATCAGGCCAACCACAACCACCTGTGCTGTAGTACCACGGGTCATCATACCCAGTGTCACCGATTTACCGACACCTGAACCGGCAAACAAACCGATACGCTGACCTTTACCGACAGTCAGGCAGCCGTTAACAGCTTTAAGGCCAACATCGAGGGGTTCTTTGATAGGCTTTCGCGCCAGTGGGTTGATAGCATCAGCATTGAAAGAGGCACGGTTAGCAGTATAAATCTCACCAAGTCCGTCAAGCGGGTTACCACAACCATCAATCACCCGGCCTAACAATTCCATTCCGACCGGCAGGCCACTGTCCTGCAACATTGGCGTCACTTTAGCACCGGGCATGATCCCTGTGACCGACTCACTTGGCATCAGAAACAGAGTATCTCCGGAAAAACCAATGACCTCTGCTTCAATATCACCGTTTATGGTTTCAACTTTACACTGACTACCAACAGGCGCACGACAACCAACTGCTTCAATGGTCAGGCCGACAACCCGAACCAGACGTCCGGAAGCGACCGGGCGGGTCGCCAGATTTTGGGTTTGGTAACGAGAAAGGCGCTCAGCCAGAGGAGATGACATTACTGCCCTCCGTTCATCTGCTGACTGTTCACCCCATTGAATTGATTAAGCAAATGACGAATACGATCTTCCATCATATAATCGATACTGGAATCGCCTGATTGAACCTGCAAGTCACCACGATTCAGTGACGGCTCAGCCTGAAGGCTCCAGTTACGCTCACTCAGGTTTTCTTCACCGTATGCCTGTTTAACGAGCTCTAAATCTTCCGGATGGAGATGGACTTGTACCTGACGGTCTACAATTGGTAGCGCACCGATGACTTCACGAATCGTGTTCAAAATCACCTGCGGATTTGTCTGAACTTCAACCCGGATAAGTTCCCGAGCTAAACTGGTCACCATGTTCAGCACTTGATTTTCCACATCACTGTCAAGCTGCTGCAGCGGCGTTGCCAGCTTCTCAATCAGCGCTGTAAGGTGAGCAACGTGCTCGTTAATCTGAACCTGTCCCTGTTCCAGCCCTTGCTGTAGCCCCTGCTCCAGACCTTCCTGCTGGCCAGCTTCCAGCCCTTCTTTTTTGCCTACTTCAAAGCCTTCGGCATGACCGGCTGCGATACCTTCAGCATGGCCTTCTTCATAAGCAGAATGACGAATATCTTCCAGATCAGCAGCCGTCAGCGGCGGCGGGCCCTGTTCTTCCTCTTCTTCGGGAAGTTCAGGCTGCCATTGCGGGTCATAATTTATGGCATTGTCGATCGGAGCGCTGTGGTCATCGGCATAATCCGGATAAGCCCAGCGTTCCAGCTCCTGCGCCTGATGCTCAGTTACGCGCAGGAACCCACGACGACGTTCAAAAGACATAGTTTGTCCCTAGTGCGCAGCTCTTTGTATTAAGGGCAACATTACAAGAATTCATCAGCACCTCCTCCGGACAACATCAATTCACCGGCATCAGACAGGCGACGTGCAATGGACAGGATCTCTTTCTGTGCAGCTTCAACGTCAGCAACACGAATTGGTCCCATTGCCTCAAGATCATCCTGCAACATTTCTGCCGCACGCTTCGACATATTACGCAGAATCTTGTCACGCAACATATCGTCTGCCCCCTTGAGGGCTTTCTGCAGCAGTTCCTGAGGTACATCGCGCAGCAATGTCTGGATACCACGATCGTCCACCTCGGCCAGGTTGTCGAACACGAACATCAGATCTTCAATCTGAGCAGCCATGTCTTCATCGTTTTCACGGATCTGATCCATCAACAGACCTTCAACATTATTGTCGAGGTAGTTCATGATTTCTGCGGCGGCCTTAGTACCACCAATCTTCGCGGCCTGAGCACCAGCCTGACCAGCAAACTGTTTCTCCATGATGTCATTCAGCTCATGCAATGCGGCTGGCTGAACTTCTTCAAGGTTGGCGATACGCATCATAAGGTCAAGACGGACACGCTCCGGGAACTGGGACAGAATTTCTGCCGACTGCTCAGGTTCCAGGTAAGACAGTACGATCGTCTGAATCTGCGGGTGTTCGTTAAGAATAATGCTAGCCACCTGACGCGGATCCATCCATTTCAATGAATCCAGGCCACGGGAGCCGCTACCCATAAGGATTTGGTCAACCAGGTTATTCGCCTTGTCTTCACCCAGCGCAGCAACCAGAGCATTACGGACAAAGTCTTCGCTACCCATACCGATGCTGGTGTATTTCTGGATATCTTCCAGGAAGTGGCGGTGAACGGCAGCTACTTTCTCCTGACTCAAATCTGCCATCGAGGCCATGATTCCACCGACACGCTGAACTTGCTTCGGCTCCAGGTGACGAATAATACTGGCCGCATCCTGCTCACTAAGGCTAAGCAGCAAAATCGCCGCTTTATCAGCCCCAGTCAGCGTCGAGACATCAAACTTTTTCTCTTCTGTGGTTGCGACTTCGTTAGCCATCTTCACTCACCCAATTCTTAACAACTTGTGCAGCCAGATCCGGTTCATTCGCAACCAGAGCCCTGACAGCTTTCAACAGATCTTCATCTTTATGCAGATTCGGCAGATTCAAACTACTACTGCTCAGTTCAAGAACATCAGCCCCATCAAGCTCAGCACCAATCAAATCAATATCATCATCACTGCCGGCAAGAATTGGCATACCATTCTCATCCAACGGCGTTCCATCGGCAGCCTGGTTCGGGTAAAGCAGCTTACGCATTGCCGGACGAACCATAACAAGCATGATAACAATAATAACCAGTGCAGCAGCCAGCCAACGGATCCAGGTATTGAAATTCGGATGTTCCCAAATTGGCAGATCCGCTATCTGTTCTTCTTCCGGAACAGCGAACGGTACAGAAATCACTTCCAACATATCGCCCCGCAGATCTGAGAAACCTACACCTCCTTTCAACAGACGGCTGATTTTAACAAGCTCTGCTTCACTGACAGGAACGCGTGTGATCTCACCGGTTTCAGGATTCACAACCTGCTTGTAGTCAATCGCGACCGACACTGTCTGGCGGCTGATGACGCCAGTTTGAGCCCGCTTATGGCGAATCTTGGTATCCAGCTCGAAGTTACGGGTAGACTCACGATGAACCGAACCGTTATTCGATCCTTTGCCTGACTGCAGCTCAGCAATATCCTGCGGGATGGAAGAATCTGCCGGCGGCTGATTACTCAGAGCTCCCGGAATACCAGCAACAATGTTGCCGTTATTATAATCTTCCAGCGTATATTCACTTCGGGTAGACGGTGTAGACGGATCGTATTTCTTCTGCGTTTCTTCAATTGCGCTGAAGTCCATCGTCACGTCAACCTGAGAGGTGTAATTACCCAAACCCAGGACCGGGATCAGGATAGCGTCAATTTTTTCACGCAGCGCCTGCTCCTGTTTACGCTCAAGCTCATATTCCTTGCGCTGTGCGGTCGCAGCAGGATCTTCTGTACCCGAGCTCAGCAGACGTCCGTGCTGATCAGTAACAGTTACACGGGTCGGCTTCAAACTTGGAACTGCCGTTGCCACCATATCAACAATCGAGTCAACCTCTTGCTGACCCAGAGAGCCATTTCCACCCAGTGTCAAAAATACGGTGGCTGAAGCTTCTTGATTATGACGAACAAACACACTCTGCTTTGGCATAGCCAGCAGAACCTGCGCTTTACGTACCTGACGGATTTGCTCGATAGCCCTTGCCAGCTGACGCTCACGGCTCAGCTTCAGGCGCTCGCGCTCAAGACGCTGGGAAACACCGAACCCCATGTCTTTAAGCAGAATCTCATCCCCTTCCTGAACGGTGCTATTCAGGCCAGCGCGGGTCATTTCGAGCTTTATAGATGAAAACGTATCTGCGGGAACACGAATCGTATTTCCATCCAGGGTGTACTCGATTTTTTTCTGATCAAAGTGATCAAGAATAGGGATAAGCTCTTCTGTTTCAAAGGTGCCGAGTGGTCGCATCTCCGGCTCACGCAACCAGAAAACAACCAATACAATCAATGCCACACAGATCGCAACAGAAAGCACCAGAATAACCTGGCGTAACAAATCAAGGTTACCCAGCATGCTATCGACACGCGTGGCACTCTTCTCTTCTGTATCAGGATCCTGCAATTCAAGCTCGGTATCGGAAACAACCGGAGCAGGAGCATTACCAGCAACAGCTAACTCATTGTTTGAAGATGGTTCAGACACTGATTAATTCCCGAATTAAACTGGCATGTTCATTAGTTCTTTATACGCTTCTACCAGCTTGTTGCGGACCTGAACGGTCGCTTCAAATGCAACACTGGACTTGTTACGAGCAATCATCACATCAGACAGGGATACGTTACGGTCTCCCTCATCAAAACGTGTCGCCAGTTCACTCGACGCAGACTGAAGATTATTTACTGTCTTAATGGCATCACCCAACACAGCACCAAAATCGGCACTAACCTGCTGGCTGGTTGCCGGACGGTTTGTACTCTGGGCTTCCAGTTTCATCGCCTGCAATTCGGCTTGTAGTCCGTTGACTTTCATAACTCTTCCCCGCACAGTCAAAAGATTGTCACTTTAATCAAAATAGTGACGATTTTTATTCGTTTGAGATACTTTTCTACTGTTTCCTGCAAGCTTAACGCCAAGTCGGCTTAAAATGCCAATAAAATAGAATTCTCACCCTAAACCGGGATCTCTATCCCGGCGTCACGCATTTTCGCCAGTTTATAACGAAGGGTTCGCGGACTGATCCCTAATTTCTCAGCGACATCTTTCCGACGCCCGTCGCAAGCCCGGATAGTCTCAAGAATAATGGCAAATTCCTGCTCTCGAAGCTCTCCGCCCAAACCTTCCGTTGAACCGGAAACCTGAACAGGTTCAACATTCGGTACAACGGCCGTTGATTCTACCGCGGTTTGCAGGCTTTGTGCATCCAGCCAGTCAAGTCCTTCCAGCAAAATGTGTTCATTTTCGATATTACTGCCATCGCAAAGGATCAAGGCGCGCTGAATGACATTATCCAGTTCGCGCACATTACCCGGCCAACCGTACTGCTGCAACTTCAACAATGCTGTCTGACTGATTTTTGGCACTGGCAGTCCCTGCTTCACACAATGACGTTCTGTCAGGTAGGTAGCCAGCGGAGCGATATCGCCTTTTCGCTCAGCCAGTGCAGGCCATACTAACGGAAATACATTAAGACGATAATACAAATCTTCGCGGAAGTGACCTTCAGCCACATACTGTTTCAGATCCCGGTTACTGGTAGCCAGTACCCGAACATCCAGTTTGATGCTTTTTCGGCTACCAAGACGTTCTACTTCGCGTTCTTGAAGAACACGTAGAAGTTTTGCCTGCAGGTTCAAATCCATTTCGCTGATTTCATCAAGAAGGATTGTGCCGCTCTGCGCCTGCTCAAATTTCCCCGGACAGGCCTGTACCGCACCGGTAAACGCACCTTTTTCGTAACCAAACAGGGTTGCTTCCAGCATGTTGTCTGGAATCGCAGCACAGTTAATCGCAATGAAAGGGCCTTCGCTACGGTTTGAGTGCTCATGGATATAGCGTGACATCACTTCTTTACCCGAACCGCTTGGTCCCAGAACCATAACGCTGGCATCAGTCTTCGCAACTTTTTCTGCCAGTGACAGCAATTTCAGAGATTTCTCGTCGGCAACAACCGCCCTGCCTGACTCATTTTTGACAGGCGCATAGCGGCTCACCATATTCAGCAATACTTCCGGCGCAAACGGCTTTGCCATGTAGTCAATCGCGCCTTCTTTCATTGCCGATACCGCATCTTCGATATTGGCGTAAGCGGTCATTAGCAACACAGGTAATTTTGGCCAGTGCTGCTTAATACTGCGCAACAAACCCAGACCGTCCATTCCCGCCATCTGTACGTCAGAAACAACAATATCGACAGGTTCAGATTTCAGCAGCAACAGGGCCTGCTCGGCACTTTCGGCCTCCAGCCACTGGTAACCAGCCAATGCCAAAGTATCAACCAGAGCTTCGCGTAGCCCTTCATCATCCTCAACAACCAGTACGCGGCTTTGATTCATCATAACTCTCCAATTGCTGCTTCGTTCTCGTTTTGGGCGGATTCAGGCATAGCGGCCTGAGCGTCGGCCAAAGGCAGCGAGATTGTAAAACACGCCCCCTGGCCCGGCTCGGATTTCAAAGACAGGTGACCTTTATGAGCCGAGGCCACCATTTGTACCACAGCAAGACCGAGCCCGGTTCCCTGCTTTCTTGTCGTAAAGAACGGCTCCAGGATTTTTGCCTGCATCTCAGGCTCAATACCCGGGCCGTTATCCAGCACCGAAAGATGAATAACACCATCTCGTTGCTGACAGTTCACCGCAACTTTGCATTGCTTTCCTGCCATTTGCACGGCATTCGTAATCAGGTTACTTATTGCACTGGCAAGGGCGTTTGCGTTACCCAACACCTTCAGGCTTTCATCATCACAGTCAATACTGAAATCAACCTGATTAGAAACAATCATGGTTTCAACCATGCTTTCAAATTCATTAAGCAGACTCTCCAGTGAAAACAGCTCAACAACCTTGTTATCACCACCTTTGGCAAACAGCAGCATATCATTAACCTGCTTTTCGAGATCATGAAGGCGATCGACTAATTTGGCCTGAAAGCGGCCACGAGTCTGAGAATTCAGGTTTGGTGACGATAAATTCGAGGCATATAACATTGCGCTTGAAAGTGGTGTTCTGACCTGATGTGCCAACGAGGCTACCATTTTGCCCAATGATGACAGTCGCTGCATCTCACTGATCCGTGATTGTAATAATCGTGTTTCTGTCATATCGGTGATGAAAATCAATTGCCCGCTGTCTGATGCCGAGATAGCCAATTTGACCTTGCGGCCATTGCGCAGTGACACTTCATGGCCATCATCTTCCTTCGGCGCAAAAGCGCGCTGAATGACAGAAAACCATCGCTCGCCGACAAGCGGTTCACCAAGAAGACGAAGGGCTTCAGGATTGGCTTCAAAAACCTCACCTTTTGAATCGAGAAAAATAACCCCTGAAGGCATCACATCCAGCGCCTGCTGGTAACGGCCAACCTGCTTAGTAAGAGAACCCAGCGGAGATATATTGTCGCCCATGAAATACCTGATCAGTTCGCAGAAAAGTCCTAATAAAGCACTTTCTATGCCAAAATAAAATTAATGGTATCAACAGGTTATGTCTTTGAAAAGAAAATTGACGGTGTCAAGAATATGACACCGTCGGATTTAGGGAGCTTAGCGAAGGTCTTCCTTGTTCAGGCCGTACTTACGCATTTTTTCTACCAGCGTCGTACGTCGCATACCCAGCATGTCAGCAGCACGAGCTACTACGCCTGTCTGCGCCTCAAGTGCCTGGCGGATCATTTCCACTTCAAGCTCTGCCAGCATTTCCTTCAGATTAACTCCTTCAGGCGGAAGATCATTCACCGACGGCACTTCCGGTTCAGCATAACTGGTAGCGAACATATCAGCCAACGCAGCTCGCTCCTGATCTTCTGTCGACAGGAATTGATCCTCCGGCTGGAAGTCCGGCAAGTCATTGTAACGGTACTTCATCGGCAGGTGATTTACATCCACCATTTCACCCGGATACAGAATGATCAGACGCTCAACCAGGTTTGCCAATTCACGGACATTACCCGGCCAGTCGTGATCCATCAAAGAAGTAATAGCTCGAGGTGTAAAGTGGACACGTTTCGCGCCTTCTGCTTCCATACGAGCCAGCAGTTCCTGCAGCAACAACGGAATATCACAGATACGCTCACGCAACGCCGGCATCTCGATCGGGAAAACATTCAGTCGATAATACAAATCCTCTCGGAACGTATTTTCTTTGATCATCTCATCCAGATTACGGTGCGTTGCCGCAATGATCCGAACATTAGCCTTAATCGTGGAATTACCGCCAACACGCTCAAAACAGCGTTCCTGAAGCACACGCAGTAATTTAACCTGCATCGCCATTGGCATATCACCAATTTCATCCAGGAATAAAGTACCGCCTTCAGCCAACTCAAAGCGACCTTTACGGGCAGAAATAGCGCCGGTGAATGCCCCTTTTTCGTGACCAAACAGTTCACTTTCCAGTAAGTCAGGTGGAATAGCACCACAGTTAACCGGCACAAAAGGACCTTTACCCCGGGACGAGTGGTAATGAATATTACGAGCCACGACCTCTTTACCGGTGCCTGATTCACCCAGAATTAACACACTGGCATCTGTACCCGCCACCTGTTCAACCAGATGACGGATCTCACTGATCGCTTCGCTACGACCAACCATACTACGGAATAACGTATTCTTTCGGGCCAGCTGAGGAACCTGATAAGCGCGCTTACCAAGAAACTCCTGGCAATGACGCAATGCATCAGACAACTGTGCGTAATTCAGCGGCAACTCGAGTTCACCAACATAATTAGGGAACCCTGCCAATTCGCCGGCATGATCCGATAGCGCTATAACCGGGATATGATTGTGAATTCGCAGGTAGTCAAGAATCTTGCTAAGTGACTTACCGGTACTTATTTTACCCAGTAAACAGGCACTCCAATCCTTTTCCCAAAGCGAATTTTCCACCTCGCGCGTAGAGAAAGCCTCATGCTGTTCTCCAACAAAATTAAGAATGACGCCAAGGTCATGACGATGCTGCTGATCGTCATCAATTACGAGGGTTTTAGCTAAACCTTGCATAGGAGAGATATTGCCTGCCTTTATAGGAATTTCTATTTCTGTGGCTTTTATACCAAACTGAACAACTTTCAAATTTTTATGAAGTTATTCAATTTTGTATTACTGAGGAACAGCAACCAAAAATTATTGCTTTCCATTGTAATAAAAGCTCAGCATAAGGCAACTAAGGACACACAAAAGCTGTGAACCCTGTACAAAGGAAAGTGCAATCCAGATCATTTTAGTTTATTTTTTGGCTTCCTGAAGGAGGAAGCCAATAATAAACTGATTGCACAAAGCAGGAAGGTGTTATTACATATCCAGCTGCGTCATATTATGGTATTCGGCAGGGATCTGGTCCCAAGCAACTTTAATTTCGCGCAGCATGTCAATTACATCATCAACAGGCTCAGGCACATTATCTTGGTTTGCCTTATAAATTTGCTGAATCATAAAGTCATAAAGTGAATCTAAGTTTGACGCAATATCACCACCGTCTTCCATAGAAAGACAGCTGCGTAAACTAATCACAATATCCAACGCCTTGCCCAAGCGTTCACCTTTAACTGCAATTGAGCCTTGCTGCATAGCAGCCTTGCCTTGGATCAAGCGCTCAATTGCTCCAGCCATTAACATCGAGATCACTCGGTGTGGTGATGCTGATGTCAGCTGACTATCCACTGAGACTCGTTTATAAGCCTGTAGAGATCCTCTCATTGCCATTTTTTCTAACCTTACCGAAATTTATTGTATACCTGCATCGAGCGTTGCCCGTGCTGTAGTCGCTGAAGTTGGCCTGCAGATTGATCCCGGCGTTGACTGATCTGCTCAAGCAAACACGACGTTCGTTCAACGGCTGCCTGCCATGCTGATTTTTCCAGCAGTTCAGGCTCCGCCATTAATTCATGCAAGATCTGTTCACGCTGCTGCAGCAACTGCTGCAAAAGTTGCGGATCCACATCTCCATCGGTGGAGAGCATTGCCTCCAGTTGGCTATCCAACTGTTGTAAACGTTGCATGTTTTACTCTCTCACCTAATTCCTAATTGATTATGCCGCCGGCATCATACTCATCATAGAGCTAAGCTGGCCTTTCATCTGCCCCATAGCTCCATCCATCGCGGTAAACTGATCATGGGTACGCTGATAAACACTTTGCATCCGGCGATCCAGATTAGTCTGCTCTTTATTCAGACGCATCATCTGATCGTTAAGACTGTTCTGGCGACTCTTAATACTGCCTGTTATCCCGGTATGGGCATGAACCAAATCTTCGATCCGGCGGGCAAAACCTTTCCGGCTGCCAAAAAACTCACCAACATCGGTGAAATTTTGCTCCAGCTGTCTATCCAGCAGGTCATAGTCAATTTCCAGTCGCCCGGCCATAGTGGTCATCACCCCGAGTTCACTCAGCGTTTTTACTGTTTCCGGCGCGCCTTCAATCGGCGCAGAAAATGCTGAACGAAGTTGGTTATCTACCGTGCGGATAATACTATCGCCCACCAGCGGGCCTTTCTCCTGAGTTTCAGGGTCAAATTTAGCCAGCTCCTGGGATGTTTGATAAAACTGGTTATAGGCGTTAACGAACTGCTCAATCGCCCCACCAACAGCAACGCGATCATAAGCCACATCTATAATGGCATCCGAATCACCCTTACTGTCTTTCAACGCTACCAAGTTGAGATCAACGCCTTTAATGGCATCTTTAATCGTATTGGTGTCACTGGTAACTGTGGCCAAACCATCAATGACGACCTTAGCATCCTTCGCAGCCTGCATTTCACTCATAGGGCTGACTTCATTATGTGCATTGAAGCCAAACTTTTGCAGTGTACTGGCTGGTGGCGCATCAACCCGAACCTTAATCGTATTCTGCTCACCGCTTTTATCAGCAGACAGAACCAATCTCGCACCGGCATCATCTTTGATAACTGATGCCATCACACCTGTATTTGAAGGATGACGATTTATCAGGCGTACAACATCAATAATTTTGCTTTCGTCCTCTGGGATCTCAACATCAAACTTAGTTGCCCCCAGAGAGATGGCCAGTTTACCGGCTCCCATTTTTTCATCTTCGTCAAATGTGCTTGATACAATCTTGTGTGACTGTGCAAGCTGGTCAACTTTGACGGTGTATTTTCCGGGAATAGCTTCATGTGATGCCGTTGCTGTCAGCACCTCATTGTTATCTGATGAAGCAGTACGTGCCGATAAGGTATGGTTACGACGAAAGTCAGCCATCATGAACTTCAGTTCATTCAACGAGCTTTTCAGTTTTCCATAGGCACTGATATTGACATCGACGTTGTCCCGGCGCTCATTGATTCGCGCTTCTTTCGGTGCTCGCTCAGCTTCAACGATTTTGTTCACCATACCGTTGATGTCAAAACCGGAAGCTGTGGCTGCTGCGCCTATATTCATTGACTACCCCAAATGATGTCGGTTTACACTTTCGTCTGTAACAATCCTCCCGAATGAGCGGCAAGCTGTCGGGATAAAGCTAACATATCTTCATCAGGAATTTGGCGAACCACATCACCGGTACGTTTATCGTAAATAGTGACGATGCTTTTGCCGGACTCTTCATCAATCCGAAAAGCCAGACCTTTATTCAGCGTATTTCCAACAAACTCTTCAATTTTTTCAACGACTTTCTCCAGCTCTTCACGCTGAAGGTGGCGCTGTTGTTCTATGTTGAAGCTTTGTTCTACGCGACGAACATCGGTCTCACCTTTATCGCTGCTTGATGCCACTGGCTGTTGATTGGATGAGTGAGCGGCAGCGGGTGTCCCCTGAGTACTACTACCAGATTTATTAGCAATATTTGTGCCAACAGAAGAATGGGTGCCATTCTCAGAAGAACGAGTAGGAAGTGAAGAAGTAGAAACGGGTTTGACATCCATATTCTTTCACCTTCTGAAAGCAGAAAACGGCAAGGAGGTGCCTCCTTGCCGTTATACGGAGGTATTAACCTAGCAGGCTTAGAGCGGCTTGAGGAGCCTGTTTTGCCTGAGCCAGGATAGACGTAGAAGCCTGAGAAAGAATCTGGTTCTTCGTCATGTTAGTTGTTTCTTTCGCAAAGTCAGTATCGCGGATACGGCTGTTCGATGCGTTTACGTTCTCGTTAACGTTGTCCAGGTTGTTGATTGTGTGGTTCAGACGGTTCTGAGATGCACCCAGCTCTGCACGGTGTGAATCAACATACTTCATCGCACCATCAAGAACAGCAACAGCCTGCTGTGCACCACCAACGGAGGTTACGTCAATCTCAGAAACAGTCTTGTCTGCCGCAACACCACCGATTGTTGCATCAACGTCTTTACCGTCACTGCCAACCATGGTCATTGCACCGGTCTTAACGCCAACTGTACCTTCTGAAGTGAACAGCTGAAGCTCGCCTTTTTCAGAAACTGATGCGTTGATCTGGTCGTTCTGACCGTTAATGCGAGTCGCGATTTCTTCGATATCGTCGCCTTTAACCAAGTCAACACTGATATCAGTCGCCACACCAGAGATCTTGTCAGTAACTGTCAGACCAATTGTCGTATCGGCTTTCAGTGTAGAGTCAGCTGGTGCAGTCTTGGTTGAAACCAGCATGCTACCACCCATCTTCGCTTCATCTGAACGGATGTTCTTGAAGTTCATCTGAACTGCTTCACCAGAGTCAGCACCAACCTGGAATGAGCGAGAACCAAAAGTACCGTTCAGTAGCTTAGTACCACCGAAAGAAGTTGTTTCTGCGATACGGTTAAGTTCGTCGTTCAGCGCTGTTACTTCTTCCTGGATAGAGTTACGGTCTTCTTGTGAGTTAGAACCGTTAGACGACTGCAGTGCCAGGTCACGCATACGTTGCAGGATGCTTGTTGTTTCCTGCATAGAACCTTCAGCGGTCTGTGCCATCGAGATACCGTCGTTGGCGTTACGTACTGCTACGTCAAGACCACGGCTCTGAGTTTCCAAACGGTTAGATATCTGAAGACCAGCTGCATCATCTTTTGCACTATTGATCTTGCTACCAGTAGCAAGACGCTCCATTGAGTTACTTTGAGCTTCGGTCGCCTGACCCAGGTAGCGCTGAGCGGTCATTGCAGAAACGTTAGTATTTACTGTAACTGCCATAATGTCTCTCCTTAAAGTGTTCGATATGGCTTGACCAGCCCAGCCGGAAAAACCTAGTTATTCTTTGTACATGAGTTTTAACGGCATACGGTTGGAAACCTTTAAGATTTTTTTTGATTTTTTTTGTGGTAGTTCTGAAATGTGATCAAGCTCATAAAAAACCGACAGCGCACAATAAAGTTTAAATCAATACAAATCAACAGCTTAACCACCAATGCCTTCTTGAAACTTACAAGAAAGAAAAAACGAATGTATGGAGAGAAAAGGCAAAATAGGTTCACTTTCACCACAAACAAAAACGGCAAGGGGTTGCCCCCTTGCCGTTTTCGCTCATCTGAGTTCGGAAAATTATTGCAGCAGGTTCATTGCAGCCTGAGGAACCTGTTTTGCCTGCGCAAGAATAGAAGTACTTGCTTGCTGCAGGATCTGGCTCTTCGTCATTTCCGTTGTTTCTTTTGCGAAATCTGTGTCGCGGATTCGGCTGTTAGACTCAGATACGTTTTCAGATACGTTCGCCAAGTTGTTAATGGTATGGCCTAAACGGTTCTGTTTCGCACCCAGGTCTGCACGCTGAGTATCAATGTATTTCAAAGCGGCATCGATAATTGGCACGGCCTGCTGTGCGCCGCCTACAGATTCCACATTAATACCACCGACAGTAACGTTCTGTGATGTACCGGTGATATCACCCGGAACCACTTTACCGTCTTCGTTCATCATGCTCATCTTGCCCTGAGTCACAGCCAGCGTACCGCCATCAGCAAACAACTGAAGCTCGCCTTCTTCGCTCACCGAGGCATTAACAGAACTATTCTGACCATTGATTCGAGTTGCGATCTCTTCGATGTCGTCACCTTTAAGCAGGTCAACACTCACATCAGAAACATTGCCCAGCTTATCAGTAACCTGGAAGCTTATTTTGGCATCAGCGTTCAGAATCGCTTTCGGCTCAATTTTCGTGGTCGACACTAATAGGCTGCCACCCATTTTGTCATAATCAGCACGGACACTGTCCATACCCATGATCAAGGCTTCACCTGAGTCCGCACCAATCTGGAATGCAGCTTCACCGAATGTTCCGTTAAGCAGCTTACGACCACCAAAGGCTGTAGTTTCCGCGATACGGTTCAATTCATCCTGAAGTGCAGTTACTTCCTGTTGGATTGCCTCACGGTCTTCGTTGGAGTTAGCACCGTTCGCAGACTGTAGTGACAGGTCACGCATACGCTGCAGGATACTGGTTGATTCCTGCATCGCACCTTCTGCGGTCTGTGCAATAGAAATACCGTCATTGGCGTTACGCATTGCGACATTCAGGCCGCGCGTCTGCGCAACCAATCGGTTCGAAATCTGCAGACCTGCAGCATCATCTTTAGCACTGTTAATCTTACTACCTGTAGAAAGACGTTCCATTGAGGTATTAAGATCGCTTGTTGCTTTGCCCAGGTAACGCTGCGCAGTCATGGCAGACACGTTGGTGTTTACTGTTACACCCATTTTGCTCTCCTTTGACTTTCGCTATTGTTAGCGAAACAGCCTACCCGCAACAGTCAGTACTAAAGACAGTGAAGCGGGGCCAGCCATATGTGTAAACTTTCTTGGCAAGTCACTTGCCACCTAATTATTTCTTCTTAAGAATTAGCAATCATCGTGCCAAAAATTAAAGGATTTTAAAAACAATAACTTACATCGCTTTATTGTTTTTAAATGTAGTAGGTGGCAACCGAATGCCTATCTGGTTTGCCGTTTTGCCGCCTAAAAAAAACCTTTGCCGGAGCAAAGGTTTGGAATAACTTTCTCAACTACTAAATGTAGTTAAACAGATTCAGGTCTTTGGTCTTAGCAAATGCCTGCTGAGAGGCCTGAAGCGCCATCATGTTTTCGTTCAGCTCAATAACCGCAGTAGCATAATCAAGATCTTCCAGCGTACCGCGAGCCTGGCTCATTACGATCTTAAAATCTTCATGCATGTCTTCCTGACGATCTAAGGTCTGCAGTCGGGTACCTACCTCAGAACGAGCACGGTTTATATGTTTAAAACCTTCTGATAATTCCGCAGCTGTCTGATGCAGCTCAGCGGTTGCCGATGCATCTGATACGCTGCGCTCGGACAATTCAATACTGCGACGGAATGAATCAAAGATATTCACCTTATCCTGACGGTTAAGATCAATGATGTCGCCGTCTTCGATCTCGCCTTCGACATCGATCTGAAGTGTCCCCCACTCGATCCCTTTATTAGGATCATACTGAGCAGAACTAACAACACTGCCATTCTGGAACAGTTGATAAGATGTGCCGGCCGGAGTTGACGAGAACTCAACCCGATAACTGGCCTGATCGGCGTTATTGGTGTTTTTCGCCTGAGACAACAAAAGCATAGAGCCGCTCTGCAAAGCATAATCCGGCTGGTAGTCGCCATATGGGTTATCAACTTCCATAAACAACTTATCACCCGGATCATTGACCGGAACATCAACCGCCGGGGCAATTTTTGCCATACGCTGGTAACTGTCACCTGCATAAGTCACATTGCCGCCATTATCTCGGAAAAATGGCTGCTTGCTGTATTGAGTTCCGGCAAAAATAAAGTTACCGGATTCATCCTTGGCATTGACCAAGTTCATGAAGTTATCAAACAGCCCCTGCATGTCCTGCTTATGGGCAATACGGTCATCATCAGACAAGGAACCGTTAACCATCAACATGGATTTACGCTTGGCTTCATCCAGCATACTTTCAACTTCAGTGATCACTGTTTCTTCATTGTCCAGACGGTTTCTGGCCAGGGTGATCGACTTCAGAGACTGTTCGAGCTGAGTGGTTTGCTGATCAAAATTCTGAATATAAATAGAAGATACCGGATCATCTCCGGCAGTCAGCAGACGTTTACCGGAAGCCAACTGCTCCTGGTTTTCCGCCACTTTCACCTGCTGACGGTTCATGTCATTGGCTACAGAGCTGTAGTTATGGAAACTGGCAATTCGGCTAATCATTTCAGTCAGTCCCCTCTATTAGCGTGACGCATTAAGTAGCGTGTCAAAAGTTTCATTAGCCACTGTCATAATCCGTGACGAGGCCATGTAAGCTTGCTGAAATTTCATCATGTTTGCCGCTTCCTCATCGAGGTTTACGCCTGCGATTTCAGCAACCCGGCTCTCTGCCGCATCTTTTTCTACCAGGCCGACTTCTTTCAATCGTGATGCAGATGCCATCTGTACACCCATTTCGGTGTTCAGCCCCTGGTAAACATCAATCACTGTTGAACGGCCGTCATCCATTATCTTGGTTGACTGCAACGTTTGCATTCTGATCAGGTTGCCGTTATCACCATCTGCGTCGTTCAGGTTAACGGCAAACAAGTCACCACCAACCGCACCTTGGCCCAGAGTAAAACCAGTCCCGCCTACATTTACTTCACCTGCTGGTGGATAAGGCTGCGGAGCCTGCAAGATATTGCCTTTCATATCCAAGACGGCAAACTGGCTGGCATCCGGCGATACCGCTACCTGAAACTCCGTCAGGGCACCGGCACGGGTAATGTTAAACGGAGCCTGCCCCTGAGTTTTGGTTGCTGAGCTCAGATAACTCTGGGCGGCAATTTTTGCCGGATCCGTCATCGGCACATCAATTTCACCTGCCGCAGAACGGGTCGGGCGCAACACGATTCGCTCACCGGCTTTCATCGGTACATTCATTTCCACCCGGAAACCATCCGCCATAAAAGCAGGCGGGTTGCCGCTCGGGATCACTTTATGACGCGAGCCGTCAGGCATTGCCAACGTATGCTGACTGCCATCGAATGTCAGGTCGTATTCCCCAATCTTCAGTTCGTTCAAATCTTCGATGTACACTTTCACATCAGCGGTTGAACCCGGTGGCAACATAGCCCTTGCCGCAGCAACGGATGGATCATTAACATCACGGAACATGTTCTCACCCACCTGACCATTCAAATCCAGGCCCTGGTGTTGAAGGTTGTTCACAGATTCTGCAAAACCGATTGCAATACGGCCCATCTCATCCATGGCATGAGAAAGGGTTTCATCACGGTACTGGAATAATGCCGCCATTTTGCCGCCGATATCATCATTACGAATGGTTTTCAGCGATTTACCTTCAACAATTGCCAGCTGTGTTTGCTGCGGATCTGGTTTACCGTTCACCATGCGCAGTTCACTGCATTCGGTGCCCGATACCAGGGTATGACCGCTGCCAATCATAATATTGAAGGTTTCGTCATTCTTGCGGGAAACACTGACCTTAGTGTACTCAGACAGCTCATTGATCAAGTTCTGGTGGCGGTCCATCAAGTCATTGTCATGCTTTGAAACCGGTGATTTCACCAGTGCCTTGTGCACATCCACCAGCTCTTTGGCGATATCATTAATACGTCCCAGCGTGCGTGACAACGCTTCGTTGGTTTCTGATTTTTGACGAGTAAGAATGGTGTGATTGTCATTCAGCCCTGCCGCCACCAGCTTTGCTTTCTCAAGCACCACTTTACGAGCCCCCATGTCACTCGGGCTGTCGGCAAGCGCTTTTACCGCGTCATACCACTGGTTCATGTCCTCTGGAATTTTCTTGGCACTGTTTGCCAACATGCTGTCCAGGCGACCAAGCTGAGACTCACGTTCTGTCGCGTAGCTAAGGTTGGTGGTAGTCAGGTTCAGCTCATCGGTGGCAAACTGATCGTAGCCGCGGCGAACTTCTGCCGCATGCACACCAGTACCATACTGGTTGCCCCCCCACCACATAGGGTCATTAGCTTGCTGTACCACAGACTGACGGCTGTAGCCCTCAGTATTAACATTATTAATGTTATGGCTGGTCGTGTTTAACTGCCGCTGTGCAGTTAAAACGCCCTGGGTACCCATATTGAGCAAGTCAAACCCCATGAAGCCTCCAGTAATTTGAGGGGGTTACAATACAACTAGGGTTTATTTTGCAAAAAGCGTTCCAACTTTTAATTAGATCTAAACCTTTGATTTTAAAAGAAGGGAAGATTGAAAAGATGGCGTTTTTTTGAGCGAGGGCAAAGGGTTGCCGAAGCGAGTGGCGAGTGGCGAGTGGCGAGTGGCGAGTGGCGAGTCAGAATATCCGGTGCAGCTCTGGCTACACACTATAGCCTTAACGCTGGGCCTTTATAACTCGCCTCTCCGTCTTAAGTTATTTACACTTTTACTTCATCAGCTTATTAACCCGATCCATCACGCTGATGATCTTATCGGAATAATTCGGGTCGGTGGCATAACCGGCTTTGTGCAGGTTGCGGATAAACGTCACCGGATCTTCTGGCTGTTGTAGTGCTTCAGAATATCGCGGATTGGCATTCAAAAAGCTGACATAGTCATTAAAGCTTTCCTGGTAGGTGTCATAAGAACGGAAAGCCGCGTTCTCCTGAACTGGAATACCATTGTGGAACTCCAAAGTACGGGTAGCAACTTTAGACCCTGACCAGCGTGGATCCGCCTTAATATTAAAGAGGTTATTACTTGAACCAGCCGCGTTCTTCACCACTTTTTTACCCCAGCCGGTTTCCAGTGCGGCCTGTGCAATAAGCACTGATGGATCAGTACCTAACGCATGAGCGGCTTTCTCGGCATAAGGGCGCATCCGCGCGACGAAATCTTCCGGGGAATCAAACCCTCGTGCCATATCAACCATCTTCATTGATGAAATCGCAGCAGGTGCAATAACCTCTGGCTGAGGGGCCGGTTCCTGAGGCGTAATTTTCCGAGGCGAATTAGCCACCGGCGGTAAACTATCATTACTCTTGGCAGCAAACACATCATCCAGTGGCTTTTCTTGCGGAGCCTGCGGACGAAGCGGCACATCCTGAGCAGGCTGCTCATCGGATGAATCTGCCTTTGCTTTCTCCTTTAGCTCTTCACCACCCAACTGCTCAACAATCAGATCAGCCAGACCGAGGGAGCCAGTCGCGCTCAGCTCACTGGCCATCTGTTCATCATGCATCTGCTCAAAGAACTTGGTATTGCTACTGCTCATCAAGTCAGATTCAAAGGCTTCATTGGCCTCACGCATCGACTTAAACAACATCTGAGTAAAGATCGCTTCGAACTGCTGCGCCGCAGCCTTCAAAGACGCACCTTCGTCATCTTTGATCCCCGCCCTCAATCGTTCAAGGTTGGATATATCATGGATAAAACCCGGATCAGTTGTTTTCATATCACCCTCGAGATCCTGAAACCTCAATTAAATAATGATCAGCTGGCCTTCGATGGCACCGGCCTGTTTCAGCGCCTGCAATATCGCCATCAGGTCCGACGGAGCCGCACCCACCTGATTAACGGCACGCACCAGTTCGTCCAGTGTAACCCCAGGTTCAAATTTGAACATTCGGGAATCTTCTTCTGTCACCTGAATATCTGAATTTGGAACAACAACAGTGTTACCACCAGAGAAACCATTTGGCTGGCTCACCGAGTAGTTCTCTTTAATAGAAACCGTCATACCACCGTGAGTAATTGCCGCTGGTTTCAGTTTCACATTCTGACCAACCACAATAGTACCTGTACGGGAGTTAACAATGATCTTGGCCGCCCCTTCTGCCGGATCAAACTCAATGTTTTCAACTGTCGACAGAAATGCCACACGCTGACTGACATCCCGCGGCGCACGAACACGTACTGATGTCGCATCAACAGCTGCTGCCATTTGCGGGCCAAGGAACTGGTTGATGGAATCAGCCATACGCTGAGCGGTAGTAAAGTCAGACTCGTAAAGGTTGAAAGTCAGGAAATCTCCACGGCCAAACGGGTTAGGCACTTCACGCTCAACAATCGCGCCGTTTGAGATACGACCAACAGTCGGGTTATTACCGACAACTTTTGAGCCATCGGCACCAGTGGCACTGAATCCGCCTACGACCAGGCTCCCCTGGGCTATCGCGTAGACTTTTCCATCCAGACCTTTAAGGAAGGTTTGCAGCAAAGTACCACCGCGCAGACTTTTGGCAGAACCAATTGAAGATACGGTAATATCAATAGACTGGCCTTGCTTGGTAAATGGCGGCAAAGTGGCATTTACGGCCACTGCGGCAACGTTTTTGGTTTTCGGCTTAGTGCCCGGCGGCAACTGGATGCCGAAGTTTTGCAGCATGGCATTAAAGCTCTGGTCGGTAAACGGGGTAGTTTCGCCTGTACCCGGCAAACCCACAACCAGACCATAACCCACCAGCTGGTTACTCCGTACTCCGGCAACAGCGGAAACATCTTTGATCCTTGCCGCCTGTAACGGCAGGGCCAGAAACATCATCAAACCAAGACAAAAAGTCCGTAATTTCACTATGAAACTCCGTTAGATACTAACGTTGAAGAAACGAGCCAGCCAGCCTTGCTCCTGGACATCCTGGCGATCGCCGGTACCGGAATACTGAATGCGGGCATTTGCAATACGGGTAGAGGCAACCGTGTTTTCCTGGCTGATATCATCCGGACGAATCGTGCCACTCAGACGGATGTACTCGTCACCGGTATTCAGCGTCAGCCACTTCTCACCACGCACCAGCAGGTTGCCGTTTGACAGCACTTCAATCACCTCAACAGAGATAGAACCTTTGATGCTGTTGCTCTGGTCCGCCGATGTGCTGCCTGCAAATTTATTGGCATTACTAACTTCATAAGAAAGGTCGCGATCACCCATAGTCACCGCCTTACCACCTAGCTGAAGCGGATCCATCGACATATCTGTCGACTTATCCAAATCTGAGCTGGCACTTTTCTTAGCCTGGGTTTTTTCTTCCAGTAATACAGTGACAATATCGCCGATACCACGAGGTTTGGTGTCATCATACAGGTCCTGGGCACCATTCACATCGAACAGAGAGCCAGTTGCTGCGGCATAGTGCTCTGGCTTTTCTTGCGGACGAATACTTGCCCACGCCGGATCACCAGCCTGAGGATCTTCACGGCGACGCATCATTTCAATCAAAGAAGGTCCTTGTTCAGTTGAACCTTCTACAGCATCGACCATGGTTGTCGCCTGGCTGACATCTGATTCTTCAACCGGCAACTGAGTACAGCCGGAGAGGACAATCATGACACCTGCGAGAAGTTTTTTCATTGCCACTCTACTCCTGTTATAGCTGCTGGTTAACGTAGCTCAGCATCTGGTCGACGGTCGAGATCACTTTCGAGTTCATCTCGTACACGCGCTGAGCTTCAATCATGTTCACCAGTTCTTCCGTAACATTTACGTTCGATGTTTCCAGCATCGACTGACGAATAGAACCGAAACCGTCAAGACCAGGAACACCTTCCTGAGGGTCACCGCTGGCACCGGTTGGCAAGAACAGGTTCTGGCCGATTGGCTCAAGACCGCCCGGGTTGATGAAATCAACGGTTGTGATCTGACCCAACACCTGGTTCTGTTGCTGTCCACGAATACGGGCAGACACTTCACCATCCGTACCGACAGTAATTGCCACCGCATCTTCAGGAACCACAATCTCAGGCTGAACCACATAACCCGAACCACTAGTTACCAGCTGGCCTTCCGCGTTGATAGTGAACTGACCGTTACGGGTATAACCGATGTTGCCGTCCGGCAGCAGGATCTGGAAGAAACCGTCACCTTCGATCATCATATCCATCGCGTTGTTGGTAGTCTGGGTATTACCTTGGGTAAATACCTTCTGAGTCGCAACAACTTTCGAACCGGCACCCAGCATCAGGCCTGATGGCAGTTCGGTATCCTGGGTAGACTGACCACCCGGTTGGTTAATATTCTGATAGAACAGATCTTCAAATACAGCCCGGCTCTTTTTGAAGCCTACGGTTGAGGCGTTAGCCAGGTTGTTAGAAATGGTCGAGATATTTGTTTGCTGGGCGTCAAGACCGGTTTTACTTACCCATAAAGCTGGATGCATGTTTTATTCCTTATTATCGGTTTAGCCTAAACGCAGCAGTGAAGAGGACGCAGCATCCATCTCTTCTGCGGTTTTCATCAACTTGACCTGCATTTCAAAGTGACGCTGCAAATCGATCATACTTGTCATTTCACCCACGGCATTAACGTTACTGCCCTCCAGCGCGCCTTTCAGCAAGGTCACACCGGCATCAGCGTCATAAGTCATACCCGGATTTTTCGGCTTAAACAAGCCGTTGACGTCTTTAAATAAATCACGGTTGTCAGGACGAACCAGCTTCAGGCGGTCAACCACCTCCATCGCTTCCGGTGGTGCCCCCTGAGGAAGTACTGAAATTGTCCCGTCATTACCGATTTCAATTTTGCTGATTGGAAGAGGAATAAAAATCGGTGCGCCACCTTCGCCCAACATCAGGTTGCCGTTACTGTTTTGCAGCATACCTGTTTCGTCGATCTTCAGATGACCTGCGCGAGTGTAAGCTTCCTGACCAGAGGCATCTAATACTGTCAGCCAACCGTCGCCTTCAACAGTCACATCCAGATCGCGTCCCGTAGTCATTACCGCGCCCTGAGAAAAGTCCTGTCCCGGACGTTCAGTCATCGCAAACACTCGTGACGGTAAACCTTCACCGTAAGCCTGCATGCTTCGCGCCTGCTCAAGATCTGCCCGGAAACCGGTTGTTTTCACGTTGGCAAGGTTGTTAGCATGCAGTTGCATACCGTGCATATCTTGCTTAGCGCCACTCATGGCCAAATACAGTGCGCGATCCATTATCGACTCTCCAATCACATTCTGCTGATTTTTAAGCAATAACTATGCCACTGATATATGGCGTTATAAATCAATAAATTAGGAATAAGGCCTTAGAATACAAGGCAGAGGAAGGACAAATTTCTGACAGTGAAGGACAAAATTTGCCGCTTGTTCGACACCTGATGGAACAAGCGGCAATCTTCTTGCTATTTATTGCTTTCTGTCTAGTGGGATTACCAGAACATCAACTCGTTATTTATTAACGAATTTGCAGGATTGTCTGCTGTAGCTGATTATCCACTTCCAGAGCACGGGAGTTCGCCTGGAAGTTACGCTGCGCGGTGATCAAATCTACCAGCTCCTGCGTCATATCAATGTTTGACTGCTCCAATGTACCGCTCTTAACAGCACCGAATGCACCCTGGCTGGCTTCACCCCAGATAGCTGCGCCAGAATCCTGACTCACCACCCACTGGGTACCGCCTTTAGAAACCAGGCCCTGCTCGTTAGGAACGCGTACCATACCTACACGGCCAAGGGTAACGTTCTCACCGTTACTGTAGGTGGCAACTATCGAACCTTTTGCATCGATATCAACTTTAGCCAGGTAGCCTGTTGTCGCACCATCCTCATTGAAACGACGAACTTCGAACGGCGCAGCATACTGAGTCGGATCGTCAAAATTAATAGTCAGAGCCTGATTTTCATCAGCACCGTTCAAATCAAGGCCTGCACCAGCTGCACCAAGTGGCTCGGCAATCACCGGGTTGCCACCGTTGACCGATGCCACGGAACCGTCAGTGTTGAAGTCAATAAAGCTACCTTTCTGACCGGTTGCTGTTGATGCTCCACCGTTGGTGATATCAACTGGCTTTTCACCATTCGCATCGGTTGCTGTATAAAAAACAGACCAACGGTTAGACGCCGTGTTGTCTTTCACATAGTAAGTCGTCATCTTGTACGGCTGACCCAGAGAGTCATAAATAGTGACAGAAGTCGACTTGTTGTAAGTATTCGGATCGTTGAAATCAAATTGCTTAGGATCTTTCGGGTCACCACCAGCTGGCAGGTTAACACCCACATTAAGGGTAGTTGATGCACGAGGCTGACCAAACTGATCCGGTACCTTCAGTGACTGAGATTCATAAGACGTGACCTGATCCGTATCCTGATCCACCTGGTAACCCAGCAGGTACTGACCCTCTGAGTTAACAATGTTGTTGTCTTTGTCCAGATGGAATGCACCATTACGTGTCAGGCTGTTGTTCTGAGGCTGAAGTCGGTCATCAGCAACTGCAAAGAAACCACTACCTGAAATACGAAGATCCATCGGGTTGTTGGTATAAATACTTGAGCCTTCATGGAACTGCTGAGCTACCACAGAGGTCTGAACACCGCCACCGGTTGTGGTCTTGGCATTAGAAAAGACCGAGTTAGAATAAACGTCCCCAAACTCAGCGCGGGATTCTTTAAAGCCGTAAGAATTAGAGTTGGCAATGTTGTTACTTGTAGTATTGAGGTCTTTCTGCGACGCCCCGATACCGCTCAGAGAAATATTAAAACCCATGTTATGAATCTCCTAAAAGCTTTATGCCTGGCCTACTTCAAGAACTTCGGCTAGTTTAAATGGCGAGTCGAAGCCCGCGAGGTTAAGCATGACATTGCCATCACCTTTACCAAGCAACACACTGTTGACATTCGCATAGGTAGACACATCGAATTCCCGGTTTTCACCATCAAGCATGCCTGAAACTTTCAGCTTGTAGCGACCTTCCGGCAACGCATTGCCACTATCGTCTTTACCATCCCATTCCACACGGTGATCACCTGCCGGTTTAGCACCCATGTCGAAGGTTTTAATTAGCTGGCCCTGCTCATTTTCGACCCGGACCATCAAGTTATTAATTGCATTCGGCAGCTTCACCATTCCGGTCATACCGCCTTCGCCTTTCTTAACTCCGGTTGCGCTCGGAATAAGCACATCACGCCCGACCAGTGATGAAGCCTGCAACGCCTGATTTGACGTCATGGCAGAGTTCAGGCTGCCGAACTGCTCATTCATCTGAGTGATCCCGTCAACCGTAGCAAATGATGCCATCTGGGCAATCATCTGGTCGTTACCGACAGGCTTAAACGGGTCCTGCTGCGCAAGCTGCTTGGTCAAAAGAGAAAGAAAGTCTTCTTGCTTGAGCTCATTCTGCCCAGTAACTTTCTGCTCTTCCTGCAGCTTTTTCTCTTGCATCCCCTTGAGCTGGTCAAGGTAGGACAGAGTGCTTTGACCTGTGCCGTTAATACCGGTCATAACAGATACTCCTTAACCCTTATTTACCCATCTGCAACGTGCTCATCAACATCTGCTTACTGGCATCTGCCACCTGAACATTGCTCTGATAGGAACGAGAAGCTGAAATCATATTCGCCATTTCTTCCATTACGTTGACGTTTGGCTTGTAGATATAACCTTCAGCATTCGCCAACGGGTGATCCGGGTTATATTCCGCACGTAACGGCTTTTGGCTTTCAACAATGCCTTTTACTTGGACAGGTACACTGTCATCGCGCTGGTAACTGGCACTCTGCAGCGCTGCTGCAAATACCGGGTGGCGCGCTTTATATGTTTCTTCGGCAGAACTGCTCACACTGTTGGCGTTAGCCAGGTTACTTGACGTGGTGTTCAAGCGCACTGACTCTGCACTCATCGCCGATCCGCTGACATTAAAAATGTTAAACAAGCTCATTTATTATTCTCCTTTTAATGCCTTGCTCAGGTTCTTGAACTTAGAACCCAGAAAGTCGAGAGATGCCTGGTATTCCAGTGAGTTCTGCATAAACAGGTTTCGCTCAAGCTGTGCATCAACGGTATTGCCGTCACCGGTATCCGGTTGAGTAGGTACACGGTACTTTTGCTCACCCATCAAAGTCGTAGAGGCAGAGATATGCCGATTATTGGTACGGCTAAGGCCAATCTTTGCCTCCGATGTTGCCGCACTCAATGCCCGCTGAAAGTCGATATCTTTTGCTTTATAGCCCGGCGTATTGGCATTGGCGAGGTTACTTGCCAGTGTTTCCGCGCGCTTAGCGCGAACACCTACGGTGTGCTGATGAATACCTAGTGCTTTATCAAAAGAGATAGACATAACTGCCTCCAAAAATCGTTACCGATATATAAGCAAAGGGTATGCCAAATTTGAAATTAACTAGGAATAGAAAGGGAAAATAAGAAAGAGAGGTGGAAATTGAGTATCGGGGAACACTATAGTTCCCCGATCACTCAGGAGTCTAAGCGGTTGGAATTCATCCCAAACAGCTATGTCATGCATTGCGTTTCAACGATTGTCGGTGAAACCCGCCGCAGCTATTTGAGTTTGTAAATAATTCCAGGGTTACAGCGAATCATCTCGAACTTGTCAGTCAGACCAGTCAATGATTCAGAGGCACCTAGCAACAGATAACCTCCAGGGTTCAGGCTGGCAGCCATCTGGTTAAGTACCTTCGCCTTCATTTCAGGCGAGAAGTAAATCAGTACGTTACGACAGAAAATCACATCGAACTTACCCAGCAACGCATAACTGTCTTTCAGGTTCTGCGGACGGAAGTTAACCATTCGCTTCACCTTATCGTTGACTTTCATTCGACCGTCACCGTTATTTTCAAAGAAAGTACGGCGGCGCTCAGGAGAAAGACCTCGACTCAGTGCCAGGTTGTCATAAATGCCAGCACGACACGTTTCCAGCATAGTCTGTGAAATATCAGTTGCTGTGATCTGTACGCCACTGGTGAGCATACCAGGACGACGAGTCTGGGTTTCCAGCACAGTCATAGCGATCGAATATGGCTCCTGCCCTGAAGAGCTGGCTGATGACCAGATCTTGAGCGGGCGCTTATTTGCCGCAAGCTCCGGCAAAATACGATCCGCCAGCACGGTATACGGATAGGTATCGCGGAACCACAACGTCTCATTCGTCGTCATGGCATCCACAGCAGCTACACGCAATTCACGATTACGGCCACTGATAACTAGTTGCAGTAACTCGGAAAGAGATGATAGCGAAAATCGGCTGACCAAAGGACTCAGACGGCTGCGTACCAAATACTGCTTACTGTCGCCAAGTACAATACCGCACTGCGCTTCAAGAAAACGACAAAAATCGCGGTATTCCTGGTCTTTTATTGTTATAGCTGTCATCTACTACTCTATTTTCAGGTTATTCAGGCATCGCGGCCTTAACCGCAGCCCCCAACTCATCCGGGTTAAACTTAGGGATGAATGCGTTGGCGCCTACACGCTCAACCATTGCCTGGTTAAATACACCACTCAGAGAGGTGTGCAGGATTACATGCAGATCTTTCAGGTCGGCATGATTACGGATCTCTGCCGTTAATGTATAACCGTCCATCTCCGGCATTTCAATATCTGAAATCACCAGGGCAAGCTGCTCGTAGATACTTGACTCTTTCGCCATCTCCTTCAGCAGGTCGATAGCTTCTTTACCGTCTTTCACCATCACACATTCACAACCAATCGCTTCGATTGCGCGCTGGATCTGCTTACGGGCAACGGTAGAATCATCAGCAACCAATACTCGACGAACAGCTGGCATGGCTTCAACCAGCTCCTCAAGTACCGTACCTGTGATATCGGTATCAACCGGAGAAATCTCATCAAGGATTTTTTCAACATCCAGGATTTCTACCAGTTCGTCATCGATTTCTGTTACCGCTGTCAGGTAGTTTTCTTTACCAGCACCTTTTGGCGGCGGAAGAATCGATTCCCAGTTCATATTAATGATTCGCTCAACAGATGAAACCAGGAAGCCTTGGATCGAACGGTTAAATTCCGAAATGATCACAAAACAGTTATCCAAATCATCAATTGGACGACCGCCAGTTGCAAGACTCATATCGATTACAGAGATAGTCTGTCCACGAATATGAGCAATCCCTTTTACTAATGGGTGCAAATTTGGCATTGTAGTCAACTTCGGGCACTGAAGTACCTCTTTGACTTTAAATACGTTTATACCGTAGCGCTGACGTCTGTTGAGTCTGAAGGTTAATAGCTCCAACCGGTTTTGACCAACAAGCTGGGTGCGCTGATTCACTGAATCAAGTATCCCCGACATAAGGGTGACTCCATGTTATGCGTTTTTATTTCTATACATGTACGATAAGCAGCCCTATCGTTCACATATGATGAGCTTCGAGACTAATTTTAGCCCCTGAGACTATGCATTGAAGAGTAGAAACCGTGACCCAAAGAACACATTTAACACTCTTAATATTACTAATCGGCCTGCCGGCAATTTTCTTTAGCACAAATATGTCAGCAGCGCCGCAAAATACCCTGGATAGAGTACAACATACCGCTGAGGAATTCGTCAAAAATATTGTCGAAAAGCCAGAAAAAGGGCAACTCACTGTCAAAGCAGCAAATTTAGATTCCCGTCTCAGGTTGACTCCATGTTCTGCCCCACTAGAAAGCTCAATTCCCGGTAAACAGAACCTTTCTGGTAATGTTACCGTCTTAGTTCGCTGTGAGCCAGAAAACTGGCAAGTTTATGTCCCGGTACGGATAAAACTGCTCCTACCACGAGTCGTAGCCGCCAAACCTCTTTCACGAGGCGAAGTCCTTTCTGCAGCCAACCTTGATATCAGAATGGTTGAAACCCGCTTCCAGCGCGGCATTCTTTTTGATAATCCACAACAAATTATCGGTTCGAAAGTAAAAAGAAACGTCAATATGGGAGACGCAGTAGAAGGTGGTGACATATGCCTTGTCTGCCGTAATGATTCAGTACTGATCAAAGCTGGCGGCAACGGTCTCAATATCGTGACCAAAGGCATCGCCTTGTCTGACGGCTCTCTCGGAGAACAAATCCGAGTTCAAAATACTAAGTCAAAACGTGTTGTCGATGGTATTATCACTGGCGTTGGTGAAGTAACCGTAAATTTTTAATTTAATGCTAAAGTTATTTTTGAGGCGGCCGAAACAGAGGCTGTATCTAATTTAATGCTCAAAGGCTTATTTTATGGCAAGTATTGATCAGCTACGCTCCGGCCAACCGATGACTACGGCCCGAAGCAGTAGCAACAGCGTATCTGGCTCTGCGTCAGGAGCTGCTAAAAATCAGCAACTTGCGGCCTCCGGAAGCGGCCCTAAAGATGCCGTTTCCCTGAGTTCGCAAGGTAAGGCTGTCGGGCAAATTCACCAACAGCTCGCTGCTGAACCCAGCTTTGACAGTGCTAAAGTTGCAGCAATCAAGGATGCCATTTCCAACGGCGAATACCAGATTGATGCAGAAAAGCTGGCATCAAATATGCTGAAATTTGAAGATGAGCTGCGTGGCCTGTAAGCGCAGCCCGTTACCTCTATGCAACCGTGCAATATGTGATTCAGAGAGAAGGTAATGTCACAATCAATTGAACAGTTACTAGAGCTGCAACTGGCAACTCTTATTTCTCTCTCTCGCCTGCTTGAACAGGAAAAAGAAGCTATTGTCGCGCGAAAAGCAGCAGACATAGCCCGGCTCGCAGGCGACAAGCTGGCCCTGATAAACAAGGTACAGCAGCAGGATCACCAAATTGCAAGTCATGTTCATCGCCAACAGTTGACTGAAAGCCCAGAACTGGCTGAGAAGGTGGAAACCATCAAAACCACAGTCTCACGATGTAAGGAAATAAACGAAGTCAATGGCGAGGCTCTGCAACGGGCACAGCTCAGCTTCCACAAACTTAACAACTTGTTCCAGCAAAGTCGCGGCAAACAGCAGATGACTTATAACAGCAGCGGCGTGGCTCAGAACATCCGCTCTCTGGGGACTAACATCAAAGCTTAACTCACTAATATCTGAATACTCCATCACTCTATTCTATCCGTGGCTAAACTTGGCAATAATTGTCGTTTTGTTAGCGGACAGATACTCGCATCTACTCGCTTCCTCAAAACGATATTATCTAAAATCAGTTTGCTTTTGTGTCAAACTGGTGTGGCAAGGCGTTGCCTCATCACGATATCACCTCAAACATCATGCTTCAGTATCTAATCAGATCAAAAAGGCGAAGCGTGTAAACACATCGCTTCGCCTGTAAGTTCTAAATCAGATTGCTCAGATGAATTTCTAGAACAACGTCTCTTGGTTTGTCGGGACGTGATACACTTCCCCGTGCTCTTTCATGCGATCCATCTGTCGTAGATCAAGTTCCATCTCTGTTACGTAGCTGTCGCCAACAGGATAGCTGCGAATGACCTTTGCACCACGGATAATGCCATCAACTGCGCCATCGGTATTTTCAATCCCTAACTGCTGATCTTCCAGGCCGGCACGGGCGCTGATACGCATTCCATAAACCTGCTCAGTCAGTTCACGATATGCATCAAGCTTAGATGCCCGCATAGCACGAACCTGCTTCTCTTCTAAGGTTCGGCCACGCTGCTCACTAATAGAGGCATAACCAACTGCTGTGATCAGGTCTTTATTCGGGATTTGTGTCAGGGGCTGACAACCAGCCAGTAAAACAATTACCAGCATTAACCAATAACGCATAACAACTCCTAAGGTTTCAGCACAATGTTATTGCGCTCAAAGGTATCCGCCTCACTGCGGATAATTTTTCCGTTTTGCAGGCGCATTTTATTCAGGGTATCAAGATCACGACCGATACGGTCTGATGGAAGGAACCCCTGTGCCGTGGCTATAACGACCCGCGAACGCATACCAATAATACGGGCATTGACCATAACACCACCACCCTGCCTTAGCATAGTCCCTGTCAGTACATAGTCGACCGGTTGTTGGGATGCCAGCTCCTGCCAGTTTCGGCTAATAGCAAAGTCGCCGTCTGGCGTTACTTTAATAGCCCCGGTTGCTTTATAGTCAACAACGGTATAACCCCGCTGTTGCATCTGGTAGATAAAGCCTTCCGTGACAGTATTGCCCAGCCAGTTGGTTTCACTCATGTCCTGCAGATCAACAAATGATGTTACAGCCAGCGGTGTTTTGGCACTCAGGTAATGATTAGAAGTCACTAACTGTTCTGTGAGTCCCTCAACAAAAAAATCCAACGTGTGACGTGGCGTTTCCGCTAACAGAAAAGAACTCCCGGTATAGGGTTCTTTACCGTTATATATCGGAGAATATGAGCAAGATACAGTCATCGCTGCCAGTATCAGGACTATCCATTTTTTCATTCTTGCCTGCTCCGGTGAAAAGATAGTTGTAGCCTGTTATCGTTCATTTTCCGAAAAACTTTACTGATTAATTCCTTATCATTAAAAAAATGAGTTAAGGAACACTCTTTGCATGATGTTCATATACTTGAAAGAATACACAGCAAGTTTTATCTTCAGTTAAACACTTGGCAAGCAATTTTCGTACCTAAGTTGAAGACCATGAATAGAAAAATAAAGAAACTCCTCGGTAGCCTGTGCTTACTTGCCTCCGTCCAGGCAAATGCAGCCTGGATGGAAGTTACAGGCTCAGCTGTGATGCTGGAAAGTGAAAGTTCTGCGCGCATCAACGCCTTGGAAGACGCAGTATACCAAGCTATGAGTTATGCTGGAGCCGATATTGCCAGCTTCTCACACCTGCGGCCTTACCTTACCACCGAACAAGCTGAATATCAGTTCAGTGGAAGTGAAGTTCGTCACGTGATGGTATTGGATACGAAAAAGAAAAGCGGCAAATATTACCTAACAGCGAGAATAGACGTTTATCCGTCGGCAAAGACTTGCCACAAAATACAGTACAAAAAAGGCCTGCTACTGGGTAACTTTGCTATCACTTCTCCACAGCACGCATCGATGGGCGGCATTTATCAACTCGGCAATGACTTTACCCATATGCTGAAGCGACAAATAGAAAAACGCTCACAGAGCTTTATCGTCTCAGGCATGACCCGTGTACCAATCAATACCGGCCAGCCAGAAACCTTAACCATGCTGGCCGATGACACTGACGCCCAGTATATAGTCAATGGTCAAATTACCGACTTAAGTTCAACGCTGGACCAAAAACTGTTGAGGGATGACAAAATCAATCGTCAATTTGCCGCCACCTTACAGGTAATAGACGGCAAAACCGGTGAAGTCCTGCTGCAGAATAATTACAGGGAGATCGCCCAGTGGCCATTTACTAAAGTCAGTCAGGTTGATACCCGCAGTGCTCGTTTCTGGCAATCAGGTTATGGACAAGCGGTTCAACGCGTAAGCCGAAATATGATGCTAGATCTGGAAACGGCACTTTCATGCCGCACCAGTCTGCCGGAAGTAGTTAACGTATTTGGCAATACCGTCCACATCAATATTGGTCGTATCCACGGTATCAAGCGCGGTGATCAACTAAAGCTATGGCACAGCGCTGGTTTTATTGATCAACAGGGGATCCCGCGTAATCGAATGATTCAAACCGATATTACCCTGACGGCTGAACGCGTTTATGAAAAGTCAGCCGAATTAACTGTAGAGCAGTCTGAACTTGCCTCAAGCATTCAGCCTGGTGATTTACTAACCAAGCAGTTACCTCGATGACACTAATTGCTTAAAAAATGGAAAGATTCAGGTATAATGGCAAACCAAGAAAATCTGGAATGCTCCCTTAGCTCAGCTGGATAGAGCGTCCCCCTCCTAAGGGGAAGGCCACAGGTTCGACTCCTGTAGGGAGCGCCATTCTCTAGGTTTGCCTATATATCATCGCAACTATCTTGTGTTCCTGCTACTCAGCAATCATCCTCACTGAATCCTGAGCATCAAGACCCTGTACATCACCACAATTTCATCTCGACAAATAGCAAAAAACCCCGCCGAAGCGAGGTTTGATATCTCTTTCCCTTACTTAAGAAAAAGACAAAATTTGGTGGAGCTAACCGGGATCGAACCGGTGACCTCTTGCATGCCATGCAAGCGCTCTCCCAGCTGAGCTATAGCCCCTTAAGCTTGCCTATAATAGTAAAAACACAATGAAATCATGTCAATACATGACTTTCTATCAAACCAAGCCACATAACAATTCTGTTAGCCAATTCACACTATAACACCTATTCGATAACTTGCGCTTTATCATACCAAGATTAACTAAAAGCAATGAATCGCTTAATAAGAATTAAAAAAAATGATCGTGTTCTACGCTTTAACTGTATCAATTGATAACCAATACATATGTAACCATAAAGTAAGTATGGAGAAGTAGACATATGAAAAAACTAGCTGCCCTTGGGGCAATCATGTTACTCGCCGCTAGCTTTAATACCTCAGCATACCTTCTTGCTGGTGAACAAGTTGAGATACCAAAGAGAGCTATTCAAGAATGTGCCACAGCTGAAAGTTTTTTTGACTGTGTGAAAAATTATCAAGAGCGAACCAAAAAATAAAAAAAGCGGAAGAGGCTGATCACCTCTTCCGCTCACTTTTCTTTAATCAAATAATTGAATTATGCGTTAGCTTCACGCTCAGCAATAAATGCCAATGCCATATTGATGCGAGCAACTACACGCTCTTTACCAACAAGTTGCATTACCGCATCTACTGATGGTGACTGGCCCTGACCAGTAACAGCGACACGCAGTGGCATACCTACTTTACCCATACCAAGTTCTAACTCTTCACAAGTTTCCTTGATCAGATTGTGCAGGTTTTCTGTTGTCCACTCAGTCATCGCTTCTGCTTTAGCAAGCGCCAGCGTCAGTGCTTCTTTTGCAACCGGGCGTAGATGTTTCTTAGCAGCACCAGCTTCAAATTCACTGAAGTCTTGGTAGAAGTAACGAGACTGCTCCGCCAGCTCAATCAGAGTATTACAACGCTCACCCACCAGCTTAATCACCTCAGTGATTGCCGGGCCGTTCGTAATATCGATTTCTTTCTGAGCTAGGTGCCATTGCAGGTACTCAGCAACATATTCTGGCTCGGATGTCTTGATGTAATGGTTGTTCAACCACAACAGTTTGTCAGTATTGAATGCAGATGCTGACTTGCTGATAGAGTCTAGGCTAAATAGCTTGATCATCTCTTCCAGAGAGAAGATTTCTTGATCACCGTGAGACCAACCAAGACGAACCAGGTAGTTCAATAGCGCCTGTGGCAAGTAACCTTCATCACGGTACTGCATTACGCTTACCGCACCATGGCGCTTAGACAGCTTCGCACCGTCGTCACCTAAGATCATTGCACAGTGAGCGAATTCAGGTACAGGTGCACCCAGCGCTTTGTAGATGTTGATCTGGCGAGGTGTATTGTTGATGTGGTCTTCACCACGAACAACCTGCGTAATACCCATATCCCAATCATCAACAACAACACAGAAGTTGTAAGTCGGACTACCGTCTGCGCGACGAATGATCAAATCATCAAGCTCGCTGTTTGAAATCTCGATTCGGCCACGAACGTGATCGTCAAAAACAACAGTGCCTTCTTTCGGGTTACGGAAACGAATAACGAAAGGTGTTTCTTCTGTTGCCGCTTCATTTGCTTCAATTACACGCGGGTGTTTAGCATCGTAACGAGGCTTCACACCAGCAGCCATCTGCTCTTCACGTAGCTCATCCAAAAGCTCCTTAGGGCAGTAGCACTTATAAGCCTTATCTTCCGCCAGCAGCTGATCAATAAGCTGGTTATAACGATCGAAACGCTTAGTCTGGTAGTAAGGGCCTTCATCCCAGTTCAAACCTAGCCATTCCATACCTTCTAGGATGGCATCAATCGCTTCTTGAGTAGAACGCTCAAGGTCAGTGTCTTCGATACGAAGAACAAATTCACCACCCATGTGTTTAGCAAACAACCAAGAATAAAGTGCAGTTCGCGCACCACCAACATGCAGGAAGCCTGTAGGGCTTGGAGCAAAACGAGTTTTAACCGTCATGAAAGAACCTTAAATAAGAATGATGACACAAACGGCAGTGCGACCGCACCGCCTTCATCGATTAGGGATGCATTTTACCACCAGAGCTGTAATCCTCAACACAGTTATGAATACCGAACTCTATCAAAAGCACTAATAAAGCCAATGCAATGAGTTTTCAGGCTAATCCATTTCAAGTTTGACGGCGAACATCATTCTGATTGTTAGCCCCTCTGACTTCAGCAATCATAAAGCCAATATACTGACAAAGAATCGTTTCTTAAGCTTCTATACTTACAAAATAAAGAAAATTTAAGACTACAGATGGAAAAAGAACATGTTGTGACCCCTCTCTTATTTCATTGCCAATTTAACAAAAACCAGCATAAATCAATATATTGATAAGTTATTATATGAGATGAAATAAGGATTATTTGCTTCAGATAACAATTACTAAAGAGGTGCAACTCTGATGAACAAAAAACACATACTCGCCTGCATTATGCTTGGCATGTTATCACTCCCAGCTGTAGCCGATGTAAATTTAGAATTACCTAAGGAAGTTTCAATTTTATCTATCAATGGTCAAACTGGAAAAAGTGGACTATTATCTTTTGTGAATTCATCGTCAGATGAAATAACACTTCCAGATGGCAACAACCAAATTATTTATGAAATAAGCAAGATTTATAACAAAGGTTCAAGCCAAGGTGTAAAATATCGCTCAGCACCATTAATTCTTAGCTTTAACAGTAACGATGAAAATCTGGTGATGACCATTCCACCACTAAAGTCATATAAGTCGGCTATTGATTTTGATAAAAACATATCGATTAGCCTGGCAAATAGCTCAGGAAAAGACATTTACTTTATCAACGAAAAGCTGCCGCTAGATGGTCTTTCATTTTCCAGGTATTACAGCAAGTTACTTACCAACTACAACCAAAGCAAAAACAACCAGTTTGCAACTCAAACAGTCAATGAAACAAGCGCCTCCATACAACAACCACAAGCATCCAATAATTCAGACCAAAGTACATCTTCAAAAATGATTCTCCTGAAAGATATATTTAGCGAAATGAATGAGGAAGAAAAACAAGAATTTCTTAGCTGGGCAATAAAAAACATCAACTAATCATTTTTTACTCTTGCCAGGTAAATCAACTAGCCTGGCAAGAATAAAGCATAATATACATTTATCAGCTTATATTATTATTCTTTAATAAAAAGCAAATTTAATTGTAGAACAAAAAAGGCTTCGGTTTACCGAAGCCTTTTATCAAGCAGTGAATAATTTAAACGTTAATTAGAAGTACCATTCAGTACCGATACGTACCATTGTGTCACCGTCACCATCGTTACTATGCTCAGCTACACGAAGGAAAGTGTAAACACTATTAAAGGTATAACCAAACTCACCAGTAATTGTTTCACGGTCAAGATGAGCATCATTCACGCCGTCAGTATCACCATCCTGGTTCGCGTAGCCAATACGGAAATTAGCGTTACCCATATAGTAGTTAGCCTGCACTGAGTACGCATCAATTTCTCGCTTATCGTAAGTGAAGCTACCTTTATTACTTGCATCATATTCACCGGTCTTATATGCACCAGCAACCATTACGCTATCGATTGGACGAAGTTCAAATCCAACAAAGAATGAATCTGTATCACCGATGGATGCCTCTTTACCAGCTTCCTTCAGTGTACCATCTTTGTTAAAAGTAGCATCAGAACCAGATTCAAACTCGGTATCTTCACCAACTTCAAAAGCAGCGTGCAGAGTTAACATATCAGCAGGTGTAATAGAGATTTTACCACCGTAGAAGTTTGAGTCGTCAGTATTTTCACTACCATTACCAACTGACAGACTGAAAGTTATCATGTCAGCAAGTTTGACTGAATCATAACGAATTTGCTGACTTTTACGATCAAATAAGAAACGCTCTCCACTACGCCAGCCACGGTCAAATGTCTCACCCATGTTTGATGCACTGTATGGCCAGTCAACCAATTCATACATTGGTGTCAGCATACGGCCGAAACGAACCTGACCCCAGTTATCACCGCGCATACCAACAAATGTATCACG
Source organism: Photobacterium sp. J15 (assembly GCF_963870815.1). NCBI lineage: Bacteria > Pseudomonadati > Pseudomonadota > Gammaproteobacteria > Vibrionales > Vibrionaceae > Photobacterium > Photobacterium sp. J15. The sequence goes on from NZ_CAWMUI010000001.1 coordinate 2,917,938, forward strand.
GTGACCAAGATCAGCACCTTCGTCCTTCATCCAACCAGATTCAACCTGAACAAAGGCTTCAACACTATCACTCATAGCCTGTGCAGCACGGAAACCAATGCGAGTTTCATTATCTAACTCCCAACTACTATCCTTTTTGCCCATATCTACAGCAGAGATGGATACGATGCCATAAAGTTCAACTTGAGAGTCATTTGACTCACCGATTGTATATGCATTTGCAGATGCAGAAACTAAACCAGCTGTTGCAATAGCCGCGCCCAGAACAGAACGCTTAAAGATCTTATTCATGGAAAAACTCCTAAAAATACTAGCTGTATACCGGTGCCTGATAGGTTGGCCGCCGAAGGCACCGAGTGACTCTCCCAATATGTCAACGCAGGTAATAACCCCGTTAAATCATAATTTTAAGTTCATTCAGAACTGCTGTTTCACTTCAACTATTAGACTACTTTTGCAGCGCAAAACATCAATTAGAACTTAATTAATTGTTTAAAAAATATGATGAGGTACAAACTTTTGCTGCTAAAGTGATCAGTATCATATCTTTTTAACTCCAGATAACCCCAAAAGAAAAATCCATTAAGAATCAATCAATTAAAAAGACAGCATACTAAATCTTGTGATACCTTTCGAAAAAAGCTGATGAAACTGTTAGTGGTTTCATTAATTTATACGCCAGACAATCAGCTGTTTTTTGATACTATTTTGGAGTTGAAAAATAACTAAAAGGTATATTTGTAAAGTAGATTGGAGATTGGAGATTGGAGATTGGAGATTGGAGATTGGAGATTGGAGATTGGAGATTGGAGATTGGAGATTGGAGATTGGAGATTGGAGATTGGAGATTGGAGATTGGAGATTGGAGATTGGAGATTGGAGATTGGAAACAATGATGGCGCAAACACTTTTGCCTGCGCCATATTTACTGATGGAAATAGTATTAACGATTCATGAAATCAACCAGGGTTTGCTCATCCCAGATTTCAATACCAAGATCCTGGGCTTTTGTCAGTTTTGAGCCCGCTGCTTCACCGGCAACTAGCAAATCGGTCTTCTTCGAAACACTACCCGTTACTTTGGCGCCAAGATCCTGCAGTGCCGCTTTTGCTTCAGAACGAGTTAGCTGCGACAGGGAACCTGTCAGTACCACAATTTTTCCGTCAAGCGGCAATTCAACACCTTCTTCACGCTTCTCAATCGCTGGCCAGTTGATCCCTTCTTCCAGCAACTCGTTGATCACTTTAAGGTTATGCTCTTCACGGAAGAAGTTATAAACATGCTCAGCAACGATATCACCGACATCCGGCACTTTAATCAATTGCTCTTTGCTGGCCGCTTTAATTTCATCCAGTGTTTCAAAGTGAAGGGCCAGGTTAGCGGCTGTCGCTTCACCCACTTCACGAATACCCAGTGAATAAAGGAAACGAGGCAATGTTGTCAGCTTGGATTTATCCAGCGCATCCACCAGCTTTTGGGCTGATTTCGGCCCCATTCGCTCCAGCACTGTCAGTACACCCGCAGACAACTTAAACAGATCTGCCGGTGTGGAAACCATTTCACGGTCTACCAACTGCTCGATAACTTTCTCGCCGCAACCATCAACATCAAGTGCTTTACGGGAAACAAAGTGCTTAAGGGCTTCGATACGCTGAGCCTGACAGAACAAGCCACCTGAACAACGGGCAACAGCTTCTCCTTCGACACGCTCAACTTTGGATTCACAGATCGGACAGGCTTCCGGGAAAATAATTGGCGTGGCATTTTCCGGACGGCGAGACTCCACTACAGACACGATCTGTGGGATCACATCACCAGCACGACGAATAATCACAGTGTCGCCAATCATCACACCAAGACGCTCAACTTCATCTGCGTTGTGAAGGGTTGCATTACTCACCGTCACACCACCAACAAAGACAGGCTCAAGCTTGGCAACCGGAGTAATCGCACCTGTACGACCGACCTGAAACTCTACGTTGTTCAGTAAAGTCATTTCTTCTTGTGCCGGGAATTTATAGGCGATCGCCCAGCGAGGTGCACGGGCAACAAAGCCGAGCTGATCCTGAGTCTCGACATCATCAACTTTGATAACAACACCATCGATCTCATAAGGCAACGACGGACGTTTTTCTGCAATATCCTGATAATAAGCAATCACGTCGTCTAAGCTATTCAGCTGACGAATTTCAGGGCACATTGGAATACCCCACGACTTCAGCTGAACCAGGCGTTCATACTGACTTGCCGCCAGATCCATACCTTCAACAACACCCACCGAGTAAGCAAAGAAGCTTAGCGGACGAGTCGCAGTGATCTTTGAGTCCAGCTGACGCAAACTGCCGGCAGCAGCATTACGCGGGTTAGCAAAGGTTTTTTCACCTTTCTTTTGAGCTCTGGCATTCAGTTCATCAAAGCCTTGCTTAGGCATGAATACTTCACCACGCACTTCCAGACGCTCCGGCCAGCCTTCTCCCTGCAACTTCAGAGGGATAGAACGGATAGTACGAACATTGGTTGTAATGTTTTCACCGGTTGTACCGTCGCCACGGGTGGCTGCCTGAACCAAAATGCCATTTTCATACATAAGGCTGACAGCCAAACCGTCAAGCTTTGGCTCACAACAGTAGCTCAGAGATAGCGATGGGATCAGGCGATCCTGCATTCGCTTCTCAAACGCACGCAACTCATCATCGTTAAACGCATTGTCTAGCGATAACATTGGCAGTTCATGAGTCACTTGCGTAAATCCATCCAGCGGCTTGCCGCCAACACGCTGACTTGGTGAATCCGGAGTAATAAGCGCTGGATTTTCAGCTTCCAGCGCCAGCAGTTGCTGCATCATCCGATCATATTCAGCGTCAGGGATCTCCGGGTTATCTTCTACGTAGTAGCGATGCCCGTGGTATGCAAGTTGGTCGCGCAGCTCCTTCAGTTGCTGCTGAATGTCTTGACTCATTGTTCTTCCTATCGAATAAAAAAGGCCCCGAAGAGGGGCCTGATTATAAGCTAATTATTTCTTGGTGTTATGCCCGAGAGTAGAGTTTTGCCTTTTCCCGATATTCATCAATACGGTGCGGGGTAATCATCGCCCTTTCATGGTCTAACACATCAGCTCCGAGCTCATCAGCAATTCGTTGAACCGTCTGAAGCATAATATTAAAGTTGTAATCCGCTCTGCCCGGACAAGGCAACATCAGATAAAATGCAATTCCTGGAGTTTCAAAACTATCATCGCCGCCTTCAGGGAACTGGGCCGGATGTACCATGTTGGTGACCGAGAAAATAATGGCTCCGGTACCTGCACTTTCAGCATGGCGGTGGTACACCGAATTTTCCCCATAGAACAAATTATTTTGTTCCAGAGTATTAAACAATTTACTACCAGTCAGAATCTCACCTTTACGGGCATGAATATTCAGAACCAGATAATCAGGTGGCAACACTGGCTCTGGCTCCACTGAAGACTCTGCAACTTCATCAGCAATCGCTTCATTACTGATCGGTTGTTGCGGTTCAACAACAGGTTCCGCAGCTACAGCCGTTTCAATTGGCTCAACAACAATCATCTGCTCTGGTTCTTTCAACTCAGGCTGAGGAAGCTCAGCCTCAGTTGTCACCTGCTTAATGCCTTCTGACTGAGGCTGAACAATTTGTGGCTGAGGTACATTCACCTCTGGCGTCATCATAGGCTCTGCTGACGGCTGACTGACCGCCTCTGCAACTTTAGAAGCAGACTCTTGCTGAGCTGACATCTTCGGCAAATCAAAATCAGCAGATTCTTTAAAATTACCTGCGGCTGAATCCATCAGGGGATCAACCTCAGCCTTATCACCAAAGTGCAGTTCAGGTTCTTTACGAGGCGGTCGCGGATTTCCCTGAGCCGGTTCATCACTGTTAACCACTCTTACGCTACCCACACCGTCCTCATCAAAACCATCCGCATCAACCGGCTTGGATGATTCATCTAACTTGCCCAGCGGCTTTTCACTGAACTTAGCGGGTTTTTCCTTTCGACTGCTCCAAAGGCCATGCAACAGTAACGCTGCAATCGCCAACGCACCGACAATAATAAGAACCAGACGCAATTCCTGCATATGAATACTCTGAATATACTCGTTACCCATTACGGGACTAATGACACACGATAATTCATCGGGCTGCCCAGAACATGAATCCATCAGGCCTGGAGTAACACCGAATAACTCTACCGATTCCTTTTATTATCTCGCTTATCCCAAGGCAGATAATAAAAGGAATCTCCAATAATGTACCAAATCTAAGATCATAAAGAGAAGTTGATTATATCGATTCCTGCAAGATAGTGTGGCTGAGCACAAAAACGGACAAAAATCAGCCGGAATATTGCGATATTTTACTTTTAATCTACATGATTCTGGCGATGATATTTGATTCACTGCACCGCTCACCGTTAACATGCACTCACCAGCCTTTTCTCATATTTATGTTCATTGATAGAGAAAAGCACATAAAGGAGAATCAGATGCGTCAATCACCAGCAATCCAACACCCGGTCAGCGGTGCCCAGTATTTCTTCAAAGGAATGTCACTGGCCATGCAGCCCGGTACCCGCCGTTTTGTTATTTTACCGCTGCTGGTGAATATTCTGCTTTTCGGAACGGCTTTTACTCTGGTGTTGAGTCAACTCAGCGAGTGGATCGATAGCTGGCTGGCTTACCTGCCGGAATGGATGGACTGGCTGTCTTATATATTGTGGCCATTACTGGCAGTTGCCACCCTAGTCACCTTTTCCTATTTCTTTAGCACCATTGCTAACTGGATTGCGGCACCTTTCAATGGCTTACTGGCAGAACACCTTGAAGCCAAACTTACCGGTGAATGCCTGCCGGATGCTGGTATTAAAGCCATCATCAAAGATCTCCCTCGTATCATGCATAGAGAATGGGTAAAGCTGAAGTACTACCTGCCTAAGGCCATTGGCCTGCTTATTCTGCTATGTATCCCGGCTATCGGCCAGACTGTGGGCCCGGTGCTCTGGTTCCTGTTCAGTGCCTGGATGATGAGTATTCAGTATGCCGACTACCCTTTCGATAACCATAAGGTACCATTTACCGCTATGCGTGATGCCTTGAAAGTTAAGCGCGGTAAGTCACTAAGCTTTGGTAGCCTGGTGATGCTATTTACTATAACTCCAATCCTAAATCTGTTTGTTATGCCAATCGCAGTCTGCGGCGCTACAGCCATGTGGGTAGACAACTACCGGGATGAATACAAACAGAGATAAGCTCAGGTAATGAACAAAGGAAAGGCGAGTGTCTGTCGATTCTCGCCTTTCTTATTTATAAAAGGTCAGATCAACAGTATTCCCTCCCCCCAAGCCTTCACAACTTAACTCACATTGCCCCTTGGTAGTCCCCCTTCTGAGAAAGATTCGCTTGTAGTGATCATCTATTTCCCTTTCCCCCAACAAAGCGCCTCTTATATAACAATAAGATATAACAATTAATTACTTTCCAAATGAATATGACCGATTATTCTTTAAGTGTCATTTTTACAGATCGCGTTACGAAGGAACGAAAAGCATGAGCAAAATCTACGAAGATAATTCCCTGACTATTGGTAACACCCCGCTAGTTCGTCTGAACCGTGTCAGTAAAGGTAATGTACTGGCCAAAATAGAAGCGCGTAACCCAAGTTTTAGTGTTAAGTGCCGTATTGGCGCAAACATGATCTGGGATGCCGAAAAAAAAGGTATTCTGAAAGAAGGCGTCGAACTGGTTGAACCAACCAGTGGTAATACAGGTATTGCCCTTGCTTTTGTTGCAGCAGCTCGCGGCTACAAGCTAACCCTAACCATGCCGGAAAGTATGAGCTTGGAGCGCCGCAAACTGCTCAAAGCCCTTGGAGCCAATCTTGTCCTGACTGAAGCACCAAAAGGCATGAAAGGCGCTATTGAAAAAGCAGAAGAAATTGTGGCGTCCGATCCATCGAAGTACCTGCTTCTTCAACAGTTCAACAACCCGGCTAACCCGGAAATCCATGAAAAGACCACTGGACCAGAAGTCTGGGATGCTACAGATGGCGAAATAGATGTCTTTGTCTCAGGCGTCGGAACCGGCGGTACATTAACAGGTGTCAGCCGTTATATTAAACAGCAAAAAGGCAAAGCCATTACGACTATTGCTGTTGAGCCATCAGAGTCGCCAGTTATTACTCAGACCCTGAACGGCGACGAAGTACAACCTGCTCCGCATAAAATTCAGGGTATCGGCGCAGGCTTCATTCCTGGCAACCTTGATCTGACATTAATTGATGAAGTTGAGCGAGTAAGCTCTGAAGAATCCATCGAAATGGCTCGCCGCCTGATGGATGAAGAAGGGATCCTGGCCGGAATTTCATCTGGCGCAGCGGTGATTGCAGCAAACAGAATTGCAGAGCGTCCGGAGTACGCAGGCAAAAACATCGTTGTTATTCTACCAAGCTCGGGTGAACGCTATCTTTCAACCGCACTCTTTGCAGGGCTATTCACTGAAAAAGAAACCCAACAGTGATCACATTTTGAAAGATTAGGTTCACGATTGTTGCTCAAAAGCCCCCCAACAGGGGGGTTTTTTGTTGCATTTTGAACTGAGCTTTAATATAAATCCGTTGAATTTTATTTTAAGCATCAAAATAAAAGGTCAATAAACCGCCATTTTGATGCCTCGAAAACAAGAAATGTCACAAAAATTTGACTTGGATTAAGCAAATACGACGGACTGTTGGGTAGTTTATACTCCAGATTAGCGAGCTAATGTTATCCGCGTTAAGCTTACTTTCAGTTAAGTAAATATCAAATACTACTATATCAATAATCGGGGTGAAATATGTATCAGAAGCAAGTTGAGATCACTGCAGAAAACGGTCTACACACTCGTCCAGCAGCTCAGTTCGTAAAAGAAGCTAAAGGTTTCGACGCGGACATCACTGTTACTTCTAACGGTAAGAGCGCAAGCGCGAAAAGCCTGTTCAAACTACAAACTCTAGGTCTGGTAAAAGGTACAGTTGTGACTATCTCTGCTGAAGGTGCTCAGGCACAGCAAGCTGTAGATCACCTAGTTGCCCTAATGGACGAACTGCACTAATTCGCAGTCCGTTTGTTACTTCCCCTAGTTTTAAGTTAATTTAAGGTAAGGCTATGATTTCAGGTATCCTGGCATCTCCTGGTATTGCTTTTGGTAAAGCACTACTACTGCAGGAAGAAGAGATTGTTCTAAACAAAACTCCAGTCGCTGCAGACCAAATCGAAAACGAGATTCAGCGTTTCTTCGATGCTCGAAAAAAATCCTCTGAGCAACTAGAAGTAATCAAAGAAAAAGCAAGAGCAACCTTCGGTGAAGAGAAGGAAGCCATCTTTGAAGGCCACATCATGTTGCTGGAAGATGAAGAGCTAGAAGAAGAAATCATAGCCTTCATTAAAGACAACAAAGCGTCTGCAGACCTTGCTATTCACTCTGTGATTGAAGAGCAGGCAACAACGCTTGAATCACTTGACGATGAATACCTAAAAGAGCGTGCAACCGACATCCGTGATATCGGTAACCGCGTTGTTAAGAATGCTCTGGGCATCAACATCGTAAACCTGAGCGCAATCAACGAAGAAGTTATCCTTGTTGCTAACGACCTAACTCCTTCTGAAACAGCTCAGATCAATCTGAAGTTCGTTCTTGGCTTCGTGACTGATATCGGTGGTCGTACTTCACACACCTCTATCATGGCACGTTCTCTGGAACTACCTGCAATCGTAGGTACTAACGACATCACAGCTCAGGTTAAGAATGGCGACATGCTGATTCTTGACGCAATCAACAACAAGATTGTGATCAACCCATCTGACGATGAGCTAACTAAATTCAAAGCTATCCGTGACGCATACCTAGCTGAAAAAGAAGAACTGGCTAAACTGAAAGATCTTCCAGCTATCACGCTAGACGGCAAGCAGGTAGAAGTTTGCGGTAACATCGGTACAGTTAAAGACTGTGACGGTATTCTTCGCAACGGCGGTGAAGGTGTTGGCCTGTACCGTACAGAGTTCCTGTTCATGGATCGCGATGCCCTTCCAACTGAAGAAGAGCAATACCAAGCGTACAAAGATGTTGCAGAAGCAATGCACGGCGAGCCAGTGATTATCCGTACTATGGATATCGGTGGTGACAAAGATCTGCCGTACATGGATCTGCCAAAAGAAATGAACCCGTTCCTTGGCTGGCGTGCAGTTCGAATCAGCCTGGACCGTCGTGAAATTCTACGTGACCAGCTTCGTGCTATCCTACGTGCATCTGCACACGGTAAGCTTCGCATCATGTTCCCGATGATTATCTCTGTTGAAGAAATCCGTGAACTGAAGGCAGCTATCGAAGAATACAAAGCAGAACTTCGTGCTGAAGGCCTGGCATTCGACGAAAACATCGAGATCGGTGTGATGGTTGAAACACCTGCAGCTGCTGCAATTGCACACCATCTGGCGAAAGAAGTTGCATTCTTTAGTATTGGTACTAACGACTTAACCCAGTATACTCTTGCTGTTGACCGTGGTAACGAGCTGATTTCTCACCTTTATAACCCACTATCACCTGCAGTACTGACAGTGATTAAGCAAGTAATCGATGCTTCTCACAAAGAAGGCAAGTGGACTGGTATGTGTGGCGAGCTTGCTGGTGACGAGCGTGCAACCCTACTTCTACTAGGTATGGGTCTGGACGAATTCAGCATGAGCGGAATTTCGATTCCACGCATTAAGAAAGTTATCCGCAACGCGAATTTTGCTGACGTTAAAGCTATGGCTGAGCAAGCACTGGCTATGCCTACTGCTGCTGAGATTGAAGCACACGTAGAAAAATTCATCGCAGAAAAGACCATCTGCTAATTAATAGCTGCAGATAGAATAAAACGCTTAGGAGCAACGATATGGGTCTGTTTGACAAATTGAAGAAGCTGGTTTCAGACGACAGCAACGAAGCTGGTGCAATTGAAATCATCGCACCACTATCTGGTGAAATCGTAAACATCGAAGATGTGCCAGATGTTGTTTTTGCTGAAAAAATCGTTGGTGACGGTGTTGCTATCAAACCTGCTGGCAACAAAATGGTTGCACCAGTAAACGGTACTATCGGCAAGATCTTCGAAACTAACCACGCTTTCTCTATTGAGTCTGATGATGGTATCGAACTATTCGTTCACTTCGGTATCGACACTGTTGAACTGAAAGGCGAAGGCTTCACTCGTATCGCAGAGGAAGGCCAAACTGTTAAAGCTGGTGACGCAATCATCGAATTCGACCTAGCTCTTCTTGAAGAAAAAGCTAAATCAACTCTGACTCCAGTTGTTATCTCTAACATGGACGAAATCAAAGAGCTGAACAAGCTTTCTGGTGCAACTACAGTTGGTGAAACACCAATCCTGCGCATCAAGAAGTAAGATAGTAATATCTTCAAGAAAACGCAGCCTCCGGGCTGCGTTTTTTTATGAGTAGAAAAGATATCAGTATCGAGCACAAAGATGCGTGATATAAAAAAGCAAGAGCGGTGAACTCTTGCTTTTCTTGTCCTTCGAAGCGAACTCGCTTCTGCTATAAACTCTCTAAAACTTCCTGCGAAGGTGCAAAGAAATATGCACCGGTAACAGCTCGAGTGAAACGTAGCAGTTGATCAACTGTACCATCAGTTTCACCATACATGCTCTCCAGCATGGCGTTGAAGTTATGCTGCGTATTGCAATAAGCAATAAACAGCAGGCCGTGATCACCTGTTACCGAGCCATATGGCAGGCTATGACGAACAATTTTAAGCCCTTTACCTTCCTCTTTGATATCAACACGACCAACATGTGAATCAGCAGGAACGTCCTCAAGCTCAACAGAATCTGGCTTAGTTCGGCCAATCACTTTTTCCTGCGCTTCTACTGCCATCTTATTCCAGGCTGGTAAGTTGTGAATAAAGCGCTGAACCATAACAAAACTACCGCCGGCAAACTCTCCATCAGCAATCAGAGCAACATTTCGACGGGATTCTTCCGTTTTCGGGTTCTCAGTACCGTCAATAAAATCGGTCATATCGCGCGCGTCCAGGTACTTATAACCATAAGTCTCGTCCATAACTTCCACTTCCTGAGCAATTGGCTGCAGGAACTGACGTAGCGTGTAAAAGTTAAGATCATGACGGCTGGAGTTCACGTGAAGCAGAATATCACCGCCTGTTGCCGGTGCAGTAGTATCACCTGAACCTAACTGACGAAAATCTTCAAAACCAGCCGGGCAGCCTTTTTCCAGGCTCAACCAGAATGACTTACCAAAGGCAATACTAGCTCGCAGTGAAGCACCTGGCTGCTGCTCATTCACTTGCGCCAGCACATTATGAAGCTCCTGACATTGCTTGATCACAGCTTGCTTATCACCAGTAACTTTCATTACTACATAAAGTGCAAACGGGCCAGCTTCCGGCAAAATGGCTGGTTGTGCAATAGCCATATATTTCTCCTAATTATTATTAACTGACATCTTATACCCTGGCACATTAAAGTTACCGAGCAATCCCCTAAGTATCCTCAAAAATACCAGGGTATAAAGGCATAATTATAACCCTCAAGGTACCAAATAACTGAGTATTTCCTCTGCTATCAAAAATTAAATCTGCTCTTTACTTCCTTACGTTCGTAAACGAAAATTGGCACAGCTCACAAATACAAATAATTGCATATAATGAAAAGCCTTCTGTCCCTGCTCATCTCAATATGTTTACTTGCACTAGCTTCCCCTTCGGCCGCCACTGAAAGCGTTTCTATACAGCTACGCTGGCTGCATCAGGCACAATTTGCCGGCTTTTACATGGCAAAAGAAAAAGGCTTTTATCATGATGCCGGACTTGACGTTACTATCCTGCCAGGCGGTAACAACAAAGTTCCAATCAAAGAAGTTCTTAACGGCAATGCTGATTTCGGTGTAGGCAACACTGAAGTGCTAGTAGCCTATGGCCGAGGGTTTCCTGTTACTGCTCTTGGTGCTGTTTTCCAGCTGTCACCATCTATCCTGATGGCAAACGCTGACAGTGATATTCAAACTATCCATGATTTAGTCGGCAAGCGTGTAATGATGTTTTCCGGCACTGAAGATGCTGAACTGCTCCTTCTTCTTTCTCGTAACCATATCTCCCTTACCGACTTTGAACAAATAACAACATCAGCCAATATCAATGACCTGCTTTCAGGAAAAGTAGATGCCTTCAATGGTTACCTGACCAATGAGCCATTCTTTTTTGAGGAAAGCGGCGTAAAAGCGCTGATTTTCAACCCTGCCGATTACGGTATTCGCTTTTACAGTGATGTTATTTTTACCAGCCAGGCACTGGCTGAAAACCGACCAGAAACTGTTGATAATTTTCTGAATGCCTCGATAAAAGGATGGTATTACGCCCTTACCCATATAGAAGAAACACTGGATATCATAGAGCAAAAGTATCACCCACAGAAAAGTCGGGCTAACCTTGAGTATGAATTAAAGACAGCATCAAAACTGATCATGCCTGATGTTGTCGATATCGGTCACATGAGCCAAGCACGCTGGCAGCTTATTGCGGATGAGTTAGCTGAACTCAATATCATTCCGAAGACGACTATAGATCAGAACTTCCTCTACCCATTACGAAGCAAAATCTCCTGGCAACAACTGAAGCTTTGGATTCTTATTGGCGCTATCTTGCTGACAATTACATCCATGGCTGCCGCTTACTTTTCTTATGTCAATCAAATGCTGAAAAAGGAGATATCGCGAAGGAAAGAGGCGGAACAAAGGGCCGAAGAAATGGCCCGAAAAGACACCCTTACAGGAATTGCAAACCGTTATGCCCTGGTCGAAAAACTGCATCATACGATAGCAAACAGCAACTCCTGGAAACCTGCCTTGTTATTCATCGATCTTGATAACTTTAAAGCTGTTAATGACACCTATGGTCACTCCATCGGCGATCAGGTATTGCAGCGGTTCTGCGCACGAGTAAGTACACTGCTGGATAGTGAAAAGAGTTTTTTTGCCCGGCTGGCAGGCGATGAATTTGTCATCCTGCTTTACAACAGCCATAAACATGAGACGCGAAGACTGGCTCAATCGCTGTCAGCTTATGCCGGAAAACCCTTCTTCATTGATAACAATCGGATCCAAATTGGTGCCAGTGTTGGTATTACCTTTTATCGACAAAATGATACACCAGATTATTTTCTTTCCCGGGCCGACAGCAAAATGTACAGAAACAAAAAACGCTCCCAGAAGGAGCGTTTCAGAAACGTCAGTCATGTTCTTTAAACTCTAAACAGATGTCACTTCCACTTTCAGTTTCACTTGCTCATCTGCATCGCCATCAGAACTTTCAAATGATGCCGGTGAGTTCAAACCAGTCGAAATTGTTGGTGAAATAATCGTCCGCCAGGCCCCATCATCAAGTCGCTCCTGCACCTTAAAGGCGATTTTTACTTCTTCAGCCGATACTTCCAATAACTCTGCGCTACCGACTAATTCCCGACGATTAGTATTTTCATTATCAGTACCAAAGAACACGGTCTCTTCACCCGGCAACAGGGACAGGGATGTATTCACTGTCTGGGTCATACCAGCGCTTGATAGTTCAAAGTCCACATCCAGAAGCCAATCAGCCATGGCCAATGGGCTTAAAAAGGCGCTAAAGAGAACTAAACCTTTACCCCAATCATTCATCTGCATCACCTCTCCAAAGGCTGGTCTGCAAATGTATTTCTAACCCTGGTGCTACGGATAAGATAGAGGCCCAGCCATACGGTTATTAACAGCGTTATCGCTCGGGACCAGCTAAATGCACCATGTAATAATGTCAGTTGATACACTTGCAAAGCACAATCTGTCATGTAGGCCGCGAGCAAGATCGATTTACCACGCCGCCACAATGCATTAATTAGTTTTTTGTTTTTGTGTCGTTGTCCGGTTAACCACATTAAAAACAATGCGGGTAACCCCATTACCATTGCGAAATAAAGGTTATTTCGCACCGGATACAAAATTTCTAAAACCTGGGCGCCCTGTTCACGACTGGCGCCGGCCATAACAAATATAATCCATGCTTTTGCATTAAAAATTAAAGTCAGCCAGAGCATTGCTGACGGCTTTAATAAGCCATGCTTGTCATAAGCATCTATCGGATAAAGCAAACTGATTCCCCGTACACCATTTCTCTTTTTAGCAATGGCGGCACAGATTACAGAATTCAACCTCAATAGGAGTAGCACGTTATATTTATTATGCTGATACCATAATTCATATCGCCCTAATCACAACCCGGCAGTGGTAAATTCTGTGGCTGACCGCACTTTTCGATTGTTTGTCTTGTAGCCCAGATCACGCTTTGCGTAGCTAATATCGTGTGATTTTCTCATTTTATTACATAGCTCACAGTCTGAATTTAAGTTTTTTGATTCATTAAAACCCTCACCAAGCCATTAAATATCATTAACTTAGGCTTAATGATATAAAACAGTTTAGCCCGTTCATTTTTTGTTCACAATGTGAAACTTTCCTACATTTGTAAGGAAAATCTCCTAGTTGCCTCTCATCAAAAGCGTCCGACTTCAGGGTATAATCACCACAGAATAAATAATTCACTGTTCCTCATGGATTAATCATGGCTAAAAAAAACCAGCAAAACACCCCGTCGCCGGAAACTCAGGCTGAAGCGATGAGAATAGCGAAAGCAACACAGAAACAAGGCCAGACCAAAGAGCAAACCAAACTCATTGCCCAGGGAATTCAAAAAGGTATTGAGCAATACAAAAAGCAGCAAAAGATGAAGGCCCGCGAACGCGATAAATTCCGCAAAAAGCAGGCGAAAGAAAAACAAACAGTAGAATCCACAGAAACTCATACGGCTACTGAGCAACAAACCATTTATAAACAGCACTGGCTACCTTGGCTATTGCTTGCTTTGTCATGGGTTGGTTTTGCTGCCTATACTTTTTTGCCGGCAGTAAAATAAAAGGGCTCTCCCTTTATTTGCTAAACGCTCGAAAGAACAAGGATCGTGTTATGAAAAAGGCATCAACTTATATATTGGTAATATTCTCCGGTCTGCTTCTTTTCGGTTGCTCTAATAGTGACCAGCAGCAAATAATGGCCGATCGCACCGGTTCTCCCTGTGGTGAAAAACCTAACTGTGTTTCAACACTGGAATCCAGAGAAGATTTCACACTGGCGCAGTTTACGCTCAGCCAACAAGGTGGACAGAACTGGCAGGCTATTATTGATAATGCCCTTGAGCTTCCCGGAGCCAGCATGGCGCAACAAGAAGACAATTACTTCCGCGTAGAATGCCGTAGCCGGATCTTTGGCTTTGTAGATGATTTTGAGGTTCGCCGACAGGGCGATACCCTCATCGTCCGATCTGAATCAAGAACCGGTTATTCCGATTTTGGTGTTAATAGAGAGCGAGCAGAACAATTTCGCCAACTGTTAATTGCTGCGGGTTTACTCAAACCTTAATAACGTTAAAAAAGGTATAAAACCCACTTGATAATAATTCCCATTTAGATCTATAGTTACCCTATCGATCCGGAGGGAAGACCATGGACAGACCATCATTTCTGATATTCAGCATTATCGGCTTATTTAGTATGGTCGCCTTGCATCTTGGTGAAATTTGGCTGGGCGGACAAGCTATGTCACTGAAGCAGTTCCTTCTCGAGTGGTTACCACTTTACTGTTGCTGGGCAAGCCTGTTGCTTATCGGTGTGTTCAAGCGCTCGCTACAAAACTCAGAAAACCACTTTCACACGAGTTCTGGGAAACACCTGTAAAAAAGCCATGTCGTAAGACATGGCTTTTTTTGATTAGCGATGTTCAGCTTCCAGAAATAGAAGCAGAAGCTACTCAAACTTCTTTGTCTTTACCCAAGGAAAGAAGCCAGATAGAAATGGCAGCCACCCCAACAAATCCTGTCAGGATAATCACCGGCATAGCGGCATAGCCCAGGGTATGCCAGATAATCGACTCTAATGTACTCATCGTCTTGTACCTTTCTGTTATTGCCGGGAATCCGGATTACCAGCCTTCCACATCTTTCATGTCAGGCAGTTTATGGGCGATCCCTTTGTGACAATCAACGCAGGTCTTCTCACCCGATGCCAGCGCAGTTGAATGCTGTTTAACGCTGCGCGCACCCTGTTCGGAGAAATCCATATATTCAAAGTCATGACAGTTACGACATTCCTTCGAATCGTTGTTCTTCATCCGGTGCCATTCACGGTTTGCCAGATACCCCCGGCGCTCTTTGAACTTCTCTTCGGTATCAATTGTCCCCATCGCAAAGGCCACCAGCTCTTTCGATGCCTGGACTTTACGAACAATCTTATCAGTCCAGTTATGCGGTACGTGACAGTCTGAACAGATAGCACGTACACCGGAACGGTTTGAATAGTGCACCGTCTCACGGATCTCTTTAACAATCGGAGCATGGCAACCGGAGCAGAACTCTTCGGTGTTGGTCAATTCCATCCCGGTGTTAAAAGCCCCCCAGAACAGTAGGCCGCCGATAAAGCCCATAAACAGGACCAATCCCACAGCCACCTTACTCGGTGACGTCATCCGCCGCCAAAATGTTTTCAATATGTTCATCTATAGCCTCTCTGTGTCTGTTGGCTATGACTAGCGCAGCGCGTCAACACGCTGGAAGTTATTTTCAACCAATGGCTTGGCATCAGCCTGTGGTACGTGGCACTGCAGACAGAAGTAGCGTGAAGGTGAGACATCTGACAGCACCTGGCCCTTACGCGGTGACTGGTAATGCGTCACACTGATTTTGGTTGCGCCCATTTCATTGGCATTTTTCCAGCTGTGGCACGCCAGGCACTTATTGGCATTCAATGACACTTCGTAGTTACGAATGGTATGTGGGATCAGTGGTGGCTGATACACATAGTCACTATCGATTGTGCCCTGATCGCGAGGATAACGTTTCATCGGATCCGCCGCACGGGTCGTTTCCAGTTCAATACCACCACGCAGTGATTCCAGGCCACCGATTCCACCAGGATTGTTCAGTGCTTCCGCACTTTGTACGGCACCGGCTACCATCATGCCAACTGCCATCACAGCTAAAACTAAACGTTTCATGTTCTTCTCCGCCTTATGGCTAAATTCGAGTCAGGCTAGCTGCTGTCCGTTCCTCGGAACGGACAGGCTTTACTATTACTTCAATGAGTTACACTTTAGTGATCTTGATTGGACACTTCTTGAAATCGGTCTGCTTAGACAGCGGATCCGTTGCATCCAGAATCAATTTGTTAATCAAAATCCGTGCATCAAAGAAAGGTACGAAAACCAGACCGACAGGCGGGCGGTTACGTCCACGTGTTTCAACTCGACAACGAACTTCACCTCGACGGGAAGCAAGGTTGACTTCATCACCACGGCGCAGGCCACGAGCACGGGCATCATCCGGGTGGATATAACACACAGCATCCGGCACGGCTTTATATAGCTCAGGTACACGACGGGTCATTGTCCCTGTGTGCCAGTGCTCAAGTACACGGCCGGTACATAGCCACATATCGTATTCTTTGTCAGGCATTTCCGGAGCAGGCTCGTACGGTGCAAAGATGATATTTGCCTTACCATCCGGCTTACCGTAGAAACGGTAACCTTCACCGGCTGGTACATATGGATCCGAACCTTCTACGAAACGCCACTGGGTTTCTTTACCGTCAACCACAGGCCAACGCAGACCGCGAACCTGGTGATAAACATCGTAAGGCGCCAGGTCGTGACCATGGCCGCGACCAAAGGCTGCGTATTCTTCAAACAGGCCTTTCTGAACATAGAAGCCCTGTGACTTAGCGTCATCATTCAGTTCCTGGGCTTCAGACAGCGGGAACTTATCTACCTGACCGTTGCGGAACAGCATGTCGTACATTGTCTTACCGCGGTATTGAGGTGCTTTCGCCAGCAGATCCTCTCCCCATACATCTTCAATCTTAAAGCGCTTGGAGAATTCCATGATCTGCCACAGATCCGATTTCGCATCACCCTGGGCTTCAACCTGTTGATACCAGGCCTGAGTACGACGCTCGGCGTTACCGTACGCACCTTCTTTCTCTACCCACATTGCTGTCGGCAAGATCAGGTCAGCCGCCTGTGCTGTTACTGTCGGATATGGGTCAGAACAAACAATGAAGTTTTCCGGGTTTCGGTAGCCTGGCAGGCGCTCTTCGTTGATGTTCGGACCAGCCTGCATATTGTTGTTACACATTACCCAGTAAGCATTCAGCTTTCCGTCTTTCAGCATGCGATCCTGCACCACGGCGTGATAGCCCGGCTTCGGTGGAATAGTGCCTTCAGGCAGTTTCCAGATTTTCTCACTGATCGCACGGTGCTTAGGATTCTTAACAACCATGTCAGCAGGCAGACGGTGAGCAAACGTACCCACTTCACGCGCTGTACCACAGGCAGATGGCTGGCCGGTCAGTGAGAACGGGCCACAACCCGGCTTGGAAATCTTACCGGTCAGAAGGTGGATGTTATAAACCAGGCTGTTCATCCACACACCACGGGTGTGCTGGTTCATGCCCATGGTCCACAGTGACATTACCTTGGTATTCGGATCCGCATACTGCTTCGCCAGTGCCAGCAGTTTCTCAGGCTCTACGCCTGACATCTCAGAAGCTTTCTCTAGTGTGTACTCAGCTACAGAAGCCTTGTACTCTTCAAAACTCATCGGATGCAGTTTGCCAGAGTTAGCATTCGCCGCTTTCTGCTGTAGCGGGTGCTCATCACGCAGGCCGTAACCGATATCTGTAGTCGCACGCTTGAAGTGAGTGTGCTTATTTACGAAATCCCAGTTCACCGCATCATTCTGAATAATGTAGTTCGCAATGTAGTTCGCAATCGCCAGATCGGTCTGAGGCTCAAAGATCATACCGTTATCCGCCAGTTCGAAAGAACGGTGGGTATAGGTCGACAGCACGTTCACTTTGACATGAGGATTACTCAAACGGCGGTCAGTCAGGCGAGTCCACAGCACAGGGTGCATCTCGGCCATGTTTGAGCCCCATAGTACAAACGAATCAGAATGTTCGAAATCGTCGTAACAGCCCATTGGCTCATCGATACCAAAGGTACGCATGAAAGCACCAACCGCTGACGCCATACAGTGACGGGCATTCGGGTCGATGTTATTCGAGCGGAAACCCGCCTTCATCATTTTGGCAGCCGCATAACCTTCCATCACGGTCCACTGGCCGGAACCGAACATACCAACACCGGACGGGCCCTGCTTCTTCAGTGCTTCTTTCCACTTCTCAGCCATCACATCAAAGGCTTGATCCCATGATACAGGCTGGAAATCACCGTCTTTGTCGAACTTGCCGTTCTTCATGCGCAGCAGCGGCGTCTGCAGACGATCTTTGCCGTACATGATTTTCGACAGGAAGTAACCCTTGATACAGTTCAGGCCCTTGTTCACCGGCGCTTCCGGATCACCCTGGGTAGCCACAACGCGGCCATTCTGAGTACCAACCAGTACTGAACAACCTGTACCACAAAAACGACAAGGCGCTTTATCCCATTTAATTTTGGTTTGATCAGAACTAACAATTAAGTTAGTGGCTGATGCCGGCAATGAAATACCGGCTACAGCGGCTGCCGATGCAGCGGCGTTTGCTTTCACAAACGCACGTCTTGTCATTTTCATGCGTCATCCTCAGATTGCGAGTCAAAGTGTTCAATTTGGTGGTAAACCAAAAAAGTAGTTAAAACGTGTTCTAAGTTATTGATTTTATCTATGGTGTCGGTCACGAAGCCCTGATTTTCAGTTTCCAGGACCACGATGATTTTGCCTTCTTCACTTTCGCCGTAAATTTCTGCATTTGGCAAAGTCGCTATCTGAGCCTTTACTCCCTCAAGGTGTTCAGGTTTAACGTGAACCACCAGGCTAGATATGTGCACTTCTTGTAATGCCATCGCTTTTACTCTTCTAATTGATGGGTAACCATAGTGATTGCCAAAGCCGGACATACCGACAAGCAGGCACCGCAACCAGTACAACCCTCATTATTCAGTACTGGCTGGGCAACACCGCCCGGTTGTAACCGGAAACTAATGGCCTGCACCTCACACATATCCCCACAGCTCCGGCACTCGATTCGGTTCCGGGCCAGGCAGCCCTGACCAATGTCGGCCTTCAGAGCCCAGGGCGATTCCGTCCTGGGATGAAACAAAGCTTCGGGGCAGGCTTCAGCGCAGCCATAGCAAAACGTACATTCACCCTGGTTGAAGTCGACGGTCGGAAATCCGCCATCGCCTTTAATAATGATCTTGGTTTCACATGCATGAAGACATTTGTTGCAGCGCGTACATCGGTCAATAAACGTATCTTCATCGACAACCCAGGGCATTCGCTGCAACTGAGGCTTGCGACGTCGGGTCAGCAGGCTACGGCGGGAACGGTCAAACATATGCTCTTACTCCGTATAACCTTGGTTGAATATTGAAAATTTGATGTATTTCAGGCTGTACTCAATGCACTTTCTAGCATTAATAAGCTGTCATTTTTGTTTACAACCAGTGTAAATTCGGAAATAAATGCTTAAATACCCAGTAAGGGTTAATTAGGGGGTAAATTTGTCTTGGATCAATAAAAGAAAATGACATCCCTCACACTATCTACTACTGCCCTTTAAAGAACAGTGCGCAATAAATACTCAAAAGGGTTGGTACCGCCTCTAAATCTCAGTGTAGAAGAAAGGACTTTAAGTGAAAAAAAGGCCGTTCAAACCCGTGACAACCACCATAGCCCGAGCCATGCTGGCTATTCTGCTGCTATCGGTGATGACCACCAGCTTTGCCCTGGTGACTCTGGCCTCCAGCCTCAACGATGCCGAAGCCATCAATGTTTCCGGCTCGATGCGAATGCAAAGCTATCGTCTGGCCTATGACATCCGTACCGATTCCGAACAAGTTGCCACGCATATCGCTCAATTCGAACAGTCGCTCTTCTCCCCCTCAATGGCGGCGCTGGAACACTGGACCGTACCGTCTGATATCCGGCTTCACTACTACAACCTGATCGGTCGGTGGGAGAACCTGCAACCCCTGATTGAAAACGGACAATCGCAGCAATTTCTTGACGAAGTCGCAACTTTTGTCGACAGGATCGACCGCTTTGTTTTTGAGTTGCAGGAATTCTCAGTCATTAAACTCCAAGTGCTTGCTATCACAGGAGGGATCGGCCTCAGCCTGATCCTGATCATCGTCCTGTTCACCATCCACTTTACTCAACGTAAAGTCGTGTCACCGCTCAACCAACTGGTTTCCGCCAGCAAACAGATCCAAAACGGCGTGTTTGATATCGAATTGAATGTCAAAAGTAATAATGAACTCGGCACACTGGCAAGTACTTTCTCTCAAATGGCTACTGAGCTAGGCAAGCTGTACCGGGGACTGGAAAAGAGTGTAGATGAAAAAACGCGCCGCCTACGCCATGCCAATGAGTCACTCGAAGTCCTCTATCACTGCTCACAGGAACTGTCAGTCAGTCGCCTGTCATCGAAAAATTTCGCCGCGATGCTCGACACCATGGTAAACATTGAAGGCCTGACTGCAGCCAAGCTGATCATTGAAGAAAGCAGCGGCGGCAATACCGAAATCACTGCCGGACAACCTGCAGATCAGCAGTGGCAATATCAGGATTTAGAGCTGGATAACCAGGTTCTCGGCCAGCTATGGTGGCAATACACCCTGCCATGCCCGGACAAAAACCTGATCGACAATATAGCCCGAACCCTGTCACGGGGGATCTACTACAACCGAGCACAAAAACAGGCAGAGCAGTTATTGCTGATGGATGAACGCGCCACCATTGCCCGAGAGCTGCATGACTCATTAGCCCAGTCGCTCTCTTACCTGAAAATTCAGATGACCCTGCTCAAACGTCAACTTGGCAAGAGTGAAATTGATAACTCCATGCAGATCATCACGGATATCGACAGTGGGCTGTCCGGCGCTTATACCCAGCTGAGGGAGCTGCTCAGCACCTTCCGCCTGACCATCAAAGAAGCCAACTTCGGTGAAGCCCTGGTTGAGATGCTCAAGCCGCTGGAAGAACAGAGTGATGCTTTGCTGATTATCGATAACCATTTGTCATCATTAAATTTAGATGCCCATCATCAGGTTCATCTGCTACAACTGATCAGAGAAGCAGTTTTAAATTCGATCAAACATGCCGAGGCCGATGAAATCATCATTGCCTGTCACCAAAGCGGCGATCAGGTCAACATCGCAATCAGTGATGACGGTCGGGGTTTTGACCCGACGAGTGAAAAACTGAACCACTACGGCCTGGCGATCATGACTGAGCGGGCATCGCGCCTCAACGGCGAGCTAAAAATTAATACAAAGCAAGGTTCAGGCTGCGAAGTCGCCCTGAGCTTTTCCCTTGAACCTTAAGGATAACAATATGACGTGTTGGAAAATTATGATTGTGGATGACCACCCGCTGATGCGACGGGGGATCAACCAGCTACTCAGTTTTGAACCTGATTTTGAAATTGTTGCCGAAGCCAGCAATGGCGCAGATGCCGTTACTCTTGCGACAGAAAAAGATCCCGATCTGATCTTACTCGACCTCAATATGAAAGGGATGTCAGGGCTTGATACCCTTAATGCGATGAGAGCTGAAGATATTCAGTCAAGAATCGTTGTTCTGACTGTCTCTGACAGCCGCTCAGATATCAAAGCACTGATCAACGCCGGTGCCGATGGTTACCTGTTGAAAGATACCGAACCGGATCAGTTAATCGAATTGCTGAAGCAAGCTTTGCGGGGCGATAAAGCCTATAGTGATTTGGTGCGCGAATATCTGGAAGATGCCTCAGAGCAAGACTCTCTGCTCAATACCCTGACCGAGCGGGAAATGCAGATCCTGAAAGAAGTTGCCAAAGGCTATCGCAACAAACAAATTGCCGACTCACTGTTTATCTCTGAATCTACAGTTAAAGTGCACATGAAGAGCCTGCTGAAAAAGCTGCAGGTAAAATCACGCACGGCGGCAACCGTCCTTTACCTGGAATCATTGGGGCAATAATGCAGAAACGAACCTTCACCCTCTTTTGTCTTTTACTTCTTAGCGGGTGTGAAACCACACGGCTTCAACCACAAAGTGAAGATGTCCGGCTACGCTGGGACAGTGCAAAACAATTTAAAACCTGTGAAGAAAAAGGGGTAGTGACGGGTTCGGAAGGCAGCTGGTACTCATTCTGGTTCATCAGCAATGAGGATTTGACGGAAGGGGCAATTAACAACCTGAAGAACAAAGCTTCTGAGCGCGGGGCAAATACTGTCAACCTGTACAGCCCGCAATCATTCAGCACATCGGTAACATTAATGGGCAATGCCTACCATTGCCCATAATTACTGGTAACCCATCGCTTCTCTGATACACAAGACAAAGCCGTGAATCGACTTCATTAACTTGATACAGAAGAAACAATATCCTCTTCGCGGGACTGTACCCACTCCAAATCAAACGGTCCCCAGTCACTTAGCTGGTAATAACCATCATTATGGCGCTTGCCGTCCTGGATAAATGACAGCTCAATTCCAAAACCAGGAAGGGCTTTTAATACATCCTGAATAGTACGGCGCGGCCAACCCGTTAATTCGATAAGCTTCGGAACGTTCGGACGTTCCACTTTTTCAACAAGCAATGCGAGATAAAGACGACGGGCAAAAACCGGATTCAATTCCATTGAGACCTCCAAAATTTGAGGCTTCATTATTCCGCTTCTACCAATATTGATGTTGAGTTTGATCAAGATGCGGAAGGATTTATGGGCTACTTGAATATAAATAAGTGATTCATGTCTCACTTTTATTAAGCAACAAGCATCATTTCCAAAGCAACAGAAAACTAGCAAACTCTATATTATCAACGACTTGAAGAAGTACAAAAAACCAGCAACGCGAGTTTTGAGTCACTTATTACGCAAAAACACGAGCTGAAACACTACACATACAAGGCGAAAAATAAATCAACTTTATTGCATAACCATATAGTAATTCTGTCTCTTTCATACCCTAAAGTAGCCCATTTACCATCATCACTAACCAGCCACAACTACCTGACCACTTGCCGGATAATCCGTTCTACACTAAATACCAGATTCGATTTGATAAGGTACAACCTATGACATCGGCATTCTGGTGCATCATCATTTCATTTCTGATCAACTATCTGCTGGCCGCTATCGGCGGGTGGCTGACGGTTCGCCAGACCGGGCGATTTGATATCAACCAGCCCCGCATCCAGGAAAGAGAGCTAACCGGTGCCGCTGCCAGAGTTAAAGCCGCACAAGCTAATGGCTGGGAAGTAACACCCGTCTTCGCCTGCTGTGTTTTTATCGCTCATTTCGCCGATGTACCGCCAGAACAGTCAGCCCTGCCCGCCTACCTTTTTGTTATCTCAAGAGTGCTCTACATGGTGTGCTATGCCTGTAAACTGAGCCCCTGGCGAACCATTGTCTTTGCCGTCGGCCTTGTGGCCTGCGCCTGGCTGATCCGAATGGCTGTCATTTCAACACCCTGATGCCACTACCAGTCTTTCATTTCTGTCGTGAAGCCTTTGTTACCATTGCTAAGCCCCTGCATTCTCGTTATAAAGAAAGTCTAATTCGATAACAAAAAGTAAGTCAGTAAACTATGAGCACAATTGCCTACGGTATTAAAAACTGCGATACCATCAAGAAAATGAAAAAATGGCTGGAAGCGGAAAGCATTGAATACCGCTTCCACGACTACCGTGTTGACGGCTTGGATCAGGCGATGCTAGAAGGCTTTGAGTCTGAGCTTGGCTGGGAAGCCATGGTCAACAAACGCGGTACCACTTACCGTCAACTGAGTGACGAACAGAAAGACAGCCTGAACCGCGAGACAGCAATCGCTCTGATGCTGGAATACCCGGCGATGATCAAGCGCCCGCTGCTGGTTCATAACGGCACCTATCACTTGGGCTTCAAGCCAGCCCAATACCAAGAAATTTTCCACTCGTAAGGATACAGGATGTCAGACAGCCCGGTAATCGCCCTGGCGAAAGACTTTATCAGCCGCATCTCGGTAACTCCGGAGGACGCAGGCTGCCAGGACGTAATGATTCAGCGTCTTGAGAAACTCGGCTTCACCATTGAACCGATGATCTTTGAAGATACTACCAACCTTTGGGCCCGCCGTGGCACCGAAGCTCCATTGTTTGTTTTTGCCGGACACACGGATGTTGTCCCGGCCGGGCCATCTGATCTCTGGCACACCCCACCGTTTGAACCGACCATCATCGACGGTTACCTGCACGGTCGTGGGACAGCAGATATGAAGGGCTCCCTTGCATGCTTCATTGTGGCGATCGAACGTTTTCTGGAAGCCAACCCGGATCACAAGGGCTCGATTGCTTTGCTGATCACCTCTGATGAAGAAGGACCATTTATCAATGGTACAACCCGGGTTATTGATACTCTGGAAGCACGAAACGAAAAAATCGATATGTGCATTGTCGGTGAACCTTCCAGTACTCACTTCGTCGGTGATGTAGTGAAAAACGGCCGCCGCGGCTCTATTACCGGCGATGTTACAATCAAAGGCGTTCAGGGCCACGTCGCTTACCCACACTTGGCCGACAACCCAGTTCACCGGGCTATGCCAGCACTGGCTGAACTGGCGGCAACGACATGGGACAACGGCAATGCGTATTTCCCCCCGACCAGTTTCCAGATAGCTAACCTGTCTGCCGGCACTGGTGCCTCTAATGTCATTCCGGGAGAATTCCAGGTTCAGTTTAACTTCCGTTTCAGCACCGAGCTGACTGCTGATGACATTAAACGCAAGGTTCATTCGACTCTTGATGCCCACGGTCTGGATTACGAGATGCAGTGGACCCTGAGCGGTCATCCGTTCCTGACAGACCACGGTAAATTACTGGCAGCAACAGTCGAGGCTATCGAGGAAGTAAACCACCAGAAACCAGAACTACTGACCACCGGCGGTACTTCAGACGGACGCTTTATCGCCCGCACAGGTGCAGAGGTGATTGAACTGGGCCCGGTGAATGCCACCATCCATAAAGTCAATGAGTGCGTGAAGGTCGCGGATCTCGAAAAACTCACCGACATGTACCAGAAGGTATTAGAAAAAACACTTAAATGACCGACTTAACCTCCGCCCGGCACATGACTGCCGGGCAGCTTACCGGACAAGAAGACACCCACCTTGTCCCCCACCAGCAACACCTGCTGCACAAATCGATGCAGCCGGCTTTTGTCGACCTACAGCAAGCTGCCGCTAACGCGGGCTTTGAGCTTCGCCTTGCCAGTGCGTTTCGCCCTTTCGATCGCCAATTGCTGATTTGGAACAGCAAGTTCAACGGCACCCGGCCACTGCTGGACAGTCACAGCCAGCCGCTGGATGCCAGCCAATTATCGGATCTGGAAAAAATCCACGCCATCCTGCGCTGGTCAGCCCTGCCCGGCGCCAGCCGCCACCACTGGGGAACGGATGTTGATATCTACGCTGCGAACTGTCTGCCAGAGGGAGTCAAACTTCGACTTGAACCCTGGGAGTACGAAACCGGCGGCCACCAGGCCGAATTCAGCGCCTGGCTAAACGAACACATGACCCAGTTCGGCTTCTACCTGCCTTACGCCGAAGATCGCGGCGGTGTTGCTGTCGAACCCTGGCATATCAGCTATTACCCGCTCAGTAAGCATTTGCTCCAGCAGTTAACGCCAGAGATGCTTTACCACACACTAAATGCATGTGAAATAGCAGGAAAGTCGCAGATCCTGGCAAACCTTGATAATCTTTATAGTAAATACATCGGGAATATCTGCGAGGTCTGAATGGAATGGCTACTTAACCCATGGGTTATCAGTATCATTATTGTCAGCGTGGTTGTCAGCAACATTGCAGCCTTGAAGTACACCGCGCATATGAAGTTCGGCTACAAAGATAAAATCAAGTACCTGCAGGAAAAGTACGACCGCGAACAACTGCAAAAAGAAGCCGAAGAGAAAGAGAAGAAGTAGGTTCGAGGTTCGAGGTTCGAGGTTCGAGGTTCGAGGTTCGAGGTTCGAGGTTCGAGGTTCGAGGTTCGAGGTTCGAACAAGCTAAAGGCTTGCCTTGCTGAATTTCAACAAAAAACGGAAGCTGTAGGCTTCCGTTTTTTATTCATGCCATCAAACGCTAACTTAAAGCGGAGCTATGCCACCTAAGATAAACACTCTAGAACAAAGAACAAGCGCGGAGTTTACGAACGTAAATGATCACTTGTGATGGCGTTATAGAGTGTTTGACGACAGAGGCATCGTTACGCGCGGGATAGGTAATTTGCAACCCCCACCCACTTATAACTTGTCAACTCTTCCAGTCCCATCGGGCCACGGGCATGAAGCTTCTGAGTTGAAACCGCCACTTCCGCTCCCAGGCCAAACTGAGCACCGTCGGTAAAACGGGTTGATGCATTTACGTAGACCGCGGCTGAACCGGCTGCATTCACGAAGCGCTCCGCTGACTGAAGATCGTTCGTCAAGATAGCATCGGAGTGGCTGGCGTTGTGCTTGCGCATGTGGGCAATGGCCTCATCCACATCCTTCACCACTTTCACACCCAGCGTGAAGCTCAGCCACTCTGTGTCGTAGTCACCGTCTGCTACCGGACGCAGCTCTGCGGCTTTACCTTCAAGCGCCCCGTAAGCTGCTTCATCGGCAGCGAAAGTTACATTGCTTTTGTTCAGGCGCTCTGCAAGACGAGGCAGGAAGGCTTCGGCTACATCTTCGTTCACCAACAAGGTATCAAGGGCATTACACGCTGACGGACGCTGAACTTTTGAGTTTTCAACCACATCCAACGCACGGGACAGATCAGCCGTCTTGTCGACATACACATGGCTGATACCGAAACCACCGATGATCACCGGAATCGTGCTGTTTTCTTTGCACATCTTATGCAGGCCTGCACCACCACGCGGGATGATCATATCTACATATTGATCCAGTTTGAGCAGTTGAGAAACCAACTCACGATCAGGCTTTTCAATATACTGAACTGATGCTGCCGGCAGACCAGCTTTTTCAAGCGCCACCTGAATAACTTTCACCAACTCCATGTTGGAGTGGAAGGTTTCGCGGCCACCACGAAGGATACTGGCATTACCCGTTTTCAGGCACAGTGCTGCAATATCAATGGTCACATTCGGGCGCGCTTCATAAATCACCCCGATAACGCCCAGCGGTACACGACGGCGACTAAGGCGCATGCCATTTTCCAACACTCGTGTATCCAGCTCCGCACCGACCGGATCATTCAAGCTGATCACATTGCGGACATCATTAGCAATTCCGGCAAGGCGGTCTTCATTCAGCAGCAAGCGATCAATCAGGGCATCTGTCATACCGGCTTCCCTGGCTGCTTCAATATCTTTGGCGTTCGCCGCCAGAATCAACTCGCGATTCGCTTCCAGTTCATCCGCGATAATCGCCAGCGCTTTATTCTTTTGTGCCGTCGCTGCAGTAGCCAATTCAAAAGCAGCCTGCTGAGCTGCCTTACCCATCACTTCAAGATTCACAATACTTCCCCTTTATGTCCGTATATTTATTTTAAATCAGATGACAACCAGATCATCACGGTGTACTGCGACCGGTCCGTATTCATAACCCAGGATCTGGTAAATATCCTGGCTGTGTTTTCCGGCAATTTTCGCCATATCTTTACTTGAATAACGACAGATACCACGCGCTAGCAATGTTCCTTTCGCGCTATATAGACGAATGACCTCACCACGCTCAAAATCGCCTTTAACTTCGGAGATCCCTTTCGCCAGCAAGCTACTGCCCCGCTGTTGAACAGCAAGTACAGCACCATCATCAATCACAATATCCCCGGCAGGTGGTGGCCCGGCCAAGATCCAGCGTTTACGACTTTCCAGTGGTGATTCAAGCGGAAGGAAACGGGTGCCTACTGCCGTACCTTTAACCAGATCATTAATTACATCCGGTCGGCTGCCTGCGGCAATCACCACCTCAATACCGGCACGACGGGCAACATCGGCAGCCTGCAGTTTGGTCGCCATACCGCCGGTGCCCAAACCGCCGACACTACCGCCAGCCAGTTTGTGCAGGGTTTCATCAATGGTATGAACTTCGCGGATCAATTCAGCATCGGGGTTGTTACGCGGATCTGCTGTAAACAGGCCCGGCTGATCGGTCAGCAACAGCAATTTATCAGCACTGACCAAAATGCCTACCAGCGCAGATAGGTTATCGTTATCACCAACTTTGATTTCCGTTGTCGCAACCGCATCATTCTCGTTCACAACCGGAATGATTCCGTTATCCAGCAGCGCTAGAACCATATCGCGGGCATTGAGAAAACGCTCGCGGTCATTCAAATCGGCACGGGTCAGCAACATCTGGCCGACATGCAAACCATAAATTCCGAACAGGTGTTCCCATTCCTGGATCAGGCGGCTCTGGCCTACTGCGGCAAGCAGCTGTTTGCTGGCCATGGTTTTGGGCAGCTCGGGGTAACCTAAATGCTCGCGGCCCGCTGCAATTGCACCGGATGTGACGATGATGACTTTATGGCCCTGACGGCGCAGCGATGCGCACTGACGAACCAGTTCCACCATATGTGCACGATCCAGCTTCAACGTTCCGCCGGTTAACACGCTGGTCCCCAGCTTAATGACGATCGTCTGCGGAGACTGGTGTGGATATCCAACCGTTTGGGCGCCATCCTGTTGAGAAATGTGCGTCCCAGCGTCCTGCGTTATAGCATTTGAGTTATTTGTATCTGCCATTGGGATAAAACAATTGTGATGAATAAATTTAGGTGCAATTGTTTTATCAATCCCCTTGGTAGATCACAAGAAAAATGCGCTATAAAAGCGCATTATTCTTTCAATTCCAAGCTTGAGACAAATCAGGCAACACTACCAAGCTCTGCTTCCTCAAGCTCACCGGACGGTGTCAGCTCCAGATTAAACTCCCCCTGAAGCAAGCCAGTCAGCTTGGGGTAAAAGTCATCCAAAGTCTGTAACACTGCCTGCTCATGTTTGGCTGGCACACTTTCCCGAACCCATTCGCCTTTGTTGTCAAAGCGGCCAAAGTAGTAGCAGTATTCAAATCCGGTACCGGTTGTTGTCATCACCAGCCACCAGCCCCAGAACTCCCTTTCTTCCGGTGCTTTCTTGGCACTGATACAACTGGCGAGGCAATCAAAGAAGTAACGACCGTCCGAAGAATGCTGTTGACGCAGGTAAGGCCCCAGCGCCGTTAGCTTAGTGATCAGGCGTCCATGTGGCGGAAACGTCGTGTTTGTCGTCATAGCGTATCTCCATCCATAGTCAATAACACAATCACAGCAAGACAATAAGTGATGATGCCGTACCCGTCGTTTCCCGAGCCTATTCTCGAAGCAGCGGGCAGGTCATTGTTGTTATTCCATTTAAGCGACAAAGCCAAACAATAGCAACATTTTCTTTACATTCACAAAAGCCAGATCACCTTTATCAGGCCAGCTTTTCTTTTAGCCAGTCAACGACAACAAGCAACGCCCGGTGGTAACCATCGTACAGCGGTTTCTCCGCTATGGTCACCGCTTTACCGCCATAGCTCGACATCGCGATCAATTGGTTATCCATTTCGGTACAGACAGGATCGTTTTTCAGACCAATACCCAGCATAGGAACATCCACCTTACGTCGTGCCAACAGTCCCTGCTGTTTTAGCGACCATGCCGACAAATGTGATGTCAGGCTCGCCTGTGATACCCCGTTCTTACCCATTCGGGAAGCAAGCATATCGAGGTACATACGAGGCATCGCATTCAATCGTTTGGAATCGGTAAGGATACTGTGGATCACGCCGCCAAGGCTGACACACGTCTTAAGTCGCCCCGGCTCCAGGAAACCAAGTCGAATCGCAGCATTACCGCCAAAGCGGAAGCCAAGCATAGCGACCCGGGTATGATCGACCCAAGGCACTTCTTTGATCTGCTGGAGCAATGCCTGGTGCAAGCGGCTGGTGTCTTCTGTCAGAGCCCAGGCTGAACTATGGCCGACTGAAGGCATATCCAATGTCACCATGGCAAAACCGGCCGGAGCCAGGTAGTCATGATACAAACGCCACATGTCAGACTGCAAAGCATCCAGGCCACCACTAACGATAACGGTCGGCAACAACTTGTCTGTGCGGTGCATATGAATAAAGGCCTGAAAGGTTTTACCTTCATATTTCACGTCGATGGTGCGCATCTTGTGCGGCATGTAAGAAATGGCTTCCCGGTATGTCTGGTTAGCCTGCAGTTCTGCCTGTCCGGCAAGGGTATCACCTTTCAGGTGCGGATAAGCTCCGACACTGTAGTACATACTGGCAGTCAGCAGCATTTCCGCGGCTTTTTCTGATTCACCGGCATTCACCAAATCTCGGGCTGTTTTCTGGTACATCGCCCCGGCTTGGCTCCACTCATAAACCCAGTTACCCGGCTTATAACCAATTACCGTATCAAGCAAATCATCACTGGTTCTTGGAGCCTCTGAATTCGCCATGCGGGATAAGATCGCTTCTTGTTCAATCGGATCGATTCCCTGCCACGCCCATTGCGGACGCCTTAGCATCCGGTACCAGCCTTTCTCACTATCGCCATCGATCGCGTTATGAATCGGTTTAGCATTAGCATGGGCTAGTTTGACCAGGCTGGAAGTTTCTTTTGATGTTTGGCGCGGCGCAAACAGCTTTTCAGATAAATTGGTTTTGGATGGTTCTGACACGGTACGCTCCATTTTCAAGTCTATCTATAACGTATTGCCCCTGAGAATGAACCTACTGAATAAGAGATATCAGCATTAGAAGACAGAAGCCATGTACGTAAAGATATTTATAGCAAAAGTATACCATCCAACAGTAGGTTGCAGTGTGCGCATCGAAACAAAAACACGTCGCAAATCTTAATCTGGCAACAGCTGGTAGCAGGAATAATCCCACTGATTTCTTATCCTAAGCTATGCTGATACTACTGTTAGTATTTTATACGGTGATGATTGTATGAAAAAAATACTCGGTATATGTAGTTTAATGTTGTTTTCAGGCTCAGTCTTCGCTTTTGGTAGCGGAGGGGTATTAGGAGGAAATCCCGGCGAAGCTTCCGGCGCAGTAAACGCTAAAATCGCAGTCTGCCTGAATGCTTCCGGAGAGCAAATCCCTGGGTCTTACCAAACCAAACTCAACAGGCAATGTGAACTGACCGGTCGGGACATGATCGATCTTATCAACTACAACAACTTTTACCGTAACAAACCTAATGGTGAATCTCTGTCTGATATTCGTGCTAAGCGCAACAGTTAGACAGGTAACAGACGAGCATAAAAAAGGAGCCGGATGGCTCCTTTTTTAATCAGCATGTTAAATACTAATCAGTATCAGCGCTTATCGCTTCGCGATTGGATCAACAAAAGTTACAGCCATATCCCATGGCTGCTCGATCCACGTATCCTGAGCGATATCAACAACGTAATCATCTACCAAGTGCTTACCAGCTGGTTTTGCACATACAGTAACGAACTTCGCTTTAGGATACATAGCACGGATCATTTCAGCAGTGCCACCGGTATCAACCAGGTCATCAACAACCAGGAAGCCTTCACCGTCACCTTCAGCCTGCTTCAGTACTTTCATGTCACGCTGGTGATCATGGTCGTAGCTTGAGATGCAAACCGTATCAACATAGCGAATACCAAGCTCACGAGCCAGGATTGCAGAAGGAACCAGACCACCGCGGCTAACAGCAATGATGCCTTTCCATTGCTCAGCCGGAAGCAGTTTCTCTGCCAGCTGGCGAGTGTACATTTGCATGTTGTCCCAAGTGATGACGAATTTATTACTCATATCCGATGAACCTCTGAGTCAGCGAAACGTCCGCTGAATATATTTTTAAAACTGTTATAAGAAGATAATTTTAGCAACAAACAAGGCTGCGATAACCCAGACGCTAATATTTACATCTCTTCCCTTGCCACTCATAACTTTGACAGCAGCATATGTGATAAAGCCAAGGCCGATACCTTCAGCGATGGAGTATGTTAATGGCATTAAAAGGCAAACTACAACAACAGGTGCCGCTTCTGTTAAGTCACGCCAGTCTACACTGACCAAACCCGACATCATAAGGATAGCCACATAGAACAATGCACCTGCAGTCGCATAAGCAGGAACCATTCCTGCCAGCGGAGCAAAGAACAGAGCCAGCAGGAACAATACGCCCACGGTAACAGCCGTCAGGCCGGTACGTCCGCCAACCGCAACACCAGAAACACTTTCAACAAATGATGTTGTGTTTGAAGTACCCAGCACAGCACCAATTGAAGTTGCCGTACTATCCGCCAGCAGAGCACGATTAAGGCGAGGCAGCTTACCATCTTCGCCGATCAGCTCAGCTTTAGTTGCGACTCCCACCAGCGTTCCTGCAGTATCGAACAAATCAACAAACAAGAAGGCAAACACAACAGAAACCAAACCGACTTCAAGTGCGCCGCCAAAATCCATCTGCATAAATGTCGGAGCCAGGCTTGGTGGCATAGACATCACACCAGCAAACTGGATATCGCCGAACAGAATTCCGAGAACAGTAACAGACAGAATCGCAATCAGTACCGCAGCTTTATAACCACGGTGTACCAGCGCAATTGTCAGGAAAAACCCCAGAGCAGCCATTACCGCCGGAAAGCTGGTTAGATCGCCGACATGAACCAAAGTTGCAGGATTATCAACCACAATACCAGCACTCTGCAAGGCAATAAATGCCAAAAACAGACCTATACCAGCTGAAATACCGGTGCGAAGTGCGTTCGGAATGGCATTTATAATCCATTCACGCACTCGCAGAACACTCAGCGCAATAAAGCACAAACCAGACAGGAATACCGCCGCAAGCGCTACCTGCCAGGTATGCCCCATACCCAGAACAACACTGTAGGTAAAGAAAGCATTCAACCCCATACCCGGAGCCTGAGCGACCGGATAGTTCGCCACAAAGCCCATGATAAAACAGCCAACCATCGCTGCCAGACAGGTAGCGACGAACACCGCTCCCTGATCCATACCAGTAGTAGCCAGCATCGTCGGGTTAACGAAAATGATATAGGCCATTGTCAGAAAGGTCGTTAAACCTGCCAACATTTCAGTACGAACATCAGTGCCGTGTTCTTTCAGTTTGAATAGTTTCTCAAGCATTGCTCTCGGTTCCTTGGAGACATTTCGCCGCAAGTTAAAAAGTAAAACGTTTGCGCAAACGATTTTAGGCGGCGATTATATGCGGCTTGCCTGTCAATTTCCAGAGATTAACGTAATTATCATTAGAGATTTCGGCCAACAGAGCAAAAAAACATCCAACCTAAAGTCACATTAAATTTATTCCCCTTAAAATCATAAACTTAACGTTTAATTAACATATGTAGGTACCGTAGCATTCAGCATTTTCCACTAGTACGCAAACGATAATATGCATCAGGTTAAGTTTTTTATTGTCAGCTTGAAGCTATAGCCATAGTTATAAGGCTAAATTTAATGCAGATGGTGAGAGAAGGCTTATAAAGCCGTTTTTTTAGAAGAAGGAAATAAAAAAAACGCCACTTCAAACTGAAGTGGCGTAAGAATGTGTTGAATAACCAATTAGCGAGGGTATTCCGAATTCTCAAATCATAAAGGGGGTGAACAATACTGCTCGAACACCATGCCTGACTACCAGAGCCCGGCACAGTATCAAGAATTAGTAGCCGAAATAGCTTGGGTACTGGAAGTTTGCTGTGTACACAGAACGGTTATTCCAAAAATTTGCAATTGAATCAAATACTTTCATTTCTATCACCTTTAAATATTAAGTTTACTAAACACACATACATTTCGTGCTCAGCCATAGTGGCTTGACTTAATCTCAGTTCCTTGGAGGCGATACCTCGGGCTCGTCCTAAGCAGTTTCTGTGTATTTCTGTCTTCACCAGAAGATGTGTAAACTATACCCATCTCGTAATTAAGTTACAAGCATTTTCTTTAACTACGTCACACTTTTTTTATTTATGTGCACTTGAACATGCTTTTCTGTAATTTTATTACATTATCAATAGCGAGAATACGTCTCATTAGATGACATGAGCTGGTTGAAAATTACGAAACGAATATTGAATAACTAAACGCAACAAAGGGATATAAGCACAAGGATATGATAAAAGAGTGAATACTCTGTTTTATTTAAATGCAATCAATAGCACATCTTTCAACCTCAAAATCATCACTTCTTGCCAGTGATCACAAACTTAATCCCTGTATTTGGCTTTTTAAGATTTCACTATCACAGGCTTATCACCCGGTGGTATGCTTGAATCAATCGCGATAGATTAATCTGCTGCAATTACCAGCCCATTGGTTGATCTTCAGCTAATGGATCGCTTTAGCCCAAAAGTTTATAAGGGAGAATGCTGTGTCTGAAATCAGTCAACTGTCACCACAACCTGTGTGGCAATTCTTCGATCAAATCTGTTCTATTCCACATCCATCAAAGCATGAAGAACAGCTCGCTCAACATATTGTGAAATTTGCTGAAAGCGAAGGTCTTGAAGTTCGCCGTGACGCTACTGGTAACGTATTTATTAAGAAGCCAGCTACGCCAGGTATGGAAAACCGTAAAGGTGTAGTACTTCAAGCGCACATTGATATGGTGCCGCAGAAAAACGAAGACACCGACCACGACTTCCTGACCGATCCAATCCAGCCGTATGTCGACGGTGAATGGGTAACAGCAAAAGGAACAACCCTGGGTGCCGACAACGGTATTGGTATGGCGACTTGCCTGGCCGTATTGGCATCGAAAGATATTGAGCACGGTCCGCTTGAAGTCCTGCTGACTATTGATGAAGAAGCCGGCATGACCGGTGCGTTCGGCCTTGAACAGGGTTGGCTGGAAGGTGACATCCTTCTAAACACTGATTCAGAGCAGGAAGGCGAAGTTTACATGGGCTGTGCCGGTGGTGTAGACGGCTCTATCACTCTGCCTTTAGAGCGTGAAGCGGTTCCAACCGAACACGCTGCAGTAAAACTGGTGATTAAAGGCCTGAAAGGCGGTCACTCTGGCTGTGACATTCACACCGGTCGCGGCAACGCGAACAAACTGCTGGGTCGCTTCCTGTTCGGCCACGCTGAAGAACTAGGTCTTCGCCTGACTTCACTAAGCGGCGGTAGCCTGCGTAACGCTATTCCTCGTGAAGCTTTCGCAATGGCAACCCTGCCAGCTAAAAATGTCGACAAGCTAAATGAGCTGTTCACTTACTACCAATCAATCCTGGCTGCGGAGCTGGGCAAAATAGAAACAGACATCAACCTATTTGTTGAACCAGCTGAGCTACCAGCTGACGTGATGACTGAAGCAGTTCAGAAACGCCTTCTTGCTGCACTAAACGCTTGCCCTAACGGTGTACTGCGTATGAGTGATGAAGTTGAAGGTGTAGTTGAAACATCACTGAACGTTGGTGTGATCACAACAGAAGCAGACAAAATCACTATTCTTTGTCTGATCCGTTCTTTGATCGATACTGGCCGCAGTAATGTGGAAGGTATGCTGAAAGCAGTCGCTGAGCTGGCTGGTGCTGAATGTGAATTCTCTGGCGCTTACCCAGGCTGGAAACCGGATGCAGACTCTGAAGTAATGCACCTGTTCCGTGATACATATAAAGGTATCTACGGCAGAACACCGAACATCATGGTGATCCACGCAGGTCTGGAATGTGGTCTGTTCAAGAAACCATATCCAACCATGGATATGCTGTCTTTCGGCCCGACCATCAAGTTCCCTCACTCTCCTGATGAGAAAGTGAACATTGAAACTGTCGGCCTGTTCTGGGAACAGATGATTGCAATCCTGAAGAACATTCCGGTTAAGGCATAAGTATCAGGATACAAACCCGGGTAATACCGGATGCAAGTGATAAAAGGCGAGTTTCGATACTCGCCTTTTTTATACCCAATTGGATAGTAAAACCCTACTTTAGAAAGGTTACTGTTAAACCTAGTGTGATTAAAACCCTTCGAAAGAAAGCTGCTGCGCCTTAAGCCCGAGCTCTAATCCTACACTCAGGCCTATCAGGCGGATCTCCCGTCCTTTCTGGCGAGTTAAGGCTTCTGTCAACAATGCGACAAACTGACTCTTATCCAGCTTTGGCTGGCCATGTTCAACTGTGGTTTGCTGAAAGTCCGCAAACTTCACCTTAATTCCCTGCTTAGCAATATTAAGATCAGGGCGAACCCGGCGAAGGCGCTTTTCGAGCTCAGGAAACAAACTTTCCACCACCTGCCAGCACTCGTCATAGCTGCTGATATTCTTAGAAAAGGTCCGCTCGACACCAACTGATTTACGCTCCCGCTCAACAACAACTTCACGATTGTCGAGACCATGCGCTCGTGACCACAACGACTGGCCGAACTTGCCGAACTGTTGCAACAACAAATGATGATCATAA
This sequence comes from Photobacterium sp. J15, assembly GCF_963870815.1. Classification (NCBI taxonomy): domain Bacteria; kingdom Pseudomonadati; phylum Pseudomonadota; class Gammaproteobacteria; order Vibrionales; family Vibrionaceae; genus Photobacterium; species Photobacterium sp. J15. Next base: position 2,954,504 of record NZ_CAWMUI010000001.1, read on the forward strand.
TTCTGCACATCACGCCCGACATACAAACCACGTTCATGAAGCTTTTGGATCGTGACCTTCCCTACCCCGGGAATCTTTTCCAGCTTCAAATCAGCAACAAAATCCGGCACCTCATCCGGGATGACGACAAACTGCCCATCCGGCTTATTCAGGTCAGAAGCCACCTTGGCAATAAACTTCACCGGTGCGACACCAGCAGACGCTGTCAAATCCAACTCTTCCCGAATTGCCCGGCGGATATCCTCGGCAATCAAGGTGGCCGAGCCATGCAGCAGCTCGCAATCGGTGACATCAAGGTAGGCTTCATCAAGGGACAGAGGCTCTATCTTGTCGGTATAACGCTGAAAGATAGCCCTGATTTGCTGGGAGACTTCTTTATAAACAGACATCCTGCCGGCAACTAACGTCAGGTGCGGGCACAACTTCATCGCCTGAGCTGTCGGCATCGCCGAACGTACCCCATACTTACGAGCCAGGTAATTACAGGTACTGATCACGCCCCTTTGCTCTGAGCGGCCGCCGATAGCGATAGGAATATCACGTAGCTCAGGGTTATCCCGCATCTCTACGGCCGCAAAAAAGCAGTCCATATCAATATGGATAATTTTCCGTTGCAGGTTGGAAGTCGGTGTTTGCTGCACCATGATTAAAATCGCTACCGGCCGTGATGAAGTTTCAAACAAGGTGATACAGTTTATCACTGTTTTTATATACAGTAATTATTATAGGAAGTTTTTTCAGAAGGAATCAACGTCTGTTACCAAAACTGACAGCCCAGCTTGTCGCACTTCTGACAACAATGTTATTAGTTTATATTTATAACCATAAGAATACTGGTGATTTGCCAGTTTCAGATAAGGATTCGAGATGTCGCGGTATAAAATACTGGTTGTTGAAGACAGCAGAGCCTTCAGAAACTATCTATGTTTCCAGCTGAATCAAGCCGGATTCCAGCCAGTGTTTGCCGACAGCATCAAACAAGCGAAAGCCATTCTGAGCAACGAGCAAGACTTTCTCTGCGCTGTGCTTGACTACTGCCTGCCCGACGGTCAGGACGGAGAAATCATTGATCTCATCCTCAGCCAGAACATAAAGGTCATCGTTCTGACCGCCCAATTCAGCCGGAAAATACGCGATACCGTGCTGTCAAAAGGAGTGATTGATTACCTGCTCAAAGACAGTCCAGCCTCGGTCGCTTACCTCACCCCGCTGTTACAGCGACTGGAAGCTAATTTCCGCCACAAAGCGATGGTGGTTGAAGACTCTGCAACAGTACGTCGTTATCTGGTTAACCTGCTGCAAAAGCAAAACCTGGAAACTATTTCGGCACACAATGGGAAAGACGCACTGAAATTACTGGCTCAACATCCGGACATCACGCTGATCATCACCGACAATGATATGCCGGAAAAAGATGGCCTCACCCTGATCAGGGAAATTCGCCAGCAATATAACCGCAACCAAATTGCGATACTTGGCCTGTCCGGCAGCAACTACAGCACTGTCACCCCCTTGTTTCTGAAAGCCGGCGCAAATGACTTCCTGAGAAAACCATTTAACCAGGAAGAGTTCTATTGTCGTATTCACCATATGCTCAATATGAAAGATACATCTGATAAACTCTACCGAATGGCGAACCAGGATGCTCTGACTGGATTATGGAACCGACGCTATTTCTTTGATCAGGGCTGCGCTGACAGTTGCTGTAAAAGCCGTAACATTGCCATGCTGGACATCGACTTTTTCAAAAAGGTCAATGATACCTACGGCCATGATGCCGGTGATGCCGTGCTGGTGCATGTCAGTAAGCAACTGCAACACCATTTTCCGGATACCGATGCCACCGTTGCCCGCTTTGGTGGCGAAGAGTTCTGCATCCAGAGCTGTCTCGGTAAAGAAGCATTTATCAGCCAGCTGGAAAAACTGCGCATCTGTATTGAAGAGCTGGTTATTGAGTATCAGAACGCCCCTATAAAGGTGACCATCAGTATTGGCGTTGCCAGTGGCGCCAAATCCTTGGGTGAGCTGCTGAAAGTCGCCGATGACGCGCTCTATGACGCCAAGCAAAACGGTCGAAACCAGCTAAAGCTGGCAGCCGCCTAGTCCCTTTCCATCTAAAGCGAATCCTTTTCTCAGAACCAGACAAGCAATGAATACAAAAAGCCCGGGCACAAACCCGGGCTTTAGTATTCTTTATCTTCAGATCTGACATGGAAGCAATCACCACCACCATAAACGGTGGTTTAGGTATGACAACCAAAATCAAATAATCTGGTTCTTTTTCCACTCAGCTTGTTTTGCCGCTCGTGCTTCACGCTTTTTACGTGCATCACATGGTTCCGGGCAATCACACTCTTTGGCAATGCCGATACCGTCTAGGCCACCGCAACTGCCGCTAACTGTCTTACGCTGAAAAATATAGCCAACGGCCATTGCAACGATCACCAGCAAAAAGACGGCAAAAGTGGTTAGATATACAACCATGATATTTCTCTACTTCTTCTGCAAATAGGGAACAAAGGCATCAGATTTATACTCTGTGTAACCTTGCTCGGTTTTCACCACCAGCAGAACCGGCAGTTTCTCTTTCTTCGCCAACTCCAGCGTCTTCTCTTCGCCCATTACAGAAAAGGCGGTTGCCATTGCATCTGCCGTCATACTCGACGGATGCAGGACCGTAACAGATACGACATGGTTTGAAATCGGCTTACAGGTTTTCGGATTGATCAGGTGCGAATAACGAACCCCATCTTCCTCGAAATAGTTTCGGTAATCTCCCGATGTTGCCACAGCCATGTTGCCCGGTTCAATAATTTCCTGCACCGCACGGCTACCGTCATCGGTCGGCTTCTCAATCGCAATACGCCATGGTGTACCTTCCAGGTTATTACCTTTCAGTCTCAGTTCACCACCGATTTCTACAAGATAATCAGCCGCATTCAGCTGCTCAAAGTAATCAGCAACCACGTCGACACCGAAGCCTTTGGCAATCGAAGACAGGTCAACATAAAGCTCAGGAATATCTTTCTTTAGTGTATTACCTTCAACAGAAAGATGGTGAATACCCACTATCTTTTTACGCTCAGCGATTTCATCTGCCGTCGGGGTATGTTCCGGGCGGGCTTCAGGACCAAAGCTCCACAGGTTCACAACAGGGCCAACAGTCACATCCAGTGCACCGTCGGTCAGCTTTGCCAGGCGAATCGCTTCTCTCACCACTTTAGCGGTATCGGCAGACACTTCAAACGGGGCATCACTCTTGTGCTGATTAAAGCGGCTCAGTTCAGAGTGCTTGCGATAAGTTGACATCTGGTCATTAACCAGCTCAAGGCGACGATCAATTTCAGCCTGCATCTCTTCAGCCGACGGCAATCCTTCCTGATTAATCACCTTAATCGAGTAATAGGTGCCCATAGTCGAGCCACTCAAGTGAACCATCTCTCGCTGATCACTACAGCCGGACATGATAAAAGCAAAAACAAGCAACCAAATTGCTTTGCTCAGGAACGTTTTCATTCAACAACTCCCAAAAGGAAAGACATCAATTTTTGTTGTGGTTGTCGCCATCGGATAGCCGAAACGAGAACCAGAATATACTCAAGTAACCTCAACATAGAAACTGAGAGGCAAAGTCACTTGGGTATATAAACATTCAGGACGAAAAAAGGCTGGCCCGAACAGGACCAGCCAGTTTCTTTTCTGTGGGTGTGGCTAATTAGCCACCGAAATCATCCAGCAGGATGTTTTCGTCTTCAACACCTAGATCTTTCAGCATGCCGATAACAGCTGCGTTCATCATCGGTGGACCACACATGTAGTATTCACAATCTTCTGGAGCTTCGTGATCTTTCAAGTAGTTCTCGTAAATCACGTTGTGGATGAAGCCTGTGTAACCATCCCAGTTATCTTCTGGTAGTGGATCAGACAGAGCTACATGCCATACGAAGTTGCTGTTTTCTGCTGCCAGTTGGTCGAAATCTTCTACGTAGAACATTTCACGCTTAGAACGGGCACCGTACCAGTAAGACATCTTACGCTTAGAGTGAAGACGCTTAAGCTGGTCGAAGATATGAGAACGCATAGGCGCCATACCTGCACCACCACCGATGAATACCATCTCGTTATCAGTCTCTTTCGCGAAGAACTCACCAAATGGACCAGAAATAGTACAACTGTCACCTTCTTTCAGAGACCAGATGTAAGATGACATCTGACCCGGTGGAACGTCAGGATTATTAGGCGGCGGCGTTGCAATACGCACGTTCAGCATAATAATGCCGTGTTCTTCTGGGTAGTTCGCCATTGAGTATGCACGGATGATATCTTCATCAACCTTAGACTCGTAGCGGAACAGGTTAAACTTGTCCCAGTCTTCACGGTACTCTTCAGGTACATCGAAGTCAGAGTACTTAACGTGGTGAGCAGGTGCTTCGATCTGGATGTAACCACCAGCACGGAAAGGTACTGATTCACCATCTGGGATCTGAAGCTTAAGCTCTTTGATGAAGGTTGCTTTGTTATCGTTAGAGATAACAGTACATTCCCACTTCTTCACGCCGAAGATTTCTTCCGGCAGCTCGATGTTCATGTCAGATTTTACGTTTACCTGACACGCCAGACGTTCGCCTTCACGAGCTTCACCTTTAGTGATGTGGTCAAGTTCTGTCGGCAAGATATCACCACCGCCAGATTTCACTTTCACACGGCACTGACCACAAGAGCCACCGCCACCACAAGCAGATGAAACGAAGATACCGTTAGCTGCAAGAGCACCTAGCAGTTTGCCACCGGCAGCGGTTGTAATCGCTTTTTCCGGATCGTTGTTTACTGAGATAGTAATGTCACCTGATGGTACCAGCTTGGATTTAGCGAACAGGATCACTAAAACCAGAGCCAGGATAATCAGGGTGAACATAACTACGCCAAGAATAATATCCATTGATTATTCCTTATTATCCTGATTACAGCTGAACACCGGAGAAGGACATGAAGCCCAACGCCATTAGACCAACGGTGATGAAAGTAATACCCAGGCCACGCAGACCAGCAGGTACGTCAGAGTACTTCATCTTCTCGCGGATACCCGCAAGAGCAACGATTGCCAGCATCCAACCAACACCAGAACCGAAACCGTAAACTACAGATTCAACGAAGTTGTAATCACGCTGTACCATGAAAGATACACCACCGAAGATTGCACAGTTAACTGTGATCAGCGGCAGGAAGATACCCAGTGCGTTGTATAGCGGCGGGAAGAAGCGGTCCAGAACCATTTCCAGAATCTGTACCAGTGCTGCAATAACACCGATAAAGGTAATGAAGTTCAGGAAGCTCAGGTCAACGCCTTCAACCAACGCACCATCTTTCAGCAACAGGTTGTAAACCAGGTTGTTCACCGGTACCGCAATCGTCAGTACAACGATTACCGCAACACCCAGACCGAAAGATGTCTTAACTTTCTTAGATACCGCCAGGAAGGTACACATACCCAGGAAGAAAGACAGCGCCATGTTCTCGATGAAGATCGAGCGAACCAGCAGGCTTAGATAATGTTCCATGTTCCCCTTACTCCTTCGCTTCTACTTGTTCTGGACGGAAAGTACGGATTGTCCAGATCAGGAAACCGATCAGGAAGAAAGCAGACGGAGCCAACAGCATAATGCCGTTAGGCTGGTACCAGCCACCTTCAGAGATCAGAGGCAGAACCTGCATACCGAACAGCTTGCCTGAACCCAGTAGCTCACGGAAGAAGCCAACAGTGATCAGTACGAAACCGTAACCAAGACCATTACCGATACCATCGATAAGTGATGGTAGTGGCTCTGACTTCATTGCGTACGCTTCTGCACGACCCATTACGATACAGTTAGTAATGATCAGACCAACGAATACAGAAAGCTGTTTAGAGATATCGTAAACAAATGCTTTCAGTACCTGGTCAACCACGATTACCAGTGATGCGATAATTGCCATCTGAGCAATGATACGCACGCTGTTTGGAATGTGGTTACGGATCAGCGATACGAAAAAGTTTGAAAATGCAGTAACGAAAGTTACCGCCAGCGTCATTACAAACGCTGTTTCAAGTTTTGTTGTTACTGCCAGAGCAGAACATACACCAAGAATCTGCAGGGCGATTGGGTTGTTATCAATAAACGGCCCAAACAGAATCTTCTTCATTTCTTTAGTATCAGCCATTGTTCAGGCCTCCCTCACGAACTTTCGCCAGGAACGGACCGAAGCCCATGTCGCCTAGCCAGAAGTCGAAAGTTTGCTGTACACCATTACTTGTCAAAGTTGCACCAGACAGACCGTCAACACCGTGAGTGTCACCAGCCGGAGCGCCACCTTTAACAATACGGATAGCTGGCTTGAAGTTGTCGTCAAACAGTTTCTTGCCAACAAACTGAGCACGCCAGCTCGGGTTCTCAACTTCACCACCAAGTCCAGGAGTTTCACCCTGCTCGTAGTAAGTGATACCAGAAACTGTGTTGCCGTCTGTTTCAACTGCAACGAAAGCGTACATCATTGACCACAGACCGTTACCGTGAATTGGCAGGATCAGTTTTTCAATGTTGTCACCAGCATCTTTAACCAGGTAAATCGTTGCAACATCAGCACGACGGATGATTTTTGCTACGTCCTGATCAGCAGTCAGTTTGATTGACTGAGCCGGATCTTTAGCAGCTACACGCTGCTTGTACTGCTCGGCAGTCTGACCGGCTTCAGTTGCTTCAACAAACTCACCGGTTTTCAGGTCAACCAGCTTAGGTTCGATGAACTGAGCGTAAGTTTCTTTAATATCCGCGTCTTCAGAAAGAAGACCGGCAACAGAAAGAATGTTGCGCTGAACATCAAGCACAGCGTTCTGCTGCTGCAGCGGACGCAGGCTAACAGCTGCTGTTGAAACCACGATAGAGCACACCAGGCTCAGTGCGATAACAACAATCAGCGTTTTTTTAATGCTATCGTTATTACTTGACATGACGAGCCAGTCTCCGTTTGATGTTGCCTTGAACCACCAGGTTGTCAAATAGAGGTGCAAACAGGTTAGCGAATAGGATTGCCAGCATCATACCCTCTGGGTACGCAGGGTTAACTACACGAACCATAACTGCCATAGCGCCGATTAGTGCGCCATACCACCATTTACCTTTGTTAGTGAATGCAGCAGATACCGGGTCTGTTGCCATGAACATCATACCGAATGCAAAACCACCCAGAACCAGGTGCCAGTGCCATGGCATGCTGAACATTGCGTTAGTGTCTGAACCGATGATGTTGAACAGAGTCGCTGTCGCAATCATACCCAGCATAGTACCCGCGATGATGCGCCATGAAGCGATGCCCATGAACACGATCATTGCGCCACCTAGGATGATAGCAAGAGTAGAAACTTCACCGATTGAACCAGGGATGTTACCGATAAACGCGTCCATCCAGCTGATTGTCTCGCCTGTTACAGTGTTAAGCAGGGCAGACTGACCGCCCTGTGCCCACTGGCTAAGTGCAGTAGCACCTGAGAAACCGTCAGCAGCTGTCCATACCAGGTCACCAGAGATCTGAGCCGGGTAAGCAAAGAACAGGAATGCACGGCCTGCAAGCGCAGGGTTCAGGAAGTTACGACCTGTACCACCGAAGATTTCTTTCGCAACAACAACACCGAAGGTAATACCCAGTGCAGCCTGCCAAAGTGGTAGTGTTGGCGGTACGATCAGTGCGAACAGGATAGAAGTAACAAAGAAACCTTCGTTAACTTCGTGCTTACGCACCATACAGAAAAGCACTTCCCAGAAACCACCTACAGCAAATACAACTGCGTAGATTGGCAGGAAGTAGGTAGCACCAAGTAGCATCTTGCTACCCCAGCCAGCGTCTGCTGACATTGTGCCGCCCAGCATTTGAGTCAGCCAGTAGTGCCAGTCGCCTGCGATAACCGCAGCCAGCTGCTCACCAGCATACATGTGGTTCAGCGCAACAATCGCCTGATGACCGGCGTTGTACATACCCCAGAACATTGCTGGGAATACGGCGAACCACACCATGATCATGATACGCTTCAGGTCGATGCTATCACGAACGTGTGAGCTAGAACGTGTAACCTGGCCCGGTGTATACATCAGAGTTGCAAACGCTTCGTAAAGCGCAAACCACTTCTCATGCTTACCACCCGGCTCAAAGTGGTGTTCAATTTGCTCTAGGAAATTCTTGAGGCTCATGAATTACCCTTCCTTCTCAATTGTGTCCAGGCACTCACGCAGAAGTGGACCAAACTCATACTTACCCGGGCATACAAATGTACACAGAGCCAGATCTTCTTCATCAAGCTCAAGCGCACCCAGCTGCTGTGCACTGTCAATGTCACCTGCACACAGGTCACGAAGCAGTAGTGTCGGCTCGATATCAAGCGGCATAATGCGCTCGTAGTTACCGATTGGCACCATTGCACGCTCAGAGCCGTTCGTGCTTGTAGTCATGTTAAACAGCTGACCAGGGAAGAACTGGCTTAGGAATGAACGAGTAACAGAGAACTTGTTCTTACCAGGCGCGATCCAGCCAAGGAACTCTTTCTCACGACCTTCACGCAGAGCAGAAACCTGAACGTGGTAACGGCCAAGGTATGCGTGAGGACCTGCAGCGTGAACGCCATTCAGGACAGAACCGGAAAGCACACGTAGCTCACCAGGCATCATTTCAGAATCAGTCAGCTGCTCGATAGAAGCACCAAGACGGGTACGAACTAGACGAGGGTTGTTAACTACAGGACCAGCCAGAGAAACAACACGATCAGTGTACAGCTCACCAGTCAGGAACAGCTTACCGAATGCAATCACGTCCTGATAGTTGATGTGCCATGCCACGTGCTCAATGCTCGCGCCAAACAGAGTATGAATGTGCGTACCAACCAGACCAGCAGGGTGCGGACCGTTGAATACGTGCTCTTCAATATTGGATTCGTTTGAACGAGGAAGGCTTGCACCAGATTTACAAACCATCACTTTACCGCTAGTCAGACGAGAAAGAAGCGTCAGACCGGCAACGAAAGCGTCGCTTTGCTCATTAATGATGACTTCTGGGTTAGCAGCCAGAGGATTGGTGTCGATGGCAGTAACAAAGATAGCCTGTGTTTCAGCGTCGATAGCCGGGATCTTGCTGAAAGGACGCGTACGAAGCGCAGTCCACATACCAGACTCAACAAGCTGTTCCACGATAACTGAACGCTCAAGTTGAGCAAGCTGAGCTGCATCGTAACTGTTGAATGTTACCTGCTCGTCGCCTTCTACATCAATCACAACTGATTGCAGAACACGCTTCGCACCACGGTTGATTTCAGCAACCTTGCCGCTGGCTGGCGCAGTGAATTTAACGCCTGGATTCTTCTTATCTTCAAAAAGAACCTGACCTTTTTTCACTACATCCCCTACGCGGGTATGCATAGTAGGACGCATACCAACATATTCTTCGCCAAGCAAGGCGACTCGAGTGATGGCTTTACCATCATTTATCGCCTGGGTAGGAGTCCCTGAAATAGGGATATCCAGACCCTTTTTTATTGTAATCATACGCACTTGCACTACATTAAAGGGAAAAAGAACTTTCTATTGCGTAATTTAGACACGACTTTCCTTCGTCCGAAGCCGGTTCAACTCCACCACCGACACCGCAACATCCTATTTACTTATCCATCACACTTCTCATGACGAATATTTTTAAGGCCGCGATTCTAGCATTAATTCACGTAATTTTACTATGCTAAACCGAGCTAAACGAGGTGAAAATCAGTAAACAATTCAAACGCAATACATTTGTTGGGTTATAAATTTGAGCTAACGCACAAATATGATAAGCAAGATGATTTATCAAAACATTTTCATCAAAAGCAACAAATTAACAACTTACAAATAAATCAAAAACAACCACAACAAACCAACAGCATCAGACTGTCTTATTTGTTTTTTATTTGTCACTTTTTGTTAATCCGTATTCACATCCGCATTTTCTGTTACTTTACCGTACTTGCGAACCTCTGACAGGAACAGCTTATAGGATGAATAAATACGTTCAAACGCCGGATCTGTCTTACTTTTTTCTTCCAATAACTGCTGTGTTAACACTTTTAACTCAGAAAGCACCTCCGGCGGAAAAGGCCGCAAATCTACCTCGTGCTCCCTCAACATGACATTTAGGGCCTGGATATTCTTCACCGTATACTCATCCAGCATATCCTGATTCACTGCCTGGGCAGCAGTGGTCACAATCAACTGCAAATCATCAGGTAAAGACTGAAAAGCGTCCTTATTTATAAGAAACTCCATTAATGCACCGGGCTCATTCCATCCGGGGTAATAATAATATTTGGCTGCATTATGTAACCCAAAGGCGAGATCATTATACGGTCCGACCCATTCAGCGGCGTCAATTGCCCCGGTTTCCAACGCAGTGAACAACTCGCCGCCAGACAAACTGACAGGAATACTACCGAGACGTTTCAGTACATGTGCGGCATAGCCAGCAAGACGAATTTTAAGCCCCTGAAAATCTTCAATTGTATTTATTTCTCGGTTAAACCAACCGCCCATCTGTGCGCCGGTGCTTCCTCCGGGAACAGGTAGAACACCATAGGGCTCATACAGTTCCTGCCAGAGCTCCAGCCCTCCGCCATTATTAATCCAGGCACTCATTTCCAGGCTTGTCATCCCAAAAGGGACAGCCGCAAAAAAAGACGCAGCCGGAATCCTATCCTGCCAATAATAGGCAGCCGAGTGTCCCATCTGAGCCGTCCCCTTAGAAACGGCATTAAACACTTCAAAACTCGGCACCAGTTCGCCGGCACCATAAACCCGGATCACCAATCTTCCCTGGCTCAACTTATTTATTTTTTCTGCCAGTCTTTCCGGTGCCAGCCCTAAGCCCGGAAAGCCTTTAGGCCATGATGTCACCAGCTTCCATTCAATCGGCTTGACTTGCTTATTATCGGCTTCGCTCCCCTGCTGACCGCAGGCAAACAAACCGAACAACACCAACACCCAAAAAACTATGCTACGACTTAGTCTTATCATTCCATGTCCTTCTGCCGAACAAAGCCCTGCCAGCCATAGCAGAGCTTTACGTTTAACCAAGTATAGCCAGCCTTCTGACTTATACTCGGGCCCGGCCAACCGCTCTCCCAGCGGATACCCAGCCCGTCAGATAAGCAAAACCTGTTCAATAATAAGTCAGAATTAAGTCTAATGATGTCAGCTGACTCAAATTTCAGACCAAAAAAAACCGCAAAAATATGCGGTTTTTCAATCAATTCTGCAATGTGAGACTTTTAGCCAAGCTTAGAGCCTCCACGGCAAGACGGTGTTGACGGCGCACAATCAAACAAATTCTGCCATTCACTCTCAGTGTAAGTATGCATAGCAAGCGCATGGATATCTTTTGCCAACTCATCCGCTAACACAGCATTCACAGCTCGATGGCGGCCAATCAGGCGCTGACCTTCAAATTGCTCACTGACAATCACCACCTTAAAGTGGCTCTCGGAACCTGCTGGGACATTATGCATATAACTTTCATTAACGACTTCAAGGTGGAGCGGTTCAAATGCCTGCAGTAACTTTTCTTTAATGCGGTCCTGAATCATATTTGTCATCCTCGACGAGGCTACATACCCAAGTGACCTCATGATGCTCAGGTATATGGAAACTTAGTGAACACTCAGTGGACACTTCGCGAACACTCCTTACTTTCTGGCGGTCATCTATTCCGGATGCGCGTTGGCAATCCCACATTTATCAGCTACAAAGGCTGTGTTTTTGTTTTCAGCGCAGGCTTGTTCTGCGAAAATAGATACCAAATCGTTAACATACCCCAAAGTAATCTTTAATGAAACCAGAGCTGACCCTGCATGAGCGTACGCTGACACTCCAGCGTTACCCTGCACGTAATAATGAAACCCTGCAAGCATGGGATGCGGCAGATGAGTACATTATCAACCATGTACAAGAGATGGAGTTAGATCCACAGCGCCCTATCCTGATCATGAATGACAGTTTCGGTGCGCTGGGCTGCTGGTTCGCAGAAAAAGGTAAAGTCACCAGCATTACCGATTCTTATATTGCCAAACAAGGCTGTATTGCCAATCTGAAAACCAATCAGCTACCACATATTAAGATTACCGATTGCCTTGCGTCGCTGCCGGAAAACCCGCAACTGGTTCTGATCAAACTACCGAAAAATAACCGTTTACTGATATGGCAACTTAAGCAACTTTGCAATTTGCTGCCAGAAGACTGCGTAGTTATTGGTGCGGCAAAAGCCAAGGAAATCCATACATCAACCCTGAAGCTGTTTGAAAAGCATCTGGGTGAAACTAAAACATCGCTGGCCGTAAAAAAAGCCCGCCTTATTTTCTGTCAACCGAATCCGAAACTGGCGGCTCCAATGCCGGCTCCCCAACAATGGGACGTGCCGGAACACAACATGACAATCACTAACCACGCTAACGTCTTCTCAAGTGACAGCCTGGATATCGGTGCCCGCCTGCTGCTGGAGCACATTCCGCAAAATGAGCACCTGAAGGACATTATTGACCTGGGTTGCGGTAACGGCGTTATCGGCCTGAAGGCCGCAAGACTAAACCCACAGGCGAAGATCACCTGCGTTGATGAAAGCTATATGGCTATTTCGTCGTGCAAGGCCAATGCAGAACTTAACCTGGAAACACCGGAGCAAATTACAGCTAAGGTAAATAATTGCCTGGATCAGTTTCCGGCAAAAAGTGCCGATCTTGTTCTGTGTAACCCACCATTCCACCAGCAAACGGCCATCACGGATCATATTGCCTGGCAAATGTTTTGTGATTCAAAGCATGTTCTCAGATCCAAAGGCCAGTTAATCGTGATTGGTAACCGTCACCTGGGATACGATGGGAAACTGAAGCGACTGTTCGGCAACGTTTCGGTGCTCGCACAAAATAATAAGTTTGTCGTTTATAAAACAGTTAAGTAACCTAGTTACATTTGCTATTAAGTTGCTGTATGCGCGCAGCAACTTTTGTTAAGGATAGATAAATATGAAGAAGCTTCTTATTGCTGCCTCAGTTCTGGCACTGACTGCCTGTTCAGCACCATCTGAACCTCAGCTAACCATCAACCCTCAACCTGTTATTTCAGCTCAACCAACAGCTAAAGGACAGGCCTTGAGCGTCGAAAGCCGCGACCTGCGTACTGCGCAATTTATTGCTGTAGTTGACAGCGGTCGACAGAATGTTCAGCCACTACATGCAACTCAAAACCTGCGCGTGACTCTGGAAGATGCCCTATCCCGCCAGCTGAAATCACAAGGCTATACTTTGACAGAAGACAGTCAGGGAACACTTCGCCTTGATATCCTGGAAGCGATTGTGAATGTCAAACACAGCGTGATGAGCCATGAAATGACAACCAAACTTCAGCTTCAGCTGGTTGTTGAGTCTCCGAAAGGTAAATTCGTTAAGCGCTACTCAGGCAAGTCTGCCCGCAACGGTGCGATGAGCGCATCTGTTGAAGATATGGAAGAAGCAATGAACAGCCTGATCAGTGCGGTACTGAAAGATATCTATGCCGATTCTGACCTGAATACTTACATGCAGGAGAACCTGTAATGCGCCGTTTTCTGGTTACATTGCTGATGTGTTTCGCGCTGCCTGTCAGTGCTGCCACACAAGTGCTGGTTACAACAAATCTGGGTGATTTTACCATTCAGCTGGATGAGAAAAGTGCACCGATTTCCAGCCAGAACTTTATTCGTTATGTTGAAGATGGTAGCTATGAAGGCACCATCTTTCACCGCGTGATCCCGGGCTTCATGGCTCAGGGGGGCGGCTTTGATAAAGATCTGAAACGTCGCCCGAGCTATGCGCCGATCAAAAATGAATCCACTAACGGCCTGAGTAATGAGCGGGCTACTGTTGCAATGGCGCGTACTTCAGATCCGGATTCGGCAACCCGTCAGTTCTATATCAACTACCAGAACAACGCCTTCCTTGATGCCCGCGGCAACCGTCCGGGTTATGCTGTTTTCGGTAAAGTTGTGAAGGGGTTCTCAGTTATTGAAAAAATGGCTGAAATTCCTACCACTACAGTACGCTCTATGGGTATGAAAGATGTTCCACAGCAGCCTATAGTTATTAAAGCAATAAATATTATCAAAGAGTAGGCTAACGTCACCTGGCCGTTAGTCTGCGACCAGGTGACAACCATGCTTACATTGATTTCATCAAGGCCAGATACCAGCTCAGAATTAATTGATCAGCATATTGCTGATTATGCGCCTGCTCTGGCCCTGAGTACCCTCGCCACTCTCAGCGGGGAAGTCAGCTACGACTCCCTTAAAAAAACCTGCACCGAACACCTCAGTGACTGGTGGAAACTGTCAGTACCCTCAGGTTCTTCTCCTTCAAACCATTATGAATCAGGCTATTGGTATCTTCTTCACCTGCTTGAGTCACTTGAAGAACATGAGCTGCTCGGAAACACCTTTATTCAGTTTAAGGTCTCCACAACAGCACAGTACCTGCTTGGCATAACTGAATATCAAAACAAAATGCAGGGAACCAGGCCTTAGAAATCAAACAAATATAGAGAAGAAACAAATATCAAAAGACAGGTGGCGAACATAATATCCTCGCTTACCATTATGTTTAATGTCTTATCCCCATAGCTACCATGTCAGTTTACTCGCCTCTCCATACCTTAATCCGGACATCTTGCCCCTTTTTGCTGAAGTTCTTACTCTGTTCGCTTTATAATCGAAAAAAACGTAACACCGGGATTAGGGGTTCATGGAAAAAACGATTGATAACAACAAACTCGGCTGGCGAGTCTATTTAGAGAAAAAAGTCCTGATCATGCTTGCTCTGGGTTTCTCTTCAGGGCTACCGCTACTGCTGGTCTTCGGTACACTCTCTTTCTGGCTCCGAGAAGCCGAAGTTAGCCGGACTGATATCGGCTTTTTCAGCTGGGTAGCACTGGCTTACGGTTTTAAATGGGCCTGGTCACCACTGATTGACCGCTTTCCTATCCCGGTTTTATCCCACTTGTTAGGCCGTCGCCGGGGCTGGATGGTGTTTTCGCAACTGATGATCATTGCCTCTCTGGTAGGCATGGCCATCAGTAATCCGCAAGTCGATTTAATGCAGCTGGCAATCTTTGCCCTGATTGTCGCCTTCTCTTCCGCGTCACAGGATATTGTAATTGATGCCTACAGAATCGAACTCGCCTGTGAGCGTTTACAAGCTGCGCTCGCCGCGGCCTATATGACAGGTTACCGATTGGCGATGATTATGGCCGGCGCAGGCGCACTGGCTTTTGCCGCCTGGTTCGGTTCTGATACCGGCTATGATGTGAACGGTTGGAAATACGCTTATCTCATCATGGCCTCCCTGATGTTAGTCGGCCTGTTTACCGCACTTTGCATCAAAGAGCCAAATATCGACAGCTCGGAAATAGACAATCTTGAGCATGACTATTGCCAGAAACTGCTGGATAAAGGCTTACCAATGAAAACGGCCAAACTTCTGGCATGGTTCTATACCGCCGCAGTCATGCCATTCAAAGATTTCTTTACCCGCTATGGCAAAGACGCAATGTTCATTCTGGCGTTGATTGGCTGCTACCGTATTTCAGATGTGGTAATGGGGGTAATGGCGAATGCATTCTATGTCGATATGGGCTTTACCAAAACCGAAGTAGCTTCAGTGTCTAAAGTCTATGGTGTGATAATGACCCTGCTGGGCGCAGGGCTAGGTGGCATACTTGTCAGCCGCTTCAATACCCTAAAAATCCTGGCTTTGGGTGCTGTACTCGCAGCCTGTACCAACCTGCTGTTTATGGTCTTTACCTATATGGGTAACAGCCTGTCTATGCTGACCCTGGTGATCTCGATTGATAACCTCAGTGCTGGTATTGCCACTGCCGCCTTCATTACCTATATGTCCAGCTTGACCAATGTGGCCTTCTCTGCGACCCAGTACGCGCTGTTCAGCTCAATCATGTTGCTGTTCCCGAAATTCCTTGCCGGATTCTCCGGCCTATATGTCGACACTTTCGGCTATAACATCTTCTTCCTCAGCACAGCTTTGATTGGCATCCCGGTTCTGCTGCTGATTTTTACCGTGAGTAAAAATTCAAAATCAAGCTCAGAAACTCAATCCGAGAGTAACTGAATCTTACCGTCGGGAGCATATCAGGGCTCCCGACATCAAAAAGCGGAAGTATTTTGTTGAAGCATTTTTCTTCCGCTTTCCATACCCCAAACTTTTCTCCCCTAAATCCCGTTAAAAAGCCGCCATTAGATGAGCTCTTTATCACTTAGTTCAGAAAATATTCAGAAAAAACATAAAAAATAACGATCGAGATCACCAATAACCCGAAATGTAATGGATTACAGAAGATCACGATCACGTTTGGAAAAGGATTGCGCAATCGTTACATTCCAAAAAGTGACTCAAAACCATAAAATCTTCGCCATAAATACGGGCTCCCCAAAAAAAGCCCGATTCTTAAAAAACAATTAGCGAGAGTTAACCATGCGTAAATCACTAGTAGCACTGAGCGTCCTAGCAGCAACAGCTCTTCCAGCAGCAGTAAATGCAGCAGACTACTCTGACGACATCCACAAGAACGACTACAGCTGGTCACAATTTAACCTAATGTATGCTTTTGACGAGCTACCAGGTGAATCAAACCACGACTACCTTGAAATGGAATTCGGCGGCCGCTCTGGTATCTTCGATCTGTACGGTTATGTTGACGTATTCAACCTGACCAGCGATAAAGACAGCGACAAAGCTGGTGCAGATAAGATGTTCATGAAGTTCGCACCTCGTATGTCTCTTGATGCAGTAACTGGCAAAGACCTATCTTTCGGTCCAGTTAAAGAGGTTTACCTAGCAACTCTTATGGAGTGGGGCGGCGGTGACAAAGGTGTTAACAACCAAAAAATCGGTCTAGGTTCTGATGTAGAAGTGCCATGGTTGGGCAAAATTGGCCTGAACCTATATGCTTCATACCGCGGAAACGACCACGAGTGGAACGGTTACCACCTAGCTACTAACTGGTTTAAACCATTCCACTTCTTCGAAAATGGCAGCTTCCTGTCTTACCAGGGCTACATTGATTACGAATTTGGTCTAGACGGTGATGCAAGCAGCGGTGGCGCAATGTTCAACGGCCTGTACTGGCACTCTGACCGCTACGCAGTGGGTTACGGCCTGAAAGCCTACAAAGATATCTACGGTATCAAAGACAGCGATGCTCTCAAGTCTACTGGTTTTGGCCACTACGTAAGCGTAACTTACAAGTTCTAATTGCTTCAGCTTTTAGCATGAAAAAGGCGCCTCATGGCGCCTTTTTATTTTTTACTGTTATTCTCTTCTCAGAAATAAGATTGAAATTATTTCCGAGACATACCCGCTTTCTGTTTCTTTTTCTTCTATATTTTTCACCGCAATCCGAAGCAAAACCTGAGATTACCGCCTTAGCTTTAAGACACTGCTACAAGGCTGAGAGATTACGCTAGCCTTTGCTGTATGAGCGCAACGTAAATTTACCCCCATAACACGCTCACAACCGCTTCTTGCCGCTACATTGGCCGCTGATGTCTCCCGGACATCAAAAAGCAGAGGCGACGGAAGAAGCATCCCAAGCAATGGCAAATGGTTAGCGAGAACTCATCATGTATAGAACTCTGGCAGCTCTTAGCATCAGTACAGCTCTTGCCTTATCCGGCGCGAGCTTCGCGGTCGATTACTCTGACGACATCCGAAAAAATGACTATAAATGGATGACTTTTAATGTAATGCAGAGTATCGACAACAAAATTCCCTTTGGTTTCCAAGATGATACCTATTTTGAAATGGAGTTCGGTGGCCGCTCAGGTTGGTTAGATGTCTATGGTTACCTTGATGTCTTTGATTTATTTAATTCAAGTAATTCTGACCGAAATAAACCAGAAGGCGGTGGACCGGAAGACTTCGCTGATAACTTCTTCTTCAAGTTTGCCCCAAGGCTATCGATTGACGGCATGACCGGCAAAGATCTCTCTTTCGGTCCGGTCCAAGAGCTTTATATTTCGACCGTCACTAACGTCGGTGACCAAGCCCTGTTCGAACATTACATCGGTATTGGTTCTGATATTCAGGTTCCCTGGTTTGGCAAAATGGGCCTGAATACATATGCCCGTTATGTCCGAGAAAACTTCGGTGCAGAGAATGAAGGTGAATGGGACGGCTACATGGTTTCTACCAACTGGTTTAAACCTTGGTATACCTTGGATTCCGGCCACTTTGTTACTTATCAGGGTTATCTTGATTACAAATTTGGCGCATCAAAAATCTCAGATGGCATAAATCGAACAACCACTGCTGTCGAATGGTTTAATGGCATTTATTATCATATGCCACAATGGGCCTTTGGATACGGCCTGAAATACTATCACAACATGGCACTGTTTAAAGATGGTGGTTTTGCTGGAGATACCACAGGCTTCGGTCATTACCTATCAGTCAACTACAAGTTCTGATCTGGCATCCAAAAGAAAAAATCCAGAGAGCACATCATTCTGATGTGCTCTCTCTTTATAGATTAATTCGATTTAACTCCCATGGTATGCTGACTGTTTTTCAATGCAATGATCATCAAAGGGAGAGTTCTGGTGAGATTTACCGTGGTCGGAGCCGGTGCCATCGGACGTTTATGGGGATACAAACTGGTTCAGCAACATCAGGTGCATTTCTGGACCCGAAACCAGGTTCAGGAACTAAGCATCTCTTTTCAGCCTTTGGAAGCGGAAAGCCCTTCAAACACCACCCGCTTTCCGGCCAACCAACAAGAATTATTACAGCACTCTGACTGTGTACTTATCACAGTAAAAGCATTTCAGGTTCAACAAGCTATCCATGATATTCGCCCTTTCCTGACTCCCGGTACACCTATCGTGATCATGCATAACGGAATGGGCAGCCAAGACTCAGCGCTAGCGGTGTTGCCTGATAATCCGGTTATCTATGCCACCACCGCTCAGGCTGCATTTCGACCAACAGAGCAAGAACTAAAACATACCGGTCTCGGTCAAACCTGGATGGGAGCATTAAATGATGCCGGAACTCATCATGAACACCTGGCTGAGCTTTTTGATCAAGCTCTGGCACCATGCCAGTGGCACGCTGACATCTACAATCCGTTATGGCAAAAGCTAGCTATTAATTGCGCAATCAATCCGCTTACCGCCATACATCAGTGTCGTAATGGCGAACTGGCTCATGATAAATATTCAGAAGAACTGGCAACCATCTGCAATGAAGTCGCTCAGGTTATGAGTGCCGAAGGCTATCCGACCAGCGGCAATGAACTCAAAGCACTGGCTGACAAGGTTATCAAAGCAACGTCCAATAACTTTTCTTCAATGAATCAGGACATTTGCCAGAAAAGAACGACCGAAATCGACTATATTACTGGCTATCTGATAGCACGGGCTGAAGCACACCGAATAGAGGTTCCGGCCAACACCCGGCTATGGCAACAAATTAAACAATTGGAGCAGAAATATAATGACCAATGACGCTCAGCTACAGCGCCTGATTAAAGTTGCGGTTTGTATCGCACCGGGCAGCGAAGAAATGGAAGCCGTCAATACCATGGATATCCTTGTTCGTGCCGGTTTTGAAGTAACAGCAGCCAGCACGGCCTCAGACGGTGCTCTGATTGTTGAAGGCTCACGTGGCATCAAGCTGGTCGCTGATGTTGCATTAGTTAACATTGCCGATGAGCAATTCGACTGTGTCGTTCTTCCGGGCGGCCTTGGTGGCGCTGAATGTTTCCGTGACAGTCCGTTGCTGGTTGAATTTGTGATGCAACATAAATATGACGGCAAGCTGATTGCAGCCATCTGTGCTGCACCGGCTGTTGTACTAGAGCACCATAAGATGTTCCCGGAAGCAATCATGACTGCTCACCCGGCTTTCCTTGAGCAAATCCCGGAAGAGCGCCGCCGCACCAAACGTGTTGTCTATGATGTTAACCACAACCTGTTAACCAGTCAGGGACCAGGTACATCAATGGAATTTGCTTTCGAAATCATTAACCGCCTGGCAGGCAAAGACAAAACGGCAGAAGTTGCTGAACCTATGGTGGTATGGCCGAACATGCACTATAACGTGCTACCGAGAAAGTAAGATCAAAAAAGTTCGAGAGGGAAGCTTCGAGACACAAACTCAAACTACCCTACCCTCAGGTAATAAAAAACGAGAGCCGAAGCTCTCGTTTTTCTTATCCGGGTTAAGCTCGGATTACGGACGGTAAACCTTCACGTTATCGAAGCCGTTTTCTTTCAGGTACAACGCCTGCAGACGGCTCATAACACCACGGTCACAATACAGCAAGTAAGTTTTGTCCTGTGGCAGATCACCAAACTGAGTCGCCAGCTTGTAAAACGGCAGGTGCTTCACCTCAACGTTATCAATTTCAAGCGGGTTCTCGTCTTCTTCGTCCGGGCTACGGATATCAAGAACAATTGCACCAGCATCGATCTGATCAACCAGTTCGATTTCCGGCGCCTGCTCCTGGCTTTCTTTCTCAATAGCACGAATATCAATCACACGAGCTTCCTGAACAACACGATCCAGAACCGTAAAGTCGAACTTGGCTTCTTCAACTTCCAGCTTCTCTTTAACCGCTTTGACTGTCGGGCTCTTAGAAATCACACCACAGAATTCAGGCATCGTCTTAGCGAAGTCTTCTGTACCGATCTGACGAGCAACATCAATGATGTCTTCTTTATCCCAGTTGATCAGCGGACGCAGGATCAGAGTATCCGTTACATTATCAATGTGGCGAAGGTTAGTCAGAGTCTGGCTTGATACCTGGCCCAGAGCCTCACCGGTAACCAGCGCCTGAATACCGAAGCGCTCAGCCACTTTGCCTGCTGCACGCATGAACATACGCTTCAGCACCACGCCCATCTGACCGTCATCGATATTCTCAAGAATCTCAGCAACTACCGGCTCGAAATCCACAGCGATGAATTTAACTTTGGCTGATGAACCGTATTTCTTCCACAGGAAGTGAGAAACCTGCTTAACGCCGATTTCGTGTGCCGGGCCGCCAAGGTTGAAGAAACAATAATGAACCTTACTGCCGCGTTTGATGTGCAGGTAGCTTGAAACACCAGAATCAAAACCGCCGGAAATCAGACTCAGCACATCCTCCTGAGTACCCAGAGGGAAACCGCCCAGGCCTTTGTGACGAGCAAGGATCTGATTCAGCTTTTCGTTAGCCACTTCAACACGAACTGTAATGTCCGGATTTTTCAGTTTAACTGACGCCGACTCAACAGCCTGATTCAGGCCACCACCTACGTAGCGCTCCAGTTCAATCGAAGTAAAGTCGTGCTTACCGGTACGCTTTGCACGTACACAGAAAGTTTTACCTTCAAGCTGATCACGTACATGTTCCAGTGTCTGCTCGTAAATATCATGCAGATCTGTAAATTCGGTTTGCTTTACTTCCAGAACGTGGTGAATACCAGGCGTTTGCGTTAATACCGCCAAAACCTCATCACGAATGCTGCCATCTTTGGAAGAGACTTCGATATGACTACGACGGTTGTGTACCGCGATAGAATCAGACAAACGCTGAAGGATAATGCGGATATTACATTCCAGGATTTTGGTAAAGCGTTTTCGAACTGACTCACTCTTTACAAAAATCTCTGGATGGGGTTTAACGATAAATTTCATAACACGCTTCGCTACACAGGGCCAAACAATACCATAAGGAATTAAAGGCGCGGATTATACAGCAAGCAAGCTGTTGCTGAAACAAAGATTATACTCAGATACCTTCAGAGCGAGTTGCCCCGCCCTGAAGATAATGCTCGGTTAGGTTTAGTGTAGGCTTAATTTTGATGGCTAGACATTTCCTCGGAGTAATGCGGTTTCCCCTGCATTATCGAGATTTCCACCCGGCGATTCTCTTTACGTTGCTCTTCGGTCTTGTTGTTATTCAACGGCGCAGTATCTGCTAGGCCAACAACCCGCAGGCGCTTATGATCAAAACCTTCGACTTTTTCCATCTCCTGGGCCACCGACACAGCACGCTGCGCTGACAGATCCCAGTTAGAGCGATATAACTCTGAGTCCAGCTTCTGATTATCGGTATGGCCAGACACCCGAATAACTCCCGGCACATCTTTAACCAAATCAGCAACCTGCCTAACCAACGGGCGGAACTTAGGCTGCAAGAATGCAGATCCTGCCGGGAAAGAGCCTTTCTCCTTAATTCGGATCACCACCTGCTGACCAAAGCTTTCCACTTCAATTGCCCCTTCTTCAATTTCACGATCAAGGGCTTTTTGCAACACTTCCAGCAACTGCTTCTGAGACTCTGACATCTCAGACTCACTACTTTCATTTAGCTCGGTTGACGTCTGTGGGCTCTGACCACCGGTCAACTGGCCGGCATCACGCTGGGTGCCCCCCGCTCGCTCGGACTCACCTTCATGGAAGTCCAGCGTCCGCTGGGTCATATCAATAGTCTGCTGCATGATAACTTCAATCGGTGTCGGTTCCGGTCGTCCCGGACGGAACTCCTGGGCAATCACGCTGGTTCCTTTCGGAATATCTTTAACTTCCAGCATATTTTGAACACCGAAGGCGAATTTCATCGATCCTGCGATCTGCTTGAACTTCAATACGTCCATTTCAGAGAATGAAAGCAGCAGTACGAAGAAGCACATCAGCAGTGACATTAGATCGGCAAACGTACCCATCCATGGAGGTAACCCCGGAGGGGGGCATTTACATTCATCTTCCATCATCCCCTCCCGTTACTCGTCACCGTCAATAGTTCGTTTCTTCTCGTTGAGGTAGTTTTTCAGGTAACCATCAATAACCCGCGGGTTTTGACCATCCTGAATCGCCAGTACGCCATCCAAGATCAGACGACGGTTCAGTTTTTCCTCATCTTTACGCAACTCCAGTTTGGCCGCGATTGGCAACATCACCATGTTCGCCATAACCGCACCATACAGGGTCGTCAAAAGTGCAACCGCCATTGCCGGACCGATCGACTTCGGATCGTCCATGTTTGACAGCATAGCTACCAGACCGATCAGTGTACCGATCATCCCCATCGCCGGGGCAACGTCACCAATCGCCTTAAAAATCCCTGAGCCCTGCTCATGTCGCTCATTAGTCAGCGCGATATCTTTTTGCAGTGTGGCTCGAACCACATCGGCATCATGACCATCAACCAGTAAGTCGATCCCCTTACGCAAAAAAGAGTTTTCTACTTCCATCTCTTCCAGTGCAAGAAATCCACCTTTACGGGCGGCATCAGCCATTTCGACAACCTTAGCGATCAGATCTTCCGGATTATCCGTTTTGAACATGAAAGCCTTAGCCGCAATTTTTGTCGCTCCAAGGAACTGCCCAATACTGTATTGCATCAGTACAACAAACATTGAGCCACAGCACACGATCAGGATCGACTGTGTATCAATGAACATACTGATACTGCCGCCCAGTACCATCGCCATGATGACAAAGGCAAATGACCCGATTAAACCTATAAGGGTAGCCAAATCCACCAGCAATTCTCCAATTTACGACATGATGCCAACTAACTTATCAACGAGTATTCTATCGAACTCGGTATTAATTTGAACAACCATCTTGCGATTCAGCGATGATCGTCCAAAGACTTTATCGGCACAAGGCCAATTTGGTTTAGTATTCTCTCAGCAAAAAACGAAAATAACTGTCGGTTACACAGAATCCTGTGACATAATTTGACCCTGAATAGTCTCTACGTTATTTTTCCTGCACTTAACTCAAAGTGAACCCCTTATGGCAGCTAAAAAACCAGAAAACATGGCGTTTGAAGCCGCACTGGATGAACTGGACAGCATCGTAAATGAGCTGGAATCCGGTGAGATTGCGCTGGAAGATGCGCTGAAAAAGTTTGAACGTGGTATTGCACTTGCCCGTTGCAGTCAACAAAAGCTGACCCAAGCCGAGCAGCGTGTAGAAATTCTGCTTCAGGCAGATGATGAATCCCCTCTGACTGAATTTGATGCAAATAATGAATAACTCTTCGACTCTGTCACAGTCTTTGCAATATTACGCAGAGCGTAATAACCAGCGACTTGCCGAGTGGCTTGCCGCCCAGCCTTTTGCAGATCAATCTCTGATAAAGGCAATGAAACACGGCACCCTGCTTGGCGGCAAACGCGCCCGCCCGTTCCTGACTTATGCCACAGGAGATATGCTGGGAGTCAGCAGTGAAGAGTTGGATACTCCGGCGGCAGCAATCGAGTGTATTCATGCCTATTCCCTGATCCATGATGATCTGCCGGCTATGGATAATGACAACCTGCGTCGCGGTCAGCCAACCTGCCATATTGCCTTTGATGAAGCGACCGCCATTCTGGCCGGTGATTCTCTGCAAACCCTGGCTTTTGAAATCCTTGCTTCCGGTCCACTCAGCGAACACGGTGAGAAATACCGGGTAAAAATGATAGCCGAACTGGCACAGGCATCCGGTGCCGCCGGTATGTGTATGGGCCAGGCACTGGATCTCGAAGCTGAAGGCAAACAAGTGTCGCTGGAACAGCTGGAAAATATCCATAAGCACAAAACTGGAGCCCTGATCCGCTGCGCTATTCGCCTTGGGGCCCTGGCTGCAGGTGATAAAGGGGTCACAGTATTACCGCAACTCAACCAGTATGCTGATGCTATCGGCCTGGCGTTCCAGGTTCAGGATGATATTCTTGATGTAACCAGTGATACCGAAACCCTCGGTAAACCGCAGGGTTCTGATCTAGAACTGGAAAAAAGCACCTATCCGGCACTACTGGGATTAGAAGGAGCCAGGGTAAAAGCGCAGCAGTTATATAAAGAAGCGCTACAAGCATTGGATGCAATACCCTACAATACAGACCAATTAGAAGTTTTTGCCCGATACGTCATCGAGCGCAATAACTAAAATCAGTAAAAGCGCCGTACTGTTATGACACTGGATATTTCAAAATACCCTCATCTGGCTTTAGCAAATACCCCAGATGAACTTCGACTTCTGCCAGCTGAAAGCCTGCCGGCAGTATGTGATGAGCTACGCACCTACTTGCTGAAATCAGTAAGCCAGACCAGCGGCCACTTTGCCTCTGGCCTGGGAGCTGTCGAGCTGACTGTAGCCCTGCATTATGTTTACAATACCCCGTTTGATCACCTGATCTGGGATGTTGGCCATCAGGCATACCCGCATAAAATTCTGACCGGTCGCCGTGAGCAGATGTCAACTATCCGCCAAAAAGACGGGCTTCACCCGTTCCCATGGCGTGGAGAAAGTGAATACGACGTTCTGTCCGTCGGTCACTCATCAACTTCTATCAGCGCTGGCTTGGGTATGGCAATTGCCGCTGAAAAAGAAGGCCTTGGCCGTAAAGTCGTCAGTGTCATCGGAGACGGTGCTATCACTGCCGGTATGGCTTTTGAAGCAATGAACCACGCTGGTGATATCCACTCAGATATGCTGGTGATCCTGAACGACAATGAAATGTCGATTTCAGAAAATGTCGGTGCACTCAACAATCACCTTGCTCAGCTGCTTTCCGGCAGCCTTTACACCACCATCCGCGAAGGTGGTAAAAAAGTACTGTCCGGCGCTCCACCAATTAAAGAACTGGTTAAGCGTGCAGAAGAGCACCTGAAAGGTATGGTTGTTCCAGGCACCATGTTCGAAGAGCTTGGCTTTAATTACATCGGCCCGGTTGATGGCCATGATGTTGAAGAGCTGGTCAAAACACTGAAGAACATGCGTAACCTGAAAGGACCGCAGTTCCTTCACATTATGACCAAAAAAGGTAAAGGCTATGCCCCGGCAGAAGCCGATCCTATCAATTACCATGCGGTTCCTAAATTCGATCTGAGCCAGAATCCGATCCCTAAAGCACCAAGCAAGCCGACCTTTTCCAATGTCTTCGGCGACTGGCTGTGTGATATGGCAGAGCAGGACAAAAAGCTGATGGCTATCACTCCTGCGATGCGCGAAGGTTCTGGTATGGTTGGTTTCTCGAAAAAGTACCCGGAGCAATACTTCGACGTCGCGATTGCAGAACAACATGCAGTTACGCTGGCAACAGGTATGGCCATCGGTGGCTATAATCCTGTTGTCGCGATTTACTCAACGTTCCTGCAACGCGGTTACGATCAGCTGATCCACGATGTTGCCATTATGGATCTGCCTGTAATGTTTGCCATTGACCGAGGTGGATTAGTTGGCGCCGACGGCCAGACTCACCAGGGCTCTTTCGATCTGAGCTTCATGCGCTGCATTCCGAATATGGTAATCATGACACCAAGCGATGAAAATGAATGTCGCCAGATGCTGTACACCGGCCATATCCATAAAGGCCCAAGCGCCGTTCGCTACCCTCGCGGCAGCGGAACTGGCGTAACACCTGAGCGTGAAATGACAGCATTGGAAATCGGTAAAGGTATTGTACGCCGTGAAGGTGAACGTATTGCGATCCTGAACTTCGGTACAACCCTGAGCTATGCACTGGAAGCGGCTGAAAACCTCAATGCAACCGTTGCCGACATGCGCTTTGTCAAACCGTTAGATAAAGCACTGATCCTGGAACTGGCAGCTAAACACGACGTATTGGTTACAGTGGAAGAAAATGCCATTGCCGGCGGTGCTGGCAGCGGTGTCAATGAATTCCTGATGAAGCAGAAAGTACTGAAGCCAGTGCTGAATATCGGCCTTCCTGATCGCTTCATTGAGCAGGGCACTCAGGCTGAACTGCATGCAATGCTGGAAATTGACGGTCCAGGGATCGAAAAACAGATCCGCGAATATATGGATTAAGAACAAGATCCTAGTACCGAGGTCTCTCGGTACTAGGCTTCCATCTCAATCAATTGTTCACCTTTTTCAGTACAACGCCTTCATAACCGCCAATCTCAATGTAACTTAAAGGTTCGCTCAATGAACCGTCATAACTGACACGTTGATATTCACCAGGCAGTGATACCCGAAGTGGTTTTGCCATCAAAAAGCTTTTGTCATTTCGCTCCCTGACCCCACGATACAGCACCAAACCGTCGCTATAACTGCGAGCAATCACCCCTTCTTTCGGAATAGCACCAAACCAGCCAGCACGATACAACCAGAACCAATCAGCCGGCCTGATCGGAATATCGGTAATCAGGTAGGCAGTTGATTTCACTTTGGCATTTTTGTTATCCCAAAAAACCGTTTTATATCCTTTAGGTGCGACTTCTGGGTGGCCGATATCCACTTCCAACATTGCTGACGGCTGATAAGCCCAGTTTTTGGGTATACCTGCCCGATACCAATTCTTCAGGGAAGTGTTGCCACTGCCATAAACATAAGTTTGATTCCAGCTATGGTAATAGGTATAGCCAGGTAAATTAAACAGATAATAAAGGGCAAGCCCAGTTTCAATATCTCTGTGCCAGGCATCTGGTTCAGAAGGTTTAAGTTCACTCATACCCCCTTTCATTGATGCCATGATCAGGCTCTTATCACCGGCTTTTGATAAAGCGAAACTATCCCAGGATTGTTGCAAACGCTCCAGCCCCATTGCCGGTGTCAGATAGTGTTCTCTTAACCAGACATCAACGACATTCTGTAACTCGGGCGGCCAGGCTGAGTAATGCCACAAATTAAGTTCAGAAATATTCGCCGCCAGCCACTGCGTCTGGGTTTTCTTCTTTATCTGCTGCAAAAATGCCGCGAGCTTAATTGCGTAAGCACTTTCCGCAGCTTCAGTTCCTGCTTTATGAGGTATTTCGATGATCCCACCGCCAGAGGTAACCTCAAACTGATTGGCACCCAGCAGTTTTGCCATATCATCATTATAAGCACCGCTTAAGCCCTGCTGCTGCCAATCTTCCCGGTACCAATTGGCATGCAGGTCGTTGAATTTCTCGTTAGCAAAATTAACTCGATGCCAGCATGTTCCCGGCCACATATTCACAGTCGGGATCAAACGGGCCTGATGACGAAAACGGGCACTGGCACGAGTGTTTGCACGCTTGGAAAACTCACGATCATTCACATAACCGTCGCCGTTTGCATCATTCGTGGCATCCCAACCAGGAATCGTCATCTGCTGATTATCCAGTAAAAGCCATGGCTTAATAGCCAATGAATTCAACGTCGTTTCCTGAGCCCATGACAATTTAACCATCCAGGTTTTTAGCCCTTCATCCAAACCTGCCTTACCACTGTTTAGCTTACGCTGGCGATAATACGGCCATGCACTCAACCATGATTTGGTAAGTACCAACTTGCCGCTAATACTCTGGCTGATTCCTTTTTTATCCGCCCCGATGTTCAGCTCCCAATCCACTTTCAGCTTTTTCCAACCAGCAATGTTACCTTCATCATCGCTCAAATTTCGCTTTACCAGCGGCGTCGCAGTGGCCTGGACATCAAGGGCATCAAAAGGATAAGAAGAAAAAACTACTATTTCATCTTCTGGCTGCAAAGTCAGAGGTAAACGGGCAGTCGAAAACTGATCATTACGAATCAACAATAAATGATAGGGCTTACCTTCAAGTAAATAATCTAAGCCTGAGCTGGGGGTATTGACCGACAAAACAGTATCTTCAGAAAAATGTAGAAAACCATCTTCCATATCGATACCTTCTTCAGCAGTATGTTTACTGAGCCAGGCAGAACGACGACCGGGGCGGCAATCAAGCTTCTGGGTATACATATACCCCATGGCGATCATTTCAAGGTTGGTATCAACATCCTTCATGCTTCCAAAAACAATATCTGCATGAGTAGCCTCCCACTCTTTAACTTCATCAGCCGTATCAAAGTAAGACGTTGCTAAAGGATCTGCCCATCCTCCCGGCAATACCCAGGCAGTCCCTGTTGACGGATAAACATCAGCAAACACTGGTAAGGCAACCAGCCCCCACATTAACCCTTTCGCCCAATGCGCCAACATAGAACCCCGCTTAATCATAGAATTACAAAAATGAGGCCGAGCACTACGAACCGCTCCAACCAAATCAAATCTGATATAACGATAAGCCTAGACGATGAATGGTTAGCATGTTGATTTTATGAGCAAATAAAAAAGCCGTGCATCTTGCACGGCTTTGAATTTATAAATATTGGGAAGGCTTACCACCCCATGGCGTATCCGACACCCCACAAGGCAATCATGGCCATAAAACCAGCCAGGATATCATCAACCATGATCCCCAGCCCGCCATGAATATGCTTATCAAGCCAGCTGATAGGCCATGGCTTCACCATATCGAAAAAACGGAACAGCACAAAACCGGCCAACACCCATTGCCAGGTAATGACCGGAGCTACCGCCATAGTGATCCAGAAACCGACGAACTCATCCCAGACGATACTACCGTGATCATGAACGCCCATATCATCTGATGTCTTCTGGCATATGGTGATACCAATCAGAGAAGCAACCAGAATAATCATCAAATAAGCAGCAAACGGCAACTGAGCAAGCAGTAAATAAAACGGAATCGCAGCCAGGGTGCCCATTGTGCCCGGCACGACCGGAAACAAACCACTGCCGAATCCTGTTGCTAATAAGTGCCAAGGATTTTTTAAATTAATTTTATCTTTTGGATTTCCCACATCTTACTCCGCAAAGTGGTCATAGCCATGAAGATGCCAGTCAAGTTCCTGCCCGTCCCGGACAAGTCGGATCCCCGATCCTGAACGCAGCTGGCCTATACAGGTCGCCTTCACACCGGAATGAACGAGCGCTGTGTCCAGTGCACCGCGATTCTGCTCCGGCACCGTAAAGCACAACTCATATTCTTCACCGCTGCTAAGTGCCATCTGGCAAGCTTTTATTTCATCGGATTCAAACTGACATAATTCAGGTGAAAGCGGTATTTTATCAACCTCAATGTCAGCGCCAAGCCCGGAACGCTCAAGAATATGGCCGAGATCGGAAATCAGACCATCAGAGATGTCCAGTGCCGCCGATGCAATACCGCGCAATGCCTGTCCGGCCAGAATTCGAGGCTGGGCTTTATAGTGACGCTCCAGCAATGTGGCCTTCAGGCTTTCATCATCCGTGCTATTCTCTCCCAGCAGTAAAGACAATCCTGCAGCGCTGTCACCCAGGTTACCGGTCACATACACCCAATCACCGGCTTCTGCACCGCTTCGAGTCAACGCCTGCCCCTGCGGGACAAAACCGTGCACGGTAATCGTGATACTCAGCGGCCCCTTAGTTGTATCACCACCAACCAGCTGAACATTGTAATACTCCGCCAGGGCAAAGAAGCCCTCACAGAAAGCTTTCAACCATAGTTCATCAGGACCCGGCATGGTCAGCGCCAGCGATACCCAAGCAGGGGTTGCACCCATTGCGGCCAAGTCACTTAAATTGGAAGCCAGAGCTTTATGGGCAACTAAGGCTGGATCAGCATCAGGAAGAAAATGAGTGCCTCCCACCAGAGAATCGGTACTGACAGCCAATTGGCTACCCGCAGGGACTTCAAGCAAAGCACAATCATCCCCGATAGACAGAGCAACATCACGGCGACTTACTTTCTGTTGCTCGAAATAGCGGGCAATAAGATCAAATTCGTTACTAGCCATATTGAATTCTTCAGACAAAAAAAAGGCCAGCTTAGCTGGCCTCTGGAATCGTATTCGATTACTTCTTGCGAAGTGATGGTGCAGCTTTATCAAGTACACCGTTCACAAACTTGTGGCTGTCTTCAGCACCGAACGCTTTCGCCAGTTCGATTGCTTCGTTGATTACCACTTTGTAAGGAACATCATCACGCTTCACCATTTCGTACATAGCAAGACGAAGCAGAGCCAATTCCATCTGATCCAGATCCTGAAGCGGACGAGACAGATATGGACGCATCTTGCTATCCAGTTCCTGATGGTTCAGTACTACACCAGTTAACAGGTCACGGAAGTATGCAACGTCTGTTTGTGGTACTGCTAGCACAGGCGCGTCTGCCTGGTGCTCTTCTTCTTCAAAATTATCGCCAGATAGGAAGTGCTGCTCGATATCTGCAACATTACCTTTAGTGATCTGCCAAGAGTAAATTGCCTGAACGGCAAACTGACGTGCATTACGACGTGCGGCTGGTTTCACAGTAACCCCCATTAGGATTCAATTTGGGACAGGACATTAACCATTTCAAGCGCGCTTAGTGCAGCCTCTGCCCCTTTGTTACCAGCCTTGGTACCGGCACGCTCAATGGCTTGTTCGATAGAATCAACAGTCAGTACGCCAAACGCAACTGGAGTATTGTACTCAAGTGCGATTTGCGACAGACCTTTTGTACACTCACCGGCAACATAATCGAAGTGTGGAGTACCACCACGAATCACAGAACCCAGTGCAACAATCGCGTCATAGCGATCGCTCTTGGCAACCTGCTGAGTTACCAGCGGAAGCTCGTATGCACCAGGGCAACGAACAACAGTGATATTGTCATCGCTTACCTGACCTTGACGTTTCAGCGCGTCCAACGCACCTGAAAGCAAGCTTTCATTGATAAAGCTGTTGAAACGTGCAATTACGATAGCAACTTTAGCGTTTGGTGCCGCGATGGCGCCTTCAATTACCTTCATGGGCCTTCCTGTGACTATGTCTTTTCCGGTTTGAGAAACCGCGGGAGTCTATCACACTTTGATACTTATACCAATTGACATATTGCCTTGCCTGGCATAATCCCCAAAGCCGATGGTTAACCACTGTCCTAACCGATTAATTGTTATCACCCGTTAAGAAACGGGCACCTGATTATTTTTGCAAGCCTGCAATATTGCCTGCTGCATTATTCGCAAATATATTCGACCACTTCGAGACCAAAACCTGACAGCGAGTGATAACGCTGAGAGCTGGATGAAAGCAAGCGCATTTTCGCCACTCCCATATCCGCCAGGATTTGAGAACCGACGCCGACCTGACGCGACTGATCTTTCGGATTCAGTTTCACCATAGAATGGCCGCTCGACTGTGCAGCAAGATTTTTCACTTTTGTGATCACCGCTTCCTGGCTTTCGTGTCGACTCAGCACCACCAGCACCCCGCCTTCATCGGCGATACGTTTCATCGCAGTCGGCAGTGTCCACTGGGTTGCTCCAGAGTGGAGAATGTCTTTAAACGTATCTTGAAGATGAACTCGCACAATCGCGGGTTTATCTTTAGACACCTTGCCTTTACGCAATGCGTAATGGACTTGGTTATCGATCGTATCGCGGTAGGTGATCATCTCAAACTCACCGAACTCAGTCGGCAAATTACACTCAGCAATACGCTCGATGGTAGTTTCGTTATTGTTACGGTACTCAATCAGATCCGCGATGGTACCTAATTTAAGGCCATGCTTTTCAGCAAACACTTCCAGATCCGGGCGACGGGCCATGGTGCCGTCTTCATTGAGGATTTCAACAATTACACTTGACGGTTCCAGACCAGCGAGGCGGGCAACATCACAACCGGCTTCAGTATGGCCTGCGCGGGTCAGTACCCCGCCTTCCTGGGCCATCAGCGGGAAAACATGCCCCGGCATCACGATATCAGCCGATGTCGCATCCGATGCCACTGCCGCCTGAACGGTACGGGCACGGTCAGCCGCAGAAATACCGGTCGTCACCCCTTCTGCCGCTTCAATTGAAATGGTGAAGTTAGTGCTGAACTGTTCGCTGTTATCCTGCACCATCAACGGCAGGTTCAGCTGACGGCAGCGTGACTGAGTCAGAGTCAGGCAAATCAGGCCGCGGCCATAGGTCGCCATAAAGTTAACCGCATCCGGGGTGATTTTCTCGGCAGCAATGATCAGATCGCCTTCATTCTCGCGATCCTCATCATCCATCAGGATCACCATTTTACCCTGTCGGATATCTTCAATGATTTCTTTTGCGCTGCTTAGTGCCATAACAATCCCCTTTATAAACCTTGTATCCTGAGTCTTAACCTAAGAAACCGGTTTTAGCCAACAGATCCATCGTTACTTCTGACTTTTTATCCGCCGCCTTTTCGCCCAGCATCAGGCGCTCCAGGTAACGGGCAATCACATCGACTTCCAGGTTCACCTTACGCCCAACCTGGAATGATTCCATCGTCGTTTCAGCGGCGGTATGCGGTACGATTGTCAGCATAAATTCATCACCGCGAATCGCGTTAACGGTCAGGCTGATGCCATCTACAGACACCGAGCCTTTTTCCGAAATATATTTGGCCAAATGAGCAGGCGCTTTTACCCAAAACTCAATCGCGCGGCCGATATGAGTGCGCTCAATAATTTCCGCAACATCATCAACGTGGCCGGACACCATATGACCACCGAAACGGGTCGTCGGTAACATGGCTTTTTCCAGATTCACCTTCTGGCCGGCTTTGTAATCAACAAAGGCCGTACGCTTCAGGGTTTCCAGCGACAAGTCGGCAATATAACCTTTACCTGTCAGCTCTACTACCGTCAGGCATACACCGTTGGTCGCAATACTGTCACCCAATTTTACATCGGACAAATCAAGCTTGCCTGAATCAACAGTCACAGAAATGTCGGCACCTTTTGGTGTCAGTGCTGTAATAGTGCCAACTGCTTCAATAATGCCTGTAAACATGAATTAAAATTCCTTGATCGTTAAACTTGTTTGATTCGGGCGGTGATCCGGATGTCCGGGCCAACCATGCGAACGTCGGTAATATCCAGCTCTGGAACTTGAGTCATCGCAGTTAGCCCGTTCAGATCAACCAAGCCGCGACTGTCGCTCCCCATCAGTTTAGGCGCCTGATACAAAATCAGCTCATCAACCAGTCCGGCCGACAACAGAGCCCCGCCTAAACCGGCACCGGCTTCAACCCAGATATGATTGATATCCTTACCAGCCAACTCCCGAAGCAGAGCCTCAAGATCAACCTGTTGATTATCGTCACCCACAGCTGGAACTACCAGCTGTTCGACAGCCTCTGGCCAGGCTTCATCCCCCAGACCTGTACGCGCAAGGTAAATGTTCCCCGGTAAATCAAAAAGCCGATGTTCAGGAGTGACACGATTCTGACTGTCAATCACCACTCGATGGGGTTGACGAAGAGATGATTCTGGATATGAATTCTGAACTGTCTCGCCCAGTTCACTCCAACGGACATTCAATGAAGGATCATCAGCCAGTACGGTCGCACTGGTAGAAAGAATAGCGCCGGCTTGTGCTCGGAAACGCTGCACATCGGAACGGGCGTCAGGACCTGTGATCCACTTGCTCTCACCATTAGCCAGAGCTGTACGGCCATCAAGGCTGGCAGCCAGTTTAAGCTGAACAAAAGGCATACCGGTTTTCATACGTTTGATAAAACCGACATTTAGCTGATGGGATTCCGCTTCAAGCAAACCGGTCTGAACCTCTATACCGGCATCACTGAGCATCTTAATTCCCCGTCCGGCAACGCGCGGATTGGGATCGACCATGGCACAGACAACACGGGAAACCTGGGCTTTTACCAATGCCTCGGCACACGGCGGAGTCCTGCCATAATGAGAACAGGGTTCAAGGGTCACATACGCCGTCGCCCCGCGAGCCTTTTCTCCGGCTGCACGCAAGGCAAACACTTCGGCATGAGGCTGCCCGGCCTGGTAGTGATATCCTTCGCCCACGATATCTTCGCCATGGGCGATAACACAGCCAACATTCGGATTCGGAGCAGTCGTAAATCGGCCACGTTTTGCCAGCTTAATGGCACGCAGCATCATGGCATGATCAATAGATGAGAACATCTGGCTTCGTTTCACTTCACGGAGTTATCGCTTGAAACAACGTTAACTCACTTACTTTTCCAACTTGGCGATTTCTTCACCAAATTCACGAATATCTTCAAAGCTTCGGTAAACAGAAGCAAACCGGATATAAGCAACCTTATCCAGCTCTTTCAGCGCTTCCATCACCAGATTACCGATCATTTCTGACGGCACTTCGCGCTCACCTGTCGCACGAAGACGGGATTTAATCGTATTAATTGAACGTTCAATGTCATCCGTGCTGACCGGACGCTTTTCCAGTGCACGCTGAATACCACCGCGAAGCTTATCTTCATTAAACGGTTCGCGGTTGCCGTTGGTTTTAATTACCCGCGGCATCACAAGTTCTGCAGTTTCGAACGTTGTATAACGTTCATTACAGGCCAAACACTGGCGACGACGACGGACCTGATGGCCGTCTGCAACCAGACGGGAATCGATTACTTTGGTGTCATTTGCACCACAAAAAGGACAATGCATCATGCCTCCTCAAATTCGTCGACTCAGTGTAACCCATTTCAGTCATATATAGAGAGTATTCAGGTGTTTTTTCTGGCTATTTATGCTGCAAAAAGGCAAAAACCAATGGAAATCGCGTAATAAAAAAGGGCCTGCCTGGTGGCATGCCCTTTTCGTTGCGATTAATGCACCTTTTTCAGTGCTGTGTCCGAAGCATTAAAATGCCCGGAAAATCATGCATAAACAGGAAGGCGTTTACATATTTCCAGTACTTTTGCTTTTGTTGCTTCAATCACTTCCGGATTCTCGGTGTTATCCATCACATCACACATCCAACCAGCCAGAGCTTTCGAATCATCAACCGTAAAGCCACGACGAGTGATCGCTGGTGTACCAACGCGAATACCCGAAGTTACAAACGGGCTGCGAGGATCATTCGGTACACTGTTCTTGTTCACAGTAATATTTGCAGAACCCAGCGCCGCATCAGCTTCTTTACCGGTAATGCCTTTGTCGATCAAATCAACCAGGAACAGGTGGTTTTCAGTACCGCCAGAAACAATCTTGTAACCGCGATCCATGAACACCTCAACCATTGCTTTAGCATTCTCTACAACGCGAGCCTGGTATTCTTTAAATTCCGGTTCCATTGCTTCTTTGAATGCCACCGCTTTAGCTGCGATAACATGCATCAGCGGGCCACCCTGACCGCCAGGAAATACTGCTGAGTTCAGTTTCTTGTAAAAGTCTTCGCCTGCGCTTGACAGAATCAGACCACCACGCGGACCCGCCAGCGTTTTGTGAGTTGTTGTAGTCACTACATGAGCATGAGGAACCGGGTTCGGGTAAACACCAGCAGCAATCAGACCGGCAACGTGCGCC
Source organism: Photobacterium sp. J15 (assembly GCF_963870815.1). Taxonomy (NCBI): domain Bacteria; kingdom Pseudomonadati; phylum Pseudomonadota; class Gammaproteobacteria; order Vibrionales; family Vibrionaceae; genus Photobacterium; species Photobacterium sp. J15. The sequence continues at coordinate 2,990,667 of NZ_CAWMUI010000001.1, forward strand.
ATATCAACAAAGAAGTACGCACCAACTTTATCGGCGATTTCACGCATGCGCTTCCAGTCAACAACCTGAGAATAAGCAGAGAAGCCACCGATGATCATCTTCGGTTTGTGCTCTAGTGCCAGCGCTTCCACTTCGGCGTAGTCAATCTGGCCGTTTTCATCGATACCGTAAGGGATGATGTTATAAAGCTTACCAGAGAAGTTTACCGGTGAGCCGTGAGTCAGGTGACCGCCATGTGCCAGGCTCATACCCAGAACAGTATCACCGGCATTCAGCAGTGCCATGTAAACTGCGTTGTTCGCCTGCGAACCGGAGTGTGGCTGAACGTTCGCATACTCTGCACCAAACAGTTGGCAAGCACGCTCAATAGCCAGCTGCTCAGCCTTGTCGACATACTCACAACCGCCGTAGTAGCGCTTGCCCGGGTAACCTTCGGCATATTTGTTTGTTAGCTGAGAACCTTGTGCTTCCATTACACGCGGGCTGGTGTAGTTTTCAGAAGCAATCAACTCGATGTGCTCTTCCTGACGCGCAGTCTCTTCCTGAATGGCTGCAAAAAGTTCTGCGTCATAATCGGCAATATTCATGTCGCGTTTTAGCATCTGTATCTCCTGACTCAGATTGTTCTCATACAATTCACATAATCACCTGGATATTTCAAAACCTTATGTGAACTGGTGGTAATCACTATTTTTCTATCAAAAAGGCAAAACCACAAAGCTAGGCGCCGCCTGGACGCAAACGTTTTCGTTCCGCCAATATCTAACGCTGTATATTACATAATTTGATCTAAATCAGATAGCCCTGATTTAGCTTTTTATTGTCATTTCTGTTTCTAAATTTTCAACAATTGCATGAATTGTTTTCATCTTGGTGAATGCCTCACCAATATCAATAAATACCCATTTAGACAGAATACAAGTGCAAAGGGAAGATTATCATTTACATTTTCGTAAACAGCACCTTACACAGCTCGGCAGGCTCTTTCCAGCTCTGTCTTCTTTTTTATAACAGTTCCAACTTATTATTGCGCCTCCCAAAAATAAGGAGAATTGAGTTGAGCGGTTATTATCACTCCCGAAAAGAAAATATTATTGCGATCCTTACCGGTACTTTTGTCGTTTCGCAAGGGGTGTTCTTTCTTCAGCAGGCAGACCTGTTAACTGGCGGTACCACCGGACTGGCATTGTTACTAAGTCAGTTTATCGACCTGTCTTTCGGCCAGCTATATTTCCTGCTCAATACACCATTCTACCTAATGGCCTGGTTCCGGATGAGCAAACGCTTTGCCATTACCAGCATTCTCTCTGGTGGTATGGTATCTGTAATTACAGATAACCTTCACCATGTGCTTGAAATCAGCCGCCTTGAACCAATGTACTGCGCAGTGATCGGTGGCCTTTTGATGGGACTGGGTATGCTGATCCTATTCCGTCACCAAACCAGCCTAGGCGGCTTCAATGTCCTGGTGCTGTATCTGCAGGAAAAGTTTGGTATGTCGGCTGGCAAACTTCAGATGGGAATTGATATCAGTATTTTGATCGCCTCTTTCTTTCTGGTCAGCCCGGTTATCCTCGGCTGCTCAGTAATCGGCGCGATCATACTGAACCTGGTGCTGGCCATGAACCACAAACCAGGCCGCTACCAGGGAGCAGCTGTCGCAAGTTAATGCAACGCTGGCAAATTAGCGATAAATAATAAAAAGGCCTGTCGTATGACAAGCCTTTTTTACTTCTGTTTGTTAGATAACGCGTTTTTCGCTCCGGATCCTAAAATTTCTTTTGCAAAGCTGTATCATTCTTTAGCAAAGAGGAAGCGCGGAGTTTATAAGCATAAATGAGCACTTCCGATGCAGATAAAGGATGAAACAGCAAAGAAAAAGAATTTTAGATGGCGTCTTCATCCTCTTCACCAGTCCTGATGCGCACAACGCGCTCAACATCGAACATGAAAATCTTACCGTCACCGATCTTACCGGTTTGCGCTGTTTCGATGATGGTGTCGACACATTGATCAGCCACTTCATCTGCTACAACAATTTCCAGTTTCACTTTTGGCAGGAAGTCCACCATGTATTCTGCACCGCGGTATAACTCGGTATGACCTTTCTGACGGCCGAAACCTTTAACTTCGGAAACAGTCATGCCTGTGATACCTACTTCTGCCAGAGCTTCCCGAACATCATCAAGCTTAAAAGGCTTAATAACAGCTTCAATTTTCTTCATCTTTCATCGTCCTTTTCTGAGCAGAGATCCACCGGTGCGCCAGGCGTCACCAACTGCCTGATTAATATTGGTAGTATTATCACAGATCTGAGGCTGAAAGCTCAATCTGATCACCAGCCTTTTGCATGCGGTTTTTCGGTATGAACAATAACTTCTGAGTCCATCATTCTAAGCAGCAATAACACAGCATAGACTAAGACAATACTGTTGAGAGCGACAATGGCTATCCGGCGATATTCCGGCTCCACCAGTGAAGGTAAAAATGGGATAAGACTGAATTTAAAAAACAAAGTGACTGCAGGAATGAAAAAATAAAGCGGGATAAACCCCCACATCTGGCCTCGCATCAAGCCGACCGTAGCTAACACACCAGAAAGCAGAACAAGGATAGCGACAATACTTGGCACAATTCCCACCTGGTTAAAGCTGAAAATAACGGCAAAAGTGTCGAAATAACGAAGCAGGCAGATAACCACCAGCACAGCCAAGCCCTTAGCTGCACTTACCATTCCATTGTTGTTGGGATATTCCATACCCATCTCTCTTCCGTGACAATGATTAGTCAACAAGCCATCTGCTCAAAAAATAAGCCACAGATTCTATGTGGGTTTAAGCAATGACTCAACTTAAAAATATGACAAATACCTCACTCACATCACACTCTTTGATTAATTTCTTAATAGACATCAGATAACTTATTAGTTCAACTTGCATGCCTGCCTATATACACATTGTGGTTTTCACTAAATCTGCAAAGCCCGTTAATGAACGTACAACCCGAGTTCCGGGCCGAATTTCGGATCGAGTATCACTTCCATAGCGATTGAGCCATACAGCTTTCATCCCGACTTGTTGAGCCGCCAATGCATCATTTTCAGGGTGATTACCGATATACCAACAATCCTCCGGGCTTTCTTTGGCTGAATTTATCGCAGCTTGGAATATTCGAGGATCCGGTTTGGCTACCCCGGCTTGTTCTGAGGTCATAACCAAGCTGAAATAATCCAATATTCCTGTTTCTCGCAGCTTTGCTGTTTGTTGGGAGGTAAAGCCGTTAGTAATAACAGCAAGGGGGGAGTGTGTGCGAAGCTGCTTCAGCGCCGGCTCAACATCAGAAAATAACCGCCAGTGACGACGATAAATACCATAATACTCAGCAAAGAGCTCATCAGCCTCAGCAATGGTTAGCGGCCGTTCAAACAACTCACTGATCCGCGCCCGGCGTTGTTCTTCAAAATTCAGCTCACCGGACCGCCATCGAGCGCGATGCCTGTCTGTAATTTCCCGCCAAAGCTGCTCCGGTGTGTCCGGGTAAGAAATAATGCTATCGCGATAACGCGCGAAAAAACTTCGTATGGCATCTCGCTCCGCGCCATCGTGATCCAGCAAGGTATTATCAAGATCGAAAAAAATCATAGGCCCTGCCCCACAACACCATACTCTCAGCTTAATTTCATCTTATTCATAATGACGAGAAAATTTCGTGAAATAGTTAACCTCTATAAACTTCTGTCTCTTCGATGGTGATTTTATAACTGCTCTTTAACTGTATAAGGTACTCAATAAAAACCGCTTTTTCGTCCACAAAAAAAACGCCCCTGAGGGCGGTTTGGTTTAATCATTTTAATTACTTTTACAAGCTAGGATTATGGCTGGTAAGTTACTTTGATGGCATCGGCGGCAATGCCGTAAGAGGTTCCCCAAGAGCTGTAAGCTCCGCTTACTCGAACCTTATACTCCCGACCTTTAACCAATGACACTACTGCTAATTGCTCGAAATCATGAGCATTGTCATATATATCGACAATTGTCTCTGCCAATACCTGATCATCTAGCAATAGTTGATATTTGGTTGTATCTGAACCATAACCATGTGATTTCCAAAAGCCGCCGGGAGTATTGAAATCAATCTTATACTGACCATCTTCTGCAACCAAGAATGTCCACTCAGCCTGAGCTGACGAGTCTGTAAAAAACAGATAATCCTTGCCATCCTGACCATAGTCATCTGAAGATTTCACCACACCTTTAACGTTAGCTGTAAAGTTCGCAGTATGGTGATCCATCAACATTCCCTGCAGGTCCGTACCTACAATGGTCGGCTCAGGAACCTTCGTCTGCTCAAGTTCATTAACTGCCTTATCAAGCTGTGCCTTCAACACCAGCATATCTGCTGTTGCCATCGCACTGTCAAAAGGAACCTTCTTTACCTCCTCCAACACAGCTTTAAGCTTATTGATCATTTCACCTGAATACTGACCCGGCAATTCTCCAGCTTGCACAGAGCCAAGCAATGTCTCTGTCTGTGAAATCAAACGTTCCAGCTCACCGGCTGCCGACAGGTTAGTATTGTCTGACACATATTCAATCTTGATAGCATCAGCAATCAACGGGCCTGTAATGATCTCAACACTGCGGTTATGTACCGTCACCTTGTAATCATGATTGGCATCAAACACAAACTCTCCCAGCGCCACATACTCACCGTTCGGTGCCAGTGGATAGTCAAATGGAGCCTCGTTATTCACACCTTCAACCAGATTAAACATCTTGTCATGCGATTCACCTGCAGATGAGAACACATTATAACGAGCACCAGTTGTAGCTCCGTGAGCCAATAGCGACCCCTTTGCAAAATCTGATGGCGTTCGCATAGACACGCGGTAAGTACCCGGTTTCGCTACACGGAACCACCAAGCCGCACTTGCAAAGTAATTTGCACCACTACCAGAAGCGTACGCATAAGTGTTACCTTCTGTATCACCTTCACGATCACTCTCAGCACTCCAGGTACCCACTGTTTCAAATGCAGCATCATCATTATCGATGATACATTCCTCACCAACTTCACATGTTACTGGCAGCTTGCTGGCCAGAGTTACAGCCGGCAATGGAATATCACCTTTATGTGGATCGTCCAAGCTCAGGAAGTTAGCATCGTTCACCGTAACTTCCTGACCATTACTGGTAAAGAAGTCACTGACCTGACCGGTCATTTCAACAAACAGGCCACCTGAACGCTTTAAAGAATCTGCTGCAAGGTAAATCAGAGACAAATGCTCTTTGCCCATTTCACCGGATTTGATTACTTCCACCAGCTTTTGGTTGTCCGCCAACATGCGCTGAACATTTTCCAGAGCCATAACCGGAGAAACATGAGTACCTCGATTAAATCGTGCAACTACCTTAAGCGGATAGCCATGTTCGGCACTAACAGAGAAACCACGGTTTACTGAGTAATTTGCCGAGTCATCAGCAACATGCCTCAGCGACTGCAGTCCCATCAGCTTAATCATAGGTTCAGTACCCGCCAATGGAGCGGCAATACTACCTTCAAATGGTGCGGTCGGCTTTCCGTCTGCGCTGTTCGGAATAGTCTGGTCCGGCAGCGTAATCATTGGTTTACCGTCTGCGGTGTACTGCTGATAACCATAAGCGTCAAGTACCGGTGCACCACCAACAACCTCAGCCATATAAATACCGGTATTACTGGTTTTCAGCTTGGCTGCAAAGTTCAGCGGATCAATATCATCAATAACACTCTGCAAAGTATAGAAGTAGTGCTCGAATGCCTTTGTACCCAACTCTAACGGGTGCTCAGCTTTAAGGTGCTTTAGTGCCCCCAGAATTTCAGGACGGAAACCCGGTGAGTGCTCCAGCAATTTAGGCACACCACCACCAGTTGTCAGCAAAGCAGCTGCCTGGATTTTAGGCAAGTTCGGGTTGAACTGATGCACCATCGGATCATTGTTCACCGCCACAAACGGCATACCCAATACACCACCCAGTGAATGGCCGACAAAGTAGACACGGCTGGTATCAAAATCACCGATACCGTCACCATCAAGGTCAATGTCTTTCAGGCTGGCATTCAGGTTCAGCAGATCTGAAATCGCCTGACGCATACGATCACGCTGGCTCAGCACATTACTGAAGTTCATAAAAGTTGAACCTGAGCTGCCTTCAAGCGAAGCAAGATCCCAACTCATCGGCTTCATCTGACCTGTTGGTGTACGTGTCGCGCTGAAGTGGCGCTCAACGATACCGTCCATTTCTTTCAGGCGATTAGACAACTCGGCTTTTTTCTCAAGCTCAGAGTCAGACGGTGTTGCTGTGCTTTCCAAGGTTTGCAACTCTTTCACGGTTTCGGCACGTAGCGAGTCCATACCAAAACCAATGAATGGTGAAGGCACCGCAGCTGTACCCACCAGTAACTGTGGCGAAATACCATGTAACGGAAGATCCATTGCAATCGTCGCAAAGCAGTCATTTCCCGGACGCTCTTTATCACACAGTGATGCCAGAGCCATACCCGCCGGGAAGCTGTTACTGCGGTCACCCAAAATGCCATGCTGAAAAATCACAACCGGCCAGCCCTGAGCCGGCTTATGTTTAGCTTCAGGCAATGTCACCAAGAAAGGAACTTTATACTCAGCCTGCTGTTCAGGATAAGGAAAAGCGGCTTTAGCATTAGTGCTTGTTGCTGCCATCCCCTGATCGCTGTATTTCCATTCATCATTACCAAATGATGCCAGTGAACCCTTTTTGATGTGACCGGTGTTATCCAGCTCTGGGGCAGCCAGGTAATAAGGCAAAGTAATGTGCCCCTGAGCAAATTTCACCTTCGGATAGCCAAAAGAAGCAGAACTGATAACAAAGCCGTCGGAAAGCAGCTGATCCAGCATAGAGCCATCCAGCTTAAAGTCTTTGTATTGCAGCTTAAGCTGATCAATCTGCTCCACTGACATACTGAACTGTTGTGCCAGTGATTCACTGTCTAATGAATTGAAAACCGTACCCAGCTTCTGCAGGAAAGGATCCAGCATATCGCCAATAGACAGATCGCGACGGATAATCCCTACCTTACGTGGTTGAGGAACAGCATTACCATTAACCGTTGAAGCCAGTAATTCATCTGCTTCCTGCTCAGTCAGTCCCTGGTTGATCAGAGCCGCCTTCGGGCTTGCCAATGCTTCCAGGCTTTCAGTACCAGTTGTCGTCGTGAAGGTAAAGGCATGTGCAACCTGCTCGCCCGCTTTCTTCGGATCAGCAGACAGATAAGTCGATTTCCCATTCTCAGCAAAACCACCGGCAATTGCAGCCAGGGCATCACTTGCCATACTGTGCCAGCGAGAAACAGCATTCGCGACAGGTTCACCTGTCGACTGCGAATGGCTGAAAGCATGGTAATCATCAGATGGAACAACTGACTGGCCATTAATGTCACGCAGAGTACTGGTCAGGATCACCAGATATTTTGTTTTAGATGCCAGCGGTGCCAACGGGCTGATACGCATTACATTGGCTTGACCGTCCAGAGTTACAACATTGGCACGGATCTGCTGCTGTGCCAGTTTCGCGCGATCAATCAACTTGCTGGCATTACCCTGATAACTTGCCAGCGATAAATACTCATCACTGTTTGATTTCAGCGGCAACACAAACACGTTCTGATCCGAGCCGGAAAATACCACGCTATCAGGATCCAGCGGCTGGCTGAAAGTAACATCAAACTGGGCGCTGGTTGAAAAGCCATCATTGTCGGCCAGCGTCAGACCACGACGGCCATTGATGCTTACCACACCGTCATCCGCTGTGTGGTAGTCCACACCTGCGGCAAAGCGAGCACCAAAACGTAAGTCATTCACCAAATCCATTTGCTGACTGTGCGGCGCAAAAATTACATGCGGCCGCTCTCCGGCACTATATAACGCATTATCGGTTTTAGCATTTGAAGATGAGCCGTCCAAACAGCCTGTTACAGACGCACTCATAGCCAGAATTACCACACTATCTTTCAAAGAAAGACGGCGAGATCGTTTGATAGATTGAGATGAATTACAAAGCACTAGACACCAATTAATCTAAACAGTGCCACAGCCAAATTCATTACATCATCATTAACCGCAGAAATACTGCCGACAATAAACTTCAGAATTTGGGTGTGGAACTATGTAATGGACGTTCAGAAGCAAAATAAGGTACTGACTGAATTCAGGACTTGAATACTCAACCAGTTGATATGACCAAACTGAATGGTCATACAAATATACTTCCTGCGAAAGGAGCGGGATTATACAGAGCAGCCCTTGCTGAGAGGTCGGATGTGCTTATTGAATTGATGAATAAAAAAGCAGTCGGTCATACATAAAAAGGCGTTGAGCAAAAAGTGTGCTCAACGCCTTTTTTGACTGTTTTTTATGAGTCAAATGCGACCCAAAATCAAAGTGTTAATCAACCCATGTTGACCCGTGCATTTCGGAACATTCGCATCCACGGGCTATTCTCATTCCAGTCATCCGGATGCCAAGAGTTAGCCACAGTTCGGAATACACGTTCAGGGTGCGGCATCATAATAGTGACGCGACCATCTTGCGTTGTCAGACCGGTAATACCATTTGGTGAACCATTCGGGTTAGCCGGGTAATTTTCTGTCGCATTGCCATAGTTATCCAGATAACGCAGTGCCACGGTGCCGGACTGTTCAATCGCCGCCAAATGTTCCGCATTGCGAACCTCAACCCGACCTTCACCGTGTGATACCGCAATCGGCATTCGAGAGCCCGCCATGCCATTGAAGAACAGTGAATCACTTTGCTGCACTTCAACCAGGCTGAATCGGGCTTCAAAACGCTCTGACTCATTGCGAACAAAACGCGGCCATAACTCCGCCCCTGGGATAAGATCGCGCAGGTTCGACATCATCTGACAACCGTTACACACACCAAGAGCAAAAGTGTCATTGCGGTGGAAGAAAGCTTCAAACTGATCACGAGCCATGTTGTTAAACAGGACTGACTTCGCCCAGCCTTCACCAGCCCCCAATACGTCACCGTAGGAGAAACCACCACAAGCAACCAGGCCATTGAAGCCGTCCAGAGCCACCCTACCTGACAGGATATCGCTCATATGCACGTCTTTAGCATCAAAGCCGGCACGATCAAATGCTGCCGCCATCTCGACATGCGAGTTAACACCCTGCTCACGTAAAATAGCCATCTGCGGCTTGGCACCTTTATTAACAGCTGGTGCAGCAATAAACGGAGCGGCAACATCCTGATTAATGTCAAAGCTCAGGCTTACATTCAAGCCAGGATCCGCTGCATCTTTCTTGGCCTCGAATTCCTGTAGCGCGCCCGCCGGATTATCACGCATTGCCTGCATCTGGTAAGTTGTCTCAGCCCAGATTGCACGCAACTCAGTACGACTCTGCTCCAGCACAAGATCATTACCATTCCAGATGCGAACCACATCTTCATCAACAACTGTACCGATAACATGGCTGCATGCTTCAAGACCGTTGGCTGCAAGCACCGACTGCACAGCATCAAGTTCGTCAGTACGTACCTGAATCACCGCGCCCAATTCCTCGTTGAACAGCGTCGCCAACACATCATCACATTCATCGTTGTCTGATGTATTAATATCGACTTCCACCCCGGTATGGCCAGCAAAAGCCATTTCTGCCAACGTGACATACAAACCACCGTCACCACGGTCATGATAAGCCATTAGCTTACCGTCGCGGATCAATGTCTGAATCGCATTAAAGAAACCTTTCAGTAGCTCCGGACTATCGACATCTGCCGGTTTGTCACCCAACTGCTTGTAAACCTGTGACAAAGCAGTAGCCCCCAGGCGATTCTGACCACAACCCAGGTCTATCAGCAGCAGGCTTGAATCACCTTTATCAGTACGAAGCTGAGGAGTGACTGTCTTGCGAATGTCTTCGACACGGCCAAATGCGGTAATGATCAGTGACAGCGGCGAAGTCACCTCTTTCTGTTTGCCGTTATCTTCCCATTTGGTTTTCATCGACATGGAATCTTTACCGACAGGAATCGTCAGGCCCAGTGCAGGACACAGCTCTTCACCGACCGCTTTCACCGCATCATACAAACCGGCATCTTCACCCGGGTGACCCGCCGGAGACATCCAATTTGCAGAAAGCTTGATGCGCCTAAGATCGCCGATATCTGCACTGGCAATGTTAGTAAGCGACTCACCGACAGCCATACGGGCTGAAGCGGCAAAGTCCAGCAATGCAATCGGTGTTCGCTCACCCATTGCCATCGCCTCACCATGGTAGCTGTCATAACTGGCAGCAGTAACAGCACAGTTGGCAACTGGAACCTGCCACGGACCGACCATCTGATCACGGGCAACCAGGCCGGTCACAGTCCGGTCACCGATAGTGATCAGGAACGTCTTCTCTGCAACAGCCGGAAGACGGAGCACCCGGTGAGTCGCTTCTTCCAATTCAATACCGCTACGTTCAATCGCTTTGCCTTCTGCCTTCTGTGATTTCACGTCACGGTGCATCTTTGGCGGCTTACCAAGCAGGATATCCATCGGCATATCAATTGGGGTGTTGTCGAAGTGGCTGTCTTCCAGCGTCAGATGACGCTCTTCAGTGGCCTCACCAACCACGGCATACGGTGCACGCTCACGCTGACAAATAGCGTCAAAGGTATCCATATTTTCTGTGGCAACAGCCAGCACATAGCGTTCCTGCGATTCGTTACACCAGATTTCCAGCGGGCTCATACCCGGTTCGTCATTCGGCACCTCTCGCAGCTGGAACTTACCGCCACGTTCACCGTCATCCACCAGCTCAGGCAAGGCGTTAGAGATACCACCCGCACCCACATCGTGAATAAAGGCAATCGGGTTGGCTTCACCCATCTGCCAGCAGCGATCGATCACTTCCTGACAGCGACGTTCCATTTCCGGGTTTTCACGCTGCACCGATGCAAAATCCAGATCTTCGGCTGACTGACCAGACGCCATAGAAGACGCAGCACCACCACCAAGACCGATATTCATTGCCGGACCACCCAGCACAATCAGCTTCGCACCAACCGGAATTTCTTTCTTCTGAACATGCTCGGCACGGATATTACCCATACCACCGGCAATCATAATCGGCTTATGGTAACCACGAATTTCTTCACCGTTATGGGAGCTGACTTTTTCTTCATAAGTACGGAAATAACCCAGCAGGTTCGGGCGGCCAAACTCATTATTAAATGCAGCACCGCCCAGCGGGCCTTCCAGCATAATATCCAGCGCGTTGACAATTCGGCCCGGCTTACCAAAGTCGGTTTCCCATGGCTGTTCAAAGTCAGGGATACGCAGGTTAGAAACAGTAAAACCGACCAGGCCGGCTTTCGGTTTACCGCCGATACCGGTAGCCCCTTCATCACGGATTTCACCGCCGGATCCGGTCGATGCTCCCGGCCATGGTGAAATCGCCGTCGGGTGGTTATGGGTCTCCACTTTCATCAGGATATGGGCATCTTCCTGGTGGTAGTTGTACTGGCGGGAATTTGGATCCGGGAAGAAACGGCCGACATTCGAGCCTTCCATTACCGCCGCATTATCCTTGTAGGCCGACAGAACATAATCATTGTTCTGCTCAAAGGTATTTTTAATCATCTTGAACAGGGATTTTTCCTGTTCAACACCGTCGATAGTCCAGTCTGCATTAAAAATCTTATGACGGCAGTGCTCAGAGTTCGCCTGAGCAAACATCATCAGCTCGATATCATTCGGGTTACGGCCCAGTCTGGTGAAGTTTTCCACCAGGTAATCAATTTCATCCTCAGCCAGTGCCAGACCGAGGGTAACGTTTGCGTCTTCAAGCGCCTTACGGCCTCCGGCAAGGATATCAACACATTTCACCGGTGCAGGCTCCGCATGACTGAACAGCGCAGCTGCCGCTTCCATATCGGTAAACACCACTTCCATCATGCGGTCATGAAGTAATCCTTTCAGGGTTGTAAGCTGGGCTTCACTCAGATCAGCGGTGGTTTCTACGTAATATGCAGTACCGCGCTCAAGGCGTTTGATTTGATTCAGGGAACAGTTATGGGCGATGTCGGTCGATTTAGATGACCACGGGGAGATAGTACCCGGACGAGGGGTAACCAGCAGCAACAGACCGGTTGGCTCATGCTCTGCAATCGTAGGGCCGTAGGTCAGCAAACTGGCCAGCTTGTTTTGTTCCTCGGCATTCAGCGGTGCTGACAGTTCAGCAAAATGCATGAACTCAGCATAAATGCCTGACACAGGCAGCTCTAATTCGCGGCAACGCTCCAGTAGCTTGTTAACGCGAAACTCAGACAGTGCGGGTGAACCACGCAAAATTTCCATGTGCGTACGTCTCTCGATTAGCAGTTGAATGAAGGTGATATTGACCTAATCCCGGTTCAGCACCGGAAAAATCACGTCAATGTCACCTCTTTCCCGGCTGTTTTTACAGCAAGCAGAGGCGATGCACTCATGACAGGGCAGCAACTAAACAGCGTTCTTCATTCCCGTACTATATAAGTTTCGGGAGTTTCGAAGCAGGTGCTGGAAGCTCTGCGAGGCATAGTATAAGGGAAAATTTTTTGTGACGTAACACCTGACGCAACCGTTTGCGTAATTTTTTTTCATTCCTGTTCCAAACATTAAGAAAAAACGATGAGCCAGCTCAGCAGAGCTGAAATTGAACTAGTATTTAGATGCCGGGCAGCTCCCATACATACATTGTCCTGATGTCCGGAAATTGTAATTTGACGGGAGAATCATCACTGGGAGGATGGGAGTTGCTTTGCTGAATTGGCGAGCTTTGGTATAAAGAACATCAAATTATAATGATGAGCATATCTTGTTGAGCAATCTTCGATTAACTTCTAACCTCCGGTATACCCTGGCACTATTACTAAGCATGCTATTGCTTAGTGGTTGCAACTGGCTGCAACAGGACACCCGCAGTGATCTGGAGAAGATCCGTGAAAGTGGCGTCCTGCGTGTCGGCACGCTGAATAATCAGCTCTCTTACTATATTGGCAACGATGGTCCGACAGGTCTTGATTATGAACTTGCACAACGGTTTGCCGCCAAGCTGGGTGTCAAACTGGAAATGCAGCCAATGTTTACTCTGGCCGGACTTTTCCCCAGCCTTGAACGCAAAGATGTCGATATCATTGCTGCGGGCCTGACCATGACCGAAGACCGCCTGTCTGGATTCCGGGCTGCCCCCGCCTATTACTACGCCAGCCAAATCGTAGTCTATAAGAAAGGCCAGTGGCGTCCGCGTGACACAGAAGATCTGGCTAAAAATAAAGGTTCACTGGTTGTTGTTAAAGGCTCCAGCCACGAGAAAAGCCTGGACACTCTCAATGTTCTTTACCCGCAGCTTCAATGGGAAGCAATAGAGGAAACCGACAGTGATGAGTTGCTACGCATGGTTGCCAGAGGCGATCTGGATTACACCATTGCTGACTCAGTAGATGTCGCCCTCAGCCAGCGAATCCATCCGGATATTGCCGTTGCCCTCGAATTGACCGAAGATGAGCCGATCGCTTGGTTCCTCAACAAAACCACCGATGACAGCCTGTATGCGCTGCTGATCGAGTTCTTCGGTGAAATGAAACAAAGCGGTGAACTGGGCAAGCTGGAAGAGAAATATTTCGGCCATGTCGACAGCTTTGATTATGTTGACACCCGAGCATTCCTGCGAGCTATCGAGAAAAAGCTTCCTCGCTGGGAACCTCTGTTCAAAAAGTATTCGAAAGAGCTGGACTGGCGTCTGATTGCTGCACTTTCTTATCAGGAATCCCACTGGAACCCGCGCGCAGTTTCTCCGACCGGAGTGCGCGGTATGATGATGTTGACCCTGCCAACAGCAAAGTCTGTGGGTGTGAAGAATCGTCTTGATCCGGAAGAAAGTATCCGGGGCGGCGTTGTCTACCTACGCAAGATGATTGCCCGTGTGCCTGACAGCATCGAAGAACATGAAAAAGTCTGGTTTGCCCTGGCGTCTTATAACGTAGGTTTCGGCCATATGATGGATGCCCGCCGCCTGACCAAAAAACAAGGTGGTAACCCGGATGCCTGGAGCGATGTTAAACAACGCCTGCCACTTCTGCGCCAGCGCAAATACTACAAGCAGACCCGTTATGGCTATGCCCGTGGTGATGAAGCGCTGAACTACGTGGAAAATATTCGCCGCTATTACCAGAGTATTATCGGCTATGAGCAAGCGCACAATACAACACCGAATCAGGACAAAGAGGAAGGTATCGCGGTCATCGACAGCTTAAGAACGATCACCCCGCCACTACAGCAAGATGGTAGCAAACAGACAAAACTTGAAGGCGAAAAAATAGATACCAGCCTCGCTAAACCGACCAAACTTGTCAGTAAATAACCATCCCCTTCTTTTTATAAGCAGCCCTGTTAATACAGGGCTGTGCTTTATATCAACCGACATAAAATTAGTGATAGAAATATCACATTGAGTATTGATGGTTTTGCAAAGAAAGCCGTAATTTTGCGATCGGGCTCATTCTCAAATGATGAAAATTTGGTAACAATCAACTCATAACCCTGAACAAGATTCAGGAAAATGATTGTAGTGTGGGCACACTTGTGCCTTTGCTTTATGGGAGAAACTTATGCGATTCTCAAAACAGAAAAAAGCGGTGAAAAGCCTGAAGAAACGCATGACATCAATCGCAACAAGACGAAAACGCATGCATGCTAATACCCGCAAGAAAGTGTTATGGCGCCAGCGCAGCTATGTTGTAGCAGCAACAGCCGCTTGTTAGCCTTGCTAACAATAGAACGATAAACAAAAGCTAGCGACACCAATTGTCAGCGCAAAGAAACAGAAAAAAGCCCGACTCAATGAGTCGGGCTTTTTGTTTGATCACTGGCTCTCAGCCTGTGCAGCCTGGCGGGCCTTTTTCTCGGCTTTTTTCTCGGCCCGTCGACGTTTAAAAAACGCCTGTAACTGAGCCCGGCATTCCTCTTCCAGCACCCCGGATTCACAGGCGACATGATGATTGACCTGCTCATAACTCAACAAGTTCATAATACTGCCTGCCGCACCAGTCTTCAGATCGCTGGCACCAAACACCACCTTACCAATACGGCTGTGTACCATAGCACCGGCACACATAGGGCACGGCTCCAGAGTGACATACAAAGTTGCATCCAGCAGGCGATAGTTCTGAATCACCTTGCCTGCTTGACGAAGAGCCATCATCTCTGCGTGAGCTGTAGCATCATGCTGACCAATAGAGCGGTTCCAGCCTTCTCCAATCACCTGACCGTCATAAACCACAACCGCCCCAACAGGAACCTCTCCTTCCTGCTCGGCTTTGGCTGCCAGCTCAATGGCTCGGCGCATATATAGTTCATCTTGGTTTTGATCGGTCACAGGCTTTCTCAAATCATTGCAAACATGGGAGGCGCATTATAATGCCTTGCTCTGCCCTTACCAACTTATTCCCAGTCAAACAATGCCGCAAAAACACTCTCCCTCTTTCACCCTCAATTGTTACCAGGCAGTAAAAGTAATTTGCACAACAAGGTGATTATCATCTCTTTTTGAAAAAATATAATACTAGCCATCACAACGAGGAACGCTGCTATTAACCGGCGTCATCGACCTGAGGTTTATCTTCTACAGTGTAATCATAGCTATGCGTCAATAGATAAGCGCAAAGCTGACAAGAAAGAACATAAGCCTTAATGAACAGTATCCAATCACAGAATAAGCGAGAACAGAATGTCTGAACAATTTATCAAATCCAAAGCAGCCATTGCCTGGGGTCCGAATCAGCCACTGTCGGTTGAGGAAGTCGATGTTATGCTACCGAAAGCCGGTGAAGTTCTAGTACGTATTATTGCTACCGGTGTTTGTCATACCGATGCCTTCACCCTGTCCGGCGACGATCCGGAAGGCATTTTCCCGGCGATTCTAGGTCATGAGGGCGGCGGTATTGTTGAGATGGTGGGCGAAGGCGTTACCAGTGTCGAAGTTGGTGACCACGTAATCCCACTTTACACCCCGGAATGCGGCGAGTGTAAATTCTGTAAATCAGGTAAAACCAACCTGTGCCAAAAAATCCGTGAAACCCAAGGCAAAGGCCTGATGCCGGACGGCACAACCCGTTTCTACAAAGACGGCCAGCCAATCTATCACTACATGGGCTGCTCGACTTTTTCTGAATATACAGTACTGCCTGAGATTTCACTGGCGAAAGTCAACAAAGATGCGCCACTGGAAGAAGTCTGCCTGCTGGGCTGCGGTGTTACCACTGGTATGGGTGCGGTATTGAAAACAGCCAAAGTACAAAAAGGCGATAATGTCGCTATCTTTGGCCTGGGCGGTATCGGCCTGTCAGCAATTATCGGTGCGACGATGGCCGGTGCCAGCCGTATCATCGGTGTTGATATCAACGAGAGCAAATTCCAGCTGGCGAAAGAGTTGGGTGCTACCGAATGTATAAATCCGAATGATTATGACAAACCAATTCAGGAAGTGATCGTCGAAATGACCGACGGCGGTGTCGACTTCTCCTTTGAATGTATCGGTAACGTCAACGTTATGCGTTCCGCACTGGAATGCTGCCATAAGGGCTGGGGCGAATCTGTCATCATCGGTGTTGCCGGTGCCGGCCAGGAAATCTCAACCCGCCCGTTCCAGCTGGTGACAGGCCGCGTATGGCGTGGTTCTGCCTTCGGTGGTGTGAAAGGTCGCTCTGAGCTGCCGGAAATTGTTGAACGTTACATGGCTGGCGAGTTCAAACTTGATGACTTCATTACCCATACCATGGGGCTGGAAGAGATCAACAACGCCTTTGACCTGATGCATGAAGGCAAGAGCATCCGTAGCGTGATCCACTACGACAAATAATCCCTGCGTCACAGTATAAGCGCTGCTTCGGCAGCGCTTATTATTGTTGAAATAACCCGTTGAGATAAAAAGATAATGACTCTGGAAAATATCAGCACCAATAAAAGCTTTGGCGGCTGGCATAAGCAATATAGCCATCACTCAGCAACGCTCAACTGTGACATGCGTTTCGCCGTTTACCTGCCGCCACAAATTGCCGACGGCACCAAGGTGCCTGTTCTTTACTGGCTGTCCGGACTGACCTGCACAGACGAAAACTTCATGCAAAAAGCCGGAGCACAGCGCATTGCAGCCGAGCTGGGTATTGCGATAGTTGCACCGGATACCAGCCCACGCGGTGAAGATGTTGCCGACGATCCACAAGGCAGTTACGACTTCGGCAAGGGAGCCGGCTTCTACGTAAATGCCACCCAGGAACCATGGAACCGCCACTACCAGATGTATGACTACGTGGTAAATGAACTGCCGACGCTGATCGAAAGCCATTTTCCGGTTACTGAGCAACGAGCTATCAGCGGTCACTCTATGGGCGGACATGGCGCACTAATGATTGCCCTTCGTAATCCGGAACGTTACCGCTCGGTATCAGCATTCAGCCCAATCAGTCATCCGAGAACCTGCCCTTGGGGCAAAAAAGCATTCACCGGTTATCTGGGCTCTGACCTTGAAACCTGGAAGCAATATGACAGCTGTGAGCTAATGAAGCAGGCAACGGGCAAACTGCCAGCTCTTGTTGATCAGGGGACAGAAGATGAGTTCCTGACCGAGCAACTTAAACCTGAATTGCTTGAAGCCGCAGCGAAGAAAAATAACTACCCGCTCGAACTGCGCATGCAAGAAGGCTACGACCACAGCTATTACTTTATTACCAGCTTTATCGAAGATCACCTACGCTTTCATGCTGGCTACCTGAAGTAAAACCCGTTAAATAAGCCAAAAAAATAAAATCAGCCTTCATAAAAAAGCCCCGCAATGCGGGGCTTCAGTCTGAAAACAATTATCAGGCAAAATTACATGCTGTATGAATACGGCGCCTGAATACCCAGAGGAATACCGAACGCCCAGTAAGCCAGCAGGAACAGCGTCCAGCCAATCAGCATCGCAATCGAGTAAGGCATCATCAGCGACGCCAGTGTGCCGATACCTGAACTCTTCACATAACGCTGGGTGTAAACAACCACCAGAGGGAAGAACACCATCAGTGGGGAAATGATGTTAGAGACAGAATCACCAACACGGTAAGCCGCCTGAGTCAGCTCAGGAGAGATACCGACAGCCATCAGCATTGGCACTAGGATTGGACCAATCAGGGCCCACTTCGCCGACGCCGAGCCAACCAGCAGGTTAACAAAAGCTGTCAGCAGGATCATACCAACAATAGTGATCTGACCCGGCAGGTTCATCGCTTTCAGCAAGTCCGCACCAGACAGCGCCAACAGCGTACCTAGGTTAGACTGGCTGAATGCTGCCAGGAACTGCGCACAGAAAAAGGCCATTACGATATAGCCGCCCATGGTTCCCATGGTTGCCGACATCGCTTTAATAATGTCATCACTGGATTTGAAAGTACCGGCAACACGTCCGTAAACCACACCCGGAATAATAAACAGGATGAAGATCAGCGGCACGATTGACTGCATCAACGGCGCAGAGAATGCGGTAATTTGACCATCAGGAGAGCGCAGTGGTGATGTTTCCGGATAGACCGCCGCAACCAGAGCGACAATACCCAATACCATAGCCCAACCAGCGCGGTTAAAAGCTTTCGATTCAATTTCGCTGAATGAACCCAAATCCGGTGCTTCTTCAGCATCATCATCAATCGGAGTATTACGCAAGCGCGGCTCGATAACCTTCTCAGTCACATACCAGCCAATTGCAACAACAATAATGGAAGACAAACCGGTGAACATCAGGTTCGAAAGTGGGTTTACAACATACTCAGGATCCAGAATTTGTGCCGCCGACTGAGTGAAACCGGCCAATAGCGGATCAATACCGGAAGGAATGAAGTTAGCCGAGAAACCACCGGATACACCGGCAAAAGCTGCCGCAATACCGGCCAAAGGATGACGACCTGCTGCATGAAAGATAATACCACCCAGCGGGATAACCAATACGTAACCTGCGTCAGCTGCGGTGTGAGATACGATCGCAACCAGGATAAGCATAGGTGTCAGCAGCTTAGCCGGGGTGAAGTTCAGCATCTTCTTCAGTCCAGTGTTAATGAAACCGGATGCTTCAGCAACACCGACACCCAGCATCGCTACCAGAACGATACCCAGAGGTGCAAAACCAGTAAAGGTTTTCACCATCCCGGCCAGGAAGCCAGCCAGTGACTGGCCAGTAAGAAGGTTATTGATTTCGATAGCCTGCCCCGTAACAGGGTGGATCAGTCCGAATTCGAACTGAGAAAGTAGTGCAGACAGGCCCCAGACGATAACCAGTCCCCAGAAAAAGAGAAGTGCCGGATCGGGGATCTTATTACCGGCTCGTTCGATGAAGTTTAAAAACTTATCCATTGCCCCCGACGAGGCAACAGGTGCTTTATTCACTGCTTGATTGCTCATGGGTACTCCATGCTCGTTGATGTTGTTAATTTGCGGCGGTGTGTTTAATGATTCTTTCGCCAGTCAATCCATATTTCCCGCAAGGGATTACAGAAGATTGTAATAAACCACTCAGTAAAAAGCGTATATCAAACCACTTATTAACAAAAAAGCACCACGATATATTGTAAGAAGATATTAATAAGAAACAAAAGATCAACAAAGCAAGATCATTTACGCAACATAAGTGCAAGCGCGGTGAATGTAAGCAGCCTACTGATAAATAAGAGTAATAGTGATAACAAAAAAGGCACCCGAAGGTGCCTTTTTCATAATCATGACCAAAAGTCAGTTATCTAATGGGATATTATTCCCACTCGATAGTTGCCGGCGGCTTACCAGATACGTCGTAAACCACGCGGGAAATACCATCAACTTCGTTAATGATACGGTTAGAAACCTTACCCAGGAAGTCGTATGGCAGGTGTGCCCAGTGTGCAGTCATAAAGTCAATTGTTTCAACAGCACGCAGAGAAACAACCCAGTCATATTTACGGCCGTCACCCATTACGCCAACAGAGCGTACTGGCAGGAACACAGTAAATGCCTGAGAAACTTTGTTGTACAGATCAGCGTTGTGCAGCTCTTCAATGAAGATTGCGTCTGCACGGCGCAGCAGATCACAGTACTCTTTCTTCACTTCGCCCAGTACACGTACACCCAGACCTGGCCCTGGGAACGGGTGGCGGTAAAGCATGTTATAAGGCAGGCCAAGTTCAAGACCAATCTTACGTACTTCATCTTTGAACAGCTCTTTCAGCGGCTCAACCAGGCCCATTTCCATATCTTCAGGCAGGCCACCTACGTTGTGGTGAGACTTGATAACGTGTGCTTTACCGGTTTTAGAAGCCGCAGATTCAATTACATCCGGGTAAATTGTACCCTGTGCCAGCCATTTCGCATTCTTTAGTTTCTTCGATTCTTCATCGAAAACATCAACGAATACGTGACCGATGATCTTACGCTTGGCTTCAGGATCCG
This sequence comes from Photobacterium sp. J15, assembly GCF_963870815.1. NCBI lineage: Bacteria > Pseudomonadati > Pseudomonadota > Gammaproteobacteria > Vibrionales > Vibrionaceae > Photobacterium > Photobacterium sp. J15. The sequence goes on from NZ_CAWMUI010000001.1 coordinate 3,011,177, forward strand.
CTTCACCTTCCAGCGCAGACAGGAAGCGCTGCTCTGCATTCACGTGAACGATGTTCAAGCCGAAGTGATCACCGAACATTTCCATAACCTGCTCACCTTCGTTCAGGCGCAACAGACCGTTATCAACGAATACACAGGTCAGTTTGTCACCGATAGCACGGTGGATCAGCATAGCAACAACCGATGAGTCCACACCACCAGACAGGCCAAGGATAACTTCGTCATCACCTACTTGCTCTTTGATTCGCTCAACAGCATCTTCGATGATATTTGCAGACGTCCATAGCTTCTCACAGCCACAGATATTCAGAACGAAGTTTTCGATGATACGCATACCCTGGCGAGTGTGCGTTACTTCCGGGTGGAACTGAACACCGTAGAAGTGCTTATCTTCGTTTGCCATCGCTGCATACGGACAAGTCTCCGTTTCTGCAACTTTGACGAAATCAGACGGGATCTCAACCACTTTATCACCGTGGCTCATCCATACGTCCAGCAATGCAGTGCCGTCTTCAGACACAGCATCTTCAATGTTCTTAAAGAAATCAGTTGGCTCAACCACTTTCACCTGAGCGTAGCCAAATTCACGTTCAGTCGAACCTGCTACCTTACCGCCCAGCTGCTCAGCCATAGTCTGCATGCCGTAGCAAACACCAAATACAGGAACACCAGCTTCAAACACATATTGTGGAGCACGAGGTGAACCTTCTTCCGTTACGCTCTCCGGACCACCAGAAAGAATAATACCGTTTGGATTGAAATCGCGGATGTCAGCTTCATCCACATCCCAACTCCACAGCTCACAGTAAACACCAATTTCACGAATACGGCGTGCGATTAACTGCGTGTACTGAGATCCAAAGTCCAGGATCAGGATACGTTGGTCATGAATATTTGTGGTCGTGGTCATTATCGAGCGGTCTCAAACTTATTGAAATGAGGGGGCTAAAATCGCCCCCGATCTTATACAGTTTTTTTATTTAGGCAAACGTTTTCGCCCATCACTTATCCGGCTGGTGAAAATTAGCCCAGACGGTAGTTAGGTGCTTCTTTAGTGATGGTTACGTCGTGGACATGCGACTCTTTCATACCTGCACCGGAGATACGAACGAATTCTGCTTTAGTACGCATATCTTCAATTGTCGCCGAGCCAGTCAGACCCATGCTTGAACGCAGGCCGCCCATTTGCTGGTGAACGATTTCTTTCATGTGGCCTTTATAAGCAACACGGCCTTCGATACCTTCAGGTACCAGCTTGTCAGCAGCGTTATCAGACTGGAAGTAACGGTCAGAAGAACCTTTTGACATCGCGCCCAGTGAACCCATACCACGGTATGACTTGTAAGCACGGCCTTGGTAAAGTTCAACTTCACCCGGTGCTTCTTCAGTACCTGCGAACATAGAACCAACCATTACACATGATGCACCGGCTGCAATCGCTTTACACATGTCGCCAGAGAAACGGATACCACCGTCTGCAATAACAGGAATACCGTACTGGTCAGCCACTGATGCCGCTTCAGCGATAGCGGTAACCTGAGGTACACCAACACCGGTTACGATACGAGTAGTACAGATAGAACCAGGACCGATACCCACTTTAACTGCACTTACACCAGCTTCAATCAGTGCACGGGCACCTTCAGCTGTCGCTACGTTACCACCAACGATTTGCAGATCAGGGTATGCTTCACGAGTTTCGCGGATGCGCTGCAGCACACCTTCGGAGTGGCCGTGTGAAGAGTCAATCAACAGAACGTCTACGCCCGCTTCAACCAGCGCCTTAACACGCTCTTCGTTACCGGCACCGGCACCAACTGCAGCACCTACACGCAGACGACCGAACTCGTCTTTACATGCATTAGGTTTACGTTCTGCTTTCTGGAAATCTTTAGCAGTGATCATGCCGCGTAGCTGGAATTCATCATTAACAAGCAACACCTTTTCTACACGGTGTTTTTGCATGATAGCTTCAACTTCTTCACGTGATGCACCTTCTTTCGCTGAAGCCAGCTTGTCTTTCGGTGTCATCACTTCTTCTACTTTCAGGGAAAGGTCAGTAACAAAGCGAACATCACGGCCGGTAATAATACCTACCAACTCGTTGTTGTCAGAAACAACCGGATAGCCGGCAAAACCATTTTCGGCAGTCAGGCGTTTCACATCTTCAATTGTGTTGTATGGCTTAACCGTAACAGGTTCAGAAACCACACCGGCTTCGAACTTCTTAACCATACGAACTTCGTTAGCCTGCTTCTCAATCGACATATTCTTGTGAATAAAGCCAATACCGCCTTCCTGAGCAAGGGCGATAGCCAGGCGACCTTCTGTGACGGTATCCATAGACGCTGAAAGCATAGGAATGTTCAGCGAAATTTCTTTCGTCAAACGGGTGCGCAGATCGGCAGTGTTAGGCAGTACAGTTGAGTGGGCTGGAACCAGCAGGACATCATCGAAAGTCAAAGCTTCTTGTTTGATTCGTAACATTGCAATATCTCACACCAAGTAGAGGTTTTTAAAGAAGGATAAAATATTGCGGACGAATTATACGTATAGTGCAATCGTTTGGCTAGTAATTTTTTAAATTTTTTTATTGACATTTTTTTGTTGATCTGTAATATATTTCGGTTAAGTTTCCGGTGCTGCGGTCTTTCAATTACGGTCAAGATCTGTCCATAGATCTGCCTGGTGATTTTTCGTTACATTTCCGTGCACTACTTAACCTCTCTACAGCAGGTGTCCAGCCTCGTGACCATGTTTGCCCAACAAACTCAATCTAACGATCGCATCTATACAGTTTCCAGTCTTAATGCTCAGGTTCGTCTCATCCTTGAAAACGAAATGGGTGTCGTCTGGCTGGTCGGTGAACTGTCTAACCTGTCGATGCCGGTATCCGGCCACTGGTATTTCACCCTGAAAGATTCCCGAGCCCAGGTTAAGTGCGCCATGTTCCGTGGTAATAACCGCCGGGTCACCTTCAAACCAAGTAACGGCACTCAGGTTCTGGTCAAAGCTCGCCTGTCGCTATATGAGCCGCGCGGTGACTATCAGTTAATCATTGAGAGCATGCAGCCGGAAGGTGACGGTCGTCTCCAGCAGCAGTTTGAACAACTGAAAATGTCGCTGGCAGCCGAAGGGCTGTTTGCCCAGTCGCTGAAAAAACCTTTGCCGGATCAACCTAAACGTGTCGGTATTGTTACCTCAAAAACCGGAGCTGCGCTGCACGATATCCTGAATGTACTTCAACGCCGAGATCCCGGCCTGCCTGTCGTTATCTATCCGACTACGGTGCAGGGAGAAGGCGCTGCGATCTCGATTGCTCAGGCTATCGGTCGGGCTAATTCCCGACAAGAGTGTGATGTTCTGATTGTCGGTCGTGGCGGTGGTTCGCTGGAAGATTTATGGGCATTCAATGAAGAGATTGTGGCGCGTACCATTGCCGCCAGCCAGATCCCGATTGTCAGTGCTGTTGGCCACGAAGTAGATGTTACTATTGCCGATTTTGTTGCTGATGTCCGGGCACCGACACCGTCTGCGGCGGCAGAGCTGATCAGCCGCGATATGACTCATCAGACCCAGAAAATCAACCAAAAGACTCAGCAGCTTCGCCATGCAATCCGTCATTATATTTCCGGACAGCAGGCAAGAATCGTCAACCTCCAGCACAGATTGGATCGCCAGCATCCGCAAGTTCGACTGAACCAGCAACAGCAACTGCTGGATGAGCTTTCAAGCCGTATGGAGCGGGCGATGCGTCAGCTGATCAGTGGCCACCAGCAACACATCAGCCATGCCGAATACAAGCTGGCTTTGCACTCCCCTGCACACATGCTTAAACAGCAGAGTAACCGTTTAGAACAGACCAGGCACCGCTTATTAGATGCCATGGATCGCCGCCTGCTAAATGCAAACCATAAGTTAGCAATGGCAGCAGAAAAGCTGGAAACCGTCAGCCCGCTGGCGACCTTGGGGCGCGGTTACTCCATCACCCGCGACGCCAAAGGCAAGGTGATCCGCAAAACCGAACAGGTACAGGCAGGCGATACCCTGCATACCACAGTTGCTGACGGAGAGATTCGTTCTGTTGTCCAAAAGTAAGCTCAGAATAAGCTTCCGAAACAGGAGCAAAACATTCTTGTAGACATAAAAAAACGCCGCATCTAAATGCGGCGTTTTTTATGGTCCTTTTTTGTCTTTACTACGCTAAAAAATTAACAACTATCATGCGACTTCATCCACCAGCATACAGGCATCAATCAAACGGCGGGTATATGCTTGCTGTGGGGCTTCGAAAATCTGCTCTGCGGTGCCCCGCTCCACCACTTCCCCTTTTTGCATCACGATAACTTCATCTGAAATAGCCCGGATAACCGAGAGATCATGGCTGATAAAGAGGTAGGCAATATTGTGCCGCTGTTGAATATCTTTCAGAAGCTCAAGCACAGTCTGCTGCACTGAACGGTCGAGCGCAGATGTCGGCTCATCCAGCAAAATAAACTTAGGCTCTAAAATCAGCGCCCTTGCAATAGCAATCCGCTGGCGCTGACCGCCGGAAAATTCATGGGGATAGCGATTGATACAGCCCGGATCCAAGCGTACCTCTTCCAGCGCCTTACGGGCACGCTGCATTCTTTCCTGCTTAGTCAGCTCAGAAAAAACCGTCAGCGGCTCTGTGATGATTTCACCGATGGTCATTCTCGGTGACAAAGAACCGTACGGATCCTGAAAAACCATCTGCATATTGCGTTTCAGGTCATAACGCTGCCGGGCAGTCATCGTATAAAAGCTCTGATCTTCAAACTTGATATTGCCACTTAAAGGCAACAACTGCATCAACGCCCTGCCCAGCGTTGATTTCCCAGAACCTGACTCTCCGACAATACCAACTGTCTGACCCGGACGAATGGCCAAACTAATTCCTTTCACGGCCTCCAGATATTCTGTTTCCATACCCAGCCAGTTGGTTTTCAGTACATACTTGACGTGAATATCTTCGGCCTCAAGCACATAGGGAGATGTACTTTCCAGACTCTTGTCATGCCGCTTTGGCTCAGCATCAAGCAACATTTTGGTATAGCTGTGGCTAGGATAAGTAAAAATATCTTCAACACTGCCAGTCTCAACAATCTCCCCGAGCCGCATAACAGCCACATCATCAGCAAAATGCCGAACTACTCCGAGATCATGGGTGATAAACAAAATCGCCATCCCCATTTCGTCCTGAATAGCTTTCAGCAAGTCCAGCACTTCGGCCTGTACCGTCACATCCAGTGCGGTTGTCGGCTCATCAGCAATCAAAATATCCGGTTTGTTCGCCAATGCCATTGCAATCATGATCCGCTGCAGCTGACCGCCGGAAAACTCATGAGGATAATGACGAAGCCGTTTTTCCGGCTCGGGTAGCTTAACCTTGTGAAACAGTGCCAGCGTTTCTTCCATTGCCGCTTTGCGAGTTACCTTTCGGTGGCACACTACGGCTTCGGCAACCTGCTCCCCAACCGGAATGTAAGGGTTGAGGGATGTCATCGGCTCCTGAAAGATCATCGCAATCCTGTCCCCCCGAACACTTCGGAGTGCTTTCTCCGACATGTTGAGCAACTGCTGTTGCCCGAACCGAACTGAGCTTGCCGGCTCCACTATCGCATTCGGGGGCAGCAATCCCATGATACTGCTCGATGATACCGACTTACCTGAGCCGGACTCTCCAACCAAAGCCAGAGTCTTGCCCTTCTCTAAATGAAACGAAATCCCTTTTACTGCCTGAACGGTTTCATCTTCCATCCGGAAAGATACGGAGAGGTTATCTACTTGCAACAGTGGTGATTTTGATGTCATGCCAATATCCCTATTAGTAATCGCACAGCGTTAATGATAATTATTATCAAAATAACGTGATTACTTTTGATTTACCACTTTTAAGTATAAAAGCAGGGGTAGAGGCCAGAGGGGGAACACAACAGAAAAGAAAACGAGAATAGAGGGCAGAAGAGAGACTCGACAATTAAAAGCGGAAAGCAGGGCTTTCCGCAAAACAATTCAAAAACAGTTACTTCACTGCTTCAAAAGTAATTTTAACCCGAGATTTTGACTTCAGCTCATTACAGCTATTGCAAAAATAGCTCGCCGCACCACAAGCTTGCAGCTTTTCCAGTTCACTATCGCACTCAGGGCAGAACGCCCGCTTCTTCACCGGGTGCTGGCAAGTCGCACAGTAATATTGACCATCTTTCCAATCCAGATCGCTTTGACAATCCGGGCAAATATTATCGCTCATGTTTATCCCTCAAAACTTATTTAATACCTATAGGGAAAAGTATAAAACCCGACACGCTTACCTATAGGCACCCGAGGAATAATCGATGATTGCAGACATTGACGCAATGAAAAAAACCGATCGTTACAAGATCCTTTGATCCGGCTCAGTTTCTAATGATTGCGACCATGATCACGGAATGAGCCATAAAATGTAACCGGTTTCTGTAACCGGTTACATTTATGCGTTAACGTATTCATGTCTTCCAAACGAATACAAGGTACGCTGCTATGACCGATGTAAAACATGCTTCCGCTTTTCCCGATAACTTCCTGTGGGGAGCGGCTTCTGCTGCCTATCAGGTTGAAGGCGGTCACGATGCCGACGGCAAAGGCCCATCCATCTGGGATATCTTCTCCCATCAGCCGGGCACCACTCACGAAGGGACTAACGGTGATGTTGCAGCCGATCATTATCATCGCTACCGGGAAGATGTTGCACTGATGGCTGAAGCCGGACTACAAAGCTATCGGTTTTCCATCAGCTGGCCTCGCCTGTATCCTGAAGGCCGAGGCAAAATGAACCCTGCCGGGCTGAAGTTCTACAGTGACCTGATTGACGAGCTAATCAAACATGGTATCAAGCCAATGATCACGCTGTACCACTGGGATTTGCCACAAGCGCTACAGGATATTGGCGGCTGGGAATCTCGCGAAACGGTCGATGCTTTCGAGCAATATGCCCGCCTGTGTTTTGAAGCGTTTGGCGATCGCGTTGAGCTGTGGTCAACCTTCAATGAAACGTTAATTTTCATCGGAATGGGCTATTTTACCGGCGCTCACCCACCGGGCCTGACCGATCCAAAGCGTGGTATTCAGGCCTGTCACCATGTATTTATCGCCCATGCCAAGGCTGTGAAAGCTTTTCGTGAATATAAAGACAGCGGGCTGATTAACAAAACAAGCCAGATCGGTTTTGTTAATGTGATGCAGCCCCACGACCCGATTTCCGACAAGCCGGAAGATATTGCTGCCTGTAAAATGGCCGACGATTTGCTGACCCACTGGCTGTATGATCCTGTGCTGAAAGGCGAATATCCGGCGCAAATTCTCGAAATCGCCCAACGAACCTGGGGAGTTCCTGAATTTGCTAACGGTGATGAAGCTTTGCTGAAAAGCAACATCTGCGACTTCATTGGAGTGAACTACTATAAACGTGAATGGATAGCGGCAAACCCGGATGTCGACAACACCAAAATCAACACCACCGGCAAAAAAGGCTCAGGAAAAGAATTCGGATTCAAAGGCTTGTTTAAGTTTGTTCGCAACCCTGAATCAACCTATAGCGACTGGGACTGGGAGATCTACCCGCAGGGATTGTGCGTCGGTATGCAGCGACTCAAAGATCGCTACGGCAATATTCCGTTTTATATCACTGAAAACGGCCTTGGTGCCAAAGACCCGATCATTGAAGGTGAAGTGCTTGATGACCCACGCATCAAATACCTTTCCGACCATATTGCTGCGGCTGAATCGGCCATAAAACAAGGCATTGATGTGCGCGGTTACTACCCTTGGTCTTTCATCGACTTGCTCAGCTGGCTCAATGGCTACCAGAAACAATACGGCTTTGTGTATGTCGACCGGGAAAATAACCTTGCCCGTAAACGCAAGAAATCATTCTTCTGGTATCAGAATGTTATCAATTCAAATGGCACAAAACGCTGATCATTTTAGTTGATCATCAACGGGATCATGCCCGACAATGCTCGGGCATTTTTATCAGCAGCGGAAAAACCATTCATGGCAACCATCAACGACGTTTGCAAACTGGCAGGTGTATCCAAGGCAACAGTTTCACGGGTATTGAACAATACCGGCCAGGTCAAACCGGCAACTGCCGAAGCCGTTTACCAGGCAATGAAAACGCTGGGCTACAAACCCAATAGCCTGGCAAGGGCACTGGCAACCAATAAAACCAATACGCTGGGTCTGGTCGTTTCCGCATTTGAAGGTGCCTATTTCAGCAGCCTGATGCGCCAAGCATCGGAAACCACCGCCAAATCAGGCAAACAACTATTGATCATGGATGGTGGACACAGCCAGGAATCAGAATGTCAGGCAATCAACAGTCTGGTTGAGCAAAGGGTTGATGCCATTATTCTCTATACCCGCAAGATGCCACCAGAGCAATTAAAGCAGATGATGCAAACCCTTTCGGTCCCTCTCGTGGTTATTAACCAAATGGTGGAAGGTTTTGAGCCACAATGCATTTGCTTTGACCAATATAAAGCCGCCTGCGAAGCCACCGAATTTTTGATTAACAGCGGACACCGTAAGATTGCCTGTATTACCGGCCCGGAAGATTCGGTCAACTCCCGCCTGCGCCTGAAAGGATTTCATGACACACTGGATAAACACCAACTTACCGCCACCGGGTTCTATCATGGCAACTATTTCACCCAAAGCGGTTATCTGGGTTGTCAGGCATTGCTAGATAAACAAAAACCTTTCACTGCGCTGTTCACGGCCAATGATAATATGGCGATGGGGGCCATCCGTGCCCTACACGAACATGGACGGCAAGTGCCCGGTGATATTTCGGTTATGGGTTTTGATAATGATCCGGCCGGTGAATTTCTCATTCCGAGCCTGACAACAGTCACCCTGCCAGTTGAAGCCATGGCTCAGGCCGCCATTGAACAGGCTTTGCTTCTAGTAAAAGATGAAAAGATCAGTCCGGTCGATTTGTTTGCTGGAGACTTGATCGTTCGTGAATCCGTTGATCAACTTCAAAAGCCATTGTGATCAGCGATCAGGTACCAAAAGAACATTTATCAATACACTTCCCGAAAGCATAAGTTACATATTCTGTATTTGGATTTTAAACAGGATATTACCCTTACCTTTCCGTAAGAAAGCCAAAGATCAAGTGCAAGACAAAATAAGCAGAATGGTGTTTTCAATCGGTTCAGCCAGTCTTGATTACTGATAAAATGCCAATGGCAACAACGTATAACGGAAGAATAAGTAAAACAGCTTATTGAAATATATAAAAAAATCGCCACATCGGGCGATTTTTTATCTCTGATTGCTATCAGGCGCTGGTTTTTGTCAGCATAATGAGCTCCTGAGCACTCTCCAGCTGAAATTCCACTTCAAGCTTACCGTATTCAGTTAAAGAACAGATATGTGTACCGCCACAAGGGATCTCCACCAGATAATCCTCTTCCAGCTGGCAACGCCAGTAGCGGCTGTCAGTCAGCGCTTTACCTTCACGATGCATGGTCACTGCGGCTCCCTGCTGTCGCCAGATTTCCAGCTGCTGATTCACCCTGTCTGCCACTACATCAAGCTGAGCAAGCAGATCCGCACTGTTCAGCCCGCGCTTCCGCAACGTCTTACCCAAGCGATAAGTATCGGTGCTGCAATCTTCACTAACCCGACTTTCTGTCTGGGCGTAACTGTGAAAATCGTAATGACCCATTTCATCTTTACGTGAAGCATCTTTACGCCAGAAATCATGGTGCAAAACTTTATTCAGCGCCAGTGACGACAAATGCCCCCCACTATGGGCACGGCTCAACGCCTGTTGATATGCCTGATCAACCTTAAGTTCAACTTCAGTACCGGCAGCCAGTACCTGTTCCTGCTCAATATGGTGAACAACAACAAATACCCAGCCAGGCTCATTGCGCTTAACCGGAATATCTGCATCGACATACAGTGTCTGCGTAGCCAACTCAACCGCACCGGTATAGCAACCAGCCACCTTATAGCTGGTTCCATCAATCACAACCTCACCACGATCCGCCGGATGATCTGGCCAAATATGACTTACCGGATGAAATGGCGTCTGATTGGTTACCAACCAACTTCCGCCGGTTGAAGCAGAGACACACAGCTGGATCTCAGCGATCGCCTGCCATTGTGACTCGGTAAATAAAACATCGGTGGGGGTTACTACAGACATGCATTTTCCTTCGAATGTATTCCTAACTAAATCGCAATTATTGTATACCTGTCGGCAAACATAAAAAAACCCGGCCGAAGCCGGGTTCTAATTTAAACAAATAAACCTTAAAGCCAGGAATTACTTCTCACGGCTTTCACGGTTCTTCAGCGCTGTTGCCAGACGCTTGCGCTGTCGTTCCTGAGAAACTGTCAGCTTCTGCTTCTTGGTTTCAAACGGGTTCTCGCTGCTCTGGAACATGATACGAATTGGTGTGCCCATCATTTCCAGCGACTTACGATAGTAGTTCATCAGGTAACGCTTATATGAACCCGGAAGTTCATTTACCAGGTTACCGTGGATCACGATAATCGGCGGGTTGTAACCACCTGCGTGCGCATACTTCAGTTTCACACGACGGCCGCGGATCATCGGCGGCTGGTGATCGTCCTGCGCCATCTGCATGATACGGGTCAGCATTGAAGTACTGATACGCTTAGTTGCAGATTGGTACGCTTCCTGAACTGACTCATAAAGGTGACCAACACCAGTACCGTGCAGTGCTGAAATAAAGTGGATACGGGCAAAATCAACAAAGCCAAGACGACGGTCAAGCTCAGACTTAACGCGCTCTTTCACTTCATTATCCAGACCATCCCATTTGTTAACGGCAATCACCAGTGAGCGACCAGCATTCAGGGCATAGCCCAGCAGGCTCAGATCCTGATCGGAAATATTTTCACGGGCATCGATAACCAGCAATACCACGTTCGCATCTTCGATTGCTTTCAGCGTCTGGACTACCGAGAACTTCTCTACCGCCTCGTGCATGTTCTTACGGCGACGAATACCTGCCGTATCAATCAGAACATATTCCTGCCCTTCACGCTCCATTGGAATATAGATAGAGTCGCGAGTTGTACCCGGCATATCGTAAACAACAACACGCTCTTCACCAAGAATACGGTTGGTCAGGGTCGATTTACCCACATTCGGACGACCGATAATCGCCAGCTTGATTGGCTGCTCCTGAAGACGCTTATATGCAGCATCTGCATCCGCTTCAGACAGGTTAGCATTTTCAATATCTTCAACAGAGTTCAGATCTTCAATGCTTACTTCGTCTTCATCACCGGCTTGTTCTTTCAATTCTTCGGCAAACGGAGCCAGCGCGCGTTCCATCAGTGCAGTTACGCCACGGTTCTGTGCTGCTGCGATCTGGTACATCGCATCCACACCCAACTGCCAGAAATCTGCACAAGCACTGTCTGCATCAATACCGTCAATCTTGTTTACAACAAGGAAAGTCGGCTTGTTACGGCTACGCAGGTGCTTGGCAATCGCCTGGTCTGCAGCTGTCAGGCCAGCACGACCATCAACCAGGAACAGAACTACATCAGCTTCTTCGATAGCTGCCAGCGACTGCTCGGCCATCTTGGTTTCAACGCCGTCTTCAGTGCCGTCAATACCACCGGTATCGATAACAATAAATTCGTGCTCTTCGAGCTCAGCTTTACCGTACTTACGATCCCTTGTTAGGCCAGGAAAATCTGCAACCAGCGCATCCCTTGTACGGGTAAGACGGTTGAACAGCGTCGATTTACCCACATTAGGGCGCCCGACAAGGGCAACAACAGGAATCATAACTACCTCTTACTTTTCATAGTCTTAATGACATATTTTCCATTCATTCTTGCCTCCAGCAGCCTGTTTGGCTCCCTTCACCCGACAATAATATAGCGAACGGACATAACGATAACGGCTCCTGACTGCACAACACAGCAGGAGCCGACAATATTTAATGCGACGGGCATTATACCGACAATTTACGGCATTTGCATTTTGTTAATACGTCCGTCACGTGTCACGACCAAATAGCCGCCGTCGTTCAGCAGTACCGGCGGTACAGCAATACCACTGTCATCCGTTTCCTGCTGAGCAACAAAGTCACCTGTGTACGGATCCAGCCAATGCAAGTAACCTTCACTGTCACCGACAACAACATAGCCGTTCACTACAGAAGGAGCACTCAGCAAGCGATATTCCAGGTTCTGGTTCTGCCACAGTTCAGTACCACTGCGGATATCCACAGCAACTACATGATCTTTATCTGTAACCAGGTACAACTGGCTGCCATCAATAACGAAATCCGTTGCTGAAGAATAGCTTCGCTTCCAGGCTACCTGGCCGGTACGCAGTTCAATAGAAACCAGATTACCGTTGTAGCTAATAGCATACAGACGCTCACCGGCAATAACCGGTGCCGCATCAACATCAACCAGACGGTCAATCTCAGTCGCACCTTTTGGCGTACCAATCGGCTGTTGCCACAACATCTGACCATTGTTCATCAAAGCGCCGGCAAGACGGCCGTTAGCCTGTCCCCAGAAAATACCACCGGAAATGGATACCGGTGAACTTTCACCGCGCAGTGTCAGCGTCGGTACTTCACTGCTCAACTGCCACTTCAACTCACCGCTGTCAGCATCCAGCGCCTGCAAGATACCACGGCTAGTGTTAACGACGACCATCCCTTCATCAACCAATGGCTTTGAAAGAACTTCGCCTTCAACCTTCGTACGCCAGATAACGGCACCAGTCTCTTCATCAAGGGCAATCACTTCAGCATTTTCTGAGCCGATGAAAACTTTGCCATAAGACAAAGAAATACCACCAGCAAGTTTCGCTGTGACATCACCTTCAAGATCCTGCTCCCAAAGCGCCTTACCGTTTTCCGGATCCAACGCCCTGACAAGGCCATTACGATCAGCAACAAAAATTTTGCCATAACCCACAGCCGGAGAAAGTTTGGAGAAATAATGTCCGACACCGTCACCAATACTCTGGGACCAGGTCTTCACCGGAACAAAAGCGCTCTCAACTTTTGGCAGTGGTGCCATCTGGATTGTATCTTCTTCTCCTGCACAGCCGGCAAGAATGCCAACTGCCAGTACTACGGATACGGCCTGCTTAAACACCTTCTGCATACGTATCAACCTTTACTGAGCCAGATCATCAAGTTTGATCTTCAGCGCAGGCGAGCCGCCCAGCTGTTGTGCCTGAACGTAAGCTTCACGAGCAGCAACAGTGTCGCCTTTCTGCAACAGTACATCACCACGCAGTTCAGCCACTTTGGCCTTCCAGCTTTCAGCCGTCACTTTATCCAGTTCAGCCAGTGCTTCATCAAACTTTTCCTGCTCAGCATAGATACGAGCCAGACGCGTCTGGGCAATTGGCAGAATCGCAACATCCTGAGTATTGCCGATAGCCCAGCTCAGCTGTCCGGCAGCGGCATCAAGCTCACCTGCCTGTACCTGCACCTTTGCCAGCTGAAGGGCTGCCAAAACAGAATACTGGCTACTTTCGTTAGCCGTGATGAAAGCCTGAACATCAGCAATGGCATCAGCATTGCCGCTTTCCAGACGATTAATAACCTGAGTGTAGGCATCAGATGCCTGCTCCTTGGCTGCCTGTACTTCCGACTGGTAATAACGCCAGCCATACAGGCCGCCCAGACCAATCACAGCACCCAGAACAACGGCCTTGCCGTTTTCTTTAATCCAAGCCTTAATCTGTTCAACCTGTTGTTCTTCTGTGATGTTGATGTCCACGTCCTGTCCTCTCTTAAATCAATTCTGCCAGCTTCGCTGCTACATCGTCCTGTGCCATGGTAGTTTGCTCACCACCACGAAGATCTTTTACAACCACGGTGTTTTCGGCGATTTCATTCTCACCAAGAACCAGAGCGACTGCAGCACCAACGTTATCAGCACGTTTAAACTGCTTCTTGAAGCTACCACCACCGAAGTGATTCATTACGCGCAGGCCAGAAACTTCTTCACGAAGTTTTTCAGCCAGCTTCATACCGGCCATCATGGTGCCTTCACCGGCTGTTACCATGTAAACATCAACCGGGCGACGAACTTCAGTCAGTTCCAGGGTTTCCATCATCAGAACCAGACGCTCAAGACCCATTGCGAAACCAACTGCCGGTGTTGCCTTACCACCCAGTTGTTCTACCAGACCGTCGTAACGACCACCGCCACATACAGTGCCCTGAGCACCCAGGCTTTCAGTGATCCACTCAAAAACAGTGCGGTTATAATAATCCAAACCACGCACAAGACGTTCATTTACCTGATATTCGATACCAGCAGCGTCTAATAGTTCACATAATCCGGCAAAATGTTGCTTGGATTCTTCATCCAGGTACTCAGACAGCTTAGGCGCATCAACCAGGATTTCCTGAATTGCCGCATTTTTCGTATCTAGTACACGCAGTGGATTCGTGTGCATACGGCGCTTGCAGTCTTCATCCAAAATATCGATGTGCTGCTCCAGGAACGCAATCAGAGCTTCACGGTAGTTAGCACGCGCTTCCAGTGAGCCAATTGAGTTCAGCTCCAGGCGAACGTGTTTGTGAATACCCAGTTCACGCCACATGCGAGCAGTCATCATGATCAGCTCAGCATCAACATCCGGACCATTCAGGCCAAATACTTCTACACCGAACTGGTGGAACTGACGGTAACGACCTTTTTGCGGGCGTTCGTGACGGAACATAGGACCTGTGTACCACAGACGCTGTTCCTGGTTATAAAGCAGGCCGTTCTGGATACCGGCGCGTACACAACCTGCTGTGCCTTCAGGACGCAGAGTCAGGCTGTCACCGTTGCGGTCATCAAAGGTGTACATTTCCTTTTCAACCACATCCGTCACTTCACCAATCGCGCGACAAAACAAATGCGTCGACTCGACGATTGGCATACGGACTTCACTGTAACCGTAAGCACTTACTACTTGTTTGATGGTACCTTCCACTTTTTGCCAAAGCGGAGACTGCGATGGTAGGCAATCGTTCATGCCTCGAATTGCTTGAATTTGTTTCGCCACGTTTTTTCTCGTTAACCGATGGGGGAATTGAATCGAATATATAGGTTCTGACGGAAATAGTGAACCACGCCCCGATCATCAGGGCGTCGTTCAGAGGTATTTCTTTATTTTTCCGTTACATCAATGCGATTTTTGGTATCCAGCATTGATGCTTTGGCACGGATTTTGGTTTCCAGTTGCTCGATCACGTTGTCGTTGTCAAAGCGTTCTTTCTGACGGACACCGTCTTCATAGAACGCACTCTTGCGGTTACCGCCGGCAATACCAAGATGAGACACTTCAGCCTCACCCGGGCCGTTTACGACACAGCCGATAACAGACACATCCATTGGGACAGTGATATCTTCCAGACGCTGCTCCAGCTCATTTACCGTACCGATCACATCAAATTCCTGACGTGAACAAGTCGGACAGGCAATGAAGTTAATACCACGGGAACGAATGCGCAGGGATTTCAGGATATCAAAGCCAACTTTGATTTCTTCAATCGGATCAGCTGCCAGTGATACACGCAGGGTGTCACCGATACCTTCTGCCAGCAACATACCCAAACCTACCGCAGACTTAACTGCGCCAGCACGGGCACCACCAGCTTCCGTGATACCCAGGTGTAGAGGCTGATCAATTTGCTTAGCCAGCTTACGGTAAGAATCAACTGCAAGGAAAACATCAGAAGCCTTCACACTCACCTTGAACTGATCGAAGTTCAGGCGATCCAGGATATCTACATGACGCATTGCTGATTCAACCAGCGCTTCCGGCGTCGGCTCACCGTATTTCTGCTGGATATCTTTCTCCAGCGAACCACCGTTAACACCGATACGGATAGGGATATTCTTGTCACGAGCACAATCAACCACGGCACGAATACGATCTTCACGGCCGATATTACCCGGGTTGATACGCAAACAATCAACACCGTATTCTGCAACTTTCAACGCGATACGGTAGTCAAAGTGAATATCCGCCACCAGCGGTACACTCACTTGCTGCTTGATTTGCTTGAATGCTTCTGCAGCATCCATGGTTGGCACTGATACACGAACAATATCAGCGCCGACATTTTCCAATGATTTGATCTGCGCAACAGTCGCTTCGACATCAGTCGTACGTGTATTAGTCATCGACTGAACAGCAATCGGCGCGCCGTCGCCAATCGGTACATTACCAACATAAATACGGGTAGACTGGCGACGTTTAATTGGAGATTCGTTATGCATTACACTTACTCTGTTTACTGCGGCAGCTTCAATCGTGCTACTTTTCCAACCGGATACCCGCTGAGATCAACCGGTTTGCCTTTATAGCTCAGTTTAACAACATCAGGTGCACCTAGCACCACTTTAAACGGTGCCGCGCCATCTAAATTCAGTACATCACCGGACTTCTTGATCCCAGACTCCAGACGTTTGCCGTTAGCATCACGAATATCAACCCAGCAATCGCCGCTAAAAGTCAGACTCAGTACCGGCTCTGAGGTCACAACCGCAGTCGGCGTATTATCAGTCGCTCCAACATTCTGGCTTTCAGCACCATCTGTTATCTCTGCAACAGGCTTTTGCTCTTCGTCAACAGGAGCTGTGCTGAGGCTGTCTTCAAAACCTACTACCGGTTCGGCAGTCTCAGGTACCGTGATGTCTTCTGCAGTATCTTCAGTCATCTGTGCAGAGCCTTCCGCTGCCGCACTGATATCAGCCGGGGTCAGTTCACTGTCATTCCCCCCGGCCAGTGATTCATCCAACGGCTGGACCTGCTGGTCTTCAACCGTTATGACCTCTTTTTCCTGCTCCATCTGCAGGCTCTGCCACCACCAGACACCGGTCAGGCCAACAAAAATTATTGCCAGCACCCATGTCAGGCGCATAATCCGGCTGTCATGAGCCTCGCGTTTTGTTCGGCGCGAAAAGCTCTGCATTTCCTGGTCCTGAGGCTGAGCCTGTCCCAGCTGATCAAGCTTTGCCAATACTTCTCCGGCATCCAGGCCGACAAATTTGGCATATGAACGCACATAGCCACGTGTAAACGTGGCCAATTGTGCTTCTTCGAATTTATTGTCTTCAATGTCATTAATCACCTGGAGGCGAAGTCGCAGGCGATTGGCAATATCCTTTTGTGAATAGCCAAGCTTTTCGCGAGCCTGGCGAAGCATATCCCCGGGACGAATGACTTCTTCTTCTGTTCGCTCTTCGTTCTGTTCAATATTCATTGGCTAGATATTTTTGATATTGCTGCGAATCCGGATACTGCACCTTCAACAGGTCAGCATATTTATCAACCTGTGTAAGTCGTCCGGCTTGCTTTTCAAGTCGGATCAGCAACCATAAGCTGTCAGCTTTGTACCCGTATCGCTTATTAAACTTAAATAGCATGACGCGTGCTTCTTTCAAGTTCTGAGAGTCGATTTCCAGCTGCGCCAACTGTAACATTGATTTCGGCCGGTAAGGATCATAGGACAGGGCTTTTTCAAAATATCCCTTTGCTTTTGCCCCATCCCCGCTTTTCAGGCTACACAGCCCAGCATTTTCATAACTGGCCGAAGTCAGATAATAATAGGGTTGTTCTATGGCTTTCTCAAAAAAAACAATGGCTTCATCATAACGCTCCTGGCTACAAAGAAAGACACCATAGTTATTCCGGACATCACCGTTTTTCGGCGAATCACGCAAAGCTTCCTTATAAAAAGCTTCTGCTTTTTCCGGTTCATCTACCCGTTGATAATAATATGCCATAGCATTCTGTGCACGATAATAATCTGGTGCGTACTTAAGCGCTAACTCAAGATTATCACGGGCACGCTGCCATTGTCCTGATTCAAGGTAGTTCAGGCCAAGAGAAATTCTGGCCTCTGAAGCTTCAATCTTATTGAATTCTTTCTTATTGCCAGCTTCATCGACTGTAACACAGCCCATTAACAAGCTACACAATAAAGGGTAAACCGTCCACCGTCGCATACTTCCCCCATATCCATGGATGAATACAATTCCGGCGACAGGTTACCCCAAACCGCTTACCTCACTGTTATGAGACAGCTTTTACTGGAATTCGTTCTGCATTTTCATCATTGGCTTTTGTTCGTTTCGTGCGATCAATCACATCACCGACTAACTGGCCACAAGCCGCATCAATGTCATCACCACGGGTCTTACGTACAGTAACCGTGAAATCGTACTCCATCAGAGTCTTCATGAAACGGTCAACACGTGAGTTACTCGGTTTCTTGTATGGCGAGCCCGGGTACGGGTTGAACGGGATCAGGTTTATCTTAGCCGGCGTGTCTTTCAGTGTCTTAGCCAGCTGACGCGCGTGCTCCATATCGTCATTCACATGATCCAACAGAACGTACTCAACGGTTACACGGCCACGGTTTGCATTAGATGAAGCAATGTAGCGACGTACTGAACCCAGGAAGTCATCAATGTTCCAGCGATCGTTGATTGGCATAATCTGTGAACGCAGTTCGTCAGTTGGTGCATGCAAAGAAATCGCCAGTGCAACATCAATGTTGTCAGTCATCTGATCAAGACCGGATACCACACCTGAAGTAGAAACCGTTACACGGCGCTTAGACAGGCCAAAGCCCAGATCATCCAGCATAATTTCCAGAGCTGGAATCAGGTTCTTCATGTTCAGCAGCGGCTCACCCATACCCATCATCACTACGTTGGTGATTGGGCGGCGACCGGTTTCTTTTTCAACACCGATCTCTTTGGCTGCACGCCATACCTGACCGATAATTTCTGATACACGCAGGTTACGGTTAAAGCCCTGCTGTGCCGTTGAGCAGAACTTACACTCAAGCGCACAACCTACCTGAGAAGATACACACAAAGTTGCGCGGTCATCTTCCGGAATGTAAACCGTTTCTACATCCTGATCACCAACACGCATCGCCCATTTGATAGTGCCATCAGAAGAGTGCTGAGCTTCAGATACATAAGGAGCACGAATTTCGGCAACCTGCTTTAGCTTTTCACGCAGCTTCTTGTTGATATTGGTCATTTGATCGAAATCATCACAACCGAAATGATACATCCACTTCATTATCTGATCGGCACGGAATGCTTTTTCACCAAGCTCTTCAGCAAAATACTGACGCAGACCCTTGCGATCGAAATCCAGCAGATTTGTTTTGACTGTTGTCATCGGTTGTTGCCTCACTAAAAAATGACTGATTGTGCCTTGGCAACCTTTAGTAGGGTGGTTGCATGTAACAGGACAGTTCAAGGCGCGAAATTGTACAGCCTTTACCGCTGAGTTTCCACTTGTAACCCATAGGGATATATTAGCAGGAAGGTATTTGAGACCATGAAAAAGAAACGGGGAGCCGAAGCTCCCCGTCAATTAACTGTTTTGTTTAAAATTCAACCAGCAGTTTAACTGCGAGGGAAAATTTCATCGTCGGCAAAGAAATAAGCCACTTCACGCGCCGCTGATTCAGGGCTGTCAGAACCATGTACTGAGTTATGACGAAGGCTCAGAGCAAAGTCTGAACGAATGGTTCCGCATGCAGCATCTTCCGGGTTGGTTTTTCCCATCAGCTCACGGTAGCGGGTGATCGCGCTTTCTCCTTCCAACACCTGCACCATCACCGGACCGGATGTCATAAAGTCAACTAAATCAGCAAAAAACGGCTTCCCTTCGTGCTCCGCATAAAAACCTTGCGCTTTTTCGGCATTCATATGGATCATCTTCGCCGCCACAATTTTCAGGCCGGCATTTTCAAAACGCTGGTAAATCGCACCAATCAGGTTGCGATCAACAGCATCAGGCTTAATGATTGAGAGCGTTTTTTCAATTGTCATTATTATTTTCCCTTTGAATCAGTTCATTTAAGCAGTGGGACAAAACCGGCCGCAATGGCCGGTTATCACACGCTAGAGCAACAAGGCTGCGATATTGGCCACCCCCTGACCTGTCGCCCCTGCCGCCCAGCGGCTGTCGGCACTATCCTGAAAACAAGCCGCCAGATCAAAATGAATCCAGCTGCTGTTATTGGTATCGACGAAACGTGACAGGAAGGCAGCTGCATTGGAAGCCCCTCCCATTCCGCCGCCTTTCTGCGCCCGGCTGTTAGCCGTCTCCGCATAATATGAAGGACAGTTATCCTGATGCCATTTTTCCAGCGGAAGCGGCCAAGCTGGCTCATGAACCAACTCAGACAGCTCCTGTGCTTTGAGCAACAGAGACTTATCCATACTGAACAGAGCATTATACTCTGTTCCAAGTGCCATCATTGCAGCGCCAGTAAGCGTTGCTGCATCGATGATTAACGGCGCTTTAGTCTCACTGGCAGCAATCAGGCCATCAGCCAATACCAGACGCCCCTCTGCATCGGTATTGACGACTTCGACCGTCATTCCATTCTTGTACGTTAGCACATCACCGAGCTTATAGGCGTTACCTGCCACCATATTTTCTGCGCAACATAAGATCAACCTCACACGTTGGCGCAAACCTTGCTCAATCGCATAGCCCAAAGCAGCAGTAACTGTCGCCGCGCCGCCCATATCGCACTTCATGGTTACCATGCCTGCGCTGGACTTCAGGCTATAACCACCTGAATCAAAAGTGATCCCCTTACCGACCAAACAAGCCGCAACCGGGGCATCTTTATCACCGGTCGGATTGTAATCCAATGTCAACATAACAGGTTTTCGGCTGCTCGCACGACCGACACTGTGAGTGCCGACCCAACCATGTTCCAGCAACTGGTCCCCAACCAATACCTCATGGCTGATATGCTCACCTGCAATGGAGGTCAGAAACTCCACCGCTTCAGCGGCCAGTTTCTCCGGGTACACATTTTCCGGTGTCGCATTAACGACACGGCGAACCCACTCAATGCTGCGGCGACGGGCACTAAGCAATTCCACTTCATCTTCATCAATCGGTGCCCATTCGAGCTCCACCGGTTTATTTGGTGTGGCAAAACCGCAGTAAAACGCCCACTGACGTTCATAATTCCAGCCATTACCTTCAAGGCTAATTTGTTCAGCCCCCTGTGACTGCAAGCGACGTGCAGCCTGCTGGATCCGGCGCAACGGGAATTCCCCGTGATAGTGAATCACTGCACCGTCTTCCCGATAAGAAAGCAAGGCCTTCTCACCCCATACTCCGGCACATGGCTCCGCTGATAGTGTAATCCTTAACATGAACACCCTTTTTGTTTTGGCTGTAGCAAACAGAACGTATTCAAGAACATTTCAAGGCTCTTGTTCTTTGAATAAATCCAGTTTTTATTTCACCTAGCTGTCGCTGGCTCGACGGCAGCTAGGCTTATCAATCAAGCTTTCTTGAGCAAACATCTCAATCAAACTGTGTAAAAGTAGTACCTATGTAAAAATACCGCTTATTTTTCATTACACAGGATATTAGCGAGAGTGCGAACCCCCATGCCAGTTGCACCAGCCCCCCACTTGTCAGTAGCAGACTTACGGTAAGTACCGCTGGCATCAATGTGCATCCAACCTTTTTTGTAATCTTCAACAAAATAAGACAGGAAGGCGGCAGCAGTACTGGCACCGGGCAAAAACTCGCCCTGCGAGATATTCGCCAAATCGGCAAAGTTTGATGGTGTCATTGAGCGGTGCTGCTCAGCCAGCGGCAATGGCCAGAAGCCTTCATGTTCTTCACTGGCCGCCATCAGAGTTTTCTGTGCTAATTCATGGTCGAAACTAAGCAGAGCATGGTAATCATTACCCAATGCATTTTTTGCTGATCCGGTCAGAGTTGCACAGTCAATGATCATTTGCGCTTTCTGCTCAGCCGCATAAATCAAACCATCAGCCAAAACAAGACGTCCTTCAGCATCGGTATTCAGCACCTCAACAGTTTTACCGTTCTTATAAGTGATAATATCGCCAACTCGGACAGCACGACCTGAAACCATATTCTCGGCACAGCACAGAACCAGCTTAATGCGTTTCTTGGTTCCGCGGGCAATAGCCAGAGCAAGAGAACCGGCAGCCAGTGCAGCACCGCCCATATCCGCTTTCATAGCAATCATGCCGGCAGACGGCTTAAGGCTGTAACCACCGGAATCAAAAGTGATACCTTTACCTACAAGGCATGTATGCACAGGTGCATCAGCATCACCGGTCGGGTTGTAGTCAAGGCGCAACATAGCCGCAGAGTGATCAGAACCACGACCTACGGTATGGATACCTGCCCAACCTTCATCCAATAAACTGGTGCCTTTAACAATCTTGTAAGTTACATGATCCGGAGCCAGCGATTTGATGAACTCACCAGCACGGGAGGCCAACTGTGACGGACGCACAATCTCAGCAGGCTGGTTAATAATTTCACGCACCCAATTAGTCGCCTTCAGTCGAGCCTGAAGTTCGGCTTCATCTTCTTCATTCAGACCACTCCAGCTGACCTCATTACCAGGCTTGGCATTACGGTGTCCCTGAATAAAGGCCCAGATACCTTCCAGATCCCAACCTTCACCGGACAGTGTCACCTGCTTGATGCTCTGCCCGTCCAGTTTACGTCCGGCACGCTGCAACGCTGTCAGTGGATTATCATCATTCAGATGGATTACGGCACCTTCCGCACTGAAGGTCAGCAATGCATTTTTACCCCACTTCTCATCGGCTGCTTGCTGGGATTGAAAAACAAACATATTGGCAGACATGAATTACTCCTTGGGTTCGGCGCTCCATAACCGGCTCTGCTCGCGGTAGTATGGAGAAAATAACGAGGGTCAGCCTGTTCAGTGATACCCCAAACGCTCTCAGGTAACAAAGATATGACATCATGGTTACCACACATACAAGACGTTATGGGGGCATTATCGGGCGTTACAAGGAAAAGCGCTGCTTTATCAGCAACAAAGCAAACTGTCAGGCTGCCATTGGTGAGTCAATACTTTCAGTAAAAACTCAATTTTTAGCAATATTCACTAATGTGCACTGATAGCGCCAAATAAACAAGATGTTTACATCGAGACTAAGAGCAAGATCGGACCGGAGAAAATAAAACAGGGCCAGAAGGCCCTGTAGAGGAATAAAAATAAGGTTAGCGGTGTAACGAAGAATTAATCCATTTCTTCAATCCAGCATTGCTGGACAGCTTCTAATACCTTTTCACCACAGTGCTTCGGATCATCATCAAAATCATCCAGCGCCAATATCCATTCACGAAGATCAGTAAACAGGACTGACTTAGGGTCAACGTCCGGAAACTGTTCAGAAAGCTCAATAGCCAAATCACGAGAATCAATCCATTTCAGTCCCATAGCACTACTCCTTTTCTGCGTTGGACAATACCTGACAGAACAATAGCCTATAGCTTTCCGTTTCACTATCAGGCCGGATATTCAGTTCGGTTTAAAATAGCTATTCCCTTGTCTCTTACGGTCGCTATAAAAAAACAAAAAGCCCACAAGCATAAAACAAAGAAACAAGGGGACAGCTACTAGTGTAGCCGACCTGCTGGCAGCCTTAGGGCAAACAGCAGGCCGTATTCAATTAGTGGTTTTCAGAAGCCAGGTTGACGGTGTATTTTGGAATTTCCACCACCAAGTCTTCATCCGCCACTTTCGCCTGACAACCCAGGCGCGACTCAGGCTCAAGACCCCATGCTTTATCCAGCATATCGTCTTCAAGCTCACTGCTTTCATCCATTGAGTCAAAGCCTTCACGAATGATCACATGACACGTTGTACAAGCACACGACTTTTCACAAGCATGTTCAATGCCGATGCCATTTTTCAGGGCGACATCCAGGACGGTTTCACCAGTTTCTGCTTCCAGGACTGCTCCCTCTGGGCATAGTTCCTCGTGGGGTAATACAACAATTTTAGGCATGCCTAAACCTCATCAATTGACTGACCAGCCAAAGCTTCACGGATAGACTTATCCATTCGGCGTGCGGCAAATTCCTGACTGGCCTTATCAGTTTTCTTAATACCTTGTTCAATTGCATTCGGATCTGTGCCTTGGCGCAGTTGAACAAGTTCCATCATTACGGCTTCCAGCTCGTCGCGCTCTTCTTTACTCAGCAGGGTGTCACCATCCTGAGCCAGCGCTGTAATCAAACCTTCCAGGACGCGATCCGCTTCAACCTGTTGCTCAGCCAGGGCTCGGGCATCTTTATCATCCTGCGCATAAGTCATCGAATCCCGGATCATTGTCGCGATTTCGTCATCAGTAAGACCGTATGACGGTTTCACCTGGATCGAAGACTGAACTCCGCTGCTCTTTTCCATCGCGGTCACTGACAGCAAGCCGTCAGCATCAACCTGATAGGTTACGCGAATGTGGGCAGCACCGGCAGCCATTGCCGGAATACCATGCAGGGCGAAACGGGCCAGCGAACGACAGTCGCTCACCATCTCACGCTCACCTTGCACAACATGGACAGACATTGCGGTCTGGCCATCCTTGAACGTCGTAAACTCCTGAGCACGGGCAACAGGAATTGTCGTGTTACGTGGAATGATTTTCTCAATCATGCCACCCATGGTTTCAATACCCAATGACAGCGGGATAACATCCAGCAACAGCATGTCAGAATCAGGCTTGTTACCTGCCAGGATATCAGCCTGAATAGCGGCACCGATTGCTACTACCTGATCCGGGTCGATAGAAGTCAGCGGCGCTTTGCCAAAGTAATTACCAACCATTTCGCGTACCAGAGGAACACGGGTAGAACCACCGACCATCACAGTTTCGATCACTTCGTCGATCTCAATACCGGCGTCCTTAATAGCACGACGACATGCCATCAGGGTTTTCTTAACCAGCGACTGGATCAGAGCCTCAAACTGCTCACGAGTAATCGCACCTTGCCAACCCAGCACATCAATCTGTGCTTCATTGGCGTCTGTCAGGGCAATTTTTGCTTCTGTGGCAGCATCTTGCAGAGTGCGTCGCTGCTGTGCAGTCAGCTCACTGTCCATGCCAGCCTGTTCAGCAATCCATTCAGCCAGCAGGTGGTCAAAGTCATCACCGCCAAGCGCTGAATCACCACCGGTCGCCAGTACCTCGAACACACCTTTTGACAGACGCAGGATCGAAATATCAAACGTACCGCCACCCAGGTCGTAAACAGCAATTACGCCTTCCTGACCAGAATCCAGGCCATAAGCAATCGCAGCGGCAGTCGGCTCATTCAACAGACGCAGCACATTCAGGTTCGCCAACTTGGCCGCATCTTTAGTACCGGCACGCTGGGCATCATCGAAATAAGCAGGAACCGTGATAACAACACCTTCCAGCTCGCCGCCCAAAGTATCTACTGCGCGTTCCGTCAGAGATTTAAGGATTTCAGCTGACACCTGTACCGGGTTTACCGCACCACTGCGAGTAACCAGCTGCGGCAGGCCGTTATCTGTCGCCTGATACTGGTAAGGCAGTTTCGGGTAGCGCTGCTGAATATCAGCCAGTGAACGCCCCATCATGCGCTTAACAGAAATAATGGTGTTCTCCGGATCCTGCTGAGACAGGTTCTTAGCATCATGACCAGTCAGCACGGCCTCTTCGCCAAAATGCACAACCGACGGCAGAATCGCACGGCCCTGCTCATCTTTTAACGTTTCCGGAACGCCGCTGCGTACTGCAGCCACGAGAGAGTTGGTAGTACCCAGATCAATACCCACCGCCAGCTTATGTTGGTGCGGTGCAGCACTTAGACCTGGTTCAGCAATCTGTAACAGTGCCATTATCGTTCCTGTGGAATTTATGCTGGAATAATTAGTCGAGAAGAGTCTCTTCCAGACGTTCAACTTCTTCGCGCAGCTTATCAATAAACTTTAGCTTACGCACGGCATCGGTCGCCTGTTCCCAGCTTTCTTGATTTAACAATTGCTCAAGGCCCGCGAGCTGTGACTTGTATAGTGCTGATGCCTGCTGTTCAAAGTCAAACAACGCACTTTCTGGATCACTGGCATCTGGAATATCTTCCAGTGCTTCCCGCAGTTCCATCTGCTGCATTAAAAACTCAGGGTCCTGCAATGTCTTACTTTCGCCACGAATATCAAAGCCGTTTTCCGACAACATATATTCTGCACGGGAAATCGGGTTCTTCAGGGTCTGGAAGGCATCATTAATCTGCGCCGCTTTCTGCATGGCCATCATGCGGTCACGTTCAGAAGAGGTCGCAAAATTATCTGGGTGGAAACGACGTTGCAGTTCCCGGAACTGAGTCGAAAGAAGGCTACCATCCAGTTTGAATTGGAAAGGTAGCCCGAAGAGTTCGAAATGATTCATATCGCAATCAGTATCT
Organism: Photobacterium sp. J15; assembly: GCF_963870815.1. Classification (NCBI taxonomy): domain Bacteria; kingdom Pseudomonadati; phylum Pseudomonadota; class Gammaproteobacteria; order Vibrionales; family Vibrionaceae; genus Photobacterium; species Photobacterium sp. J15. Next base: position 3,037,506 of record NZ_CAWMUI010000001.1, read on the forward strand.
GTAAAGACAGAATCTAAAATGACCGAACCTGACTACACCAAAGACCGGAGCAATCAGGTTCGATTGAAATAGCGATTAGACGTTGAAGCTTTCACCGCAACCGCATTCACTTGAAACGTTCGGGTTGTTGAACTTAAAGCCTTCATTCAGCCCTTCTTTGGCAAAATCCAGCTCTGTACCGTCGAGATAAAGCATACTTTTCGCATCTACGATGATCTTGATGCCCTTCTCTTCGAATACCTGATCCCCTTCATCGAGCTCATCAACGAACTCAAGGACATATGCCATACCTGAACATCCTGAAGTGCGAACACCTAAACGCAGGCCAATGCCTTTGCCACGGCTTTCAAGGAAAGTAGCTACGCGACTTGCCGCCGCTTCAGTAATAGTAATGGCCATACAACAACCCTCTGGAATTAATTAGTTTCTTCGTGTTTCTTCTTGTAATCAGTCACTGCCGCTTTAATTGCATCTTCTGCAAGAATTGAGCAGTGAATTTTTACAGGTGGTAGCTCAAGCTCTTCAGCAATTGCTGAGTTCTTGATTGCAGCAGCCTCATCCAGAGTCTTACCCTTCACCCATTCAGTGATTAGCGAGCTTGATGCGATCGCTGAACCACAGCCATAGGTTTTGAACTTCGCGTCTTCGATAATGCCTTCTTCAGTTACTTTGATCTGAAGTTTCATTACGTCACCGCAGGCCGGTGCACCCACCATGCCGCTACCGACATTTTTGTCACTCTTATCAAATGAGCCCACGTTGCGCGGGTTCTCATAGTGATCGATTACTTTTTCACTGTATGCCATGATAATTTCCTCGAATACTTATGACCGCAAGAATTAGTGGTGCGCCCACTCGACTGTGTTCAGGTCAATACCTTCTTTATACATATCCCACAATGGAGACATTTCACGCAATTTATCTACCGCACCGCGGATTTGAGAAACAGCGTAGTCTACTTCTTCTTCTGTCGTGAATCGACCGAAAGAGAAGCGAATTGAGCTGTGTGCCAGTTCATCGTCCAGACCCAGCGCACGCAGTACGTACGAAGGCTCCAGGCTTGCAGAAGTACATGCAGAACCGGAAGATACAGCCAGATCTTTCAGAGCCATCAGCAGTGATTCACCTTCAACGAAAGCAAAGCTGATGTTCAGGTTATTTGGCAGGCGCTGTTCCAGATCGCCATTAATGGTCATCGCTTCGATGCCCTCAAGGCCTTTCAGCATACGGTTACGTAGTGAAAGTGCATGCTGGTAGTCCTGGTCCATTTCTTCTTTGGCAATGCGGAACGCTTCACCCATACCGACGATCTGGTGAGTAGCCAGTGTACCAGAACGGAAACCACGCTCATGGCCGCCACCGTGCATCTGAGCTTCCAGGCGAATACGAGGCTTACGACGAACGTAAAGCGCACCAATACCTTTAGGACCGTAAATTTTGTGTGCTGACAGAGAAATCAGATCAATCTTCATTTCCTGAACATCAATTGGCAGCTTACCCGCTGACTGAGCAGCATCAACATGGAAAACCACTTTCTTTTCGCGGCACATTTCACCGATAGCCGCGATGTCCTGGATCACACCGATTTCGTTGTTCACGTGCATGATAGAAACCAGAACAGTGTCTTCACGCATAGCATCGCGCAGCTTAGCCAGATCGATCAGACCGTTTGCTTCCGGCTCCATGTAGGTCACTTCGTAACCTTCACGTTCTAGCTGACGGCATGGGTCAAGAACCGCTTTGTGTTCTGTCTTACAGGTAATAACGTGCTTACCTTTTTTGCCGTAGAAGTGCGCAGCACCTTTAATAGCCAGGTTGTCAGATTCCGTTGCGCCTGACGTAAAGACGATTTCACGAGGGTCTGCATTCAGCAGATCCGCGATTTGTTCACGTGCCGTATCGACTGCTTCCTCTGCCTGCCAACCAAAACGGTGAGAGCGCGATGCCGGGTTACCAAAAGTGCCATCCATAGTCAGGCATTGCATCATTTTTTCGGCAACACGGGGATCTACTGGGCAAGTAGCGGAATAATCAAAATATATTGGCAGTTTCATCTTCTTCTCCGAAACACGGACGTCTGGACTTTAGGAGCGAACATCGACACCTATAGTGGCGTTGTCGTGTGTTGTTTTATTTCCAAATGACGTTTTATTTAGTGTCTGATCCTGACGATCAGAAATTTCTTGTACGTCATTGTCTTGCATCAACTCACCAAGAGTGATGTTGTTTAAAAAGCCGCTGATACGGGAGCTCAGATCACGCCACAGTGTGTGTGTCAGACAACGTACGCCGCCCTGACAGTCACCTTTTCCATGACACTTGGTAGCATCAACCGATTCATCAACAGCCGCAATCACCATCCCAACCGCAATATCGTTCGCATCTTCACCCAAACGGTAACCACCGCCCGGGCCACGAACACTGGCTACCAAGCCAGCCTTACGCAGGCGGGAGAAAAGCTGTTCCAAATAAGACAGTGAAATACCCTGTCGCTCTGAAATATCAGCCAGAGGGACAGGACCATCTTGAGAATGCAGTGCCACGTCCAACATGGCCGTTACTGCGTATCTTCCTTTTGATGTCAATCTCATAACACACCGCTACCCACTTACAATGTATGGAAGCAGTGTCGCATACCCGACTAAAACGGTCAAGTATTTACCTGACTATTTTACTCAGACTTTTAACCATGTGGACTTTGTGTCTACTTATCGCGATTTTCTAGCGATTTTTCGACTGAGGATAAGATACCACGCAGAATATTCAGTTCTTGCTGTTCAGGCCGGGCTCGGGTAAATAGTCGACGAAGCTTCGCCATTACCATTCCCGGGTGATTCTTATTTATAAATCGGGTCTGCCTAGTTACTTTTTCAAGGTGTTCATAGAACATTTCCAGCTCTTTAACGCGAGGGTATTCTTCCACCTTGTTATCACCGGCATGCTTTTGCTGCTCCAAGAAAGCCATGCGGACCTCATAGCTGACGGTCTGAACCGCCATAGCCAGGTTCAATGAACTGTATTCTGGGTTGGCAGGAATATACACATGGCAGTGACATTTTTGCAGCTCTTCATTGGTCAGGCCGGTACGCTCCCGACCAAACAGAATAGCCACATTGTGACTACCCGCTTCTGCGATAGCCTTAATGCCACACTCACGAGGATCAAGTTGAGGCCACTCCAGAGTACGAGAACGTGCACTGGAACCAACAACCAAGCCACAATCAGCAATCGCTTCATCCAGTGTTGCGACAATCTTAGCGTTTTCAACTATGTCTGCAGCACCTGCTGCTAAGGCATAGGACTTCTCATCAATTTCACAGGCTGGATCGACCAATACCAGATTTGTCAGCCCCATTACTTTCATAGCCCGAGCTGCCGAGCCGATATTGCCCGGATGAGACGTTCCTACCAGAACAACACTGATTTTATCTAACATGTAGTAGCTATTTTCCGATGAATTCTTAAAGCGCTAGGATTTTATCACAGCCTCCTCAAAAAGGTAGGAAACATGTAAAAACATTATATGTATGACTATAAAATCGACCACGCCGAAAAAATAACCACTTCCTTTTTGCCCTAGCTCTGATATACTCGCCGCCGCTTTTTAGTTCTTTAACATCCGTTGGGAAGATCCTATGCATCCGATGCTTAATATCGCCATTCGTGCTGTACGAAAGGCTGGTGACCATGTCATTAAATCTCTAGAAAAACCTCAAGCAATTGAAGTTGCTAACAAAGGTAATGATGTTGTTACCAACATCGATCATGAAGCAGAAGCTATCATTATCGAGACTATCCTTAAGTCTTACCCTGATCACTGCATTATTGCAGCTGAAAGCGGTAACAAAGAAGGTAAAGACAAAGAGTGTCAATGGATCATCGACCCACTGGATGGCACCAAAAACTTCGTTCGCGGTCTACCTCACTTCGCTATCTCTGTAGCCCTGCGCATGCGCGGCCGTACTGAGATTGCTGCGGTTTACGACCCGGCTCGTAACGAACTGTTCACTGCAACACGCGGCTCAGGCGCTCAGCTAAACAGCCAGCGTATCCGTGCTTCTCAGCCACGTGACCTGACAGGTACAACTCTGGCTACAGCTCTTCCATTTGCTGCTAAACAGCACTCTGAAAGCTATATTAAGATCCTGAACGCACTGTTTGTTGAGTGTGACGACATGCGCCAGTCTGGCTCTACTGCTCTGGATCTTTGCTACGTTGCTGCTGGCCGTGTAGACGGTGCATTCAAGCTAGGTCAAAAGCCTTGGGAAATTGCAGCTGGTGAACTGATCGCTCGTGAAGCTGGTGCTATCTGTACTGACTTTACCGGTAACACTAACTACATGGCTTCTGGCAACATCGTTGCTGGTAACGCTCGCGTAGTTAAACCAATGCTGGCGAAAATCCGTGAAAACGGTAGCGAAGCACTGACTAAGTAATCGCTGATTACTCTGCCAGAACAAAGCCCTGCCGGCTCAGCCAGCGGGGCTTTTTGTTATCTATCGTTCTAATATTGCTTAAGCAATATCCCCTTCATGACGCCCTATGATACTGTATGTCTATTCAATAGACCGTCGTCTATGTCTCAACATTATCAATAGGTACCACAATAATGCTTTCTGTAAAAAAGCGCGTTTTTCCCTTTTACGCACTATTCACACTCTCAGTCATGCTGGTTGGCGGATGCAGCAAACACTATGAAACCGTAAAAGAAATCCCGTTTGCCGATGAAAACTTTCGTGCCTGTGTATTAAAAACTGGCGAAGTCTACCCGGAAGATATCGTCGAGTTGGACTGCCGGGACAGCAATATCCACTCAGCCAATGAAGTTCAGTACTTTGAAAACCTGCGCGAACTGACACTAAGTAGTAACGATCTGGAAGAGCTGGACCTGTCTAACAATCCGGAGCTTAGAGTGCTGAACCTTAGCAATAATGAACTACACACTCTGGATTTGTCGGAAAACGAAATCATTCGAGAAGTACAGTTAAATAACAACGAGCTGGAAAGCATTGTACTTAGCGAACAAAGTAAGCTGGAAAAGCTGGATCTGAACTCTAACAATCTGGAAAAACTGAATGTCACAGAACTGCCAAATCTGAAAGGCCTGTTCGTTGCATACAATGAGCTGACTCAGCTGGATATCTCCAAAAACCCTAAGCTGGCAGAACTGAATGTAATGAAAAACCAACTGGAAAGCCTGGATCTTTCAAACAATAAAAGGCTGACAATGCTTCAGGAGAAAGGCAATAAAATGAACGGCGGTAAACAACGCCCGGCCAGCGAGTGGTCATCTCGCTAAATCACATAAAACAGAACAAAAAACGGAGCCATGTGGCTCCGTTTTTTATTAAAGTTCTGATGCCGACTTAAGGCATTGCATCGAACTCTTCACCTTCTTTGTCTACCTGCGGCGGCATCAGGTGCTCACGGGTAATACCCAGTTTCAGCGCCAGAGCAGAAGCCACGTAGATAGATGAGTAAGTACCAACAGTGATACCAATCAGCAATGCAGCAGCAAAGCCGTGGATCATACTACCGCCCTTCAGGAACAGGGCAATAACCACGAACAATGTGGTTGCAGACGTGATCAGGGTACGACTCAGAGTCTGAGTGATTGAGCTGTTCATGATCTCAGCCGGCTCACCCTTACGCATCTTACGGAAGTTTTCACGGATACGGTCGAATACAACGATGGTATCGTTGAGCGAGTAACCAACAACCGTCAGCAGGGCTGCCACAATCGTCAGGTCGATTTCGATCTGAGTGAACGAGAAGATACCGATTGTAATGATAACGTCGTGCGCCAGTGCCATAACCGCACCAGCAGCCAGACGCCACTCGAATCGGATCGATACGTACATCAGGATACAGATCAACGATACCAGAATTGCCAGACCACCAGCTTCAGCCAGTTCGTCACCCACATTCGGGCCAACAAACTCGATACGACGCATTTCAACGTTCTGGCCGGTACCGACTTTCAGGGCATCGATGATCTGGTTGCCCAGCTTCTCACCCTTCATGTCTTCACGTGGCTGCAGGCGAACCATAACGTCACGTGCTGTACCGAAGTTCTGTACAATCGCATCACCAAAACCGGCCACTTCCAGTGACTCACGGATTTGTTTCAGATCTGCCGGCTGCTCAAAGCCCACTTCGATCAAAGTACCACCGGTAAAGTCCAGACCCCAATTCAGTTTCTGGGTCGACACGGTAGCGATAGCCGCAACAATCATAATTGCCGAAAGCAAGAAAGCCCCTTTCGACCAACGCATAAAGTCGATCACTTTATCCGCTTTCAATATTTGAAACATTTCAGCGTCTCCTTAGATCGACAGTTTATCTACGCGCTTACCGCCGTAGATAAAGTTAACAACTGCACGGGTACCGACAATCGCAGTAAACATTGATGTCAGGATACCGATCGACAGCGTTACCGCGAAACCTTTGATTGCGCCCGTGCCCACCGCAAACAGGATGATTGCAGTGATCAGCGTAGTGATGTTGGCATCGGCAATGGTACTAAATGCGTTCGCGTAACCTTGCTGAATCGCATGCTGAGGACTGCGGCCCTCACGAAGCTCTTCACGGATACGCTCGAAGATCAATACGTTGGCATCGACTGCCATACCTACCGTCAATACGATACCGGCAATACCCGGCAGGGTCATGGTTGCGCCAGGCACCATAGACATCACACCGATGATCAGAATCAGGTTCATACCCAGAGCCATATTGGCAATCAGGCCGAACTTACGGTAGTAAACCAAGGTAAACAACATTACCGCGATCATGCCCCAGATACAGGCCTGAATACCCATGTCGATATTCTGCTGACCCATAGAAGGACCAATGGTACGTTCTTCAACGATTGAAATCGGTGCAATCAGCGCACCAGCACGCAGTAACAGCGCCAGGTTGTGAGCTTCTGCCTGAGAGTCGATACCGGTAATACGGAAGTTACGGCCCAGAGCTGTCTGAATCGTTGCCTGGTTAATCACTTCTTCGTGTTTTTCCAGAAGCACTTTACCGTTAGGATCGCGTTCGCCACTGTCTTTGTATTCAGTGAAGACTGTTGCCATCAACTTACCCACGTTGTTACGTGAGAAGGCAGTCATCTTGCTGCCGCCTTCGCTGTCCAGCGAGATATTTACCTGCGGACGACCGTATTCATCGGCACTTGAGCTTGCATCTGTGATGTGAGCACCAGACAGGATCACACGCTTCTTCAGTACAACCGGACGCTGGTCACGAGTAAATTTCACTTCGCTGCCCGGTGGTACACGACCAGAAGCCGCTGCTGCCAAGTCAGCAGCGCTGTCTACTTCACGGAATTCCAATGTTGCGGTTGCACCCAGAATTTCTTTCGCACGAGCTGTATCCTGAACACCCGGCAGCTCAACCACGATACGGTTGGCACCCTGGCGCTGAACCAATGGCTCGGCAACACCCAGTTCGTTAACACGGTTACGAAGGATGGTAATGTTCTGGTCTACCGCATAGTTGCGAATTTCTTTCAGACGAGCATCGGTAAACTGTGCAGACAGAATGAAGCGACCGTTGCTGTCATTGTCGGTAAACAGCATGTCCGGGTGAAGCTTAACAAGTGCAGCTTTAGCTTGTGACAACTGCTCGGCATTACGCAGGCGAACTTCAACGGTAGAATCCGTTTTGCTGATCGCACGGTAGCGGATTTTCGCCTCACGCAATTCAGTACGGAAAGTTTCTTCCTGCTGACCCAGAAGCTTGTCCATCGCGGCGTCCATATCAACTTCCATCAGGAAGTGCACACCACCACGCAGGTCAAGACCCAGTTTCATTGGTGTTGCGCCGATAGATTCCAGCCAGTCAGGAGTTGAAGCAGCCAGGTTAAGAGCAACAACATAGTCGTCGCCAAGCTGTTCATTAAGAATATCGCGGGCACTGATTTGCGTATCAGTATCGTTAAAGCGGACCAGTACAGTACCGTTTTCGAAAGCGACAGATTTGTAAGAGATGTGATTTTGTTTTAAATCTTCGGTGACAGCATCCAGCGCAGCCATATCTACCGAGGCGCCACGCGCCCCGGAGATTTGAATTGCCGGATCTTCACCGTAAACATTGGGAAGTGCGTAAAGCAAACCGATGATCAGTGCAAACACCACCATCAGGTTCTTCCACAAAGGATAACGGTTTAACACTGCTATGATCCTTCAGAGCAAATTTTTACAGAGATTTCATTGTGCCTTTAGGCAAAACAGCAGAAACGAAATCTTTCTTGATAGTAACTTCATTAGTGTCATTCAGAGCGATCACAATGTAGTCGTTATCTTCAGAAATCTTAGAGATTTTACCAACCAGACCACCGTTAGTTAGCACTTCATCACCTTTTGACATCGAAGACATCAGGTTCTTGTGCTCTTTAACGCGTTTTGCCTGTGGACGATAAATCATGAAGTAAAAAATTACAGCGAACAGGCCAAGCATGATGAAAAGCTGCATGCTGCCACCCTGTGGTGCGCCTTCAGCTGCTGCGTGTGCTTGAGAAATAAGACTCATTTACTAACGTCCTCGTTTATTTGTTGTCATTCAGTGGTGGAACTTCACGGTCACGACGCGCGTAGAATTCTTCTACAAATGCATCGAAACGATCTTCTTCAATCGCCTTACGGATACTAGCCATCAAACGTTGATAGTAACGTAAGTTATGGATTGTATTAAGACGCGCACCCAGGATTTCATTACACTTATCCAGGTGATACAGATACGCCTTGGTGTAATTGCGACAAGTGTAACAGTCACAATGCGGATCAAGAGGGGTTGTATCTGTTTTATGTTTCGCATTACGGATCTTGATCACACCGCCAGTCACAAACAGGTGGCCATTACGGGCATTTCGGGTAGGCATTACGCAGTCGAACATATCGATACCGCGACGAACACCTTCCACCAGATCCTCAGGCTTACCAACACCCATCAGGTAACGTGGCTTGTCTTCAGGCAGTTGCGGACAAGTGTGCTCCAGGATACGGTGCATGTCTTCCTTCGGCTCACCTACAGCCAGGCCGCCTACCGCGTAACCGTCGAAACCAATATTAGTCAGGCCTTCAACAGAAACATCGCGCAAGTCTTCATATACACTACCCTGTACGATGCCGAACAGTGCATTTTTGTTACCAAGTTTATCAAAATGGTTACGGCTACGCTGAGCCCAGCGCAGTGACATTTCCATCGACTTCTTAGCTTCATCGTGTGTCGCCGGGTATGGCGTACACTCGTCGAAGATCATAACGATGTCAGAACCCAGGTCTTTCTGAATTTCCATCGACTTTTCTGCGTCCATGAAAATCTTGTCACCGTTTACCGGGTTACGGAAATGTACGCCTTCTTCGGTGATCTTACGGATATCACCCAAGCTGAATACCTGGAAGCCGCCTGAATCAGTCAGGATAGGGCCCTGCCACTGCATGAAGTCATGCAGGTCACCGTGCATTTTCATTACTTCCTGACCCGGGCGTAGCCACAGGTGGAAAGTATTACCCAACAGGATCTGAGCACCGGTATCTTTTACTTCTTCCGGAGTCATACCCTTTACGGTACCGTAAGTACCAACAGGCATGAATGCTGGCGTTTCAACAGTTCCACGTTCAAACTGCAGGCGACCGCGACGGGCGCGTCCCTGAGTTTTATCTAATTCAAATTTCACAAAGCCTCCAAAAGCCAGAGAAACAATCTGACATTACACTCAGTACAAAAGGCCAGTTGCCTGATGTACGCTTTTCTCGCCACGCTTAACAAGCCTAGCGGAAGAAACTCAAACTGTGGCATAACGTATTTCGTTCATACCACTTTTTTATCTGTGCTATAGAGCCGACAAAGGCTGCAATTTTAACAAAAGCAGCCTTAAGAGACACTGACTTAGCAATCTAAGTTCAATTTACTTCATTTTGCGGGTAACAAACATCGAATCACCATAGCTAAAGAAGCGGTATTTATTCTCTACCGCCTGACGATAGGCATTCATAGTGTGTTCGTAACCAGCAAAGGCACTGACCAGCATGATCAGTGTTGATTCCGGTAGGTGGAAGTTAGTTACCAGTACATCCACCAGCTGGAATTCATAACCAGGGAAGATGAAGATATCGGTATCACCGAAAAACGGTTTCAGCTCAGTGCCTTTTTTCACGGCATCCTGTGCCGCACTTTCCAGCGAACGCACCGACGTCGTACCTACTGCGATAATGCGGCCACCGCTGGCCTTGGTTTCATTAATCGCAGCAACCACTTCTTCAGGTACTTCAACATACTCGGCGTGCATGTGGTGCTCTTCAATGCTGTCGACACGAACCGGCTGGAATGTACCGGCACCAACGTGCAGGGTAACAAACGCAAACGAAGCGCCTTTAGCCTTAATCGCGGCCAGGATTTCTTCGTCGAAGTGCAGACCGGCAGTCGGAGCTGCAACCGCGCCAGGCTTAGCATTGTAGACAGTCTGGTAGCGCTCTTTGTCGGCATCTTCATCCGGACGGTCAATATAAGGAGGAAGCGGCATGTGGCCAACATCTTCCAGAATTTCCAGCACGGTTTTGTCACTGTTGAAGCGAATTTCAAACAGCGCATCATGACGAGCTACCATCTCTGCCTGATATTCATCATTTTCACCCAACAGCAGCTCTGTGCCCGGCTTAGGTGATTTTGAACACCGAACGTGAGCCAGAATGCTCTTGTCATCCAGCATACGCTCTACAAGAACTTCTAATTTACCGCCCGAAGCCTTGCGACCAAAAATACGCGCCGGGATCACACGGGTGTTGTTAAACACCAGCAGATCACCAGGCTGAACCAACTCAAGGATATCTTTAAAACCTTTATGTTGAACTTCACCGGTATCACCGGTCAGCTGAAGCAAACGGCTGGCAGTACGCTCAGGTTGCGGGTAACGAGCAATCAGCTCATCTGGAAGGTCAAAGTGGAAATCAGAAACTTGCATCATTCGGGCCCTAAATTACAGCAGGCAGCTAGTATATGCTGCCTTACTGCAATATCAAGCAAAGATGATTTCTGATTAGTGATGAAGCGATAAGCATCAGACTATCGATAAAATACGCCGACGCCAGTAACCAACTATAATCAGCCCTAGCATACCACCTCCGCCAATATACCCCCCGCCATCACCGGAAGAAGAAGAAAAATCAACAGCAATACCGGCATTACTGTAATCACGGGTAAAAGGATTTGTTACAAAAACCGGCGTTGGCTGAGTATTAACAGCCGCACCGACTTCCTGCTCAATCCAGCCCTGGTAATTCACCACTTCGGTATAAACGCCAGGCAGACTTCCAGCACACCCCTGACCAAAACTGACTATGCCAACCAAACGAAGACCAAAGTCACTGTCACTAGAAGCCTGTGGGTCCTGCCAGACTAATGGTCCGCCGGAATCACCAAAGCAACTATCCCTTCCTATTGAAGGAGATACAGAGCCAGCACAGAGAAAAATCGGGTAATCAGAAGGGCTGATATTGGATCCCCACTGAGCATCACACGTAGTATCAGGCACCCCAGAAAGCAGCGTCTGTTTTAATCGAGTACTGTTTGAACCTGAATCATTGGGATCCGTCGCGCCCCACCCTGAAACCAGCAGGTTCGGCACCCGCTCAGCGTTAGCAACCCATCCGTTTGCAAATTCATTATCAACCCGACTCCTGTTCACGGCTTCTTCTATCAACATTTTTATCGGTACAGCCGTATCAGGCAGAGAGTCAGCCAGTTTCAGAATCGCTATATCATTAGCAAACCTGGCTGAATTGTAAGAAGGGTGGATAACAAACTCACTGACAGACACAACATTACGAGAATTAAAACTGAACAAGCTAACGTCTCCTGCCCAGACTTTGATATTTTGCGTCGTCACAGTCTCTGAACCATTACGCAGACAGTGTGCCGCAGTTAACACAACATCCTGACTTATGACCACTCCACCACAAACAAAGGTACTCCGACTGCCATTTTCATCAATAAACGTCATATTCAGATAAGCCTGCCAGGGCAGTTCACTTACAGCCGAATCAATACCACCAACGATTTTCGCCGTCACACTGTTATTTAACGCCTCATTGGAGAAATTTTGCTGGTCTGCAAGGGGGGTATCCTCTGCGCTCACTAACGGAGCAGCAAGGAAATAGGTGCATATTGATAATGATAACAACAACCGAAACAGTAACTTACACATCAAGTCATACCTTCTGGGAATGTTGTACATTGATTATATGACACATTCTCAGTGTTAACCGGAAATAAACAAAAATGAAACAGAATAACAACTGGTAAAAATTTTGATTCCGGTCATATGTAGTCAGCGTAAGATTAGCTACATTCAAAATGCAGTGAGATGAAATAAGTGAGTGAACAATAAATGGATTAATTCAGCAGTCGCTACGGAGGTTTATATGTTTACAGTTGCTGACATGATGACACCGCATCCGCATACCCTAACCTCAACCCAAACTTTGGCTGACGCAAAGAAACTCATGGAAGACAAAGGAATACACCACGTTCCAGTTACAGATAAAGACAACCACTTAGTTGGCCTGGTCAGCCAGCGAGATATCCTTTCCGCGCAGGAATCCAGCGTGGAACAGGTACATAAATCTACCTTTATCTCCGCTTTGGATATTCCGCTGGAACAATGCATGCACCGCAGCCTGTTCAGTGTTGAGCCCAAAGCAGGCCTGAAGGAAGCAGCCCTTTACATGCAGAAGCATAAAATCGGTTGTTTGCCTGTACTACTACACAACAAACTGGTCGGTATAATTACCGATTCGGATTTTGTCGCAATCGCAATTAACTTGCTGGAAATTCAGGAAGAAGTGGAGCCGACAGAAACAGAAAGCAATGAAACAGGTTTATATTAGTAATTCATGAATTTTCTGGCACACCTGCACCTTGCCGATCGCTGCCAAAGCCATCTGGCGGGTAATTTACTGGCTGATTTTGTCCGGGGGGATCCTTATGTGCGCTATGAGCGTCCGGTCGCTGACGGAATCAAGCTACATCGCTTTGTTGACAGCTACATTGATGCCATGCCGGAAGTCCTCTGCTGCCGGCAGCGGTTTTCACCGGAGACACGAAGGGTTAGCGGCATTGCGCTTGATATCACCTGGGATCACTTTCTGGCTAAACACTGGGAGCACTACCACCACCAGCCATTAACCGTCTTTGTCGAGCTGGCACAAAACCAGGTAGAACAATTTCAGGACAACCTGCCTGACAACTACCGCCAGACAATAGCAAGAATGTGGCAGTACCAGTGGCTATTACAGTACAGAGAACGCACAACTATCACCACGGCACTGGAGCGAATGGCGCAACGACGTCCGAAGCTGTACCAACTGGCTAACTGCCCGCCGTTTATCGCACAGCATTACGACTTCTTCGAACAACAGTTTGCAGCCCTTTACCCGCAAATTATTAAGGCAGCCGAAGCTTTTCGCTCACAGCAATAAAATCATCCTTTGCATATAAACAACCACTACTGCCACCCCAAATAAAAGAAGGGAGCGCATTGCGCTCCCGAACCATAACAGAAGTTATGTATCACATCATACCCTGTAGCAACCTACAGTTAACCCAATAAATAACAACAATTAGCTAGGGTGATTCCGTTTAAAACTGATCTTCCTCAGTGGAGCCGGTCAGCGCTGTAACTGAAGACTGACCGCCCTGAATGGTATTGGTCATCTTATCGAAGTAACCTGTACCGACTTCCTGCTGGTGAGCCACAAAGGTATAGCCCTTATCAGCCGCAGCAAACTCAGGACGCTGCACCATATCCACATAATGCTTCATACCTTCACCCTGGGCATAGGCATGAGCCAGCTCAAACATGTTGAACCACATATTGTGGATACCCGCCAGAGTAATGAACTGGTACTTATAGCCCATATCCGACAGCTCCTGCTGGAACTTGGCAATGGTCTCAGCATCCAGGTTTTTCTCCCAGTTAAATGAAGGCGAGCAGTTATAAGCCAGCAGCTGATCCGGATACTGAGCATGAATCGCTTCTGCAAACTTACGAGCCTCTTCCAGACAAGGCGTCGCCGTTTCACACCAAATCAAATCAGCATAAGGCGCATATGCCAAACCACGGGCAATCGCCTGGTCGATACCGGCACGGACACGATAGAAACCTTCTGCTGTACGCTCACCCATAATGAAGTCTTTATCATACGGGTCGCAGTCTGAAGTCAGCAGATCAGCCGCATTGGCATCGGTACGGGCAATAACCAGCGTAGTTGTTCCGGCAACGTCAGCAGCCAGACGCGCGGCAACCAGTTTCTGCACCGCTTCCTGGGTAGGAACCAGTACCTTACCGCCCATATGACCACATTTTTTCACCGAGGCCAGCTGATCTTCAAAGTGAACACCCGCCGCACCGGCATCAATCATGTTACGCATCAGCTCGTAAGCATTAAGCACACCACCGAAACCCGCTTCTGCATCCGCAACAATTGGCAGGAAGTAGTCGATACCGTCTTCCGGTGTAACACCATTAGACCACTGGATCTGATCCGCGCGACGGAAAGAATTGTTAATGCGTTTAACCACCGCAGGTACAGAATCGACCGGATACAGAGACTGGTCTGGATACATACTTGACGCCGTGTTGTTATCCGCTGCCACCTGCCAGCCAGACAAATAAATCGCTTCAATACCGGCTTTCGCCTGCTGAACGGCCTGACCGCCGGTCAGCGCACCCAGACAGTTCACGTACCCTTTTTTCGCCGAACCATTGACCAGTTCCCAAAGCTTATCCGCACCACGCTGTGCGATGGTGTTAGCCGGAGCAAACGAACCTCGGAGGTTAATCACCTCTTCCGCAGTGTAAGTACGCTTAACGTTCTTCCAACGTGGATTCTCAGCCCAATCCTTTTCAAGCGCTTCGATTTGTTGCTGGCGAGTCAATGTCATAATGATGTCCCTCGTTTCATTTGGCGATAGTCCGCTTAACGTCTCCGTTATCGGTCAACTTCTTCTTAAGGCTTCCAGGCCCTGCCAAAACCCCGACATGCAGAGGCCTTTCTCTTCTCTCTAAATTCTCCTGCTACTGCAGGTACTCATATCCCGGTAGTGTCAGGAAGTTCACCAACTCATCACTGGTAGTCAGCTTTGACATCAGCGTGGCGGCTTCCCGATAGCGTCCCTGGCTGAACACCTCACTGCCAAGCTCCTGCTCAAGCACTATCATTTCTTCTTCCAGCATTTGCTCAAACAGCGTTTTCGTCACTACCTCACCGTTACTCAACGCTTTACCGTGTTTTATCCACTGCCAGATTGACGCTCTGGATATCTCGGCTGTTGCCGCATCTTCCATCAATCCATAAATCGGCACACACCCATTACCGGAAACCCAGGCTTCGATATACTGAACCGCAACACGAATGTTATGGCGCATGCCTTCATCGGTTCGTTCACCGTCACATGGCTCAAGCAGATCTGCTGCCGTGACCGGCGCATCTTCTCCCCGACTTATATCCAGCTGGTTATTACGTGCACCCAGCGCATCGTCAAACACGGCCTTGGCTGTATCGGCCAACCCCGGATGGGCAACCCATGTTCCGTCATGACCATTGTTTGCTTCCAGCGACTTATCGGTCTGAATTTTATTCAGCACCCAGGCATTACGCTCTGGCTCTTTGGACGGGATAAATGCCGCCATTCCCCCCATCGCAAATGCACCGCGACGGTGGCATGTTTTCACCAATAAGCGCGAATAGGCATTGAGGAAGGGTTTATCCATAGTCACGACCTGACGATCCGGCAAAATCCGGTCCGGATGGTTCTTCAGTGTCTTGATGTAGCTGAAAATGTAATCCCAGCGACCACAGTTAAGGCCTACGATATGATCTTTGAGGTGATACAGAATCTCATCCATCTCAAATACCGCCGGTAATGTTTCAATCAACACCGTTGCCTTGATAGTGCCTCGCGGCAGGCCAAATTCATCTTCAGTAAAACTAAAGACATCATTCCACCAGGCAGCTTCCTGATGGGCCTGCAACTTAGGGATATAAAAATACGGGCCGCTTCCTTTTGCCAGTAACTGTTTGTAGTTATGGTAAAAGTACAAAGCAAAATCAAATAAAGATCCGGGGATAGGTTCTCCGTTCCAGAGCAGGTGTTTTTCAGGCAGGTGAAGACCACGAACACGGCAGATCAATACTGCGGGGTTGTCATTAAGCTGATACTCCTTGCCGGATTCCGGGTGGGTGTAAGAAATGGTACCGTTAACGGCGTCACGCAGATTTCGCTGTCCGTCCAGAACAGCATCCCAAGCCGGAGCAAATGAATCTTCAAAGTCCGCCATAAATACTTTTACATTGGCATTTAAGGCATTGATCACCATCTTACGATCGACAGGACCTGTTATTTCCACTCGGCGATCCTGAAGATCTTCAGGAATATTCCGGATCGTCCAGTTCCCTTCTCGGATGTCCGCCGTTTCAGGAAGAAAGTCCGGCAGTGCACCGGCATCAATCGCTTTCTGGCGCTCTTCCCGAGCAGCAAGAAGCTCAGGGACTCGCGAGGAAAATCGTTGAACCAGTCGCCCAACAAACTGCAGCACGTCATCATTTAAGATCTCTTTCTGCTGCTCTGTCAGTTGTGCCTGCAAAGTCAATTCACTTTGCTGAACGGGTGGAGTATTTCTGTCCATTTCCTACGCTCCCTTCAGTTTGTAACTTAATCACCACTTTTATTAGTAGTCATTATTCATCCATATTAGCAAACGGTTCCTTTAACATTTTGCTTACATTGCCGAAGCAAATAAATAAATGCAAATATGCCGCCTCAATCACCTGACGTTAAAAACCAGCAATAACATTTTAAATCAAACACTTAAATAAAGTAGAGCTATAACTCAAAACACTGAATTAAAACAAATTCCAGCAAAATGCTCGGTTTTTAGCCATTTTTATCCACCAGCCCAAAAATGTAACCACTTACGTAATTTAATTACACAAAGTACCCTTGTGAATATTGGGGTTAAATAGTGTTTGAAACACAACCCTAACCGTAAATATGAATATTGAAGAATAAAAAACAATCACTTAAGCATCGAATATGCATTTGATTTATACAAACACGATGCATTTTGTTACTCAATCAATTTCATTTATTCGCAAAGCGAAACAGAAAAAGTCTACAAACCGGTATGGTTTTTACTGGTGCTGCAAGGTTGGGAAATATCGGGAAAGACAAAAAGAGTGGAATAAAGTGCTGACAACGCAGGGAAACGGTCAGCACGATAAGAAAAGGGCTATAGAAGCTCCCGAACAATCTCGGCCAAGCGATTAAATGTACGAACCCGGCTGGATGTCGGACGCCATACCAGACCAATTTCGCGATATGACTCCTGACCCGGCGGATCAATGATAACCAAGTTCTGATTATCCAGTAAGCCGTGATCAATCGCCATCTGTGGAATGAAAGTCGTCCCCAAACCATTGGCAACCATCTGAACTAATGTGTGCAAACTGGTAGCCGTAAACGGGTTGATCTTCTCTTTAGTCGTCAATTTACAGGCAGAAACAGCATGCTCAGTCAGACAGTGCTCTTTCTCCAAAAGGAAAACGGATTCATCCGGCAGATCAGCATAACGCAGCGGGACACTGACGCTTTCAGCTTGGAGCTTGCTGATCACCATCTTAAATGCGTCACGGCCTACTACCTGACTGTGCATACCGTTCACTTCCATCGGCAAAGCCAGAATCAGTACATCCATCTCGCCATTACGCAAAGCCGTCAGCAAGTTTGCCGTAGTATCTTCACGCAATAACAAATGCAGGTTCGGGTGAAGGCGGTTTACCTCCTGAACCAAATCGCACAAAAGGAATGGGGCAATGGTCGGGATACAGCCGATCCGCAACTGCCCTTCCATACCATCTCCGGTACAGTTGGACAATTCCATCAAATCCTGGCTGCGAGCCAGCAGTTCACGACTGCGCACCACGACATCTTCACCGGTAGAGGTAAAGACCAGGGATTTGTTATCTCTTTCTATTAGCTGACAACCAATCAACTCTTCCAAATTCTGGACACCAGAACTCAGCGTCGACTGGCTGACAAAACATTTCTTTGCCGCTTCACCAAAGTGCCGAGTTTCAAACAAAGTCACCAGATAATGCAGCTGTTTAAGGGAGGGAAACTTGTTCATCGTATTTTTCGATTACATCAATCTATTTATTCCGCTTTTTCCAATTTATCAGTTTAGCTATAGTTTGTCTCGTCCAAACACGGAGGCTAACCAAGTAGTTAGCAGGTAACCGAATTTTTCAGGAGCAACCAAATGGTACTAGTAGGTCGTCAAGCACCAGATTTTACTGCTGCAGCTGTTCTAGGTAACGGCGAAATCGTTGAAAACTTCAACTTCGCAGAATTTACAAAAGGTAAAAAAGCGGTAGTTTTCTTCTACCCACTAGACTTCACTTTCGTATGCCCATCTGAGCTAATTGCTTTTGACAAGCGCTTCGAAGATTTCCAGGCAAAAGGTGTTGAAGTAATTGGTGTTTCTATCGATTCTCAGTTCTCTCACAACGCATGGCGTAACACTGCGGTTGAAGACGGCGGTATCGGTCAGGTTAAGTACCCACTAGTTGCTGACGTTAAGCACGAAATCTGTAAAGCTTACGACGTTGAGCACCCAGAAGCAGGCGTAGCTTTCCGCGGTTCTTTCCTAATCGACGAAGACGGTGTTGTACGTCACCAGGTAGTTAACGACCTGCCTCTTGGCCGTAACATCGATGAGATGCTGCGCATGGTTGACGCCCTGAACTTCCACCAGAAGAACGGTGAAGTTTGCCCTGCACAGTGGGAAGAAGGTAAAGCTGGTATGGATGCATCTCCAAAAGGTGTTGCTGCATACCTGTCTGAGCACACTGAAGACCTGTAATTCTTCGCCAACGAAGAGTTAACAACACCATGCTCACGGTGTTGAGGTAAAAGAACGCAATAGCGTAAAGCCAAAGTCAGCCAACTTGGCAAAAAAATAATGAGGCCCGGACACACCGGGCCCTTTTTATATCTGCACTAATCTCGCCTCTCAATTATCCTCCCTCCTGTCGCCAGCTCTAAAACAATCCATTACACTGCCTGTACGTTCCCAACCATAATCCGTTCCTATGCTTAACCACCTCGAAGTTTGTATTGATAACATCGAATCTCTCCACTACGCGCAGCAAGGTGGTGCTACCCGTATTGAGCTATGCTCGTCCTTGGCACTTGGGGGGCTGACCCCGAGCTTTGGCTTTATGAAGCAGGCAGCCCGCACCGCGAACATTCCTGTCTATGCCATGATTCGTCCGCGCCAGGGCGATTTTCTGTTTAACGACGATGATGTCGAAATTATGCTGGCCGACATTCACGCGGCCCAAAATGTCGATTTGCAGGGCGTTGTAGTTGGCGTATTGAATGCACAGGGAGAAGTCGATACCGATATTCTCCGTAGTCTAATGAAAGAAGCTCAGGGCTTAGGTGTGACTTTCCACCGCGCTATTGATCAGTGTGTCGACCCTTTTACCGCCCTTGAGAACATCATGAGCGCAGGATGTGAGCGCGTACTTACTTCTGGATTGCAGGCTAATGCATTGTCCGGTGCAGATACCATTGCGGAAATGGTTCAGTTCTGTGGTGATCGCCTGAACATTATGGCGGGAGCTGGTGTCACAGCGAATAATGTAGCGGAAATCATAAGTAAAACCGGAGTGAAAGAAGTTCATCTTTCAGGTAAAACCACCCGCCCAAGCATGATGATTAACTATTCCAAACATGCTTATATGGGCAATGCCGATGTTGATGATTTCAGTGTTCCTGTTACCTCAGCAGAGAAAGTGAAGGCCGTTTTAAAAGCTCCGCAATAACCACATAAAATAAGAGCCTGCAAATGCAGGCTCTTTCCGTTCTGGCTATTATTACCAACCAATCACATTATCTGTTGGATGTGGAAGCCTTTGCGCTTTGGTAGGTTCATAATCAAAACGATAGGCTGCTTTATCACACGTTTTCTCTGCTATTCTTTTTTCCGGATTCAATAAATAAGCAGTGGTACTCTGATCAATACAATCAATGCCGGTATAACTAAATGCATGATCAACATGATTATTGATTGTAACCAACGAACCAACATCACCAAAACTGTTCTTCATTTCTTGAGCCCAGATGTAAGGTGTCGCCGGATCATATTGACCACCAATAATTAAGATTTGCTTCCCTCTTAGGGATATATCCATATCTACTACAGAAGCAACAGGATCACGTTGAGCAGTCCACCCCTTACACAAATTACCGTGTTGAGAGTAAGTCAATGTTCCATATAGTGATGAAGCATGAACAAAGCGATCAAGGGATGCTTCAATATCTGCATCACTTAACGGCGTTCTTTCATCAGTACAAACAACAGCTTTAAATAATGCATTGCCCCTTAACATATCCTCGTAATTTGAGTCGAAGTTATAACTGTAGCCATTAGACAAAACACTCAAAAGCCACTTCAGGCTATTTACACGATCATAATCCAATAAACTAGTCACACCAGATTCCACATAAGACCAATCACCAGAAGACTCTCTTGCAACAGTCAGGTTCATAGCCAATGCACCTTCTTTTGAAGTCAAAACTCCATCAGATGCTTGATAATTATATTCAGGAGCAGCAAACAACTGATTAACTATATTTTGATAACGATTATTACGTATTTCATTATGCCCTAGTCGATAATCAGCGATTTTTTCATAACCGGCGGCATTACCTGTGCGTATTTCAATATTATTTGCGGCTGTTGGTGACATTGGCGCATCCAAAACTATGGCACGCACTCGATCAGGAAATGTATGCGCATATAGAGAACCAAGACGAGTACCGTATGAATATCCTAAGAAAGTCAGCTTCTCGTCACCAAGACGTTGGCGCAACCTATCGATATCTTTAACAACCGAATTACTCCCTAAGTAAGGTGCCACTTGCTGATAAGTTGCGTCACAATTACCACTCCCCTGCTTTTCAGCAACTGCACATTGCGTTAGCTCCCGGGCAAACGCACTCTGCCCAGTACCTCGAGGATCGATTCCGACAATGTCAAAACGATCCAGTATTTCCTGCGGTAAATTATCTGCAGCCATACCCGCAGCACCATGTACTGCTTCTGCACTAGGCCCACCAAAATTAAGAATTAATGCACCAATTCGATTAGCTGGGTCCTCCGCTTTATGAACACCATAAAAAATATCTACCATCTCTCCATTTGGATTAGCGTAGTCTTTTGGTGCACTCATAAAGTCACATGTCATATTTTGCGGGCAGGCTTTGTCGATAATACTTTCTCGACTGGCGGCAAACTGATTATTATCACTTTCATTACAACCTACGAGTAAGACACATGTGATTAACCCTGACATTAGTTTATGCATTATTTTTCCTTAAACATTATTGTTATATTTACGGCTATTACGGGCGCCGGATAAACCAGATGCATACAATCACCATATGAACAAGCACTCAATAATACCCATCACATATATTGCATTCCTGACAAGAATTTAACGTTCGTACCCCCAATTCAGTGTTTTTCCTCCATATATCCTCCAAACGCATTACTATTAAAAAGATACGAAGCTGCGAAACAGCCAAGGAAATGGAGTGATGTATGGGCAGTAAGAAACTCAAAAAGAAAGACTACGAGAAAGAACTTGAACGATTGCAGGTCGAGTTGGTCAAGCTTCAGGAATGGATAAAGCACTCGGGCATGAAGGTTCTCGTCATCTTTGAAGGACGAGATGCGGCAGGAAAAGGCGGAGTGATCAAACGTATTATTGAAAAATTGAACCCGCGGGTATGCCGGATTACAGCCCTGTCAAAACCAACGGAAAAAGAAAAAACACAATGGTATTTCCAGCGCTATGTTGCTCATCTACCGTCTGCTGGCGAAATGGTGCTGTTCGATCGCAGTTGGTACAACCGGGCCGGAGTGGAAAAAGTCATGGGTTTTTGTACTGATGAAGAATACGATGAGTTTCTCCGCTCCTGCCCTGAATTCGAACGCATGTTGCAACGTTCGGGTATCATCATCCTGAAATACTGGTTCTCCGTCTCCGACGAAATACAGGAAAAACGCTTTCTTGAACGAATTCACACCCCAGTAAAACGCTGGAAGTTCAGCCCGATGGACTTGGAATCCCGTGAGCGCTGGGCTGAGTATTCTGAAGCCAAAGACAAAATGTTTGCTTATACAGATACCAAGAACTGTCCGTGGTGGGTGGTGAACAGTGATGATAAAAAGAAAGCCCGCATCAACTGTATTTCACATTTGCTGTCGCATATTCCCTACGAAGAAATCCATTATCCTCACATCGAACTTCCGGAGATCAGCAAAGAAGGTTATATGCGACCGCCAATGGATACCCAAACCTTTGTCCCGGATCTGTTTGATAAAGATTAATAGTGCTAAAAATAAAAAATCCCAGCTGTGTTAGCCGGGATTTTTTTTATTGAATTAACAAGCCAAAGTCTTATTTCAAAAACTCTTCCAATTCGTCATGGCTGGTATGGCGAATGTCTTTACCTTTAACGAAATAGATAATGTACTCGCAAATATTCTGACAACGATCCCCAACCCGCTCAATTGATCGGGCAGACCACATAACCTGAAGCACATTCGGAATCGAGCGCGGATCTTCCATCATGTAAGTCATCAATTGGCGAATAATCGCTTCATATTCACGGTCGATACGATCATCTTCCTGATAGACGCGAATGGCCGCCTTCACATCCATCCGGGCAAAAGCATCCAGCACTTCATGCAGCATTCTGACAGCGTGAAGGCCCAGCGCCTCTAGCGAAACCAGCAGGTTATACTGCTTATTAGAAAAATTCTCCAGCGCCACCTTGGCAATGCTTTCGGCCACATCGCCAATGCGTTCGAGATCGGTAATCGTCTTGATAATTGCAATCACCAAACGTAAGTCACTCGCGGTTGGCTGACGCTTGGCAATAATACGGGTACAAGCTTCATCAATCGCCACTTCCATGGCATTTACTTTGTGATCGTCTTTAATCACCCGCCGGGCCAGCTCGTCATCCTGCTTGTGCATCGCTTTGAGTGAGTCCGCCAGTTGCTGTTCAACCAACCCTCCCATAGCTAATACATGGGTTCGGATGCTCTCTAACTCGGCATGAAACTGGCCGGAGATATGGCGACCCAGACTTAAATTATCCAACATGCTCCTGTTCCTTAACCGTATCGGCCAGTAATGTAATCTTCAGTTCGTTTCTCTGTCGGAGTGGTGAAAATGTCATTGGTATTCGCGTATTCCACCAGTTCCCCCATGTGCATAAATGCTGTGTTATCTGAAACCCTGGCTGCCTGCTGCATGTTATGGGTAACAATGATAACGGTATATTTGGTTTTCAGATCGTTAATCAGCTCTTCAATGGTCAATGTCGAAATCGGATCCAGTGCCGACGTCGGCTCATCAAGTAGTAACACTTCCGGCTCAATGGCAATGGCACGGGCAATCACCAGTCGCTGCTGCTGACCGCCGGACAAACCGAAAGCATTTTCATGCAGGCGATCTTTTACCTCATCCCATAACGCGGCACCGCGCAATGAGTTTTCGACCGCATCATCCAGTACCCGCCGCTCTTTGATCCCCTGCAGACGCAACCCATAAATCACATTTTCATAAATGGATTTCGGGAACGGATTCGGCCGCTGAAACACCATTCCGACACGGCGGCGCAAAGCTGCGACATCCACTTTACTGTCGTAAATGTTCTGGCCATGCAGCATGATTTTGCCTTCGACCTTACAGCCTTCCACCAGATCATTCATCCGGTTGATACAGCGCAGCAAGGTTGATTTACCACACCCTGACGGGCCGATAAATGACGTCACCTTCCCTTTGGCAATCCGCATATTGATATTAAACAGGGCCTGATGACTCCCGTAATGGAGATCCAGTCCTTCGATCGACATCGCCGTTTTGTCTTCGGGTAACGAAGTCAAATCTTCCGGCTGAAACAGGCCGATGGGCGAGTTAATTGAAAACATATCAGTCATGGGGTCATGAGTCTCATTAGTATTCCAAAGAGCGGTATTTTTCGCGCAAATGGTTTCGGATCCCAATTGCCGTCAGGTTCAGACCGACAATCACGGTGACCAGTAAAAACGATGTAGCATATACCAGTGGCCTTGCCGCTTCTACATTCGGGCTTTGAAAACCGACATCATAGATATGATAGCCAAGGTGCATGAACTTGCGATCAAGGTGCAGGTACGGGAACTGCCCATCAACCGGCAGGGTCGGTGCCATTTTTACCACCCCGACCAACATTAGCGGGGCCACTTCCCCAGCCGCCCGCGCTACCGCCAGAATCAAACCGGTCATAATGGCCGGACTGGCCATTGGCAACACAATTCGCCACAAAGTTTCAGCCTGAGTGGCCCCGAGCGCCAACGAACCATGACGTACCGAATTCGGGATCCTTGCCAGCCCTTCCTCGGTAGAAACAATTACCACTGGCAAAGTCAGAATTGCCAGTGTCAGTGCCGACCATAAAATGCCCGGCGTTCCGAATGTCGGTGCCGGAAGCTGATCGGCAAAAAAGATCTCATCGACACTGCCACCAACCATATAAACAAAGAAACCAAGCCCGAACACCCCGTACACAATGGATGGCACACCGGCAAGGTTAATGACCGCAACCCGTATCAGGTTAGTGAAACGATTTTTACCTGCATATTCATGGAGGTAGACTGCTGCCATAACACCCAACGGAGTCACCACCACGCTCATCAGCAGCACCATAAATACCGTGCCGAATATCGCCGGAAACACCCCACCTTCGGTATTGGCTTCCCGCGGGTCTTCACTGACAAACTTGCCGACCTGATGTCCCCAGTGAGCCAGCTTTTCAATAAAACTCAGATTGTTCGGATACCAGAGATCGAGAACCTGCCCCAACGGCAATCTGACCATGACGCCAGCCATATCCCGAACCAGAACCGCGTCTTGTTCCAGCTTTTGTCGCAAAGCAAACAACCGTTGCTCCAACGCACTGTAATCCTGTTCCAGTTTTTCACGCCGGAGTTCAAGCCCAAGCTGTTGCTGTTGCCCTTGCTTTCGCTCTTCCAACCGCAGCAATTCCAGCTGACGGTTTATCTCGGCGATATCGGTTTGTTGCAGTAGCCTGATTTCATCCCGCACCTTATCTGCTGCCGATAAACCGTCCGGCAAATCGGTCATTGACTTGCTGACACCATCATCAATAAAACTGATCGGATAGCCATAGAACTTACCGTTCTTCACCCGGTCAATCACGGCAATTCCATCCGCCAGGGTACGGCTTTCCACCTGTGTCTCAAGTACAGTGATAAAGTCCAGCTCAACACGCTCACGGTTTCCGGTTTTGATCAGGTAACGCTCAACCCGATCACCGTCTATCTGTGAAACATCAACACCGGCTTCGGCCAGTTGTTTTACCGAGATTGATTTCTTTTCATAAAGCTCACCAATCACAGTTTGTTTATTACCGCTGATATCAAGCTCAAACTGATACACAGGTGCCGGCCAGAAGTAACTCAACCCCTTCCAGCCAATCAATAACAATAAACCCAGTACAGCCGCCAAACTCAGGCTCACCGCACCTGCAGTCATCCATATCCAGGGAGCACCTGACTTAAACCAGTTACCCATCAGTTAGTTAAATTCATTCTGTTGATAGCCTCAAACATTACAGCGAGCTGTATTTCTCTCTCAAACGCTGACGGACAAGTTCAGCGATGGTATTGAATACAAAGGTGAATACAAACAAGACAAAGGCTGCCAGGAACAGGATCCGGTAATGGGAGCTGCCCACTTCACTTTCCGGCATCTCAATGGCAATGGTTGCAGAAAGTGTGCGCAAACCTTCCAGCACATTCCAGTCCATAATCGGCGTATTCCCTGTTGCCATCAGCACAATCATGGTTTCACCCACGGCGCGGCCCAGCCCCATCATAATGGCAGAGAAAATCCCCGGGCTGGCTGTCAGTAAAACCACGCGGGTCAGTGTCTGCCAGTGTGTCGCTCCCAGCGCCAGAGAGCCGCTGGTCAGGTGAGCAGGAACGGAGAAAATGGCATCTTCGGCAATGGTAAAAATGGTCGGGATCACCGCAAATCCCATCGCGATACCAACCACCAACGCATTTCGCTGATCGTAGCCAACCCCCCACTCACTGGCGAGATACATCTTCAGATCGCCGGCAAAAAAAGCCTGCTCAAAATACGGGCCGAATTGAAAACAAACATAGAACAAGAGCACGATCACCGGGATCAGTAATATAATGTGCAATCCGCCGGGTATCCGGTGTCGTACCTGTCCCGGCAACAGCGACCAACAAAGGCCGACTAGCAACAATACAAGCGGAAATACAGGAACCAATAACGCAATACCGGCCAAGTTTTCCTCAACGATAGGGGCCAGCCATATTCCGGCCAGAAAGCCCAAAATAACCGTCGGCAACGCTTCCATAATTTCGACTGTCGGCTTAATGACCCGGCGCATTTTCGATGACATGAAATAAGCAGTATAAATCGCTCCTGCCAATGCCATCGGGATCGCAAAGAACATGGCATAAACTGCGGCTTTCAGAGTACCGAAAACAATCGGCACCAAGCTCAGCTTAGGCTCAAACTCATCACTGGCCGATGTCGACTGCCAGACATAATCCGGTTCCGGGTAGCCCTCATACCAAATCTTCTGCCACAGTGAGGCAAAAGCAATTTCCGGATGGCGGTTTTTAACCCGATAGATCTGCCACTGATCGCCGTTTACCGTGATCAACCGATCTGCCCGAGGGGAAATTGCCACATGTTCAGGTAACGTATCAAAATGTTGTGCACGGTAAATGGCTTCTTTCACCGAAGTATAAAAAGCTGACAGCTGACCATCCTGCTGAACAGCAAAAAAGCCTTTGCGGGAATATTCCGGAACCAATTGAACAACCGGACTGTTGCCAATTTCAAAGTGGCGCGCCTTAATCATTTGCCGCTTACCGTCACGCAGTACTTCAAACCACTGTGAAACCAAGTTGTCACTAGTTGTAATCAGCAACGAATTTGCGCCGGATAATAGTGTCAGCTGTTCTGGCAAAGCATCGTCAGTGCTGACATCCACCGCTTCCCGTATCACAGGCTGCTTACCGTCCAGCACGACTACGTAAAGGCTGCTACCGGCAATGGCATAGAGAGTGCGGCCATCTGGGGTTACCGCCAGTGATTTAATGCCCTTGGGTAAACCATCAACAGCAAATGAACGCGACATCCAGGACGAATCGTCTCCCAACAAACTCTCCTGATGGCGAAGCACCATCACTCTTACCCGATGATCGGCAGTTGCTCCGGCAATGACGGCCTGCTCATCGCGCATTGATACAGCCAGCTTCACAATCGGCTGTCCTTCGGGATCAAGCTGCACTTTTTGTCCTAACGGATAATCAATTCCGGAGATGTTTTTCTTATCACCATCGGAAAAATCAGTACGAAAGGTCGGTTTGAACACCACCACCTCACCGGACTGGCCGCCATAACCGTAAACCTCTTCCTTTGGCAATGTCCGGGCAAAACTGGCTGGGGATGCTGTCACTGTATATTCATTTAACAACGCACCAGTCTGTGATGAATTCAAGTCAATAAAGCTCAGTCGCCCCTGCAGTGACATGCGATAGGCGATATTATTTTGCTCATTGATACGAATTGCGGCCGGATGATCAGAAAAAGAAACAGAGAAGGCCTGTTGCGGCTTCACCTTTACCGTTTCAAATATCGGCAAGATGACAAATAGCAGGTAGAAAAAGATCAGAACCAGGGTAATAAGTACAAAAATCCCGCCAGCCGTTACCCCATAGCGCGCCAGTCTGTCTTTTACCCGGCGGCCAGGGCTGTCACTCATCAAAAATGCACTGGCGTCTGCCATTATTACCTCAAAAATTTTATAGGTTTACGAATAATATTTCTTTTAGGTGACAATTATATTACAGCGCGAACCCGTCCGGCTATGTCTGCATCAGAGTTATCAAACCATAGCTGATGGGTGACAAAGCTTTGATTATGGATGACCTAGTTTTGCAGCTAAATGTCATTAATCTTAATGCTTTATGAACTAAACTTCATTTAAGTGATATGCGATCCAGGCATCTGGACAGCTAATGCACACAATCTCATAATGAATTGGCATACAACGAAAAAGGAAGTCGTTATGAAGCACCTTATCATTACTGTCATCGGCAAAGACCGCCCCGGACTGGTGGAGCTACTTTCAGATACGGTTTACCAAAATAATGGTAACTGGCTTTCCAGCAGTCTGAGTAAACTTGCCGGTCAGTTTGCAGGGATCCTGCAAGTCGAAGTCGCCTCCCAATATATTCCGCTATTAAAAAACGCTTTATCACAAATCAATGAGCTGCAAATCCATATTGTTGAGGATGACAACAGTAATGCGCCCGCCACTGCTCTTCACAACCTCACCGTCACAGGCAACGACCGTCCGGGCATAGTCAAAGACGTAACGGCTCGCTTGAACCAACTTGGTATCAATATCAACAAACTCAAAACCGAAAACCAAAGCGCGCCTAACTGGGGCTATCCGATTTTTACCGCTCATTTCCAGCTCGAATTACCACAAGGATTAGAACTGGATGTAGTTCAGGATTCTCTTGAGCAAATCGCTGATGATTTAACCGTTGATATGGATGACAACTGATAACAACTAACCACGTTTCTTTTGGCCCATAAGCTTATTAGCAGGATGACAATGAGCACGGAACCTCTCTATATTGAAAAAGAATTAAGTTGGCTGTCTTTTAACGAACGCGTGCTGCAGGAAGCGGCAGACAAATCTGTCCCGCTGATTGAGCGAGTGCGTTTCTTAGGGATTTTTTCTAATAACACTGATGAGTTTTACCAGGTACGTTTTGCTGATGTGAAACGCCAAATCCTGATCAGCCAGGAACAAGGCGGTGATGACAGCGCCAAACAACTGTTAAGTAAAATCCAGAGCCGGGTGCTAAAACTGAATCAGGACTTCGATAACCTGTACAACGAAATCCTGCTGGAAATGGCACGCCGCCATATCTTCCTGATCAACGAACAACAGCTCGATGACAATCAGAAAATATGGCTGAAGAAGTATTTTCGTAACGCCATCCTTCCGCACATCACCCCGATCCTGCTAACCAAAGATATCGATCTGCTGGAGTTCCTGAAAGACGAATACTCTTACCTGACAGTCGAAATGCAGCAGGGTAAAAAGAAAAAATACGCCCTGATTGAGATCCCGACCGATCAGTTGCCACGATTTGTCCAAGTACCGGAAGCCAAAGGCAAACGCAGAAAGACTTTAATCCTGCTCGACAATATTATTCGCTTCTGTCTGGATGATATTTTCAGCGGCTTTTTCGAATACGATAAGCTGACCGCTTATTCTATGAAAATGACCCGGGATGCCGAGTATGATCTCGGGCTGGAAGTCGAGCACAGCCTGCTGGAACAGATGTCAGAAGGGCTCAAACAGCGCCTTAATGCCATGCCAGTCCGCTTTGTGTACCAGCGTGACATGCCCAGTGACATGATCAAAGAGCTTTGCCGCCTGCTGAAGGTCTCCAGTTATGACAGTATTATTCCCGGCGGACGTTACCATAACTTCAAAGATTTCATCGGCTTTCCGAATGTGGGCAGGAAGTACCTGGAAAATCCTCCGCTACCACCAATAGAGAGCTACCATTTCAGTTGCGCCCAAAATGCGTTTGATGCGATCAAGGCACAAGATATCCTGCTGTATTACCCCTACCACACCTTCAACCATATGACGGAGCTTGTGCGCCAGGCCGCCTACGATCCGAAAGTACGCAGCATCAAAATCAACATCTACCGGGTTGCCAAAGACTCCCGGATTATTGAATCAATGATTGAAGCCGCCAATAACGGTAAACGGGTAACGGTAGTGGTTGAATTGCAGGCCCGTTTTGACGAAGAAGCCAATATCATCTGGGCCCGCCGCCTGACCGAAGCTGGTGTACACGTACTTTTCGGTGTACCGGGTCTGAAAATCCACTCCAAACTTTGCCTGATCACCCGTAAAGAAGATGACCGTTTTGTCCGCTACGCCCACCTCGGCACCGGTAACTTCCATGAAAAAACCGCCCGGATTTATACCGATTTTGCGTTTTTCACCTGCGATGAAGAAATTACCAATGAAGTCCGACAGGTATTCGGTTATATCGAAAACCCGTACCGCCCGGTGGAATTCAACCACTTAGTCGTGTCACCACGTAATTCCCGCGCCCGACTTTATGACCTGATTGACAGGGAAATTGCCCATGCCAAGCAAAACCTGCCTGCTGGTATTACACTTAAGGTGAATAATCTGGTCGATAAGGGTTTGATAAACATGCTTTATCAGGCTAGTAGCGCTGGCGTTGAGATCAAATTGATCATCCGTGGTATGTGCTCATTGATCCCGGGGATCAAAGAGATCAGCGAAAATATCACCGCAATCAGTATCGTCGACCGCTTCCTGGAACACCCTAGAGTAATGGTGTTTGAGAATAACGGTGATCCGGAAGTGATGATCTCGTCAGCGGACTGGATGACCAGAAATATCGATAACCGTATCGAAGTCGGCTGTCCAATCCGGGATCCGGTACTGAAGAAAAAAATTATCGATATCCTGAATATCCAGATGTCTGATACCGTCAAAGCACGGATTATCGATAAAGAAATGAACAATCATTATGTGCCGCGAGGTAATCGTCGCAAGATCCGCTCCCAGACAGCGACCTATGATTACCTGAAAAACACGGAAAAACAGCTACGAAAAAAAGCCGAAAAAGCGATGAAAAACAATGATTGAAAATCAACGTCCACGCGAAATTGCAGCAATTGACCTTGGCTCGAACAGTTTTCATATGGTCGTTGCCAGAATCGTCGGCCAGAGCCTGCAAATTATCAGCAGGCACAAACAGCGTGTACATCTGGCTTCCGGCCTGGATGCCCACCAAAACCTTGATCAGGCCGCTATTCAGCGCGGCCTGAACTGCCTGGCAATGTTTGCAGAACGCCTGCAAGGGTTCGAACCGGAAAATGTCCGCATTGCCGCAACTTATACCCTGCGTCAGGCTCAGAATGCCCACGTTTTTCTCAAACGGGCCGAAAGCCTGATCCCCTACCCGATAGAAATTATTCCGGGTACGGAAGAAGGCCGCCTGATTTATCTGGGAGTCGCTCATACCCAGCCGGAAAACGGTCGTAAACTGGTAGTTGATATCGGTGGTGGTAGTACCGAGCTTATCATCGGCGAAGACTTTGACACTCATCTCGTCTACAGCAAGCACATGGGCTGTGTCAGCTATGACCAACAGTTTTTCCCTAAAGACAAAATCAGCGCAAAAAGCATGGCTGCCGCCAAGCTGGCCGCCGAACAAAAGCTGGAAAGTATCGCCAGTAAGTACCGCAAGAAAGGCTGGCAATATGCAGTCGGCTCTTCCGGCACTATCAAAGCTATTCGTGAAGTACTCATCGGGATGGGCTGTGCAGATGGCATTATTACCGGCAAACGACTAAGCCAATTAACTGACAAAATCCTGGAATTTAAGAACGCACAAGACCTTAACTTCCAGCGACTAAGCGATGACCGGAAACCGGTATTTGCGGCTGGTGTCGCAATCCTCAGCGCTGTATTCAGTTCCTTGAAAATTGAACAAATGACCTACTCTGACGGTGCCTTACGGGAAGGCTTGCTGTATGAAATGGAAGATCGCTTCCGTCACAGTGATATCCGAACCCGCACCGCCGATGCCATGGCAGCGCAATACCATGTTGATATGGAGCAGGCTAACCGGGTGAAAAATACCGCCGAAATGCTCTACAACCAAATTGAACCTCAACCAGGACTGGCAAAATCAGAACTTTCTACCCTGCTTGGCTGGGGCGCATTGCTGCATGAAGTCGGTTTGAGCATCACCTATCCGGGATTCCATCGCCATTCTGCCTATCTGCTGCGCTACAGCACCATGCCGGGATTTAACCTTGAACAGCAAACCGTATTGGCTACCCTTGTTCGCTTCCAGCGTAAAAGCCTCAAGCTGGAAGAAATGCCCGAACTCAATATCTACAAACGCAAGCACCTGTATCCGCTGATCAGAACCCTTCGCCTGGCGGTCGCCCTCAACGGCCAGAGAACCGATGAGCCTCTACCGCAAATCAAAGTAAAAGCCGACAAGGAAGACTGGCTGTTAAGCCTGCCAAAAGACTGGGAAACCAGTAACAAACTGTTGGCTGCCGATTTACGCCAGGAGCAGGAATACTGGGCTAAAGCAGGATGGCAACTCAACATAAAATAGCCTGATACTGCTTAATAAAAGCGAGCAAGATGAGCGAGTTATATGAGTAGAAAAAACAAGCCCGACGAGTATCAGCCGGGCTTTCTTATTCCATGGGTTTAAATTATTGAGCGTATATCAATTCGCGCTCAAACCCAGTGTCTTCATATCCTCTGCCACAATCGAGGCAGGTAAAGGCACATAACCGTCTTTCTCAACAATATCCTGCCCGTTACGGGAAAGAATAAAACGGATAAATTCAGCATCTAGCGGCGGCATGGCTTCGTTCGGGTGCTTATTTACATAGATATATAAATATCGGGCCAGAGGGTAGCTACCATTGATAGAGTTCTCAATCGTCGCCTCGACAAAATTGTTTCCATCCCGTGCAACCGGAATCGCCCGGATCCCCGTGGTCTTATAGCCGATCCCAGAATAACCAATGGAATTGAGTGAACTGGAAACCGACTGTACCACTGATGCAGAGCCCGGCTGCTCATTGACGTTATTGCGAAAATCGCCTTTACACAGCGCGCGCTGTTTGAAATAACCGTATGTACCGGAAACAGAATTTCGGCCAAACAACTGAATACTGCGTTTTTTCCAGCTGCCTTCCAGCCCCAGTTGCCCCCAACGAGTGATCGACTCTGAAGCACCACAGCGCAGCGTCCGGGAGTAAATCGCATCAAGCTCAGCAAAGTTGATCCCCTCAAGCGGGTTATCCTCATGAACGAACACGGCCAGCGCATCAATCGCAACTCTGATCGCCGTAGGCTGATAACCATGCTCTTGCTCAAAAGCTTCAATTTCGCGCGATTTCATCGCCCGGCTCATCGGCCCGAGCTGCGCAGTTGCTTCAATCAGAGCAGTCGGTGCGGTTGAGGAACCTGCTGCCTGAACCTGAATATTAACGCTCGGATAAATCCGCTTAAATTCTTCCGACCAGTAAGTCATCAAGTTGGCAAAGGTATCTGAGCCAACCGATGACAGGTTGCCGGAAATACCGCTCACTTTGTAATATTCAGGTAGCTCCTGATCAACAGCCGATGCTCCCCAACTGACAAGCAGAGCCAGCAGGTATCCTAGTTTTCTGAACCTTGCAGTCATATGTTCCTTGTAAACAGCAAAAGCGGCCCGAGAGCCGCTTGTATCATATCTATATTGTCTGGCTGGTGTTAAACCCCTTATCAGGCAGCTTTGGCAACCAACCTTTCAGGCAAGGTGAAAGAGAAAGTACTGCCTTCACCTACCTCGCTTTCAATTTCCAGGTGCGAGTCATGGTGGCTCAGGGCATGTTTCACAATCGCCAACCCAAGACCACTACCTCCGGTTTCCCTGGAGCGGGCTTTATCAACCCGATAGAATCGCTCGGTCAGACGATGGATATGCTGCGGCTCGATCCCCTCACCACTGTCTTTTACTTCCAACCTTGGTCCCGTCGCAGACAGATACCAGCGCACCGATACTTCAGCATTTTCCGGCGTATGTTTCACCGCGTTATACACCAGGTTAGAAATCGCACTGCGCAGCTGATCTTCATCGCCCAACACTTTAAGCGACTTATCAACTTCAAAGGTAAACAGGTGCTTATCACCGCCACTGAGTGAAATAGCTTCTTTTTCCAGAATATCCAGCATCGCCGGCACATCCACCGTTTCTTCCAGCTCAATGTTCGGCGCAGCTTCAATCTTGGACAAAGTCAGTAACTGCTCAACCAGCGAATTCATTCGCAGCAGTTGCTCAGTCATTACCCCATGAGCTTTATCCCACATCGGCCCGACCAGCATATCTGGATCTTTCGCCATTTCCAGATATCCCTGCAAAACCGTCATTGGTGTACGCAGCTCGTGAGATACGTTAGCAAAGAAGTTACGTCGCATACCTTCAAGCTGCTTAAGCTGTGACACATCACGCACCACCATCAGGTACTCACCTTCGGTATAGTGCATGATCCGCAGTTCAAGGGTACGGTCATAGTTAAACGGCGAGGTGATCTCCAACGGCGTCTCAAAGGACTGTTTAGCCAGATAGCGGACAAAATCGGGACTGCGGAGAAGGTTGCTGATCGGTTGACCGGCATCATCCGGCCAGCGGAAACCCAGCAGGTGCTGAGCCAGTTTGTTACACCAGACGATATTCCCTTCGCTTCTAAATACAACAACGGCATCAGGAAGGGATTCCGCACCATTGCGGAAACGGCGGATTAAAGTAGCCAGCTCTTTGCGGCGGCGTCGGTTACGCTGCTGCAAGCGATAAAGGCCGTTAAACAAAGGCTCCCAGCTACCGGAACCCGATGGTGGAGTCAGGCTGCGATCTTTCCACAACCAATCAGACATCTTCAGTTGGTTATGAAAATGCCAGATGAGCTGGATCCAAGTGGCAATCAGCAGGAACCATGGCATATAGCCAAAAATCATTCCCAGTGCGATCCAGGGCAAGTAGAAAAAGGCCAGTTCAAAAACCAGCTTTTTCCACGACAGCCGTTCAACCATTTATTACTCCATCCAAACGAAAGCGTCTATTCGTTTTTTGTTTCAAATTCGCCGGTATCAAAAACTAACTTAACGCTAATAACTAGGTACGGGTAGAGAATCGGTATCCGGCACCGCGTACAGTCTGAACAAGTTTGTCATGACCACCAGCTTCCAATGCTTTACGCAGGCGTCGGATGTGAACATCAACCGTGCGGTCTTCAACGTAAACATTAGTACCCCAGACATTATTCAGCAGCTGCTCACGGCTGTAGACTCGCTCTTGGTGAGTCATGAAGAAGTGCAGCATCTTGAACTCTGTCGGCCCCATATCCAGCGGTTCGTCATTCGACGTCACACGGTGTGAAACCGGATCCAGCTTTAGCCCCTGAACATCAATCACATCTTCCAACGATGTCGGCGACACCCGGCGCATAACCGCCTTCAGGCGAGCCATCAGCTCCTTCGGAGAAAAAGGCTTGGTAATATAGTCATCCGCACCGGCTTCAAGGCCACGAACCTTGTCTTCCTCTTCGCCGCGCGCAGTCAGCATCACCACAGGGATCTTACGGGTCATTTCATCCCGCTTCAGATGTTTCATCAGGTTGATCCCCGAACCGCCGGGAAGCATCCAGTCCAGCAGAATCAGTTCAGGATATGGCTCGCAGATTTTCTCCAATGCAGAGTCAAAATCTTCAGCTTCAATCGCCTCATATCCTTTCTGTTCGAGGACAAAGCACAACATTTCACGAATCGGTGCTTCATCTTCTACAACAAGAATCCGTTTTACCATAGCAATAGTTACCCAGTAGTAGTTGCTGTCTGTCGAGCGTCATTATGTGTTTTTATTATGACACTTTTGTGACTCGGCGCGATAAAAGCCAGCCCGTATGTATTGGATTACATTACCAAAGTGTTCCAAGAACTGTTCAGGAACTGTCCCAGAACTGTCCCAGAACTGTCCCGGTTCGGTTCCAAACCGGGCAGTTATCATCCAGTCTTAACACCTCAGGCCAGCCATGAACAACGAGCCTGCAAGTTACCAGCCTAGCTGTAAGTCAAATAGGAAGTTTAGCCCCGGACGGACACCTTACTGCGACCGCCACCCTGTGCCTCAACCGCCACCTGAACTCCTATCCGCTCAACCATGGTACCAACGTGGGAGATCACCCCAATCTGACGGCCATCAGCCTGCAGGGCATCCAGACAGGCCAGAGCCATTTCCAGGCTATCCGGATCAAGCGTACCGAAACCTTCATCAATAAACAGGGAGCCCAGTTGACGTGTATCGGCCGCCAGAGAAGCCAGCGCCAGTGCCAGTGCCAGGGAAACCAGGAAGCTTTCACCGCCGGACAACGACTCAACGCTGCGAACTTCATCCCCCATGTCATGGTCGATCACCTGCAACGCCAGCGGGCTGTTCGGTACCGGCTGCAGCGCATAACGCGGTGCCAGATCCTGCAAATGTTCGTTAGCCAATACCACCAGCTGCTGTAAGGTCAGCCCCTGTGCCAGGGTACGGAACTTATTACCGGTCGCCGAACCGATAAGCTCACTCATCTGCAGCCACAATTCGGTTTGTTGCTGCTGGCTCATCAATTTATCGGTCAGCTCACCGGCCTGCTGCTCGGCCTGTTCAGCCAGAACCTGACGCTGACGGGACTGAAATACCTGCTCATCCAAGGCCTGCTTCTGCTGGTTCCAGTCTTCAAACAACTGTGCCTGCTGCTCAGTATCTGCACTGATAGCATGCTGTTCAAACCACTCCCGGGCACTGTCTGCCAACGGTTTATGATCAATCACGGCTTGCTCGCGCTCAACCAACAGAGTCTGGGCGGAAGATACCGCCTGATCAATGGCCTTCAGCGCCTGACGCTCTTCTTTCAACCAGGCTTCATCTTTACTCAGCAACTGCATCAGCTGATGTTCATTAAGGCCCAGCTTTTTCTGCCATCCCAGCCAGCTTTGTACCACTTTGCGATGTTCAGCCGCCGTTTCATCTTCCTGCTTACGGGCGCTGTTCAGTGCCGCTTCTGCCGCAGCCTGCGCTTCACCGGCCTGACGCTGCATGACTTCAGCCTGGCTCAACGCTTCCTGCTGGGTGTTGATTGTAGCTTTATGCAGAGCTTCCAGTTGCTCTGTATCCTGCTCACCCACCAACGACAACCTCAACTGCCAAATCTCAGCCGTTTCATGCTGTAGCTGACCGGCTTTTTGCTGCCAGTCAGTCAGCTGTTTCTCAAGGGCAACCAGCGAGGTTTCAATTTCCGCCAACTTAGGTGCCAACTCGGACAGCTGCTTTTCAATGTCCTGCACTTCACGCTGGTTCGCCAGGAACTGCTCAACCTGATATTTCAACTGCTGAATATATTGCTCGGCACCGTGCTGACGCAGCATATCCAGCCACTGATCGTTGCCGTATTGCTCGTTAAGTGCTTCAGCACGGGAAGACAGAATGTCCTGCTGAGTCTGGCTCTGTTCATCCAGAGACTGCAAACGTTCCTGCCACTGGGTCGTATTCTGCTCCAGCTTGTGTTGCAACTCTTTCAGCTCGCTTTCCGCCTGCTGAATACTCTGCATTTGCTGCTGCAACTGGCGTGCCTGGTGGATGTGGTACTGACGTTTCTCCAGGCTGTGCTGAAGCTGCTGCAATTCAGCATAAGTCTGCTCGGCTTCCTGCTGCCACCGACGGATTTGCTGATCCAGTTGCTCACTGGCTACATCCTGCTCAAGGGAATCTGTCAGCTCCAGCTGTTTCAGCAATGCCATCATCTGGCTGAACACCTGCTCGATATATTGCTCTAAGCGCTGCAGTTCAGCGGCAATCAGCTGTAATCGCTGCTGGCATTGCGGCAGCTGCTGTTGCAGGTGCTGGCGTTCACCTTCTCCGGCCTGCATCTGATGCTGCAGCTCATGAAGACGCTGGCGCATACTGTGCAGAACCCCTTCAACCGCCGGATGCTGTTCGGCATACGGGTGCTCAGTCGAACCACACAATGGGCAAGGCTCATCCTGTTTCAACTGACTGCGGTATTCACTCAGGTTGACCACCGCCATACTCTGCTGGAAGGCGTGTTCGGCTTCCTGATATTGAGTTGCCAGCGTTTCCAACTGCGGCTGAAGTTCTTTCAGTCGCTGCTCTGCTTTCTCCTGATAGCTCTGCCACTCCTGCTGCTCGGCTTTAAGTTTGTCTTTCTGTTGCAGCAGTGATACCCACTCTTTCGAGCCGGACATAGCCTGACGCAAGGTATCGAGCTGCTGTTGCTGCTCATTGAACCGTTTCTGCTCATCACTTTGCGCCTGCTCAAGCGCTTCCACATCCATTCCTTTGAGCTGAGCGTCAACCATCGTTTTCTGCTCAATCACCGCCTGCATCTGTTGCTCAAGCATCGCGGTATCACGCTGATGGTTCTGCTGCTCAAACTGGATCTGCTGTTTATCTTTGTTCAGGCGAACCAGCATCCGGTGAGCCGTCAGGTACTGATCCAGGTTATCCAGTACCGGCTGATACTGCTCGGCGACACCAGCCAGCTCGCGATTCTGATCCAACACGACAGCCAGCTGATGATGGCGCTGCTGCAATTGATGACGCTGCTGATACAGTTCCTGCTGGCGCTGCTGTTGCTCGTTAAACACCTGAACCTGTTGCTGGTAATCTTTGTCGATATCACCAAGCTGGCGTTTCAATGAATCCAACTGCTGATCCAGCGCGCTGGCCTGTTTTATCTTCGGCTCCAGCTCCTGCCACTGCAGTTGAGCCTGATTCAGAGCATGTTTAGCAGTCTGAGCCTGATGGTCGGCATCAATGAGTTTCTGTTTTTCCCCCTGCAGCGCGGCTTCTGCATCAGACAGGGTTTTCTTCAGCTTCGACAATTGCAGCTCGGTTTGCTGCAACATCAGAAAATCACCGCTGGCAGGCTGAGCTTTTTCAATTAAATCCAACTGCTCATAACGAGGCAGGGCTTCTTCCTGCTGTGATTTTGCATCAGCCAGAGCCTGAGTCGTTTCGGCCACACGCTCTGCCAAAGTATTTTCTGACTGCAACGCCTGCTGATGTTTGGCAAAATCATTGATCTGCCCTTCCAACTGCTGCACTTGCTGTTTCAGGGCTTCAACCTGCTCAGTCAATTGCTGTTTCTCTTCGTCACTGAGCAACGCGATATCACCCAGCTTGTCCTGCAACTGAGCCAGCTTCTGTTTTTCTTCCCGGGCACGCTCGTAGGCTGCCACCGACAAGCGACCGTATATTTCACCACCGGTCATACGTTCAAGCAACGCGGCACGCTCATCGGCACCGGCTTTAAGGAAAGCGGCAAATTCCCCCTGCGGCAACATCACTGCCCGGCGGAACTGCTCGAAAGAAAGGCCAATCAAGCGCTCGATTTCAGCCTGTAACTCTGCTTTTTTGCCGGAAAATCGCTGGCCGGTCTCAATATTTTCCAGCCACTGCTCAGCAGCCTGGATCCTGCCTTCGGCGCGACCACGGGCACGACGGACATGCCAGTGTGCCCGCCAGTGACTACCGTCATTGGCGACAAAATCGACCTCGGCAAAACCTTCTGCTTTACCGCGGGAAAGAATACTGCGGACATCGTTGGCTTTGATCCGTGCAGCATCACCGTCACGACCGATTTCCGCATCATTTTTCTTGTTCGATTGCAGGCGTGGGATCCGGTCATATAACGCCAGACAGATGGCATCAAGCATGGTCGATTTACCCGAGCCTGTTTTACCGGTAATCGCAAACAGGCCGGCTTCACCTAATCGGCCGTGGGCAAAATCAATCTCAAATTTATCTTGTAAGCTGGCAAGGTTCTCGCCACGTAGCGCTAAAATCTTCATCGTTATTTTTTTCTCACCACTTATGCTTCACTTTCTTCAAGCTGAGTCAGCAGGGTTTCAAATGCTGCTGCCATCGCTTCGTCCGGCTCACCGTCATATTTTTTTGACCAGCTGAGGCTGAATACCTGCTGCGGTGACACTTCCGACAAGCGACGGTAATTCAGACTGTCCTGCTGCTCCTGCTGTCGGTAATGCGGGGTGATTTTTGCCAGCCGGACCGCTTTCCCTTCCAGCGCACCCAACACTTTTTCCCGCAACAACGCCTGCGGC
This sequence comes from Photobacterium sp. J15, assembly GCF_963870815.1. Classification (NCBI taxonomy): domain Bacteria; kingdom Pseudomonadati; phylum Pseudomonadota; class Gammaproteobacteria; order Vibrionales; family Vibrionaceae; genus Photobacterium; species Photobacterium sp. J15. The sequence continues at coordinate 3,077,475 of NZ_CAWMUI010000001.1, forward strand.
TTATCAAGCAGGATATGGACTTCCAGAAACGGCTGCTGCTCGCGGGGACATTCTTCAACCTCCAGCGCCTCCAACTCTTCCAATACCTGCTCCAGCGGAGCCGGCGAACCCGGCACTTTCAGCATGTCAACGGCACGCGGGATCAGCAAAGATTCAATCTCTGTCACCTTGTCGCCATCAAGATCCACCAGTATGACCTGATGGTTATAGCCTCGCTCCGACATCGACAACGGTAACGGCGAACCGCTGTAACGAATATGCTCCTGTTTGGCAACACGCTGGGCCAGGTGCAGGTGTCCCAGTGCGACATAGCTGATATCGTCGGCAAAAATAGAAGCCGGCAGCGCATGCTGGTTACCGCCTAGTACCCGGCGCTCCGACATTTCAGACAACTTGCCCGACGCCATGTAGGCGTGGCCCATTCCAATCAGGGCCTGCTCCGGCGTTTTCTGGTTCCGGGCAACTTCCGTCATTTCGGCATACAGAGTTTCAACGCCTTTAATCAGGCGGTCATCGTCTTCTTGCAAATCCTCGGTACGCAGGTCGGCACTGCGCAAAAACGGAACGGCCAGCACCCACGCCGCCTGCTCTCCGGACTTATCGGTCAACGGCACCAGCATTCGCTGGTGATCCAGCTCACCGTTCTCATCACGGTGAATACCGCCGACCATGTGCAAATCAAACGCTTTCAGCAATTCATGCGGGGCATCCAATTTGCTCGGCGAATCATGGTTACCGCCAATCATCACCACATCCAACTTCGGCATGGTCTGCGCCAGGCGTGCCATAAAACGGTACAGCATCCGCCAGGCACTGGCCGGCGGGTTGGCAGTATCAAAAATATCACCGGACACCAGCAGGGCATCTACCTGCTGTTTTTCCAGTGTTTCTGCCAGCCAGTCGAGAAAAGCCTGATGTTCGTAATCGCGGTTATAACCATGAAGCTGATGGCCTAAATGCCAGTCGGAGGTATGGAGGATTTTCATTACGATATGTATATGCCAGTCAGGAAAACTTACCCGATTGTACCCCACAATTTTATTTTCCCAAGCCGCAAATCCAGAGAAAAATGCGACAAAACCAGAGCAATGCAATAAGATTGTCAGCCTGATGCACAACCTAGGATTTGTAACTGCCATGATGTGGTTTAAAAACGTACTGACATATCGCTTTAGCCGTGAAATTGAGCTAAATCCGGATCAGCTGGAAAAACAGCTTGAAGAGTTTCGCTTTACCCCTTGTGGTAGCCAGGACATGCAAAAGTTTGGCTGGGTTCACGCCTTGGGCAAGCACGGTGATATGTTCACCCATGTAAGTGGCGACAATATTCTGATCTGTGCCCGTAAAGAAGAGAAAATGCTACCGTCTTCAGTGATCAAAGAATCAATGGCAGCCAAGGTTGAAGCGCAGGAAAAAGACCTGGGCCGTAAACTGAAGAAGACAGAAAAAGACACCATCAAAGATGAAATCGTGATGGATCTGCTGCCTCGTGCTTTCAGCCGCCACCAGCAAACTTACGCGCTGATCATGCCGAAACAGGGCTTTATCGTAGTTGATGCAGGCAGCTTCAAAAAAGCAGAAGATCTGCTGGCGCTGCTGCGTAAATCTATCGGCAGCCTGCCGGTTGTACCGGTAACGCCGGAGAAACCAGCTGAGCTGACCATGACTGAGTGGGTACGTTCTAACACTTCACCAAACGGCTTTACTGTCGGTGAAGAAGCTGAGTTGAAAGCAGTACTGGAAGACGGCGGTGTGGTTCGTTGTAAGCAGCAGGATCTGAGCAGCGATGAAATCATGGCTCACATCGAAGCTGACAAGCTGGTAACCAAGCTGGCTCTTAACTGGCAGGATCGTATCGACTTCGTGCTGGGCGAAGACCTGACTGTTAAGCGCCTGAAGTTCTCTGATGACCTGAAAGACGAAAATGACGACATCGACCGTGAAGATGTTGCTCAGCGTATCGATGCTGACCTGTCACTGATGTGCGGCGAATTCTCTGCCTTCCTGCCTAACCTGTTCGAAGTACTGGGCGGCCTGGAAGCGAAGGAATAACAATTTAAGAAGCGAAGTATCAGGGGCGAATTTCGAGTCTCTGTACTTCGCTTTTATTATTCCCACCCTCTGCTCTACTGACTCTTCTCTCTTTTTCTTGCCTCTCAATACTTAAAACTCACCTCTTTCCCCCGTTTTCGTTGCCTTTGTGGTACGGATCACAGTAAAATCGCGCCTCACACCCGTATCCCCCTGCGATACGGCCTGATTTGCAATCAGACACTGGAATATAAGAGCTATGTTTAAACCTGAATTGTTATCGCCTGCGGGCAGTCTGAAAAACATGCGTTACGCATTCGCCTACGGTGCAGATGCTGTCTACGCTGGCCAACCACGTTACAGCCTTCGTGTTCGTAACAACGAGTTCAACCACGAGAACCTGAAAATCGGTATCGACGAAGCACACGCCCAGGGCAAGAAGCTTTACGTGGTATGTAACATTCAGCCGCATAACTCTAAGCTAAAAACTTTCATCCGCGACCTTAAGCCAGTTGTAGACATGGGCCCTGATGCCCTGATCATGTCTGACCCTGGCCTTATCATGCTGGTTCGCGAAAACTTCCCTGAAATGCCGATTCACCTGTCTGTACAGGCGAACGCAGTTAACTGGGCAACCGTTAAATTCTGGGAAAGCCAGGGCGTTGAGCGTGTCATTCTGTCACGCGAGCTGTCTCTGGAAGAGATCGAAGAAATCCGCGAAAAATGTCCGAACACCGAACTGGAAATTTTCGTTCACGGTGCGCTTTGCATGGCTTACTCTGGCCGCTGCCTGCTTTCCGGCTACATCAACAAGCGTGACCCGAACCAGGGTACCTGCACTAACGCTTGTCGCTGGGAATACAAAGTAGAAAAAGCGACTCAGAACGATGCTGGCCAGATCGTTGAAGTTCAGGACGCGGTACAAATGCAGGACGCAGAGCGCCCTGACAACACTATCGGCCTAGGCAAGCCAACTGATGAAGTTATGCTGCTGAGCGAAAGCCACCGTCCTGAAGAGAAAATGGCGGCATTCGAAGACGAGCACGGCACTTACATCATGAACTCAAAAGATCTGCGCGCTATCCAGCACGTTGACCGCCTGACTAAGATGGGCGTTCACTCGCTGAAGATCGAAGGTCGTACTAAGTCGTTCTACTACTGTGCACGTACCGCTCAGGTTTACCGTAAAGCAATTGATGACGCAGTAGCGGGCAAGCCGTTTGACGAAAGCCTGATGGGTACGCTGGAAAGCCTGGCACACCGTGGCTATACCGAAGGCTTCCTTCGACGTCACACTCACGATTCATACCAGAACTACGATTACGGTTACTCTATTTCTGACTCACAGCAGTTTGTCGGTGAATTCACAGGTAAGCGCCGTGGCGACCTGGCTGAAGTTGAAGTGAAGAACAAATTCGTTGTCGGCGACAGCCTTGAAATGATGACGCCGCAAGGCAACGTGATCTTCACCCTTGAGATGATGGAAAACCGCAAGTCAGAGTCAATCGACGATGCGAAAGGCAACGGCCACTTCGTATTTATCCCGGTTCCTCAGGATATGGATCTGGAATATGGCCTGCTGATGCGTAACCTGAATACAGGTGAGAACACTCGTAACCCTCACGCACCTAAAGACAGCAAGTAATCGCTATGGCACTGCTAATTACCAAAAAGTGCATTAACTGCGACATGTGTGATCCTGAGTGTCCGAACGAAGCGATCACCATGGGTGATGAGATCTACGAGATCAACCCGGATAAATGCACAGAATGTAAAGGTCATTACGACAAGCCGACCTGTCAGTCAGTTTGTCCGATCACCAACTGCATTATTACCGACCCGGATCACGTTGAGACCGATGACGAACTACTTGAGAAGTTCGTTACCCTACAAGGTCTTGCATAATATCGGGTTCACTAAAAAAAGCGCCAGATGGCGCTTTTTTTATATCTGTGACCCGTATTAGTTTCGTAACAACGCCAGACACTGCTCCGGTGGCACAGGGGCTTTCTTCTTCGCTTTCTTGGCCACTTTCTTCGGCTTTTCTTTCTTCGGTGTCAACTTAGGCTTCCAGGAAGCTAGCTCAGCACCGCAACCATCCCCGGCTGGCGGAGCTTTCTGTGCCTTACAGTTACTGTCGCCATCCGGACAATGGAGTCTGACATGGAAGTGGTAGTAGTGCCCCCACCAGGGCCGGACTTTGCGCAGCCAGCTCCTGTCTTTCCATTCCTGCTGGCACAGTTGTCCTTTGATTACCGGGTGGACAAAAATCCGCGCAACCCGCTCATCAACGGCAGCCAGGCTGATCAACTGCGCCTGCTCCTGCCCCCAGTTATCCTTGTTGATTTTGTAATCCTTGAGGTGAACCATAGGCAGCGGCTGGACATCAATCAGCTCTTCTTCTGAAAGCGGCTTATCGGTCAGCTTAAGCCAAATATCTGCATCCAGCCCCGTTTGATGACTGGCATGACCGGATGAAAAGCGCCCGCCACGCGGCATGGCAATATCACCCACCAGCAACTGCCCCAACTCCAGCTTGTGCACTTGCTTCGACAGATCTCGCAAAAATGTGATGGTTTCCGGATGACCATAATAACGCCCGCGGTGAGAACGCATCACCTGATAACCTTCGCCCTGCAAAGGCAGGTTTTCGCCTCCGGCAAGACAACCATTGTTGTATGTCCCAATCGACTGCGGCTGCTCTTCAGTTGGCGATTCCACCTTCTCCCAGGGGCTTGCCCAAACAGGCAATGCCACCATCAATCCAAACAGCGGTAACAATAAACGTCTTAACACTTTGTCCCTTCCCTGCCCGTTGAAAAATATCCCTCGTAAAAGCATAGCAAGCGATGACAAATCACAACCACAAAAAAGGGCTGCTCACCGGCAGCCCTTTCCAAACCCAATAAAGCAATCGCGCTTATTTCATCTGCTGATCCAGATTAAGAATCGTCAGCGCATTACTCACGCTGGTTGCCAGTACATCAACCACACCAGAACGTAGTGCACCCAGTAATGCCAATGCCTTACTGTTTTCAGCTGCCATTACTACCACAGTCGGGATATGGCGCAGCTCATCCATACTCAGGCCAATCACCCGATCACTCATTCGGGTATCGGCTTTCTTGCCCTGACTGTCAAAAAAGTCATAACCGGCAATATCACCGACCACACCTTTACGGATACGGGCCTCAACAATTTCCTGCGGGGTAAACCAGCCCAGTTTCACCATATGGCTGTTTTCATCCATATCCCCGACACCAACCAGTGCAACATCAGCGCGGCGGGCACGATCCAGCGTCTCTTTCACCGTCCCGTTCTTCATGAAGGCTTCTTTTACCTTAATGTCTTCAACATAGGCCGGCGCATACAAGGTCTCACTGATCCCGTCGTATTTCTTTGCCAGCTGACGGCAGATGTGGTCTGCATTAATCGCATTACCGGAGCGGTGCGTACCGCCAATCCCGCACACAAAACGGCATTTACGCTGAGGTACAACGCCAACATGGCCGGCAATAGAAGCAATATTCCGCCCCTGCCCGACCGTTACCACCATGTCGTCGGTCAACGTCGATGCCAGATAGCTTGAAACCAGACTTGCCACTTGCTGGCGCTGAGTTTCATCGTCCGGTTGATCCAATGCAATCAGCGCCCGCTTCAAATTGAACCGCTCTATCAGTTGCTGCTCAAGCTTTTCACTGAACACCGGGTGATACTTGACGGTGATCTCAACGACGCCCTCATCACGGGCCCGTCGCAGCATACGACCGACTTTGGCTCGTGACATACCGAACTTTTTCGAAATCTCTTCCTGCGTCGCCCCGTCCTGATAATACGCAATCGCGATTTCTGTCAGCAGATCACTGTCTACATGTTGAGGGTCACTCATCACCTGGCTCATTTTGCCTTCCTATTCCTCTTAGCATCTTTGTGTACGGCTTACATCACAATGGGAGCCATGTTACCTGATCTGGCCAAGGCATGAAACGGAGGAAACTGGTCATTACCCACAAACTGATACCAGGGAACTATTGGTAATAATTACCGTCTTATTGTTATTTATCAGGATTTACATTCCTTATAGTCTTTATTTTATTACCAACACAAACAAATAAAGCCGAGTAAAAATAGAATGTAAAAAACCTCTCCCGCATAATTAAAGCAATCATACAGAGATAAATAAAGCATCGACATCATTACAGGTAATTAAAAGTAATCCGTCTGTATTTTAAGTCAGTATTCGGTGTTTATGGGTATAAATAACAGCACGACCTTCACGACAAAAACCTACCAATGTTAAACCTGAATCATCAGCCAGCTTTATAGCTAAAGCGGTAGGTGCTGATACGGCCAATAATATCTCCACACCAACAGAGGTAGCTTTCTGGACTATTTCGTAACTTGCCCGGCTGGTGATAAGAATTGCGCCTTGCTGTAAGTCATTATTTTGTGCCCGGGCACCAATCAGCTTATCCATGGCAATATGCCGCCCCACATCTTCATAAACTGCCTTGACCTCTCCGACCGTATTCAGCCAGACAGCTGCATGGGTGCATCCTGTGGTCCTAGCTAGTATTTGGCTGTCATACAACGATTTAACCGCTTGATTTATCACTGACAAGTTAATTTTACCAGTATCCAAAACCGACGATACCGGCTTAATTGCCTGCTTAAGATGCTCAACACCACATAAGCCACATCCCGTTCTTCCTACCATATTACGGCGCCTTTCCTTTAACGCCATAAAGCGCCGCATTTGCAGTTCAATATGAACTTCAACGCCAATTTTATTATTTATTATTTCAATATGTTTTATTTCTTTAATATCATTTATGATTCTTTCTGATAAAGAAAAACCTATCGCAAAGCTCTTTATTTCAGAGGGTGTCGCCATCATTACTGCATGGGAAACACCATTATAAATAAGAGCTACCGGTACTTCTTCAGCAATAAAATCGACACATTCTGTTTTTATTCCATTCTCATATTTAATTATTTCCATCTCTGAATACTCTACGTAATCATGAGATTCATCACGCGATAAATTACAAAGCATAGAACTTAATATATTAATAATTGACGACATTAAAATTGCAGTTAGAATAACCGACTTCCTTTGTAATACAATTATTATTTAATAAAGTGAGCGAGTTGACTTTGAATATAAGTAGACGTCAATTATTTAAATTATGCGCCGGAAGTGTTGTGAGCACTTCAATCGCATCGCTGGCAGCGATCCCGAAAAAAGCCTGGGCTCAGGCGCGGGAATTCAAGCTGACTGCCGCGAAAGAAACGCGAAATTCCTGTTCATACTGCTCTGTCGGTTGTGGTCTGCTGATTTACAGCCTGGGTGACGGTGCAGGTGATATCAAACAAAAAGCCTTCCATGTTGAAGGGGATCCGGATCATCCGGTAAGCCGCGGCGCTCTTTGTCCTAAAGGCGCAGGTCTTGTCGACTTCATCAACAGTGAGCAGCGCCTGAAATACCCTGAATACCGCGCACCTGGTTCAGACAAATGGCAGCGTATTTCCTGGGAAGAAGCCTTCAGCCGCATCGCCAAACTAATGAAACAAGACCGCGATGCCAACCTGATTCAAACAAACGAAGAAGGCACCACAGTGAACCGCTGGCTTTCAACCGGCATGCTGTGTGCGTCGGCAGAAAGCAATGAAAACGGCTGGTTAACCCAGAAGTTTGCCCGCGGTATCGGACTGGTATCAGTTGACACCCAAGCTCGCGTTTGACACGGCCCTACGGTAGCAAGTCTTGCTCCAACATTTGGCCGCGGCGCGATGACCAATCATTGGGTAGATATTAAAAACGCTAACCTGATCCTGGTTATGGGCGGTAACGCCGCTGAAGCTCACCCTGTCGGTTTCCGCTGGGTAGTGGATGCACAAAAACACAATAACGCAGAACTCATTGTTGTCGATCCCCGCTTTACCCGTACAGCGGCGCTGGCAGATCACTATTCGCCGATCCGTTCAGGTAGTGATATCGCCTTCCTGCTAGGCGTGATCCGCTACCTGATAGAAACCGACCAGGTGAATCACGAATACGTAAAAGCGTATACCAATGCGAGCTTTATCGTTCGTGACGACTATGCGTTCCACGATGGTCTGTTCTCCGGCTACGATGCGGAAAATCGTCAATACGACCGCAGCAGCTGGTTCTATCAACTGGATGACAACGGCCATGCACTGACGGATGAAACCCTACAGCATCCGCGTTGTGTGTGGAACCTGCTCAAAGAGCATGTGGCCCGTTATACCCCGGAAGTGGTGACCAACATTTGTGGTACGCCGATCGACGACTACAAGAAAATTTGTAAGGCCCTTGCCGCAACAGCTGCCGATGATAAAACGGCGACGATCCTGTATGCGACAGGCTGGACCCAGCACTCCAAAGGAGCGGAAAACATCCGTTCGATGGCAATGGTACAGTTGCTGCTTGGCAACATGGGCATGGCTGGCGGCGGTGTGAACGCCCTGCGTGGTCACTCCAATATTCAGGGGATCACCGACCTTGGTCTGCTGGCACAAAGCCTGCCGGGCTACCTGAAGCTGCCGTCTGATAAAGACGTCAACTTTGAAACGTATGTTCAGAATCATACACCTGTACCACTGCGCCCGGATCAAACCAACTACTGGCAGCACTACCCGGCATTTTTCGTCTCCCTGATGAAATCGTTCTGGGGCGACAAAGCAACAGCTGAAAACAACTGGGGCTTTGAGATGATGCCGAAGTGGGATCAGATGTACGACATGATGAAGTACTTCGAGATGATGAACAAAGGCGAAGTCAACGGCTATATCTGCCAAGGCTTCAACCCGCTGGCATCCATGTCGAACAAGAACAAGGTCATCAACAGTCTGTCGAAGCTGAAATACCTGGTTGTGATCGATCCACTAGTAACGGAAACCTCAACCTTCTGGCAACACAAGCCGAATGTGAATGAGGTAGATACCACGAGCATTGAAACTGAAGTATTCCGTTTGCCGACCGCCTGCTTTGCCGAAGAAGACGGTACGATTGTGAACTCATCACGCTGGCTGCAGTGGCACTGGAAAGCCGCAGACAAACCGGCCGAAGCCAAAGGCGATGCCGAAATCCTTGCCGGTATCTTCCTGAAGATGCGCGAGATGTATCAGCATGAAGGTGGTACTTATGCCGAGCCAATCCTGTCGCTTAACTGGGATTACGCTAATCCGGAAGAGCCGCAGACCATTGAGCTGGCAAAAGAGTTGAACGGTAAGAACGCTCAGGGCAAACAACTGTCGAGCTTCTCTGAACTGAAAGCGGACGGTTCCACCAGCTCGTCCTGCTGGCTTTATGCCGGAAGCTGGACTGAAGCGGGTAACCAAACAGCACGCCGTGACAACAGCGATCCATCCGGTTTGGGTCTGACACCGAACTGGGCATGGTCTTGGCCGGCTAACCGCCGCGTACTGTATAACCGCGCTTCTACTAAGCCAGACGGTACACCGTGGGATAAACGCCGTACTCTGGTTGAATGGAAAAACAACCGCTGGACAGGCCCGGATGTGCCTGACTTCAACGCCAAGCTTTCGCCATCGAGCAATGCCGGTCCGTTCATCATGCAGCCGGAAGGCGTCGGCCGTCTGTTTGCGCTAGATAAAATGGCCGAAGGCCCGTTCCCGGAACACTATGAACCATTCGAAACGCCGCTGGGCACTAACCCGCTGCATAAAAATGTGGTTTCGAATCCGGCAGCACGGATCTTCAAAGATGATTTGGCTCAGCTTGGTGACAAGGAAGCTTTCCCGTACATCGGTACCACATACCGCCTGACGGAGCACTTCCACACCTGGACCAGCCATTCGCGCCTTAATGCGATTGTCCAGCCTGAGCAGTTCATCGAAATCGGTGTTGAGCTGGCAAACGAGAAAGGGATCAAGAATGCCGACATGATCCGGGTATCGTCAAAGCGTGGCTTTATCGAGGCGAAAGCCTATGTGACCAAACGGATTGCTCCGCTGCATGTTAACGGCCAGACCGTACATACCGTGGGGATCCCGATCCACTGGGGCTTTGAAGGCCATACCAAGCCAAGCTACCTGGCTAATACCCTGACGCCGAGCGTTGGTGATGCCAACTCGCAAACGTCCGAGTACAAGGCATTCCTGGTTAATGTGGAAAAGGTGAAGTAAGCCATGACAATGCAATCTCAGAATATTATTCGCAGCTCTGCAACTTCGTCGCTTACGCCACCGGCTCAGGGACGACACCATCAGGTAGAAGTGACCAAACTGATCGACGTAACCTGCTGCAGCGGTTGTAAAGGCTGCATGGTGGCCTGCTCGGAATGGAACGATCTGCGTGAAGACGTCGGCAGCTTCCAGGGCTCTTACCAGAACCCTGAAGATACGACCGCCCATGCCTGGACCACGATCCACTTTAAGGAAGTGGAAGAAGACAACCGCTTCAAGTGGCTGTTCAGCAAACATAGCTGTATGCACTGCTCGGATCCGGGCTGCCTGAAAGCCTGTCCACAGCCCGGTGCCATCGTTCAGTACGAAAACGGCGTGGTGGATTTCAACTCTGAAAAATGTGTCGGCTGCGGCTACTGTATCGCCGGCTGTCCGTTTGATATCCCACGCCTGAATCCGGTCGATAACAGGGTGTACAAGTGCACCCTGTGCCTCGACCGCTTGCAAGCTGGTCAGGCGCCATCGTGCGTAAAAACCTGCCCGACCGGGGCTCTGCGCTTCGGTGCTAGGGAGGAAATCCTGCACTATGCCGAGCAACGTGTTGCTCAACTGAAAGCCAAGGGGCACAGCAAAGCCGGGATCTATAACCCGCAAGGCGTTAACGGCACCCATGTGATTTATGTTCTTCATGATATCACTCAGCCGGAGCACTACGATCTGCCGAAAGAGCCGAAGATCGGCACCTCGGTAACCTTGTGGAAAGACGCGCTCAAACCGCTGTCGGCAGCCGGTTTTGTCGGCACCCTGGCGCTGGCGGCCATCCACAGGATCACTGTCGGTCGTAACCGGGTCAGAGCCGAAGAAGAAAGCGAATCACACCAGGACAGCAAGGCAGAAGGAGATAAGTAATGAATGGGGAAAAAACCATTTTACGTCATAAGCCGTTAGATCGCCTTGCCCACTGGACAGTGGCTTTCACCGGGGTGATGAGCCTGCTTTCAGGCCTGTCATTCATGTTTGCGCCGCTGCACTGGCTGAGCTTTATCTTCGGTACGCCGCAGCTGGCACGCATCCTTCACCCTTTCTTTGGGGTAGCGATGTGTCTCGGCCTGTTCTTCCTGGCTTTCCGGTACTGGCACCACAATCACTTTGAACAGGGTGATCTGAAATGGATGCTGCGTATTAAAGATGTGCTGCTGGAAAACGAAGAGCGGATCCCGGAAGTCGGTCAGTACAACCCGGGGCAGAAACTGATCCTGCGTCAGTTCCTGGCATCAGCCGTTCTGCTGTTGGTATCCGGTATCGTCGCGTGGCGGGCCTATTTCTCCGCTTACTTTGATATTGAGTATGTTCGCCTTGCCCTGCTAACCCACTCGGCCATTGCGGCGCTGTTTGGCATCAGCCTGCTGATCCACGCTTACATGGCGTACTGGGTTGAAGGTTCTATCGAAGGCATGCTTGACGGCAAAGTCTCACCAGCTTGGGCGAAACAGCATCACCCGCGCTGGTATCGCGAGTTATTTGCTAAAAAAGCACCGAATAAAAAGACCCAAAGTAAAGAAACACATAAATAAGCCGTTCGCGGCTTCAACAGAAGCTGCAGGCACATGCCTGCAGCTTCTTTATTTTTCTTAGAAAGGTTAACCCATGAGTGTTCGCATTCTTGAAAAAGACACCATCACCCGGCAGTCTGCCGATGGTTTCAAACCGCTGATCATCGGTCAGCCGCAAACCATTTTTGAATCCCGCGCCGCCCGACTACGCCAGCTGGCCAAAGAGTCATTTATGGCTGACTACCTGCTGCTGGTCGGCCAAATCACCCAGGCACAGGCAAACCTCACCGCAACCTACCAGGATAAAGTTCAGCTTCAGGCTAAAATCAGTAAGCAAACGCCGCTGAGTGTTCAACACTTTGAGCCGGAAAACATCTGGTTAGATATCCTGAATGATCTGATCGAACAATTGGCTCCGCTGGTCAGTGACGACATCAAAACAACACTAGAGCAACTGAATCAGCAAGCAAACGATGTGCTGGTGAATTATGGCAAAGCACTGCGTCAGAGCAATTTCGAACGGGTGCCAGCCGAACAAGCGATCTTCATCTGGGCGGCACTCAATACCTTCTTCAGCCTGCTTGTAGCCAACAGCCGTTTTGAATGGCAGCAGGAAGGAAATGAAAACCTGCACCATTGCCCACTTTGCCACAGCGCGCCGGTTGCCAGCATGGTTAACGATTCAGGGCACCGCTATCTCCACTGTAGCCTGTGCGAAGCACAATGGAACAGTATCCGCGCCCAATGCACCCAGTGCGGTGACAGCCGCCAAATCAAACTGGCCAGCCTGAAAGAAAACGACGCTCCGGTTCGCGCCGAAACATGCAATGAATGCCAGAGCTACCTCAAGCTGATGTTCCTTGAAAAAGACCATCAGCTTGATGCTGTTGCCGACGATCTGGCCTCGCTGGTCCTTGATGTCAAACTCAGCGAAACCGCCCTGCTGCGCAGCGGCTTCAATCCGTTCCTGCTTCCCGTTTTACAGTGATCAGAAAAAATCATGACTGCGAATAACTTATACGGCCGACTTCCGAGCGTCGACAGGCTCCTGCACCTTGCGGAGCACCACAACCTGCCTGAACGACATGGCCGAACCAATACCCTTGTCCGGATCCGCCAGCTTCTCGATGAAGCCCGCCAGGTTATTCGCCAGCAACAGCAACTTCCCTCATGGATTGGTAACAGGGACATTGACGAACCGCAACTCTGCCGACTGTTGGCTGACGGACTGGAAAAGCAGTCCCAGCCGGGTCAGCGCCGGGTGTTCAACCTGACCGGCACTATACTCCATACCAACCTTGGCCGGGCCCAACAAGCCGAAGCCGCGATTGCTGCAGTTACTCAGGTCATGCGCCATCCGGCGACACTGGAATACTCACTTGCCAACGCACAACGAGGCCATCGAGATCAGGCCATCAGCCAATTACTGCAAGAACTGATCGGATGCGAGGATGCCTGTATCGTCAATAACAATGCCGCCGCCGTGCTTATCATGCTGGCGACAATGGCTGCCGGTAAAGAGGTGATTGTCTCTCGCGGTGAACTTGTGGAGATCGGCGGTTCATTTCGAATTCCGGATGTCATGAAACAGGCTGGCTGCAAACTGGTTGAAGTGGGTGCCACCAACCGCACCCATTTACGTGACTATCAGCAAGCTATCACGGCTCAAACAGCCTTGCTGATGAAAGTACACACCAGCAACTACATGATTCAAGGCTTTACCAGTGCAGTCAGTGAATCCAAACTGTGCCAGCTTGGCAAAGAACAACAGCTCCCGGTTGTCAGCGATCTGGGCAGCGGTTCACTCATCAACCTCGCCGAATACGGCCTGCCAGCCGAACCCATGCCACAATCTATGATTGCTGATGGCATCAACCTGGTCAGTTTTTCCGGGGATAAATTACTTGGCGGCCCACAGGCTGGGATCATTGCCGGTGACAAAGAACTGATTGAACAAATCCAGCACCACCCACTCAAGCGGGCACTACGTTGTGACAAGATGACACTGGCATCTCTTGAAGCGACTCTTAACCTCTACCGTCACCCGGAACGACTACCTTGTGAACTGCCAACACTGGCGAAACTCACCCGTCCACTAAGCGAGCTGAATACTCAGGCGCAGCGGCTTCTCCCTGTACTTCGACAATGGGCAGGCTCGCATTTCCACCTTCAGGCTGAGCCAAGTATGGGACAAATCGGTAGCGGAGCACTACCGACAGAACAGCTGATGTCAATTGCTATCACCTTCAACCCTAAATCAGGCTCAAACCAAAGCCTTCATCATCTGGCTGAGCAACTGGCAGGCGGAAACATCCCGATTATTGGCCGGATTCATCACGACAAACTTTGGTTATGTATGCGCGGCCTCAGTCACGAAGCCGATTTCATTGAACAAATCAACACCCTGATTGCCAACCAGCACCAAGAGATACCCGCATGATTATTGTGACAGCCGGACACGTCGACCACGGCAAAACCCACCTGCTACAAGCACTGACCGGAACTGATACCGATCGCCTGCCGGAAGAACAAAAGCGAGGTCTTACGATCGATCTGGGCTACGCGTTCATGCCACTGTCTTCGTATCATCAGTCATCGGATAATCAGCAATCAGATAACCCAGAGGCTTCCCCGGACAACATCCTCGGCTTCATTGATGTTCCCGGCCATGAGAAATTTCTCAGCAACATGCTGGCTGGTGTCGGCACCGCCCGGCATGCCATGTTTGTGGTCGCCAGTGATGAAGGTCTCATGCCGCAAAGCTACGAGCACCTGAAAATTTTGCATCTTCTGGCAATCGAAAGCCTGACGGTCGTGTTAACCAAGTCAGATAAAGTCAGCAAAGAACAACAACAAAACAGAGAAGCAGAACTGGAAAGGGTTCTCACACAATATGGTTTTTCATCATGGAAGCTATTTGCTTGCTCTGCATACACCGGTGACGGCATCGCCGAATTGAAACAACACCTCAAAGCCCTGACAGATAAATGCAATCAGCAACCCAAAACTATCAATAGCTTCAGACTTGCCATAGACCGAGCCTTTACCGTCAAAGGCACAGGACTGGTTGTGACCGGCACCGCCCTGAGCGGCCGGGTAAAAATAGGCGATCATCTGTATCTGGCATCACGACAATTACAAAAGCCTATTAAGATCAGAGTAAGAAGCCTGCATTGCCAAGGAAAAAAAGCCGAACAAGCACATGCCGATCAACGTGTCGCTCTCAATCTGAGCGGTGATATTGATAAAGACAAACTGTCACGAGGGGACTGGTTGTTTGCTATAGAGCCACAAGCACCCAGTTCTCGGATCACTGTCACTCTAAAAGCAGATCAGGCCATAAAACACTGGCAGCAAGTACAGGTATTCCATGTTGCTTCCCACATAACTGCCCGCTTGGCGCTACTTGAACAACAACATATTGATGCCGGGCAATCAGGGCTTGCTGAGTTGGTGTTTGATAATCCACTGCACATTACCGAACAGGACAAATTGTTGATCCGTGATCCGGCCGCCAAGATCAGCCTGGGTTCAGCAACAGCCATAGAACTATCGCCACCAACCAGAGGCAAACGCAAACCTGAACGCCTAACCCGGCTGAACCAGCGGGCCACACTCACTCAACCGCAGAATATATTGCAGCTGTCACTACAAAACGCGCCGGTTCATATCGACGATTTCTGCTGGCAACATCAATTATCACCAGAAGATCTCTCAAAGCAGGTTGATAATGATAAGCAGCAAATAATTCAAAGCTGGCTTTGCCATTTCTCTTACTTGGAAGATTTGGAAAACCACATAATAGAGAGCCTGACCCTCTATCATCAAAACTGCTGTGATCATCTTGGAATAGGCAGGGATCGCCTGCACCGAATGGCTACACTCAGCCATCCAAAAACAATCGTCGATCATCTACTGCAAGTAATGGTGAATAAAAACAAGCTGTGTAATACCAGAGGCTGGCTGCATCTGCCGCAGCATCAATTACAGCTAACAGCTGAAGAACAGATTTTATGGCAACAAATCGAATCTGAATTTGAAAAAGCAAAAGCACCATTATGGATTCGGGACATCGCCAAAGCTTGTAACCGAGAAGAAAAAGCCCTGCGCCTGTTCAGCTATAAACTAGCTCAACTCGGCTTCATCACCGCCATAGTCAAAGACCGCTACTGCACGAACCGCGCACTGATCACTATTGCCGATATCATCAGACGAAAAATAGCTGAAGAGAAAAAGTTAGAAACCGCAGATTTTCGAAACCTCACCGGGCTTGGGCGTAAAGTTGCTGTACAGCTATTGGAATACTTCGACAAAATCGGCTTTACCAGACGCTATCAAAACCATCGTCTTCTAAGGGATGAGGGGTTATTTAAAGAATAAGAGAAAGTGGCGGAAGAACATAGGAGTCGAACCTACCCAGGACTGCTGGCAGCCCTACCCGGATTTGAAATCCGGACGCATCACCGGATACGCCGTTCTTCCGTCTAATTTGTGTGACATATTTTATGTGCAAGCAGCCTTCTTTTCAATACTTTCCTCATAAAAGAATCGAATTATTTATTAAATAAATCAGGCAATTAACCTATCATGCATTAATATAAAACGAGCCTGTAACTCAAGCAAAAAACAGTCTTTATACTTGAATTCAGCTTGTTACTTTTCCTCCACTTTCTCTTACCAGGCTAGGCCATTCTGCTCGAACCATTCCTCAGGAAACACACAGTCCATAAGCTCAGATTTAGCGACCACTTTGAAGCCTCATTATCAGCTCAATCACGTACAACTTTATTACCCATGATGAGCTAAAAGCTGAACGCTTTTTCATTTATTACTTTTCCCTCTATTTTTACCACAATAAGTATCTGATTTTTAATGATTTTATTTCTGCACAGCTTTTTACCCACTATATTCTAAAAGCTAAAAGAGCTGTACATGCTTTCATTTTTCTACTTATCACGCTAACAATAATCCACTTAAGAACATGAAAAATAAGAAAAAAATGCGAAGAGAGACAAGTCGACAGTCGGAGTCGGCCTTTTGGGCACGACAAGAAAATAAAGGACTTTCTGGGAAGCTGGGGACAAATAAAAAAGGGTTAGAGTAGCAGGCCCTGCGTTCGCAGTCTGAGGTTTCTTAATAAGTGGCGAAGCGACTCCAGCAGGGTTCATTCGTCCGTAGGACGAGCATAGAAAAGTCCAAACGTAAAAAAGCCCAAGTCTTTCGACTTGGGCTTAGTATAAGTGGCGGAGCGGACGGGACTCGAACCCGCGACCCCCGGCGTGACAGGCCGGTATTCTAACCAACTGAACTACCGCTCCACTCAATTCTGAGTAGCAAATAAAGTCTTACTGCTCGCTGCTTTATTTGTTTTTGCCTTCATCTTTTTCTCAAAAAGATGAAAACCTTAAGCAAGCCTGGCGATGTCCTACTCTCACATGGGGAGACCCCACACTACCATCGGCGCTATTACGTTTCACTGCTGAGTTCGGCATGGGATCAGGTGGGTCCATAATGCTATGGTCGCCAAGCAAAATTCTTACAATCTCGGAAAATCTGACTATGTTCTCGCACTACATTCAAGTGCTCATGGAGTCCTATAAAACCCCTTGGGTGTTGTATGGTTAAGCCTCACGGGCAATTAGTACAGGTTAGCTCAACGCCTCACAGCGCTTACACACCCTGCCTATCAACGTTCTAGTCTTGAACAGCCCTTCAGGATACTTGAAGTATCAGGGATGACTCATCTTGAGGCTCGCTTCCCGCTTAGATGCTTTCAGCGGTTATCGATTCCGAACTTAGCTACCGGGCAATGCGTCTGGCGACACAACCCGAACACCAGCGGTTCGTCCACTCCGGTCCTCTCGTACTAGGAGCAGCCCCTCTCAATCATCCAGCGCCCACGGCAGATAGGGACCGAACTGTCTCACGACGTTCTAAACCCAGCTCGCGTACCACTTTAAATGGCGAACAGCCATACCCTTGGGACCGACTTCAGCCCCAGGATGTGATGAGCCGACATCGAGGTGCCAAACACCGCCGTCGATATGAACTCTTGGGCGGTATCAGCCTGTTATCCCCGGAGTACCTTTTATCCGTTGAGCGATGGCCCTTCCATTCAGAACCACCGGATCACTATGACCTGCTTTCGCACCTGCTCGAACCGTCATTCTCGCAGTCAAGCGGGCTTATGCCATTGCACTAACCTCACGATGTCCGACCGTGATTAGCCCACCTTCGTGCTCCTCCGTTACGCTTTGGGAGGAGACCGCCCCAGTCAAACTACCCACCAGGCACTGTCCTCACCCCGGATAACGGGGCCAAGTTAGAACATCAACACTACAAGGGTGGTATTTCAAGGACGGCTCCACAGATACTGGCGTACCTGCTTCGAAGCCTCCCACCTATCCTACACATGTAGGGTCAATGTTCAGTGCCAAGCTGTAGTAAAGGTTCACGGGGTCTTTCCGTCTAGCCGCGGGGACGCAGCATCTTCACTGCGATTTCAATTTCACTGAGTCTCGGGTGGAGACAGCGTGGCCATCATTACGCCATTCGTGCAGGTCGGAACTTACCCGACAAGGAATTTCGCTACCTTAGGACCGTTATAGTTACGGCCGCCGTTTACCGGGGCTTCGATCAAGAGCTTCGACCTAAGTCTAACCCCATCAATTAACCTTCCGGCACCGGGCAGGCGTCACACCGTATACGTCATCTTTCGATTTTGCACAGTGCTGTGTTTTTAATAAACAGTTGCAGCCACCTGGTATCTGCGACTGCCGGCAGCTCCAAGAGCGAGTCTCTTCACCGCCAGCAGCGTACCTTCTCCCGAAGTTACGGTACCATTTTGCCTAGTTCCTTCACCCGAGTTCTCTCAAGCGCCTTGGTATTCTCTACCTGATCACCTGTGTCGGTTTGGGGTACGATTCCTTACTATCTGAAGCTTAGAGGCTTTTCCCGGAAGCATGGCATCAATGACTTCACTGCCGTAGCAGCTCGACATCGGGTCTCAGCCTAACGTATTCCCGGATTTGCCTAAGAATACAGCCTACACCCTTGAACCAGGACAACCGTCGCCTGGCCCACCTAGCCTTCTCCGTCCCCCCATCGCAATAGTAAGAAGTACGGGAATATTAACCCGTTTCCCATCGACTACGCCTTTCGGCCTCGCCTTAGGGGTCGACTCACCCTGCCCCGATTAACGTTGGACAGGAACCCTTGATCTTCCGGCGAGGAGGTTTTTCACCCCCTTTATCGTTACTCATGTCAGCATTCGCACTTCTGATACGTCCAGCAAGCCTTACGACTCACCTTCAACCGCTTACAGAACGCTCCCCTACCCAATACGCTAATGCGCATTGCCGCAGCTTCGGTGTATAGCTTAGCCCCGTTAAATCTTCCGCGCAGGCCGACTCGACCAGTGAGCTATTACGCTTTCTTTAAATGATGGCTGCTTCTAAGCCAACATCCTGGCTGTCTGAGCCTTCCCACATCGTTTCCCACTTAGCTATAACTTTGGGACCTTAGCTGGCGGTCTGGGTTGTTTCCCTCTCCACGACGGACGTTAGCACCCGCCGTGTGTCTCCCGGATAGTACTTACTGGTATTCGGAGTTTGCAAAGGGTTGGTAAGTCGGGATGACCCCCTAGCCTTAACAGTGCTCTACCCCCAGTAGTATTCGTCCGAGGCGCTACCTAAATAGCTTTCGGGGAGAACCAGCTATCTCCAGGTTTGATTGGCCTTTCACCCCTAGCCACAAGTCATCCGCTAATTTTTCAACATTAGTCGGTTCGGTCCTCCAGTAAGTGTTACCTCACCTTCAACCTGCCCATGGCTAGATCACCTGGTTTCGGGTCTAATCCCAGCAACTGTACGCCCAGTTAAGACTCGGTTTCCCTACGGCTCCCCTATTCGGTTAACCTTGCTACTGAAATTAAGTCGCTGACCCATTATACAAAAGGTACGCAGTCACCCCGAAGGGCTCCTACTGCTTGTACGTACACGGTTTCAGGTTCTATTTCACTCCCCTCACAGGGGTTCTTTTCGCCTTTCCCTCACGGTACTGGTTCACTATCGGTCAGTCAGGAGTATTTAGCCTTGGAGGATGGTCCCCCCATGTTCAGACAGGATATCACGTGTCCCGTCCTACTCGATTTCACTCGTTATGCGCCGTCGGCTACGGGGCTGTCACCCTGTATCGCCAAGCTTTCCAGCTTGTTCACCTAACGCAAGACTAGCTTAAGGGCTAATCCGGTTTCGCTCGCCGCTACTGCCGGAATCTCGGTTGATTTCTGTTCCTCGGGGTACTTAGATGTTTCAGTTCCCCCGGTTCGCCTCACTAGGCTATGTATTCACCTAGTGATACTTGCTTATGCAAGTGGGTTTCCCCATTCGGAAATCCGAGAGTATAGTGATTCTTACCATCTCCTCTCGGCTTATCGCAGGTTAGCACGTCCTTCATCGCCTCTGACTGCCAAGGCATCCACCGTGTACGCTTAGTCACTTAACCATACAACCCCAAGAGGTTTCGTATGGCAAACAACCAAGGTTTTCCATCTGAGTAAATGATGGAATAGTTTTGCCGGACTCTTACACAAGACACTTGAATGTGTATTGCTTGAGAACTCGTTTGTCTTTCGACAAACAATAATTCAATTATGAATTACTAGTCAGCTTTCCAGATTGTTAAAGAGCATGTGTTTCGTAATCTTTTAAGATTCAAACCACTTTCTAATGACTTTCTACATAATCGTACAGGCGACAAAAAGCGGACTCAATAAAGATAATCTTCATTGAATCTGCGAATCCGTGCAGAAAATAATTAGAGAGTGGTGGAGCTATGCGGGATCGAACCGCAGACCTCTTCGCTGCCAGCGAAGCGCTCTCCCAGCTGAGCTATAGCCCCATCATGGGTATCTTTCAAAAAGAAAATTGGTGGGCGATACCGGGCTCGAACCAGTGACCCCCTCCTTGTAAGGGAGGTGCTCTCCCAACTGAGCTAATCGCCCTCCGATGTTTTACATCTTCCGAAGAGAAGATGGTGGGTCGTGCAGGATTCGAACCTGCGACCAATTGATTAAAAGTCAACTGCTCTACCAACTGAGCTAACGACCCGTGGCGTCCCATAGGGGAGTCGAACCCCTGTTACCGCCGTGAAAGGGCGGTGTCCTAGGCCTCTAGACGAATGGGACTAAGTACTTATCCAAGTTGTTGGGCAACTTGAATGCTCTCTACATTTTAACCAGGCAATCTGTGTGGACACTGCATCAAATGATGCAATCTATCGTTAAGGAGGTGATCCAGCCCCAGGTTCCCCTAGGGCTACCTTGTTACGACTTCACCCCAGTCATGAACCACACCGTGGTAAACGCCCTCCCGAAGGTTAAGCTATCTACTTCTGGTGCAGCCCACTCCCATGGTGTGACGGGCGGTGTGTACAAGGCCCGGGAACGTATTCACCGTGGCATTCTGATCCACGATTACTAGCGATTCCGACTTCATGGAGTCGAGTTGCAGACTCCAATCCGGACTACGACATACTTTCTGGGATTCGCTCACCATCGCTGGTTGGCCGCCCTCTGTATATGCCATTGTAGCACGTGTGTAGCCCTACTCGTAAGGGCCATGATGACTTGACGTCGTCCCCACCTTCCTCCGGTTTATCACCGGCAGTCTCCCTGGAGTTCCCACCCGAAGTGCTGGCAAACAAGGATAAGGGTTGCGCTCGTTGCGGGACTTAACCCAACATTTCACAACACGAGCTGACGACAGCCATGCAGCACCTGTCTCACGGTTCCCGAAGGCACTCCTCTATCTCTAAAGGATTCCGTGGATGTCAAGAGTAGGTAAGGTTCTTCGCGTTGCATCGAATTAAACCACATGCTCCACCGCTTGTGCGGGCCCCCGTCAATTCATTTGAGTTTTAATCTTGCGACCGTACTCCCCAGGCGGTCTACTTAACGCGTTAGCTCCGAAAGCCAGAACTCAAGGTCCCAACCTCCAAGTAGACATCGTTTACGGCGTGGACTACCAGGGTATCTAATCCTGTTTGCTCCCCACGCTTTCGCATCTGAGCGTCAGTCTTTGTCCAGGGGGCCGCCTTCGCCACCGGTATTCCTTCAGATCTCTACGCATTTCACCGCTACACCTGAAATTCTACCCCCCTCTACAAGACTCTAGCCTGCCAGTTCAAAATGCTGTTCCGAGGTTAAGCCCCGGGCTTTCACATCTTGCTTAACAGACCGCCTGCATGCGCTTTACGCCCAGTAATTCCGATTAACGCTCGCACCCTCCGTATTACCGCGGCTGCTGGCACGGAGTTAGCCGGTGCTTCTTCTGCAGCTAACGTCAAAGATGCACGCTATTAACGTACACCCCTTCCTCACTGCTGAAAGTACTTTACAACCCGAAGGCCTTCTTCATACACGCGGCATGGCTGCATCAGGGTTTCCCCCATTGTGCAATATTCCCCACTGCTGCCTCCCGTAGGAGTCTGGACCGTGTCTCAGTTCCAGTGTGGCTGATCATCCTCTCAGACCAGCTAGGGATCGTCGCCTTGGTGAGCCGTTACCCCACCAACTAGCTAATCCCACCTGGGCTAATCCTGACGCGAGAGGCCCGAAGGTCCCCCTCTTTGCTCCGAAGAGATTATGCGGTATTAGCTATCGTTTCCAATAGTTATCCCCCACATCAGGGCATATTCCCAGGCATTACTCACCCGTCCGCCGCTCGCCGCCCATAATTTCCACCGAAGCTTCTATTATGTCGCTGCCGCTCGACTTGCATGTGTTAGGCCTGCCGCCAGCGTTCAATCTGAGCCATGATCAAACTCTTCAATTCAAGTTTTGGCTCAATGAATACTGATAAATTGACTGTGGATACTTAAAGTATCTTTGGCCACTCAGTTCATTGATAAATCTTTTTGACTAATCATTTCACGAGTGCCCACACAGATTGCATGGTCAAATTGTTAAAGAACTTGGTTATCAACCTGTTCGCAATGAACATTTTTCGTGACAACGGAAGCGAATTATAGGGAGATATTCAGCGTTGGCAACCACTTTTTATAAAAAAAAGATTAAACGCACACATTTTAAGCACCTATACCATTTATTGCTTTTAAAAAGTAGTAGAAAAAAAAGGAAAAGAACTCTCAAAAGCCTAATCAAACTCGCTGTATTTAGAAATAACAGTATCTAAGGTCACTGATTGAGGATTATCCCACCGATCTTCCCAACTAACTGTAACAGTAACCTGTTTGGCTCCAGTTACAGGGGCATCAGGTATTACAGTGACTTCTCGATGTACTGACATCCCTGCCATTGATATTGACTTCATTTCATCCTTTATTTCATTATACAAAATCGTACCTGTCGCGGCACTCTGTGCCCGCGTACGAAACTGTTCAAGTTTTTCTTCCGCCAGATACAATGCATCAATGCTATGCAGCGCATTCTCAGACTTTACTTCCATATAGGTTTGCAACTTCACTAAACCCAACACTCCAACAGAAAGGACTAACAATGAAATGAGCACCTCAATTAAACTGAAGCCACTCTGATTAGAAGTCATGCCAGGAACCCTCAACCCAAGTCAATTTCCCATTAATATACTCACCTGTCTTATCAGCATTATATGAAGGGATGACAGAACCATTAATCCTAACAGTTCGTCCAGGTGCATCAATTCCAATTGCGCCATCAATATAGGTTGAACCATTGACAAAAAAGCTCACATTTAAAAAATTAGGATCGATATCTGATTCATTGAATGCTTTAACCGGAAAGCTAATATTATCAACTCGGTCTTCCCACATTGATTTTGCATCTAAAGCTGCCGACACATACTGATACAACAACCCGTTAAATGCCCCTGAAGCATTAAACTCAACAAAACCGTCATGGATCACCAGCATTATTGATTTATCTGAGACAACCCCACCAAAGATATTAGCACCTAATGCACATGAGCCATCTACCCAAATTTTCTTATTTCCAGCAAGAAAAGAAGCCTCCACTAATTTCGAGCATTCTGAAACCCACCCTTGTATCGTAACTTTATCACCGCCCTTTCCATTGATTGCATATGGACCGATAATGTCTCCTTCTGGATCTTCCGCAATATCACTTCTAACTGTTTGCCATTCAGCATGGTCGACACCAAATATATCCTTAAATACATCTACCTGAATATTTTCGTTTATATCCAACCCCTTAACTAAATCTCCTATAACAAAGCCTGCAGGGATGTTCGTTGTATCAAACAAGTTAGAACGATACCTGCTATCACAAGTAAACGTGACTTCACCTTTCGGACCTCCACCATGGTGACTAACTGTGCTATCCGTCGTTAAAAAATGTTCATCATTACCACTAGGGCTACTGATATAATTAACAATTCCACTTGTCACAACTGACTTACAAGCGAAGTGGCCTTCATTAGTAACAGTTTCTGTTGGATTTGGGACAAAATGCTGAGACCCCGTAAGCTCAAGTACCGAAGCATTCATCTTGATCGTACTATTTATTCCTCCACCAAACATAACAACCTTGGAAACGACTGATTCTGCAGTGAGAGCTGAAGAGGCTTCTGACACAACTTTAATCCAATTGCTTGAGGGAAATAAAAAACTAACGGTCGTTCCTACAAGGTCATGACTACAAGTGTTTAAATAAGTGGGATCACTAGGAACCCTGCCTGATCCTTTCATTTCTGCAAACGCACACTCCACTCCCCCTTCTGCAAGCCAGTGAGCCTGCCGAGCTAATACTTCATTTTGTGTACGCTTTATCTGATAAAATACATTTTTATACGATGCTAAAGATAAAATTAGAGAGGCAACCAACAGAGTGACGGTTATAAATAAAGTCATCATTCCATTTTGACTTTTCATCAATTCCAATTCCTTGCTTTTATTGTCGTTGATACTTTTTTTGAATAACTGCTTTTTTTTAATTTTGCTGTTATGCTGATATTCAGTAAAGTTGAGTTAGCTGCTGATGTAGCTAGTTTAGTCGGAATTACTGAAAAATTAGTCGTTGTAATGTATGAGGGGTCTAAAAGTTTTGCTACTGTTCCTTTACTACAGCTAGCATCATTTTTCGTAACCACGGTCCCTTTAGATACAATATCTAAGCACATTTGTAGAGAATCAGGGTTACCTTTTTTTAAGAAAAAACGTACAACTCTCCATTTATTATCCTCATCTTCATAAATATAACTTAATGCATCATTCGCTGGTGCGACAACGATTGTTGAAGTTGAACCAGACAATACCAATGACCCAGTATTATCTGAATTGTATCCCGCTCTTTGTGCATCAGTTTTGATCAGGTTTATAGCATCATTAATATCCTGAGCAAGCATCAATTCCTTTGTTCGCTCAGAAGCTAATTTATTCCCACTTATAAAAACGGAACCGACTACACCAAGTGCAATTAAACCAATACTTGAAGAAACCAAAAGTTCAATTAAAGAAATACCACTTTGTTTAATCAAGCTCCTAGTTACATTTTTCATAGCTATAGTAGCTCCCAGTAATACCACATGTTCTGATTCGACCAGATATTTGGCTCATTATTACCTTTAACTTTTTAGTGGAATCTTGGAAAAAACAATAACTACCTTTCTTACTAGAGGTCGCTCTAACAGGATCAATAGAATAATTTAGATAAGTCTCTGTTACTTTAATCGAAACTTTTTTGTGCTCCTTACCATCAATCATCACAATCGCGGCACTTTTGGCTGATGCTCGATTCGTTACCGAAGCCGCTTTTGGTGTCACAGCAAGTATCCACTTACCATCATCTTGATAAGTTAACTCCGCTGAATCATCCCGAACGAAATGTACTTTTAGCTTTTCATTTCGCATTACCGCTTCAGACTTTGCCTGAACCAACAACCACTCAATTTCGGTTGCCAGCCGTTTAATCTTATTTTCTTCGATAATTTTGGAAAAAGAAGGTGCTGCAGCACCGACAAGAATCATCATTACCGAAAGCGTAGTGATCAGCTCTAGTAAAGTGAAACCTCGCTTTACTCGACTACCCGAATGTATGAAATGTATAGCTGGCACAATAACGCGACCTATTTTCCAAGAACCCAATCAATCCGTGCTGACAACAAATAGTCAACTTGATTCACATGTTACCACCGCAGCAAAATAGGCCAGATTTAATAAAAAAGACTTGTCGAGTTAACTCTAATAAATCAGAGATTCAGAGAAATGGAAAAACAAAATGGCGTGACACTGATCGAATTACTGATAGCTGTCGCCGTTATCGGAGTATTAACAGCATTAGCCTACCCTTCTTACCAAGCACATGTATTAAAAGGACATCGCTCTCAAGTTATGGCAGATATGATCAAGATTCAACTCAATCTAGAGGAAAGTTACTCTCAAACAGGAAGTTACGATGACTCAATAGTCACAGAGGGCACGTGCAGTTTCTGCGAAACGGATACGAACAGGTACAAGCTGGAAATTGATTCGTCAGGAATGGGGATGGATACTTATAAAATCATTGCCACACCACAGGCAAGTAGCGGGCAGGCTCAGGACAGCTGCAAAATCCTGACTCTAAATGCCGGAGGAATAGGAACTGCATCAGGTTCAGGACAATGTTGGTAGCTCCCTTACTTTGGTTAAATATCGCTAGTAATTGAATCATTGAAACCGCCTACACACCAATACAACCACCACAAAAAATGTAGCAACAAAAGTGTAGATGAAAAGACATAAAAAAGCCGGCAGATGCCGGCTTTTTCTATGATTGAGGATTGAACAATCAATTAACCTGTCAAATCGTCAAAAAACTTCTTCACACCATCGAAGAAGCCTTCTGACTTAGGCTTGTGCTTCTTTGCAGCAGAACCGCCCAAAGTCTCTTCCAGCTCCTGCAGCAGCTCTTTCTGGCGAGCGCTCAGGTTAACCGGTGTTTCTACCACCAGCTTACAGATCAGATCGCCCATAGCACCACCGCGAACAGATTTCACACCTTTGCCACGCATACGGAACATACGGCCAGTTTGTGTTTCTGAAGGTACTTTCAGGTTTACACGACCATCCAGGGTAGGAACTTCAACCTCACCACCCAACGCAGCCATGGTAAAGCTAACAGGAACTTCACAGTACAGGTTGTTGCCGTCACGCTCGAAGATGCTGTGCTGAGCCACATGCACCTGTACGTACAAGTCACCAGCCGGAGCACCGAATTCCCCAGCTTCACCTTCACCGGACAGGCGAATACGGTCACCCGTATCAACACCGGCAGGGATCTTCACAGACAGGGTCTTAGTTTCTTCTTTACGGCCCTGACCGTGACAAACATTACAAGGGTCTTTGATGATCTTGCCGCGACCATGACAATGCGGACACGTCTGCTGAACAGCAAAGAAGCCCTGACGCATCTGAACTTGGCCCTGACCGTGACAGGTCGAACAGGTTGTGGCCGATGTGCCTTTCTTCGCACCGCTGCCGTCACAAGAGTCACAGTGAACCATAGTCGGTACACGGATTTCTTTACTGCAACCGCGAACAGCTTCTTCCAGTGTCAGCTCCATGTTGTAGCGCAGATCTGCACCGCGCTGAGCACGCTGCTGACCGCCACGACGGCCACCACCACCGAAGATATCACCGAACACATCACCAAAGATGTCGCCGAAGTCAGCGCCGCCACCAAAGCCACCACCGCCGAAGCCGCCGCCACCCATACCACCTTGTTCGAAGGCTGCATGGCCGTACTGATCGTATGCCGCTTTCTTCTGCGGATCGGTCAGGATCTCGTAGGCGTTCTTAACTTCCTTGAATTTTTCAGCAGCCTGCTCGTCCCCCTGGTTACGGTCAGGGTGAAACTTCATTGCAAGGCGCTTATAAGCCTTTTTGATCTCGCGCTCAGACGCATCACGCGCTACGCCGAGAACTTCATATAAGTCACGTTTTGACATACTTATCTGTCACCTGCCTTAATACAGCTACGGGCGCAAGAGTATTCCTCCAACGCCCGCGCTCAAATAAGATTAAGAGTTACTTATTCTTATTTCTTGTCGTCTTTAACTTCTTCGAACTCAGCGTCTACAACATTGTCGTCTTGCTGTTGTGCCTGCTGCTCGCCTTCACCAGCTTGCGCCTGTTGAGCTTGAGCCTGCTGCTGAGCAATTTCCATCAGCTTCTGAGAAGCAGCGATTAGCGCCTGAACTTTAGCGTCGATCGCTTCTTTGTCTTCGCCTTTACGTGCTTCTTCAAGCTCGCTTACAGCAGCTTCAATCTTCTCTTTCTCGTCTGCAGGAAGTGCTTCGCCAGCTTCTTCAATCTGCTTGCGAGTACCGTGTACCAACTGATCAGCCTGGTTACGTGCAGTTACTAACTCTTCGAACTTCTTGTCCGCTTCTTTGTTAGCTTCTGCTTCCTGAACCATCTTCTCGATTTCGTCGTCGCTCAGACCACCAGAAGCCTGGATAGTAATGTTCTGCTCTTTACCAGTTGCCTTGTCTTTCGCAGAAACATGCAGGATACCGTCCGCATCCAGGTCGAAAGTAACTTCGATCTGAGGCATACCGCGAGGAGCCGGGTTGATACCTTCAAGGTTGAACTGACCAAGAGACTTGTTGTAGTTCGCTTGCTTACGCTCACCCTGAAGCACGTGGATAGTTACCGCGCTCTGGTTGTCTTCAGCAGTTGAGAACACCTGGTTCGCTTTAGTCGGGATAGTTGTATTCTTCTCGATAAGCTTAGTCATCACGCCGCCCATGGTTTCGATACCAAGAGACAATGGAGTAACGTCTAGCAGAAGAACGTCTTTAACGTCACCAGCAAGTACACCGCCCTGAACTGCAGCACCTACAGCTACTGCTTCATCCGGGTTAACGTCTTTACGAGCTTCCTTACCGAAGAACTCAGCAACTTTAGCCTGAACCATTGGCATACGAGTCTGACCACCAACCAGGATAACGTCAGTGATGTCGCCTACAGACAGGTCTGCGTCAGCCAGAGCAACTTTCATTGGCTCAAGAGAACGCTGTACCAGGTCTTCAACCAGAGACTCAAGCTTCGCACGAGTCACTTTGATGTTCATGTGCTTAGGACCAGTTGCATCTGCAGTGATGTAAGGTAGGTTTACATCAGTCTGCTGAGCAGAAGACAGCTCAATCTTCGCTTTTTCTGCAGCTTCTTTCAGACGCTGCATTGCAAGAGGGTCGTTACGCAGGTCGATAGACTGCTCTTTCTTGAACTCATCAACCAGGTAGTTGATCATGCGGTTATCGAAGTCTTCACCACCCAAGTGAGTGTCACCGTTGGTTGAAAGAACTTCGAAAGTCTTCTCGCCTTCAACTTCATCGATTTCGATGATAGAGATATCGAAAGTACCACCACCAAGGTCGTAAACAGCGATAGTACGGTCACCGCCTTGCTTATCAAGACCGTAAGCCAGTGCAGCAGCTGTTGGTTCGTTGATGATACGCTTAACTTCAAGACCTGCGATACGGCCGGCATCTTTAGTTGCCTGACGCTGAGAGTCGTTGAAGTACGCTGGTACTGTGATAACTGCGCCAGTTACTTCCTCACCCAGGAAGTCTTCTGCAGTTTTCTTCATCTTCTTAAGAACTTCAGCTGATACCTGAGGAGCAGCCATCTTCTGGCCTTTCGCTTCTACCCATGCATCGCCGTTGTCAGCCTTAACAATTTTGAAAGGCATGATTTCGATGTCGCGCTGAACTTCTTCATCTTCAAAGCGACGACCGATCAGACGCTTGATCGCAAATAGTGTGTTTTCAGGGTTTGTTACCGCCTGACGTTTAGCCGGCTGGCCAACCAGTGTTTCACCATCTTGAGTGTAAGCGATAACTGATGCAGTTGTACGCTCACCTTCTGCGTTCTCAATTACACGTGGTTTCTCACCATCAAGTACTGCTACACAAGAGTTAGTTGTACCCAAGTCAATACCAATGATTTTACCCATCAGGCTTTCTCCGAAATTCGTTTAGCTCTATTTGCCAGCCACTTAGTAATTTGACTGACAATGCGGCTGAGCCGCGGAAATTGTTTTACGATGTCGTATGACTACTAAATAAGGGCAGCCAATTTGTTTTCAAGGCCGACACCGAAAAAAAATCAAAAAAAATAAAAAAACCCGCAATTGCTGCGGGTTTCGTACAATTCTTACCCGCTTACGCTTGAGTATCAACGTTGCCTGAAGCGGCTTTCGATACCATAACCATCGCAGGGCGGATAACTCGGCCGTTCAGCTCGTAACCTTTCTGCATTACCAGCATTACGGTGTTTGGCTCATGCTCAGCGCTTTCCTGAATAGACATCGCTTGGTGGAATTCAGGGTTGAATGGCTGACCTTCCGGGTTGATCTGGTTCAGACCGAACTTAGCAACAGTGTCAGTCATTGTTTTCAGTGTCAGTTCAACACCTTCAATCATTGACTTGATTGCATCATCATTCTTATCTGCCATTTCGATAGCACGCTCCATGTTATCGATAACAGGCAACAGCTCTCCGGCAAACTTTTCAAGTGCATATTTACGTGCCTTGTCGATTTCCTGTTCGGTACGACGACGCATGTTTTCAACATCGGCACGAGCACGCAATACACTTTCCTGCTGCTCTTTTACTTTCGCTTCGCTAGTCAGCAGCGCAGCTTCAAGCTCAGCAATACGTGCAGCCTGAAGTTCCTGCTCTGTCATTTCTACTACTTCCTCAGCAGATTCAGCTTCAACCGCTTCTGCTTCAACAGTGTCTTGCTTCAGCTGTTCGTCCTGTACTTTCTTATCTTCGTTGCTCATGCTTTAGCTTCTCCGCCAAGATATTTTGTTTGTCGGCTGGTAGGAAAAAAGAGAATGGTCCTACCAAGAAAAAACGTATATGCGCATATTATGGGGATGAAGTTCAATGATTCAAGCCGAGATCACTCACAAAGCGCGACAAGAATCTAAACCTGACGCTATACTGGCTGCACTATTATTTTCGGATCAAAGACATGAAGCGACATTTCCAGACAATCGCGATCATCGGTAAACCGAGAAATCCCGACGCTTTGCAAACTCATAAAGCGCTGTATGACTGGCTTACCACCAAAGGGCATGACGTACTAGTCGACCACCGGTTGGCTAACGATCTCGATGTACCGCAGCGGGCGTTGTGCGATCTTCTGACGATCGGTGACAAAGCCGATCTGGCTATTGTTGTCGGGGGTGACGGAAATATGCTGGGTGCAGCCCGTGTGCTGTCGCGCTTTGATGTCGCCGTGATCGGAGTAAACCGCGGGAACCTGGGCTTCCTGACAGATCTGGACCCCGATGCGTTTGATTCCGAGCTGGAAAAGGTCTTACAAGGCGAATATATCACCGAAAAGCGTTTCCTGCTGGAGGCCGAGGTCCATCGCCACGGCCAGATAAAAAGCCGCAATGCCGCCCTGAACGAAGCGGTGCTGCATCCGGACAAGATCGCCCATATGATTGAGTTCGAAGTTTACATTGACGATAACTTCGCCTTCTCGCAACGTTCTGACGGCCTGATCATCTCGACTCCGACCGGCTCTACGGCTTATTCGCTTTCCGGCGGCGGTCCGATCCTGTCACCGAGCTTGAATGCGATTTCCCTGGTGCCGATGTTCCCGCACACCCTATCGTGCCGCCCGTTGGTTGTAGACGGCAACAGCAAAATCAAACTGCTGGTATCCCCTACCAACGGCAGCACTCTGGAAGTCAGCTGCGACGGCCAGGTTTCCCTGCCAGTCAGCCCGGGCGATGAAATTTACATCTACCGGAGCCCGGATCACCTCCAACTGATCCATCCCAAAAACTACAGCTACTACAGCGTGCTTCGCGGCAAACTTGGCTGGTCGAGCAAACTGTTCTGATCAGCGGTAAAAATCACCAATTCTCCTAAGCCAGCCCTATGCTGGCTTTTTTATTCCTGCCCATAATTAATTCTAATTTTCAGAAAGTTATCCAAAATCAAAATTACACAGCAAAATTTCATGACCAGCACTTTACTGTGTATAGATACAGTATATACTGTATGAAAAAACAGGTGTTGATTTAAACAGGTGAACACATGCTTGCCCATATGACCATCTCTAACTTTGCTATTGTTAAAAGCCTTGAATTCGAACTGAAGCCGGGCATGACCACCATTACAGGTGAAACCGGTGCCGGTAAATCCATATCTATTGATGCTCTCGGTTTATGCTTAGGCGATCGCGCAGAAGCGAGCATGGTGCGGCCAAACCAAGACAAAGCCGAAATCTCGGCGGCGTTTTCTCTACTTAATAACCAGTCGGCACGACGCTGGCTGGAAGACAATGAACTCAGCGACGGTGATGAGTGTATTCTTCGCCGCGTGATCACCAAAGAAGGCCGTTCCCGCGCCTTTATTAACGGCAGCCCGGTACCGGCTTCACAACAAAAAGCCCTGGGCCAGTTGCTGATCAACATCCACGGCCAGCACGCCCACCAGCAGTTAATGCGGGCAGACTACCAACAGCAGATGCTGGATCAGTATGCCGGCCACCACCTGCTAATGGATAAAACCCGCCAGTCGTATCAGATCTGGCGTCAGGCCCATAATGAACTCAAACGCCTGACCCAGAGCCGTGACGAAAATGAAGCGCAAAAACAGCTGCTGCAATACCAGGTAAAAGAGCTGGACGAACTGGCGCTAGGCGAGCACGAATATGCCGAAATCGAAGAAGAGCACAAACGCCTGTCTAACAGCGGTGAGCTAGCGGTTTCAAGCCAGACTGCCCTGTCGATGCTGTACGACAGCGACGAAGGCAATGCCCTGCAACTATTACAGATGGCAAGCCAACAAGTAATCAACTTAGGTGAAATGGATGCCAACCTGAAAGTGATCCCGGAAATGCTGGAAGACGCCATAATTCAGGTTCAGGAAGCCAGCCAGGAACTGCGCTGTTACCTTGATAACCTGGATATGGATCCGCAGCGCCTGATCTACTTGGAAGAACGCCTGGCGAAAATCATGTCACTGGCACGCAAGCACTATGTGATGCCGGACGAGCTGTACCAGAAGCACCAAGATCTACTGAAAGAGCTGGACGATCTAGACTGCAGCGATGAGCGACTGGAAGAAATGGCCGAGCAGGTTGAAGCCAAACGCCAGCTCTGCCTGACCAATGCCGAAAAACTAAGCAAGAGCCGCCAGCGGTATGCCAAAGAACTGGACAAGAAAATCTCAGAAAGCATGCACCAACTAAGCATGGAAAACGGTATTTTCAAAATCGATATCCAGAGCGATGCCGAACGTATGCTCAGCCCGCTGGGTTTTGACACCATCACCTTCCTGGTTTCAACCAACCCGGGGCAGCCATTGCAACCGCTGGGCAAAGTGGCCTCAGGCGGTGAGCTGTCGCGTATTTCCCTGGCCATCCAGGTGATCACAGCGCAGAAAATTGAAACTCCAAGCCTGATTTTCGATGAAGTCGATGTCGGTATCAGTGGCCCGACGGCTGCCATTGTCGGAAAAATGCTACGTACCTTGGGCGAGTCCACTCAGGTAATGTGTGTAACCCACCTGCCTCAGGTTGCCGGTTGCGGTCATCAGCAAATGTTCGTTGCCAAGAAGAGCACCAAGGGACAAACTGAAACCAACATGTACCCGCTGACCAACGACGAGCGAGTATCTGAGCTAGCAAGGCTGCTTGGCGGTAGCGAAATCACCGACCGCACCCTGGCAAATGCAAAAGAACTGCTGTTTGCAGCGTAAATCGAATAAACTTAAAGGCTGATGCAACTAATTGGCTGTACAGCAGTCTCAATTACAGTTTTTTTCTTAGACCGCTTTTTTACTTCTGCATGGAGCTTGTTTATCATCGCAGCAGTAAAAACGAATTTGCCGGGATGCTATGAGTTGGAAAAGCCTTGCTGCACTAACACTGGCTGCAAGCCTGTTAGGTGGCTGTTCAGTCGTTGAACGACTGGTGTACCGAATCGATATCAATCAGGGTAACTTCCTGGAGCAACAGGATGTCGATACCCTGAGGTACGGAATGAATAAAGAACAAGTACGTTACGTACTGGGTTCACCGATGCTGGTTGAACCGGAATACCCGAACACCTGGTATTACGTCTACTACCACAAGCCGGGCCACAACGAGCCAGTCCAGAAGAATCTGGTACTGAAGTTCAACGCCCAGAATCAGCTTGTTGCTCTGTCAGGTGATTTTGAAGCCGGTCCGAAATTCATGGACCCGATTAACTGACAAATACAACAG
The DNA here is from genome assembly GCF_963870815.1 of Photobacterium sp. J15. Taxonomy (NCBI): domain Bacteria; kingdom Pseudomonadati; phylum Pseudomonadota; class Gammaproteobacteria; order Vibrionales; family Vibrionaceae; genus Photobacterium; species Photobacterium sp. J15. The sequence goes on from NZ_CAWMUI010000001.1 coordinate 3,111,465, forward strand.
ACACAAAAAAGCTCGCCAATCACCTTGGCGAGCTTTTTTATTGCCGCTGTCAACCTATTTTATTTTAGGACTAGACACGCTATCTGATACCAGACAGTAATCCGAGCTTATTTTGCTGCTTTGGCAGCTTGCGCCTCTTGCTTTGCCTGCTCAGCACGCTTACGGCGGATCTCTCTTGGATCTGCAATTAACGGGCGGTAAATCTCAATCCGGTCACCGTCGTGAACCATAGCATCCAACCTGACATTACGGCTATACACGCCGACTTTGTTCTTCTTCAGATCGATCTCAGGATACATCTCCAGTACACCGGACTGCTCAATGATTTCCTGTACTTTAGTATCCGGCGTGATCGCCAGCTTAATCACCCGCTGGACGTGAGGCAGCGCATACACCACCTCAACATGAATCAGTTTTTCTTCAGAACTCATAAACTTCTCGGGCTCGTTGGGTAAACGCGTTCACCATATTGTTAGTCAGCTCGCGGAACACCTTACCGAACGCCGCTTCAACAATGCCATTGGTAAATTCAAAATCCAGCTTCAGTTCCACTTTACAGGCCTCGGCATCCAGCTCAATAAAATGCCAGCCACCAGCCAAGCGCTGGAACGGGCCTTCAACCAACTGCATGTCGATCTTATTACCGTGGACAAGCTGGTTACGGGTGACGAATGTCTTTTTTATACCGGCTTTGGAAACATCGACCGATGCCATCATATGTTGATCAGAACTCTCTAAGATTTTCGTCCCTGAACACCCTGGCAAAAACGCAGGGTAAGACTCGACATCATTAACAAGTTCAAACATTTGCTTCGCACTAAAAGGAACCAGTGCAGAGCGACTAATCTGAGGCATAGTTTCTCCTTTACCCATCATAAGTGCCTCATCCCACAAGTATTTCGCCAAAACACCGCAAAACCTAGGAAGAAGAGGTAGCTCAATGATACCATTACTCAGCAATCAGCCAAAATCCGTGCAAAGCTCACAGTACGGGGCGCAACGTAACCCCGCCGCTTATGCACTTCGACCGGGCCGACCTCCTCTGGCCCGGGACAGCATTAAAAATAGACGAGTATTATGGCAAAGAAAAAACCAAGCAAACCGGGCAGCAATACCATTGCAAAAAACAAAACCGCCCGTCATGAATTTTCTATTCAGGATGAATACGAAGCAGGCCTTGAGCTTCAGGGCTGGGAAGTAAAAGCGATCCGTTCCGGCAAAGTGAACATCTCTGAAAGCTACGTATTCCTGCGTAACGGTGAAGCCTTTATTTCCGGTGTTACCATCACCCCACTGAATGCCGCTTCTACCCACGTTGTCGCCGATCCAACACGTACCCGTAAACTACTTCTGAACCGCCGCGAAATCGACAGGCTGACCGGTGCGGTAAACCGCGACGGTGAAACCATCGTAGCCCTTAACATGTACTGGAAAGGTTCATGGGTTAAACTGAAAATAGGTACAGCGAAAGGTAAGAAGTTGCACGACAAGCGCGCCGACAAGAAAGATCGCGACTGGCAGCGCGACAAGCAGCGCATCATGAAGCACAGCATGCGCTAAGTCGCCTTGGCCCAAGCGATTGTTTTATAAGCATCCGGGCCAAGTGTGCAGACAATAATATTGACACAACAGATTTACCTGATAACATCTGTTGTTCTCTGGGGCTGATTTAGGATTCGACAGGATCACGAAGGCTCATGGAGCATGCCGAGGTGCGGTTGGCCTCGTAAAAAAGCCGCAAAAAAATAGTCGCAAACGACGAAAACTACGCACTAGCAGCTTAATAACCTGCTGAGAGCACTTCTGCCCTAGCTTCCGCTTGTAAGACGGGGAATCACAGGAGTTCAAACCCAAACAAGATAGCGAGGGAAGCTTTGACCGGAGAGCTGAACCGCGAAATAGAATTCTGGTATGTACTAGCATGGCGTGTCTACCCGCAGTGCTCTTACGAGAATATAGATAGACTAAGCATGTAGCGCCATTAGTTAGACTGGTTTTGGACGCGGGTTCAACTCCCGCCAGCTCCACCAAACATACGTATGTTGACGTTCATTAACGTCCAGAAAGCCCGCTAAGGTATTAACCTAGCGGGCTTTTTTGTATCTGTAACCCCCTAAGACGTCCACCAGCGTCCACAATTTTTGGTATTCCAGCTGGTATTCCAAGTCAACTGGATTACACTCATGGAATACCAATCGCAATGGAGGCGGCTGTTCATGGGTAGAACAACGACACGATTAACACAGAAAGAAATTGAGCACGCCAAACCAAAAGTAAAAGACTACGTTCTCTCTGATGGTGATGGACTTCAACTACGTATTCGTACTAATGGCTCGAAACTGTGGAATTTCAACTATCGCCACCCCGTGACCAAAAAACGTATCAACATGGGATTAGGTCCATACCCAGAGCTCTCACTGGCCAATGCTCGCAAGCGCACTATGGATGCGAGAGAACTTGTTGCTAACGGCATTGACCCAAAAGTTCATCGTGAGCAGCAGAAGCGTCAAGAACAAGCTGTAACAGAGCATATCCTTGTGAAGGTTACTGCTGACTGGTTTGAAATTAAAAAACACAGTATTACAGAAGACTATGCCAAGGATATTTGGCGATCTTTGGATAAAGATATTTTTCCAACAATTGGGCAACTCCCAATTTCACAGATTACCGCTCCGGTAGTGATTGATGTACTTCGCCCAATAGAAGCGAAAGGTAGTCTTGAAACTGTTAAACGCCTTACACAACGCTTAAATGAAGTGATGAACTATGCCGTTAACTGTGGCCTCATACACGCAAATCCCCTAACAGGCATTAAAGCAGCATTCAAAAATCCCAAAAAAGAGAATATGGCAACACTCAAACCTGAAGAGTTACCAGAACTAATGGCAGCCATAGCGAATGCAAGCATTAAACGTACTACGCGCTGTTTGATTGAATTCCAACTACACACGATGACACGCCCAGCAGAAGCAGCTGGAGCTCAATGGGAAGAAATTGATTTTGACAATAAGATTTGGACAATCCCTGCTGAACGTATGAAAAAACGTCGAGAGCATCGTATTCCGCTAACAGAGCAGGCATTGACCATTCTTGAAGCAATGATGCCTATCAGTAAGAACCGAGAATACATCTTCCCTTCAGATCGCGATCCAATGAAACCATGCAATAGCCAGACAGCGAATATGGCTCTTAAGCGAATGGGATTTGCTGGGCGTTTAGTGAGTCATGGCCTTCGTTCTATCGCAAGTACAACTTTAAATGAGCAAGGCTTTGAACCCGACCTGATTGAAGCAGCTCTTGCCCATGTCGATGCAAACCAAGTACGCAGTGCCTACAACCGCACCGATTATATGGAGCGTCGGATACCTATGATGGTCTGGTGGAGTGGACATATTGAACAAGCATCACAAGGCTCTCTATCTGTTTCAGGGCTCAAAAATTTAAAGGCTGTGATTTAATTTAGTTCAATCAGCTTAAATATTGCCTAATGAGATTTTTAGGCAGTATGAACACTGTAAATCCCCACAATATCAAATAGCTATGCACTTAACATCTACGTTGTGGCTTCGCAAGTCTGCTTGGTATCGAAAAATGTGTAAAAAATAGCAATTCGGACTATATGAGACATAAAATTGCGCATAGTGATACGAATTAATAATAAATGATGCGCAATAATCTCACTCAATTGCGCACATGCGCACTTTTAACAAAAGTTCAAACAATGATGTTATAACTCATTTTTGGACATTTCTGAGTTAGACTCATTGCTCGATATAGGAAAAAATAGATTAGCAAAAGTATTGGTAACGCCGCATTAAGGTGTGAGCAACGCTACCACCAAACCTAAACCATACCACCATAAACACAAAACCCAACGCGAAGACAAAAATGCCAAGCGTTGGGAATCACTCTTAAATGCTTTGTAGGTTTACTTAGCTAACACACCATAAGCAACGTCATTTTCGACGCGAACTATCTTTATACCCTTACGAGTAAAATCTACATCTGCATAATCTAGCCTTAGACGATCGGCGTTATATATATCAAATGTTAAGTAAGTAAATTGAGCATAAGGCTGTTCAAAATAGTTTTTGTAATCAACTTTGTATTTTTTGACGATGCTTTCGCCAGGTCTAACGGTTATTGGTTCAAATTCTGAAGAGTTGGAGCCCACTTCATACATAGAATGACCAAAACTTAAAGAGCCTACTTTTGAGCCTGTAAGTACGTAAAATTTACTAATATTTAGTGATTTAGTAGATTTTTCATTGTCAAACAAGACTGTAAAATAAATAGTATTTTGATAGGCCCTGGCATCTGCAACACGTATATTGAACTCATTGATATCATTTGATAAAGCTTCAGGGCTCAAACTTCCACTAAAAATCTCAATGATTTTCTTCTGAAATGGAGCCATACACTCACGAATTGATTCACGCTCTTTCAGGTTAGCTGCATCACTTTCCATGTATTTGAAAAAAGCTTTGCTTTCGTCCTGATTCACTTCAGCCCCAATTACAATTGATTTATCTTCAATTGCCCCACTAACACCAGCTTTATCTTTGCCTGATAGAGAAGTATCCGACAAGCAAGTCCTTTCTGCATACTTCAATAAAGCAGCAGCTTGCTTCTCCTGTCTTGTATCTTCTTTAACATTTGTAGTCTTAGACGGGCTACAACCCACAATTAACGCCAATAAAAAAACAGCAATAGCTCTTTGCAACATAACTTTTTTAATAAATTTAGACACATAATTCATGAACTATACAACAGAACAATAAATTGTCATAAATCAATTAGGTAACTGTGCGGCGTAAAAAGGAAACCTAACAGCATATTAGGCAGCATGCTCAATAACACGCACACGCACACCATCTCGAATGCATTCTAACCACTTTGCTATGATTATCAATCACTTAAGCCCTAAATTGATATTTATGTACGGTTTTACGTTCGGTAAAAGCAAGCATGCACGTATAACGAGACCTCATATGTACTCACCAATAGAAAATAATACTCATATTTTCAGCAGCATAAGCTGGTTTTGTCCTCAGCAAAGAGAGCAATTTTTGTCTCGTTAATACCCCAAGATTTGCAGAAATAAGAGGCTTTAACTTATAACTGTATATAAGCACAGGCCTTTTCGGGTTACTCGTTAATGAGCTGTGAAGCTTAGACCGGTTGAGCACGATAAGAAAATTTAAGGCAAAATCAGATGAACAAACTATGAATAAGCATTTACTTTAAGCAGGAATGGGGCAAAAATCATTTAGCCCTTTCGCCAAATTGAGCCACTAGGCATAAGTAAGTACAGGTAATATGTTTAACACTGTGCAAGACACTCCTTCCGCATACCTATACAAAAATGGCAAGGTTTTTCACCTTGCCATTTCTTATTACGCATACCAACCATCAGCCAACACTTCAGCCTGCTCCAATACAAGCTTAATTGCCTCTTCTGCCGCATCAGGCGGGTACTTCCAGCGACGCAGTAGTCGGCGTACGAGATTACGCATACGAGCACGCACACTTTCTCGTTTCTGCCAGTCTACCGTGGCAGACTTGCGTAGTTGATTGGTCAACTCGATTGCCAGCATCCGTAGATTGTTATCTCCAAGTTCACGAACAGAGGCTTCATTAGTCACCAAAGCTCGATAGAAGGCGATTTCATCAACAGAAAGATTGAGCTCATCCATCATCTCCGCATCAGCCTGCATTTCTTTGGCCCAACGAATCAACTCTTCAATCACCTGTGCTGTTTCGATATTGCGGTTATGATACTTCTGAAGAGTCGCCATGATGCGATCAGAGTATTTCTTCTCCTGTACCACATCATTTTTCATTCTGGCCTTAACCTCATCACGAAGCAGCTTTTCGAGCAACTCCACAGCAAGGTTCTTCTCCTTCATATGCTTCACATCTTCGAGAAACTCTTCAGATAACAGACCGATATTTGGCTTGTCTAACCCAACTGTTTTGAAGATATCGTCAACGCCGTCCGCAACAATGGCATTGTTTAAGATTTGCCGAAGGGCAGAGTTTCTCTGCTCGTCACTGCGTTTCTTGTCCACCGTCGAATGCTTCAGGAAAGCGGTTTTAATCGCGCCGTAAAACGCTATCTCGCTTTTATAACCATCAACCTCATCTAAGGTGTTACATAGCGAGAATGCCTTCATTAATGCAGCCATGGTATCGAGAAAGCGACGTTTCCCATCCCTCACCTCCTCACCTTTGCTGTTCTTATGACTCAATCCGGATATATGGTTTACTGCTCCCGGAAGTAACTGCAAAGGCTTAGATTCAAAATCAGGTCGGTAATCGTATACCTGTCCATCAACAGGAGTCGCAAACATACCGCGCACCACATCCATTTTTTCCATCAAAATGGAGAAAGCCTCTGCGGTATCAACTGTTGGCTGCCCCTTGCCTTGACTGTTGGTATAGGTTTTGAGGGCGTTTTTTAACTCATTAGCAATGCCGATGTAGTCAACCACTAAACCGCCGGGTTTATCTTTAAACACCCGGTTTACACGAGCGATAGCCTGCATCAGGTTATGTCCACGCATCGGCTTGTCGACGTACATGGTATGACAACATGGGGCATCAAACCCAGTAAGCCACATATCACGTACAATCACGAGTTGCAGTTCATCTGCCGTGTCTTTATAGCGTTTTTCAAACAGCTTTTTGGTTTTCTTGTCGTAAATGTGTGGTTGCAATTTCTCTTTGTCAGAAGCACTGCCCGTCATGACTATCTTGATAGCCCCTTTATTAGGATCGTCATGGTGCCATTCCGGTTTGATAGTAACAATGGCGTTATACAAATCCACGCAGATCTCGCGGCTCATCGCCACTATCATAGCTTTACCGGGGAAGGTTTCTGTGCGAGTGGCGAAGTGTTCAACCAAGTCTTTGGCAACCTGCTCAATTCTTGGCTCTGCACCCACCAATTTTTCTAGCGCTGACCACTGAGATTTTATCTTTTCTCTCGCTTCTGTCTCTTCGTCTTCACCGATCTCGTCTTCGACTTGGTCATTAAGCTGCTCTATTTCTTCTTGGTTGATATCAAGCTTTGCAAGACGTGACTCGTAATAGATTGGCACCGTCGCACCATCATCTACCGCATCCTGAATGTCATAGATTGAGACATAGTCACCAAATACACCACGGGTGTCCTTATCGTCCATAGCGATAGGCGTACCTGTAAAGCCGATAAACGCAGCATTGGGCAGGGCGTCTCGCATATACTTCGAATAGCCGTAGACATACCGCTGTCCGGTCACGTTGCCTTCTGCGTCTTTGACATCAACTAACCGTGCTTTATTCCCATATTGACTGCGGTGTGCCTCATCGGAAACCACCACTATATTGGAGCGTTCAGAAAGCTTAGGGTGCTCATCCTCACCATCAAGGAGAGAGAATTTTTGAACGGTGGTGAAGATGATCCCACCTGACTGGCGATTGAATAGCAACTCGCGCAACATATCACGATCATCTGCCTGCTGAGGAATCTGCTTCAGCGTTTCCTGTGCCATCGTAAACGTGTTAAAGAGCTGACCATCCAGATCATTTCTGTCTGTCACCACCACCAGCGTTGGGTTGTTCATCTCTGGCTGTTGCAGGAGTTTGCTTGCATAACAAACCATTGAGATGCTCTTACCACTACCTTGAGTATGCCAGACTACACCCGCTTTTTTACTGCCGGAAACAATGGTATTGGCGTAATTCCCCTTCGACTCACCTAGGCTATCCGTTGTGGCCGCCATTACCGTTGCCTTAACCGCTGCTCTCACTGCATGGAATTGATGATAACCCGCGATTTTCTTAATGAGCTTGTCACCGTCGCTCTCGAACAGTACAAAATAACGGATATAATCGAGTAGCAGTTCTGGTTTAAAGAAGCCACGCACCATCGTCTCAAGTTGAAACTCTAACAGGGGCTTGTCGTCTTCACTTTCAATGGTTTTCCACGGAAGAAAGCGCTCTTTGTTAGCTGTGAGCGAACCTACCCTCGCAGTCCAACCATCGGAGATCACCAACGCTTCATTAAAGGCAAACAGGTCGGATATTTCTTCTTTGTAGGTTTGAAGCTGATTATAGGCATTCCAGATATCTGCATGGTCATCCGCCGGGTTTTTCAGCTCTATAACGGCAATAGGTAACCCATTAATAAAGACCACTACATCGGGACGGCGATTACCTTTGCTTCCGGTAATGGTGAACTGATTCACCACCAAAAACTCGTTGTTGTCTGTGTTCTCAAAATCCATCAACCGGATATGGGTGCTTTTCGCTACTAGCTGTCCGTCTTCAACCACTGAGTAATCAACAGGAACACCTTCAATCAGATGTTTGTGAAACGCTTTATTGTTTTTGATCAGTACAGGCGTTTCTGGTGTAGTAACGGTATTAGCGACTTCAACCAAGGTATCGTGAGGAATGGTAGGGTTTAATCGCTCTAGTGAAGCGATAAGGCGTGACTTAAGAGCAACTTGATGGTAGTCATCGCGTTCCGGCGAATCACCCTCTGGGGCGATGTCATAGCCATTTTGATACTGGTATCCTAGCGTTTTAAACCAGTCTAGGCATTGTAGTTCTAATTGATCTTCGGTGATCATCATGTGCCTAATCCTTATTTATTCCATGCACTTTTAATCAGTCGTCCGGTTTGGTTATAGATACCAACTTGCTCTATGTAATGATGAAAATCACTGTTCTCCGCCACGATACGGTTAGCCGATTGCCAATCCACACTAGTGCGCTCCTTTGCAGGGATCAAAATTTGACTGTCGAACAGTGAGTCAGTGTCAAGTAGCAGCACACCAATACCATGAAGGCTGGCGAGCATCTGAAGCTCACCTTCGACATCACTATTCAGCCCTGTGGCAACCAGATAGCCGAAGTTAGCCCAGCTCGAATTGGACACAGCTTGGAAGAAGTACTTGCGGACATTACCTTTCGTGAGGTGCTTTTTGACCTCAAATGACCATAGCCGAACCGAGCTGTGGTTGCCGCTACGAACACAGCTCCGGACAATCTCATCCCACCCCTGATCCAGTGGCTCTAATGCCACAATGTCAGGGTGAAGCCAGTGGTTGCCACCATTACCATGGCTGTTTTTCGACTTTCGCTCATCAATACGCAGACAAGACAATCCCAAATCTTTGCTTAGATATTCAATCAGCATTGGATAGAGATCATGCTCACTAAGACTCTGCGACACCAACGGCGTATCCACTTCAGGTTCATCAAGCTCTTCGTGACTAACATCAAGGGCTGAGAAGTCAGGATTCGCTTCCCAATAGTAGATCCTTGGTCGCGGTTTATCGCGGGTTGCCACATTGGCACACGCTCTTTGGGCTGCTTTAGTGCGCTGACCACCCACCTCAGCAGCAAGCTGGGCAATCAGCTTTTCTTCAGTGTCATAGCGTGGATTGGTTTGCTTTTCTGCGATCTCGTCTGGATAGCGAACCATAAACTCTTTGGCTAAATCCCGAGCAGTAAACTTACTCTCAGGATTGGCCTTGAGTGTTTCGATAATCATTTCTACTCGGGTTGCCATTAGCTTGCCTCTACCATTTGCTCGGTTTGACCTAACTCGATTTCGCCGGAAAGCAATTTAGGAAGAAGTGTGTCGCGTAGCTTTGCTAGCTCAATATTGGACTTATGATTCTCTTCAATCATCGCCTTCATTGGCTTAACTAGTTCACTGAACTTTTGAGCCAAAGCTTTTGGTGGAACAACAAACTTAGGCATTTCCATACCCGCAGTAGGAAGCATGTTTACCGTAGTGCCGTTAGTAAAGCCTTGTACCTGCCTCACGAATCGCCCCTTACCGAATAAACGCTCTATGAACTCTGGCGTCATATTTGAATTCTTTTTAGGTCTTACTCTGTAAGTGTGATGGCTAAAGAAACCATGAGCTAAATGTTTAGGAACCATTGCGCCATAACCGATTAGAAGATGGTTATGGCCCTGCTCGGTATTTGCCACAAGAACATCGCCTTCTTGAATTGCAAACTTTTCTTTGAACTCCTCGCTGTAGAACTTAAGTCCTGCATACTTGTAGCCACCGCCTTCCAAAACAGAGTTAAGGTTGTGCATAGGGACGCCTTCATCAAGAGAACCTACCAAACCTTTTCCTTTGTAGCTGAAGCCACGTAGAACATCGAGCTGACTCTTTGCTTCCTTAACTGACCACCCATCTGGAATCAAACCCAACTCAGACTCAACGAGCTTTTCTGGGAAAAGCGAGGCAGTAGCGGCATCCATCCCTTCCGGTTGCTCGCCGTTCATTTTGGCTTTAACGGGATCGAAATCAACAAACCACGACTTGAAGATCGCTTGTGCCATTTCTTCTAGGGTCTGGTTGGTTCTGGAATTCAAACCAATTTTGGCATCAATTGCTGCTAAAAAACCGCCTATTTGTTGTTGAACTGGCAACGGTGGAAGCGAAAACTCCAAACCCGTAATATCTGTCTTTAACACTCTTGGGACAGTAGAGCCTCGTGTACATGCTTCTAGCTGAGACTGATTATGCGGGCCTAAAAGAGCATAGAGAAGAAAATCTGAGTCAATGATATCGCCATTTCCCCTCAATGCCATGATACGACGGGTTATATGATACGTCTTATCGGTAGGAAAAGGGGCGACCTCACCAACTGGAGCTTCAGTCGTAATTAGTACATCACCTTCTTGAGGAAAACCTCTAGTTGTGACTTTTTCATACGTTTCTTGTGAAATATAAGAAACTTTATCCTTCAATACGCGACCATCTTTCACACTGGCAGCAGTAAGAACAGCTATACCTGTTTCTGACTTTGGTGGTGTTTTTCCTCGATAATCAATGATGGTTGAAAGAACATCATTTAAAGCGACAACAGGCCATTCAGAACTCATAACCCAACCCCGCTAGATTCTTCTTAATCTCCGCTTCTAACGTTGCTGACTCTACAAACTGTTCGCTTAACTTAGCGGTTAGTGTTGCCATCTTCTCAGCAAAAGGAACACCATCATCCTCTTCCTCAGCCGCACCTACGTAACGCCCCGGAGTTAGAACAAAGTCATGCTTAGTGATTTCATCCAGCGTTGCTAACTTACAGAAGCCTGCTTGGTCTTCGTAGCTAACACCATTAATTTCTTCGCCTGTTTTCCAAGCGTGGTACAGATCAGCAACTTTCAGGATATCTTCACGAGTAAAGTCACGCAGAACACGGTCTTTCATGTATCCGAGGTTACGTGCATCGATAAACAGCACTTCACCTTTACGGCTACGCAATTTACGTCCTGCCTTATCGGTACGAGCATCCTTGTTCTTAGTTAGGAACCAAATACACGCAGGGATCTGAGTGTTGGTAAAGAGTTGCCCCGGAAGTGCGACCATACACTCCACTAAATCATTCTCGATAAGCGCTTTGCGAATTTCGCCTTCATTATTGGTTGTTGAACTCATCGAGCCGTTAGCCAGCAATAGGGCTTGAGAGCCTTCTGGTGCAAGGTGATGAAGCATATGCTGCATCCACGCAAAGTTTGCGTTACCCGATGGTGGTTGGCCGTATTTAAAGCGTGGGTCGTTATCATCAACACCTGTATTCCATTCCTTCATGTTGAATGGTGGGTTCGCCATAATGAAATCAGCACGTAGGTCAGGATGTTGGTCGTTGGTGTAGGTACTCGCTGGCTCTTTACCGAAATCATAATCCAAACCACGGATCGCCATGTTCATCGCCGCTAGCTGCCATGTAGTGTAGTTGTATTCTTGACCATAAATAGAGATCTTCTGCTTTTGCGTCAGTGGGTCGATTTCTTTTTGGTTAGCTCTACGCTCAATGAACTTCTCTGATTGCACAAAGAAGCCGCCTGAACCCATTGCAGGGTCATACACACGACCTTCAAACGGTTCAATCATTTCAACAATCAGCGATACGATTGACGCTGGCGTGTAAAACTGACCACCTTTTTTACCCTCAGCAAGCGCAAACTGACCAAGCATGTATTCGTATACGTGACCGAGGATATCTTTACTATTTAGCGACTTATGGTCAAAAGGAATGGTGGCAATCAAGTTGATTAGCTCATTCAATTTCGCTTGGTCAATCTTCAGACCAGAGTAAGACTTGTTGAGTACGCCTTTCAGTTTCGAGTTGTCGCGCTCGATACCCTCCAGTGCGTTGTCAATCAGGTGACCAACAGAGGTGATCTTTTTAACCTTTCCATCAATCTCAAGATCGGCACCACCAATCACACGAGGGCCGTTGTCTTGTAGGAACTGCCAGCGAGATTCGGTTGGTAGCCAGAATACGTTCTTCTCGGTGTAGAAGTCGCGTTGTTCAAGTTCAACCGCAATCTCGGCTGCCAATTCTTCTTCGGAGAAGTCAGCAGGGTCTAGGTAGTATTCGTGTTCTGGGTTAGCGAGGTCTGCTTTAATCTCGTCCTGACGCAGCTTAAACGCATCAGAAACGTATTTAACGAAGATTAAGCCAAGTACAGCGTGTTTGTATTGTGCTGCATCTAACGTTGAGCGCAGCTTGTCTGCCGCAGTCCAGAGCTTGCTTTCAAGCTCTTTCAGGAATAGTTGTTCTTGTTGGTTCATTTCGGTTTTCTTTGATTCGAAAAATTGCCCGTATTCTATCAGTAACTAGGGTGTTTTCATTGATTCCTGCCTTACTTAAATGATTTTTATGACGCAACGAGCATACAATGAAAGCTTGAAACAAAGGTAAACATGTAGGTTAGAAGAAAGCGTTTAAGTAAGAAGATACATCACACAACTACGATTGATTAAAACTCATTCATGTACCATTCATACTGCTTAACTCATAGTAGCTAAGTCTCAATATTTCAGGAAGGTAAGTATGTTTGAAGAAGAATTAACAGAAGCCCGAAAGAATTATGATGATGCTTGTGACCATCATGCCCAAATGGCGGACTTGCACCGCGACGGAGCAATCTCCGATGAAGAGTTAATAGAAGCAATAGAAGAAATGCGTCAAGCTCAAGAGGATTTAGAGGAAGCACGGAGCCACTACTGTTGACATGAAGGTAGGGGAAACAAATAAGCTTACCTCCTTATACCGTGAAAAAGTCGTCTTGCTCCACCAATATCGTCCAGGTTGAAATTGGTCGAGTATCAAATCCCGACTAATCTGCTTTAATCTTTGAGCACTTAATTTTCATTATTCGGTGACTAGATCGGGTACTTCATTAACGCCACTATCACCAATAGTTGGAGCACCATCTACTGATACACCATCGCAGCTTATATAAACCTTTCCGTTACGACGAATCTGTGTACACTCTTCTGGTATCACTTCCTTCTCAACAATTTTTTCAACTTCAACTTCCTTTTCCACAACTTTTTCTACTTCGATCGGCTTCTCGACAACTTTAATTAAAGGCTCCTCTGTCGCCCAACGATATAATCGGTATAGACCGATGGCAAAAGTAACAATAATAACAAGCGCAAAAAACAACATTAATGTCACTTTCATCCAACCCAGAATGCGGTTTCTTCGAGATCGTGAACGTAAATCAGCTTCCTCCCTTCTCAATTTATCCTCTTCAATCTTTAGTATGTTTATATTATTTTTTTCTTCTTCATCTTTGACATAAGCCTCATTTAAATTTAATGCAATCTCCTGTTCTATTTCCTGTTTCTTCAGCTTCTGAGCACCTATTTCAATCTCTTCAGCAATGCGCTTTCTTTCAAAATCTAATTCTTTTCTCTGTCTCTCTAATCTAATTTGAAAGTCAGACTCTTCTTGCTTCAAACGAGAAACCCGCTCTAACTCCTGCTCTTTCTTCTTCTCATTATTTTCATATTTAGCATTAACTTTCTTTTTCACTTCGTCTTTTTTCTTCGTCTCAGATAACAACTGAGCTCTCCGAATTGCGTGCATCTGTGTTAAGTCTAGGCTGCGCATCAAGTATCCTCTCCAGTTCTTCTGCAGTGACATCCTCTGGCACAGGAATTATTCTCTCGTGAATTATCACCTGTGGGTCTTTGACAAAAACAGGCTCAGGTACCTTTTTTATTTTTTCTATATAAATAGGAACCTCTGTAGGTACTTCAACAATCTTGTCCACCTCAACTGGTACTTCAACACGTACCTCTACTGGAACCTCTTTAATCTTTTCAACAACTTTCTCAACTTCAACCTCTACCTCAACAACCTTTTCAACTTCTTTTTCCACTAAAACTTCCTGTTCGACGATACGCTCTACTTCTATTTCTTTTATCTTCTTTCTCCTATAAGCCCACACACGGAAATATCGAATCATTTTTTTATAAACAACCTCTCTTTTAGACTTACGCTTTCTTCTTTGTTTAAAGCTATCTGAAAGGTTAGCAATTATCGCTCGCTTCTTACGAAGAACCATCAACTTTAAGTAACCAGCAACCTTCTTCAACAAAGCATTTCTAATTGATTTACGCTGCCTAATATTTTTCCGTCTCGATTCACGTAAACTTTTATTACCTTCAGAATTCAGAGCTAAATATAAATTCAAAATAAAATAAACAGGATAAATCAAAAAAGACACAAAACTAACAAAAACCCCAAAGGGGTCTTTAGGCTTGAAGCCAAACATTCCTGTCACAGCTAACACAATTCGTTCATAAGCTGCTTTTTTCATTTCAAAACTAGATTCAATCCCTGCAAATTCATTTTTATTATTACGATCTGATATTTTCTGACTTCTAATATCAGACTGAAGTTTATCTAAATTAGCCTCAAGCTTTTCAATTCGAAGTTCTTTTTTATCTCGACTTCGATTCAAGCTTTTTACGTCTAATTCTAAAAGTGCAGCTTGGTCTTCAAAAGCGTTCACGGAGGAAGCACAATCTGGTACTGAAGCACAATCTATTGCTTTTAGGCGGCGGGAACTAGCTTGCTCGGATAACTCTTTTATCTGACTGTTTTTCTCATTAATTTGTCTATTAATAAATATCTGACCTTTTCTCAATTGTAACAGTTGCTGCTCTAATGAAGCGGCCTCACTTTCTAATGTCGTTAAAAAATCAGTATTGTTTGATGTGCGGACTTTAACTTCCTCAACCTTTCTAATTTCTGTCGTTGCCAGTGTACTCAAATAGCTATTTATTCCTGAATAACAAAGAAATGAAAAAGCCGGAACTAGAAACCATATAACAACTTTCAAAATACGACTTGTAGTGCACCACTCACTTATAACTGCTGATGTCCATAGCAAAACAGCAATTTCCGAACAACCAAGCAATATTCCAAATGGAGAAATAGGAACAAATGAAAACCAAGGTTCAGCATGGAACAGAACGTCGTATCCCATAACATTAAATGTAACAACCATGAAGCCCATTATTAATAACATCACTTTCAATAAAAGGTATTCAGGTATACTTTTTTGTATTGACTTAAACATTAGTAAACTTCTGACTTCATATATTTGTTAATGTTTTCCGAATTTAATATATACATTTCTTCCCTACCATAGTCACTCATAAACTTGTTATATAACCCCATATCACCTTCGACTAAATTCCAATATGGTTGGTAATCTGAATACACTCTCCTAATGAAATCATCAGTATCAGGTTTATTTGGAATATATGGCCTATGAAAGCCAACCTCCGCCCCTTTCTGGATTTTTTTACTTACTCCTGCTGCATATATAAAACCACACGATGAGTAACACTTCATATACTTATCAGCATCAGTAGACCAATTATGATTATGGATGTACTGACCTATTTTCAGACCTTCATTAACAAAACCTCCAGGGCTATGAAGCATTAACCGGTCTAAATCAATATTTTTATTCTTATAGTGTTTAACATAAGCTAAGAACTTTCTATAAGCGTCTTTAGTAATTGGTCCTTCGCCATATAAGTAAAAACCTTGTTCATCTTCTCCTAGCATAAAATTAAGTTTATTAGAAAATTGTAGTGGGTGTTTGAACTGCTCTGGTGCTCTTACATCAAATGAGTAACTCGGGAAAAGTGGAACGTTAAGAACACTCATCTTTGATTGATTTTTATTAGTTACTTCATCATCCTTTTTCGTACTATTTTGATTACTAGCTTTTCCTTTATTAGGTATCAAAGATGCCGACTGCTCATTCTGTTTATCATCAAACTCAATTTCTTTAATGCTTTTCGTTTCTTGCAATACTAAACTAGGAGATGTTGTTTGAGGTTTAGGCTGTTCAGGTGACTTTGAAGCAGTTGAACTTTCTTTAGCTTTTAACTCAGGTCCCATATCTTTCAAATTAAGTCCAACATCTTGATTGCCATCCAAGACCTTCACACTCTCGCTGGTGAAATACTCTTTCGTGCTACAACCAAGCATAGATACACTCACGAGAAGGCTCATCTTCATATATCTAATGCTTTTACATGAAAAAAAACGACTTATTGCATTCATGACAATGAACCAACATCACCAAACACACCCCGAGTATAAAACAGAGTGCACACCATTGCAGTTGGTAAAAGCTAACTTTAAAAAATACCCACGAAATCGCGTGAATCAGCAAAAATATAAACGAAAAAAAAACACGGAAGCAGAATACGATATATTACACTAATAAAAACACCCAAATCTTACACTCAACAATATAATCATCGATTAGATAGCATCTCATTTCTATTATTAATAGTGATTTAAGTTCACAAAAAAATGAAATCTATTGCAAATAAACAATTTGAATACTAACTTTCTAAGCCCCCCCTTAAAACAATTCTTCACCTAAAGAATCTAATCTCATGTTCTACAGAGCGTATTTCGTATCCACAAGGGCAAAACCACTTACTTTTCCATGCCACTTCACATCCCATTTCAACTCTATTGCATTCCTCTTTCTTTATCTGGTTATATGAAAAAAAGCCACCACAAGCATCACACACAATCTCAACATCAACATATTGAAGAACGATATTTTCATCAAAAACATTTAACTTCCTAAAATCTTCATTAAGATAGGTGAATGATACATTATTATCACAATATTCATTCAACCAAATTGGAGCAGCCCTGCTAGCTACTTCAAGGCGATCATTAGGGTAAATTACAGCCCACTCTTTCATCTGCTCAAAACAGTAAATTAGATTTTTCCTTGTAACAACAATCTCGCATCTAATAACATTCTCTAAATAAGAACCGTTCGAGTTATTCCACAATGTTTGCCTGAGTATTTTATTCTGATGATAATGAGGAGAAGCAATTACAATACGCTCAGAACACGGCTGCAAACAACTTAAGTAATCTTCTACAGGTTGTTTAAGGTTGAGAACATCTTTAACTTCTTCTCTTCTAGATGATGGCTGGCTTGGCGACCAAGGTAAGAAAAACGAAATAACCTTTTTCAACATCCTACATCCCTGCATGTCATTAAAAATAATTTAATATAAAACAATCAAACACCTTATGACTTGAAAACATCCATATTCTAGAAAATTAAAGTACTTACCGTTCCGTTTTTCAAATCACATTACCTACTCGTTAAAAATGGATAGCCTCATTTCAGATTAAAGTAGTTGATATTCATAGTCATCAACAACACATTGACTGAAGTCTTCTCACAAACAACTCTAGAGTTAGTGCATTGTTTTATAAGGTTAAAAACCACCATAACCTCCGCCTCATCATTTAGGTTGCCTAGGCGGTGTAAATGATGAGGCGCAAAAAGAACAGTCGTTCATAGAGAAAAGTCATTGGCTATTGGAAAAACAAAATAGCTCATCGCCATCCTTTTTTATCAATCCTTTTTCAACCATTTGAGTTATCGTTCGGCTATAGTTCCCAGCTTTATGCCCTTGCGCAACTACATCATCTTTAATCACCAGATAAGTCGCGGTTTCACCGTTCGCTCGCCGAGTACGAATCGCCTGCCAGATAGCCGTTTGATATTCTCCCATACGAATAGCTCCAGCTTGTTTCATTTCCTTCTTCACATCCACAAAGTCTGCACTTCCGGGTAGAAGAACTAAGGTTGATTTTTGCTTACCAGACTGATCAACAAAGACAGGAACAGATTCCAGCTTAAATATCTGGCTACGCATTGGTTCATCGTCTTTCATTTTTTCACAGCTAAGAGCAAGCTCATTTTCACTTTGCTCTGGCCGCGTGACTTTATACTCAAAGTCACACGCGGCTCTGAGAGCCGAGCTCCCCCTTGCCCCATTGTCACTTTTACCACTGTGATGAACAACGATAACAGTCACACCAAAAGTGAACTTGATCCGATCACAAGCTGCAATGAAATCATTCATATCTTTTGTGCTGTTTTCATCAGCACCATTAAAACAACGAGCCAAGGTATCAAAAACAACTAAACCAACTTTTATACCTTTCTTTTCTTCAATTTCACGGATTGTCAGTATTAAACTAAACAACTCCCTCTCATTCACAACATGCACTGGTTGAGTTATCGTGAAGAACGCTTCAGGTTGATTGCCACCATTGTACTTGTTACACCAGCCTTTAATTCTCCGCATGACACCAGAACCACCTTCAGCGACTACATACAAAACACCTGTTTGCTCTACTTGCTGTCCATTCCACCCTTTACCTGTTGCAACACTTAACGCCCAATCAATCGTCAAAAATGATTTATATGAACCACTAGGCCCGTAAACAACACCAAAAGACTGACTTGGCAAAACACCATCAATGATGTAGCTAAGCTCATTATCGTAACCTTCATAACCAGTCTTCCATTTGAAAGGCTGTGGTTTTCCGCCTACCAATGAGGGGGAAGAGTCAAAGTAATTAAAAACATTTTGCATTATCACCTCGCAGATAATACTCCGCTCCCATTGATTGAATGTCCTGACACTCAGGTTTCGAAATGCTCACCAAACTGATAACTTCATCCAATTGAAGAAAATCCACATTTAGAAACTCAGCCACACGTAGGCAATACTCATAATATTTACGCTGAGTATCAGTCTTATCTTTATTAGGAAAACCCAACCAATCACGAGTATTACGCACTCGTATTTCGCCACAGGTTTCGTTCTTTTTATAACAAGAAACCACCAACTTTTTATTGGTATAAAAATGTCGTATTTTATGGCCTACAGCTCGTAGATTATTTGTGTTCAATGCAACAAATACAGGAGCTTTATATTGGCGATACAAGGTTATTGCTTCATCCAACGACACACATAGATAAATAGTATTCGTGTCTCGAAGCTTATCAAGGCCAAGACCATAGCACTTACCTTTTATACATATCCAGCTACCAATCAACTGCATTTTTTCCACGTTATATCGACAAATAGCCTCTACAGAGAATCGACTTGAACTAATATCAACTAAAGGAACAAGACAGTCAGATAAACATTTACCCTTAATCAACAGTTCTGCCATCATTCCACCAGCGGATTTCACGCGAAGAGTAGTAATTGGCTTTTCTGCATCATATCGTTGCTTTAATGGCTTAAATTTAATTGCATCCTTACCATTTAATAATGCCGCCGCCATATTGGAACTTGAGAAGTAATTCATATTTAATACTCAATTTTTGGCAATAGAAGCCCGTAACCCAATCAATGCAGAAGGGCTTCTATTGTTTATTAATAATTATTGAAAAGGTTAAAACTTACGTTCTAGCCAAGCTTGAACATCTTCTTCTCGCCAAGCGACTGCACGTTCGCCAATCGATACAGGTTTAGGAAATTCCCCCTTTGAGATCAGGCTGTAGATGTGGGATTTGGAAAAAGGCACTACCGTAAGCAGCTCTTTCATGCGGATTAACTTGGTCATAATAAGGCCTCCTGGGGCTTCTGTAGAACACGGAAGGCATAGTGGCATAAAAAGCGATTACAGCGTTTCAATTGAAAAAATTCAGTTTCAATTGAAACAAGAGCTTACTAACACTTCTATATGAAAAGCCGCTTAAAAAGAGGCGACGACGCTATTCAATTTCAACAATACCAACGGTTGCTCATGCTCAAGCTCTTTTTTGTCTTGCTGTCTCACATACCTTATAAGGATTTCTTTATTAACCATAACAGTGCCAACAAAGTACCCTCTCGCCCCAAAATTATTTCCCATAACTTCTTTCTGATATGCAGAAATTTATAAAACAGCCATATTGGTATTAGCCCTTTCAGTACACCCATCAGAGTTAAAATCAATACCTTTGGAGGGATTAACGCAACAATATGAACATGGTCCAGCTGAATATTAATCTCCAAGACCGCACAATCCTTCATGTTGCAGAGGATGTAGATTGAACGATAAAGCTCTTTTCCTAAATTCCGTTTCAGATTCTTAAATCGGTATTTTGGTGTCCAAGTAATATGATATTTACAACGCCAATAAACATGTAATGAACTTCGATAATCGCCCATGTTAGTTGCCCCCTCTTACTTGTGGTGAATAAGAGTTTTTCTTCTAACATGGGCACTTCTACAAGTAATGTCCCCTAGAAGCAATCACCACCTCCATAGGCGGTGGGGTGTTTTAGGAATGACCATTAAAATTATTTAATGCATTTCGTGCAATAGTGCTAAAATTTGTCTTTCCTAAACCGCGTATCCCTTTCAAATTTCGATGCAAGATCTTATGTTCAAATATCTGCTCAACATTTGGCTCAATAATAGCATCCTGGCCTAATCCTTTATTAGCACTGTGATTTTTATCAAACTTATTTGAACCACGAGCAATTTCATTAAGCAGCATTGCAATGATGTAATCTTTTTTTAAACTCTCCTTATCGGACTCAGTTTTAAAATCATCATCTGAATACATAAACAATCCATCTTTATCACAATTATAAAGATTAGGGATCGGTTTGTTTTGACTAATTACTGTTCTTATTTTGTCAACATCTTCAGCTATAACAACTAAATCATCAACTGTCACTGTAATTGGTTCTATAAACTCAATCGAATCAAGCTCTGCAATACCTTCTTCCCTTATCAAGCCAAGTGGCTTTAAAAAATCAATATCAGCACTTCCGACACTTTCTATATTATCAGCACTCGCGATACTTATTTGCCAGATGCCTTGAGGAACACCATTGAAGAAAGGCATGTTATCCTCTTCCAAGTAGCCGTCTGGTGTTGAGAAAAACCTTGCTATACCCGCACCAAAAGTGATCAATTTAGATGATGCTGAAAACTCCTCAACACGTTTGAAAAACGACTCTTTATTGAAGCCCCCAGGAACAAAACTAAGCTTTGCCTCACTAGTATTTGCTGCTGAAATCTTTACACAGGCACGAATAGAGCCAACCGCAGCCCAATGAATAAAGTCTTCGACCTCAAGATCAAGTAACGCCGCTGCGCGTTTAACAGAAAAGTATTCACGGGTGAGGGGCTGTAAAGGTAAGGTATTCTTTTGCTTCATTTCTATCTTCCATAATAAGTTAGACCACTATGGTACAGACAAGCACACTAATCAACCACACACATACCCACTCAACTTGAATACAATCGATATTATAATTCCTGTTTATAATTAGCTAATTACTCAATAGTTCTTCATGAGTGACCAGTTAAGTCCAATAAAAGCCTTTAAGATCAAAGAATATTTGTATTCCATATGGTATTCCAGAAATGAGATTCAAAACGATAAAATACTATTAAAACAATAAATTAAATCTCCAATTCAACTTACGCCAGCGCTTTAAATTAATATATCCAACCGCAGACCTAACCAGCCCCATTCCCCCACCACATACCCACCAGCAAATCGCGGCATCTCAGGTGGTTAAAGTCTCTCAAAGTGACTCAAATTTTCTTCTCATTTCAGTCTGTTTGTTGCACTACATTCATACTTGGTTACGCCTTCATACCCACAAAGCATTCCAAGCCATTGATGTGAAAGGTTTTTAGCCAGTAGTAAACGTCAAAAAAATGCCGAACTCTCAGTAAAATGTGAGCCGGGTAATAAATACTGGCAATCAGTTATGCGCAGCTGATTATATTAAAAGGTCAAAGTATCGACAGAACGACACCGTTAATATATTTTTCAACGCAAAATAAAGACATTCACAAACGAAGCTCTATTGATAGAAAAATTACCGATATTTGCTATCTAACTGATGTTAATTTAGTGGTCAAACCACAAAAGTTGACGCAACTCGCAGATTTGTTTTTTAGCGCCATCCTTATTTTACCGTCAAAATTTTGTTCCCTTTTTTACCCATCATGCCAATTAAGGATATTCCTTTAACGAAATCAATCGCACTTTTTATGCTTCATGGATTCCTTTGCAATTGATCTCAGTAAAATGCGCTATGACTTTTACGAATGCCCCGTTTTTGGCATTCACCCACTGTGAGCAGGAAGCCAGAGACTATGGAATATCTAGAGAGAATTAAGCGTTTAGCCAAAATCCAGGGCATCAGCCAGAAGCAACTGGGCGAAGCACTGGACCTACAGCAAGGCACAATGAGCCGTAAGCTTTCCGGTAAATACGGCATTGAAGTTCGCGAGCTTGAAAAGATTGCAGCAACCCTGAATACTTCGATCAGCTACCTGCTGACCGGGCAGATTGATACGGGTACCCGTGCAACTACAGCTATCAGCGATGAAACAGCACAAGGTACAACGAGCACCTATATCCCGATTATTCATCGCAAGGATTTCACTGCTTATAGCCAGGGCAGCAGTGTGAATGTAGTAAGCAAGCGTGCGATCCCGCATCACCTTGACCGTGAAGAGTGCCTGGGCCTGCTGGTAGATAACGAAAACATCGCGCAATGTGCACCTGTTGGCAGCTATGCGCTGGCGACTCGCAAGGCCGCTTACCGTCCTAAGCAGCCGGTGTTTGCCTCCGTTCGCGGTAGTGAGCCGGACTTCTACCACATGACCCAGCTGGCAGACGGCGTGGTATTTTCAACCTCCCAACCTGACTTCCCGAACCTGTTCGTGAACAATGGTGAGTTCCAGATCCACGGTTATATCATCCAGTCAGACTGGGCTTACGACCGTTAAGCAACGGTTTGAATGTTTGCGTGACATCATGTCGGCAAACCGTAAAATAGCTGGGGTGGAGGTAATAGTATGTCATCAGTTATCGTCGCCTCAGCTAATCCTGCCAAAATATCTGCAGTAGCTGACGCTTTTGCAACAGCATTTCCAAACCAGACTTTTTCTTTCGAGGGGATCAGTGTCGCCAGCGAGGTCCGTGACCAGCCGATGTGCGCCGACGAAACCCTGGACGGTGCCCGTAACCGGATCGCCAACGCCCGCAAAAAAGTTCCAGGTGCCGACTACTACGTGAGCATTGAAGCCGGTATCGACGGCGAATTTACTTTTGCCTGGATGGTTATCGAAAACCATAACCAGCGCGGTGAAGCCCGTTCTGCCTCACTGCCACTACCGCCGAAGGCGCTGGAGAAAGTGCATCAGGGAATTGAGCTCGGTGATGTGATGGACGAGATGTTCAACCAGAATAACATTAAGCAAAAAGGCGGAGCGATTGCCATGCTGACCAACCATAAGCTAAGCCGCAGCACGGTTTACCAGCAGGCTCTTATTCTGGCTCTGATCCCGTTCATGAACCAGGAACTGTTCCCGGCCTGACTTTTCGGGGATAAAAACGGCAATAAAAAACCCTGCCGCTTTCGGGGCAGGGTCTGTATAACATAGGTTATTTAGCGCTTTCTTCTCGCAGCAACTGTGCCAACCAGTTTTTGGTGGCCTCATCATGATGCTTAAGCTCATTCGAGCCACGGGTGATAGTTGCCACACCAACGCCTAACAACTCACTGATCTTTCGCTGGCTCCGCTCACCATTCAACAATTCATTAAAGATATTGACCCGGGACAGCAGTACAGATCGCTCATCCGGTGTTAGTAGCAGTTTCAGCAACACATCTTCTTTTTGCTCTGATGCAGCATGACGCAAAATATCAATCACTTGCTGCCATTCAGTGAAGTCTGGAGTTTCTGGGGTGGAAGTCATTTAAACCTCATCAATGAGTACCTTTCTCGCACCGGATTCTATCCTGTTCTTGGCTTACAACCAACAATCAATACTTTGCCTCTAACTCATTAGGCTTCAGCAGCGGGGTTTTCTTGCCGATCAAATCGCCATAGTACACCTCAAACATCAGGATATTCTCGACATAACGCCGGGTTTCCGCAAAAGGAATCGCTTCAATAAACTCGTAAACATTGAGCTTGCCGTCTGTTTCCTCCCGCCAGCGGGCTACTCTTGTCGGCCCGGCGTTATAGGCGGCAAAGGCGAAGATCCGGTTATCGTCATAACGCTCCAGCATCATTTTTAAATAACCACTGCCAAGGCGAATATTCACACCGGGATCAAACAGGCTCTGTTTACCCTGATAGTTACGCCCCAGTTTTTTTGCTGTCTCTTTGGCAGTCGTCGGCATCAGTTGCATCAATCCCCTCGCCCCGACCGGCGATAAGGCTTCAACATTCAGCGCACTTTCCTGTCGCGCCAATGCCATCATAGTGGTCGGCGATAATCCCCGTTTTTTACTGAAGAAATCAAACCACCATTTATGGGCGATCGGGAATCGCAGCTCGATATAATCCCACAACTCACCGGATATGGTCGCCTGCACTGCCATGTGGTGCCATTTATTGGCGGCGGCATAAGTGGCCAAGGTAACCAGTTCATCATCATCCAGCCGATCCAGCAGGTATTCCCATTCACGGTAGGCGGAAAAAAGTTTTTCCAATGCGATCAGCTCTTTGATCCGACGCAGGGCTGCGGCATGCTCATTGCTGTGGTCAACCGTCGCTTGCGCCGTTTTCACCGGGTAAACAATCGGCTTTCCGAGGATGGTCGCGGCTGCCGCACTGTAGTAGTTACGTTTGCCTAAGATGGAATTATAGAGCTTGTCGGCTTGTTCTTTTTTACCTGCTTTGACAAGCAAATGAGCCCGCCAGAATGTCCAGCGTATTGAGGTCTTCTCTTTTTCTGGCAGGCGATCCATCCAGTTTTGGGCTTCCTGCCATTTAGCCTGCCGAATTGCCAACCGGAATCGACGTTCCAGCAAGGATTTGCTGCGGGTGCCTTCGAGCTTGCTGTCACGCCAGCGGATCAGCTCTTCATCATCAGTGGCAAACAGCGCACTGGCAGTATAGTCGGCCATACGCTGGCGCTTAGCCGTGGGAAAATGCTGACCAGCCATAACCCTATCGTACTGTTCAACCGCTTCGCGCACATCACTGCGCACCAGCCGCTTATAAGCAATAATGGTCAGGTTCTGGTTAAAAGGCGTAACTTTGCTGCGCTTGGCAAAATCACCGACATTTTCGGGGTTGTCATAAAGATCCAGCACCGCTTTACCACGGGTCTGGCCTTTTTTCGACAACTGCTTGTATAGGTATTTGAGACGATTACGGTTTTTCTCCGCATAAACCAGCAGCATACGATCGAGGATCACATTGTTGGTACGCTGGCCGGCTTTTTGCCATTTACCCAACAGCGGATCACAGGCGTCACTGATGGATTTTCCTGTCATCCACAAAGACTCAGCTCCCTGCCAAGCCAGCTCGGTGTTACCCAGCTTGCTCTGAGCGTAGTAATAATGGCAACGCATCACTTCGTCTCGGGGAGGCATAGGCTGAACAAACACAAAGTTCTGCCAACGCTCAGCATCAGCAAGGTGCTGAAGATAACGTTCACGAATGGTTTCGCTAAATGGCAGGCTGTCGAATTCCTGAATAAAAGCCTCGACTTCGGAGGGCTTCTTCTGTGTCAAATTGCGAGCAAATTCACGGTAGTCCAGGTAGGGCACCAAGGGATAATCGTCCAGCTTTTCACGCAGCTGACGAAAAGTTTCTACGTCGTTATCACTCAGCGCTTCCTTGGCATCCTCATACCACTGGCGCTGCTCATCAAGCGTTACAGCCATACCAGGCGCTCCGCCCAGCAGGCACAGTGCTGTCAGAGCAACCCCTAATGCCTTACGGATATAATCACAAATCACTGTTTTAATCCTACTCCAGTCAATTCCGATCCTTCAGAAATACCGCAAAACTCTCACCTTGAAACAATATGCACCCATCTGCATTTAATTCCTAGTGCTGTTTCTTCTCTCCCGGCACTGCCGGAGCTGGAACCGGAAGCAGACTGGTATTTATTCATCTTAAACGCTAATTATGAACAATGCTGTTAAACTTATGTCCAGAACAGGTAAAATACCCCTTTCCCTTTAATTAGAGATTACAAACGGATATGGCTGAATACGTCTATACCATGTCGCGCGTGGGCAAGATCGTCCCGCCTAAGCGCCAAATTCTGAAAGATATTTCCCTGAGTTTCTTCCCTGGTGCAAAAATCGGTGTCCTGGGTCTGAACGGTGCAGGTAAATCTACCCTGCTACGCATCATGGCCGGCATCGATACTGATATCGAAGGCGAAGCTCGCCCGCAGCAAGGTCTGAACATCGGCTACCTGCCGCAGGAACCTGTTCTTGATGAAGAGAAAACTGTACGTGAAGTTGTTGAAGAAGCGGTTGGCGATGTAAAACACGCCCTGACCCGTCTTGACGCTGTTTACGCCGCTTACGCTGAACCAGATGCGGACTTCGACGCCCTGGCGAAAGAGCAAGGCGAGCTGGAAGGTCTGATCGCAGCAAAAGACGGCCACAACCTGGAAAACCAGCTTGAGCGTGCTGCTGATGCCCTGCGCCTTCCTGAGTGGGATGCACAGATCAAGCACCTATCAGGTGGTGAACGCCGCCGTGTTGCTATCTGCCGCCTTCTGCTTGAAAAACCGGACATGCTGCTGCTGGACGAACCAACCAACCACCTGGATGCCGAATCTGTTGCATGGCTTGAGCACTTCCTGGTTGATTACACAGGTACCGTTGTTGCGATTACCCACGACCGTTACTTCCTTGATAACGCGGCTGGCTGGATCCTGGAACTTGACCGTGGTGAAGGTATTCCATGGGAAGGTAACTACACATCATGGCTTGAGCAGAAAGATGCCCGTCTGAAACAGGAAGCATCACAAGAAAAAGCTCGCCAGAAGACCATCGAGAAAGAACTTGAGTGGGTTCGCCAGAATCCTAAAGGCCGTCAGGCGAAGTCTAAAGCTCGTATGGCCCGTTTCGAAGAGCTGAACAACTCTGAACACCAGAAGCGTAACGAAACCAACGAACTATTCATCCCGCCGGGTGAGCGCCTGGGTGACAAGGTTGTTGAAGTAAATAACCTGACTAAGTCATTCGGTGACCGCGTTCTGATCGATGACCTGTCTTTCAGCATTCCTAAGGGTGCTATCGTGGGTATCATCGGTCCTAACGGTGCTGGTAAATCAACCCTGTTCAAGATGTTGAGCGGCTCTGAGCAGCCGGATTCAGGTACTGTTGAGCTGGGTGATACGGTTAAGCTGGCATCTGTTGAGCAGTTCCGTGACAGCATGGACGACAACAACACGGTTTACCAGGAGATCTCTGAAGGTGCGGATATCATCCGTATCAACAACTTCGAGCTTCAGGCCCGTGCTTACGTTTCCCGCTTCAACTTCAAGGGCAGCGATCAGCAGAAACGTATCGGCGAACTGTCCGGTGGTGAGCGTAACCGAGTTCACCTTGCGAAGCTGCTTAAAGCTGGCGGTAACGTACTGCTGCTCGATGAACCGACCAACGACCTGGACGTAGAAACACTGCGTGCACTGGAAGAAGCACTGCTTGAATTCCCTGGCTGTGCCATGGTTATCTCGCACGACCGCTGGTTCCTTGACCGTATCGCGACTCACATCCTGGATTACCGTGATGAAGGTCAGGTGAACTTCTTCGAAGGTAACTACACCGAGTACACAGACTGGCTGAAGAAGACGCTGGGTGCACAGGCTGCCGAGCCACACCGCATCAAGTACAAGCGTATCGCCAAGTAATATCATCAGCATTAATAACGCTGATCCTGACTCAGCGGATTAAAAGCTGTTCCAAAGGGCTGCACTAGCAGCCCTTTTTCATATCTCCTGCCATAAACGGCCTCAGTCAACAAGTCTCTGTGCGACCTAACACATTTTTGTGATCGAATTGCTGGAGAAATATCTCATTTCTAATTACACTTAAATCATTAAAACAAAAAATAAAAGTATTGCTATGGCAGAAAGACGTCACTTTATCCGTATTCTTTACCGTACTCCCGCCAAAATAAAGCAGGCTCAGGAGGAGTGGTCTGCGGAAGTTTGTGACCTCTCGCTACAAGGGATCCTGCTCACCTGCCCTCCCGGCTGGAATCCCGGCCATGACAAATACTACGCCGTCAGCTTCTGTTTGCATGACTGTGACGTCGAACTGAATATGGAGACCCAACTGGTCAGCCAGGACGACGATTACCTGCGCATGCAGATCCATCATATTGACATCGAGAGTGCCAGCCACTTGAAACGCCTGGTCGAACTTAACGTCGGCACGGACGAGCTATTACATCGAGAACTCGAACAACTGGCAGATTTAGAAAAGCACCTTAACGAGTAGTAGTTATCACATGTCGGACAGTATTTGTATCTCGGTTTCTGATCACCGAGGGACTTCTCATTATTTGATCAACCGCTTTAAGAAGCGCTATTTTTTCCTCGGATTCATTATCCTGGTTTCTATGATCTCATCCGCCGGTTACAGCATTTACAGCCTGTATCAGCAAACTATTGAATCAGATCAGCAGCTTAATGAGCTTAACGAACAGACAGAGCTGTTGACCGCTTCGCTGTATGAGGAAAACGCCACCAATCAGGCCCTGTCACAGGAACTGGCCGACAAAAAAGCAGCATTGTCCCTGCTGACCCAGCGTATTGATGATGTGGAAACCATCCTAGGCCTTCAGTCCAACGACGGTGAGGTTCTACCTCTTGAGCAGCGTATCGACAGTGCGGCAGTTAGCTCTGCCGTGCGCGGCACCCTGTTCCGCGTTCTGCCTAACGGCAGCCCGACGCCGGGGATCAGGATGTCATCCCAATACGGAGTCCGCATCCACCCGGTCACCGGACGCCGTAAATACCACCGCGGTCTGGATTTCGCTGCGAATATCGGCACACCCATTTATGCTCCGGCAGATGCGGTGGTTGAGGTAGTCCGCCCGAGCAAGAAAAAAGGCTCTGGCAATTTCCTCAAGCTGAGCCATTCAATGGGTTTTGCCACCACTTACTCGCACATGCAGAAATTCCACGTCAAACGCGGCCAGTTTGTCCGTAAAGGCGATTTGATTGGCTGGACCGGCAATACCGGCCTGTCAACCGGCCCACACCTGCACTACGAAATTCGTTTTCTAGGGCGTGCACTAAATCCTCGTCCATTTGTGGAGTGGACACCGGAGAACTTTGACTCGCTGTTTGAAAAGGAAAAAACTGTACAGTGGGCCCACTTGCTGGAAATGTTCAATAACATTGTATCGATGCAGGTTCAACTGACTCACCATGTACCGGAATCGATCGCGCCGATCAAAACAGCCAGCAACCAGGAAGTGGCACCGGATCAACGCAAGCTCTGAGTTGAGAACACAAAGACCAGATATAAAAAACGAGAGCCGTGCTCTCGTTTTTTATTGCTTGTTGTCAGCCGAATAAACCGGACTATAGCGCCACTCGTTCAAAAGCCGTCAGCGCTTCCTGCAAATCTTCAACGGCAATGATCTCAATACCATTAACCTGACGGCTGGCATTGGCTCTCGGCACAATCGCACGGGTAAAGCCTTGTTTAGCAGCTTCACGAATACGCTCCACACCATTGGCAGCCGGACGGATATCCGCATTAAGGCCGATTTCCCCGAACACCAGCACATCCTGCGGGATCGGCGCATTCTTAAAGCTGGAAAAAATCGCTAGCAATACCGCCAGGTCAGCTGAAGTTTCTTCCACCTTGATACCACCGACACAGTTGACGAAGATATCCATGTCCGACAACATCACTCCGCCATGGCGAGCCAGTACGGCAATCGACATAGCCAGACGGTTAGAATCATAACCAACAGTCAGGCGACGCGGATTCTCGGTGACCGAGTTATTACACAACGCCTGCACTTCCACCAGCAGCGGACGCGTACCTTCCCAAAGCGTGGTACATACCGAACCGGCGTGGTTCTTATCCGAGCGACTGAGGAATATGGCCGACGGGTTCTTCACCTGCTTCATCCCTGTTTCTGTCATCGCAAAGAAACAGGACTCGGAATCAGCACCGAAACGGTTTTTGGAGGTACGTAGTACCCGGAACTTCTCATCGGAAGTGGATGACAGCGAGAACAGGCCATCAACAATGTGGATCAACTGCATCGGGCCGGCCACATTGGAATCTTTATTAATGTGACCGACAATCATGAAGGTCACCCCTTCAGTTTTAGCAAAACGGGTCAACGCCGCTGCCGACTCTTTCACCTGGCTCGGGCTACCGGCAGCAGACTCATTGTGAGCGACAGTCATGGTCTGGATCGAGTCGATAATCACGAATTCGGCTTTTTGTGCCGTAATATGATTGATGATCTGCTCAACCGAGGTTTCCGCTACAACGCTGATCTTATCGATATTAGGCGTTCCCAGTCGCTTGGCTCGCTGCGAGATCTGGTGAATCGATTCCTCACCGGACACATAGAGCGCCTGCTTGCCTGCTGCTACCGAACCGATACTCTGCAACAGCAAGGTTGATTTACCCGCGCCCGGATCACCACACAGCAGTAAAACTGATCCAGGTACAATACCGCCACCGAACACCCGGTCCAGCTCTGAAATACCCGAGCTATAGCGCGGCAAATCTTTACTCTCGACTTCCGAAAGCTTCTGAACTTTGGTTGCAGCACCGGCATAACTGCTGGCCGCTGACGATGCCGTGGCCCCGACCGCCGAGCGGGTTTTCGGAATGGTAAATTCCGTAATTGTGTTCCACGCGGCACAGGCACTACACTGGCCCTGCCAGCGAGGAAAGTCTGCACCACATTCACTGCACACATAAGCGCGCTTGGTCTTGGCCATGTTTCACCTTAATTAACTTGATCAACAGCACAGTATTCCATCGCAGGATTCTGAAACTGGTAATTCCCGTATGAATCCTAATGACAAAAAAATCTTTTGCTGCAAAATACAAATATTAAACTTTGGATCAATGTATCAAAAAATCTATGTTGCCGGACGACTATAAAGGACTGATCGAAAAACTGATACCTGTTTACGACAGCGATGACTTTGAAGACGTGTTTCAGCTGATGACCAGTGAAGCCAGCGGCCCTGCTCGTCTTCAAATAAAGATGGAACTTAACCGCATCATGGCACCCTGCCGCCTGGTGGTAGATCTTCGCGGTCGGGTAAACGGTGAGTGTCGCCCCTATGAGCTTGACGGACTACGCCACTGGCTAGATGACGTTGCCATCAATACCTATCACAAGCGCATTAAGCATTACGGTGGCAAGTTTCGCGTCGGCCTTTACGAAGCGCTGATGAATACCCGCAATAATTTTCGAATCCTCCACCAGCAACAAAAGCAGGAAGTCCATAAGGAAGCAACACCACAACGTGATACCCAGTTTGATGCCAGCCTGATCCGTTTCGGCCACTACCTTACTCGGGAAGAAAACCGTCTGCAAATCACCACCCCGGTTGAGCTTGCACTGCCGCTTAAACAAACTGTGCATGGTGTCACCTCGGATTTGTCCTGTTCGGGAGCAAAATTTAAGGTGCCTTCGGCGTTTAAGTACAACCTGGGCATGTCGGTAAAGGCCTCTTTTCCCCAAATGGCAGAAAAGTTCTGTGATCCCCGCCTCGCCAAAGGCGTGGAATACCGTATCCTGGGCATTGACGACAATAAAGATAACGACAGCTTTAAGTGGTTACGCCTCAAAATTGTCAGCGACAATACCGCCATCAAGCAAGCCATCGAACAAAGTCTGAGGCAGTCGCACCATCGCACCAAAAAGAATCATGAAGATGAAGTGATCAAAGCCCGCACCAAAGGCTATGAGCACTGCTTCCTTAAACATACCTCCAGCATGCCGATGTTCTTTGCCGACGGTAAGCTGGAATACTGCCTGCTGACCGAGCACAACCGCCATATCTGGGATTACTGGCATGACGAACGCAATCAGCCGGTAATAAACCACCTGCTTTCAACTGAGCGGATGGCAACTCTGGGTAAAGCAGGACTGAAGCAGTGCAGCACACTGATCTACAGTTTCTGCCATGAGCACAGCCAGAAAAGCTTTTTCTATTCAGCGGCTCTGCCGGAAATGACCATGGAAGAGCGCCAGCTGTTCTGGCATGTCGGCGCAGTGCGCGACAGCTGGCGGGTAAGCCGCCTGACGGTTTACCCGATTGAACAGGATTGCCTGGACGAACTGCAGGAAATCGCCCCCGAGATGGTTGATAAACTGAGCGTCCTTACTCACATCGGCATCCTGCAAGATCTGACTAACGAAGAAGCACAGCAGGACTACCGGCTGGCAATGAAGCCCCAGCTGTCAGGTAAGGCTTTGCAGCCATTCCGCCACCCGCGTAATCCGGTGTCAGAAGCCAAAGCCATATTCTTTGATCCCAAACCACAACGTTGTGAGTCGCGGTTTATGTTCGAAACTCCTATCGAACTCAGTTCCTCGGATTTACCGACCGTGACCGGAGCAACCGTCGACTTTTCTATTAGCGGCCTGAACCTGAATCTGCATCAACCATTGCCGCTAAGGCGAGGTCAGGAGGTGAGTATTAGCTTCACCGAACTACAAAAACAGGATAAAAGAGCACCGCTGACCCATATCCCGTATCGTGTGATCAGGGTGAGCCCTGATCACCAGAATATCCAGCTGACCACCGGCAGCGGGGAAAGTGCCTGGCGGGGAGAGCAGTTCCTGCGCCGCCTGATCCAGCATAATGAAAGTAAGCTGACCCAGACCGAAGAACCGCTGCCAACTGGTGATCTGCTGCTGGCAATGCACCGGATGCTGCTGACACACCTGAATATGATCCCTTACTTCACAGAGAAAGTGGATCATAAGATGAAAATCCGGGCAATCTGCAGTAATTTCCCGCTTCCGGCCCTGCCAAAAATTTTCAACCAAGCCGCTGGTGGCAATGGCTATTCGCTGGAACCGATTTTCCGTAACCGGGTGAAACGAATGCTGGCGGAAACCATGCGACCGGTTGAAATCCACCAACCTTATATCCATGAGATGTACCTGAAACTACATATCAATGGCGGACGGATACAACGCATCGACAGCAAACTGCGTGATGAATTTGATAACACCGAGCAACGGATAAAATTTATCAGAGAGGCGAAAAAACAAGGCGGTTTTATGGCACTGAGGATCACCGCAGTACCGGTGCTCAACCCGATGACCGCCCTGACGGGACTGGAACTGGGTGCACTGGCGAAAAAAATTCTTCACCGGGCCAGAGCTCTGGAGATGGAGTTCACGTCATTGGCGGGATGCGGTGAGATGTACGATATCACCGATGAGGTAATGGTTCGACTTGAAGTCGGATGACGCAAACAAATCAATCCCGGGGACCGGGAGCTAAAGCAAAGCCAAGAACAAGTAGTCAGTAACTAAACACAAAAGCGAGAGCCACCGACTCTCGCTTTTTATTTCAGACCGCCTGCTTTCAAGACATGATCAACGAAGCAGACAGAATGCACATCACCCCGCCAAGGTCTGCATAACGGATCACCGCAGGAGCCTCTGCTTCTACTTTCGGTTTAGCATGGTAGGCAATCCCCAACCCTGCCGTTTTCAGCATGAGAAGATCATTGGCACCATCACCAACTGCAACTGTATTAGCCTGCGAAATGCCGTACTGCTCAGCCAGGTTCAGCAAAATATCAGCCTTCACCCTGGCATCAACCACTTTGCCTAACACATGTCC
The DNA here is from genome assembly GCF_963870815.1 of Photobacterium sp. J15. Lineage (NCBI taxonomy): Bacteria > Pseudomonadati > Pseudomonadota > Gammaproteobacteria > Vibrionales > Vibrionaceae > Photobacterium > Photobacterium sp. J15. The sequence goes on from NZ_CAWMUI010000001.1 coordinate 3,145,229, forward strand.
CGTCAGTTTGCCGTCGATAATTTCCAGCGTATTTGACTGCGCATGGGCCAGATCCAGCTCCTGCTTCAAGTAATCAGAGAAATAGGTAAAACCACCGGAAGCAATCGCCGCCTTCCAGCCATGGTAATGAAGAGTCGCCACCAGTTCGCGCAGCTCCGGCATCATCGGCAGAGTTGAGCGCACGCTTTCCAAAATGCCTTCATCGGCTCCGGCCAGCTTCGATACCCGTTGGCGCAGGCTCTGTTCAAAATCCAGTTCGCCCTGCATGGCCCTCTCGGTCACTTCCGCCACCTGCTCGCCGACACCGGCCAACACTGCCAGCTCATCAATGCATTCAATTTCGATGGCAGTGGAATCCATATCCATCACTACCAGTCCCGGCTGCGATAAATCCGGTAAATCACTGACTCGGGTACAGTCAAGCTTAGCCGCAATCACAGCCTGCTCCAGCGCATCAGAGAAGGCATTGCCAAGCAACAAGGCATCATAGCTACCGACAGCCCATGCCGAAGTAATATTCAGTGCTTCCCCGGCCTTTTCACTCAGCTCGGATAACAACCCAGGGGTGATCCCACGGCCAAAAACCAATACACCGGCCTGTTTTCGGTCTAAATTTGAAGCATCACCGATAGCGGGATAATGCTGTTGCAACGAAGTGTGTTTTTCAATTTTCAGCACGCTAGCTACATCCATGTTTATGGTTTGGTCATAATATTCAACAGCTACCAAAGTACCCTATTGCAATTTATTTGGGCAAGCCCCAATATGGCATTCGAACATTTCGACCATATTGTTGGCGACGTTAAGATTATGAAACTAAGAACAAAGCGACTACATCGCGCATGGCAAATCCTGGTGCTGATCATCTGCTTAGGCGGACTGGTTGCGATGCTGGAATTTGGCTCGGATATCACCATCCGTAACTACCAGGCCCTCAGTGACCAGACTCAGTCACTGGCTCGCATGGTTGTGCGCCAGGCAGCCGAAACAGCCGCCAACGATATGATCGACAAGAAACAGGACAAACTGCAGACACTGGTACAGCAGCTCTCACAGGAACCGCTGATCCTTGATGCGACTATTTACGATCTGGAAGGGGTCACCGTCGCCAAAACCGAAGAATCTATGCCGCTTGAACAGGTTACCGGGATATCTACCCCGCTGTCGGTTGCCAGTTTCGGCCGCCTGCAGCTGATTGAACCGATCATGGCTGAAGGCCAGGTGGTGGGCTTTGTCCGCATCACCCTGGAGCATGGTCGACTGCTTGAACATGCAGCCGGTCAGGTTGAGTACATGACCAATACCATCCGCGGTATGGTTATTGCCGCACTAATCATCGGTTTCTTGCTGGCATTCACTTTCGGCCGCCGCAAGGATATCTGGCACTTCCCGTTCCTGCTTACTTCAAACGCGAAAGACTGATCTGTATTGGATACGCTCAGTTAATAACTGAGCAAACAGCCCCCCGACACACAACGCACATAGAAAAAGGGCTTGCCATCGGCAAGCCCTTTTTAATGTCCAGATACTTCTTTCAGGTCTGCTTACTCAGCGTCACCCAGAAGAACAGATTCCAGTGCGATTTCAATCATTTCGTTGAAAGTCAGCTGGCGCTCTTCAGAAGTAGTCGCTTCACCACGCAAGATGTGGTCAGAAACAGTACAGATAGTCAGTGCCTTAGCACCGAACTCTGCTGCAAGACCGTAGATACCCGCAGCTTCCATTTCAACACCAACGATGCCGTACTTCTTCATAGTCTGGAAGAAATCGAAATCTGGGTTGTAGAACAGGTCAGCAGAGAAGATGTTACCTACTTTAACGTCAACACCTTTCGCTTTTGCCGCTTCAACAGCATTCTGAACCATACCGTAGTCAGCCAGAGCTGCGAAGTCATGGTCACCAAAACGGATACGGTTAACCTTAGAATCAGTAGATGCGCCCATGCCGATAACTACGTCACGTAGGTTTACATCGTCACGAACTGCACCACAGCTACCTACACGGATGATTTTCTTAACGCCGAAGTCTTTGATCAGTTCAGTCGCGTAGATTGAGCAAGAAGGGATACCCATACCGTGACCCATTACAGAGATCTGACGGCCTTTGTAAGTACCTGTGTAACCGAACATGTTACGAACATTACAAACTTCCTTTACGTCTTCCAGGAAAGTTTCTGCAATGTACTTAGCACGTAGCGGGTCACCCGGCATCAGAACAACATCTGCAAAATCACCCATTTCTGCATTAATGTGAGGAGTAGCCATCTTTTATTTCCTTGATTTATCCGTTTTCCGTTGGATGCTTCTGTCCAACATCAATTTGCTATTTTTGAAGTGCTGTTTCGAACTATAAAACTATAGAACGAAACAGCGACAGGGATAGGTTTCCGTGATTACAGGAATGACTTACCGTATTCCATATCGGTTGTACCGAAGTATTCTGCCAGTGACTGGCCAATATCGGCAAACGTTTCACGGCGACCGCGTGAGCCAGGCTTCACTTTAGGGCCTGATACGAGTACAGGGATGTGCTCACGAGTATGGTCAGTACCTTCCCACGTAGGGTCACAACCGTGGTCTGCAGTCAGGATTAACACGTCATCTTCCTGAAGCAGTTCAGTAATTTCCGGCAGGCGCTTATCGAAGTATTCCAGTGCCGCAGCATAGCCAGCTACGTCACGGCGGTGGCCGTAAGCTGAGTCAAAGTCTACAAAGTTAGTGAACACGATAGTGTTGTCACCCGCTTCCTTGATTTGCTCAAGTGTAGCTTCGAACAGCGCAGGAATACCGGTTGCTTTCACTTTCTTAGTGATACCGCAGCCTGCGTAGATATCAGAGATCTTACCGATAGAAACAACGTTACCGCCTTTCTCGTCAACCAGCTTCTGCAGAACTGTGGCTGAAGGTGGCTCGATAGACAGGTCACGACGGTTACCGGTACGCTCGAACTGGCCTTTGCCAGCGCCGATGAATGGACGCGCGATAACACGACCGATGTTGTAGTCTTCAAGCTCTTCACGAACGATCTGGCAAAGCTCCATCAGCTTGTCCAGGCCGTAAGTTTCTTCATGGCAGGCAATCTGGAATACAGAGTCAGCAGAAGTGTAGAAGATTGGCTTGCCAGTCTTCATATGCTCTTCGCCCAGGTCATCCAGGATTTGAGTACCGGATGCGTGGCAGTCACCCAGGTAACCAGGCAGCTGAGCGCGTTCAACGATGCGATCCAAAAGCTCTTTAGGGAAGCTGTTGGAGTGTTCAGTGAAGTAACCCCATTCAAACAGTACAGGTACACCAGCAATTTCCCAGTGGCCAGACGGAGTGTCTTTACCTGAAGAAATTTCTTTTGCGTGAGCGAAAGCGCCAGTGATTTCAGCATTCGCATCCAGACCTGCAGGGTATTCACCTGAAGATTCTTCGCATGCCTTGGCCAGACCCAGTTTCGTCATATTAGGCAGGTGTAGCGGGCCGCTGCGCTCGCCGTTGTCAGCTTCACCGCGGGCACATGCTGCTGCAATATGACCCAGTGTGTTGGCACCAGTATCGCCGAAATCAGCGGCATCTTCTGTTGCACCAATACCGAAAGAATCTAGTACAAGGATAATTGAACGTTTCATTTTGACTCCATTAAACATCTTCAGGACGAATGCGGCGGTATACCTCTGGGGTCGGTTCAGGTTTCTGATCAGAAACCACGATGCTTTCGCGAACCGCTTTAGCCGCTTCTTCCCATTGAGCTTCTGTGCGGGCGTGGATGACAGCCAGCGGAGTTTCCGCATTAACTTCATCGCCCAGACGGATCATGTCACTCAGACCTACTGCATAGTCGATCTTGTCAGTCGCAACGCGGCGACCGCCACCCATGCCAACAACTGCCATACCCAGGCCGCGAGTATCCATTGAATATGCGTAACCTGTAGTTTCAGCAAATACCGGCTTAACGATGTCTGCTTTTTCCAGGTAGTTGTCGTAGTTCTGCATGAAGTCCGCAGGGCCGCCCAGGCCAGCAACCATCTTGCCGAAGCACTCTGCCGCTTTACCGTTGTCCAGTACAGCCTGCAGCTTAGTACGAGCTTCTTCCAGATCAGCCGCCAGGCCGCTGTTTACAAGCATTTCGGCACACAGTGCCATGGTTACTTCGAATAAGCGAGGGTTACGGTATTCACCGGTCAGGAATTGCACCGCTTCGCGAACTTCCAGTGCGTTACCAGCTGTTGAAGCCAGTACCTGGTTCATGTCAGTCAGCAGAGCCGTTGTCTTAGTACCGGCACCGTTTGCTACCGCAACAATAGATTTAGCCAGCTCTTCAGACGCTTCGTAAGTTGGCATGAAGGCACCTGAACCGACTTTCACGTCCATTACCAGCGAACCAAGACCAGCAGCCAGTTTCTTAGACAGGATAGAAGCCGTGATCAGGGAGATGTTATCAACCGTTGCTGTCACGTCACGAGTAGCGTAAACACGCTTATCTGCAGGTGCCAGATCGCCAGTCTGACCGATAATTGCCACACCTGCGTCTTTGGTCACCTGACCGAATACTTCATTAGAAGGGGTAATGTTGTAGCCTGGAATTGCTTCCAGTTTGTCCAGCGTACCACCGGTATGGCCCAGACCACGGCCAGAAATCATAGGTACGAAACCGCCACATGCTGCAACCATAGGGCCAAGCATCAGTGAAGTTACGTCACCTACACCACCGGTAGAGTGCTTGTCGACGATTGGGCCGCCGAAGTTCATGTGATCCCAGTTAATAACCATGCCGGAGTCACGCATGGCACAAGTCAGGGCAACACGTTCATTCATGGTCATGTCATTGAAGTAGATTGCCATTGCGAATGCTGCAATCTGACCTTCAGAAACTGTGTCTTTAGCCACACCCTGAATGAAGAAGTTGATTTCGTCAGCCGTTAGTTCGATGTTGTCGCGTTTTTTTCTGATGATTTCTTGTGGTAAATACATGGTATTCCCCAATTCTGATAATTTGTGTAGGGCATATGACGATTTACCTCGTAAAGCCGATTTGTACATCCTAAATCGCTTTACGGCATGATTCTCGGCCGCAAGAATGCTGCTCGTGCCTAAAACCCGGCAAGAACCACACAGTAAACAGTCACGGAAATAAATAAGGTGGCATTCATTGCCACCTTACGAGATAAGATTAGTAGCCGCCTTCAGCCGCTTTTTCGCCTTCGCCTAGCGTATGTAGCAGGTTAGCTAGCAGGCTAGATGCACCGAAGCGGTAGTGCATGTTGTCAGCCCAGTCAGCACCGTGGATGCGATCCGCCATTTCCAGGTAAGTCTTCGCATCTTCAGCAGTACGAACGCCGCCAGCAGGCTTGAAGCCAACAGTCTTCTCTACGCCCATCTCTTTGATTACGTTCAGCATGATTTCAGCAGATTCCGGTGTCGCGTTCACTGGCACTTTACCAGTTGAAGTCTTGATGAAGTCAGCGCCTGCTTTGATAGAGATTTCAGATGCTTTCTTGATCAGTTCTTCTGTCTTCAGCTCACCAGTTTCGATGATTACTTTCAGAAGGATGTCGCCACATGCTTCTTTACACTGCTTAACCAGTTCGAAGCCAACTTCCTCATTACCAGCCATCAGAGCGCGGTAAGGGAATACTACGTCAACTTCGTCAGCACCGTATGCAACAGCAGCTTTCGTTTCAGCTACTGCGATTTCGATGTCGTCGTTACCGTGTGGGAAGTTAGTTACAGTTGCAATACGGACTTCAGGTGTACCTTGCTCACGCAGCTGCTTCTTAGCAACAGGGATAAAACGTGGGTAGATACAGATAGCTGCTGTGTTGCCTACAGGGGTTTTCGCGTTCTTACATAGCTCGATCACTTTGGCGTCAGTGTCGTCATCGTTCAGAGTTGTAAGATCCATTAGTTTAAGTGCACGTAGTGCAGCAGCTTTTAAATCGCTCATGACTATCTCCAGTCCAGTTATTTTCTACCAAGCTTATAGAAACTGTTCCATACGCTTGACGGCAATCTATTCCTATACCGCCAAACGGCCCGCCTACAGCGAACAGTTAGATGAGCGGACTTGGTTCCTTGAAGACTCAGGAAAGCAATGCGAGATTACCAACCTGATTGATATCCATTTCACCGCGCAAGACACCAGGGTAACCAACGCATCTTGCAATAAGTGCCGTTCAGCAAACCGTGACGGTACTCCCATCACGACGGGGAAACGCTGAAACAGCAATCGTCAATTCTTGATGGTGCTCGCTAATAATACCAAGCTCTTTTACGCCCCACCATCAAAGTCGTGTTTCCATCCGTGCACAATGTGTTTACGACTATAGATTAGAGTAAACAATTGTTATTACTTGATAAATCACTCATCAAGTAAAGAAACGCTCCACAAGCCACTGGTAAAAAATACCACCGGCATACACCCCGAAAATACCCATGACACCGGGCAGAACCGGCGGCGCAGGAATGGGCAGTTTTATTGCTGAAAACAAGACCCCGACAATAAAACCTGCCGCCAGCGCCAGTATGGTTTCGCTCATAACTTTTCTCTCTGTGTTATACAGCACAAGAAAAGTGTAGCCCGCGGTCACTGGGGGTGCCGTTGTAACGACAAGATTGATAGTAACAAAGGGAGTTCACCAAAATCGGAGCGCAATCGATTAAACAGAACAAAGTTTCACACGTTACAAGGTTTTTACCAAATCTGTTGAATAGACATAAGTGAAGAGATGCAGCAGGAAAAGGACGAGGAGTTACACATACAAAAACGCCACAGCATGGCTGTGGCGTTTAATATACTTACTGAATTAAATCAGTGATTACATTGCGTTCAGGCTTACAAATAGGCCAGCGATAGTTGCAGACATCAGGTTAGATAGAGTACCTGCTGCTACTGCCTTCATACCGAAGCGAGCAATGTCGTGGCGACGGCTTGGAGCCAGACCACCCAGACCACCAAGTAGGATTGCTACAGAAGATAGGTTAGCAAAACCACACAATGCGAAAGAAATGATTGCTGAAGTCTTGTCAGTAAGAACAACTTCTGCACCTTCAGCTAGGTAAGGAGCAAAGTTCAGGTAAGCAACGAATTCGTTCACTACCAGTTTCTGACCGATGAAAGAACCAGCGATAGTTGCTTCTTCCCATGGAACACCGATTAGGAATGCCAGTGGAGAGAATACGTAACCAAGGATCAGTTCCAGAGTCAGCTCAGGCATGCCGAACCAACCACCGATACCACCCAACAGGCCGTTGATCAGTGCAATCAGACCGATGAATGCAAGAAGCATCGCACCAACGTTCAGAGCAAGCTGCATACCAGAAGATGCACCAGCTGCTGCTGCGTCGATAACGTTCGCTGGTTTCTCGTCTTCAGATACTGCATCGCCAGCCATCTGCTCGATTGGCTCTTCAGTTTCAGGCTTGATGATCTTAGCAAATAGCAGACCACCTGGTGCAGCCATGAAAGATGCCGCGATTAGGTATTCCAGAGGTACACCCATTGAAGCGTAACCAGCAAGTACACCACCAGCAACAGACGCCAGACCACCACACATAACCGCAAACAGCTCAGATTGAGTCATCTTAGGTACAAACGGACGAATAACCAGAGGTGCTTCGGTTTGACCTACGAAAATGTTAGCTGTAGCAGACATAGATTCGGCACGAGAAGTACCCAGTGCTTTCTGCAGACCACCACCAAGGATGTTGATAACAACCTGCATGATGCCTAGGTAGTAAAGTACGCTAATCAGTGCTGAGAAGAATACAATTACAGGAAGTACACGTAGGGCGAATACGAAACCGCCACCACCGAACACTTCAAACATCTTAGGTGAAGTCAGGCCACCGAATAGGAAGTTGATACCGTCGTTACCGTAGTTGATAACATTGGCAACAGCAGTAGACATGCCGTACAGCACGTCACGACCTACAGGCACATACAGTACAAAGGCACCCAAGCAGAATTGGATGGCAAATGCACCACCAACAGTACGTAAATTAATAGCTTTGCGGTTATCTGATAGTAGTACAGCTAGACCTAGCAGTACTGCCATCCCAACCAGGCTCATAAACAGGCTCATAGTTTATGGCATCCCTTTAGTTAAGTTTGGCGTCTCGACAATTCGGCTCATTAAGAGTCCGGCGCATTATACTCATGCCGTGACCGATAAAACTAATGCGGATATCACACTTTCCTAGGAAAGAAAGTGAAAGCAAAACCACAATTGTGACGCTACTCACAAACTACTTATTAACCAAAGCAACCGTTTGGCATTTTCGTTTGCTTTAGCGATCGAGATCACATCGAAATTCGAAACAATTCAGCCGTAGTTAAACTGGTGGCCAACTCGATTTCCGACTGGGACTCAGGCCTGATATCGGCTAACGCCTCAATGATGTTGCATAGCCTGTCGGGACGGTTCGGTTGTCCCTGAAAGCCAGCAACGGGCATATCCGGCGCATCGGTTTCCAGCATCAGTGTTGCCAGTGGCAAAGCTGCGATTGTATTGCGGGTTTTATTCGCCCGCTGATACGTTATCGTTCCCCCTACGCCAATTTTGATCCCCAGCTCAATAAGCTGTTGTGCCTGCGGCAAACTTCCGCTGAAACCGTGATACACACCACCCGCTGACAGCGGATGTTGTTTCAACAGTCTTAACAGCTCCGGAAAGGCTTTTCGGCAATGGAGGATAACTGGCAATGCATACTGATTAGCCAGCTTCAGTTGCGCCCTGAGCAACTCAATTTGCTGTTCCCGATCAGCGCCGACAATGGCAAAGTCTAGTCCACATTCACCGACAGCAACGCATTTAGACGCATTTTGTCCCGTGTCTGCGACAGCTTTTGCCAACTGCTGTTTCAGCCCTTCCAGCGCACCACTCCCGTGCTCCTCACTGAAAAACGGATGCAGGCCAAGGGCATAGAACAGCTCATCAAATTGCGAGCAGAGACTCTGCACTCGCTGCCAATTTCGTTGCCCGACAGAAGGAATAATGATTTTTCCGACTCCGGCACTATGGGCCAGAGCCAGATAGTGCTTGGGATCGGAGTCGAAAGGTTCAAAATCGAAGTGACAATGGCTGTCGATGAGCATAGTAAATCTTACTCTCTGGGTTATACCAAACTGAATAATAATCTGGCTCTCAGAAAAACGCTGGCGATTGACTCGGCCCGATGTCACCAGCTCTCGCCGGGACACCGGGTTGCTTTGGCGCTAACTCTTCTTAGCAACCATAACGATCATACTACGCCCGGTCGCCAGAATGGTATTACCCTGATATTTCGGCGCCTGCTCAATCGTATAAATATCTCCGGGACTTGGCTCGGCAGTATTGATCAGTATGTGCCAATCACTACTGTTTCGATCCGGGATAGTGAACTCCAGCGGATCCCAGTAAGCATTGCAAATTACATACAGCTCATCTTTGGTGATCGGATGGTTAACCGTTAGTGCCAGCGAGTGGGAATGTTCAGACCAATCCGGCTTGTTCGGCTCCGTGCCATGCCAACTAATCCCGACATTTTCCAGCACCGAGCTGAGCGACATATGCATATTCCAGTCGATCGTCGGCTCAGCACTGCGGATCTGGCTAAGTTGAGTGACAAAACGATGAATATCAGCATGCTTGTCAGCTAACCGCCAGTCGAACCAGCTGATTTCATTATCCTGGCAATACGCGTTGTTATTGCCCTGCTGAGTCCGCCGTACTTCATCGCCCATGCAGATCATCGGCGTCCCCAAGGAGAGAAACAGAGTTGCCAGCATGTTTTTGCACTGACGGTTCCGAATATTATCAATTTCAGCTATCGCGGTCGGGCCTTCGATTCCGTAGTTACTCGACACATTATGGTTATCGCCGTCACAGTTGTTTTCGCCATTGGCATGGTTATGTTTTTTGCTGTAACTGACCAGATCATTGAGGGTAAAGCCGTCATGGGCACAGATAAAATTCACCGACCTGTGCGGTGAGTGACGGTGGCTACAGTAAATATCCGGAGAGCCTAAAATACGAGATGCAAAGCGCCCGACATAACCGTTATCACCGCGCCAGAATGCCCGGACATCATCGCGATATTTGCCGTTCCATTCATTCCAGCGGTCGCCGATAAACGAACCGACCTGGTACAAGCCTGCGGCATCCCAGGCTTCAGCAATGATCTTGGTACTGCTAAGGATTGGATCCGAATCTATCGACCACAGTAACGGCGGCTCTTTCATCGGATGCCCTTGACTGTCTCTGGCCAACACCGAGGCCAGGTCAAAACGAAAACCGTCGACATGCATTTCAGTTACCCAATAATGCAAGGCATCAATAATCATCCGCCGCAACACACTGTTATTGGCATTGCAGGTATTGCCACAACCACTGTAGTTAGCGTATTTGCCATTACTTTTATCCAGCAAGTAGTAGGCCCCGTTCTGCAAGCCCTTAAAGCAAAATGTCGGGCCGCTCTCATCGCCTTCGGCGGTATGGTTGAACACCACATCCAGAATGACTTCAATCCCGGCTTTGTGAAGCTCCCGGACCATAGTTTTAAATTCATTTATCGCCGCCAGTGGTTCTTTTTCAACGCTGTAATCGGCATGAATCGCAAAGAAGTTTATCGGGCTGTATCCCCAATAGTTTTGCCGTCCTTCCGGTGCATCCTGAACATCAAACTGCTGTATCGGCATCAGCTCTACCGCCGTCACCCCAAGCGACTTCAGGTACGGAATTTTCTCGATAATCCCGGCGAATGTGCCCTGTCGGGTCTCTTCGATACCGGATGACGGATGCCGGGTAAACCCTCCGACATGCATCTCATAAATCATGGTATCGGTAAGCGAATGATTGGGTGATGTAGCCCCCTGCCAGTCAAACCCGTGCTGATCTACGACCATACTGAGCATACTGGATCCCATGTTCGAACCGGGACCGATGGCCCTGTCGCGACTGTAATTCTGCCCGAAGCAAATCGCCTGGCTGTAAGGGTCGATCAACACTTTATCCCGGTCAAAACGCAGACCGGTACGGGGTTTCCACGGCCCGGCCACCTGAAAACCGTAAACCTGGCCATGACCGATACCGGTCACGAACATAAACCAATAATGACCGCGCTTGTGGTCTACGGGGTTTAATTCAATCGACCGAAACGGCTGACTGGCATCCGGGTTATCAAACAACAGTAACGTCACCCGGGTGGCATCTTTGGAATAAAGGCTGAAGTTTACGCCCTGATCTTTCATTGTTGCGCCCAGCGGATAGGGCTCTCCCTGCAAGGCTCTGATTTCGTTCTCGGCGAAAAATTCCATTACGCCCTCCTTTATCTGATGCAACTAATGGAATATTAAGCTGTAACCGTCAGAAGGAAAGAGAGCCAGGGCCGATCCGCAGAAATGTCATAAAAAAAGCCGCCACGATTGTGACGGCTTTGTCGATCGGTAGGCTAAGGCCTGTAACAAAATTGCTTAGTGCTCACGGGTTGCACGGAAATCAATGTCCGGGAAGCGCTCTTTTGCCAGGTTCAGGTTAACCATAGTCGGAGCGATGTAACTCAGGTTATCGCCGCCGTCCAGTGCCAGGTTAGACTGGTTCTTACGTTTGAATTCTTCCAGCTTCTTGGCATCTTCGCATTCAACCCAACGTGCTGTCGCTACGTTAACGCTCTCGTAGATTGCTTCTACGTTGTATTCAGCCTTCAGACGGGCGACAACCACGTCAAACTGAAGCACACCAACCGCACCTACGATCAGGTCGTTGTTCTGCAGCGGACGGAATACCTGTACCGCACCTTCTTCAGACAGCTGTACCAGGCCTTTCAGCAGCTGCTTCTGTTTCAGAGGATCTTTCAGGCGGATACGGCGGAACAGTTCCGGTGCAAAGTTAGGAATACCAGAGAACTTCAGTGATTCACCCTGAGTGAAGGTATCACCGATCTGGATAGTACCGTGGTTGTGCAGACCGATAATATCACCCGCGTATGCGTTCTCAGCACGTGCACGATCACCGGCCATGAAGGTTACCGCATCAGAAATGCTGACGTTCTTACCGGTACGTACGTGGTTCATCTTCATGCCCTGGGTGTAAGTACCCGATACAATACGCATGAAAGCAATACGGTCACGGTGCTTAGGATCCATATTTGCCTGGATCTTGAACACGAAACCGGAGAATTTCTCTTCCGTTGCTTCAACAACACGCTCGTTTGTCTGGCGAGTCTGTGGCGCAGGCGCCCACTCAGTCAGACCGTCCAGCATGTGGTCAACACCGAAGTTACCCAGTGCAGTACCGAAAAATACCGGTGTCAGTTCACCTTGCAAGAACAGCTCACGGTCAAATTCGTGTGATGCACCCAGTACCAGCTCAAGCTCTTCACGCAATTGCTCTGCCAGCTCTTCACCAATTTCGGTATCAAGTTCAGGATTGTCCAGACCTTTAATGATGCGAACGTCCTGGATTGTGTGACCCTGACCTGTGGTGTAAAGAATAGTCTCGTCACGGTGGATGTGGTACACCCCCTTGAACTCTTTACCGCAACCGATAGGCCATGAAACCGGTGCACAAGCGATGTTCAGCTCGCTCTCAACTTCGTCAAGCAGCTCCATCGGATCACGGATATCACGGTCAAGTTTGTTCATGAAGGTGATAATTGGCGTATCACGCAGACGGGTAACTTCCATCAGCTTACGGGTTCGATCCTCTACACCTTTCGCTGCGTCGATAACCATCAGACAGGAGTCAACAGCAGTCAGGGTACGGTAAGTATCTTCCGAGAAGTCTTCATGTCCCGGGGTATCCAGCAGGTTCACCAGGCTGTCGTTGTATGGGAACTGCATTACCGATGTTGTTACCGAGATACCACGCTCTTTTTCCATTTCCATCCAGTCAGACTTAGCATGCTGGTTGGAGCCACGGCCTTTTACCGTACCGGCTTTCTGGATCGCGTTTCCGAATAACAGAACTTTTTCGGTAATCGTTGTTTTACCCGCATCCGGGTGAGAAATGATCGCAAACGTACGACGTTTGTTCACTTCAGATAGAAAAGACATAAGCGCTGATAATCCTGTGAGAGATTTCAATAATCGAGTCGCAGCCCTGCTGATATTTCAGCGAAAGGCTGTCGGGCTCCTGGTTCGGCACCGCTATTCGGTTACTCACCGGCACAAGTGCCGGCCAGCGAGCCACTGGAGCCAAAAGATGGCGGAATTATACGCAAACTCCGCGGAAAGTCACAGCGGTAAACCTATCCGGTTTACCGCTTATAAAAGGTTAAGTCGCTACATGAACATATAAGTCATGATCAGAGCGTCTTCCCGTCCTGTCGCTGTCGGATAGTAATCCTCACGGCGGTTGATTTCATTAAAACCAAGGGCTTCATATAACTGAAATGCACGGGTGTTGCTGGCCCGAACTTCAAGCCAGATTTCCTCAGCATTGCCCTGTGCCAGACAATCAATAAAGCCTTCCAGCAAAACCTTGCCGTAACCCTTACCCTGAAAAGCCGGATCAACGGCAATATTCAGCAACGTTGCCTCGCCAACGATATTCTGGCCAAAACAATAACCGGCAACCTGGTCGCCAGCCTGCAAAACTAAATTAACGGCAAACTTACCCGGCTCTTTACGGATCAGCGATTCAGACCAGGGAAATGCGTGAGCAGCCTGCTCAATACGCCAGACATCGTCCAGGTGATGTGGCTCAAGTGATACAATTTTATGAGTCATATGAACAAATTTGTTGCCATAGGGCTTTTTTGCCTGCTGGATTGGTATGCATTTGTTTCAGTGATACCGAGGTCAACAGTCGGCTACCCGCAGGATTTCCCCCCTGACAGCCAGCCAACCAGCACCAGGTCAGATGATGTTCACGAATCTGCTCCAGCGCCTGCGGCGGCACCAGCAGCGCCTGCTCCGGCGTCAGCTTCATGCTCTGCAAGATCCGGCCAAATAACCAGCGGTCATGTTCGTCCAGTTCATCTTCGCAGACAAACAGCAATTTGCATGTCTCGGGAAGATCAATCACAGGCACCTGCATCTCAGGAAAAAAAGAGGGCTTTCTTACCTGCCAGTAAGTCAGGCCCATTTCCTGCAAAACCTGTATATCTCGCTGTTTCATCCTCTTACCATTCTCTGTGTGGTGGTATCACTCCGGCGTGCGATCCTACCAGAACCGCCCCGCCAAACTGAATTATTATCCATAAAAATACCACCCGAAGGTGGCATTTTTGCAGTTCATGAGCAAAGCAAAGTTAAACGTCTGAAAATTCAGCGCTGTACTCCACCAACCCATTTCTGCCAGCCAGAGTACCCGGGATCAACTCCAGCACCATGAATGCCTCATCAGGCACCGGCCAGCTGCAGCTCAGGCCATGATCTGAAGCCTTCACAAAACCGACCTTCGGGTAATAATCACTGTGGCCCAGCACAACGGTAACCGGGTAGCCAAACTCAGCCAGCGTTTCTTTCGCTTCTTCCATCAGTGCCAGGCCAATGCCCTGACGCTGAAACTCCGGCTTCACTGCCAACGGAGCCAGCCCCTGCCAGTTATCATCCTGACCATCGACAGTCACTGGGCTGAAAAACAGATGACCGATAACCTCACCTTCATCACTGCAGGCCACCAGCGACAATGTGCAGCGGCCGTTTTCGCGCAGTTTCATTACCAGGTTGGCTTCAGCTTCCGTTTCAAAAGCGGCTTTCAGTAACCTGTCGATAGGCAGAATATCTGCCGGAGCTTCAGTTCTAATGAGCATTAATTACCTCGTGTTCTGCAGCAATATCCTGCATGCCTTTCTGGATGAAGTCCGCAGACTGCTCCAGTACAAATTTAACCGGTGCCGGCAGTGAATCCAGATCGATACTGTCCATCAGGTTCTTCACTTCCAGACCTAATTCGGTGTCACCTTCAATGCGCAGACGGCGCTGGAAGAAAAGGGTATCCGGGTCTTCTTTGCGGGCTGCGATCAAAACCAGATCATTACAGTCGCCGCTGAAGCTGACATCTTCCTGCTCAACGTGCTCAGATACAACCAGCTTTTCACCCTGGTAACTGATGTACCAGCGCAGGCCCAGATCCCTGACTTCCACTTTCAGCCAGCGATCTTCCAGAAACTCAAAGTCGCCGTCTTCCAGCGCTTCTTTGAATACCATAGCCAGACCATCCAGCATCACTTTCTTCTGGACCGCAAAAGGAGTCAACTTTGCCGGCACACGGATCAATGCCGGGCCATGCTGTACCATATGCTTTCGTAGTTGAGCAATCACTGTTTATTATCCTGCCTGTTTCACATTTATTCATCGATTGTAGGGTAATGAAGGTGGGGCTTTTTATGCCTTGGGTCAAAAAAAACGTTTCTATACTCGCAAAGTTTGGAATTGCGCCTTCATCACAGGTTATAGTATCCGGCACTGATATTTGACCGGCTAAGGCCGAAGTCTAACGCATACGGACGTACGATTCATCAATGCCGACAGAGCAACTTAATTACTGGTTCCCACTGCTGACCGATAACAGCCCTTTTTTGTTTGCTGTTTTGGACAAAGAGCATAACTATCTGGTCGTCAATAACCGCTACTGCGAAATAAGCGGTCTGAAACGTGAAGAGCTGGTCGGCCAGAATGACAAAACGATTCTCGGCCAGGCATTTTACGATTCACTGCGTCCTTACTATGAACGAGCATTCAAAGGTGAATCCGTCGAAGGTGAAGTGGTACTGAACGATAATCGCCACGACACCAGTATGCACTTCAGCCTGGCACCGTTGCCGGACAAATCCGGCGATATTCCTTATATTGTCCTGCATTCCGCCGACACCTCCGAGCGCCAGGTACTGGCCAACTCGCTTCAGGAACTGGAAAACCAACTCAACCAGCTCAATGAACTACTTACAGACGGCAGCTGTATTGTCGAAGGCGATATTATTATTTCCGCCAACATGGCCGCCGCCGATTTGCTGGGTTTCGAATCTCCACGAGAACTAATTGGTGAAGAGCTTGGCCGGCTCCTGATCGACAGCCATAGCCAGCGTATCCTCGGCAACCATGTCAGCCAGTTAGGCAAGACACCTCCACGACAGTGCCAAACCAGTCCTAGATGTAACACCGAACGTATGCTGCAGGTGACCGCCTCTGATATCACCCTGCTCGGTTCGCCCGCCAAGCTGGTACTGATAAAAGACAATTCGGAACAAGCCGTTCAACAAGGCCAAGTCGAGCAACTGGTTCATACCGATCCCCTGACCGGCCTGTACAACCGCCACGGCTTCAGCCGTCGATTAAGCCAGCTGATCAGCCAGAGTACACCACTGGTGATGCTCTACCTTGACCTTGATAACTTCAAAAACATCAATGATTCGCTCGGCCACCATATCGGTGACCGGGTACTTCAGGAAATTTCCCAGCGCCTGCAGCGTCTGTTGCCAGAATCAGCCATTATCGGCCACCTGAGCGGTGATGAGTTTGCCATTATCCTGCCCGAACCGGAACACGACCGCGCCGGCGAACTGATCTCGCAGCAAATCATCGCCCTTATTAACCAGCCGTTTGACCTTCACCACTTCAGTAAGCACCTGGCCTGTTCAATTGGCATGGTCAATTACCCTGGTGATGGCAACGATGCCCGTATCCTGCTACAAAATGCCGATACCGCCATGTATGAAGCCAAAAACCGTGGCCGAAATCGCCTGGTGAAGTTCAGCGATGAGATGAACAAAGAAGCACGGATGCAGCTGTGGCTGGAAATCGAATTGCAAAAAGCCCTGCAACACAACGGGCTGGAAGTCTGGTATCAGCCTAAGGTCCATGCGCGTGATTTTGTCATTGACGGTGCCGAGGCACTTGTTCGCTGGAAACACCCGGTAGAAGGCTACATCAGCCCAGCCCAGTTTATTCCGGTTGCCGAGCGCTCCGGGATGATTGAACAGCTTGGCCAAGTGGTAATGAAGGAAGTGTTCACCACCGTCCGTAAATGGAAACAACAAGGCCTGATGGCCGGACGGGTTGCCATCAACCTATCGCCACAGCAGTTCGGTAACCCGAATCTGATTTCTTACGTTGAACAGTTAAAGAAAGCCACTGGCGTCAATCCGAATGATATTACTTTCGAGCTGACCGAAAGCGCGGTAATGAGTGACGGCGAGCATGCCATCCAGATGCTGAACGCGATCAAAAAGCAGGGCTTTGCCCTGTCTATTGATGATTTCGGTACCGGTTATTCGTCCCTGTCTTACCTTGCCCGCTTCCCGCTTGATGAGCTGAAAATCGACCGGGCCTTTATCAAAGATATCGAAACTGTGCCCAAGCAGGTAACCCTGATCGAAAACATCATCAATCTGGGTAAATCACTGAGCATGAGCATTGTGGCCGAAGGGGTAGAAACCCGCCAGCAGGCAACCTTGCTGTCAAACCTTAACTGCGACTATATCCAGGGCTTCCATTTCTTCCGTCCGTTACCGAAAAATGAGCTCGAGGCGATCCTACTCAAGCACAGCCGTCGGCAGGACTAAAAATTCACAAATTTTTGCCCGATTGATTACAAAACGGCCACCAAACCCGAAAAAATTGTCCTAAATCAATAAAACCTGCCTGATATCAAGACAAGGGGGCACCTAGCCCCCTACTATTCCTCCATAACTTTCATTCCACCACTGGTAGATATAATAATTATGGAGCTACTCTGCCCCGCCGGTAACCTTCCGGCGCTGAAAACTGCCATTGATAACGGTGCGGACGCGGTGTACATCGGCTTTAAAGATGACACCAATGCCCGTCATTTTGCAGGTTTAAACTTTACTGGTCGCAAGCTGGAGAAAGCTGTCCAATACGTGAAAGATCATGACAGGAAGTTACATGTTGCCCTGAACACCTTCGCTCACCCTGACGGTTTCGATCGCTGGGCCAAAGCGGTCGACAATGCTGCAGCCATGGGCGTCGATGCCCTGATCGTGGCTGACATTGCGGTACTTGACTATGCGGCAACCAAATACCCGGATCTGGAACTTCACCTGTCGGTACAGGCGTCAGCCACTAACACCGCTGCCATTGATTTCTACAAACAGAACTTCAATGTTAAGCGTGTGGTACTGCCTCGCGTACTGTCTATCCATCAGGTTAAACAGCTGGCACGCAATACAGATATGGAACTGGAAGTTTTTGCGTTCGGCAGCCTGTGTATCATGTCCGAAGGTCGCTGCTACCTGTCTTCCTACATGACCGGTGAATCACCAAACACTGTCGGTGCCTGTTCTCCGGCTAAATATGTTCGCTGGCAGGAAACCCCGCAGGGTCTGGAGTCACGCCTGAACAACGTCCTGATTGACCGTTACGAAGCCGGAGAAAACGCGGGTTACCCTACCCTGTGTAAAGGTCGCTTCGAAGTTGACGGCAAGCGCTACCATGCCCTTGAAGAACCAACCAGCCTGAATACGCTGGAAATTCTGCCTGAGCTGTTTAAAGCCAACATCGCTTCGGTGAAAATCGAAGGCCGTCAGCGCAGCCCGGCTTATGTCGAGCAAGTTACCCGCACCTGGCGCGCTGCAATCGACCGCTACCTGGCAAACCCTGAAGGCTACCACGTAGATCCGGCGTGGAATGCTTGCCTGGGCAATGTCTCAGAAGGCAGCCAGACCACCCTTGGCGCGTACCATCGTAAATGGCAATAAAGGAGAACACTATGAAATACTCGCTTGGCCCACTCCTTTATTTCTGGCCAAAAGATGATGTTGAAGCTTTTTACCGGCAGGCGAAAGAAGCCAATACCGATATCATCTACCTGGGTGAAACCGTATGCTCGAAGCGCCGTGAAATGAAACCGGCGCATTGGTTTGAAATTGCCAAAGACATCGCTTCCACCGGCAAACAAGTGGTACTGTCGACCATGGCACTGCTTGAAGCACCGAGTGAAGTCAATGTGATGAAGAAATACATCGACAACGGTGACTTCATCATCGAAGCCAACGATGTATCTGCGATTCAAATGGCTCACGAAAAAGGTATCCCATTTGCGGTCGGCCCAGCGGTGAACTGCTACAACGCCCAAACGCTGAACCTTTTCCTGAAAAAAGGCATGGTACGCTGGTGTATGCCAGTCGAGCTGTCACGCGAATGGCTGCAAAATGTCGTTCAGCAGTGTGAGACGATGGGTATTCGTGACAAATTCGAAACCGAAGTCTTCAGCTACGGTTACCTGCCGCTGGCCTATTCTGCCCGCTGCTTCACCGCCCGTGCCGAAAACCGCGCCAAAGATGACTGCGAAACCTGCTGTATCAAGTATCCAAACGGGATCACGGTAAACAGCCAGGAATCACAGAAAGTCTTTACCCTGAACGGTATTCAGACCCAGTCCGGTTACTGCTATAACCTAATCAATGATCTGAAAGGAATGGAAGGCCTGGTGGATGTGGTTCGCCTTAGCCCACTAGGTACTGAAACCCTGTCGCTGGTTGATGATTTCCGCGCTAACGAACAAGGCGCAACCCGTCACCAGCTCGAAGGCGGCCATCAGTGTAACGGCTACTGGCATAATCTGGCCGGTCTCGAAATTGTCTGATCGGACTGATTAGCCAGCCTGAAATACAAAAAAGCCGCGAATTCGCGGCTTTTTTTATTCTTTTCAGATTATCGCGTACGATACTATCAGCTTTCGCTTTGCTCTGTTTCTTGCTCCCGCTTTGCTTCAGCCATCAGACGACTCAGCTCTAACAGCGAAAAACGGTGCTCGACAAACTCATAAACATTACCGGACAACGCCAGCTTATACAGCATCAGGGCTGACTGGTAATCCTTGTTATGGTGATAGATTTTACCCAGGTAGAAATACGCCTCGGTAAGACGTTCTGCCAGGATGTCATTATCTTCGCTTTCGTTGGCAATCCGGTTCAGTAACTCACTTTCACTCAGCTCACTCAAATAAAGACGGACAATTTCCCATCCCCATTCTTGCTTTTCAGCCACTTCATAACGCTGTTTCAATCTGTCCTGAGCTGTATCCGGTGTGCGTTCCAGATCAACCAGGTAGAGCCAAATCACCCGGTACGGATCATTTACATTCTGCTGATAGTGAGCCACCAAATCTTCATGAGCAAGGTCGTAACGACCGCCATAATACAGGGCGATCCCACGATTGCGCTGGGCAAACGGGTGACGAAGGTTCAGCTCCAGGGTGGAATCGAAGGCTTCATAAGCCGCATCAAAATGTGCGCTCTGGGTGAAATAGACACCAAGGATATTAAAGACATCCGGCTGGTCAGGTTTTAGTGACAGCGACTGGTTAAAATCAAGGCGAGCCAGGTCCCGAAGGCCAATACTGTCATGAAGCAAACCGCGCTCATAATACACCTGAGCCAGGGTGTTATTGTCCAGATCACTGCGCTTTAGCAGCTGATCAATGCGAGCCAGCTGGATCTGTTGCTGAATTGTCGGCTGGAAAGGGACCGCCATCGGGGGATGAGCCCATTTAGACTGAGGTGCTGAGCTGCAGCCAGCTAACATCATCACCGCAATACATGCGATTTTTAACCTGTTTGCAATCAATGCAATTCTCCCTGAGGTCATACCAAACGGACAAGCTCTTCTTACTAGCTTATACCATCAGCGCAAGAAGGCGCGTATCGTTAAGGCTAATACCAAACGGAACAATTATCCTGCGACTTTCACGACTCCACGGCCGGGTTGCAGACTTTCTGGCTTGGCATTTGTTATTAAAGGATCTAAAAAAGGGGCCTTTCAGCCCCTTTTATATCATGCTTTTAGCAAAAAGACTTAAGCTTCTGGCTTCTCTTCAGTTGCCGGAGCTTCATTTTGCTCTGCTACCGCTTCTTTCATGCTCAGGCGAATACGGCCCTGACGGTCAATCTCAAGGACTTTAACCTTAACTTCCTGACCCATTTCCAGGTGATCTGCCACTTTCTCAATGCGCTCCTGAGAGATTTGAGAAATGTGTACCAGACCTTCTTTCGCGCCAATCACAGAAACGAAAGCACCGAAATCAACAATACGCATTACCTTACCGGTGTAGATGCGGCCAACTTCAACGTCAGCAGTGATTTCTTCGATACGGCGGATAGCTTCTTTCGCAGCTGTACCTTCAGTTGCAGCGATCTTCACTGTACCGTCGTCTTCGATTTCGATCGTTGTGCCAGTCTCTTCCGTTAGAGCACGGATAACTGCACCACCCTTACCGATCACATCTTTGATCTTCTCTGGGTTGATCTTCATTGTGTGAATACGCGGAGCGAATTCAGAGATATCTTCACGAGGAGCGTTGATTGCATCGTCCATTACGCTCAGGATGTGCTTACGCGCACCTTTCGCCTGGTTCAGGGCAATCTGCATGATCTCTTTAGTGATACCTTCGATCTTGATATCCATCTGCAGTGCAGTGATGCCATCGTCAGTACCAGCAACTTTAAAGTCCATATCACCCAGGTGGTCTTCGTCACCCAGGATGTCAGAAAGAACAACAAAGTCATCGCCTTCTTTAACAAGACCCATTGCGATACCCGCAACAGAAGCCTTGATTGGCACGCCAGCGTCCATCAGCGCCAGAGATGTACCACATACAGAAGCCATTGAAGATGAACCGTTAGATTCTGTGATTTCAGAAACAACACGTACTGTGTATGGGAATTCATCAACAGAAGGCATTACAGCAGCAATACCACGCTTCGCCAGTTTACCGTGGCCGATTTCACGACGCTTAGGAGAACCAACAAAACCAGTTTCACCTACACAGTATGGAGGGAAGTTGTAGTGCAGCAGGAAGTGATCTTTACGCTCACCTGTTAGCTCATCGATGATCTGTGCATCACGCTGAGTACCCAGTGTTGCAGTTACCAGTGCCTGAGTTTCACCACGGGTGAATAGTGAAGAACCGTGAGTACGTGGCAGAACGCCTGTACGTACATCAAGAGCACGAACCATGTCTTTCTCACGGCCGTCGATACGTGGGTTACCAGCGATGATGCGGCTACGTACTACTTTCTTCTCCAGAGAACCCAGCATGTCACGAATTTCGCGCTCATCCAGTTCTTCATTCTCTGCCAGCAGTGCTTCTACCACGTCATTCTTGATCTCGCCAACTTGGTCGTAACGAGCCATTTTTTCAGTGATTTGGTAAGCTTCAACAAGGCGAGCTTCAGCTTTCTCTGCAACCAGTGCTTTAAGCTCTGTGTTTTCAGCAGGAGCTTCCCAATCCCAAGCAGGAGTTGCTACTTCAGCAGCGAATTCGTTGATCGCTTTGATAACAGCTTGCTGCTGGTCGTGACCGAATACAACAGCTTGTAGCATCTGCTCTTCAGACAGACGATCAGCTTCAGATTCAACCATCAGTACTGCGCTTTCAGTACCGGCAACTACAAGGTCAAGACGGCTTTCTTCCAGCTCAGTATTGCTTGGGTTAAGAACGAACTGGTCGTTGATGTAACCTACACGAGCTGCACCGATTGGGCCATTGAACGGAATACCAGAAATAGCAAGAGCTGCAGAGGTACCGATCATAGTAACGATATCTGGCTGTACATCTGGGTTAACGGAAACCACAGTTGCAATAACCTGAACTTCGTTTTTGAAATCATCTGGGAATAGCGGACGGATTGGACGGTCAATCAGACGAGCAGTCAGTGTTTCGCCTTCAGATGGACGGCCTTCACGCTTGAAGAAACCACCTGGGATTTTACCTGCCGCGTAAGTACGCTCTTGGTAGTTAACAGTCAGAGGGAAGAAGTCCTGGCCTTCTACCGCTGTTTTTTTACCAACAACAGAAACAAACACAGATGTGTCGTCCATGCTTACCATTACAGCAGCAGTCGCCTGACGTGCCATTACACCAGTTTCGATGGTAACTGTGTGGTTACCGTACTGGAAAGTCTTTACGATAGGATTCACGTGAATTTCCTTAATTTTTATTCCGCTTTCTATTTGCGTCGTTAAGTATATCTGACACAAAGAAAAGCGTCATGTGATGAAAGGCACTTTACGGTGATTTCACGTATCGCGACTAATGATAATTCTCGGCAGGATAAGAACTGTCATTAGTCGCGACCTGAGGGTCGACGAAAACGACTCGTGATCTCACTGATTTAAAGGGCCGGATAAAAAAGAAAGGAGCCGTTAGGCTCCTTTCTAGAAAGCAATCTTAGCGACGTAGGCCCAGACGCTTGATTAGGTCTTGGTAGCGATCTAGGTTCTTACCTTTTAGGTAGTCTAGAAGCTTACGACGACGAGAAACCATACGTAGCAGACCGCGACGGCTGTGGTGGTCGTGTTTGTGGTTAGCAAAGTGACCTTGAAGGTGGTTGATTTGTGCAGTTAGCAGTGCAACCTGAACTTCAGGAGAACCAGTGTCGTTTGCGCCTTGCGCGTATTCAGCAACGATTGCTGCTTTAGTTTCTGCATTCAGAGACATAACTCATTCCTAATACAAAGATATTTTTAATTTGTGCCAGCCAATCTCTGATTCAGCCGACACCCGAGCCGCGGATTATACTGTCAGGCCGCTGTAACTACAAGTGAAGATTACAAGAAGTCGCGAGATTAAAAAGAACAAAAAGATCGAGAGATGAGATACCAGTTTCTACGCACGGGGAAAGGACAGTCTAGAGGCCTGGTTCTATGGTCACAGAGCGGAATAAAAAAGCGGAATGCTAAAGCTAAGCACTCCGCTCTTTTTACAGAACCGCACGGCCAAAGTGCCGCGCCCGCATCTCGGAGCGCAGCGTCAGTTGATATTTCGCTACTTTAACCTTGCTTATTCGCCATCACGCGTTTTGGTGCCAGCATGCCATCACTATCGATAACACCCACACCGATAAATTCACGTTGCTCACCCACAGTAATACGCACCAGCGTACCTGTTTCCGGCACTCGACCAGCCTGAACCGGGTTACCATTTAGAATATAAGTGGCAAGCATCGGCAGCACATTTACTTCCGGCAGATCCTGAACCGCAGTGTCGGTCGGCAACAACAGAGGATCAAGCAGTTCGCTTGGGGCAATGCCCTGCTCATTAGCTTGGTCCAGCAGTGCCTGAAGCTGCTCCAACGTCACGATACGTTCCATCGGGTAGTTGGAAACACCAGTACGACGCAGGTAAGTTACGTGCGCACCACAACCCAGCATTTCACCAAGGTCATCAACGATAGTGCGAATGTAAGTACCCTTAGAAACATGCAGCTCCATCTCTACTTCGTTGTTTTCAAAACGAAGCAGCTCAACGGAATACACAGTGATCTTACGGGACTCACGTGGTACTTCGATACCTTCGCGGGCATATTCATACAGCTTACGCCCCTGGTATTTAAGTGCCGAGTACATTGAAGGAATTTGGTCAGTAGTACCGCGGAACTTGGCAATGCAACGTTCCAGCAGGCCACGATCCACTTTCACTTCACGTGTTTGGACAACTTCACCATCAGAGTCCGAAGTATCTGTACGTTCGCCCAGCTTGGCAATAACGCGATAGCGCTTGTCTGAGTCCAACAGGAATTGGGAAAACTTCGTCGCCTCACCAAAGCAAATTGGCAACATACCAGTTGCCAATGGGTCAAGCGCCCCCGTATGTCCTGCTTTTTGTGCGAAGAAGATACGCTTTACTTTCTGCAGCGTATCGTTCGAGCTGAGTCCGGTTGGTTTGTCGAGAAGGATTACCCCATCGACTGGACGGCCTTTACGACGACGTGCCATGCTTATTCCTCGTCAGTTTCCGTTTCATCACCACGACGAACTTCATCATCACGTACCGCCTTAGTAACCAGGCTAGAGATACGCATACCTTCAGTCAGTGACTGATCGAAGATGAAGTTCAGTTCAGGAGTCACACGCAGACGGATTTGCTTACCCAGCAGTGAACGGATGTACGGAGCCATCTCGCGCAGTGCTTCCAGGCTGTCTTCCGCAGTTTGCTCACCGACGGTCAGGAAAGTCACATAAACTTTTGCGTAACCCATATCACGGGATACATCGACACTTGAAATGGTCGTCATTGCCAGGCGCGGATCTTTGATCTCACGCTGCAGGATCACCGCCAGCTCTTTTTGCAGTTGCTGTGCAACACGCTGGGTACGGCTAAATTCTTTTGCCATAATTGTTTTCTCTCTCTAAGAATGCTTTCTTGAAAGAATGGGGAGCCGAGGCTCCCCATAAGATTAGTCGTTATAAAACAGCTGATTACTCTGAGGATTAGTCAAGAGTACGCTTAACTTCAACGATTTCGTAAACTTCGATCTGGTCACCAACGCGAACATCATTGTAGTTCTTAACGCCGATACCACATTCGTAGCCGTTCTTAACTTCCTGAACGTCATCTTTGAAGCGACGCAGAGACTCAAGCTCACCTTCGTAGATAACAACGTTATCACGCAGAACGCGGATTGGGTTGTTACGCTTGATGGTACCTTCAGTAACCATACAACCGGCAATAGCACCAATCTTAGGTGACTTGAAGACATCACGTACTTCAGCAAGACCCATGATTTCCTGTTTGAACTCAGGAGCAAGCATACCGCCCATTGCTGCTTTAACTTCGTCAATCAGCTGGTAGATGATTGAGTAGTAACGCAGATCCAGGTTCTCGTTCTCGATTGTCTTACGAGCAGAAGCATCAGCACGTACGTTGAAACCAAGAATGATAGCGTTAGATGCTGCAGCAAGAACAGCGTCAGTTTCAGTGATACCACCAACACCAGAGCCAACGATGTTAACTTTAACTTCGTCAGTTGACAGCTTACGCAGTGAGTCAGCGATTGCTTCAACAGAACCCTGTACGTCTGCTTTCAGTACTACGTTCAGTTCAGCAACTTCACCGGCAGTCATGTTAGAGAACATGTTCTCCAGTTTCGCTTTCTGCTGGCGAGCCAGTTTAACATCACGGAATTTACCCTGACGGTACAGTGCAACTTCACGTGCTTTACGCTCGTCACGTACAACTGTTGCTTCATCACCCGAAGAAGGAACACCAGAAAGACCCAGGATCTCAACCGGAATTGATGGACCGGCACTTTCAATTTCCTGACCAAGCTCATCACGCATTGCACGAACACGGCCATGCTCCAGGCCACAAAGAACGATATCACCTTTGTGCAGCGTACCTTCCTGAACCAGAACTGTTGCAACAGGACCACGACCTTTATCCAGGCGAGATTCAACAACCACACCACGCGCCATGCCTTCTTCAACAGCTTTCAGCTCAAGAATCTCAGACTGAAGCAGGATAGCTTCAAGAAGACCATCGATGTTTGTACCTTGCTTAGCAGAGATGTGAACGAACATGTTCTCACCGCCCCACTCTTCAGGGATAACATCGTACTGTGCCAGCTCGTTCTTCACGTTATCTGGGTTAGCATCTTCTTTATCGATCTTGTTCACTGCAACGATCAGTGGAACACCTGCCGCTTTCGCGTGCTGGATAGCTTCCACAGTCTGTGGCATTACGCCATCATCCGCAGCAACAACAAGAACAACGATATCAGTAGCCTGAGCACCACGAGCACGCATTGCAGTAAATGCGGCGTGTCCCGGAGTATCCAGGAAGGTAATCATGCCATTGTCAGTCTGCACGTGGTACGCACCGATGTGCTGAGTAATACCACCCGCTTCGCCTGAAGCTACGTGTGCTTTACGGATGTAGTCAAGTGTTGAAGTCTTACCGTGGTCAACGTGACCCATGATGGTAACAACAGGAGCACGAGGAACAGCAACAAGGTTTTCATCACGGTCAGAAAGTACAGCTTCTTCCAGCTCGTTTTCTTTACGCAGAATTACTTTGTGGCCCATTTCTTCTGCAACAAGCTGTGCAGTTTCCTGGTCGATCACCTGGTTAATGGTCGCCATGGCGCCCATCTTCATCATCACTTTGATAACTTCAGCAGATTTAACTGACATCTTGTTAGCAAGCTCAGATACAACGATAGTTTCGCCGATTACAACATCTTGCTTAGCAACTGTTGCCGTCTTGTCGAAGCCGTGCTGCATTGAAGTCGGCTTGTGCATACGCTGCTTGCCGCGACCACGCTGGTTGCGACCACCGCGACCTGCATTACGGTCATCTGACTTAGCGCCAGCTTTCTTCTTCTTACGACGGTGACCGCCTTCTTCTTTACGATCCTGTTCGTCTTCAGCTGCGCGAGCGTAGCTAGACGTTGTAGTATGGTAGTCTGCTTTTTCCATATTACTCGTATTCTGATCAGCCTTTGACCAGTTCTTCTGATTCATTTCTGCCATTTTGCGTGCCTCTTCTAGCTGGCGCTGACTTTCTTCTTCGGCTTTACGCTTGGCTTCCTCTTCCCGGCGACGTTGTAGTGCCTCAGCTTCTTCTTTAGCCTGTTTATCAGCGGCGGCTCGCTTAGCCTCTTCAGCTAAACGCTTTTCCTCGGCTTCACGATTCTGCTTATCCTCAGCATCACGTTCGACCTTATGTTCTGCATCACGCTTAGCCTGTTCTTTAGCTAAACACTTCTCTTCAGCGGCACGTTTGGCTGCTTCTTCAGCCTCACGCTTCGCCTTCTCTTCCGCTTCACGCTTAGCAGCTTCTTCAGCTGCACGTTTAGCGGCTTCTTCAGCTTCACGCTTGGCGGCTTCTTCTGCTTCACGCTTGGCAGCTTCTTCTGCCTGACGCTTCGCTTCTTCAGCGGCGCGCTGCTCTTCTTCAAGAGCAGAACGTTTTACGTAGGTGCGCTTCTTGCGCACCTCGACCTGAACACTTTTACTCTTGCCACCTGCACCTGCAACACTCAGTGTGCTGCGAGTTTTACGTTGAAGAGTAAGGCGTGTCGGAGCCCCGCCGGCGCTTTCGCCACCATGTTCTTTCTTCAGGTGAGCTAACAGCGTCTGTTTTTCCTGTTGACTTACGCTATCTCCAGCATTCTTGCTGATACCAGCATCGGCAAACTGTGTAAGCAGACGATCAATCGGCGTACCGATTTCCTCAGCTAATGCTTTAACTGTAACCTCTGACATGCTGCTCCTCCCTTGCTTGACATTTGTGATTACGCTTCGTCACCGAACCAGCAGATATTACGCGCGGCCATAATTAGCTCACCCGCTTTTGCTTCGTCCATGCCTTCGATGTCGATTAGGTCGTCAGTAGCCTGATCAGCCAAATCTTCAAGCGTACTTACACCTTTTGCCGCAAGTTTGAACGCCATTTCGCGTTCTAGGCCTTCAAGGCCTAATAGATCTTCAGCTGGCTCTGCACCATCTAAAGATTCTTCCTGGGCAAGAGCAAGCGTTGTTAGCGCTTCCTTAGCACGGTTACGTAGTTCGTCTACAGTCTCTTCGTTAAGACCTTCAACGTCCATAAGCTCGTTCACTGGAACATAAGCGATTTCTTCTAGTGTCGTGAAACCTTCTTCAACCAGCACAGTTGCGAAGTCTTCATCGATATCCAGGTGCTTAGTAAACGCTTCGATTGACTCTTGCGCTTCTTCCTGGTGTTTCTTCTGCAGATCTTCAACCGTCATTACGTTCAGTTCCCAGCCAGTTAGCTGAGAAGCCAGACGTACGTTCTGACCGCTGCGACCAATTGCCTGAGCAAGGTTATCCTTCTCAACGGCAATATCCATTGTGTGGTTGTCTTCATCAACGATGATAGAGCTAACTTCAGCCGGAGCCATCGCGTTAATAACGAACTGAGCTGGGTTTTCATCCCACAGTACGATATCGATACGCTCACCGCCAAGCTCGCCAGAAACAGCCTGTACACGCGCACCGCGCATACCAACACACGCACCAACAGGGTCGATACGCTTGTCGTTAGTCTTAACAGCAATCTTCGCACGAGAACCTGGATCACGAGCCGCGCCCATCAGTTCAATCATTTCTTCGCCGATTTCCGGTACTTCGATACGGAACAGCTCAGATAGCATTTCCGGCTTAGAGCGAGTCATAAACAGCTGGAAGCCACGTGCTTCTGGACGAACTGAGTACAGCAGACCGCGAACACGGTCACCCGGGCGGAAGTTTTCACGAGGTAGCTGGTCATCACGCTGGATAACAGCTTCCGCGTTATTGCCAAGGTCAATGATAACAGCATCACGGTTAACTTTTTTAACAACACCGGTAATTAGTTCACCTTCGTTGTCAATAAATTGTTCCACGATCTGTGCACGCTCAGCTTCACGTACTTTCTGTACGATTACCTGCTTAGCAGTTTGAGTCGTGATACGATCAAACGTTACTGATTCGATTTCTTCTTCAACGAAGTCATCCAGCTTGATGCTTTCATCATCGTACTGAGCTGCTTCAAGAGTGATTTCCAGCGTAGGCTGAGTCACTTCTTCTACAGCTTTCCAGCGACGGAATGTATCAAAATGACCAGTCTTACGGTCGATTGCTACACGTACGTCGATTTCTGCTTCGTACTTTTTCTTTGTCGCTGTTGCCAGTGCGATCTCAAGTGCTTCGAAGATACGCTCACGAGGAACAGCTTTTTCATTGGATACCGCTTCAACGACAGCCAAGATTTCTTTGTTCATTTCTAATGCCCCAACTTAGCGGTTAGAATTTTGGAACCAGGTTGGCCTTGGAAATATTGCTTAGTGCAAATGTTTCTTCATTGCCATCAACTTTCAGAGTGACTAGCTCACCGTCAACGGCAACGATGTCACCTTTCCACTTACGACGATTATCCATCGCCATTTTCAATACCAGGCTGACCTCGTGGCCAATAAATTGCTGATAATGTTCTGCTTTAAATAGTGGCCTTTCAAGACCAGGGGATGACACCTCCAGGTTGTAAGCCACTGTAATCGGATCTTCTACATCCATTACCGCACTAACCTGGCGGCTAACATCGGCACAATCATCAACAGTAATGCCATTTTCATGATCAATGAAAATACGCAGTGTTGAGTGTTCACCTGCACGGATAAATTCCAAACCGACTAGTTCATAGCCCAAAGCCGTTACCGGTGCTTCAAGCAGTTCGGTTAATTGCATCTCTAAAGCTGTCAAAACAACCCCCTGGAAACAAAAAAAGGGCACTAAAGCCCAGTAAATACCTGAATGGTCATTTTTCAGATAATAAAAAACCCCGAATTACGGGGTTTTTTATTACTGGACCCTGATTATCACAGCTATTAGCTATGATAGAAAAAACGCACTTCCATAATAGGATAGCCGTTTTTTCAAAACTTGGTTGCGGGGGCCGGATTTGAACCGACGACCTTCGGGTTATGAGCCCGACGAGCTACCAAGCTGCTCCACCCCGCGTCCGTAATCTGGCGATGATTATATCGTCCAGTTGTTACTCTTTCAAGTAACTGAATAATGGTGCCGAGAAGGGGACTTGAACCCCTACACCTTGCGGCACTAGCACCTCATGCTAGCGTGTCTACCAATTTCACCATCTCGGCTAAATTCTTTTATTACTGAGGAATGTCACTGTTTGCAGGCACACTCTCAGCTTCTTCAACAACTTTTTCTACTGCAGGGGCTGTCAGGTCTTCCCAGCCGCTGGTCTCTTCACCATGCTTAGAAGAAAGGTTACCAAGAATCAGACTTATAACGAAGAAAACAGTTGCAAAGATTGCAGTCATTCGAGTCAGAAAGTTTCCAGAGCCGCTTGCGCCGAACAGAGTTCCTGATGCGCCAGCCCCGAATGAAGCTCCCATATCTGCGCCTTTACCTTGTTGAACCAAAACTAGGCCAATTACACCAAGCGCAGCCAACAGATAAATCACAAGTAGAATTTCGTACATAGTTTCCACCTATGGTTAAATTGTTGTGCCGGCTTTGCTTAAGCAGTGCCAGCGCACTCCCTAATTCCAGGAGCGAGAGAATACTAGCGAAACCCTCACTCTGTGACAAGTAAAATCTGACAAAAAGACTATTGCCATGAACCACTTGACCAATTTTTAAGCAAAAACCGACACGTAAATCACTATTTCCTGTAAAAGGATATTAGCAGTTTTCTTTAACGGCCTTAGCAATCGAAAGCGCAGATTCTTTAACCAAATCAGCATCTTTACCTTCAACCATGACACGAATCAAAGGCTCTGTGCCAGACTTGCGAAGCAGCACGCGACCGCTATCTCCAAGTTTAGCTTCAACCTCTGCCTGTGCTGCCAGAACCGCCTCAGATTCAAGTGGATTAGCATCACCGGAGAAGCGAACATTTTCCAGAACCTGAGGATACATAGTCATACCATCGGTCAGCTCTTTCAGTGTCATCTTGCTGCCAACAATTGATGCCATCACCTGCAGGCCGGCAACAATACCGTCACCTGTCGTTACTTTATCAAGCAGGATCACGTGGCCTGAGTTTTCAGCACCAATCAGCCAGTTGTGTTTCACCAGCTCTTCCATTACGTAGCGGTCACCCACTTTGGCACGAACAAATGGAATACCCAGGTTCTTCAAGGCAACTTCCATGCCCAGGTTAGTCATCAGAGTACCAACCACACCGCCTTTCAGCTCGCCACGACGTAGGGCATCACGGGCAATGATGTAAGCAATCTGGTCACCATCAACCTTGTTACCTTCTTCGTCGACCATGATCACACGGTCGCCGTCACCATCAAGGGCAATACCAAAGTCCGCTTTCTCTTCCAGTACTTTAGCCTGAAGCGCTGCAACGTCAGTCGCACCGACTTTATCATTGATGTTAGTACCGTTCGGCTCACAACCAAGTGTGATCACTTCAGCACCCAGCTCTTTGAAAACATTCGGTGCAATGTGGTAAGTCGCGCCGTGAGCACAGTCTACTACAATCTTGTAACCGGAAAGGCTAAGCTCAGTCGGGAACGTACCTTTACAGAATTCGATGTAACGACCGGCCGCATCACTGATGCGGTACGCCTTACCCAACATGGCGGACTCAACACAGGTCAGTGGTTTTTCCAGCTCAGCTTCAATAGCCAGCTCGACTTCATCAGGTAATTTAGTCCCCTCTGACGAGAAGAACTTGATGCCGTTATCGTAGTAAGGGTTATGAGAAGCCGAAATAACAATACCGGCTTCAGCGCGGAATGTACGAGTCAGGTAAGCGACTGCCGGAGTCGGCATCGGACCGGTAAATGCCGCCTGCAGGCCTGCTGCAGCCAAGCCCGCTTCAAGTGCTGATTCCAGCATATAACCTGAAATACGAGTATCTTTACCGATGATCACTTTTCTTGTGCCCTGCTTGGAAAGAACACGGCCGGCAGCCCAACCCAGTTTCAATACAAACTCAGGGGTAATTGGCGCTTCACCGACTAAACCACGTACACCATCCGTACCAAAGAACTTACGTTCTGCCATTATCAGCTCCTAGCTATTTATCTTCTTTTCCTGCTCTAAAGTCATACGACACACTTTTAATACATCAACGGTTTCCTGTGCATCGTGGACCCGAATGATCTGGGCACCTTTCATGGCCGCAATCGTCGCGCAGGCCAGGCTACCAGCCAGACATTCGGCAGGCTTCTTATCTAATAATTTAAATATCATTGATTTACGCGACATACCAACCAGCAGCGGTAAACCAAACTGATGAAATTTGTCTAACTGCGCGAGCAGTTGGTAATTATGCTCCAGCGTTTTGCCAAAGCCAAATCCAGGATCCAGCAATAGCTGTTCACGACGTATCCCCACCGCCTCACAAGCAGCCACTCGTTCGGCAAGAAAATCACTAACATCA
The DNA here is from genome assembly GCF_963870815.1 of Photobacterium sp. J15. Classification (NCBI taxonomy): domain Bacteria; kingdom Pseudomonadati; phylum Pseudomonadota; class Gammaproteobacteria; order Vibrionales; family Vibrionaceae; genus Photobacterium; species Photobacterium sp. J15. The sequence goes on from NZ_CAWMUI010000001.1 coordinate 3,177,801, forward strand.
GTAATTAAATCGTTATATTCCGGCTGGGTTTGCATTGTACGCGGTTGTCCCTGCATATGCATTAAGCAAACAGGTACATTTGCCGTTGCCGCTGCAGCAAGTGCTCCCGGCTCCAACAAAGCCCGCACATCATTAATCAGATCGGCACCGGCGTTAACCGCTTCAGTCATTACTTTTGCTTTACTGGTATCAACAGATATCCAGCAATCAAAACGGCTTCGAATAGCTTCGATAACCGGTACCACTCGAGCCAACTCATCATCAAGCACAACATCCGCAGCTCCGGGGCGAGTCGACTCTCCACCAATATCAATAATACTGGTTCCAGCAGCCAGCATTTCCTCAACATGGTACAACGCCTTGTCTAGCTGGTTGAATCTACCACCATCAGAAAATGAGTCTGGCGTAACGTTAAGAATTCCCATGGTATGGGCATAAGACAGGTCCAGCGTCTTATCTTTACTTGTCAGGATCATCAAATTCTCCCTAACAGACAGCTGCCGCAATGTTGTGCCAAGCAAACTGCCACTAAACACACAGTGGCGAAACAAAAAAAACCCCGAGACAACTCGGGGTTTTAGTATTTCACTCACAAATTATACTTGTGGTTTGTTGTCTTCTTTGTTGTCGGCTTCAGGTGTATTGTCGACATTTTCAGTTACTGAACTTTCGTCAGCAGCTTTGTCATCCTTTTCCTTTGTAGCCTCAGCTTCAGAAGCAACCAGCGTGTCATTCTCGTCAGTCCAGCCTTTCGGCGCACGAATTACCGACTTACGTTCCATCAGATCATCAATCTGAGCCGCATCGATAGTTTCGTACTTCATCAGTGCATCTTTCATTGCATGCATGATGTCCATGTTCTCGATAAGAATTTCACGAGCACGCTCGTAGTTACGATCGATAATGGCACGAACTTCCATATCAATCGCACGCGCTGTGTCATCAGACATATGCTTGGTCTGAGTCACGGAACGGCCCAGGAACACTTCGCCTTCTTCTTCAGCGTACAGAAGCGGACCTAGTTTGTCGGAGAAGCCCCACTGCGTCACCATCTTACGAGCAATATCTGTTGCACGCTCGATATCATTAGACGCACCAGTTGATACTTTCTCAACACCGTAAATCAATTCTTCAGCCAAGCGACCACCGTAAAGACTTGAGATCATCGACTCAAGGTATTCACGAGAGTGGCTGACACGATCCTGCTCAGGCAGGTACATAGTCACACCCAGCGCACGACCACGTGGAATGATCGATACCTTGTAGACAGGGTCATGATCCGGCACCAGACGACCGATGATTGCGTGACCTGCTTCATGGTAAGCCGTCGACTCTTTCTGATCGTCAGTCATCACCATGGACTTACGCTCAGCACCCATCATGATCTTGTCTTTCGCCAGTTCGAACTCAACCATGGATACCGTACGCTTATTACCGCGTGCAGCAAACAGGGCCGCTTCGTTAACCAGGTTAGCCAGGTCAGCACCGGAGAAACCAGGTGTACCACGAGCAATCAGAGATGGTTTCACATCGTTGTCCAGCGGCACTTTACGCATGTGAACTTTAAGAATCTGCTCACGACCGCGGACATCAGGCAGACCAACAACAACCTGACGGTCAAAACGACCAGGACGCAGCAATGCAGGGTCCAGAACGTCAGGACGGTTAGTTGCAGCGATAACGATGATACCTTCGTTACCTTCAAAGCCATCCATTTCAACCAGCATCTGGTTAAGTGTTTGCTCACGTTCATCGTGACCACCACCAACACCGGCACCACGCTGACGACCTACCGCATCAATTTCATCGATGAAAATAATACAAGGCGCGGCTTTCTTGGCCTGTTCGAACATGTCACGGACACGGGAAGCACCCACACCGACAAACATTTCGACGAAGTCTGAACCAGAGATAGTGAAGAACGGTACTTTTGCTTCACCGGCAATCGCCTTAGCAAGCAAAGTTTTACCAGTACCCGGAGGACCAACCATCAGTACACCGGTCGGGATCTTACCGCCCAGCTTCTGGAAGCGGCTCGGATCACGCAGGTAATCCACCAGCTCTTTAACGTCTTCTTTCGCTTCGTCACAACCTGCAACGTCTGCGAAAGTCGTCTTGATCTGGTCTTCACTCATCATGCGAGCCTTAGACTTACCGAACGACATGGCACCTTTGCCACCACCGCCCTGCATCTGGCGCATAAAGAATATCCAGACACCGATAAGAAGCAGCATCGGGAACCAGGAAATGAAGATGGAAGCCAGCAAGCTAGGCTCTTCAGGCGGTGTACCCATCACCTTCACGTTCGCGTTAATTAAGTCGTCCAACAGCTTCTGATCGTTAACGACAGGCAGATAAGTCACGTATCGCGTGTTATCACGTTTATAAACGGTGATTTCACGATCATTGAATCGCACTTCCCTTATCTGATCCTGACCGATTTCACGGACAAAGGTTGTATAGTCGACTTGACGGCCAGCACTGTCACCCGGTCCAAAACTCTGAAAAACAGACATCAGAACCACGGCGATAACCAACCACAGAATCAAGTTTTTTGCCATGTCACTCAAGGTGTTAACCTCGCGATAACTTAAAGATGAATTTAGGGTACTACAGTTTGTAACCTGTAGCTACGATATATACCTCACGAGAACGATCTCGCGACGAATCCGGTTTGCGAATTTTGACCACTTTAAACATGCTACGCACTTCAGCCAAATACTGGTCAAAGCCTTCTCCCTGGAACACTTTTACCGCAAAGCTGCCGTTTGGCGCAAGCACTTGCCTACACATATCTAATGCTAGTTCAACAAGATACATTGCTCTAGGCTGATCTGAAGCCAAATTTCCGCTCATGTTCGGAGCCATGTCTGAAAGTACTACATCAACCATGTCCGGCTGAATACGTTCAAGCAATGCATCCAATACAGCTTCTTCACGGAAGTCGCCCTGTAGGAAGCTGACACCTGGCAGGGAATCCATTGGCAGAATATCACAGGCGATAACCTGACCGTCATCGCCGACAATTTCTGCTGCATACTGTGACCAACCACCTGGTGCAGCACCAAGGTCAACCACTGTCATGCCTGGTTTTAATAGCTTGTCTTTATTCTGAATTTCTTCAATTTTAAAAATCGCGCGGGAGCGATAGCCTTTTTTCTGAGCTTCCTGAACATACTTATCATCAAAGTGTTCTTTCAGCCAACGGCCTGAACTCGCCGAGTGCTTTTTTTTACTCATGATTTACCTAATGAGTTAGCGTACTTATAAAGTATACTTGACCAACATACCGTGGCGTATACTAAACAAATTAGTCTTCTAGACTAGATGGCGTTAGAATACCCTGTTTTCAACCCTAGTAATAAAAAAATAGAGTCATCATGAACCTGAGCACCAAACAGAAGCAATACCTAAAAGGCCTTGCTCACAACCTGAAACCTGTTGTCCTTATGGGTGCAAACGGCCTTACTGAAGCAGTTCTGGCTGAGATTGAACTTGCTCTTGATCACCACGAGCTTATCAAGGTTAAGGTTGCAGCAGAAGAGCGTGAGACAAAGGTTTTGATCGTGGATGCTATTGTTCGCGAAACTAAAGCTGAAAAAGTACAGGTTATCGGTAAAACGCTGGTTCTTTATCGCCCAAGCGAAGAGCGCAAAATCGAACTTCCTCGAAAATAAAAAAGGCCGCCGTTGCGGCCTTTTTTACATTTCGATCATGGCATGAAATGCCTGTCACTGCAGCTGACGGAAACATTCACTAACAATTCATACCAACAGCTGCAACTTAGATGTAAGCAACTTCGGCAATCTCAAATTCTTTCTGACCGCCAGGTGTAGTGATTGTCACCTCGTCATCTTGCATCTTACCAATCAGGCCACGAGCAATCGGAGAGTTAACAGAGATACGACCGGCTTTAATGTCTGCCTCATCGTCACCCACGATTTGGTAAGTCACTTCTTCGTCAGTGTCGACATCGATCAAAGTTACAGTTACACCGAAGATAACCTTGCCGCTGTTTTCCATCTTAGTAACGTCAATAACCTGAGCGACAGACAGTTTGTATTCGATATCACGGATCTGAGCTTCACAGATACCCTGCTCTTCACGAGCAGCATGATATTCCGCATTCTCTTTCAAATCGCCCAGTTCACGCGCTTCACCGATCGCTTGAGAGATTAGTGGACGACGCTTAATCAGAGTTTCCAGTTCTTCACGCAGTTTTTTTTCGCCGCGGACAGTCATTGGAATCTTATCCATAAATATATTTACCTCAATACCACCCTTAAGCGCTTGTCACTTTTTCGGGCAAAAAAAAGCTAGCCCAGCATCAGTGCTGAACCAACATCGTTAATAGGGAACAAGCTCATTCTAAACAAACTTGCGCCAGAGATCATCCCGGATCACATCGACAATCAGCTTGCAGTTGTCGCATTAAGAAAAGGCTAAACCTTGCTTACAAGAATAGGTAAAAAATTAATGTGTTTGTAGTCACAAAAATACTCAATAGCACAAATTTATCACCAAAGAAAAGCTCAACACACTTCTAAATTGAGCTAAAAAACACAGCTCGCTGCGAACTTTTATTAAATCAGTTAAGTGACTGATAAATCACAACATAAAAACAAAAAACCCATTGTAAATCATACTCATAAAGTATTTTTCAGTTTTTTTTACTAACCCTTTGACAGCAGGAACCAGTAAAAAGAACAGTATGCATTTAGCACTCTTATGCATACCACAAAATAATTCCAAAATGGATTTCCAAAAGGATTCGACAATGAACAAGAACCTTATTGCTTTAGCAGTAGCAGCAGCAACAATTTCAAGCGCAGCAACAGCTGCAGAAGTGTACTCAGATGAAGCATCTAGCCTGGCAGTTGGCGGTCGTTTCGAAGCACGTGCTCTAATGCAAGATACTGACACCAGCAGCAATAAAGTAACTGACAAGACTCGCGTACGTATCAACGTAGCTGGTAAGACTGACATCACTGACGGTCTGTACGGTACTGGTTTCTTCGAAAAAGAATTCCAAAGCGCTAACAGCGATGAAGACGAAACTCGTTACGCTTACGCGGGTATCGGTGGTACTTACGGTCGCCTAGTTTACGGTAAGGCTGACGGTTCTCTAGGTATGCTGACTGACTACACTGATATCATGTCATACCACGGTAACGAAGCGGGTAACAAACTGGCTGCGGCAGACCGTACAGAGAACAACCTGTCTTACGTTGGTTCTTTCGACATGATGGGCAACAACCTGACTGTTAAAGCAAACTACGTATTCGACAATGGTGAAAACACCGACGGCTACTCTCTGGGTGCACAATACGTAATGGACATGGGTCTTGGTTTCGGCCTTGGTTACGGTGAACAAGACGGCCAAAGCGCACAGGATAAGACTGGTGAGCAGCTATTCGGTGCTATCTCTTACACATTCGGTGATTTCTACGTAGCTGGTCTTTACCAAGACGCTCAAAACACTGTTGTTGATACAAACCTAATCGAAGATTCAAAAGGTTACGAATTAGCAGCATCTTACACTATGGGTAAGACTGTATTCATCGCAACTTACAACTACCTTGAAGACTCTAACGCGTCTTCTGACGAAGAACTACGTGACTCAATCGCAGTTGATGCGACTCACTACTTCAACAAGAACTTCCGTGCTTACGCGTCTTACAAATTCAACAACCTAGATAAAGACGTTGTTGGTAAGAAAGCAGCATCTGACGAATTCGTTCTAGGTGCTCGCTACGACTTCTAATTTAATTAGAATTCATAGTACTAGCTCCAAAAAAACGGTACTGGCCTTCGGGTCGGTACCGTTTTGCTATAAGATGACTAAGGTTTATATCTAAGCCTCTTCCCAAAGACTTCTTATGGCACCAATAATGTTACGAGTATTTCCTTTTCTGCTAGGTCTCTTATTGAGCCTCCCGGCTATGGCCGGTTTTTCTCCCCAATTTGCTCTCAACCAGTTACCAGCAGGCCACGACACTGCCCTGGTTATTATCGACCCTGCAACTGGTACAACTTTATTTAGTCAGCGAGAAAATCAGCTCCAAGCTCCGGCCAGTACCCAGAAGCTCATCACAGCATTGGCAGCCCGGCTCTACCTTGGTAAAGATTTTCGTTTTTATACCGACCTGGAACAAGACGGCAAAAACTACATCATTCATTTCAGCGGTGACCCAAGCCTGTCACGCCAACAACTGGCAAATCTGTTGAGAAAAATCAGTAAGAACAAAATCAACGGCAACATTATTCTCAACGGCAGTATTTTCGGCGGCTACGAGCATGCTCCCGGCTGGCCATGGGATATTCTGGGAGTTTGCTACAGTGCGCCTTCCAGCAGTATTTCTCTGGAGCACAACTGTGTACAAGGAGCTTTGTACAGCAGTAAAAGCGCGGGCAAAGTGACTCGGGTGCACGTTCCGGCACACCAGCCAATCAAAGTCGCCACTTCCGCTATCACTGTGACCAAAGAGCAGCAAAAACAACGGCATTGTGATTTGGAGCTCTATGCTGATGCTTCCAATCATTACCAGCTCAGTGGCTGCCTTGCCCAAATGGACCGTCCGCTTCCGCTGAACTTTGCGGTGCAAAATACCGTAGACTACACTGCCGCGGTGATCCGGAGTGAACTGAAAAGGGCCGGGATCCGATTTAATGGCGAGATAATGCGCAACGACAATGCCAGAGGTAAACGCATTGCCCGCCACAGTTCCGCCCCCCTAAGCGAGTTGCTTGATACCATGGTGAAGGATTCAGATAACCTGATTGCCGATAACCTTGCCAAAACACTAGGCCACCGCTACTTCAATCAAAAAGGTACATTTACCAACGGAGTCGCTGCAATAAAAACGATTCTGCTAGAGCAAGCCAGTATCGATCTCAGCGCCGCAGTGATGGTCGACGGCTCAGGTCTGTCCCGAAACAACCGGCTGACAGCGGCACAAATGATGGAAGTGCTTACTTACTACTACCGTAATGACAAACAGTTAAAGCTGTTATCCACCCTACCAATAAGCGGCCAGACCGGAACCCTGCGCTATCGCCAGAGTATCCGCCACCAGCCACTAAGCGGGCAAATTGCCGCGAAAAGCGGTTCGCTGTTCGGAACCCATAACCTGGCTGGCTTCATTACGACAAAATCAGGTAAGCAGTTGATGTTTGTCCATCTGGTATCCAACTACCATCCACCGGAAAAAGACGATGATGCGCCCAAAGTCGCCCCGCCGATTGAACAGTTTGAAAGGGAACTGTACAGGGCGTTGTACGAGAATTATTAAATAACTTAATACCAAAAGAGATATAGTAGAAGAGCTTAGGGGAGACAAATGAGTATCGAGAGGAGATCCGACACTCGTCGCTCTCCCCTCGTATCTCCGGTCTGGTTATTGACTCCGAGGATTCCGAGCCTCTATGCCAGCCCCAGGAACCAGTTCACCGTGGTGAAGTAGATAATCATCCCGGAAATATCAACCACCGATGCCAGAACCGGACTCACCAAAACAGCCGGGTCCAGGTTACAGGCTCGAGCTATCATCGGTAATACACCACCGACAGTGGTTGAAAGTACCACCTGAAGCGAAATTGCCATCCCGATCGCCAATGCAATATCATGAAGGCTCATCCCGACCGGCAGGACCGAGCCATCACTGAAAAGCATGACCCGGCCGACAATCACCATTGCCAGCACAACGGCAATCACAATCGCGACACGGAACTCTTTCCACAGTACGGCCAGCCAGTCGCGACATCGAATCTCTTCCATTGCCAGTGCCCTGACCACCAATGTCGCCGCCTGAGAGCCGGTATTACCCCCGGCAGCAGCAATTACCGGCATGTAAATCGCCAGCAATACCAATTGGCTCAGGGTGTCCTCATAGTGTGAAATGATCAAACCGGACACAATACCCAGCAAAGCCAGACCAACAATCCAGCCAATGCGCTCGCGCACATGACTGAAAACGCTGTTTTTAAGGTAATGCCCTGCCGGTTCAGCTTCCGAGCATATCAGCCCAAGTCCGTTCGCCAGATGGCGCATACGGACATCTTCATTTCTTTCATCAAGCAGATCCAGCAAGGTCTGCACGTGCCGCAGCGGACACTCATGTAATACCGCAATCGCTTCTGAAATCGGCATTCGAACCAGCAGAGTAGCCTGCTCTTCGATGTCATATTTCAAAAACGCATTACGAACGGCCAGTACATCATTCTGACCCAAATGTTCAGTTGCTGTTGCAGCGTGTGCTGCATAGTTCATTACCGCCATGGCGAATCTCCCGATTGGCAACACCCGCATTCGCCTTCAAGGCGAAATACGTGGCATAGGGTAACGACCACCAGAATCGCGTCTTACTACACATACAAACGAGCAATAACATCCAGTTCCGGGCAAAATAAATACAATTTCACCATAACTGGAATAGCTAAAACCCGGTCATCAGCAATAGCGTGACGCCGTTCTATCATTGAGAAATTGGCAAGAAAACCAGGGAATGATTTGTCAAAGGAAGGTATCAGTAAGAGAAGATACAAAAGACATACTATTCCGAACCCGTATCAGAGGTTCGGAATCACAGGAGACCGACACCGTTAGCGGGTTTGATTTTCCACCTTCATACTCGGGGGATGGTCGGTATCGTTCATTAAAGTCTCCAAAATAATTTATCGCTTATGCGACGCGGCCAATTCTACGTGATTCGATGTTCAGTTCAAGCCCTAATGGCCTGACTTTTGATGCCTTTGCTCATTCTTTGGGCAAAAATGAAACAGCCCGCAAAATGCGGGCTGTTTGGTCTACTGTTAGTTCTTTATAAGGAATTATTCAGCGCTTTTTACTCGTGCATGCAGTTCCTGCACCGAATTAACCGTGTTACGGTCATCAGCACTCCAGGCCATACAGGTAGCAAAAGCGGCGTTCAGCGTCGTGGTGTAGTTCACCTTTTCAGCCAATGCGCCCCGGCGCAGCACTTTCGAATCCTCAATCGCCTGGCGGCCTTCAGCCGTATTAACTATGTAGGTGTATTCGTTGTTCTTGATACGGTCAAGAATGTGCGGTCGACCTTCATGTACCTTATTCACCAAGCGCGGATTAATACCGGCTTCACCCAGCACAATCGCAGTACCGTGCGTCGCATCAAGCTCATAACCCTGTTTTACCAGTTTGGATGCCAAATCAACCACACGTTGCTTGTCATTACCGCGAACCGATAGCAGAGCACGACCTTTGGCCTGCTTCACTTTTCCGCAACCCAATTCCGCTTTCGCAAAAGCTTCAGCGAAAGTGTTACCAACGCCCATTACCTCACCGGTAGAGCGCATTTCAGGGCCAAGCAGCGGGTCAACACCCGGGAACTTGTTAAACGGCAGCACCACTTCCTTCACTGAGTAGTACGGAGGAATAATTTCCTTGGTAAAACCTTGCGATGCCAGTGACTGACCAGCCATTACGCGGGCAGCAATCTTCGCCAGCGGCGCACCGGTAGCTTTAGATACAAAAGGAACGGTACGTGCTGCACGCGGGTTCACCTCAATCAGGTAAACTTCGTTGTCCTTGACCGCAAACTGAGTATTCATCAGGCCACGCACACCCAATTCGAAGGCCAGTTTCTCAACCTGCTGGCGCATCACATCCTGGATTTCCTGGCTCAAAGTATAAGCCGGCAGTGAACATGCTGAGTCACCGGAGTGAACACCGGCCTGCTCGATATGCTCCATGATACCGCCGATAACTACATTCTCACCGTCACAGATAGCGTCGATATCAACTTCAGTTGCATCATCCAGGAAGCGGTCCAGCAGTACCGGGGACTCGTTAGACACACTGACCGCCTCATTAAAGTAACGGCGCAGGTCGCTTTCGTCATAAACGATTTCCATTGCACGGCCACCCAGTACATAAGACGGGCGAACCACCAGCGGGAAGCCGATTTCTTTCGACTTTTCAACAGCCTGCTCCAGCGCTGTCACTGTCGCATTCTCAGGTTGTTTCAGGCCAAGGCGCTCAACTGCAGCCTGAAAACGTTCACGGTCTTCCGCACGGTCAATGGCATCAGGGCTGGTGCCGATAATTGGCACACCAGCGGCTTCCAGTGCTCGCGCCAGCTTCAACGGTGTCTGGCCGCCGTACTGAACGATAACCCCTTTCGGCTTCTCGACACGGACAATCGACAGCACGTCTTCCAGCGTTACCGGTTCAAAGTACAGGCGATCGGATGTGTCATAGTCGGTTGAAACTGTCTCAGGGTTACAGTTAACCATGATGGTTTCATAACCGTCTTCACGCAGCGCCAGCGAAGCATGAACACAGCAGTAGTCAAATTCGATACCCTGGCCGATACGGTTAGGACCACCGCCCAGCACCATGATTTTGTCTTTGTCGGTTGGGTTGGCTTCACACTCTTCATCATACGATGAGTACATGTAAGCCGTATCGGAAGAAAACTCAGCCGCACAAGTATCAACGCGCTTGTAAACCGGGTGGATGTCGAACTGGTCACGCAGCTTGCGAATTTCCGTTTCCGCTACACCCAGCAGCTTCGCCAAGCGGGCATCAGCAAAGCCTTTGCGCTTAAGCTTGCGCAGTGTCTGTGCATTCAAACCGGCAAAACCGCCCTCTTTCACTTGATTTTCAAGCTTCACCAGCTCTTCAATCTGTACCAGGAACCAGCGATCGATATTAGTTAGGTTGAAGACACCGTCAACCGACAGCCCGGCACGGAAAGCATCAGCGATATACCAGATACGCTCTGCACCAGCATCTTTCAGCTCGTGGCGAATTTTAGTCAGGGCATCCGGTGCATCCAGGTCTACCATTTCATCAAAGCCGTTTGCGCCGACTTCCAGGCCGCGCAGCGCTTTTTGCATCGACTCCTGCTGGTTACGACCGATTGCCATCACCTCTCCGACAGACTTCATCTGGGTTGTCAGACGGTCGTTGGCACCGGCAAATTTCTCGAAGTTAAAGCGCGGGATCTTAGTTACCACATAGTCGATGGTCGGTTCGAATGAAGCCGGCGTCGCACCACCGGTGATATCGTTCATCAACTCATCCAGGGTAAAACCAATTGCCAGTTTCGCCGCTACCTTAGCAATCGGGAAACCGGTCGCTTTTGAGGCCAGTGCAGAAGAACGGGATACACGCGGGTTCATCTCGATGATAACCATACGGCCATCTTTCGGGTTGATACCGAACTGAACGTTAGAGCCACCGGTTTCAACGCCGATTTCACGCAGTACCGCCAGCGATGCGTTACGCATCAGCTGATACTCTTTATCCGTCAGAGTCTGTGCCGGTGCGACAGTAATGGAGTCACCAGTATGGATACCCATAGGGTCGAAGTTTTCAATCGCGCAAACGATGATGCAGTTGTCGTTCTTATCACGGACAACTTCCATCTCGTACTCTTTCCAGCCGATCAGAGATTCATCAATCAGCAGCTCATTGGTCGGAGACAAGTCCAAACCACGACGGCAGATTTCTTCAAACTCTTCCTTGTTATAGGCGATACCGCCGCCGGTCCCCCCCATAGTAAAGGATGGGCGGATGATACATGGGAAGCCAACCATCTCAAGAACCTGATAGGCTTCTTCCATACTCTTGGCAGTATCGGCACGCGGACACTCAAGGCCGATAGCCTTCATCGCCGCGTCAAAGCGGGAACGGTCTTCTGCTTTATCGATAGCATCCGCCGTTGCACCAATCATTTCGACGCCGAACTCATCCAGCACGCCATGACGCTCCAGGTCAAGCGCACAGTTCAGTGCTGTCTGGCCCCCCATGGTCGGCAATACTGCATCCGGGCGCTCTTTCTCAATGATTTTACGTACTACTTCCCAGTGGATTGGCTCAATGTAAGTTGCATCGGCCATGTTCGGGTCGGTCATGATAGTCGCTGGGTTAGAGTTGACCAGGATTACACGGTAGCCTTCTTCGCGAAGGGCTTTACAAGCCTGTGCACCAGAGTAGTCAAATTCACATGCCTGACCGATAACAATCGGACCGGCACCCAGAATAAGAACACTTTTAATGTCAGTACGTTTTGGCATTTCTTCTACTCCCGGCTTAGGCGCTGTGCTGCTTGATTAGTTCGATAAAGTGGTCAAATAACGGAGCCGCATCATGCGGACCCGGGCTCGCTTCCGGGTGCCCCTGGAAACTGAATGCCGGCTTGTCGGTGCGATGGATACCTTGCAGGGAACCGTCAAACAAGGACTTGTGTGTCGCTCGCAGGTTTTCAGGCAGCGACGCCTCATCAGCAGCAAAGCCGTGGTTTTGCGAAGTGATCATCACAACATTGCGGTCAAGATCCTTCACCGGGTGGTTGGCACCATGATGGCCGAACTTCATCTTCACTGTCTTCGCACCGGAAGCCAGTGCCAGGATTTGGTGGCCAAGGCAGATACCAAAAATTGGCAGGCCCTTGTCCAGGAATGTTTTTGTTGCCTCAATGGCGTAGGTACATGGCTCAGGGTCACCCGGGCCGTTTGACAGAAATACGCCATCAGGGTTCATCGCCAGCACTTCTTCAGCCGAAGTCTGTGCCGGTACAACAGTCAGGCGGCAACCGCGGTCAACCAACATACGCAGAATATTACGCTTGGCACCGAAGTCGTAAGCAACCACATGGTATGGCAACTCGCTGTCATCTGCCGGTTCTGGCAGACCGTTTTCCAACGTCCATGAACCCTGCTTCCACTGATAGCTTTCACCTGTGGTTACTTCTTTCGCCAGATCCATACCTTTCAGGCCGGGAAACTCTTTAGCTTTCGCCAATGCCAGCGCTTCATCCAAGTTGTCACCCGCCATGATGCAGCCATTCTGGGCACCTTTTTCACGCAGGATGCGTGTCAGCTTACGGGTGTCGATATCAGCGATGCCGACAATGTTCTGGGATTTAAGGTAATCAGAAAGGGATTGTTGATTACGGAAGTTTGAAGCGATAAGGGGAAGATCGCGGATTACCAGGCCTTGCGCGTGGATGGAGGTGGATTCTTCGTCTTCGGAATTAGTTCCGGTATTGCCAATATGGGGATAAGTGAGGGTAACAATCTGTTGTGAATAGGAAGGGTCGGTGAGAATTTCTTGGTACCCCGTCATCGAGGTATTAAAAACAACTTCACCAACGGCCGATCCGTCTGCCCCAATGGACACGCCGTGGAACACTGTCCCATCTTCCAGGACTAACAGTGCTGATTTGCTCAAGACAACCTCCATAAAACAATAAAAATGCACTTAAAACAGATAATTTTGCACTTACCCATTCCATACAAAGTCAAAAAGCGAGTCAAGCATAATTTTGACAAATTGCGCGCATTCTAGAGACCACTCTTTGAAGTGTCAATAAAACAGTCAAAATTAATTTAAATTTAGACCAACCCAAGAGAAAAAACAGACCAACGCCATATAACCGCACATTTTCATCGGTTTTTCATCACACAAAGCAGAACTCGATCTCATTTTATCGTTTGCCTAAATTCAACAAGCTCAACAAACAAAAATCCAAGTACCAAACCGTAAAAAAACCTAAATTAAAGTGAATTTTTGCGCAACTCACAACAAAACCATCACCAACAAAATAAAAACAACAAAAATCCTGGTTAAAATTACAGCAAAAGCACAGGTTCAAAAAAACAATAGAAATCGAAGGGAAGGATTCACTAATTATGCACCCACAGGTCTGTGAGTGCATATCAATGTAATTGGCTGGAATAGTTACCGCAGAAAGGAAATTTGGCAGTAGTTGCGGAGATACTTATAATTCGTCCAGACTAAGCACGTCCTGCATTGTATAAAAACCAGGCGCTTTATCATTCAGCCATGCCGCAGCTCGAACAGCTCCATTGGCAAACGTCATACGATCGGTCGCTTTATGAGTGATTTCCACTCGCTCACCAATATCTGCAAACATAGCGGTATGCTCACCAACAATGTCACCGGCACGAACTGTTGCAAACCCGATTTCATCACGGCTGCGTTCACCAGTAATACCTTCACGGGCATACACGGCTACATCACTCAGCTTGTTACCCATCGCACCAGCAATAGCCTCCCCCATACCGATCGCAGTTCCTGACGGAGCGTCGACCTTATGGCGATGGTGGGCCTCGATTATTTCGATATCACAATAATCGCCCATGACCTTGGCGGCTTTTTCCAGTAACTTAAACATCAGGTTTACACCGACGCTGTAGTTTGGCGCCATCACAATCGGCATGCTCTTAGCTGCCTCATCAATCTGCTGTCGCTCCTGCTCGGTAAAACCGGTTGTACCAATGACAATTTTTTTGCCATGCTGCTGACAGAATTCAATATTTGCCAGAGTCGCTACAGGTGCAGTGAAATCAATCAGCACATCGAAGTCATCCTTCGCAGCCGCAAGATCATCAACAACGGTGACAGACAGTGCACCAATTCCCGCTAGTTCACCGGCATCAACACCAACCAAAGTGGATTCACTACGCTCAGTCGCTGCACCCAGTGCAGCCAGTTCTGACAGGTGTGTCGCTTTTAACAGCTGTCGGCCCATGCGTCCTGCCGCACCGGCAATCGCAATTCTTACCATTGCGTATTTTCTCCCTAAAAATCTCTTATGTTGTTCTACTCCACTGTAGCCTGTTGACGGATATAAAAAAAGCCCCAGCATTCGCTGAGGCTTTCAAACCGATTGTATTCTTCCAGCAAGGCTTATACGTTCTTGACCTGAAGTTCACGTGGCACTTCGAAGAACATATTCTCTTCCCGACCGGTCAGCTCCTCAACTTCTGCACCGCTTAGCTGACGGATTCGCTCAATGATCTGGTTAACCAGTTCTTCCGGTGCCGAAGCTCCGGCTGTAATCCCCACTTTCGCTTTACCTTCGAACCATTCAGGCTGGATATCTTCCGGACAGTCCGTCAGACAACCCGGCGTTCCCAGCTTCTCAGCCAGTTCACGCAGACGGTTTGAGTTAGACGAATTCTTTGAGCCAACAACAATCACCACATCTACCGACTTCGCCATTTCACGCACAGCATCCTGTCGGTTTTGAGTTGCATAACAGATATCATCTTTACGCGGCCCCTGAATTTCAGAGAAAACCTCACGCAATTTAGCAATCACATCTGCAGTTTCATCGACAGACAGGGTTGTCTGGCTGACATAATGCAGGTTACTCGGATCTTTGACCTTCAGCTTTTCAACATCTTCCGGTCTCTCAACCAGGTACATGCCACCTTCTTCACTGGTGTACTGGCCCATGGTGCCCTCAACTTCAGGATGACCGGCATGACCAATCAGTACCACTTCCATATGGCGGCGACTGGCGCGCGCAACTTCCATATGGACTTTGGTTACCAACGGGCAGGTTGCATCAAACACTGTCAGCTGGCGGGCTTTCGCTTCATTGCGAACAGCCTGAGATACGCCGTGGGCAGAGAAAATCACAATATTGTCATCCGGCACTTCGTGCAGTTCTTCGACAAAAATAGCACCACGTTGCTTAAGACCTTCGACCACAAAACGGTTATGGACGACTTCATGGCGAACATAAATTGGCGGTTGATACAGTTCCAGTGCACGTTCAACGATACTGATCGCACGGTCTACGCCGGCACAAAAACCGCGTGGGTTGGCTAATAAGATTTTCATTGCTAACAGCTCTTAGTTTTCTATGGCCACAACTTCGACATCAAAAGTGACCCGTTGCCCGGCAAGCGGGTGATTGAAGTCAACGGTTACTGAGTCGCCGGCAACTTCTGTAATTATTCCAGGGATATCCTGACCATCAGGGCCACTAAAGGCAATAATGGTTCCCACCTCGGCAGGTGCATCGGCACCGAATTTAGACAGTTCGAGATGGTGGATATTGTCGGGATTAGCCGGTCCGAAGGCATCTTCCGGCTCCAGTTTAAACGAGCTTTTCTGGCCAACGCTCAGTCCCAACAGGCATTTTTCGAAATTTTCCGTCAGGCTACCATCGCCCATACGGAACTTTGCCGGTTTCCCCATAGCCTGGGTTGAATCTGCCACTGAACCGTCATCGAGCTTAATGGCAAAGTGCATCAGAACTTCACTGTTTTCCTTGATTACCGACATGCTCACTTCCCTGAATTGAATATTTATAGCGCTCTTTTTACAACAAAGCGCCGCCCGTATCAACGGACAGCGCTTAAGGTTATAAGGTCTGATCGCTTTTAGCGGTTAACCGGCTGCTTGTCTTTATCGGCCAAAAAGCCTTCCAGGACAATCAGTCCGGCACCGACGCAAATAGCGACATCGGCAATATTGAATGCCGGCCAGTGGTGCTTACCGATATAGAAATCCAGGAAGTCGACCACAAAGCCATGGTACAAACGGTCAAACAAATTACCGAGTGCACCACCGATGATCAGGGCATATGCACAATTTGCCAGCTTATGGGAGGCCGGCGAGCGGCGCATCCAGAAGATAAGCAAACCACACACCGCAAGTGCAATCGCCGTAAACAACCAGCGCTGCCAACCACCAGCGTCACTCAAAAAGCTGAATGCCGCACCATAGTTGTGTACATACAGCAGATTAAAGAACGGCAGCAGCTCAATACGGTTAGGCCAACCGTATTCCATGGTATTCATAACCAGCAGCTTGCTGACAAAATCCATGATGAACACCAGGGCCGCCAGCCACAGCCAGCGAACTCCGGACTCTTTCAACGAGGGCATTTGTTTAGGCGATAACTTGATCATTAGGCAAACTTACGCTCTTCACCTTCACCGTCAATGTTGCTTACACAACGACCACAAACTTCTTCGTGACCTTCGATAGTGCCTACATCCGCAACGTGGTGCCAGCAACGGTCACACTTCGCAGCTTCTGACGCTTTAACTGTTACATACAGACCTTCAACGTCAGTTTCCTGTGCACCTTCCGGCTTGCTGTCAGCAACAACAACGTCAGCTTTAGAAGTCAGCAGAACGAAACGCAGTTCGTCTTCCAGCTTGTTCAGCTTCGCTGCCAGCTCTTCATTTGCAGCCAGTGTTACTTCAGCCTGCAGGGCACCGCCGATAACTTTATCTTTACGTGCACCTTCCAGCAGTTTGTTCACAGCACCACGAACGTGCTGGATCTCAGCCCAGAATTCGTTGCTCAGCTCTTCACCATCTGCCAGACCGAACAGACCTTCGTACCACTCACCGGTGAATACGAACTTATCACGCTGTTCACCATTACCTTGAGAAGCTGGCATTTCGTTCCAGATCTCATCTGCTGTGAACGACATGATAGGTGCCATCCAGCGAACCAGGGCTTCAACAATGTAGTACAGAGCAGTCTGACAGCTGCGTTGTGCGTGACCACCGCGCTTCGCAGTATACTGACGGTCTTTGATTACATCCAGGTAGAATGAACCCATTTCAACCGAACAGAACTGCATCAGGCGCTGAGTTACTGCGTGCAGGTTGTACTCATCGTAAGCCTTGATGATTTCTTCCTGTGCTGCTTTCGCACGGCCAACAGCCCAGCGATCCAGAGCAACCATATCTTCTGCCGCTACACAGTCAGTTTCTGGGTTGAAACCGCTCAGGTTAGCAAGGAAGAAACGTGCTGTGTTACGGATACGGCGGTAAGCATCAGCAGAACGCTTCAGGATTTCATCAG
The DNA here is from genome assembly GCF_963870815.1 of Photobacterium sp. J15. NCBI lineage: Bacteria > Pseudomonadati > Pseudomonadota > Gammaproteobacteria > Vibrionales > Vibrionaceae > Photobacterium > Photobacterium sp. J15. Next base: position 3,195,424 of record NZ_CAWMUI010000001.1, read on the forward strand.
AAACGGCAACTTCACCGGTGTAGTCAGTTGATGCAACCCACAGACGCAGGATATCAGCACCCAGCTTGTTAGTTACATCTTTCGGTGCAACAACGTTACCGATAGATTTCGACATCTTACGGCCCTGACCGTCAACAACGAAACCGTGAGTCAGCACTTGCTTGTAAGGCGCTTTACCCTTCATTGCAACAGAAGAGATCAGTGAAGACTGGAACCAGCCACGGTGCTGGTCAGAACCTTCAAGATACAGATCGGCACTGTTGCCATTGTATTCTTCGCGGCTGTCTACAACTGAGAAGTGAGTAACACCTGAATCGAACCAAACGTCCAGAGTATCAAGTACTTTCTCGTAATTAGCCGCATCTTCTTCACCCATCAGCTCAGCAGGTTCTACATCCCACCATGCCTGGATACCTTTTTCTTCCACCAGCTTAGCTACTTTTTCAATCAGCTCGCTGGTATTAGGATGAAGATCCTGAGTTTCTTTGTGAACGAACAGCGCGATTGGCACACCCCAAGTACGCTGACGAGAGATACACCATTCAGGGCGACCTTCAACCATACCTTCGATACGGCTCTGACCCCATTCAGGCATCCACTGAACGCTCTTGATTTCTTCCAGCGCTTTTGCACGCAAGCCTGCCTGATCCATCGATACGAACCACTGTGGAGTCGCACGGAAGATGATTGGCGTCTTGTGGCGCCAGCAATGCGGGTAGCTGTGCTCGTAAGCGTGGTGGTGCAGCAGTGCGCCGTGCTCTTTCAGCGTTTCAACAACAGCATCGTTCGCCTTAAATACGTGCTGACCAGCAAACAGTTCTGTATCCGGCAGGTAAACACCGTTGCTGCCCACTGGGTTAGCAACTTCCAGACCGTATTTCTGACCAACTGCAAAGTCTTCCTGACCGTGGCCAGGTGCTGTGTGTACACAGCCTGTACCAGAATCAGTCGTTACGTGATCGCCAAGGATCACAGGAACATCGAAGCTATAGAATGGGTGGTTGAAACGAACCAGCTCCAGCTCGGCACCTTTACAGAAACCAAGGTTACGGTATTGCTCGATACCGGCACGATCCATTACGTCTTTAGCCAGCTCAGCAGCAACAATCAGACGCTCAGAAGGCTGTTCACTATCAGAGCCACCTTCAGTCTGGATCAGTACGTATTCCAGATCATCACGGATAGCAACGGCACGGTTAGCTGGCAGAGTCCATGGTGTTGTTGTCCAGATAACAATAGACACATCACCCTGACCTTCATGACCTTCAGCACAGTCGAACTTAGCTACAACCGCCGCTTCGTCAACCGCTTTGAATTTCACGTCGATTGACGGTGAAACTTTATCTTTATATTCAACTTCTGCTTCAGCCAATGCTGAACCACAGTCAGTACACCAGTGAACAGGTTTGAAACCTTTCAGCAGGTGGCCCTGGTCTGCAATTTTACCCAGAGAGCGAATGATGTTCGCTTCTGTTGCAAAATCCATAGTGCGGTAAGGCTTGTCCCACTCACCCAGCACACCCAGGCGCATGAAGCTTTCTTTCTGACCTTCAACCTGACCTGCAGCGTAAGTACGGCATTTCTCGCGGAATTCAGCCGCAGTCACTTTCTGGCCTGGCTTACCAACTTTCTTCTCTACCATCAATTCGATTGGCAGACCGTGGCAGTCCCAGCCAGGAATGTATGGTGCGTTAAAGCCAGACAGAGTCTTTGACTTAATAATAATGTCTTTAAGAATCTTGTTCAGTGCGTGACCAATGTGAATATCACCGTTGGCATATGGAGGGCCATCGTGTAATACGAAGGATTTTTTACCCTTCTTGGCTTTACGGATTTCACCGTAAAGGTCTTCATCATACCAACGCTTAAGCATCGCAGGCTCACGGTTAGCTAGATTGCCTCGCATCGGAAACCCTGTTTCAGGCAAATTCAGGGTATCTTTGTAGTCGCTCATTGATTCTCGATTCCGTTACTTGGGCGAAATTGGACATTATTACGCTCAGACAGCCACACCCGTGCTGTTTGAGCATCACGCTCTATTTGCGCTTTCAGCGCATCAAATGATTCAAATTTAATTTCGTCACGCAGCTTATGACGCAGCACGACTTCAATCTGGCGTCCGTAGAGATCAGATTTAAAATCAAACAGGTGTACTTCCAGTTGCTGGCGCACACCATTAACTGTCGGTCGGTGGCCAACATTGGCAACTCCGGGAAGTGGAGCACCATCAACACCGAAAACCTCTACAGCGTAAACACCAGAGACCGGTGATACCCGCCGTTTAAGAGGTACATTTGCTGTAGGAAAACCGATAGTCCGGCCCAGTTTACGTCCATGGGAGACGCGTCCGCCGATAGTGTACGGACGGCCAAGCATCGACTCGGCCAGCGGCAAATCATTATTTGCCAAGGCCTGACGAATTGCCGTACTGCTGACACGTTGTTCAGAAACGCAAAAGCTCTGGGTACTGACAACCGTAAAACCGAACTCTTTCCCCGCAGCTTCTAGCATAGCAAAATTCCCGCTCCGGCCTTTTCCGAAGCAAAAATCATCACCAACAACCAGAAACTTAACACCCAATTGCTCTACCAACAAGCGGCGAACAAAATCTCGCGGCGACATATTGGCGAAATGGGCATTAAAATTGACACAAAACAAACGATCCATTCCCAGCTGTTTCAATTGCTGGTACTTATCGCGGAACCGCGTCAGTCTGGCCGGGGCATTATCCCCTGCAAACAATTCCATCGGCTGAGGCTCAAAGCTCATCACAGTTGCCGGCCAGCCCAGTTCTTTGGCTTTGGCCTGCACCTGGCGCAACACCGCCTGATGACCTAAGTGAACACCATCAAAGTTACCAATCGTCAACACGCTTCCGTGATGCTCTGGCTTGATATTATGTATACCTCGGATTAATTCCATGCGCCGCTTTAATTTTCGCAGAGTGAAAAACTGACGGATTATATACTACTCTGAGCCCATCATACCAATCGGAATCATTTTCCCGCTGGCTGATATCATATTTCAGGCAAGAGCTTAGCCCTCAGCCTTCAGATGATGAAGGCGTATCCCCAGAACAACAACCGTCCCCAGATACACTAGCGCTCCTACAGCAATCAAACCACCCAGCCACATTACTCGAGCGCTCAGTGTCCAGGCCAGCCAGTGATCCATTGCCGGCAGAGCCCAAAGCAAAGCCGCAACCATAGCTGCACCAGCCAATACCAGACGCGCAACAAACAGCAGTGTTGTTTTACTGATTCGGTAGACATTCGCCATATGCAGGCCTCGGTATAGCAGTGCCGCATTAACCAGTGCCGACAGAGCTGTGGCCATTGCCAGGCCTATGTAACCATATAAATAAGCAAAGATGGCGTTAAACACCATATTGGTAAACATTGCGATAATACCGAAGCGTACTGGTGTCTTGGTATCCTGGCGGGCATAGTACCCCGGAGCCAGTACTTTAATTAGCATAAAGTTAAGCAAACCAGAAGCGTAAGCCAGTAATGACAACGAAGCCTGCTCTACATCGGCTGGTGAAAACTCACCTCGCATAAACAGCACCATCAGCATTGGCTTCGCCAGAACCATCAGGCCGAGCATGGCAGGGATCCCCAAAAGCAACACCATACGCACGCCCCAATCCATGGTGTAAGCAAAATGGTCGCTTGATTGCTCTACGTGCTTACGTGACAGCGCAGGTAAGATCACTGTGGCAATCGCAATGCCGAACAGCCCCAGCGGGAATTCTAGCAAGCGATCGGAGTAATACAGCCAACTGATAGAGCCAGTTGTCAGGAAGCTGGCAATAAAGGTATCGAACAACAAATTGATCTGGCTGACAGACACTCCGAACAGTGCCGGGATCATCAGGGTGCGGATTTTTACTACCCCAGGATCGTTCCAACCCCATTGCGGTTTAGCCAGCATACCCTCTTTATATAGGAATGGGATTTGGAATAAGAACTGAATCAGGCCACCAAGAAAAACACCGATCGCCAGACCAATTTCCGGCTGAGGCAGGTTCGGAGCCAGAAACCAGGCACAACCAATAATAGCAACATTAAGAAAAACAGGCGTAAAAGAAGAAACCGCAAACTTACCCAGGGTATTGAGGATTGCGCCAGACAGCGCAACAAAGGTAATAAACCACAGGTAAGGGAAAGTGATTTTTAGCAACAGGCTCGCCAGCTCAAACTTAGGCGCTGCCGGGCCACCGTGCAGCCAATCAATAAACCAGCCTGCACCGAACAGCGCGGTTACGACACCAGAGCCCAAAATACCGAACAGGGTTACCACGGAAACGATGACCCCGAGAGTACCCGAGGCTCGGGCAATCAACTGGCGGGTCTTATCCATATCACCGGCAGCATGGCTTTCAGTAAGCACAGGCACAAAAGCCTGAGAGAATGCTCCTTCAGCAAATAAGCGGCGTAAAAAGTTAGGAATTTTGTTAGCAAAGAAGAAAACATCGGCTGCAGCTCCGGCTCCCATTAGGTTTGCCACCACAACATCTCGCACCAATCCAAGAACCCGAGAGACCAATGTCATGGTGCTGACAATCAGTCCAGAGCGCAAAAGACGCTTACTCACAAAAAAAACCTCATAAAGATAGCTCAGAAAAGGTGACTTCCGAACCTAAATGCTGGTAAAATCTGCCGCCATATTAACCGTGTTAATCCGCAAGTGCCAAACATGTTTGGTTCGGCGGTTCTTTGCACAAATCATTTGACATTCTCTGGTTAAGCAGGCATAGTCCTCGGCCTTAAATTGTCACCGTACCAAGATTTGGGAGTTACCCTTGGCAAATATCAAATCTGCTAAGAAACGTGCTATCACTTCAGAAAAACGTCGCCAGCACAACGCTAGCCGTCGTTCTATGATGCGCACTTTCTTCAAAAAAGTTATTGCTGCAATCGAAGCTGGCAACAAAGAAGCTGCTACTCAAGCTTTCGCTGAAATGCAACCTGTTATGGATCGTATGGCTACTAAAGGCCTGATCCACAAAAACAAAGCTGCACGTCACAAAGCTCGTCTAGCTGCTAAAATCAAAGCTCTTTAATCTAAGAGTTGCGATTCAGTTATAAAAAAACCGGCTAGCGCCGGTTTTTTTATATTCTAAAGCCTGAAGTTTACTGGCCACCGCCACAATACATCTTATGAAGCAACTGCATCATCGCCCTGACTTCTTCACTCTTTAAGCGGTAGTAGACTGTTTGCGCCTCTTTGCGGGTATCAACCAGCCCATCACGCCTTAACCATGCTAAATGCTGGGATAGCGCAGACTGACTCAAACCGAGCTTTTCACTCATCATCCCAACCGACATTTCTTGCTCCAGCAAATAGCAAAGGATAAACAAACGTCGTTCATTCGCCATGGCTTTCAGCAGTGCTACGGCCTTCGGGGCATTTTGCTCCATCTGCTGTAGTTCCATACGTCCACCATCATTAAACTTAAGTTAATGCTAATGTACTTAATTTACGAGCGCATTTCTAGCCGTAGCTGATGAAAAATCGTGCCAGAAGGGGCTTTATTTCAACAACGTTATTTAAACAACTTCCTAAAATCTGCCTCACAGATCTTCTTAACAGCCGGATGCATAATCATCCTTTCGGCAAAAATGACGTAATACTCTTCCTTGATTTCCTTTACCCGCTTAACTTCACGAATATTATTCGACTCAATCTCTTCTGCATAAATTGACGGTGCAACAAACATTGACTGATGATAAGCCCCGAACGCTTTCATCAGCGCCGCATCATCAAATTCACCCAGAATATTCGGCGTAATACCCTGCTGATCAAACCAATGATGCAGTTTACGTCCCATTGCAGTCCGTCGGCCGGGAACCAGAAGCTTGTAGTCTTCAATACAGGCAGGGAAATTCAGCGGATTAGTCGGGACCGAGCAGAAAAAGCTCATGCTCGACTCACCCAGTTTCTTACTATAAAGGCCGGGGCTCTGCGTTGAATCTACTGGGCAGTCCGACAAAATCATATCCAACTTATGCTGAGACAACTGCTCAAGCAGCATTTCGTGAGTGGATTCATAACAACGCAAATGAATCCGCTCGTCTTCAGGAATGCCTTCCAATAGCACCTTGCTGACAAGACGCTTAGACAGGGCGTCTGCTACCCCAACCTCAAGCAATTGGTTTTCCCGCTGGGTATAGTTCACGATATCCAGCATTTCGTAACTGAGATCGAACATCTTATCAGCGTATTTAAAGACCAACTGCCCTAACTCCGTCGGTTCGATATTCCTGCCAACCCGCTTGGTCAGCTTGCCCTTAAGCCGCTCTTCCAGAGCCCGGATCTGGCCTGTCACCGTTTGCGGTGCCAGAAACAGAGCTTCAGCCGCTTTGGTCACTGAGCCCTGCTTACAGACCATCCAAAAGTAATAGAGGTGATTGTAATTTAGGTGAGACATCCTGTTTTACTACTTCCCGGAAATAAAAAACCCCAAACGCGCAGCTTACGCTGTGCATTCGGGGTCTTCAACCGTTATTAGTCAGGATAAAGTGGTTCAGGAGGAAACTTCGCCCTCTTCAGGCTGAACCAGCTCTTTCTGAGACTGAACAGATTTACGGTAACGCTCTCCTACACGCTGCTCCAGTGCTCGTGAGCGAAAATCATCTTTCGACTCAGACATCACTGTGTTTTCAACGCTAGCCTTACCGTGGCTAAGGCCAGCCAAATAGGCCTGGCACACTTCCGTATTAGTGTTCTCGGTACAGTCATTGTAATCAACTGACGCAAAAACCGCTGAAGATGACAACATTACAACGCTTAGAAGATAACGTTTCATATTACGCCTCCGTTTTAGGCAAGGTACGACTTAACATGAAGTACCCTGTTAACGCTGCAACCGTAGAGCCCAGCAGAATTCCCAGACGCGAATAAGTGCTGAAGTCCTCTGGCGCGCCGACAAAAGCCAGCGAAGAGATGAAGATGGACATCGTAAAGCCGATACCACACAGCACGGATACAGCAAAAATATGGGTAAAGCCAACACCGTCAGGCAACTTCGCCAGACCGGTTTTCACAGCCATGAAGCTTGCTGTAAAGATCCCCAACGGCTTACCGATCAACAGACCAAGGGCAATACCCAGCGGTAACATGGATGTCAGGCCCGACAGAGACACGCCATCCAATGAAATACCTGCGTTAGCAAACGCGAACAGCGGCAGAATCATGAATGCAACATACGGGTGCAGAGCGTGCTCCATATGCTTCAGTGGTGACGCATGTTCTGAGCGATCACCGTCTTTGCCAGCCAGCGGAATAGCAAAGCCAAGTACCACACCAGCTAATGTCGCATGAACACCGGATTTCAGTACGCTAATCCACAAAATCGCACCCACTGCCAAGTACCAAGAAATCTTGGTTACATTCTTCGCATTCATCACGAATAGTGCAGCCGTTGCGGCAAACGCGATAGCCAGTGCCAGTGTTGACAGATCACTGCTGTAGAACAGAGCAATAATCACAATAACACCCAGGTCATCAATAATTGCCAGCGCCAACAGGAATACTTTCAGTGATACCGGAACGCGGGTGCCTAGCAGAGCCATAATACCCAAAGCAAACGCGATATCTGTTGCTGCCGGGATCGCCCAGCCTTTTACTGCCATCGGATCGGCAAAGTTAAACAGCGTGTAAACCAGCGCCGGGGCAATCATGCCGCCAATCGCTGCGATAGCCGGGAAGATCGCTTTTTCTTTAGTATTCAGCGCACCTTCAATCAGCTCTCGTTTTACTTCCAGACCAATCAGCAGGAAGAAAATCGCCATCAGGCCGTCGTTAATCCAGTGAACAACAGACAGACCAGCAACATATGAATGCAGGGTACCGTTATACAGCGGTTCCAGTGGCGAGTTCGCAATAATCATCGCGATCGCTGCGGCAATGATCAGGATAATTCCGCCTGCAGACTCCATTTTGAGAAAATTACGAATTGCTTCGGCCATCGACCGTAACTCCTTTACATGAAACTAATGTCACAACAAAAATGTAAAATTAGTTTAGACGTCACACTATGCCAGTGAAAAATCGTTTGTTTAGAGATAACACCTCGAAAAAACCGAACTATTCTCCCTCATACAAAGTAATATCCGCAAATTACTTATATAACTATCAGAATTAGTGACAATTCCCAGATTTTGAACAAACTCACATTGTAATCGCTCTTCAAACTAAAAAAACCCAATCTAAGCCCATTTTCTTGCAACATTGAAAGCTGCCAAAATATAAATTTAAAAACAAACACTTAACTAACAAAGAGAGTTCAATACCACATAGAAAAACCACAGTTTTGGTCACGTTTCAGGCAGAAAATCCATTTATGACAGACAGTGTCATATTTCTGAAATATTCCAGCTCTACCATCGCCGCAGATTTCAAAAAATGAAACCCAAACGACATATTTTTGTCATGGAGAATTTGATTATGAATACCCAAGCCACTACTGCTGCGCCAATAAACAGCTCTATGCGCTGGGTCCGCTGGGCAAACCTAGCGTTCATGCTTTACGTATTACTGGTCGCTGTATCTATGGTTAGCAGCGGCTTCAAATGGTCTGTCGGTGAGCAGGCAAAAACGCTTTTTGAATTTGCATCACACCCTGTTGCCGGCCTGATGATTGGCCTGGTGGCCACCTCACTGATCCAGTCCTCCAGTACTGTTACCTCAATTATTGTAGGCCTTGTTGCCGGTGGCCTGCCTGTTGAAACAGCAATTCCTATGGTCATGGGTGCCAACATTGGTACCACTGTCACAAATACACTGGTAAGCCTGGGCCATGCTCGTTGTAAAGACGAATTTCGCCGCGCTTTTGCCAGTGCAACCGTTCACGATTTCTTCAACCTGCTTGCAGTAGCTATCTTCCTGCCGCTGGAAATGATGTTCGGAATCCTGAATAAGATCTCTTCATGGCTGGTTTCTCCTATGATGGGTGCCGGTGACATGAGCATGAAGGGCCTAAACTTCATGAAGCCGCTGACCAAGCCAGCAGTTGGACTTGTAAAAGGCCCGCTGGAAGCATTTGGCAACATGGGTGGTGTGATCCTTATCTTCATCGGTATTGCCCTGATCTTCATTGCGATTACTGCAATGGGTAAACTGATGCGCAGCCTGATGGTTGGCCGTGCCCGCGAAATTCTAAAAAGTGCTATCGGCCGCGGTCCAATGCACGGTATCGCTTCAGGTACAGTTGTAACCGTACTGGTACAGTCTTCATCGACAACAACCAGCCTGATGGTGCCACTGGTAGGTACAGGCGTTCTTAAAGTTCGTGATGTTTACCCGTTCACTCTGGGTGCAAATATCGGTACCTGTATTACCGCATTGCTGGCTGCAACAGCAATCGCTGGTGACAACGCGGCATTTGCACTACAGATTGCCCTGGTACACCTAACATTCAACATTATGGCAACCCTGCTAATCTTCGGCATCCCGCTTCTGCGTGAACTGCCTTTGAAAGCAGCGTTTTACCTGAGTGACCTGGCGTCTAAGAGCAAGATTGCTGTAGCCGGTTACCTTGGACTGGTATTTGTGGCAATTCCTGGTTCGATTCTGGCTTTCACTGCGTAAACAGCCAGTTAAAACCATCCAAAAAAAAGAAAAGCCCCGCATAGAAAATGCGGGGCTTTTTGTTGTTTAAGCTCGAAGTCGAGCTCCGATTGTTTCAGGGGTAAACATTTAATTACCCCATGCAACACTTTTAAACAGAAAAAGGGTATTTGATCGGATCGTGGTGCTGGTAACCCACTACTTCGAAGTCATCCAGAGTTACCCAGGTTTCCAGATCTTCCAGGCTCTTAATTTCAGGGTTAATGATCAGCTGTGGTGACTCAAACGGCTCACGCTTGAGCTGAACATCACGCATTAACTCCACCTGATCTTCATAGATGTGAGCATTAATGATCTTATGGTAAGCCTGACCCGGCTTCTTACCAGTGATCTGGGCCATCAGCGCCAGCAAGGTATAAACCTGAACCTGGTTAAAATTCAGCCCCAGGGGCACGTCACAAGAGCGCTGGTAGCTGGTCAGATACAATGTATCCCCCAACAGAGAAAACGTGTGGGTGTGCATACACGGACGCAGACAGCCCATATCGAACTCGCCTGGGTTATAGAAAGTCAGGATTTCACCACGATCGTCGATACCCTGACTCAGGTTATCAACAATTTTGCGCAGCTGGTCGATGGTCGAACCGTCAGGCTTCTGCCAGCTACGACCCTGTACGCCGTATACCCGTCCCATATCATCTTCACCTTTACGGTGCGGGTTATTCAGCCATGCTTCGTTATCATTGGCGTTCATGTCCCAAGTTTTGGTACCCAGGGCGCGGAAATCAGCCGCATTGTCATAGCCACGGATATAGCCCAGCAGCTCGGCAATCGCCGCTTTCCAGAAGCTCTTGCGCGTTGTAACCAGTGGGAACTGGTTGTTAGCCACATCATATGTCAAATCAGCATTGATCACTGTCAGGCAACGCTTGCCAGTTCGCTTGTTTTCAACCCATACACCCTCGTCAACAATACGCTGACAAAGGTCTAAATACTGTTTCATATTCCCACCCATAAATGACAGTGCCGAGGCACAAAATTGCGCCTGATTTTACCAGAATCGAAAAAAGGCGGCATCCGAAGATGCCGCCTTTGTGTAATCCCTAACCTATTTCATCAGGCTGTTTTGTTTTTAGCCTGAAATTTATATGCCCAAAGCATCATCAGTAAACCACCAATCACCATCGGCAGTGACAGGATCTGTCCCATACTGATCCAGCCGCCATACAGACCCAGGTGGGCATCCGGTTCGCGGAAATATTCCACAATGAAACGGAAGCAGCCGTATCCGAACAGGAACAAACCGGAAACCGCACCGGCAGGACGAGGCTTACGGATAAAGATATTCAGGATGATCAGCAGAACGACACCTTCCAGGAAGAATTCATACAACTGTGACGGGTGACGCGGCAGCGGACCACCCGTAGGGAACACCATTGCCCATGGCACATCTGTGGTTCGCCCCCACAGTTCACCATTGATAAAGTTACCCAAACGACCAACCCCCAGACCAAACGGCACCAGCGGAGCAACAAAATCCGCTACATTGAAAAATGTCCGGCCATTCTTGTGGGCATACCAGAACATAGCCGTAATCACACCGAGAAGGCCACCGTGGAACGACATACCACCGGTCCAGACCTTAAACAGGTACAACGGATTGGCAAGGAACATATCGAAGTTATAGAACAGGACATAACCGATACGCCCGCCGAGGACAACGCCAAGGAAACCGGCAAACAGCAAATCGCTGACCTGCTCACGAGTCCAGCCACTGCCTAACTTATCCGCACGGCGGTTAGCCAGCCACATGGCAAAAACGAAGCCCAGCAGATACATCAGACCATACCAGCGCACTGCCAGCGGGCCAATTTGGATCAAAACCGGGTCAATATTAGGAAATGTTAAATAACCTTGGCTCATTCAATTAATCTCAGAAAGCAGGGAAGCGAACCTCCCCTGAACAACAATTATCCCAAAAACATCTTCATACTGATAAACAGCAGGAAGACCGCAAAAATTTTCTTTAATGTCGCCGTCGGCAACCGGCTGACCAGAGCCGCACCGTAGCGAGTAGTTACCATGGATGTCATAACGATGCCAAACAATGCCGGTAAATAAACATAACCGATACTCATTGGCGGCAAGGCTTCATCTCCGACGCCGGCAACAATGAAGCCCAGCATTCCGGCAATGGCAATCATGGCACCGGACAATGAAGCGCAACCGATGGCCCGGCGCATTTCCACACCATGCCAATTCAAATATGGCACTGTCAGAGAGCCTCCGCCAATTCCGGCTAAACTGGATACCACTCCAATCACCCCTCCGCTGCAGATAGTACCAATCGGCCCCGGCATTGTGCCCTGGCGGGTGATCCGCATTGAACGCAGCATCTGCAGTGCCAGCATCAGGACAATAACGGCAAAAATCTTAGGTAAGAGTTCCGTCGGTACCAACTCTGCAATTACGCTGCCGCCGAGACCGCCGACAACCACTCCCGGTGCCAGTGACTTCACAATAGAAAAATCAACGTTACCTAATCTAAAGTGATTACGGGCCGATGAGCCAGAGGTTAAAACAATACTGGCCAACGAGGTTGCCAGCGCAATGTGCATTACCAAACTACTTTCAATTCCGGCCCTTGGCAGCAGCCATACCAGCGCAGGAACCACAACCAGACCGCCGCCAATCCCCAGCATCCCGGCCAGTAAACCAACCACGCTACCGAGCGCAAGACATATGGCAAACAGCCACAACGCATTATCAATCATTCTAACCTACTGCTTACCTGCACGAATAAATCCACCCAGTCCTCGCTGGTCTACAAATTCCGTTGCCATTTTGCGGACATCATCGGCAAAAGTCGACTGCAGAGCAGAATCTGTCAGCTGCTCCATCTCACTGACCGCAATATGACGCAAAATATACTTAATCCGGGCAACGTTGCGGGTATTCATACTCAGAGAACGGTATCCCATCCCCACCAGCAATAAGGCTCCCACAGGATCACCGGCCAGCTCACCACACACACTGACAGGCATGTCCAGTACCCGGCTGGTATCTGCAATGTGCTTAAGTGCATTCAGTACCGCAGGGTGTAATGCATCATAGACATTGGCAACCCGGGAATTGTTCCGGTCCACGGCTAATAAATATTGGGTAAGGTCGTTGCTGCCAACGGAAATAAAATCCACTTTCCCTTTCAGGGCAGGAAGCTGATAGAGAATAGACGGGACTTCAACCATGATCCCGATCTTAGGGCGCTTAAGAGTCTCTCCCTGCTCCTGTGCATACTTGGCCACTTCGGTATAAGCGCGGTCGATCAACGCCCTCGATTCATCCAGCTCCCCGATGCCTGAAATCATCGGCAACAGGATATCCATGTTTTCCAGTCCAATACTTGCCTTGAGCATCGCCCGAACCTGGATCAAAAAGATTTCCGGGTGATCCAGGGTAAAACGAATACCGCGCCAGCCGAGAAACGGGTTGTCTTCCTCAATAGCCAGATAAGGCAACGGCTTATCACCACCGATATCCAGCGTCCGCATAACCACTTTCTTGTTTCGGTAGGTCATCAAAATGGAGCGATACTGCAACGTCTGCTCTTCCTCGGAAGGAAAGCTGCGTTGTAGCAAAAATGGCACTTCAGTACGGTACAAACCTACACCGTCTACTCCGCGATTGACCGCTATACTGGTATCAGCGCTCAGGCCGGCATTAAGGTGGATGTAAATCCGCTCCTTATCCAAAGTACACGCAGCTTTACCTACCTCGCCTTCAACCGTCCGGGTCAGCTCATTTTCTTCCCGAAGCAAACGGGTGTACTCGGCCATAACATGGCGGTTCGGCTCGACCAGGAAATCCCCGAGGTAACCATCAACAATCACCTGGCTGTCATGGACTTTTTCCGGCACAAAATCAACGCCCATGATGGCCGGAATCCCTAGTGCCCGCGACAGGATAGCCGCATGAGAGTTAGCTGCACCTTCCTGAGCCACTACCGCCGCCAGCTTATCCCTGGGAATACTGGCCAGCATGGCTGCCGTCAGCTCACGGGTCAGCAACACCACAGGTTCATCCCACTGGTGCTCAATGCCTTCCTCGTTCTGAAGGAAAAATAGCAAGCGCTGACCCAGTTCTCGGATATCCTGAGCCCGCTCCTTGAGGTAGTCATCTTTCATCCGGGCAAAACGCTCGGAGTACGCTTCAACCACCTGGCGGATCGCCCACTCGGCCTGATCGCCATCCGCAATTTTGGCAAATAAATCCTTTCGCAGCATAGGATCGTTGAGCAGGTGGCTGAACAGGTCAAAAATGGCCAGCGTCTCTTTATGAAGTTCACTATCAAAACGCTTTCGCAGTCGGCGAAACTCCGCACTGGCCAGCTCAATGGCAATACTCAGCCGTTCCTGCTCTGCTTCAACATCGACACAGGATACCGGCAGCACCTGCTCCAGCCGAGGCTGGTTGTCATCCCACCAGGCCCGGGCAATTGCCACACCGGGAGAAGCGGCAGAACCGACCAGATGGAGGCCGTTGCGTTGATCCGGCCACATTCCCTGTGCTTTGGCATGAGCCAGAATGACCGCCAGCTGGGCAGCCAGTGTCACCATGAAAGATTCTTCACTTTCATCAAATTCACGGCGCTCACGTTGCTGAATAACCAGAACACCCAGCACCTGGCGCTGATGAATAATCGGCGTACCGAAAAAAGAGCCGAATGACTCTTCACCGATACCGGGAAGATGTTTGAAGTGGGGATGATGGCGGGCATCGGCGACATTAATCGGCTCTGCCCGGCTGCCGACAAGGCCGACAAGGCCTTCCTCAAAACCAAGTCTGATCTGACGGTGAGGCTTGGTCAGTCCCTGAGTAGCCATCAGCGTGTACTGTTGACGCTTATGATCGGCAATATAGACGGAGCAACACTCCGTCTTCATCGCATTACAGGTACTGACTACCAGCTGATCAAGTGCTTCCATCAGGCTCGGGGCACTTGCGACCTTCTCAACAATTTCTCTAAGCTGCGTCAGCATAATTAACCTTATCTGGGATTACTGCATTATCCTCGCTTGCCTCGGCGTTTGCCTTTACGCTCTCTTCGCTCCTTGAATGGCATCGCCATTGCAGCAAATTCCTTCAGCGCCCGCCGATAGACATCACGCTTAAAAGAGACAACCTGACGCACCGGGTACCAATAACTGACCCACCGCCAGCCATCAAATTCCGGCGTGCTGCCACGCTGCATGTTAACCTTTGACTCATCACATTCCAGGCTGAGCAAAAACCACTTTTGCTTCTGCCCGATACAAACAGGCTTAGAGTCCCACCTTACCAGGCGCTTGGGTAATTTATAACGAAGCCAATGTCGGCTTGACGCCAAAATCCGGACATCTTTTTTTGTAAGCCCTACTTCCTCATACAGTTCCCGATACATGGCTTGTTCAGGTGTTTCACCCTCATCAATACCGCCTTGCGGAAACTGCCAGGAATGTTGTCCATATCGTCGAGCCCAGAATACCTGGCCATGGCTGTTGCAGATAACTATCCCTACGTTAGGGCGGTATCCATCGCCATCAATCACTGGACGACCTCTAATATAATTCTCTATTAACAGTGATTTTTTCACAGACAATGCAATGGGTAAACAAACATTCTAATTAATAACCGTTTTTTCCTACTTAGTACTCAATTTCTGGATAACTCCACACACCTGACTAATTTATAAACAAGCAAATGAGACCCAAGCCACATTTATACACGTTTTCTGTGGATACATTTGTGAAGAAGCCCTGTCACTCCAGCTTTATGACAGAATCCCACTGATACAAAACTGTAATCAAAAGGCAAAACAACACGAAACAAAGCATTTAAAATCATAAGCTTAAAATAAATATAAATTATAATCCGCTCATTAAGACAAGATCATTTTTGTTATAAAAAACGGATCGGTCAAAGATCAACCAACACTCACTTTATCCACACCAAAAACTGTCAGCATCAGTTATCCGGCTCAAACATGTGTTTAAATATCCAACAAACACCTGGATAAATACACATATCTACTGAAAACACAATATTTACCCAAACATCCTGTGGATATCTTTGTGAAAGATCCTTACATTCTTACTTGATAACCGTATTTTCCGAGCGAAGTTGTCGCCGATTATTCATTCACGAAACCAATAAAACCTTTATTATTCAATTAGATACATGTAACACCTGCCTTTTTATGCAGCCATTCAATTATCTGACACAAAGGATCGTTCATATTTCAACCACAGCCCGCCTAATAGCAACTGAAACAGAGATAACTCGAGCCAAAGAACTGAAGCAGCGATTGGAGTACTATTATCAGCATAGAAGCGCTGTGGTAGTATGCCCGGCTCCGGCAAATATTTGTCCCAAACAGAACTTCAACCGATATGCGCCCGACTCCCCAGACAGAACAAGAACTTCTCGACCGAGCCCATGAACTGGCCGGACTGACCTTAGGCGAACTGGCCAAACAGGCAGGGATAATCCCGCCACCTAACCTGAAGCGGGATAAAGGCTGGGTCGGTCAGTTACTGGAATGGCATCTGGGTGCCGCAGCGGGCAGTAAACCGGTGCCGGACTTCATGGAGCTGGGCATTGAATTAAAGACAATCCCTATCGGTTATAACGGCAAGCCGCTCGAAACCACCTTTGTCTGTGTGGCACCACTTATCGGCTTGCAGGGGCTGAGCTGGGAAAACAGCCATATCCGCCATAAGCTGGCAAGGGTACTCTGGGTCCCGGTTGAAGGTGAGCGGGATATTCCTCTGGAGGATCGCCATGTCGGCTCTCCACTGCTTTGGAGCCCGTCTGCCGATGAGGAGCAGCAACTTCGCCAAGACTGGGAAGAACTGATGGACATGATTGTTCTCGGACAAGTAGAACAAATTACCGCAAGGCACGGTGAAGTACTGCAACTACGTCCGAAAGCCGCCAACAGCAAAGCGCTGACCGAAGCCTATGGTGCCAACGGCCAGCCGATAAAAACCCTGCCGCGAGGTTTTTACCTTAAAACCAGCTTCACCGCAGGACTGCTTGAGCGTAACTTCATCCTATAACGCAATCGTCATATCTTCCTGGCAAATGGATGGCTTGCCATCAGGTGAAAATTCATCATAAGGATCAATCACCCGTAATGTCACAGAGGTGATCCCGAGCGGCTGCAGCAATTCTTTCACCTGCTCAATCGACTGAAAATGCAGCATTTCATCATTGTCGTCCTTGAGCGGCTCAAGCTGATGCTTAAACTCCACTTCCATCAAATAATCTGAACAGCCGGCATAACTGGTCAAAATACACTTTGGGGTCTGACTATGGCTTCCCTTCAGCCAATGCTTCAACTGGGTCAGTTTCATGCTGCCTCCTGGGCTCACGAGGTTGATGCCTAGTTTGAGAACAATCAGAGTTTAACTATGTGACATATTAATAATATCAGCAAGATGCCCTTCTGAGATTCTGAATATCTCAAATTACCTTTCCATTCTTCTCAGCACGATAAAGACAGGTTATATTCGAAGTAAATCACTGGTCCAAGGAGGGCTTATGGAATACCACCGACTCCCCCATTCCTCGCTGGAAGTCAGTAAAATCTGTCTTGGTACGATGACATTCGGCGAGCAGAACAGCGAAACGGATGCCCACAGTCAACTGGATTTTGCTTTTGAGCGGGGAGTAAACTTCATCGATACCGCTGAGATGTACCCGGTCCCCCCAAAACCGGAAACTCAGGGGCTGACGGAAACCTACATCGGCAATTGGCTGAAAAAAAGCGGCAAGCGGGATAAAGTTATTCTGGCGACCAAAGTCGCAGGCCCGAGAAGCCTGCCCTATATCCGCGAAAATATGGCGCTGGATCGGCGCAATATCCATGATGCAATAGAAAACAGCCTGAACCGCCTGCAAACCGACTATATCGACCTCTACCAAATCCACTGGCCACAGCGCGAAACCAACTGCTTCGGCACACTCAACTATCCGTATAAAGATCAAAATTGCGGGATCACGATTACCGATACCCTGGAAGCACTGGCCGAACTGGTCAGGGCCGGGAAAGTCCGTTACATCGGGCTGTCAAACGAAACGCCGTGGGGAGTAATGTCATTCCTGCGCCTCGCTGATAAACACAACCTTCCTCGAGTGGTTTCAATCCAGAACCCTTACAACCTTCTTAACCGTAGCTTTGAAGTCGGTCTGTCCGAAATCAGCCACCATGAAGGCGTGGAGCTGCTGGCCTATTCGCCGCTGGCATTCGGTTCCCTGAGCGGCAAATACTTAAACGGTGCCCGTCCGGAAGGGGCTCGCTGTACTCTGTTCGAGCGCTTTTCCCGCTACTTCACACCACAAGGAGTTGCCGCAACTCAGGCTTATATCGATATCGCCAATAAACACGGTTTGGACCCGGCTCAAATGGCGCTGGCTTTCGTCAACCAACGACCTTTCGTGGCTGCCAACATCATTGGGGCTACAAGCCTGGAACAACTGGAAGCTAACATCGACAGCATCAATATTAAACTCAGCAATGAAGTCCTGTCGGATCTGGAAGAAATCGGAGCCACTTACTCCAACCCTTGCCCGTAATATTTAGAACCGGATATGACTTTTTAGCCAGCAATAAAAAGGCCCCTCACGCAAAGGGGCCGATAACAGTGCTCAGATTCACACCTCTTAAAGGAAACATGAATCTGTTTCTGCGCCTTGCTGTCGCACTAAAGCAAAGCGCCGCTGTTACGTAATCAATCGCGATTTCTGTTCTCGCCTGAGGTGACGGACAAAGCGGCTTTCCCTGCTTGATATCAAGCTACTGGCAATTCGCTGATCTTTTCCCACACCGATATCTGTCAACAAGTGATCGGATAAATGCGGCAGGTGCAACCGGATGCGACGGTGCTCACGACGCCAGGCGGCATCTTCCCGCTGAACATCAAGGCGAACTAATAAAACTGCGATACGTAAATAGAATGACTGGCGCATAATCGTGCTCTCCATATAAAAAATAAAGAGGGACACAGATACAGCTGTCACAGGCTGACTACTTAGACTTGCCGCGACAGATATCCGCGGCCCGTTTATAACAGTATTAACTGTCAGTGATTGGTGTATTGAAAGACATCACCAGCAGGACGCGTACATTTCAAACGATGATTTGTCATGATTAGCTCCTCCCAGCAATAAAAATGAGTGGTAAAAAACGCCTTAATTTTAAACAGATAGATGAATAAAACAAGCATATCAGTGCACTAAAAAGCATAAAGCAAGATTATGCTGCATGATGTGGTTTCAACGCCCAGATCCCTCTTTAACTACCGAGTACACCCTTTATTCCGCAGAATAAAACAATGGATTACTATTTCGCTTCATGGTGGAAGAATAATGCCTGAAAGCCTTACACCATGATTCACAACCGGATTTCTCTCAGCAACTTAAGTAGTTCCCGTGACGCTGGCCCCATCGGATGCTGGGTCGACCAGGCAATATCCACCCCCTGTCGCCAGGGCTGGCTTTCAAAATCCAGAGCCAGTTGTATCAGAACGCCGGATTCAATTACATCACGCACCATTTCTGCCGGCAATGCAGCCCAGCCAATGCCACTGCTAACCAACTGCATTGCTGAAATCGCATTTTCTGTCTGCCATACCGCATCTGACACCCGCCAGCGTTGCTGATCCTGTCCGTAACGGCCGGTCACCAAGATCTGCCGGGATTGCTGCAAGTCCTGCCATTTCGGCTTGGAGACATTAGCAAGAGGATGACAAGCCGCCGCAATACACCACATTTCTAACGTACCGATACCATGCACTTCGATTCCGGGTTGAAGCGCCTCCATCTGTAACATAACCGCGATTTGGGCTCGTCCTTCTCTTACCAGCTTCAGAACGTCACCTTCACCAGCGCTGAGAATTTCAACTTCAACCTGAGGGTAAGCCGCTTCAAACAACTTCAGCTGATCGGCCATCGTCTGGGTCATGGCCATCGACTCCACCGCCAAAGTTACTTTTTGTTCTACGCCCATCTGAAAGCTGTCTGCCGCAGCCAGCAAAATCCCGCATTCATCCAAAATCCGTTTTGCTTTTACCAGCAACACTTTTCCATTCGGGGTCAGCAAAGGTGTTCGACCGCTTCGATCAAATAATTCCTGATTTAAATCTGCTTCCAGGTTCGCTACCGCGGTACTGACGACCGACTGAGCTTTCCCAAGCCGCCGGGCACCAGCAGAAAATGAGCCCGCTTCCGCCGATGCGACAAAAGCTTCAAGTTGTTCCATCGAAAATCGCATCCGGCTCTCCCTCTTATTTCTTTGCTGGGCATCCAAATCTATCTACATAAGCGATAGTATCTAACTTAATAATATCAAATATACCGTTAGAATTAACGCATATCCCAAGCTCAGCTTGACTCAATTTCTATATCACGGGAAAACAATTATGCGTTCAACTCTGGACAGAATCCGCCATGCCATCGGTTTTGAACTGATTGCGCTCGTTCTGATTATCGTCGTACTCAGCCAGTTGTTTGGCTTCGAAGCCCACAAAGTCGGGGCTCTGGGAATTGCTTTTTCACTGTTTGCTACAGGCTGGAACTTTGTCTATAACTTACTGTTTGACAAAGCGATGATGAAATACATCGGCCAACTGGAAAAGCAGGCTAAACACAGGATCATCCACGCCATCCTGTTTGAACTCAGCCTACTGTGGATTACCCTGCCGGTAATTGCCTGGTGGCTGAATATTAGTCTGCTGGACGCCTTTATCATGGATATCGGGCTTGTGGTGTTCTACCTTTTTTACACCTACGGTTACAATCTGGCGTATGACAAGGTATTCCCGATTCCGGCCGGTACAACTTCTCAAGCCTGATCGCAACGTCGAACCAACACTAAAAAACATAAAAAGCATGCACAAAAAAGCGCCTTACGGCGCTTTTTTTTCTTTACCCCTGACGGAAGTGCCGGGGGGGCGGCACCAAATCGTGCTTATTCAGCAGGCGATACATTGTAGCGCGCGACACGCCCAGTTCTCTGGCAGCAGCCGAAATCTGGCCCTTATTATTCTCCAGTACTGTCAACAAAGCGCTGCGCTCAGACTCTTCCCGAATCTTCTTCAGGCTCTGCTTATCATCACACAAACGAGGAAGATCAAAATGCTCAGCATCGATAACCCTGGTTTCTGCCAGCAAAATAGCGCGCTTAATCTGACCAATCAACTCTCGCACATTGCCCGGCCACGGGTAATGCAGCAGCAGCTTACAAGCATCTTCAGAAAAAGATTTTGCCATACTGTTATACTGCCGGGAAAACTTCAGCAATAAGTACTCGGCCAGTAACAAAATATCCTCTCCTCGCTCACGCAGAGGCGGAACCGTAAGGCCCAGAACATTAAGGCGATAATAGAGTTCTTCCCGTATCTTGCCGCTGGCAAGCAACTCCTCCAGCGGATAACGGGTTGATACTATCAGCCTGACATCGGACTTAACCAGGCTGTCATCTGCATTAGTAAAGCACCCGTCCTGAAGAAAACGGGATAATTCCTGCTGCCGCTCATCGCTGAGCTGAGAGATTTCATCCAGATACAAAACACCTTTATCAGCCTGCTCAAAATAACACAGCTCAGAGCCGACATTATCATCAGCCATCGTCCAGGTATCATTCACTGCATCACAACTGACAGTGACAAACGCCGCTTTAGCCCTCGTTGATGCCTGATAGATAGCCTGAGCGACAAGCTCTTTACCTGTCCCGATTTCGCCTTGAACGAAAATCGGCATATCCGCTGCCGCCATCCGTGTTACCTGATGGCGCAATTTTTTCATCGCTGCTGCATTTCCCTGAAGGCCATGCTGACCAAAGTTACCCAAATCTGGCCATACCTTGCGCTCAAGCTGCAGCATCCCAAGCTGATGCCCGATCGTTTTAAGTAACTGAGACTCCGGCACCGGTGAAGTAAAATAGTCAATGCAGAAACTCACAATGAACTGGCAAATCGTCTCTGTATTGAGTTGATTCTCTCGAACCAGGGCTAACCAGCGAGCCTGCTTATTTCGGTTCACCAGACCGGCGATCCCGTTAAGGCTAAAGTCATCCTGAGTTAAATCTACAACACCGACACAAGGTCCTACTTCCAACAACAGTGACTCGGCAGTACGGAGATCATAACAACGGTGACAAATCCAGCCTGCTTTCTCCAATGTTGCGATCCAGGGGATCTGACTTCCCCCCAGTACAATGAGTGTTCCCAGGGCTGAAGCGCGTTTTATTTCTGTCTTCATCCTTTACCGCCTTTCCATCTGCCAGTACAAATCACTGATATCGTTAGTCATAAGTTCAACCGTTAAAAAATCAGGATTTGCAAAAAATACATACAGATAAAATCCCGAACCTTAATGATAAAATGCTCGGCAAAACAAATGCAACCTGTTTACTATTATAATCAATATACAAAGAAAGATTTCATCTAAATTATCGCCCCCAAACGCAAAAAGCGCCCGAAGGCGCTTTTTTCTCATCGTCTGATTGCGAGTTAACTCACTGTTACAGTCTCCGGACGCACTTCCGTATCTTCCACACCAATTTCATTTTCACTCTTAGCAACAATGGTATTTACAGCTGTGTCACCGACAACATTCGAGCTGGTACAGAACATGTCATTGATTCGGTCAACCGCTGCAATAATTGCCAGACCTTCTGCAGGCAGACCCAGTTGGTGAAGCAGTACACCTACCATCACCACACCACCACCCGGAACACCACCTGCACCGATAGACAGCAGCAGGATAGTCAGACCCAGAGTAAACAGGTCAGAAGTGTTAATTGGCTGCCCAAAAGCGTTAGCGACGAAGATAGTTGCCAGCGCAATATAGATAGATACGCCTGACATGTTCATGGTTGCGCCCAGTGGTACCCCGAAACCGGCAACAGACTTAGACACTCCAATCTTATCGGTCAGGGTACGCATGGTTACCGGAATGGTTGCGTTAGAACTTGCCGTCGACAGCGAGAACAGAACCTGCTCACGGGTATTACGCAGGAACTGCGACGGTTTGATACCGGTAGTCAGGCCCACAACCATCGGGTAGAAGAAGAAAATCCAGAACACCAGCATTGCTACCACCAGCGCCACATAACCGGCAACTGACATCAGGGTGTTCGCATCCAGAGTAGCACCCAGCTGAATCATCAGGGCAAATACACCGTATGGTGCCAGGCTCATAACAAGGCCAACCAGCTTCATCATGATTTCGTTAGCCATCTTGAAAGTCTTGATTGCCGGGCCACCACGGCTATCCAGAGCCTGAATTGCCAGACCGGTCAGAATCGCCATAAAGATGATTTGCAACATATCACCATTAGCAAACGCCTGGATCGGGTTACTTGGAACAATGTTGACGATCAGCGAGAAAATATCAGGCGTTTCTGTCGTCGTCAGCTCAACGGCTTCAGAAACGGTTCCGGCCAGATTAGCACCGGCACCCGGCTGGAAAATCATGCCCACGGTCAGCGCGGCTGTGATCGCAATGATGGTGTTAATAATGTAGAGACCAAAGGTTTTGCCACCTAAGCGACCAAATGCCGTAATATCTTTCAGCTCGACGATACCGCAAACAATCGAGACATAGACCAGCGGCACAACAAGCAGTTTGATCAGAGATACAAACATACCACCGGCACCTTCTGCCAGTCCGAGCACATAGGTATCCATCAGTGTCACGCCGTTAAACAGATACTGGATCGCAGTACCTATAATCAGACCCGCAAACAGGCCAGCAAAAATTTTTCCTGATAGCGATTTCTTCATCGTCCATCTCCAGTCGGTTGTGCTATTAACATTTCCATTTACATCCTGTTCCCACTGTAACCCGTGGGTTAGGCGACATTTTACACAGATGACTTCGACTGGAAAGAATAAATTTTACATTTTAGATACAATTTAAGCACAAAATTAAACACCACTCTATAAGACAAGTTACAGCAAAAGAAACTAATTTATTTATCTATCTGTCACTTACCGACGGTGTTTAATGCAGGATTCAAGCAGAATATTATTCTGTTTATAACAAAAGGAATTCCTAATAACGTGAATCAGATCACAGGCATAAATTCACTATAGGAATTAAAGGTGATTAATTTCCACTATCGGAAATATCAGTAAGGAAGGGAAAACTCTTCTCTTGCCGTAAAAACAGAAGATGACAACAAGAGAAGATAGTCAGAAATTAACCTTGGTTCAGGTCAATACAAGTTTTATCAGTAACGACATCTGTAACAAAACCGCCATTACCGACGTACCAGTAACGCACCCCAAGTCCTTGTTCCAATTCATGGTCAAACTCATTACAAACATACGGGAACAAGTCTTTCTCAACTTCTGATTTATGCACATTCCAATACCATCTTGGATTTGGCAAACGATAAAGAACTGTTAACAAAGAGCGCTCTTGATCAAACTGAAAATTCTGCATACCCCCTCGAAAGGGACGAGAAGGAGCATCATTAAACTTCATAAATTCTGCTTTGTACTCATCAGAAAGGCTACCGACAAAGTCTGTTGGAGGTGGAACTAATTGAGTAGACATACAGCCACTGAGTAATGCAACTGACGCAAACGGCAATAAAAATTTTTTCATGACAGTCCTGCTAATTATTGTTTTTACCGTTGATATTCAACCAACGAATTTTATCTAACAACAGGCACATGCATCATTTTGCTACCAGCCATTGTGATCACCATCACGTATTATATGCTACTGATTTAAAATTGATTTATCACTTCACACAAAAAAGCCACCCGGTTGGGTGGCTTTTTGATAATGGTATAACTAATTTTTAGTTATTTAGCCTGTGGGCGCATTGCCGGGAACAGGATCACGTCACGGATAGTGTGCGTGTTAGTAAACAGCATTACCAGACGGTCGATACCGATACCTTGGCCCGCTGTTGGTGGCAGGCCGTGCTCAAGAGCTGTGATGTAATCCGCATCGTAGTACATTGCTTCATCATCACCAGCATCTTTCGCTTCAACCTGAGCTTTGAAACGCTCGTCCTGGTCCTGTGCATCGTTAAGCTCTGAGAAGCCGTTTGCCACTTCACGACCACCGATGAAGAATTCAAAACGGTCAGTAATGAATGGGTTTTCATCGTTACGACGAGCCAGTGGAGAGATATCCGCAGGGTACTCAGTAATGAAAGTAGGCTGGATCAGTTT
This sequence comes from Photobacterium sp. J15, assembly GCF_963870815.1. Classification (NCBI taxonomy): domain Bacteria; kingdom Pseudomonadati; phylum Pseudomonadota; class Gammaproteobacteria; order Vibrionales; family Vibrionaceae; genus Photobacterium; species Photobacterium sp. J15. The sequence goes on from NZ_CAWMUI010000001.1 coordinate 3,220,230, forward strand.
AGGCTCAGCCGTTTCACCGAATACTTCTTCCAGGATCTGACCACAAGTCCAGAAGCTCTCGACAGCAATGCTCAGAGACTCTGCAAGGTTGCGCATGAAGTTGATGTCACGAACTTCGTCGTAAGTCATCTTCTGGATAGTTTCGTTATCCGGGTTGTACTTCTTGATCGCGTCCAGCATGCTCAGGCGTGGGTATGGGCCACCGAAGTCAACCATTTCATCGCCGTATGGCAGCTTAGCCGAACCGCAAAGATCCTGAGCGATGCTGCTTAGCATCTCTTCTGTCAGATCCATCAGGTCACGGTAATCAGCGTACGCCATGTAGAATTCCATCATAGTGAATTCAGGGTTGTGGCGAGGAGACAGACCTTCGTTACGGAAGTTACGGTTGATTTCGAATACACGCTCAAAACCACCAACAACCAGACGCTTCAGGTAAAGCTCAGGCGCAACACGCAGGTACATGTCGATGTCTAGAGCATTGTGGTGAGTGATGAACGGACGAGCCGTTGCACCGCCAGGGATCACGTGCATCATTGGCGTTTCAACTTCCATGAAACCTTTGGTTGTCATGAAGTCACGGATAGCGCTAACCACTTTAGAACGCATCATCATCGCATTGCGAGAATCTTCGTTCACAATCAGGTCAACGTAACGCTGACGGTAGCGCATTTCCTGGTCAGTCAGACCGTGGAATTTTTCAGGAAGCGGACGAAGTGCTTTAGTCAGCAGCTCGTACTCATCCATGTTCACGTAAAGATCGCCTTTACCTGACTTATGAAGCGCACCTTTAACACCGATGATGTCACCGATATCCAGACCAGCGTATTTGTCTTTTAGTTCTTTCTGAACATCTTTAGAAGCGTATGCCTGAATGCGGCCAGATACGTCCTGGATTGCCAGGAAAGGACCACGCTTAGCCATGATACGACCAGCGATAGCAACTACGTTACCGGCTTCTTCAAGTTCTTCTTTAGATAACTCGCCGAATTTAGCCTGCAGATCTGCCGCTAGGCTATCGCGACGGAAATCGTTCGGGTGGCCGTTTGCCTTGCACTTCTCGCGAATCATATCCAGTTTCGCGCGGCGCTCAGCAATCAGCTTATTCTCATCTTGTAATTGATCAGTCATGGGTTACCCTTAAATTTTTAACCGGAATCGGTTACAGACCTGATTTCAGGCTGGCTTCAATAAAACGGTCTAAATCGCCGTCTAGTACTGCTTGGGTGTTACGGTTTTCCACCCCGGTACGTAAATCTTTAATGCGAGAGTCATCCAGAACGTATGAACGGATCTGGCTACCCCAGCCAATGTCAGACTTGGCGTCTTCGTTAGCCTGCTTCTCGGCATTTTGTTTTTGCATCTCAAGCTCGAACAGTTTTGCTTTCAACTGCTTCATTGCCTGATCTTTGTTCTTATGCTGAGAACGGTCATTCTGACACTGCACCACGGTGTTAGTCGGTAAGTGAGTAATACGTACCGCAGATTCCGTGGTGTTTACGTGCTGACCACCCGCGCCTGACGCACGGTATACGTCAATACGCAGATCAGAAGGGTTAATATCGATGTCGATATTGTCATCCACTTCCGGATAGATAAACGCAGAAGCAAACGAAGTATGACGTCGGCCACCTGAATCGAACGGTGATTTACGAACCAGACGGTGTACACCAGTCTCGGTACGCAGCCAGCCGTAAGCATACTCACCGCTGATACGGACAGTTGCTGATTTAAGGCCTGCTACTTCACCTTCAGAGACTTCAATCACTTCGGTCTTGAAGCCCTTGGCTTCAGCCCAGCGAAGGTACATACGCAGCATCATCGAAGTCCAGTCCTGGGCTTCGGTACCACCAGAGCCCGCCTGAAGATCGATATAACAGTCTGACTCATCGTGGTCACCGGAGAACATGCGGCGGAATTCAAGCTTCTCAAGCTTGGTTTCCAGCTCAGCCAGTTCCGGTTCGATCTCGTCAAACGTTTCCTGATCGTTTTCTTCAATCGCCAGCTCAAGCAGACCATCAACGTCTTCAACGCCCTGATCCAACTGGTCGATTGTATCTACCACAGCCTCAAGGGCTGCGCGTTCTTTACCCAGAGCCTGAGCACGTTCCGGCTCGTTCCATACATCTGGTTGCTCTAGTTCTGCATTTACCTCTTCTAGACGCTCTTTCTTAGCATCGTAGTCAAAGGTACCCCCTAAGGACATCAGTACGCGCTGATACATCCTCAAGTCGGTTTTTAATAGGATTAATCTCGAACATTGCCGCTCTTCATAGCTGAAATGGACATAACCGGTGGATTCTATCGAATTGTAGATAGAATATACAGAGGGGAAGAAAGGTTATCGGTGATTTTATTATTCCATCCCGATCATATAAACAGTCTTGTCACCATCTTGAAATAATTTAGTTACTGTCTCAGGCTTCAGCCGCATTTCATCCCGGCCACCCCAGAGACTAACACAGACAACAACGGGGCCTACCTGCCCCGCTGCTTGTAACTCAATGGAATCACGCTTAAAGCGCCTCGATATACTCAACCAACAGTTGAGCACTACAGTTACCACGGTATTCATTTACATCCAACCGGTAGGCTAACTGTACCTGCTGAACTGAAGCATCCGGCCAGCGACGCAAATCAACATTAAAGGCAATGCCATCAATCACGCTACCACCGCAGATTGGCTCCAGCATCATCTTCAGGTGCTTACCGCCCACCAGCTTCTGATGCAAAAGGCGGAATCGGCCGTCAAACATCGGCTCAGGGAACTGCTGCCCCCACGGGCCACCAGCGCGCAGCACCTCGGCCGTCTGCAAGTTTAGCTCATGAGCCCCCAGTTCTCCATCTGTCAGCAGAACGCCTTTGAGCGCATCTTCATCCAGCTCATCGCGCACCGCCAGATCAAACGCCTGAGTAAATGCCGACAGCTTGTCTTCCGGTATCGTCAGACCCGCCGCCATTGCGTGACCACCGAATTTGCTAATCATTCCCGGATTCTGGGTATCAATAACATCCAGGACATCACGCATATGCAGGCCGGGAATCGAACGGCATGATCCTTTGATTTCACCGTTCCCGGCATCAGCAAAAGCAATAACCGGGCGGTGGTACATCTCTTTGATCCGGGACGCCAGGATCCCAATCACGCCCTGGTGCCAGTCTCGCTGGAACAGCGCCAGGCCATAAGGCATATCCTGCTGATTGAACTTAAGGCGTTCGCAGATAGCCATGGCTTCTTCTTTCATGCCCTGCTCAATTTCCTTGCGGGTCTGGTTTAAGGCGTCCAGCTCCGAAGCCATCCGGCGGGCAGCCTGAATGTTGTCACACAACAACAGCTCAACCCCGAACGACATATCATCCAAACGTCCGGCAGCGTTAATACGCGGGCCAAGCGCAAAGCCCAAATCAGTCGATACCAATCGGGCCGGATCACGGTTCGCCACTTCAATCAGGGCACGAATACCCGGACGACACTTCCCGGCACGGATCCGCTGCAACCCCTGATGAACCAGAATTCGGTTATTGCCGTCCAGAGCCACGACATCGGCGACAGTGCCAAGTGCCACCAAATCAAGCAATTCAGCAAGGTTTGGCTCAGCTAGCCCCTGATTTTCAAACCAGTCGTTTTTGCGCAATTCAGCGCGAAGCGCCAGCATCAGATAGAAAGCCACCCCGACACCACACAGGGACTTCGACGGAAACTCACACTCATGCAGGTTCGGGTTAACAATTGCATCGGCCAGCGGTAGCTGATCACCCGGCAAGTGATGGTCGGTAACCAACACCTGCATCCCCTTTTCCTTAGCCGCCGCCACACCGGCGATCGATGACACACCGTTATCCACAGTCATGATCAATTCAGCTCCGCGCTCTTCAGCCTGCTCAACCACTTCCGGACTCAGGCCATAACCGTCATCAAAACGGTTAGGTACCAGGTAATCAACATTGCGGCAACCCAGCATCCTTAACGCCAGCACCGACAATGCCGAGCTGGTTGCCCCGTCGGCATCGAAATCACCGACAACAATGATCCGCCGATTGTCAGCCAGCGCTGAAGCCAGTAACTGCACCGCCGCCTCAATGCCATGGAGCCGGTTAAAGCCCAGCATGCCACGGACACCCCGCTCTAATTCTGCATCGGAAGCCAGGCCACGGCTGGCATAAATTCGCTTGAGCAACGGATGAACCGCATCGGAAAAGCCGGTGATATCGGCCTGTGGACGACGTTTAATTTCAATCATATAGGCTATTTTTATGCTGAGTTGTTGAGTCTTTTGCGCTGTTAGAATCGGACAATTATATACCCAAGTCACCACAAGATGCTTGTTCAGCGAGAACTTTTAATCTCGCGGCGATATAAAAAACCCGGTGTCGTTATCCGGCACCGGGTCTTAAATTCAGTATCGTTAACAGCAGTATCAGAATTAGCTGTTGTCGTTACGGCTGTCGAGCATTTTACGCAGCATTGGTGCCGGCTGATAACCTGGCAGCATAGTGCCGTCTTCCAGAATCATGGCCGGAGTACCACTCACGCCCATTGCCACACCCAGCTGATAGTGCTTGCGAACCACATCCGGACGCTGAGGAATATCGCTAGGGTCGAAATGACCATTCTTGGCATCATCCATTGCTTTGGCCATGTCTTTAGCCCCCCAGATAGCACTCATTTCGCTGAAGTTACGCGAACGTTCACCACCACGCGGGAAAGCAAGGTAACGAATAGTGATACCGGCATCGTTATACGCCTTCATTTCATTGTGCAGCTTACGGCAATAACCACAGCTGGTATCCGTAAAGACAGTAACCACGTACTTCTCGTCTTTCGCCGGATAGACAATCATTTCGCTTTCCAGGCCTTTTAGCTTATCTTTATTCAGCTTGGCCATTTTCTGCTCGGTCAGGTTAACCGGCTTAGCGCCGTCATTCTTGTAGAGATGACCGGCAATGAAATAGCTGCCATCATCGGAAACATACATAATGCCGCGGTCAGTTACCACTTCATTCAGTCCCGCCAGCGGTGACGGAGTAATGGAGTTCGGAACCAGTCCCAATCCACCAAGTTTCGCCTTGATAGCAGCATCATCAGGCGCAGCCGCTGCTGTAAACGCCGTCATGGCGACTGCGGAGGCAAGTAAGGTACGACCAAAAAAGTGCATTCGACTATTTCCTTTCAGCAAAATTTAGATAATTACTAAGACCTGTAAGAGTCCGAAAAACTTTCAGAGTTCAATAACAGAACCAACAAGCTACCAAGCGATAGGCAATAAACGTCGGCTCCGGGCTCTGTATTTTAATAACGAATAAGCAACCAGTATAACTGATTTCCCGACTCTTTTCTCAGCATGAAACTTATGCTCCGACGCGAAGCAGGTTTCCTGCATGAAGATCTCATTCGCTTCAGGCTCTCGGGTGGTGTTTCTCATGCAGCTGTTTCAGGCGCTCGGTTGCCACGTGGGTATAAATCTGGGTTGTCGACAAATCACTGTGGCCCAGCAACATCTGAACCACCCTCAAGTCTGCACCGTAATTCAGCAGGTGAGTAGCAAAGGCGTGGCGCATTACGTGCGGCGACAATTTCTCCTGATCGATACCGGCCAGCACTGCATAGTGCTTTATCCGATGCCAGAAAGTCTGCCGGGTCATCTGCTTGGCCCGCTTGCTGGGAAACACAACATCCGAGCTTTTCTCACCCAACAGTTGTGGACGCCCGACTTCAAGGAACTGCTCAATCCAATCGACCGCATTTTCCCCCATCGGCACCAGGCGCTCTTTATCACCTTTACCGGTTACCCGCACAACCCCCTGACGAAGGCTAACGTTTTCCATCGTCAGACTGACCAACTCAGTAACACGCAGCCCGGTCGCATAAAGCAGCTCCAGCATGGCTTTATCACGCAGCTCAATCGGATCATTGGGATCCGGGGCATCAAGCAAGGCATCCACCTGTTCTTCGCTGATATCTTTAGGCAGCCGCTTAGGCAGCTTAGGCGTCACCAGCATGGCACTCGGGTCATCCTCACGGATTTTTTCCCGGTACAGATACTGATAAAGCCTGCGGATCGCCGACACCATACGGGCACGAGAGGTTTGCTTATAGTCTGCATCAAACAACCACTGCTGGTAGCGCTGCAAATCATCTACCGAGGCCGTGGCCAGGCTAAGTTTTTCCTGTTCGATCCAGTCACACAATTTCCTGAGATCATTACGGTAAGAAGTCAGGGTATTATCAGACAGCCCCCGCTCCATCCACATTGCATCAAGAAACCGCTCAATGATCACTTCATCGTTTTCCACAACAACCTCTGGGCAACAAACACATGGATAAATACACAGTAGTTCTGCCCATAGTAGTCGATTTAGTGCTAAAAGTAACTGACCAATTGATCATTTCCCTACATAGCGTTTTCCAGATAACTCTCCTGCCAAATTGCCAAAACCGACTAACACTATTAGTCAACCGATACCAACCTAGGTAGAATCCACCCTATTGTGATGCACAAACCAACTGGACTAACGGCATGAAAATTGGCTTATTCTATGGCTCAACCACCTGCTATACCGAAATGGCAGCGGAAAAAATCCGTGAATGCATCGGTGCAGAGCTGGTTGAACTGCACAACATTAAAGAAGCAGACATCAGCACGATGAATCAATTCGACATGCTGATCCTGGGGATCTCAACATGGGATTTCGGTGAACTGCAGGAAGACTGGGAAGCCGTTTGGGACCAGCTGGACGGACTGAAACTCGAAGGCAAGACCGTTGCCCTGTTCGGCCTGGGTGATCAAGAAGGCTACACCGAATGGTATTTAGATGCGATGGGTATGCTGCACGACAAGCTGCTACCGACCGGGGTGAATTTTGTCGGCTACTGGCCAAATGAGGGGTATCACTTCGAAGCGTCAAAAGCCCTGACCGAAGATAAGAATTTCTTTGTCGGCCTTGCGCTGGATGAAGACAGCCAGTACGAGCTGAGCGATGACCGTATCACCCAGTGGTGTGAGCAGGTCCTGACGGAATACAGCGAAACCCTATAAAACTGACACTAGAAACGTCAGGACAAAACAACAGATACAAAAACGGGATACCAAGGCATCCCGTTTTTTATTGGTATTCAATTGAAGCTTAAGCTGCCTGAGCATCCTGCTGGCTCAGCGCGCTACCCGCCAGGCGAGCAACAACCAGTGCAGCCAGTGTCGGCAGAACCCATGCCATGCCGTAATCAAACAGTGGCAGGATGTTTAGTGCTGACATGTCAATACCCATGAACTTAGCCGCATCAATCAGGCTGAACAGCAGTGATACAGACAGTACCGTGCGGTAAGCCAGACGTGGGTTTGGCATCCACTGGCGAACGAAGGTCAGAGCTACCAATGCAACCGCTACCGGATACAGTGCAAACAGAACCGGAATCGACAGTGAAATAAGCTGGTTCAGGCCAACATTTGCAATCACCGCACAAATCACCGCCAGGATAACCGCCCACTTCTCGTAAGACAGCTTAGTCAGTGAGCTGAAGTAATCAGAACATGCACTGATCAGACCGATAGCTGTAGTCAAACAAGCCAGCAGTACAATAGTTGACAGAATCATCTGACCAACAGGGCCAAACAATGCCTGTACGTAAGCTGCCAGAATTGCACCGCCGTTATCAGCACCTACCGCTACAGCAGAGCTGGTTGCGCCCAGGTAGAACAGTGAAATGTATACAAATGCCAGACCGGCTGCAGCAATCAGACCTGCGTAGATCAGGTAAGTACAAGTCGCCTTCTCGTCTGTCACACCTTTCTTGCGGATCACATCAACAATCAGCATACCGAACATCAGTGCCGCAAAGGTATCCATGGTGTTGTAGCCTTCCAGGAAGCCTTTGGTGAACGCCATGTTCATATAGTCACCCTGAGCTGCCAGAATTTCACCCTGCGGGTTAACAAATACCGCAATAGCCAGTACCGCCAATACCGCAAACAATGCCGGAGTAAGGAACTTACCAATCATGTCGATCAGCTTGCCGCGAGACCAGGCAAAGAACAGAGCAACAGCAAAGAAAATCACTGAGAATACAGTCAGGCTAGTCTGACCAGCATCACCCAAGAACGGCTTAACAGCCATCTCGTAAGCAACCAGACCTGTACGCGGTGCTGCAAAAGCGGGACCAATAATAATGAAGATCAGCACAGCCATCAGGGTTGCCACTTTCGGTGGCAGGTCACGAGTCAGTCCGTCCCAGCCACCACCGGCAACAGCAACGGCGATAATGCCGATCAGAGGCAGGCCAACGGCAGTAGAAAGGAAACCGAACATAGCCGGAATCATATTTTCACCGGCAGACAAACCGGCTTGAGGTGGGAAGATAATGTTCCCCGCACCTAAGAAGAAAGCGAAGGTCATAAAACCCAGCGCCATGATATCTGTGAACTTGAGTGATTTGTTCAAACTGCACCCTCCCACTCATTGCTGCATTGATGATGTGTTTGCGTAATTCTTAAATTTATTTGTCACAAATTACTTATTGCTGAATGTGACATTTATCGCAGCATAATGAAGAAAAAGAGAACAAGAAGCAACCACATAGTGAAAAACACCATAATCTTTGGTTTCACAGCTTAAAAACCAGCACAACTGGCTATTTTGAGAGCTCAGTTCGAAACATAAAACCAGCAAAAGAGAGTTATTAAAAAGATAAAAAATAGAATCAATAACCAGACAACAACAAATTAACAAAATTAAAATATTCTGATGTTGTTATCGAACTGGCTATAATGCCGATCCTGAACAAAATTCCATCCCCGGCACACGCCAATGCCGAACCTGACGGAGTGAAAATGGCAAAAGGTTTTACTTTCAAACAATTCCATGTTGATGACCACGGTTGCGGTATGCCGGTCAGTACCGACGGGGTGCTGCTGGGCACCTGGGCAGGATTACCAGAGCTAGGGGAGATACTGGATATCGGTACCGGCAGCGGATTACTGGCACTGATTGCCGCACAGCGCACCGGGCATACTTCACTGCCAGTCACCGCCGTCGAGATCGATCAGCCTGCGGCAAATGCCGCCAGAAAGAACTTTGCCGACTCTCCCTGGGCATCCCGCCTGCATTGCATTGAGCAAAATGTTCAAACCTGGGCGCAGGCACAGCCGACGGGGCGCTTTAACGCCATTGTCTGCAACCCGCCCTACTTTAACAACGGTCAGCAGGCAGACAGCCAGGCTCGGGCAACCGCGCGACATACCGACAGTCTGAGCCACTCTGACCTCCTGACAGTAATCCGCCACCTGCTCAGCGAAGATGGCAATGCCAGCCTGATCCTGCCGGAATATGAAGGACGCCAGCTGATTGAACAGGCAACTCAGCATAAATTGTTCTGCCGCCGCGTCTGTGAAGTACGCAGCACGGAGAGAAAGCCTGTAACCCGACTGCTTATCACACTCTCGCCACAATCCGGTGATACCGTAAGCGAAGCGCTTTGTATTCACCACCAGGGCGCATATTCAGAGGCATTTACGACCCTGACCAGCGACTTTTACCTGAAGCTTTAAGCCTGCTCAGGTAACAGCAAACCACCACAACTGCGCACCGTTTTGGCCTATCGTGATTTTTTTGTGCTTTAATCGGTGCGAGTTGCGGCAATTATCTCTATAATGCCGCCCCTTATCCCCATCCTCCCGTTATAGCCTTTTAAACATGCTGTGACGGGTATAAGTCTTAATTCCCGAGGAGAAATGACTGGTGAGAGACTTTTCCGAATTAGAGTTAGATAGCGAGCTGCTTCAAGCGATTGAAACAATAGGCTATGCACGCCCGACCGTTATTCAGGCACAGGCTATCCCTCACGCCCTGGACGGTAGAGATGTTCTGGCTTCCGCTCCGACCGGTACCGGAAAAACAGCCGCATTTCTTCTGCCGATGATCCAGCATCTGCAAGACTTTCCGCGCAAGAAGCCGGGTCCTGCCCGTGTGCTGGTTCTGACTCCGACCCGTGAACTGGCTATCCAGGTTGCCGACCAGGCTCGCGAACTGTCGCAGTTCACTAACCTGAAAGTCTTCACCATCACCGGCGGTATCTCTTATGACGAGCACGCAGAGCTGCTGGGTAAGACACAGGATATCGTAGTGGCGACCCCGGGCCGCCTGATGGAATACATTGAAGCCGAGCGCTTCGACTGCCGTGCGATCGAATGCCTGATCCTGGACGAAGCAGACCGTATGCTGGATATGGGTTTCGGCAAAGCCGTTGAGAAAATCAACCACGAGTGCCGCTGGCGCCGCCAGAGCCTGCTGTTCTCTGCAACACTGGAAGGCAAAGGCGTTCGTGAATTCTCACGCACCATCCTGAACGAGCCTGTTGAAGTTAACGCTGAGCCACCTCGTCGCGAGCGTAAAAAGATCCACCAGTACTACCACCGCTGTGACCATATGGAGCACAAGCTGGCACTGCTGGAAAACATTCTCAAAGAGCAGGCTGAGCGCACCATTATCTTCGTAAAAACCCGTGAGCGCCTGGCTACATTGCGAGATCAACTGGCTGCGATGAAAGTACCGTGCTGCTGGCTTCAGGGTGAAATGGCCCAGGCCGCCCGTAACAACTCAATCAGCCGTTTCCGCGACGGTACCGTCAATGTGCTGATTGCCACCGACGTCGCTGCCCGTGGTATCGACCTGCCGGACGTCAGCCATGTCATCAACTTTGACATGCCACGTACTGCTGATATCTACCTGCACCGCATCGGCCGTACAGCCCGTGCTGGTAAGAAAGGTACCGCAATTTCACTGGTTGAAGCCCACGATCAGACAATGATCGAACGTGTGAGCCGCTACATGGACGAAGAAGTGCCAGAGCGCTTCATCGAAGGTATGCGTCCGCAACACAAAAAGCCGGCGACAGTGAAGAAGAAAAAGAAAAAAGACAGCAAAAAAGACGGCAAGAAAAAAACATCAGCCAAAAAGAAAAAGGCGAAAAAGTAAGACGTATTAAGTTGTTATGAAACACAAAACGGGCTGGTCGAAACCAGCCCGTTTTTTTATAACCTGAATGCTTCGTGAGTTTTCTTATTTCAGAAGTAACTACTGTTCTTCGCGCTTGAACACCAGTTCGCTTTCCGTCGACTCCGCCGGGACGAAGTAGTAACCCGCCACATCAAACTGCTTCAATGCCTCCACAGACTCAACACGATTGTCCAGGATATAACGCGCCATCATGCCGCGGGCTTTCTTGGCATAAAAGCTGATCACCTTGTAGGTGCCGTTCTTGCAGTCTTTAAATACCGGCGTGATCACCTGTGCATCCAGCGTCTTCGGCTTCACCGCCTTGAAGTATTCATTCGATGCCAGGTTGACCAAGAGCTTGTCTCCCTGCTCTGCCAGAGCCTGGTTTAACTTGTCGGTAATAATCTCGCCCCAGAACTGGTAGAGATTACTACCGCGTGAATTAGCCAGCTTAGAGCCCATTTCCAGACGGTACGGTTGCATCAGATCCAGCGGACGCAGCAGGCCATACAGTCCGGATAGCATTCGCAGGTGCTGCTGCGCATAAACAAAATCCTCTTCACTCATGGTTTCCGCTTCCAGCCCGGTATAAACATCCCCTTTAAACGCCAGAATGGCCTGCCGGGCATTTTCCATGGTGAATTCCGGTTGCCACTCAGCAAAGCGGGCAGCATTAAGGCCGGCGATTTTGTCACTGACCTTCATCAGAGTGGCAATGTCTGCCGGGGTCAGCTCACGGCAAACTTCTATCAGCTCAGCTGAGTGATCCGTCAGCTCCGGCAAAGTATAATTTTTGGTGGCCAGAGGAGACTCGTAATCAAGTGTTTTTGCAGGAGAAACCACAATTAACATAAGGCTTTATTCCTATTTCGGCTAACTGCTCAAAGGGTAACACCGATGTAAAAAAAAGCCACGCGATAGTCGCGTGGCTTTAGTGATTTCTCTGATAGGTATTACCTATCGGAATAAAACCTATTTGTTGTTTGAGCGATCCCAGATGCCTTCTTCAAGCTGGGCATGCAGCTCTGGGTAATCGTTACTGTCAAAGGTAGGCACTTTACCCTGACCCAACTGCTTGTTGTAGTCCTTCGCCAATTTCACAACCGTGCCCGACAGCAACACTATGGCTATCAGGTTAATGATAGCCATCATCCCCATCGACACGTCTGCCATAGCCCAGACAGTCGGCAAATCAGCAACAGCACCGAACATTACCATCGCCAGTACCACGACACGGAAAACCGCCAGGCCTGCTTTGTGGTTATGCTCAAGGAAAATCAGGTTCGTCTCGGCATACGAGTAATTCGCAACCAAAGAAGTAAAGGCAAAGAAGAAGATAGCCACAGCGATAAACACTGAACCCCAGCCACCAACCTGTGAGCTCAGGGCGCGCTGTGTCAGCTCAATACCGGTAACCTCACCGTGTGGTACGTATTCACCGGACATCAGGATAATCGCTACCGTTGCCGAGCAGATAACAATGGTGTCCATGAACACGCCCAGCATCTGCACATAGCCCTGTGAAGCCGGGTGCGGCGGATAAGGTGTAGCTGATGCAGCTGCATTCGGTGCCGAACCCATACCTGCCTCATTAGAGAACAGACCACGTTTCAGACCGTTAATCATGCCCTGCGCAATAGTGTAACCCAGCGCACCGGATGCTGCTTCCTCAAGGCCAAACGCACTGCGGAAAATCATCATCAGTACATCAGGCAGCTTCTCAATGTTGGTAAACATGATAAACAGCGCCAGCAACAGGTAACACAGCGCCATCGCCGGAACCAGGATCTCTGCAGTACGAGCAATTGCACGCAGACCACCAAAAATAATCACACCCGCCATCACAACCAGGGCAATACCAACGTAAGTCGGGTTCCAGCCGAAGGCTACATTCATTGCCTGAGTGATGGAGTTCGCCTGTACCGAGTTAAAGACCAGGCCGAATGCGATGATCAGACAGACTGAGAATACAACGCCCATCCAGCGCATTCCCAGGCCTTTCTCCATATAATATGCAGGACCGCCACGATAGTTACCGTCGTCATCACGGGTTTTATATAGCTGTGCCAGTGCACTTTCAGCAAAAGCTGTCGCCATGCCCAGCATCGCAATCAGCCACATCCAGAAAATAGCACCCGGGCCACCAAGCGTCAGGGCAACAGCAACACCGGCCATGTTACCGGTACCGACACGTGCAGCAAGGCTAGTACACAGAGCCTGGAATGAAGAGATACCGGCTTTGTCTGCCTTACGGCTGTTCTTCATTACGCTGAACATATGGCCGAAATGTCTGAACTGGATCAGTCCCAGACGAATAGTAAAGAAAATGCCTACCCCAATTAGCAGGTAAATAAGCACGGAGCCCCACAACAGATCGTTCAAAAAATTAATCTGGCTTGACACGTCTCCCCCTGTAAAATCATCAAAACGCGGCCCTACCCAGCACCTTTTTATTGGCACCGAATATAACCAAAGTAGTAAATAGAGTTGTTTATAAACAACCTTTGTCGTTCTTTTTTATGTGGTATTAGACAGGTACAAACCCCTCTCTGCGAGCAATTTTGCCGTACCTGAATGCAGTTGGTATGTGTTGTGTAACTGCAGATGGCATATGATCATGCAAAGTTATGTGAGAAAAATCAATACGCACAAAGTGCATATAGTTGTTGATTAACCGCATCTCCCAGCGGCTAAAAAACACTCACAAATGTAAACAGTTAACAATTTCATTTAAATTACTCAACACATTTACGAGCAATAATTAATCAGCACCTTAACCGGATTAATGTGATCTCGTGTCAATAAACCGCCGCTAACTCCCAGCCCTTCATAGCGATTTACCCGATCACAACGATTTTTGCAGTTTCACTTTATGATTCAGCCCTCTACTCCCGATAATCCCTCAACGATAACGGTTGCTTTTTGTACAAACTGTAAGCAATTGTGAGATCTGGCCCCTCAAATATTCATAAAAAGATAACAAATGCGAAACACATCAATTTTATTTTTTTTGCCAATATGATATTTAACTAGGACCGAAGCGTAAGGAAGAGGTGCTTTATGGACAGCTATGCATTCGATGACATTCTTGCCGATGAGACGCCCCGCCGGGCTAAACGCAGTAAACCGGTAAAACGTAAGTGGCGTGAAATTGAGGCGCTTAAGGACAAGCAGAGACTTCGTAAGGAACTTGAAGAAATTGATATGTTCCGAGACTATGACGACGACATCGATTTCTGATAATTAAACCAGATATCCACCTATCAATGAAAAAGCCGGCTATGATGCCGGCTTTATTTATTTCGACGCCTGTACCTTCAAGCGTTCAGCTAGATTACGGTAACGCTCTGCAACTTTATCGCCAAACAGCGGATCGTACTCACACTGCTCATACTCAGCCGATACGGCTAACCAGTCTTCGGCAGTAAAGGTGTTTCTGAGCAAAGGCAGGATATGCTTTTCCTCAAACTCAAGGTGAGCTCTTTGCCGATTGACAAACACATTCAGCTTCTCAGCAAAAACATCCAGCGGAATCACTGCGTCCATCAAAATCATATCTACCGTTTCAGCAAACTCACGAGTCAGCTCAGACAACTCCTCATGTTCCGCCTCGAGGTTTTGCATTTCACGACTATTCGCATAATGCGACTGATAATAGCGATACAGCAAATCTTCCTTGGGGTGGTGGCAGCACTCAGCCTGTTTCTGTAAATAGTCGATAATGTCTTTAATCAGACTGTAATTAACAGGCCGTCCATGTCTAATCGCATCCAGCTTCTGTTGCAATACATTGAGCAGCCGGTTGATATAGCCATGTTCAGTATGAATACTTTCCAACATCATAGCTCGCTCCCAAAATATTCTTCCTTAAAACATATTTTGAGTTTAAACCGACTCGAAAGAACTCGCCTTGATCCTGTTTGTTTATTGATCAAAAAGTTACAAAATCACCACATTCTGGCTGATTAGATATGATTCTCTAACTTCCAGTCAATTACCGGTTTATTCATCTGCTCAAGCAGAGTATTCACCTGAGAAAAATGTTTGCAACCAAAGAACCCACGGTAGGCCGACAGCGGAGACGGGTGAGCCGACTTCAGTATGTGATGCTTTTCTCCATTGATCTTCTTACCTTTTTTCTGGGCATGAGCTCCCCACAGCAAGAAAATCACGCCTTCGCAGTGCTGATCTAATACTTCAATTACCCGATCCGTGAAAGTTTCCCAGCCGATTTTAGCGTGTGAGTGGGCCTTGCCCTGCTCGACTGTCAGTACCGTATTAAGCAGCAATACACCCTGCTCTGCCCAGTGCTGCAGGTAACCGTGATCAGGGGCCTCAAAGCCCGGGATATTATTTGCCAGCTCTTTATACATATTGGCCAGTGAAGGCGGAATCTTCACTCCGGGACGAACAGAAAAACTCAGGCCATGAGCCTGGCTTGGGCCGTGGTAAGGATCCTGGCCCAGGATAACAACTTTAACTTTATCAAGAGGCGTTGTAGCAAAAGCACTGAACACGTCTTCCTCTGGCGGGAAAATAGCTTTTCCGGCAGCTCGTTCTGCTGCAACAAACTGTTCAATGTGTTGGTAATAAGGTTGCTTTTGTTCCTGGCTGATAAGCTGCTGCCAGGTCATCGCTTCGCTCATGGCTTGCTCCTGATACTTAAATTAGCCGCTTATTCTATACCCAAATAACCTCTGGATGTTTGGATATATCCTCTTTAACGGAATAACGAATGACAAACGGCAGTTCAGAAGCAAGCCTCTATTTATATCAAGCACTACCTATATAGAAGGATAAAAGAATCAGTTGCAGATTAGTGGTGTTCTGAAGAACGGTGGCGCGGAACGGGTGTGCGCCAGTGCCCCCGTCCCTGAACCGGGCGGTTGGCCTGTGGAAAACGAATATTAAAGGCAAATCCATAACACAGCATCATCATATCCGGGTTCATAATATGCTCCTTGAAATAAGCAGATTTAAAAAGAAGGACACAATGAACAATGAAAATTTGATGCCAGAAAAACCAGTATGAGATGAACCCAATTAAATCAATGAATTAGGTTAAAGCAGAAACAAAAAAGCACTCATTTCAAAGCAGTACAGTAAGACAATGCCCTGAAAGAGTGCTCAGTTGCACCATAATCAAACTACAAACGAACGCAACTGCTCGATTTCCTGCTGCCAGATATCCGGATTAATGGTTTCTAATACCAAAGGTATATTATCGAAGCGACAGTCCTGCATCAGATAACGGAAGCAATCCCAGCCAATCTCTCCGGCTCCCAGACTATGGTGGCGGTCTATCCGACTTCCCAGCGCGCCTTTGGAATCATTCAGGTGCATACCTCGCAGGTAGTTCATGCCGACAACCTGATCGAATTCAGCAAACGTGGCATCAGTGGCGGCTTCTCCCCGCAGATCATAACCAGCAGCAAAGGTATGACAGGTATCAATACAGACTCCGACCCGGACCTTATCCTCAACCTGCTCAATAATTTCAGCCAGGTGTTCAAAACGCCAACCGAGGTTACTGCCCTGTCCGGCTGTATTTTCGATTACAGCAACCACATCCGGTACCGCCTGATGAGCCAGGTTAATTGATTCGGCGATCAGAGCCAGGCATTCCCGCTCGGAAATCTTCTTCAGGTGGCTGCCCGGATGGAAGTTCAGCAGTGTCAGTCCCAACTGGTTACAGCGATGCATCTCATCAATAAAGGCATTGCGTGACTTCTCCAGTTTTTCAGTTTCCGGAGCGCCAAGATTTATCAGGTAGGAATCATGAGGCAGGATCGCCTCCGGTGAAAAGCCATATTGCTGACAGCGCGCCTTAAATGCCTTAATCACATCCTCTTCCAGTGGCTTTGCCACCCACTGGCGCTGGTTTTTGGTAAACAGAGCAAATGCATTTGCCCCAATCCCGGCGGCATTTACCGGGGCGTTGTGCACCCCACCAGCCGCTGAGACATGGGCTCCAATTAACTTCATTTTTATACCTTCTTTCCGGGCGTTATTTTTAAACGTCAGCGATTACAAAATGATTAGATAAAGGGCACGTTATCACGGTAAATCACCGTGTTACACCCTCAAAATTGATGTAATTTTACTACATTTGATCAATTCAACTTTTTTTGAATAAATAAAAAATACACATCAACCCAGTAAATCTAATACTTAGTTGACCTAGCTCAAAAAAACAGCCCTAGCTAATTTAAGGTTTTTTGTTGTAATTTGATCTAAATCAATACCAATTTTGCATCGGGCAGGTATATAATACAGCCAGCTCAATACAAAATTGAAAAAATAACGACATCCTTTGGAGGAGTTAAGTCATGATCTCTGGTATTCAAATTACTAAAACTGCGAACAACGACCTACTGAATTCTATCTGGCTACTGGACAGCGAAACAAACGAAGCTCGTTGTGTTGCAGCTTCAGCTGGTTACGAAGCTGATCAGGTTATCCCTGCAGCTGAGCTGGGTGAATACGAAAGCCGTGAAGTTGCTATCGAAGCACCGGCTAAAATCGAAGGTGGTCAGCACCTGAACGTTAACGTACTGAAGCGTGAAACTCTGGAAGATGCTGCTAAGCACCCTGAGAAGTACCCACAGCTAACAATCCGTGTATCTGGCTACGCTGTACGTTTCAACTCTCTGACTACTGAGCAGCAGCGCGACGTAATTGCACGTACTTTTACAAACAGCCTGTAATCGCTTATTGATATATAGTAAAATAACACCTGAAAACGGCATCTCTGATGCCGTTTTTTTTTGTAACTACGGGTTACAAAACACCATTCTCCTATATTGTTCAGATTGTAACCAATCTCTGCTTAAAAGGGCCTGGTAATCACCTCCGTTTAGAGAGGAGCCGGGCATTAATTAAAAATACAGACAAGCAGAATTTCCTCTCTCCTTTAAGGGCTGAGCAGGTAATGACAATTGACGGAGCCATTACAAACACACATCTTCAGGAAACAAACTCAATGAAGTTAATCCTAAAACTTATTGCCGGTATTATGGCCGGTATCCTCATCGGATTTTTTGCCCCTGATGCGATCATTCGACTGCTTCTGACTGTGAAACAACTGGGTGGCCAGCTGATCGGCTTTACCATCCCATTGATTATCCTGTTCTATATCACTAGCGGTATCGCAAGCCTGTCGAAAGACTCTGGCTCTCTGCTGGGTAAAACTGTTGCCCTGTCATACGGCTCAACGATTATCGCCGGCAGCCTGGCATTCCTTGTTGCCAGCTTTGTGATTGCCGGTTTGCCAGAACCAGCAGCGACAGCGACCGAAACGGCAGACAAACTGACCAGCTTTATCGCCCTGGAGATCCCACCGCTATTTGGTGTGATGACAGCCCTGGCAACAGCTTTCCTGTTCGGCCTGGGTATCAGTGTCACTAACAGCAAGCACCTTAAAGCAGTGGCTGATGAAGGCCGAGGTGTTATCGACCTGCTGCTATCAAAAGTGATCATCCCGATGCTACCGTTCTACATTGCCGGTATCTTTGCCGAAATGGCAGCAGAAGGCACCGTATTCACGACCCTGAAAACCTTCGGCATCGTAATGGCGCTAGCTGTGACTATGCACTGGGTATGGATCGTGATCCAATACACCCTGACTGGCCTGGCAACCGGTAAGTCACCGTTTATGCTGATCAAAAACATGCTGCCAGCTTATTTCACCGCGGTAGGTACCATGTCATCGGCAGCAACCATTCCGGTAACACTACGCCAGACCAAAAACAGCGGTGTTGATGAGTCCATTGCCAACTTCACGATCCCGCTGTGTGCAACCATTCACCTGTCAGGCTCAACAATCACACTGGTGACCTGCTCAACCGCAGTTATCGCCCTGACTCAGCATGCAGCAATCCCGTCACTGTTTGACATGCTGCCGTTTATCATGATGCTGGGTGTAACTATGATTGCAGCACCGGGCGCACCAGGTGGTGGTGTAATGGCGGCTCTTGGCCTGATGGCATCAATGCTGGGCTTTGGCGAGGCCGAGCTGGCACTGATGATTGCCCTGTATATGGCACAAGACAGCTTCGGTACAGCCTGTAACATCACAGGTGACGGTGCGATTTCTCTGCTGGTAAACAAATTTGCCAAGAAAAATGACGCACCGGCTGGTGAGCTTCAGCCGGAAAGCTAATCATCATTAGCTAAATAATCCTTAACATAACGGCAGCCAATCTCTGGCTGCCGTTATTGTTTCCCCTGCCAATAAAGCGCACATTCTCTTCCAATTCCCCCCGATCCCTCTTACCTGACGCTCATATAACAGACAAAAGTTGCTCAAAAAGCATACTGATAGATATATCTCACTTTTAATTAAAATTTGGGCATAAATTTTAAAAATAGAGTAGTTTGTTAGCATTGCTCGCCAAAAAATGTAACAAACATAGCGAGTGATACTTTTTAGGAATAATTAAAACAACTCGCCTCAGGAGTCCGCTCAATGAAACTGATCCTAAAGCTCGTCGCCGGCATCTTAGCCGGTATCCTCCTCGGATTTTTTGCCCCTGATGCAATCATTCGATTGCTGCTTACTGTGAAACTACTGGGTGGTCAGCTGATTGGCTTTACTATCCCTCTGATTATCCTGTTCTATATCACCAGCGGTATTGCCAGCCTGCCGAAAAACTCCGGCTCATTGCTGGGCAAAACCGTCGCTCTTTCATACGGCTCAACCATTGTTGCCGGTAGCTTGGCATTTCTCGTCGCCAGCTTCGTGATTGCCGGTTTGCCAGAGCCAGCAGCAGCCAGCGCCGATGCTGCCGAAAAACTTACCAGCTTCATCAAACTGGAAATTCCACCACTGTTTGGGGTGATGACGGCACTGGCAACTGCCTTCCTGTTCGGTTTGGGCATCAGCATTACCAACAGCACACAACTTAAGAAAGTCGTTAACGAGGGACGTAGTGTCATTGATCTGTTGCTGTCAAAAGTCATCATTCCGTTCCTGCCTTTCTACATTGCCGGTGTGTTTGCCGAAATGTCTGCTGAAGGCACCGTATTCTCAACCTTGAAAACCTTTGGTGTAGTACTGGCACTGGCCATTTTCATGCACTGGGCCTGGATCACCATTCAATACACAATCACCGGCCTGGCAACCGGCCAGCCACCGGTTAAACTGATCAAAAACATGCTGCCAGCTTACTTTACAGCGGTTGGTACCATGTCATCAGCGGCAACTATTCCGGTTACCCTGAAGCAAACTAAAGAAAACGGTGTTGATGAATCTATTGCCAACTTCACCATTCCACTATGTGCAACCATCCACCTGTCCGGTTCAACCATCACACTGGTTACTTGCTCAACAGCGGTTATGGCATTGAGCCAGCATATTGCGATTCCGTCACTGATGGAAATGCTGCCGTTTATCATGATGTTGGGTGTGACAATGATTGCTGCACCAGGAGCACCGGGGGGTGCTGTGATGGCGGCACTGGGTTTAATGTCGACCATGCTTGGTTTCGGTGAGTCCGAACTGGCGCTGATGATAGCCCTGTACCTGGCACAAGACAGCTTCGGTACGGCTTGTAACATTACCGGTGACGGTGCGATTTCCCTATGGGTAAACAAGTTTGCAAGGCAAAACGCAGAACCTGCTGCTGAGCCTCAACAAGAAAACTAACGGATATTTTCATCAGACATAAAAAAACGGTAGCCAGTCGGCTACCGTTTCCTTTTATATCCTGAATTCAAATTATTAAAAGCTGAAGCGGAGGCTAGTCCTGTACGCTGTAAAGCACTTCTTTCAGTTGCCCGAAATCATTATCGCGTTCCAATGACAGCAACTCCATTGCGTTGTGTTTCGCCAGTGGTCCCGGAAGATCGATATCTTTTTCCAGAATATCATCGACCACTTCCTTGAACTTGGCCGGGTGAGCAGTACACAGGAACATACCGGTTTCACCTTCCTGCAATTGTTCAGTCAGAATCCGGTAAGCAACTGCGCCGTGCGGCTCACACAGATATCCTTCGACATCCATCTCACGCAGGGTCTCTGCCGCTTGCTCATCAGTCACAGCACCGTAACCCAGCTCGCTTAGCCCCCAGCCTTTAAGCTGACACAACTCTTCGATACGCGGCCAGTTATTTGGTTGGCTCACATCCATCGCATTGGAAATTGTCGGAATTGTCGGTTTCGGCTCCCACTGGCCGCTTTGCAGGTAGCGCGGTACAGTATCGTTGACATTGGTTGCTGCAATGAAGCGTTTTACCGGGAGACCCAGCGCTTTTGCCAGCAGGCCGGCCGTCAGGTTACCGAAGTTACCACTCGGTACCGCCACCACTAAGTTATCGCGCTCAGCTTTCGGCAGCTGGGCAACTGCTTCAAAGTAGTAGCAGATCTGGGCCATCAGGCGGCTGATATTGATTGAGTTTGCCGAGTTCAGGCCAATGTCTTTACGCAGCTTCTCATCATCAAACGCCTGCTTTACCAAAGCCTGGCAGTCATCAAACGTACCGTTAACCGCTACAGTGCTGATATTACCGCCCAGGGTACAGAACAGTTTTTCCTGCAGTGGGCTGATCTTACCTTTCGGGTAAAGGATCACCACCTTGATGTTATCCATACCGTGGAAAGCATGGGCAACCGCAGCACCGGTGTCACCGGAAGTGGCAGTCAGAATCGTGATCTTGCCATCGCTGTCACTGACCGCCGCCAGCGACTGAGCCATAAAGCGACCACCGAAATCTTTAAATGCCAATGTCGGACCGTGGAAAAGTTCAAGGGCGTAAACACCGTCTTTTACCCTGGCAACAGGCGCCGGGAACTGAAAGGCATTTTTCACCATCTGTTCAACCGTATCAGCCACAAGCTCTTCACCGATAAACGCTGACAGGATCTTGCTGCTGCGGCTGACAAAATCCATCTCCAGCAGGGCATCTACATCGCCCAGCTCAGGAAGTTCTGACGGGAAAAATAAACCCTGATTCCGGCCCAGCCCCTGACGTACAGCCTGACCAAACGAAACCTGTTCCTGATGTTCTTTTAAGTTATACAACTTCATTGTTATAGCTCGCTTCCTGTTACTTTTGATCCCTGTCCATCTAAACGGCAGACATGAACAAATCCATTTTCATTCTGAACATAATGTTCTTCCAGCCAGCGTGCAATACGCTTAGCCACGTCAATATCGTTGCAGACACTGAACATTGTCGGGCCCGAGCCGGAAATCCCGCTCGCCAGAGCTCCGGCTTCCAGCGCGTACTGGCGCGCCTCAGGAAAGCCCGGCAACAGCCTTTCCCGGTAAGGCTCCGCCACCACATCTTTGATCATTTTAGCTGCCAGCTCCGGTTGCTGTGAGTAGCAGGCATGGATAAAACCACCCAGATAGCGGCCATGGGCAATCACATCCTGGCGACGGTACTGACACGGCAGGATGGCACGCGCCTCAGCAGTCGGAACCTTAATGCCCGGATAAGCCATCACCCAGTACCAATCATCAAAACATGGCACTGACTGACTGATGATCCCCAGCTCTTCCACCATAAACTGCAAGCCACCAAGGTAACAAGGCGCCACATTGTCATAATGCAGGCTGCCGGAAATCTCGGCTTCCATTTCCCCCATTAGGGCCAGCAGCTCAGTTTCATCCAGCGGCATATCATGGAAACGGTTCAGCGCATCCAGGGCAGCAACAATCGAGCAGGCACTGGAACCCAGCCCCGAGCCAATCGGCATGTTCTTTTCAAGCGTCATAGCCACTGGTTTGAGTTGGTGCTCTTTTTTGTCCAGCTCTCGGCCAAAAACCTGCCAGCAACGAAAAACGATGTTCTCTTCTGCTTCCTGCGGCAATTTGTCGACAAAGTGCCCGACGCAAGCCAATGAAAACGGCTGTTCACCGGCCTCAACCTTTACCCGGTCCCCCAGCAACGTGCCGTCAATCGGGGACACGGCGGCCCCCAGTACGTCAAACCCGACACTGACATTGCCAATTGATGCTGGTGCATAAACCACAACACTCATTTTTATACTCCTAGCTTCCAGCCTAATGTGCGCATCAAATCAGCAAACACACCTGCGGCAGTCACCTCTGTACCGGCACCGTAACCACGCAGCACCAGAGGGATTGGTTGGTAATAACGGCTGTAGAATGCCAGAGCATTTTCACCGTCCTTGATTTTGAACATAGGATCATCCTGGCCTACCGCGGCAATCTTCACTGCACACTGGCCGTTGTTGATCTCGGCAACATAACGTAACACTTTTCCTTCTTTGGCCGCCTCTTCGCCAAGCTGACTGAAGTACGCGTCAGCTTCCGGCAAGCGTGCCATGAACTCATCAACCGAGCCTTCGCTGTCAAAGCCTGGCGGCAGCGCCTGCTCGACAACCACATCATCCAACTCCAGTGGCATTCCGGCTTCTCGGGCCAGGATCAGAACTTTACGCGCCACATCAGTGCCTGAAAGATCATCACGCGGATCCGGCTCAGTAAAGCCATTATTCCTTGCAACTGTTGTCGCCTCGCTGAAGCTCATGCCTTCATCCAGCTTGCCAAAGATATAAGACAATGAACCGGACAAAATACCGGAGAAGCGCTCCAACTCATCACCGGCTGCCATCAGGTTCTGTAGGTTTTCGATAACCGGCAGGCCGGCACCAACAGTGGTTTCGTACATAAATTTACGGCGAGTCGAACGGGCAGCCTGACGCAACTGATGGTAATACGCCATGCTCGCGGTATTGGCTTTCTTGTTCGGGGTGATCACGTGGAAACCGGCAGCCAGGAAATCTGCATACTGATCGGCAATCCCCTGGTCTGAAGTACAGTCAACAATTACTGGGTTGATAATGTGGTTACGCTTCACCAATTGGATCATTCGGGCCAGGCTAAGCGGTTCGTTGGCCTGCCCCATCAGGTCTCGCCAGTTGCTTAGCGGCAGGCCGTTGCTGTTCATCAGCATCCCTTTGCTGTTGGCCAGGCCGCAGACACGGATCATGATGCCGCTGTCGAACAGCTTCTCCTGCTGACGGCGGATCTGATCCACCAGCTCGCCGCCGACACCACCGACACCAATCACGAACACATCCAGTGAGTGCTTACTGTTAAACAGGTTCTCATGACAGGCTTTTACTGCTTCAGAGACTTTCTCAACCGGGATCACCGCCGAAATTGCCCGCTCGGACGAGCCCTGGGCAATCGCCACCACATTGGCATCAATTTCTGCCAGTGACGTAAAGAAGCGGGCAGCAACACCGCGGGATGTACGCATGCCATCACCAACCAGAGTTACAATGGACAAATCACCCATAAATTCAACCGGCTCCAACAGGCCTTCTTTCAATTCCAGCTCAAAGTTACTCTGCAGAGCCTGCTGCGCCACCGCCTTGTCTTCACTCTCGATACAGAAACTGATGCTGTATTCAGACGATGACTGAGTGATCAGAACGATGGAAACGCCCGCCGCGGACATAGCCCCGAAAACACGCGAAGCCATCCCTACCATGCCTTTCATGCCAGGGCCGCTGACGTTAACCATCGTCAGATCTTTAAGGGTCGTGATCCCTTTCACCGCCAACTTATCTTCACCGGTATCGAGTCCGATCAGGGTACCGTCTCCCTGAGGGTGGAAGCTGTTTTTGATCAAGCAAGGAATGTGGAACTGGGCAATCGGGGCGATAGTTTTCGGATGCAGAACAGAAGCGCCGAAATAAGAAAGCTCCATCGCTTCCTGATAGCTCAGGGATTTAAGCAGGCGGGCATCCGGCACCAGGCGCGGGTCACAGCTGTAAACACCATCAACATCAGTCCAGATTTCGCAGCACTCAGCACGCAGGCAAGCCGCCAGTACTGCCGCTGAATAATCCGAACCATTTCGGCCCAGCGTCACCAGTTCGCCTTTTTCATTACCGGCAGTAAAGCCCGGCATGATATTAACGTGGCCTTCCGGCAGTGGATTCTGTTTGAAATTCTGAGTGGAAACTTCGATATCGACATGCGCTTCAAGATAATCGCCATTGGCCTGCAAATACGCAACCGGGTCAATCAGACTGGCAGGCTGGCCTTTAGCTTCCAGCAGGGCTTTCATCGCCACAATCGACATGCGTTCACCCTTGCTGATCACCTTGGCATACACATTGTCCGGGCATAGCCCCAGCAGCTTCATACCATGAACATACTGGCGAAGCTGACCCAGCGAGCTCAGTAGTTTGGCATCCAGCAGTGCTCTATCCAGCTTAGGCTCTAAGGCTTCAAGTCCGCTGAACAGCTCATTGAATACAGATTCCAAGTCAGCAATCTGCAATTCCGCATCACCGGTATTAACTGTACTTTCAATCACAGAAACCAGTTTATTTGTCACTTTACCCGGTGCTGACAGCACCACTGACACATCACCCTGCTGGGCGTTATTGGTAATGATCTCCGCAGCCCGCGAAAATCGCTCTGCATCGGCCAATGATGAACCACCAAACTTTAATACTCGCATCCACTACTCCCGGCTTCCTTTATCTGTTGACTAACAGCCTAGCTGCATATCCTGCGTTGGTGTCAGCCCGATTCTTCAAAAAATGGTTAAAAAAAAGCCCGCACTTGCTGAGTGCGGGCTTTTTCTCTGAAACTTATGCGTATCAGCCCACCCCAGCACCTGTAGTGCCGGTAATTGTAATGGTGGTGGTAATAATGCTGATCGCGTTAAACATAGGTTTCTAAAATGTCGCCAATAATCTGTATTAATTTACGTTTACCTGATTCAATTGGATGAGTCAACAAAGTTTTTTACCCATCTGGTACAAGTTACTGGCGAAATGAAGATATTTTCAGCACTCAACTCATACCAAATTAGCATAAAAAACAGCAATTGATTGCACTATAACTCATCGCCGTGCATAGTAATGAGCTGGTGAATAATCAACCATTCGCTTTTCTGAGACATTGAACTGAAAAAAGTGACTATTCTTAGTGTTCGGAGGGATCCCGAATGACAGCAGCAATGGAACAGCTAGTAGCCCATACTATCTTGCAAGGCTTCGATGCCATGTACGGACGGTTTCTGGATGTAACAGCCGGAGCCCAGGAACGCTTTGAAACCCAAAACTGGACCGCCGTCCACCAGGCACTCAAAAAACGCATCAACTTCTACGATCACCATGTCGGGCTGGTCACCAGCCAAATACAGATTATGCTGGGTGAGCGCTTTGCCAATCACCAGTTTTTGATGGCGGTGAAGTCCGCTTACATCGATCTTCTACTTGATTACCCAAGATATGAAATTGCTGAAAGTTTTTTCAATTCAGTGTATTGCCGGATATTCAGTCATCGCAATATTAATCGCGATAAGCTATTTGTTCACAGCTCTCAGGAAGGTCGGATCCCGACTTACCCCACGTCACTGACACGGATCTACAACACAGGCTCCGGACTCAACAGTCTGCTGGAAAGAATGCTCGACGACACCCCGTTTACCCTCAGCTGGGAAGATAAAAAACGGGATATCGACCTGTTAGTTCACCGCCTGAACAAAGAGCTGGGAACAGCCCTAAGTTCAACTCCGACGATAGAAATGATCAGGGAGCCTTTCTTCCGCAACAAAGCCGCATACCTGGTTGGTCGTATCAGCCTAAAGGACAACCGCAGCGCCCCGCTGGTACTACCGGTGCTGAACAACAGCAACAAACAACTCTATATCGATGCCTGCCTGTGCGATGTTGATGACATCAGTGTGGTGTTTGGTTTTGCCCGCTCGTATTTCATGGTCTATGCCCCGGCACCGGCTGCGCTGGTCCGTTTCCTCAGCGAGATGATGCCAAACAAGACCAATGCAGAACTCTATACAGCTATAGGATGTCAGAAACATGGCAAAACCGAGCTGTTTCGGGAGTTCCTCCGCCATATGGAAAGCTCCGACGATAAATTTATCTCGGCTCCCGGAATCAAGGGAATGGTGATGTCTGTATTCACCCTACCATCCTATGACTTTGTTTTTAAAGTGATAAAAGATAAATTCGCGCCACAAAAAGACATCAGCCATGCCACTGTACGGGAGAAGTACAAACTGGTTAAAGAGCATGACCGGGTCGGACGAATGGCTGATACCCAGGAGTACCAGAACTTCTCAATTGAACGCAGCCGTTTCAGTGATGAGCTATTACAGGAGTTGCTTGAGGTCGCCCCATCAAAAATCAAAGTAACCGCCAATGAAGTGATCATCGAACACCTCTACACTGAGCGACGAATGATCCCGTTCAATATCTACATCGAGCAGGCCAATGATGACGATCTCCGCCATGCAGTTGATGAGTATGGCAAGGCGATAAAACAGCTGGCCGCTGCCAATATTTTCCCCGGCGATATGCTGTTTAAAAACTTCGGTGTGACCCGACACAAACGGGTCGTTTTCTATGACTACGATGAAATCAGCTACATGACGGAAATGAACTTCCGCCGGATCCCGCCTCCGCGATACCCGGAAGACGAAATGGCCGCTGAGCCCTGGTATAGCGTCGGGCCAAACGATGTTTTCCCGGAAGAGTTCCGCACCTTCCTGCTGATCAACCCAACCGTCAGATCCTTATTTAATGAGCTTCACAGCGATTTATTTGAGGCCAGCTACTGGCAGCAACTGCAACAAAATATTGCTAACCGCCAATACGAAGATGTCTACCCCTATCAAAATAAGCATCGACTGCGAAAGTAGTCGATGTACCGAAAGAAGCAACATAACAAAGGCATAATTCAGCCCAGTAATCGTAGTTTTATGCTCAAACTCTCATTCGCCGGATCTGACGTATCAATCTTCAGAATTGTGTCCTAATATTGATAATGCTGATTTTGATCAGCCCGGTATAAAAAAACGTATAACCATAACAAAGCAACAGGGAAGGTGGCGCAGTGAAAAAATTGCTGATCACAATTGCCCTGCTGGTAGTGGCGTTACCAACAAAGGCAGCAGAAAAGGGACTATTCAACCTGAGCGAAAACACTCCCGACTCATCTGGCTGGTTCTTATCATCAGAATCAAAAAGTGCCGAACAGTTCGACGTCTGGCAGATTGACAGCGGCTATGCCTATGCACTGACAGATAATACTGAGCTGTACCTGAGTACCCGGATCAAAAGTGGTAATGAATCTAAGGCGACAAGTCGCGGATTACTCTCCGGAGTTAAATACAACCTTTCATCGAAAATCAGTCTGAAAAGTGCTGTTACTTCAGAAACCATTGAGCGGGAAACTGTGCTGGGGGTTGAAGTATCCAGTCAATATGAAGTCACTGACAGGGTTAACCTGCATGCGACCGTTGATTATGAAGCGCTTGAGCAGATATATCAGTTAGGTATCGGCTTCCGATTCTGAATCGGACTGAAAAAGTAACAGAACCGTCATGATAAAATCAAAAACAGAGCAACGAATATAGATTACATTCTTATATTCGTTGCTTTTTTGCTTTCTGTGATTTTGTTTTCCCAGCCATAGCTAGTCATCACCGACCACAGACAAATCCAGCGCTTTCTTACTTAACAGGATGCCGTTTCTGTCGGCATACAGCATATCCCCCGGATAAACCAGGGTATGGGCGACTGTCAACGTGACATTGCGATCTCCTGTCTGCCGCTTCTCTGTTTTAAACGGGCATGCAGCAAGGGCTTTCACACCGATATCGATCGTGCCCAAAGTGCCAATGTCCCGCGCCGCACCATTAATCACAATACCTTCCCAGTTATTGTTATGAGCCAGCATCGCCAGTTGATCACCAAGCAATGCCAGCCGACAGGAACCATGACCATCAATCACCAACACCTTTCCGGTTCCGTCTTCAGAAACAATATCCCGGACCAGGCTGTTATCTTCGAAACAGCGCAAGGTAACAACCTCACCGTAAAAAATCGTCCTGCCGCCGTAGTCATGTGTCGGCAGTGGCAACCATCTGACATCCTCTCCATAGTGATCGCACAGGTCGGGTAGTAGATCTAACATCGCAGGCTCCTTTGTCTGATCGGCAAGTAGCGGGTCTCTACTCAGTGTAGAAAAAGTCTTTGATTTGCCCCAATTTCATTGTCATGACATCTTCCATTAACACAGGAACCAAAAAGAGCTCTCCCGACTCTACCCAGTAGATCGCATTCTGCTGCCACTGCCGAGCTAACTGTTTCGCCTGAACTAAGGAAATCGGCGCAATGAAGCTCGGTTCCTGCCAACTTCTGTCCGGAGCCTGACAAATCACGCTTTGAACCCCTTTTGTCAAATTTTCCAACTGAGATCTCAATAATTCATTTCGCAAAATGTTATTTGAGTTATTAATAACAATGCTTCCGGGATTAAATGCTGTTAGAATTGCAAAGCAAGCGTAAACAGGCTGTTGCGGCATTTTGAATAAAATCTTCTGATAGCTACACCAAAGCGAGATGTTTTCACACATTTAGAGATTTACCTTCCGGGTGACGGATTAATTTGTAGCTAATGTTAAACAAAGTGAAGATTCGTAATAGACTTACCCCTGTTTGATGTAAATCAAGAAAGCTCTAAAAAGCAGTCACGAAACAAAGCCGTAATATTGTTAGCGTGCTGTTAAGTGCATACAATCATCGCCATCCCACGGAAATTGTAGCCAATGACTCTAAATTTTAGAGTTCTTTCAGCAGTTGCTATGACACATCATCTTGCTGAAAAAAGGATGGCGTACCAAACAGGTCAGTTTTTGAATAAACAAATAGTCCTTTATCCGGGACTTTGCCTGTATGTGAATTTTTTTTATAGAATTTAACTATTCTGTTTTTGACCAGATTCCGTTTTTAGAAATTTAGGTACTGCCAATGCAAACCCCTCACATTCTGATTGTAGAAGACGAGCACGTAACACGTAACACCCTGAAAAGCATCTTTGAAGCAGAGGGTTACACAGTATTTGAAGCAAATGACGGTGCGGAAATGCACCAGATGCTTTCAGAACACCCAGTTCACCTTGTGATCATGGATATAAACCTGCCAGGTAAAAACGGTCTTCTGCTGGCTCGCGAACTGCGTGAGCAGGGCGACATGGCGCTGATGTTCCTGACTGGCCGTGACAATGAAGTAGACAAGATCCTGGGTCTGGAAATCGGTGCTGATGACTACATCACTAAGCCGTTCAACCCACGTGAACTAACTATCCGTGCCCGTAACCTGCTAAACCGTGCCATGAACCAAGGCCTGCCTACTGAAGACAAGCGTCTGGTAGAACGTTACGAGTTCAACGGCTGGTCACTGGAAATCAACAGCCGTTCACTGGTAAGCCCGTCAGGCGAACAGTTCAAACTGCCTCGTTCTGAGTTCCGCGCTCTGCTTCACTTCTGTGAAAACCCAGGCAAGATCCAGACTCGTGCCGAACTGCTGAAGAAAATGACAGGCCGTGAGCTTAAGCCGCACGACCGTACTGTTGACGTGACTATCCGTCGTATCCGTAAGCACTTCGAATCAGTGGCTGATACTCCGGAGATCATCGCAACTATCCACGGTGAAGGTTACCGTTTCTGCGGTGATCTGGAAGAGCAATAATCACATTGCTGACTTCATTAAAAAAGGCTCCTTTCGGAGCCTTTCTTGTTTGTACTTCTGTTTAAAACGCTGAATCAGAACACTTGGCTGACTGCCACATCACGCTCTACCAACCTGTGCTCTTCTCCATCAAAGTTGAAGATAATAGCAACATTGACCAAACTACCCGACTCCCATTCAGGCCCGGCCTGCATCACGACCTCTAAAGTCAACTCACCTTCGCCCCGCACTTCCAGGTTTTCATTCACCAGCCACTGCTTATCGTCCTGCTCAAGCAACACCTGAGTAATTTCGATACCGCCCGGCAATGGTTTCATATCCGTCGACTGCAGCTTCACGGATGCCTGTAGTTTAATCGCAGGTTGAGTACCGTCATCACCAATCACCGGCATACTGTTAAGCCAAAGATCACTACGCAAATTCACGGTAACACCGGAAAGCGTCAGCTCAGTCGGAGCTTGCCAGATATCAGTCGCCAGTGGTTCTGCCGGTTCAGGAGCCTCTGTTTCAGCCTGCTCCACTGTCTGCTCAGCCGGAGTACCAGCCTCAGGTGATCCAGCCTCTGTTGACGATGGCTTTTCCGGTTCAGAACAGGCTGCCAGCAACAAACAAGCGAGCCCCAAGGTCAGTTTTTTCAGCTTCATCATGATTTCTCCTTCGTTGCCAGCCAGTTTTTCAGCACTGCCAAATCATTCTGGTAACCATCCTTGATCTCATCAACCCAGTCATTGATGTTTTCCCACCAAGCCGGCAGCTCAGGAGACTGCGCTTTCTGCGCGACCTGCTGGATATGTTTAAGGCCGATAGAGCCTGCCGCTCCCTTGATTTTGTGTGCTTCAAACTTGATGCCATCCTTATCCTTGGCCGTCATATTTGAATCTAGAATCGCAATGTATTCAGGCATTTTCTGCTCGAACATAGCAATGCTGTCATAAACAGGCTTAGTACCCACAATATCAACATAGGAGGTCAGCATCTCGAGATCCAACAACTGATTGATCATTTCATCACTTGGTGATCCTGATTCCTGTTCCTGCTCTTCAATCTCCTCATCATTGTCAATCGGACAGGTCAGCACCAGGCGCTGGATAACGTCACTGATAGCCTTCACACTCAACGGCTTACTAAGCGCATCATCCATGCCTTTTTCAAGGTACTCCGCCTTGTCCTTAATAACATTAGCAGTCAGGGCAACAAGCGCCGGAAGGTGGTCATACTGCTCACGCAGCTTAGCCGCGATGTCAAAACCTGTCATATCCGGCAGCTGGATATCAAGCAATACCAGGTCGAAATCATCAGGGTTGAACATCTCCAGCGCCTCTTCACCGCGCATGGCAATTGTTACCTCATGACCCAGACTTTCCAGCAGTGCTTTGGCAACTGTGATATTCAGTTCAATATCTTCCACCATGAAGATGTTAAGGCCGAGCTGCTGTACCGCCGGCATTTCTTCATCATCTTCAACCTGATCCACCAGCGGAGCTCTAATCGTTACCGTAAAGGTACTGCCCTCGCCAACTTCAGAAGATACGGTAATGTCACCACCCATCATCTGCACCAGTTGGCGCGATACGGCTAAGCCGATACCGGTACCGACTGCATGCAGGTTGTTGTTCTCATCTTTCACCTGATAATACATGGCAAAGATTTTATCCAACTCTTCCTGCGGAATGCCGATCCCACTGTCTTCCACTTCAAACGTGATTTCAGCCTGCTGACCGATGATTTCACCGCTCACCGACAGGATCACGCCGCCATCTTTAGTAAACTTGGTAGCGTTACTAACCAGATTCCACAGCACCTGACGCAGGCGGGTACTATCAACTTCGATATAGCGCGGCAAATCACTCAGGCGCTCAAGATCGAACCGCAACCCTTTCTGCTCTGCCATCAGACCGGAAATATTGCCCATCTCAACCACAAACTCTTCAAAGTCCAGCGGCTTAGGTAGTAACTCAAGACGACGGCGATCTGACTTATCCATGTCGATGATGTCATTAAAAATATTACCCAGGGTGATCGCACTGACATGTACCGTCCGCATATAACCGCGTTGTTCATCGTTAAGCTGTGTCTCAAGCAGCATCCGGCTTAAGCCGACAATGCCGTTCAGCGGCGTACGCAGCTCATGGCTGATAGTCGAAATAAAGGCGGTTTTATCACGGCTGGCTTTTTCCAGAGCGTCCTGATACTGCTTGCGGTCGGTAATATCGCGGCCAAAGCCCATAAGCCCCAGACGGCGACCGTCACGGCTGTAGAAAGGCACTTTACGCAACTCAAAAACCGCCTTACGGCCATCCGGGTATTCCAACCATTGCTCATAAGTGAGGGAAACATTCTGCTTGAATACCTGCTGGTCAGTCTCGGCGATCTTACGGGCAATCTCTTCACTGTAAACATCCTTCGGAGTCAGACCTACCAATTGTTTCTCTGTACGGTTCGTCAGCTCTTCCATCGCCCGGTTGCAACCGGAAAACTGGCCTTGTTCATTACGGTAGTAAATCAGATCAGGCGAAGCATCGAGAAAAGATTTCAGCAAAGCACTTTGCTCAGCCAGATCCAACTGGGCTTTTTCACGCTGGAACACTTCGTTTTCCAGATCCTGCATCGCAATCTCACGGGCTTCTTCTGCTTTTACCCGCTCTTCAATTTCCTGGTTCAGCTGGGCGATATTTTCCTGCAACTGCTTGTTAAGCAGCATATCGCGCGAGCGCATCTCTTCCAGCTTGGTCACCAGCTTGGACAAGCGCTGGCGTGAATCTTCAAGCTGATCAACCACCACTGAAAGGAAATACACCGCCCAAGGCGTGATCAACAGACCGAAAAAGACTGAACGGACAATATCGATATTGTCCACCTTCCCCTGCAGAACCAGAGTTACCCCAACCTGCACCAGTACTGCCAGGGCCACCAGGGCCAGCGCCAGTAACATACTGAAGCGGACAATCCCCAACTTCACCAGCAAGTCGACATAAAACTGAGCCAGAACTTTGATTTGTTTCATTATTTATTCCCACTAATGAAAGGCTGCCATCATGATAATCGCCCCGGCCCGATAACCAAAGGATATGTATCTCAGATAAAACAAAGCCTGCAAATGCAGGCCCTGAAAATAAACAGATTGTTAATACACGGGCTAAGTTGCAACCCGATCTGACATCAGCTTAGTACAGTTACGCCCCGCTGATTTTGCCTGATAAAGTGCAATATCTGCCAGCTCAACCAACTCACCGTAATCCTGGTGCGGCCTTGGAGTCACCGTTGCGACCCCTAAACTGACGGTCAGCTTTTCAGCAACATCAGAATAATCGTGGAGGATGCCTTTTTCAGCCAAATGACGATGCACCCGCTCAGCAATCACCTTACCGCCTTTGATGTCAGTATTCGGCAACAGGAAGGCAAATTCTTCGCCGCCGTAACGTGCCACGGCATCAGTCTCACGCTTCACCACATTTCGGAACACCTTAGCAACTTCCCGTAGCGCAAAATCCCCCTGTTGGTGGCCATAATTGTCATTGAATGATTTGAAGTTATCGATATCGCACAAAATCAACGTCAGCGGATTCTGCTCGCGGATGTGGCTGTGCCAAAGCTTACGCAACTGCTCATCAAAACTGCGACGGTTGGCCACCTTGGTCAGGCTGTCAATAAAGCTCAGCTCCTGCAACTCCATAATTGCATCAGCCAATTGCTGCTCAGCCATCTTCCGCTCTGTCACATCCCGCGCCATGATAAGTACTCCGACCGTACCGTCAGTCGGATCTTTGTATGGCGACTTCAAAACCTCGTACCAAATAGGCGCACCGTCATCGAGGATCACATAGTCATCCATCTTCACTGTCAGACCATCTCGCATCACCTGCTGATCCGATTCCCAGTAGTTTTGCCAGACTTCTTCATCAAGCAATTCAGAAGCACTACGTCCCAGCATTTCTTCGCGACGGAGCCCTAGTGAGCGGGCAAATGACTCATTACAGCCAACATAAACACCATGTTCGTTATAAAGACCGATTGGATCCTGGCAGGCATTCATTATGGTATCGAACAGGTTATTACGCTGCGCCAGCGCCTGTTCTGTTATTTCCCGTCGCTCAATCTCCTGTTTGAGGTTCTCCTGCATCTCATGCCAGTCAGTCACATCATGGCTGATACTGAGGGTACCGATCGCCTCACCTTTATCGTCAATCAGCATCGTCTTATTAGTTTCCAGCAACCGACTGGAACCGTCCGGAGCTGTTGTCCAGCTATGGCTGGAGTTATGGCCTGAGAAGCTATCAACCTCGTCCATCACCCCTTCATCAAAACGCCCCTGCCAGAAACGATCAAATGCCTTGTTGGTCCCCAAGATCTGGCCGCTTTTATCCTGGAAGTAAACCAGTTCTGACAATGAGTTCAGTACCTGCTGAAAGACCCGCTGTTCCTGCTCAAGCATCGTCTCCGATGCCTGCGGCTCCTGAGGCTTAACAATGAAAAGCAGCCAGGCCGCCTGCCATTTATAGCGAACAGGCTGCCCCGAGACCTTCAACTTCATCAAACGATCACGAGAAAACTGCAGCTCTTCAGTTACATTGCGAAAGCCCCGGTAATAAGAGAATGGCCGCAGGAAATCAAACATCATTTCAGGGCTGATATCATCCGGGTACAGGTAGCAGCCGTCTAAGCGCCTGACACCCAGCAACTCACAGCTGGTTTTATTGGCATACAGCAAAGCACCGTCTTTTTTTCTGACAATCACTACCGCCAGCGGCATATGAGTCAAAATAGCATGAAGCTTTCGGAAGGAAGAAGAATCGAGATGAAGTAGCGCCAGCGCAACCAAGCCACCACCAGCAAGCAGAATAAACAGCACTAGAGTAAAAATCAGTACCGGACTACTGAGAAGGCTGACCGACGGTTCCAGTGCAAGACCGGCACCAGGAAACAAGCAAGCGATTGCGAACAGGTATATCGAGGGGAACACAGCTGAAAATGAACCGACAAGCCTGTTCACTTTCATAAGAATGTCCTGAAAACTGACCAACATGGGTCGTCGGATAAGACTGTTATTGATGCTGAAGCGGGGACAAGCTGTATGCATTGTATTATTGAATGACTACTTATTATATTCCCCGCTAATCTAACATACTTTTACTTTGAAGCGACAATCGGCTGGTAAACAAACGGGTTACCCACCGCACTCCCCTGAGCACCGAGCTTATCCAGATTTCGGCCGATTTCCGTCATTGCCAACCAGCGGTTTTCACACCAGATAGGAGCCAGCAGGGTTGGCCTGCGAGCACTGGCAGAAACACGGTGAAATACCACGTCCGGCGGTGTCAGACGAATCATCTCAGAAGCAATCTCGGTATAATCTTCAAGGCTGAGTTCAGCCAAACGCCCCGCTTTCCAGGACAGCCCCATAATACTGCCTTCGACAATATGCAGCGGGTGCAACTTAATACCGTCAACCCCGGCATCCACCACCTTACGGATAGTTTCAAGGTTATCTTCACGGGTATCACCCGGCAGCCCGACAATCAGGTGAGCACACACTTTCAGCCCCAGAGCACGGGCACGTTTGGTAATCTTCTCGTAGCAGGCATAATCATGACCGCGATTGATCCGCTTCAGCGTCTTGTCATTAGCCGTCTGCAGCCCCAGCTCCAGCCAGATTTCATATCCCTGCTGATGGTAGCCAGCCAACAGTTCCAGTACCTCATCCGGTACACAGTCTGGGCGGGTACCTACACACAAGCCAACGATATCAGCCGCTTCCAGTGCTTCTTCATACATTGCTTTGAGCGTCTGTACTTCAGCATAAGTGCTGGTATAAGCCTGGAAATACGCAAGATAACGCTTAGCGCGGTTCACTTCGCCAGCACGCTGATTCAACTGTTCAGTGATAGGTTTATGTTGCGCCTGTTCATCGGCAAATGAGGCCACATTACAGAAAGTACAGCCGCCGCGACCAATCGTGCCATCACGGTTGGGACAGCTGAATCCGCCGTGAAGGGTAAGCTTGTGCACTTTCTCTCCATAGCGCCGCTGTAAATCCTGTCCGAATGTATTGACTAGTTCGTGCAACTGCATCGTGTCACCTGAGTTGTTGATGAGGAAAAGCAGCGCAGATTAACACCAAAAGCCAATCCGGAAAATGTGTCAAAGCAATAAACCCGGCTTTATTTGCGCCCCCGGCTCACCCACATCGTTTTGTTAACAAAAAACAACAAAACTGAATAACGTTTTGTCTGCCATAACCACGGTAAATGAGAGGATAACTCCTTCTGTATTGACCTTTTTTATTCACAATGAGAACTATTATCGAATATTCAAGCAGATAATCGTGCTAGAAATTCATACAGATAACACTTTTATGCTGTTATGCCCCGATTTTTTGTTGGTAATTGATAAATCAAAACTGTAGGATAGTTACAGCAGTGTGCATTTTATGAACAACAAATGTAATGAAATTACTCCGCTACGCAGTGATTTCTACCACACCAACCTAGCAGTCGCAGCACTTTTGCAAACCAGAACAAAAGTGCTACAGAATTTCGTTTGCTAATGATTGACACTCATCATCCCACAGCAAACACAACATCACCCGGCCGGACAGGAGTCCGCCCAAGGCCGGTCACGATGAAAATAACAAATTAGGGATAACTCAGGCTCTGGACTGATGCCTGCTGAAACTGGAAGGAAGTATCTATGACAGATCAAGAGCTTAATGCTCAGGGGCTTTATGTGCCTGAAATGGAGCACGATGCCTGTGGTATCGGCTTTGTCGCCCACCTGAAGAATCGGAAATCCCACGAAATTGTCACCCAAGCCCTTGATATGCTTGCCCGGATGGAACACCGTGGCGGCCAGGGTTGCGATCCAAGCAGTGGTGACGGTGCCGGTATCCTACTTCAGAAACCTCACGAATTCTTACTTGAAGAAACCGTTAAACTGGGTATTAAACTACCCTCATTCGAACAATACGGTGTTGGCGTCGTCCTCTTCCCCAAGGATGAATATAAACGCCAGCAGTGCCGCGATATCCTGGAACGTAACGCCAAGCGCCTCGAGCTTGAAGTGATTGGCTACCGCGTTCTGCCGGTCGACAACTCAATGATCGGTGATGACCCGCTCAGTACCGAACCACAGTTTGAACACGTCTTTATTACCGGCGGTGCCAGCCTCGAACCAGCCGTACTGGAGCGTAAACTTTACGTACTGCGTAACTACACCATCCGTGTCTGCCTTGAAAGCATTTCCAATATCGGCGATGACTTCTACATCAACTCGATGTCTTACAAGACCCTGGTGTACAAAGGCCAGTTGACCACCGAACAGGTGCCGCAGTACTTCCTGGATCTGCAAAACCCAACCATGGTGACAGCCCTGGCTCTGGTTCACTCGCGCTTTTCGACCAACACATTCCCGAAATGGCGCCTGGCCCAGCCTTTCCGCTACATTGCCCACAACGGCGAGATCAACACAGTTCGCGGTAACCTGAACTGGATGAAAGCCCGTGAAGCAATTCTGGAGTCGGAGCTGTTTAGCCAGCAAGAAATCGACATGCTGTTGCCAATCTGCCAGGAAAGCGGTTCGGACTCATCCAACTTCGATATGGCGCTGGAGCTTCTGGTTCTCTCCGGCCGCAGCCTGCCGCATGCCCTGATGATGCTGATCCCGGAAGCCTGGCAGGAAAACAAGAACATGGATCCGAAGCGTCGTGCTTTCTACCAGTACCACGCTAACATCATGGAGCCATGGGACGGCCCGGCATCGGTCTGCTTCACTGACGGCGTTCAGGTTGGTGCAACCCTTGACCGTAACGGCCTGCGCCCGTCGCGCTATACCGTGACCAAAGATGACTTCCTGATCATGGCATCGGAGTCCGGTGTAGTCGAAGTCGAGCCGGAGAACATCCAGTTCCGCGGGCGCCTGCAACCTGGACGAATCTTTGTCGCCGACCTGGAGCAGGGCCGGATCATCTCAGACGAAGAAGTCAAAGACACCATCGCGTCGGCACAGCCATATGAGCAGTGGGTTAAAGATAACCTGCTAAGCCTCAAGTCGCTGCCGGATGCTGACAACATGCACCACCAGCCGACGCCGGAACGTCTGCTGAGCCACCAGCAAGCCTTCGGTATCACCACTGAAGAAGTCAACGAGATCATTGTCCCGCTGGCGAAAACCGGTTACGAGCCGCTGGGTGCCATGGGTGCCGACTGGCCGCTGGCTGTGCTGTCACACCAGTCACAGCACCTGTCGAACTATTTCAAACAACTGTTTGCCCAGGTAACCAACCCGCCGATCGACCCGATCCGCGAGCGCATGGTGATGTCACTTAACACCTATCTGGGTAAAGATCAGAACCTGCTGACAGAAACGCCTGAGCACTGCCAGAAAGTTGAGCTGGAATCACCTGTACTTTCCAACGCCGAGCTGGAAAAGCTGCGTGCTATCGATAACGAGCACCTTCAGGCCAAAACCCTGGACATCGTTTTCCGAGCCAACGGCGAACCGGGCAAACTGGAGCGCGCACTGAAGCGTATCTGCCAGTATTCCGAAGATGCGGTAGTCGACGGCTACTCAATCATCATCCTGACCGACCGTGCAGTAAACTCTAACCACGCGGCGATTCCTGCCATGCTGGCTGTCGGCGCGGTCCACCACCACCTGATCCGCAAAGGCCTGCGCGCCAAGTGTGACATTGTGGTTGAAACCGGTGATGCCCGCGAAACCCACCACTTTGCCACTCTGTTCGGCTACGGTGCCAACGCGGTGAACCCGTACCTGGTAACCGAGACGCTGGTCGATCTGCAGAGCAAGCGCAAACTGGATCCGGAACTATCGACAAAAGAGCTGTTTAACAACTACCGCAAAGGTATCAATGGCGGCCTGCTTAAGATCTTCTCCAAAATGGGGATCTCGACCCTGCAGTCATACCACGGTGCCCAGATCTTCGAAGCACTGGGGATCAACAAGTCCGTTGTCGACAAATACTTCACCGGTACGGTATCGCGTATCCAGGGCCTGACGATTGACGATATCGCCAAAGAAGTCCTGATCCGTCACCGTCTGGGTTACCCGACCCGCGAAATCCCGATCAAGATGCTGGATGTCGGAGGTGTTTACCAATGGAAACAGCGTGGCGAAAAGCACCTGTTCAACCCGGAAACCATCAGCCTGCTGCAGCAGTCCACCCGCAACAAGGACTACGACCAGTTCAAGCAATATGCCCAGGCCATTGACGAGCAGGGTGACAAAGCGGCAACACTGCGAAGCCAGCTGGAATTTATCAAGAATCCGGCCGGTTCAGTCCCGCTGGATGACGTCGAACCAATCGAAAACATCCTCAAGCGTTTTGCTACCGGGGCGATGAGCTTTGGCTCTATCTCCTACGAAGCGCACTCCACCCTGGCAGTCGCGATGAACCGCATCGGTGCCAAGTCGAACTCAGGTGAAGGCGGTGAAGACCCGATCCGCTTTGAGAAGAAAGACAACGGTGACTGGGAGCGCTCAGCAATCAAACAGGTAGCTTCCGGGCGCTTCGGTGTAACCTCATACTACCTGACCAACGCTGACGAAATTCAGATCAAGATGGCTCAGGGAGCCAAGCCGGGCGAAGGCGGTCAGCTGCCGGGTGACAAAGTGGATGAATGGATCGGTGCAACCCGACACTCAACCCCGGGAGTCGGCCTGATTTCACCACCGCCGCACCACGATATTTACTCTATCGAGGATCTGGCGCAGCTGATCTACGACCTGAAAAACGCCAACCGTGCCGGACGTGTTAACGTCAAACTGGTATCGGAAGCCGGTGTCGGCACCATTGCCTCCGGGGTAGCCAAAGCAAAAGCAGACGTGGTTCTGATTGCCGGTTTCGACGGCGGTACAGGCGCATCACCGATTTCCTCTATCCGCCATACTGGCCTGCCATGGGAGCTGGGCCTGGCTGAAACACATCAGACCCTGCTGAAAAACGGCCTGCGTAACCGTATCGTGGTGCAGACCGACGGTCAGATGAAGACCCCGCGCGACCTTGCGGTAGCAACTCTGCTGGGTGCCGAGGAATGGGGCGTGGCAACAGCGGCTCTGGTTGTTGAAGGCTGTATCATGATGCGTAAGTGTCATAAGAACACCTGCCCGGTCGGTATCGCTACCCAGAACAAGACCCTGCGTGAGCGCTTCGACGGTCGTGTTGAAGACGTAGTTACCTTCTTCAAATACATGGCACAGGGCCTGCGTGAAATCATGGCAGAACTAGGCTTCCGTACTATCGACGAAATGGTCGGTCAGGCTCAGAAGCTGAAACTGCGTGAAGACATTGAGCACTGGAAATACCAGAACCTGGATCTGAGCCCGGTACTGCACATCGAGCAGCCGCGTGAAGAAGACGGCGTGTACAACCAGCGCGAACAGAATCACAACCTGGAAGCGGTTCTGGACCGCAAGCTGATCGAAACAGCGGCTCCGGCACTGAGCGAAGGCAAACAAGTGGATGCCGAATTCGACATCATCAACACCGACCGCAGTACCGGTACCATGCTGTCGAACGAGATTTCGAAAGTCTACAAGGACCAGGGACTGCCACAGCCGATGAACATCAAGTTCAATGGTTCGGCGGGCCAGAGCTTCGGAGCATTCCTGGCGAAAGGCGTGAAGTTCGAAGTGGAAGGTGATGCCAACGACTATTGGGGCAAAGGCCTGTCCGGCGGTACGCTGGTTCTTTACCCGGATGCCAACTCAGGCCTGATCCCGGAAGACAACATTGTTGTCGGTAACGTCTGCTTCTACGGTGCAACCTCTGGCGAATCCTACATCCGCGGCCTGGCCGGCGAACGTTTCTGTGTTCGTAACTCAGGTGCGAAAGTGGTTGTCGAGGGCATCGGTGACCACGGTTGTGAATACATGACCGGCGGTGTCGCTGTCATCCTGGGCCAGACCGGCCGTAACTTTGCCGCAGGTATGAGCGGCGGTGTGGCGTATGTCTGGGATCAGTATGGTGACTTCGAAACCAAACTTAACCCGGAACTGGTTGACCTGGACCCAATCGAGCAGGAAGACCGTGAGTTACTACAGTCAATGCTGACCAAACATGTTGAGCATACCGGTAGTACAGTGGCGCAGACTTTCCTTGATAACTTCGATGCAAATCTGGAGAAGATGGTGAAAGTCATGCCGCGCGACTACAAGGCTGTACTACAAAAGCGCAAAGCGGAAGCAGAAAACAAGGAAGAGCTGGAGGCCGTGAATGGGTAAGCCTACTGGATTTTTGGAATTTGGCCGTGAGCTGCCACAAAAACTGGATCCGAGCGTACGGATCCAGGACAACAAAGAGTTTGTCCTGAACAAAGAGTTTGGTGACAAAATCAATACTCAGGCATCACGCTGCATGGACTGTGGCGTACCGTTCTGCCACAACTCCTGCCCGCTGGGTAATATCATCCCAGAGTTCAATGACGCGGTATACCGCGACAGCTGGGAAGAAGCGTGGAACATCCTGAGTTCAACCAACAACTTTCCGGAATTTACCGGCCGGGTTTGCCCGGCCCCTTGTGAAAGCGGCTGTGTGCTTGGTATCAACCAGGATCCAATCACCATCTGCAACATCGAGAAAACCATTGTCGAAACAGCCTACCGGGAAGGTTACGCCAAGCCGAAAAAGCCGCGTGCCCGTACCGGAAAAACCGTCGCTATCATCGGTTCCGGCCCGGCTGGGCTGGCAGCGGCAGAGCAGCTCAACAGTGCTGGTCACTGCGTAACTGTATTTGAGCGTGACGAAAAAGTCGGTGGCCTACTGCGCTTCGGGATCCCGGATTTCAAGCTCGGCATGGACATCATTGACCGCAAGGTTGCCCTGATGGCAGAGGCCGGGATCAAGTTTGAAGTGAATGCCCATATCGGCGTCGACATCAACGCCCAGCAGCTACGTCAGGATTTTGATGTGGTGCTGCTGACCGGCGGCTCAACCGTACCTCGGAACCTGCCGATCCCGGGGCGCGACCTGAAAGGTGTTCACTTCGCCATGGAATTCCTGGCCCAGAACAACCGTCGTGCTAACGATATGGACCTGAAAGCCGAAGAAATCCACGCCAAAGGCAAACATGTGGTTGTCATCGGCGGCGGTGATACCGGTTCTGACTGTGTCGGTACCTCAAATCGCCATGGTGCAGCCAGCATCACTCAGGTTGAAATCATGCCTGTGCCA
This sequence comes from Photobacterium sp. J15, assembly GCF_963870815.1. Classification (NCBI taxonomy): domain Bacteria; kingdom Pseudomonadati; phylum Pseudomonadota; class Gammaproteobacteria; order Vibrionales; family Vibrionaceae; genus Photobacterium; species Photobacterium sp. J15. The sequence goes on from NZ_CAWMUI010000001.1 coordinate 3,262,892, forward strand.
TCGGAAAAACGCCCGGTCAGCCAACCGTGGCCGTCATACCCGACAATCCTGCGCACCTCGACTTCTCACGAAGAAGGCTGTGAGCGCCATTGGAACATCCTGACCAAGGAGTTTATCGGTGATGACAGCGGCAACCTGACCGCACTCCGCATTGCAGATATTCAGTGGGAAGAAGCAAAAGCGGGTGAACGTCCGGGCTTTACCGAGATTGATGGCTCAGAACGCATCATTCCGTGTGATATGGCCTTCCTGGCAATGGGCTTTCTTCACCCGGAACTGACCGGCGTGCTGGCCCAGCTAGATATCAAACTGGATGAGCGCGGCAATGTCGCGACCAACGGCTTTGCTACCAACCAGAAAGGCGTGTTTGCTGCCGGTGACATGCGTACCGGCCAGTCCTTGGTTGTACGTTGTATCAGCGAAGGCCGGGAATGTGCCCGTGAAATCGATGATTACCTGATGGGTAATTCCAATCTGGAAGCAAAAGCGGATTCACTTATGCTATCTAAAGGCTAATTTTATTCACTTTTGTTCTACCGAATCAGCCAGCTCCCAGGAGCTGGCTTTTTATTGCCACTCAAACCAGCCCGGCATGGCAAACCGTGGCACAACAACAATTCAAGCTCATTAAATCATTATTGCATAACTGCTATCCGTAATAATCCGTCACTCTCCCGAGAAAACGCCGACTTTTCATACCCTTCCCTGTCTATATCGCACCACACAAGATGTAAACATAATGTGTCACAACAATAAAAACAGAAACAATTCCAACCAGTTACCATAAGGTTTCTGACCTGTTTTTCACCCCGGTCGGCTTGTGACGAATATTTGACCTTTTTGTAAATTCTCGTTAACTTCATCTATTGCTGAATAGCAGAAAAGGTGATCAGGGAGATTGCCATAAATATGCAGTAACGCTGTCCGGAGGGCAGAAGCAAGGGAGAGTTGCAATGACACTGTATGACCCAACGCTGGAAAAAGATAACTGTGGCTTTGGCCTTATCGCCCACATAGAGGGGGAAACCAGCCACAAACTTGTCCGTACCGCTATATCCGCATTGGATCGTATGACCCACCGAGGCGGTATCGCCGCCGATGGCAAAACCGGTGACGGTTGCGGCCTGCTGATGAAAAAGCCCGACAGTTTTTACCGTCTTGTTGCAGAAGAGCTGGACTGGAAACTCGCCCGCGAGTTTGCTGTGGGGATGATTTTCCTAAGCCAGGATCCGGTCAAAGCCGAGCAGGCGCGTACTATTATCAGCGAAGAGCTGACCAAAGAAACCCTTTCCATTGCTGGCTGGCGTGAAGTGCCGGTTGATCCTAAAGTACTGGGTCCGATTGCCACAGAATCACTCCCGCAAATCGAACAAGTCTTTATCAACGCCCCAGCAGGCTGGAAGCCACGGGATGTCGACCGCCGCCTTTATATTGCTCGTCGCCGGATAGAAAAGCGAATTAACGAAGACCCGGATTTCTATATCTGCAGCCTGTCGACCCAGGTAACTGTCTATAAAGGACTATGCATGCCTGCCGACCTGCCGCGGTTCTACCTCGATCTGGGTGATATCCGCCTGGAATCATCGATTTGCCTGTTCCACCAGCGTTTTTCGACCAATACCCAACCGCGCTGGCCGCTGGCTCAGCCGTTCCGTTATCTCGCCCATAATGGCGAAATTAACACTATCGCCGGTAACCGCCAGTGGGCACGGGCTCGCGCCTACAAGTTCTCCTCACCATTGCTGCCAGACCTGCAAACAGCCGCTCCGTTCGTCAATGAAACCGGCTCGGACTCATCGAGCCTGGATAATATGCTGGAACTCTTCCTCTCCGGCGGTATGGATCTGTTCCGGGCGATGCGGATGCTGGTTCCACCGGCGTGGCAGAACCACCCGGATATGGATCCCGAGCTTCGAGCCTTCTATGACTTTAATACCATGCACATGGAGCCGTGGGACGGCCCGGCAGGTATCGTCATGTCTGACGGCCGCTATGCAGCCTGTAACCTCGACCGTAACGGCCTGCGCCCGGCCCGCTATGTCATCACCAAAGACAAGCTGATCACCCTGGCTTCAGAGATTGGAATCTGGGACTACGCCCCAGATGAAGTTGCTGAAAAAGGTCGGGTAGGCCCCGGTGAGCTGCTGGTGATCGACACCAAATTCAACAAAATCTGGCACTCAGGTGATATCGACAATGAGCTGATGAGCCGCCATCCCTATAAAGAGTGGATGGACAGTAACGTTAAGCGCTTGGTGCCGTTCGAAGAATTAGGGGATGATCAGGTCGGTTGCCGCACCTTCGATGACAACGAACTGAAGACCTACCAAAAGCTGTTTGGAGTGAATAACGAAGAGCTGGATCAGGTGCTTCGGGTTGTCGGAGAAAACGGCCAGGAAGCCACCGGTTCAATGGGTGACGATGCTCCGGTTGCGGTACTGTCATCAAAAGAGCGGGCCATCACTGATTATTTCCGCCAGATGTTTGCCCAGGTCACCAATCCGCCGATTGACCCGCTACGGGAAAAGCACGTGATGTCGCTGGCGACCTGTATCGGCCGTGAGATGAATGTGTTCTGCGAAACCGACGGTCACGCCCACCGCGTTGCTTTCAAATCTCCGATACTTCTCTATTCGGATCTGGTCCAATTGCTGGAGCTCGACAGCCAGTACTACCGCAACAGCATCATCGACATTAACTATGACCCGGAAGAAAAGGACCTCAAACAAGCTATCCTTGATCTCGCAGATCAAGCTGAACGCCTGGTACGCAACGGTACTGTGCTGGTGGTGTTATCGGACCGCGGGATCAACCCGGACAAACTACCAATTCCGGCTGCGATGGCTGTCGGTGCTGTCCAGACCCGGCTGGTTGATACCAACCTGCGCTGTGACGCCAATATCGTGATTGAAACCGCCACCGCCCGAGATCCGCACCAGTTTGCAGTCCTACTCGGATTCGGCGCCACCGCCGTCTATCCTTATCTGGCTTATGAATCCCTAGGCCAGCTGGTCGACAACGGTGCCATCAGCAAGTCCTACCGTGAAGTCATGCTTAACTTCCGCGAAGGCATGAACAAAGGGCTATATAAGATCATGTCGAAGATGGGGATTTCCACCATCGCCTCTTACCGCTGCTCGAAACTGTTCGAAGCAGTAGGCTTAGGAGAAGAAGTGATCGACCTTTGCTTCCGGGGCGTTTCCAGCCGTATCAGCGGAGCCGATTTCAACGACTTCCAGCAGGATTTGTACAACCTGTCACGCCGGGCATGGCTCAAGCGTAAACCGCTCGAAAACGGCGGCCTGCTCAAGTACGTCCACGACGGCGAGTTCCATGCCTACAACCCGGATGTGGTGCAAACCCTGCAACATGCGGTCAAAACCGGGGATTATCTGGACTATCTGACCTTTGCTAAACAAGTTAATGATCGCCCGGTTGCGGCGCTGCGTGACCTGCTGAACCTTAAGGAATCCGACAATCCGCTCGATATCGCCAGCATTGAACCGGCCACCGGGCTCTATAAGCGTTTCGACTCGGCGGCGATGTCTATCGGAGCCCTGAGCCCCGAAGCCCATGAAGCTCTGGCTATCGCCATGAACCGCCTCGGCGGCTGCTCAAATTCCGGGGAAGGCGGCGAAGATCCCCGTCGCTTCGGGGGGGAACGTAACTCGCGAATCAAGCAGGTTGCCTCCGGCCGCTTCGGTGTCACCCCGCACTATCTGGTCAATGCCGATGTCATCCAAATCAAGGTCGCTCAGGGAGCCAAGCCCGGCGAAGGCGGTCAATTGCCGGGGCACAAGGTCACCACAGAAATCGCCAAATTGCGTTATGCGGTGCCAGGCGTCACCTTGATCTCACCGCCACCGCATCATGATATTTACTCAATTGAAGATCTGGCGCAGCTGATCTTCGACCTCAAGCAAATCAACCCGAAGGCGCTGGTCTCGGTCAAGCTGGTTTCCGAGCCGGGTGTCGGCACCATCGCCACCGGCGTTGCCAAAGCCTATGCCGACCTGATCACCATCTCCGGTTATGACGGCGGTACCGGTGCCAGCCCGCTGACCTCGGTTAAATATGCTGGTAGCCCGTGGGAATTAGGGCTGGCCGAAACCCAGCAGGCACTGGTTGCCAACGGCCTGCGTCATAAAATCCGGCTTCAGGTCGACGGCGGCCTGAAAACCGGCCTGGATGTGGTCAAAGCCGCAATCCTCGGTGCCGAAAGCTTCGGTTTCGGTACCGCGCCAATGGTTGCCCTCGGCTGTAAATATCTGCGGATCTGCCATCTCAACAACTGTGCAACCGGTGTTGCAACCCAGGATGAAAAACTGCGCCGCGATTTCTTCAAAGGGCTGCCGGAACAGGTGATGAACTACTTTATAGGTCTTGGTGAAGAAGTAAGGGAGTTGCTGGCACGGCTGGGTGTGGAAAAACTCACCGACTTAATCGGTCGTACTGATTTGCTGGAAATCCTCGATGGGTTTACTTCCAAACAAAGCAAGCTGGAGTTAACCAGCCTGCTGCATTCACCGACGCCGGTTGAAGGCAAGACACTTTACTGCACAGAACCGAATACCCCGTTTGATCCGGCAGTACTTAGCAGCACCCTGCTTGCCGAAGCTCTGCCGGCGATCGAAAGCGGCTGCGGGGCCGACCTGTATAACGACATCCGTAATACAGACCGCTCCATCGGAGCCCGCCTGTCAGGTGAAATAGCCCTTCGCTACGGAAACCAGGGCATGGCTGCCAACCCGATAAACCTGTACCTGACCGGTACAGCCGGACAGTCCTTCGGGGTGTGGAATGCCGGAGGTCTCAACCTCTATCTCACCGGCGATGCCAATGACTATGTCGGCAAAGGCATGACCGGCGGCAAGGTTGTCATCCGTCCGCCGGTAGGTTCGGCCTTCAAATCTAACGAAGCTACCATTGTCGGCAATACCTGCCTGTATGGTGCCACCGGAGGCAAGTTCTTCGCAGCCGGTACTGCAGGCGAGCGTTTTGCGGTTCGTAACTCAGGCACCATCGCCGTGGTTGAAGGAGCCGGTGATAACGCCTGCGAGTACATGACAGGCGGCATCGTCGCCATTCTCGGCAAGACCGGTGTTAACTTCGGTGCCGGTATGACAGGCGGATTTGCCTATGTATTGGATGAAGACGGCGACTTTGCAGGACGCGTTAATCCAGAGCTGATTGAAGCCCTGCCGCTGGATGATCTGAAAATCCATCAGGAACACCTGCGCGGACTCATCGACAGCCATCTGGAAGAAACCGGCTCAGACCGAGCCCAGGAAATCCTGGCTGATTTCGACCAGTGGATCCCTAAGTTCTATCTGGCCAAGCCGAAAACTGCCGATGTAAATACCCTGTTGGGTCACCAGAGCCTCAGCGCCGCTGAGCTGCGTGTTCAGGCACAGTAAGGGAGGGATACCGAATGAGCCAGAACATCTACCAATTTATCGACGTCGCCCGTATCGATCCGGCCAAGAAGCCGTTGAAAATACGCAAAATCGACTTCGTGGAAATCTACGAACCTTTTACCCAACAGCAAGCCAGCGCACAAGCCGACCGTTGCCTGGGATGCGGTAACCCGTATTGTGAATGGAAGTGCCCGGTCCACAACTACATTCCGCAATGGCTGAAGCTGGCCAATGAAGGCCGGATCATCGAAGCCGTTGAACTGTCGCACCAGACCAACACCTTGCCGGAAGTGTGCGGCCGGGTCTGTCCGCAGGACCGTCTCTGTGAAGGAGCCTGCACCCTTAATGATGACTTTGGCGCCGTCACCATCGGCAATGTCGAAAAATACATTACCGACAAGGCCTTTGAAATGGGCTGGAAGCCGGATATGTCTCAGGTCGAATGGACCGACAAAAAAGTAGCCATCATTGGTGCCGGACCTGCAGGCCTATCCTGTGCCGACATCCTGGTTCGCAACGGAGTTAAACCTGTGGTCTTCGACCGCTATCCGGAAATCGGCGGCCTGCTGACCTTCGGCATTCCCTCGTTCAAACTGGAAAAAGAGGTGATGATCAACCGCCGCAAGATCTTTTCCGATATGGGCGTTGAGTTCCGCCTCAATACCGAAGTCGGCAAAGATATCCAGATGGAACAACTGCTCAGTGAATATGATGCGGTATTCCTCGGGGTCGGCACCTATAAAAGTATGCGTGCCGGACTCGACAACGAAGAGGCACCGGGGGTTTATGATGCCTTGCCGTTTCTGATTTCCAACACCTACCGGGTGATGGAGCTGGAAAACGGCAACGACTTTATTGATATGAAAGGTAAGCGGGTTGTGGTGCTGGGTGGCGGTGATACCGCGATGGACTGTGTTCGTACCTCTGTTCGCCAAGGTGCAAAGAATGTTATCTGTGCCTACCGCCGTGACGCCGCCAACATGCCGGGCTCACGCCGTGAAGTAAAAAATGCCCGCGAAGAAGGCGTGAAATTCATGTTCAACCTTCAGCCTGTTGGCATCGAACTTGACCGCAGCGGCAAAGTCTCTGGGGTCAAAATGGTCAGAACTGCCTTGGGAGAGCCGGATGAAGCTGGCCGTCGCCGTCCCGAACCAGTTGCCGGTAGTGAACACACCTTAGCAGCCGATGCCATTATCATGGCCTTCGGTTTCCAGCCACATAAGATGCCGTGGCTGGCTGCTTATGACGTCGAACTGGATCAGTGGGGGCGGATCAAAGCCCCGGCAGAAGGCAGCTTCGCATTCCAGACTACCAACACCAAGATCTTTGCCGGCGGCGATGCTGTCCGCGGCTCAGATCTGGTCGTTACCGCCATCGACGAAGGTCGCCGCGCAGCAGAAGGGATCCTCGATTTCCTGGAGGTTTAACCCACATCGGCCAACCAACAAAACCGGGAACAGTGGTGTAACACCACCGTTCCCGATTTTAATTTCTTCGTGTTACAATTCCCCGCACATTAACTCCCAAGCGGGAGTCCGGATCCACAGACAAGAGAACAGTATTGATGAAAATCGGCATTATTGGCGCGATGGAGCAGGAAGTTGCCATCCTGAAAGAGCAACTGACTAACAGCGAAACTCACCACAAAGCAGGTTGTACCTTCTATACCGGTAAGCTAAATGGTGCTGATGTTATTCTGCTGCAATCCGGTATCGGTAAAGTAGCAGCTGCGGTAGGTACAGCGGTACTGCTTGAAGTATTCCAGCCGGATCTGGTTCTGAATACAGGCTCTGCTGGTGGCTTTGATTCAAGCCTGAGCGTAGGTGATGTCGTAATTTCAACCGAAGTTCGTTACCACGATGCAGATGTAACGGCATTTGGCTACGAAATCGGCCAGATGGCTCAGCAGCCAGCTTCTTTCATCTCTGATGCCAAGCTAATGGACACAGCTGAAAAAGCACTGGAAAGCATGGAAAACATGCACGCAGTTCGCGGCCTGATCTGCACCGGCGATGCTTTTGTTTGTACTGAAGCAAAACAAAACTTCATCCGTGAAAACTTCCCGTCAGTGGTTGCTGTAGAAATGGAAGCAGCCGCTATCGCTCAGGCATGTCACCAGTTCGATATTCCGTTCGTTGTTGTTCGCGCTATCTCTGACGTAGCTGACAAAGAGTCACCAATGAGCTTTGAAGAATTCCTGCCACTGGCAGCGAAAAGCTCTTCAGTGATGGTTGAGAAAATGGTTGAGCTGCTGAACCAGTAATGACCGAGACCCTCGCGTTTCTCAACGAAAACAGCTCCCTGCTGGTCTTGTGGGGGGCTATCGCCATGCAATGGCTGCTCCCTATTCCGGCCCAGCTCCACCCGCTGCAACTCTGGCAGCAACTGGCTGTCCTTATCGCCGACAAGGTGAACAAACCCGACGATCTTTACCGGCAACGACAGCTCTCCGGCTGGCTGGCCTGGTCGATGATGTGGCTGACCGTCCTGGTGCTGCTGCTCGCCCTGTCTCAGCTGGTATGGATAGACAGTGCTTTCCAACTGGTATTGTTATGGCTGGCACTGGACTGGCGCAACACGGCCAAATTCAGCAAACGTTTTATCCGCGCCTTCAGCCGGGAAGACAAAGCTTATTGCCGCCAGTTACTGGAAGGTCAGCTGAACCGTGATACCAGTAACCTATCACTACTCGGACTCGGTAAAGCCGCCGCAGAAACTCAGCTGCTCGCTTACGGGCGCTTGGTGGCAGGTGTCCTGTTCTGGTATGCCCTCACCGGCGGGATCGGCGCTCTGATGTACCGCCTGGCAATTGGTCTGGCCCGAGCCTGGTCACCGAGCCGTGAACGTTACCATGTTTTCGGTCAGGCTGCGGTGCGTATCCTTGCCGTGCTAGACATAATTCCGCTCCGAATTTTTGCTTTGCTGATCTGTATCGGCCATAACAGCAAGACCGCTTTACAGGGAATTACCCGCCAGGGTGAAAACTGGCTGCTGCCCGGTCCAGGCTGGTTGCTGGCAGCAACAGGCCACAAGTTGTCACTCTCTCTCGGTGGGCCGGCTATCTATGAAAAACATAAAATGGAACGCCCTCGCCTCGGTGGTAAAATCGCCCCAGCAGCCCTGCACTTAGCGCAAATAGAAAAGATTGCCACTACCCGACTGGTTGGCTGGCTGGCGATTCAAAGCGTATTGATTGTCATCTTTCAGGGAGCCTTTTAAGTGCATCGGCTTTATCAACTGATCCCGCTATGTCTTCTGTTGGTTTCATCTCTGTCTTTTGCCGCAAATCAAGTTCAGCGGGTGATCAGCCTTTCGCCCCATACTACTGAGTTGGCTTATGCCGCCGGACTGGGTGACAAGCTGGTTGCAGCCAGTGACTACAGTGACTACCCGGAAGCGGCCAAATCCCTTGAGCGGGTCGCCAATTTTCGCGGTATCAAACTTGAGCGTATTGTTACCCTCAGGCCGGATTTAATCTTGGCCTGGAAAGGAGGCAACCCAACCCGCGAAATGACCAAGCTGGAACAGCTCGGCTTCAATATTTTCTACTCCAGTCCGGTCGAGCTGACTGATATCGCCGATACCATTGAGGCTCTGGGTCAGTATTCAGAACAGCCAAACATTGCCAACCATAATGCCAGTGAGTTTCGCGCTAAACTGACCGAGCTGAAAAGCAGACATAAAAATCTCCGTCCAGTCAGTTATTTTTACCAGCTCAGCAGCTCTCCGATTATCACAGTCAACGACAACAGCTGGCCAAGCCAGGTATTTTCGCTTTGCGGTGGTAAAAATATTTTTGCCGACAGCCCGGCAGCTTACCCGCAAATTTCCGAAGAACAGGTTGTCGTCCGCCAGCCGGAAGTGATTTTCAGCACTCAGCACGCCGGAACCCAAACCGGGATCTGGCAGCAATGGCAGGGTAAACTTCCCGCTGTCGATAACCGACACATATTTAATCTTCAGGCTGACTGGCTCAACCGCCCGACCCCTCGCACCGTAAATGCCTTGGAAGAAGTATGTAACTACTTTGATATAGTTAGAAAAAATACTCTTTAACAGGGTGTCAACAATCATTGTGAAAGTGCTCACAAAGCAACCGTATCAAGTTGTACCTGTGGCGATTCGTCGTACAATCTCAGCTATTCGTTTTCTCTGAGCTTACAGGTACAAACATGCTTATATACTTTCTCGATATGTTTGGCACCGCTGTGTTTGCCGCATCTGGTGTTATTTTGGCGGGCCGCCTTCGCATGGACCCGTTCGGTGTTGTTGTACTGGCCAGCGTGACAGCTATCGGGGGCGGAACCATCCGTGACATGGCTCTTGGAGCCACACCGGTATTCTGGATCACTGATACCAACTACCTCTGGGTTATTTTTGTTACCTGTTTAATCTCAATGATGATTATCCGTCGCCCAAGGCAAATTCCCTGGTATTTCCTGCCAGTTGCTGATGCTATCGGCCTCGCCGTCTTTGTTGCTATCGGGGTGGAAAAAGCACTGCGCTTTGAGGCCTCGCCAATGGTAGCGGTGATCATGGGCGTGATGACAGGTTGCGGCGGCGGTTTGATCCGTGATGTTCTGGCCCGAGAAATCCCGATGGTACTGCGAACTGAAGTTTACGCCACTGCCTGTATTCTCGGCGGTATTGTCCATACCTCAGCACTGGCTATCCATGTTGATTCAACCGTGGCAACCATGGCTGGTATTATCACCACCTTAACGATCCGCCTGACGGCAATTCGCTGGCACCTGTCGTTACCGGCTTTTGCTCCGAGACAATGAGCAAAATCGGATAAGGTCAGTTTGACCCGTATTGAAAAATAATGAGCACAAAAAAGGCGCCCTACGGCGCCTTTTTCAATTCTCTCGATTACTGTTAAGTAATTACTTAACAGTAACACGAGCGAACTTACGCTTACCGACCTGGTAAACTGCAGTACCAGCAGCAGGAACCAGCTTGGTATCTTCGATCTTTTCGCCGTCCAGCTTCGCTGCACCTTGGCGGATCATACGCATAGCGTCAGAAGTCGAGTTAACCAGACCGGCTTCTTTCAGCAGGTTAGCAATCGCAATACCCGCTTCGAATTCGAACTCAGGCATTTCATCCGGCATTACACCTTTCTGGAAGCGGTTGATGAACTCTTGTTCAGCCGCGTCAGCATCTGCTTCAGTGTGGAAACGAGCAATAATTTCTTTCGCCAGCAGGATCTTCACGTCACGTGGGTTCTTACCACCAGCAATGTCTTGCTTGAATTGCTCAATTTCTTCCAGTGGACGGAAAGACAGCAGTTCGTAGTAGTTCCACATCAAATCATCAGATATTGACATGATCTTACCGAACATTTCGCTTGGCGTATCTGCAATACCGATGTAGTTATTTGCAGACTTAGACATCTTCTTAACGCCGTCCAGACCAACCAGCAGCGGCAGAGTCAGTACAACCTGAGGCTTCTGACCGTTCGCTTTTTGCAGCTCACGTCCCATCAGCAAATTGAACTTCTGGTCTGTACCACCCAGCTCAACATCAGTTTCCATTGCCACAGAGTCATAGCCCTGAAGCAGCGGGTACATAAATTCGTGGATCGCGATTGGACGACCTTCGTTGTAACGCTTCTTGAAGTCGTCACGTTCCAGCATACGAGCAACAGTCTGGTTCGCAGCCAGGCGAATCATGCCTTCCGCGCCCAGCTCTGACAGCCAGCTGGAGTTAAATACAATCTTAGTCTTTTCTGGGTCCAGGATCTTGAACACCTGATCGGTGTAAGACTTGGCGTTTTCCACAACCTGTTCACGAGTCAGCGGCGGACGAGTGGTGTTTTTACCAGTCGGGTCACCGACCATGGCAGTAAAATCACCGATAAGGAAAGTGACTTCGTGGCCCAGTTCTTGGAAAGTACGCAGTTTGTTCAGAATCACAGTGTGACCCAGGTGGATATCTGGAGCTGTTGGATCTGCACCCAGTTTAATACGCAGTGGACGATTTTCTTTCAGCTTGGCAATCAGCTCATCTTCAGGAATCAGCTCATCGACGCCACGCTTAATTTCAGCTAACGCTTGTTCAATGCTGGCCATTCTTGTTCTCTCCCACAGAATAGGCAAAAAAGTAATAATCGAACATCTTACTTGAATAGCGATGTTTTTTGAAACCAGTTAGACTAGGCACTGTCTTATTTTTCCCTTTTGTGAAAAAAATCCAGTTAATGCTAGTATCGAAACTTGTTCGGTTGCCACGAGTGCACCAAATACTCATCTCGCTAATCAGTGCCTTTGTGGTGCTTCTGCTCCTTATTCCGGGATCTGGCGACAAGCAAGCTCATCCTGAGCGAAAATTCGAAATAGGCAAAGCCTATCCACTCGACATGAACCTCGATGAACACCAGCTCCGGCCGCTGGAAAAAGACGAAAAGCTTCAATACGCGCAACTGCGCTGGAAGGAGCACACAATCAAGTCGGGAGAAAGCCTCGCAGTGGTATTCGATAAGGTCGGTCTGTCACCCGGCACGCTTTACCGCCTGGTTAATGCCGATGAAGGCACCAAAACCCTGACCAGCCTTCGCCCCGGCGATGTTCTGAAGTTCGGCTTCGACCCGAACAATGAACTTATCCAGCTGATCCAGCCGCAAAACGCCACAGACACCCTGGTTGTTACCCGCACCGGTGACAACTACCATTCCCGCAAAGAAACCAAAAAAGTTGATACCCTGATTAACTTTGCTCAGGCAGTGATCACCTCCAGCTTCTGGAATGCCGGTGACAAAGCGGGACTGACTGCCAATCAAATCATGGAAATTGCCGGTATCTTCGGCTGGGATATCGACTTTGCACTTGATATCCGTGCCGGTGATACTTTCTCTGTTCTGTTTGAAGAAAATTTTGTTGAAGGTGAACCAATTGGTCGAGGCAATATCATCGCCGCTACCTTCACCAATATGGGGGAAACCTTTACTGCTGTTCGCAGCGAAGACGGTAAGTATTATGATCAGGAGGGACGTGCGATGCGTAAAGCCTTCCTGCGCTCGCCGATCAACTTCCGCTATGTAAGTTCAAACTTCAACCCGCGCCGTCTGCATCCGGTTACCGGCCGTGTCAGACCACACCGTGGTACCGACTATGTTGCCCCGGTCGGCACACCAATCTGGGCTGCCGGCGACGGTGTGGTCATGAAATCAAGCTACAACAAGTTTAACGGTAACTATGTCTTTATCCGTCACAGCTCAACCTATATCACCAAGTACCTGCATATGACCAAACGCCTGGTCAAAACCGGAGAAAGAGTGAAACAAGGCCAGACGGTAGGTACGCTGGGCGGCACGGGTCGCGTTACCGGTCCGCACCTGCATTATGAGTTCCTGGTTAACGGCGTGCACAAGAACCCGCGTACAGTGAAGCTGCCACAAGCAAAATCACTCAAAGGTGCCGAAAAAACGAAGTTTAAGAAATACGCCGTTGAACGCCTGAAGCAGTTGTCGCAGTTCAGCCAACTAATTGCCGATAACAGCCCGCTGCTAATCAACCGCAGCTAGCTTATCAGGCAATCACCAAAAACGACTGGACACAAAAAAGCCGTCACGATGTGACGGCTTTTTTTATCTGTTGTTACGGTTTAAGCAAAACGCATTCAGTGCTTGTTATACGCTGAATGATGCACCGCAACCACAAGTTGTTGTAGCGTTAGGGTTGTTTACGAAGAAACGTGAACCTTCCAGACCTTCAGTGTAATCAACGGTACCGCCAATCAGGTACTGCAGGCTCATAGGGTCAACAACAAGGGTTACACCACTCTTTTCGATGGTTGTATCACCCTCATTCACTTTTTCATCAAAAGTAAAACCATACTGGAAACCGCTGCAACCACCGCCGGTGATATAAACGCGCAGCTTCAGATTCGGGTTTTCTTCCTCGGCGATTAGCGCTTTTACTTTATTCGCTGCCACATCAGAAAAATTCAGCGGTACGTTGGCATCGCTCATTAAAAACCTCTCACAACTTCCGTTAATTGGGCTGATTATCTAATACCCGACTAACTTGTTCAAGTATTAGCCAATTCAGACTGTTTTCTTTGCGCTATTTTTTCCTTTTCCATCGTACGACGCAAGAGCTGAGAGTAAATTGGCTGCCCGCCCAGTACCTGAGCCAGCATGGTTGCGCCCAGTGTGGTAATGATCAACGGCAAGATCAGGTGGTAATTGTTAGTCATTTCAATAACCAGCAAGATGCCAGTGATCGGTGCCCTTACCGTTGCGGCAAACAACGCCCCCATACCGGCAATCGCAAACATACCCGGCTCAATCCCTAAATCAGGGAAGAACAGCTGCGCAACGGAGCCGAAGAAGGTACCGAACAAAGTACCCAGCGCCAGCATAGGCGCAAAAATACCGCCCGGCGCACCGGAGCCAAAACAAAGCAGGGTTGTCGCCACTCGGGCAAGGAATAAGATAAACAACATATTGATGCTGTAATCACCGTGGGTCGCACTCGGGATCAGGGCAATACCACCACCAGTCAGTTCAGGAATATACAGCAACAACAGACCAAAACAGCCACCTAACAAGGTACCGGTTAACACATAGCGACGACGCTCATTACGATGGATCCGGCCAAACAGGTCCTGTGCCATCGTCACCAGGCGGTTAAAGATCACCCCAAAGACACCGAAAAACATCCCCAGCAGCAAGAACAGCCACAAAGACTTCAATACCGGCGCATCATACTGCGGCATGGAGATCACTGCATGCTGGCCCTGAATACTGCGGAACACAATATCGGCCAGAATGGCAGAAATCAGTACACACTTGATGGAGATAAGGCTGTAACGAAACTGCGGACGCATCTCCTCGACGACAAACATGATACCGGCAAGAGGCGCATTAAACGCAGCAGCCAGGCCGCCAGCCGCACCGGACGCTAAAAGGGCATGCCTTGCTTCTTTATCTTTAAGACGGAACATATCCGATACCATTCGGCCGATATTACCGCCCATCTGAACCGAAGGGCCCTCCCGACCAAGTACCATCCCGGAGCCCAGTGCACCGAGACCACCGATAAACTTCACCGGTAGCACCCGCCACCAGCGAACCGGACGGATGTCATCCATCGCACCTTCAATTTCCGGGATCCCTGAGCCTGCAGCATCCGGAGCAAAACGGTGAACCAGGTAATAACCGATGAAAGCCAGCAAAGCACTAATCAGGAAAGCTGCCAGCCACAAAGGCAAAACACTGCTGATCACATCACGCAGCCACTCGGTTCGCTGTTCAGAAACCCAGTGAACTGCAATTTCAAATAATGTAGAGATAAGACCGGCCAGAAGGCCTACCAACGCAGAGAGAAACAACACCGAGACCGGTGTTTTGTCACGAGAAAGAAAACGCCGAACTAATCCACTAGGTTGCAGACGTTCAGGCGCAGGAGTGCCTTGAATGTTATCTGTCATTATTACGCCGTAATATGTTGGGATGCGCCGGAGGAAGCGCGGAGAAGGACGAAGCTCGTCTGACCGTAGGTTATCCGAGACATGGATATTTTTACATAGCCAATGTTGCAAACTAGCTTTCCATCCATGCTCAACATCACAATAAGCCACCAAAAGCATACTTGGTCAATTCGCTCGCCAAATTCCCGGTAATTTAGGTACAATGCGGGCAATTCAAATCAGACTTTATTTGAAAACAGGACAATACAATGAGCAAATCAGCCGATTTATTTGCTAAAGCACAAGAAAAGATCCCTGGCGGTGTTAACTCACCGGTTCGCGCATTTGCCGGAGTTGGCGGCAGCCCGCTGTTTATTGAACGAGCTGACGGCGCTTACATCTTTGATGCTGATGGTAAAGCATATATCGATTATGTTGGCTCTTGGGGTCCGATGATTCTGGGTCACAACCATGTCGCTATTCGCGATGCAGTGATCGAAGCGGCTCAACGCGGCCTGAGCTTCGGTGCACCAACCGAGATGGAAGTGACTATGGCTGAACTGGTTTCTAAACTGGTTCCGTCAATGGAAATGGTTCGCATGGTAAGCTCTGGTACAGAAGCAACCATGAGTGCGATCCGTCTGGCTCGTGGTTTCACTAACCGCGACAAAATCATCAAGTTCGAAGGCTGTTACCACGGTCACGCAGACTGCCTGCTGGTTAAAGCAGGTTCCGGAGCCCTGACTCTGGGTCAGCCAAGCTCGCCGGGCGTGCCTGAAGATTTTGCCAAGCACACCCTGACATGCACCTACAACAACCTGGATTCAGTTCGCGAAACCTTTGCCAGCCACCCGGAAGAGATCGCCTGTATCATCGTTGAGCCGGTAGCCGGTAACATGAACTGTATCCCGCCGGTACCAGGCTTCCTGGAAGGCCTGCGCGAAATCTGTGATGAGTTCGGTGCCCTTCTGATCCTGGATGAAGTAATGACTGGCTTCCGCGTATCTGAAGGCGGCGCCCAGGGTTACTACAACATCAAACCTGACCTGACTACACTAGGTAAAGTAATTGGCGGCGGTATGCCAGTCGGTGCTTTCGGTGGCCGTCGAGACGTAATGGAGTACGTAGCTCCAACCGGTCCTGTATACCAGGCGGGCACACTTTCAGGTAACCCTGTAGCAATGGCTGCTGGCCATGCCTGCCTGACAGTACTGACCGAAGAAGGCAACGAGAAACGCCTAGCCAATACCACTAAAGCTCTGGCAGACGGCTTCCAGCACTTGGCTGATAAATACGGTATTCCACTGAAGACCAATCAGGTTGGTGCTATGTTCGGTTTCTTCTTTACCGATCAGGACAGTGTGAACTGCTACGACGATGTAGCGAAATGCGATGTTGAACGCTTCAAGCGCTTCTTTAACCTAATGCTGGAAAAAGGCGTTTACCTTGCTCCTTCTGCTTTCGAAGCCTGCTTTACTTCTTTGGCGCACGGCGACAAAGAGATTGAAGCAACGCTGGAAGCAGCTGAATTTGCCTTCGCAGCACTGGCTCAGGAAGCCAAGCTATAAACGGCTTTGCTGCTATTAAAGCCAAATAGTTAACACCAAAAACGCCACTCAGATAGTGGCGTTTTTATTATTTGTTTTTTCCCGTTGTTACTGCCAGAAAAAAACAGCCAGAGCCCCCAGCGCCAGCAAAATCCACACAGCCAGCGGCACCCGCCGTTTTTTCTTGGTTTCACAACCGCAGTCACAGCATCCCATTTGATGTGAACCTCATTCAAAACAATTGATTTATAAAAGATTGCTACTTAGCCAACCGGATGCAATTATAACCCCCGTTAGAATTAACAAACAGCAAGGATAACAAACGGTGTCTAAACGTTTTCAAGCCGAACCTCGCCACTGGATGCTGATTGCGGCCCTGGCGCTGGCCGCTTATGCCAGCTACCGCCTGATTGAGCCGTACCTCGGCCCAATCGTCATGGCATTTATTATTTCTCTGCTTTACTATCCGCTACACTCCAAAGTAGAGCGTAAACTGACGAACAAGCCTAACCTGTCAGCATTACTTTCCTGTCTCCTGCTGACCTTTATCATTGTGATCCCGCTGCTGATTGTATTCAGCTCAATTGTCCATCAGGGGACCATGTTCTCACGAGACAGCTATGAATGGCTGAGCTCCGGTGGTGCCAAAGAAGTACTGTCACATCCTTACGCCGTTAAGGCACTGGCACTGATAGACAAATACTCCCCGTTCGAGCCCCTTGATGCTCATGCGATTATTCAGAAAATAGCGTCTGCAGCCTCCAAATTCGGCACCCAGTTGCTCAATGTCAGCGCAAAAATCCTCGGTGATGCCACCAACTTTGTGATCAGTTTCCTGCTGATGCTGTTTGTCCTTTTCTTCCTCCTTCGAGACCACAAGAAAATGGTTAAAGCATTGCGTCATGTCGTTCCGCTTTCCCGTAGCCAGGAAGATGCCCTGCTGACGGAAGTCGAGCAAGTAGCCAAATCTGCGGTACTCGGCTCATTCCTGACAGCACTGGCACAGGGCGTCGCCGGCGGTTTTGCCATGTGGCTGGCCGGTTTCCCAGGCCTGTTCTGGGGCTCAATGATGGCTTTTGCTTCCTTCATTCCGGTTGTCGGAACCGCTCTGATTTGGTTGCCAGCAGCAATTTATCTGCTGTTGAGCCATCAGTGGGAATGGGCGTTGTTCCTGGCAGGCTGGGGCGTGATTGTTGTGGGCTCTATCGACAACCTGCTGCGCCCGCTGCTGATGCAGGGCAATTCAGGCATGAATACCCTGCTGATCTTCTTCTCAATTCTCGGCGGCCTGCATCTGTTTGGCCTGATTGGTCTGATCTACGGCCCGATCATCTTTGCCGTCACTCTGGTACTGTTCAAGCTCTACGAAGTCGAATTCAAAGACTTTCTGGATAACCAGGATCAGAGTTAACCGGCTGCAAGAAACAAAGCCGCCCGGTGCGGCTTTGTTCACCTTTTCATACCCGCTAATTTATGGAACAATTCGCGCCCTTACTCCATGTAAAGCAAATCTGAGGCCCTTATGTCCTACACAGCAGCAAGCCAGGTTGTTGCCCGCCAGCTTGAGTTTTTTGAAAACCGTAAAGTACTCGTCATCGGCGAACTGTCTGATTCCTACCCGCTTGAGCTGACTCAGGTTGCCCAGTCTGTGGCAGTCTTTACGACCAACTATGGCTACCACTGCAACATGAGCCGCCACAGCCAGATTCAGTCTCATTTCGGGGCTGAGCTGAGCGCTGATATCGACATTGATATGATCCTGCTTTACTGGCCGAAGGCAAAAGCAGAAGCCGAATACTTACTGGCTATGACGCTGGCCAAATTCGGCCCGGAAACAGAAATTTGTATCGTCGGTGAAAATCGCAGTGGTGTTCGTAGTGCCGAAAAGATGTTTCAAGCCTACGGTAATATCACCAAATATGACTCAGCACGCCGATGCAGCTTTTACTGGGGTCGTTGTGAACAGCAGGCACCAACCTTCGATATCAACAGCTGGTTCAAGAGCTACCCGATTACGGTTGCTGGCACTGAGCTGACGATCCGTTCGCTGCCTGGCGTGTTCAGCCATGGTGAATTCGATAAGGGTTCGGAACTGCTGCTGGAAACCCTGCCGTCTCTGCATGGTCGTGTGCTTGATTTCGGTTGCGGTGCCGGTGTTATCGGTGCGGTAATGAAAACAAATAACCCGGCCATTGAGCTTGAGCTGTGTGACATCAGCGCCCTGGCGATTGAATCTGCCCGCGAAACCTTCAAAGTAAACAACCTTGAAGCAAGCTTTACAGCGACAGACGTCTACAAAGCACTGGAAGGGCCTTATGACTTCCTGATCAGTAACCCGCCATTCCATGCCGGCCTGAAAACTTTCTATGCGGCAACTGAAGACTTTATCGCTCAGGCTCCGAATTACCTCAACACGGATGGCCAGCTTATCATTGTTGCCAACAGCTTCCTGCGTTACCCGCCGCTGATTGAAGACAGTCTGGGCAGTTGTGAGATTGCCGCCAGTACTAACAAATTCAATATTTACGCTGCAAAAAAATAAACATCAAGGGCTGAGCCATGGCTCGGCCCTTAACTTATCAACGAACATCAAAGCCCTCCTCCGAGCTATTTTTAGCCCAATTCGCCGTCAATTCCGTCAATATTGTGGTTCGCCACACGCTTCCCTACACACTTACTTGAACACACAAAAAAACTCAGTATAACTGATTGCTGCGGTGCCGGTAGCACCACCCAAAGCCATCTATATAGTTGCTTTTAAAGCATAAATTAAACAATCACTGTTGATGGGCATCAGGTTGCGATGCGGAAAAACCGGCAGTAAACATCATATTTCGTTTCAAGTCGGTTAATTTCAGGCACAGGAATGCAGAATACCACCCGTTTTAAACGTCTCCAGCATACCCTTATGCTCGCTTTTCTTGTTCTCAGCATTACTCCGCTGACATTCTCGGCCCTTTTCTTCTTAAACTCTCATACCAATGATCTGGCCGAGCAGAGCACTAACCACCTGGCTTCACTGCTTGAAAACAAGCAGAAACAGCTCAATGCCTTTTTTGCAGCCAGAACATCTGAAGTACAGAGCTTTGCCCGCTCGGAACTGGCTAACGCCAGCGGAGGACGATTTTACGGTCTGGTTGGTGCCTACAATCAACTGGGAGATATCGGTTATCTGACACAGGGGCAAGAACGCGACCGTTACTTCACAGAGACCCTGACCACTAAACCCGAAAACGGTAGTAACAGCAGCCATTACCTTGGTCACGAACGCTACCGCCTGATTTATAAACGCTATAACTGGGCATATGAGGAATACCTGAAACGCTCTGATTTCAGTGACATTCTGTTGGTCGATATCGAAGGCAACATCGTCTATTCCACTTTCAGCCCGAATAAATTCAGCTATAACCTGCAAGACGAGAACACACCGCTTCCGGCGTTGCGCCGGACGTTCGCCGCAATCAAAGCACAAACCAGCCAACAACAAATTGAGCCAGAGCATGTCCCTGTTGCCTTTACTGATTTCAGCCTCGATCCACTCAGCCAAAACTACACAGCCTGGTTTGCCGCACCTGTTATCCGCCAGGGATATCTCCACAGCTATGTATTCTTTCAGCTGCGTAATGACACCATCAGCAAACTTATCACCGATACCGGCAGCAGCAGTACCTACGTCCACACCCTGCTGATCGGCAGCGATCATCAGTCACGACTGTCTGGCTCACAATCACTGCCGGATAATCTCACCAGCACGAGTATCGAAAACGCCCTGTCCGGTATCAGCGGGGTCGGCAGCCTGCTCAACTTCCAGCAAGTCCCTGTACTAAGTGCCTTTGCGCCAATAGATGTCTTCGGCAATCACTGGGCATTGGTAATCGAATTACCGGAAGAGGAAGCCTTTGCCCGCATCCGCCAATTAGAAAAGCTGTTCGGGATCGCCATGGTGACAGCCATTGTACTGGTGATCATCGCATCGCACTGGCTATCAAACTCCATCACAGCTCCCCTGCTCCGCCTGACCTGGGCTGCCGAGCGGGTGTGTGCCGGTGATATGGACCAGAAAATAGAGGGAGCAGAGCGCGGCGACGAACTTGGTCGCCTTGCCACCAGCTTTGCCCGGATGCAGCGCTCAGTGCGTGAGAAAATGGCATTAATTCGCCAGCAGAACAATGAACTGGAACAGAGCCTGCAGGTGATCCAGAAGCAGAATGATGAGTTGCAGACCACCGACAAACTCAAAGATGAATTTTTGGCAACCACCTCGCATGAACTTCGCACTCCGCTGCATGGCATAGTCGGTATAGCCGAATCCCTGCTGGCCGGAGCAAACGGCCCGATCCAGCCCAACCAGCGACGCCAGTTGGAAATGCTAATCAACAGCGGCCAGCGCCTGACCAACCTGGTTGATGATCTGCTCGACTACCACAAAATGCGCTATGGCGATCTCGACATCAGCAAACAACCGGTAGACCTAGCGTCAGCAGTACGGCTGGTACTGGAGCTTTCCACACATCTGCTTGGCGGCAAACCCGTCAGAATCATCAACCAGATCCCAGATGACCTTCCACTAGTTCTAGGCGACGAACAGCGCCTGGAGCAGGTGCTGTATAACCTGGTCGGCAATGCCATCAAATACACCTCTGAGGGGAAAATAATCCTGTCGGCAACCCGGCTCGAGAACCAGCTTCGTATCCAAGTCGTGGATACCGGGCAGGGCATTGCACCTGAACAACTGGAGCATATTTTTGAACCACTCATCCAGGCCAACACCAACTGCAGCAGTTACCGACAAGGCGCCGGCCTCGGGCTTTCTATTAGTCGTCAGCTAATTGAGCTGATGGAAGGGCGACTCTACGTCAGCAGCCAACCAATGGTCGGCACTACCTTCAGTTTCACTCTGAATCTGGCATCAGAAGAAGACATAACAGAGATGCAGCAGCCACTCACCAACTCACACTTCCAGGCACCATCATCGGAAAGTACCCATTTCGATGATGCAGATTTGCCGGAAAATGCTGATGGTGATTTGCTGCTGATTGTCGATGATGAGCCAGTCAATCTTCAGGTTCTGACCAATTACCTGAGGCTTGAAGGCTATCGGGTGCTCACTGCTGAAAACGGCCCACAGGCACTGGAGTTACTGGAAAGCGAGCAACCTGCTCTGTTGTTGCTAGATATAATGATGCCAGGCATGAACGGCTATGAAGTCTGCCAGCAGCTTCGTAGAAAACATACACCTCTGTCACTGCCAATCATCATGCTATCGGCTCTGGGGCAGGTTCAGGACCGGGTTAAAGGATTTGAATACGGAGCCAATGACTACCTGACCAAACCTTTCAATAAAGAAGAACTGACAGCCAGGATCCGCGCCCATATTCAGGCCGGGAAAGCTGAATTCCGGCATCAAAAAAATCAGGAGCTGGAGCAGGAAATCAAGCACAGAGAACAAATTGAAGCCGGACTGCTGGAAACCCAGAGCCGCCTGTTAGGGCTGCTGGAATCGAGTTCAGAAGGGATAATCTGTGTTCAGGAAGACGGTCGTATCCGCTATGCCAATACCACGGCAGGAAAACTGTTTCAGCGCGCACCGGAAGTACTTGAACGACATAAGATTGAGGATATTCTTGCCACTCACCTTCCTGCCGACATCACCACCAGCCATCACTTCAACGGTAGTCTGCTGTATCACATCGGCGAAGCTCTGATACCGCTGGAAACCGATGTCATTAACCTGCCGGAAGGCGCTGGCCTCGCACGAATGCTAATTTTTGATAATGGCGGGGCAGCAACCCAGCAACGGGTTCAGGTATTGGAAGATGCAGTTGAAGTACTGTCTGGCTTCGCCTTTGATGGCAACAGGGAGAATCTTCAACAACTAAGGGAACTGGGCGGCGAGTTTACCCGTCTGGCCGACAAACTGAACAACACAGAATGCAAGACAGACTCTCTTCGTAACCTGCTTGTCGATGTGATGAAAGCCACCCTGATGCACTGGGAGGCCACCACGGCCAAAAGTAAGTTTGAGCTGGCAGAGGAAAGCGGCCTGTGGCGGGTATACCTCGATCGCAGTACGCTCCAGACCCGAACCCTAGACAAATACCTCCACCTGGAAACCCTGCCTAAATCACCTCGCTGGCGTACGGTTCTGAGCACCATCGACTTTGTTCTCGAACGTTGTCAGGCCCCGACTCCGCAGCGCCGGGAAATTGAGAGCATGAAGGATCGCCTCCAGCATCTTCTCAACCATTAATTACCGCCCAACCATTAATATCTTTAGTACAGGCCCGTTTTATCCGGGCCTTTATCGGCCTCATAGCTGCCCAGCCTGAGTCTCTTCCGCGTTTTTCTGAGATGAGAATAAAAGGGCACTTTTACGCCATAAAACTGCCAACAATCTCGAGTGACATCACTTTTTTCAGTGAGTGAATTTCAGAGTTCAACTACGGAAAAAAGCCTTTTTTAGTTATCCCGACAAGGAAAAAACAGCTGCATTTTCAGCCGGTTCTGCCGCTAATACGCACTCTGTTGGCAAAAAGATTTTGTTTATGAGAACCGACTCACAACAAATCAAGGATGCAAATTTTCCGTTGGGAATTAACTCAACCAGCAGCAGCGTCTTACATCACAATGGAAAGATAAGTCTTAAAGAGCCCTTATTAACGAGGCCATAAAGGATAGTGAACACTAACCTACCTAATGCAACTGAGATTGATAAATGTGAGCTCATAAGCAATTTCAATTTCATCAATAGCGTTTAGTGAAGACGAATTTAACGATATTGACAGCCGCTAGTGGCATTTTGACGTTTTTAACGGGAAGTCCGATTGACGCTCTGACCAATACAGAGTTTCCTTAGGTCACCTTAAGCCTGCAAGGCCATTCGATAAGAGCCATTTAAAACCTCTGTTGAAGCAGGTTCAAAGGGCCCCTGCGGGGGACATCAACTTCCATAAGTGAAACTAATAAGCAAGAGTAAGGAACAGCTATGCTTGCCAAAAAGAAAACCACGTTAGCACTCGCAGTGATTGCTGCAGCAACAACTATGATGACAGCCCCCATGGCGTCAGCTGCTGAACAATCCGAACTGACTATGGTATCTAAGTTCTACCCTACCTTTGTTCGTAACTTTAACCCGTACCTACAGACTCAGTTAGATACGGCTCAGGACTTCATTTATGAACCTCTGGTTGTCTTCAATGAACTGAAAGGCAACGAACCGGTAATGCGTCTGGCTAAAGACTATTTCATGTCTGACGACCTGATGCAGGTGACCTTTGAAATCCGCGACGGCGTAAAATGGTCTGACGGCAAACCGTTTACTGCTGAAGATGTTGAGTTCACCTATCAGTTGCTGAAAAAGCACCCTGAGCTAGACCGTACCGGTATCAATGCCCGCCTGAAATCAGTGAAAGCCGTCGGCAACAAAGTCATCTTCTCACTGACTGAGGCGAACTCTAATGTTCCGTATCTGATTTCCGAAGTTTCTGTCGTAGCCAAGCACGTATGGAGCAAAGTTAAAGACCCAACACGCTTCACCAATGAAAACCCTGTCGGTACAGGTCCGTTCACTGAAATCCAAACCTTTACTCCGCAACTTTACACCCAGTGCCGCAACCCGCACTACTGGGATAATGCCAACCTGGAAGTCGACTGTCTGCGCATGCCTCAGGTAGCCGGTAACGACCAGTTCCTTGGTCAGGCGCTAAGTGGCCAGTTCGACTGGACCTACTCATTCATTCCGGATGTAGACAGCACCTACGCTGCCGCCAGCCCTCACAACAAATACTGGTATCCTGCCGGCGGTACCCAGGCATTCATGCTGAACTACAAAACGCCAAACAAAGGCAACAACGAAGCTATTAACAACATCGACTTCCGCCGTGCCTTCTCAATGGCTATCGACCGCCAGACTATCATCGACATTGCTTTCTATGGCGGCGGTGTTATCAACGACTACGCATCCGGTCTGGGTCAGGCATTTGCCACATGGTCTGACGACAAGGTTTACAACAAGTACAAGCCGTACATGACTTACAACGCCAAGAAATCCAAAGCCATGCTGAAAAAAGCAGGCTTTAAAGATATCGATGGTGACGGTTTTGTTGAAACACCAAGCGGCAAGCAAATCAACCTGACGATTCAGTCACCTAACGGCTGGACAGACTTCAACAACACAGTACAGCTGAGTGTGGAAATGCTGGCAGAAGTCGGCATCAAGGCCAAGGCCAGCACACCAGACTTCTCTGTCTACAACCAGGCATTCCTGGATGCAACTTATGATGTTGCCTACACTAACTACTTCCACGGTGCAGACCCGTATACATACTGGGACAGCGGCTACCACTCCCGCCTACAGATGAGCGACGGTATGCCTCGCTTTGCCCTTCACTGGTGGAAGAACGAGAAGCTGGACAAGCTGCTGGATGGTTTCTACAAAACAGCAGACCGCGATGAGCAGAAGGACATTGCTCACAATATCCAGAAGATCATCGCAGAAAATCAGGTAACAATTCCTGTGATGTCTGGCGCTTACACTTCTCAGTACAACACTGCCCGCTTCACCGGCTGGTGGAATGAGAAGAATGCGAAAGGCCGTCCAATGCCTATCACCAACACGCAAGAACGCTTACTACAAGTACTTGATCTAAAACCTAAAGCGTAATCATTGCTTAACTTGCGGTGCGCCCGTTGCGCACCGCCTCTCCAACCTTCCCTTCACTTTTTAAATGATGGCCACTGGTCAGGGGATGGTGTGTCTTAAATCTGGTCGTAACAACTGGATGATTAAGGTGTGAGTTATGGGATTTTTTCTACGACGTTTGAGTTTCTACATTATTGCGCTCCTGGTCGCAATAACCATCAACTTCATAATACCGCGGGCTATGCCCGGCGATCCGGTCACCATGATGTTTGCCAACGCGGCAGTACAGGTCACCCCGGAACGTATCGCTGCAATGAAAGAACTGCTGGGCTTTGTTGATGGCCCAATCTACGAGCAATACTTTATTTACCTGAAAGGGATCCTGTCATGGGAGCTGGGTATTTCCATCCAGACCTTCCCGCAAACCGTTAACGAAGTACTGGGGAACGCGGTCGGCTGGTCACTGTTCCTGGCAGGTACGGCCGTTATCCTGGCGTTCTGCATCGGCTCCCTGCTGGGTATCTTCGCCGCCTGGTATCGCGGCAGCAAATATGATGCCTTCATTTCTCCGGGAATGATGGTTGTGCAGGCTGTTCCGCCAGTGGTGGTTGCCATGCTGGTGCTTTACACCTTTGCTATCGGTGCCCAGTGGTTCCCTTCCACTTATGCCTATACCGCAGGAACAATTCCGGACTGGACCAGCTGGGACTTCTATAAAGACATTGGCTACCACGCCGTGCTGCCTCTGTTCTGTGCCACCATCATTCAGATCGGCGGCTTCCTGATCAACATGCGTAACAACATGATCAACCTGCTCAATGAAGACTACATCACAATGGCAAAGGGTAAGGGCCTAAACGAGAACCGGGTGGTTTTCAAATACGCCGCCCGTAACGCCATGCTGCCGAGTGTCACCGCACTTTCAATGGCTATCGGTATGGCCATCGGCGGTCAGCTAATCATTGAAATGATCTTCAACTACCCAGGGCTTGGCACCGTTCTGCTCAATGCGATTAACGCCCGAGACTATCAGGTACTGCAAGGACAGCTACTGATTATGACCATGTTCATGCTGTTCTTTAACTTCTTGGCTGACATCCTCATCGTGGCACTGGATCCTCGCCTACGTAAGGGAGGGAAATAACAATGAAAGGATTCATCAAACTTATCAGCGGCAACACCAAAGCGTTAGTCGGGCTGATCATCATCGCCATCTTCATCTTCGGTGCCCTGTTTGCTCCTCTACTGACTGAACACGCACCGGACAAAAGAACCGGGAACCCGCATGAATATCCGGCCTGGGTAGTGAAATCCGCTCAGCACAACCCGGACGGCTGGGTAGCCGAAAACCTGGCAGATAACCGCCGTACTATGCTGATGTCGAAAAAAGCCGAACATACCTTGGGCACAACCCGAATGGGGCGTGATGTCTGGTCACAGGTTGTCTACGGTGCCCGCACATCTCTGGCCGTCGGCTTCGGTGCCGGTCTGATGGTGTGCTTCCTGGCAACCGTCATCGGGGTTTCTTCCGGTTACTTCGGCGGCCGGGTCGACAACATACTGTCAGCGGCAATGAACATCATGCTGGTTATTCCGCAGTTGCCACTGCTCTTCGTTATTGCCGCCTTCATCGGTCAGGCAGGGCCGCTCACCATTGCCATTGTTATCGGCATGACCTCCTGGGCCTGGGGTGCCAGGATCGTCCGGGCGCAAACCCTGTCATTGCGTGAAAAAGAATTCGTCAAAGCCGCTGAGGTACTTGGCGAGTCTTCCTGGCGCATCATCATGGTCGAAATCCTACCTAACCTGATTTCCATCGTCGGCGCCAGCTTCATAGGTTCTGTCATGCTCGCCATCATGACAGAAGCCACCCTGTCCTTCCTTGGCCTGGGTGATCCGAACAGCATCAGCTGGGGTGTCATGCTCTACAACGTCCAGACCTCCTCATCCATGCTGGTCGGCGCCTGGTGGGAACTGCTGTCACCATGTATCGCTCTGACCCTGATTGCTGTCGGCCTGGCCCTGCTGAACTTTGCCGTCGACGAAATCGCCAACCCGCAACTGCGCTCTCACAAAGGCATGCGTCGCTGGAAGAACCTGGCAAAACAGAACCAACTACAAACCAAAGCCGTTGTTACGCCACAGCCTGCCCTTGAAGGAGGAGAGAAATAATGAACAGTCCACAAATCTCCATTCGCAATCTGTGTGTTGACTACATTACCGATGCCGGTGATGTCCGGGCAGTAAACAATGTCAGCTTTGATATCGGTAAAGGTGAAATCTTTGGGCTGGCCGGTGAATCGGGCTGCGGCAAATCTACCGTCGCCTTCTCACTGATGCGCCTGCACAAGCCCCCCGCATTCATTACCGGCGGTGAAGTCTTCTTCGACGGCCATGGCGATATTCTCAGGTTCACCGAGCCACAGATGACCGCCTTCCGCTGGAGTGAAATCTCCATGGTGTTCCAGAGCGCCATGAATGCCCTAAACCCGGTTCTGACCATGGAAGAACAGTTCTGCGATGTCATTATGCGTCATACCAATATGACACGCGAACAGGCAATCCATCGTGCTAAAGGGCTGCTGGAAATCGTTGATATCCACCCAAGCCGCCTGCGTGATTACCCGCACCAGTTCTCCGGTGGTATGCGCCAGCGTCTGGTGATCGCTATCGCCCTGGCGCTAAACCCAAAGATGATCATCATGGACGAACCGACCACGGCGCTGGATGTGGTGGTTCAGCGGGAAATCCTGCAAAAAATCTATGCCCTGAAAGAGGAATTCGGTTTCTCCATCCTGTTCATCACCCATGACCTGTCACTGATGGTCGAGTTCTCCGATCGCATCGGCATCATGTATTCCGGTGAACTGGTTGAAGTAGCTCCGTCGAAGCAAATCCTGGAAAGCCCGTATCACCCGTATACCGAAGGGCTGGGTAACTCCTTCCCGCCCCTAACTGGGCCGAAAACCCGCCTGACAGGGATCCACGGCAACCCACTGAACCTGCTTGAAGTCCCGCAGGGATGTCGGTTCCAGGCCCGTTGTACCAAAGCCCATGAAACCTGTTTCTGCAAACCGACCCAACTACGTCAGTTGGAGCCGGGCCGTTTTTCCAACTGCCACCTGTTCAACAAATGCAGTTAATAACTAAAACAATTAAGGAGGCAATATGAGCAAGCCAGTTGGACAACCGATTATCGAAGGCAAAAACCTGATCAAAGATTTCCAGGTCAACAGCAACTCGCTGAAAAAGCCAATGATGCGGGCTATCAATGATGTGTCGTTCAAGATGTACAAAGGCCGCGGCCTGTCTGTAGTCGGCGAATCCGGCTCAGGTAAATCCACCACAGCCAAAATGATCGCCAAGATGTACCCGCCGACATCCGGCCATATCGAGTATTACGGCCGTGATATTGCGGATATCACCAAGAAAAAAGACATGATGCTCTACCGTCAGGGCGTACAGATGGTGTGGCAGGATCCATTCGGCTCCCTGAACCCGACGCATACCATTTTCCATCACATCGCTCGTCCCCTGCTGATCCACAACAAGGTGTCAAAGGGCAATAAAAAAGAGCTGGAGGAAATGGTCTATAGCCTGCTTGAACAGGTCGGCCTGATCCCGCCCAAAGAGACCGCTGCGAAATATCCCCACCAGTTGTCGGGCGGCCAGCGCCAGCGCGTCAATCTGGCCCGCAATATCGCCGTTGGTGCTGAAGTAGTCCTGGCTGATGAGCCGACATCAATGCTGGATGTGTCGATCCGCGCCGGGGTTCTGAACTTAATGGAAGAGATGAAGTTCGAGCGCGAAATGGCACTGCTGTATATCACTCACGATATCGCCACCGCCCGTTACATCGCTGAAGATCTGGCCGTCATGTACGTCGGCCACATGGTGGAATGGGGCGATACCGAAGAAATCATCCATGATCCGCAGCACCCGTACACCCAATTACTGGTCTCGGCAGTGCCGGATCCTAGTAAGTCCATCCACGAAAAGCTCAAAGGCAACAAGGGCGAAATTCCGTTATGGACACCGGAAAGCCTCGGCTGTCCGTTCGCCGGGCGCTGTACCCACACCACCGATAAATGCCGGGAGCGCTTACCGGAAGTCACTCAATTATCAGATAACCACTTCGTACGTTGTTATCTCTACGAGAAGTAAGCGGAGGAACAATGCAGCTGTTAACTAACCATATCGGATACGAACGTTTCGGCACCAAGCAGGCCATCCTGCAGGGAGAAACAGAACTGCCTGTCAGCCACGCAGAAATCATTCGCTGCCACGACAACCAATCCGTAATGCAGCTGCCAGTAAAGCCCTGCGGGACAATCGCACAATGGCATACCGGCAACACCAGCTCAATTGATTTCACCGACCTGACAGAATGCGGTGAATACCGGATCAGGGTCGGCGATACCTTATCGACACCTTTTGTGGTGGCAGAAGGGCTGCTGATGAGTCGGACTTTCAGTGATGTCCTCCACTATTTTAAATCCCAGCGCTGCGGTGGGATTTTTGACCATGTAGATAAACATGCGCCACTACTGGGTAGCCGGGAGCATGCCGATGTCCACGGAGGCTGGTATGACGCCTCCGGTGATGTCAGCAAGTATCTCAGTCACCTGTCTTTCAGTAACTACCTGAACCCGCAGCAGACCCCTATGGTGGTCTGGAACATGCTCAAATCATTCGAGTTACTGGCAGACGAAGATTCCATTGCTGATTTTACCCGCGTCCGCCTTATGGAAGAGGCTATTTTTGGCGCGGACTTTTTACTGCGGATGCAGCATCCGCAGGGTTATTTTTTTGTCACAGTGTTCGACAAGTGGAGTAAGTCCACGGGGCAACGGGAGATATGTTCATATTCAACGCAGGAGGGCATCAAATCAACTGACTATCAAGCCGGATTCCGTCAAGGCGGCGGTGTTGCTATCGCCGCCCTGGCCGGTGCCGCAAGATTACTCAAAACCCAGGCAGCAAACACGCTGGGCTGGGAGGACAACAACCGTTCACAACGCTACCTCAGTGCCGCTGAAACCGGCTACTGGCATCTGACAGAGATGAACGCTCAGTACCTTGATGACAGTACTGAAAATATTATTGACGAATATTGTGCCCTGTTGGCAGCAGTTGAGCTGTTCAGGGCAACACATGACAACCGCTACCTGGAAGCAGCCCGGCACTGGGCTGGCCGCCTTGCAGCCAGACAGCAATCAGACAACCACCAGCAGCACTTCTGGTCTGCAACCGCAGATGGCAGTCGCCCGTATTACCACGCCGCCGAAGCCGGGCTTCCAGCTATCAGCCTGATGCAATATCTGACCATAGAACATGATGAAAACAAACGCGAGGCAACGCTGGCAGTTATCACCAATGCCCTGCGGTTTGAGCTCAGAATCACCGGCGAGGTCAACAATCCGTTCGGTTACCCGCGTCAGTATATCCGCCCGGTCGGAGGCGAGAAACACAGCGCCTTCTTTATTCCTCACCACAACGAAAGCGGGTACTGGTGGCAGGGTGAGAATGCGCGTGTCGCCTCGCTGGCAGCAATGGCCGGCATGGCGCAAAACCTGGCTATCGACAGCAAGCTCAAAGTACAACTAAAGATCTATGCCCAAAAGCTGACCGACTGGATTCTGGGAATGAACCCGTTTGATATGTGCATGCTCGACGGCCATGGCCACAACAATCCTGATTACCTGCCGGACCTGGGCTTCTTCAATGCCAGAGGCGGGATCTGCAACGGCATCACCTCCGGGTTTGAAAACGAACAGGATATAGCCTTCAACCCGACCGGGCAGAAAGACGACATCTTGCAAAACTGGCGCTGGGGAGAACAGTGGATCCCACATGCCTGCTGGTACTTGCTTGCAATCACCACTCAGTTTAAGGAGCGACACCTTGGCTAACCCAATCAAATACTATGTTGGCGTTGATGGCGGCGGCACATCCTGCCGCGCCCGTATCTGTAATCTTCAGGGCAATATTCTGGGTGAAGCCAAAACCGGCAGTGCCAATATCCTGCTCGGCGGGCAAATTGCCATGGCTTCGGTGCAAGATGCGATAGCAACTGCGGCAGCTCAAGCCCAATTGACCGAAGGCGACTATAGCCAGATGTCTGTCGGGCTAGCTCTGGCTGGTGCCGAACAAAAACAAGCCTGGTATGACTTTATGGTGCTCCCTCACCCTTACGCTGCCATAACTATGAATACCGATGCCTACGGAGCCTGCCTCGGAGCCTGGCGCGGAAAAGAAGGCGCAATCCTTATCGCCGGTACCGGATCATGCGGCATTCTGCTCAAAGACAACCGTCAACATGTGATCGGAGGCCGGGAGTTTCCGATCTCCGATCAGGGCAGCGGTGCAGTAATGGGGCTGCGCTTAATTCAGCAGGTATTGCTCAGCGTCGATGAAATTGTCCCTCACACACCGCTGGCACAGCATGTCATGGCTCATTTTGATCATGATGTCGATGCGATTGTCACCTGGTCCAAAACCGCCCGTCCTTGTGATTACGGTCAATTCTCACCAGCTATTTTTGCCCATGCTGCGCAGGGAGACAGCCTTGCTGTTGAGCTGTTGAAACAAACCGCAGCCGATATAGAAATGTGGTTGTCCGCACTGATCCAGCGCGGAGCAGAACAAATCTGCCTGATGGGCAGCATAGGTGAACGTATCCGTCCATGGTTGACTCCGCCGCTACAGGCAAAGCTGGCAGAGCCTCAGGGCGATGCGATGGATGGTGCCATAGCCATGGCACAAACAGGCAACCACAACCTTTTTCCTCCGGAGGTGTGACGATGAGCTACCGTCTTGATCTCACCGTAATCGACAAAAGCGAACAAGCTTCCCGCTTTGCCCTGACCCTGCATAACCTCAGCGATAAGCCGCTATACAACTGGTCACTCCATTTCACCATTGGCCGTTGGATCTCGGCTGACAGTTTGTCCAAAGGCAAACTAAGCCAGCTGGGCAGCTATTGCATCCTAACTCCGGACAATGCATCGCCGCTTGCGCCAAATTCTCATTTTTATACTGAGTTCAACATTGGCACTAAGCCGTTCACCCTGCACGATGACGGCATTATTGATGCGTTCCTCAACATATCTTCAGGCAATACCCCGATCCATCCTATTCCGATTGAAATAACCACCATCGATTTGGATCAGCCGGCGACCGAGCATGTTTCATCACCATTACCGCCAGCCAAAGCAGTGAGCTTGATCCCGGCACCGGATTCATTAACCCGGCTACAGGGTGAATTCAGGCTTAACCAACACACGGCAATTACTACTCCGCCGGAAGCTGCAGTCGGCAGTACCCGCTGGTTGCAGACTGAAATGAATAAACTGCTGCATGAAGATTTGCCGATTAAAGAGCAGGGGAATATCACTTACCAGCTCCACGAAAACATGGCTGAAGGTGCTTATCATCTACTGATTGAGCCTGACCACATCTGGCTTCAGGCCGGCTCTGCATCCGGTTTTGTTCATGCCACCTCATCCCTGCTGCAACTCATTCCGGCCATGCCATCGCATCAGGCCGATGCCGCTTATATCCTGCCTATGGTGGAGATCCAGGATCAGCCTCATTATGCCCACCGCGGCATGATGCTCGACTGTGCCCGCCATTTTCATCCGGTCAAGCGGCTCAAACACCTGCTTGATCAGCTGGCCCGCTATAAATTTAATACCTTCCACTGGCACCTGACTGACGACGAAGGCTGGCGGATTGAAATCGACGCATTCCCAGAGCTGACCGAAATCGGTGCCTGGCGCGGCCCGAATGAAATGCTCAAACCGCAGTTCACCACCATCAGCCAACAATATGGTGGCTACTACAGCAAGCAGGAGATCAGGGAGCTGATTGCCTATGCCAGCGATCGCGGGATCACCATTATTCCTGAGATAGATATTCCGGGACATTGCCGTGCTGCCATCAAATCCCTGCCAGCTCTGCTGATGGATCCGGATGACCATTCCGAGTACCGCAGTATTCAAGGCTACCCGGATAATATCCTGTCTCCGGCTCTGCCCGGCACCTACACCTTTATCGCCAAGGTACTGGAAGAAGTCTGCGAACTTTTCCCTGCTCCCTACATCCATATCGGCGGAGACGAAGTCCCGCAAGGCGTGTGGACCGACAGCCAAGCCTGCCAGGCAATGATGGAACAATACGGCTACCGAGAACACAGTGAGCTGCAGGGACATATCCTGCGCTTCGCTGAAGAGTGCCTACAGGCCAAAGGAAGGCGAATGATGGGCTGGGAAGAGGCAGCTAAAGGCGACAAGCTGAGCACTGACGCCATTATATTCTCCTGGCTGAGTGAAGAAGCCGGACAAGTCTGCGCAGATAAAGGCCACGATGTCATTCTGCAACCGGCACAGCATACCTATCTCGACCTTGCCCAAAGCGATGCGGCTGACGAACCCGGTGTTGACTGGGCTGGCAGGCTACCACTGGAACAGGTCTACAACTACCGGCCATTCTCATCACTCGAAAACGACGATCCGGCACACCAGCATGTTCTGGGGATTCAGGGCGGTCTGTGGTGTGAGCTCGTCAACAGTCAGAGCCGGCTGGAATTCATGCTCTATCCTCGCCTACTGGCAATTGCCGAACTGGGCTGGACTCCCCCGGAAAAAAGAAACTGGAACGACTTCAGGGCTCGGCTTCATGGTCAGATGCCTTATCTGGACAGAGCCGGCATCAACTACCGCCACTGTGAAGCACCGAGCAGCGCTGAATCTATTTAATAAGAAAAGGACTGAAAGTAATGAAATACGGTTATTTTGATAACGATAACAGAGAATACGTCATCACCCGACCGGATGTACCTGCGCCATGGACAAATTACCTGGGCACTGAAAAATTCTGTACCGTAATTTCACACAATGCAGGAGGATACTCCTTCTACAAATCACCGGAATATAATCGGATCACTAAATTCCGTCCTAATGCTACTTTTGACCGCCCCGGACACTATGTCTATCTGCGCGATGATATCAGCGGGGATTACTGGTCCATTTCATGGCAACCGGTCGCCAAAAGTCTAGATGAAGCCAAATACGAAGTACGTCACGGCCTGTCATACTCAAAGTTCAAATGTGAGTACAACGGCATCACCGCTCAGAAAACCCTGTTTGTCCCTAAAGGTGAAGATGCCGAAATCTGGGATATTGTGTTGAAAAACGACAGTGATACACCACGCACTATCTCCGCTTTTTCTTTCGTCGAGTTTTCATTCAGCCATATTCAGTCCGATAACCAAAACCATCAGATGAGCCTGTACTCCTCCGGCACCTCTTATCATGATGGCGTTATCCTCTACGACCTCTATTACAACACCAACGAATACGAAGGTTTCTATTACTTAGCATCCAGCTTCGAACCTGACAGCTATGACGGTCAGCGCGATTCCTTCATCGGCCTGTACCGTGATGAAGCCAATCCGATTGCCGTTAAAAAAGGCCGTTGCTCAAACCACGTACAAACCTGCTATAACCAGTGCGGCGCGTTACACAAACAGTTCACCCTCCAGCCGGGTGAAGAAGTCCGTTTCAACTTCATCCTTGGGCTTGGAAAGCAAGAAGGAGACCGTTTACGTGAAAAATATCAAGACTTCACCAATGTTGATGCCGCATTTAATGAAATCAAAGCGCACTGGGACACTCGTTGTAATAAGTTCCGCGTGAAATCGCCAAACCCGGGTCTTGATACCATGATCAATGCCTGGACCCTGTATCAGGCAGAAACCTGTGTGGTCTGGTCCCGCTTTGCCTCCTTCATTGAAGTCGGAGGCCGAACCGGGCTGGGATACCGGGATACCGCCCAGGACTCGATGGCCGTCCCTCATACTAATCCGCAGATGACCAAAAAGCGTATTCTTGATCTGCTGCGCGGTCAGGTAAAAGAAGGCTATGGCCTGCACCTGTTTGATCCTGACTGGTTCGATCCGGAAATGGAAGATGTAGCTCCATCCAAGTCACCGACAGTGGTCCCGACACCAAGCGATGAAGACAAAATCCATGGCCTGGCAGATACCTGTTCTGACGATGCCCTCTGGCTGGTTCCGACCATCTGCAGTTATGTCATGGAAACTGGTGAAACCGGCTTCTTTGATGAAGTCATTACTTATGCTGACGGCGGTGAAGGCACCGTTTATGAACACATGACCCGTATCCTTGATTTCTCCGCCAGGCATGTCGGTCAAACCGGGATCTGCAAAGGCCTTAGGGCCGACTGGAACGACTGCCTGAACCTGGGCGGCGGTGAATCGGCCATGGTGTCATTCCTTCACTACTGGGCACTGCAGGAGTTTGTCGACTGCGCTAACTTCCTCGGCAAGCACAGTGATGCCGACAAGTACGCCACCATGGCAGAAGGCGTCAGACAAGCCTGTGAAACGCACCTGTGGGACGGCGACTGGTACATTCGCGGCATAACAAAGAACGGCGAAAAGATCGGTACCAGTATCCAAACCGAAGGGAAAGTTCATCTGGAATCAAATACCTGGGCCGTGGTTTCCGGTGCTGCTTCACCGGAACGCGGACGCAAAGCTATGGATTCGGTCGATCAGTACCTTTACTCACCTTACGGCCTGCATCTCAATGCACCATCATTCGCAACCCCGAATGACGATATCGGCTTTGTCACCCGCGTCTATCAGGGCGTAAAAGAAAACGGGGCGATTTTCTCTCACCCAAACCCATGGGCCTGGGTGGCCGAAGCCAAACTAGGTCGCGGCGATCAGGCCATGAAGTTCTACGACGCCCTGAATCCGTATAACCAGAACGACATGATCGAAGTCCGACATGCGGAGCCTTATTCATACGTGCAATTTGTTATGGGCCGGGATCACCAGGATCATGGCCGAGCCAACCACCCTTGGCTGACAGGCTCCTCCGGCTGGGCTTATATCGCGGCAACCAACTGGATCCTAGGGGTTCGACTAAGTTTCGATGGCCTGATTGTTGATCCGTGTATCCCGACAGACTGGCCGGGCTTTGAAGTAACCCGTGAATGGCGCGGTGCGACTTATCACATCAGAGTGGAAAACCCTGTTCATGTCAGTAAGGGGGTCAAATCAATCCGCTTAAATGGCGAAGACATTGAAGGAGCCATCGCGCCTCAAGCCGAAGGTTCCGTCAACACAATATCCGTTGTCATGGGTTAATACTTTTTTTGGGGGGGATGTTCACCCCCGTCATTTAGTTATTCAACTAAGATAGAAATAGGAGTTCCGCTATGATTCAGTTTGGAACCGGAGGTTGGCGAGCCCTGATCGGTGAAGACTTCACCAAGGCCAATGTACAGCTGGTCGCGCAAGCCCTAGCAAATATCATGACTCAGGAGAAGGTAACAGACAGAGGCTTTGTGATCGGCTATGACCGCCGTTTCCTCTCTGACAAAGCCGCCAGCTGGTTTTCAGAAGTACTGGCAGGTAATGGCATCAGAGTCAGCTTCATTGACAAATATGTACCCACACCGATTGTGATGTTCAAGGCTAAACAAACAGGCACCGCATATTCTGGCTGTATCACTGCCTCGCACAATCCGGCTGACTACAATGGGATTAAAATCTTCATTGAGGGTGGGCGTGATGCCAATGAAGAAATTACAAACAAAATAGAAACGCAGATTGCAACATTAACCACAGACGATATCAACGTCGTTGATTTTGAAGATGCACTCACCGACCAGCTGATTGAGCAAATCAATCCGATGAATGATTTTGTCGACTCAATTATCAACTTTATCGATGTTGAGGCCATCAAAAGAGCAAATTTGCGAGTCCTGATCGACCCTATGTTCGGCGTTGCGAAAAATGCCCTGCAAACGGTACTTATCACCGGACGTTGTGATGTCGATGTGATCAACGATACCCAAAACCCTGCTTTCGGTGGACTAATGCCGTCCCCCAGTGCAGCAACCCTTTACCGATTAAAACACCTGGTCGCCCATGAGGGATACGACATTGGTATCGGTACCGATGGGGATGCCGACCGCCTGGGCATAATCGACGAAAAAGGTAATTTCATACACCCTAATGAAGTCCTGATGCTGCTCTACTACTATCTGCTGGAATACAAAGGCTGGAAAGGTTCAGTTGTTCGCAACATCGCCACCACACACCTGCTTGATAAAATTGCGGCAGCACACGGAGAAAAATCCTTTGAAGTCCCGGTCGGCTTTAAGCACGTCAGTGCCCAAATGGAAGCAGATGACTCTCTGATCGGTGGCGAAAGCTCAGGTGGCCTGACTATCCGAGGTCATATTAAAGGGAAAGACGGCGTATTCGCCTCCAGCCTGCTGGTGGAGATGATCAGTGTCACCGGTAAAAAGCTGTCTGAAATGCTGGATGAAATCTATAGCAATTATGGCTACGCCTATACAGCGGAAGGAGACTGCAACTTCAAACCAACAGAACGTCAGCGCCTTTACGACAAAATTTATGTTCAGAAAGCACTGCCTGATTTCGGTTATGAAGTCGAGAAAGTCAGCTATGCCGATGGTGCCAAAGTGTATTTCAAAAACGGCGGCTGGGCACTGGCTCGCTTCTCCGGCACAGAACCTTTACTACGTCTGTTCGCCGAAATGGAGGACAAAGAACAGGCAGAAAACATCATTCATCAACTGAAATCATTTCTGCACATTTAACTAATTTCAGCCCTGCTCTTTTTAGCTCTACCGCTGACAGAGCAGACGTTGAGACCGTGAGCAATCTCGGCATAGCTGTTATTTTCGCAACCCTCAGGTTTCGGGTTTTAGCGGCAAGGGTAGTTTCAAACTACCCTTTTTTTATTCTCTGGCAGCACAACCTTCAAGCCGCACCTCATCCCACTCCAGCATGGCCTCATCACCTTTAGTGTACAGATAAGTGCTCCCTTCAACATCACGATACTGAGCCCCTGAAGCCGAGCGCCGACGTTCCAGTGTTCTAGTTTTATTAAGATACGTAATTTCCACAGATTCCGCGGTCGGATAAGTCACCGCAAAATACTGTCCTTGTTGGCAGTCGTAGATGATCTCTACCGGAAAATAACTCTGATCAACGGTACAACCAGCAAGTATCCCCATAGTCACAGCTAAGTATATCTTTTTCATTGTTTATCCCTTCACTGGGTTCTCTCACTGATAAGTCTAGCAATAAGAACAAAGATCAGTATGCAATGATGAAAATAAGAGAAACGAGAAAAGATAATGAGTGGAGAGTAATTAACGCAAAATCCTAAGCATTTCTGCCGGTACGCGCAGAAAGGGCTTCTTAATAAGAGGCAGAGCTACTAGGCCGTCACTCCGGCAGGACTCATTCATCCGTAGGACGAACATTAAAAATGTCCAAACGTAAAAAAACCCAAGTCTTTCGACTTGGGCTTAGTATAAGTGGCGGAGCGGACGGGACTCGAACCCGCGACCCCCGGCGTGACAGGCCGGTATTCTAACCAACTGAACTACCGCTCCACTCAGGATTAACGTTCGTTCACAACGCTAACCTAAATTGGAAGCCTGGCGATGTCCTACTCTCACATGGGGAGGCCCCACACTACCATCGGCGCTATTACGTTTCACTACTGAGTTCGGCATGGGATCAGGTGGGTCCATAATGCTATGGTCGCCAAGCAAAATTCTTACAATCTTGAAAACTGTCTAGGTTCTCGCACTACATTCAAGTGCTCATGGAGTCCAATAAAACCCCTTGGGTGTTGTATGGTTAAGCCTCACGGGCAATTAGTACAGGTTAGCTCAACGCCTCACAGCGCTTACACACCCTGCCTATCAACGTTCTAGTCTTGAACAGCCCTTCAGGATACTTGAAGTATCAGGGATGACTCATCTTGAGGCTCGCTTCCCGCTTAGATGCTTTCAGCGGTTATCGATTCCGAACTTAGCTACCGGGCAATGCGTCTGGCGACACAACCCGAACACCAGCGGTTCGTCCACTCCGGTCCTCTCGTACTAGGAGCAGCCCCTCTCAATCATCCAGCGCCCACGGCAGATAGGGACCGAACTGTCTCACGACGTTCTAAACCCAGCTCGCGTACCACTTTAAATGGCGAACAGCCATACCCTTGGGACCGACTTCAGCCCCAGGATGTGATGAGCCGACATCGAGGTGCCAAACACCGCCGTCGATATGAACTCTTGGGCGGTATCAGCCTGTTATCCCCGGAGTACCTTTTATCCGTTGAGCGATGGCCCTTCCATTCAGAACCACCGGATCACTATGACCTGCTTTCGCACCTGCTCGAACCGTCATTCTCGCAGTCAAGCGGGCTTATGCCATTGCACTAACCTCACGATGTCCGACCGTGATTAGCCCACCTTCGTGCTCCTCCGTTACGCTTTGGGAGGAGACCGCCCCAGTCAAACTACCCACCAGGCACTGTCCTCACCCCGGATGACGGGGCCAAGTTAGAACATCAACACTACAAGGGTGGTATTTCAAGGACGGCTCCACAGATACTGGCGTACCTGCTTCGAAGCCTCCCACCTATCCTACACATGTAGGGTCAATGTTCAGTGCCAAGCTGTAGTAAAGGTTCACGGGGTCTTTCCGTCTAGCCGCGGGGACGCAGCATCTTCACTGCGATTTCAATTTCACTGAGTCTCGGGTGGAGACAGCGTGGCCATCATTACGCCATTCGTGCAGGTCGGAACTTACCCGACAAGGAATTTCGCTACCTTAGGACCGTTATAGTTACGGCCGCCGTTTACCGGGGCTTCGATCAAGAGCTTCGACCTAAGTCTAACCCCATCAATTAACCTTCCGGCACCGGGCAGGCGTCACACCGTATACGTCATCTTTCGATTTTGCACAGTGCTGTGTTTTTAATAAACAGTTGCAGCCACCTGG
This sequence comes from Photobacterium sp. J15, assembly GCF_963870815.1. NCBI lineage: Bacteria > Pseudomonadati > Pseudomonadota > Gammaproteobacteria > Vibrionales > Vibrionaceae > Photobacterium > Photobacterium sp. J15. The sequence goes on from NZ_CAWMUI010000001.1 coordinate 3,302,771, forward strand.
TATCTGCGACTGCCGGCAGCTCCAAGAGCAAGTCTCTTCACCGCCAGCAGCGTACCTTCTCCCGAAGTTACGGTACCATTTTGCCTAGTTCCTTCACCCGAGTTCTCTCAAGCGCCTTGGTATTCTCTACCTGATCACCTGTGTCGGTTTGGGGTACGATTCCTTACTATCTGAAGCTTAGAGGCTTTTCCCGGAAGCATGGCATCAATGACTTCACTGCCGTAGCAGCTCGACATCGGGTCTCAGCCTAACGTATTCCCGGATTTGCCTAAGAATACAGCCTACACCCTTGAACCAGGACAACCGTCGCCTGGCCCACCTAGCCTTCTCCGTCCCCCCATCGCAATAGTAAGAAGTACGGGAATATTAACCCGTTTCCCATCGACTACGCCTTTCGGCCTCGCCTTAGGGGTCGACTCACCCTGCCCCGATTAACGTTGGACAGGAACCCTTGATCTTCCGGCGAGGAGGTTTTTCACCCCCTTTATCGTTACTCATGTCAGCATTCGCACTTCTGATACGTCCAGCAAGCCTTACGACTCACCTTCAACCGCTTACAGAACGCTCCCCTACCCAATACGCTAATGCGCATTGCCGCAGCTTCGGTGTATAGCTTAGCCCCGTTAAATCTTCCGCGCAGGCCGACTCGACCAGTGAGCTATTACGCTTTCTTTAAATGATGGCTGCTTCTAAGCCAACATCCTGGCTGTCTGAGCCTTCCCACATCGTTTCCCACTTAGCTATAACTTTGGGACCTTAGCTGGCGGTCTGGGTTGTTTCCCTCTCCACGACGGACGTTAGCACCCGCCGTGTGTCTCCCGGATAGTACTTACTGGTATTCGGAGTTTGCAAAGGGTTGGTAAGTCGGGATGACCCCCTAGCCTTAACAGTGCTCTACCCCCAGTAGTATTCGTCCGAGGCGCTACCTAAATAGCTTTCGGGGAGAACCAGCTATCTCCAGGTTTGATTGGCCTTTCACCCCTAGCCACAAGTCATCCGCTAATTTTTCAACATTAGTCGGTTCGGTCCTCCAGTAAGTGTTACCTCACCTTCAACCTGCCCATGGCTAGATCACCTGGTTTCGGGTCTAATCCCAGCAACTGCACGCCCAGTTAAGACTCGGTTTCCCTACGGCTCCCCTATTCGGTTAACCTTGCTACTGAAATTAAGTCGCTGACCCATTATACAAAAGGTACGCAGTCACCCCGAAGGGCTCCTACTGCTTGTACGTACACGGTTTCAGGTTCTATTTCACTCCCCTCACAGGGGTTCTTTTCGCCTTTCCCTCACGGTACTGGTTCACTATCGGTCAGTCAGGAGTATTTAGCCTTGGAGGATGGTCCCCCCATGTTCAGACAGGATATCACGTGTCCCGTCCTACTCGATTTCACTCGTTATGCGCCGTCGGCTACGGGGCTGTCACCCTGTATCGCCAAGCTTTCCAGCTTGTTCACCTAACGCAAGACTAGCTTAAGGGCTAATCCGGTTTCGCTCGCCGCTACTGCCGGAATCTCGGTTGATTTCTGTTCCTCGGGGTACTTAGATGTTTCAGTTCCCCCGGTTCGCCTCACTAGGCTATGTATTCACCTAGTGATACTTGCTTATGCAAGTGGGTTTCCCCATTCGGAAATCCGAGAGTATAGTGATTCTTACCATCTCCTCTCGGCTTATCGCAGGTTAGCACGTCCTTCATCGCCTCTGACTGCCAAGGCATCCACCGTGTACGCTTAGTCACTTAACCATACAACCCCAAGAGGTTTCGTATGGCAAACAACCAAGGTTTTCCATCTGAGTATTGATGGAATAGTTTTGCCGGACTCTTACACAAGACACTTGAATGTGTATTGCTTGAGAACTCGTTTGTCTTTCGACAAACAATAATTCAATTATGAATTACTAGTCAGCTTTCCAGATTGTTAAAGAGCATGTGTTTCCATCACAGGAACCACTTTCTAAACACACTCAGAAGAATGTTTTTAGAGAGTGGTGGAGCTAAGCAGGATCGAACTGCTGACCTCCTGCGTGCAAGGCAGGCGCTCTCCCAGCTGAGCTATAGCCCCAACGAAATCCGATATCATCACCACTGCCTCTGGGAGAAGAAGTGGTGGGTCTGAGTGGACTTGAACCACCGACCTCACCCTTATCAGGGGTGCGCTCTAACCACCTGAGCTACAGACCCGATACCGTATGTCTTTTACTATTAACCAAGCAATCTGTGTGGACACTGCATCAAATGAGCAGTCTATCGTTAAGGAGGTGATCCAGCCCCAGGTTCCCCTAGGGCTACCTTGTTACGACTTCACCCCAGTCATGAACCACACCGTGGTAAACGCCCTCCCGAAGGTTAAGCTATCTACTTCTGGTGCAGCCCACTCCCATGGTGTGACGGGCGGTGTGTACAAGGCCCGGGAACGTATTCACCGTGGCATTCTGATCCACGATTACTAGCGATTCCGACTTCATGGAGTCGAGTTGCAGACTCCAATCCGGACTACGACATACTTTCTGGGATTCGCTCACCATCGCTGGCTGGCCGCCCTCTGTATATGCCATTGTAGCACGTGTGTAGCCCTACTCGTAAGGGCCATGATGACTTGACGTCGTCCCCACCTTCCTCCGGTTTATCACCGGCAGTCTCCCTGGAGTTCCCACCCGAAGTGCTGGCAAACAAGGATAAGGGTTGCGCTCGTTGCGGGACTTAACCCAACATTTCACAACACGAGCTGACGACAGCCATGCAGCACCTGTCTCACGGTTCCCGAAGGCACTCCTCTATCTCTAAAGGATTCCGTGGATGTCAAGAGTAGGTAAGGTTCTTCGCGTTGCATCGAATTAAACCACATGCTCCACCGCTTGTGCGGGCCCCCGTCAATTCATTTGAGTTTTAATCTTGCGACCGTACTCCCCAGGCGGTCTACTTAACGCGTTAGCTCCGAAAGCCAGAACTCAAGGTCCCAACCTCCAAGTAGACATCGTTTACGGCGTGGACTACCAGGGTATCTAATCCTGTTTGCTCCCCACGCTTTCGCATCTGAGCGTCAGTCTTTGTCCAGGGGGCCGCCTTCGCCACCGGTATTCCTTCAGATCTCTACGCATTTCACCGCTACACCTGAAATTCTACCCCCCTCTACAAGACTCTAGCCTGCCAGTTCAAAATGCTGTTCCGAGGTTAAGCCCCGGGCTTTCACATCTTGCTTAACAGACCGCCTGCATGCGCTTTACGCCCAGTAATTCCGATTAACGCTCGCACCCTCCGTATTACCGCGGCTGCTGGCACGGAGTTAGCCGGTGCTTCTTCTGCAGCTAACGTCAAAGATGCACGCTATTAACGTACACCCCTTCCTCACTGCTGAAAGTACTTTACAACCCGAAGGCCTTCTTCATACACGCGGCATGGCTGCATCAGGGTTTCCCCCATTGTGCAATATTCCCCACTGCTGCCTCCCGTAGGAGTCTGGACCGTGTCTCAGTTCCAGTGTGGCTGATCATCCTCTCAGACCAGCTAGGGATCGTCGCCTTGGTGAGCCGTTACCCCACCAACTAGCTAATCCCACCTGGGCTAATCCTGACGCGAGAGGCCCGAAGGTCCCCCTCTTTACTCCGAAGAGATTATGCGGTATTAGCTATCGTTTCCAATAGTTATCCCCCACATCAGGGCATATTCCCAGGCATTACTCACCCGTCCGCCGCTCGCCGCCCATAATTTCCACCGAAGCTTCTATTATGTCGCTGCCGCTCGACTTGCATGTGTTAGGCCTGCCGCCAGCGTTCAATCTGAGCCATGATCAAACTCTTCAATTCAAGTTTTGGCTCAATGAATACTGATTGTTCCAACCGAAGTTGAAACGAATTGACTGTGCCAAATAATAAGTAAACTTAGTATTTGTATTGGTCACTCAGCTCATTGATAAATCTTTTTGACTAATCATTTCACGAGTGCCCACACAGATTGCATGGTCAAATTGTTAAAGAACAATACCGTACGTTGCTGGCTTAAGCTGCCGTGCTCCGTGTCGGTGATGCGGCATTATAGAGACTTCGTTCAGCTTAGCAAGGGCTATTTTTAAAAATTCTCAGCAAAACGAACCAACCGAACAAAAAGCAAGCAACGAGAGGTGTTTTAGGTGTTTTTTAGCGCGGCACACATAAACCAACCGCAATATTTCATGCCAAAAGCAAAGCACAGCTCCACATGATTCGTTTTTTGATTTTCTTACTCTAAACAAATAAGCGGAAACTACACTTCACTGGCAAATTACCACGTCGAGCCCCAGCCGAAGCAGGCACTCAATATTTAACTCGGAATATCTCAGACTAGTTAGCGATTGGTTCTGAAAAGAGTCTCCTAGACACAATCCAATCCTGAAGATTTTTATTTCAGTGAAATTCCATGAAATTTAGTGGTCAGACCTCGGTTTCATTATTCAGTACCCGGCGAATAAGCTGGTGATACTTTTTTAATAGCGATTTCTTGCGTTACGCATGTCGATTAGTATTTCTGCCCTCTAATCATAATAAAGAAACACAACTTTCATTCGGCCATATGGAGCGCCGCAATGAATACATTTACAGGGAACAGAGCAACTCATGAAGTACAACCTGGCAATCTATGCCATGGTACCTGCTTTGCTATCGACAGGGATTTATGCAGAAGAGCAAGTTCAGCAGCATCCTTCCACGACAAAAAAGTGGGGGGCATCAATTGGAATTGACTACAGCAGAAATGCCTATGACAGTAACAGTTATCTGGCAGACCGTAATCTTGCGGCATCCGCAACAATCACTTACAACCTGAGTGAGAATACCAAATTTTCCGCACTCATCTCCGGACATCACAGCTACGACGGTGAGAAGGGAGATTATTGGGATGATATCTGGCTCACCGCCACACAAAATAACCTCTGGGCTCCAACTGACTCTATTTCGATGTCAGTAGGTGGTCGTGTTCTTATTCCGGTATCCGACACATCAATTAAAAACGATCTGCAAACAGCCATTCGTGGTGATATCAAGTTTTCCCTTACTTTGGATAGCCTGCTACCGGGACTGTCAATCAGTGACTCGGTTCGTCTACAAAAGAACTTCCATCAATACACCACAGCCGGGGGCCATCCGTTAGAAGAATATCGCCTTAGCAACCTATTTGCTGTCGATTACTCCGCGGAACAATGGTTCTTCAGCACCAATTTCGTCAGCTCTAAATCCTGGAGCTATCGCGACACTAGCTATTCACCCAAGCTGACGCACTCTGCCGAAATCGGATATCTGTTCACCGATGAGTTCAGTGTGGCAATCGGCATGACAAACAGTGCGACTTACTACGACCCAGACAGAGGGCCGAATCCACTCAATAACTTGTTTGATCTGGAAAAGCCGACTTACTACATCACCCTTAATTACGACCTGTAATCAAATAATAAAAAGGTAAACACAACATGTATAAGAAATTAGCTATTGCAGCCATGGTGAGCATTGCGCTCTATGGCTGTGGTGCAGACGAGCGAAGTTATGACACCTTGCCTCGGGCTGAGGAACAAATCACGAAAAAATCACTTGATACTGATTCACTTTGGTTATACATGCCATCAACGGGGGCAACACCACGCTATGCCGTCACCCAGCGTGGTTTCTTCCAGGGCACTCCGAAGCTGGTCAAGATGCGTTTTGACAAACATAACGGTATTGTGGCTGAAGAAGTTGATCGGGATACGATAGAGCCAGGTAAAGATAGCCGCTACGCCGATGTCATCAACCAAGCTCCAGTATTAAAGATTCCGGGCACTTTCCAACAATACCGCTGTGCTGAAGATGACTATGATGAGTGTACAAACAAGGAAGAGCTGAACGATGATGCAGATCTGAACTGGGAAGACACCACCTACTTCACACCAGACTATGCCGCCATTAAATCCCTTGCAGTAGATACCGTCGATGCCTGGTGGACAGCTGACAATGTAGAAGAAACAGCAGAGCCTCGTGTAACTCACTGGGAATATGATGACAAAAAAGGTGTTATCAATGTTGAGGTTGAGCGAACCTTTACAGCCAGCCCGGAAGACTCCTACCAGTTTGGTAATAGCCTGGAAGACCTATCTTTCAAAACCCGCTTTTTCTATTCCCTGGTTAAATTAGACAAACTGGCAACGCCTGATTATCAGATCGTTCAAGCACCGGGCCGGGACTCATTACGTTTTGGCTTCTTTAATGTAGAAAAAAGCCAGCGTTCATTAACCGGAGAGTCTGGTCTGCAAGGCCAGAGCTTCAATTTACTCAAGCGATTCAACCCGAATGCTCCCATTGAGTACTACTTGAGTGACAGCTACTTCAAAAAAGATAACAAGCTTTACCTGGATGTCACGCTGGAAACAATTCAGGAGATTAACAAAACACTGGAAGGAACCGGTGTTCCAACCATCCGAATTGTAAACAAGAGCCAGCCTGCCGGTGTTCATACCGGGGATCTGCGCTATAACGTACTGAACCTAATTACAGATCCAGTAGATAACGGCCTGCTAGGCTATGGGCCTTCCGCTTCAAACCCGCTTACTGGCGAGATCGTACATGCTCATGTTAATCAATATGCCGGAGTTATCCGCTCTACCACACGACGGATGTGGAATGAGTTGGTGATGCGCTATAACCGGGAAGAAATTGAGCGTCCAACTCAGTTTATTCCTCAAACTCAGCCAACTGAAAACAATTCTGACAGCACTGCAAATCCAGTTACCAATGATGCCGGCAGCTCACTGGTAGCCAACACGTATAATTTGGCTACAGCTACGAATACGCCACTAGTTAAGTCTGAGCCTCGCTTCATCAATGGTATTCCACACTGGCTGACGCCAGCAGAGCAAGAAGCAGATACGTTAAGCAAAACTACAGCCAACTACCAAAAGCAACTCAATAAAATGGCCGAGCAGAATATGTATGCGGCTGAATTTATGTGGGTCAGCACTAAATCGAAAGGCTTGATCAAAGGTATCGACTACCTGAGCGGTGGTTACTTTGATAACGAGGGCCTGGATCCCCAAAGCCAGGACTATACAGCTAAAGCCAACAAGAAGCTGAAATCGTGGGATGGCCTAAGCAAAAGCCAACAGCAGGAAGTCAGTGATGCCATCACTACGCACATGTTCAAATCAACGCTGGTGCATGAGCTTGGCCATAACCTTGGCCTTCGCCATAATTTCATGGGTTCAGTGGATAAAGCCAACTTCTACCAGCAGGACGAAATCAATGCTCTGGGCTACGATAAGGCTCCTGCTTACAGTTCTGTCATGGACTACGGCGCATCAATTTTTGATGAACTTCCTACATACGGTAAATATGATATCGCCGCACTACGGTATGGTTACGGGCGAAAAGTAGAAACACTCCAGCAAGATGACATCAATGGCCAAACCTCAAACATGGTTAGCCTGACCTCGTACGATGAAGCGTTGAAAGCCAACTATAACGCCTATCCGCGAGGTATTCTGGATGAACTGGAGAAACGCCTCAACACTGATTCATCTGGTGCCAAGCTTAAAAAATACGACTTCTGTACTGACGGAAATGTTATTAGTCAGACCACCTGCAACCGTTTCGATGAAGGAACCAATGTTCTGGAGTTAACCCAGTTTAGGATTCAGAAATACTGGGATAATTATGAACTGGTTAACCGCCGTGATAACCGGGAAAAATTCTATGACTACAATCTTCACAATTATTCAATACACCGCATACACCAATTTTCTCTGATCCGGGATGTTATTGAAGACTTAGGCAGATACGACAACCTGATTGCCATGGTCAACAACACCGCAGGAGAAAACAGCTATGGTAGCAATGTTTCTGAATACTACACTCGGTCTTGTACTCCGGCTTATAAGCGTAAGTCATTAAATGCCATTCAGAAAAATATTTGTGACACCTATGATGCAAGCTTACTGGCAGCAAACTTCTTCATCCAAATCCTGGAGACTCCGGATAAAGTTTGTGAAGTTAAAGTGGAAATAGAAGGCAGTGACCCGAGCTATAAATTTATCTCGCTTTCCAATTTGTGGCTTCGATACCAGGGCGCAATTCAACATAAAACAGATTTACCGCGCTCTTGCTTTGATCCTGAGCTAACAGCTGAAATGGAAAAAGGCTTTCAAAAAATCACCGTACTGTCAGAGACCCGGGATGGTCGTTCTCTGGATAATATGCGGGCTAACAACCCATACCAAAACACCCACAGTGCCGTTGACCTTCTTGGCGTATGGCCGGATAAACTACTGGCAGCGCAATTGCTGGTCAAACGTAATGGCTACTACTCCAGCAGCAATGATAAATCCAATATGGCCCTGATCGATATTTCCAGCACCCAGAGTGGTACTCAAGGTACACCACAGAAACTTAAAACTTATCTGGGCTATTTAGGTTTCGGTATGGATTCATTCCGCGATCCGATTTTTGTCGATAAAGACGGTACACGAAAAGAAACCATGAAGCGTTATATCCCTGATATCAAACGCGCCATTGATGTGCCAGGATATCTTGCCGGTTTGAAATGGTACTTCCAGCTTTCTCAAGAGACTGTTACGCCGCTGTACTCAGCATTACTTCATAACCTTGTTGCATTCGGTTGGGGGGAGGAATACGGCCTGTCTGACAGCTCTAAAGATTTAATCGATGACATTACGCTGACTCAGCCAAGTATGGGAAGTGATGAAAAAGACAGCTTCCGCTTTAGCTGGAAGGCCCGTAATTACCTGATTACCCGTCGTAATGGCATGGCTAAGCATATGGCAGAAAAAGCCCTGCTTATCAATGGAAAAGAGGTTGAACTGGCAAAACTAGAAAAGGCTAATCCACGAACTAAACGTAACCTGGATACAAAAGGACTAAGGAGCCTTAAAGATCTTCAGTTGGTTATGTTGCGAGACCCGGCCGCAATTGAAGAACTAAAAGATGCCTCACACTTCGAGTCTCTTTTCAGAGGGAAAGGTTTCCCAGTAATTACCGAACCAGCCAAGTTTACTTTTAATAAAGCAAATGACTGTTATTCACCGGCAACCGATGACAGTCGCTGCCATAAAAAAGAAACCTTACATGCTGCCTGGGATGCCATTCGTGTCTACAAGGATATAGACCCTGACTACTTGCAGACCTTGTTGGATAATGCGAAAAGTTACGCGTCATATATTGAGCAGGAAATAAAAGAGATTCCGGAAGATGCAGCCATTTATGACATCGACCCAGAAATAATCTGGCTATGGGATCGACGGGAATATATCCAGTACCGTTATGCGCTTGAGCAAATTCCGGTTCTTCCGACTTATTACTAAATAACCAAACCAAGCCGGGTATCTCTGATATCCGGCTTTTCATCTCATCCAATGGTACGAAACAACCCATATCATAATATTCTGCAACTATTCACTTGAGTTGCATAACCCATTGATTATGATGACTAACTGGCCTGAGTTCACAATAACAGTGAAAACAGAGCCGGTACACGGATGAAAAACGGTACGGATTCGCAGAATCCGATAACCGGAAAGCTTGAATATAGGATGTTAAGGAGTAAGCCTTGTTTGCCTACTTTAGCCGACGATTGCTACTGATAATTCCCACCTTTATTGGTGTTACCCTGCTTGTCTTCGCCCTGACCCGGTTTGTTCCCGGCGGCCCGGTTGAACGAATGATTGCTCAGATGCAATCTCAGTCGATGGAAAGCGGAGGCGGAAACCAGCAGGGTTCACAAACGCTGTCTGATGAGCAAATTGCCGAACTCAATGCCTTTTACGGTTTGGATAAACCGGTGTTCGAAGCCTACACCGAGTGGCTGGGTAAACTGGTGCAACTCGATTTAGGTGAATCCACCCGTTACTACGAGCCAGTGTGGGGGATGATAAAAGAACGACTACCCGTATCCCTATTCTACGGCTTGCTGACTTTTCTGATCAGTTACCTGGTGTCAATTCCGCTCGGGATTCTCAAAGCGATGAAACACGGCTCCCGGTTCGATAATGTCAGCTCGGTAATGGTATTTATTGGTTATGCCCTGCCTAACTATGTTGTCGGAGTTTTTCTGATTTCTTTCTTTGCATTCCATCTTGACTGGTTCCCTATGGGCGACTTCGTCAGTGATGATTTTGACGACTTACTGTGGCCGGACAAAATTGTCGATCTGTTTTCTCATGCCATTCTGCCCCTGTTCTGCTACATCATCGGTGACTTCGCCATTCTCACCATGACGATGAAAAACAACCTGCTGGAAAACCTGGCAGCAGATTACGTCAAAACCGCAATAGCCAAAGGGCTGCCATTCCGTCAGGCTGTTCGTAAACATGCCCTGCGCAACAGCCTGATCCCGATTGCCAGCCATCTGGGAAATGTTGTCTCGGTATTTGTTGCCGGTTCATTCCTTATTGAAGTGGTGTTCAACATCGACGGCATCGGCTTGCTGGGATACGAATCTATCATTGAGCGCGACTACCCTGTCGTCATGGGGATCCTCGCCATGTCATCTCTGCTGTTGATGTTCGGCAACATCCTCTCGGATATGTGCGTTGCTATTGTCGACCCTCGGGTTAAATTCGGGAGCTAAACCATGCCGTTAAATCCACTAACCAAAAAGAAAATTAACCGCTTCCGTTCAATCAAGCGAAGCTATTATTCCTTTGTGCTTCTGACGACGCTGGTCCTGCTTTCCTGTGTCGCTGAGCTTCTCGTGAACAGCCGGGCTCTAATTGTTTCCTATGAAGGTAATCTGTACTTCCCTACCTACTCTGAAGTAAAAACCGGTGAGATGTTCGGTCTTAACTACGGCTACGAGGTTAATTACCGCGAGCTGAAAAAATACTTTGCCAAAGAAGGGGAAGGTAACTGGGTGCTAATGCCGGTTATCCCATGGAACCCTTACGAACAAGACTTCGATGGCATGAACTACCCGCCTAATCCGCCATCGCTAGAAAGTCAGCATTATCTGGGTACCGATGAGTCTGGCCGTGATGTACTTGCGCGCCTGATTTACGGTTTCCGGATCGCTATCTGGTTTGCCATGCTGACCCTGACACTTTGTTACACCATCGGAGTGCTGATCGGTTCGCTGATGGGTTACCTAGGAGGCAAATTCGACTTAGTGATGCAGCGAGTCATTGAGGTGTGGTCGATGGTGCCTTTCCTCTACGTCATTATGATTATGGTCTCCATTATCCAGCCAAGCTTTTTCCTGTTCGTTCTGATTAACGTTATGTTCGGCTGGATCAGCATCACCTGGTATATGAGAACCATGACCTATAAAGAAAAAGCCCGGGAATATGTTATGGCTGCCCGTGCTCAGGGGGCTGGGTTATGGCGAGTGATCATCAAACACATTCTGCCAAATACCATGGTAATGGTGATCACTCTGGCACCGTTTGGCATTGTTGCCAATATCACCACACTGACTGCCCTTGACTACCTAGGGCTGGGACTGATGCCACCGACCCCGAGCTGGGGCGACCTGCTGCAGCAGGGCAAATCAAATCTTGATGCTTACTGGATCATCGGCTCAGTTGTCTTCGCAATTGTTTCGGTACTGACAATGGTGACCTTCATCGGCGAAGGGATCCGTGAGGCATTCGATCCGAAAAAATACACCCGGTATATCTGATACCAGAGCCACACTAAGCTCATGACAAATAACAGTTCATGCAAACAACATTAAAACGGTAGCAAGGCCGCCACCGATAACAAAAATGTATGGAGTAACAATGAGACAATTCCTTATGGCCTCTCTGCTTGCAGCCCTTACAGTGCTGTTTCAGAGCGGAGGACTGGCAGCAGAGCTCCCATCGGGACTTAACTGGATTTCCAATCAGGAACAGCCGCTGTTTGCCGACATCAGAGCCAAGCCCGGCGGCACCTACCGGCTGCATATTTCAAGCTTTCCGCTGACACTGCGTACCATCGGCCCCGACTCTAACGGCAGCTTCAGAGCCTTCTTGCTTGACGGCAACCCGACTCTGCTTCAACAGCAGCCGAACACTCGACAATTTCTGCCTGCAATCGCTAAGCAGTGGGCCTTTGGTGACGACCACAAAACCCTCTACTTTCGTTTGGATGAAAATGCACGCTGGACTGACGGTGAACCAATCACCAGCCAGGATTTTGTCTTTGTGTTCGACTACATGAGAAGCGAGCATGCCAAGGCCCCATGGTACAAAGATTACTTCACCAACAAGGTGGCAGGGATCACTGTCTATGACAAATATACCTTTGCCCTCCATTCTGCCGATCAACTGGCTGACGATGAGCTGCTCATGCGGCTAAACATCATGCCTAAACCGGCTCACTTCTATCCGGGCGGACAACTTCCGAAAGATTTCATTCGTCGCTATAACTGGAAAGCAGAACCCACTACCGGACCATACAAAGTGGGAAAAATCCGCAAAGGCCGAGCTGTTCATCTGGTAAAAGTCGACAACTGGTGGGGTTATACCAACCGCTACTACCAGCACCGTTATAATGTCGACAAGATCATTATCAAGGTGATCCGGGATACCGATATTGCCCTTAAGTATTTCGAGCGCGGCAAGCTGGATGCGTATTACATGGTCTTCCCGTCTCTATGGCACAACAAAGCCAAAGGGCCGCTTTATGATAAAGGCTACATCCAGAAGTCATGGTTTTATAATAAATCCCCTCAGGGGGCAGCCGGTGTATGGCTGAACCTCCAGGCTCCGCTGATGGATAACGCCAATATCCGTCACGGTATTGCCCACTCACTGAATGTTGAGAAAATGATTGATGTTGCCCTGCGCGGGGATTATGTCCACCAGCAAAGTTTCGGCTCAGGTTATGGCGACTACGATAATCCGGATATAAAAGCCAAAGCATTTGATCCGGCACTGGCCACTGATTATTTCAAAAAAGCCGGATTCAGCCGCTTAGACAGCGACGGTACCCGCATCAACGACAAAGGCGAACGCCTAGCCATCACTCTTACCTATCTGACAAAGATGCACACAGCGCGGGTAGTGGTGCTGAAAGAGGAAGCAAAAAAAGCCGGTCTGAACATTGAGCTTAAACTGGTTGACGGTGCAACAGGCTTTAAGTCCCTGCTGGAGAAAAAACATCAGGCCGCATTTTTAGGCATGGGAACAGCCTCACTTCCAGTCTACTGGCAGTACTTCCATTCATCGAATGCGCATCCGCAAACCAATAACTTCACCAACTATGCCGATCCTGAGATGGACAAGTTGATTGAAGCTTATGACACCGAATTCGATGTCAGTAAAAAAGCTGGGATCTCACGACAAATCCAGCAGAAAATCGCTGACTGCGACTGTGTAATTCCAACCTATTCTGTGCCGTTTTCCCGCGGCGCCCACTGGCGTTATGTCAAGCTGCCGCAAGGTCTGGGTACCGAATTGTCCCGTGACATCCTTGACGCCAGTAAGATGGAATATGGCCTGTTTTGGATCGACCTTGAAGAGAAAAGAGCCACGAAGGAAGCACTGGATGATGACAAGTCCTTTGAATCTGTCACCGTCATCGACAAACGTTTTATCCAGGGATGAGGAAGACGCCGGACAATGAGTAATACAGAAAACAATATCCTGACCATTAAGGATCTGGAAACCACCTTCTCTACTGACGAAGGAGAAATCAAAGTGCTGGACGGCGTCTCATTCAGTGTCGCCAAAGGCAAAACCATAGGAGTGGTCGGGGAATCAGGCTGCGGAAAAAGTGTTACCGCCGCATCAATCATGGGGCTGCTACCCCGCCCTTACGGCAAAATCACCGGTGGCTCTATAACCTACAATGGCACTGATCTTGTCAGCATGGCACCAGAGGATCTCTACCAAACCCGCGGTGCCCGAATTTCAATGATTTTCCAGGATCCGATGACCGCCCTGAATCCAGTGCACTCTGTCGGCCGCCAACTCTGTGAAGTTTACGAACTGCATCGGCCGGAATTTTCCAAAGCTGAACGTAAACAGGCAGCCATTGATATGTTGCAGCGGGTCGGTATTCCAGCCGCAGAACAACGCTTCAACGTCTACCCGCATGAATTGTCAGGCGGAATGCGCCAGCGAGTTATGATTGCCATGGCACTTGCCTGCAAACCAGACATCCTCATCGCCGATGAACCAACCACGGCTCTGGATGTAACCGTCCAGGCCCAAATCCTTGAGCTGATGCGTTCCATCCAGGAAGAAAACAACATGGCCATCATCTTCATTACCCACGATTTGGGCGTTGTCGCCGAAATGTGTGATGACGTGGTAGTGATGTACGCCGGGCGAGTGGTAGAACACGCAGATGTTTTCACCCTGTTTGAATCACCGAAACATCCTTATACCCAGGGGCTGCTACGCTCTATTCCGCGTATCGAAGGCAAACCTAAAACCAAACTGGATACTATTCCGGGCTCCGTTCCGCATCTTAAAGAAATGCCTTCCGGCTGCCGGTTCCGTAACCGCTGCCACTACCAAACAGAACGTTGCGGCGACACCGTGCCGCAACCTCAAACGGTATCACCGATGCACTACGTCAGCTGCCTGATGATGGATGAGGTTAACCATGCCTGAAACGATTCTTAAATTAGTCGATTTGAAACAGCACTATGTCTTGCGTGGCTCACTGTTTCGTAAACCCAAGTATGTCTATGCTGTTGACGGCGTATCCTTCGAAGTCAAAGCCGGTCAAACTCTGGGGCTGGTCGGAGAATCCGGCTGCGGTAAAAGTTCGGTCGGACGAACCCTACTCAAACTTCATGAACCGACAGCCGGACAGATCATCTACAACGGGCAGGACATCACCGACCTGAGTCCATCGGAAATGGTATCCCTGCGTAAAGAGATGCAAATCATCTTTCAGGATCCGATGGAAAGCCTTAACAGTCGCCATACCATAGGCACGATTCTCGCCGAACCTTATGAGATCCACGGTATTGGCCAGCCTGAAGAAAGAGAAATCTGGGTCAAAGAGTTACTACAGAAAGTCGGGCTGCCGGCATCGGCGGCAAACCGCTACCCGCATGAGTTTTCAGGCGGACAACGCCAGCGAATCGGCATCGCCCGGGCAATAGCACTAAACCCGAAACTGATCGTCTGTGACGAAGCAGTCTCCGCACTGGATGTTTCGGTACAGTCGCAAATCATCAATCTGCTGCTTGATCTCCAGAAACAGATGAACCTGGCTTTGATCTTCATCGCCCACGACTTGTCAGTCGTTCGACACATCTCGGACAGAATTGCAGTAATGTACCTGGGGCGCATTGTCGAAATCAGTGACACCGAAACCTTGTTCCGCAACCCGAAACACCCTTACACCAGAGCTCTGATTTCAGCGATCCCGATCCCGGATCCGCGTCAGCGCGGCAAGCGGATCATGCTGCAAGGCGATGTCCCATCACCGATGAATCCACCTCAAGGCTGCCATTTTGCTTCACGGTGTTCGCAAGCCAAAACGTTCTGCTCACAAACCTACCCTGCACTGGCTGAAAACGGTGAGCAACATCTGGTGGCGTGCCATCTGGCATCACCAGCCTGAAACTATTTAACCGAAAAGCTTATAAGGGGGTAGTTCATGCCCCCGCTTCTTCACACTGGGCGATAGCCGTTTTTATATCCTGCAGAAATGAATGGGGCAGTGAGCCAATACCATCAGAAAAAGCCAGCGGCTGATGTTGGGTAACAAACAACAGCACGTTACGAAGTAAGTCCTTATCCGTCGCATTATCCTGCATATTCTCACTGTGGTATTTCAATATTTCTTTAGCCAGCAGTTTATTTAGCTCTTCCAGTTGATCTTCTTTTAAGTACATACGAGAAAAGCCCATTCGTACACAATCTGGGTTATCCAGGGCCTGCTCTTTCAAGATGGTTTTGTACTTTAGGCTCAACTTAGAGTTTTCTGAAAAACGGTAATAAAAAGGGCCAACCAGCTGAATCTTGTTGTCTTCAGCCAGCTTTACCAACCCCAGCATTTCCAGGGCACGCAGATAAGCATAAGTCGAGGACTTATTCAGACCATATTTCTTGCGCATGAACTCATAACTGTCCTGCTGACGCAGGTGCCGAAGCTCACGGTAAAAGTCATATAACTGAGGAAACTGGTAGAAAATTTCGTCTTGGGTATGGCTGAAAAAACTATCATTATCGTGCTGAAGCTTTATCGCCAACTTCTGCAATTCCTCCAGTGTCGTCCCAACTTCATGGCAGTAATCCAGCAACTTCTCCAGAGTAATATTCGGGCTGTACAAATGGCGCTTAAATGTTGACAGAGGAACACCTAACCGATCGGAAAGCTCTTTATATGTCAGTCCCTTGGCTTTGATGATATTTCTCAGTGCCGCCAGTAGATACTCTGAATTTGCTGCGCGCATATAACCCTACTCCTTTATCGTTATTCTGCGTTGAGTTAATTGTTACCGGTAAGCGATGTGACACATTTGGCAGGCGTCAAAGCATTTACCCTTACAATAACCTACTGAATTACAATTGAAGTAGTCAATAACACTGAAGATAAAAGAGAGAATACTGACGAAAGAATCAGAGATGCCCAGATACAACAAAGCCCCAACCGAAGTTGAGGCTTTGCTATGGAATATGGTGCCCGAGGGCGGACTTGAACCGCCACTCCCGAAGGAAACGGATTTTGAATCCGTCGTGTCTACCAATTTCACCACTCGGGCAGGTGCTGAGTATTATACGAATATGAGATTGATATACAACAACTTTATCTAACCATTTCTGCTCAGCTCACTCATCATCTCATTTTGCTTTCTGCTGACTGAGCTTTTCCACTTCCTGCTCACGCATCCTGAATTTCTGCAGTTTTCCAGTCACTGTCATCGGAAAACTGTCGACAAAGCGAATATAAGCCGGAATTTTGAAATGAGTTAACTGCCCTTGGCAATAAGCACGAAGTTCACTGTCTGTCATTGCTTCTCCAGAATGAAGCTGGATCCAGGCCGCGACCTGCTCACCGTAATACTCATCAGGAACTCCGAACACAGCTACCTGCTGAATTTTCGGGTGAGCAAACAGGAACTCTTCAATTTCACGTGGGTAGATATTTTCCCCGCCACGAATGATCATCTCCTTCATCCGCCCGGTGATCTTCACATACCCATCTGCATCCATGGTACCCAGATCGCCCGAGTGCAACCAACCGTACTCATCAATTGCATCCCGGGTTCCCAACTCATTGCCATAATACTCCTGCATTATATGGTAACCGCGAAAGCACACCTCACCGACCACACCTAACGGCACCATAGCCCCGGTTTTGAGATCAACAATTTTAACTTCTTGGTGCGGCAGGTTTTTTCCGACGGTTTCGGTTCGCCGCTCCAGGCTGTCATCTCGGGAGGTTAAGTGTGTCAACGGTGAGGCCTCTGTTTCCCCATAACCGATCAGGATTTCCCGACAATGCATATCTTCCATCACCCGCATCATCAGCGGCGGCGGACAGGGCGCGCCAGCCATAATGCCTGTGCGCAGGGAACTCACGTCGTAGTCGGCAAAGTCAGGGTGTTCCAGCTCAGCAATAAACATGGTCGGTACCCCATGAACTGCGGTGCATTTTTCACTATCAATAGCTTTAAGTACCGCTTGCGGGTCAAAATGTTCCGCCGGGATCACGATGCAAGCCCCGACAGAAAAGCACAGCAAGTTTGCCAGCACCATACCAAAGCAGTGATAAAACGGTACGGGAACACACAGCCTGTCCTGCTCGGTAAAATGCATCGCCTTAGCAGAAAAATAAGCATTATTGAGGATGTTGTGATGGGTCAACACCACTGCTTTCGGGAACCCGGTAGTGCCAGAGGTATATTGAATATTAATCGGCTCGTCACAATCGAGACTGGTCGTCACCGCTTCAAGCGTCTGATCAGATACCGTTTCACCGGCCTTAATTATCTCTGTCCAAAGCGTAAAACCGGGGGCCGGCCTGGCTGTTTTTTCCGGTTCATCCGGATCGTACACCACCACAGCTCGTAAAAAAGGCAACGCCTGATTATTTAGCGGGGAGAGTGGCTCGCCGGATTGCAACTCAGGCAACAATGAGGTCAGCATCGTAATATAATCACTATCACGAAAAGACGGGATCACAAATAGTCCCTGCACTTCAGAACATTGCAGTGCGTATGCTAGCTCCCGCTGACGATAAGCCGGATTGATGTTGACCAACACGACACCAATACGGGCTGTGGCAATTTGCAACAACAGCCACTCCAGGTTATCCGTTGCCCAAACGCCGATCCGCTCTCCTTTCTTAAACCCTGCTCCCAGCAACCCTTTCGCCAGTGTTTTTACTTCCTTATCTAATATTCTGTAGGTCAGCCTTCGGTTTTGAGCAATAGCAACCACAGCTTCCTGTTCAGGGTAACGCCTGACGATATCGGCAAAATGCTCAGGAATAGTTTTCCCAAGCAACGGTTCCGTCCCCCCTCGGTGAAAATAGCTTTTTACTGCCCTAGCCATACAAGTTTCCCACTTTTAACATGAACTCAGAGGAAGTGAGGCGCCGTTGAAAACAACGAATAACGCCGGTAAGCCATCGCCTTTTGCAACCGCTCTTTGGCCAACGCTATCGCTGCTTCACGGGGGGAAATTGATTGTGTTTTTATCCGGCTGAGCACCTCTTCAGTATTTCGCCGAACCTTCTCACCGATAGCATCAAAAGCCGCAGACTGAGTCGCACCGTGATACTCCATTGATGCACAGATAACCCCACCAGCATTGGCGATAAAGTCAGGTAAACACAAGATTCCCTGCTGATGAAGATAAGCTTCGGCTTCTTTGGTGCAGGGAATATTCGCGCCCTGAATCACAGCCCTGGCATTGAGGCGCTGGACATTACCTTCATTAATTACATCCGGACGGGCTGCCGGGATCCAAAGGTCACATTCGAGCCCAATCAGATCATCCGCCGAAATCACTTTTGCATCTGGGTATTCTGTCACTGACTTCCCCTGCGATTTAAGTTCAATCAGAGCATCAACATCCAAACCATTATCATCGAGAATGGCTCCTCGGGAATCTGCCACGCCGACCAAAACGGCTCCTTTTTCTGTTAAAAAACGACTAGCATGCTTACCGACCGCACCAAACCCCTGCACTACAAACCGGGCCCCTTTGACTGGGAAACCATATTGTTCAGCAACCACATCAACAGCATGGCTCAGCCCCCAGCCTGTTGCTCCTAACTCATCAAGCGGAATGCCTCCCAGCTCGCGAGGCAGACCGACAACTCGCCCGACTTCATCCCGGATCCAGGCCATACACTCTTCATCCATGCCCATGTCAGGGGCAAATATATAACTTTCTTCATTGCGCAGCCCCTGACAGAACGCCCGAACAACTGCCTGCTTTTCCGCTTTCGGCATTTTTGGATCAGCACAAATCACCGCCTTTCCGCCACCGTGAGGCAGTCCGGCAGCCGCATTTTTGAAGGTCATCGCCCGTGC
The DNA here is from genome assembly GCF_963870815.1 of Photobacterium sp. J15. Taxonomy (NCBI): domain Bacteria; kingdom Pseudomonadati; phylum Pseudomonadota; class Gammaproteobacteria; order Vibrionales; family Vibrionaceae; genus Photobacterium; species Photobacterium sp. J15. The sequence goes on from NZ_CAWMUI010000001.1 coordinate 3,322,206, forward strand.
CAGCCGGAAACATTCGTCAATCGTGACATCCGGAGCCATCCGAATTCCACCGATGGAAGGCCCCATAGCCACATTATCAACAACCAAAACGGCCTTGAGAGAAAGAGAAGGCTCATACAGCTGAATCACCTTAAACGGCCCGAACTCATCTGCATATTTGAAACTTACGTCCATATCCATTCCCGCCAGTGACATTTGCTGTACTTATAAGGTAGCTACAAAAGCACAAAACGGAGGTGCAATATTAGGAATGGCTTGAATAAGGAAAGTATAAGGAAAGTATAAGGAGGGATTCTGAAAAACTGAGTTTCAGATACAACAAAGCCCCAACCGAAGTTGAGGCTTTGTCTTTAATCTGGTGCCCGAGGACGGACTTGAACCGTCACTCCCGAAGGAAACGGATTTTGAATCCGTCGTGTATACCAATTTCACCACTCGGGCAGATGCGGCTCATTATACGTATACCGATGAAGGGCGCAAGCCTTTATACGTTAACTCAGCAGTATTTCTGTTTGTTTGGCTTATATTTAGCCAGCAAGAGCCGAACAGACGTCTATATTGCTCATAATGCAGTAAAAAATCATCGGTAATAGCGCCGTAGCAGCCGAAAGCTGTTTTTCAGCCACATCCATTTTTGCTGTAATGAATAGTGATGGATCCACACTCGGGAAAATACCCCTTTCCTGCGCCGGATCTCTAACACAGTATCCGTCCCGACATTAATACGTATCACAGGGCAAAGTGTCGTCAGCAAAGACAAGGATGCCTGATGATCAATAAAACGTGGCATCCGGGCAATAGAACGGGCAGCCAAAGCCAGTGTGGAAATTTGCGTCAGGGTTAACGTGATCTCATTACCACAGGCTGACAGTTGGACTGACTCCCCATCCACCTCAATATCCATATCACCCGACAACAGCAACTCCATTATCAGTCTTCCAGATTACGTCCGCGGATGCTGATGCTACCATTGAACTTCCATATTGAGTGCTCCGGCTTATCGCCAGCACCGCTCGGCACACTGACTTCGACATTATTAAAGTCATACGTCAGCTCAGCATGACGTTCGGTCAGCTTGTCATATAGCGCACCGGCCAGATCTGGCCAATTGGTGGTGTTCTTGTTTTCTTCCGCCATGATTCATCTCCTCATCAAAGACAACAGAACAGATTCCTGAATAGATACCAGAACAAGAACCGATTCAGGCTTCTGACAATAAAGCATAGCCGCACCGGACTGAATTCTCGGCTTTTATCTGTCTCATTTCCGACAGAGTCGCCATTCACCTTAATTTATGAAGTTGCTACACTGCACCGATGCTGCTCGCTCTATAAATTTAACCTGGTGCTGAAAATGAAGAAGAGAAAACAACAGGACGTTAAACCGGCTAAACAATATCCGGGACTTTTCCGTCGCCTGGGAGCCTGGCTCTATGATTCACTGGTCATTGCTGCGGTTCTAATGCTGGCCGGTGGCGTGGCAATGGCTGTTGCCGCATTAATGCTCTATACCGGGCTGCTTGATCTTGGCAACTACCAGGATCTCAGCGCCTATATGACGCAGCATCCGGTTGTCGGCATGCTGTACACTGGCTACCTTGCCCTAGTGATCATTGGCTTCTTTGCCTATTTTTGGTGTAAAGGAGGCCAGACCCTGGGAATGCGGGCATGGAAACTGAGACTGCAAAACAAAGACGGCTCGAATATCCGCCTGACCCAAGCACTGATCCGCATGGGGTCATCAGCATTCGGACTGGGCAACCTGATTGCGCCGTTCAGTAAAGAAAAGCAATCTTTTCAGGATCTGATGGCAGAGTGTGAAATGATCGTCCTGCCAAAAGTAAACTGATTCAAAACTCATTGCAGGCCGCCTTGCCCAGAATGCAAATCCAACCTAAAAATCAGATATAAAAAAGAAGGAGCCTGATGGCTCCTTCTTTATTTCTTCAGTATGTTTTACAGCTTACGTCTGAGCAGGTAAATCGTAATAAACAGGAAGACCATACTCGGCCCAATTGCACCGATGATAGGGTGTAGACGGTAAACAATACTCATCGGCCCGAAGACTTCATTGGAGATATAAAAGGCAAAGCCGAAAATCACCCCGGACAGTACCCTCGCCCCCATCGTCACCGAACGCAACGGTCCAAATACGAACGACAATGCCAGCAGCATCATTACAGCAATCGACACCGGTTGCAGTGCTTTACGCCAGAATGCCAGCTCATAACGGGACGCGTCCTGTTTCGACTCTTTCAGATAAGTCACGTAATCATAAACACCAGACAAAGCCAGCTCTTCCGGCTTCACCGTCACCACAGCCAGCTTATCCGGCGTCAGTGTTGTCTTCCACGGTAGCGTGTCGTATTCGGTATTGGTCTGCTTGATATCAGAGAATTCCGTTATCGTCACATCTTCCAGCAACCAGCCATCCTGCTCACGGAATTCAGCTGCCTTAGCGAAAACGGTATGGGTCAGTCTGTCCTTATCATCAAACTGCCAGACATTGACCGCATCAAGCTTATTTTGCTCATGCACCCGACCGATATAGATAAAATCATTACCGTCTTTCGCCCAGACCCCACGCTGAACTGATAGCATACTACCGCCGGATGTCCACAACGCACGCAGTTCACGCGCCGCTTTCTGCGCTTCCGGCGCGCCCCACTGGCCAAGCACCATCACCACCAGCATCAGCGGAACAGCCGTCTTCAAGACTGACAAGCCAATATCCAGCTTAGAAAAACCAGCGGCTTGCATTACCACCAGCTCAGAGCTGGAGGCCAGGGTTCCCAGACCGATCAGGGCACCAAGCAATACCGCCATCGGGAAAAACATCTCGATATCACGGGGAATACTCAGCAGAACATATGCCAAAGCCTTCCACAAATCATAAGTACCGTCGCCGACTTTACGTAGCTGCTCTACATATTTGATGATGGCCGACAACCCAACCAGCGTAGACAACGTCAGCGTTGTGGTCGCAATAATCGTTCGGCCAATGTACAAATCCAGAATCTTAAACATCTAGCCGCGTCTCCGTAATTTCTCTCTCAATTGCCTTACCGGCATGGTCTCCCAGGAATTCAGCCCAACAGCAACCAGGAACACAAGCAGGTTAATCGACCACAAGCCGATATATGGATGCAGGTTGCCATCTTCGATTGCAGATTTACCGGCACTGATCGACAGGAAATAAGCCAGATAAATCAGAATCGCCGGGAACAGTTTTGCAAAACGTCCCTGACGCGGGTTCACCGCAGACAGCGGCACTACGACCATAGTCAGCAAAGGAATACACAGAAACAGCGACACTCGCCACTGGAATTCAGCCTTAGCTGCCACTTCCGGACGCTTCATCAGATCCAGAGTCGGCAGGGCATCCCAGTCACGGCTCTTCTGCCGCACCTCTCGCTGACCGATCAGTGCCTGATAATCTTCAAAGTCTGTAATCGAATAGTCCAGACGGGTCGGGATCCCTTCATAACGGGTACCACTTTTCAGATCCAGGATCTGACGACCATCTTCTAGCTGACTGACATAACCGCGATCTGACACCATCACACTCGGGCGCAAGGCATCACGGGCTGTCACCTGAGCGACAAACACCTTATGTAAACGGGTACCGCTTTCGGTAATGTCATCAACGAAAACCACCCCTTTACCGTCCGGTGCAGCCTGGAACTGGCCTTTAACCAGCAGCTCAAGACCAGAGTCAGCCTCAACCTGCTCCATCACCCGGGTTTCCTGCTCCACACTCCACGGCGCTAACCACAGAGAGTTGAACGCTGCGAATGAACCTGTGATCACCGCCAGCCACAATGCAGCCTGAATCAAGAACTTATTACCGATGCCAGTTGCATTCATCACGGTGATTTCACTTTCAGCGTATAAACGGCCGAAAGTTAACAAAATCCCGATGTAAAGACTCAGTGGCAACATCAGTAATGCCATAGACGGCATGTACAGCCCCATTAAAGTCAGGATCAGATCGCTGGGGATCGAACCTTCAGTGGCTGAGGCCAGAATACGGATGAATTTCTGGCTGATAAAGACAAGAAAAAGCACAAAAAGCACCGCAAATTGGCTCTTCAATGTCTCACGCGTCAAATACCGAACAATAATCACGCTTTAAATACCCATAGAAAACTTGTTTTTTTGCAGGAATCACTATAATTTTTCGGTTAATCAGTTATTTTTTAATCTTTCGGCTAATTGTTAACCTGCACTTTAAATCCTATACCGAAACAGCGGTCCGGCAAGCAAGTGCGGTATTATCCAACATTTAGCTTTAATTGTCTTTATAGGATGTAGGAGTACGCATGGAGTTCAGTGTAAAAAGTGGTAGCCCCGAGAAACAGCGCAGTGCCTGTATCGTCGTCGGCGTCTTCGAACCACGTCGCCTCTCTCCAATTGCCGAACAACTCGACAAGATTAGCGATGGCTATATCAGTTCCCTACTGCGCCGCGGTGATCTGGAAGGTAAACCAGGCCAGATGCTGCTTCTTCACCATGTGCCAAACGTATTATCAGAGCGTGTTCTTCTCGTTGGCTGTGGTAAAGAGCGTGAACTGGACGAGCGTCAGTATAAGCAAATCATCAGGAAGACTATCAGCACCCTGAATGAAACAGGTTCAATGGAAGCCGTCTGCTTCCTGACTGAACTGCATGTGAAGAGCCGCGATACTTACTGGAAAGTACGCCAGGCAGTCGAAACAACCAAAGACAGCCTGTATACCTTCAATCAGTTCAAGAGCAACAAACCGGAAACCCGTCGTCCGCTGCGCAAGCTGGTATTCAATGTACCGACTCGCCGTGAACTGTCTCTGGGTGAGCGCGCAATCACTCATGGTCTGGCGGTCGCATCAGGCGTTAAAGCAGGTAAAGACCTGGGCAACATGCCACCAAACGTAGCTAACCCGGCTTACCTGGCTTCTCAGGCCCGTCGCCTGGCTGACGATTTCGACACTATCACCACCAAGATCATCGGCGAGCAGGAAATGCAGGAACTGGGCATGACCTCTTACCTTGCTGTTGGCCAGGGCTCGAAAAACGAGGCCATGATGTCGGTGATGGAATATAAAGGTAACCCTGATCCGGAAGCCAAGCCAATTGTGCTGGTTGGTAAGGGCCTGACATTCGATTCAGGCGGCCTGTCTATCAAACCATCGGCTAAGATGGATGAGATGAAGTATGACATGTGCGGTGCAGCGACAGTATTCGGTGCAATGAAAGCACTGGCTAAGCTGAACCTGCCGATTAATGTTGTCGGTGTTCTGGCTGGCTGTGAGAATATGCCAGGCGGCGGTGCTTACCGTCCGGGTGATATCCTGACAACCATGTCCGGTCAGACAGTTGAAGTGCTTAACACTGATGCTGAAGGTCGTCTGGTTCTTTGTGATGCTCTGACTTATGTTGAGCGTTTCGAGCCGGAATGTGTTGTTGACGTAGCAACCCTGACCGGTGCCTGCGTGATGGCACTGGGTAACCACATCAGCGGCCTGATTGCTAACCATAATCCGCTGGCACATGAACTGGTCAACGCATCAGAACAAGCCGGTGACCGCGCATGGCGCCTGCCGATGACAGACGAATACCAGGAACAGCTTCACAGCCCGTTTGCTGATATTGCAAACCTGGGTACACCGGGTGCCGGCACAATTACTGCTGGTTGCTTCTTGTCCCGCTTTGCTAAGAAATACAACTGGGCACACCTGGACATCGCAGGTACAGCCTGGGTCGGCGGCAAGGATAAGAGTGCGACAGGCCGTCCTGTCCCGCTGCTGGTCCAATTCCTGCTGAACCGAGCCGGCCAAGAGAACGTCGAATAAGACGAAACACTAAAGAGGGCCGGATGGCCCTCTTATCATATAGAGACCCCACTGATGACTCATGCTACTTTTTATATTATCGATGAGAAGCATATTGAGGCTGATAATGACTATCTGCTTCATTTTGCCTGTCATCAGGCAGCAATGAGTTACAGGCAAGGCAGCAAAGTATACCTACTGGCTGAGAGCAAAGTTCAGGCAGAACAAATAGATGAATACCTTTGGCAGCAGGATCCCGACAACTTCGTGCCGCACAACCTTATCGGTGAAGGCCCCCGCGGGGGAGCGCCGGTCGAGGTGGGCTGGCCGGGTTTAAGGCACAGCGGCCACCGGGGGGTATTGATAAATTTGAGCTATGAAGCACCAAATTTTGCCGTAACCTTCTCACAAGTGGTAGACTTCGTTCCTTGCGACGAAAAACTCAAGCAGCAGGCACGAGAACGCTACAAGGCCTATCGCCTTGCCGGCATTCAGTTACAAACCGCCGCTGCCCCTGAGACGCCCTAATTCCACATAGATCCTTCTAAGAGCGCTATGGAAAAGACATACAACCCACAATCAATTGAGCAAGCGCTGTATCAGCGCTGGGAAGAGGCTGGTTACTTCAAGCCTCACGGTGACACAACTAAAGATGCTTACAGCATCATGATCCCGCCACCAAACGTCACTGGTAGCCTTCACATGGGCCACGCGTTCCAGGATACCATCATGGATACCCTGATCCGCTGTGAGCGTATGAAAGGCAAAAACACCCTATGGCAAGTCGGTACCGACCACGCAGGTATCGCAACCCAAATGGTTGTGGAGCGCAAGATTGCAGCAGAAGAAGGCAAAACCAAGCACGACTACGGCCGTGATGCCTTCATCGACAAAATCTGGGAATGGAAAGGTGAGTCCGGCGGCACTATCACTAAGCAGCTTCGTCGCCTTGGTGCTTCAGTAGACTGGGATCGTGAGCGCTTCACGATGGACGACGGCCTGTCAAATGCCGTTCAGGAAGTCTTCGTTCGTCTATATGAAGAAGACCTGATCTACCGTGGCAAACGCCTGGTTAACTGGGATCCGAAACTGCACACTGCAATTTCTGACCTGGAAGTAGAAAACAAAGACAAGAAAGGCCACATGTGGCACTTCCGCTACCCGCTGGCGGACGGTGTTAAAACCGCAGAAGGCAAAGACTACATCGTAGTTGCAACAACCCGTCCTGAAACTATGCTGGGCGATACCGGTGTTGCTGTAAACCCTGAAGATCCACGTTACAAAGATCTGATCGGTAAAGAAATCCTTCTACCTATCGTTGACCGTCGCATCCCAATCGTGGGCGACGAGCACGCAGATATGGAAAAAGGTACAGGTTGTGTGAAGATCACTCCTGCCCACGACTTCAACGACTACGAAGTTGGTAAGCGTCACAGCCTGCCAATGATCAACATCCTGACTTTCAATGCTGACATCCGTGACAGCGCTGAAGTCTTCACCACTAACGGTGAACCAAGCGATGTATACGGCACAGAGCTACCGGCTAAATACCATGGCATGGAGCGTTTCGCTGCACGTAAAGCGATCGTGGCAGAGTTCGAAGAACTTGGCCTTCTTGACGAAATCAAAGATCACGACCTAACCGTACCTTACGGCGACCGTGGTGGCGTTGTTATCGAACCAATGCTGACTGACCAGTGGTATGTACGAGCTGCACCTCTTGCAGAAACGGCAACCAAAGCAGTTGAAGACGGCGAGATCCAGTTCGTACCTAAGCAGTACGAGAACATGTACTTCTCTTGGATGCGCGACATCCAGGACTGGTGTATCTCTCGTCAGCTATGGTGGGGTCACCGTATCCCTGCATGGTACGACAACGACGGCAATGTGTACGTAGGCCGCACTGAAGAAGAAGTTCGCGAGAACAACAATCTGGCACCGGTAGTTGTTCTTCGCCAAGACGACGACGTACTGGATACCTGGTTCTCTTCTGCACTATGGACATTCGGTACTCAAGGCTGGCCTGAGCAGACAGAAGATCTGAAGACATTCCACCCTTCAGATGTACTGGTTACTGGCTTTGACATCATCTTCTTCTGGGTTGCCCGCATGATCATGATGACCATGCACTTCTGTAAAGATGAAAATGGCAAGCCGCAGGTTCCATTCAAAACTGTTTACGTTACGGGTCTTATCCGTGACGAGAACGGCGACAAGATGTCGAAATCTAAAGGTAACGTTATCGATCCAATCGACATGATCGACGGTATCGGCCTTGAAGAACTAGTTGAAAAGCGTTGTGGCAACATGATGCAGCCTCAGCTGGCAGCGAAAATCGAGAAGCAAACTCGTAAGACTTTCGAAAACGGTATCGAAGCTTACGGTACGGATGCACTGCGCTTTACCCTAGCAGCCATGGCATCTACCGGCCGTGACATCAACTGGGACATGAAGCGCCTGGAAGGTTACCGTAACTTCTGTAACAAGCTATGGAACGCAAGCCGTTACGTGCTGATGAATACAGAAGAAAAAGATTGCGGCATGAACGGCGGTGAGATGGAATTCTCACTGGCTGACAAGTGGATCGAATCTCAGTTCGAGCTGGCGGCGAAAGATTTCAACGCCCATATCGAAAACTTCCGCCTAGATATGGCGGCAGGCACGATTTACGAGTTCATCTGGAACCAGTTCTGTGACTGGTACCTAGAACTAACCAAGCCCGTTCTTTGGAAAGGTACCGAAGCACAACAACGTGCAACTCGCCATACGCTAATCACCGTGCTTGAGAAGACGCTACGTCTGGCTCACCCAGTTCTACCTTACATCACAGAATCTATCTGGCAGAGCGTGAAACCTCTGGTAGATGGTGTTGAAGGTGAAACTATCATGACTCAGGCTCTGCCTCAGTTTAACGAAGCTAACTTCGATGAAGCCGTCGTTGCTGACATTGAGTGGGTGAAGGCATTCATCACCAGCATCCGTAACCTGCGTGCCGAGTACGACATCGCACCAAGCAAGCCACTTGACGTGATGCTGAAAGCCGCTGACGCAACAGATGCAGCGCGTGTTGAAACCAACATGACAGTTCTGACATCTCTGGCGAAACTGGAAGGTATTAAAGTACTGGCTGACGGCGAAGAGACACCAGCATGTGCAACGGCACTGGTTGGCAAGTCTGAGCTGATGATCCCAATGGCCGGTCTTATCGACAAAGATGCAGAGCTTGCTCGCCTTGCAGGTGAAGTGAAGAAAACCCAAGGTGAAATCAAGCGTATCGAAGGCAAACTAGGTAACGAAGGTTTTGTTGCGAAAGCACCTGAAGCCGTTGTTGCTAAAGAGCGTGAGAAGCTTGAAGGCTACAAAGAAACTCTGGCTAAGCTGGAAGAGCAGAAAGCAACAATTGCTGCGCTGTAATTTCTGGCCTGAGTCCTGAGTAATAAAAAGCCACCGTAAAAACGGTGGCTTTTTTTATGCTGTTTGTTCCTTATGCCATGAAAATTGGCTGATATTATTGAGCCAAAGCTTCAATTCTGGCATCCAACTCAGGGTGAGTGCTTAACCACTCAGGTTGTTCCCCGATCTCGTCCAGAGATTTGAACAGGCCAAACATCTGCTGCATGGGTTCAACAGAGCCATATAGCTGCTTCATATAGTTGGCTGCGTACTGATCGGCTTCCTGCTCATCAGATCTTGAATACCCCTGAGTAGCCAGAAAGACTCCGGCACCGCTTAAGGTATCAATTAACCCGGTACTTTCCCCGGTCAACACAGCTACCGCAGCAGACAACAATGCCGAGCGAACCAGCGACTTCATTACATGCTGATGCTCAATATGCCCCAGCTCATGCAGCAAGATACTGTCGAGCTGCTCCTGCGTCTGAGCCAAATCAACCAAAGAATCAAACACAATGATTGAGCCATCACTCAAAGCCAGCGCATTTGGCCCAAGCTCCCAGCGCCGAAACACCAGTTTAGGGGCTATAGGGGTCGGCGGTAACTGCTCAGTCATACTGGTAAAGCGAGCTCGGATCACGGCCTGACGTTCCGGGCTCAACTCACTTAACTCAAATAAGTGTTCATCCAGCGAAGTCAGGACATGTTCCCCGACGACTTCCGACACCTTGTCCGGCATAACCGTCACCAAAGCTCCGGTCAGCCATGGCATACCATGGGTGAAAAACAAGACACAAACCAGTGCCATCGCCACCAAGCTACCAATAACCGCCGGGAAATTGCGCTCAATACGGTGCAACCAGCCAAGGCGCTGACGAGAACGGAAAACTGCTTTCAGCGCGCCTGAGTCATGAGGAATAAACTGCCGCCCATCAGAAAATGTCAACTTAAGCGGCAAATTGCCCAGCGGCTCACTGATTTCCACGTCAGCCATCAACTGCTCATAAACGCCTTGCTCAGTTATTACTTTCAGTAAACCTTCCGGCAACACCTCCAGCTCGGCGTCCAATTTCGCCGAGCTGTATGGCGGATGACAGATCCCGCGAATAATCACCCGATCCCCATATTCAAATCAAAGGCGTTTGCCACTTCATCGGCAATCGCAGAAGTTTTCTCAACATCATCCCCTTCGACAACCAGTAAGCTGAGATCGCCTTTCACTGTTGTCATTTCAGTCACATAACGTGTCGAACGTACCATCACCCACGGACGTGCAAAGCCAATAGTAACCACCATCAACAGAAAGTTAGTCACCATCAGAGCAACCAGACCAAACGTCGTCATGGTTGAGCTGAAGCCATACTCCGGCTCACCATCAACTTTAATTTGGCTAAACAGATAGTTACGTACGCGAGCTTTAACGAATGCACTCACGGCCAGGAAAATTAGAATACTGCAGGCATAAGCGGCAAACATCCATATCCCCAGTACTGCCGATAACTCACCACCAGCCAGCGCCGGGTTACTAACTTGTGCAATCAACGTCGCACCGCCAAGCATTCCTCCAATAAACAAGGCTACAGCTGACAGCGCAATACCGATCAGGCCCCCCATTACATTAATTTTCAGGTAAGCCTTTAGATCAAGCTCTGCACTGAACGTACGATTTCCGTAACGGTAACCGTTGGCGAAATACTCTGACATACGAGCCGATACCCAGGCGTAAAGCACAAAACCTAATATGAATGTCAGCAACCCAAATACAACACCGACAACCGGATAAGTTCCAAATACTGCGCTAGTAAAAAACAAACATAGAAAAAGCAACAAGTAAGACATTGCCGGCCAACCAAGGAAGACCCCGTAAGCCCCTTTAAGGGTTCCGACAAAATCAAAACGAACATGCCGATAGCTACTCATACGAGCGTCAAAGCGGGTATTATTCCTAATCAGCAATGGCATCACCCCCAAGAAAGCCAGCATTAAGATAGCTGCAACCAGCGGGAAGAACTCACTGGCCACAAACCATACCAATACACACAAAATTGCAACGATGCGTCCTTTCAGGATCTGGATAGGTTCAGCGTGATAGTCAAATCGGTCCCCGGCAAGCTCGGTATTTCCATAAAAGTACTTATTCGTCCGTACTTTTGCCCAAGCCGAGTAAATCCCCAACGTAACCATGCTAAGTAAAAGGTTCACAATCCAAATACCGAAGAACTCACGCCCTCGGCCATGAAATTTAACCTGATTGTCCATTTAATAAATCCAACTGTCTTGATGTGTTTATAGATACTTATCAATCAACTGAATGATCAGCCACCACTCAATTGAACAGATAAATACTACCACACACATACTCAATCAATTCACTAAACAACCAATACCTGTGCACTTACCCCTATAGATGTAATTTTTTGCCATTAACAATCTAGACATAATTCGATTGTTGTTTACCTATTGACATAGTTGCGACTCGCAATTAAATTTAGTTGCAGACCACAACAAAATAAACCACAGCAAACAGGATCTCGCACTATGGATGCAACAACACTTCGTCACCTATCCCGTCAGCTTGTCCGGCAACTCGGTATGCTGGATAACCAATGTGGCTGCATGGAGCTCACTCCGGTGCAAGCCCACACATTAATTGAGCTGGAAGATACGCCGGTTACGGTTAATGAGATGGCTCTACGTCTCCGTGTTGATAAATCCAATGCCAGCCGCCATTTAGCCGTTCTGCTCAATCAGGGACTGGTTGCTTCGACGCCTAATCCGGAAGACAAACGCAGCCAGCTCTTTCAGCTCACCCAAGAGGGCAAAGGCAAACTGGAAGCCCTACACCAGCAACTCAATAACCAGGTCGATACCTTTCTGGAGCAGATGGATCTGGATGAAATCATCCAACTGGAACAGAGTATCAAGCGTTACACCAAGGCGATCCGGGCTGCTTCTAACCAGCAGGGCTATACTATCCGCCCGTTAACCCCCCTTGATAATGCCTCAGTTGCTGCTGTGGTACGCCGAGTTTCTGGAGAGTACGGCCTGACCGCTGATAAAGGTTATGGCGTCGCGGATCCGACGCTAGATAGTATGAGTGAGGTGTATCAGGAGGATGGCAGCAGTTATTGGGTCGTCGAACACAACAACCGGATCCTGGGCGGCGGCGGAATTGCACCACTGTCAGGAGAAGACAGCATTTGTGAGTTACAGAAAATGTATTTCCTGCCGGAGCTTCGGGGTCGCGGGTTGGCTAGAAAACTGGCAGTGAAAGCCCTGACTTTTGCCCGCGATCAAGGCTATAAAGGCTGCTACCTGGAAACCACAGCCAACCTGATCGAAGCCATTACGCTTTATGAATCACTTGGATTTGTCAGAATTTCCAACGCGATGGGCAATACCGGCCATGATGCCTGTGAAGTCAGAATGCTGAAAACCTTCTGAAATCAACTCATCAGGTATAACAGATACCTGCGGACATAAAAAAAGCTGGCCAACGGCCAGCTTTCAATTTTTTAAGACGCAGCATAAAGCTCAAGCTTATTCTTCGTCTTCGAACTCGTCTTCTTCGTCTTCACCAGATTCGAAGTAAGTGCCCCAACCGTCGTAATCGATATTGTGTTTTTCAGCCAGCTGAATCAGCTTATCAGCCTGCTCGTCGATAAGATCAGCATTCAGTGCAGACTCCATCACAGCATCAAAACAAACGATTTTGCCACCACCGTCTTCCGGTGCCAGTTCCAGCTCTTCAGCTTCCTGTACTTCAAAGCCCATTTTAAACGCTTCAACTGCAGCGCCTTCCAGTTCTTCAAAAGTATCAGCCGAGAAGTGGTGTTCGATGGTATAAAGCGCATCCGGATCGCTGCCGTCTTCCAGCAAAGCCGCAATAATTTCGCGGGTCTCTTCCTTCTGCTCTTCAATCAGTTCTGCATAGGACATGGGGTAACTCCACCTGTGGAATAAATTTTCCCGCAAATATCGCACGGATCGGGCCTAATTACCATGCTCCGATTTAAAATTGACCCAAATCAAAATATGCGTCGATTTTATTCGTCAGAGCCCAGCGCATAAAACTGAATAATATTCCCAAATATGCGTCTCGCCTGAATGAAACCGTTTGCGACTTTTGGCTGAAAAAGCGCATAACAAAACAGAGATGACTAACCAACAGTTTGCTTTTGCACCGATATCTAAGGCGTTGGGGCATCTGGTTTGCCGTAACTATGCATAAAGCCAGTGAGCATGGTTTATCGACAAAAGCATATTCATCCATTAATTTGTGAAAAATACCCTCGATGCACAATTGAGTGAATGTTTTGCTGCATAATTGACCAACAAAAGTGTGAACGAAACCAAAGTCAAACCGTCCCCTTCAGCATAAAATTCACCTGCAAAACAAAAACAGACTCGCGGCAAAGACTGCAGAGCTTTTATATTTTTACGAGAGATACGATCATGAGTAAGTTCCATCCCGGCAAAGAGCCTGGTCGCCGAAGGCGCACCCTGGCACGCCGCCCCAGAGGAGCACTCATTTACCAGACCTGTACCAACGGTGACACCAGTCAAAGCGATGTATTGACCGTGTATCACCGCCACAGGCCGGGTAATAACGAGTGCTTAAGCCGAGCACCAGACCCACACACTCTTTAGCGACTATGTCTTGCCTGAGCGCATCTCAGGGCATGGACAAGCCAAAGCGTACTTAGCAACAGTTATCGCTGATTACTAACGCAAATATCGCTGAATTTCATTTCACTGAACGCATTGTTCAGGGAGCACCGTCATGCCAAATAAAAGTATTTGGCTCACAGTAATAAGCCCTTTGAACTGACAACAGTCATAGAGGCAAGGAGACAACAATGACGACGCAAACAGCTAACAAAGAAGAAAAAGGCGGCTTCTTTGCCAATTTTAAATTCCCTTCCGCTTACACCATTCTGTTCGGACTGATTGCCGTTGTGGCAATGCTGACCTGGATTGTTCCGGCCGGTCAGTACGAACGTGTTATGAACGAAGACCTAGGTAAAGAGGTACCGGTAACAGGTACTTACCATGCTGTAGAAAGCAACCCGCAGGGCGTGGTTGATGTTCTTCTGGCGCCAATTGACGGCTTCTATGATCACAACTCTTATGAAGCGGCGGCAATTGACGTTTCACTATTCATTCTGGTGATCGGTGGCTTCCTTGGCCTGGTAACTAAAACCGGTGCAATTGATGCAGGTATCGAAAGGGTAACTGCTCGCCTGCAAGGCAAAGAAGAGTTGATGATCCCAATCCTAATGGCTCTGTTTGCTGCCGGCGGTACTATCTACGGTATGGCTGAAGAATCACTGCCATTCTATACCCTGCTGGTTCCAGTAATGATGGCTGCACGCTTCGACCCGGTTGTAGCAGCAGCAACAGTACTGCTGGGTGCTGGTATCGGTACTCTGGGTTCAACTATCAACCCGTTTGCAACAGTAATCGCGGCTAACGCTGCTGGTATCCCGTTCACTGACGGTATCATGCTTCGTGTTGCTATGCTGGTTATCGGCTGGGTTATCTGTGTTGGCTACGTAATGCGCTATGCAAAAATGGTTCGTGCCGACAAGAGCAAGTCTATCGTTTTTGACAAGTACGAAGAAAACAAAGCGCACTTCCTGGGCAACCAGAGTGGCGAACTACTGGAGTTCACAACAACTCGTAAAGTTATCCTGGCTATCTTCGCAGCATCATTCGGTATCATGATTTACGGTGTATCTGTAGCAGGTTGGTGGATGGCTGAAATTTCAGCAATGTTCCTGGCTTCTACTATCATCATCGGCCTGATTGCCCGCATGAGCGAAGAAGAGTTCACTTCAAGCTTCATCGACGGTGCTCGTGACCTTCTGGGTGTTGCACTAATCATCGGTATCGCGCGTGGTATCGTAGTAGTGATGGACCGCGGTATGATCACCGACACCATCCTGAACTCTGCAGAACACGCAGTAACTGGCCTGTCTTCAGTAGTGTTCATCAACGTAATGTACTGGCTTGAAATCCTGCTGTCATTCTTGGTGCCTTCATCTTCTGGTCTGGCTGTACTGACTATGCCAATCATGGCACCACTGGCTGACTTTGCTGGCGTAGGTCGTGACCTGGTTGTAACTGCTTACCAGTCTGCTTCAGGTATCGTGAACCTGATGACTCCAACCTCAGCGGTTGTTATGGGTGGTCTGGCAATTGCCCGTGTACCTTATGTTCGCTGGGTGAAGTGGGTTGCTCCTCTGCTGGGTATCCTGACTGTACTAATCATGGCTATGCTAAGTGTTGGTGCAATGCTGTAATTGCCCACCACATACCTACCTTAAAAAACCGCCTTCGGGCGGTTTTTTCTTATTCGCTGCAACTACCCCCCGATCAAATGCTAAAACCCAGTCAACTATCAATCTCCCATTCACCTGCCATCATGTATATTTCCAAAGCCAATCATCGTACCTAAGCCTGTTCTGCTCTTTTGAGCGATTCAGAGGTAAAAGCTGACAAACATAATAGTCTTAAAACCACTGCCCAAGCGGGCTGTCACAGCATGCAAACAATGATTCGCAACTTAAGTACTTTTTTGCCTGTACTATCGGATGCTATTACAAACTTTACTCACCCCCTTAGAACCTAAAACAAGTCTTATACCGTCAACTCATCATAGCGTTGTTTCATAATAAATAAGTGAGTAAATATAAACGCCAACCTAATATCACTTATTCGACTTCAATTTATTATTATCAACGAGAGTAAAATAACTTTTAAAAATTAAATTTTTACCACAACAAAGTTAAATTCAAATTAATTATAAAAAGCACCCAACTCATTCCCCACATTCCCAAAACAAATAAACACTAAACCAATTAACTAACTAAACAACACTAATTTCCGTACTAAAAACGCCGTTACCAAGAGAATAAAAACTCTAAAACTCTTTTGTATGAAAACTACAAAATGGATATTCATCAAATTAAAAGGAAAAATATTTGTTACCAGACACGTAACAAATGGCATTTATTTAAATAGACAACCGAATAAACTGCATAAGATCGGTGTATTCACCACTCTCTCACTTGAAATAAAACTGCATAAACTTCCCACCAAAAACACAAAATCATTTAAATACAGTAACTTATAAAGAAAAAGCCAGTGCATAAATCATAAATACCACATAAAAAATCACGCGTGAAAACAAGCTACAAATGCATGGATTATGTTAATAAAAACGACACTTTACGTTGCCATATTAATAATTAAAGTGTGACAAAAGTCTAAGACTCCAATTAACGAAAGAGTAGAATGAATTACAGAAACGAGGCGGAAGGATTAATAATTAATTTAATACCTCCGCAAAAAATAAATAAGCCAGCGAATTAACGCTGGCATCAAATAGAGAGATACGATCATGAGTAAGTTCTATGTAGGTTCTGAAATTGGCCAACTACGCCGCGTTCTTCTTCATCGTCCAGAGCGAGCTCTAACTCACCTAACACCTTCTAACTGTCACGACCTGCTATTTGATGACGTTCTATCTGTAGAACGCGCAGGCGAAGAGCACGATGTATTTGCAAATACTCTTCGTGAACAAGGTGTTGAAGTATTCCTTCTTCGTGACATGCTAGCTGAAACTCTGGCTGTGCCAGAAGCAAAAGAATGGTTGCTAAACACTCAGGTGTCTGACCACCGTTTCGGTCCAGCATTCGCTAACGATGTACGCTGCTTCCTAGCTGACATGCCAAACCAAGAACTAGCTTCTATCCTTCTTGGCGGCCTAAGCTACGCAGAACTACCAATCCAGTCTTCTTCAATGATGCAGGGCATGCACGCTCCAACAGATTTCATCATTGAACCACTACCAAACCACCTGTTCACCCGCGACACTTCTTGCTGGGTTTACGGCGGTGTTTCTATCAACCCAATGGCAAAACCTGCACGTCAGCGTGAAACAAACCATGTTCGTGCTATCTACCGTTGGCACCCAACCTTCGCAGGCCAGGACTTCATTAAGTACTTCGGCGACGAAGAGAAAATCTACGACAACTCAACTATCGAAGGCGGCGACGTACTAGTAATCGGTAAGGGCTCTGTCCTAATCGGTATGTCTGAGCGTACAACTCCACAAGGTGTTGAGCAGCTAGCATCTAGCCTATTCAAGCACGGTGAAGCTAAGCAAGTTATCGCAATGGAACTTCCTAAGCACCGCTCTTGCATGCACCTAGATACAGTAATGACTCACATGCGTGAAGATACCTTCTCTGTTTACCCAGAAGTTATCCGTAAAGACGTTAAGTGCTGGAGCCTAACTGGCGACGAATCTGGTGCTGTAAACGTGAAGGAAGAAGGCTACTTCGTAACTGCAATCGAGAAAGCTCTTGGTGTTGATAAGCTGAACCTTATCACTACTGGCGGTGACAGCTTCGAAGCAGAACGTGAACAGTGGAACGATGCAAACAACGTATTGACCGTTAAACCAGGTGTGGTTGTTGGTTACGAGCGTAACGTATACACCAACGAGAAATACGACAAAGCAGGTATCACTGTTCTGCCAATCCCAGGTGACGAACTTGGCCGTGGCCGCGGTGGCGCACGCTGCATGAGCTGCCCAATCGAACGTGACGGCATCTAATCCCCCGGGAAACTAAGCAAGACGCAAAATAATATGGCCGGTATCTAAGAATACCGGCCAACAGAAACACCAAGAGAGACGATCCTATGACTAAGCAAACTGTTGTTGTTGCACTAGGCGGTAACGCACTTCTACGTCGCGGCGAGCCACTAGAAGCAGATATTCAGCGCCAGAACATTGCTACTGCAGCAAAAACCATCGCAGATATCGCGAAAGAATATAACGTAGTGCTGGTTCACGGTAACGGTCCACAAGTTGGCCTGCTGGCACTTCAAGGTCTGGAATACAAAAAAGTTAGTCCATACCCACTAGACGTACTGGGTTCAGAAACCCAAGGCATGATCGGCTACATGCTGATGCAGGAACTGAAGAACCTGCTGCCTGAACAACACATCTCTTGCATGCTTACGCAAATGACCGTGGATCCAAACGACCCAGCATTTGCAGACCCAACTAAGCCAATCGGTCCTGTTTACGAAGAAGCAGAAGCTCGCGAAATGGCTGAAAAATACCACTGGACTGTTAAGCCTGACGGCCAGTACTTCCGTCGCGTAGTACCAAGCCCACTGCCAACTGGCATCGTTGAAGACGACGCAATCTCAGCACTGATCAACCAGCAGCACCTGGTTATCTGTACTGGTGGTGGCGGTATCCCAGTTAAGAAAGAAAACGGCAAACTAGTCGGTGTTGAAGCAGTAATCGACAAAGACATGTCAGCAGCATTCCTGGCTAAACAGCTGAATGCAGACGCACTGCTAATCCTAACTGACGCAGATGCAGTTTACCTGGACTGGGGTAAACCAACTCAGAAAGCACTGCGCAGCACAACACCAACAGAACTGGCTCAATACACTTTCGACGCAGGTTCTATGGGTCCGAAAATCGATGCTTCTTGCGAGTTCGTTAAACAAGGCGGCAAGCTGGTAGGTATCG
Source organism: Photobacterium sp. J15 (assembly GCF_963870815.1). NCBI lineage: Bacteria > Pseudomonadati > Pseudomonadota > Gammaproteobacteria > Vibrionales > Vibrionaceae > Photobacterium > Photobacterium sp. J15. Next base: position 3,340,967 of record NZ_CAWMUI010000001.1, read on the forward strand.
GTGCCCTTCAAGATGGTCTAAACATCCTGAAAGGTGAAGCGGGCACAAATATTATTGCAGAATAACAGAATAGTTATTCACAAAAACATCATAATACGATAAACAATAGACAATACAGGCCGGCCCAGTTCCACATCATCTAAACAGGAATTGCCGTCGGCCAGAGAGATACAGATTCTTAAGAGGATATCATCATGGCTTTCAATCTTCGCAACCGTAACTTCCTAAAACTTCTAGACTTCACTCCTCGTGAAATTCAGCACATGCTAGACCTGTCTGCAGAACTGAAAAAAGCGAAGTACAACGGTTACGAGCAGCCTCGCCTAACAGGCAAGAACATTGCTCTGATCTTCGAAAAAACTTCAACTCGTACTCGCTGTGCATTTGAAGTTGCAGCATACGACCAGGGCGCTAAAGTTTCTTACCTTGGCCCAACAGGCTCTCAAATCGGCCACAAAGAATCTATGAAAGATACTGCACGTGTTCTTGGTCGCATGTATGACGGCATCGAATACCGCGGTTTCGGTCAGGAAATCGTTGAAGAGCTAGGCGCATACGCTGGTGTACCAGTATGGAACGGCCTGACTGACGAATTCCACCCAACTCAAATCCTGGCTGACTTCCTGACTATGATGGAACACGGCCGCGGCAAGCAACTACACGAAATGAAGTTTGCTTACCTAGGTGACGCTCGCAACAACATGGGTAACTCTCTAATGGTTGGTGCTGCGAAGATGGGTATGGATATCCGCCTTGTTGCTCCTAAAGCATACTGGCCAGAAGAAGCTCTAGTTGCTCAGTGCCGTGAAATCGCTGAAGAAACTGGTGCGAAAATCACTCTAACTGAAGACGTACAAGAAGGCGTTAAAGATTGTGATTTCCTATACACTGACGTATGGGTATCTATGGGTGAAGCGAAAGAAGCATGGGCTGAGCGTATCAACCTAATGCTACCTTACCAAGTAAACATGGACATGATCAAAGCAACTGGCAACCCACATGTGAAATTCATGCACTGCCTACCTGCTTTCCACGGTGAAGACACAACTATAGGTAAAGAACTGGCTCAAGAATACCCAATGCTGAAAGACGGCGTTGAAGTAACAGACGAAGTGGTTGAATCTAAGCACTCAATCGTATTCGACGAAGCTGAAAACCGTATGCACACCATCAAAGCTGTAATGGTTGCTACTCTGGGTCAGTAATCAACTCTCTTGGGCGTTCTTAACTCCCATAATCAATACCGGCCTTCGGGCCGGTATTTTTATTTCCGCTTACTCTGTTTTTCATATCAAATCTCTTCCTTATAGCCCTTCGATCTTTTGAAATTATTCACCATCACTTTTTACCTTAACATTAAAAACCAACTAAAAATAAATAAATTCAAGAATTTAACAGCAAAACCAAAGAACAACTCACTCAATATTGATATGCATAAAATCCCACAAAATGAATAGTTAACGCAAACGCTTGCGCTCACAAAAAATGGGCGTATAATCCTTCGCAATTTGTCTAGAGAGAGATAAAAAATGAGCCCTGTTGTTAATCACAACTTGATTCACTACCGCCGAAATTCGGCGTTGGCGCCATTTTTTGTTTTTTCTGTTTTTCATAAAAGAGCCTCCTTTTTTAAGGGGGCTTTTTTTTGTCTGTCATTTGCCCAATCCGGCAAGCAGGCAAACGTCATTCATCATAGTGATATATAGAGGGAAGAGAAGCCATGGCGAATTCGCTGTTTCAAAAGCACATCATTTCCATCCCGGAACTTAACCGAAATGAGCTGGAACTAATTGTTGAAACTGCAGGCAAGCTAAAAGCCGAGCCAAACCCGGAGCTACTGAAAAACAAGGTTGTTGCAAGCTGCTTCTTCGAGCCATCAACCCGTACCCGTCTTTCTTTTGAAACCGCTGTCCAACGCCTGGGCGGCACTGTTATCGGTTTTGATAACGGCGGCAATACATCACTGGCGAAGAAAGGCGAAACACTGGCTGACTCAGTACAGGTCATTTCTTCGTACGTCGATGCCTTCGTAATGCGCCACCCGCAGGAAGGTGCAGCACGCTTAGCTTCGGAATTTTCCAACGGTGTTCCGGTAGTCAACGGCGGTGACGGTGCTAACCAGCACCCTACCCAAACTCTGCTGGACCTGTTCTCAATCTATGAAACTCAGGGCCACCTGGATAACCTGAACGTCGCTTTCGTCGGTGACCTGAAATACGGCCGTACTGTTCACTCCCTGACTCAGGCCCTGGCGAAATTCAACAACGTTAACTTCTTCTTCATTGCCCCTGAAGTACTAGCAATGCCTGACTACATCTGCGAAGAGCTGGACGATGCCGGTATCAACTACAGCCTGCACACCACCATCGAGGAAGTTGTTCCTGAGCTGGATATCCTGTACATGACCCGTGTTCAGAAAGAGCGTTTTGACGAGTCTGAGTACGCCCACATGAAAGCAGCCTACATCCTGACTGCCGACATGCTGAAAGAAGCCCGTGACAACCTGAAAGTACTGCATCCGCTGCCACGTGTTGATGAAATCACCGTCGATGTCGATAAAACGAAGCACGCCTACTACTTCCAGCAGGCGGAAAACGGTGTTTACGCACGCGAAGCCCTACTGGCACTTGTACTGAACGAACAACTTTAATCACAGGAGATAACAGCAATGGCGAAAGAAACTCAACTGCAGGTAGAAGCGATCAAAAACGGCTCTGTTATCGACCACATCCCGGCTCACATCGGTATCAAGATCCTGAAGCTGTTCAAGATGCACAAAACCAACGAGCGTGTGACTATCGGTCTTAACCTGCCATCATCGGCGCTGGGCTGCAAAGATCTAATCAAAATTGAAAACACCTTCCTGACTGAAGAGCAAGCAAACCAACTGGCTCTGTACGCACCGAATGCGACAGTAAACCAGATTGAGAACTACGAAGTGGCAAAGAAATTGACTCTGTCTCTGCCAGAACAAATCGACGCCATCTTCAAATGCCCGAACAGCAACTGTATCTCTCACGGTGAGCCAGTAGAGAGCAGCTTCACTGTTCAGACCAAAAAAGAAGAAATTCGCCTGAAATGTAAGTACTGCGAAAAAGTGTTCTCACGTGAAATCGTTACTGAGCACAAATAATCTCCTTCAGAGATTGCCTTAAAAAAAAGACAGCCGACTCACTTTTGAGTCGGCTTTTCTTTTCTCATTTCTAACGCGCTCTCTACAAAACCCAACTTCTACCTTTGAACAATCACATAGCTAAAGCTCACAGGGTCATTCGCCGCTGTGACATGATTTTCAAAGGAGCGTGGCATGACAATTCCCCCATTTTTCCGTTGCCTTTCTTTCAGCCGGGCTCGAAATCTGTTTTTTATTGTTCTTGCCACTCTCACCATTTCAGGATGTATCTTAAGCAACGGTCCTGTCAGTGATACCGGAAGACATCATGCCAACCAGATGGTCATGGTCGGTGTACCTATTCTGCTGGGAGGCTTTGGCTCTGCAGTTCCAATCAATAAAGACTATATGGTGACGGCCAAACACGTTGCCCAGTTGTCCTGGGATATTGATGTCATCCACCACCCTTACTGTGATCTGTCGCTGATCCGACGCCATTCAGACACCTTACCGAGCTGGGGACTCATTTACCCCGGACAGCCTGTCTCTCACCACGGCCATTCACTGGTTGGTAACAGTATTAAAGGTGAAGGCAACTACCTGCAGGATGTGATTGATACCAACACGGATTGCCTTTATTCACTCAGTGATGCTCCGGTAATGTCAGGCATGAGCGGTGGCCCTGTATTTAACCCGAACGGAGAAATCGCCGGGATCACCGTTGCCATTGTCCACAACCCGGAAGATCTGGAAAACCTACGTCCGGCACAACGCTACAGCCAATTCGTGCCGGCCACTCTGATCTTTGACTGGCTTGATGCTCTTGGTATGGATACATCTTCAGCCAGTCCGGAGCTGGCTTCGATTCAGGTATCAGAATATGTTGCCAGCCTTAATCGTCCCGGCCCGGTCGCCCCTCATATTGCGACCACTCAGCCAGCACCCCGCAAAATAAGAGAAACCTCCACTAAACAACTCACTCCTGTCTCCACCATGGAAGATACAACAACAGCCAATACATCCTTATTCCCGGAATATCGTACTCCGGTAACCTCTTCTTTCACCCCACCCTCCAAACGGATAACACCGGACAGTAATACCGCAGGTGCTCTTTCCGGGCTTCAGCCTGAGCAGGAAGAAGGAACCCAGCTAACCTTGAAGCACGAGAAAAAAAATCCACCGACTAAACAAAATCAATAAAATCAATCGGAATATAATTCCTCAGACTGGCGACAAAATCGGCTTTTTGTTTTGGTGATAGCGGTCAAGAAAACATTTTTGCATAGTTGCTATGATTGCTTATGCAAGATCATGCAAACCATTTTCAGATCTTGTGCTCTACGCCAGCAATGGAACAAATTACACAAAATACGGCGAGGCAACGCTTCCCGTCACAATAATGCTGGCTACTAAAACGATACGATCTTAATACCCTGTGAATTACAAGGAGTTGCCCGTGAATGGATCCGATATGCACGGTGCGATTGATGCATTTCAAAATGATGAGAACATCGCCACGGCCTGCAAACGCCTGCTGCAACAGCAAAGTTTCTCGACCCAAGATGAAATCCGTCAGCAGCTAATAGCTATGGGCTTTGACGATGTCAGCCAATCAACCGTTTCTCGTCTGCTGTCTCGCCTCGGTGTGGCAAAAGTACCGAATGCTTATGGTAAAAAAGTCTACTGCCTGACAGTAGAAAATGAGCCGGTTCAAGTTGGCTCCTCTATCTCATCGCAGATTGAGTTTATTACCCATAACCAACTGGTGGTAGTGGTCAAAACCCACCCCGGCGGTGCCCAACTGGTTGCCCGCCTGATTGATATCCAGCCCCACGCTGAAATCTTGGGAACTGTTGGTGGTAATGACACGGTAATGGTGGCACCAAAAGACATCGGCCGCATTGAAGAATGCGAGCGTGTTGTCAAAGCCCGACTGGGAATTCCAGCTTAAGCAAAATACGTGCTACAGCAAACAGGAAATGCTTTGACCTGAACGATTTTGGGCTGCAAACTAGTGCCCTCTTAAAAGTTGCAAATGACTTAATAAGGACAAACAATGACTCAAGTACTACACACAGATCAGGCTCCAGCAGCTATCGGCCCTTACGTACAGGGTGTTGACCTAGGCAATATGGTTCTTACTTCTGGCCAGATCCCTGTGAACCCAGCTACCGGTGAAGTTTCAGAAGATATCGCCGAGCAGGCTCGTCAGTCTCTGGAAAACGTTAAAGCTGTAGTTGAATCTTCAGGCCTTAAAGTAGCTGATATCGTGAAAATGACTGTGTTTGTCAAAGACCTGAATGACTTTGCAACAGTCAACGAGGTATACGGTAAGTTCTTCGATGAGCACAACGCACCGTACCCTGCACGTTCTTGTGTTGAAGTAGCACGTCTGCCAAAAGATGTGAAAATTGAAATCGAAGCGATTGCAGTTCGTAAATAATCGCTAAAGATATGAATATGAAAAGCTGTCTGACGACAGCTTTTTTTTCGCCTGAGCTTACTCTTTACCTTATATAAAAAGTCTAGAAGTATTTAATTTGCCAAAGTATGTTCGAATACTTTGCCAAACCAGGCGGTAAAACGGTGCGGCTCTGATTCCAGCGCCTGCTCAAGCTCTGCCTGCGGCCACCAGCGATAAGCCATCACCTCATCGGCATTCGGTGTCACTTCAAGCTCTGAAACCCCGGCTACCAACACATGATCCAACTCGTGCTCGACAAGTTGGTTATCCAGTTCGGCCCGGTAAACAAATGCCGCCACATCTTCCAGGTGCTCAAGGTCAACAATACCCATTTCTTCTTCCAGGCGGCGCAAGCCGGCCTGCTCAAGGGTTTCCCCCTGACGCGGATGGGAGCAACATGTATTAGTCCACAAACCACCGCTATGGTATTTACCCATCGCGCGTTGCTGCATCAGAAATTCTTTGCCATTACCTGTTTCACGGTATAACAGAACAGAAAACGCCAGATGCAGAGCGCCATCGCGGTGAGCTTGCATTTTTTCCTGCAATCCCAGCACAGAGCCCTGAGGGTCAACGAGTACAACCTGTTCTTCCATCTTGATCTCACTAAAAACAAAAAGGACACGCCATGCATGCCCTTATCTAAACGTACCGAGCTTAACCGCCGGTATCAATCGTTATTATTTCGCCGAGCGCTGAGCGGCTTCTTCGTTAAGCTCTGTCAGCTTGGCTTCCATCATATCGCGGCACTGAGAAGACAGTTCACGAACATCTTCTTTAGTATACCCTTCTGTTGATATCGGTGGCAGTACTTCAACAATCACCACACCGTTATCCCAGCGATTCAAGTTAACTTTATCTGTTGTACTACAAACAACAGGCACGACAGGCACGCCTGCGCCAATTGCCGCATGGAAAGCACCGGTCTTAAAAGGAAGCAGACCACGGCCTCGGGAGCGGGTACCTTCCGGGAACATCCACACAGACACTTGCAGCTGTTTAATTTTATCAACCACCTGACCGATAGTACCGACCGCCTTGGAACGGTTAGCGCGGTCAATCAATATATTACCAGTCAGCCAGTACAACTGACCAAACAGTGGCAGCCAGACCAGGCTTTTCTTACCGACGGTTACTGTACGAGGCATTACAGCACCGGCAATAGTGAACAAATCGAAGTTGTTCTGGTGGTTACCGACATAAACGCTGGCACCAAATTTTTCCGCGCCTTCAGGGTAGCGAATTTCCAATTTAATGCCGAAAACACGTGACATCTTACTGAACAGGCGGCCGAAAGTATGCACATGTTTCGGGTTCCGCGGACTGAACAAACAGTAGCCACAGCCAAATACAAACATGACGATGGCAAAAATTGCGACAGCGACAAGGCGCAATATTAAAATCATGGATCTCTCCTCAGCGTACAAGCGTTCGCTAGTATACTCAGGCAACGGGAAATTACACCCTTTATGTGTACGATTTACTCAGTATGGTCGCAATAATAAAAAGCTGAATAATAAAAAAGCCCTCAAATGAGGGCTTTTTCTCGTTCAACGTACCAAAATGCTTACTCTTCGGCAGATGACTCTGGCAATTCAATATCCATCCGGGTAACACGTTGCAAGCCACGCGGCAGCATGGCGCCTCGGCGACCTCGCTCACCTCGGAAGTTATCCAGATCTGACGGCTTAAGCCCCAGCTTACGCTTACCGGCATGCAATGTCAGATGGCTCCCCTTAGGCAGAACAACCAGATGTGACAAGAACTCTTCACGCGCCTTGGAACGGGCTGCTGGAATATTAATGATCTTGTTACCCTTACCTTTGCTCAGCTTCGGCAAATCCTGAATTGGGAACAACAACATACGGCCTTCATTGGTGATCGCCAGAATTTCATCCGAATCGATATCCCCGATTGGCTGTGGCTGCATCACCTCGGCACTTTCCGGTACCGTCAGCAAGGCTTTACCATTCTTGTTCTTCGATACCATATCAGAGCACTTACAGATAAAGCCGTAGCCAGCATCCGACCCCATCAGCCACAACTGATCGTCTTCAGCCATCATGACATGACGCATATGGCTACCCGGTGTCAGATTCAGGCGACCGGTGATCGGCTCACCCTGACTACGTGCAGAAGGAAGTGTATGTGATTCAAGAGCATAACTGCGGCCATCAGTTCCCAGGAATACCGCAGGCAGATTACTCTTACCACGGGCATGAGCCAGATAGCCATCACCAGACTTATAACTCAGTGAGGTCGGATCAACATCATGACCTTTAGCATGGCGAATCCAGCCTTTCTCAGACAACACAACCGTGATCGCTTCACTCGGGATCAGGTCGCGCTCAGTCAGCGCTTTGGCTTCTTCACGCTCAACCAGCGGAGAACGACGGTCATCACCGTACTTCTCAGCATCAGCCAGAATTTCTTTCTTGATCAGGGTATTTAGGCGGCGCTCAGAGCCCAGTAGCTTCTCAAGCTTTTCTCGCTCTTTCGTCAACTCATCCTGCTCGCCGCGGATCTTGATCTCTTCCAGCTTAGCCAACTGGCGCAGCTTGATTTCAAGGATTGCATCAGCCTGAATTTCACTCAGGCCGAAACGAGCCATCAACTCTGCTTTCGGATCATCCTCATTACGGATGATTTCAATCACTTCATCAATGTTCAGGTAAGCCACCAGCAAACCATCGAGGATGTGGAGGCGGGCGATCACTTTGTCCAGACGATATTGCAAACGGCGGCGAACTGTCGAGCGGCGGAACTCCAGCCATTCACCCAGGATCTGAACCAGGCCTTTAACTTGCGGACGGCCGTCCAGGCCCAGCATGTTAAGGTTTACACGGAAGCTCTTTTCCAGATCCGTTGATGCAAACAGGTGGTTCATCAACTGCTCGCAGTCAACACGGTTCGAACGCGGAACAACCACGATGCGAGTCGGGTTTTCGTGATCCGATTCGTCACGCAGGTCATCCACCATAGGCAGCTTCTTCGCTCGCATCTGGCTGGCAATCTGCTCTAGCAGCTTAGCTCCGGAAACCTGGTGCGGCAGCGCCGTGATCACAATATCACCGTTCTCTTTATGCCATACAGCACGCATCTTGATACTGCCACGGCCAGTACGGTAAACCTTCTTCAGATCGCTCTTAGGTGTAATGATTTCAGCTTCTGTCGGATAATCCGGGCCCTGAACAAAGCCCATCAGATCATCTAAATCCGCCTTCGGATTCTCAATCAGATGTACCGCTGCATTTGCCACTTCACGAGCATTGTGCGGCGGAATATCGGTTGCCATACCAACGGCAATACCGGTCACCCCGTTAAGCAGGATGTGCGGCAGACGAGCCGGCAGCATCTTAGGCTCTTTCATGGTGCCGTCGAAGTTAGGGATCCAGTCGGCGGTTCCCTGCCCCAGCTCACCCAGCAGGACTTCTGAGAAACGGGACAAGCGCGATTCGGTATAACGCATCGCAGCGAAAGATTTCGGATCATCCGGCGCACCCCAGTTACCCTGACCGTCAACCAGCGGGTAGCGGTATGAAAATGGCTGGGCCATCAGCACCATGGCTTCATAACAAGCCGAGTCACCATGCGGGTGGTATTTACCCAGTACGTCACCGACGGTGCGCGCCGATTTCTTGTACTTCGCAGTCGCTGACAGGCCAAGCTCAGACATTGCGTAGATAATACGGCGCTGTACCGGCTTCAGGCCATCACCGATAAACGGCAGGGCACGGTCCATGATTACGTACATGGAGTAATTGAGATAAGCGTCTTCAGTAAACTTCCTCAGCGGGAGCTGTTCAACGCCGTCCATTGAGACATCAGTCATCGTTGGGTATTCCGTTCAATCAATTCTTTGCGACCGCCTGCAACCGGGTTACAGGCCGTCAGCATCATATTCTGAAATAGTCTTGCGGACACAGTTCAGTAACAACCAGCGGGCTTACACCTCGGCCATGTCACCTTTTTCCTGTAGCCAGTGGCGACGATCTTCTGCGCGTTTCTTGCCCAGTAGCATATCCATCATTTCATTGGTCTGGCTGTCATCATCAATAGTCAGCTGAACCAGGCGACGGGTATTCGGATCCATGGTGGTCTCACGCAACTGCAGCGGGTTCATCTCACCCAGACCTTTGAATCGCTGTACGTTGATCTTGCCACGCTTCTTGCTCAGGCGCTCAATGATCACTTCTTTCTCGGCTTCATCCAGGGCGTAATGAACTTCTTTCGCCTGATCGATTCGGTAAAGCGGTGGCATAGCGATATAAACATGGCCGGCGCGTACCAGTGCTTCGAAATGCTTCATAAACAAAGCACAAAGCAAGGTTGCGATGTGAAGACCATCGGAGTCCGCATCGGCAAGGACACAAACCTTACCGTAGCGCAGGCTGCTAAGGTCGTTGCTATCCGGGTCGATACCCAGCGCAACAGAAATGTCGTGAACTTCCTGAGAGCCCAGAACCTGATCAGCAGACACTTCCCAGGTGTTCAGGATTTTACCGCGCAGTGGCATGATAGCCTGGTATTCACGATCACGGGCCTGTTTGGCAGAACCGCCCGCCGAGTCACCCTCCACCAGGAAGAGTTCGGTTCGGCTCAGATCCTGCTGCGAACAGTCTGCCAGCTTACCTGGCAGTGCCGGACCGGATGCCACTTTCTTACGTACCACTTTCTTGCTGGCACGCATACGGCGGTGAGCATTGGCAATACACACTTCCGCCAGCTGCTCAGCCAGCTGCGGGCGCTCGTTCAGCCACAGGCTGAAAGCATCTTTAACCACACCAGAAACAAAGGCGGCGCACTGACGCGAAGACAAACGCTCTTTAGTCTGACCTGCAAACTGCGGATCCTGCATCTTAACCGACAGTACGTAAGCACAGCGGTCCCAGATATCATCAGCAGTTAGCTTAACGCCACGCGGCAGCATATTGCGGAATTCACAAAACTCACGCATTGCATCCAGCAGGCCCTGACGCAGACCGTTTACATGGGTACCACCCTGAGCCGTCGGGATCAGGTTAACGTAACTTTCGGTGATCAGCTCACCGCCTTCCGGCAGCCACAGCAGGGCCCAGTCGGCCGCTTCTGTCTGACCACTGAACACACCGGTAAACGGCTCTTCCGGCAGCAGGGTGTATCCCTTCACGCCTTCAGCCAGATAGTCTTTCAGACCATCTTCATAGCACCAGCGCAGGGTTTCATCTGTATTTTTATCCGTAAAGACAATTTCAAGGCCAGGACACAGTACCGCCTTGGCCTTCAGTACGTTCTTAAGACGCGACACCGAGAATTTCGGGCTGTCGAAGTACTGAGCATCCGGCCAGAAGTGAACACGGGTACCTTTGGCACGACGGCCACAGGTGCCGATCACCTCAAGCTCAGAGACCTTATCGCCGTTCTCAAACGCGATCTGGTAAATCTGGCCTTCACGCTTAACCGTGACTTCGACCCGAGTCGACAGGGCATTTACTACCGAGATACCTACCCCGTGCAAACCACCGGAGAACTGGTAGTTCTTACCTGAGAACTTACCACCGGCATGCAACTTACAAAGGATCAGTTCAACACCTGATACCCCTTCTTCCGGGTGGATATCCACCGGCATACCACGACCGTCATCGACAACTTCAAGCGACTGGTCTGCATGGAGGATAACTTCAACTTTGCGGGCATGACCGGCCAATGCTTCATCGACACTGTTATCGATAACCTCTTGGCCGAGGTGGTTTGGCCTCACCGTATCGGTGTACATGCCGGGACGGCGGCGTACTGGCTCAAGGCCATTAAGAACCTCAATGGCTCCGGCGTTATAGCTTTGATCTGTCATATTACGGAAGTTTACGAGAAAATTTTGCCACAATAGTCAGTAACCCCAGCCCGGTTGTCAAGCTGAGGTCGAGGATAAGGCCCACAATTGTGAGTCCGGCTCCACTGTCTGCCAGTCATATTATGCGACAGGATTAACAGTCAGAGCCCAAGGAAATTGATGATTTCAGCGGGAAAACGTTCAAAGCCGACAAAACTGTGGTCACCATCCGGCTCCACTGTCTGGCGGCAGGCTGCATACTTTTCTACGGCCTGGCGATAGTCGAGAATTTCATCACCTTCCTGCTGCAACAGCCAGAATAAGGCAGGATTTTTAATTTCAGGCACGTCCATCAGCCTCAGTTCATCCATGTGCTTTTCTTCAAGCAAATAGCGCTCACCAGTATAAGGATTTTCCTGTTCACCCAGGTAATCCACCAGCAGCTCATAAGGCTTCACAGCCGGATTAACCAACACTGCCGGCAACTGGTAACGGTGATTAAGCCAGGTAGAAATATACCCCCCCAGCGAACTGCCGACCAACCCGACCTGATATTCATGCCGCAAAGAGTCCACCAGGTTATCGATAAACTCAGCGGCCTGTGCCGGATAACATGGCATCTGCGGGATTTCGACCCGGATATCCGGACGATGACGGTGACAGTAATCAGCCATCATCGTCGCCTTCATTGATTTCGGCGAGCTGTTAAAGCCATGAATATAAAGCAGTAAAGGTTTCATTTAGTAACCACCGGAATCAAACTCAGGAGCGAAATCTTTGCCATCCAGGCGGTATACCGACGTCACCACGTCGCCATCTTTGGTCAGTTCAAGATAGCGCCATCCCGGATTTTGCGGGTCAAGAGCAAAGTCGCTGGAATCAGGTAGAAACTGAATGCAAGTCGACGGTGTCGCCAACACTCTTACTCCATTGTGGATGCGATCCAGCTCCTGATGGATATGACCACAAAGTACGGTTTTGACTTGCGGATACTGATCAACCACCTTCCAGAATGCCGAAGCATTATGCAACTTATGCTGATCCAGCCAGGTGCTGCCAGCTTCTAACGGATGATGATGCAATAGCACCAGAGCATGGCGCTCCGGGTGAGCAGCCAGCGCCTCATCCAACATAGCCAGTTGCTCTTCACGCAACTCACCGTGCGGCACGCCCTGTACCTGGCTATCAAGCAGAATAACCTGCCAGTGATCGCCAGCAAGTACCTGATGGCATGGTTTAATCGTCGGAGCCGGCAGAACGGACGCCATGTTCGGCTGGAAGTCATGGTTACCCGGCAACCAGAAGCACGGCTGCTGCCAGCGGGCAATACCACTGATAAAACGCTGATAAGAATCTTCACTGTGATCCTGCGAGATATCGCCCGTGGCAACGATGGCGTCAAACGGGCGCGCAGCATCATCTACAGCATCCAGAACTGCATGAAAACTGTCTTTTGTCGCGACCCCCAACAGGCTACCAGCCTCATTCGCAAACAAGTGGGTGTCGGTGATTTGAAGGAGAACCACGCTTTCCGGGTTCGTCTGTGGCAGAGAATACGTCTGCAAAACGTCAAAAACCTTGTCTATCTAAATACTGTTAACAAACCGATTGTTTGCTGATTCCATTTTTCAGGCAATAGGCCAGCCAGTCACCCAAAAAGCGATTCACCTGATGTTTTTCATCTTTTTGATGCATTCGCAAATTGGGGTAATCATACCGCGGCTGCAGCCGAGAAATCTGCTGAGCGGAACACACTTCTGCCACTCTGGCATCGTGATAAAGCCGAACCGTCAGGCGGGGCACCAGGTAATCAGGTAACTCCCCTTCGGAACACTGCCACAGCTCAATTACTGTGGTGTAACGGGTCGACTCCGTAATTTTCAACTGATATTCATGGTCGAAAACTTTATATACACACTCATCCCCCACTGTGTCAGTTTTTGGCAGCAATGGAAGCAGCTTCGCATAATTTGTCTCATATAAACGCATGATGCCAGCAAAATCAACGGAATATCTTTTATTCAATCGGGGTCCTTAAACCAATGGGTGGTTATTGAGCCTGAGACTGTAAACGTAAATAGTTTAGCTGCAACCACTGCAGTGCAATGATTGATGCCGCATTTTCAATTCTACCAGATTCCACCCAACGGTATGCTTCCTGTCGCGAAACAACATGAACCCGAATATCTTCGCCCTCATGAGCCAGGCCATGAATACCATTGGCCTTGCTGCTGTCGACACGCCCGACAAAGACATCCAGCATCTCGGAGCAACCACCGGAACTCGACAGGTAACGGGTAACTTTTTCCAGATGAGTGACAGATACACCAGCCTCTTCAACCGCTTCCCTGCTTACTACATCTTCAGGTGTTTCATTAGGTTCAATAATGCCGGCTACAATTTCCAGCTGCCATGGCGAACACTCTGCAGCCATGGCTCCAACCCTGAACTGTTCGACCAGAACAACTTTGTCCTCAGCCGGATCATAGGGTAACAGGGCGGCGGCGTGCCCTCGTTCGAACATCTCACGCTCGATCGGCTCACTCCAGCCTCCGGCAAAAAGTTTATGGCGAAAACGATACTTCACCATGCTGAAATATCCCTGATACAGCGTTTCCGTTGCTAAAACTTCAACATCATCTTTACCATAAACATTCGTTCCGGATTCTGTTGGTACCCTATTACTCATCTGTCATCTCCCTTTGCTATATATCTTTTCATTCAAAATGCCTGTCAGCAATGATTAAATTCAACATTCATGACAAATATTATGATTTTTTTTAAGTCCAATTTTACAGTTGGATAGATTACAATCACATATGATTAAGTAAACAGCGTAAAATTAAGTAAAAGTGTTCATTGATCAGTTTCAGGCAAGGTATCTTCGAATAAACTAAATTTTTTGCTCTCTTTATATTGTCAGGACCAGGAAAGGCATCCATGAAAAAATTGCTTCCGCTTATCATTAGCGTTGCGCTTGGTGGCTTCAGCCAGGCGTCACTAGCTGACGATCTAGCCGATATCTACCAACAAGCCAAACAAAACGACCCTCAGCTACTTCGTGCTGCCGCTGATAAAGATGCAGCGTTTGAAGCGATTAACTCCACCCGAAGTGCGCTATTGCCGCAAATTAACCTGACGGCTGGCTACAATGTTGCACGCATGGATGGTGATACAGAGGGCTTCAATGGCGGATTGACGCTGGACCAGTCGATTTACAACCGTTCAAGCTGGGTTAACCTGGACATCAGCGAAAAGCAGGCACGCCAGAGTGATGCAGCTTATGCTTCAGCTCAGCAAGGTCTGATCCTTCGCGTATCCAATGCTTACTTTGATGTACTTAGAGCGATGGACAACCTTGAGTTTGTCCGCGCTGAAAAAGCAGCCGTAGGCCGCCAGCTGGAGCAGACCAAGCAACGTTTTGAAGTAGGCCTGTCAGCCATCACTGACGTCCATGATGCTCAGGCACAGTATGACAGCGTACTGGCTAATGAAATCCTGGCTGAAAATGATCTGACCAACAGCTACGAAGGCCTGCGTGAAATTACCGGTCAGGAACACAAGACACTGGATATCCTAGATACCCGCCGCTTCTCGGCCAGTGGTCCTCAGGCGAAAGTGCTGGAGCTGATCAAAAACGCAGAAAATGAAAACCTGAGCTTGCTGACATCCCGCATCACTCAGGATATCGCTCGTGACCGTATCGCTCTGGCGGAATCAGGTCACCTGCCGACTCTGTCATTCAATGCCGGCTACAGCTATGACGAAAAGCAGCCAAGTAAAAGCGATGACGGCACACTGACTGCCGGTATCAACCTGAACCTGCCGGTATACACCGGTGGCCGTACAACATCTGAAGTGAAACAGGCGCAGTTCAGCTATGTTTCAGCCAGTGAAGATCTGGAAGGTTCATACCGCAGTGTTGTTAAAGATGTTCGCGCTTTCTACAACAATATCAACGCATCAATCGGTGCTATCCGTGCTTTCCAGCAGGCTGTGATTTCTGCTCAGTCAGCACTGGAAGCAACTGAAGCCGGTTTTGATGTGGGTACCCGTACTATTGTTGACGTACTGGATGCAACCCGCCGCCTGTATGATGCTAACCGTCAGCTGGCTAATGCCCGCTACGACTACATCATCAGTCAGCTTCAGCTGAAACAGGCTGTTGGCTCTCTGAATGAACAAGATGTAGTTGATGTAAACGCAGGCCTGGTAACAGCCAAAAAATAAGCGTCACCGTCACGTTTAACAGACAACAAAAAAGCGCCATCAGTGATGGCGCTTTTGCTTTGGTCGGAGCCAGGAGGGCCTGACAAGGCTATGCGGAATATTAACCGCGGCCACCACGAATCGCTTCGATAATTTCCGTAGTTGAACAGCCGTCTTCAAAGTTCAGAACGCGCACTTCACCGCCCGCATCAACCACTTCTTTACCACCGGCAATTTCTTCCGGTTTGTAGTCGCCGCCCTTAACCAGGATATTCGGCAGAATTTCACTGATAAGACGCTGTGGCGTTTCTTCCGTAAACGGAACAACCCAGTCAACCGCACCCAAGCCTGCCAATACCGCCATACGGCGATCTTCAGGGTTAACCGGACGACCTGGGCCTTTCAGAGCCTGAACAGAGCTGTCAGAGTTCACAGCCACAATCAGGCGATCACCCAGCTTAGCCGCTTCATTCAGGTAAGCCACATGACCGGCATGCAGAATGTCGAAACAACCATTAGTCATAACCACTTTCTCGCCACGAGCTCGTGCAGCCTGCACGGCCAGCTTAAGCTGCGCCTCGGCAATGACACCAAAACCGATGTCCTGGCTACCGTGAATCGCTTCTGTCAATTCAATAGTCGACAGAGTTGATGTACCCAACTTACCAACCACCACACCGGCAGCGGCATTTGCCAGCTTACACGCGTCAGGCAAAGATTTACCAGCAGCTAAGGAGGCTGCCAGTACAGAAACCACTGTATCCCCGGCACCGGTCACATCGTACACTTCCTTCGCCTGAGTCGGCATGTGCATTGGCTCCTGGCCTTTCTGCAACAAAGTCATACCATGTTCGCTACGGGTGATCAGTAGAGCCTCAAGATCATACTGCTCAATCAGACCGAAACCTTTCTCAACCAAATCGTCCTCTGAGCTCACCTTACCGACAACAGCTTCAAACTCTGACAGGTTCGGGGTCAGCAGCGTTGCACCACGGTAGCGCTCAAAATCAGTTCCCTTAGGGTCAACCATGACAGGAATCCCGGCCTGGCGAACACGAACAATCATGTCCTGAACATGTTCCAGCGTACCCTTTGCGTAATCCGATAACACGACAACTTTCATGTTTGGCAACAAAGCATCAATGCGAGGCAGGATCAACTCAGCTTTCACATCATGGAAACCATCTTCAAAATCCAGACGAATCAATTGCTGACCACGGCTGATTACGCGCAATTTTGTTGTCGTCGGATAATCCGGCAGAGAAACGAAGTCACAATGAACATCCAGCGATGATAACTTTTCTTGCAGAGCTTGAGCCTGCTCATCAGCTCCCGTCAAACCAATCAAACGGGCATGACCGCCCAGAGCAGCAATATTCATTGCCACGTTGGCCGCGCCGCCCGGACGCTCTTCGATCTGATCAACCTTAACTACAGGTACTGGCGCTTCAGGCGAAATTCGCCCGGTTGGTCCATACCAATAACGGTCAAGCATGACATCACCAACAACCAAAACACCTGCTTGATCATAATCAGGAAGCGTCAGTTTCATTATTATCTCCGGGATAGTAAAAACGGAAAAATACTAACACAAAGCTTTGTTAGTCTGCACCTTGAGGTTAAACAGACAAGCTTTGAGACCAAATCTGCTGCACAACCTTGCGCTCTGCAATGAATTTATCCTCAGGAACATATGCGGCCTGGCCCAATAAGTTCAGCCGATGGATCTCATCACGCATGCAACAGTAAGCATTTTTTAAAGCTTCGGCATCCGGGGGGCTCATGATCCCGCATTGCGCCATAGTATCGAAAATGCGGACATTATCAGACCAGCGCGTCAGCGCTTTCTCACCAGCAGCGTGTTGCAATACCAGGTATTGAGCAATAAATTCAATATCGGTAATCCCGCCTTCATCCTGTTTGAGGCCGAACATACCAGCTTTTTTGCTGCCAAGGTGCTCTCGCATTTTTTGGCGCATCTCAACAACCTGCTGCTGCAATTGCTGCGGCTCTCTCTCCTGCATCAGGGTGTGGCGACGAATTTCGGCAAAACCTTGCAGCAACAACGGATCACCATAAACCATACGAGCCCTGACCAGAGCCTGATGCTCCCAGGTCCAGGCTTCTTGTTGCTGGTAATCGGCAAATGCTTCCATGGTACTGACCAGCAAGCCGGACGCGCCGGACGGACGTAACCGGACATCCACTTCATACAGCACCCCGGAAGCAGTTCGGGTTGAGAACAGGTGAACGATACGCTGTGCCAGGCGCAGATAGAACTGGCGGCCGTCAATTTCCTTTCTGCCGTTAGTGTAGACATCAGCCGGGCAATCATGGAGGAAAACCAAGTCCAGATCAGAGCCATACCCCAGCTCCCAACCACCAATTTTACCGTAGCCAATCACACCAAACCCCTTGCCTTCCCGCTCCTGCAGGTGGGATGGTTCGCCATATTTTTCCACCATCTGCAGCCAGGCCTGATTCACTACCGCTCCGATAATAGCTTCGGCCAGGTAGGTAAGGTGATCGCTAACTTTCATCAGCGGCAGAGCACCCGCGATATCAGCAGCCGCTATCCGCAATAGCTGAGCCTGCTTGAACTGGCGGATCGCCTCCATTTGTTGCTCCATATCCTCTTCAGGGATCCTTGCCAGATACTCGTGCAATTCATCACGGTAGTGTTCCAGTGGAGTCGGGTTATAGAGGTGTTGAGGATCCAACAGTTCATCAAGCAATATTGGATACAGAGTTAGCTTCTCAGCTACCATAGGGCTGGCTGCGCACAAACGAACCAGTTGATCCAGCGCTGCAGGGTGCTCACTCATCAGTTCCAGGTATGTGGTACGGGTTGCGACCTTGGTGATCAGCTTTGTCACCCGGGTTAATACCGATTCGGCATCCGGACGGGTAACGATACGCATCAAAACTTCCGGCATCAGCTTGGCCAGCACTTCTCTTCCGCGCGGCCCCAGTGTGCGCTTCGATAACTCCGCTTTCATCTCTTGGAGAATATTGGCCTGGCTCGCCACGTCAGAAGCCCCCAGCTCATCAAGAATGTTGTGCAGCACTTCTTCATTTTTAACCATTGCCCACATTTCCTGATACCGGGCACCGGCGGCAGTATGATCTTCTTCTTCGCCGTTACCGATAATGTCATCGAACACCTGATGAATGGCGCTCATATGAGCTTCGACATCACTCAACAGCAATGTCCAATCTTCGTAGCCCATGGCACTGGCAAGACGAATTTGATCCAGCGGTTTATCCGGCAGTGTCTGAGTCTGCTTATCATCTATGGCCTGCAGCAGATTCTCTAAACGGCGCAAAAATGCATAGCCCTGCTCAAGAGCTGTGATCTGTTCCACCGGCAACAGGGACAATTGTTTCATCGCGGCCAACGTTTCCAATAACCCGCGATGACGCAGGCTCGGCTCACGACCGCCGCGGATCAGCTGGAATGACTGGGCAATAAACTCCACTTCCCGGATCCCGCCGGCTCCCAGCTTGATGTTATTGCTCAGGCCACGACGACGAACTTCACTGCTGATCATCGACTTCATCCGTCGCAGCGACTGAATGGCACTGAAATCAATATAACGGCGGAACACAAAAGGTCGCAGCATCTGACGCAACTCCCGATACTGACTGAAGCTTTCCCGCCCCATCACCCGGGCTTTGATCATCGCGTAGCGTTCCCAGTCCCGCCCCTGTTCCTGGTAATAATCTTCAAGAGCCGCATAGCTCATTACCAGCGGCCCACTATCACCAAACGGACGCAAGCGCATATCGACCCGATAACAGAAACCATCAAATGTTTGCTGATCCAGCACTTTAATCAATCGCTGCCCCAGGCGGGTAAAAAACTGGGCATTGGCTAAACTGCGTCGCCCGCCTTGGGTTTCACCGTTTTCCGGGTAGGTAAAAATAAGGTCAATATCGGATGAAAAGTTCAGCTCCCCGCCACCCAGCTTGCCCATCCCGAGGATCAACATCGGCTGAGCTTCTCCCTGTTCGTTCACGGGCGTTCCCCACTCCTGACAGCATTGAGTATAAAGCCAGTTATAGGCTTCCATGATCAGTGCTTCTGCCAGTTGGGAAAGGTGCTCAAGGCTTTGATTCAGAGATGCCTTGCCAGTGAAATCCCGCCAGGCAATCCAGGTCATCTCCTGGCGGCGAAAAGCGCGTAACAATCGCATCAGGCTGTTTTCATCGGTTGCTGCAGCCAGCTTTTCAGCCAACTGACAACGGTACAGGCAGGCATGGTCATGATCGTCAACATGATCTGCCAACCATGGCAACAATCGGCTGTCACGCACAATCGAGGCGGTAATAAAATCGCTGTACCCCAGCACCTGACGCAGTTCACCCTGACGTTCCTGCGGCCATTGTGCCAACAGTTCCGGATGGGCTTGCTGAATTTTTTCAATGGCCTTATCGGCAGCAGCAGTCAATCGTTCAGGCTGGGTCATTACAGTTCCTTTTTGTTATTCCGCTTATATCCAATAACATAACACAACGCCCGCATATTAGCGGGCGTTGTTATCATTCAACAATCACGTTCAGGGAACGTAACTCAAATCAGATGTGGAAAGCCTGAATCTTACCTTCCAGTTCAGTGGCATGGTTCTGCACCATATCTGAAGTCTCTGACAACTCAGATACCACCACTACTGACGCTTCAACCAGTTCACGAACATTAGTCAGGTTCTGGCTCATTTCATCAGCCACGGTGCTCTGCTGCTCAGCAGCTGAAGCAATCTGGAAGTTCATATCATTAATCCGCTGAACCTGATCCACGATCTTATCCAGCTCGCCACCAGCATTGGTAACCAGTTCAACCCCTTCTGCGGCTTCAACTACACTCTGCTCCATCAGACCAACAGCCTGTTGAGCGCTGTTCTGCAACTGGGAAATCATTTCCTGGATTTCGACCGTCGCCGTTTGAGTGCGCTGGGCAAGATTTCGAACTTCATCGGCAACCACGGCAAAACCACGACCGGCGTCACCGGCACGGGCCGCTTCAATCGCAGCGTTCAGAGCCAACAGGTTGGTCTGCTCAGAGATACTTTGGATGGTAACGATGACACTGCCAATCTGCTCGACACGATCTTCAACCTGGCTAACGGCATTGGCCGACTGGCTGATATCCTGAGAAAGCTGGTTAATGGTGCCAATGGTTTCAGAAACAAACTGCTGCCCCTGCTTAGCCTGAACCGACGTTCCTTCCGTAGCTTCCGAAGCTTCACGGGCGTGATCAGCGACCGTCTGAACCGTCGAGGTCATCTCGCTCATCGCTGATGCCAGCTGATCAACTTCATTGAACTCTTCCTGAGAAGACTCTTTGGTTTCCGCCATACTGATCGACATGATTTCCGCCAGGCCTGACAATTCAGAAGCAGCATCACGCTGACTGCGGATAACATCATGCAGCTGGATTCGGGTCTTCTCCAGCTCACGAGCCAGATCGCCGTATTCATCACCACAGTCCATATCAATCGGCTCAGAAAGGTTACGCGCAGCAAGCAACTGAATACTGTCAGCAAGGTAACGGGTCTGGCGCAGCATGACACTAGAACCACTCAGCAGAATCACCACAAAAGCGATTATCATTAAGCCGGTCTGCCAAGCAACCTGAACCAGGTAAGCGCCGTGATAAGCTTCAGCTTCTGATGCCGGCTGCGATGCCACCACCAGCCAGTTCCACTGCGACAGTTCGACAGCATATTCAAACCGCTCCTGATTATCGAAAACAAAGCCGGAAGAGCCGGAAAGTTGGCTGAGGTAGCCGGAAAGGGATGTCCCGTTTTCTAGCGGGGAGTTCAAATCACGGAGCGTGCGGGCCTGAGGGTGTCCAATTACTTTGCCGCTGTCGCGCTCAACCAGGTAAAGGTAAGCGTCGTTTTTCAAGCTGCCAACCTGTGCCGACACAGCTTTTTCAGCCATTGCTTTACCTGATTCCCCCTGAGCGAGGAATGTTTTCAGCATTGCCGCATTGACCTCGGCCAGCTCTTTCGAGCGATCCTGCTGAATTTCAATCACCGACTGGTAAAAGGTGTTGGCGTCCCACAGTTGTTTACCTATCAGCAAAACCGTACTGAACACCATCAACAGCACTAACTTTGGCACCAACCGGATATTCGTCAGCCCTTTTTCCCATGGTTTGAACACCATCCTCGCCATTTGGAATCTCCATATTAAATTGTTACCGCCTTCCAGCAACTTGTACTAAGAGAGGCGATTTTATTGCTCGGGAAGCTAATAGCCTGCAGCGCTATTGTTCCGCTTATTGTCGACAGTAAGAGACCCCCGTCTCCTGCCGAAACTAATATAATGTTGTGATTTATTTTTTTGCCCAAAACAATAGCTGCTATTCTATATGTCGGCATGCTATTGCAAAAATTTAATGATGAAAAAGATCGACGCCATCAAACACGAACTCAATCCCATGAGCCTAATGGCCCTAGTATTATCTTTTGTCTCACTAGCGATTGTGACAAGCTTAATATTTATTCCAAGAAGTGAAGGCATTTATTCACTGTTCCTCGGTCTTGACTCTTTCATCTGCCTGCTTTTCTGGTGCCAGCTTCTTACCGACCTGATCCGTAGTAACGACAGGAAAGATTACCTTAAACACCACTGGCCAGATTTTATTGCCAGCATCCCGGTTATCGAGCCGGTCCGCTTTGCCCGGGTCGTGCAAATATTCAGAGTGATAAGGCTGATCCGCTCCGGCCAGCAGGTTATCAACCACATTCGTCGTAACCGCCGTGAAGCAACCATCGCCTCCATTTTCCTGCTCCTGACGGTACTGGTCACTGTCGGCTCTGCACTGATGCTGTTATTTGAAGGCAGCGATCCCGAGGCGAATATCCACTCAGCCGGAGACGCAATCTGGTGGGTACTGGTGACCATCTCAACCGTCGGCTATGGCGACCATTATCCAGTTACCGTCTTTGGCAAGACTCTGGCAGCTGTCATCATCATCTGCGGTGTCGGGTTATTCGGTATGGTGGCAGGCCTGATCAGCTCAATCATTTCTGATCCGGCTAAAAAGAAAGAACAACAAGCACGCAGACATGAAGAAGAGTGGCAGCAAATGCTGCAAAACCAGCAACAGATGATTGAGCGCCTCACCCGCCTGGAGAGCCAGCTCAATCAACAGGCTATCGAAAAACAAAAAACCAACCGCAATAAGCACGAATTGCAAGAATAAAAAAACGCCCCGCAACAGTGCGGGGCGTTTTTAGTAACCTTATTCGACATTCAGTCTGACATCACGGCCAGTAAGGTGCCTGTTCAATACCATTCAGACGAGTTTGCTCCATGGCATGAAGCAATGATTCTTCCTGACGAGACAGCCATTTTTCTATCTGGCAGCGATCTTCATCGTCCTGTTGTTCCAGCAGAAGTCTGATCGGTTCCAGATGACGTAAGTCTTCAATACCGCGCAGCAAATCAAGCCACGGCAACCTGAAGCCTGAACGTTTCTCCTCGTCATAGAGTTTCGCGAAGCACAGGCCACTCATCAGGTTACGGGTTAAACGCGGCTGTTGATCTAAATAATCAACCCGTCCCAGCTGACGCTGGACAGGGAACACTTCAGCCAGTTCTTCCCAGGAGCGGGCCAATACATTATCAGCAAACTCCTTAATATTCTTTGCCAAACGAGCTCGGGCTTTATCATCCAGGAACGGCTGCCAGCCACGGCTCAGAATCCAACGGCTCAGATCAAGCAGCAGGCCACAGTAACGAGCTGATTCAAATAGCTCCAGTACTTCATCTGTTTCCGGCAGTTCTTCCTGTCGGGCTTTAAGCTGTTTCATCAACGCCTTACGGGCATTGAGCTTTTTAAGAGCATGCCCTTTTTCTGCCAGCAGATGATCAATGCTGGCAAACTCATCAAGCCATTCAAGCTCGCCTTCGAGCCAATTCAGCTCCTGACGCAGTAAAGCACTGGCTCGACGCGGAATCATACCGCCGAACATGACCAGTGTCTGGCGAATTAGCGTCAGTGCCTGATGAATTTGGTTCAGTGCAGCCTGCTCCTGACGCTCAACATAAATCTGCTCATGGTAGTGCCAGTGAGCCAGCGCGTGTTCGAGCGTTTGAACAAACACAGACTCAACACTGTCATCTGTCTTTACCGGTACAAACTGCATAGGTTTGACTTCGTCTCCCTGGTAACCAGATGCCAGACGGTAGCCACGGGCCGCCTTACTCAGGTTTCCAAGACGCATGCCACCATCAGCACACAATTCACGGGCAAGGATAAATAATGCATCAGTCTGGCCGGATTTCAGTTCCAGCTCCACTTCGCAAATCGGACAGGTCTTGCCATTAGCACTAACTTCCCCCTGGTCGAACGCCAGTTCAATCTGACTGCCGTCCGGCATGGCAATAAGCCACTGCTGACGCTCAAAGTCGGTAGAGAAAAGTGGAGCTAATTGTTGCTGCACCAAGGCAACATCAATATCTCCGGGCCATGCATCGGCCGGATAAAGGGAAAGATCTGGATCATTACCGCTGACTTCAGCATTGTATTCCGGACGCTGGTGCAATCCTGCTACCACTCGTCCCGCTGTTTTCAGGGTCTGAACAAAAACATCGTCAAAGCGACGGACCCGAAGGCCAATATCGTGCTGGCGAAGTATTTGGTCTGGGGTGTCGAAGTAGACATTACCTAACATTCGACTACTTTGCTGCAGTATTTTCGCTTCAGATATTTTGCGTAATAATTGACTCGAAAAGTCTGGTGAGACGAAAAACTTCAGTTCTATCTCGGTTTCCATAGTTATACCTATAAACAGTGGCAAACCAAGCATATTTCCAATTTCGTTTCGGGGCAAGCACGAAATATCGACAAAACCTTGATCGAAATTAGTTCCACTATACTGACTTATACGTTAACATGCGCGCCTCAATGACCATCGCTCAAGATTTAGCCTTGTACGGCACTCTTTAGGTTGATCGGCTATGCCAGTAAATACAATTATGGGGCTCTTTGCTAAATCCCCAATCAAACCGCTGCAACGTCATGTTACTCGTGTAACAGAGTGTTGCGAATTGCTTGTTCCTTTTTTCGAGGCGTGTCACGCCGGCGATTGGGACAAAGCAACCACCTTACGCGAACAGATCTCGCAGCTTGAAAAAGATGCGGATGTGTTGAAGCGTGAGATCCGCCTTAAACTACCCCGTGGTCTTTTCATGCCAGTAGATCGTACTGACATGCTTGGCCTTCTGACACAGCAGGATAAGCTTGCTAACCTGTCCAAAGACATCGCTGGTCGAGTCCTTGGTCGTCAGCTGCGTATTCCTGATGAGCTATACCCGGATTTCATTGCCTACGTCCAACGTTGCCTTGATGCAGCCAATCAGGCTAGCCGTGTTATTAACGAGCTGGATGAATTGCTGGAAACCGGCTTTAAAGGCAGGGAAGTGACTCTGGTTGCTGAAATGATTAATCAGCTGGATGTGATCGAAGACGACACAGACACCATGCAGATTCAATTACGTCAACAACTCATGTCCATCGAAGACCAATATAGTCCGGTGGATGTCATGTTCCTGTACAAAATTCTCGAGTGGGTCGGTAGCATCGCTGATCAGGCACAACGTGTCGGCTCGCGATTAGAGATCATGCTATCGCGCTCTTAAACTAGAGAGTTTAATAAAAACAAGGTTTTACAATGGAAATCCTGGCTAATTACGGCACCGTGATTATCATGGTGGCGGCTTTTTTTGGTTTTTTAATGGCCGTAGGTATTGGTGCGAACGACGTTGCCAATGCCATGGGGACATCTGTAGGCTCCAAAGCGCTAACTGTTAAACAGGCAATCATCATTGCGATGATTTTTGAATTTGCCGGTGCTTATCTGGCTGGCGGTGAAGTAACAGACACCATCCGTAAGGGTGTAATTGAGACTTCACACTATGCAGCACAACCAGAAATTCTGGTTTACGGTATGATGTCAGCTTTGCTGGCAGCCGGTACCTGGCTGCTTGTAGCGTCTTACATGGGTTGGCCTGTATCTACAACACACTCAATCATCGGTGCCATCATCGGTTTTGCGTGCGTTTCTGTTGGTACTGAGGCTGTCGACTGGAGCTCTGTTCAGGGTATCGTCGGTAGTTGGATTATTACTCCGTTCATCTCAGGCCTCTTTGCCTACCTGATTTTCATCAGTGCCCAGCGCCTGATTTTTGATACTGACAACCCGCTGGCGAACGCCAAGCGCTTTGTACCTGTATACATGTTCATCACGGCGATGGTCATTGCCCTGGTAACTATTAAGAAAGGTCTGAAGCACGTAGGTCTGCACCTATCCAGCGGTGAAGCCTGGGCGGCATCTGTAGCGATTTCAGCTATTGTTATGCTGTTCGGTTACTTCTACATCGGCCGTAAATACACTGATGACGGTACGTCCGTTGACAGTAACGGTTATGCCGGTGTTGAACGTGTATTCAGCCTGCTTATGGTTGTTACCGCTTGTGCCATGGCTTTTGCCCACGGTTCAAATGACGTTGCTAACGCGATCGGTCCACTTTCAGCAGTTGCATCAACTGTCGAGCACATGGGTGAGATCGCCGCGAAAAGTGAAATCGCATGGTGGATCCTACCGCTTGGCGGTGTCGGTATTGTCGTAGGTCTGGCAACTCTGGGTCATAAAGTAATGGCAACAGTTGGTACCGGCATTACAGAACTGACACCAAGCCGCGGTTTCGCCGCTCAGCTTGCAACAGCATCGACTGTAGTACTGGCATCAGGTACAGGTCTGCCAATCTCAACGACCCAAACTCTGGTTGGTGCCGTACTGGGTGTAGGTTTCGCCCGAGGTATTGCCGCCCTTAACCTGGGTGTAGTTCGCAACATTGTTGCTTCTTGGGTTGTTACCCTGCCTGCCGGTGCTCTGCTTGCCGTCATCTTCTTCTATGTGATGCAAGCCGTCTTCGGTTAAAAGTGGGACAGGTTCAAAAGAGGGAGGCTTAGCCTCCCTCTTTTCTTGCACCCGAGGCACAAAGTTCATAGTATTTGTGTTCAGACAGAATACAGGCTCCTCAAGGACTAAATTGTGAAGCATCTAATCAGCATCCTATTACTCGCTTGCACCGTGCTGGCCCTACCGGTGAAAGCTGCACAGGTTCGTTATATCTCTGACGACCTGTTTACTTACATGCACAGGGGCCCGAGCACTCAGTACCGTATTATCGGCAGCGTTAACTCCGGTACTAAAGTGACTTTGCAGGAAACCAACAAAGAAAGCGGCTTTAGCAAAATCACTGATGACCGCGGCCGTACCGGCTGGGTTAACTCTGATTACATCTCAAAGCAAAAGGGCCTGAAAGAGCGCTACCCTGCTTTGGAAAAAGAACTAAGTGAAGTAAAAGCAGCACTGGCTGAAGCTCAGTCTTCCGGTGATGAGAAAATGGCTAGCCTGAAGAGCTCACTGCAGATCCGTACCGATCAAATCGCAGAGCTTGAATCTCAGAACAACCAGCTGAACGAGCAGCTAATGTCATCTCAGGCTGAAATCCGTGAGCTACGCGCTAAAATCGATACTCAGAAAGATGACCTGCTAATGAAGTGGTTCACCTACGGCGGTATGGTTGCCGGCGCAGGTTTGCTGTTTGGTCTGATCCTGCCGCACCTTATCCCTCGCCGCCGCAAGCGCAACAACGGCTGGGCATAAGCTCTCTATCGGGCAAAAACGAATATAAAAAATGGCAGCCAGGTGGCTGCCATTTTTGTCTCTTCTCTGAGGTTCTCAGTCTTACCATTCTGACAATGCCGGCATAGAAACCAGATAAGACTCAAAATCAAACACTACCTGTCGAGGTTCAATCCGGCGTAACACGACACCGGGCGCAATCTCATCCCCTTCAAAGGCCTCACGACCATTCACCTTCACCCAACGACTATCAGCCGTCGACGAAAAGATATGAGTCTGGAAGTTCAATGACGGGATCCGGTTTTGTACTGACACTGGCAAATCACCAAGTGCAACAGGTTTTACCTCTGACTTAGCTGATGGCGTCGAAGTCGTATTAAGCAACTCAGACGGCAAGGTATCCGGCTCTTCATCCACTACATTATCCGTTGCAGCAATAGCAGATTTAAGCTGCTCTGCTAGCTGTGGAGAAAGCTCAGAATAATCCAGCTTATCGAGATCCCACCCATTCTTTGCCGGCTGTGATGACACCACCTTCATCTCGCTCTGATTTGATATCGGGTTCTGACCATAAACTGTATCAGGCATTGTAACGACAGGCTGAGCAGTTCGCTGTGTGATCTGGCGGGACAAACGGCGATTAACTGAAGGCAGAGGCTCAGTCATCAGCTCAGGATACGGTAATACCCGAATCATACCTTCACCGGTATTCAACACTTCTGGCTTACTGGTGTCCGCCACCAACGCTGTTGCAACAACCGGGGCCGATTCAATTACAGGTACGGCAACAACGTCAGCCTTTACAGCCAATGCCGCGACGTCTGAAACCGATTCACGCTGAACCTGAGAGTGCCATTGGCCATACGCGAGCGTTCCTGCAACAGGGACCATTACCAGCAAAGCCGGTAACAACCAGGAAGACAGCGAACGAGAACCAGCAACAGCTTTAAATTGCTGAGCAGGACGTGAAGTGTACACCTGATGATGCTGCTCTGACTGCTGAATCGCATTAAGTAGGTTGGACATTAACTTTTCTCCGGTTGCAGTGTCGGACCAGGTAAATTAAGAGCCGAATCGATAACCATTAAGGTCCGCGGTCCAGCAATACCGTCAGCAGCCAACCCTTGAGCCCGCTGGAAACGGCGCAGCTTGTCCAGCAGAACCTGATCAAAACGCCCAGCCTGCGATACCGACTCTCCGAGCAGCAAGCTCAGTTGCTGGTTCAGCCACTGTACCCGAGGGCCCTGCTGACCATACCGAATAGCGCTCTTATCACCGAGTGGCGGGCGCCACAGCAAAGTGTAATTCTGTTGCCAGCGGGCATTAAACCAGTCATATTCCACTGCGATGCGTTTCCCTCCCAACAGCAGCTCAACGCTGTCATCATTGAGAGCATACAGCACGGCGTAAAACTCAGGCTGCCCACTCTCCTTCAGAGGTAAAATAACCGGACGATTAATGATACTCAGCTGCTCAAGACTGCCTTTACTCTGATGGCAGCTTAACTCAATCCGCGAACTGGTCTCACAATTGGCTTCATTCAGCCGGGTTTCGTACCCCCACAAGCGATAAAGGGTCTGCATCGCCTGGCGCTCAGAGCGACTTTGCTCCACCAGATGATGCCAGTCGGCCAACGGATCTGTCGGCACTTTTTTCTTCACAGCCTCAGGCTCCGGAGCCATTATGACTTGGGGGGCGGGCTGAGTAATGACCTTCTGCGACGAAGCTGTAAGAGCTAAATCCTGAGTTGCAGAAGCTGGAGATGGAATCGGCATCCCTTGCCAGTACCAGATACCCGCAGATAACAATCCGCCCAGCAGCAGAGCACCACCCCAGCGAAGTGTACGATCTCCCGCAGCGCTATTACCGATAGCTTGCGGCTCAGCCGTTGGTAACTGCCAGTTCAGCACTTCATCACAGGCCTGGCTGACAATCGCCTTACTGACCTGATGTGTTGACTGCTGACAGGCCAGCAGCATCGCTTTGTCACAAACAAGGTTTATCAAACGCGGAATACCGTGAGTAGCCTTGGCTATCTGGCGGGTCAATGCAGGCTCAAACACCTTATACAGGCAATCTACGGCTCTGAGGCGATAGTTAATGTATTCATCGACTTCTTCAGGCGTCAGCGGCAACAGATGGTAACGAGAGGTGATCCGCTGGGCCAATTGGCGCAATCGCTCCTGTTGCAGCAGCTGCTGTAACTCGGGCTGCCCCACCAGCACCACCTTCAGCAACTTACGACTGTCCGTCTCCAGGTTTGTCAGAAGACGCAGCTGTTCAAGTACATCCGGCATCAAATGCTGGGCTTCATCAACCAGCAGCAGAGTTTGTTTTCCTGCACTGTGGTTAGTCAGCAGGTGTTGGTAAATACGATCCGTCAGGACCTTGAAACTGGCATCCTCAGGATAATCAACACCCAGCTCATCACAAATAGTGGCCAGCAAATCATGGGCAGACAAAGCCGGATTAAGAATAATCGCAACCTGAGTTTCCTGCGGCAATCGCGAGACCAGCGCCCGTAGCACAGTTGTCTTACCGGTGCCGACCTCTCCTGTCAGCAACCCAAAACCACCGCCGCCAGACAGGCTCGCGAGCATATGGGTCAGTGCTTCCCGATGGCGCTCACTGAGATAGAGGAACCGAGCGCTGGGTACGATTGAAAATGGTGATTCAGTAATCCCGAAATAATCCGTGTACATGCCTTATATACTCTTGCACCTGTTTTATTGATACCTGCCCCGCTAAATTCCTTCTTTCTCAGAGCTGTAATATATTTGTGGAATTAAATTACCTTTGCTACTCAAGATTGTATACCCTGAGACCGTATTGAAGCGATCTATAACGCAAAGGTTACCAATGAGACCTTGTGATTTGCTGTATTTATATCAAAGGAGTAAAGCTTGCAGACCTATCTTGTCGGTGGCGCAGTCCGTGACGCGCTACTGGGACTGACAGTAAAAGACAAAGACTGGGTTGTGGTAGGCGCCAC
Source organism: Photobacterium sp. J15 (assembly GCF_963870815.1). Classification (NCBI taxonomy): domain Bacteria; kingdom Pseudomonadati; phylum Pseudomonadota; class Gammaproteobacteria; order Vibrionales; family Vibrionaceae; genus Photobacterium; species Photobacterium sp. J15. The sequence continues at coordinate 3,371,219 of NZ_CAWMUI010000001.1, forward strand.
TCCGCAGCAAATGCTGGATCTGGGTTACAGCCAGGTCGGCAGCGACTTTCCGGTGTTCCTCCACCCGAAAACCAAAGAAGAGCATGCCCTGGCCCGAACCGAACGTAAGTCAGGCCGCGGTTACACCGGATTTACCTGTTATTCAGCACCAGATGTCACTCTGGAACAGGATCTGATGCGACGGGATCTGACCATCAATGCTATAGCCCAGGCAGAAGACGGTCACTTGATCGACCCATACAACGGCCAGCATGATCTGGAAAACAAGCAGCTTCGCCATGTATCACCAGCCTTTATTGAAGATCCACTAAGGGTTCTTCGCGTTGCCCGATTTGCAGCCCGCTTTGCTCACCTCGGCTTTACCGTTGCGCCGGAAACCATGGCCCTTATGCAGGAAATGGTGGTCGCCGGTGAACTTAGTGCCCTGACGCCTGAGCGAGTCTGGAAAGAGTGGGAAAAAGCCCTGTCCACTGCTAACCCGGACGTTTTTCTGAAGGTACTGAGGCAATGTGGCGCCCTTGGCGTTATCATGCCTGAACTTGATACCCTGTTTGGTGTACCGCAGCCGGAACAATGGCACCCGGAAATCGACTGCGGAATACACACCCTAATGGTGGCAGAACAGGCAGCTCGCCTGAGCAACGACCCGGTTATCCGCTTTGCCGCTCAAGTGCATGATCTGGGTAAAGCCCTGACTCCGAAAGAAGAATGGCCAAGCCATCACCACCATTGCCAGACCGGGCTAGATGCTATCAGAGCGCTTTGCCAGCGACTTCGAATCCCGAATGACTACCGCGATCTTGCTCTGGTAGTCTGTGCTCAGCATACGAAAGTCCATAAAGCGAATGAACTGCGCCCGGGCACTTTCATCAAAATATTTGATCAGACGGATGCCTGGCGTAAACCAGAACGCATGGAACAACTGGCGCTCTGCTGTCATGCCGATGTCCGTGGTCGCACAGGCCATGAAGACGATGCATACCCTCAGGCCGAGATACTATTAGCAGCTTTCGCTGCTGCTCAAAATGTGGCTGTAAAGCCAATTGTCGAAGCTGGCTTTAAGGGCAAAGAGATCAAAGAACAACTGGCCCTGCGCCGTACAGAAGCTGTGAGCGACTGTCTGTCCGATTTGCGCTAATCAAAATTCAGTTGTTCAATTCAAACTTGTACTTAGCACAAAAAGCCCGGCATTTGTTGCCGGGCTTTTCTTATTTCAAATTATGATGAGCTTTCAAACAGGATTAATGTGACAGCAGGAAAGCAATCAGGCCAGCACCCAGTAACAGGCGATAAATCACGAATGGCAGCATACCAAGGCGAGTCACCAGTTTCAGGAACACATGGATACATGCATAGGCACTAACAAAAGACACTGCAATACCGATACCCAAACCGCCAAAATCAACAGACTCACCACTGGTCACCAGTTTCATTCCCAGGTAGCCACCTGCCAGCAGAATAATCGGGATCGACATCAGGAAAGAAAAGCGTGCCGCAGCATCTCGGGTAAAGCCCAAGTGCAAAGCAGCTGTCATTGTTGCGCCTGAGCGCGAAGTACCCGGGATCATTGCAGCAGCCTGAGCCAGACCGATGAACAGGGACTGCTTCCAGGTTGTCTGGTATTCATCTGCTCGCAAAGTTGCACGGGCATCGACCCACCAAAGCAACAGACCAAAGAAGATAGTGGTACCGGCAATCACCCACGCTGAACGCAGGTAAAGCTCAATAATATCTTTCATAAACAGACCAAACACACAGGCCGGAATTGTTGCCAGCACAATCATCCAGGCCAGTTTGGCTTCTGCACAGCGACGACCTTTAAAAATCGAGCCCAGCCATGCAGAAAGCAAGGTAACCACTTCCTTTCGGAAATATCCCATAACCGCAGCCAGCGTACCAACATGAACTGCCACATCGAAAGCCAGCCCCTGGTCTGCCCAACCCAAGATCTGGGATGGCAGGATAAGGTGAGCCGAACTCGAAATAGGCAAAAACTCTGTCAACCCTTGGATCAGGGCCAGTGCGAAGGCTTCAAAATGACTCATTATCTATCCTTTAACTTGCAATTCTTTCTACAGGCCACAATGCCTGATTATCTTCAAAAGCGTGCCACAGCTGACTGACCGTCCGTCCGTCACCGGGGATTTCCAGTTCAGGACACAGTTCCATCATCGGCAACAGCACAAAAGCAAACTTATATAAATCGGAACGCGGCAGCTGAGGAGCACAATCCTGAACCAAGTCGCCATAGAGCAGAATATCCAAATCCAGTGTTCGGCTCTGGTTCTTCTGTGCATCAGGTGCGCGGCCATAAGAAAGTTCCAGCTGCTTTAAATTCTGCTGCAAATGCTCAAGCGGCAGTGCGGTTTCCATTGCCAGCACACAATTATAAAAGTTAGGCCCGCTGAACCCGACAGGTTCAGCTTCAAATATCCTGGAAACCTCGATCCCGGTTCCCAGTGTTTTCAGCTCGGTAACCGCCGCGCGAATATGGTATTCCCGCTCGATATTGGATCCGATACTGATATAAACGGTGGTCACTTGCTTCCCCGCTCAATCTGTACCCCTACCCCTCGGGCATTCGCTACCGCACCCGGCTTGGTAACCCGAACCCGGATCCACGGCACAGAGAATCTGGTCATTATAAGGCTGGCCACTTCCTCGGCCACGCGCTCAACCAGCAGAAAACGGCCATTCTGAATATGTTCTGTCACGGCATCACTCACCGCCGCATAATCAAGAGCCCAGGCCACATCATCGGTGTCTGCTGCCTGGCGGTTGTCATGAGCCATCTCCAAATCCAGCACCAGCTTCTGTTTGATGGTCTGTTCCCAGTCATACACTCCGATCGTGGCGATGACTTCAAGATGTTCGATAAATACTGAATCCATGTTCAATCGCTAATTTTGTTAGAGGTCGGATACCTAATTTGAGCAAAAACGCGTATTATCAGGTCATAATCGTCAACATTCATGACGCTCCCGCCCGCTCAGCATCAGCCCTGCGGACAGATTGCGAGCACTATACCACATGAGTGCTGAGGCGACATGAAAGACTGCTGTAAAAATCAGCAACAATTTTAAGCAACGACGATACCTCTGTTACCAGCCGTTGGAAGTTTGCATGACACCACTTGTTCTTCTGATCATCATTGGCGCCTACCTGCTTGGCTCAATCTCAAGTGCCGTGCTGATTTGTCGTCTTTACGACCTTCCGGATCCCCGTGACAGCGGCTCTGGCAATCCGGGAGCCACCAATGTCCTTCGCCTTGGCGGACGGAGTGCGGCCGCAATGGTACTGGTGTGTGACATCCTCAAGGGCATGATACCGGTCTGGATCAGTTACTTCGTCGGGATCAACCCATTCCTGCTTGGGATCATTGGCATAGCCGCCTGCCTGGGCCATATCTACCCGATCTTTTTTCACTTCCGCGGCGGTAAAGGTGTCGCAACAGCTCTTGGTGCCCTGGCGCCAATTGGCTGGGATCTGAGCGGTATGCTCATCGGTACCTGGCTGTTAACGGTTCTGCTTTGCGGCTACTCATCGCTCGGCTCACTGATCACGGCGCTAATGGCACCGATGTTTACCTGGTGGGTCAAGCCGGAATACACCATGCCGGTAGCTATGCTCTCCTGCCTGATAGTTTTTCGCCATCACGAAAACGTCCGCCGCCTGCTTGAAGGCAAAGAGAGCAAAATCTGGAATAAATTCACCCGTAATTCCAAGCCATAGAAACAACAGATGCAAAAAGGGCGGCCAGAAGGCCGCCCTTTAATATTTCATATCCCGTAATTAATCACGGATAGGCTTCAGCTGATCAATCGGCCAGCGCGGGAAAGCCTTCACACCAAGATCCATCGTTTCCTGGTTCTTCAGGCGCTGCATACCAGCATAAGCAATCATGGCACCGTTATCGGTACAGAATTCAGTACGCGGGTAGAACACTTCGCCCTTCATTCCCGTCATCAGCTTTTCCAGCTCCTGACGCAGATATTTGTTAGCACTTACACCACCTGCAATTACCAGGCGCTTAAAACCGGTCTGCTTCAGGGCACGCTTACATTTAATCGCCAGGGTATCAACCACTGCTTCCTGGAAAGCAAACGCGATATCAGCACGAGTCTGCTCGTCATCACCGTTATCACGGATAGTGTTAGCAGCAAATGTCTTCAGGCCGGAGAAGCTGAAATCCAGCCCCGGACGGTCTGTCATCGGGCGCGGGAACTTAAAGCGGCCTTTTGTGCCTTTCTCTGCCAATTTAGACAATAGCGGGCCTCCCGGATAATCCAGCCCCATCAGCTTGGCTGTCTTATCGAATGCCTCACCGGCTGCATCATCAATCGACTCACCCAGGATCTGGTACTCACCGATCCCTTTTACTTCCACCATCATGGTGTGGCCGCCGGAAACCAGCAATGCCACAAACGGGAATTCTGGCGGATTGTCTTCCAGCATCGGTGCCAACAGGTGGCCTTCCATATGGTGGACAGCTACAGCAGGCAGATCCCATGCGTATGCCAAGCTGCGGCCAATGGTCGCACCTACCAGCAACGCACCGACCAGGCCCGGACCTGCGGTGTATGCAACACCATCAAGATCTGCCGGTGTCAGGCCGGCATTCGCCAACGCTTCTTTCACCAGCGGGATGGTCTTTTTAACATGGTCACGCGACGCCAGTTCAGGTACTACACCACCGTAATCAGCATGCAGTTTTACCTGGCTGTATAGCTCGTGTGCCAGTAGGCCTTTTTCATCATCGAAAATTGCAACGCCTGTTTCGTCACAGGAGGTTTCGATGCCCAGTATACGCATAACAACCTCTATACTTATGGTAATTGGGGGCAATACTACAGTCCTTGACAGAAATTAACCAGTTCAGGGTTGCAGAATGCTTTACAAATGCACCCAGATCAGATTAGAATTTCGCACCATTTTTAATCAGCTGACACTTAACTGAACGTCAGCGTTAACCGAATCACTCTGAGGTGAGTATTACATGCCAGTAATCAAAGTACGTGAAAACGAACCGTTTGACGTAGCACTACGTCGTTTTAAGCGCTCTTGCGAGAAAGCAGGTATCCTTTCTGAAGTACGTCGTCGTGAACACTTCGAAAAACCTACTACAGTACGTAAGCGCGCTAAAGCAGCGGCTGTTAAGCGTCACCTGAAGAAATTGGCTCGCGAAAACGCGCGTCGCGTTCGTCTGTACTAATCTGCCTGATTAACAGAAGGAACGTGTTATGACTCTGATTGAACGTCTTAAAGACGAACAAAAAGCGGCGATGAAGGCTAAAGATAAGCCTCGTCTAGGTACTATCCGTTTAGCTATGGCTGCCATCAAACAGCGTGAAGTTGATGAAAAGATTACTCTTTCTGATGACGACGTGCTGGCAGTTCTGACTAAAATGGTAAAACAGCGCCGAGATTCTGTAGCTCAATATGAGTCTGCAGGTCGTCAGGATCTTGCTGATGTCGAACTTGCTGAAATTGCAGTTCTGGAAGAATTCATGCCTCAGCCACTGAGCGACGATGAAATCGCTGCTCTGCTGGATGAAGCAGTAGCTTCTACCGGAGCGACCAGCATGCAAGACATGGGTAAGCTGATGGGCGTACTGAAACCGCAGGTTCAGGGTCGTGCCGATATGGGTAAAGTTAGCCAGTTAGTGAAAGCGAAACTTAGCTAATACTAACCCAATTCAGCAGCAAGCCGTGCTATCCATAAGGAGTGCGCGGCTTGTTCGTATTTCGCTTCCGGTATTTTTACACTCTGATACCAACCTAAATCGCTATGTGAAATGCACTAAATAGCTATTTCGTTTGGTATTACTTACGTTTTATCAGGTAAAACTCTCTTTATGGCAGGAAAAATCCCCCGTTCATTTATCGATGATCTCATCGCACGCCACGACATTGTGGATGTAGTTGATGCACGGGTGAAACTGAAAAAGCAGGGCAAAAACTTCGGTGCCTGCTGCCCTTTCCATAACGAGAAAACCCCCTCGTTCTCCGTCAGCCAGGAAAAACAGTTCTACCACTGCTTTGGCTGTGGTGCCCACGGTAATGTCCTTGATTTCGTGATGGAATTTGATCGCCTTGATTTTGTCGAAGCGATTGAAGAACTGGCTTCGCAGCTTGGTCTGGAAGTACCGCGCGAACAAGGCAGCGGTGGCGGCAAGCCCGGCGCTCGCAGCAAAGAAAAGCTCGGGCTGTACGACATGATGGGGCAGATATCCCAGTTCTATAAATCCCAGCTCCGCACCCCGGAAGGCCAGGTAGCAGTGGATTACCTGAAAGGACGAGGATTATCTGGCGAAATCGTTCAGAAATACGATATCGGTTTTGTACCTGATCAGTGGGACCAGGTTCGCAACCGCTTCGGTCGCGATATGGAAGCCCAGCAGGCGCTGGTTACCGCGGGTATGTTGATCGAGAACGATAACGGTCGCCGCTATGACCGCTTCCGCGGCCGGGTTATGTTCCCGATCCATGATCGCCGTGGACGGGTCATCGGTTTCGGAGGCCGTGTATTGGGTGACGGCACCCCGAAATACCTAAACTCTCCGGAAACGCCGATCTTCCACAAAGGCCGTGAACTCTACGGCCTGTACGAAGTACTGCAAGCCCACCGGGAACCGGAAAAACTTCTGGTTGTCGAAGGTTATATGGACGTGGTTGCCCTGGCGCAATTCGGTGTCGACTATGCCGTCGCCTCACTGGGAACATCAACGACCGGGGATCATATCCAGACCTTGTTCCGCCAGACAGGTACCGTGGTTTGCTGCTATGACGGTGACCGCGCAGGTCGCGATGCAGCGTGGCGGGCAATGGAGCAGGCACTACCCTACCTGACTGACGGACGCCAGCTTAAGTTCATGTTCCTGCCGGACGGCGAGGATCCGGATACCTATATCCGTCAGTACGGCCAAGAAGGTTTTGAACAGCAGGTCAATGAGGCGATGCCGCTGTCAGAGTTCATGTTCAACACACTGGTAGCCCAAGTCGACATGAGTAGCCGGGAAGGCAAGGCAAAACTGAAAACCCTGGCTAAACCGCTACTGGAAAAGGTAGCCGGTGAAACACTTCGTGAGTATCTACTCAATACATTGGGCTATAATTTAGGGTTACCACCTGATCAGATCAGACTCGAACTGAAACGAGATGACAGCCAGCGGCCGGTTCAGCTGCAAAAGAACATCAAACGTACCCCGATGCGCGATGTCATTGCTCTGCTGGTCCAGAATCCGGGCTTTGTGGAAAGCCTGGAATTTGATATGGCCGCATTTGAAGGGATTGATGTCCCTGGACTAAATTTATTGATATCAGTGGTTGATAAATGCCGAATTAACCCCAATATCACTACAGGCCAGTTACTAGAGTCCTGGCGTGGCAGCAAAAATGAGAACATGATGGCCCGTTTGGCCGCATGGCAACTGCCCCTCGCAAAAGACGAGGACAACACTCTAGATGTATTTATGGACGCGATGGATAAAGTTATCGATCAATGCGTTACACAACAAATCGAGAAGTTGCAGGCTAAATCAAACACCGTCGGCTTATCAGTCGAAGAGAAGCGGGAATTGCAGTTGCTGATACTCAATCGTCCCGGCTAGTAAGTAGTCAACAATTCAAAAATTTGTTAAGTTTACAGGTTTGCATTTCTGCATACTAAACTCTCACTCAGACCCGAAGTTGGATATCGTCTATGGAGCAAAATCCGCAGTCTCAGCTTAAGTTACTTGTCGCTAAAGGCAAAGAACAAGGCTATCTGACCTACGCCGAAGTAAATGACCACTTACCGGAAGACATCGTTGATTCCGATCAGGTGGAAGACATTATTCAGATGATTAATGACATGGGTATTAAGGTGGTTGAAACAGCCCCTGATGCCGATGAATTAATGATGACTGAAGATAATGCGGACGAAGACGCCATTGAAGCCGCCGCTCAAGCACTTTCTAGTGTAGAAAGCGAGATTGGCCGTACTACCGATCCAGTCCGCATGTACATGCGCGAAATGGGTACAGTAGAACTACTTACTCGTGAAGGCGAAATTGATATCGCAAAACGCATTGAAGATGGTATCAACCAGGTTCAGTGCTCAGTTGCCGAATATCCGTCAGCCATCTCCCACTTGCTGGAACAGTTCGACAAGGTAGAAGCCGACGAGCTTCGTCTTACTGACATTATTTCTGGTTTTGTTGATCCTAACGAAGAGGAAACAGCAGCACCAACAGCAACTCACATCGGTTCAGAGCTAAGCGAAACAGATCTTGAAGATGAAGATAAAGATCTTGAAGAAGATGATGACTCTGAAGAATCGGAAGAAGATACCGGTATCGATCCGGAGCTGGCTCGTGAGAAGTTCATGGAACTTCGTGATTCTTACGAAAAAATGGCGACCGCGATTAATACTTACGGCCGTACTGATGCACGAACTGAAGTAGCGGTTGAAGAGCTGTCTGACATCTTCAAGCAGTTCCGCCTGATCCCGAAACAGTTTGACCGTCTGATTAGCTCACTACGTGATTCGATGGATCGTGTTCGCACTAACGAACGCCTAATCATGCGTATGTGTGTTGACAACAGTAAGATGCCGAAGAAAACCTTCGTTAATCTTTTTGCCGGCAATGAATCTTCTACTGACTGGATCGACGAAGCACTAAACTCTGGTAAACCATACGCTGAACGCCTTAAGAACTACGAAGAAGAGCTTCGCCGTTCTGTGGTTAAGCTACGCATGCTGGAAGAAGAAACCGGCCTGTCTATCGAGCGTATCAAAGACATCAGCCGTCGTATGTCTATCGGTGAAGCAAAAGCTCGCCGTGCGAAGAAAGAAATGGTTGAAGCCAACCTGCGTCTGGTTATTTCGATCGCGAAGAAATACACCAACCGCGGCCTGCAGTTCCTGGATCTGATCCAGGAAGGTAACATCGGCCTGATGAAGGCTGTTGATAAGTTTGAATACCGTCGTGGTTACAAGTTCTCGACTTACGCAACATGGTGGATCCGTCAGGCAATCACTCGTTCAATCGCAGACCAGGCACGTACTATCCGTATCCCTGTTCACATGATTGAAACCATCAACAAACTGAACCGTATCTCTCGTCAGATGCTTCAGGAGATGGGCCGTGAGCCATTGCCGGAAGAACTGGCAGAACGCATGCAAATGCCGGAAGACAAGATCCGTAAAGTACTGAAGATTGCCAAAGAGCCAATCTCAATGGAAACCCCAATCGGTGATGATGAAGATTCACATCTGGGTGATTTCATTGAAGATACTACGCTTCAGCTACCAATGGATGCAGCAACGTCTGATAACCTGCGCACCGCGACCAACGAAGTGCTGGCAGGCCTGACACCTCGTGAAGCGAAAGTACTTCGCATGCGTTTCGGTATCGACATGAACACTGACCACACCCTTGAGGAAGTTGGTAAGCAGTTCGACGTTACCCGTGAGCGTATCCGTCAGATCGAAGCCAAAGCCCTGCGTAAGCTTCGCCACCCAAGCCGCTCAGACGTACTGCGCAGCTTCCTGGACGAGTAAACCTCACCTTTGACACAATCTTAAAAGCGAGCCTCATGGCTCGCTTTTTTATTCGTCATGATATCTTCAAATATCAATACGTTAGCTTTTTCCCATTTTAAGGTGTTCTTTACTTTGAGTGCTTAAAAAGCAGACAAAACAATCACTTTATTCGCTAGACAAGAGCCAGACCTTCTCATATAATTTCCCGCACACTGGCCCCTTAGCTCAGTGGTTAGAGCAGGCGACTCATAATCGCTTGGTCCGCAGTTCAAGTCTGCGAGGGGCCACCAGACTCAAAAGAAAAGCTTATGGAGAAATCCATAAGCTTTTTTTATTCCCACAAAAAAATCACATCCGCTTCGAAAACACATAAACACCCACCATCAATTCTCATTTGCAGAGACTCTCATTCCGCACTTATTGCACCGTGTAAGAAACAAAGAATTCACTCCCATAAACAATCAGATGCATGGATTTATTTCACACTCAAAAATAAATCCTTTTACCGGAAAACTTCGCCCACAATTGATAAATAACAAAACTTTTCTGTGAATTATGTAGATAATTTCACCCTCATTTGCCGCAACATGTGAAATTTTTGCGTGTTATCACAAGGTGATAAAAGAGTTGAGCCGTGCTATACTCTAGGCCTTGTTCGCCGGGCAATTTTATGTAAGGGCTGACACATTCATGTCATGATTGGATGACAGCATACTGGGAGGGATAGAACCAGGAAATAATGTGTACAAGTGCTGCCTTATGAAAGCACCCAATGCTTTCATAAGGCAATATTTTTGTAAAAAATTTGTATTATCACCGCTTACCGGTCAAAGGAAGTTACAAATGTTTGATCTACTCCTCAATTTGTAGGTGTATTTCAACATAAATGGAACATCTTTTTCAGGTATAACACTGTGATTCAAATTTCCCTTGGGTAAAAGTTCGTCCGGAGACAATCCTCAATGAAAAAGACTAAGATCGTATGTACGATTGGACCTAAAACTGAATCTAAAGAGATGCTAACTAAGCTGGCTAACGCTGGTATGAACGTTATGCGTCTTAACTTCTCGCACGGTGACTTCGCAGAGCACGGTCAGCGCATCAGCAACCTGCGTGAAGTAATGGCAGAGACTGGCAAACAACTTGCTATCCTGCTGGACACTAAAGGTCCTGAAATCCGTACTATCAAACTGGAAAACGGTCAGGACTTTTCTCTGGTTGCTGGCCAGGAATTCACTTTCACTACTGACACTTCTGTTATCGGTAACCAAGACCGCGTAGCTGTTACTTACCCAGGTTTCGCAAAAGACCTGACTAAAGGTAACACTATCCTGGTTGACGATGGTCTAATCGAGATGGAAGTACTTGAAACTACTGACACTGAAGTTAAGTGTAAAGTACTTAACAACGGTGACCTGGGTGAAAACAAAGGTGTTAACCTACCAGGCGTTTCTGTAAACCTTCCTGCTCTTGCAGAAAAAGACAAAGCTGACCTTAAGTTCGGTTGTGAGCAAGGCGTTGACTTCGTTGCGGCATCTTTCATCCGTAAAGCTGAAGACGTTAAAGAAATCCGTGCACTGCTAAACGCAAACGGCGGCGAAAACATTCAGATCATCTCTAAGATCGAAAACCAGGAAGGTGTTGATAACTTCGACGCTATCCTAGAAGCTTCTGACGGCATCATGGTTGCTCGTGGTGACCTGGGTGTTGAAATCCCGGTTGAAGAAGTTATCTTCGCTCAGAAGATGATGATCGAGAAATGTAACCGTGCTCGTAAAGTAGTTATCACTGCTACTCAGATGCTTGATTCTATGATCAAGAACCCACGTCCAACTCGTGCAGAAGCGGGTGACGTTGCGAACGCAATCATGGACGGTACTGATGCAGTAATGCTTTCTGGTGAATCTGCGAAGGGTAAATACCCAATCGAAGCTGTAACTATCATGGCTCAAATCTGTGAGCGTACTGATAAAGCTCTTAAAGCAGAACTGGGTTCTCGCCTGGACAGCCCACGTCTTCGCATCACAGAAGCTGTATGTAAAGGTGCTGTAGACACTGCTGAAAAACTAAGTGCACCTCTAATCGTTGTTGCAACTGAAGCTGGTAAGTCTGCACGTTCTGTACGTAAATACTTCCCAACTGCAAACATCCTTGCAGTAACAACTAACACTAAGACTGCAGCTCAGCTTGCACTGTCTAAAGGTGTAACTCCAGTTGTTGTTGATTCAATTGAAAACACTGACGCGTTCTACGGACGCGGCAAAGAGCTTGCTCTTGAAACTGGCCTGGGTGCAAAAGGCGATATCGTTGTTATGGTATCTGGCGCACTAGTACCATCAGGTACAACTAATACAGCTTCTGTACACGTACTGTAAGCTATCGGCCATAAGCCAAATCACAAACGGGAGCCATTCGGCTCCCGTTTTTTTATGCTTAAACCCGCACAAGGCAAAACGCCACTCACAATTCCACAGCTTGTCTGTCGCTCCCCTCTTTTTTCGAGCGTATACTCACCCGCAACAAAATCCCCTGAAAGCATAACCATTACTTGCGAAGTAAGGTAGAAAGATACCGTTAAGCAGTGCCTGCATCACCCCCTGATTGCAGTCAGCTACTGAACCATCCTCCTTTGGCATCGCTGTCTGAGGAAAGAAACAATAATAATGAGGAATGCAGTGTCTAGTCCCACATTAACCAATCAAGTTATGGAAATGATTCGACAAGACATCTTACTCGGTGAACTCGCTCCGGGACAAAAGCTTGTTGTTGCAGATCTGAAATCCCGCTACGATGTTGGCGCATCTCCCATCAGGGAAGCCCTTGTCCAACTATCATGGAAAAAATACGTCAACTTTACCCCGCAAAAAGGCTGCTGGGTCGCTCCGGTTTCTATCGTTGAACTGGAAGATCTGTTTGAAACGAATCTGGTACTGTCTAAAGTTTTGTTGAAACGGGCAATCGAAAATGGCGACGAATCCTGGGAGCTCAACATCCTGACCAGCTTCCATAAGCTCTGTCGAATCAATCCGGCAGAAGCTGATGTCGACTTGAGTGAATGGGAAGAGCGCCACAGCCAATTCCACCTTGCCTTGCTGGAAGGCAGCTACTCACCTGTAATGCTGGATCTTTACCGGGAAGTCTATGAGCAGATTGAACGCTACCGCCATATCTGGGTGTGTCGAAACCGTCATTACGAAGAACGCTACCATGACAATGGTGAGCATGAAGCGATGATGAAAGCGCTACTGAGCCGAAACAGCGAACAAGCACTAGCTTTGTTGGACGAACACTCCCAGCGGGCAGTTGAGATGATCAAAGCTTATCTTTAAGTCTGTCAGGCTGGAGCTGCAAATAACCAAGTTCGACAAAACACTTTCCACCCACACACAATCTAGAATTACCAGAAAATCTCTTTGTGGTGGGTGTTTAACAGCAAGACGGCCAACAAGAAATAAATAGCACTGACATGAAAGCCCAACAGAACAAGCGTCAGGGTGGCCAGGCGTGCCAAGAATTGATTCATCATCGCCATACTCCTACTTCAAACATCCGGTGGTACAGCTTTGTATCGCAAGCTTAACAAAGCCTAATGACAGGAATATAACCTTTCGTTACCAGCTGAATTCCACCACCTTCTATTAGACTTTAGTCTAATCACAACCGGAGTATGACGCTCTTAGGTGCAAAATTAAGCCCTGCTCAGAACACGCCTGAGCAGGGCTTTTCAATCGGTTCGATAATCGATACAGAAAAAGGGTTATGCTTTCAGGGCTCGCTCCCCGCGTGCAATCCCAACCACACCGCTGCGCGCCAGTTCCACAATCTCCGTTGCTTCGCCAACCGCGTCAATAAAGGCATCCAGCTTGTCACTGGTTCCCGCCAGCTGAACGGTGTAAATCTGGCTAGTCACATCAACAATCTGCCCCCGGAAGATATCCGCAGTCCGCTTCACCTCCGCCCGGGCAAAACCGCTGGCTTTTAGCTTCACCAACATCAGTTCACGTTCAACGTGCTCGTTTTCCGTAACATTGCTGACCTTGAGGATATCAATCAGTTTATGCAACTGCTTCTCAATCTGCTCCAATGCCGCATCATCATCTACGTTGGTAGTGATGTTAAGGCGGGACAAGGTCGGATCATCCGTCGGTGCCACTGTCAGTGATTCAATGTTATAGCCTCGCTGAGAAAACAGGCCGACAACCCGAGATAATGCGCCCGATTCATTTTCCAGTAGTACTGATATAATTCTGCGCATTATGTTCTCTCCGTTTTACTTAGCCACATTTCACTCATAGAGCCACCCCGGATCAGCATCGGATAAACATGCTCTGTTTCATCAACACTGATATCGATAAACACCAGCTTATCTTTCATCGCCAGAGCTTTTTCCAGCTCGCTCTCTAACTTCGCCGGATCGAAAATCCGCATTCCCACGTGCCCGTAAGCCTCGGCAATAGCCGCAAAGTCCGGCACTGAATCCATATATGAATGAGAGTGACGTCCCTGATAAATCATGTCCTGCCACTGCTTCACCATCCCCAGGAACCGGTTGTTAAGGTTAATAATTTTCACCGGGATATCATATTGCAGGGCTGTCGACAGCTCCTGGATATTCATCTGGATACTGCCGTCACCTGTGACACACACTACCTCAGCATCCGGCAGGGCAAACTTGACCCCCATCGCAGCTGGCAGGCCGAAGCCCATGGTTCCCAGACCGCCGGAGTTAATCCAGCGACGCGGCTTATCGAACGGATAGTAAAGCGCAGCAAACATCTGGTGCTGGCCGACATCAGAGGCAACATAAGCATCACCATTAGTCAGCTTGTAAAGCACGTCAATCACCTGCTGTGGCTTAATGCGCTCACTGTTGGTGTCATAGCTTAAGCACTTACGCGCCCGCCATGATTCAATCTCACTCCACCAGCTGTCGATAGCTTCCTTATCATTACAGGCATCCTGATCGTCGAGCATCTTCAGCATAGTGTTCAATACCGTATCGGCCGAGCCGACGATGGGTATATCAGCCCCCACCGTCTTGGAAATTGATGACGGGTCAATATCGATATGCATGATGGTCGCATTCGGGCAGTACTTCGCGACATTATTGGTTGTACGGTCGTCAAAACGTACCCCGATACCGAAAATCAAATCCGAATTATGCATCGCCATATTGGCTTCATAGGTACCGTGCATCCCCAACATGCCCAGGCAGTTTTTGTGCGTCCCGGGAAAAGCACCCAGCCCCATCAGGGTATTAACTACCGGCAGATTCAAAGACTCTGCCAGTTTCAGAATTTGCTCACCGCAATCGGCCATAATAGCTCCACCGCCGATATACAGCACGGGTTTCTTCGCAGCCATCAACGCCCTGATACCACGCTTGATCTGCCCCTTGTGGCCCTGAGTTGTCGGGCTATAAGAGCGCATACCGATCGATTCCGGATATTTGTACGGGTAGGTCTCCGCCGGATTGAGCATATCTTTGGGTATATCGATCACCACAGGGCCGGGACGGCCGCTTGAGGCGATATAGAAGGCTTTTTTGATGATCTCTGGGATCTCTTCCGGGTTCTTGACCAGAAAGCTGTGCTTAACGACCGGACGGGAAATCCCGACCATATCGCACTCCTGGAAGGCATCGTTGCCGATCAGGTTACTCATAACCTGGCCGGAAAAGACCACGAGGGGAATGGAGTCCATATAGGCTGTCGCAATACCGGTGACGGCATTGGTTGCCCCGGGACCGGATGTCACCAGTACTACGCCGACTTCACCGGTGGCACGGGCATAACCGTCTGCCATGTGCACCGCTGCCTGTTCATGGCGGACGAGGACGTGTTCAATGTCGCTTTTCTCATGCAGCGCATCGTAAATATCCAGTACTGAACCGCCAGGGTATCCGAAGATATGTTTTACGCCTTGGTCGATCATCGATCGAACGACCATCTCGGCGCCGGACAACATTTCCATATTACTTGCCTCCAGGTCGAGTACACCACCCCATATAGCTAATTATTCCCGGCCATCACCGGCAGTCGAATCCTGCTCAGGGTCAGAAAACGGGAGGGCTCGTGATAAATACTGCCTTGTTTCACGATTTGCGTTTCCAGACCCCAACCAGCTCGGGTAGAACAACTGCTGCGTCATGGTCAGCATCGGTTTATTCATGCTTTATGCGACAGGAAAAAATTCCGGCCAAACCACAACAATTAGCTATACGGGCTGATGTAACATAGTTAGGGCTTATTTTTAGCCTAAATTGAAATCAAACTTGTTTCTTTATTCTATGCGAGCCGCCGCCTGCCATAACAAACAACGGTAACCCGCAACAACTGTAACGCCTTTTTATCAAACAAGTCTATTAGCCGGAGGCAGTTCACAGTATTAATCTGTTACTGGTGAGAAATGGCTTTATTCATTCGGCTTGAAGGTTATGCAATAGAGATCATCCGCTGAATATTACCGCTTGGTGAGAGTATTAATCTTATAAGGTGAACAGAAAACCACCGCAGTTCGAAGCTATCCGAGCATCAGTATCAAGCCAGATACATCTAATAAGTCACCAGACGCAAAAAAGGAGCCTTCCGGCTCCTTTGAAGAAATGAGGTCGACAGGCAAGTCCGCCATTAATGCTGGCTTGCCGACGCCTTCTTGTGACTCTCTTCGTACATCATTTCAATTTCACGGTGGTAGCGATCCTGGATCACCTTACGACGCAGTTTCTGAGTCGGAGTCAGCTCACCACTGTCCATTGAGAACGCTTTCGGAAGCAGAGTGAATTTTTTCACCTGTTCAAAACGAGCCAGATCTTTTTGCAGCTCAATGACTCGCGCTTCAATCAGCTCGCGGATCTGGCTGTGCTTCACCAGCTCCAGGCGATCATGGTATTTGATATTCAGCTCGCGGGCGTGCTCTTCCAGTGCCTCGAAGCACGGAACAATCAATGCAGACACAAACTTACGAGTGTCAGCAATCACCGCGATCTGCTCAATGAAATGGTCTTTACCGATAGCCCCTTCAATAACCTGAGGTGCAATATATTTACCGCCAGAGGTTTTCATCAACTCTTTGATGCGATCGGTAATAAACAGGTTGCCCTTGTCATCGAAATGACCGGCATCACCGGTTTTCAGGAAACCGTCTTCAGTGAAGTTCTTGGCGCTCTCTTCCGGCATCTTATAATAGCCGCGCATCACCATCGGGCCACGCACCAGAATTTCATTGTTTTCGCCAATCTTCACTTCGGCTCCCGGCATCGGCAAACCGATTGAATCCGGGTTAAAGCATTCATCATCCCAGCAGGAGATGGTCGCTGTAGTTTCAGTCATACCGTAACCCAGCTTCACGTTGATCCCGATAGCATGGAAGAAGCGGCCAATTCCCGCATCCAGCTTGGCACCGCCACATGGCATGAACTTGATCTGCCCGCCCAGGATCTTACGCAGTTTCGACAAAACCAGCTTGTCAGCCAGCTTATAGCTCTTTTTCAGTAGCAGCGATGGCTTGCGCTGCTCCTGGTGGCACAGTGCCATACGGGCACCCATATTCACCGCCCAGGTAAACATTACCTTGCGGTGGAATGGTGCGCGAGAGACTTTTTCATGAACGGCAGAGTAAATCTTCTCGTAAACCCGCGGTACCGCCGCCATCACATTCGGCTTCACTTCAACCAGGGCTTCGCGCAGTTTGTTGGTGTCTGACAGGTAGCAGTTTACGCCGCCACGGTGCAGGACATAGAAAGTCCAGGCACGCTCAAATACGTGTGACAATGGCAGGAAACAAAGGGAGACGTCGCCTTCATCCAGCGCCAGCTTTTCATCATGACCTTCAATCTGACCCGCAACGTTGCCGTAATCCAGCATCACCCCTTTCGGAGTGCCAGTCGTACCCGATGTATAAATCAGAGTAAACAGGTCATCCATCGCGGTCTGCGACAGGCGCTGCTCCAGCTCAGCCTGAACATCTCCAGAGCCTTGCTGAACAAAATCATCATAGCTGCATACCAATGGATGTTCAGCCAGCTCAACCTGCTGCGACATCACCACAATACGCTCCAGTTGAGGGCACTCAGCAGCGATTTCCAGCGCAGCATCATGCTGTGCCTGCTCACCCACAAACAGAATGCGGATATCTGCGTTATTAATGATATACGCAGCCTGCTGCGGCGTACTGGTCGGATAGATAGGTACAGTTACACAGCGGTTATACAGGGCCGCAAAATCAGCAACGGTCCAGCGCGGCATGTTATTGGAAAAGATACCAATCTTATCCTGAACATTTAGCCCCTGAGCCAGCATTGCCAGGGCAAGCTGTTGGATCTGCTCACCAAACTCAGCCCAGCTAATATCCTGCCACTGGCCATTGACCTGATGACGCAGTGCTACCCGATCGCCCAGGCGGGCAATCTGGTTACGAATTCGATTTACGATATGAAGATCACGTTCAGCCATAACTACTCTGCCATTTTAGCTTACACCTGTAAGCCTATTAGAGGAGCGCAGTCTACAGCTGACACCGAAAAAGGCAACAATAAAGCGAGATATTTTGCGTTTTATGCTGCGGTGCTCTCAGTCCCCAGCCCTTGTCAGCACAGGGTTTATACGTCTTATTAATAGAATTAACACAAAATGTAAGCAAGTACTGTCCGGCGACCAACTTCAGCAAAAAAACGGGCACAACGGGATCAAAAAAGCCGACAGGTGCCGGCTTTTTACTAATATCTGCTTTTTGCTTGTCTGTTTTAGCTTACATAGCAGCTTAGTATGAGTTGTCACCACACACTTCAAGCAGCTGGTTACGCATCCAGATATGGCCTTTGTCTTTTTGTGATGACTCATGCCAGCTCAGGTAACCACTGATTTTCGCCGAGTCAAACGGCAGTGGCAGTACCTTCAGCTGCAGGTTGTGAGCAGCAGATTCTGCCAGCCAGCGTGGCATCACAGCAATCAGATCAGACTGGCCAGAAACATACATAATGTTGCTCAGGCTCGCGCCCTGGTAAGCTTCATTGTAGCTCGCATGCTGATTGTAGATATGGTCAGCAAACATCTTCACACCAGGAATCGATTTCAGTACAGCATGCTTTTCAGCCGCAAATTCTGCTTCTGTAATAGACTCACCAATGCGCGGGTGGTTACCGGCAGCAATCACAACCAGCTCATCGCTGAACAGCTCTGTGCTGCAAAAGCCAGGTTCATCGAAGCGAACGTAATCAATCACGAAGTCCACTTCCTGATAGCGCATCTTCTGGGTCAGGTTTGCATCCAGCTCAGCTTCCAGGTGTACACGCAGGTTCGGTGCCTGCTCAGACACATTGCGCAGGATACGTGGTGCAAAACGCATATCAGACGGGCTGCAGATAGCCAACTTGAAAGTACGGCTTGACGTCTCAGGCGAGAAAATCGATGACGGCAGCTCGTTCTTCACCAATTGCAGAGCCTGACGAACCGGACCGAAAAGCTGCTTAGCACGCTGAGTCGGCTGAATACCACGACCATGACGGATAAACAGTTCATCGTTAAACATCACCTTCAGACGGGCAACGGCATTACTTACAGCAGGCTGAGACATGCCCAGGTTATGAGCAGCTCGGGTAATATTCTGTTCCTGCATCACAGCATCAAAAACTGTCAGCAAATTCAGGTCTACACTTCTTAGATTTGACTCCATTTTGTAACCATCAACCGGGTGAATAGATGAAGTTTTACGCGTCATATTTTGCCTCTACTTGAATCTGGTTGGGGCAAAATCCGTTATGCCTCCAATTGAATAAATGGGACATATCCTCTGCCCGAAACAATTGCCCCCTGAATGGGATGCGGCAAGTATTATTCAAATGGATTGATGAAACCAAGAGGCGAAAATAAGCAAATGTAAATACTTATCAGCCGAAGTCAAAATTCAGAATATAAATTCTTTTAAATCATTAAGTTAATCCACTTCTAAAAAGATCTAAAAAATGTATAAATAAGATAAAGGGGTAATTATAAGCAAAAAACGCTGCTTTTTTGTTCGTTTTTTACACATTCCTGTAACCCGAGAAAAACGTTTTCGTGAACGGTTAATAAATTCCACTCATCGAAAATTCACGTTTTACCGTACGGCCGGGCTCAACCATTGAGTCCCGGACAAAATCCAGAAATTCGACCTCACGCCAAAGCTGTCGCCACAATTCATCACAGTGATACCAGTCACCTTCCAAAGCCCATTCTGCTATCACCATCGCCCCATCCGACAATTTCCCCCTTCCCACAGAATTCATATCAAACCCAAACTAATTGCGGCTGACTTCAGATACTCCATCGCCGCCCCCCTCCTCTTTATCTGAAACGAAGAAGATGAAAACATCTATGTAACGGTTTCGAGATGACAGGGCCGTGACGTTTTAAAGGAAGCTCAATGGAAAATTTTCCAGCAATAAAAACGGGGCCCGAAGGCCCCGCACAGCATGAAACAGGTTCGAATCTCGATGAACAAGTCAGGCCGTAACCAAGGCCTCGTGTTTCCGCACCAGATTGAAATCTGCCAGAATGGCGTAAGCGGCCGGGATCATAAACAACACCAGCAAGGTGGAGGTAAAGATGCCGAACACAATGGAAATCACCAGCGGCTGAATAACCTGTGCCTGCAAACTGGTTTCCAGCATCAGCGGCAATAATCCGGCCGCCGTAGTCAGCGAAGTCAGGAATACAGCCCGGAAGCGCTCGCGACTAGCTTTCACCACAGCATCATGAACATTGTCACCCTCATCGACATGGTGACGGATATATTGCACCAACAGGATCGAATCATTCACCACGACCCCAGCAAGGGACACAAAACCCATTATGCTTGGCATACTCAGGGCAAAACCCAGCAACCAATGGCCCCAGAACACCCCGATTAGAGCCAGCGGGATCGCCAGCAGTACCACGAAAGGTTCTAAGTAACTACGGAACTGGTAGCTGAGGATCACAAACACCCCGAAGATACCGAGCATAAAGCCAATTCCCATCGACTGACCCGTCTTGGCGGTATCTTTCGCTTCCCCCTCAAAGTCAAAGCGCAGTCCCGGATACTCCTGCTGCAACTTAGGCATCATCCGGCTGCGGAACTGACGGGTGATCTCTGTTGAGCTAATTTTATTACTGTCGAGATCAGCAAACACACTCAAGGTCCTGACACCATTAATTCGCTGGATCCGGACAAAATTACGCTGGTATTCCAGCACCGCTACTGAAGCAAGCGGGATCTGGCTGCCATCAGTTAGAATCACCGGGAAGCTGGCTAAGGTTTGTAAGTTAGCCGCTTCCTGTTTATCAAACCTCACCTCAACTTCGATATTCTCCGGCCCAAGCTGAATTTCATCCGCCGTACGGCCAAAGTACGCCGCCCGTAGCTGAGATGCGATCATCTGACCGTCTATCCCGAAGCTTTCCGCACCGGGACGCAACTTCACCAGTACTTCCTGTTTACCCATCCGCATGTCATCAAGAACACCGGAAACACCGTTAAACTCGCTGAGAAACTGCTGCAACTCAACCGACGCGGCTTTTAACTGTTCCAAATCATCGTGTTGCATCCGAATTTCAACCGCCCGGCCACCGGGACCGACCATCGGTTGCTTGAATACCATGGAAACCGGATCAGCCAGTACTCCAACTTCATCACGCCAGGCATCAATAAAGTCATCAATGACAGTATTTCGCGTCTCCGCCCCGAGGATATCCAACCGGACAGTGGCTACATGCGGGCCGTTTTCATCAGCATCGGCATTAAAGTTATATTGCTCGGTGATATGCTCGACCAGCGTCCTGCCGTCTTCTTTACTCTCGCTCCACTCCTCATTGAGCTTGTGTGCCGCTGTTACAATTTGCTCCACCACCCGCTCAGTCTGAGCCAGTGACGAACCCGGTGGCAGGATCACCCGAGCTTCGGCGATATCGCCATCCAGCTCAGGAAAGCCGACAAACTTGAGCGCACCACCTGCCAGCAGTGAAGCAGATGCAAACAGCATTGCAATCACACTGCCAAGGAACAGGTAACGCCAGCGCACAACCACATCTACCGCTGTTACCAGCTGATTATTACGAAACGCTTCAAACCGCTTGAGAAAACGCGCCTTAAACGCCAACGGTCGTCGCTCCCGCCGCTTTCGATCGCGTTGCTTTTGCAGGGAATGACTCAGGTGATTAGGCAGGATCAGGAAGGCTTCAACCAGACTCAGGGTCAGCACTAAGATCAGCACCATAGGCACGACCTTAAGCACGGCCCCCATTTCTCCTTCCAGAAACAACAGGCTACCGAAAATACAGACCGTGGTGAGATAGGACGACAGCACGCCGGGGAACACTTTCTTTACACCTTGTGTCACAGCGTCAGGCACCGACATCCCCCGCTCAAGATGAGCTGCAATTGATTCGGCTATCACGATGGCATCATCCATCATGATACCGATCGCCATCAGCAGTGCGACCAGAGACATAATATTGATTGAAAGCCCCAGCCCGGCCATCAGAAACAGGCTGCCGAGAAACGCTACCGGCAATCCGGCCGCCACCCAAAATGAATAACGAAAGGTAAAAAACAGCCACATGGTAGCAAAGACCAGTACCACACCCTGCCAGCCGTTCTTGACCATCATGGTCAGGCGATCCCATAGCACGGAAGAAATGTCATTAGTCAGGTTAAGGGCAACCCCGGTCGGCGCGACCTTATTTTCATCTTCAACAAACTGAACCACCCGCTCTTTGATCCGCAGGGCATCATCGGCTTTGTTTTTGCTGATCTTCAGCAGTGCCGATGGCTTACCGTCAAACAGCACTTTCTGCTCATCGAGCTCAAAGCGATCAGTAATAGTGGCAATATCACCGAGACGTAACAGTGATCCTTCGCTGTCAGCCCCGATCACCGTGTCGGCTATGGTTTCCGGCGTCACTTTCTGCTCATCAAAACGGATCAACAGATTTTTCTCGGCCAGCTCAATATTACCGCTCGGTAATTTGAGGTTCTGGCGCGACAAACGATCAGCCACATCGACCACACTCAACCCTAACTGACGCAGCGGTGCTTCTTTGAGTTCAACCCGGATCTGGTGGGTAGAGAAACCGGCGACCTCAACCAATGAAACACCGTAATCCAATTTGAGCTTGCGCTTGAGCTGCTCAGCATAGGCTTTGAGGTGCGGCCAGCTGGTATCGGCACTGATCGCGACATCAACGACAGGTTCATTCCAGTCAAGTTCACGGACGATCGGCGCTTCAATCTCTGCCGGAAAGTCATTGATTGCATTGATCTGAGTCTGGACATCTACCAGCATCCGCGACACCACATCGCTGCTAGTCAACTTGAGAACCAATGAGGCCGAGCCTTCGACCGCCTCACAACGGGTTTCTTCGATATTGGCCAGACCGTCAACCGCATCTTCCATCCGCATACAGATGCTTTCTTCCACTTCCTGTGGTGAAGCGCCGGGATAGACAACAGATGCCAGAATATAAGGCGGTGAGAATTCGGGGAAAGTTTCCCGCTTAATTTGCGGCAAAGACGCGATACCGAACAACAGCAATGCCAGCATCAACAAGTTCGCGGCAGTCGGGTGGCGGGAGAAATAACGGATCATGACGCCGGTTCCTCCTGATTCTGCGCTTCTTTAACTGGCTCACCATTATGGGTCACCACCCTGAGCGCCATGCCCGCCACCGCAGGCAACAGATCATTGGTGATCAACTGCTGGCTAGCCGACAGTTCACCGCGAATAGCAACCTTTCCGTTATGACGGAACAGCACGGTGATCTGCTGAATATCCAGCGTATTATCATCTTTGACCAAATAGATCTTATCGCCGTGCAACGCCCGCTCAGGGATCACCCAATGAGCGTTTGACTGCCCAGTCAGGCGCGCTTCAACAAACATCCCGTTCACCAGCGGCGGCGCACTTTCCGGCGACAACTGACTATAATCCTGACTCACTTCAAGGATCACCCCGACCGTAGCCTGATTGGCATTCACCGTATCGCTGATCCTGGCAACCTTAGCGGGCCACTGTTGGGTAAAACTGCCGCTGGAAAGCTGAATCATCGCAGTCAGATCCAGCTGATCGGCACGCGGTCGACCATCCGCATGGGCGGTATAGCGAGTCAGGCTGGATGCCAGTACCTGCATATCATGCAAGGCTATCTGGGCATCAATTTCGACAGTATCGATACCATGAGCTACCACCATGCTTTGCTGGGTATTAACAACCTGATTTTGTTCAATATCTACACTGGAAATCCGAGCATCAAACGGCAGGGTAATGATGGTTTTATCCAATGAGCGGCGGGCTTCAGCCACCCGGGACTGGTTTACTTCCAGCTGAGCCTGCGTCACCTTGCGCTCATTCGGCAGCACAATCAGCTGATTCTCAATATCCTGCACCACTTTCTTGCTGGCCAAGGTATTTTGTTGTTCCAAATCCACCGCCGATTGCGATGTCAGTCCCTTGCGCCGCAGCTCTTTTTTTCGGGCCAGCTCTTTCTGACTGATCTGCAACCGGTTTTTCTCTATTTTCAGGGTGGTCTTGAGATTGGCTTCTTCCTGGGTCAGTTTCGCCAACTGTGCCTGGCTGGAGCTGACGTCTGCTTCCGCCTGTGCCAGACGCAGTTCATAATCCAGCGGATCAATTTTCAGCAATACGGTTCCGGCATCGAGCACCCGCCCCTTCTCCAGATCCGGATGGCGGTAAATCACTTTCCCCGATACTTCCGCTATCGCCTGCCACTCTACTTTCGGTCTGACCCGGCCAAACCCGGTGACCTCTGGTGCCAACGGCAACTGTTGCAGGCTAATCACATCAACCGGACGCGCTTTATTCAAACCCGGATTCACTGCCGGAGCTTTACGTAAGTTCACTGCCAACATCAGAATCGCGACTCCGACCAAAATGGCAGGGAAAATCAGGTAATTTCGATTAAACTTCATTGGATCCATCGCCTCCCTGAGCCAAAACCCCCTTGAGCAGCACATTGACATTGTGATCGGCCAACTCCATCAGCCACTCTTCATTCAAATCAATACCGTGGAAGCCGAGCAAGGCCGGCGGCACCAAGAACGGGAAGATCATCATGCTCATAAACGTCATTCGGGCTTTGACCGGGGAGATCCCCTCGCGCAAAATCCCGACATGCTTCATCTTGTCAAACATAAGTTCTTCTGCTGGCAAGGCGATTTCATTGAACATTTTTTCCATCGTAGCCCGCTGTAAATCACCGGGTTCCATCATCATCGTACGGGCAATTAATTTAGGCAGATCAGGGGTCGGCGCCATAATACGATAGTAAGTACGCATTAACTCGCCAATGCTTTCTATATCGCCGATATTGATCGCCCGACGAAACTGCTCCCGAATCGGTGCCATCGTTTCTCTCAGCATGGTTTCAAACAGCCCGGCCTTGTTGCCAAAGTAGTAACGAATCAGTGCGACATTCACATCCGCCTTCGTTGCTATCATCCTGGTTGATACCTTGCTGTAAGGGAGTGCCACAAACAGCTTTTTGGCCTCTGTGATCAAGCGCTCCCTGGCGTCAGAATCTCCGCTTGGACGTCCTGCTTTTCCTGCCATCTTCTTTCCCGTTTTGCCCGTCGAATCAATTTAATTAATCACCTGATTAATAATTTACTCTACATCACCAAAAGTCTCGCAGTAGATTAATTCAGCAGTAATTAATCAATTGATTAATTTTATACCAGCAGCTAAAACGATTAATTTGTGCCGTTTCTCATTGTTAATAAAATGCGAACAAGCAACTCTATTTTCAGGCTTTTCAGCAATCAAACTGTCCGTTAGTACTGCTGTCGACACTGGATAAAACTCCGCAAACACAAAAATAAAACCAACCCAATCAAAAAGATAAAGAAAATTGAAAAATAAACACTCAATTAATGGTTGACGTTTAACCTGCCTATTTGGTATTCATTTGTTAATCAACATTGTGGAAAACATTAACAAATGCAAAAACGTTTCTCTCTACTCCTTAGCCTCCTCATTATCGTGAATCATTCGCGCGGGTAGCTTATGGGTGGGAAACACCACTGAAACAAACACAGCAAAACCCGCGCAACCTGCGCGGGTTTTTTCATATATAGGGCCGGCGCAGCGGATGCAGACCAAGCCAGACACAACAGGCAGGCCAACATAAGGAAGAAGCAATGAAAGATCAGGTCATAATTTTCGATACCACCTTGCGTGACGGCGAGCAGGCGCTTCAGGCCAGCTTGACGGTGAAAGAAAAACTGCAGATCGCTTTTGCCCTGGAACGCCTTGGGGTTGATGTTATCGAAGCAGGTTTCCCCGTCTCATCACCGGGTGATTTCGAATCGGTCAAAACCATTGCCGAAAACATCAAAAACAGCCGGGTTTGTGCGCTATCGCGGGCTGTTGCCAAAGATATTGATGTGGCAGCCGAATCATTGAAAGTAGCCGAAGCCTTCCGTATTCATACCTTCATCTCAACCTCAACCATCCATGTAGAGGACAAATTGCGCCGTAGTTACAATGACGTGATTGAAATGGGCGTTGCAGCCGTCAAACGAGCCCGGAACTACACCGATGATGTCGAATTTTCCTGTGAAGACGCTGGCCGTACCCCGATAGATAACCTGTGCCGGATGGTCGAAGCCGCCATCAGTGCCGGAGCCTCAACCATCAACATTCCCGATACTGTCGGCTATACCATCCCCAATGAATTCGGCGGCATTATCTCCGAGCTTTTCAACCGGGTACCAAATATCGACAAAGCCGTTATTTCCGTCCATTGCCATGATGATCTGGGCATGTCGGTTGCCAACTCCATGGCCGCGGTCCAGGCAGGAGCCCGCCAGGTAGAAGGCACTATCAACGGCATCGGTGAACGGGCCGGTAACTGTGCGCTGGAAGAGATCGCTATGATCATCAAAACCCGAGCTGAGTTCCTGGGTGTTAACACCAATATCCGCCATGAAGAAATTTCCCGCACCAGCAAGCTGGTAAGCCAGTTGTGCAACATGCCAATCCAGGACAACAAAGCGATTGTCGGTGCCAATGCCTTTAGTCATTCCTCGGGGATCCACCAGGACGGCATGCTGAAGAACAAAAACACTTACGAAATCATGACGCCGGAATCAATCGGCCTGAAGAACCAGGCTCTGAACCTGACCAGCCGCTCCGGCCGTGCCGCAGTGAAAAGCCACATGGATACCCTGGGCTACACCGAAAAAGAATACGATCTGGACCAGCTTTACGCAGACTTCCTGAAGCTGGCAGACCGCAAAGGGCAAGTCTTTGACTATGATTTAGAGGCCCTGATGTATTTCGCCAACCTGCGCGAAGAAGACGACTTCTACAAGCTGAACTACCTGAGCGTGCAATCAGGCAGCGTTATGGCGACCACCAGCATCAAACTACAGTGCGGCGATGAGGAAAAATGCGAAGCTGCGGTTGGTAACGGCCCGGTAGATGCACTTTACCAGTGTATCTACCGCCTGACAGGCTACGAGATCGTACTGGATAAATTCGACCTGACAGCCAAGGGCGAAGGGGAAGACGGCCTGGGCCAGGCGGACATCATCGCCAACTACAAAGGCCGCAAATATCACGGCACCGGACTGGCGACCGATATCGTCGAAGCGTCCGGACAGGCGCTGCTACACGTAATCAACAGCATTCACCGCGCTGAACAAATTGCAGAAATCAAACAAAAATCCCATATGGAGACAGTATAACCATGGCAGGTACATATAAGATTGCCGTTCTACCGGGTGACGGTATTGGCCCTGAAGTCATGCAGCAGGCACACAAGGTGCTGGCTGCGGTTCAGGAAAAATTTGGCTTTAGCCTTGAGTGCAATGAATACGATGTCGGCGGCATTGCCATCGACAACCACGGCTGTCCGCTGCCGGACTCAACCCTGAAAGGCTGTGAAGCTGCCGATGCCATTCTGTTCGGCTCGGTTGGCGGCCCGAAATGGGAACACCTGCCGCCGAATGACCAGCCGGAACGCGGTGCCCTGCTGCCGCTGCGCAAACACTTCCAGCTGTTCTGCAACCTACGTCCGGCCCAGATCCACACAGGCCTGGAGCGCTTCTCGCCGCTTCGGGCTGATATTTCCGAACGCGGCTTCGACATTGTGGTAGTACGCGAACTGACCGGCGGCATCTACTTCGGCCAGCCGAAGGGCCGCGAAGGTGAAGGTCCACTGGAAAAAGCCTTTGATACCGAGGTCTACCACCGTTACGAAATCGAACGTATCGCCCGGATCGCGTTTGAGTCCGCCATGCTACGCAACAAGAATGTCTACTCAATTGATAAAGCGAATGTGTTGCAAAGCTCTATCTTATGGCGCGAGGTAGTGGAAGACGTTGCCAGGGACTATCCGGAAGTCACCCTGAACCACATGTACATCGACAATGCGACCATGCAGCTGATCAAAGATCCTGCCCAGTTTGATGTCATGCTGTGCTCCAACATTTTCGGCGACATCATCTCCGACGAATGCGCCATGATCACTGGCTCGATGGGCATGTTGCCGTCTGCCAGCCTGAACCAGGACAAATTCGGCATGTACGAACCGGCAGGCGGCTCTGCACCGGATATTGCAGGCAAGAACATTGCCAACCCGGTAGCTCAGATCCTGTCCGCTGCCCTGATGCTGCGCTACAGCCTGGGTGAAGAACAGGCCGCCCGTGCCATCGAACAAGCGGTATCCCAAGCGCTGGAAGCCGGCGAGCTGACAGCCGATCTGGCAGGTAGCAGCCCGGCACTGAGCACCAGTGAAATGGGCGACAGGATCGCCGCCTATATCCGCCAGGCCTAACGATAACAAGGAGCAATCGAGCAATGTCAAACACACAAGCAAAAGCGCCGAAGACGCTGTATGAAAAAGTATACGATGCCCACGTTGTTGTCGCGGCACAAGGCGAGAACCCGATCCTGTATATCGACCGCCATCTGGTGCACGAAGTAACTTCACCACAGGCTTTTGACGGCCTGCGTGAAAAAGGCCGCCAGGTACGCCAGACCGGCAAGACCTTCGCCACCATGGATCACAACGTATCGACCCAGACCAAAGACATCAAAGCCTCCGGCGAAATGGCCCGGATCCAGATGGAAACCCTGGCTAAAAACTGCAAAGAGTTCGGTGTCACCCTGTACGACCTCAACCATAAATACCAGGGTATCGTCCACGTTATGGGGCCTGAGCTGGGCATTACCCTGCCGGGCATGACCATTGTCTGCGGCGATTCCCACACCGCAACTCACGGCGCGTTCGGCTCACTGGCCTTCGGTATCGGTACTTCTGAAGTTGAACATGTGCTGGCAACCCAGACCCTGAAGCAGGCCCGTGCCAAGACCATGAAAATTGAGGTAAAAGGCAAGGTAGCACCGGGGATCACCGCCAAGGATATTGTGCTGGCGATCATCGGCAAAACTACCGCGGCAGGCGGTACCGGCCACGTCGTCGAGTTCTGCGGCGAAGCCATTACCGACCTGACAATGGAAGGGCGGATGACCGTCTGCAACATGGCCATTGAACTGGGTGCCAAAGCCGGACTGATCGCGCCGGATCAAACCACCTTCGACTACATCAAAGAGCGTCACTTTGCCCCGAAAGGTGGCAACTTCGAGGCCGCAGTCGAATACTGGAAGACACTGAAAACTGACGAAGGCGCCCAATTCGACACCGTTGTGACTTTAGATGCCAAAGACATCAGGCCTCAAGTGACCTGGGGAACCAACCCGGGCCAGGTGATAGCCATTGACGAAGCCATCCCGTCGCCAGAGAACTTCACCGATCCGGTAGAAAAAGCCTCGGCAGAAAAAGCGCTGGCCTACATGGGGCTGGAAGCCGGCAGAAAGCTATCAGATTTTAACATCGACAAAGTGTTCATCGGCTCCTGCACCAACTCCCGAATTGAAGATATCCGTGCCGCTGCTGCAATCGCCAAAGGCCGCCAGGTTGCCCCGAACGTCCAAGCGCTGGTTGTGCCGGGCTCCGAGCAGGTCAAAGCCCAGGCCGAAAAAGAAGGGCTGGACAAGATTTTCATCGAAGCCGGTTTTGAATGGCGCCTGCCGGGCTGCTCTATGTGCCTGGCAATGAACAATGACCGCTTAGGCCCGGGCGAGCGTTGCGCTTCGACCAGCAACCGTAACTTCGAAGGCCGTCAGGGCCGTGACGGCCGTACCCACCTGGTCAGCCCAGCGATGGCTGCAGCCGCGGCCTGCGCCGGCCATTTTGTTGATATTCGTACCCTGGAAACCGCAACGGTAACGGCATAAGGAGAGGAAAAAATGACAGGTTTTAAACAACATACCGGTTTGGTCGTTCCTCTGGATGCAGCCAATGTCGACACCGATGCCATTATTCCGAAACAGTTTCTACAGAAAGTCACCCGAACCGGTTTCGGCAAGCACCTGTTCCATGACTGGCGTTTTCTTGATGATGCCGGGCAGCAGCCAAATCCGGATTTTGTCCTGAACGCTCCGCGCTACCAGGGAGCCAGTATTTTGCTGGCGCGGGAAAACTTCGGTTGCGGCTCATCACGAGAGCACGCTCCGTGGGCTCTGGCAGATTACGGCATAAAAGTGATGATCGCCCCGAGCTTCGCCGATATTTTCTACGGTAACGCCATCAACAACCAGATGGTGCCGGTACGCCTGACCGAACAGGAAGTCGATGAGATTTTCCAGTTCATTGAAACCAACGAGGGTGCCGAAGTTACGGTAGATCTGAAGAGCATGACCGTCACTGCCAACGACAAGGAATACCGTTTTGAAATTGACGAATTCCGCCGCCACTGCCTGCTGAACGGCTTGGATAACATCGGCCTGACCCTGCAGCATGAAGACAAAATCGCCGAGTATGAAAGTAATATCCCGGCTTTTCTTGCCTGACTATTCAGCCACACACCTGAATAGTTGATAAAAGTAAGCAGTAACAAACTCACGCCCCGGTTCATTCTCCGGGGCGCTTTCTTTTCTATCACTTATACCAAACGGAACAATAACCTTTTTTCATCACCTGTTTTCTTCTCCATAATTAATTGCAGAAGAAACAAATGAAAGACATTCGCCCCTGACAGGGTCATCTGGTATACCAAAATGAATAATTTGCTCTGACTAAGGACAGCCCATGCGACTGCTACTTACTTTTATCCTGCTTATCTCCTCTGCCCTGAGCCCGGTACTGGCGGCCCCCAAAGCCGACCTGTGGCCATTCTGGCAAAAAAGCAACGAGACAAACACAGCGATGATTGACCACAGCCGCTGGCAAAAGATGCTGGACACCTATCTGGTGGAGCTGCCCCAACAAACCCTGTTTCGCTATCACGCAGTCTCCGATAACGACAAATGGGAGCTTGACCGCTACATTCGCCAACTTGCGACCATCGATCCCCGTCAGTATTCAAAACCGGAGCAGTTTGCCTATTGGGTCAACCTTTATAATGCCCTGACCGTACGACTGATCATCAATAACTACCCGATCAAATCCATCACCAAACTCGGCGGCTTCTTCAGCTTCGGGCCATGGGATGAGGAGCTAATCACGGTTGCCGAGCAGGCGTTGTCACTCAATGATATAGAGCATCGCATCCTGCGCCCGATCTGGCGTGATGCCCGGATTCACTATGCGGTAAACTGCGCAAGCCTCGGCTGTCCGGACCTGCAACCCGTCGCCTTTACAGCCGACAACACGGAAACACTACTCGAACAGGCCGCCAGCCGTTTCATAAACAGCCCTAAGGGCGTGGAAATCAACGGCAACCGCATTCAGCTGTCATCCATTTATGACTGGTACGGCAATGACTTCGGCTCACAACGCGATCTGCAAAAGCACCTCAACCAGTACCACAAAGGACAACCTCTGCAACTGAATAATGTCAGCTACGACTATAACTGGTCACTCAATGAGGCGAAGTGAGCACAAACTAATTAACCATATAATCTGACAGTTATTTTTCAGCCTGCCCTGTATCGGCACAACCGTCACAGATGCGGATCAATATTCTGCGTACACTCTTGTATTGCGCTGGCAACCAGCGACATAGCGCATTACAATAGCTCTCGTTCTCATTGGGGTGTCCGACCTAAACCGGACTGAGACTGCAACCGCAGAACCCACTGAACCTGAACCAGATCATGCTGGCGTAGGAATTGAGATAATACCGACCACAATCAAGTGTCAGCGTCGCAGCACGATGCCGGACGCCTTTTCTCAACCCTGTGCCGCTCATATTTATCCCCCTTGCGGGAAGCAAGGGTATTTAGGAGCGCATAGTGAACAAACTTCTTCCGACTTTAACCCTGTCGCTGATGGCTGGCTCTGCCATGGCCGCAGAGACCCTGACTGTCTACACCTACAGCTCATTTGCCTCAGACTGGGGACCGGGCCCGGCGATTGAAAAAGCCTTTGAGGCTCAGTGTGGCTGTGACCTGGAATATGTCGCGCTGGAAGACGGCGTATCGATCCTCAACCGCTTGCGCCTTGAAGGTAAAGGTACCAAGGCAGATATCGTGCTGGGGCTGGATAACAATCTGTTGAGTGAAGCGAAGAAAACCGGCCTGCTGGCTGAACATAACGTTGATACCAGTAAAGTCACCCTGCCAAACGGCTGGACGGACACCACATTCGTCCCTTATGACTACGGCTACTTCGCCTTTGTTTATAACTCAGAAAAGCTGGCCAATCCGCCGAAAAGCCTGAGCGAACTGGTTAAGCGTGACGATCTCAGCATCATCTACCAGGATCCGCGTACCTCTACTCCAGGCCAGGGCCTGATGCTGTGGATGAAATCTGTCTATGGTGACAAAGCTGATGCCGCCTGGCAGCAACTGGCGAAAAAAACCGTTACTGTCACCAAAGGTTGGTCCGAAGCCTACAACATGTTCCTGAAGGGCGAATCAGATCTGGTGCTGTCTTACACCACATCTCCGGCTTACCACATCATTGCCGAAAACGAAGGCAAGTATAAAGCCGCTGACTTCAGCGAAGGCCACTATATGCAGGTCGAAGTCGCCGCCAAGCTCAAGAACAGCCAAAATCAAAAGCTGGCCGATAAGTTCCTGTCGTTTATCCTGACGCCGGAATTCCAGTCGGTGATCCCAACTGGCAACTGGATGTATCCTGTCACCGAACAGGCGCTGCCGAAAGGCTTTGAACAGCTGACACTGCCAGCTAAATCACTGGAATTCAGCGCCGAGGAAGTGGCCGCTCAACGTCGTGGATGGATCCGTGAATGGCAACATGCCCTGACCCAATAATGGCTACCGACCTTTGAATACCCGCGTTACCCAAATTCTGCCCGGCATCGTCTCTGCCGGGCTGATTGTCACTCTGGTGCTCTGCGCTATCTCAGCCCTGATCAGCCAGGCCAACGAACTCAACCCGTTCTTCATCTGGCAGGATCCTTACCTGCGCCATGTCGCCGGCTTCAGTTTCTATCAGGCCCTGTTATCCACGATATTGAGTGTGATCCCGGCCATCCCCGCGGCATATGCCCTGTCACGGCGAAACTTTCCCGGACGCAGCCTGTTATTACGTTTGTTTGCCATGACTCTGGTGCTACCTGTGCTGGTTGCGGTATTCGGCCTGCTGGCGATTTATGGTAAGAGCGGCCTGCTGGCTGAACTGTACCAGCATTTCGGAGAATCCCTGCCATTCTCTGTTTATGGTCTCAACGGCATACTGCTGGCGCACGTTTTCCTTAACTTCCCGCTGGCAACCCGACTGTTACTACAGAGCCTTGAAGGGATCCCGTTCGAGCAGCACCAGCTAGCTGCCCACCTTGGGATCAAAGGCTGGCATAAGTTCCGCTTTGTCGCCTGGCCCAGGCTGCGCCAGCAACTGCCCCATGTCATAGGCCTGATCTTCATGCTTTGCTTTACCAGTTTTGCGGTGATCATGTCGCTGGGCGGCGGCCCTAAAGCCACCACGATTGAGCTGGCTATCTATCAGGCCTTGCGCTACGACTTTGACCTGGCCGGCGGTGCCATCCTTGCCCTGTGGCAGATGTTGATTTGCAGCAGTCTGGTGCTGATAACCCAGCGTTTTACCAAACCATTGTCGACCATGAGCGGCTCGGTATCCCGCCAACCGGAGAACTATCTCGACAGCTGGCAGGCAAAATCCTGGGACTGGCTGTGGATCGGCTTTGCTATTCTGCTGGTACTGCCCCCGATCCTGGCGGTTATCAGTGCCGGCCTGAACAGTAAGCTACCGACCCTGCTGGCAGAACCAGCACTGTGGCAGGCCGTAGCAAACTCGCTGAAAATTGCCCTACTTGCCTGTGTCCTGGCGGTCACCGCCGGGGTTGCGATCCTGCTGGCCAGCCGCCAATGGCGAATTGAGAAGAAAACACTACCCGCAGATGGTATTGAGCTGCTCGGCACCATTATTCTGGTCACGCCGGGACTAGTTCTCAGCACCGGGATTTTCCTGCTGCTGCGCCGGTACACCGATGCCTTCGAAGCCGCCTTCTGGGTGGTCGTCGGAGTCAACGCCCTGATGGCGCTGCCCTATGTAATTAAAACCCTCAGTCAGCCAATGCTGCATCTGGCCCAGCAATACAACCCACTGTGCCAGAGCCTGGGCATGCACGGACTGTCACGCCTGCGTCTGGTCGAGTGGCGCGCCCTGCGCAAACCACTGGCTCAGGCGCTGGCAATTGGCTTTGTACTCTCGCTGGGCGATCTGGGAGCGATAGCCCTGTTTGGCAGCAGAGATTTTCAGACCCTGCCGCTTTATCTATTCCAACTGATGGGCAGCTACCAGATGGATGCCGCCGCCGTCGCAGCCTTAATCCTGCTGCTCCTGAGCCTGGGACTTTTTACCCTGGTTGAAAAAATACTGATCCGGACACCATAATGCTGACCCTGAAGCAACTTAGCCACCATTACGCCCAGACAGGCCAGCCTACGCAGGCCGAACGTACGCGATACACCTTTGACCTTGAAGTTGAGAAAGGCGAAATCGTCGCCCTGCTCGGCCCGAGCGGGGCTGGCAAAAGCACCCTACTGGCGATGATAGCCGGCTTTCTGATGCCAGACAGCGGTAGCCTCACCATTGCCGGTCAAGCTATCAAGCACCAACCGTCTTCTGAGCGGCCGCTTTCACTGCTGTTTCAGGATCACAACCTGTTTCCCCACCTAACAGTATTCGAAAATATCGGCCTAGGAATACATCCGGGACTAAAACTCAGCCAGGAAGATAAGGACAACATTCAGGCCGCGGCTGCCAGAGTCGGCATTCAACAATATCTGGATCGCCTGCCGGAGCAGCTGTCCGGCGGCCAGAAACAACGTGTGGCACTGGCCCGCTGCCTGATCCGCAACCGTCCGCTGCTGCTGCTCGATGAGCCGTTTTCCGCTCTGGATCCGGCGTTGCGTAAAGAGATGCTGGAACTAGTACATGCATTAGCCAAAGAGCAGCAAATCACCGTACTCATGGTGACCCACAGCCCGGACGATGCCCTGAAAATTGCCGATAAATGCGCTTTCATTGCACAAGGGAAGATTAACGTTTTCGGCCCTGCTCAGCAGGTGCTGACAGAGCCGGAAGATGGAGAATTAAGAAGATATTTAGGCCATTAGGACTGATATAGAGAGACGAGTTTCCAATATCGAGAAACTCGCCTCTCGAATCTGAATTACAGGTTTTCTTCCGCAAATTCGGCCAGACGGCTGCGGATCACACCGTCGAGATAGATATTGGCACTACCCTCGAAATTCTTGAAACGCTCGACGATATACGTCAGGCCCGAGGTCACCGGAGACAGGTAACTGGAGTCTATTTGCGCCAGGTTACCGGAACAGACAATTTTGGTGCCTTCCCCACAACGAGTGATGATGGTTTTAATCTGGGAGGCGGTTAAGTTCTGACACTCATCCAACAGAACAAAAGCATTCTGGATTGAGCGCCCGCGCATAAAGTTAATCGATTTAAATTGAATATTGGCTTTTTCGTAGATGTATTTCATCGAGCCGTCAGTACAAACATCATGTTTGTGCAACGCTTCCATCGTATCGGTCACCGCTGCCAGCCAAGGAAGCATTTTTTCTTCTTCGGTGCCCGGCAAGAAACCAATCGACTCAGCGATTTCTGGGGTATTACGAGTCACAAGGATCTTGTCATACATCCCTTTTTCAATCACTTGCTCAAGCGCCGCCGCCATCGCCAGGATTGTCTTACCGCAACCCGCTGGACCGGTCAGGATCACCAGATCGATATCCGGATCCATCATCGCATCAAGGGCCATTCCCTGATAGACATTTTTCGGATGGATCCCCCAAGCCTGGCGGCTCATCAAGCGTTCCTGTCCGATATCTTTGATAGTGATGTTAGCGCCATTAATGCTCTGCACCCTGGCTGCAAAATCCGTACTGTCATCAAGCAAGTACTGATTGATAAAGGGTTTGTCGAACAGCTCAGTCGGCAGGGTATGCAACGTTGAACGCCCCCGGGTTTCAGACTGGCACTCTCCGACACGAGCCCAAAATTCCTCCTGAAATTCGTAATATCCTTTGGTCAGCAACCTGACATCATCGATAAGTTGGTCTGAACGGTAGTCATCAACATTGTAGACCCCGGCACCTTTGGCACGCAGCCGCATGTTAATGTCTTTAGTGAGCAAAACCACTTCCTTAGGCGCATGCTCAGCCTGCAGATAGAGCATTCCATTCAGGATCCGATTATCCCCGGCCTTATCAGCAAAGGCATGCACGGTTTCCGTCACTTCATAATCCGCAAAAATGGAAATCTTGCCGAGGCTTTCTTCATGACCGGAAAGCGGAATACCGGCAGAAATCTCTTCCGGCGTTGCATCGCGGAACACATCTTCCAGGGTCCGGATAGCCACCCGGGCATCCCGTGAGACATCACGCTTACTGTCCTTAATGCGATCCAACTCTTCAAGAACCGTCATCGGAATAATGACATCGTGCTCTTTGAATGAATAAATGGCGAGGGGTTCGTGAAGCAGAATATTCGTATCCAATACAAAAATTTTGCGTTCAGCATCGTCCATATTTACCTCCTAGGTAACAAGCAGACAGCAACATCAACTTGCCGTCCTTCTCTTAGCGTACGCCAGAACTACGCAATTACTATTTATGGCCAGAGATAATTAAAGAATTGTGACAGCAGGGGCTGAAACAATTTAGCTGGATCAAGATCACTTTCGCCGTGACCTTGTCCACCGCATGCAGTAACATATCTGCCCTTTTCTACCGGTGCGGATTCTGGCTTACACTTAACCTCAGTGTAGTTCAAAAATGTTAGGGCATCGGCTTAGCATTCTCATTAATATCAAAGAATTAGAAGGTTTTAACCACTATGCCATTTGCTTTGGGTCAACGTTGGATCAGTGATACTGAAAGTGATCTGGGTTTAGGAACAGTTGTCGCTCTCGATGCCCGTACTGTCACCTTGATGTTCTCCGCCAGTGAAGAGAGCCGCCTGTACGCACGTAATGACGCTCCTGTGACCCGCGTAATGTTTAATGTCGGAGATGTGGTTGAAAGCCATGAAGGCTGGTCATTGAAAGTTGAACAGGTCGATGAAACAGGCGGCGTGTTCACTTACATCGGTACCCGTACGGATACCGAAGAGGAAAATGTTCAGCTACGCGAAATTTTCCTTAGCCACCAGATTCGCTTCAATAAGCCTCAGGACAAACTGTTCGCCGGACAAATCGATCGCATGGATCGCTTTGCCCTTCGTTATCGCGCCCTGAAAAACCAATATGAACAGCACAAAAGTCCGTTGCGCGGCTTGTGTGGTATGCGTGCCGGTCTGATCCCGCACCAGTTGTTCATCGCCCATGAAGTAGGCCGCCGTTTTGCACCACGTGTTTTGCTGGCCGATGAAGTGGGTCTGGGTAAGACCATTGAAGCGGGTATGATTATCCACCAGCAGGTTCTGTCCGGCCGTGCCGAACGCATTCTTATCCTGGTGCCGGAAACCCTCCAGCACCAGTGGCTGGTTGAGATGATGCGCCGCTTCAACCTGCACTTCTCCATTTTTGACGAAGAGCGCTGCGTCGAGGCTTATGCCGATGCTGCCAACCCGTTTGATACCGCCCAGTATGTACTGTGTTCACTGGACTTCCTGCGCAAGAGCCGCCGCCGCTTCGAGCAAGCGCTTGAGGCTGACTGGGATCTATTGGTTGTCGATGAAGCGCACCACCTGGAGTGGAGCGAAGACAAACCAAGCCGCCAGTACCAGGTAGTTGAAGAGCTGGCCGAGAAAACCCCAGGCGTACTACTACTTACAGCAACGCCGGAGCAACTGGGCCGCGAAAGTCACTTTGCCCGCCTGCGCCTGTTGGATCCGGACCGCTTCTACGATTACGAAGCCTTCGTTGAAGAAGAACGCCAGTACGAACCGGTTGCGGATGCCGTATCCCGCCTGCTTTCCGGTGAAAAACTGGATGACAGCGCCAAGAACACCCTGGCTGATTTGCTTTCCGAGCAGGATATCGAGCCAATGCTGCGCGTTATCGAGTCTGCTGATGTCGATGAAGAACAGAAAGCCAGCGTTCGCCAGGAACTGATCGACAACCTGATGGACCGCCACGGCACCGGTCGCGTACTGTTCCGTAACACCCGCGCCGCAGTTAAAGGTTTCCCTCAGCGTCACCTGAACATGTACCCGCTGGCAATGCCAAGCCAATACCAGACAGCAATGCGTGTAGCAGGCATGATGGCGGGTAAGGTTTCCGACGAGCAGAAAGCCGTTAAGCTGCTGTATCCGGAAGATATTTATCAGGAATTTGAAGGCGATTCGGCAACCTGGTGGAACTTCGACCCGCGCGTTAACTGGCTGCTGGATATGCTGAAAGCTAACCGCAACGAGAAAGTGCTGGTGATCTGTTCTCGAGCCCAGACTGCACTGACCCTTGAACAGGCTCTTCGTGAGCGCGAAGGTATCCGTGCTACCGTCTTCCACGAAGGCATGTCTATCATTGAGCGCGACAAGGCTGCAGCATATTTTGCCCAAGATGAAGACGGCGCTCAGGTTCTGCTGTGTTCGGAAATCGGTTCAGAAGGTCGTAACTTCCAATTTGCCAACCAGTTGGTAATGTTTGACCTGCCAAACAACCCGGATCTGCTGGAACAGCGTATCGGCCGCTTGGACCGAATCGGTCAGCAGCGTGATATCGAAATCCATGTTCCTTACCTGGAAGGCACATCCCAAGCGCTGCTGGCTCGCTGGTACAACGAAGGCCTGAATGCCTTTGAAGAAACCTGCCCGACCGGCCGTGCCGTATATGATGATGTCAGCGGCGACCTGATCAGCCTGCTGGCAAGCGAGCAACATGACCAGGAAGCACTGGAGCAACTGATTGAACGCAGTGCTGCAATGCACCAGGAGCTGAAAGGCAAGCTGGAGCAAGGCCGTGACCGTCTGCTGGAAATCCACTCCAATGGTGGCGACAAAGCTCAGGAACTGGTTGATAACATCGCAGCCAAAGACGGTGATACCAACCTGGTAACCTTTGCCCTAGGCCTGTTTGACACCATCGGCCTTAACCAGGACGACAAAGGCGAAAATGCCATTGTGGTGACGCCGTCTGAGCACATGATGGTGGCCAGCTACCCGGGTCTTCCATACGACGGCTGTACTATCACCTTCGACCGTGACACCGCACTGTCTCGTGAAGATCTGCACTTTATCAGCTGGGAGCACCCGATGATCCAGGGCGGTATCGACCTGCTGCTGTCTGAAGGCGTTGGCACCACGGCAGTTTCGCTGCTGAAGAACAAAGCACTACCAGCAGGCACCCTGCTACTAGAGCTGGTCTACGTGGTTGATGCTCAGGCACCGAAGCAGTCCGGTATCGGCCGCTACCTGCCACAAACGCCAATCCGCATCCTGCTAGATGCCAAAGGCAACAACCTGTCTGACAGTGTTGAATTCGAAGGTTTCAACCGCCAGTTGAGTCCGGTTAACCGCCACCTTGGCAGCAAGCTGGTTAACTCGGTACAGAAGGACATTCACGTCCTGATCGAGCACGCCGAAAATGCGGTAGCCAAAGAGCTGGTGACGGTTCGTGAAGCCGCGCAAGCGGAAATGGAAGCCAACCTGCGAGCAGAACTGGACCGCCTGCAGGCGCTGAAAGCCGTAAACCCGAACATTCGTGATGACGAGCTGGAGCTGATCGAATCCCAAATCCAGGATCTGACCGGCTACATTGCCAAAGCTCAGGTGCAGTTGGATTCGCTGCGTTTGATCGTAGTCAGCCACGCTTAACCTCATCGGTTCAGGTAAAGCTCCTGAGATAAAAGCACCTATCGACACCGCCCGACAGCCCTGCTGCCGGGCGGTTTTCTTTAAGTGGAGAATCATAAGGTGATATGATGTGCCGCCCGATAACCCAGTAAGCCCGGATACACCATGAAAGCAGCACCAATGGCGGACTATCATCCACCAACAGAGCCATGGCTCGACATTTTGCACTCAGACAATGACATCATTGCAGTCAACAAACCATCAGGATTGTTATCCAACCCGGGCCGGGATCCTAAACACTATGACAGTGTCTACAGCCGGGCATTAAGAGATCAGGAACAGGTTCATCTGGTTCACCGTTTGGATATGGCGACATCAGGACTGATGATCCTGGCTATCAACAAAGATTCCGAACGCAACCTGCACAAACAGTTCCGGGAACGGGAAACCGACAAAGTCTACTATGCCCGGGTTTGGGGACACATGGAGCAGGACAGCGGTACCGTCGACCTGCCACTGATTTGTGACTGGCCTAACCGTCCGATGCAGAAAGTCTGTTTCGAAGACGGTAAACCGTCCGTGACCCACTACCAGGTGATCTCACGCGATGAAAACAGCACCCTTGTTCGCCTGCGCCCTGTAACAGGCCGCTCGCACCAACTACGCGTCCATATGCTGGCACTCGGTCACCCGATCTTAGGGGATGAGTTCTATGCCCATGATGAAGCTCGAGAATGCGTACCGCGACTTCAGCTTCATGCTGCAGAGCTGACATTTACCCAGCCAACCACTGGCGAAACCATGCACCTGTTTGCCCCGTGCGACTTCTACCCGGATGCGCCACACCAGACCATGCCGGATCACTTATCCGACGATATGGCTTAAACCGGCTTTTGTCTTTTGCCTGATAAAGGTTAGTGTTAACTACATTGACACTAACCTCATCAGCAAAAGCCAACCGTATGGAAACTATTGTCTTTCTTGATCGGGCGACCATCCCGACTCATATTCAAATCCCTCATCCCGACTTTGAACACCTATGGCAGGAATATCCGGCAACCAAGCCTGAACAGGTGATTAAACGGCTGCAACAGGCTAGCATTGCGATCAGCAACAAAGTCATCCTTGATGCCGCCACCCTCAGCCAGCTACCCAAGCTTAAGATGATCGCCATCTCAGCCACCGGCACCAATAATGTCGACCTGGATTACTGTCATCAAAACAAGATCACAGTTTGCAACATCCGCGGTTATGCCACCGATTCTGTCCCGGAGCATGTCATCGCGATGATGTTTGCCCTGCGACGAAACCTCATGGGCTATCACAACGACATTAAAGCCGGTGTCTGGCAGCAGGAAAAACAGTTCTGTTTCTTTACCCATCCGATTGGTGATATCAATGGCTCAACATTGGGCGTTATCGGCAGCGGTAGCCTAGGCCAGGCAGTTGCCCAGCTGGGACGGGCACTAGGAATGCAAGTGCTGTTTGCCGAGCATAAGGGGAAAAATAGTTGTCGGGACGGTTATACTTCGTTTGAAGACGTACTGGAACAAGCCGATGTGCTGACACTGCACTGCCCGTTAACGGCTGAAACGACGAACCTGATAAGCAAAGAAGAACTAAAACGGATGAAACCATCCAGCCTGTTAATCAACACTGGTCGGGGAGGCTTGGTTGACGAGCAAGCTTTGGTTGATGCCCTGAAAGACGGGGAGATTGGCGGAGCCGGAACAGACGTCTTTACTCAGGAACCGGCTGATGAGACCAATCCGCTGCTCGCTAATGCGCATCTGCCGAACCTGCTGCTAACACCTCATGTGGCTTGGGGGTCAGATTCCGCAATACAGACGCTGGCCAACCAGCTGATAGACAACATCAACAAATTTGTCGAAGGGAAGCCGCAGAATATCGTTTAGCCATAAAAAATAGCATGGGGATAGAGAGACGAGTAGCGAGAACTTCACCACTCAATACTCGTCACTAAAACTATTCGAGCTTATTTAAATCCTTTTTCCTTACGGATCAGATCATAGGCAGCTTGTAGCTCTTGGGTTTTCTGCTTCGCCAGCTCCATCATCTCCGGCGGCAAACCTTTGGCTGCCAGCTTATCCGGATGATGCTCATTCATCAGCTTACGATATGCCCGTTTCAATTCCTGAGCCGAAGCGGTGGACTTAATTCCCAGCAGCTCATAAGCATCCGCCAGCTGATCCCGCGCCGGAGCCTGCCGAAATGCGCCCTGCCCTTGCTGCTGATACTGCTGGTGAAAGCCGCCCTGCTGGAAACGGAAAGCCGCTTCATGCATATGCAAACGCTGTTCAAGTTGACGATCAGAAAATCCGATACCACGAGCAATCACATACAACAGCTGACGCTCGTTGGGATGCAGGTTACCGTCGGCATAAGCCGCACGGATTTGCAGCTCAAGAAAAATCTGCAGTAAATCAACACGGCCAGAGCAGCTCATTCTGACCTTAGTCAACACTTCCTGCAGCGGAAAGTCTTCTTCTTTACCATCACGAAATGCATTCTGTGCCTGGCGACGAGACTCTCCGTGTAACCCCATCTGGTCCATAATGGCACTGGCTACCCGGATTTCTTCTTCCGTTACCCGGCCTTTTGACTTGGCCAGATGCCCCATAACCGCAAAACCGGCATGGAAAAACTCAGCCTGACGCTCGGCATTACTGGCTCGGCCGGCACCAAAACCGCCGCCATAATAAATATTTGTCGTTGCCTTATCGAACTTATGCCCCAAAAAGAGGCCTAACAACAAACCAAACGGGCCACCAAGGAGGAAACCAAAAAATGCGCCTAAAATCTTACCCCAAACCTGCATTCTCGACTCTCTGGTAATTTGCTAAATTTAGCAATATTTATAATGGTTCAAACCCGATACAATAACCTGAAAAGATGCCGTCGGGTAGAAATTGCATTATCATAGCTGTCATTTATCCGGAAAGCTTGTAAAAAGCAGGCTCAATCCAAGTCGAAATCCATTTATAGCGCTGAAAAACGAATACAGGAAAGTTTAATTAGATGTCATTAACGTCCCGCAGCTTACTGGCCACCATGATTAGCCTCGCGCTTTATGGCCCCGCGATGGCTTATGAAATTCCTGCAATTAGCGAAAACGTCAATGATGAGTCAGAGGCTGTCAATGACACCCCAAGCGAACTTGAACTGGTCCGCGGGACCTGTATCGCCCCTCAGGATATGCCTGCTGATCCGAATAACGAACCGATCACCGTTTCTGCTGATAAAGCTGAAGCCAAGCCGAACCAAAAGGTAACTTATTCCGGAGATGTCCTGCTACAGCAAGGCAACCGCACCGTTGCGGCCGATACGGCAACTCTGCACCAACCGGAAAATATCGTTACCGCCGAAGGTAATGTCTATTTCCATGACGGCTCAATTGAAGTCTACTCTGACCGAATCCAAAGCAACCTGGATACCGAAGATTCAGAGATGGACAATGCGGTCTACAACATGACCTGTGAAGCAGGACGCGGTGAAGCAGAGCGAGTAACCAAAAACGGCATCGCTTATTACCGACTGAAAAACGGCACTTATACTACCTGTCCGCCGGGAGACAAAAGCTGGCTGTTTTCAGCTACCAGCATCGAACGTGAGAGTGACTCTCCGTTTGCCGACCTGTATAACGCCCGCTTTGAAGTAGCGAATGTCCCTGTACTCTACCTGCCATACCTACGGGTACCTGTCGGGGATGAACGTCTGACCGGCTTCCTTTATCCATCAATCGGCTACGGAAGCCGTGACGGTTTCGAACTGGAAACGCCGTTCTACTGGAACATAGCCCCAAACTACGACATGACTATCACTCCGAAGTACATGAGTAACCGTGGTTTACAGCTCAACTCACAGTTCCGTTACCTGACAGGCTTTGGTAGTGGCCATCTGAAAGGCGAATATCTGGGTAATGACCAGAAGGCTACCAATGACGATGCTCGCTGGGCCTTTAACTGGTCGCACAGCGGCCGTTTCGATGAACATTGGCTGTTCAGTGCCGACTACAGCAAAGTCAGTGATGAAACCTACTTCTCGGATGTCAGTTCCAATATTGGTGAGCGTGAAGACAACAACCTGCTACAGACCGGAGAAGTTTCATATCGAGATCTGTACTGGGATTCAACGCTAAGAGTACGTAACTTCCAGCCACTGACACTGGGCGGTTCATCGAACTATCGCCTGCTTCCACAGTTGGAGTTTAACTACTATCGTCCGGATATGCCTTACGGTCTGGATTTCAATCTATTGAGCCATATCAGCCGCTTTGATAATGATGCAGCCGACAAGCCGTCTGCAGATCGTGTTCACCTTGAGCCAACATTGACGCTGCCTTACGCAACACCGTGGTGGTCTATTACATCAGAAGCCAAGCTGATGTACACCTACTACAACCAGGATTTTGATCCGACGATAAACGGACTCGAAACACTGGAAGAGACCACATCCCGCACCGTACCAAGTATCCGTATTCACAGCGGCTTGTACTTTGAGCGTGATACCCTGCTTTGGGGCGAAGACTATACCCAGAGCCTGGAACCGCAAATCCAGTACCTGTTCGTCAAAGACGTTGACCAACAAGAAATTTTCAGTGGCTATGACACCACGCTGTTGCAAACGGATTACTACGGCCTGTTCCGCGATAAGCGCTATTCCAGCATTGATCGTATTGCGGCAGCAAACCAGTTTACGGTTGGTGCAACCACCCGCTACTTCGACAGTGATTTTGTTGAGCGCTTTAACC
Organism: Photobacterium sp. J15; assembly: GCF_963870815.1. Taxonomy (NCBI): domain Bacteria; kingdom Pseudomonadati; phylum Pseudomonadota; class Gammaproteobacteria; order Vibrionales; family Vibrionaceae; genus Photobacterium; species Photobacterium sp. J15. Next base: position 3,415,740 of record NZ_CAWMUI010000001.1, read on the forward strand.
TGGCAATCGGTCAGATTTTCTATCTGAACGACTCAGGACGTAACCTGACCGGAGAAAATGAATCAACACCGAACTACTCAGCAACTGCACTGGAATCTGACTTCAATTACGATGACTGGCTGTTCTTCCACGGCGGGCTACAGTATGACGCTAGTAAGCAGGATATGCAGTTTGCTAACGCAGCAGTGGAATACCGAGAGGGCAGCCTGTATACCCAGCTGAATTACCGTTTTGTATCTAAAGATTACATTATCGACACCCTGGGTAACGATAACAAAGAGATCGACAAATATACGGAAGACGGCATTTCACAGCTTGGTTTCTCAACCAGCTTCCCTGTGTATGGCGGCCTGAGCCTGCGCGGTGACTACTACCATGATCTGACCGAAAACCAGATGCTGGAAGGCCAGATCACCCTGAATTACCGCTCGGCCTGCTGGATGATCAGCCTAGGTTACAACGAATATCTGATGTCACGCGCTAATGTAAATACCATAGCGGCAGAGTATGAACAAAACTTCAGTATCTCGTTCAGCCTGCTGGGGCTGGCTGGAGTACCTGCTGTTGGAACCAGCACATCAGGAGGTGGTAATGCAATTGGTTACGGCCGTCCGTTCTATCTCAATAACTAATATCTCTGCCGTAGCCTGGCTGCGGCAGCCGTGATTTAACGCGCAACAGCGCTAAATGGAAAGATGTATGAAAAAGTGGAAGTCTTCTCTGTTAGGCCTGACATTACTGAGCCTGACAGCCGGCAGTTTTGCTGCCCCGCAGGAGCTCGATAAAGTTGTAACCATCGTCAATGACAGCGTGATCCTGCAAAGTGATGTCGACGCAATGCTGAAAACAGTTCAAATGAATGCTGCCAGCCAGAACCAGCCACTGCCTTCTAACGATATTCTGACTGAGCAGGTAATGGAGAAGCTGATCATCGAAACACTTCAGCTTCAGCAAGCAGAACAGTTCGGGATCCGTATTGACGATACCCGCTTGGATCAAGCGATTTCACAGCTGGCCAAAGAGCGCCAGATGACAGTTCCTCAGCTACAGCAAATGCTGTCTGACAACGGGCTAAGCTATGCGATGTTCCGTGAGCAGATGCGCCGAGACATGACAGCCAGCGAAGCACGCACCATTCAGGTTCGTCGCCGTATCAACATCCTGCCGCAAGAAGTTGAAACACTGGCAGAACAACTGAATAAACAAACCCAGCAAGGTGTAAAATACAGTGTCAGCCACATTCAGCTGCGCATTGGTGAAGATGCGACAGCCGTTCAGCGTGACGAAGTTCTAAATCAGGCTCAAGAGTTGGTAAAAGAACTTAGAGGCGGGGCCGACTTTGCCAACCTTGCATACAGTTACTCCAAAGGGCCAAAAGCTCTTCAAGGCGGTGAATGGGGCTGGATGCGCAAAGAAGAGATGCCAACCATCTTTGCCGACCAAATTAAATCCAACGGCAAAGGTGCCATTATCGGCCCATTCCGCAGTGGCGTTGGCTATCACATCCTGAAAGTAAATGATGTTCAGGGACTGGAAACCATTTCTGTTACTGAAGTGAAAGCACGCCACATCCTGCTGAAAACCTCAGTAATCCTTAGTGATGAAGGTGCACAGCGTCAATTGGAACAAACCCGTCAAGCAATCCTGAAAGGTGATCAGAACTTTGCTGATGCCGCTCAGGTGCTAAGTGCCGATCCGGGCTCTGCCGCAAACGGTGGCGAACTAGGCTGGCAAACACCTGACATCTATGTTCCAGAATTTAAAGACAAGGTTGAAACCTTGCCTATCGGTACTATCAGTGAACCATTCAAAACTGTTCACGGCTGGCATATCGTCGAAGTGCTGAAGCGCCGCGATGTCGACCGTACCGATGCGGCAGTGAAGAACCGTGCCTACCGTATTCTATTCAGCCGTAAATTTAACGAAGAGGCCCAGGCATGGCTACAGGAACTGCGTGCCGGTGCCTATATCGAACAGCCGGAAGACGATAATGATCAAGGTTAAACGTATCGCAATCACCCCGGGTGAGCCGGCAGGGATCGGTCCTGATCTCGTGCTCGCCATGGCCCAGGAAGACTGGCCACATGAACTGGTCATTTGTGCCAGCTCTCAGCTTATGGTAGAACGTGCAGCCCAGCTCGGGTTGCCGCTGGAGGTCATCGACTACGACCCAACCCGACCGCCCCAGCCTCATAAAGCAGGCACACTGGTTATCACTGACTGTAAACTGAAAGCGCCAGTGATACCTGGCGAGCTCAATGAGCAGAACGGCCACTATGTACTCGATACCCTGAGCCGTGCCACAGAAGGCTGTATGAGTGGTGAATTTGCCGCAGTTGTAACAGGTCCGGTGCATAAAGGGATTATCAACCGTGCCGGAGTTTCATTCAGCGGGCATACCGAATTTTTTGCCCAGCAGTCAAACACCGCGCAGGTTGTTATGATGCTGGCCACTGAAGGTTTGCGGGTCGCACTGGTGACCACGCATATTCCGCTGGCATACGTATCAAAAGCGATTACCGCAGAGCGGCTGCAGCAAATCATCCGCATCCTGCATGCCGATCTCGTCAGCAAATTCGGGATCGAGCAACCGAAAATTTATGTATGTGGACTGAACCCGCATGCCGGCGAAGACGGTTGTCTTGGTAAGGAGGAGATCGAAGTAATCACCCCGGCCCTAGACCAGCTTCGTCAGGAAGAAGGGATGAAACTGTTCGGCCCGTTGCCGGCAGATACCATCTTCCAGGATAAATATCTGGCCGATGCTGATACAGTATTGGCTATGTATCACGATCAAGGGCTGCCAGTGCTTAAATTCAAAGGCTTTGGCAAATCAGTCAACATTACGTTAGGCCTGCCCTTTATCAGAACTTCAGTAGATCATGGTACCGCACTGGAACTTGCAGGTACCGGACAGGCGGACACCGGTAGCCTTTGGACAGCGCTATCGCACGCCCTTGAATTGGTAGAAAAACAGACATGAGCAGCGATCAGGTTCACTTAGGTCACCGCGCCCGTAAGCGCTTTGGCCAGAACTTTTTGAATGATCCGTACATCATTGACGGCATCGTATCATCAATCAATCCTAAGCCGGGCCAAAACCTGGTTGAAATCGGCCCGGGCCTGGGTGCAATCACCGAGCCGGTGGGCAAACTGGTTGACAAATTTTCGGTTATCGAGCTTGACCGCGACTTGGCCGAGCGCCTGCGCAACCATCCGGATCTGGGCAGCAAGCTGACGATCCATGAAGGCGATGCTATGCGCTTCGACTTCACACAGCTGATCAAAGAAAACAACAAGCTGCGTATTTTCGGTAACCTGCCGTACAACATCTCAACGCCGCTGATGTTCCACCTGTTCAGCTTCCATGAGCATGTGCAGGACATGCATTTCATGCTGCAAAAAGAAGTGGTTAACCGTCTGGCAGCTGGCCCTGGTAGCAAAGCTTACGGCCGTCTGACTGTCATGGCGCAGTACTACTGCAGAGTGATGCCGGTTCTGGAAGTGCCGCCATCGGCCTTTAAACCGGCACCGAAAGTGGACTCAGCGGTTGTTCGCCTGATGCCATATGAAACACTTCCTCACCCATGTACTAACCTTAAATGGCTAGACCGGGTATGCCGTGAAGGTTTCAACCAGCGTCGTAAAACAATCCGTAACTGTTACAAACAGCTAATGACAGCTGAGCAGTTAGAAGAGCTGGGTATCAACCCGGGTATGCGTCCTGAGAACCTGACTCTGGAGCAATTTGTTGCGATGGCAAACTGGCTGGATGCCAACCATAACGCTTCAAAATAAGCATTGATAGCCACGAATGTGGCTATTCAGTCTGTTTGTCCGGACATCCCTGAGAAAATCCAGGGATGCTCCGGCAGGCAGCCAACGAAAGGAAGCACAACATTGACGATGAAGGCAATCCCCACAATCAAGTGCAGAGTAGTCACCCATTATATTGAGGAACAGTCTGAGCCAGAAAATCAGCGTTATGTGTTCTCGTATACAATTACTATCTGCAATCTGGGCTGTGGCGAAGCACAACTCTTAAGCCGCCACTGGCAAATCACCGATGCCAACGGTAAAAAACTGGTCATTGATGGTGAAGGAGTGGTTGGAGAGCAACCGGTCATCTCTGCGAACGAAGAATACACCTATACCAGTGGAACCGTCATTGAAACGCCGTTGGGAGTCATGCAAGGCCACTACCTCATGGTCAATGAGCAGGGTGATAAATTCCAAGCCGAGATTGCTCCTTTCAGGCTGTCTATTCCTAATATTCTTCACTGAGGCGTTTCATGTCCACATACCTTGTCGGAGATATTCAAGGCTGTCTTGACGATCTCCGCTTTCTCCTTGATGAAGCAGAATTCGATCCCCACAACGATGAATTATGGCTTTCCGGCGACCTTGTGGCCCGCGGCCCCAAATCTCTGGAAACACTGCGCTTTGTGAAAAGCCTAGGCAACAAGGCCACCACGGTACTTGGCAACCATGATCTTCACCTGTTGGCGGTCAGCCAGGGGCTGGCGAAAGTCAAAATCCGAGATAAAATCCAGCCGATCCTTGATGCCCCGGATAGCGATGAACTACTTGACTGGCTACGCCATCAGCCACTACTGGCCGAACACCCTGATCATCCTTTTATAATGGCTCATGCCGGTATCCCGCCGCAGTGGGATCTGCCAACCGCACGCAAACAAGCCCGAACCGTCGAAACCTGCCTGCGCAGCAACGACTTTGTTTGGCTACTGAAGAATATGTACGGCAATGGCCCGGAATACTGGAGTGAGGAATTAGAAGGGATAGAACAATACCGCTTTACCATTAATGCTCTTACCCGAATGCGCTTCTGTCACCCGGACGGACGGCTGGATATGGAATGTAAACTTTCTCCGGAGAACCCAGATACCCAGCCTCTAAAGCCTTGGTTTGAGCTCCCGCGAACCAAGCCACTGAAGAAAAAAGTGATCTTTGGCCACTGGGCTGCTCTTATGGGCTATGAAAATGATCAGGTGATTGGCCTGGATACCGGCTGTGTCTGGGGCAACAGCATGACCCTGCTTCGCTGGGAAGACGGAGCTCGCTTTGAGAAGCCTTGTCCGGTTCACGCCAAGTAATAACCAATAGGGATTAATCAAAAATAAAGGCCTGGTAATGACCAGGCCTTTTTATTCATTTGCGGGGATAAAAGTATTACTGGTGCTCTAAAATAACAAAGCGCATATCATGAGCATTTTTTTCATCCGCCTGATAAGACTCACTGTGAACTTCCTGCCAGTCATTTCCCCACTCAGGGAAACGGGTGTCACCTTCAACACTCAGGTCGATAAAAGTCAGATACAAACGATCGGCTTCCGACAAACAGGCCGCATAAATACTGCCACCACCGATAATCATCAGCTCTTCCACATCACCGGCAGCAACCTTAGCCGCTGCAATATCAGCAACCACGGTCACGCCTTCAGCACTGTAATCAGGGTTACGACTGATCACAATATTATGGCGTCCCGGTAATGGACGGCCGATCGACTCAAACGTCTTACGTCCCATCACAATCGGCTTGCCCAGCGTTGACTGCTTGAACCAAGCAAAATCTGCCGGCAGATGCCACGGCATCGCATTATCTTTGCCAATCACTCGGTCTTGGGCCATCGCCGCGATCATACTGATCTTCATTTTCTCTCCCGGGAAATCTAAACCACAGGACGGCGACGATAAAACAATAGCCCCGGCATTGCCAGCCCTATTGCAAGTGCCGCGATGATAAATACCGCTTTGATGACATTCTCCACCAGCAATGCCAACAGTTCAGGTGAAAAGCCACGATGGTTGATCTCCACTAAAGCGATCATCGCTTTATAAGCAAAGACCCCAGGGACCATAGGGATCATTGCCGCCACGGTAAACACTTTCGGGTGGGCGAGGAAGCGGTGTGACCAGTGGATCCCGATCATTCCGACCAAAGTTGATGCCCCCAAGGTGGCCCACTCGATTGGCACGCCCCAGTGCATCATGACAAACCGGCTACCGTGCCCCAGGGCACCACCGATTGCACAATATTTCAAAGCCTTTTGCGGCACGTTAAACACTAAGGCAAAGCCGACTGCCGGGATCATGGCAAAAAACATGTCATTGAGCAGCGCAAGCAAGAAATCCATCATCGGCATCACAACCACCCCCATACATCCAGTACGTTCATTGCTGCGACAATCCCCATACTGGTCGACAACGTCAGCAGGCTGGCCATTGTCCAACGAGCAATTCCCATATTGACGAAACCTTTCACCATATCGGAAATAGCATTAATCAACGGAAAGCCGGGAACCAGCATCAATACAGAAGAAGCCATTGCCAGAAAAGGAGCTTCACCGATCTGGTAGACCTGACCGAAGCCAGATATCAGTGTGGTCACAAAAGCAGTAACGCCAAAGTTAACAAGAGGATTGAAATGACAATGAGCAATCTCCTGGCGGACAAACATCCCGACAGAAGAAGCAAAAAAGGTAAGGAAAAATACCGGCCAGTCTGCACCGGCTAAGCGACTGAACGAGGCACAGGAAAGGCCAATCATGAAAATAACCAACAAGCGGTTATAACGCAGAGCCTGGATCTTTAACAGACGATCATGCACTCCCTGAACATCCAGCAAACCACGTTCGGCCATAATGCACACCCGCTGGACTTCAGTAACCACCTGCATATTGATCCCCCGATCCTGACAACGCCGGGCGGTCGTAATACAGCGCTCATTACTGACAGTGGTCAGAACCATTGAGCTGGCCGAAAGGGAAACTTCCACACTATCGACACCCAACGCCAGACCTAACCGCCTTGCCACATCCATCACCAGAGTGCTCTCGGCACCGTGTTGCAATAATCTCTGACCGGCCAATACAGCCAGTCTGGATATCTCCCGCTGTTCTGACTCCGCCAACCGCGCCGGGCCACTTTCCATTTTTATCCCTCTTCTGAATTTCGCCGTAGTTAGAAATAAATTAACCGCGTAATTATCCGGCAAATAGAGAGAGCGCACGTTGATTAGACACAAAAAAGCCGCTCTGGTGAGCGGCTTTTCTTATTTTCAACCGAATTTTCAACCGAAGGTAACGGCAGAACTAAACCGATTATGGCTTGTAGATGATCTCCACATCATAATCGTCTTCATTCCAGTCATCCCAGTCATCATCATCGTCGTCAACATCATCCTGAGCTTTCTTAACCTGCTGCTCATGATAATCATCCCACTTGAACTCGACTTTCTGCTCTTCGTCTTCTTCGTCTTCTTCGAAGGTTTCAGCCGGCATTTTTTCAATCTGGCTCATCAGGTCGTAAGTCAGCTCTTTCGTACCCATACGGTTCAGGGCTGAAATGCAGTAGTAGTCACCTTCCCAGGCAAGCGCATCAAGGATCTCATCGATCTTCTCTTGTGCTTCTTCTTCCGGCAGCAGATCTACTTTATTAAATACGATCCAACGCGGCTTGCTTGTCAGCTTCTCGCTGTATTGCTCCAGCTCGTTCAGGATTGTAAAGGCGTTTTCAATCGGATCAGAACCATCAGCCGGCAGCAGATCAATCATGTGCAGTAACACACGACAACGCTCAAGGTGTTTCAGGAAGCGGATACCCAGGCCGGCACCATCCGCTGCACCTTCGATTAGTCCCGGAATGTCGGCAACCACAAAGCTGCGTTCATTATCAACACGAACCACACCAAGGCTTGGTACCAGCGTTGTGAACGGATAGTCAGCAACTTTCGGCTTCGCCGCTGATACCGAACGAATAAAGGTCGATTTACCGGCATTTGGCAGACCCAGCATACCAACATCAGCCAGTAGCAACAGCTCAAGGCGCAGGTGACGAACCTCACCTTTAGTACCCATGGTCTTCTGGCGTGGTGCACGGTTAACCGATGACTTGAAGCGGGTGTTGCCAAGGCCGTGGAAACCGCCTTTCGCCACCATCAGCTTCATGCCGTGTTGAGTCAGATCCGCAATCACCTCACCGGTTTCTTCGTCAATAGCTCGTGTACCTACCGGCACTGGCAATACGCAGTCTTCACCACGTTTACCCGTACAGTTACCACCACGACCATTTTCGCCACGCTGCGCAGCATGGAATCGTTCAAAACGATAATCAATCAGTGTGTTAAGGTTTTCATCTGCCAGCAGGTAAACGTCACCACCGTCACCGCCGTCGCCACCGTCAGGACCACCTTTCGGGACATATTTTTCACGGCGGAAGCTCACTGTACCGTTGCCACCGTCACCAGCATCAGCTCGAATTACCGCTTCATCTACAAACTTCATCTCTTTCTCCGCACTGTGGCGTTAAAATCTCTCAACCGGGGGCTATAACCAACTCCCGGAAGTTATTAACCTATTGTAATGGACCTTGACTATTTATGCTGCCCTATAAGCTTATGGCCAATAGCGCAGAACATGGCACCACTCACCACAACAACAGCGCCGACATAGCCCAGAACATTCAGGGCGGCGGCAGCAAAAAACTCAGGCCAGATCAAACTGGCAAGGTCGACAAATAAAATAGTGAACAAGGGAGCCAGGGTAATCACTGCACTCACTTGTGAGGCCTGCCAACGTGCCATCGCTTCTGCAAAAGCGCCGTAGCCGACCAGGGTATTAATACAGCAAAATGCCAGCATACCCAATTGTCTCTGATCCATCAGCAGGATCTGTTCAGGTGATGCTACTGGCGTCAACATCAGCGCACAGATCACATAGATCATCAGCAGGATCTGGGGCGAGCTGAAATACTTCAGCATCAGCTTTTGTGCCAGACCATAGATTACCCATACAAGCGCTGCCAGCACCGCCAGCATTACGCCACGGGTATACCCGGTAAAACTGGTAAACAGCTCAACCAACCGCTCATTGAAAAACAACAACAAGCCAAACAACAGACAGGTTACACCTATGATCTGATGCCGCCCCAGTTTCTCTTTGAATACCCAGACACTGGACAACAGCAAAATAACCGGAGCCAGCTGGATAATTACCTGGACCACTGGCGGATTCAGGTATTCAAGCGCACTGTTGAACAGTACAAAGTTACCCGCCAGACCGATACTTGCCAGTATCAGGCTGATGCCTCCTGCGACACCAAGGGCTTTAGGTGCTGGTAGCTGCTTGCGCCAGTACAGCCATAGTCCAAGCCCCAGAGAGGCCGTGACAAAGCGATACCAGACAATCGTAAACGGTGCCATTACTTCAACCGCTTGTTTCATCGCGATTGGCAACGCGCCCCAGAACAATGCCGTAACCAATGCCAGCAGCATACCCGCTGTCGGGTTCTGATTCGGCATAACCTTTCCCCATAACAAAAAGCCCCGCCAGTAGGCAGGGCTTTGGAATTCGTTACGAGACTGAATTATTCAGCTTCGATAGATACGAATTTACGGTTCTTAGGACCTTTAACTTCGAACTTCACTTTACCGTCAGATAGAGCGAATAGAGTGTGGTCTTTACCTAGGCCTACGTTGTTACCAGCGTGGAACTTAGTACCGCGCTGACGTACGATGATGTTACCTGCTAGTACAGATTCGCCACCGAAACGCTTAACACCAAGACGTTTACTTTCTGAATCACGGCCGTTACGAGTAGAACCGCCAGCTTTTTTGTGTGCCATCTTTAAATTCTCCTGTTATTAAGCGCTGATGCCAGTAATCTTGACTTCAGTGAACCACTGACGGTGGCCCTGTTGCTTACGAGAGTGCTTACGACGACGGAACTTAACGATTTTTACTTTATCGCCACGACCGTGAGCAACTACTTCTGCAGTTACTTTACCGCCAGATACGAAAGGTGCGCCTACAGTTACTTCTTCGCCGTTAGCTACTAGAAGTACTGAGTCAAATTCAACGCTAGCGCCAGTTTCAGCGTCTAGTTTTTCTAAGCGAATGGTCTGGCCTTCGCTTACACGGTGTTGTTTACCACCACTTTGGAAAACAGCGTACATGTCTTACTCCGCTTGTCCGCATAGGCCATACGCCACGTATAAATTTTGGGCTATGGGTATGCGCTTAATCTTGTCATCAATAGGGCGCGAATGTTACGCGAAAATAGGGCTTCTGGCAACCCATTAAGCAAAGAAAATTGGTGAAAAGCTGGCCAGTAATGAAACTCCCTGATTTAAACGTAAACGAGGTTATGAAGATAGCGAGGTTTTAGTGTAAGATTCGATGAATATTTTGATACCTATTCGCAATTGCAACCCAAAAATTCAATGCCTGACGGGATAGGATGACGGGACCAACTCATCGTAGCAGTTATTCTATAAGCATCCCGTACAATATGGCAGTGACATCTTGCCTGTGCCCTGCAGCCAGTGCCGATTGTCCGTAATTTCTGCGAATGGGTTCGTTTAACATTTCCGCCTGGTGCGGCAAACAATTTTGCTGGATGTACAATGGATTTTAAAGCTATCCAAGCGCTCACTGCTGACGACATGGCAGCAGTTGACGCGAAGATACTGGCACAACTGAATTCAGATGTGGCCCTGATCAATCAACTTGGTTTCTACATTGTCAGTGGCGGCGGAAAACGCCTGCGTCCTATGCTGGCGGTTTTGGCTGCCCGTGCTCTTGGCTATGAGGGTGACAAACACACCACCGCCGCAGCCTTTATCGAATTTACCCACACCGCTACCCTGCTTCACGATGACGTTGTCGACGAGTCTGATATGCGTCGTGGCAAAGCGACCGCCAATGCCATGTTCGGCAATGCTGCCAGTGTCCTTGTCGGTGACTACATCTACACCCGCTCTTTCCAGATGATGACCAGCCTTCGATCCCTGAAGATCCTCGACATTATGAGTGAAGCGGTTAACGTGATCGCAGAAGGTGAGGTTCAGCAGTTGATGAACTGCAACGATCCGGATACCACAGAAGAAAGCTACATGCAGGTTATCTACTCCAAGACTGCCCGCCTGTTTGAAGCCGCAACCCAAGTTGCTGCCATTCTTGCTGAAGCGCCAACAGAAGTCGAAGCTGCAATGCAGGATTACGGTCGCTATCTTGGTACTGCTTTTCAGCTGGTTGACGACATTCTTGATTACACTGCTGACGGCAAAGAAATGGGCAAGAATGTAGGTGATGACCTGGCTGAAGGTAAACCTACCCTGCCACTGCTGCATGCCATGCATCACGGTAACGAAGAGCAATCGGCAATGATCCGTGAAGCTATCGAGAAAGGTAACGGTCTCGACAAACTGGAACCAATCCTTGCTTGCATGCGTGAAGTCGGCTCACTGGAATACACCCAGTTACGTGCCGAAGAAGAAGCAGATAAAGCAATCGCCAGCCTGTCTGTTATTCCGGACTCTGAGCACAAAGAAGCACTGATTGCACTGGCTCACCTAGCCGTTAAACGCAACAAGTAATCAAGAAAAGTTGCTCATTTCAAAGCCTGCCATCGCGCAGGCTTTTTTGATCCGGTGCATTTCCGCTCCTGATTACCCTACATATCAACTTCAGATCTAAGAAGCCCCCATAAGATCAAACCGATGTTCTATAGTTTAACAATGATCTTAGTGATCCTTATGGGAGGTCAGTTATGCAAGCGAAAGATCTGAAACCGGGCATGAGAGTCGAATGCCAACAGGGAGTTGCAGAAGTCATTGAGGTAGATAAAGCACACAATACAGCTATTATCGAAAACATGAGTGATCACAAACGGATCAATATCAATTGCAACGATTTAGAAGATCAACCACAGCTTCATACCGGCTGTGACCTCTATTATTAGCTTCTTCCTACATAACTTCTTCTATATAAATAGGCAGGAACTTCCGCTTAACAAACTATAGCGAAGACAAAAAAGCGGCCATATTGGCCGCTTTTAAGTTAGAGCTTATCTATCAAGGGATTACTTCGCAGCGAATTCTTCGCCCTTGGCAATATCCCCTTTCAGAGTATCTAGCATGCCTTCCAGCGATTCCTGTTCGAAATCGCTCAGCTTGCCGTAATCCATAACTTCTTCAACACCTTCTTTACCAAGCTTGATTGGCTGAGCAAAGAATCGGGTATGTTTGCCATCGCCTTCAACATACGCACACTCAACCACACCTTCTTCACCCTGAAGAGCTCGAACCAGCGCAAGGCCGAAACGACATGCAGCTTGGCCCATAGAAAGTGTTGCTGAACCGCCACCCGCTTTGGCTTCAACCACTTCCGTACCTGCATTTTGAATGCGAGGAGTCAGTGCTTTAATTTCTTCTTCAGTGAACTCAACACCTTCTACCTGAGAAAGCAGAGGAAGAATTGTCACACCGGAGTGACCGCCAATCACAGGTACACGCACTTGACCCGGATCGATACCCTTAAGCTCAGCAACAAACGTTTCTGAACGGATAACATCCAGTGTGGTTACACCAAACAGTTTACGCTTGTCATACACACCGGCTTTTTTAAGCACATCCGCCGCAATCGCCACAGTGGTATTTACCGGGTTGGTAATAATACCGACGCATGCTTTCGGACAAACCACAGCAATTCTTTCTGCCAGGGATTTAATAATACCTGCATTTACATTAAACAGATCCGCACGATCCATACCAGGCTTACGTGCAACACCGGCAGAAATCAGAACAACATCAGCGCCTTCCAGAGCTGGGGTTGGATCTTCCCCGGCATAACCCTTAATCGAAACAGGTGTTGGAATATGGCTAAGATCAACAGCAACCCCAGGAGTTACCGGAGCAATATCATACAATGCGAGATCAGAACCTGCTGGCAGACGGTTTTTCAATAGCAGGGCAAGAGCCTGGCCGATACCACCAGCAGCGCCAATTACAGCAACTTTCATGTTCGTTCTCCTTTACGATAGAAGTTATAATTTTTCAGACCTAATACCAATTCACATGAAATCAAAGTAAACCTAAGACTATGATTTTATGTGAATGGTAGGGATGACGTTATAGCAAGCACCAGTTAAATACAATGAATCCCAGCCAGCTTTGAGAAGTTAAGCATGGCACAACAACAAAAAATGCTACATCTGTATAACATTTTATTTTTTATTGCCTCAGCCGCCATGAAAATAAACAAGCCTTTCCTGTTATAACTATTCAAAGCAAACCACAATTAAAGTGATGCGCTCGCCAGTTTAGATGCACACTGTTTGCTACGAGCCAAAAAGTTGTGCCAGAATACAGCACCTCGTCCCTGTACATGAAATTTACTTATGCGTAATTCAGATAAACAAGAACGCTTAATCAAAGCATTCAAAGCCATTCTTAAAGAAGAAAAGTTCAGCTCCCAAGGTGAAATTGTTGATGCCTTGAAAGCTCAGGGGTTCGATAACATCAACCAGTCAAAAGTCTCTCGCATGCTGACTAAGTTCGGTGCTGTTCGCACCCGCAATGCGAAGATGGAGATGGTTTACTGCCTGCCTGTTGAGCTTGGTGTACCTACTACCAGCAGCCCGCTTAAAGAGCTGGTAATGGAAATTGATTTCAACAGTGCACTGGTTGTTATTCACACCGGCCCTGGCGCAGCACAGGTTATCGCTCGCCTGTTAGATTCCCTGGGCAAAGCAGAGGGTATTCTGGGCGTAGTCGCAGGCGACGACACCATCTTTATTACCCCGACCAATTCCATCTCGACAGAAGAGCTATACGACTCTGTTTGTGAGCTGTTTGACTACAGCAACTAAGCTAAATCCCTGATTCTCTCTCTCTTAAATGAGAGAGAGCTCACAATAAAACAAACTTTTACGATCATCACAAAAAAATTACAAGTGTTTGATTGTTCAAAATAATTATTCTCCCCATCCGCCTACCTCTTGCACTTTCCTCAGCGTTTTCTTGCAATCAACCTTTAACATAATTTTAATTTTTATGTTTTCTTTTGCTATCATCGTTTTGATTTGCTTAGTCAAATATGCCTTTTCCACCGATGGAAAATGTTTCCATAACTGGAGATAACAACAATTAGGAAGGGACAAACATGGCATTTAAACAACTTGTAAAAATCAGTGCACTTGCCGCTGCAGTCATGACCAGCGGTATGGCCAATGCCCAAGATTTCATCACAATTGGCACCGGTTCGGTCACTGGAGTTTACTATCCGACAGGCGGTGCGATCTGTAAGCTGGTTAATAAGGATCGCAAACAACACAACATCCGTTGCTCTGTTGAATCGACAGGCGGCTCAATCTACAACGTTAACACCATGCGCGCCGGTGAGCTGGACTTTGGGATCGTCCAGTCCGACTGGCAGTACCACGGTTACAACGGCACCAGCAAATTTAAAGAGCAAGGCCCGTATAAAAAACTGCGTGCTGTATTCTCGCTTCACACCGAACCATTCAACATTATTGCCCGTGCCGATTCCGGCATTAACGACGTTGCCGACCTGAAAGGCAAACGCGTCAATATCGGTAACCCAGGTTCCGGTGACCGCGCCACAATGGGCGTGGTAATGGATGCCATGGGCTGGACTATGAAAGACTTCAAACTTGCTTCTGAGTTGAAGGGCTCTGAGCGCTCCCAGGCACTGTGCGATAACAAAATCGATGCCTTCGTTTATGTTGTCGGTCACCCGAACGGCTCCATCAAAGAAGCCACCACATCCTGTGCCGCTAAACTGGTTTCAGCCACAGGTCCGGCAATCGACAAGGTTGTTGCCGACAACCCGTACTACGCCAAAAGCACCGTACCTGGCGGTATGTACAAAGGCACTGACAGCGACGTAAACAGCTTTGGTGTCGCTGCGACCCTGGTTTCCACCACAGATGTTTCTGATGACGTCGTTTATGCGGTGGTGAAATCTGTTTTCGAAAACTTCGATACCTTCAAGCGCCTGCACCCTGCTTTCGCTAACCTTAAACCAGAGGACATGGTGAAAGACGGCTTGTCGATCCCGCTCCATCCGGGCGCGGTGCGTTATTACAAGGAAGCCGGTTACCTGAAGTAACCGCACGAAACAGCGCAATACCGACATATTGCCAACCATGCGCCGCATAAGCGGCGCATGGCGTTTCGCCTACCCGCAAAACAACTCATTACTACCTAGCCCATCTAAGAAGGATTATGCATGACGAAGACAACTGATACGTCAACAGATGTGCAGGATATGGTGGCTCAGGCCGACACTGGTGCAAGGAATCCTGCAGGAATGGCTGGACGCCTCCTGTGGCTCATTCCGCTCTGTTGGTCTCTGTTCCAACTTTGGTACGCCTCACCGCTGCCATTTATTTTTGATTTTGGTGTCCTGAACGATACCGAAGCCCGCTCTATCCATTTAGCATTTGCCATTTTTCTTGCTTTCACCGCCTATCCTGCCCTGAAGCATTCCCCGCGCGACCGGATCCCGCTTCTCGACTGGGTGATGGCACTGGCAGGCAGCTTTGCCGCCGGGTATATCTACCTGTTTTACACTGAACTGGCAGGCCGCTCCGGTGCGCCGACCCAATTCGACATTGTCGTTGCCGTCATCGGCATGATGCTGCTACTGGAAGCAACCCGCCGTGCGCTGGGGCCACCACTGATGGTCGTCGCTGCGGTATTTTTGCTTTATACCTTCGGCGGTCCTCACATGCCGGATGTTATCGCCCACAAAGGAGCCAGCCTTAACAAAGCAATGTCACACCTGTGGCTGACAACCGAAGGTGTCTTTGGTATTGCACTCGGGGTATCTACATCATTTGTATTTCTGTTCGTGCTGTTCGGTGCCATGCTTGAACGCGCAGGGGCCGGTGCCTACTTCATAAAAGTCGCATTTTCTCTGCTTGGCCATATGCGTGGCGGCCCGGCTAAGGCTGCGGTTGTTGCTTCAGGCCTGTCCGGCCTGGTCTCAGGCTCATCCATTGCCAACGTAGTCACAACCGGCACTTTCACCATTCCGCTGATGAAGAAAGTCGGCTTCCCAGGCACTAAAGCCGGGGCGGTAGAAGTAGCCGCATCAACCAATGGTCAGCTGACACCTCCAATCATGGGGGCCGCTGCCTTCCTGATGGTGGAGTATGTCGGTATTTCTTATGTAGAAGTGATCAAAGCCGCCCTGCTGCCAGCCCTGATCTCCTACATCGCCCTGCTCTACATCGTTCACCTGGAAGCCTGCAAGGCTGGCATGACCGGGCTGAAGCGCCATTACAAACCAACCCTGGCACAGAGCCTGTTATCATTTACCGGCACGATTCTCTGCCTAGTGGTACTCAGTGCCGTTGTCTATTACGGGATCGGCTGGACCAAAGATATCTTCGGCGCTGCAGCCACACCGCTCATCGCTGTCGTGATCCTTATTGCCTATGTGGCGTTGGTGCGGATATCTGCCCGCTACCAGGATCACCTGATGGAAAACCCTGAGGATGATATTACCGAAGTACCGGATCCGGGCCCGACAATCAAATCTGGCCTCTACTTCCTGTTGCCGATTGTCGTTCTGGTCTGGTGTCTGACGGTTGAACGCTTCTCTCCTGGGCTGTCCGCTTTCTGGGCAACCGTGTTTATGATCTTTATCCTGCTGACCCAGCGCCCGTTGTTGGCCATGTTCAATAAAGAAAAGACCATCCCTGAAGCCATCATGGAAGGTGGCGTCGATCTGCTGGAAAGTCTGGTCTCCGGTGCCCGCAACATGATCGGGATCGGTGTAGCAACGGCTGCGGCTGGTATCGTGGTCGGGGTGGTGACCCTGACTGGTATCGGATTGGTGATGACCGAGTTCGTCGAGTTTATCTCCGGCGGTAACATCATGCTGATGCTGCTATTTACCGCGGTGATCAGCCTGATCCTGGGGATGGGGCTACCAACCACGGCTAACTATATTGTGGTCTCCACTTTGATGGCCCCGGTTATTGTCACCCTTGGTGCGCAAAACGGCCTGATCATTCCGCTGATCGCCGTTCACCTGTTCGTGTTCTACTTCGGAATTCTGGCCGACGACACTCCTCCGGTCGGCTTAGCGGCTTTT
The DNA here is from genome assembly GCF_963870815.1 of Photobacterium sp. J15. NCBI lineage: Bacteria > Pseudomonadati > Pseudomonadota > Gammaproteobacteria > Vibrionales > Vibrionaceae > Photobacterium > Photobacterium sp. J15. The sequence goes on from NZ_CAWMUI010000001.1 coordinate 3,432,664, forward strand.
GCCGCTGCTGCGATAGCCAAAAGCGATCCAATCCGGACCGGTATCCAGGGCTTTACCTATGATATCCGAACCGCCATCCTGCCGTTCATGTTCATCTTCAACACCCAGTTGTTGATGATTGATATCGACTCCTGGTGGCACCTGCTGCTAACAGTCACCTCTGCGGTGATCGCCATGCTGACATTCTCTGCCGCCACTCAGGGGTGGTGGTTCACCAAAACCAAATGGTGGGAAGTTGTCGCGCTGCTACTCATTACTTTCTCACTGTTCCGTCCTGGATTCTGGTGGGACATGGTCTATCCACCGAAACATGAAATGCCGGGCGTACTAATTGCTGATGCCGCCGACAAACTGGCCGTTGGCCAGCCTCTGGAAATCCAGGTCACAGGCGAGAACCTCGAAGGCAAACTTGTCAGCAAACATGTACTGTTACCGTTTGACGAACACGCTATTACTCCGGAAGAGCGAATCGCTTCAACCGGGCTGATGCTGCGTCAGGAAGAAAACAAGATGCTGGTCGATTTGGTTGAATTCGGCAGTCCGGCAGAAGCTGCCGGTATCGACTTTGACTGGGAGATCACTCAAGTCAGCCTGCCGGCAGTCAGGCCGATGAAAGAGTGGGTCTTTATCCCGACCCTCATGTTGCTCGGCCTGTTAGGGTGGAACCAACGCCGCCGGGCTGAAAAAGAATCACAGGCTAAACTATAGGGAGAGCCTCTCTCCCTAACAAAATTAAGAGAATAATATGTATAAACAGATATTAGTGCCCGTTGATTTGAATGAAGAGGGTTTCGCAGACAAAGCCGTCGAGCAAGCCGTTTGGCACGCCAAACACTCCAACGCCACCATCCACCTTCTGTATGTCTTGCCCGGCATTCACATGTCCATGGTATCGAGCTACTTCCCCAAGGATGCAGCCCGGAAAATGATGCAGGAGGCCCAGCACCAACTGAAGGCGTTTGCGGCAGAGCACATTCCGGACGAAATCGTGCACCACCAACACATATCCGAAGGGAAACCCTGGGCAACGATCCTGGATCATGCCACACGAAGCGGAGCAGACCTGATCATTTTGCCAAGCCACAAGCGCTCCCGCCTGGATAAAGCCATGCTGGGCTCAGTGGCTTCCAAAGTGGTAGAAAACTCGCCGATTAATGTTCTTGTAATCAAACCTCAGGGCCACCTGAGCGAATAATTGACCAGAAACATGAAACAGAAAAGCCCGCGAAAAATGCGGGCTTTTTATTTTCTTACCAACAATAGAAAATGCTGATAAATATTCGTCACTAATGACGCTGATCGTAGCCCCAGCGGGGAACCAGTCCTTGTTCAACACCGAGATGATCAAGAATTCGTGCCACCATAAAATCTACCAGATCTTCAATCGATTCAGGCTGATGGTAAAACCCCGGAGCAGCCGGCATGATAGTCACCCCCATTTGGGACAGCTTAAGCATGTTATCCAAATGAAGAGTCGAAAACGGCGTTTCGCGTACCACTAACAACAGCTGGCCACGTTCTTTCATCACCACATCGGCAGCCCGCTCCAGCAGGTTATCTGACATACCATGAGCAACTGATGCCAGCGTCCCGGCAGAACAAGGGCACACCACCATCTTTTTAGGTGCCGCTGAGCCGGATGCCACCGGAGAAAACCAGTCTTCTTTACCACAAACCACCAGCTTTGACGCATCACAGTTCAGGTGCTCAACCAAAGCCTGCTTCGCAGCATCCGGACCAGACGGCAATTTCAGTCCATGCTCAGTAGCCAGCACTACACGGGCCGCAGATGAAATCAGTAAATACACCTGGTAATCCGCCGCCAACAAACACTCAAGCAGACGAAGTCCGTAAGGCGCACCGGAGGCACCGGTCCAGGCCAGGGTAATACGTTTGTCCTGCATATTACTGCTCACCCTGCTGCGCCAGTGCGGTCAGTAATTTGTCGTGAATCCCCCCGAAACCGCCGTTACTCATCACCAGAATATTGTCGCCAGGACAGGCCGCTGCAACAATTTTTGCCACCAGCATATCCAAGTCGCTGTCCGTTACTGCCGGTTGGCTACATGCCGTCGCAATTTCATCAACCGACCACGGGATATTATCCGGTTGGTAAATAAAGACTTCATTCGCTGCGTTCAGCGCCGGTGCCAGATCATGCTTATGAACACCCAGCTTCATGGTATTCGAGCGCGGTTCAAGTACCGCCAGAATACGCTCACTGCCAACTTTGGCCCGCAGGCCGCCAAGCGTCAGTTCAATGGCTGTCGGATGGTGGGCAAAATCATCATAAACCCGAATACCATTCTGTTCGCCCTTCAGCTCTAGGCGGCGCTTGGTATTGATGAATTTACCCAAAGATTCACAGGCCAGATCCGGAGTCACTCCTACGTGACGGGCAGCAGCAACCGCCATCAGGGCATTGCTGACATTATGCTCACCGACCAGATCCCAGCTCACAGTCCCGGCCACCTTGCCGTCAAGCAATACTTCAAACTGGCTACCGTCTTCTTTCAGCTTACGAGCCTGCCAGTTACCGTCATCACCGGTATATTCCAGTTCACTCCAACAGCCCATATCCAGGGTTTGTTGCACGTTATCAACACGCTTTGGTGCCATAATCCGGCCATTACCCGGCACGGTACGCACCAAATGATGGAACTGGCGCTGGATAGCTTTCAAATCATCAAAAATATCTGCGTGATCGAACTCCAGATTGTTGATCACCAGGGTTCGTGGTCGATAATGAACAAACTTAGAACGCTTATCGAAAAAAGCACTATCGTATTCGTCCGCCTCGACAACAAAGAACATGCTTTCGCCTAAACGCGCGGAAACACCGAAGTTTCCGAGCACACCACCGACCAAAAAGCCCGGCTGGTAACCACAATCTTCCAAGATCCACGCCAGCATACTGGCCGTCGTTGTCTTTCCGTGGGTACCCGCTACTGCCAGAACCCAGCGATCATGGAGCAGAATCTCCTGCAACCACTGCGGACCAGAGGTATAACGCAGGTTGTGGTTCAACACATATTCCACACAAGGGTTACCACGGCTCATGGCGTTACCGACCACCACCAAATCCGGAGCCGGATTCAGTTGTGATGGGTCATAACCCTGAATAATTTCAATACCTTGAGATTCAAGCAAGGTACTCATCGGGGGGTAGACATTGGCATCACAGCCGGTCACTTTATGGCCTAACTGACGGGCCAGAATCGCCGCTCCGCCCATGAATGTGCCGCAAATTCCTAGAATATGGATATGCATAACTGTCGGCTCGCTGATTAAATCCTATCGCTTTCACGCTTACGCGTTACTTCGATACCATAAAAAAGATCTTTATATACAATTCTTTATACGCAAATTGCGCACAATATAACAGGCTGCAAAGCCAAACTTGGTACTAAAATTGTCCATTAGAGACATTGTACCTGACTTAATCTACCCCCATGACAACATGATGCAAGGATTGTATATGTCCGATATTAGAACCCTTGGTGAGTTCATTGTCGAGAAACAGAGTGACTTCCCCCACGCCAGCGGTGAGCTTTCCTCCCTGCTTGGCTCCATCAAGCTTGCGGCAAAGATTGTTAACCGCGAAATCAATAAGGCAGGACTGGTAGATATTACCGGCTCAGTTGGCGGCCAGAATGTGCAAGGCGAAGATCAGCAGAAGCTGGATGTCTACGCCAATGATAAATTCAAAGCAGCGCTTGAAGCCCGCGACCAGGTATGTGGTGTCGCCAGTGAAGAAGAAGATGAAGCAGTCGCTTTCAACAAAGAACTGAACCGCAACGCGAAGTACGTGGTTTTGATGGATCCACTGGATGGTTCTTCGAACATTGACGTAAACGTTTCCGTCGGTACAATTTTCTCAATTTACCGTCGGGTTTCCCCAGTTGGAACTCCACCAACTGAAGAAGATTTCCTTCAACCTGGTCATCAGCAGGTCGCTGCTGGTTATATCATTTACGGCTCATCCACCATGCTGGTTTACACCACAGGGAACGGTGTACACGGCTTTACCTACGATCCGTCACTGGGCGTATTCTGCCTGTCCCATGAAAACATGCGAATTCCTAAAGATGGCCGGATCTATTCGATCAACGAAGGGAATTACATCCGCTTCCCGCTGGGTGTGAAAAAGTACATTAAGTTCTGCCAGGAAAATGTGCCGGAAGATGACCGCCCATACACTTCCCGTTATATCGGCTCACTGGTTGCCGACTTCCATCGTAACCTGCTTAAAGGCGGCCTGTACCTGTACCCAAGTACTGCAACCCACCCTAGCGGCAAGCTGCGCCTGCTGTATGAGTGCAACCCGATGGCATTCCTGATTGAGCAGGCAGGTGGTCTGGCTTCCGATGGTCAAAACCGTATCATGGATTTGAAACCGACCGAACTCCACCAGCGCGTACCATTCTTTGTTGGCTCAACCAACATGGTTCGTAAAGTGGAAAGCTTCCTGGAGATGTATCCGGACCAGGAATAATCCTTCCCTCCCAACAGGCTGCCCCGCAGCCTGTTTTCTTATGCCCTTCTCTACCGACACACAATCGTTCAAATAGACAAACATTTAACCGGGTTGGTATTATAATTTCTCACATCACCAACAAATAGTTAACTTATCAATAAGGAATTCATCATGAGCCTGAATCAGGTACCAGCAGGAAAGGACATCCCTGAAGATATCTATGTTGTTATCGAAATCCCGGCTAATGCCGACCCAATCAAGTACGAAGTCGATAAAGATACCGGTGCTGTTTTCGTCGACCGCTTCATGGCAACACCGATGTTCTATCCGTGTAACTATGGTTACGTAAACCATACGCTTTCTCTTGATGGTGACCCGGTTGATGTATTGGTTCCAACCCCTTATCCGCTAGTGCCGGGTTCTGTGATCCGCTGCCGCCCAGTCGGTGTCCTGAAAATGTCCGATGAATCAGGTGAAGACGCCAAAGTTGTGGCTGTTCCACACAGCAAACTCAGTAAAGAATATGACCAGATCCTGGATGTAGGCGATCTGTCAGATCTACTTAAAGCCCAGATCACCCACTTCTTCGAGCGTTACAAAGAGCTGGAAGCCGGAAAATGGGTGAAAGTAGAAGGCTGGGAAAATGCCGCCGCAGCAAAAGAAGAAATCCTGACCTCCTACAAGCGAGCGCAAGAAAAAGGCTAAGAGAAAACACAACCGTCAGGTAATATTTGCTCCTCGGCAAACCGGAAACACCGGGGAGCTATACCGCAACAAGAGGCCAGAAAAGCAATATGCGACGCATTTTTAAACGAGCTCTGCTTGTCAGTTTCCTATTTACCACAGCCGTTCAGGCTGAAGTCGTGACTCCAGAGCAGTTCTGGCAGGCATTTCAGCAATATCCGCAAGGGCAACCTCTTATCATTGATGTGCGCTCCAATGAAGAGTTTATCGAAGGTCACCTACCTCAAGCGATTAATATTCCTCACCATAACATCAGCAGGCTGGCTACTTTCGCCAAAGACAAAACTCAGCCGATTTTCATCTATTGCCGCTCCGGACGCCGAGCAGGAATCGCTGAAGATGCTATCGCAGAGCTGGGCTATAAACACATCTATAATGGCGAAAGCTACGAAGTTCTCATCCAAACAATGCCATCAGAATTAAAAAAGTGAGCCACTGACGTCAGTGGCTCACTCTCATTTCCTACGAAAAGCACCTTCGGAAGGCCTATTTCTGGCACCAGTCGCCATTTGGGATTTCAGGCAGTCTCATCACAGATAAGCGGTACAAGTAAATCCAGGCCTGCCCGTAATCAGTATCTATCAGCTCACGTGTATACTCTTGCGGATACTCTTCCAGTTCATCAAGCGCCGAAAAAGTCTCTTTATCAATTTCATAGACTTCTCCGATCAAAGCCCTCTTTATTTCCCGACATTTCACCGCCGCCGGATAAGGACCGAGATCATACAAACGAAAACCAGAAGTAAACCGCGTGGAGCCAAGCAAAGCAGCTCCCCGTAAGAAATGATGGTTCGACTCCCCTGCCCGCAAGGTGCCGTAAACAAAAACTCGGATCATGTATCAACCTGGTTATTCAATTTCAAACTGGTAAAGCAAATCGGCAGCACTATCCAGACCAGACACTACTTCCACATACAGATCTTTCATCAGCCGATAACGAACAGTGAACTCACCGATCGAGTCAAAAATCCCGACCCCGTATTTCACCTGCAGTCCCGGTGCGATATAACCACTGATAGTCACCTGAGAGTCCTGCCCAGAACCGGTTGTATCCAGAGCCAAATCTTTAACACCGAACGCTTCACCGACATCTCCCACCAGCTTGCCGCTTCGGGCCAGCCCCATACTAATGAGTGCTGTGGTCATCGCATCACCGCTGTTGCCCGACTCACTATCCAGGTTTTTGCCACGCAACAAATAAGAAAGTGCATTTTGCTGAGCCATTGCCGGATCGGAGAAAATCTCCACTGACGGCTCATCAGCTGGTCCATTAACTCGGATACCGGCAATCACATCGTCCTCGACATTATCCGGATCACGGATCGCTTCAATCGCCAGGTAAGGCTGATCGGCCGGGCCATTAAACAGGATTTGTCCTTTGCGAATCAGAAGTTCCTGACCGAATGAACGATAGGTACCTTTTTGCAGGTTTACCTCTCCGTATACCATCGGCCCTTTATCCTGCTGACGCACATTCAGCTCACCAATTAACTCAGATTTCAGGCCGAAAGCAGAAAGCCTGACGTCATCACCGATTTTCACCAGCACGTTCGTTTTCACTTTAAACGGAATAACAGGCTCATCTTCAATCGGCTGCAAATCTCCGGTCAGAAGCACTTCGTCATCCGATACCGATACTGCGGACTCCGGCAACTGATCAACGGTGATCCGCCCCCAGGGGATCGCCACATTACCGGTAACCTCGGCGTACTTTGGTGAGGCTTTGATTGTCAGATCCGGTGTCACCTTCATCGCCAGCAAAGGTGGTACATGAACTTCCAACTCACGACCATTAACGTTTAGCTGGCTTCGCCAGTCTGCCAGATCCTGCCAATCCGCATCCCCTTTAAGCCGCAGCATGCCATCCGGCGTAACAATATCGCCGACGACAGTTGCATTGTATCCCGTGAAAGTCGCAGAAATATCCGCCTGTTCGACATCCAGTGGAACCTGCCGTCCTAGCGCTTTCACCTTGGTAACCCTTAGCAAGCCGGTGACAGCCGGGTGCATTACCGGCCCGGTCACCTCAAGGTTGGCATCCACTTCGCCATCAAAATAGTGATACCCTTTAACCAGCGGCTCAAGGAACCCCAGCGTCAGGCGATCAATGTTCAGGTTTGCCGCTAATTGCTGCTCACCTGTTAGCTGAGTTACGCGAGCCCGTCCTGATACATCACCATTATTTTTCAGGCCGATAAGCCAATCAGCATTTAACACATCCTGCTTGAGTTCCGCGTTCACCGTCACCTGATCCCAGCCTACTTTTAATGCCTTGGCATCAACATCGTCTTGGTGACTTACTTCACCAGCAGGTAGAGCAACTTTAGCTTTAACATATGGAGAAGACTCCGGTGCCCAAGTTGCCTCTAAATTGGCACCTAGCTCACCATTTAGCTCTACAGCCTCCGGCAGATAAGGAGCGATCAGCTCAAAATTAAAATTGTTAACCGCCACTTTGGCATGCCCGGAAGCCCCAGCTTCCAGCGCTTCCGTCAGGCACAGAGATGCTTTTTCCTGCTGCCAGCAGTGCGAAGCAACATTAACCAGCTGTTGTTTGAAACTGTAACCAAGACGGGTCGGGCGATTCAGACGCCAAGGGCCCACTTCAGTATCAAAAACACCCTGCTCTAATGTCCCCTGCCAGCCGGTTTTGCGATCCAGCTTACCGGCCAGGCTAAGCTCGGCACTTACTGGCTCGGCATCCATATCCAAAGAGAGGCTGTGATTAGCTTCAGTCCCTTTAAAGACCAAATCCAGATTACTCAGTTTAAAGCTATCAAACGTCCCGTCAGCAGCCGTCAAGTTAACATCCGCTTTCAGCTCTGGCAGCGGTGTCACCCGGCCTTTTAGGGCAAAACTCTGTAGTGATACCTGTTCCTGCCAGCCAAGACTTTCGCCATCCAATTGCAGGCGAATATCCGGCTCAGCCATCTTGCCTCTCAACTCTAGATCGCCCAGAACCTTACCTCTCAGTCCAGGCAGAGACTGTGCCAGATCCGGTGCGTTCACCTGCGCCGTCAATGCCCAGATTTTGTTTAATGAGCCTTTTGCCGTCAAACCATTAGGCCCGTGCTGTAACCTAAGCCGCTCTGTTACTAATTTAATGTCTCCCTTTCCGGCTCGATCCGAGGCATCCAGCTCACCATCCAAGGTAAATTTCTGCTCCAGCACCACACCATCAACATTAAGTTCCGGCAACTTAACAAACCAGCCACCTTTCTCTGTTAAACCTCCGGATGTCCGCAGCTTTCCGCTCAAATCACCTTTAGCTTCAGGCCATTCCAGCCCCGGCTGAATATGGCTGAAAGCCAGCTCACCTTGCCAGTTAACCAGATCTTTCCAGCTGGCTTTGGCTTTCCCGGTAACCTGCCCCCCCAAAGAGTCAACCACCAGCCTACTGAGTGTAACCTGAGTCAGATCCCCTTTACCCTTAAGCTCTGTGGCCACCGCCGGCATTGATTCGCCGTCAACCTTAGTGGTTAGTTCGAACTTATAGCCTTGCAAATTACCGGCTGCGGTAACCTTAGTCTCGGAGGCTTCAAATTCCGCTTTGTTATCCACAGGCCACTGTAAGTGTTTACTCGACAAACGAAGATCAAAAGGCAACTGCGGATCAAGCGGTGAGATCTGCCCACTCAGCAGCGCATCCAGTTTACCTTTCAGGCTGGCATCCAAAGATAGCGTCGCAACCGAGCCATCAGCCTTCAGTGCCAGTTGATGCCCCTGCAAAGGCGCCATTGCGATATCGAGCATGGCATCCAATGTCAGCGGATAATCACCGGAGAGTGAGACCTTGCCACTAGCATCCAGCTTAGCCTGCGGAACATCCAGTACCAGCTTACTCAACGTGACATCACTGCCTTCCGCGGTTGCCGCCAAATCCAGCAACGCCACCGACTGAGGAGCATCACCGTTGAGCTTGAAATCTTTGACTGTAAATCTTTGGATATCGACAGATAAGGGCAGTAGCACTGCCGGCAGAACAATAGGTTCATTGCTGGCTGGTTCCGCCGGTTTTGATGAACCAGCATCCGGCTCTGCCGGTGCCAGTGAAAGATCAACACTCTGCCACTCTGTCGGCTTGAGAATCAGATGGCTACCAGTCATTTCAGCAGCGGTAGAGAACTGCTGCCAGTTAATACGGTTACCCAGAATATCCAACCCGATATCATCCAGGCGAAGACGCTCAACCCGGATTGGTACCGGCATTGCAATCTCGGTGACTGGTTCACTGTTAGCGTCCGTGGTTTCAGCATCCTCGGGCGGTGAAGGCGGCAACTCTGGCATGGCAAAGCGAACGCCCGTAATACCCAACTCTTTCACACATACCGCAGGCTCCAGCAGGCAAGCATCATCAATGACCAGAGAAAGCTTGTCGGCAGCCAGGTCGATTGGTGAGTCCTGGTAGCGAACCTGCTCCAGAACAAAACCCCGCAATAAGCTTCCCGAAGTGCTGGTAACAGAAAATGCCGGTAGCGCCTTTTCCGCCCCCCAGACTGCCAGCTTGACGCCCGCCGGGGTATAAAGCAGCGCAGCCGTTGCTATAACCAGAAATAACAGCAGGGCAAGCAACCCAACTGAGATACGCTTTACCCAAATCATATTTCAGGCCCCAGAATGAAGTGGATCTGGAACTTGTCTGTTGCCTTATCAAGTCCCCATGCGAAATCAAGGCGGATAGGTCCAACCGGTGAGGCCCAGCGAACGCCGACACCGGTGCCCCGATACCAATCTGGCTTATCATTCCAGGCAGAACCGTAATCATAGAAAGCCGCCGCCCACCAGTCGCCGTAAACGCGATATTGATACTCCAGTGTCGAGGTCAGCATGAACCTACCTCCACGCAGTTTGTTTTGGCTGTTCCTCGGGCCGATAGAGTCATAACTGTATCCCCGAAGGCTGTTATCCCCCCCGGCAAAAAAACGTAGTGATGGCGGTACATCTTCAATACTTTCGGCAATGGTGGCACCGCCATCCACCCTTAATATTCCCCGGTGATCTTCACCGGCACTACGAATCCATGCCGACCGGCCTCGGAAGCGTGCCAGGCGGGTATCAGACCCGATAGCCGGATCCGAGTATTCAATCGAGATCAACTGTTTATCTCCCCAGTTTGGCATCGCCCCGCCCCTTGCGCGGGTTTTGCTATAGCTGATCCCGGGCAGTACCATTCTGAGAATCCCTTCTTCATCTCCACCTTGTTTATAGTTCTCATAAAGATAGCGAATGGATGCGACCCGCTTCCAGCCAGACTCCAACTGCCAGTGGCGTTCAAGACCTATGCTGGTCTCTGTACTGATAGTGTCATGGTTATCGACATAACGAATCCCCCCGATCACCTGATAGTAATCATTCAATACGTCATCAAGAGGGATCTTATAGGTTGCCTCAACTTTTGGCTGAACCTCAGACAGTTCGGTTTTAACACTGAGGCTATGGCCACGACTGTTAAACCAGGGTTTACGCCAGTTAAACTTCAGCCTCATTCCAGTATCAGTAGAATAACCGATACCGGTTTCGAACTGATTTCTTACCTGGGGCTCAATAACCACATTAACCGGGACTTTATCTCCTTCGAGGTTAGCCATATCGCCACCAACAAAAATCGACGAAAACCACCCCACATTGGATAGACGCTGATTGAACTCACCCAAGCTTGATGCAAGGTAAGGCTCACCTTCTTCGTATGGGATCAGGGACTCCAAGCGATCTTCTTCAATCTGGCTACCGGAAAACAACGTTTCCCCAAAACGGTAACGAGTCCCAGCAGCAAATTCGATAGTAATAAAGGCTTCATTGCGACTCGGTGCTACCGCCAGCTCGCTTTTTTTCAGCTCTGCATCAAAATAGCCTTTACGAAGAGCAAGGCTTTGGAGGGAGGATTTGAAGGATTCATACTTACCGTGATTAAGCGTCTTATCCAGGCCAAGTCCACTGTTCCTGACCAACGCTAGAAAATCAGGATCACTCTGAGCCATACCGGTGATCCGGATATCACTCTTCGCAATTTTTGTTTTAGGCCCCGGCTCCACGGTCACTTTAAGGTGAGTGTCATCACCTTCAGTATCAACACGGTAGGAAAATGTTGGCTGATAACGTCCCAACGCTTTCAGTGCATCACTGATTTCCTCTTCCAGCTGCTCACGAAAGCGCAGAGAAACACTGTAATCTTCTTTAGGGATTGCCGAAACATACGCTTCAACATTTTCTTCCAGGCTTCCTTTAAGCCCCTTAATGGTCAATGTGGTTTCCGCCAGTCCCGGCGATGAAACAACAAGAGCAATCACGGTAAGGCAAAACCGCTTCAACTTCTTTTTCATTCGAATTTAGCTTCTCTAATCAGAGCTTTATTGTTCTTTATTTGCGCACATTCCTAATCATGACAAAGGGCAGCAAGAACTGCCAACAATTAATAAAGGTAAATTTCCCAATATTGAATGTCTGCCGGGATTCCTCTACTTTCTTTGTACAGACTGCGTAAAAAGGAACGAACAATGTCGTCGACAAGAAAAACCACTCTGATAGCCCCGGAAGTGGCGCTGATAGGAAGAGCAACGCCGATCCTTCCAACTCTTCCCCATGCTGTAAACGGTACTCAACTAAGCGATCACAAACCGGAAGGCGTTGAAGAGATCATCGTCGGAATGGGCTGCTTCTGGGGGGCGGAACGATTGTTCTGGCAACAGCCCGGCGTTTACAGTACTTCTGTGGGCTATAGCGGCGGCTTTACCCCAAATCCGACCTACCAGGAGGTCTGTACCGGCAAAACAGGCCATACAGAAGTCGTCAGGGTTTTGTTTAAACCGAAAGAAATGGCGTTAGAACAACTACTTGCCCTGTTCTGGGAGAATCATGACCCAACACAGGGCATGAAACAGGGGAATGATATCGGTACTCAGTACCGCTCTGCTATTTATGCTAGCTCCAGAGATCAGATGGAGCAGGCCCTGCAGAGTAAAGAGCGCTATCAGGAAGCAATGGCAACAGAAAGTATTTCACAGCCTATTACTACAGAAATAGCGCTCGCAGGTAATTACTATTTTGCTGAAGAGTACCACCAACAATACCTTGCCAAGAATCCCGACGGCTACTGTGGACTTGCCGGTACAGGTATCTGCCTACCTCCTCAATAACCGTCAACCGGAGCCGAGTGCTCCGGTTACACAGCCTCAGCTGCCAATAACTGAATTTCTTTGTTTACCTCAGAAAATACACCCAGCACTTTTTTGTCTTGACTTTTTGGTGGTAACAAACGGCCACAGTCGAACTCAAAACCTCCCACACCGACAATAAAAAGACGACCGCGGAAGTAACTTTTCACGTGACGTGCAACCTGATTTGTACGATATTGTTTGAATATTCTAAGCATATACCCCTCGCTCAATCGATATAGCTATAGACCCTGCCATATCGAAATTGTTTCAACCCTCAATAAAATTTAAGCAACTTACTTGCCAAAATTGGTTAAATACCCCTAAATAACCAGCCGAAACTGATCATCACTTTAGAACAAATAATTCAGTGATGCGTAAAAAATTAATCTCATATTTGACGCACTCTGTATTTTTGCCACACAAATAATTTAGTGACTCAGGTCGACTATTTGAGACTGGTTCAACCAGCGCTCTGACATTGTTCTAAGATAGTGTGGCGTTTAATAAAAAATGGAATAAATACAATGAATAAGAAGCCCTTAATTGCTCTGTTAGCTGCATTTTTACCGTGTCTGGCTAGTGCTCATACTCTTCAGGTTGGTGCAACACTCCCAAGCGCATCAGTTACTGAAAAAGGTGAAATCGTATTAAAAGGCGATGATGTTGCCTACCAGAGCTGGAACTCCGCACAACTAACAGGAAAGGTTCGGGTTATTCAGGCTATCGCCGGTCGTAGTTCAGCCAAAGAAATGAATGCAGAAATGATTCAGGCTATCAAAGATGCTGACTTCCCTCAGGATAAGTACCAAACAACAACCATCATCAATCAGGATGATGCTATTTGGGGAACCGGCAGCTTCGTGAAATCTTCAGCTGAAGACAGCAAACGGGAATTCTCATGGTCATCTATGGTGCTGGATGCCAATGGTGAGGTAAGAGCGACCTGGGAACTACAGGAAGAAAACTCTGCCATTATCGTCCTGAACCAGGACAGCAAGGTACTGTTTGTCAAAGAAGGCAAACTAAACCCGGCAGAAATCGAGCAAGCAATGGGCTTGATTAAGAGTAATTTGTAACAAATTCCTTTTTGGCCTAATAACTTAACAACAAAGCCATGACTGTCGCAAAAAAGTAATGTTATATTATTACAACTATGTCGCAGTGATGGCTTTCTTTTTTGAGCGTGTTTCATTTCAAAGTCAGGTGGACCCACCTTTGTTCAATACTTTGCATCGGTTTGATCGCTATGATCGGGCCGGTTTCGGTATTGCACAAATTTGAAATAGACAGCCATCATCAGGTCCAGGAATGCAGCATCTGCCACCTTGCACATCATGCAGCGACAGCTCCAGAGCAGCTAGTCTTACCGCCGGCAGCACCTGAACCGCATATCCCGGCAAACCTTGTCCTTAAGGGGTTTCAACTTACTTCTTCACCACAAGCCCGGGATCCACCGATAACAGTCTGATCCTAATTTATTGAACCATAAAATTTTCAGACAGGAGTTATCATGCCTTTTCCATATCGTCTATCACACTGTGCCCTGTTAATTGGCGCAGCAACTCTTTCTGCAACAGCTATCGCGGAAGCAGATTTCCGGCAACATGATGCCCACGTTCACGGGGTAGTTGAATTCAACATCGCCCAGGACGGCCAGGATCTACTGATGGAAATCACAGCACCGGGAGCTGACGTTGTCGGCTTTGAACATGCCCCAACAAACAAACAGCAGCATCAGGCTCTGGATAATGCCATCAAGCAACTAAACAATGCCAATGCCCTGTTCGCTTTCACGAAAGCTGCTGGTTGTAAGCTAACTGATACAAATGTGACAGAAACCCTGACCGCACATCATGATGACCATGACGAACATGACCACGAAGCGCACGACCATGATCATCACGACGAGCATGACCACGAAGCACACGACCATGATCATCACGACGAGCATGACCACGAAGCGCACGACCATGATCATCATGACGAGCATGACCACGAAGCGCACGACCATGATCATCATGACGAGCATGACCACGAAGCGCACGACCATGATCATCATGACGAGCATGACCACGAAGCGCACGACCATGATCATCATGACGAGCATGACCACGAAGCGCACGACCATGATCATCATGACGAGCATGACCACGAAGCGCACGACCATGATCATCATGACGAGCATGACCACGAAGCGCACGACCATGATCATCATGACGGACATAACCATGATGAACACGAAGGCCAACACGGTGAATTCTCGGCTCAATACACTTTCAGCTGTGACAATATCAGCCAGTTGAAAGAGTTGGAGGTTAACTGGTTCAAACACTTCCCTAACACTGAAAAAGTCATGGTGCAGGCCATTACTGACAACAGTCAGCAAGCAGCAGAATTATCTTCTGCCAACACACTGTTTAAATTCTAAACCTGTATAACCATCAGTGATGGCGGGGGAAGTTTCCCCCGCCTTAGGAAACAAAATGAACGTGATAGAACTGAGCGACCTTCACTTTCGGTGGCCCAAGCAATCAACTGATCTCCTCAATATTCCTTCGTTAACTGTCAAAAAGGGAGAGAAAGTCTTTCTGAAAGGCCCGAGCGGTAGTGGAAAGTCCAGCCTGCTCAGCCTGCTGGCAGGCATTACCCAGCCGAATTCAGGCAAAATCAGCCTGTTGCAACAACCTTTCAGTACCCTGAAACCAAGTCAAAGAGACAAGTTCAGGGCAAACCACATCGGCTATATCTTCCAGATGTTTAACCTGCTGCCTTACCTTTCCGTCATAGACAACGTCTTGTTGCCATGTCGTTTTTCCGAGCAGCGTAAACGTCAGGTCGCAGACTCAATGGAGCAAGAAGCCAAACGACTGCTGAGTCAGCTTCACCTACCTGAAGAATGCCTTGAAAAACCAATCAGCGAACTGAGTATCGGCCAGCAACAACGTGTTGCCGCTGCCAGAGCCTTAATCGGTAAGCCCGAGCTACTAATCGCAGACGAACCAACATCAGCCCTTGATCACGATAACCGTGAAGCATTCATCCAACTCCTGATGGCTGAATGCGAACAAGCAGGTACAACATTGCTGTTTGTCAGCCATGATGAAACACTCGAAGCTCTGTTTGATCGAAGCATTACCCTAAAAGATATCAATCAGGCCGCCAGAGAGAACCACCTATGACAGCTATCTTTCGACTGGCCTGGCAAAGTCTGGCCAACCGCAAAACCACCGCCTTACTGACTCTGCTTACCGTCGCCATTTCGGTAACTCTTCTGCTGGGGGTTGAAAGAGTCCGAACTCAAGCAAAATCGAGCTTTGCCAATACTATCTCAGGTACAGATCTAATCGTTGGCTCGCGATCCGGGCAGGTAAACCTGTTGCTTTACTCCGTCTTTCGTATAGGTAATGCCACCAATAATATTGACTGGAAAAGCTATCAGGAAATCAGCCAGCACCGCTCGGTAAAATGGGCGATTCCGATTTCACTCGGAGACTCACATCAGGGCTACCGTGTTATCGGCACTAATGAGTCTTATTTTTCTCATTACCGTTTTGGTCAGAAGCAAGCATTAAACTTTGCCGAAGGACGTCAATTCAGCGCGTTGTTTGAAACTGTCCTAGGCGCAGAGGTTGCCCAAAAACTGGGCTATCATATCAATGACGAAATCATCATTGCTCACGGAATCAGCGATAAATCATTCAACCGCCATGACAATCTACCATTTAAGGTGGTTGGTATTCTGGAGCCAACCGGAACACCTGTCGATCGCAGTGTCCATGTTTCGCTGGAAGCCATCGAAGCTATTCATGTCGGCTGGGAATCCGGTGCCAAGCTTGGCCACACACCAGATGCCCAGACACTGGAAGATCACAATTTCGAGCCAAAACAGATCACCGCATTCATGCTGGGTCTAAACTCTAAGATTCAGACCTTTGCTTTGCAGCGCTACATCAATACTTACCGAAAAGAACCGCTTAGTGCCATCATGCCAGGCATCGCCTTACATGAGTTATGGGGAATGATGTCTATCGCCGAACAAGCTCTGCTAATTGTCTCAGGTTTTGTTGTCATTGCCGGCCTGTTGGGTATGTTAACCAGTCTTCTGACCAGCCTGAACGAACGACGCAGGGAGATGGCAATACTCAGAGCCATGGGTGCCCGCCCAGGACATATCTTCTTCCTTCTGATCAGTGAAGCGACAGTGCTAACCACAATTGGCATCGGCCTTGGCATCACTCTTCTATATAGCCTGATGGCCATCGCTCAACCTTTTATTCAACAGCAGTTCGGCCTGCATATTGAAATAACAGCACCGACAACTTACGAGCTCAGTTTGCTTGGTATCGTTCAGATAGCAGGTATTATTGTTGGTATTATTCCCGCAATCAGAGCTTATCAACACTCTCTGGCAGACGGTATGACAATCAAAGTTTAAAGGAATATAACATGAAGAAATGGTTAATCGCACTGTGCTGCTGGCTACCGCTGCTAGCTCAGGCCGGAGATGTGCTTAAACTGGACTGGCTTGATCTGATCCCGGAAAAAGAGCGAGCACAATTCACCCCAAATACTATGCCTTTACAGAATCATGACGGTGATGCCGCCAAGCAATCCATGATAGGGGGCGTACGTGATGAACTGAACGGAAGTAAAGTAAAAATTCCCGGCTTTGTTATCCCTCTGGAAGGTAATGATAAAGTTGTCACTGAGTTCTTACTGGTACCTTACTTTGGAGCATGTATCCACGTACCACCACCACCACCGAACCAGATCATCTATGTAAAATTTGAAAAAGGAGCGCCGATTCAGGAGCTTTGGGATGTGGTGTATGTCATCGGAACATTGCAGACTCAGCATATAAGCCATGACATAGCTGAAGTTGGCTACCTGCTGCAGGGCACAGCACTAGAAGAGTATGATGATATGTAATACATCATTACAACTATCATCAGTAACTTAATATCACTGGTTTACTTTACTAAGAACCTCAAATCTGTGTAGCAAGGTAAACCAGAATAGTGGCATACCCCAGAACTAACAGCACATCCATCAGCTTTCTTCCGTACTTATTCATCAGCGTATCCTCATCGCTGGCATAGACACCCTTTAACAAATTTAACCACCACTTAACACAAAAGTCACGCATATTGCCAATACATAGTGTCAGCTGGTAAAACTATATTCAGAATTTTCGACTCTGAGCTCGCTATGAATCAGGAAAAAAAGGACACCCAATCAACGGTTGAGGCCGCTGCTGTACCCACAGTAAAAACAGTAAAGGAAGAAAGTAACACTCATATACGAAGTAGCCGGGCAAGAACAAAAGAGCTGGCTAACCTATATGGCATCTGCCACCTCATCTCGAACAGTGATGAAGAACTCGCTGACAGAACGACCGCCAGAATTCAACAAGAAGCTCAACACCAACAAGAAAACCTCGAACGCATCTTCAAGCTAACTTATGACAGCTGTAGTGATGAAACCGCCTGCGAGCCTGACCCGGACTGGCTATATCATTTTTCCAGTTTGGCAAAAAATATTCGTAATGCTTCAATGCAAAAGCTGTGGAGCAGGATCCTCAAACAAGAAATCATCTCTCCGGGCTCAACCTCATTAAAAGCGCTCGAAACGTTGAAAAATATGACCCAGCGAGAAGCTCAGATATTCCAGCGAGCCAGCACTCTGACCTGCCATTTCGGTAATGACAGCAGCAAAAAGCTGCTTACGGGAATTAAAGTTCGTCATGGTGTTCTTGCCTTATTACGCTCACCTTCTTCTGACAAACTCCCGTTAGGTAATTATCAGCTGCCATACTCCAATCTGCTTGTTTTAATGGAGTTAGGTTTATTACTTCGCAGTGAACTTGAATCTGGTGAGATCAATATTGAATCCCCGCTTGCGTTTGGCTATCAGGCCTCCAATTACATCTTAAAACCGACGAAAAAAGGCGTCACTCTTACCTATTACCGCCTTTCACCTACAGGTCAGGAAATTGCCAATTTGCTTGGTACAAGAAACAACGAACCATATAAAGAAAGCCTGATGGAATTGCTCTACAAACACTTCATCGTCGAACAGGGAGATAGCAGCCAAATCACCCTCTCGACTTAGTCATAACCTCTTTCAACAACCACCGCTATCGTTCCTAAAAAGCCCGACGCAACAACGTCGGGCTTTCTATATGTATTTTACGAACAATGGCGGAGCAGCAGAGGCCGCGTATGAATGGGACTCATCCGACCGAAGGGAGGACAAAGATAACAAATGCAAAAAAGCCCCAGCATTTCTGCTGAGGCTTCTTAATAAGTGGCGGAGCGGACGGGACTCGAACCCGCGACCCCCGGCGTGACAGGCCGGTATTCTAACCAACTGAACTACCGCTCCACTCAATTCTGAGTAACAAATAAAGTCTTACTGGTCGCTGCTTTATTTGTTTTGCTTTCATCTTTTTCAAAAGATGAAAACCTTAAGCAAGCCTGGCGATGTCCTACTCTCACATGGGGAGGCCCCACACTACCATCGGCGCTACTGCGTTTCACTACTGAGTTCGGCATGGGATCAGGTGGGTCCACAGCGCTATGGTCGCCAAGCAAATTCTGTTTTATTACCCGCAGCGCGGATAATAGCAATCTGGGAAAATCCAACTAGTGTTCTCGCGCTTACATTCAAGCGTTCGTGGAGTCCGTAAAAACCCCTTGGGTGTTGTATGGTTAAGCCTCACGGGCAATTAGTACAGGTTAGCTCAACGCCTCACAGCGCTTACACACCCTGCCTATCTACGTCGTAGTCTCCAACAACCCTTCAGGATACTTAAAGTATCAGGGAAGACTCATCTCAGGGCTCGCTTCCCGCTTAGATGCTTTCAGCGGTTATCGATTCCGAACTTAGCTACCGGGCAATGCCACTGGCGTGACAACCCGAACACCAGAGGTTCGTCCACTCCGGTCCTCTCGTACTAGGAGCAGCCCCCTTCAATCTTCCAACGCCCACGGCAGATAGGGACCGAACTGTCTCACGACGTTCTAAACCCAGCTCGCGTACCACTTTAAATGGCGAACAGCCATACCCTTGGGACCGACTTCAGCCCCAGGATGTGATGAGCCGACATCGAGGTGCCAAACACCGCCGTCGATATGAACTCTTGGGCGGTATCAGCCTGTTATCCCCGGAGTACCTTTTATCCGTTGAGCGATGGCCCTTCCATTCAGAACCACCGGATCACTATGACCTGCTTTCGCACCTGCTCGACTTGTCAGTCTCGCAGTCAAGCGGGCTTATGCCATTGCACTAACCTCACGATGTCCGACCGTGATTAGCCCACCTTCGTGCTCCTCCGTTACTCTTTGGGAGGAGACCGCCCCAGTCAAACTACCCACCAGGCACTGTCCGCACCCCGGATAACGGGGCCAAGTTAGAACATCAACACTACAAGGGTGGTATTTCAAGGACGGCTCCACGCAATCTAGCGACTGCGCTTCAAAGCCTCCCACCTATCCTACACATGTAGGGTCAATGTTCAGTGCCAAGCTGTAGTAAAGGTTCACGGGGTCTTTCCGTCTAGCCGCGGGTACACAGCATCTTCACTGCGATTTCAATTTCACTGAGTCTCGGGTGGAGACAGCGTGGCCATCATTACGCCATTCGTGCAGGTCGGAACTTACCCGACAAGGAATTTCGCTACCTTAGGACCGTTATAGTTACGGCCGCCGTTTACCGGGGCTTCGATCAAGAGCTTCGACAAAAGTCTAACCCCATCAATTAACCTTCCGGCACCGGGCAGGCGTCACACCGTATACGTCATCTTTCGATTTTGCACAGTGCTGTGTTTTTAATAAACAGTTGCAGCCACCTGGTATCTGCGACTGCCAGCAGCTCCAAGAGCAAGTCTCTTCACCGCCGGCAGCGTACCTTCTCCCGAAGTTACGGTACCATTTTGCCTAGTTCCTTCACCCGAGTTCTCTCAAGCGCCTTGGTATTCTCTACCTGATCACCTGTGTCGGTTTGGGGTACGATTCCTTACTATCTGAAGCTTAGAGGCTTTTCCCGGAAGCATGGCATCAATGACTTCATCACCGTAGTGACTCGACATCGGGTCTCAGCCTTAAGATGGTCCGGATTTACCTAAACCATCAGCCTACACCCTTGAACCAGGACAACCGTCGCCTGGCCCACCTAGCCTTCTCCGTCCCCCCATCGCAATAGTAAGAAGTACGGGAATATTAACCCGTTTCCCATCGACTACGCCTTTCGGCCTCGCCTTAGGGGTCGACTTACCCTGCCCCGATTAACGTTGGACAGGAACCCTTGATCTTCCGGCGAGGGAGTTTTTCACTCCCTTTATCGTTACTCATGTCAGCATTCGCACTTCTGATACGTCCAGCACACCTTACGGTGCACCTTCAACCGCTTACAGAACGCTCCCCTACCCAATGTGAACAAGTCACATTGCCGCAGCTTCGGTGTATAGCTTAGCCCCGTTAAATCTTCCGCGCAGGCCGACTCGACCAGTGAGCTATTACGCTTTCTTTAAATGATGGCTGCTTCTAAGCCAACATCCTGGCTGTCTGAGCCTTCCCACATCGTTTCCCACTTAGCTATAACTTTGGGACCTTAGCTGGCGGTCTGGGTTGTTTCCCTCTCCACGACGGACGTTAGCACCCGCCGTGTGTCTCCCGGATAGTACTTACTGGTATTCGGAGTTTGCAAAGGGTTGGTAAGTCGGGATGACCCCCTAGCCTTAACAGTGCTCTACCCCCAGTAGTATTCGTCCGAGGCGCTACCTAAATAGCTTTCGGGGAGAACCAGCTATCTCCAGGTTTGATTGGCCTTTCACCCCTAGCCACAAGTCATCCGCTAATTTTTCAACATTAGTCGGTTCGGTCCTCCAGTAAGTGTTACCTCACCTTCAACCTGCCCATGGCTAGATCACCTGGTTTCGGGTCTAATCCTAGCAACTATGACGCCCAGTTAAGACTCGGTTTCCCTACGGCTCCCCTAATCGGTTAACCTTGCTACTAAAATTAAGTCGCTGACCCATTATACAAAAGGTACGCAGTCACACCACGAAGGTGCTCCTACTGCTTGTACGTACACGGTTTCAGGTTCTATTTCACTCCCCTCACAGGGGTTCTTTTCGCCTTTCCCTCACGGTACTGGTTCACTATCGGTCAGTCAGGAGTATTTAGCCTTGGAGGATGGTCCCCCCATGTTCAGACAGGATATCACGTGTCCCGTCCTACTCGATTTCACTCTAAAGGCGCCGTCGGCTACGGGGCTATCACCCTGTATCGCCATGCTTTCCAGCATGTTCACCTAGCGCCAATCTAGCTTAAGGGCTAATCCGGTTTCGCTCGCCGCTACTGCCGGAATCTCGGTTGATTTCTGTTCCTCGGGGTACTTAGATGTTTCAGTTCCCCCGGTTCGCCTCATAACGCTATGTATTCACGTTATGATACTTGCTTATGCAAGTGGGTTTCCCCATTCGGAAATCCGAGAGTATTGTGATTCTTACCATCTTCTCTCGGCTTATCGCAGGTTAGCACGTCCTTCATCGCCTCTGACTGCCAAGGCATCCACCGTGTACGCTTAGTCACTTAACCATACAACCCCAAAAGGTTTCGTATGGCAAACAACCAAGGTGTTCAATTTAATGAACTAGTTTTCGCCGGACTCTTACACAAGACACTTGAATGTGTTTTGCTTGAGAACTCGTTTTCTATCCGAAGATAAAAAACATTTTAATTGAATCTAACGATTCAATTTACTAGTCAGCTTTCCAGATTGTTAAAGAGCATAACGCAAAAGCGTTAATCAATAACTGACGTTATTCATTAGCACTCTTGCCGTTCTTTCACACATTAACCAGGCAATCTGTGTGGACACTGCATCAAATGAGCAGTCTATCGTTAAGGAGGTGATCCAGCCCCAGGTTCCCCTAGGGCTACCTTGTTACGACTTCACCCCAGTCATGAACCACACCGTGGTAAACGCCCTCCCGAAGGTTAAGCTATCTACTTCTGGTGCAGCCCACTCCCATGGTGTGACGGGCGGTGTGTACAAGGCCCGGGAACGTATTCACCGTGGCATTCTGATCCACGATTACTAGCGATTCCGACTTCATGGAGTCGAGTTGCAGACTCCAATCCGGACTACGACATACTTTCTGGGATTCGCTCACCATCGCTGGCTGGCCGCCCTCTGTATATGCCATTGTAGCACGTGTGTAGCCCTACTCGTAAGGGCCATGATGACTTGACGTCGTCCCCACCTTCCTCCGGTTTATCACCGGCAGTCTCCCTGGAGTTCCCACCCGAAGTGCTGGCAAACAAGGATAAGGGTTGCGCTCGTTGCGGGACTTAACCCAACATTTCACAACACGAGCTGACGACAGCCATGCAGCACCTGTCTCACGGTTCCCGAAGGCACTCCTCTATCTCTAAAGGATTCCGTGGATGTCAAGAGTAGGTAAGGTTCTTCGCGTTGCATCGAATTAAACCACATGCTCCACCGCTTGTGCGGGCCCCCGTCAATTCATTTGAGTTTTAATCTTGCGACCGTACTCCCCAGGCGGTCTACTTAACGCGTTAGCTCCGAAAGCCAGTGTCAAGACCCAACCTCCAAGTAGACATCGTTTACGGCGTGGACTACCAGGGTATCTAATCCTGTTTGCTCCCCACGCTTTCGCATCTGAGCGTCAGTCTTTGTCCAGGGGGCCGCCTTCGCCACCGGTATTCCTTCAGATCTCTACGCATTTCACCGCTACACCTGAAATTCTACCCCCCTCTACAAGACTCTAGCCTGCCAGTTCAAAATGCTGTTCCGAGGTTAAGCCCCGGGCTTTCACATCTTGCTTAACAGACCGCCTGCATGCGCTTTACGCCCAGTAATTCCGATTAACGCTCGCACCCTCCGTATTACCGCGGCTGCTGGCACGGAGTTAGCCGGTGCTTCTTCTGCAGCTAACGTCAAAGATGCACGCTATTAACGTACACCCCTTCCTCACTGCTGAAAGTGCTTTACAACCCGAAGGCCTTCTTCACACACGCGGCATGGCTGCATCAGGGTTTCCCCCATTGTGCAATATTCCCCACTGCTGCCTCCCGTAGGAGTCTGGACCGTGTCTCAGTTCCAGTGTGGCTGATCATCCTCTCAGACCAGCTAGGGATCGTCGCCTTGGTGAGCCGTTACCCCACCAACTAGCTAATCCCACCTGGGCTAATCCTGACGCGAGAGGCCCGAAGGTCCCCCTCTTTGCTCCGTAGAGATTATGCGGTATTAGCTATCGTTTCCAATAGTTATCCCCCACATCAGGGCATATTCCCAGGCATTACTCACCCGTCCGCCGCTCGCCGCCCATGATGTCCACCGAAGCTTCTATCATGTCGCTGCCGCTCGACTTGCATGTGTTAGGCCTGCCGCCAGCGTTCAATCTGAGCCATGATCAAACTCTTCAATTCAAGTTTTGGCTCAATGAATACTGATTGTTCCAACCGAAGTTGAAACGAATTGACTGTGCCAAATAATAAGTAAACTTAGTATTTGTATTGGTCACTCAGTTCATTGATAAATCTTTTTGACTAATCATTTCACGAGTGCCCACACAGATTGCATGGTCAAATTGTTAAAGAACAATTCCAACATAGATAACTTTAACTTTTAAACGTTTCGCTATCTTGCTGAAGAGGACGCTAATTCTAATCAATTAAATTGCAGTGTCAAACACTTTTTCAACTTAACTTATCAGGATTTTTATCCTAACCGATTCGTTTGCAACTCTTTGTAAGAAGCCGCTCTCCGTGTCGGTGATGCGGCATTATAGGGTGCATTTTTACATTGGCAAGTGAAAAAAGAAAAAAAAGCGCCAAACGCACAAGAAGCAACCAACTACATCAATTTTGTTTGCTTTAGCGGCACCATCTTTAATATATCGCCCCCGACAGCTTTCACTCTCCGCAAATTTGGCTGGAAACAAAGTACCAGCAGCTCTTGGCAAACTGATAATAAATATGAGTGCTTAATACGGTTATACTCCGCTTTTCCTGCTATCCACCTCAGATAACCAGCGAATAAATCAAAAGGGCTCCCAATAATCGCACCGGAATGCCTGTTGAGGATCGTTCTGACCGCATTAAGTCGTTTTTCATAATCCCGACTTATTGCTCCCGCTCTGTCCGATGTGTAATAACAGAGGGGTTCATTGATAACTCCAACGGGTCCCATACGAGCGACTTTCAGCCATAAGTCCCAGTCAGAGGCCGACTTTAACCTTACATCAAAACCCTTTGATGATATTAATGCGGATTTCTTAACGACAACTGTACTGGTCCCTACAACATTCTCAGCAAAAAGCAGAGGAGTAAAATGTTCAAACACCCGTGACCTGTTTTCGCCTCTCATCTTTGATTTAAACCGTGGCCAAAAATCAAAGCACCCGATAATTTCACGACCGGACTCGGTAACATGCATATAGTCACTGAAACTAAAAACCAGTTCCGGTTGCACCTTATGCAAACCCAGTTGTTGGATTAATTTACCGTCTACCCAGTAGTCATCCGCATCCAAAAATGCGACCAGTTCATATTTGCAATGTTGAATGGCTAAATTACGGGCTTTCGATGCGCCGCCCCTTTCACTGAAAATTAACTTAATGTCGCTCTGCTCAGCCAGCCACTCTCGTGAACCATCTGTCGAACCATCATCAACCACAATAATTTCAACCAAACAATCCTGAACCCGAACACTTTCTATCGCTCTCGGTAATGTCTGCAAGCAATTGTAGTTAGGAATAACAACACTCACACCTTGTACTGGCTTCATACTTTATCCCTCTGAAAATAAGCATCTCTTCCATCCTGCAAAGGTTAGGCCAGTAATTGTTGGCATTAAAATTGGAGGGTTGAATTGGAAAAAAGTAAAACAATGGAGTAATTAGGCCACTGATCAGGAGGGGCTAAAGGATGAAAAAAATCGGCTATGTAATCCCGAGCTTCCCAACTTTATCTGAAACTTTTGTCGGCGTTGAAATGCGCGCCATGATGGCTCTAGGCCATCAACTCAAACCTTACGCGTTCAGTTCGAGTGCACAGTATCAGCCTGACGATGCTTATCTGAAACAGCACTGCACCTACCTGACCGATACTCCCGCCAATCCATTCCGTCATATTCTGAAATCCTATCGGTGTCACCGTTTTATCAGAAAGCAAAAAGGATTTAGTTATTTATCTCTGTTACGGCAAGGATTGCAGCTGGCTTATCATGCCGATAAAGACGGTTGCGAACATCTGCATGCCCACTTTGCATGGCACAGCGCAGCAACTGCAATTGTTGCAGCCAAAATCTTAGGAATACCAGTATCTTTTGTCGGACATGGTGCCGATATCTATGCTTCACCTCAGGATCTCATCTGTAAGCTGCAAGAAGCCAACTTCATTTGCGCCGTTACGAAAGAGATGCAAAGTGAACTGCAACTTGCAACGGCCAAACCGGTCTACCATATTCCTTGTGGGATCCAGGACGCTAAGTATCCACCATTCTCTTATCAATGGCATCCACGTAAAGACTTCCTGTTTATAGGTCGACTTGTTGAGAAGAAAGGACTTGATGTCCTGCTAACAGCTTTCAGCCAGCTCCCCGCATCCTCCACATTAGATATTGTTGGTGATGGCCCTTTACTGACAAAACTAGTGCATACAGCGCAACAAATGCAGCTCACCCATCGCATCACTTTCCTCGGCAGTAAAGATGCCAATTGGTACCACCAGCATGCTGCTGACTACAAAGCACTTGTAGCTCCTTTTACTGTAGCCCCCAACGGAGACAAAGATACCGGCCCACTAGTGCTAAAAGAAGCCATGGCTCTCGGCCTTCCAGTCATCACAAGTGATCTGGCTGGATGTAATGAAATTCTGGATAAAAACAGCGGACAACAAATCCCCATGGATGATCCAGTTTCATTGATGCACGCCATGCACCATCATTTATCCCGCACCGAAACCGAACTGCAAAATCAACGCGAGTACGCCTTCAGGCGAGTCATGAGCCTGTTTACGGCTGGCAAACAGGCCGAATTACTGTCTGCACAAGTGGAGGCCTTATGAAACCAGCCTTCACCATGGCGACTTATGCCATTGGCATAATCAGCAGTAAACTGGTTGCTCTTGCATTACAACCTTTTGTCACTCAGTGGTTGGGCCCGGAGCAATTTGGCAGGCTGGATGTATTGATCACCTTCGGGAGTTTCCTGTCATTACTGCTGGCATTAGGACTGACAGACGCAATTTACCGGTTTGCTCATGATAAAGATGAAAACCACCAGCAAGAAATTTTCAGCGGTGCTTTATGGCTGATCCTGCTCTGCGGTGGAGGGATCACTCTGCTAGCGCAAATCGCTTCTCCTGCTATACAGGGATTCCTTCCCGGAAATCCGCCAGTTTTCGCTTTGCGCTGTCTGTTCTTCACTTTATTCATCAACACTCTGTGTACTGTTCCTTTTGCGATATTAAGGATCCGCAACCAGGCAGGGCTATTTGTAGGGGCCCAAATTGTATTTGCTTTTATTCAAGGTGGAGGCGTTCTGCTGCTTACCTCGGATTACGGTATCGACGGTATTATGGCTGCCGGGCTTATGGCTCAACTGACTCAACTAATAGTACTGTCAAAAACCTTCCCAGTACCGAAAGCTAGTCATCAAAAATTACTACTACGCTACGGTGCTGCAATCACCTTTTCCGCCCTCCTTGGTTTTATCTCTCTCGGTGCTGAACGTTGGGCTATCGCCCACTTCCTCAGCCTTGAACAACTGGCCCCTTACGCAATTGCTATGCAGTGGGCCCTTGCCGCCACCCTGCTTCTCGAGCCTTTCTCGCTTTGGTGGTTTCCGAAACGCTTTAGCCTCACTGGCTCTGCCAATGGCCAACAGCAGGCTGCCAATATCAGCATTACCGGTTGCCAGTTAGGTACACTCGTCACGGCCGGAACCATTACTATTGGCTCAAAGTTCCTTATCTTCTGGCTACCACCAGGCTTTCACGCCAGCGCAGAAATTATTCCTCTGCTGGGAGTCATGCTAATGATTAAGCACGCTGCGACCCTACTGAATATGGGCTGCTATCAACAAGAAAAAGCACACAGCGTTATGGTCATCGGACTAATCAGTTGTGCCCTGTCTCTGACAATCCTGTTTTTTATTTTGCCAAATTTCGGCCTCTATGCATTGCTCGTGAGTAATATCATTCTGCAATTGCTGCGTTTACTTCTGTTCTATGGCTGGAGCCAACACCGTCTCCCTCTTCCCTATCCACTACCGCGCCTGTTGCTCAGCTATGGCCTGATCGCACTACTGTTGTTTGTCCACTATCAGGAGTTACATCTTTACGAAGGTCTGATTTTGCTTCTACTGGTTGTGCAAGTGTGCTGGCCCTGGCTTCGCAAAATGCCAATCAGGTATACGCTCGGAGCCTGACCTCTCATGAACAGGAAACAACAACTGCTAATAGCACTAACCGGCACCCTGCTGATTTTCCTGTTCTGGATGAAACAGGGAAATCTGGTGCTGTTAGTGAGTGTGTTGTTTGCATTGCCTTTTGTTATCAACCAAGCCTTTCTGATATGTGTCGGCTTTATTATTTTTTCCTATTTCCGAATCCACGAAGCCTTCCCGGTGCTTGAGCCATTACGAATTCCCCAGTTGCTGGCCTTAGCCAGTCTGGCGGGGCTTAGCTGGCAACTGTGGTTAAAACGGGAAACTATCATCTGGCAGCGTCTGCATACTCAGTTCGTCATTTTCACCTTATGGGTACTGATTTCATGCATTCTGGCCAGTAACAGAGGGGAGGCTTTTGCAAATTTCAACGGTAACTTCATCAAGATATTTATTATGGTGTTTGCAATCAGCTGGCTGCCGACACGGCTCAAACAACTAAAGGTCATTCCGGTCTTACTGCTATTTAGCGGATTAGTTATCGGTCTGCTGGCACTGTATAACAAAGCCAACGGCATCGGGCTGGTTGAGGGAACTCGGGTAACAATCGGCCGGGACATTGGCTCTATGCTGGGTGATCCTAATGATCTGGCTCTGGTTCTGCAGTTTCCTGTCTCTTTTGCCCTAGCCTATAGCTTTTATGGTCATAAATGGCAGCGAGCGCTTACCATGATCATTCTGGTGATCCTGATCATGAGCGTACTAGCGACACAAAGCCGGGGCGGTTTACTGGGCATCGCCTGCGTAATATTTGCCATGACTCTGCTCAGAAGCCGCTCTATTTTACTGCCTGCCATAATCAGTGGCATCGGACTATTAGCCCTGGTACTGCTTGCCGGGATCAGTGACCGGGCTTCCGGCGGTGCCGCGGAATCAGGTATTGATGAATCTGCTATGGGACGGCTCTATGCCTGGCAAGCCGCTATCAACATGGCAATCAGTAACCCGTTTACCGGTGTCGGACTCAACAACTTCTATTACAACTATTACTTCTACTCTCCTCACTGGGATGGCAAAAACCACGCGGTCCACAGTACCTGGCTGCAAATCACCGCCGAAACCGGCTTTGCCGGATTGGTATTGTTCCTGCTTCTGGTGACAGGAGCCCTGAGAGTTAGTTATCAGCTGCTTAAGCGGTTAGAAAGCAGCGAAATGAAACCACTCGCCCAGGGACTTTGGCTTGGCATGTTGTCATTCTGCGTCAGCGGTACCTTTCTGACTCAAGGGACAACCTGGCCACTCTACATTCTGATAGGGCTATTGCTCGCACTGGATCGGTTGACGCTTATCCCGGAGGAGAACCATGCGCACCCTGATTAAGCAACACCTCAGCCCCGCTCAAATCGCCCCGCTGAAAACATTACTTCAGCAACTACGAGGGTGCTACCTGCCATGCATTCCGCTATTGCATCGCAGCCTATATCGCCTGCACCTTGCAATCAGCCGCTGCTTTCATTGCATTTTGCAAAAAAGCTATTTCACGCCAATGTTCATTTCCCGGCTCAACAATCGACCTAAACAACTACAGCTCGATTGCGGTATGCCACAAATCCTCGGTGATCTTGATATCCATATTGGTGAGCAGTGTCGCCTGTCAGGTGTCGCAACTTTCTGCGGCCGAGTCTGGGGGCAAAAGAAGCCCCAATTAATTATTGGCAATAATGTAGATATTGGCTGGCAGAACACGCTGGCGATCGGAACCCAAATTCGGATTGATGACAACGTCCGCCTGGCAAGCAAAATCTTCCTTGCTGGGTTTCCCGGTCATCCTGTCGACCCCGTAGCCCGAGCCGAAGGCAAGCCGGATACGGAACAACAAATAGGAGACATTCACCTCTGCCGTGATGTCTGGCTAGGAACTGGCGTCATGGTAATGGCCGGTGTCACCATTGGTGCGGGGAGTATTATTGCCGCCGGGAGTGTGGTTACCCGAGACATTCCCCCCGGAGTGCTGGCAGGAGGCAACCCGGCCCAAATAATCAAACAGCTGGAGTTTTGATATGGAATTTCTGGTTTTCGGTGAGGATTGGGGCCGCCACCCTTCAAGCAGTCAGCATATTCTGACCGTCCTGCTAAAACATTATGATGTTCACTGGATAAACTCCATCGGGCTGAGACAGCCGAAGTTCAGTCAGCGGGATATACGTCGGCTTTTCGAAAAACTGTTCGCCCGGCTAACACCTTCTCCGGCAGAGAAAACAACCAATACTGATTCACCATTTCCAACCTCTGTCATTAAGCCGCTGGTCTGGCCGTTAGCGCAAAACAAGCTGCTTCAATCCATCAATAACACTGTGCTCAAACGCCAGCTCAGCTCTAAACGCCAACCGCGAATTATCTGGGCCGCCCTCCCCAGTGCTGTCGACTACCTCAATATCTGTGACAGTGATTTAGTTATCTATTACTGCGGAGATGATTTCTCAGCCCTTGCCGGAGTCGATCACCACTACGCAGCCCGAGCAGAACAAAAACTGATCGCAAGGGCTGATATGATCCTGGCCTGCAGTCCTACGCTAAAAGCGAAATTTCCAGAAGAGAAAACCTGGCTGCTGCCTCATGGCGTGTCATTATCGCAATTTGCAAAACCGGCTTCCTGTCCTGCAGATATTAACAGCTCACGACCTAGTGTCGGCTTCTACGGCAGCTTGAATGACTGGCTTGACCAAGCCTTATTGCAACGGCTGGCCAGAGCAAAACCCGAGATAAATTTCTATCTGCTCGGGCCGGTTAACACCGATATTACCGAGTTGCAGCAGGCAGAGAATATTCATCGATTGCCAGCCCGACCTCACCACCAGCTTGCCGGCTATCTGCAACACTGGACGGTGGCGATTTTACCGTTTAAAGATAATGACCAGATTCGCGCTTGCAACCCTCTGAAGCTGAGAGAATATCTGGCATCCGGGTGTCCAGTTATTAGCTCAGATTTTCCGGCCGCACGCGCCTACCGTCCCCTTGTCACCATTGCCGAAAATGAAAAACAATGGCTGACGACGATAGATAACATCTGTCAACTATCTCCACAGGAGCGACAGAATTACGCCCGACAGGCTCAACAACGGGTATCCGATGAAAGTTGGGAACAGCGAGCCTGTCAGGTTACCCAACTGATTAAACAGCAACTGGTGTACAAAAATTCAGACGCCAGATAACAATTTACCCAACTCCGGGCACTTTTTTTGCTAATACTCCTTATACGCTCAGCAAAATAAGGGAACGCAATGAAAAGGATAATTTGTCTACTAAGCTGTCTGCTTATTTGGGGCTGTACCAGTACCAAGGCACCAAGTTCACTAACTCTATTTTTCAGCCCGGAGCAAATTTCTCTTACCGCAGAACAACAAAGGAAAATCACTGATTTTCTTAATCAGAATCCATACCACCAGCTTACCGCTCAGGTAGCACCGGCTGCGCTGGAGAATCCTTTCCAAGCTCTGCTTCAGGGGCAAAAACGTATCCAGGCGGTGAACAAACTATCGGCCACTCAAGATATTCCCTTACATCTGGAATATGCGCCTCAACAGACTGCCGATACCTTGATCCTCAAGAGCCAGTAGCATTATGCGGCATAAGTTATTCGCCAAACTTTACCCCCTGCTCCATGCACTCTGGAGCCACAGATACCTGATCCTGATACCGGTACTTGTGATGCCGTTTTTGATGGCAGCAGGCGGTGCAGTAAAAGCCAAGCGATACTATGCCCAAACCACAATACTGGTTCAGGAAGCATCAATGCTGAATCCGTTTCTTGAAGATCTGTCTATCTCTATGAACCTCAAACAAAGGATTAAAGCCCTGCGGGTTTTACTCCATAGTTATTCAGTACTTGAACCTGTGGTTGAAGAGCTAAAGCTGGCACCGCTCAGCAGCAGATCTCAAGTCGAACAAGTTATTCATAAACTTAACGGCAGCCTGAGCGTAAACCTGGTCGGTAACGATGTTGTACAGATAGGACTTAACTGGCCGACTCCCGAAGAAATGCCGGCCATACTCAACAAAATATCAGAAGTATTCCTTGATAAGCTTCGTGCTCCCGGCCGCGCTTCCATCGACGGCTCAGAAATTTTCCTGCAAAAGCAGCTTGAGTCCACCCTGAAGGATCTGGAACAGGCGGAAAGCGAGCTAGCCCGGTTCAAAGCAGACAATGCCGATAACCTGCCGCAACTACAGGGAACCAATATCCAGAGCGATGCCAGGCTCAACACTCTGATTCAAGAAACCAAACTGAAGCTTCTTAATGCGCAGGCGAAAAGAAATAACTTTTATCAGCGCCTTGCCAGCACCAACCCGGTTGTCGGCATGCTAGAAGCTGAAATTGTCAAAGCTGAAGCCGAACTTGCGATGCTCAGGGCCAGTTATACCGACCGCCATTCATCAGTAAAAGCCGTACTGCGCCGCCTCAGTCGTCTGAAGCAGGAGCGTTCCCGGCTTGTTGACCAACAACAATCCCTCAGTGCCCAGGAAGTCAGCCAACTCTGGCAACGAATCGCCAGCAACACCCAGAATTTTGAAAGTAACAATCAGCCAATACTACTAAGCCAGTTTGAACAACTACAGCAGGCTGAAAGCCAAATTCTGGCATTAGCAGAAGAACTGAAACTGCTGGAAACTCAAGCGACTTACCTGCAGGAGAAGCGAGCTGAGTTTGCCCAACTGGAAAAGCAACTGAAGATTCTGCAACGAAACTATGACGTTAAATCCCGCATCTACAACCAGCTGCTGGAAAGATATGAAATGGCCAAAGTGACCGGACATCTTGGCCGGTTTGAAGAAGCCGACAAACTTAAAATTATTGACCGTCCGGTAAAACCGGGACGACCACTGAACTGGCCATGGTGGCTCAATTTCCTGTTAGGCATAGGAGCAGGTCTTGGACTGGGACTTTCTCTGGCATGCGCTATGCAGCTGTTAGATACCCGGTTATATCAGACCAGCCAGATCATCCGACTGACAAAGGCACCGGTTCTGATCCGCATTCCTAACTTTCCAGGGGGTACACCATGAACAAGATTACATTACAGGTTGTCCAGCACCTTCGTCCCGGCGGCATTGAGAGACTGGTTCTGAACCTACTCCGTTTTGCCTCCCCCAACCACAGTGTTTATGTTGTTGCTTTGGAAGGGGAAAAAGAGTCTGCCATTGAAAAATGGCCAGAACTGCAACCATTCCGGTCTCAACTGTTCTTTCTTGGCAAACCTGAAGGGCGCGATCTGCAAACCATCATCAGGCTGCGCAGCCTGATCAAAAAGTTACGAGCCGACATTATCCACTCTCACCATTTAGGCCCATTGCTGTATTCCCGACTGGCGAGCGTCGGACTCAGGGTTTCCCATATTCAGACTGAACATGACAGCTGGCATTTGCATAATGCCAAACAGCGCCGCCTGACCCGCCTACTGCTAAAAGGAACTAAGGTCCAGCTTGTTGCCGATGCCCCCCGGGTTGCCGATCAACTGAAACTTCATGGAATCACGGCCGATCATGTCATCATCAACGGGATCGATACCAAACATTTCACGCCGGGCAATCAGTTGCTGTCGAGGCAGATGAACCAGTTACCTTCAGACAAAATACTCATCGGCTGCGCCGGACGCTTGGTCCCTGAAAAGGGCATCGACACCATGATCCAAGCTCTGGCTCTGATGGAAGAACCCCACCGGCTTGTCATTGCCGGTAACGGTCCGGAGCAAAGTAATTTACGCCGTCTCGCAGACCAGCTGGGGCTCTCCGATCGCATTCACTGGCTCGGCCATTGCTGCAACATGCGAAGCTTCTACCGTGCCATTGATATTTTCTGCATGCCCTCCCGTCAGGAAGGCTTGCCTCTGGCCCTTCTTGAAGCTCAGGCCTGTGGCAAAACCGTTATCGCCACCAATGTAGGTGGGATCCCGGACCTGCTCAATCCTCACAGCGGTCAGCTGATTGAACCGGATCAACCAGTAACATTAGCTCGCGCACTCATGAACGGATTAAACAAAGCACACCACTACAGCGAACATAATGCTCAATACATTCGTTGTCTGGCTGATGTGCGCATGATGACTGCAACTTATGAAGCTTTAGCCTATTAATAAACGGAGGTGCTGCAATGGTATTCCAGTGGACGGTTCTCACCCTTCTCACCCTGCTGATCATTTATCATCATGTGATTTACACTGGTTTGATGATCTGGCTCGGACGCCGTACTCCGAAAGCCCCTCTGTCACCAGAGGCTTCCGATGAAAAAAACAGAGCACATGAACCGTCACCATTACCCATCATCGCTCTGGTTATGCCAGCACATAACGAAGAGGGCTGTATCGAAGCTAAACTGGCAAATATTCTGATGTTGGATTACCCGCCAGAAAAATTGTCCGTCTGGATCTGCTGTGACGGCTGTAGCGATGACACAGCAAACATCATAAAACGCTGGCAGCCACAGTTTAAAAAAGCCGGAGTTGAACTGCATTGTAAAGATGAAGCGGATAACCAAGGCAAAGTAGCCCGCATAAACCAATTAATGCAGCTAGCCAAAGAGCAAGCCGAGCTCATCGCTCTTTCTGATATATCGGCGTTATTGTCGGTCGATGCTCTACAACAGGCAGCCATCAGTTTTCTTAACCCGCAAACAGGCGCAGTCACCTGTAGTTACCTACTGGCGGAAGCTACATCCGGAGAACAGCAGTACTGGCAGTGGCAAAACAATATTCGCCGGGCGGAATCCAACCTGGGAAATGTCATGGGGGGGAACGGGGCTTTTTATATGATGCGCGCCGGATTGTTTTCCCCACTTCCGGCAGACACTATCAATGATGATTTTATGTTACCCATGATGGCCATCAAACAGGGTTATCAAGTACAGTTCAACCAATTCATCAACAGTGTCGAACTGACGCCATCCGATGATGAACAGAACTATCAGCGACGTCAGCGGATCGGAGCCGGTAACCTACAGCAACTAATCCGGTGTCGTTTTGTTTTCAAAAACAGCCATCATGGTGCCCGCTGGCTATTTGCCTCCGGCAAAGGGCTGCGAACCCTGATGCCATTTATCTTACTGGCTTACTTACTACTTTCAGTACTGGTGGCCGTCCAAGGCTCATTAACGGCGCTAGGCCTTGTTGCCCTACAAACGGCCGGATACCTGTTGGCACTGTTACCAACAGTCGGCATCCATACCCGGCTAACGGATAAACTTCACTACTTCATTGGCGGCTACGCCGCCTCTTTACTTGGCATGCTGCGCTATCTCGCCGGACAGTTCCACCAGGGCTGGCGCCATCTTCCACCATTAATCAGCTATCAATCTCAGTCGACCTTGTTGTTCAAACGAGCCAGCGACATTCTGCTAGGGTCAGTCGGGCTGATACTCACGCTTCCGTTATGGCCAGTCATTGCACTGTTAATCAGGCTCGATTCACCAGGTTCCGCTTTTTATCGTCAACTCAGGGTCGGCAGGATCAGCGAAGAACAGGTTGAACTGTTCGAAGTCATCAAGTTCCGCACCATGAGTAACAATGCGGAGTCCGATTCCGGCGCGGTCTGGGCAAGTGAGAATGATCCGCGAATCACCCGTATCGGGCGCTTCCTTCGTGCTACCCGTCTAGATGAGCTGCCTCAGTTTATCAATGTGCTCAAAGGTGAAATGTCACTCATCGGCCCGCGGCCTGAACGTCCGGAACTGTGTGGTGATTTGCAAAATGCATTGCCATATTACCTGGAACGCACTGCAGGATTAAAACCGGGAATCACCGGGCTCGCCCAGGTAAACCAAGGATATGACAATAATCTGGATGACGTTAAAAACAAGATTGCCTGGGATCATGCTTATGCACTGGCGCTCAGCTCACCAATTCAGTGGATTAAAATGGATCTCTATATCATGTTGAAGACTATTTACATCATGGCCTGTAAACGTGGGCAATAACTGGCACACAGCTTGTATTGCCTAGATACCACTAACTTCAATACCTAGTACAGAAGAGAGGTCAGCATGCTGCAAGCTACCACCAACCCGATGATTAGCCTGACACTGCAAGATGAATTTGATGCCCATATTGCGAGGCAGATGGAGCCGCAGTTCGAGACACTCAGCAAAACTGAAGATGATGAGCTAATCATCGACATGACCCAAGTGCAATTTATTGACTCCTGCGGAATCGGTGCCATTGTTTTCTTATATAAAAGACTGAAAAGCAGAGGGAAAAAACTGCGCCTACTCAATGTCAACGGCCAACCTCGACAGCTGATGACGATGTTAAGGATTAACAAGGTGATCCCTCTGATCACCTCTGCGGAGTTAAATTGATATGGGAAAACTGCCAGGCCTTCTTTTGATCCTCATAACCAGTGGCTGCACAACCTGGCCAACTTCCGGTGATAATCCCTACTCTCCACCGGATGTCGATCAATGGCTTGAGCTGGAACACCATGATTTTGAACTGCAACTACTGGCAACCCGGGGAGCCAAACTCTGTCTCCCCGGCCAGTATCAACAGCTGGAAAACCTCTATCTTAAGGCTCGGCAGGAAGCCAGGGCCGGCTTCAGCGATGATGCCGATATAACCCTGCTTGAATACCAGACTCAATTTGCCAAAATCCAGCGCCAGATGGACTGGTTAGAACACCACACTCAGTGTCTGGATACCCGATACTCAGAAATTGAACTCAGGGATCAGTTCCTGCTGTTAATGCAGGTCGATAACCAATTTGCTTTCAACCGCTCTAAACTACTTCCTGATTATCAGCAGGCACTGCGACGAGCGGCCTCCATTCTCAAACGCCAAAACCACTGGCACCTGCAACTGACAGGACACACAGACACCATAGGTACCGAGCAAAGCAATTTCGAATTGGGAATGAGGCGAGCTGATACGGTACGCCGATTCTTGGTCGAGCAAGGGGTTGATACCAGACAAATATCCATCTTCAGTGCCGGTGAAAAAGAATCTGTCGAAAATCCGCGCTCCAGAACCCAAAGGCTCAGTAACCGCAAAGTCGATGCACAAGTTCTTGTTGATCACCACACCCGCTCTGTACACCGGGTTTATTCACTTCGGGACTGGCAGGCTGTAAAAGAACAACTAACCCGGGAGCCGTTATGAAAACACTCCTGCTATTGTTGCTCGTTATCCTTGTATCACCAGCATGGGGAACCACCCTAACCGCCGGTGACAAAATATACCTGCAACTTCCCGGCGAGAGTGCATTTGACGATCCGTTTACTATCGACGACCAAGGCCAAATAAGGCTTCCGGAAATAGGCCTTATTACCATCGCAGGCCTGACCCCGAAAGAAGCAGAACAACAAATCCGCCAGCAACTGAGAACCGTCTACCGCAACCTGGATGAATTCAGGCTCAGTATCATGGAGCAAATGCTCCGGGTACAAGTACTGGGCTATGTTACCGATCCCGGCATGGTATCACTCAAACCCGGCAGTAATATCCAGATGGCTATTGCTGCTGCCGGCGGTGCCAGACCTGGTGCCCAGCTAGACAAATTCAAGCTGATCCGAAATGAGCAATCACAAGAATTTAACTACAAAGCATACTTAGACAGTGGTGATCCCTCACAACTTCCAACTCTTAAAGGCGGCGATACGATTTTTGTACCGGCTTCTCCGTTACTGGGAAACATAGAAGTCGATTTTGATGCAGCCTCATTAAGGGAGGGCGGTGATGCTGACGAAGAACAGGGCATCACGATTTTCGGTGAGCTACGTAATCCGGGGACCTTCAGCTATAAATCCGGAATGACGGTAGTCGATGCTCTCATGCGAGCAGATGGGGTTACCCGTTATGCCGATGTCACCAAAATTCGGGTGATCACCGATAATGTCCCTTACCAATTCGACCTCAAAGCCTATCTTGATACCGGAAAATCCACCCAAATGCCGCCCATAAAACCGGGCACCACGATTTTTGCACCGATTGAAGTTGAAGATATTAATACCACCTCACGAACCGTTTATGTGATGGGTGAAGTCAAAGCGCCAGGTGCCTATGAAAGTTCACCAGGAACAGGGTTTGTTGATGTACTGGCTAATGCTGGCGGGCCAACCCGTTTTGCCGATACAACCCTAATAAAACTACTTCGCAGCGAAGGGGCCCCTGTGAGCATCAACCTGGCAACTTATACCCAAAACCCGGCCAGCTACACCCTGCCAGTAATAGAGCCTGGTGATGTCATTTTTATTCCAGAAAAGATCGATTTTAATGAAAAGTCCTGGCTAAAAGTTACCGCAGATCGCGCAATAAAAATTATCGGTGCCGTGAACAATCCAGGACGTTTCGAGTGGAATGACAGCATGGGCCTACTGGATGTTCTGGCGCATGCCGGTGGCCCGAAGCAGCAGGCAAACCTTAGCAACATCCGGCTACTTCGCGAACAGCATGGTTCATCAGATAACGTCATCTATTTTGACCTGGAAAGCTTTATTAACGAGGGGGGAAGCTTTACCCAACTCCCGACACTCAAAGCTGGCGATACCATCATTATTGACGAGCTCCCCCATGATCCGACCGATAACAAATCAAGCTGGATCCGCCAATCCGCAGATGATTCCATTTATGTCTTCGGTCAGGTCGGCGCTCCGGGCCGCTATGCTTTTAACCGGGAACTGGGTTTCCTCGATATTCTGTCAGCGGCAGATGGCCCCACAGGAGATGCTGATCTTCGCCAAATCAGGATAAGTCATCGTAACAGTAATCAATCACAGGTAACCAAACTGAATCTTTCACTCTATTTTGAAACCGGAGATGAAAGCCTACTGCCGAAAGTCGTGCCGGGCGATGTGATCTATTTACCCAAAGTCCAGGGCGACTGGCTTGATAAGCCCGCAGAGCGAGTGGTCAGGCTAATGGGCTCAGTCAACAAACCCGGTCGCTATACCTTCAACAGTCAGATGAATATTCTGGACTTACTGGCTGAAGCCGGCGGCCCGACAGACGAAGCTTACATCGAGCGGATCATGATTGTTAATACGTCATGCTGTGGCGACAAGGCACAAACTTTCAACCTTCGCGACTATGTTATTGATCCTGCCAGCTATCCGCTGCCACTGCTGCGTCCCGGCGATACCGTCTATGTACCGAACGAGAGCGACTCAATCGGAGAACAATGGCGTCAGGGACTGCGTGACGTCCTTGGCCTGTTTACCCTTATCGCTCTGGGAGCTGCCTTATGAAACCCTGGCTTAGTGGGGAGTACGATCAGCTATTCCACCAAATCCATCAAATTGAAGCCCGAATCATCTCCTTTACCGGATCCAGTGAAGGATGTGGAACTTCCACCATGTGTAACTGGCTGGCAAGACGCTGCGCTGAAGACCAACAGAAAGTTCTGCTGATCGACCTTGATCTCTCCGGATCCGGGCAAGGGTTCCCAGCCAAGCCATGGCAGAGCGACGGCAACGGCGAAGCTGAGGCATTGATCCATATAAATAGTCAACTCGACATCCTTCCACGCCCGAGCCGTGAACGGACCATTCTCGATCTTCGCCAACCACAAATTCTGACCAAAGCACTAGAGCGCTGGAAGCAGAATTATCACTATATCATCTGCGACGTCGGCACCATGACAAACACCAACTGGAGAAACCTTCCTGTCAGCGCCATCAGCCATGCCAGTGATGCCACCATCCTTTGTGTCGCAGCAGCAAAAACTAAAGAAAGTGAGCTGTTGACCTGTATGAAGAAACTCGAGCAAAACGGGATCAACCTACTGGGCACTCTGATCAATGATCAGATAAACCCCTCTCTGGCTGATGAAATTATCCGGGTACTAAAAGGAAAAGCGCGCTGGCTACCAAACCAGCTCAAGCAGCGGCTGATCCGCTATCTGAACAACAGTCCTTTATTACAAGGGAAATATCAGTAGAACAAGGGATAGGCAATAAGAGCAAATAAGATAAGGGACTAAGTTATGAAACAGCTCCTGTTCCAGCGCCAGTTCAGTCTGAGCTATGAAAACCTCCGCCTGATCCGTCGTTTTTTCAGTGATAAAGCGCAGGCACTGCATCTCAATCAGGAGTTAGTTCAGAACATTAAACTAGTCTGCAGTGAGTACTGCGCCAACCTGCTCGAACATCAAGAACAAACAGCCAGCCAAGTCACCATCAGCTACGGCAAATCTGACGGGCATTACTTTCTTTCTATTCTCGACAACGGCTCAACGTGGCAACACCAGACAGAGCAACTCCAATCTGCAGAGCTCCCGGTACAGCTAATGGAAAGCGGAATGGGACTCGGCCTT
Organism: Photobacterium sp. J15; assembly: GCF_963870815.1. NCBI lineage: Bacteria > Pseudomonadati > Pseudomonadota > Gammaproteobacteria > Vibrionales > Vibrionaceae > Photobacterium > Photobacterium sp. J15. The sequence goes on from NZ_CAWMUI010000001.1 coordinate 3,472,751, forward strand.
ATACAAGCAACCTTCCCAGTGTTTAACTATAAAAGCAGCCGGAACCACAACATAATCACGTTCAGGATCCCGGTCCTACAGCACAGAAAACAAATTGTCATTGTCGATGACAGCCAAAGCCAACTGACATTACTTGCCCATTTTCTTGAGCAAGACTACCAATTAGCCCTTTTCAGTAAAGCCAGTGAAGCGCTGCAATGGCTGGAAAAGAACCACTGTGATTTGGTGCTGACAGATCTGCACATGCCGGACATCAATGGTTTTGATTTCCGGCAACGGGTGGCAGCAATCCAACATCATCGGCTGTTACCCTTTATTTTTCTCTCCGCCGATACGGTAAGTGAAACCCTCTACGCAGCCGCCCAATCAGGAATTGATGACTTTCTCGCAAAACCTATCAGCAAAGCGCACTTATCCAGTGTGCTAAGCAGGGTGCTTGAGCGCCATCACCACCTACTTACCGCCTTTGAAGAGACTCTGCAACAACAGCTCAATACTCAGTCATATCACAGTAATCTCACAACGATTTCCAACCAGGTTCAGCTGTTAGTTAACCAGGAGCCGTGTATTTCCGGTGACTTTATCATGCAACAGAAGCTCAGCGACGGATCGCAACTATTGCTGCTTGGCGATCAAATGGGGCATGGAATCGCAGCAAAAGCCAATGGTGCCATCAGTTTCGGTTACGTCATGGGTCTGCTGCAAAATCCCGAAACTACCCCCAAACAAGTCTGCCGAGCCCTCAACCAGTACTTTTTTCATGCCACGGAAAAGAGCAATTTGATGTGCCTAGTGCTCCTACATATAAGATCCAATAACAAGCTAACGGTTTACAACGCCGGTATGCCCTGCCCGCTTTTCTTTCCTTCACAACATCAACCTTTTAGTAAGCATCAAATAGTCGATACGTCGATGGGTTTACTCGGGTTATTTGACAACTTAGAGCCAGCACATTGGCAAACTCCGATATCATCCGGAGACAGCCTGCATTGTTTCAGTGACGGACTCGCTGAAACACCTTTCTGTGAAAGCGAACTTGATGAACTATATCGATTGTCAGCTCAAGAACGGCATCAATATTTATGGCAAAGTGCAAAGCAAAACCCAGAAGATGACTGCACATTAGTAACAGTTATCTTCAATTAACATCAATTTCACGAAAGTGAGTAAATGCGTGACAACTGAGCCCAGCGACTGTCTCCGCTATACTGCTCAATAATCCGTTGCTGCAACTCATACGACTTTTCCATCCACGCTTTCTTGTTAAGAGAACCCAGCTCATTAATTAACAAAGAAAGTCGCTGCCATTGCGATTCGTCTACCAAGCAATCATCAGAAAGTAATTCAGGTAAATCACCAACTCTGGTAGCCAGAACAATAACTCCATTGGCCATTGCTTCGAGTGCAGCCATAGGCAGGCCTTCCGCCCTAGACGGGATCAGCAATACATCTAGGCATTGCCAATGGGGATCCATTGAAGTCACAGCACCATGCCATTCTAATGCAGGCTCATCAGAGACTAAGTTCGCTAAATCACCGTCACCGAAAACATGAAACTGACACTGCCGGTGTTCCCAGCTGAGAGTAACAAAACGATCGATACCCTTTTCCATGCTCAAACGACCAACAAAACCAACCTGCAAAGTTGAATGACGTTTTTTAGCAGACAACGGTGATTTGCTGAGAACAAAATTGCGCAGCAATTCGCAACGAAATGGCTGACACTTCAGAATAGGCAGACTCACCGCCAAGTTATAAGAGAGAAAAGCAGTATAAGCATTCAGTCTTTCATAAAGAGCCAACCTGCCAGTTAATGACTCCCCGGCATGGAAACTGGTGATTAAACGGAAAGGTGCAAGTAAGCGATAAAAACGAGCCATGATCGATGCTTTATAGCCATGAGCATGTACGACGTCATCTTGAGAAAGTGAGCGAAAGAAGCGGATAGATGAAGAGTCAGATAAGAAACGGAACGGAATATGATTGTCAGTTAACTGCTGATATTGTGGATGGCCGGGGTAACGGCGAAAGTAAACGACCTCAACGTCAACATCTTTAGACTGAATGAGCAAAGCAAGCTGCTGAATATGGCTTTCTATCCCACCAAATCCAGAGCTGTCGACAAACAGATACACCATAGAACTCTTCCTGATATCAGACTGATTTAAGAAGAGCTGATGCAAAAAAAAAGCCGAGTCTATGACCCGGCTTCTTTTTTATTTAACGCGCTATTGCTTATTCAGCAGCAGCTTCTTCCTGAGCTTCAGGACGGTCTACTAGCTCGATGTAAGCCATAGGGGCTTTATCGCCAGCACGGAAACCGCATTTCATGATGCGAGTGTAACCGCCTGGACGCTGAGCAAAGCGTGGACCAAGTTCGTTAAATAGTTTCGCAACAACTTCGTTGTCACGAGTACGTGCGAATGCTAGACGACGGTTAGCAACACTGTCAGTCTTAGCTAGGGTAATCAATGGCTCAATTACGCGACGCAGCTCTTTTGCCTTAGGCAGGGTAGTCTTGATAAGCTCGTGACGTACCAGAGAGCCAGCCATGTTGCTGAACATCGCTTTGCGATGGCTGCTGTTGCGGTTGAGTTGACGACCACTCTTACGATGGCGCATGACCTAATCCTTCTAACTAGATATCAGTAACTATTAATCTTCAGCAATTGATGCTGGCGGCCAGTTTTCTAGGCGCATACCTAGAGACAGACCACGTGAAGCCAGCACGTCTTTGATTTCTGTCAAAGACTTCTTACCAAGGTTTGGAGTCTTAAGAAGCTCAACCTCAGTACGCTGAACAAGATCACCGATGTAGTGGATCGCTTCTGCTTTCAGACAGTTAGCAGAGCGAACAGTTAGTTCAAGATCGTCTACAGGACGCAGTAGGATCGGATCGAACTCCGGCTTCTCTTCTTTCTCTTCAGGAACTCGTACATCACGTAGATCTACGAATGCATCCAGCTGCTCAGCCAAGATAGTAGCTGCACGACGGATAGCTTCCTCAGGATCAAGAGTACCGTTTGTCTCCATATCGATAACAAGCTTGTCAAGGTCAGTACGTTGTTCAACACGTGCTGCTTCAACAGCGTAAGCGATACGGTCAACTGGGCTGTAAGTTGCATCAACTAGCAGACGACCAATTGGGCGCTCATCTTCTTCAGTATGAATACGAGCAGACGATGGTACATAGCCACGACCACGTTCTACCTTGATGCGCATGCTGATGTCAGCATTGTCATCAGTTAGGTGGCAGATTACGTGTTCTGGGTTCGCAATCTCAACATCACCGTCGTGGGTGATGTCACCTGCAACAACAGGGCCTGCACCAGATTTATTCAGAGTAAGGATTACTTCATCTTTACCTTCAACCTTAACGGCCAGGCCCTTAAGGTTTAGAAGGATCTCAAGAATATCTTCCTGTACTCCTTCTTTGGTGCTGTACTCGTGTAACACACCATCGATTTCCACTTCAGTTACGGCACAACCCGGCATTGAAGATAGAAGAATACGACGTAGAGCGTTACCTAGGGTGTGGCCAAAACCACGCTCTAGCGGCTCAAGAGTTACTTTTGCGTGCGTCGTGCTGATTTGTTCGATATCAACAAGACGTGGCTTAAGAAATTCTGTTACAGAACCCTGCATTGTGTCCTCTCTTAACTATAGCCTTACTTAGAGTAAAGCTCGACGATCAGGTGTTCGTTGATGTCGGCAGACAAATCAGAACGTTCAGGAAGACGCTTGAAAGTACCTTCCATCTTGTTTGTGTCTACTTCGACCCAAGTCGGTAGTTCACGCTGAGTAGCAACTTCTAGAGCTGCCTTGATGCGTGCTTGGTTCTTAGCTTTCTCGCGAATGCTAACAACGTCGTTAGCCGCTACCTTGAAAGAAGGAACGTTTACGACTTGACCGTTAACTAGGATCGCTTTGTGGCTTACCAGCTGACGTGCTTCTGCGCGAGTTGCGCCAAAGCCCATGCGGTAAACTACGTTATCTAGACGACCTTCCAGAAGCTGAAGCAGGTTTTCACCTGTGTTGCCCTTGATGCGAGCAGCTTCTTTGTAGTAGTTACGGAATTGTTTTTCTAGAACGCCGTAAGTACGACGAACTTTTTGCTTCTCACGAAGCTGAACGCCATAGTCAGATAGACGACCGCGACGAGCGCCGTGTACACCTGGTGCGTTATCAATTTTACACTTGGTATCAATCGCGCGTACACCAGACTTAAGGAATAAGTCAGTGCCTTCACGACGGCTAAGCTTCAGCTTAGGACCCAAATATCTTGCCATGTTCTTTCTCCAGTTTTCCTAAAAACGTTATACGCGACGTTTCTTAGGTGGACGACAACCGTTATGAGGGATCGGAGTCGCATCAACAATGTTAGTGATACGGAAACCCGCAGCGTTTAGAGCGCGGATAGTAGACTCACGACCTGGACCTGGGCCCTTAACCATAACTTCCAGGTTCTTAACGCCATATTCTTTGGCCATTTCACCACAACGCTCAGCAGCAACCTGTGCAGCGAACGGAGTAGATTTACGAGAACCACGGAAACCAGAACCACCTGCAGTAGCCCAAGATAGAGCGTTACCCTGACGGTCAGTAATGGTTACGATTGTGTTATTGAAAGAAGCATGAATGTGCGCAACGCCATCAGCTACTTGCTTGCGTACGCGCTTACGAGCGCGAGTTGGTTGTTTTGCCATTGTACTCTACCTTATCCGATTATTTTTTGATCGGCTTGCGCGGACCCTTACGGGTACGTGCGTTGGTTTTAGTACGCTGTCCACGTAGTGGTAGACTGCGACGATGACGAAGACCACGGTAACAGCCAAGGTCCATTAGACGCTTGATGTTCATTGATACTTCACGACGTAGATCACCTTCTACAGTGTACTTAGCTACACCATCACGCAGTAGATCGATCTGCTCTTCAGTCAGTTCACTGATCTTAACATTTTCAGCAATACCCGCTTCAGCTAGGATAGCTTTTGAACGAGTCTTACCAATGCCGTAGATCGCAGTAAGAGCGATTACAGAATGTTTCTGATCAGGAATGTTAATGCCTGCAATACGGGCCACTATTCACTCCTAGTACTTTTCAAGAATAACCGCTGCAAAGCCCGTTTAGGATACGCAGCGGTGGAACAATTCTTTTGCACACACAAAAGATTGGTTGGCTAATTTAGCCAACCTACCTTCAATTTGCAAGAAATATTTCTGCTAATTAGCCTTGGCGCTGTTTGTGCTTTGGCTCACTGCAAATTACACGCACAACACCGTTGCGCTTGATAACTTTACAGTTACGGCAGATTTTCTTAACGGAAGCACGAACTTTCATTGCTAAACTCCGTAAATGGATAACCAGTCTTAACGGCCGTGGCCTTTAAGATTAGCCTTTTTCAAAACAGACTCATATTGTTGAGACATCAAGTGTGTCTGAACTTGAGCCATGAAGTCCATGATAACTACAACTACGATAAGTAGTGATGTACCGCCAAAGTAAAAGCGGACATTCCATGCAATCATCATAAACTCGGGGATCAGACAGATAAAGGTAATGTATAGAGCGCCTGCCAATGTCAGACGAGTCATCACTTTATCTATGTATTTTGCAGTCTGCTCACCCGGGCGAATACCAGGTACGAACGCACCAGACTTCTTCAGGTTATCAGCTGTCTCGCGAGGGTTGAACACCAACGCGGTATAGAAGAAACAGAAGAAAATAATCGCAGCAGCATAAAGCATCACATAAAGTGGCTGACCTGGGCTTAGCGCCAGTGAAATATCACTTAGCCAGCCTAGGTTTTCATTCTGACCGAACCACTGAGCCAGTGTACCCGGGAACAGAATAATGCTTGATGCAAAAATCGCTGGAATAACGCCTGCCATGTTGAGTTTCAACGGCAGGTGAGTGCTCTGTGCAGCAAAGACACGACGGCCTTGCTGACGCTTCGCATAGTTAACGACGATACGACGCTGACCACGCTCTACGAACACTACGAAGTAAATTACAGCGAAAGAAATAACTGCAATTAACAGTAGAAGAAGTACGTGCAATTCACCTTGACGTGCCTGCTCTACGGTCTGTCCAATAGCCGGTGGCAAACCAGCAACGATACCGGTGAAGATAATCATCGATATACCGTTACCAATGCCTCGCTCAGTAATTTGTTCACCCAACCACATTAGGAACATGGTACCGGTAACCAAACTAACAACCGCGACAAAGTAAAATCCTAGACCCGGATTTACAACCAGGCCTGGGATCATACTAGGTAACCCCGTTGCAATACCAATTGCTTGGAAGGTTGCCAAAACAAGCGTGCCGTAGCGGGTATACTGGCTGATCTTACGACGGCCAGACTCCCCTTCCTTTTTCAACTCAGCTAACGCCGGATGAACAACCGTCAGCAGCTGGACAATGATCGATGCCGAAATGTACGGCATGATACCCAGCGCCAAGATGGAAGCACGCTCAAGTGCACCACCAGAGAACATGTTAAACAGTTCAATGACGGTGCCCTTTTGCTGTTCGAACAGATCGGCAAGTACAGCAGCGTCAATACCAGGAATAGGCACAAAAGAGCCTGCGCGGAAAATTAAGATAGCACCTATTAGAAATAGCAGGCGAGTCTTAAGCTCTGCTAGGCCACCTTGTGCACTACGAAAATCTTGTCCTGGTTGTTTAGCCATCTGTACCTCATCCTCGAGTTAATTATTCCTCGATTTTACCGCCTGCAGCTTCGATAGCAGCTTTTGCGCCTTTAGTCACGCGTAGGCCTTTAACTGTTACAGCGCGAGCGATTTCACCAGAAAGTACAACTTTCGCGAACTCGATGTTCTTAGTGATAATGTTCGCAGCCTTCAGAGTTTCTAGGCTTACTACGTCACCTTCAACTTTCGCTAGCTCAGCTAGACGAACTTCAGCTGTTACCAGGCTCTTACGAGAAGTAAAACCGAATTTTGGTAGACGCTGTTTCAAAGGCATTTGACCGCCTTCGAAGCCTGGACGTACAGAACCACCTGAACGTGATTTCTGACCTTTGTGACCACGGCCACAAGTTTTACCCAGACCTGAACCGATACCACGGCCTACGCGCTTCGAAGAAGGCTTAGAACCAGCAGCCGGAGATAGAGTATTCAAACGCATTCTGATTACTCCTCAACTTTAACCATGTAGATAACCTTGTTGATCATACCGCGTACGCACGGTGTATCTTCAAGTTCTACAGTGTGGTTGATGCGACGAAGGCCTAGGCCACGCAAAGTAGCTTTGTGCTTCGGCAGACGACCGATTGAGCTCTTGGTCTGCGTTACTTTAATAGTCTTTGCCATGTCGATTACTCCAGAATTTCTTTAACAGAAAGACCACGCTTCGCAGCGATCATTTCTGGAGAGTTCATGCCACTCAAACCGTCAATAGTCGCGCGAACGATGTTGATTGGGTTTGTAGAGCCGTATGCTTTTGCTAGAACGTTGCGAACGCCCGCAACTTCTAGAACTGCACGCATTGCACCACCGGCGATGATACCAGTACCTTCTGATGCAGGCTGCATGTACACTTTAGAACCAGTGTGACGGCCTTTAACAGCGTGGTGAAGAGTACCTTCGTTTAGTGCAACAGTAACCATGTTACGACGTGCTTTTTCCATCGCTTTCTGGATCGCAGCAGGAACTTCACGTGCCTTACCGTAACCGAAACCAACGCGACCGTTACCGTCACCAACTACAGTTAGTGCAGTAAAGCTGAAAATACGACCACCTTTAACCGTCTTAGATACACGGTTAACAGCGATCAGCTTTTCATGCAAATCTGATTGAGTTTTTTCGTTAGCCATCTTCCGCCTACCTTAGAATTTCAGACCAGCTTCACGAGCAGCTTCTGCTAGTGCAGCTACACGGCCGTGGTATTGGAAACCAGAACGATCGAATGCAACGTTAGAGATGCCTTTTTCAATCGCGCGCTCAGCAATAGCTTTACCTACAACTGCAGCAGCGTCTTTGTTACCGGTGCTCTTAACTTGCTCACGGATCGCTTTTTCTACAGTAGAAGCGGCTGCGATTACTACAGAACCGTTTGGTGCGATAACCTGAGCGTACACGTGACGTGGAGTACGGTGTACAACTAGGCGAGTTGCACCCAGTTCAGCAATCTTACGACGTGCACGGGTCGCACGACGGATACGAGATGCTTTCTTATCCATAGTGTTACCTTACTTCTTCTTAGCTTCTTTAGTACGCACAACTTCGTCTGCGTAACGAACACCTTTACCTTTGTAAGGCTCAGGGCGACGGTAAGCGCGAATATCAGCAGCAACCTGACCCACAAGCTGCTTATCAGTACCAGTTAGTACGATTTCAGTTTGTGAAGGACATTCAGCTTTGATACCTGCTGGCAGTTCGTGCTCAACTGGGTGCGAGAAGCCCAGAGTAAGTGCTACAGCGTTGCCTTTGATAGCAGCACGGTAACCTACACCCTTAAGAACTAGCTTCTTAGTGTAGCCTTCAGTAACACCAACAACCATATTGTTAACTAGTGCACGAGCAGTACCTGCTTGTGCCCAAGCTTTTTCGAAACCTTCGCGAGGACCGAAAGTGATTGCGTTCTCTTCCTGGGAAAGAACTACTGCTTCGTTGATAACGCGAACTAGTTCGCCTTTACCACCTTTAACAGTGATTTCCTGACCGTTAAGTTTAACTTCTACGCCGGCAGGAATAACTACAGGTGCTTTTGCAACACGAGACATTTCCTACTCCTATTATGCTACGTAGCAGATAATCTCACCGCCAAGACCCGCTTTGCGAGCAGCGCGGTCGGTCATAAGACCCTTGGAAGTGGATACAACAGCAATACCCAGACCGCCCATCACTGATGGTAGAGCATCTTTTTTCTTGTAGATGCGCAGACCTGGACGTGATACACGTTGGATTTGCTCGATAACTGGGTTAGCTTCGAAGTACTTAAGAGTAACTTCTAGCTCAGGCTTAACTTCACCAGATACAGTGTAGTCAGCCACGTAACCTTCTTCTTTAAGCAGTGCAGCGATTGCAACTTTTAGCTTAGAAGATGGCATTTTAACAGCAACTTTTTTCGCTGCCTGACCGTTACGAATGCGGGTCAGCATATCCGAAATCGGATCTTGCATGCTCATAAGTCAATTACTCCGTGATTCTTAATTGGTAAAAAATTACCAGCTAGCTTTACGCAGACCCGGAATCTCGCCTTTCATGCAAGCTTCACGAACCTTGATACGGCATAGACCAAACTTACGTAGGTAGCCGTGTGGACGTCCAGTCTGGTTACAGCGGTTACGCTGACGAGACTTCGCAGAATCACGTGGTAGTGACTGAAGTTTAAGCACTGCATTCCAGCGGTCTTCTTCAGACGCATTCACGTCGCTAATTAGAGCTTTAAGCGCTGCACGCTTCTCAGCGTACTTAGCTACTAGCTTGGCACGTTTAGCTTCGCGTGCCTTCATTGATTCTTTAGCCATTAGTAACCCTTACTTTTACTTACGGAATGGGAAGTTAAAAGCAGATAGCAGAGCACAAGCTTCTTCATCAGAATTCGCAGTAGTAGTGATAGTGATGTCAAGACCACGTACACGATCTACTTTATCGTAATCGATTTCTGGGAAGATAATCTGCTCACGAACGCCCATGCTGTAGTTACCACGACCGTCGAATGATTTCGGGTTTAGACCACGGAAATCACGGATACGAGGTACAGCAATAGAGATTAGACGCTCGAAAAAGTCCCACATACGTTCGCCACGTAGAGTTACTTTACAGCCAATAGGGTAGCCCTCACGGATCTTAAAGCCAGCAACAGACTTACGAGCTTTAGTGATTAGCGGCTTCTGACCTGCAATAGCAGTCATGTCAGCAGCTGCGTTCTCAAGAAGCTTCTTGTCGTTGATCGCGTCACCCACACCCATGTTAAGTGTGATTTTCTCGATCCTTGGGACTTGCATGATGCTCTTGTATTCAAACTTTTCAGAAAGTTCTTTTACAATAGTCTCTTTGTAGTAATCATGCAGTTTCGCCATAGTACTACTCCAAAATTACTTAATAGTTTCGCCAGTCGACTTGAAGAAACGAACTTTTTTGCCGTCTTCAAATCGGAAGCCTACACGGTCCGCTTTACCTTCACCGTTAACGATTGCAACGTTAGAAGCGTCAATTGCAGCTTCTTTCTCAACGATGCCACCTTGGATGCCCATAGCCGGTACTGGCTTCTGGTGCTTCTTAACAAGGTTGATACCTTCAACGATTACTTTACCGGTTGCTAGAACCTTAGATACTTTACCTTTCTTGCCTTTATCTTTACCAGCAAGAACGATAACTTCGTCGTTACGACGGATTTTAGCTGCCATTTTAGTCGCTCCTTACAGTACTTCAGGCGCTAGTGAAACGATCTTCATAAACTTATCGCCACGAAGTTCACGAGTCACAGGGCCGAAGATACGAGTACCGATTGGTTGCTCAGTGTTGTCGTTCAACAATACGCAAGCGTTACGGTCAAAGCGAATGACAGAGCCGTCTGGACGACGTACGCCTTTACGAGTGCGCACAACCACCGCTTTCAGAACGTCACCTTTCTTAACTTTACCGCGAGGAATTGCTTCCTTAACAGTAACTTTGATGACATCACCGATATGTGCATAGCGACGGTGTGAACCACCCAGAACCTTAATACACATTACGCTACGAGCGCCGGAGTTATCCGCTGCGTCAAGCATACTTTGCATTTGGATCATGTTAGTGCTCCGCTAATTTTAAACATCTAGACCCATCACGAGTCGATTTGCCTTTTCTTCAAAGGCGGCGAATGATAACACTCTTTTCGACCGTTGGGTAGACAAAAAATAAACGGCCCCAAAATTTTTCCGGGGCCGCTCTATTATATCGTTGTTAAGTTCGCTTAGATGCGAGCTTTTTCAACTACACGTACCAGAGTCCAAGACTTAGTCTTAGACATTGGACGGCACTCACGAATTTCAACTGTATCGCCTAGGCCACACTCGTTGTTCTCGTCGTGTGCGTGAAGTTTAGTCGTGCGAGTGATGTACTTACCGTAGATTGGGTGTTTCACCTTACGCTCGATAGCAACAACAATAGACTTATCGCCTTTGTCGCTAACTACACGACCAAGCTGAGTACGAATTTTTTCGCTCATTATGCGCCAGCCTTCTCAGTCAGAACAGTTTTAACACGTGCGATATCGCGACGTACAGCTTTCAGAGTGTGAGTCTGCTGTAGCTGACCAGTAGCAGCCTGCATGCGCAGGTTGAACTGTTCACGTAGCAGGTTCACAAGCTCAGCATTCAGTTCTTCAACGCTTTTAGCGCGCAGATCTTGTGCTTTCATCACATCACCGCCTTAGTTACGAATGTTGTCTTGATTGGTAGCTTACGTGCAGCAAGGTTAAATGCTTCACGAGCTAGTTCTTCAGAAACACCATCCATTTCGTACAGAACTTTACCTGGTTGAATCTGTGCTACCCAGTACTCAACGTTACCTTTACCTTTACCTTGACGAACTTCAAGAGGCTTAGATGTAATTGGTTTGTCTGGGAAGATACGAATCCAGATTTGGCCCTGACGTTTGATATGACGAGTCATAGCACGACGAGCTGCTTCGATCTGGCGAGCAGTGATGCGGCCACGGCCAACTGCTTTAAGACCAAATGTGCCGAAGCTTACGTCAGTACCTTTCGCTAGACCGCGGTTACGACCCTTATGAGTCTTGCGGAATTTAGTGCGTTTTGGTTGCAGCATCGATAAACTCCTTATTTACGGCCTTTGCGCTGCTTCTTAGGCTTGTCAGCCTTTGGCTCAGCAACTGGCATACCGCCTAGAACTTCACCTTTGAAGATCCAAACTTTAACGCCGATTACACCGTACTGGGTGTGAGCCGAAGAAGTTGCGTAATCAATGTCAGCACGTAGAGTGTGTAGAGGCACACGACCTTCACGGTACCACTCAGAACGTGCGATTTCAGCGCCGCCTAGACGACCGCTTACTTCTACCTTGATACCTTTAGCGCCAAGACGCATAGCGTTCTGTACTGCACGCTTCATAGCGCGACGGAACATAACACGACGCTCTAGCTGAGACGCGATGCTGTCTGCAACTAGTTGACCATCTAGCTCAGGCTTACGTACTTCAGCGATGTTGATCTGAGCTGGAACACCAGCGATCTTAGCAACGCGAGCGCGTAGTTTTTCTACGTCTTCACCTTTCTTACCGATTACAACGCCTGGACGAGCAGTGTGAATAGTTACACGGATGCTCTTAGCAGGACGCTCGATAACGATGCGTGACAGAGACGCTTTTTTCAGTTCTTTAGTAAGGAACTGACGTACCTTGAAGTCGCCGTCTAGGTTGTCAGCGAAATCTTGGCTGTTAGCAAACCAAGTGGTATTCCATGGCTTAACGATGCCAAGACGAATACCATTAGGATGTACTTTTTGACCCATTGCTTTCTCTCCTAGTCTCTTAGCGGTCTGCTACAACAACAGTGATGTGGCTAGAACGCTTCAAGATGCGATCGGCACGGCCTTTAGCACGAGGCATAATACGCTTCATGGTAGGACCTTCGTCAACGAAGATTTTAGCTACTGATAGATCATCAATATCTGCGCCTTCGTTGTGTTCTGCGTTAGCGATAGCTGACTCTAGAACTTTCTTGATTAGATCAGCAGCTTTCTTGTTGCTGAACTGTAGAATTTCTAGAGCTTGAGCAACTGGCTTACCGCGCAGTTGATCTGCAACCAAACGAGCTTTCTGCGGCGAGATGCGAGCAAAGCGATGTTTAGCGATAGCTTCCATTACCTACTCCTTAGCGCTTCTTAGCTTTCTTATCCGCAGCGTGGCCGCGGTAAGTGCGTGTTGGTGCAAATTCGCCTAGCTTGTGACCGATCATTTCTTCAGAAACGAAAACAGGAACGTGCTGACGACCATTATGGACAGCGATGGTCAAACCGATCATCTGAGGGATGATCATTGAGCGACGGGACCAAGTCTTAACAGGCTTCTTGTCACCGCTTTCCACCGCTTTCTCTACCTTCTTCAGCAAGTGCAGGTCAATAAAAGGACCTTTCTTGAGAGAACGTGGCATGGCTTATCCTCTGATATAAATTACTTGTTACGACGACGTACGATGTACTTGTCGGTACGCTTGTTCTTACGAGTCTTGTAACCCTTAGTAGGAACACCCCAAGGTGTAACTGGGTGACGACCACCAGATGTACGGCCTTCACCACCACCGTGTGGGTGGTCTACTGGGTTCATTACAACACCACGTACTGTTGGACGAACACCGCGCCAACGTGAAGCACCAGCTTTACCTAGTTCACGTAGCATGTGTTCTGCATTGCCAACTTCACCGATAGTTGCGCGACCTTCAGCAAGAACTTTACGCATCTCGCCAGAACGTAGACGTAGAGTTACGTATGCACCTGCACGTGCAACGATCTGTGCGTATGCACCAGCTGAACGAGCCAGCTGAGCACCTTTACCAGGCTTAAGTTCAACACAGTGTACAGTTGAACCTACTGGGATGTTGCGCATTGGTAGAGTGTTACCAACTTTGATAGCAGCATCTGCGCCAGACTGGATTGAATCACCAGCTTGGATACCTTTAGGTGCGATGATGTAGCGGCGCTCACCGTCTGCGTACAGAACTAGAGCAATGTTTGCGCTACGGTTTGGATCGTATTCAAGACGCTCAACTTTCGCTGGGATACCATCTTTAGTACGTTTGAAGTCGATGATACGGTAAGCATTCTTGTTACCGCCACCGATGTGACGTACTGTGATACGACCGTTGTTGTTACGACCACCAGACTTAGATTTTTTCTCTAGTAGTGGTGCGTACGGCTTACCCTTATGCAGGTCAGAGTTAACCACTTTAACTACGTGGCGACGACCTGGGGAAGTCGGCTTACATTTTACAATAGCCATTCTTCTTTGCTCCTAGCCTTACTCTGCACTGCCAGCGAAGTCGATGTCTTGACCTTCTTTCAGGATTACATACGCTTTTTTCCAGTCGCTACGACGGCCTTGGCGCATACCCTGACGTTTGGTCTTACCCTTAGCTACAAGAGTATTTACAGACTTAACTTCAACCTCGAACAGTTTTTCAACTGCTGCTTTGATCTCTTTCTTAGTCGCTGTCATAGCTACTTTGAATACGATAGTGTTACCGTTTTCTGCAGCCATAGTCGCTTTTTCAGAGATGTGCGGAGCACGTAGAACTTTTAAAATACGCTCTTCAGTGATCATGCTAGCATCTCCTCAACTTGTTTAACTGCGTCAGCAGTCATCACAACTTTATCGAAAGCAATCAAGCTAACTGGGTCGATTGCCTTAGCATCACGAACGTCTACTTTGTATAGGTTACGTGCAGCCAGGAATAGATTCTCATCTAGTTCGCCAGTTACGATTAGCGCGTCAGTAAGTTCAAGCTCTTTCAGCTTAGCTACTAGCGCTTTAGTTTTAGGTGCTTCTACAGAGAAGTTATCAACAACGATTAGACGCTCTTGACGAACTAGCTCAGAAAGAATGCTCTTCATAGCACCACGGTACATTTTCTTGTTAACTTTCTGGCTGTGGTCCTGTGGACGAGCAGCGAAAGTTACACCACCGGTACGCCATAGTGGGCTACGGATAGTACCTGCACGAGCGCGGCCTGTACCTTTCTGGCGCCATGGCTTAGCGCCACCACCAGAAACGTCAGAACGGTTCTTCTGAGCACGTGTACCTTGACGAGCACCTGCTGCGTAAGCAACAACTACCTGGTGTACAAGCGCTTCATTGAACTCACGCCCAAAAGTAGTTTCGGAGACAGTTAGCGCGTCAGCGCCTTTGACTACCAATTCCATTACTAACTCCTCGACGTTACGCTTTAACAGCTGGTTTAACGATCACGTTGCCACCTGTAGCACCTGGTACTGCACCTTTGATAAGAAGCAGATTGCGCTCAGCGTCAACACGTACGATCTCTAGGTTCTGAGTAGTTACACGCTCAGCACCCATGTGACCAGCCATTTTCTTGCCTTTAAATACGCGACCTGGAGTCTGACACTGACCGATAGAACCAGGAGCACGGTGAGACAAGGAGTTACCGTGGGTCATATCTTGAGTACGGAAGTTCCAGCGCTTAACGCCACCCTGGAAGCCTTTACCCTTAGATGTACCAGTAACGTCTACTTTTTTAACTTCGTTGAACAGCTCAACAGTTAGCTCAGCGCCAACAGCGAACTCTTCGTTGTTCTCTAGACGGAATTCCCAAAGACCGCGACCAGCTTCAACACCTGCTTTCGCAAAGTGGCCAGCTTCTGACTTAGAAACACGGTTAGCTTTCTTAGTACCAGTAGTTACCTGGATTGCGTTGTAGCCGTCAGTTTCAACAGATTTAACCTGAGAAACGCGGTTAGCTTCAACTTCAACCACAGTTACTGGGATAGAAACGCCATCTTCGGTAAATACGCGGGTCATGCCCACTTTACGACCGATTAGACCAATCATTCTCTTATCTCCCCTTAACCTAGGCTGATCTGAACATCAACGCCAGCAGCTAGGTCTAGACGCATAAGAGCGTCAACAGTTTTATCTGTTGGCTCAACGATGTCGATAAGGCGCTTGTGAGTACGGATTTCGTACTGGTCACGTGCGTCCTTATTAACGTGTGGAGAAATAAGAACAGTGAAACGCTCTTTACGAGTAGGTAGAGGGATTGGACCCTTAACCTGCGCGCCAGTGCGCTTAGCTGTTTCAACGATTTCCGCAGTTGACTGATCGATCAGACGGTGATCGAACGCCTTTAGGCGGATACGAATACGTTGGTTCTGCATGAGACAGAGCTCCAATAATAAAAATTACACAAACAATATCGCCACTCATACTCGTAAAAACGAGAGAATGCCGATTGATTTATGTGAACGTAGCATCCAAATTGGATACATTGTCAGCCAATTAAATTGACTGCGAACTTAAGTCAGAGTGTATATTAACAGATCGCTAAGCGACCCTTCCTCAATGCTCATTGGTTCACAACTGCGCTTACGAGAGCTTATTGTCTCGAGCAGTGGCGAGCATTATACAGATCACACTTTGAAGCGCAACCCTTTGTAGGAAAAATAATCAGAGTAGGGATAAATTGAGTGGGTGTTTCTGTCAGCTGGCTTTCTTAAATGCAGCAGTGACAGTTTCCTCGATCACTTCCTTAGCGGTGCGAATGCATTTACCACACTGAGAACCCAACGGGGTGACTTGTCGAATACCACGTATATCTGTGATCCCGTGTTCTACAGTTAGTTTGGCAATTTTTTTATCTGAAATAGCGTGGCAAAGGCAAACGTACATTGTGAATCCATCTTATGTTGTGACCACGGCAATATAAACAAGAATGGTTTTCATTACCAGCAGATTCAGCGGATCATTTAGATGGTTTAGCCATTTCTTTGAGAAAGATCTTTAGATAAAGGAATATCAAGACAGCCATGACATATTACTCAGACATTCCCCTTTCAACCCTGTCCTAGTATATAGCAGGATCAAAAAAGGGAGCCGAAGCTCCCTTTTTTTGTGTCGTTAGACAATCAGCGAATATTATTCGATGATAGAAGCAACAACACCAGCACCAACTGTGCGACCGCCTTCACGGATAGCGAAGCGTAGACCTTCGTCCATCGCGATTGGAGCGATTAGAGTAACAACCATCTTGATGTTGTCACCAGGCATAACCATTTCTACGCCTTCTGGTAGTTCGATAGTACCAGTTACGTCAGTTGTACGGAAGTAGAACTGTGGACGGTAGCCTTTGAAGAATGGCGTGTGACGGCCACCTTCGTCTTTAGACAGAACGTATACTTCTGACTCGAACTTAGTGTGAGGAGTGATAGAACCTGGCTTAGCAAGTACCTGACCACGCTCAACTTCGTCACGCTTAGTACCACGTAGTAGAACACCAACGTTCTCACCAGCACGGCCTTCGTCAAGAAGCTTACGGAACATTTCAACACCAGTACAAGTAGTAGTGGTAGTTTCTTTGATACCGATGATTTCTACTTCGTCACCTACAGTGATAACGCCCTGCTCAACACGACCAGTTACAACTGTACCACGGCCCTGGATTGAGAATACGTCTTCGATTGGTAGGATGAATGGACGATCGATTGCACGCTCTGGCTCTGGGATGTAGTTATCTAGAGCTTCTGCTAGTTCAACAATCTTGTCTTCCCACTCTTTCTCGCCGTTTAGAGCGCCAAGAGCAGAACCCATGATTACTGGGCAGTCGTCACCTGGGAAGTCGTACTCAGATAGAAGTTCACGAACTTCCATTTCTACTAGCTCTAGTAGTTCTTCATCATCAACCATGTCACACTTGTTCATGAATACGATGATGTAAGGGATACCAACCTGACGGCCTAGTAGGATGTGCTCACGAGTCTGAGGCATTGGGCCATCAGTTGCAGCAACAACTAGGATACCACCGTCCATCTGCGCAGCACCGGTGATCATGTTTTTAACATAGTCAGCGTGTCCTGGGCAGTCTACGTGTGCGTAGTGGCGAGTTGGAGTATCGTACTCTACGTGAGAAGTAGCGATTGTGATACCACGCTCACGCTCTTCTGGAGCGTTATCGATAGATGCGAAGTCTTTCGCTTCACCGCCGTAAACTTTAGCCAGAGTAGTACAGATAGCTGCAGTTAGAGTAGTTTTACCGTGGTCAACGTGGCCGATAGTACCAACGTTAACGTGCGGTTTCGTACGTTCAAATTTTTCTTTAGACACGATCGTGTTCCTTCCTAGTTAAGATACGCCCCCTACTAGGTCGGGGGCGCGTCCGAAGCCTGTATTCTATGCGTCAACGAAGCTTGACGCAATAATCAAATTAAGTGCGCTCAGCAATAATTCGATCTGCAACATTCTTAGGAACTTCAGCATATTCGCTGAACTCCATCGAATAAGATGCGCGACCTTGAGTTGCTGAACGTAGATCTGTTGCGTAACCGAACATTTCAGACAGTGGTACCTTAGCACGAACGATCTTAAGACCAGCTGGTCCTTCGTCCATACCTTCGATCATGCCGCGGCGACGGTTAAGGTCACCAACAACATCACCCATCCAGTCTTCTGGTGTGGTTACTTCAACTTTCATCATTGGCTCAAGAATAATTGGGTCTGCTTCTAGCGCACCCTTCTTGAATGCCATTGAACCTGCGATCTTAAATGCCATCTCGTTAGAGTCGACGTCATGGTAAGAACCGTCAAACAGAGTTGCTTTGACATCCAGAACCGGATAACCGGCCAGAACACCATTGTTCATCTGCTCTTCGATACCTTTGGCTACCGCACCGATATATTCTTTCGGTACTACACCACCTACGATTTCATCAACGAATACAAAACCTTCGTCTTGCTCCGCCGGCTCAATCTTAAGCCATACGTGACCATACTGACCGCGGCCACCAGACTGACGTACGAACTTACCTTCAACTTCCGTTTTACCACGAATGGTTTCACGGTATGCAACCTGAGGTTTACCCACGTTACAATCTACGCTGAATTCACGCTTCATACGGTCTACGATGATGTCCAGGTGAAGTTCACCCATACCAGAAATCAGCGTCTGGCCGGTTTCATCATCAGTTTCCACGCGGAATGACGGGTCTTCTGCAGCTAGTTTACCTAGCGCAATGCCCATTTTTTCCTGGTCAGCTTTCGAGCGAGGTTCAACAGCGATCTGGATTACTGGCTCAGGGAATTCCATACGTTCCAGAATCACTCGATGGTCTTGATCACACAAGGTATCACCTGTGGTCACATTCTTCAGACCGATTGCTGCTGCGATATCACCCGCACGAACTTCCTTAACTTCTTCACGTTTGTTCGAGTGCATCTGTACGATACGACCGAAACGCTCGCGTTTTTCTTTTACTGAGTTGTAGACGGTATCACCGGAATTTACAACACCAGAGTAAACGCGCATGAAGGTCAGGCTACCAACGAATGGGTCGGTCGCGATCTTGAACGCAAGCGCTGAGAATGGTTCTTCATCGCTTGAGTGGCGCTCAATTTCGTTACCTTTTTCATCTTCACCACGAATAGATTTAACTTCCGTTGGTGAAGGCAGGAATTCAATAACTGCATCAAGTACAGCCTGAACACCTTTGTTCTTAAATGCTGAACCACAAGTTGCCAGCACGATCTCGTTTGCCAGCGTACGCTGACGAAGACCGGCTTTAATCTCTGCTTCAGATAGGTCACCTTCTTCAAGGTACTTATCCATTAGCTCTTCAGAAGCTTCAGCAGCAGACTCAACCAGGTTCTGACGCCATTCCTCAGCGAGTTCAACCATTTCAGCTGGAATGTCTTCATGGGTAAATGTCATACCCTGATCATCTTCACTCCAGTTGATGGCCTTCATCTTGATAAGGTCAACAACGCCTTTGAATTCATCTTCAGCACCAATATTCAGCTGAATAGGCACTGGGTTCGCGCCAAGACGGTTCTTGATTTGATCAATTACGCGCAGGAAGTCAGCTCCGGCACGGTCCATCTTGTTCACGAATACCATACGAGGTACTTCGTATTTATCAGCCTGACGCCACACAGTCTCAGACTGAGGCTCAACACCAGAAGAACCACAGAAAACAACAACTGCGCCATCAAGAACACGCAGAGAACGTTCTACTTCGATAGTGAAGTCTACGTGCCCAGGGGTGTCGATGATGTTGATGCGGTGCTCTGGAAACTGTGCTTCCATACCACGCCAGAATGTCGTAGTTGCAGCAGAAGTGATGGTGATACCACGTTCCTGCTCCTGCTCCATCCAGTCCATGGTAGCAGCGCCGTCGTGAACCTCACCGATTTTGTGAGACAGGCCTGTATAAAACAGAATACGCTCGGTAGTCGTTGTTTTACCGGCGTCAACGTGAGCACAGATACCGATGTTACGGTAGCGCTCGATAGGCGTTTTACGAGCCACGGCTGTATCCTCTTACTAAGGTTAACCTTAGAGTATGGTTTAGGCGCGACAGGCCTAGCCTGTCGCGCCCAGACGGTATTACCAGCGGTAATGTGCGAACGCTTTGTTCGCGTCTGCCATACGGTGAACGTCTTCACGTTTCTTAACAGCAGAACCTTTGTTGTCAGCCGCGTCTAGCATTTCTGCAGCAAGACGCTGAGCCATAGATTTTTCACCACGCTTACGCGCAGCTTCAACCAACCAACGCATAGCTAGTGCGTTACGACGTACTGGACGTACTTCTACAGGCACCTGGTAAGTTGAACCACCCACACGGCGAGATTTAACCTCTACCGCTGGACGAACGTTTTCAAGAGCTTTTTCAAAGATAGCTAGGTGTTCTTCACCAGAACGCTCAGCCATTGCATCTAGTGCAGTGTAAACGATTTTTTCTGCAGTAGATTTTTTACCGTCAACCATTAGGATGTTAACGAATTTTGCCAGCAATTCAGATTTGAACTTTGGATCTGGAAGGATCTTACGCTGACCGATTACGCGACGACGTGGCATGGATATTCTCCGTTGTCTTCTTCAGGTTATCCAAAACTTTTCAGTTTCTTCAAAATTTAAATAATTTAGTGTTTGGCCTTACTTAACGGAAATCCATTAAGACTTAGGACGCTTCACACCGTACTTAGAACGACCTTGTTTACGGTCATTAACGCCTGCACAGTCAAGTGCACCACGAACAGTGTGGTAACGAACACCTGGAAGGTCTTTAACACGACCACCACGGATTAGAACAACTGAGTGCTCCTGAAGGTTGTGACCTTCACCGCCGATGTATGAAGTTACTTCGAAACCGTTAGTTAGACGAACACGGCACACTTTACGTAGTGCTGAGTTAGGTTTCTTAGGAGTAGTAGTGTATACACGAGTACATACACCACGCTTCTGTGGGCACGCTTCTAGTGCAGGCACGTTGCTTTTTACAACTTGCTTAGCACGTGGCTTGCGTACCAGCTGGTTAATAGTTGCCATTAAATAGCTCCTGAAATATTACTTTCGTAAATGTGAAAAATCCGCCTCCCAACAACAGGAGGACGCGAAATTTTAGGCATCGCACTTATGGGTGTCAAGATCTATACAACGATCAATGAGATGATCATTTCTTAAACAATAAGAAAATGTCGCACTATCCTCAGGGATGAAGCAGGTTTCAGGCCCATTTCATCTGAGTTTCGTGCTTAACGGTAAGCGAGACAAAACCATTAAAATCAACAACTTCTATTGAGTTATCAATTTTACCGGCGATACCTCTTGCAGCCAGATCAGCCTCAAGTAAATAAATTTTTACACCCGATTTGTTTAGTGTTTCTGCCCAGGCATTTTTTTCAATACCGGCAATGACAGCATCCTGAATCAACAGGATTTCGTCACCCTGGCCTATATAGCGTAGACAACGCTGCAGGGCCTGGGTCTGAAATGGTGAGGTAGTGATAGTATGAAGCATAACCTTCGACCTCAATAACTTAGAATGCGCTGGCACTGGTGCAAGCGGGCAGAAATAGCCTCTGGATCCAGTACTTCGGTATCAATCAACAGTTCACTGGCATCAATACCCCGTTCGCTGAGTGACTGGCTGCAGACATAGATATTCTCGACATCATACAAATCCAGCATCTTGAAGGTCGCAATGTAATCACGGCACAGAATCTGTTCCGGCTGCTGGGATTTCAGCAACTGACATACACCATCACCAATGAAAAACACACTGATATCTTCGCTGTAAGCCGATGTCGCCAGTACGGCATCCAGCCCTTCACGGCCGCAGCTCGAACCGTGCGGCGCGTTGTTAAAAACAAAACCTAGCGATTTCATTGAAAATTCTCTTGGAAGGGATTTTAAAACTGAATCACGCGATCGGCGGTAAGCATGGCTTCAGCCAGACCACCTAAACCTGCTTGCTCAAACCCTGCAGCCAGGTTATCTCCCGGCAAGGAATTCTGCTCGGCTTCCTGCTTGCTGACAATGCCACGACGCAGAGCCGCAGCCACACAGGTCTGCAGCTCAACCTCATTTTCTGTCGCCAACTGCTGCCAGGCCGCAACCAGATCAAACTCATCCGATGCAGGCGCAGCCAATGCCGAACCATTATGGACACCGTCCTGGTAGAAAAAGACCCGCGACAGTTTGTGGCCCTGACCAATCACGGCCTGAGCAAACTGATAGGCCTGCCGGGCTGCTTGTGTACCATATGCAGGCCCGTCAACGACCAGCACATAATTCAGGCTCATTTATCGCAATCCTCAGTTTTACGCTGACGGATGTAGAGATAAACGGTGTGCTTGGAAATATTCAGGCGATCCGCAACACGGTTGATGGCATCTTTGATATCGAAAATACCTTTGTCATACAGTTCCATCACGATCTGGCGGTTCTTAGCATTGTTCGATACGTTCTTGTCGGCGTTAATCTCTTCGATGGTACGCTCAACGGTCTGATCCACCAGCTCATCAACATCACTGGCAAAGTTAACGCTTGATGCTGCCTGCTTGGCTTCATCAGTTGGCATGAAAGACTGCAGGATCTGTGCAAACGGGGCATCCAGATTAATATTGATACACAGCAGGCCGATGATACGGTCTTCACTGTTGCGAATAGCAATAGTGATCGACTTCATCAGCGCCCCACCCTTGGCGCGGGTGAAGTATGCACGAGAAAAGTTACGCTCAGAACCTTCAATGTCCCGAAGCATACGCAGTGCCAGATCAGTGATCGGGGAACCGACTTTACGGCCGGTGTTTTCACCGTTGGCAATTTTGATTGCTGAAGTATTCAGGTCTGCCAGTGAGTGCAATACGATTTCACAAAACGGGCCGATCAGCGCAGCCAGGCCGTCAACAACCGCTTCGTAAGAACGCAGGATAACGTAATCATGCTCGCTGAATGCACGCGGCTCGATTATGTCACTTTCAACCATCACCTCAGAACTATAGTTATCTGTAGATACCACTTTCACATCTTCCTTGCTAAAGCCATTTTATTTAGTTTCACCGCTTCTCTCACCAAACTGATACCTGTACAGCAAAGGGAACGCGCGAAAATAAATAGAACGGGTAAAATTTCAAATCTTTCTAGCAAGTTTATCAGATTATTGATAGCTCCCTAAAATTTTATATGAACTTGGTCTATATCCAACGTTAGCCCAGATCAAACAAATATAAAAAAACCCGGCCAAAGCCGGGTTTCATCTGCATTCAGTAAAGTTTAAGGCCAAATATCGGCGCTAATCCTGTGACTTACTGGGTTTTCTGTGTTTCTGCCTGTTTTTCTGGCTTTACGATGTCCAGAAGTTCAACTTCAAATACCAAAGTAGAGTTAGCAGGAATGCTTGGGTTCGCCTGTGAACCGTATGCCAGCTCAGGTGGAATAACAAACTTGAACTTAGAACCAACAGGCATTAGCTGTACACCTTCAGTCCAGCCAGGGATAACCTGGTTAAGCGGGAAAGTCGCAGGCTGGTTGCGCTTGTATGAGCTGTCAAACTCGGTACCGTCAGTCAGCGTACCTTTGTAGTGAACGCGAACAGTATCGGTTGCAGCAGGCTTGTCACCTTCGCCCTGAGTTTCAACCTGGTATAGCAAGCCAGATTCTGTTTTCACCACACCGTCTTGTTTCTCAAATTTAGCACGGTACTCTTCACCGGCCTTAATGTTCTTTTCGGCTTCTTCCTGAGCTTTCTTCTGTACGATCTCAGAAACACGCTTGTCCAGTTCCTGCAGGGTCTGCTGAGTTTCTTCCGGAGTCAGGCGGCTTTGATCAGCAAATACGTCACGTACACCAGCCAGAACATGTTCACGATCCAGGTTCAGGCCCAGCTCTTTCTGCTGATCCAGGTTAGCTGCCAGGTACTGTGCCAACGATGCACCAATCGCGTAAGCGGCTTTTTCATCTTCTGAGGCAAATGCTGCAGGTGCAGCTTCAGTTGCCACCTGCTCTACTTTTGCAGGCTCTGCTGGTTTTGTATCAGCTGCTTTTTCATCTTGGCAGCCTACCGCTAGCAGGATTGTCGCAGCCAAAACAGACATCTTCAGAACAGGTTTCATGTATTTCTCCATCATTCGCTGAGGGAATGCCTCATTTTTTATAATCGGCTTTTCACTTTTTGAATCAAAAGCTCTAGTGTGAAAAGCACTCGATATCAATATACTAATACCAACTGTATTAAAAAACTGCCAAATACTCACTGTTATTCAGTTATTTAATACCATTGACGCTCTATTTCCGTGTATTTAGCAGAACAAATCGGAACAGACCTTAATGCACAAAAAAATACAATGGCTTAGCATTATTTTGGCACTGTTTACCCTAACAGGCTGTTTTTTTTCGGGTTCAGAAGTCAAACGCTGGGAGCTTGCCCCGGAAGGCGCTACCAGTTTCAGCCTGAGCCGAGATGGCCGCTTTGCCCTGCTATACTCGACACAACAAGGTATCGTGCTCTGGGACTTACAGCAAAACAAAAGGTTAGCTGATTTCGGTTCTCAAGATCCATATCACAATACCGTTATCGCCAGCAAAATTTCTGACAACAACCGCTATGCCATTACAGCAACAGCGCAGAATTTCGCTGTCTGGGATCTGGCCTGGGGCCAGTCTGAGGGATTATGGTCTATCTCTGACGGTATTATCCGTGATGTCGATATCGCCAGTAACGGTCAGCATGTCCTGCTGGCACTGTCTAACGGTAAGGCCCTGTATGTCGACTTGGGCAGCGGAAGACGACTGGAGTTCCTTGCTCACCGAGAAAAAGTTAATTCTGTCGCCCTGTCGGCCAATGGCCAGTTTGCCCTCTCCGGCGGCAACGACCATTTTGCCTACCTGTGGGATACCCGCAATGGCCAGATCCTTTACCAGTTCGAACATACCACCCGGATCAGCCGGGTTGCCCTCCAGCGCAACGGAAAGCTGGCCCTGACCGCCGACGGTGGCAACGATATTTTTATCTGGGATTTGCAAAGCGGAGAGAAGCTAGCGTCACTGGCCGTGCGCCTGCGCCAGCAAAACCTTTCCACCGCCCGCTTCTCCAATGACGGCAAAACCGTTGTCACCGGTACACCGTCGCGACGGCTCGAACTGTGGGACTCGGCAAGTGGCGATAATCTCGGACGCTGGGAAGTTGCAGCCAAACAAGATTCTCGACCACCGGCTGCAGTGGTGTATGATGTCGCCATCAGTCCGGACGGCCATGTCATCTCCGGTAGCTCTGCCGGTATAGCTCAGGCCTGGACGACCGATTAACACGGGACACTTTCACCTTATGACCGAAATTGAAAAACTACAGGCTCAAATTGACGAGCTGGAAATGAAACAGGCCTTTCAGGATCAAACCATTGAAGAACTGAACCAGGCCCTGACTGCGCAGCAGTTCCTGATCGACAAATTACAGACGCAGATGAAATTCATGGTTGGTAAGGTCAAGGGGATGGAACCATCAAACCTGGCCAGCGAGTCTGAAGAAACACCGCCACCGCATTATTAATGTGAGTATCAAGGCTTGAGTGTTCGAGTAGCAAGAAACAAAAACGGGAAGCCTGAGCTTCCCGTTTTTTATACTTCACTATTAATTAGTGAGAGCAGCCGCAACCGCCGTGGCCTTCGCCACCACAGCAACCGCCTTCTTCATGGCCGTGCTCGTGTTCATCACAACCGCCGCCACCGCAGCAACCGCCAGCACGGTGGATATGACCGTGAGCGATTTCTTCTTCTGTTGCTTCACGCAGAGCAACAACTTCTGCGCTGAAAGTCAGTGACTGGCCAGCCAGCATGTGGTTGCCGTCAACAACAACGTGGTCGCCATCAACTTCAGTTACTTCTACAGGGATTGGGCCCTGATCTGTATCAGCAAGGAAACGCATACCAACAGTGATTTCGTCAACGCCCTGGAATACATCTGCAGGAACACGCTGAACCATTTCTTCACGGTGCTCGCCGTATGCTTCTTCAGGAGCAACAGTCACTTCGAATTTGTCGCCAGCTTCACGACCTTCTAGTGCTTTCTCCAGGCCAACAATCAGGTTGTTGTGACCGTGAAGGTAGTCAAGAGGTGCGTCAGCTGTTGACTGGTCAACAACCACGCCTTCTTCAGTTTTTACCTGGTAGGCAAGGCTTACTACGATGTCTTTAGCGACTTTCATGTTTACTCCGATATTGAGACAGTACCGTTTTAGCGAGGGTGCGGAACCGTTCGCACTCCCGGTACCCTTGTTAATATTTCTGCATGATAACGGATAATGGCCGTCTGATGCCAATATCCGCTCGTTATTCTGGCTTGAAGATGCCAATCACCTGTTCTTTGGTTTGCGGCGAAAGCTGTTCGCTTTCATCCACCGACTTCGGCACCCGGCGGTCGGTGTAATCACAGGCCACACACTCAACCCTTTCGATCTCATTTTCCTGCCACCAGCGCAATGTATCCTGTTCACTGCACTGCGGACACACCGCTCCGGCAATAAAGCGTTTTTTTGCCATCTGGTTCATCCTTTTTCAGTTCGGAGGTTACTCATAGCAACCTTCCCGCGGTTAATCCCAACCATTGTGCCGCTCACGCTCACCACGCATTTCGCGATCAAAAATCTCTTCCAGTTCCTTGCGGGCCTCTTTGGCTCTGGAGGCAAGGTGGACATCTTCAATATGCTGCGGCAACAGATCCCGCAAAGCAGTGGTATCGAGCTTGCGAAAATGGGCTTCGGCCCGTTTGGCTTTGTACGGGTGCATGCCCAGAGATATAAGGGTTTTACGACCTAAATCAAGCGCAGATGAAAATGTTTCCCGGGAAAAGTGCTCTACATCACGACTCAGTAGCTGGTGAGCCTCAACCCGGCTGCGGGCCCGGGCCAGAATTTTCAGCTTAGGAAAGTACTGCTGACACAGGGCGACCACCTCCATCACCTCATCCGGCTCATCGGTACAGATAATAATGGCCTCGGCTTTGTCGGCACCGGCAGCCCGCAACATATCGAGTTGGGTTGCATCACCGTAATAGACTTTATAGCCGAACTTTCGCAGGAACTGGATCTGGCTCGGGTCACGCTCCAGGACCGTCACCCGGATTTTATTGGCGAACAGCAAGCGCCCAACCACCTGGCCGAAACGGCCGAAGCCGGCAATGATCACCCGCGGTTCGCGATCGACTACATCACTTTCCAGCTCAGGCTGATCGGCCCGGAAAGTGCGGGCATACCATTTTTCCTGTAACCTGATAATCAGCGGAGTCGTCATCATCGAAAGGCTGACCACCACCAGCAGAAAAGCAGACAGCTTCCCGCCCAGCAAACCTTCGCTCATTGCGGCAGTGAACAGCACAAAAGCGAACTCTCCGCCCTGACTTAAGATCGCCGCCATCTGGCTGCGGGATTTAGAGCGGATACCAAACGCACGTGCCAGGCCATAAAGCAGCAACCCTTTGATAGCCACCAGCCCTGTTACTGCCAACAAAATCTGCAGCGGATATTCCAACAGCAAACCAAGGTTGACCGCCATCCCCACCGCAATGAAAAACAGCCCGAGCAATAAACCTTTAAATGGCTCAATCGCAATTTCCAATTCATGACGGTATTCACTTTCTGCCAACAAGACCCCAGCGAGGAAAGTCCCCAAAGCCATCGACAGGCCCAGCGACTGCATCCCTAACGCAATGCCGATAACAAGCAGCAGCGCGGCAACATTGAACAGTTCTCTTACGCCACTCAGCACCACCCAACGAAATAAAGGGCGCAACAGGAAGTGCCCGCCAACCAGCAAAGCGACAATCCCGCCAATCATCCAGGCAAAGTCAATCCAGCTCCCCCCACCGCCACCGGCCAGCACTGGCAAAATAGCCAGCATCGGAATCACCGCTATATCCTGAAACAGCAATACAGCAAAGCCGGATTGGCCCGTTTCACTGCCATCCAGCCCCTGCTCTTCTATTACCCGCAAAGCAATCGCCGTCGACGACAGCGCCAACCCCATTCCGACCACCAGCGCATCACGCCAGGTAATGTCCGGCATAAAACCGCGGCAAGCCATCACTATGGCGGCAATAACCAGGCTGGACAACAAAACCTGACTGCCACCCAGCCCGAGTATCGGTCTGCGCATCTGCCATAGCTTCTTCGGATTCAATTCAAGGCCGATCAAAAACAGCAGCAGCACCACACCAAATTCTGAAAAGTGGAGAATCGCGTCTACATCAGATATCAGGCGCAGCCCCCACGGACCAATCACAATACCGGCAAGCAGATACCCGAGTACGGAGCCCAGCCCCAGACGCTGAGCCAGCGGTACCGCCACCACGGCGGCGGCCAGAAAAACCACACTGACAGAAAGGACATCACTGGCCATAGGCGTTCTCCTTTCCTTCGCTGTCATCTTCTTGCGCCTTTTGTTCATGAACAAAAGGCGTCTGTAACCACTGATGGTATGCCTTCGCATGTGCTGAAAGCTCACCAGCCGGAATGCGTCGTGCCCAATGCAGCACCAGCGGCTCCAGCCACTCCATCTGACACAGGGCCGCCGACAACTCAAACGGTTTAAGGATCTCGGCAAGGCTACAACGGTTATAACCATCCGGGGTATAGGCTTCTGCCGCCCCGCCAGTGGTGATCACCGAACGCCAGTACTTGCCCTTGGTTGCCATCCCTTCACCATGAGCAAAACCTTTGCTGAGCACTTCATCAATCCACTCTTTAAGCAGCGCCGGGCAAGAATACATATATAAAGGATGTTGGAAGACAATGATGTCATGCTGGCAAACCAGCTCACGCTCATAGTTAACATCAATAAAAAAATCAGGATAGGCGGCATACAAATCATGCACGGTGACATTGTCCAGCGCTTCAATCCCTTTCAGCATTTCACAATTTGCCACCGAGGATTCAGGGTCCGGGTGGGCATAAATCAGCAAAACTCTTGGCTGTCCTTTTTTGGTCATAGTGTTCCTTACTGCATCCCTCAGGCTCTCCATACAGGACAGCTTTATCATCACTCCAGTGCACATAATACATAATTGTGATGACAGCAGATCCTTCTTCGCAAAATTCACAGTCACTATGATTAAATCTAGCTGGTGAATAACGAGCGGGTTAGCAGTCAGGGGCTGTTTGTTATAGACTGCCGCTCAATTTCATATCAGTTTTACTATGCGGAGCGGGGCTGCCCCGACACTGTCGATGATTACCTTTTCGGACATTCAACTCTTACGCGGCGGTAAAGTTCTTCTTAACAACGCCACAGCAACCATCCATCCCGGAGACAAAGTCGGTCTGGTCGGCAAGAACGGCTGCGGTAAATCCACCCTGTTCGCCATGCTAAAAGGCGAGCTGAGCGTCGATGCCGGTAACTGCCAGCTGCCGGCAAACTGGGAGCTGGCCTGGGTAGCTCAGGAAACCCCAGCACTGGAGCGCAGCGCCATTGAATACGTCATCGACGGTGACCGCGAATACCGCCAGCTGGAACGCGATCTGGCTGCTGCAGAAGAAGCTAATAACGGCAACAAAGTCGCTGAGCTTCACGGCAAGCTGGAAACCATCGGCGGCTACAGCATCCGTGCCCGCGCAGCGGAGCTGCTGGACGGCCTGGGCTTTTCCCAGGAACAAATGCAATGGAACCTGACCCAGTTCTCCGGTGGCTGGCGAATGCGCCTGAACCTGGCTCAGGCACTGCTGTGCCGTTCCGATCTGCTACTACTCGACGAACCGACCAACCACTTGGATCTAGATGCCGTCATGTGGCTGGAAAAATGGCTGCAGAACTACCGCGGTACCCTGGTGCTGATTTCCCACGACCGTGACTTCCTGGACCCGGTCGTAAACCGCATCATCCATATTGAAAACCAGACGATGAACAGCTACACAGGTAACTATTCATCGTTTGAAACCCAGCGCGCTGAAAAGCTGGTACTGCAACAAGCTATGTACCAGAAACAGCAGAAGCAGATGGCACACATGCAGTCATACATCGACCGCTTCCGCTACAAGGCCAGCAAAGCCCGTCAGGCCCAGAGCCGGATTAAAGCGCTGGAGAAAATGGAAAAAGTGCTGCCGGCCCAGTTCGATAACCCGTTCAGCTTTGAGTTCCGCGAGCCAAGCGCCCTGCCAAACCCTATCCTGATGATGGATCAGGTGGAAGCCGGTTACGGTGATAACCTGATCCTGGAAAAAATCCGCCTGAATCTGGTACCGGGCAGCCGTATCGGCCTGCTGGGCCGCAACGGTGCCGGTAAATCGACTCTTATCAAACTCCTGTCCGGTGAGCTGCCAGCCAAAGCCGGCGATCTGACCTACTCACAAGGTGTAAAGATCGGCTACTTTGCCCAGCACCAGCTGGAAACCCTGTACATGGATGACACCCCGGTACAGCACATGGCCCGCATTGCTCCGCAGGCAACCGAACAGCAGCTGCGTGATTACCTCGGCAGCTTCGGTTTCAACGGCGACAAGGCCCTGGAAAAAGTCGGCCCGTTCTCCGGCGGGGAAAAAGCCCGCCTGGTTCTGGCACTTATCGTCTGGCAGCGCCCGAACCTGTTGCTGCTCGATGAACCGACAAACCACCTGGATCTGGACATGCGTCAGGCCCTGACACTGGCCCTGCAGTCTTACGACGGTGCCATGGTGATCGTCAGCCACGACCGTTACCTGCTGCGTGCGACCACCGATGACCTTTACCTGGTTCACGACCGCCAAGTAGAACCGTTCAACGGCGATCTGAATGACTACCACAAGTGGCTGACGGAACAGCAACGCAATGAACGCCGGGAGCAACAGGCCGAAAAACCGGACACAGGCAAAGACAACAGCGCGGCATCCCGCAAAGAGCAAAAACGTCTGGAAGCGGAGTTCCGTAAGAAAACCGCCCCAATCCGCAAGCAAATCGACAAACTGGACAAGCAGATGGAAAAACTCGGTACCGAAATTACCGATGCTGAAACCCAATTGTCAGATCCGGCGATTTACGAAGCTGAAAATAAAGTTCGCCTGAACGATCAACTCAAGCGCCAGGGCGATGCCAAAGCAGCACTCGAAGAGATTGAAATGGAGTGGATGGAACTGCAGGAAGAGCTTGAAGCAATGGAAACTGAATTCAATGCCTGATGGCATAGCTCTGACTCCGGAAGATTTCTGGCAATTCAGCCTGGGTCATTACACCCGGGCTGGTGTCGAACCAGCCTGTCTGAGCCTGCAAAATCACTTCGGGGGCAACGTCAATCTTGCCCTCTTACTGCACTGGCTAGACTGTCAGCAATTATCGCTGAGCAATCAACTTATCCAGAACTTGATCGACACAGCCAGCCACAGTGACAGCCTGCTCCGCCAATATCGAACCATGCGCAAAAACCTCAAACCCCAGCTCGACCACGACGGCTACCAGCAACTACTCCGGTTTGAACTGACACTGGAAAAACAGCAACAAAGCGAACTCATAACAAAACTCAACACCAGCACTTCACCGTTCCTGCCATCAACTCACACACCGAACAGTTGCAACCTTGAGCGCTACTGCCACCAGGTCGGGGCCGATATACTGCTGCTCCCGCTTCAGGCCAACACCCCCTGAACATAAAACACAAAGTACTCTTTCCCCTCTCCCCCTAAACCGCTAACCGCCCCTTTACGTAATTACGCAATAAAGATGCTTAATTGGTATCATTGCCAAACAGGAAGAAAATAGACCAAACTGTTTCGGCAACGGTTATCTATTCCAAAAACCGGCTTTTTCAGGCAAGACATAACTGAAGGACATCCCGACCATGACACCTTTCGAGCCCGCCAGCGGACTACGTAATGCCCACCTACAAACCCTGCTGCCGCGGTTTATTCGCCGCAATCCTTTGTTTACTCCGATAGAGCAACGGCTGGAAACACCGGATGGCGACTTCCTTGATTTGGCATGGACGGCCCCCATCGATAGCTATCCGGCCGACCGTCCTGTCCTGGTGTTATTTCATGGTCTGGAGGGCAGCTTCCGCAGTCCTTACGCCAACGGCCTGCTTCATGCTGCCAGCCAGCAAGGTTGGCTTGGTGTAATGATGCACTTTCGGGGCTGCAGCGGCGAAATCAACCGCCTTGCACGCGGCTATCACTCCGGTGAAACCACAGATGCGACCTTCTTCCTCAACTGGCTGCGAAAACAACTGCCGGATAACCCGTTCTGGGCAGTTGGTGTCTCGC
This sequence comes from Photobacterium sp. J15, assembly GCF_963870815.1. Taxonomy (NCBI): domain Bacteria; kingdom Pseudomonadati; phylum Pseudomonadota; class Gammaproteobacteria; order Vibrionales; family Vibrionaceae; genus Photobacterium; species Photobacterium sp. J15. The sequence continues at coordinate 3,504,940 of NZ_CAWMUI010000001.1, forward strand.
TCGGCGGCAATATGCTGGTCAACTACCTGGCAGAGCATCAGTCTCAGTCTGAAGTCCAGGCTGCGCAGGTGATTTCGCCACCGCTTAGTCTGTCTTCCTGCTCAGAAAGGATCCAGCAGGGGTTTTCCCGGGTTTATCAACAATATCTGCTGAACTCCATGAAGAAGAACCTCAGCAAAAAAATCGCTGTGCTACCCGAAGCGATGCCGCTGGAAGCGGGTCAGGTGGAACACATACGTACCCTGTGGCAGTTCGATGAGCTGGTGACAGCGCCGCTACATGGTTTTAAAGATGCCGACGACTACTACCGACGCTGCAGTGGGATCAGCAAATTGCAACGGATCACCACACCACTGCGTATCATCCATGCCGCTGACGACCCGTTTATGACCGAGGCAGTGATCCCGACCGAACCGCTGCCTGATAACATCGACTACCACCTTAGCGATAACGGCGGCCATGTCGGCTTTGTCACCGGCAGTTGGCGAAACCCGGAGCTGTGGCTGGAAAAAACAGTACCGGAGTGGTTTCTTAAAAAAGCGGGAAGCTAATTAAATTTCGAATTTAGAAGATTAAATCCAACACCAATAAACTGTGGAGGACTGGGGCTACAGTTCTCCTAAACAATTAACGAAATTGCCAATATAATCATCCTATCAGCAGTCAACGATTAGAGCCCTGTAATGATTATTCCCTGGCAAGAGATTGATCCGGAAACCCTGGATAACCTCATTGAGTATTTTGTGCTTCGCGAAGGCACCGATTACGGTGAGAATGAAATGAGCCTGTCCGATAAAGTACGCCATGTTCGCCAGCAACTGGCTTCCGGCGAAGCGGTGGTGGTTTTTTCTGAGCTGCATGAATCGATCGATATCAAGCTGCGCCACGAATTCAGCGGTTAATCCACTTTTTATCCACTGTATCATTTTCGCTATCCGTGTCCGGTTCCGCTTGACCTTTCCTTAACAGCCTGTTAATAACTCTGAGGATTAATGTTAACGACAGGGTTTGTCATGTCTGCAAAACATCCGATTATTGCAGTAACAGGGTCTTCAGGAGCCGGCACCTCCACCACCTCTGAAGCTTTCCGCAAAATGTTCAATATGATGGGCATCAACGCCGCCTGGCTGGAAGGTGACAGTTTCCACCGCTATACCCGGCCGGAGATGGATGTTGAGATCCGCAAAGCTAAAGATCAAGGACGGCATATCAGCTATTTTGGCCCTCAAGCCAATGATTTTGCCCAACTCGAGACTTTCTTCCGCCAGTACGGTGATGACGGCAGCGGTAAATTTCGCCGTTACCTGCACACTTTCGACGAAGCCGTGCCTTATAATCAGATGCCGGGCACCTTTACCCCGTGGCAGGATCTGCCGGAGAATACCAACGTACTGTTTTATGAAGGATTACATGGCGGTGTGGTGGACGGAGATATCAACGTCGCCCAACACGTCGATCTGCTGATCGGCATGGTGCCAATCGTCAACCTGGAGTGGATCCAGAAGATCGTCCGGGATACCCGGGATCGCGGCCATTCCCGTGAAGCGGTAATGGGATCCATCGTTCGCTCAATGGACGATTACATCAACTATATTACACCGCAGTTTTCACGTACCCATATTAACTTCCAGCGGGTACCGACCGTCGATACCTCCAACCCGTTCACCGCCAAGGCCATTCCGAGCCTGGATGAAAGTTTTGTGGTGATCCGCTTCCGCGGTATCAAGAACGTCGACTTTCCCTACCTGCTGGCGATGATCCAGGGCTCTTTCATGTCTCGCCATAACACCCTGGTAGTGCCGGGCGGCAAAATGAGCTTTGCAATGGAGCTGATCATGCGACCGCTGATCCAGCAACTGATTGATACCGGTAAAATAAGCTGACTCAAAAGGCAATTATCTATATCGAGTAACGAGAAAAGAGTATCTCGTTACTCGTTAAAAGATTGAAGATCAATCAGTTACGCCTTAATAACCTCATAAGAATGGGTCATCTCAACCCCTTCACCCAGCATCAGGCACACTGAACAGTATTTCTGCAGTGAGTCAGCAACAGTTTTGGCAACGACCGCTTCATCCAGATCATGTCCGGTCACCACAAAGTGCAGGTTTGCGGAGGTAAACAGGCGCGGTGCCTGTTCGCGGCGGACGGAAGAAATTTGTGCTTCACAGGCGGTAATTTTCTGTCCGGCAGACTTCAGGCCGTCGACCACATCCACAGAGCTGCAACCACCGGCAGCCATCAAAACCATTTCCATCGGACTTGGTGCTTTTTCACCACCATTGCCATCCATTACGATGCTATGTCCTGAATTTGACTGCCCCAAAAAGGTCATTTCCTCGACCCATTTCACTCTCGATTGCATGACTTTCTCCTTACTAAAATCAGGCGGTTTTGGCACATGATTACACAGTTGTGATCATGTGCACACTTATGACTACAAAATGGCCTTTTCAGATAGATCAATATCAAGAAATACAGGCCGAAAAAAGATAAACTCTGAAACTAATTATTCAAGTGAGCTTGCAGCCCAGCGGCTGACTGAATATCCTAAAGGCAAACAATTTTATTGTTAGGCCCAGCTTCAATTTTTAGGGATGTCGTTGTTGGGCAACAAACGCAGAGGAAGTTAGTAATATGGTTCCAGGTAAACCTCAAACAGATCCAACTCTAGAGTGGTTTCTTTCCCATTGCCACATTCACAAGTACCCTTCAAAGAGCACTTTGATCCACGCAGGTGAGAAAGCTGAAACTCTCTACTACATCGTCAAAGGTTCTGTTGCCGTATTGATCAAGGATGAAGAAGGCAAGGAGATGATCCTGTCTTACCTAAACCAAGGTGACTTCATCGGTGAGCTTGGTCTGTTTGAAGAAGGTCAGGAACGTACCGCTTGGGTTCGTGCCAAAACACCTTGTGAAGTAGCAGAAATCTCATTCAAGAAATTCCGCCAGCTGATTCAGGTTAACCCTGACATCCTGATGCGTCTATCAGCTCAGATGGCGAGCCGCCTGCAGGTAACCAGCCAGAAAGTTGGCGACCTTGCATTCCTGGATGTAACCGGTCGTATCGCACAGACACTGCTGAACCTGGCAAAACAGCCAGATGCAATGACTCACCCAGACGGTATGCAGATCAAGATCACTCGTCAGGAAATCGGTCAGATTGTTGGCTGTTCACGTGAAACGGTTGGCCGTATCCTGAAGATGCTTGAAGAGCAGAACCTGATCTCGGCACACGGTAAAACTATCGTTGTCTACGGTACGCGCTAAGCGAACCATCCAGACATGAATGACAAAAAGCCGCTTGATGCGGCTTTTTTTGTTGCTGCGATCATACCACCGGGGAATCATTCCAATTTTATCAGGCATAATTTGCTACCTCGCTCACTGACTCACCTCTTGCGATCCCCTTTATTAATGCTACATTGTGCATATCTTTCAAGTATGACCTGCTCCGGTTCCGGGATGGAAGGAGACCATCAGGACCGAGTGGGACGACAGGACACAGGATATGGATATCGAGCGCTTTGCCCCCAACGCGGGTTCAACAATTCCCTCAGTTATTGCCAACCTACCCCCGACCGTAGAGCTGACCGGTTTCAGTGATCAGCGTCACTATCTGGAACAGCATGCCATCTTCACCAGGCAGCATCGGCGAACTACTACGAACGGCGAATTTGACTGTCCTTCACTCGACAGCCACTGTGGTCACTAACTACTTAAAACAGAAAAAAGCCCCACTGTCTCGTAACCGTGGGGCTTGTCATACTCTCTAAACTGCCTTTGTCATTAGTAATCGACCAAAGGCGGCTGGCTATTGGTGCTTTCAAAAATTTTATCGGCCGATGCCGCCACAAACCCCTGGTACAGTTCACCGTCTTCCATCGGGTAACGCTTGGCAAACTCATAAAAACCGCCGGGGATGGTATGAACACCATCAAGGAATTGTACCGGCACCTTATCCGCCATGGTGGAGGACTGTTCCAGCATATCCTGCGGGCTGCCTTTAACTTCGCCCCCCGACTCATTGATCACAAAACCGTTATGAAGCAGCAGGTGGTTCACTTCATGGACCTCGGTGAACTGCTCCAACTGGTTAATGCTGACCGTAAAATGATTGGCCCCGAAACCATGAGCTGCCACCCAGCCAGCATATTCACTTTCTGCAGACAAAAGCTCATAGGTTTTAAAATCCAAATCCCACAGGCGGCCACCATAGAGGAAAGCCGGATCATGCATCGCTGCCTCCGGCACCTGGTTCACCAAATCGCGAACCGTTTCCTGCAACAAGGAAGAAAACTGCCCGACCATCAACTCACTGATAAACACTTTTGGTGCCAGCGGATTCGGGTGCTCAAAGTGTTCAGCATAGAGCTTCTTGGCTTCAAAATGGTATTTCCCACAAGGTTTGTAGCCGATAGCAATAAAAGGAGCCGCCAGCCGGTCGAAGCCGACCTGCGGCAGATTGAAGGTACGCAGGGCAATATGGTCATTAAGCAGCGGCTCATCTTCTTCGAGCAGATCATGAACCTGTGCGGCCGATGGACAGAGCCGCTCGGTGTAATCCTTCCACAATGCATCAAACAGTTGCTCGACTCTTTCCATGATGACGCTCCCCTTCTGTTATTACAAAGTAATACCCGGTGACAGCTGTGACGGCAGCTCGGTTTGCTCCCCTTCCATTGATGCCATAGGATAAGCGCAATAATCTGCCGCGTAGTACGCACTCGGCCTCAGGTTACCTGACGCCCCCGGACCACCGAACGGCGCATCACCACTGGCACCGGTCAGCTGGCGGTTACGATTCACAATACCGGCACGGATATGATCAATAAAGTACCGCCATTCATCATCATCCGTTGATACCAACCCTGCTGACAGACCATAACGGGTATCATTTGCCAATGTGACAGCCTGTTCTAAATCCCGGTAGCGGACTACCTGCAACAACGGGCCAAAGTACTCTTCATCTGGCAGTTCTGCTACCTGGCTGACTTCGACAATCGCCGGGGTGACAATCGCCCCCTGGCCACGTTTAGCTTCCAGTAGGATTTTTCCGCCAAGGTTCACCAGCTTGTCCTGAGCCAGGATAATGTTATCGGCGGCAGCCTCGGAAATCTGTGGTCCCATAAACGGCTGCGGCTCGGCAAACGGACCGTCAATTCTCAGCTCAGCGGTTGCTTCTACCAGCCGTTGCAACAGCGCATCTCCTTCATCACCTTGTGGCAGGTAAAGGCGACGGGCACAGGTACAGCGCTGACCGGCACTGATAAACGCTGATTGAATAATAGTGTAGACAGTCGCGTCCAACCCGCCATAGTGTTTCGAAATCACCATCGGGTTGTTACCTCCCATCTCCAGAGCCAGCATCTTACCCGGATGACCAGCAAACTGACGATGGAGGATATGGCCGGTATTGGCACTGCCGGTAAAGAGCAGTCCATCAATGCCAGCCGAACCTGCCAGTGCCTCACCGGTTGCCCGGCCGCCCTGAACAAGGTTAATCACCCCATCAGGCAATCCCGCTTCCTGCCACAGTTTCATCATCTCTTCCGCCACTTTCGGCGTCAGCTCTGACGGCTTGAAAACTACGGTATTGCCAGCTAACAAAGCAGGTACGATATGGCCGTTTGGCAGATGCCCCGGGAAGTTATAAGGCCCGAATACCGCCATGACTCCCAGCGGACGATGACGCAACACAGCCTGGGTACTTCCGGCCACCTCTTTCTGCCGGAAACCGGTCCGTTCCTCATATGCCCGCAATGAGATACCTATTTTGCCTACCATCGCCGCCGCTTCAGTCCGGGTTTCCCACAGCGGCTTGCCGGTTTCTTCTGCGATAGTGCGTGCTACCTCTTCGCCGTTAAGCTTTACCAGCTCAGCAAAACGCTCAACAACCGCCTGACGCTCGGCAAAGCTCTTCTTGCGCCAGCCAACCAGTGCCTGCCGGGCACAGGCCACCGCCTGCTCAACCTGCTCGGCAGTCGCTCCCTGGCCATGCCAAATCACCTCCCCGCTAAACGGGTTGTGTGACTGCATCACTTCACCTTTACCCGGCAACCAGTTACCTGCAATCCACTGTGTCATCTTGTTCTCCCCGTCTTACGATTGCGCGATCAAGCGAACCTGATCGCCGTTCTTAACCTGCAAAGCCTCTGCAACCTCAGCACTAACGACTACTATCTGCTCATCGTTTTCAAAACGGACTTTGGCGGCCACAGCGCGGAAGTTGTCAAAAGAGACGTTGCTGACCAAGCAATCCCGTCCGTTACCCGGCTCACCAATCGACACGGTACAGCGCTGGGAATGACGCACCGACTCAATATTTCGCACATCACACTCAACCGTCGGACCGGCATCAAAGATGTCGACATAACCACGGCAGGTAAACCCTTCCTGCTCCAACAAACGTAATGCCGGGCGGGTTTTCTCATGCACCTCACCGATAACAGCCTGGGCTTCGTCACTCAGCAAGTTGACGTAAATCGGCAACTTCGGCATCAAATCAGCGATAAAGCCTTTCTTACCTATCCCGGTCAGATAATCAGCCAGGGTGAAATCAATCGAGAAGAAATGCTCTTTCAGCCATTGCCAGAACGGCGAGTTCCCTTCTTCATCCGAGACGCCGCGCATTTCCGCGATAACCGTTTTATCAAAGCGCTCAGAATGTTCGGCCATCATCAAAAAGCGACACTTAGACAACAGGCGGCCATTCGAGCCGTGACGCCACTCCGGACGCAGGAATAAGGTACAAAGCTCACTGACCCCGGTGTAATCATTACCGAACGTCAGCACCTTCACCACATTATGGACATTGAGGCGACGTGATGAATGCACCACGGTACTCAAGTGATAAGTATAAAAAGGGGTATCCAACCCGATTGCGGCCTCTATTGCTGTGGTGCCGGCCACTTCACCGGTTTCTGTATCTTCAGCCACCATCAGGTAGCCTTCAGACCCCGGTTTGGTCACCTCTTTGGCAAAACTCTCAATTGAATGCGCGATCTTGTTATTCAGGATCTCTTCATTCACCGGCAGTGAAGTAAAACCATGACCTGACTCTTCGGCACATTGCAGCAGTGCCGGCAGATCGGCTTCAGTAATAGGACGTATAACCAGCATCGTACTCCCTCCTGATGCAGGTAGCGGGCAATGCCGCTAGCTAATCGTGATTAAACAATGGTTCTCCTGCCCGGAAGTGTAGTGGGCAGGCTTTATCAGGCAGCCCGGCTCCTGCCAGCCGCCCGATAGTCCCTGTAGAATGTAGTAATGTCTGCAATTAAGACTGGTGCAGTTTGGCGATAGCACGCTCAAGACGGGCCATGCCTTCATCAATATCAGCTTTATCAATCACCAGTGACGGCGTGAAACGCACCACATTTGGCCCAGCAACCAATACCATCAACCCTTCCTCACCGGCAGCCAGCAGAATGTCACGGGCACGCCCCTGCCACTGATCATTGAGAGCAGCACCTAAAAGCAGACCTTTACCGCGCACTTCAGAAAACGTCGGGAACTTGTCATTGATGCTCTCAAGCGCTTCGCGGAACCACAGTTCACGCTGTGCTACCCCTTCCAGCACTTCAGGTTTGGTCACCTCATCGACCACCGCTTCGGCGACAGCGCAGGCCAGCGGGTTACCGCCATAAGTTGAACCGTGAGTACCCACTTTTAGATGCTTGGCTAGCTCCGAAGTTGTCAGCATGGCACCTATCGGGAAACCACCACCCAGAGATTTAGCGGTGCTGAGGATATCCGGCGTGACGCCAAGCCCTTGGTAGGCATAGAAGTTACCGGTACGACCGTTACCCGTCTGCACCTCATCAAAAATCAGCAGGGCATTGTGCTTGTCACACAGCTCACGGACGCCCTGAATAAATTCACTGGTCGGTGAAATAATCCCGCCTTCCCCCTGAAGCGGCTCCATCATCACAGCACAGGTACGCTCTGACATGTGCTCCGCCAACCCTTCAAGATCGTTGTAGGCCAGATGGGTGACATCGCCCGGCTTCGGCCCGAAGCCGTCAGAATAAGCCGCCTGACCACCGACGGTAACCGTAAAGAATGTCCGGCCGTGGAAACCCTGCTGGAAGGAGATGATTTCTGATTTTTCCGGACCAAATTTATCCGCAGCATATCGACGGGCCAGCTTTAAGGCCGCCTCATTAGCTTCAGCGCCGGAGTTGGCAAAAAAGACTTTCTCAGCAAAGCAATGCTCTGTCAGCTTCTTCGCCAGACGCAGCGCCGGTTCGTTGGTCATGACATTACTCAAGTGCCACAATTTGCCCGCCTGCGCCTTAAGTGCACCAACCATTGCAGGATGACAATGCCCCAGACAGCTCACTGCAATACCGCCAGCAAAATCGATATATTCGCGGTCATCCTGATCCCACACTCGAGAACCCTGACCTTTAACCGGAATGATTTGCATTGGTGAATAACAAGGCACCATCACCTCATCAAACAACTGACGTCCTACTTTGTGCTCCATCGTCATCATCGTATCCTTCTGTGATTTTTACCTTAAGCATAGTATTTACATTTTATTAACCAATTCCAATAGCAGAATATTTTTTTATCTCAACTTTTGGTTGGCTTATTCGCTAAAACAAACATACTTATGCACACTTAAGGAAAAATTATTAACCCCCTCTGGGAAAAAAGTCTCTTTCCACATAGGAAAGTGTTTTTCCTTCCGACCTAAACACGCATAAAATTTCCACAGAAAAAATGCAGGCAAAAATAAACAGAATGTTAAGAAAAGTGAGGGAGATCGCGCAAATCTTCGGGCTTTTGCCTTATAAGCCGCATTTATCGGTACGGATTTACGCCATAAAGCAGATAGAGAAACCACTAATTAGTGGCTTAGAGCAGGATAAAATGCTGGGGATATAAGATCAGGCAGCCTTTCGGCGAAGAAAGTTAGCCAGAAGCTGATGGCCCTGCTCGGTCAGAATGCTCTCGGGATGGAACTGAACCCCTTCAATTGGCAAAGACTTATGAGCAATACCCATGATCTCGTCAAATTCACCGTCCAGCTCTGTCCAGGCGGTAACCTCAAAACAGTCCGGCAGGGTATCCGCTTTGACGACCAGCGAATGATAGCGGGTGACGGTCAGCGGATTGTTCAATCCGGCAAATACGCTGCGGCCGGTATGTACTACAGGTGATGTCTTGCCGTGCATTACCTGGCGGGCCCGTACCACTTCAGCCCCGAAAATCTGGGCTATCGACTGGTGTCCGAGGCACACACCCAGGATCGGCAGCTTACCGGCAAAATGCTCAATCGCCCGAAGGGAAATCCCGGCTTCATTCGGCGTACACGGCCCAGGGGAAATCACCAGGTGAGACGGTGCCAGCGCTTCAATGCCTGCAAGATCGATTTCGTTGTTACGCACAACTTTCACCTGCGCACCCAACTCACAAAAATACTGGTACAGGTTATAAGTAAAAGAGTCGTAGTTATCGATGATCAGCAGCATTAGATACGTCAGCTCCCTGAGTGGATTGGCGGTCTATTTTGCTACAGGGAAACAGAAAGGCAAGTCATGAAGAAAAAAACCGGCCAAAAGGCCGGTTTCAAAGCAAAATCGCAGGGAAAAAGCCATTAAGGACGGGCCACAAAACCCACCGCTTCGTAAGCTTTCTTCAGCGTTACCGCAGCACGGGCAGACGCTTTTTCTGCACCGGCTTTCATTACTGAATCCATGTAAGCACGGTCTTCGCGAATACGCTTGTATTCAGCCTGTACCGGCTCCAGCATCGCAACGATAGCTTCACCCACGTCTTTCTTGAACGGGCCGTACATCTCTACACCTTTGTACTGGGCTTCAATCTCTTCAAACGACTTACCGGTCGCGGCAGAGTACAACCCCATCAGGTTAGAAATACCGGCTTTGTTCTCCAGATCGTGTGCAATGCGTGGCGGATTTTCCGGATCCGTCTGCGCCTTGTTGATCTTCTTGATGATCGACTTCGGCTCTTCCAGCAGGGTAATTACGTTCTTGCGGTTGGCATCTGACTTGGACATTTTTTTGGTAGCGTCCTGCAGGCTCATTACACGCGCGCCCACTTGCGGAATATAAGGCTCCGGCACCTGGAAGATTTCTTCGTCGTTGCCGTAAATGTTGTTGAAACGGATAGCGATATCGCGAGCCAGCTCCAGATGCTGCTTCTGATCACTACCAACCGGCACTTGGTGAGCACCGTACAGCAGGATATCTGCCGCCATCAGTACCGGGTAGTCGAACAGACCGACGTTAACGTCGTTTGCGTGGCGCTGCGACTTGTCTTTGAACTGGGTCATACGGCTCAGCTCACCCATTTGGGTGTAGCAGTTCAGCAACCAGCCAAGCTGGGCATGCTCAGGCACGTGCGACTGAACGAACAGTGTGCTCTTCTTAGGGTCAACACCAACAGCAAGACAAACCGCCAGCGCATCCAGCGTTGCTTCACGCAGTGCTTGAGGATCCTGGCGTACAGTGATGGCGTGTAGATCGACAACACAGTACTGGCAATCATAATCATCCTGCATCTGTTCCCACTGACGCAGCGCACCCAGATAGTTACCGATACTTAATTCGCCAGAAGGCTGCACGCCACTCAATACAATGGGTTTAGTCATGATGAGATTTTCCTATGTCACTCAAATAAGCAGCGGCTTTCGCCGCTGACTAAAATTCAAAACTTGCTGTCAGCCAATTGGGGCTGAACGTACTAGCTGCCTAGTTTAACCACATCTGCCAGCAGGCTGAAGTGATCCAGCACAATATCGGGATCACTGGCACTGATTGGCTGGCCATAGTTGTAGCCATAGGTCAGTCCGACAACATAACATGTTGCCGCTTTACCCGCCAAGATATCATTGCGCGAATCACCGACCATCAGCATCTCTGAAGCCGCCAGCTGATGTTTTTCCATCAACCAGTGCAAGGCATATGGATCCGGCTTTTTCAACGGGAAAGTGTCACCACCGATCACATCGACAAAATAGTCGGCAATACCATGTTGCTCGAGCAGATGCGGTACAAACTGGGATGGCTTGTTGGTCACAATCGCCATCGGCACGCCAGCCTGATGGAATGCTGCCAGGGTTTCTTTTACCCCCGGGTACAACTTGCTCTGTTTATGGCCGCCTTCTTCATAAAAACGGTTAAACAGTTGGCGGGCCTCTCGATGCAGAGCCGGATCCAAATCCGGGTCGATTTCCTGGCTGCGGCTCAATGCCCGGCTGATCAGAATATCAGCACCATTACCAATCCAGGTCGTCACCTGCTCAACCGTTACCGGCGGAAAACCCAGGGCCTGAACGGCCTTGTCAGTTGCATCAGCCAGATCAGGAACGCTGTCGATCAGCGTTCCATCAAGGTCGAAAGCAATAAAACGAATACCTTCGAGATGTGCCATTAACGCGTTACCTTAGCCAGCTCTGCACGCATTTCATCAATAACAGCTTTGTAATCCGGCTGGCTGAAAATAGCAGAACCGGCAACAAACATATCAGCTCCCGCTTCAGCGATTTCACGAATGTTGTCGACTTTCACGCCACCATCAATTTCCAGGCGGATCTTACGACCAGAAGCATCAATGCGCTTACGCACTTCGCGCAGCTTATCCATAGTAGACGGAATAAATGACTGACCACCGAAGCCAGGGTTAACTGACATCAGCAGGATCAGATCTACTTTATCCATGATGTAGTCAAGGTAATGCAGCGGCGTTGCCGGGTTAAATACTACACCCGCCTGACAGCCGTGTTCTTTAATCAGCTGCAGAGTGCGGTCAAGGTGGTCGGTTGCCTCGGCATGCACCGTGATCATAGTGGCGCCGGCCTTGGCAAAGTCAGGGATAATACGGTCAACAGGCTTGACCATAAGGTGCACATCAATCGGAGCGGTAATACCGTAGTCACGCAGTGCCTTGCACACCGGGGCCCCAAAAGTCAGGTTCGGCACATAGTGATTGTCCATCACATCAAAGTGCACGACATCGGCACCTGCAGCCAGTACTTTCTCGACATCTTCACCAAGACGGGCAAAGTCTGCAGACAGGATAGATGGAGCGATCAAAAAGTCCTTCATGTTCAGCCTCTATACGGTACATACGAAAACGTTATCGAAATCGACGCAATTCTACCCGATCCGGCTAATGTTGTCTTATATCACACCAAATAATTACCAGAGCAATAAGTAAGGAAGAAATAGAGAAGCCAAGTGCAAGGTACAAGGTGCGAAAAATATTGAGAAGATAACCGTAATCAACGAGAGAAGGAGCAAAATGCGCGAAACATCAGAGCAAGAACAGAAACCGACTGGCAAGAAAAAGAACCTTGCGCTCAGTGTAGCCGCAGCTTTGTTTGGTGTGCAGTCAGAGCAAAACCGCCAACAGGATTTCAGCGAAAAAAGCCCTTGGCCATTTATTGCTGCCGGTATTGTCGCTATTGCAATCTTTATCGGGCTGCTGCTTGCCATTGTTATGGCCGTGACGGCAACCCGCTAATAACAGGTCCAGTTACTTCAAGAAGAGTAAATCAGGAAGAAGTTGGCTTGAACAACGCCAGCAGTTCATCCACCTTATTACGACCACCGCCATTACGGCTGATTGTGCGCTTAACCTTCACCACCGACAACTCCGCACCATGGTATAGGCGACGGGTCAACGTAGTGTCATGGTTCGAGATCAGTACCGGAATATCACGCTCTGCCGCAGCTTTCTCAGCAACATCAGCCAGTGCAGCCTGATCATCCAGGCTAAAACCATTACCGGCATAAGAGGTAAAGTTTGCCGTGGTCGACAGCGGTGCATATGGCGGATCGCAATAAATCACGCAACCTTTACGAGCTCGGGAAAAAGTCTGTTGGTAACCTTCACAAACAAAAGTGGCACGCTTGGCTTTTTCAGCAAACGCGTACATTTCCTCTTCCGGGAAATACGGCTTTTTATAAGAGCCGAACGGCACATTGAAACCACCCTTTTTGTTATAACGACACAAGCCGTTAAAACCATGACGGTTCATATAAAGGAAATACAACGAACGCTGATACGGATCTCGCGATTGATTGAACTCATCGCGGATTTCCAGGTAGGCCCCTTTTTGGTTGAACTCCGGAGTAAACATCGCCCTGGCATCTTTAACAAATTGCTCAGGCTTTTCCTTGAGGATATTGTACAGGTTGATCAGATCCGGGTTGATATCAGCCAGCAGATACTGCTCAAAGTCCGTATTCAAAAATACCGAACCGGCCCCGACAAACGGCTCAACCAATTTCCGTGCAGGTGGCAAATGACGCTCGATTTCCTCGACCAGAGAGTACTTCCCCCCAGCCCATTTAAGGAATGCTCGTTGCTTTTTCATTCAGCTACCCACCACCAATACCGATATTGTTACGAAAGGTGGCGGATTGTACCTCATTTCACACCCGGTCTGATACCAATTCACGTAAATATCTGCTAACTGGTGCGATTATTTCACCCGATCAATTTCACGGTGGATTTGCGCATAAGATTTCACCCATGGCTGCACAGCTTGAAGCCTTTGCGGCAAACGGGTTTCTGCCTTACGTGCTGAAATCATATCAGGGTAATCACCGGTGATAATAATGAACCAGGGTTCACCGTTACGGCGGGTTTCATAGATAGTCGCGATCCGGGAAATATCATATTCGGCAATAAACTGATTCGCCGCCGACATCGACTTCAGAGCGGCCAACTGCAACGCATAATGGCGACGATCCACAGTTTTCAGCTCAGCACCCGGCACAGAACGGCGGGCACTTGGCTGTGCTGCAACAACGGCTACCGGAGCAACCTCTTCCGGCGGAGCCTGAGAAACAGAAGGTCTTGCATCCGAAGCGGTTTCCGAAACCGGAGCTGTTTGCTCTTCCAGCATATCAGAGACAGCCGTTTCAACATCAGGCCGCATCGCCAGAGCCTGCTCTCCGGTACCACCCTGCTCCTGTTCGGTGATCATGGCATCAACCACATCGGAAGGCACTACTACTCGCTTGCTCTCTTCGCTGTTGCGCCCAACCGTTAGTCCTTCAGTCACCACCTGAGGTGGCAGCGAATCAGTATCATCCTCCATTCGCTCTTCAACCACTTCCGTTTCCGGTTGCGATAGTGGTGTTTCTTCAGCGGCGATCAACTCCTGTTGGTCAAAACGCCCGCTCGACAATACAGGTTCCGGCAGAGTTTCATCGTCCTGTGGTTCACTCTGCTCAGCAACAGAAGCTGGCTCATCACCCGGAATAAACATAAACGCCACGCCGGCAGCCACCAGTGCCAGTAATGCCACCAGCAGCAACATCGGGGAAATTTTACGTGAAGAAGAACCTGCCATATTCGTCTGCTCCGTTTGCTGAAGCTGCATCAAGGCGCCCGGTGTCGGTGCCGTTGCTGCCGCTTTTTCTTTAATAGATCGCCTTCCTGGCGCGTCCAGCCTATCGCTGGCAAAAATCACTTCGACAAAGGTTTGTACTTCTTGTTCCGTTAAATCGGTAATTTCCAGTTCAAGCGGTGCCTGTCCCTGACCATGAGACACCCGGCTCAGATACTTATCCAACTTACCGCTTTGGCTAAACAATAGCACATTGACCTGCCACCCCGGGCGAGCCTGCGCGCTCTGTACCAGCGCCCAAAGCTCGGCAATCAGAGACGGGCTGAGTAACTGTGCATCATCAATAACAATCAACAGGTTAGCACCACTGTCAACAAACAGCCGATCAACACTCTGCTGCAGCGGATCCTGCTCATTGAAGACGGCTTGAAAAGCCAGTTGCTTAAGAATAATAGAACGATGCTGGCTGTCATTCTGGGCCGGATGACACATTAACAGCGCCTGGTTACTATTACCGGCCCATTGGTCAAGGTAACGCTGAGCCAGCCAGGTCTTACCGGCGCCTTCACGGCCGGTGATCTGAATAAGGTTGGAACTAAAACGAGTAAGAAATTGAATACGGGAAAGAAGTTGGATCTGGCTGTCCAGATCCAGCATGGCGACCTGAATGTCACGCGTCATGGTAATTCACAGCTTCAAGCATGAATCACACGGCGCAGGACCTCATGGGGTACGTCGGCAACTACTTCAGCACTACCAATCGAAGTTGGCAGTATCAGCCTGAGCTGGCCGGACAATACTTTCTTGTCCCGCATCATGTGTTTCATAAAACAATCAAAATCCATCGATGCCGGTGCTTCAACCGGCAAGTTGGCCCTTTCCAGCAGGCGAGTAATTCGCTGGACATCGCCTTCTGACAGCAAACCGTGAAGGAAAGCTGTCTGTGCCGCCTGAACGGTACCGGCTGCGACAGCTTCACCGTGCAACCAGTTACCATAGCCCATCTCAGCTTCAATAGCATGACCAAAAGTATGACCAAGATTCAGCAGAGCACGAACACCGGACTCTTTCTCATCCGCAGCAACGACATCAGCCTTGATTTGACAACACCGGCCAATCGCATAAGAAAGTGCTTCATTATCGAGTGCCTGCAGCTTTTCGATGTTTTGCTCCAGCCAGGTAAAAAAGTCAGCATCTGCGATAATACCGTACTTAATCACCTCAGCCATACCGGCAGCAAACTCTCGCTCAGGCAGGGTTTTCAAGCAGTAGTTATCAATGACTACTGCCTTGGGCTGATAAAATGCCCCAATCATATTCTTGCCCAGCGGGTGGTTCACGGCAGTTTTACCACCAACGGAAGAGTCCACCTGAGAGAGCAAGGTTGTCGGCACTTGGATAAAATCAACGCCGCGCTGGTAGCTTGCGGCAGCAAATCCCACCACATCACCAATTACGCCGCCTCCAAGTGCGACAATCACCACATCACGACCATAATTGCCCTCAAGCAGAAAAGTCATGATCCGGTTGAAAGTATCAAGCGTCTTATACTGTTCGCCGTCAGGCAGCGACAGCAGAGCAACATCACATAGGAGAGAGCGGATGGTCGCCATTACCTGTTCGGCATACAATGGCGCCACCGTTTCGTTACTGACCACGACAACACGTCGTCCGGCCTGGATGGCAGAGGAAAATAGCGCCGGGTCATTGAATAACTCGGCGCCGATTGAGATTGGGTAGCTTCTGTCACCTAAATTGACGTTGATCCGTTCCATGGTCAGCTTCTCTATGTGATTAACGCTCTTCAAGCATCTTGATGATTTGGTTAGCCACTACTTTAGCACTCTGATCATCAGTACGTACTACATAGTCGGCAACTTCTTCGTACAAAGGATTACGTTCCTCTGCAAGCGCTTCCAGCACGTCACGTGGTTCTTCCGGTGTCTGAAGCAGTGGACGCTTCTTATCACGCTGAGTACGTGCCAACTGTTTTTCGATAGTTGTTTCAAGGTAAACCACAATACCACGAGCAGACAGGCGGTTTCGGTTCTCCTTGCTTTTCACAGAACCGCCACCTGTAGCAAGAACGATACCCTGCTCCTGAGTCAGGTCATTAATCACCTTCTCCTCACGAACACGAAAACCATCTTCACCTTCGACATCGAATACCCAGCTGATATCAGCTCCGGTACGTTCTTCGATCACTGTATCAGAATCGAAGAATTCCATATGTAGTTGCTGTGCCAGATGTCGACCAATAGTGCTTTTGCCGGCACCCATTGGGCCGACCAGGAAAATATTTCGTTTTTCAGCCATTTTTAGCAAATTTACGCGCGGTTAATAAAACGACACCGCCCGCAGGCTATCAATAAAATAAGCCCGAGGCGCCAACTTCCTCACATTTATTCGTGATTAAGACCGAAAATTATCTCAGGACTCGGTGTCCTTTGGCAATAGCCAGAAAGTCTCGTTGCCAATTAATTCCCCACCAACACCCGTCTACAGGTGTAAATCCGGGCAGGATAACAATAAAGAAACTAAGAAATTAACTAATTAATGCAACAAGTTAAAGGCGACAAACGGCAATATCCCATGCCCTCGTCGCCATGAGTTCCTCACATCGGACCTACTGCATCACAATCTTAGGTGTGACAAAAATCAGCAGCTCACGCTTCTTTAACTCCTTAAGTTTATGTCGGAACAGAGCTCCCAACACCGGCAAATCCCCCAGTAACGGCACTTTTTCTACTTTATTGTGAAGCTCATTCTGGAAAATACCGCCCAGTACAATGGTCTCACCGTTTTCAACCAAAACCTGGGTACCAATGCGCTGGGTTTTAATCGATACCGCCTCACCGGTACCGGTGCTCACCGTATCCCCTTTGCTGTCCTGAGTCACTACCAGATCCAGCACCAACTTATCATCCGGTGTGATCTGCGGTGTGACCATCAGGCTCAATACGGCTTTTTTAAACCCGACCGACACAGCTCCGCTCGATGATGCTTCTAGGTAAGGTATTTCAGTACCCTGTTCGATATAAGCCGTCTGCTTATTGGTCGTCATCAGGCGCGGACTGGAAATGATCTCAGCTTTATCTTCAGACTGTAACGCTGATAATTCCAAATCAAGTAGGATGTCACCCAGCTTGGCGACCTGAAAGGCAATACTGGATGCGCCCGGGGTTTGCGCGGCCAAGTTCACATTCAAAAAGTCATTTACATTAGCAGTCTGATCCAATACCCCAATTGAACCAAGGTTACTTTCAATCGAACCACCTACCGTGGTATTACCGCTGCTGCTGAGGATCCCCCAGCGCACCCCCATCTCTTCAACATCTTCATCATCGACCGATACTATTCGGGCTTCAATCTGTACCTGCTTCACCGGAATATCCAATACCTGAACGATATCCCGAATATTGGCCAGACTCTCCGGAAGATCATTGATAATCAGCGAGTTGGTTCTTTCATCCACATGCAGAGAACCCCGTGGCGACAGCATGCTGATCCCATCATCACCACCTTGTAGCAAGCACGACAAATCCGTGGCCTTGGCATAATTAATCTGAATGATTTCAGAACGCAGCGAAGCCAGTTCTTCTTCTTTGCGTTTGGCCTCCAGAGCCTGTTGCTCGTTCTGAGCCAGTTCCTGCTTCGGTGCCACCAGTACCACCGAACCCTGGATGCGTTTATCTAACCCTTTAACCTGTAAAATAATATCCAATACCTGTGGCCAGGGCACATCATCAAGGCGAAGGGTTACGTTCCCCTGCACCGAATCAGACACGACTAGGTTAAAGTCGTTATATTCAGCAATTAACTGCAAAACATTACGCACCGGTACATCCTGGAAGTTAATGGATATCGGTTTCCCCTTGTAAGCAATGGTGGCTTCTTTGTGCTGCTTTTTATCCTCCGAGACACCTTCAACCATGACATTCAACAATGAACCATTCAGGGTATAGTCATAGAGAAATGCCTTCGACATTGTAAGAACCAACCGGGAACCATTTTCGATACGAAATGTTTCCACCGACATGACAACAGTAGCAAAATCAGCCACATCAAGAACATAAACCATGTCATCACTAAGTCCCGCCCCGACGATATCAATGTACAATTTTTTCCCTGAACGACGGATATCAACCAAAGACTGCGCCTTAGCCAGCTCTACCCCCAGCACACCCTGACCTTTACCGTTACGTTTAAAGTCAATATTGGTGATCTGATTGTCCGCCACCACGCCAGCCCGGACCTGAAACGTAACAGAGAACGCCAGCAGGCAAATCACGCACAGCCAGAAGGCCGATCCGGTAATGGTTGTCGGATATTTCCTTTTCATCGTTATACTTATTCCTTTCTATACTACAGAATCAGTGGTGAGCAAAGGCAAGGTAACCGACCGCTTAAGCCAACAACCGACGCCATCAGGTAACACTTCTTCTATCTCAATACTTTTCTGACTGACCCGAAGTACTTTCCCGCTGTTCAAGCCGATATAATGCCCTTCACGTATTTTGAACAGCTGGCCCTCAGGGGTATAAATCAGCGCCCAGAGTTGCTTACCGCCACCCAAAATGCCTTTCATACTCAGCTGTTCCAGCGGATAACGCTCCAGCGGCATCTGTTTCCTGTTATGAGTAGGCTGCCAGCAGTTTTTACTCTCCCCGGTACTTTTATCTGCCTGCTCCGGCCGAGGTCGAAGAAACGGGATCCGGTCGCTGGTCATCACGAACTCATCCGCGACAAATTCGTACTGCTCCTGCAATGGCTCAACTCTTGCCTTCGCTTCATCATGCGCCTGAGCGATAAAATCCCGAATCGGCTCATCATTAGCCCTGCATCCGAGCAGCAGCGCACCAGCCAGAATCAATACACCATATCGATACATACTATGGTTCCTTTATTTCTGGTGACTTAAAGCGATAAGTTTTAGCCAACACTTTCAATGACAGCTGCTCTTTATTGCTCTGCTGGCCAATAAGTTTCAGCTCAAAATCATTCAGGGTGACGATACGCGACAGTCTGGCAACAGAGGCAACAAACTCACCGATATCCTCATAACCACCGGTCAGCTCAATATTCATGGGTAATTCGTCATAAAGGGGGTGACCTACCCGCGGTGCCCACTCAATACGTTGAAATTCCAACCCGTTACGAATGCCGATATCATTAACCCCGGACAACAGACTGGCCAGTTCTGACTCTTCAGGTAATTGCTCAACCACCTTTTGATAACGTCCTTTCAGCTCTTCAACCTGTTGTTTTACCCTTGGTAAAGCAGCCACCTGACTAGCCCGAATACGTACCTGCCCGCGAAGCTCAGTCTCCGTCTGCTTTAGTCGATTTAACTCATCCTCCATCGGGGTTAACCAAAACCAGTGTCCGGCAAAAGCCAGCATGACTAATAACAAAATGGCCACTACAGACTGAGGCAGCAGTGGCCAGTCGGCAATTTCATCCAGTTCCAAATCCTGCCAATCACTCACCCAGCTTCTCCTTATTAACTGCAACCACATTCTGAGCCGGTTCTGCCGGATGAGTCATAATGAAAGAAGCCTTAAACCGGGTTAAGTCCTGATTCTTTTTTCCTTTCGTTGCCACAATGGAGTGCATAGTGACATCTTTAAACCACTCCGAAACTTCTGCATTAGATAACATTGTCGCCAGACGTCCGTTAGAGTCACCGATTCCATTCACCGCAATCCTGTCGGCAGCCAACACAACATCATCTAAATAAACCCCCTGCGGAACCAAGCCGGGTAAAATGCTCAACAAATGCGTCACCCTGTTTCGATCCTGTTGTATTTCGGCGATAACCCCAAGCCTCTGATTCAACGCCTCACGCTGCTTTTCCAGTTCCGGCAACAACTCCAGCTTTCTCTCCAAACGAGTAATTTCCTGCTGTAAGTGTCGGTTACGTTCCTGTTGGACCAACTGTTGCTGGCCGCTATAACTCGCACCGCCCCATAACAGCAACACCGCAACGGCAACCGCACCACCGAGCAGAGAAAAAAAACGCTGCCGGTGCAACCTGCGCTTTTCTTCTCGCCAGGGAAGCAGGTTAATCTTATCTATCATGCTGCTATCCCTCTCAGAGCCAGCCCGGTTGCCACTGCATACTGGCTGTAAAAACTATTGTCAGCCATCTCACCCAGCGTCTTTCCGGCAGGCAAATAACGGAAGGGATTCATCCACTGCACTTCAATATTCAGCAATCGCCCCAACAGCTCATCCAACACAACATGCTGACTGCCACCGGATAACCAGATCCCTTTCAGCGGTGTCCTGGGGTGGGTTGAGTTATAAAGCTGCAAATGGCGTTTGAGCTGATCCGCAAGCTGTTTGGTAAATTGCTCAATCTCAGCCTGATCCGGCGTAAACACCTGCATGACATCTTCACCAGCCGTCATATTGAGATGGGCGGTTCCGAATGCCACTTCCCTGTGGTAGGCCGAACCACCCGGCGGCTTAACACAGAACTCGGTGCAGCGTTTGCCGATATCAACAATGCCCCACAGATCCTGCTGAAGGTTAAATTCGGCAGCGTGAGCGGCGAGCCACAACAATGCGTGCGTCTGCAACTCGACCACCCTTGGTTTCAACCCAGCCTTCCTGATGGCTTCAACCCGACTGTCAATCGCATCTTTCCGAGCTGCAATAATCTGATACGGCGCAGTCACTGACGAAACCAGGGACTCTGGTGACAACGGAAAAAAATCGAGTCTGAGCTCTTCAACTGGAAACGGCGATGAGGCGCTGAGCGCCTGGCTGACAGCAAATTCAGCTTCTTCATCACTTAAATTTGTATCAAGCTGAATAACCTTATTGATCACAGCACTGTCTGGTAATGCCAGCACCACGTTCCTTGCACCAAATGGCAAACTTTTTTTTAATTTACGTATAACTGACAATAACGCCGATGTATTCACGCTATGCTGGTCATTGATTATCGACGCGGGCAAAACCGCCTCGGTAAAGGCAAACAGTTCTATTCGTTCTTTTTTTTGACACAGCACGACCGCTTTAACGCTATGGTGGCCAATATCAATTCCTATAATCGGTGGGTTCCGAAACATACCGTGCTCTGCTCCCTGGTAACGGAAAAGCCCTTTTCTTTCCAATAAACACTAATCTTTGGCGTTAATTTTCTTCGAGTTATCTTTATACTATTGGGCGAGACGTATTGAACGGTCGAATGTTGGTGTAACGGGAAATCTCAAGTGAAGTTCATAAAGCGATTATTAATTCTTGCATTAATTTGCATAATCCTTGGAGTCGGTACAATTTTTGGGTTTTACCTTTATGTAAAGCCTGAACTGCCGGATGTAGCCACTCTGAAAAATGTCGAGCTGCAAACGCCGATGCAGGTATACAGTGTCGACGGCAAACTGATTTCACAGTTTGGTGAAAAGCGCCGTATTCCGCTGTCGCTCAATGACATCCCGCCGCAGATGATTAACGCCATCATTGCAACGGAAGACAGCCGTTACTACGACCATCCGGGCATCGACCCTATCGGTATTGCCCGAGCCGCCTTCGTGGTTGCCGTTTCAGGCTCAGCCAAACAGGGGGCAAGTACCATTACCCAGCAGCTGGCGCGTAACTTCTTTCTCTCCAACGAGAAAAAGATCATGCGTAAAGTTAAAGAGATTTTCATTGCCATCCATATCGAACAGCTGCTGAGCAAAGATGAGATTCTGGAACTCTACCTCAACAAAATTTATCTGGGTTACCGCGCCTATGGTGTCGGTGCCGCTGCCCAGGTGTACTTTGGTAAAGAAGTTAACCAACTGACCTTAAGTGAAATTGCCATCATCGCCGGCCTACCGAAAGCACCGTCGACGATGAACCCGATATACTCCCTCGACCGTGCCACCACCCGCCGTAACGTGGTGCTAAGCCGTATGTTCAACGAAGGTTACATTACCCAATCTGAACTTATTCAGGCGAAATCAGAGCCGATTATCGCCCGCTACCATGGTGCCGAAATCGAACTGAATGCCCCGTACTTTGCAGAGCGCGCCCGGGCATGGCTGGTTGATCGCTATGGAGAAGATGCCTACACCTCAGGCATGCGCATTTACACCACCGTTGATCCGAAACTACAGCGCGCCGCCCAACAAGCAGCTATCAACAACCTGCTGGCCTACGACCAGCGCCATGGTTTCCGCGGTGCCGTCGCCACCCTGTGGCAACCTGAGCAAATGGCCTGGAATCAGGACAAAATCATCAGCCACCTGAAAAAACAGCCAAGCTACGGTGACCTACTGCCTGCCGTTGTCATCGCTGTCAACGATAAAACAGCGGATGTGATCACCAAAGACGGCGAGCAACAGACTATCAACTGGGATGGTATGAAGTGGGCCCGCCGCTTTATGACAGACAAACGTCAAGGGCCGGTGCCGAAAGCAGCCGCCGATATCCTGGCACCTGGTCAGCAAATCTGGGTTCAGCAAAAAGAGCAGGACTGGGTACTGAGCCAGGTACCAGATGCCAACACGGCTTTCGTGGCTGTTTCACCGCAAAACGGTGCGGTCAAAGCCATGGTGGGTGGTTTCAACTTCGTACACAGTAAGTTTAACCGTGCTACTCAATCGATTCGCCAGGTAGGTTCAAGCATCAAGCCATTTATCTACTCTGCAGCACTGGATAACGGCATGACTCTGGGCACCCTGATCAACGATGCACCGATCAACCGCTGGGATCAGAGCATGGGAACAGCATGGCGTCCAAAGAACTCACCACCAACTTATAACGGCCCGACCCGTCTTCGCCTTGGCCTGGCCCAGTCGAAGAACGTAATGGCGGTGCGTGTCCTGCAAAGTGTCGGCCTGGACCAGACTATCAGCTACCTGACCCGCTTTGGCTTCAAACGGAAAGATCTGCCTCGTGCTGAAGCAATTGCCCTGGGTGCAGGAAGCCTGACCCCGCTGGAAATGGCGCAGGGCTTTGCCGTCTTTGCCAACGGCGGCTACTTTGTTGAACCGTACTTCATCGAACGAGTCGAAGATGCCTACGGCAACCTGGTTTACCAGGCTCACCCTAACATCGCCTGCAATGCCGACTGCCAGCTGGAACAACAGCAAGCCGGCCACGTAGTCGCAGCCAGCCGTGCGGTACTGAATGACATAGCCATCAGCGAACAGGAACTGGGGGCTGGCGGCAGTGCGATTGAAAAAGACAACCAGACGGAGCACTTTGCACCTCAGGTGATCTCTGAGCAAAACGCATTCCTGGTTCGTGAAATGATGACCAGTAATATCTGGGGCGGTGGTGACTGGCGCCATGGCACCGGTTGGAACGGTACCGGCTGGCGTGGTCAGGTACTGAAACGTCGCGATATCGGTGGTAAAACCGGTACCACTAACGATTCAAAAGATGCCTGGTATTCAGGTTTCGGCCCTAACATTGTCGCAACCGCCTGGGTGGGCTTTGATAATCACAGCCGAGCTCTGGGCCGGACAGGTTGGAACAATAACCTGGACAAGAACCAGACCAGTGGTGCTGAAGCCGGTGCCAAGACTGCCCAGCCAGCCTGGATTTCCTTTATGAAACAGGCACTGGAAGATGTTCCGGTACAGCGCAAGCAACTACCTGCTGATATCGTGAAAGTGCGCATCGACCGTGAAACCGGCAAGCTCAGCAACCATAATGACTACACATCAATGTTTGAGTATTACGAGAAAGGCACAGAGCCGACAGAATTAGTCGGTGAAGGCGGCTCGGAGACAATCTTCGACGCTGACAGCTCAAACGAACTGTTCTAACGCCTTCAAATACCTGTACACAAAGAGCGCCAATCGGCGCTCTTTTTTATACATGCTTATTGCTCTATTTATTCAGGCTTATTCCAGTGCCAGTCGTTCAGCCAAATGGTCGTGGATTGTTTGGGCTATTTTTTCATAGCGAGCCCGTAGTGGAGAGCCCGGACGATAAGCGAGAGTGATCAACCGGGTAGGTACCGGCTCACACGCCTTGATATAGCTGATACCATCCCGGCTTTTCTCCCCCGGTGTTGCCAGCTTAGGCAGCAAGGTGATGCCACTACCAGCTGCCACCATATTACGCAGCGTCTCCAGGCTGGTCGCCTTGAAGCTGCCATCTTCACGGGCTCCAGCGGCAAAACAAAATCCCATAGCCTGATCTCGCAAGCAGTGACCATCACCTAGCATAAGCAGGGTTTCACCGTTAAGCGCCTCCATTGCCAGCTCTTCCTGTCCGGCCCAGGGGTGTTCGTCCGGTACGGCCAGCACCATCGGCTCATGATAAAGCGGGATCTCCTTAAACTGCTCAGTTTCTTTTACCGCCGCAAGAATAATGCAGTCCAGCTTACCGGTTTCCAGCTGCTCAACTAACTGATGGGTCTGGGCCTCGTGAAGGAACAATTCCAGCTTCGGGAAAGCTTCCTTGAGTAAGGGAATAATGTGCGGCAGCAAGTAAGGGCCGACCGTCGGAATAAAACCGATATGCAGCGGCCCGGCCATAGCCTCCCCCTGCTGGCTGGCAAGCTCGGTAAAGACTTTTATCTCCATCAGCACTTTTTGCGCCTGGGCTACCAGGCTCAGCCCGGCATCGGTAAATAGCACCCGGCGACTGCTACGTTCCAGCAGGGCCACACCCATCTCATCTTCCAGTTTGCGGATCTGGCCGCTCAGTGTCGGCTGGCTGACAAAACACGCCTCTGCAGCTTTTCTGAAATGCTGATGCTCAGACAGCGCTACCAAATATTCAAGATCCCGGATATTCATGCTCACCTGTTTTTAATAGGTTTAAACTATCAATACTATAGTTTCAAACGATTAGAGCTATCAAGCCGAAAACGACATAATCATCACATCAAAAGGGAGCTGTGAAGAGTAAGCTCCGGTTGACAGAAACAACCCATTAAATATCAACAAGATTATTAAAGGAAAAGATTATGTTCGCATCTAAAGAAGGCCAGGCAATCCCACAAGTTACTTTCCACACTCGCCAGGGCGACCAGTGGGTAGACATCACAACCGACGAGCTGTTTGCCAACAAGACTGTTGTGGTATTTAGCCTGCCGGGCGCGTTCACCCCAACCTGTTCATCAAGCCACCTGCCTCGTTACAACGAGCTGGCATCAGTATTTGCTGAGCACGGTGTGGATGACATCCTGTGTGTCTCTGTTAACGACACCTTCGTAATGAATGCATGGAAAGCAGATCAGGAAGCTGAAAACATCACCTTCATCCCAGACGGTAACGGTGAGTTCTCTAAAGGCATGGGCATGCTGACAGACAAAGAAGAGCTAGGCTTCGGCCCTCGTTCATGGCGCTACAGCATGCTGGTGAAAAATGGCGTTATCGAGAAGATGTTCATCGAAAACGAAGAACCAGGCGACCCGTTCAAAGTGTCTGATGCCGATACTATGCTTCAGTACATCGCACCAGAGCACAAACTACAGGAATCAATCACTGTATTCACCAAACCTGGTTGTCCATTCTGTGCCAAAGCAAAACAGAACCTGATTGACAAAGGCCTGCAGTTTGAAGAAGTGGTTCTGGGCAAAGATGCAACAACTGTCAGCCTGCGTGCAGTATCTGGCCACAGCACCGTACCTCAGGTATTCATCGGTGGTAAGCACATCGGTGGTAGCGAAGAACTGGAAGCATACCTAGGCTAATCCACATAACTAAAAAACGGCGGGGCAACATAGCCCCGCCAAATTAACCGGATACACAGCCCTTAAAAGAAGACCTGATTGGAGAGAGTGAAATGAGAACCCTGAATGTTGATGTTGCCGTTATCGGCGGCGGTACTGCCGGACTTGGCGCTTATCGTGCAGCCAAGGCCCATACCGACAGCGTTGTGATGATTGAAGGCGGCCCATACGGCACCACTTGTGCCCGCGTCGGTTGTATGCCGTCCAAACTGTTAATCGCGGCAGCAGAAAGCGTTCACCAGATCGAAAAGGCACCGGGATTTGGTGTCCACCCGCAAGGCGAAATCGTGATTAACGGCCGTGAAGTGATGGACCGAATTAAACGCGAGCGTGACCGCTTTGTCGGCTTTGTTCTGGAAGGGGTAGATGAAATTCCGGCTGCAGACAAAATTGTCGGTTATGCAAAATTCCTCGACAACAATACCCTGATGGTTGATGACCATACCCAAATCACCGCTAACCGCATTGTGATTGCAACCGGCTCCCGCCCGGCTTATCCGGCGGTATGGAATGAACTCGGCGATCGCCTGATCATCAACGATGACGTTTTCAACTGGGATGATCTGCCGGAATCTGTCGCAGTCTTCGGCCCTGGCGTTATTGGCCTGGAACTAGGTCAGGCACTGAAACGACTGGGCGTGAAAGTGGTAATGTTCGGTATCGGAGGCCAAGTTGGCCCGCTCACCGACCCGGAAGTGATGGCTTATGCCGACAAGACCTTTAATGAAGAGTTCTATCTCGATGCCGACGTTAAAGTCGAAAGCATGAAGCGCCAGGGCGACAAAGTTGAAATCCAGTATCTGGGTAAAGACGGTGAGCTGAAAAGTATCAATGTCGATTACGTACTAGCAGCCACCGGCCGTCGCCCGAATGTCGATAAACTGGCTATTGAAAATACCGCTGTCGAGCTGGATGCACGCGGTGTCCCGGTTGCTGATCACTTTACCCTGCAAACATCGGTTGATTCGATTTTCATTGCCGGTGATGCCAGCAACCAGCTGCCACTGCTGCACGAAGCAGCCGATCAGGGTCGTATTGCCGGAGACAATGCCGGACGCTTCCCGGATATCCGAGCCGGCCTGCGCCGCTCAAAAATCTCAGCGGTCTTCTCTGATCCGCAACTGGCGATGGTCGGTGAAAGCTACAAGGAAATCACCGAGCGCCTGGGAACCTGCGGCTGCTTTGAAATCGGTGAAGTTTCATTTGAAAACCAGGGCCGTTCACGAGTGATGCTGCGCAACAAAGGCTTGCTGCGTGTCTACGGTGAGCACGGTACCGGACGCTTCCTGGGAGCAGAAATGATGGGACCGAATGCCGAACACCTGGCGCACCTGCTGGCTTGGGCGCACCAGAACAAGATGACGGTAGCCGAAATGCTGGATATGCCTTTCTACCATCCGGTTATTGAAGAAGGTGTCCGCACTGCACTACGCGATCTGAATGCCAAACTGCATCTGGGCCCGGAAATGATCAAACACTGTCTTGACTGTGGCCCGGGCTGCTAAGCCAAGCGCTTTGGTCAGAAGGTTCAAAAGACAAAGACACGATTATCACTCTCCTGCACTAGCGATTATGCCCTCCTCCCGGAGGGCTTTTTTCGTTACAATCATCAACAGCCAATATTCATCGGCAACAAGGAACCACAATGGGCTGTCGCAACTGCAAAGCAACCAACCTGATCAGACAAAAACTCGGCCGCTGCCGTCAGTGCATGATCCAGCTGACAGTGCTGAGCCTGTGCAGCTGGGGAGCCTGGTTCTACTTCTATTTACCCACCCCGAGAATGGTTGAGTCCATTACTTTGCTCTTTGCTGCCTCCAGCTTCAGCCTGTTACTGTTAGCCCACTTCGTCGTTGCCCTTGCACTCAGGATGAAGAAAAAAAACCGCCAGCAGCAAACTGCGCCATAAGCAGCCCTTCACATCATCTCACTTTCAGTTGCTTAATGATGAAAAAAGCCGATGCCCCGCGTCTGCGAGTCACCGGCCTGATATTGTTCAACTTTGTTGCAACTTTTAGATTGCGCCAGCTCCGTCAGGCTACATTCACGACACGAATTTGCTGTTCCTGATCCAGTCGCACTTCCAGCGCCACTTCATCACAAGCATGCTGACGCGGGCAGCGCTCACAGTCTTTCATTACTTTCTCCGGCAACAGCGACTTTGATGTCGGCGTGAAGCCCTGCTTCATAAAGAATTCCGGAACACGGGTCAGCACAAAGACTGTTTTGATCGCCATCTGATCCGCTTTTTCAATCAGGTGATCGACAATCGCCTTGCCCTGCCCCTGATGCTGCCAGCCGGCCTCGACCCCCAGCGAGCGGATTTCGGCCAGGCCGGAATCATAAACATAAAGCGATGCACAGCCAGTCACAGTCCCATGGTGTTCAGCAACGGCAAACGAGCCGATATCACGCACCAGTTCATTACGCATCCGAGGCAGGTTCTCGCCCAATCCGGCCCAGTAAGCCACCATCCCTTCAATTGCATCAAGATCTGTCAAGCGGGCACCACGCACCTTAACACCCGGCGAGTACCGTTTCTCCAGCCGCTTCTCCGCCTGACCAATCGCATAATCGACCTGATTCGGAGCTACACCACCCAAAGCACAACGTTTCTCAAGACAGGAATCGATCGTCAGGATGGCATAAACATCCTCATCAATTACCGGCGAAAACGCCTTCATTTCCTCAAGAGACAACTCTTCCAACGCGCAGCCTTTATCAATGGCTGCCACCACAGCAACACCTACAATATGGTGTGCTTCACGGAACGGTATCCCCTTGGCAACCAAGTAATCTGCCAGTTCAGTAGCATTCGAGTAGCCCTGCATCGCTGCTTCCAGCGTCCGGTCCTTATTGACCTTGATACCGTCAAAGCACAGCGCCGCCATTGCCATGCAGTCATTCCAACTATCCAGGGCATCGAACAGCCCTTCCTTGTCTTCCTGCATATCTTTGTTATACGCCAGAGGCAGAGCTTTAACCGTCATCATCATCCCGGTCATGGCACCGTAAACCCGGCCACATTTACCTCGGATCAACTCCAGCGCATCCGGGTTTTTCTTCTGCGGCATCAGTGATGAGCCAGATGTCACGGTATCGGCCAATTCGATGAAATTCGACTCACCGGAGTTGTAGAAGATCAGATCTTCTGCCATCCGTGACAGGTGCAGCATCGAAATTGAGGCCGTCGACAACAGCTCCATCACATGATCCCGGTCCGAAACCGAATCCAGACTGTTACGGGTGGCACGGTGGAAACCCAAGCTGTGAGCCAGCATTTCCCGGTCAATCGGGTACGCAGTTCCGGCCAGCGCACCGGAGCCGAGCGGACAGGTATCCAAACGGTGCAGTGCATCCTGAAGGCGCGAGTAGTCACGCTCGAACATTTCAACATACGCCAGGCACCAATGGGCAAACGTCACCGGCTGGGCACGCTGCAAATGGGTATAACCCGGCAGTACCGTTCCCTGATGATCTCGGGCTACCGTTACCAACTGGTTTTGCAGTTTATCCAGCATCAGCAATAGCTGCTGGCCCTGCTGGCGGCACCATAATTTCAGGTCAGTCGCCACCTGATCGTTACGGGAACGACCGGTATGCAGCTTCTTACCCAGATCCCCGACTTTGCTGATCAGCTGCTGTTCAACCCAACTGTGGATATCCTCGGCATCGGACTGGAGAATTTGCTGCGGGTCTTCCATTACCGCCAGCTTGAGCTCATTCAGTGCCAGCTCCAGCTTCTGCTGCTCCTCCTCCGTCAGGACACCAACCTGACGCAATGCCTTTGACCAGGCAATAGAACCAACGATGTCTTGCTCCGCCAGGCGGTAATCAAAACGCAGGGAATCGTTGAACTGCTTAAACCGGGTGTCAGCTGCCTGACTGAATCGTCCGCCCCATAATGCCATGGCACTTCTCCTATACTTCGCTACTCAACTTGCTCATTAGTGTTTTATTGCTTTTTCTTCTGTTCGTTTAACGCACGAATACGACTGGCTAGCGAGTACAGGCGGATAAACCCTTCTGCGTGGCTGTGGTCATAAACCTCATCTTCACCGAAGGTCGCAAACTCTTCCGAATACAGGCTGTTGAGCGAGCGTTTCTGAACCACAGTAGCTTGACCTTTATACAGTTTCACTACAACTTCACCGCTCACATCCTGAGCAAGCTCATCGGCCGCAGCCAGCAAAGACTTACACAGCGGTGTGAACCAGCGACCGTCATAAATCAGGTGTGAGGCTTTCAGGCCAATGCTCTGACGGAACTCGTAAGATTCTTTATCAAGCACCAGCTGTTCAACCGCACGCAACGCTTCCATCATGATGGTGCCACCCGGGGTTTCGTAACAACCACGGGATTTCATACCGACCAGACGGTTCTCAACAATATCGATACGGCCGACACCGTGCTCTGCGCCTTTCTCATTCAAGTAAGTCAGGGCATTGAACGGAGACATGACTTCACCGTCTACGGCAACCACTTCGCCTTTTTCCACAATAAGCGATACGGTTTCCGGCTTTTCAGGTGCCTCTTCAGGATCTTTGGTCCATACCCAGCACAGCTCGTTCGGCTGATTCCAGGTATCTTCCAGCACACCGCCTTCTGTTGAAATGTGCCAGGCATTGGCATCACGCGAGTAGATTTTTTCCAGTGAAGCCGTACACGGAATATCACGCTCAGCAAGGTAATCCAGCAAAGCTTCACGGCTGCGCAGATCCCACTCACGCCACGGAGCAATGACAGTAAGCTGGGGAGCCAGTGCAGCGTAAGCACTTTCAAAACGCACCTGATCGTTCCCTTTACCGGTACAACCATGACACAGAGCATCGGCACCCACTTCCAGTGCACACTCAACCTGAGCCTTGGCGATGATAGGACGAGCCATCGAGGTACCGAGCAGGTACTTACCTTCATAAACCGCACCGGTCTTAAGGCTCGGGTAAATATAATCCGCTACCATCTCTTCTTTCAGATCAGCGATGTAACAGGCAGATGCCCCTGATGCCAGCGCTTTCTCCTCAATGCCTTCCAGTTCAGCGTCGCCCTGACCGACATCGGCAACAAAGGCAACTACCTCACAGTCATAATTTTCCTTCAGCCAGGGAATGATGGCTGATGTGTCCAAACCGCCGGAATAGGCCAATACGACTTTACTTACCTTGCTCATAATGCTCTCCTCACTGCCTTTTCGACGGTCATCCCGTACAGGCGAAATTCATTGCAAAAATGGTTAATTAATCTTTATGGTTCCGGCAGCGCGATTCAGCCCACCGGATAAAATTCAAACTGAGAATCAAACCGAAAACCGGGTACCGATACTCTGACCTTCAAACAGGTTCGCCAGCTTGTCCGGGTAACGCCAAGTTGCCACTTCAATAGGACGGCCAAGGGCTTTGGCGGCCTCAAACGCGGCACGAACCTTGACTACCATGCCGTCGGTGATCACCGCCTGGGTGATCAGCGTTTCCGCTTCCTGCTCAGTCAGGCTGGCAATCAGGTGTCCTTTACCGTCAAGTACCCCGCTGACATCCGACAGCAACACCAGCTCAGCATCCAGGGTCGCCGCAACAGCCACCGCTGCCTGATCGGCATTGACGTTCATCAGCTCGCCGTTACTGTCGAGGCCAATGGAACTGATGATTGGCAAATAACCCGCAGCCATGATCTGGCTGACCAGGGCACTGTTTCCGGGCGTTGCCTTACCCACCGCGCCCAGCTCCGGATCCAGCTCAGAAACCTGACACAGGCCGCCGTCAGCCAGGCTAAGGCCAACCGCTGCAACACCGGATTTGATCGCCTGTCCCTGCAAAACCTTGTTTGCCGTCCCAGCCAGCGCCCCGGCAACCAAAGGGATCTGCTCTTTCGGTGTTACTCTGAGCCCTTCTTTTTTTACAGTCTCAAACTGCAGCTGTGTCATCAGCTCATCAACCAGGGAACCGCCGCCGTGAACCAGCAGCAATGGACGCTGGGCCTTGACCTGATACTCGCCAATCGCGCTGAAAAGCTTCTCAAGCGTGTCAGTGCACGACAGCACAGCACCACCTAACTTAATAACCAAAGGAACCTGACTCATGGTGTTATCTCCTAAACCAACGCCGTCAGCGCCGGGAATTCATTTCGAATATTTATGCACTGCACCGCTTGCGACGATGCACCTTTCAGTAAGTTATCAATAGCTGATGTTAAAATGATGTGCTGATCTTGTAGTAGCCAGCCAATATCGCAAAAGCAAGTATTAACAACATTTTGGATACTTGCCGCCTGCTCGCCGAGTAATCTGACGGCATTTGGCTCATCCTGGTGCTGATAGGCCTTGGCCATAGCGGCAGCGACTTGCTCCTCACCAACACCGGGTAAAAGTTTGGCTGTTATCGTGGCCAGGATGCCGCGTTTGAAATTGCCGAGATGGGGAGTGAAGATCACCTCACAGTCGAGGTGAGAAGCTATCTCTGGCTGGTGCCTATGATTAAAAATCCCGTAGGCCTGCAGGCTGACTTCGCAGAAACTGTTGGTCAGTGTGGCTTTACGCCCGGCGCCGGATACCCCGCTGACCGCGTTGATCACCGGCCACTGCGCCTTGTCGATAAGTCCGGCTTCCAGCAGTGGCTTCAGTGCCAACTGTGAAGCTGTCGGATAACAGCCGGGCACCGCAACCAACTGAGCATTCTTGATCGCATCGCTGTTCCACTCAACCAACCCGTAAACCGCCTGCTCAAGCCAGTGGGTATGCTGATGCTCAAAGCCGTAGTAATCACTGTAAAAACTGTCGCCTTGAACCCGGAACGCCCCGGATAAATCAAACACCTGACAACCCGCGGCAAGAAAAGTCGGGGCCAGATCATGGCTAACCTCATGGGCAGTCGCGAGCAACACGATATCGACACTCTCGGCCACCGCAGCCACATCAACCAGTGGCTGAAGCGGCAGATCAACAATGCCTTTCAGCTGGCCATGCAGCTCACTGATAGGTTTATTGGCATCCAGGCTCTGCGCCGAAACATACAGCCCGGCAAGATTAAGGTGGGGATGCAGGTGCACCATTTTTGCCAGCTCTGCGCCGGTGTAACCGCTGGCACCGATAATCAGGGTGTTCAACATAGTTAGTTCCGTCTTGTGATTTGCTAGTTGTTAGCGAGTTAGTGGTAAAACTTACTGTTTGTGAATGTGCTGCAGGTGCAGCAGAAGATGGGGCGCACAGTGGCACCAGGCGAATGAGACTTAGCGTCGTCGGAGGGAATTCAGATTGTGAATGCTCGCCTGGTTCATGTTAATGACTTCCTACAATTACCGTCTTTCATCTATGCTTTGGACTGACTGTATCATTTCGCATTCGAGAGCAAAACGAAATTAAATTTCTATTCACCCTGAGTGCATTATTATGTTTACCGTCTGTTTTATACCCTGTCAACAGCAAATGTGAAAAAAGTTGCTAAACGGAGTAAGCAAAGAAAGGAATGAGAAAGGTGTAACAAGCGAAAAAAGCAAGGGAAAGGCGCGTAGACACTGGCTTTTCGTGTCTTTGGTGACTCGTTTTTACGAAACTTTGTTACAGTTTGGTTCTTATATCATGACAAAAATCAATGTAGATTCGATTTCTTATCGGTAAATGTAATCAAAGTTGACCTGAAAGTGGGATCACGGATAGATTGTCACTAACATATAGTGAATTGGATGTAACAAAATTACGAGATGGAAGCGATATGAACGAAAGGTACAGCGCGTTAAGAAGCAATGTCAGTATGCTCGGCCACCTGCTGGGTAATACCATCAAAGATGCGCATGGCGAACCACTGCTGGAAAAAGTGGAAGCCATACGCAAACTATCTAAATCTGCCCGCGCAGGAAATCAGGATGATCGCCAGAAGCTGATTGATGAACTGCAGAACCTGCCTGACGATCAGCTGCTACCTGTTGCTCGTGCTTTCAGCCAGTTCCTAAACCTCACCAATATTGCCGAGCAGTACCACACGGTGTCCCGTCACTGTGAAGAACACATCTGCAAACCGGATGCGGTCGATGCGCTGTTTGGCAAACTCAAAGACAGCGACATCAACCAGTTAGATTCAATCCAGGCTGTCCGTGATCTGAAAATCGACCTGGTTCTGACAGCGCACCCGACGGAAATTGCCCGTCGCACCATGATCCACAAGCTGGTACAAATCAATAAGTGCCTGTCCAAGCTTGAACTGAGCGAACTGTCTAACCGTGAGCGCCACCGCACTGAACAACGTCTGGAACAGCTGATTGCCCAGGCCTGGCATTCTGACGTGATCCGTAAACAACGCCCGACCCCGCTTGATGAAGCCAAATGGGGTTATGCCGTGGTTGAAAACTCATTATGGCAAGCTGTACCGGAATTCATGCGTCAGTTTGATGAAAAGCTGACGGATCACCTTGGTGAAAGCCTGCCGATTGATGCCGCTCCGGTTCAGTTCTCATCCTGGATGGGCGGTGACCGTGACGGCAACCCGTTTGTGACGTCTAATGTCACTCGTGAAGTACTGCTTCTGTCACGCTGGAAAGCGGCAGACCTGTACTTGGCTGATATCCAGGAGCTGGTCAGCGAGCTATCCATGGTCGAGTGTAATGCTCAGGTCCGCGAACTGGCCGGCCACGAACATGAACCTTACCGTGCCATTCTGAAAGATCTCCGCACCAAGCTGACCAATACCCGTGATGTGCTGGATGCGAAAATCAAAGGACTGGCGGTACCGAATTTCGGCATTATCGATCACGTCGATCAGCTGTGGAACCCGCTCCACGCCTGTTACCAGTCGCTGCATGAGTGTGGCATGGGCATCATTGCTGACGGCCTGCTGCTGGACGTACTGCGCCGCATCAAATGTTTCGGCATCCACCTGGTACGTCTGGATATCCGTCAAGAAAGCACCCGCCACTCTGACGCTATTTCCGAGATGACCCGCTACCTTGGCCTAGGTGACTATGACCACTGGAGCGAGCAAGATAAAGTTGCCTTCCTAGTTCGCGAGCTGGCTTCCAAGCGCCCGCTGTTGCCACGCGACTGGGAACCATCACCGGAAGTCAAAGAAGTTATAGAAACCTGTCAAGCGATTGCCGAGCAGCCACGCGAAGCCTTAGGCGCTTATGTTATCTCCATGGCCCGTACCGCTTCGGATGTGCTAGCCGTTCACCTGCTGCTTAAAGAAGCCGGCTGTACCTTCCGCATGGATGTCTGTCCGCTGTTTGAAACCCTGGAAGACCTTAACAATGCCGAGTCGGTAATTCGCCAACTGATGAACATCGACTGGTATCGCGGTTTCATCCAGAACTTCCAGATGGTAATGATCGGCTACTCTGACTCCGCCAAAGACGCCGGTGTCATGGCCGCAGGCTGGGCACAATACGCCGCAATGGAAGCCCTGGTTGATGTGTGTGAAGAAGCCAACGTGAAACTGACCCTGTTCCACGGTCGCGGTGGCTCTATCGGCCGTGGTGGTGCACCGGCTCATGCAGCCCTGCTCTCTCAGCCGCCACGCAGCCTTAAAGGCGGCATGCGCGTAACTGAGCAAGGTGAGATGATCCGATTCAAGCTTGGCCTGCCGGAAGTGGCAGTCAACAGCCTGAACCTGTATGCCAGCGCTATCCTGGAAGC
Organism: Photobacterium sp. J15; assembly: GCF_963870815.1. Classification (NCBI taxonomy): domain Bacteria; kingdom Pseudomonadati; phylum Pseudomonadota; class Gammaproteobacteria; order Vibrionales; family Vibrionaceae; genus Photobacterium; species Photobacterium sp. J15. Next base: position 3,540,580 of record NZ_CAWMUI010000001.1, read on the forward strand.
CAACCTGCTACCGCCACCGGCACCAAAGCAGAGCTGGCGTGAACTGATGGATGTGCTGTCTGAAGTTTCCTGCGAGGCCTACCGCAACGTAGTACGCGGTAACGAAGAATTTGTCCCTTACTTCCGTGCGGCAACACCTGAGCTTGAACTGGGCAAACTGCCGCTGGGTTCGCGTCCGGCCAAACGTAATCCAAAAGGTGGCGTAGAAAGCCTGCGTGCTATCCCGTGGATTTTCGCCTGGAGCCAGAACCGTCTGCTGCTGCCAGCATGGTTGGGCGCCGGTGAAGCTATCCAGTATTCCATCGACAAAGGCCACGCCAAACAGCTGGAAGAAATGTGCCGGGAGTGGCCGTTCTTCTCAACCCGCCTGGGCATGCTGGAAATGGTTTACACCAAGACCAACATCGGTATCGCGCAGTACTATGACCAACGCCTGACTGACAAGTCACTGTGGCCACTGGGTCAGCAATTACGCGATCAGCTGCAAAAAGACATCAAGGCAGTCCTGAATGTAGAAAACAGCGACCACCTGATGGAGCAGGATCCATGGGGTGCGGAATCCATTCGCCTACGTAACATCTACGTAGAGCCGCTGAACATGCTTCAGGCCGAGCTGCTGTACCGTACCCGCCAGCAGGAGCAACCTTCTCCGATGCTGGAAGAGGCTCTGATGGTCAGCATTGCCGGTATTGCTACCGGTATGCGCAACACCGGCTAACCGCTGACAACTAATACTTTCGAGGTATATAAAGAAGGCCGCCCGTTCTTTGGGTGGCCTTTTTAGTATTATTTACGGTAAATTACACCGTTTGGACAACACAGATACACACCTATAGGCATAACAATAATTATTTTGCCTCCGGCTCAATATTGAGACGAAATGTAACTAGTCGCATAGTCTAAATTGGTTACAAGCACTGTGAATCAAAGTGAATCTCGCGATATTGCAGTGCGCCGTAAGCATTGAGATATAGACTAACATCACAAGATGAACAATTGACCGTTGTCCAAAATGATTATTATCACTTATTAGTGTCGATAAAGATCACATTGAAGTGTATGCTACGTGATCTCGATCAGGCACTGCAACAAGACGATTATAACAAACGCCATAAGAGCGAAGGGTAACGTCTGTCTGATTGTTTTTTTATATTTGTAGTATTTTAACGGATAGAAGAGATGTCACTACCACACGTCATTTTGACCGTGCTGAGCAATCGCGATGCAACCGGTTACGATATAACAAAAGAATTTTCCCACAGTATCGGCTACTTCTGGAAAGCCAGCCACCAGCAGGTTTACCGTGAGCTGAACAAGATGGCTACCAACAACCAGGTAACCTGTAAGCTGGAGCCTCAGGAAGGCAAACCTGACCGTAAAGTTTACTCAATCACAGATCTTGGCCGCCAGGCGCTGTTCGAGTGGTTCCAGGAGCCTGCTCGTAATCCAACCATCCGTGATGAGTTCTCAGCTAAACTGCTGGTTTGCGGTGTTTACAACTCTGAGCCAATGCAACAGCAGCTTGAAGGGCTTATTGAAGAGTCGCACACCCTGATGAACCACTACCACGAGCTGGAAAAAGTTCATTTCGCTGATTACAAAAACATGGACCGCCAGGCACGCCTTGACCGTCTGACACTGCGTCGCGGTATCCACAACCGCCAGGCGTGGATCGACTGGGCTGAAGAAGTGCTGGCTGAACTGAAAGACATGGATAGCGCAGACAGCAAGGTTGCTCTGAACGGCTAATTGCCTGTCGCATCTATATAAAGTAAAAAGCCGCTGAATCAGCGGCTTTTTTAATATCTTGTTTCTAGACTCTATCCTTACTGAGCTTCTACCTGGGCCCGAACGCCTAGCGTATGACAGATAGCGTAAGTCAGCTCAGCACGGTTCAAGGTATAGAAGTGGAAATCCTTCACCCCTTCACGACTCAACACCCGAACCATATCAATTGCATTGCTGGCACCGACCATCTGGCGGCTCAGCAAATCATCATCCAGCCCTTCATACTGCTTTTCCAGCCAGCCTGGAATTTTTACATTATTGGCTAAGGCAAAGCGCTTGGCCTGCTTCATATTGGACACAGGTAAAATCCCCGGTACGATTTCCACATCAATCCCAGTTGCCACACAACGGTCACGAAAACGCAGGTAGCTTTCAATATCAAAAAAGAACTGGGTTATTGCTCGGCAGGCACCGGCATCGACTTTACGCTTCAGGTTGATAAGGTCGGCCTGGGCACTCTTGGCTTCAGGGTGCACTTCAGGGTAAGCCGCAACGGAGATATCAAAGTCGGCTTCTTTACGCAGCAACTCCACCAGGTCGACAGCATACATATCAGGCTTCACACCTTTTTCCGGCAAATCGCCGCGCAGGGCTACAATATCGCGAATGCCGTTATTCCAGTAATCACGGGCAATCGCACGCAATTCATCACGGGTAGCATCGATACAAGTCAGATGCGGCGCAGCCACCAGCCCGGTCTGCTCTTTGATATCTTTGATAATGGAGTGAGTACGGTCACGCTCTCCCGAGTTCGCCCCGTAGGTTACCGATACAAACTTAGGCTGTAGGGTTTTCAGGCGGTGAATCGAGTTCCATAGCGTTTTTTCCATCGCCTCACTACTTGGCGGGAAAAATTCAAATGAAACATTGATATCACCGTTGATATCAGCAAGGTTCTGGTTCAGCACATCAATATGGCTTGCGTGAGAATACCCCATAGTCTCTTCCTTCCTGTTCTGGCCCCTGGCCTGCTCCCTGAATCGTAACGCCTTGAATAACCATTTAGACGTCTATATGTCTACAGGATGTATTGTAACCAATTTGAAGTCAACAAAGTGATCATGAATATTTCTCAAGTTCAAATTGCATAATCTTCAACATAGTAAACCGACACAAAATAAGCAAAAGCCCGCAAGATGCGGGCTTTTTATTGCAAATAAGAACAAAGTTCCAACTGAGAAAAACAAGATAGATATTGATTCTAGCTTCTATGTATTCAGAGCGATCATCAACCAATTTAAGTTACTGAAGCAAAGCCGCCAGCCGATTAATATCCGAAAGCAATGCGCCGGCAGTAACATCCCTGCCAGCACCAGGACCTCGGATCACCAGCGGATTGTCACGATACCAGCCGCTTTCAATGGCAAAGATATTGTCACACGGCAGCAAATTCGCCAGTGCATGCTCTTTAGGCAACGCTTCCACACCAACCGCAGCTTTCCCCTTACGATCCAACCGGGCAATATAGCGCAATACCTTGTCTTCCTTTTGTGCCTTAGCCAATCGCTCACCCAGCATGGCATCAAGCTCCCCGGTCTGTTCAAAAAAGTCATCCAGACTCAACGCTTCCAGTTCACACGGCACCAGGGATTCAACCCGGATCTGTTCCGGCTCCAGGTCCAGGCCAGATTCCCGGGCTAGAATCACCAGCTTGCGCATCACATCACTGCCATCTAAATCCCGCCGCGGATCCGGCTCGGTCAGTCCCTGCTGCCAGGCTTGCTCCACCAAATAAGAAAACGGCACTGAACCGTCATATTGCTGGAACAGCCAGGAAAGAGTACCGGAGAAAATCCCGGACAAAGCGATAATCTCATCACCGCTCTCCTGCAAGTCCCGCACTGTATGGTTGACGGGCAACCCGGCTCCCACTGTGGCATTGTAGAGCCAGTAACGGCTGCTTTTGGCAAAGGCGTCCTGTACCGCACGAAATTGTGTCCCCGGAGCCGAACCAGCCACCTTATTGGCCGAAATCAGATGCAACCCGCTTTCGGCAATTTGCGGATATTTTGCCGCCAACTGGGCACTTGCCGTTACATCCAGCACCACTAAATCATCGTAGGGATGAGTTGCCAGCACCTGCAGCAATTCACCTTCTCCATACTCAGTGGCCTCATCATCAAACGCAGTCAGTGCCCGCGACGGCTCCAGTCCATCAAAATTAATCCAGTGACGATTGCTGTCTGCTACCCCGACCAGGGTAAAGCTCTTGCCATGACGTTTCTCCAGCGCCGACTTCTCTCGCTCAAACAATTCAAGCCAGCGGCTGCCGATATTCCCCTTACCACACAATACCAGACCGATACGTTTCTGAGCCTGGAACAAGCCCTGATGGATTTGCCCGACCAAGGCATCAGTATCAGCCTTACGAAGAACCGCCACCAGGCTCAACCCGGAATCTGATTCTGTGACAAACTCCACCGGCTGAGTTTTCAATTGCTGATAAAAACCGTAGCAATGCACCGCATTGTTCACCACTCCGGCACCAACGGCTGCGACAAGGGTAAATCCGTCACGCAAACGCAACTCTGCCGCGACACCAGCATCCTGCAACACGGCAAGCACACCGTTGACAACTTCAGCGGTATAGGCCAAACGTATCCGACCCTGATCCGACTCAGCACTGAGTGCCAACGGCTGAAGCTGAGCGCTCTCTAACGTGCGGCCCAGTTCGGTCAGAATGACCTCAAAATCATGGGAACGGGCAACATCAAGTTCAATCAGGCAGACATCATCCAGTGAAGTGATAATTTTGGCTCCCCGACCTGAAGCCAGCACCCGTTCTACCCGGGTCGAGCCGGATTCCGGCTGCAAGCTACAGCGCAAAGTCAGATCAATGGCACTTTGTGCCACTGGCTGCAAAGTCCGGCTGTGAAGCACCGGAGCGGCCAGCCGGGCTAACTCGTTCGCTTCATCGAGTCGCAGCAGCGGCAACAGGCAGGCATCCCCGACTTTACGCGGATCGGCACTGTACACCCCAGCCACATCACTCCAGATAGTCACCCTGCCCGCTTCCGCCAGCGCACCAATAACGGTCGCCGAATAATCCGAGCCGTTACGGCCCAAGAGTACGGTTTCCCCGGCCTGGTTACGAGCCATAAAACCGGTGATAACGATTCTGTGCTGGCTGTGCTGAGCCAACTGAGTTTTCAACAACGGCCAGGAGGCGGCACGATCCACTTCCGGCTGGGTGGCACGTTCCGCCCGCAAAAACGTTCTAGAATCGAGCCAGATAGCAGGCATGGACTGCGCTTCCAGTACCGCCGACAACAACCGGGCCGACCAAAGCTCACCATGACCCAGTACATCTGCCACCACAGCTGCTGCTAAATCAGAATCCGTCAGAGATGCCAGCTGTGCCAACTCAAGATGCAGTTGGGTTGCCAGCTCATCGGCGACACTGCCACTGAGCAATGCCTCAATCAGACCTTGCTGGAACTGACGGATCTCCTGCAATAACTCATGGGCGTGACGGCCGTCTTTCCCCAGCAGTTCAGTCCAGGCGATCAATTTGTTCGTTGTCTTCCCGGCAGCAGAGACGACAATCAGATCATCACTGCCGGAGTATTCCTGCAAAATTGCGGCGACCCGACGGTAACACTCAGGATCGGCAAGGCTGCTGCCACCAAATTTATGTAGCTGTCGTTGTACTGGCTGGCTCATCCTTATACCTCCGCCGCTTTAGTAAATGCCTGATCCAGATCGGCAATCAGATCATCCGGATCTTCCAGACCGACCGAAAGGCGCAGTAATGATGGTTTGATCCCGGCTTCTGCCTGAGCTTCGTCAGACATTGCCCTGTGGGTCATACTGGCCGGATGGGCAATCAGACTTTCAGTTCCGCCCAGCGACTCAGCCAGCGAGAAAAACTTCAGCGTCTTAACAAATTCCGCCAGCTGTTGCTCGCTCCCGTCCAGCTCAAAACTCAGCATTGAGCCAAAGCCACGCTGCTGTTTTAATGCAATCTCGTGACCGGGATGTTCTGTCAGGCTCGGATGGTAAATCTGTCCCACCAACGGCTGGGTTTGCAGGTACGCCAGAATCCGGGCACTGTTTTCTTCATGCGTCTTCATCCTCGGAGCCAGAGTCCGCAGCCCGCGCAGGGTCAGGTAAGCATCAAACGCCGCCCCGGTCGCTCCGATACAGTTCGCCCACCAAGCCAGCTCCTCGGCCTGTTCAGCCTCTTTGGCAATCAGCACACCACCGACGACATCGGAATGACCATTGATATATTTGGTGTTGGAATGGATGACGAAATCAGCCCCGAGAGCAATCGGCTGCTGCAAGATTGGCGACAGGAAAGTGTTATCAACCGCGACCAGAGCCCCCACTTTTTTGGCCTTCTCACAAAGTGCCGCGACATCAATCACTCTCAATAACGGATTAGACGGAGTTTCGACCCACACCAGCTTAGGTTTTCTGGCCAGCGCTGCGCTTAGCGCTTCAGGATCCCCCTGATCAACAAAGGCCACGTTAAAGTCCCCTTTCCGCGCCCGGGAATCAAACAAACGGTATGTCCCGCCATAACAGTCATGCGGGGCAACAATTAAATCATCTGGGCCGAGCAAAGCCGATACCAGCAAATTGATGGCAGATGTGCCACAATTGGTAACAATACCGCCGGCACCGCCCTCCAACTCAGATAACGCTTCTGCCAGCATATTTCGGGTCGGGTTGCCTGAGCGGGAATAATCGTATTGAGGAACTTCCCCCATTTGTGGGAAGCTGTAGGTTGAAGTGAGATATATCGGTGGAACCACCGCATTAAACTGGGTATCAGTACAGATCCCGGCGCGTACGGCAACGGTCGCTGGCTTCTTGTCACTCATAGTTACTTTCCTTGTCTGAGACTGGCCTTGCCTTGACTAACTTTTAAGCAACAACATTAGCCAGAATAATTTAAGACGTCAACACTTCCAGACGTCTATATGTCTTTGCTTATGGCGGTAAATCCCGCTAAAATTCCCCCATATATTCTTTTAACAAGTCCAACATCGCTGAGAAGGTAGAAAATGGCAGAGTGGAATGGCGAATACATTAGCCCATATGCGGAACACGGTAAGAAAAACGAACAAGTAAAGAAAATCACTGTTTCGATTCCATTGAAGGTTCTGAAAATCCTGACTGATGAACGTACACGCCGTCAGATCAATAACTTGCGTCACGCAACAAACAGTGAATTGCTGTGTGAAGCCTTCCTGCATGCCTACACTGGCCAGCCATTACCGACTGATGAGGACATCCGTAAAGATCGTCCGGATGACCTGCCGGCTGAAGCCAAAACGAAGATGGAAGAGATGGGCATCAAGCCAGAAGACATCAACGAATAAGCGCCATCTTCCTAACCACAAGAACAAAAAAACCAGCCCGATGGCTGGTTTTTTCATATCCGAAGTCTTACCGACAACAATATTAGATGTTTTCCATGTAACCCGCCGGCATTGCAATCTGCGCAACACCTGAGTCAACAGCTGCCTGAGCAACCGCTTTAGCAACGCGAGGAAGCAGGCGCGGATCCATTGGCTTAGGAATAATGTACTGAGAACCAAACTCAAGTTTGTCAGCACCAGCCGCTGCAACCACTTCCGCCGGTACCGGCTCTTTTGCCAGTTCGCGGATCGCATTCACCGCCGCCAGTTTCATTTCATCGTTGATCTGGCTGGCACGAACATCCAGTGCACCACGGAAAATGAACGGGAAGCAAATAACGTTATTCACCTGATTCGGGTAGTCTGAACGACCGGTACCCATGATCAGATCATCACGCACTTCGTGCGCCAGCTCAGGCTTGATTTCAGGATCAGGGTTTGAACATGCAAATACAACAGGCTTGTCAGCCATCAGCTTCAGCGATTCAGGAGCCAGCAGGTTCGGACCAGATACACCAACAAAGATATCAGCACCTTCAATCACATCTTCCAGCGTGCGCTTGTCAGTGTTGTTAGCAAACAGCTGCTTGTATTCGTTGATATCCTCACGACGGGTATGGATAACACCTTTACGGTCAAGCATGTAGATTTTCTCGCGCTGGGCACCACACTTAATAAGCAGCTCCATACACGCCACAGCAGCCGCACCGGCGCCCAAGCAGACAATCACAGCTTCGCTGATCTCTTTGCCCTGCAGTTCCAGCGCATTCAGCATTCCAGCCGCAGTTACAATAGCAGTACCGTGCTGATCATCATGGAAAACCGGTACCTGACAACGTTCAATCAGGCGCTTTTCAATTTCAAAACAATCCGGTGCCTTGATATCTTCCAGGTTAATACCACCGAAGGTATCAGCGATGTTCGCAACCGTATCAACAAACTCGTCGATAGTACGGTGCTTCACTTCGATATCAATTGAATCAAGACCAGCAAAACGCTTAAACAGCAGTGACTTACCTTCCATTACCGGCTTAGACGCCAGTGGACCAAGGTTACCCAGGCCAAGGATAGCCGTACCGTTGGTAATTACTGCAACCATGTTGCCTTTACCAGTGTACTTGTAAACGTTCTCGGCGTTTTGTGCGATCTCACGGACTGGTTCAGCCACACCCGGGCTGTATGCCAATGCAAGGTCTTCAACCGTGTTTGCCGGTTTGGTCAGTTCAACGGCAATTTTGCCTGGTACCGGGTAAGCGTGATAGTGAAGTGCCTGTTGGCGAAAATCTTCTGACATAGTGTTCCTGATCCTGAATGAAAATGATGTTCAGTTCGGTAATGAGAGCTAGATCATATTCTATAGTGATACAAAATCATAGCGAGGCTCAGCTGGTCGAGCCAATAATCCCAACCCGCCGACTCAGGTATTACATATTTTTGATATCACGACAAGAAAATGGGTAGTTTTCGTGCTACTTGGGGATAAGAAAATTAAATAATGAACAAGGCGAGAATAAATGAAGGATAGCAGATATAAAAAAAAGGGATGCTTTCGCATCCCTTTTTATCGGAATTCATCTGGCAATTACTTGCTAGAAAGAGCACCGAAACGCTTGTTGAACTTGTCGATACGACCGCCAGTGCTAACCTGACGCTGCTTACCAGTGTAGAACGGGTGGCACTTGTCGCATACATCTAGGTTGATGTCTTTACCTAGAGTAGAGTTGAATACGAAAGTGTTGCCGCAAGAACATTTAGCGTTCACTGCTGTGTATTCTGGGTGAATACCTTGTTTCATGGGATAACCTCAATATGTAAGGCCGTGTCGCTCTCCCGATCCAAAGCCGGGCACCACACGTCATTAATAACAGGATAACGTATTACCATCAGCAAGCTGATATCAATACGCTAAATTTAGGCGGCGTATAGTAATCAATCAAACCGCCGAGATCAACCAATGCGCTCCTTTTTTCACCACTTTGCTGGCAATCGCCAAGCAAGGTACACTTCTTCATCTTAGTACATGCGGATTATGCGGTTAGTTATGACGCCCCAAATTGCCCGAGTGGCCCTCCCTGTTCCCCTGGATAAACAGTTCGATTATCTGATCAAGCCCGAGGCACATCCTGTGATCGGCGGCCGGGTCAGGGTTCCCTTCGGCCGTCAGCAACTGGTCGGTATCGTCATGGCCATCACCGACAAATCCGATTTTCCGCTGGAGCAGCTTAAAGCGATTTCTAGCGTGCTGGATCACCAGCCGCTATGGCAACCGCCCCTGTTTGGCCTACTGACCTGGGCCAGCAGCTATTACCAATACCCACTTGGTGACACCCTGGCTAATGCCATGCCAACCCTGCTGCGCAAAGGGCGAGAAGCCTCACCGACCAGCCTGAAAATGTGGCAGATCACCGAAACCGGACGTGACCAGTCGATTGCCTCGCTAAAACGGGCACCGCGTCAGGTGCAGGTACTTAATACCCTGCGCAATGGTAAAAGCAGCCATGAATCCCTGTTGGCCGACGAAGTCAGTACCGCCACTCTCAAGACTTTGAGCGATAAAGGCTGGATTCAAGCCATTGAAGAAAAGCCAGCCTCTACGGACTGGCTCAGGGATTTTGCGGTAACAGAAGAAAAGCCAAGGCTAAATGAAGAGCAGGCACTGGCGGTGGCGACCGTCAACGCCAGCCTGGAGTTTGGCTGCTATTTATTGGAAGGGGTGACCGGCTCAGGCAAAACCGAGGTTTACCTCAACCTGTTGGAACCTGTGCTGGCGGCAGGGAAGCAGGCCCTGATCCTGGTACCGGAAATCGGCCTGACGCCGCAGACTATCAACCGCTTCCGCCGTCGCTTCAATGTACCGCTGGAAACAGTGCACTCCGGCCTGAATGATACCGAGCGGCTGTCAGCCTGGCTGGCCGGGCGCGATAACCAGGCCGGGATCATTATTGGTACCCGCTCCGCGCTGTTCACGCCATTCAGTAACCTCGGCATTATCATTGTCGACGAAGAGCATGATGGATCTTACAAACAACAGGACAGCCTGCGCTACCACGCCCGTGATCTGGCAGTGATGCGGGCCAGCCGGGAGAACATCCCGGTGGTGCTCGGCTCAGCCACGCCAGCGCTGGAAAGCCTGCATAATGCAAAAACCGGGAAATATCACCACCTGACCCTGACCCGCCGCGCCGGGAACGCCCAGCAGGCACGCCACGGGGTTCTGGATGTCAAAGGCCTTTACCTTGAGGCCGGGCTGTCAGCACCGCTGATAGCCCGAATGAGAAAGCACCTCGATGCAGGAAACCAGGTAATGCTGTTCCTCAATCGCCGCGGTTATTCCCCGGCGATCATCTGTCATGAATGTGGCTGGCTGGCCGAATGTAAACGCTGCGATGCGTATTACACCTTCCACCAGCAGTCCGGTGAACTGCGCTGCCATCACTGTGCCACCCAGCGTCCAGTGATGCCTCAATGTGGTAACTGCGGCTCAACCCAGCTAAATGCAGTCGGCGTCGGCACCGAGCAGCTGGAACAGCAGCTGGCTACCCTGTTCCCCGAATACAAAACCGTCCGGATTGATCGCGACAGTACTCGTCGCAAAGGCAGTCTGGAAAGCTATCTTGAGGCAATTCGCAACAACGAATACCAAATCCTGATCGGCACCCAGATGCTGGCCAAGGGACACCACTTTCCGGATGTCACCCTAGTCGCCTTAATTGATGTCGACAGCGCCCTATTCTGTAATGACTTCCGCGCTTCTGAGCGCCTGGCACAATTGTTTGTCCAGGTTGCCGGACGAGCCGGACGGGCGAGCAAACCCGGCGAAGTGATCCTTCAAACTCACCATCCGGAGCATGCTTTGCTCCAGGCCCTGCTGCATAAAGGCTATGATGAGTTCGCCGTCAGCGCCCTGGATGAGCGCAAACAAGCCTTCCTACCACCTTATACTTACATGACATTGTTCCGCGCAGAAGCCAACAATAGTGAGCATGTTGAGCAGTTTTTACAGCAAGTTCGCGGCATTTTTGAATCCAGTCCAGTTTACAGCCACGAAACACCGGTTCTGGGGCCGAATCCGGCCCCTTTGTCGCGCCGCGCCGGACGTTATCGCTGGCAGCTACTGGTTCAGGCACCAAACCGTAAGACCTTGCAACAGCTGCTTGCCATCGCCAAACCGGCGATTCAACTGCTCCCTCTAGCACGAAAAGTTCGCTGGTCAATCGATGTCGAACCGCAGGATTTAACTTAAAATGAACAATGCGATAGAAGTCACACAATGAATGTAATTTATGCTATTTTGGGCATGTTTAATCCGCCGGAGAGGGCCTACAATAGCAGGCTCGCTGGTATAGGTATCTGCCCGATTTGGCAATGATCCTCCGGCAATATAAGAGAGAGAAATATATAGAGAGGAACTGCAATTATGGCGACAATGAAGGATGTTGCCCAGCTCGCCGGTGTTTCAACAGCCACCGTATCCCGTGCGCTGATGAACCCGGAAAAAGTGTCGGCTTCAACCCGTAAAAAAGTTGAGCAGGCCGTCATGGATGCTGGCTATTCCCCCAACTCACTGGCTAGAAATCTTCGTCGAAACGAATCAAAAACCATCGTCACAATCGTCCCGGATATTTGTGACCCGTACTTTACCGAAATCATCCGCGGTATCGAAGAAGCGGCCATGGAACATGGCTACTTGGTCCTGCTAGGTGACAGCGGTCAACAGAAAACCCGCGAAAACTCATTCGTAAACCTGGTCTTTACCAAACAAGCAGACGGGATGCTCCTCCTTGGTACCGACCTCCCGTTCGATGTCAGCAAACCCGAGCAAAAGAACCTGCCGCCTATGGTGATGGCCTGTGAATTTGCCCCGGAACTTGAGCTGCCAACCGTCCACATCGACAACCTGACAGCGGCCTTCGAAGCCGTAAACTACCTCACCCAGATGGGCCATAAACGTATTGCCCAGATTGCCGGTCCGGACACTGCCGCTCTGTGCCAGTTCCGCTCCCAGGGTTATCAACAGGCCTTGCGTCGTGCCGGGATTGAGCTCAATCCGGCTTACACCGTCAAAGGCGACTTTACCTTTGCCGCCGGTGCCCGTGCCGTAACCGCCCTGCTTTCTCTGCCTGAACCACCAACAGCCTTGCTGTGTCACAGTGATGTGATGGCAATCGGTGCTATGCAGCAGGCCAAGCGTCTTGGCTTCCGGGTACCGCAGGATCTGTCAATTGTCGGCTTCGATGATATCCAGTTTGCCGAGTACTGTGATCCACCGTTGACTACGGTTTCTCAACCTCGCTATGAAATCGGCCGTCAGTCGATGCTAATGCTGCTTGATATCCTCAAAGGCGGAGACATCGCCTCCGGATCACGCCTGCTTGATGCCAAGCTGGTGATCAGAGAAAGTGCAGCGCCACCTTCCCACTAAGTCATCAGGTTATTCAGTGAGCTTATGATTTGGGCATAAGCTCACAAAAATCACCCATAATATTGCAAGCTTTCACTTTGGAAGCCGTCTCGGTACTAGTCAGATCTGGCGCAAATTTGTAACATAGCGTGAATTCATTCCCGTTGTATTGATCGTCACTGTGGCCACGAAAGATTATGTAAAACGCGGACGCGCCCCGAAGAAGCCGGCGCGCAAAAGCCGTAAAGCTCCGCCATCATCAGGATTTCCATTTAAATGGGCCTTTATCGCTCTGTGCCTAGTAGGTGCACTGGGCTATGGTCTTTATTTCCTGTCGACCAATCCGGCACCCGAGCAGGAAGCTGAGACCGTTCAGTCAAAACCGGCTCCTAAACCTCAGCCGAAGCCTAAACCAAAGCCACAGACCAAGCCGCTGCCGCCAAAGCCTGAAGAAAAATGGCGCTACATCGAAGAGCTGGAAAACAAAGAAGTTCAGGTTGAAGCACCGAAGAAACAAACTCCGACCCGCCCTTATCTGATGCAGTGTGGTGCCTACCGAAGCCGCAATCAGGCAGAAGAACGCAAAGCCATGATTGCCTTCCAAGGTCTGAGCAGCCAGATCAAGGTCAGCCAGGGCGAAAAAGGTAGTTGGTACCGCGTGATCCTCGGTCCTTATCCGCAAAAACGAAAAGCGGAAAGCGATCGCAACATGCTGCGACGGGCCGGCATTGAACCGTGTGCCATCTGGTTCTGGGAATAACCAGAGCCACTCTTCCAATAAGTTCACAGAAAAGGATGCACTTGCATCCTTTTCTTTTTTCACTTGTTCTTTTTCCGGTTCAGATGCCTTGAAAACAGAAAACCCCATCCCCAGATATACACTTAATACCGATACCGGCACTGGCCGGAGAGACTCAAAGAGGTAACACCGTGACAACTATCGTATCTGTACGTCGAAACGGTAAAGTCGTTATCGCCGGTGATGGTCAGGTTTCCCTGGGCAACACTGTAATGAAAGGTAACGCTCGCAAAGTGCGCCGTTTATACCACGACAAAGTTCTAGCAGGCTTTGCCGGCGGCACTGCTGATGCCTTCACCCTATTCGAGCGTTTTGAGCGTAAGCTGGAAATGCACCAAGGCCACCTGCTTAAAGCAGCCGTGGAACTCGCCAAAGACTGGCGAACCGACCGCATGCTTCGCAAACTGGAAGCATTGCTGGCAGTTGCTGACGAAAACAGCTCGCTGATCATCACTGGTAACGGTGACGTGGTTCAGCCTGAACATGATCTTATTGCTATCGGCTCCGGTGGTAACTTTGCCCAAGCAGCGGCAACAGCCCTGCTGGAAAACACAGATCTGGATGCCCGTGACATCGCCGAGAAGTCACTGAATATTGCCGGCAATATCTGTGTCTTCACCAACCACCACCACACCATCGAAGAACTTGAGACCAAGTAAGGAAGCCGATATGTCCGAGATGACTCCACGCGAAATCGTCCACGAGCTTGACCGCCATATCATCGGTCAGGACAAAGCCAAGCGTGCCGTAGCAATTGCCCTGCGTAACCGCTGGCGCCGTATGCAGCTGCCTGAAGAGCTGCGCGTTGAAGTTACCCCGAAAAATATCCTGATGATCGGTCCTACCGGTGTGGGTAAAACAGAGATTGCCCGTCGCCTGGCTAAACTGGCCAATGCACCGTTTATCAAAGTAGAAGCAACTAAGTTCACCGAAGTGGGCTATGTTGGTAAGGAAGTGGAAACTATCATCCGCGATCTGACCGATGTTGCTGTAAAAATGACTCACCAGCAGGCAATGGAAAAAGTTCGCTTCCGCGCCGAAGAGCTGGCTGAAGAGCGTATTCTGGATGTTCTGATCCCGCCGGCACGCGATGCCTGGGGCCAGAACGAAGAAGCCGATTCTGGCTCCGCTGCTCGCCAGTCATTCCGCAAAAAGCTGCGTGAAGGCAAGCTGGATGACAAAGAAATTGAAATGGAAATTGCTGCGCCGCAGATGGGTGTAGAGATCATGGCTCCTCCTGGTATGGAAGACATGACCAACCAGCTACAAGGCATGTTCCAAAGCCTGGCAGGCAATACCACCAAAAAGCGCAAGATGAAGATCAAGGACGCGATGAAAGCCGCGACCGAAGAAGAAGCAGCTAAGCTGGTAAATCAGGACGAGCTGAAAGAGCAGGCTATCTTCGCGGTTGAAAACCACGGCATCGTATTCCTGGATGAAGTCGACAAGATCTGTAAGCGCGGCGAATCTTCTGGCCCAGACGTATCCCGAGAAGGTGTTCAGCGTGACCTGCTGCCACTGGTCGAAGGTTCAACCGTTTCGACCAAGCACGGCATGGTTCGAACTGACCATATCCTGTTTATCGCCTCCGGTGCATTCCAGGTTGCAAAACCATCTGATCTGATCCCGGAACTGCAGGGCCGTCTGCCAATCCGTGTTGAGCTTGAAGCCCTGACCAGCGGTGATTTCAAACGCATCCTGACTGAGCCGAATGCCTCGCTGACCGAGCAGTACAAAGCCCTGATGGCAACCGAATCCGTCGATATCGAATTTACTGAAAACGGTATCAACAAGCTGGCCGACGCGGCTTGGCAGGTTAATGAGCGCACCGAAAACATTGGTGCCCGTCGCCTGCACACGGTAATGGAACGTCTGATGGAAGAGCTGTCGTTTGACGCTGCGGAACAGTCTGGCGACAAAATCGTGATTGACGAGTCATACGTAACCAAACGCCTGGGCGAGTTGGTTGAAGACGAAGATCTAAGCCGCTTCATTCTGTAATCTCTCGATTCCGAGACAGAATATTCCTTATCCAAACGGTGCCTTATGGCACCGTTTTTTTGTTCTTAAACAAACAAAGTGGCGATAAAGTTGCCCATATTGAAAGTTGCGCCATAATACGGATTCGACTGGTTCCGAAGTAAGCAACACATTATGAAATCATCTTCACTCGCAATCTGGCTGGATGCAGCAAGGCCAAAAACCCTGCCCTTAGCCATCGCATCAATCGTATGCGGCAGTGCAGTGGCAGGATGGCAAGGAAGTTTCTCTGCTTTAGTCGCAGGCCTGGCCCTGCTGACCGCACTCTTACTCCAGATCTTATCCAATCTGGCCAATGATTACGGCGACGCTGTCAAAGGCACTGATAATGACGAGCGCCTCGGCCCGCAACGGGCGATCCAGTCAGGACTGGTTACCCCGACGGCAATGCGCAAAGCCATGATCATTAATATCATCATGACCATTGTCAGTGGGCTTAGCCTGATATTTATCGCCTGCAACAACCTTCAGGATATGTTTGGATTTATGTTGCTGGGCCTGATGGCCATTGCCGCCTCCATTGCCTATACCGTCGGTAACAAACCTTATGGCTACCGCGGACTGGGTGATTTGTCTGTCCTGATGTTTTTCGGCTGGCTGGGCGTCGCCGGCACCTATTATCTTCAGGCAGGACAGATTGATTCCGTCATTATGCTGCCGGCTACCGCCTGTGGTCTGCTGGCTGTCGGTGTGCTGAATATCAATAACCTGCGTGATATCGATAATGACCGCGCCTGCGGCAAGCTAACACTTGCAGTACGAATGGGACCGGACTGGGGCCGTAAATATCACCTGTTTCTGCTGGCCGGCAGCATGCTCTGCCTGTCACTATTTGCCGCGCTGGAGCTGCACTCACCGTTCGGCTGGCTGTTTGCTCTGAGCCTGCCACTGCTGTTCAAGCACGGTAAGCAGGTACTACAGTCGGCAGACGGTGCCGCTCTGCGTCCGATGATGGCAACTATGGTTAAATGCGCCCTGCTGACCAACCTGCTGTTTGCTGCCGGCGTGGTACTGGCTGCAGCCTGATAATCCCGATTATTTGGCCCTGCTTTGTGAGGGCCATTATTGCAATGCCTTGCCGGCTGGTTATACTTTCAACAGGTTATCTCCTTTTCAACTGCCACAACAAGAAGCGAGCTTATGGAATACAATACCTCCGAACTCTGCGATATTTACCTTGATAAGGTGGATGTCGTTGAACCTATGTTCAGCTCTTACGGTGGTCGCAGCTCCTTTGGCGGCCAGGTAACCACGGTTAAGTGTTTCGAGGACAACGGCCTGATCCGTAATGTTCTTGAAGAACCCGGAGCCGGTCGGGTATTGCTGATTGATGGTGGCGGTTCGCTGAGACGTGCGCTGGTCGATGCAGATATTGCTCAGCAGGCAGTCAATAATGACTGGGAAGGATTAATTGTCTATGGATGTGTACGCCATGTCGATGATCTGGATGAAATGGATATCGGTATCCAGGCGATGGCTTCAATCCCGGTTGGCGCAGATCAACAAGGTGTCGGAGAAATTGATGTGGCGGTGAACTTCGGTGGCGTTACCTTCCTGCCGGAGGATCACATCTACGCTGATAATACCGGTGTTATTTTATCGCCGGAACCACTCGATATTGAGTGATCCCAGTACTCCAAAAGAGTCAGATAAAAAAACAGAGCCATCAGGCTCTGTTTTTTTATTCAACGTCGTCCATCTTTCCAAGAAGGTTACGAATGCGCTCCTGCCACGCCTGATGATCATTGCGCAGCTTCTCGTTATCCTGCTCCAACGCTTCACGGCCAGAACGCAGCTCCTGGGCTTCATTTGCCAGAGCGTCATTCTTTTCTTTAAGTTCTTCAATTTCCATTTGCAGAAGAGAAATTGTATCAACAGCCATTTGTACTTTGGCTTCCAGCTTTTCCAACATTTCTAATGACATATTGTCCACCTGATCTAAGCCTATCCTCTTACCTTAAACTGATAAGGTAACATCACACAGGCATGTTTACGTTGCTTTATTCGCCTATTCTAACGGGGCTGCCGCCGTCTGGCATCTACAAATCAGCCCCTTTGCAGCAAACGGGGAAAAAATGTGCAGTTCTGATGATGATCTGACGTTCTGTCAGAGCAAAGTCATACCGGATATAGCCCGCCGTCCCCTTGTACACTGACTTTCAGACAAGCAACCAGCAACCTGAGCATCACTGTAATCAAGAGAAAGATAACTGGGCGAAGACTCGGAAAAGCAGCACCTAAATAGAGCAAAATGCGTAGAATTGCGATCTAACTCTATTTTAATGCAGTTTTGCCATGCTAATTTTGAAAACGATCGTATCTCTCTTGGATAAATCCAAGATTTGCCCCATCTGGCACATCCGACCTTTCTTGGTCGGATTTTTTATTGCAAAATTAGCAACTTAAGAGCAAAAACCCGCCACCAATATTCACTTGATTGCAACTACACTAGCCTAATTCGTTCTCGGTCAAAAAAGTCGCAATCGTTTGCGCATTCGCTCAAAAATGAAAATGTTTTATGCTCGAACACACATTTTTTAGCTGACAACATTTTAAATAAGGTGAGATCGAGTACAGTAATTTCCGCATAAAAACAAAATAAGTAGTACCCCTACAACATTCGACAAAAGGACTGAAAGATGACTACACCAAAACAACATACGTTGCTTGGCGAATGCATCGCTGAGTTTATAGGCACTGGGCTGCTGATATTCTTCGGTGTGGGCTGTGTCGCAGCTCTGGTACTGACCGGCGCCAATTTTGGCCAGTGGGAAATCAGTATCGTTTGGGGCCTCGGCGTAGCAATTGCCATTTACTGTACAGTTGGTATTTCCGGCGCCCATATTAACCCGGCGGTGACCATAGCCCTGGCTCTGTTCCATGGTTTCGACAAACGAAAAGTCGCTCCCTACATCATTGCCCAGATGCTTGGTGCCTTCTTTACTGCAGCGCTGGTCTACAGCCTGTACAGCAACCTTTTTACCGAGTATGAAGCCGCTAACCAAATTGTCCGTGGTACTGAAGCCAGCCTGGCAAGCGCAGGTATCTTCTCCACTTATCCAAATGCAGCCCTGTCTTTCGGCGGTGCCTTCGCTGTGGAATTCGTGATCACCGCGGTACTGATGTTCGGCATTCTGGCCATTACTGATGATAAAAACGGCGCACCAAACCGTGCGATGGGTCCATTACTGATTGGTATCCTGATTGCGGTTATCGGCGGCTCGCTTGGCCCACTAACCGGCTTTGCCATGAACCCTGCCCGTGACTTTGGTCCTAAATTCTTTGCCTTCCTGGCTGGCTGGGGCGATATGGCGCTAACCGGTGGTAAAGATATTCCTTATATGTTTGTACCTTTGCTGGCACCAGTCTTCGGTGCGTGCTTCGGCGGCTGGCTGTATCCAAAAGCTATCGGTGCCTTCCTGCCTGGCAATGCTGAAGCAAAACAAGAAACAGCTGAAGAAACTGAAGCAGCCAAAGCATAACGTACGTTCTACTACCCTTATCCAATAACGAATAACCGAGGAAACCATCATGACAACTGAGCAAAAATACATTGTTGCACTTGATCAAGGCACAACAAGCTCACGTGCCGTTGTGCTGGATCACAACGCGAACATTGTGTGCACGTCACAACGTGAATTTACTCAGATCTATCCGAAAGCAGGATGGGTTGAACATGATCCTCTGGAAATCTACGCGACTCAGAGCTCAACCTTGGTTGAAGCTTTGGCGAAAGCCGGCATCCGCTCCGATCAGGTTGCCGGTATCGGTATTACCAACCAGCGTGAAACCACCATTGTGTGGAACAAAAATACCGGTAAGCCGGTTTATAACGCGATTGTATGGCAATGCCGTCGCACCGCAGATATCTGTGAGAAACTAAAACAAGAAGGTCTGACCGACTACATCCGTGAAAACACCGGTCTGGTTGTTGACCCGTACTTCTCCGGTACCAAGATCAAGTGGATCCTGGACAATGTAGAAGGTGCCCGTGAAGAAGCCGAAGCTGGTAACCTGCTGTTCGGTACCGTTGATACCTGGCTGATCTGGAAGATGACCCAGGGACGTGTCCACGTAACTGACTACACCAACGCATCCCGTACTATGGTATTCAACATCAATACCATGCAGTGGGATGAAAAACTGCTGAAAGCACTCGATATCCCGCTATCCATGATGCCGGAAGTCAAGCCTTCATCAGAAGTTTACGGCCAAACCAACATCGGTGGTAAAGGCGGTACCCGTATTCCAATCGCCGGTATTGCCGGTGACCAACAAGCAGCCCTGTTCGGCCAGATGTGTGTCGAAGCCGGCCAGGCGAAAAACACCTACGGTACTGGCTGCTTCCTGCTAATGAATACCGGTAAGGAAAAAGTCACCTCAAATAACGGCCTGCTCACAACACTGGCCTGCGGTCCTCAGGGTGATGTGGCTTATGCGCTGGAAGGGGCGGTCTTTATGGGCGGTGCTTCCATCCAGTGGCTGCGTGATGAAGTGAAACTGTTAGATGACGCCAAAGACTCTGAATACTTTGCAGAGAAAGTCGGCAGTGCTAATGGTGTTTATGTCGTACCTGCCTTCACTGGCCTGGGGGCCCCGTACTGGGATCCGTATGCCCGTGGTGCTGTTGTCGGCCTAACCCGCGGTGTTAACGCCAACCACATTATCCGCGCAACACTGGAAAGTGTGGCCTACCAGACCCGCGATGTACTAGATGCCATGCAGGCAGATTCCGACATTAGGCTGGCTTCACTGCGTGTTGACGGCGGTGCTGTAGCCAACAACTTCCTGATGCAATTCCAGTCTGACATCCTGGCAACAGAAGTTCACCGTCCGGTTGTCACTGAAGTTACCGCATTGGGTGCCGGCTATCTGGCAGGCCTGGCCGTGGGCTTCTGGAACAGTATTGACGAGCTGAAAGACAAGGCGGTACTGGATCGCCGATTCACCCCTTGCGATGACGATAAAAAACGCGAGCGCCGTTATAAAGGCTGGAAGCGTGCTGTTGAATGTGCCAAAGGCTGGGCTGTAGAAGACGAAGATATCTGATATCTCGCCCACTCAACATAACTTAACCAAGGCCTGCTGATGCAGGCCTTTTCTTTTCCAGCCGCTTCACAATCAACTTCCTTTAGATTCAAAAACAAATTTTACGCAAACGATTACTCCGAGCTGTGTTAGAATCGCCGCCAGAATTTATAGCCCACACAGATTTCATTTTCCGGAGTAATCATGAAACGCGATTTAGCAATGGCATTTTCCCGTGTCACTGAAGGTGCAGCACTGGCTGGCTACAAATGGCTTGGCCGCGGCGACAAAAACGCAGCAGACGGCGCAGCCGTTGAAGTTATGCGCACCCTTCTGAACCAGACAGAAATTGAAGGGGAAATTGTGATTGGCGAAGGCGAAATTGATGAAGCGCCTATGCTGTATATCGGCGAGCAGGTAGGTACCGGTGGCGACGCGGTAGATATCGCTGTAGACCCGATCGAAGGTACCCGCATGACTGCAATGGGCCAGAACAATGCCCTGGCTGTACTGGCTGCCGGTGAAAAAGGTTCATTCCTGAAAGCTCCGGACATGTACATGGAAAAACTGGTTGTCGGCCCGGGAGCTAAAGGTTGCATCGACCTGAGCCTGCCGCTAACGGAAAACCTTGAACGCATTGCAACAGCACTGGGTAAATCCCTGAATGAATTAGTAGTCACTACCCTGGCAAAACCTCGCCACGATGAAGTAATTGCTAAAATGCAGGCGATGGGCGTACGTGTTTATGCTTTCCCGGACGGTGATGTTGCCGCTTCTATCCTGACTTGTATGCCAGACAGCGAAGTCGATGTCATGTACTGCATTGGCGGAGCCCCGGAAGGTGTCGTTTCTGCTGCGGCTATCCGTGCCCTGGGCGGTGACATGCACGGTCGCCTGCTACCACGCCATCAAGTAAAAGGTGACACCGAAGAGAACCGCGAGCTGGGTCAGGTAGAAATCGACCGCTGCCATGAAATGGGTATTGAGCCAAATACCGTGCTGCGTATGGAAGACATGGCACAAAGCGACAACGTGATCTTTGCCGGCACCGGTATCACTAAAGGTGATCTGCTAGACGGTATCAGCCGCCAGGGCAATATCGCGACCACAGAAACCCTGCTTATCCGTGGTAAATGCCGCACTATCCGTCGTATCAAATCAACACACTACCTGGATCGCAAAGACGACGCGATCAAAGAACACATCCTGTAACCTTACTCGTTGCAGAGACTTTCAAAGCGCGCCCGTCCGGCGCGCTTTTTTCTTTCTCATCCCTGATTCTGAGTTGTCTTATTTCCCCCACCAGCAACAATTAGTTAGTAAAGTTGTTGCTTTATAATTTTTGCTGACTACATAATAGAATTGATGAAGAAAAAAGCAGCAACTATGAAGACCATCGACAAAATACTCTACCGCATCAAGCGAGAAGGAGCGGTGACCGCCAAGGTGCTGGCTGAGGAGTTCAAGCTCACCACCATGGGCGTACGCCAGCATCTGCAAGCACTGGAAGATGAAGGCCTAGTCGATTATGAAGATATCAGGGCCAAAGTCGGCAGGCCAACCAGGCACTGGAACCTGACTGGCAAAGGGCACCGCCGGTTTGCTGACCGCCACGGTGAATTTATTATTCAAATGCTTGATTCTGTTGAGGAGCTCTTTGGCTCCGACGGCTTAAACCAGGTGGTTGAACGCCGGGAGAATCAAACCTTTGAACAATACCAAAAAGCATTAGCCAACTGCGCTGATGTAAAAGAAAAACTGGAAAAACTGACTACAATGAGGGAGCAGGAAGGCTATATGGCTGAACTGTCCCGGGACGGCGATGACTTTATCCTGGTGGAAAACCACTGCCCGATTTGCCATGCCGCCACCCGTTGCCCTTCGTTATGTAATTCTGAACTTGCCGTCTTCCAGCGCCTGGTTGGCGACAGGTTTCAGGTAGTCAGAGATGAACACATTATTGCCGGAGAGAGGCGCTGCGCTTATCGAATACATAAATTAGACTAGGAGAACATTATGGCTGACTGGATCCCTGCAGAGGTTATCACCAATCGTCACTGGAACAGTGACTTATTTAGTCTTGTCCTGCGAGCCAATATCGAGCCTTTCCGGGCCGGGCAATTTACCAAGCTGGGACTGGAAATCGACGGACAGATTGTCCAGCGAGCCTACTCCTTCGTCAATCCGCCGAGCGATAACAAAATCGAGATTTACGCCACCCGGGTGGCTGACGGGGTACTATCCCCACGCCTTCACGCCTTGGAAGCAGGCGACAGCGTAATGATCTCAGCCCGTGCTAACGGCTTTTTCACCTTAGATGAAATCCCCGAGGGTGAGCACCTGTGGATGCTGGCAACAGGCACCGCCATAGGCCCTTACTTGTCGATCCTGCGAGAGCCGGATGTCTGGCGTCGTTTCCGCAAAGTTGCCCTGATCCATGCCGTCCGCTTTTCGGCCGATCTCAGCTATCAGGCTGAAATCAATGAACTACTGGAACGTCATCCGGACCAACTTGTCGTCCAGCCATTCGTCAGCCGTGAACCGGCACCATTGAGCCTACCGGGCCGAATCCCGCAAGCCATTGCCGACGGAATGCTGGAACGCCATATCGGCCTGACTCTCAACCCGGAGCAAAGCCAGATCATGCTGTGCGGCAATCCGGAGATGGTCAGAGAAACCAAAGCGATTCTCGAAACCATGGGCTTTGTCAAAAACCTGCGCCGCAAGCCAGGTCAAATCACCATGGAACATTATTGGTGATCAATCCCTTCCCCGCCCGCTAAATGCGGGCGGCTCCCTCTTTCGTTACCCCAATGTAAGCGCTCTGCTTTTCATAACGTTTTTTCCCAATCTCAAAAATGAGCCACTTAGCCACAGGCTGGCTAACTAACTTTAATGACATAACTCTTATTAACTTCTTTGCGTATCCGAAGAGGAGCAAGAAGAACGGAAGTTGAGATTGCGAGGGGAACAGTAATGCAGAACTTACCACCGTTTGACGAGCTGAAATACATGGCAGAACAAGCCCCTGAGGAGCTGGAAGCCCTCCGGCTTTCGATGAGTGAAGAAATCATTAACAATGCCAGCGATGAGATGCAGCCAAGATTGCGCGCTCAGATGAGCCACATTAACCAAGTTATAGCTCGGGGAAAAAACCCTAATCACACCAATATCTTGTTGATGTCAGAACTGCAAAACCAGCTCAAGCGTTTTGCTCAGGCCCTCAATGATCCGGACTCCCTTACAGAGCAACAAGCTGAAATCAAACCTTTTATCCGACCAGAGCCGCCACAGGACGCACTTTCCGATCAGGCCGATCTGCGCCGCTAAACCATCAAGTAATCAAGTAACTGTTGCGTCATCTGAACTGAAAACCACACCCTAAGTAATGACAGGGTGTGGTATCAGAAGGTACCGATTCTTACATTAATGCGTCGCTTTAAGGAAACACTCACGATCCATATCGCGGATATCGACAGTCAGGCTGTTGATCTCACTGGCATGTTGCTCCAGTATCGCCATCAACCGCCGGGACAGTTCCCGTTTCTGCTCAGCGCTACGCCCTGAGAGCATTCGCAGTTCAATATGGATAAAGGTTTTCAAATCCCCTTCCGGGCCCACTAGCCAGGTATGACAGGGATAGCTGCGAGACTTTACCGAATTGTCCTCAAACAACCCGCAGGACAGCAGGGTTTGGTGTAAATCTTCCAGTAATCCCGGGACATTGACGCGCTCGGCAACGGGATCGGCGTACTCCATAACAAGATTTGGCACAACTTCCTCCATGGATGCTTATCACTCGCTGTGACTTATTGAAAATACAGCATTTTGATATAACAGCATGGTCAACTTACCCGATCATCTGCTGACAGGCCAAACAAATAGGCTATATTTCAATCACTGATCACTGTCTTTTTTCGTCTTAATCATCCGACAAAATGAAATATTTAAAAATATTTCCCACCAAGAGTTCACTTTTGGTGACGAAAAAGGTACAACCGAGCACAGAAATGATTTCGGACAGAAAATATATCAGCTAAAGCTGTTATATTCTTACAACATCAGCTGATACCAAACAGCATAGTTGTTTGAAATGATCAGATAATTACGCTTTTTGGTATTAACTTTTTACATCAAATTGATTTGGAGAAAAGCTATGCGCCATCCTGTGGTTATGGGTAACTGGAAGCTAAACGGTAGCAAGGAAATGGTATCTAACCTACTTAAGGGCCTTGATGCGGCACTTAAGGGTGTTGAAGGTGTAGACGTAGCCATTGCTCCACCAGTTATGTATCTTGACCTGGCTGAACAGCTAATCGGTAAAGCAGAAAACAAAATCATCCTGGGTGCACAGAACGTTGACGTAAACGCTAAAGGTGCATTCACTGGTGATATCTCTCCTGAGATGCTGAAAGACTTCGGTGCAAGCCACATCATCATCGGTCACTCAGAGCGTCGCGACTACCACAGCGAGTCTGACGAGTTCGTTGCTAAGAAATTCGCATTCCTGAAAGAGCACGGTCTGACTCCTGTTCTGTGTATCGGTGAATCTGAAGCTCAGAACGAAGCTGGTGAAACTGTTGCTGTATGTGCTCGTCAAATCGACGCAGTAATCAAGACTCAGGGCGTCGAAGCTCTGAACGGCGCTATCATCGCTTACGAACCAATCTGGGCTATCGGTACTGGTAAAGCAGCAACTGCTGAAGATGCACAGCGCATCCACGCTGCTATCCGTGCTCACATTGCAGAGCAAAGCGAAGAAGTTGCTAAGAACGTTGTAATCCAGTACGGCGGTTCTGTTAAGCCAGAAAACGCAGCTGCATACTTCGCTCAGCCAGACATCGACGGCGCACTGGTTGGTGGTGCTGCTCTGGACGCTGAAAGCTTTGCTGCTATCGCTAAAGCTGCTGCTGAAGCAAAAAAATAATCATTACCTGATTGGTAAATGAATTACTAAGGCCACCTCCGGGTGGCTTTTTTTATACCCAGACTAAATAGCCAAGGTATAAAAAAACCGGTCATCTCGACCGGTTTTTCAATAAAGTATGCTTATAGTAAATGATGCTTAGAACAGCTTGTCAGCCAGCTCGTACAGATCGTTACGAACCGGACGCTTCATGTTCTCAATTGCATCGATGATGTCGTGGTGAACCATTTGCTCATTCTGGATACCCACACAACGACCACCTTCACCTTTCAGCAACAACTCAACCGCGTATGCACCCATACGTGAAGCTAGGATACGGTCGAATGCAGTTGGCTGACCACCGCGCTGGATGTGACCTAGAACAGTCGCACGAGTTTCACGACCTGTTTCATCTTCAATGTACTTCGCCAGCTCATTGGCATCAGTCATCAGCTCGGTCAGTGCAATAATCGCGTGCTTCTTGCCTTTGTAGATACCTTCTTTGATCTTCGCCAGCAACTCTTCTTTATTCAGACCAGTTTCTGGCGTGATGATGTACTCACAACCACCGGCAATCGCAGACATCAAAGTAAGATCACCACAATGGCGGCCCATTACTTCTACGATAGAGATACGCTGGTGAGAGGAAGATGTGTCACGCAGGCGGTCAATCGCATCGATAACTGTGTTCATTGCAGTCAGGTAACCGATAGTGTAGTCAGTACCTGCAACATCGTTATCAATCGTACCTGGCAGGCCGATACATGGATAACCCATCTCAGTCAGCTTCTTCGCACCCATGTAAGAGCCGTCACCACCGATAACGACCAAAGCGTCGATACCGTGAATTTTCAGGTTCTCGATTGCCTGAGCACGCACTTTCTCATCTTTAAACTCAGGAAAACGTGCAGAACCCAGGAAAGTACCGCCTTTATTGATCACATCTGAAACGCTTGAGCGAGTCAGCTTCTCAATGCGGTTCTGGTGCAGGCCCTGATAGCCGTCATAAACACCATAAACTTCCAGGCCTTCAGACAATGCAGCACGCACAACACCGCGAATCGCCGCGTTCATACCAGGTGCGTCACCACCACTGGTCAATACACCAATCTTTTTAATCATGGTTACCCTCTGACTTTGGGAAATGAAAATTCAAATCCGGCACGAGTTGCCAGGGTTCCCCCGCCTGACATCATAAGCCGGCTTACCGGGCTTATCTCGTGCAAACTGTAACTTTCCTACTAATGTAGGAGTATTACAATTTTGATAAAAAATTTTGTTGATTCACATCACGATCACCTCGGACTTCATTCACCCGGGTGACTATTGCCTGAAAGGGCAACGGATATGAAACGAAACTGTTAGCATTCTGGTTGACGACCGGGCAAAGCACAGACTGTGTAAACAGCCAAAGTAACGTCATGCCTTAAAGTATATAACCTGTCATCAGAGCCACCAGCCGTGCATGAGGGAGAGTGATAACCGTGGGTAACTGGGTGTTTTCATCCATGATAATCACGCCTGTTCATCAGCACTCACTGGGCAATACCCCGCAGTATAGCTGTTTTATGATGAAAATTAATAACAAAAAATGACAGGAAATATGATTTTCATCGCAGCACGACAGACCTGAATAACAAAAAGCCGCAACTCAAGTTGCGGCTGTATCTGGATGAAAAGGATTACAAATCATCATCGGCCCAGCGGGCTTCACACTGGCTTCGACGTTCATCCTGTAGCTGTTTCAGTTTTTCTTTTTGCGCCGGAGTCAGAACTGCCAGCATCTCATGACGCTTCTTCAACATAGTGACACGGTGTTCAATTTGCAGATCTGACATCTGCTTGGCCAGGTTACGTACTGCATTTTCATCAAAGTTTTCCGCCAACATCAGGTTCTGCATCTGCTGGTGATAACCGCGCATAGTATCAAAGTGCTCACGGTACTCAGTTCGCATCGCATCACGGTTAGTGCGGCGGAAATCCCGCATCTGGTCACGCTGCTGATCTGTCAGATCCAAATCACGGAACATCTGTTTTCCGTCAAAGTTACCGCAGCCACCCCGACCTTCATGATAGCCACCATGGTGACCACCTTTATGACCGCCGCCATAAGCCAAAGCGCTGGCTGAACCTAAGGCAAAAGGCAGCGCGATTGCAATTAACAATGTTTTCTTGAATTTGTTCATGATTGTTCTCCAGTTTCCGTCAGCAGGTTTAAGTGTAGAATAATCCCTGCAAGGTAAAGTGCTGTCTGCCAAACGTAAAACTGCGTAAAGCCGACTTCAGGAAGCTTGGCTGAAAGGAGGAGTTTGGCGATACTGGAGCTGACTGATTAACCTTACCACGCCTTCCCACAAAGGCAACTAAATGCATAGGGTAACCCCATGGCAAAGATACTGCTGGTCGATGACGATACCGAACTTACAGCCCTGTTAACCGACATTCTTGAGATGGAAGGTTTCGACATCATAGAGGCCAATAATGGGGAACAAGGACTGAGTAAAGTTGATGACACCATTGACCTGATCCTGCTTGATGTCATGATGCCAAAAATGAACGGCACCGAAATGCTGCGAAAACTGCGCGAACAGCACAGTACCCCTGTACTGATGCTGACCGCCAAAGGTGAAGAAATAGACCGGGTGCTGGGGCTGGAGCTCGGTGCCGATGACTACCTGCCCAAACCTTTCAGTGACCGGGAATTACTGGCCCGAATGCGTGCAATCCTGCGCCGGACCCAACACAACAGTAATGATGCCCACCATGCATCTGACAGCCTGATTTATCAGGACATCACCATTTATCCGGGACGACAAGAAGTGTATTGCAATGAGCAGCTGATAGATATGACGGGAACTGAGCTGGCACTGCTGAGCCACTTCATCCGCCATCCCGGCAAGATCATTTCCAAAAATGAACTGAGCCTCGAGGTCTTGGGCAAGCGGCTGGCTCAGTTTGACCGAGCTATCGACATGCATATTTCCAATCTTCGCAAGAAATTGCCTGAGCGCAGTGACGGAAAGCCACGCATCAAAACCCTGCGCGGCAAAGGCTACCTGCTTGTTGAGGAAGCCGGATGAAACTGCCCCGTTTTTCCAGCCTTTACGGCCGAATCTTTGCCACTTTCTGGCTGACGCTGCTGCTCATTGTCGTCGTGCTGCTATTGCTACCGCACCTCGATCCGCGTTCCCAGCATACAATCCCGGAACCGCAGCTCAAACGTTACCAGGACTCGGCCCTCAGTATTTCAGATCGCATTGCCTTTGGCCGGGAGCCGCTGCAAGAAAAGTTGCGACACTTCACCGAGCATAAGCGTCATAAGGGCTTTCAGCTCTACTTCACCACCACCGACGGGGAAATTATTACGCCTCAGAAGCGTAATAAGGCACTGCGTAATTTCATCACCATGGCCGATAACCCGGAGGATCCGAAGCAAAAGCTTTATGGCCGCTGGATGATGGCCGGGCCATTTACCGTCGAGCACCAGCAACAAACGCTGCTGATGTACATCGGCCGGATATGGCGGGAACCGCCGCCGTTTTTCATCCAGATTATGGACAAACCTTTTCAGCTCCTGTTACTGACTATGCTGGTCAGCACACCGCTGCTGCTTTGGTTAGCATGGGCCATCAGTATTCCGGCCCGTCGCCTGCAACAAGCCGCTGAACGTGTGGCAACCGGAGAGTTTGAAGCCAATCCGAAACTTGAATCCGGTCCCCGTGAATTCAAACAAGCCGGAGCCAGCTTCAACCAAATGGTCCAGGCCATCAACCAGATGATCAGCGGCCAGCAACGCCTGCTGTCTGACATTTCCCATGAGCTGCGCTCACCGCTGACCCGGTTAAGGATGGCCACTGCTCTGGCCACACGCAAACAAGGTGAAAGTAAGGAACTGGAGCGAATTGATACCGAAGCTGAGCGGCTGGAGAAAATGATCAGCGAACTGCTGGAGCTTTCACGCATGCAGGTTAACAGTCATCAGGAGCGTGAAAACGCAGACGCTAGCACCCTCTGGTATGAAATGCTGGAAGATGCCCGCTTCGAAGCTGAGCAAAGCCAGAAAAAGCTGACTTATACCCCGCTCGAAGAGTGGCCACTCAGTGGTAACCCAAACTTGCTGATCAGCGCCTTGGAAAATGTGGTGCGTAATGCCATCAAGTATGGCAACGACATTATCGAGGTAACCTTCGCCACCACCAACCAAGAGCTTACGATCCTGATCGACGATAACGGTGAAGGGGTACCGGATGAAGAGCTGGACGATATTTTCCGTCCCTTCTATCGGGTATCGACAGCCAGAGATCGCAGCAGCGGTGGCACAGGCCTAGGGCTGGCAATCACCGAAAGCGCGATCCGCCAGCACAACGGTAGTATCAAGGCCAACCGAAGTCCGCTTGGCGGACTCAGAGTCAGCATTTCGCTGCCACTCGCCCGGTAATCAAACAATATCATCAGCGGAAACGGACCGACTGTCTGTCCGTTTCCGCTTTTTCTCTCCGGTTGGTTTTCGTCCCCTTTGTTTTGGTTACAATAGGGGCAAATTTTTAGCTGAAGCCACCCGTATGTTTGATATCGCCCTTTATGAACCGGAAATCGCTCCAAATACCGGCAACATTATCCGCCTTTGCGCCAACTGTGGTGCCACGCTGCACCTGATTGAACCTTTGGGCTTCGATCTGGAAGAGAAAAAACTACGCCGAGCCGGGCTGGACTACCACGATCTCGCTCATGTTCACCGTCATAAAAACTTTGAGGCTTTCCTGACAGCCATTGGTGAACGCCGCATTTTTGCCTGCACCACCAAGACAACCAACTACCATACTAATGCCAAATTCCAGGCCGGTGATGTGCTGTTATTCGGCCCGGAAACCCGTGGCCTGCCAGCTGAAATAATTGAAGGCCTGCCACTGGAACAGCGCCTGCGCATCCCGATGCATCCGGACAGCCGCAGCCTGAACCTGTCCAATGCCGCGGCCATCATCGGCTATGAAGTATGGCGTCAACTGGGATTTGAAGGCGCGGTATAAGTCCGAAGTTCGAGGTTCGAGGTTCGAGGTTCGAGGTTCGAGGTTCGAGGTTCGCGAAAAATAACCTCTTAAAAACGACAAAGCGAGAGCCGCAGCTCTCGCTTTTAAATTTAATCCATCAACAGTTAAAGGTTAAATACCGTCACCGGCAATAAATGTTTGGGATGTACCATTAAACCGCTGATCCATATCCATCGCCGGCTTTTCACTGCTCGGACGGCCGACAATCTTCGCCGGCACCCCGGCAACCGTTGTATGCGGCGGCACTGGGTTCAATACCACGGAACAGGAACCAATTTTCGCCCCTTCGCCGACTTCAATATTACCCAGGATCTTAGCACCGGCACCAATCATCACCCCTTCTCGAATTTTCGGGTGACGGTCGCCGCACTCTTTACCTGTACCACCCAACGTCACATCCTGCAGGATGGACACGTCATTTTCGACCACTGCCGTTTCACCAATCACAATACCGGTCGCGTGGTCGAACATAATCCCCTGACCGATAGTCGCCGCCGGGTGCACATCCACCTGACAGGCAACTGAGATCTGGTTTTGCAGATAAACAGCCAGCGCAATCCGGTTCTGCTTCCAGAGCCAGTTAGCTACCCGATAACCTTGCAGGGCATGAAAACCTTTCAGGTATAACAGAGGCGTCAGGAACATCCCTACAGCCGGGTCTCGCTCAACCACGGCCCGGATATCGCAAGCGGCAGATTCCGTGATCATACAGTCGGCTGCATACGCCTCCTCAACCACTTCGCGTACTGCCATTGCTGGCATCGAAGGTGTGGCCAGCTTATTAGCCAGAATATAACTGAGTGCTCCAGCCAGATTGTCATGCTTAATGATCGTTGCATGGTAGAAACTGGCTAACATCGGCTCCTGCTCTGACTGCTCCCGCGCTTCCCGCTTGATCGCCTGCCAGATCTCATGTTGTTGACATTCCTTCACGTCACCCTCTGTCTCGATTGTCCGTTTATTCAATCTGATATTTGGTTATCTGTTAACTGTAACCTGCTATGAAAAAAAAACAACGCGAGCACCCGGCCCGCGTTGTCTCAATCTTCAGCTTCTGGTGTCATCGAGCCATAAAGAAGTAACCCGACAACGAAGAAGTTAACCGTTATTCGTCTTTCTTCTCACGGGCCAGTAGATCTTTGGCTGCCTCACGGGCATCTTTACCCTGGTAAAGCACCTGATAAATCTGCTCGGTGATCGGCATCTCAACACCATGACGCTTGGCCAGCAGCCACACTTCCTTGGTATTGCGATAACCTTCAACAACCTGGCCTATTTCTTCCTGAGCAATGTCTACCGATTTACCCTGGCCCAACGCCAGACCAAAACGACGGTTACGTGACTGGTTGTCGGTACAGGTCAGTACCAAATCCCCCAGTCCGGCCATGCCCATGAAAGTCTCCGGCTGCGCACCCAATGCGGCACCAAGGCGACACATTTCCGCCAGACCACGAGTGATCAGCGCAGTGCGGGCATTGGCACCAAAACCGATGCCATCTGACATACCGGCACCAATCGCAATCACGTTCTTCACCGCTCCGCCCAGCTGCATACCGATAAAATCGGCATTGCTGTAAACACGGAACGTCTTGCTGCAGTGGATTTTTTCCTGCAGTTCGCGAACGAAAGTTTCATCCGGGGAAGACACAGCAATTGCCGTCGGCATACCGGCTGCCAGCTCTTTGGCAAACGTTGGACCGGACAGGACAGCCAGCGGCACATCCTCACCCAATGCCTCAACCGCCACCTCTTTCAACAGGCGACCGGTCTCAGGCTCAAGGCCTTTAGTTGCCCAGCAGATCCGCGAGTCATCACGCAGGAAAGGCTTCACATTCGACAATACCTCGCCAAACACATGGCTCGGTACTACCACCAGCAAATCACGGCAGGCCTTCACCGCGGCTTCCAGATCTGCTGACACGATCAGCGACTCAGGAAACGGAACTCCCGGCAGGAAGGCTTCGTTAGATCTGTCCATCTCAAGCTGGGCCATATGCTCCGGCTCGTGTCCCCAAAGGATAACATTTGCACCGTTGCGGGCCAGTGAGATTGCCAGTGAGGTACCGTAAGAGCCGGCACCCAGCACTGTCATCGTGATTGCTTTATCTACGCTTTGATTCATAACGGCTAATCAGCTAATTAAGCTTCAGTGTTTTCAGTGTTTGCTTGCGCTTGGTTCTGCAGGTAGTTCATGAACAGCGCATCAAAGTTTACCGGAGCCAGGTTCAGCTGCGGGAATGTACCTTTCACTACCAGGCTTGAGATAGTTTCACGTGCATAAGGGAACAGGATGTTCGGGCAGAATGCACCCAGGCAATGTGCCAGCTGAGGCGCTTCCATACCTGCAACAGTGAAGATACCACCCTGCTGAACTTCACACAGGAATGCAGTGTCGTCAGCATTTTTCACAGTCACAGTCAGACGTAGCACAACTTCAAACACACCTTCGCCAAGTTCACGGCTTTGTGTGTCCAGATCCAGTTTTACATCCGGGTTCCACTCTTTCTGGAACATGTCCGGAGAGTTTGGCGCTTCAAAAGAAACGTCTTTCAGGAAGATACGCTGGATTTGGAAGTTCTGTTGCGCTTCGTTGTTTGCTGCTTCAGCCATTTTAATGTCCTTTTTCTCTCTCATATCTCATCACATGAGATCATAATTATTCGCAGCCATGACAATCTTCACGCGCTGCACGAATCAGATTGTAGCCAGTGCGCACTCAAAGGGTGCACAAACCTTGGCAGCAAGAAGTTACTTCTTACCTTTGTTTGATTTACTGCGTACCAGGGGCAGATTGGCTTCATTCCAGGAAATCAGGCCATCTTTCAGTAAATTAACATTCTCAAAGCCGGCTTTATGTAACAGGCCTGCAGACTCTTGCGCGGTCTGGCCCGTCTTGCATACCACAATGATTGGGGCAGTTTTATGCTTTTCAAGCTCTGAGAAGTTTTGTTCTTTAATTTGGCTAGGCAAAATGTGAAGCGCACCCGCAATATGGCCCTGCCGGTATTCGTCACGGCTACGGATATCGACAAACACACCCTCTTCACGGTTTACCATGCTGACAGCCTGGTTCGGGTCCACAACAGCATAGCCCGCCGCCTTCTGCTTCACATAAGAAGCAATTACGGCTACCACCAAACCAACCCATACCAAAGATAAAATGGGATTACTTGTAACAAAGTCGATGTATTGCTGCATGATTTTCGCTCTATTTTTCCTAGTATCAGACACCTGGGATTCAGGGCCAAACTCCACCTAAAAGGAACCTGAGTATACCCGTGTCGATCTTGTTGTACAGCCAGAGTCAGCAATTACGCGCCATGGCTCACTTGATCCCGGCGATATTAGTATATGCCTTAAACAACGGCGACTTACTCCAGGTTTACAATGAAATTGCAAAAAAATGTCCCCAGAGACTTAAACTAAAACGTGGAAATGATTATATTTCTCGTTGGAAGATAACAATCTATTTACAGCATTGTTTGATCTTACCCTACAGTTTTTGGCATAAGTTGTAGTAAAATTACACATAAACCAGACGAATTACGTTAGATATTTCAACTTTCATCAGATGTTTAATGTAATTGGTCTAAATTAAACTCAGATTTCTAACTTTACGAGAGGACAGCATATGTCTGCTAAGAAGCCACTGGCTCTGGTTATCCTGGATGGTTGGGGTTACCGCGAAGACAACGCTAACAACGCAATTGCTAACGCCAAGACGCCTGTGATGGACGCTCTGATGGCAAATGAAGCCAACACCCTGATCTCTGCTTCAGGCATGGATGTTGGTCTGCCGGAAGGCCAGATGGGTAACTCTGAGGTTGGCCATACTAACATCGGCGCTGGCCGTGTTGTTTATCAGGACCTGACTCGCATCACTAAATCTATCGCTGACGGCGACTTCTTCGAGAACGAAGCACTGGCAGCTGCGATGGACAAAGCAATCAAAGCAGGCAAAGCTGTTCACATCATGGGTCTGATGTCACCAGGCGGCGTACACAGCCATGAAGACCACATTGCAGCAGCTGTAGAAATGGCAGCTAAGCGTGGTGCAGAAAAGATTTACCTGCACTGCTTCCTGGATGGCCGTGATACCCCACCTCGCAGCGCAAAAGCCTCTCTTGAGCGTTTCGATGCAATCTTCGCTGAGCTGGGCAAAGGTCGTGTTGCTTCACTGGTCGGCCGTTACTACGCTATGGACCGTGACAACAACTGGGACCGCGTCGAAGTTGCATACGATCTGCTAACAGCGGCTAAAGCTGAGTTCAGCGCTGAATCTGCAGTTGCTGGTCTGGAAGCGGCTTACGCTCGTGACGAAAACGACGAATTCGTTAAAGCAACTGAAATCCGTGCTGAAGGCCAGGACGTTGCGGCTATTGAAGATGGCGATGCTGTGATCTTCATGAACTACCGTGCTGACCGTGCCCGTCAAATCACTCGTGCTTTCGAAACTGATTTTGCAGGCTTCGAACGTGCTCAGTTCCCGGCGCTGGCTGATTTCGTAATGCTGACTCAGTACGCAGCAGACATCAAACTGCCAATCGCATTCCCGCCAGCAAGCCTAGACAACACTCTGGGTGAGTGGCTGTCTAAGAAAGGTAAGAAACAGCTGCGTATCTCTGAAACAGAGAAATATGCACACGTTACTTTCTTCTTCAACGGCGGTGTTGAAAATGAATTTGACGGCGAGTCTCGCTCACTGGTTGCTTCTCCGAAAGTAGCCACTTACGACCTTCAGCCAGAGATGAGCGCACCAGAACTGACTGAGAAGCTGGTTGCAGCTATCAAGAGCGGTGAGTTCGACACTATCATCTGTAACTACCCGAATGGCGACATGGTTGGCCACACAGGTGTTTACGATGCTGCCATTCAAGCTTGTGAAGCACTGGACGGCTGCATTGGCCAAGTGGTTGAAGCTATCCGTGAAGTTGACGGCCAGATGCTGATCACTGCAGACCACGGTAACGCAGAAATGATGGTTAACCCTGAAACTGGCGGCATCCACACGGCACACACTAACCTGCCGGTACCACTGGTTTACGTAGGTAACAAATCACTAACTCTGAAAGAAGGCGGTAAACTGTCTGATCTAGCACCAACTATGCTGGCGTTGTCAGATATCGAAATCCCTTCAGAGATGACTGGTCAGGTGCTGTTTGATCTGAAATAATCAATCCCATGCGGGATATGATCAAATACCTAAACCAAACTCTCCGCGCCAGTGCATTATGCACTGGCGCTTTGTTATGCCTGGTTATTTCCTTACCAAGCCTTGCTGCCAACCAGAACCAGCTCGAAGGTGTAAAACAAGAAATATCTCGCCAGCAATCCCAACTCAGCAGCAAGCAGAAAAAAATCACGTCGCTCCAGAAATCGCTAAAACAGCAAGAACTTGCAATTGCTGCTGCGGCCAGAAAAATCCACGCTGCTGAAGGCGAACTCTCTACCCTTGAGTCATCAATCCGCCAACTCCACGGACAACTGCAACAACTTCATCAACAGCAAGTTGGCCAGCAGGAAATGCTCAAGGAACTCCTTAATAATCATTACCGACAAGGTAAAAACAGCCAACTGGCCAGTTTACTCAGCGGTGAAGACAGTACTGAACTTGACCGGATGTCTGTTTATGCCGAACGACTCAGTGCGGCCCGCGTCCGTGCTCTTGATGAGCTTGCGGTTACCACCACAGAACTGCAACTCAAGCAACATCAGCTGAAACAGCAAAAACAACAGCAAAAAAACACACTGGCTGAACTAAAAACAGAAAAAAGCAAGCTTGAAGCCGAACAACGCAAGCGCAAGAAAACGGTACACACAATCAAAACTCAACTTAAGTCCGATACTCAGTACCTGACTGAGCTGAAGACCAATGAAAAGAGGCTGGTTGACGAAATAGCCAAGGCTAAAGCCGCCGCTGAAGCTGCGCGCCGTGTACCGATGGATGGCCTGGCCAAACGTAAAGGCAAACTGCCGTGGCCAGTCAAAGGCAAAGTCTTGCATAAATACGGCAGTTCACAACAGGGCGAACTGCGTTGGAAAGGCATGGTGATCAGCAAATCAGCTGGCAGCCAAGTTAAAGCCGTTTACCCTGGTAAAATTGTCTTTGCAGATTGGCTTCGTGGCTACGGCCTGATGCTGGTTATCGACCACGGTAAAGGCGATATGAGTTTTTACGGCTACAACCAGACGCTGTTGAAAAAAGTCGGAGATACGGTTCAGGCCAACGATGCCATCGCTCTAGTGGGTGACAGTGGCGGCCAGGATCAATCCGCTCTGTATTTTGAAATTCGCCGCAAAGGCTCACCGACAAATCCGGTAAGCTGGCTGACGAAATAACTAAGATTTGCAACTCAAATTTAAGTAACGTTTTATAAGGACAGAATTTAATGCGACGGATCGCAATCGGACTCAGCGTGCTGATCGGATTACTGCTCTCTGGCAACCTACAGGCAGCAAGACTAGCCATTGTGATCGATGATCTGGGTTACCAGTCGATGCCGGCGGCACTGTCTGACCTTCCGCCTGAAGTAAGTATCTCTATTCTGCCTGACACCCCTTTCGACCTGGAAACCGCCTACCAAGCGAAGCAAGAACGGCGCGACACCCTGCTCCACATGCCGATGCAGCCGCTGAAAGCAGCCCCGCTAGAACTCACGACCCTCACAGATGCGATGTCGCAGGCAGAACTGCAACAGACCCTGCGCCATGCCCTGAGCCGAGTACCCAATGCTATCGCCATGAACAACCACATGGGCAGTGCCCTGACTCAAAACCCCAAAGCAATGGATTGGGTGATGGAGGTACTAGAGCACCAGGGAATAAACTTTCTTGATAGCCGTACCACGGCAAAATCTGTTGCCCTGCACCAGGCAAAGCAACACGGCGTACCGGCATTGCGCCGTCATGTTTTCCTTGACCACTTCCGCACCCGGGAATTTGTCAGCCAGCAGCTAAGACTGGCTATCAAGCGAGCCAAAAGAAACGGATTTGCCATCGCCATCGGCCATCCCTATCCTGAAACACTGGCGACCTTAGAAAAACTGCTGCCAACACTGGCCGAACAAGATATTCAGCTGGTACGCATCTCTTCCTTATACCGTTAGGACATCAAGGCTCGGCGATTCAAGATCTCAGCCTTTAAATATCTCGCTGTACCTGCTCACAGTAGTGAGATTCCAGCTGCATAACCTGCTCTTTGCCCTTGGCTGTTGTCAGCGGGCGAACGATGCTCAGCATCTGTAATACCCCCTGATAGATCACGCCCTTAGTAATCTTGGCACCAACTGCCTGGGTGGTCTGGTAACAAATCCAGCTGGAAGCAACTAACTTAAGGGTATTGGCCAGGCTGAGCAGCTCTTTATCATCAAGATCCAGCAAACCGCTGGCACGAAAGCTGTTCATCATCGCCATGATATTACTATGCAACTGCTCCTGAGCAGCCAGATATTTTTGCTGCAACTCCGAATCCCGGCGCAAGATATCCGGCAAATTGGCATAGAAAAATCGATAGCGCCACATCAGCATAAAGACACCATCAAGATATCCCAATAAATTATCAGCAGTTACGTTAACTTCTGCCTGTGGCTGAAAACGAATACTCAAATCGCGGGCGTATTCATCAAAAATACTGTGTATAATCTCTTCTTTATTTCGAAAATGATAATACAGATTGCCGGGGCTTATCCCTAAATGAGCGGCAATATGGTTCGTGGTAATGTTAGGCTCACCGCTTTCGTTAAAAAGCTCCAGTGCTGCCAGAATAATTCTATCGCGGGTCTTCATTCGCTTCTCACTTCCGTCGCCCGATGGCAATAGTGTAATGTTATCATAAAGAAGATTCATCACGGTGGCACTTATGCGGCCGTAGTCCAATGTCTTGATGACAAAAATCCGGGAATTGACTCAGGTAGGTAAGCAATACTGGTAACTTACTAAAAAATACAAAAAACCACCTGATTGATTTTTAATACTAGATGTATCATCCATATGAGTTCAGCACCACATACCTATGTGAATCATACTCATAAGACAAAAATACAGAGCAAGCAACGAAACAAACTGACTTAACACCTTGAAAATAGTTAATCAAAATAGTGAATGTCATTTAATGAAAGACCACTTCGATCCACAAGCCTATCACCCACACTTTAAGTGGTCATTTTTACATCCTAAATTTTGGGGAACTTGGTTAGCCGTCGGCTTTGCAGCCTTGTTCAGCTTACTACCACATCGTGTCCGCCTTGCGTTAGCAACTGTTTTTGCTGGTTTAATCATGAAGCGCAAAAGCAAAGCCAATATTCGGGCCAGAGTTAACCTTGCTATGTGCTTTCCGGAAAAATCCGATGAAGAGCGCGAAGCATTATTAAAACAAAGCTTAATCACCGCAGGCACTTACCTGATGGGGTTTGCCGCCATGTCAACACGAAGCCGAAAATGGCTGGAGCAGAATACGGTGATAAAAGGTGAAGAACACTTAACAGCTCAGCGTCACTCCGGTCAAAACACAATCTTGCTGGTACCACATACCTGGGCAATAGATGTACCGGCAGTATTGTTAGCATCTCGTGGCTTACCCGTCGTCGGCATGGCCAAGAAGCAAAAGAATGACGTGACCGACTGGTTAATGCACAAACAGCGTGTACAATATGGCGGCAGGCTGTATGAGCGCAGAAGCGGTATCAAACCTTTCATTCGCTCAATCAAAGAAGGCTATCTGGGATACTATCTGCCCGATGAAGATCTTGGCCCTGAGCATAGTGTCTTCGTTGACTTCTTCGCAGCAACAAAAGCAACGATGTCAGGATTGGGAAGACTATCAAAGTTGAGCAAAGCAAGCGTCCTTCCGCTGTGTGCAAGCTATAACCTTGAAACTGGTCAATATGAAATAGAAATCAAACCACCACTAGACCCATTCCCACTGGAGACAGAGGAACAAAATGCTCGCATGATGAACGCATGCCTTGAGGAGTTTCTAAGCAATAGTCCTGAGCAATATATGTGGATTTTACGTCTACTGAAAACCCGGCCAGATGGCACCTTAAACCCGTACAAGAAGTAAAAAGATAAACAATGAATTACCGTCATATTGCTGTAATATCTGCAGCAGCATTATTCCCTGCACTCTGCATCGCTTTTGGCAAAGGCTATAACTATGCTGCTATCTTATTACTTCTGGCCTCACTGCCATGTTTGATTACATACGAAACAAAATGGGTCACCAGTGATGCCCGACTAGCCATCATCGCTTTTTCAACATACTTCCTAAGCTTTGTTGTCTCTACCATTATTACAGGTGGAGAGCTTTCAAATTTAGATCAGCCCAGCAGAGCTGTATTAGCCTTACCAATTTTCTTGGCACTACTACGTTACCCTCCTAAGTTTTCATGGCTTAGTACCGGGATTCTTTGCGGTTCTATAGTTACAGGCCTCGTTGGCGCCTATTTTGCCGTAACATTTCCAGGTAAAAGGGCATTTGATGGGGCTCTTGGCCCGGCCTGGATTGATGGTTATATGCAGATTCAAAGTGGCAATATGGCAGCAACACTGGCAATGCTTAGCTTATGTATTAGTTTATATTTTTTACGAAAAAAGCAATGGCTTCTCTTAGGCCTAGCAATCATTGCTACAGGAATGGGCATTACAGCCAGCATCTTATCCGGCTCTCGAGGTGGGTGGCTCCTAATACCACTAACATTTGTATATCTGCTGTATGTGAACCGAGATCTGTTCACAAAAAAAGTACTTTTTGCTGTATTAATTGGTTTCACATGCTTTAGTGCAATATCCTGGGGCAATAACAGTGTCAGTGGCCGCATAAATAAATCGATTGCAAACATTCAGGCATACCAAACAAATAATAAATATACCTCTGTCGGTATCCGCCTTGATTTATGGAAAAGTGCCATCTACTCCTTTGCTGAAAGCCCTATAGTAGGACACGGAGAGGAAGGTCGACTTGAAGCAAGAAAGAGGCATGGAAAAGAAGGTTTAATTAACCCGCGCATTTCTAGACTACCTTATCATTCACACAACCAATTTTTAGAAAGCATGTCTGTTATGGGGCTCATCGGCTTAATCCCGTTATTAGCCTTTTTCTATATTCCTCTCAAAATATTTGAAAAGCATCGACAACGATGTGAATCAGCAACAACACAAACTTTATGCCAATGCGGAACTGTCAGTATCGTAATGATGATTGGCTATTGCCTGACTCAAGCATATTTTAACCATACTTCAGGGATCATATTTTACTCTGTTATGACATTAATTTTACTAGCCGCATGCATTTCACCAGCGAGAAGTTCATCATGAAAATACTCATTGCCAGCTCCTATCACCATGCCTGGAACAGTGTACGCCCTGAAGCTGAAATGTTTATTGAAATGGTTAACCAAGGCCATAAAGTGACTGTTGCAACCCAGGGGGATGCCGAGTATGTCAAGCGCTTCCGTGATCAGGGCGTAAAAGTCATCGACTGCTACCCGAGTGGAAAAATTTGCTGCAAGACCATTCGTACTCTGCACAAAGAACTAAAAGGCGGTGATTATGATGTCTGCTATGCCTTTAACTCCAAGACGATTCCCAATGCGGCTTTTGCCTGCATTGGCACCAAGGCAAAATTAATCACTTACCGAGGAACCACTGGTGGTTTATACCGTCACGATCCAAGTGCATACCTGACTCATCTCCACCCTCGCGTGGACGGCATTGTTTGTGTATCGGAAGCTGTCCGCCAGGATGTGATCAAGCGAGTCTGGAAAAAGCCAGATCAAATAAAAACCATTTACAAAGGCCACCAACTCGACTGGTATCTAGTTCCACCAACTTCACGCGAGGAATTTGGCCTGAATGACAAACATATTATCGGTATTTGCGCCGCACATGTTCGTCCGAGTAAAGGTATTTCCATTCTGGCGCAAGCTACACACTATATTAATAACCCTGACTTCCACCTTATTTTAGTTGGTAGCGGCTATGAACCTCATCTGGAAGAGATAAAAAACAGCCCGATGGCGGAACGTATCCACCTGGTTGGTCACCGCAAAGATGTTCCTTCCATCATGGCGATGGCAGACTTCCAGATTCAGCCATCGATCAGCGGCGAAGGCTTACCCCGTACCATTATTGAGGCAATGGCTAACGGTACCACTTCGGTTGTTACCACAACAGGTGGCTCACCAGAGTTGGTCGATGACGGTAAAACAGGCTACATAGTTCAAACCGGAGATGCCAAAGCTCTGGCGGAAGCAATGAACAAGCTGATTAATGACAGGGAAAAAATCGCAGAGTTCAGCCAAGCGGCTAAGCATAAGCTGAATACCGAATTCAATGCTCAGCAAACCGTTAAAAAACATCTGGCATTTTTTGAATCGCTACAAGCTGGTAACTGCCAGCAATAGCTAAACCGAGAACACATCATGAATGTCTATATTTGCTCAACGGTACGCCACCTGCTATTTAGCCTGCTGAAAGCGACATATGAAAAGCAAGTACCCAGCCATATCATCTTCTTTTACGACTATCAGGAGATCGATAAAGACAGTTTCGACTTAACAGCATTGCCTGAACACATAACGGTATCTTTGTTAAGTCGCAAAACAGTAGGTAAAAAACTCAGTCACTCATTGCAAGGTAAGCTCTTTCGCTTCCTTGCGATGCGCAATGTTTATCTTCCTGAAGCAGGCAAAAAACAGTTCACCCGCTTACTTAGCAGCCTGTTTCCTGAATTAAAAACAACGATAAACAACGAAGTACTTGAACTATTTGTCTTCAACGAAAGAAACAAGATGTCGCGGTTATTCAGGCTATTAGTGCCTGAATATCAAATGATCGAAGACGGGATGGCCAACTACACGAAGAAAAACGTCTCGAGATCAAAGTGGCTTATTCGATTACTTCAAGGAAAAACAGTAACCTACCAACTATTTGGCGAAAGTCGCCGTTGCAAGGCTATCTATGCTGTAACACCGAACGCGATTCCAACTGAAATCCGGCACAAAGCAAGACAAATAGACTTTATCACAAAATCAGAAAATATTGGCTACCTAAACAAATTCTTCGGCTACCAGTCGCAGCAGCACAGTGACAGCAATGCATTTATTATTGCCACGCAACCGGTATTCCATAAAGAAGTATTAGACGCAGATATCCATTTCAGAATCTATGATGAAATGATCTCCCGGCTAAATGAAACTGGTGCCACGATCGTTTTGAAAACCCACCCAGCAGAAGACCCGAAGAGCTACCAGAAAAGATACCCGAATATTCAGCTAGCACCATCAAAACTTCCTCTGGAGCTGCTGTTATTAAGCTATGACAATAAAGTGAATATTA
Organism: Photobacterium sp. J15; assembly: GCF_963870815.1. Classification (NCBI taxonomy): domain Bacteria; kingdom Pseudomonadati; phylum Pseudomonadota; class Gammaproteobacteria; order Vibrionales; family Vibrionaceae; genus Photobacterium; species Photobacterium sp. J15. Next base: position 3,583,295 of record NZ_CAWMUI010000001.1, read on the forward strand.
TCTCGATTAGTTCATCTGCTGGCCTGGGATTTGAGCATATCTGCAATAAAGTCGAGCTGCTTGATGCAAACCAAATCAGCAATTCCGAGCCGATCATGCTGTCATGGCAAAATAATCACGATGAGCTGCAACGTATTATTCGGGAAAAAATCGAACTGTCGCAAATCAACTGAAAGTAAATGGTTCCCCAGAACCATACATTCAATACAGGCCATAAAACCGTTGGCACCATGAATGTTAATAGCCAATTTAATTCATAACAAAAAGACCGTGCCCAATTACCCCTGGTGCACGGTCTTTCTCTTTACTATTAAGCTAATACTAACGGCTTCTAATCAACTTTAGAGGCTTTAATCATCTCTGCTAGCCTGAAGTCCAGCTCATTATCAATATCAACAGAGTGATTGTTATCCATGACTAACGCGAAAGATTTCTGCTTAGGGAACAGAGTTGATTCCTTCTTAACAACGTTAGTTTTGACCAGATACACAGCTCCGTTTAGTCGGTAATACGTCGGTAAATCCTGGCTTCGCGTAGCCGTCAACTCTTCAGGAATGAAGTTATCCATACCAAGATCATCTGGTAAGGTATTACACCACAACGGTGAATGCTCACATTCCGTCACCGAGACAACTCCGTTTGCATCCTTTTCGGCCATCAAGGCTACCGCTTTTTCAATATCTGCAGCTGTACGTAAAGGAGAAGTCGGCTGAAGCAACAAAATAGAATCGAAAACCTGCCCCTGAGACTCATAGTGTCTGATGACATCAAGTACCACATCAATACTACTTGCCGTATCACTCGATAGCTCTGCCGAGCGCAGGTAAGGTACTTCAGCACCGCACTGCTTCGATATTTCGGCAATCTCCGGGCAATCCGTTGACACCATCACAGTATCAATGGAAGCCACTTCTTTAGCTGCATCAATCGCCCACTGAATAAGCGGCTTACCAGCAAGAGGCAAGACATTTTTCCGGGGTAACCTTTTACTTCCGCCCCTGGCCGGAATGATAGCTAATATTCTGTTCATTAATCTAACTCTAATGAGATGATATCCTGCTGCGCTCGGTGGTAATCATCCATCTGACCAATATCCAGCCAGTACTCATGTACTGGGAACATCAACACACTCTTATCCTTAGCTATTTTATTTTCCAACAAGGTTGGCATGTCAATTCTGGTATCTTTCTCTACCGAGTTATAAATTTCAGGATTCACCACATATATACCGGCATTGATATGGAAGCGCTGAACAGGCTTTTCTACCATACTTCTGATGCGGTGGCCTTCACCATAGATGACACCATACGGGATCTGGTAATCATACTCACGAACACACATAGTGGCGTCTGCATTTTCATTATTATGGAATTCCAACAGCTTAGAGAAGTCCATATTAGTCAAGATATCGCCATTAATCATGATGAGCGGCAACTGAGGAATATCTTCAGGCAGCAGACCTAAAGCCCCGCCGGTTCCTAACGGATTATCCTCATGAACATACTGGATATTGACTCCCCAGTTACTACCATCACCAAAGTATGCCCGGATCATTTCAGGTAAGTAATGGGTAGAGATATAAAAGTTTTTGAATCCGGCATCAATGAATCGTTGCAGCGTGATCTCTAATATTGGCTTATTGCCCACCTTCAACAATGGCTTCGGACATTCATCAGTCAAAGGTCTCAAGCGGGTACCGAACCCTCCTGCCATCAGGAATATCGGGTTATCATATTGAGGTCTGTGCAGCAATTCATGTAGGGTGTACAGCCCTTCAATCACACCATTATTAACAACCGGCAACGCAAAAATGCTTTTTGATTCCATCAGGTGGATCAATTTCTCTTTCTCGGCATTAGGCTCGACGACGATCGGATTAGGATTCATCACTTGAATAGCAGCATCATCCATATTGAGACTACTCAGCAAACCTCGACGAATATCGCCATCAGTGATGGTCCCCATAAGGGTGTTATTTTCATCGGCAATTAATGCAATGCCCAGAGCCTGGCTATCAATAACTTTCAAGGCATCACGTATAGTAGCCTGCTGTGAAATAATAATTTTTTGCCAGCTATTTTTCATATTAAACCTTTAAAACATTAGCTATGAATACCAGGTTGTTTTAATACTTGTTTTATTTGGATACACAGCTGTTTAATCTCTTCTACGGAATAACGTGAGTCCAGAGGCAACGAAAGTATTCGGCCACTCAGCACATTTTCCACACCATCAATATCCGGCCAGTGGATTGCCAGAAAAACATTTGAATCCATTAACTGACGTCTGACATCATTTCTGCCCTCGATCAGAATGGGCAAATAAGAATAAAAATCTGAATTCAAACCCAGTGAAATATCAGCAGGCAACAGTGACTTTGCCAAATCAAAATTGGCCTTTCTGGCTAACCTTTCGGTTTCTAGCCCCGCGTAGAATTCAATCGCTTCGATTACCGAGCGACTGCTTGGTTCAAAGATACCAACACTGTCATCAAGCAAACTCTCCGCCGATGAAAATAGGTTTAGGTACTCACTTTCATCTCCTTCACCACTTTGAAGAAAACGAGACTTCAGCTGTTTCGCCTGATATTTGTCCGCCGCAAAGTCATCAAGACAGCGAACTCTAGCTTTCTTAATCGGCTGACTGCTATACACTAAGCTAAAATCAGCCACGGGTGAAATTTTACGCAGACTGTTGAATGAATACCAACTATTAACACTCTCTGAGACTACCGACGGGTATGGTGAAAAAACATCGTCGACAATCACCGGTTGGGTGCATAACGTTAACGCCCGCTTAAGTGAAGGTAACTTAAACCCAAAATAGTTGATGAAATACACCGCATCATACTCATTGATGTTTGCTGGCATCTGATAGTTTAGCGTCTCATCAACTTCATAAAATGAATACGTTATTCGATACTCTTTGAGAACATCAAGTATCACTTCACATAAAAAGTTCGGCACCAAGATATGCTTTTCGGCCAAACCAGCGTTTTCAATAATCAAACGTAACGAAGAACGACCGGAATTGGTGACTTCACTAAAGAAGTGTTTATCGCGTAGCTCCTGTTCTCCCCCGATATGAAACATAATTAAAATTCCACATCATAGAAAGGCTTTGAGCGCAGCTGCTTCAGCTCGACAGACTTAAGTACATCAACCACCTGCTGGGAACTGTTGCCCTGACCATACGGGTTAACAACACTACCCAGTTTCGCCTGAAAGTCCGGCTGGTAAATTGTTTCCAGTGCCGAGATCACCTGCTGCTTATCAACAGCAACATCGATTACACTTTCGGAACGGATGCGGCCTTTTTGACGATCACCAATATTAATTGTCGCCACTTTAAATGATGGCGCTTCCACAATACCGCTGGAAGAATTACCCACTACGGCATCGATATACTGCAACGCAGATAAGTATCTCAACTGGCCTAAAGACGTAAATGCAATCGCTTTTTCTTTATTTGCTTCAACATATTTATCAATCATTTGGTTGATTGTACGTCCGCCGACATCTGCATTGGCCTTAGTAAAGATCAATAAAGTATCTTCACATTGATCCAATGCAGCCAAGATCTGGCTGAAATCTTCTTCTATCTGATCAACCGATTCTGTCGTTTCCGGGTGATAAGTGATCAGTAAGTTTTTAGCCGCCATTTTGCAATCAATCGAAGTTTCAAACTCTTCCTGACTCATCAGCTTCATGCGACAAATATTATCCAGACCAACCTCACCGACATTAAATACCCGGCTCGGGTGTTCACCCATCTGGATAACACGACGGGCATACTCATCAATCGCGGTGAAATGAAGCTGAGACAATTTGGTGATACCGTGACGGATCAGCTCATCAATAGCACCTTCCGTCAGTTCACCACCATTCAGGTGAGCAACAGGGATGCGGGCGATATTGGCAGCAGACACTATAGGTATCAGTTCATAGCGATCGCCCAGCACCAACACCACATCCGGTTTTAGCTCATCAAATGCTTCAGCAAAGCTGATCTGAGCCAGTCCCATGCTTTTACTAACGCCAACCGGCGAATCAGAAGAAAGTAGAATTTCGATTTTTTTGTCAATTTTGTGGCCATCTCCCTGGATCTGCTCCACGGTATAACCAAACTCCGGCGACAGGTGGGAACCAGTCACAAGCAGCTGTAGTGCCAGCGTCGGCTCATTGGAAATGTCATCCAACAAGCACTTCAATAGCCCGTACTCCGCCCTTGTAGCTGTTACGACACAGATCTTACGCATCAGATCAATTCTCCTTTCGCATAAGCTTTTTTCGCAACACTATTAACGACTTCATCCCAGCGAGTTGGCGAGATCCCTGAGCCCGGACGCTTTATTTCCAGCATATCAGGAGTCAGCACAGCGCCTTCGGCAATATCACAAGCTGCAACAATACTCTTGCGAACAATATTTCGATTTTCTTTTTCCGTTTTTGTCGGCACTTTCCAGCCACTACCTAAAGCAGCTTCAATATTGCGAATCGCCTGCACCATCGCTTTCAGTTCCTGAGGCTCCAGGCTGGCACTATGATCCGGGCCCTTCATGGTTTTATCCAGCGTAAAGTGCTTCTCAATAACCACTGCGCCCATCGCTACTGCAGCAACTGGTACTTCAATCCCCAACGTATGATCTGAATAGCCGACACAGATACCCGGGAAGGCGTTGCCAATGGTAACCATCGCACTGAGATTCACATCTTCCGGTGCTGTCGGGTAATCTGTCGTCGCGTGAAGTACGGTGATTTCATCACGAGCCAAACCGGCCTCTTCCAACGTGAAAATGGCGTGTTCGACTTCTGACAAGTAACCCATTCCTGTAGATAAAATTACCGGCTTTTTAAAACTGGCAATATGACGCAAGAACGGTGTATTCGTCAGTTCACCCGAACCAATTTTGAACTGTTCCTGAAGCTGATCCAGGAAGGTCGCACTTTGCTCTTCATCCGGCGTTGATAAGAAAGTGATCCCTTTATTGTCACAATATGATTTCAACTCACTGAAATCATCATAGCTGAGCTCCAGACGCTTCAGCATCTGAAACTGCGACTCGACCTGCTGAGTATTTTCTTTCTGGTACTCTGCCATTTCGGCATCTTCAGTCACCAGAAGTTCGGTTTTCCAAGTCTGGAATTTCACCGCATCAACACCGGCTTCATGTGCAGCATCGATCAATTCTTTCGCAAGATTAATATCGCCGTTATGGTTTACACCTGCTTCAGCAATAATAAATGTTCTGTTTTTCATATTATCCCTCTTCACTTCCTATATAGCTGGAATAGCCTTGGGGCAGTTTCGTTCTGATGTTGTTCCTGCCATAGCTTATTTAGCCGAGCCCTGATCTCTGGCATAAAGTCTATCCCTGCGATATAGAACGGGAGATTCTGATCCGAAAATTTAGCTTTAAATTTAAACAAACTGTCATTTTCATCTGACGTTCGTCCGCCGCCAAGCATCATCCAGCGACAACCTTTTTCCTTGGCTTGCTCAAAGGCATAATCAAGTAACAGGTAGTTGCCATTCTCCCGCAAATAGGCCTGATTATTCGCAGAAAGATGATAATGGGAAATATCATTGCCATGCATAAAGAACCCCGAGGACACAACCTCGTCATCAAGCATAGCTTCTACCAACTCAACGCCATCAATAGCAGCAAGCTTTTCAAAGTAATCCGGCTTGAAATAATAAAAATCTGCCGCGGCATTTTTATCCATCGTCTCTTCATACAGGCGGATAAATTTATCTAGGTCCTGGCTACCGACATGCTTGTGCAACTTCTTATGGGCTTTGCGTAAAATATTGCGCGTGGTCTTGGAATACCGGGCCCAGCGCTCCTCTGTCGATACCGCCAGATCCACCACCACTACGGTTCTTTCCTGCGCAATAAAATCAAACAGTGATTTGTTCTGCGACACGGAATTAAACGGATGAAACCTGATAAATTCGCAAACAATATTCTGAGCAAGACAATGCCGGCGATAAGACTCAAACGCTTGCTGTAAAAACGCTTCATCATCACTGTTTGTCAGTGGGCCACCATAACCATATGGTGTTTCCAGATCATAAAGCTCTTCTTTGACTGGCACACCTGCAACACTTTTGATCGGCCATTTTATTGAGCGAAACAAAACCTGCTTATCGCCATCTTTAAACACATAATCAAACAGCTCGCATTCATCCTCAATATAGAGCTCTGAATATGGCTTCTGGTAGTAAATATCGCGTGACAGGTCGATAGAATGATTCTGCATATCAAATCTCTACCGGTGAGCTTGGCAAATTAACTAAGTGCGATTCCACCCACTCAGACACTGACAGATCACCTCGCATTGCATCCTTAAACATCGGCAAGCGGTGCATCAACTTCCAAATCGGACGTGTCATCACGCCGTTTTCATTGGTCACTTTCAGTAGTTCATCACGCGTATCCGCATCAGGACAAATCAAAGCGTTAAGCCAGTAGTTCGACTGCGCATACTCAGGCTCCTGAACAAACTGGAAGTCAGTCCCAACAAAGAAATCCTGGTACTGCTGGGCCAGTTTACGTTTCTGTCCAAGGAAGGTAGGCAATACTTCCATCTGCGCACACCCCAATGCCGCATTAAGGTTTGGCATACGGTAGTTAAAGCCCGGCTCGTCATGAAAGAATTCGTACGGGTGAGGCACCTTCGCAGTGGTTGTCACATGCTTAGTACGGGCACCGACCTCTGCATCACGGCACAACACCATACCACCACCACCTGTAGTGATGATCTTATTACCATTGAAACTCACTGCGCCAAATTCGCCCAGCGTACCAGTATGCTTACCCTTATAAAATGAGCCCAGACTCTCGGCGGCATCCTCAACCAAAGTCAATTTCCATTTACGACACACGTCAACCAACTCATCAAGCTCAACCGGATGACCAAAGGTGTGCATCGGTACCACAGCCCGTATACGCTGACTTGTATGCTTGTGAATACAGCAGCCTCGCTCATTCAGCTCTGCATTCTGCTCCAGGTAGGCTTCAACGGCTTTCGGACACAGTCCGAGACTGACTTTAGACACATCGACAAAAATCGGCTCTGCGCCCATGTGATAGAGCGCATTACAGGTTGCAACAAACGTCAGCGCCTGTGTAATAACAAGATCGCCGCGCTCAACGCCAGCCATATAAAGTGCAGCATGCAACGCCGCCGTACCATTTACAGTAGCGACCGCTTTCGGGCTGTGTGTATAGGCTTCAATTTTCCGCTCGAAATCGTCAACAAATTTACCGACACTCGATACAAAAGTGCTCTGAATAGTTTCAGACACATACGCCATTTCATTACCGTTAAAGGTAGGCGCATGTAGTGGAATAAACTGATCCGTTTTATAGATATCACGGACAAACTCTACGATTGCCTGGCTCATAAAAAAATCCTGCTTAATGACTACCCATTACATTTTGCTATCTAGGTATTTACCGGTTTCTTTATGGCCGAAATCAGGGATCATCTTAAAGAAAAGCTCAACGATTTCTTCTTTCTTCCACTCGCGCTTGTCTTTCATCTCACCAATTCGCTGTTCAAACAGAGCCAGTAACTCAGGTTTGTACAGGGCTTCATTTTTGATCACACCCAGATTTTCGAAGCTCTCCATATCCAGTGTTTCCTTCTCGGTAAAGAATTCCTCGAAGTCTTTTTCACCGGTTGTATCACTTGAAGTGAACAGACATGGCCACTTACCTTGGGCTGGCAAGGTTTTAACCAGTTCACGAGCTTCATCCTCTGTGTCACAAAGATGCGGTTCAATGCCACGCTGCTTAAGGTACTTCACCGCAATATCAGCAAACGAAATCAGGTGTAGCGATTCACTTAGCTTAGGGAAAAAGATGTCGCGGTTCTCACCGAAGATACAGGACATCAGACACAGCTCGCCGGATTCCTGTGGAGTCACAAAGTAACGTTTAATGTCATTCGGTGCCACGATCGGCTGGTGCTTCTGCAGGCGTTGGTTAAAACCGTGTAGCAATGAGCCATCAGAAAAAGCGACATTGGCAAAACGGGCTGTCGAAATGGCAATTTGCTCACTCTTTCGCATCAGGAACATTTCCATAATGCGCTTAGAGGCACCCATCATATTCACCGGATTTGCTGCCTTGTCCGTCGACACACAGAAGTACTTTTTCACACCGGCATCAATCGACTGCTGGATAGTTTTGTCGGTATTGAATACATTGACATCAATCATCCGCATCAGGGTATATGGATCTTTTTCACTGCGGACATGCTTAAGGGCGGACAGGTTTAGCACATAGTCATACTGGCCATCAGCCTTAATAAAGGCATCATATTCAATTGAGCCAATATCCAAAGCAAATGTCTGAAAGTCGCCATCGATGTAGCCAAACGAACTGCGGATATCGCGAACCAGCTCTACCATGTTGTTTTCACTAATATCAACAACATGCAGCTTTTTCGGGTTGCGCTTGAAGATTTCCTTGGTTACTGCTTGCCCAATTGAACCCGCCCCACCCAGAACCAGAAATCGAGAGCTGGAAACAATGGATTTCAACTGTTGCTCATGTGAGGTGATATCGACGTCAAACAGTGCCTGCTCACGCCCGATTAACGGTAAAATTGCATTCATGCTAGTAACCTTGATATTAAATTATTCATTACACTGGATGACCATATTAGCGTCTGTCTTCACGCTCAAGCAGCCACAAGCCAACATATTTATTGAAGTTCACCTGGGCATAGGTCATTGCCATAATAAAGCCCACACTTCCGTCTAAGAATCCCCGGCGAATAATGTAAATATGGAAGAAAGTCCAGATAGCCCGCAACAGCGCCAGGAACAACCCTCGGGATTTTTTCCCCTTGCGGTGATATTTTTGCGCCCCCAACCAAGCATATTGCGCGGCTTTATCGAGGCCGTGCCCATAATCACGATGCGTATAGTGCAGTAAGAAGCCCTTCATTACGCCTGTACTACCGGTTGGTGGAATCACTGTTTCATGCACTTCATCCAGGGTATAACGGGAACCTTCTCGCTTGAAAAGGCGTAATACTGAACGAGCACTTCGCCCATACTTTAATGTCTTACCATAAAGAGTCACGCCCCATGGCAGACGGTAAGCGGTATGTTCAATGGAATCTTGCTCCAATAGTGAAACTAAGGCTTTCTGCATATCACTATCAAGCGCCTCATCGGCATCAATCGACAACACCCAGTCACATTTTGCTTTATCCAGCGCCCGCTGCTTTTGCTTGCCAAAACCAGGCCAGTCAGTGATGGTAACATTATCAGTATAGCGACGGCAGATCTCGACAGTCTCATCCGTCGAGCCACTGTCCAACACAATAATTTCGTCTGCTACCGCAGCTACAGACTGCAAACAGCCTTCAACCCGGTCAGCTTCATTTTTGGTGATGAGTATTACAGATAGGGTATGTTTTCGCATACAGTTACCACTTCCAATAGCCAAGCGACTTTCTCATTTTCAGATTGCGCCAGATGTTCTTAGGTTTGCGATCTTGCCAGCCGGCCTGCAACATATCAGTTACCGCCGTCAAAACGCGAGGGGCAGACTTACCGTCCAGGTAAGGCGTGATCGACGGACCATACTGGGTAATTTGCGCCAGCAACTCCGCATCCGGATTTAATGCGCGCTCAATTGCGCCAGCCAAATCCTCAGGCTGAGTAATATTGATAAAGCTCGGTTGCACCTCGCGGTTATTTACCGTCACCACGGGTTTACCCAGCAACAAAAATTCTTGAAAGATTGACGAATTATCACACACCATCACATCAGCGCGATGCAATAATTCAATCACTCGGTCATTGTCGAAAAACATCAGATTGTCATTCTCCAAAGCCCGGTATTTAGCTACCGTTTCCGGTGCCATCTTAGGGTGAAGAGTAATCAGCCACTGCCAGTTACCTTGTTGACTCAACGCTTTAATCTGTTCATAAACCAACTCAGCACAAGACAGACTCGGGGAAAAAGTAGAGGAAAATGCAATTTGCGGCCTGTCGTTATCTTCAACATCAGACGAAGTGAAGCCGAACAGGCTGTCAAGCTTGATCCAGCCCGTTTCAACCACTTTAAAATAACCACGCTGCTCAGCAAGCGGCTGCAACGTTCCTGTTCGCTCATGACCTTCAGTGCAATAGAGGTCAAACAGACCTCGCTCCGGATATAAGTTTCCGCGCTTGCTTTCATTGAGACCATGAAAAACCTGAACCTTCAGGCCAGGGATAAAGCTGGGGATCCTATCTCCCGGTGCAAACACCGCATCAGGACGGTATGCTACCGCACTATCGACACGATCCAACGCTTCCTCACCCGGCAGTAAAAAGCTTTTGGATACATCCTTACCAACAAGCAACCACTTCACTTCATGCCCCAACGACTTCGCATGTTGCTGTAGAGGCCGGAGAATCGAAAAAGAATAGTTTTGCTCAACATAAAACAAGAAACGATATAAAGGCCCCTTGTTTGCCACATTACTATTTGGTTGCATTGCTAATTCCAGATTGATATTTCAACGATGCTTCTGTACAGATTAAAAGCAGTTTGAGAGCATTTTTAAACGATCAATCATACCAGAAAATCCTGCAGTTCCCTGCTTTCACAACAAAAGGTTGGTAAAAAATCGCAAAGCCACACCGACATCGTTTACACTCTCGTCTGGATAATGACAGTCGATACACAGGACGAGATAACATGATCTTTCGCTGGTTATACACCTTACTGCTTAGTTTAGCGGCCCCGCTGCTTCTGTATGGTCTCTACAAAAAAAAAGAAGGCAAACCAGCATTCGGCCCGCGATGGAAAGAACATTTCGGTTTCACGCCAGCACTCAGCACATTTGAAAATGGCATCAAGCCCGTATGGATCCATGCTGTCTCTGTTGGCGAATCAATTGCAGCAATTCCGGTTATAAAAGCGCTTAAAGAACAGCATCCAGAACAACCTGTCATAGTCACCACCACAACCAGCACTGGTGCTGAACAAATTGCCAAACTCGGGGACTTAGTTGAACACCGCTATATGCCGATTGATTTCAGCTGGTGTGTGAAAGGCTTCCTCAGAGCAATCCAACCTCAGGCTATGCTGATCATGGAAACAGAGCTGTGGCCAAATACCCTGGCGACTGTGCACAATGCAGGTATTCCGGTCATCGTCATGAACGCACGTCTGTCAGCCCGCTCGGCAAACCGTTATCGTCGCTTTCAGCCACTGTTCAACTTACTGGCCAAACATATCAACCACCTGCTTTGCCTGCACCAGGATGATGCCGAACGGTTTATCTCTCTCGGTATTCCGGCCAATAACGTAACGGTCACAGGCTCAATTAAATTTGATATTCAAATTTTTGACCGTGTATCAGAGCAGGCAGCCGAACTTCGCCAACAACTGGGCAACCAGCGTCCTGTCTGGGTTGCCGCAAGTACACATAGAGGAGAGGATGAACAGGTTCTGAGTGCTTTTAGTATGGTTCAACAGTCTTTCCCGGAAAGCCTGCTCATATTGGTTCCACGACATCCCGAACGCTTTAACCAGGTAGAGCAACTCTGTATTGACAGCGGATTTAGCTGTGTCCGTCGCACCCGGGAAGGTGTTGTCACCGCGGATACTCAGGTCTATCTGGCCGATACCATGGGCGAAATGCTAACTTTCCTTGGCGCAGCAGACATCACCTTCATGGGCGGCAGCCTAATTGGTGATGCCGTTGGCGGACACAATATGCTGGAACCGGCTGCACTGGGCAAACCGACGATCACCGGGCCAAGCTATTACAACTTTGCCGATATCACCCGACAGCTGACAAACGCCGAGGCTGTATGGGTCTGTGACGGGCCGGAATCACTGGCAGAGATGCTGATCAAACTGTTTGAGCAGGCGGAGCAGCGTCAAAAAATGGGAGCCGCGGCCCTTTCGGTTGTAAGGCAAAACCAGGGGGCCGTTCAGAAAACCCTTTCAGCCCTTAACGAGCAGCTCAACAACTAAACCTTTCGTACCCATCAAGCAACGCCTGCCAGCATTGCTCACTAAAGTGAATACCCCGCTTGCCCTGCTCCTTAATGAACGAGCGGTGCAGGCGGGCCAGATTTTTCTCTTTCCAGGCTTCTCCAGCCTGCTCATAGCATTTATCAAAATCAATCAGCCAAACCTGTTGTTGGCTATCGAGCAAAATATTATGGCTGTTGAGATCGGTATGGCACACCTGAAGATCGTGCATTTTGCGAACCATGGCCCCCACAGCCAGCCAAGTGGCTGTCGGCAGTTCTTCCTTTTGTAATATCCCGACAAGATCTTTCGCCTCCGCGATCTTTTCAACCAGGATATCGGCCTGATAGCACAGTCCTTTGCGAATCGCTCTGGCAGCGACTGGCCGTGGCACCCTTACCCCGCCACGTACAAGTTTATCCAGAAGCGCGATCTCTTCCGCGCAACGTGTCTTTTGCCAGCCAAGGAAGCAATACGAATCTGCCACCAGTTTGCCAAACAATCCGCCACGACGATAATGACGCAACGCCATATCCAGCTTTTCACCTTGAACAAACCAGGTTGTCCCCCTGCCCTCAGCTGAGCCTATCACCCGGCCTGCCTGTTGCCAGAAAACAGGATCAAAACAAGCATCAGGCTGCTCAGGTAACAACTCGGGGTTAAACCAGATACGCTGGTTTTCAGATTTGATTTCTTGCACGTTAAAACTCCAGACCGGATTTGACAGAGTATTTTACAATCAGTTACCTGAACTGCATAATTCCATGTCCAAATCATTAATGGGTATAAGCAATGGCGCTTTTTGCTTCTCCACCAAAATCGTTATGTATTCTTCGGTTATCAGCCATCGGTGATGTCTGCCATGCCATTGCCGTCGTACAGGCTATCCAGAAACACTGGCCACAAACCGAAATCACCTGGATCACAGGCAAAATCGAAGCTCAACTGATTGGCGATCTACCGGGCATCAAAGTTATCGTCTTTGACAAAAAAACCGGCTTTTCCGGTATGAAAACGGTTTGGTCATCGCTGAAGGGGCAGCGATTTGACGCCCTACTCCACATGCAGGCAGCACTGCGAGCCAGCATTCTATCAGTGGGGATAAAAGCAAAATACAAAATCGGCTTTAGCCGCAACCGCAGCAGAGAAGGACAGTGGCTGTTTACGAACAAGCATCTGCCAAACACTGACGCTTATCATGTTCTGGATAACTTTGCTGAGTTTGCCAAATACCTGGGCGTGCCCTTTGACGCCCCGGAATGGAATATACCGCTGTCTGAAAAGGACATCAGCTTTGCCAAACAGTATACAGGCGATAAACCCACTCTGGTTATTTCACCGGCAGCCAGTAAAGATGAACGAAACTGGCTGACTGAGCGCTATGCCCAACTGGCTGACTATGCTTGCGACAAAGGCATGCAGGTAATTTTGTGCGGCTCTCCGGCTCCACGCGAAATCGAACTGGGTAAAGCAATAGAAAAACTGTGTCAGCACCCGGTTGAAAACCTGACTGGCAAAACCGACCTGAAACAATTAACCGCACTGCTGGGTCAGGCGAATGTCGTTTTAGCCCCAGATACAGGACCTGCACACCTGGCCACAACTCAAGGCACTCCGGTGATCGGTTTGTATGCTCACAGCAACCCGAAACGCACCGGCCCCTATAACAGCCTTGATTATGTAGCAAGTGTTTACAATCAGCATGCCGAGCAACAACATGGCAAACCAGCCGACGAACTGCCTTGGGGTACCCGAGTTAAAGGCAGCGATATCATGAAAGATATTGATCTGGATGGAGTAAAATCTACTCTCGATATGTTGGTACCATAATACGTTGAAGCTCAATAACATCATTTTCACTGGTATTAATTATGACAACCCGAGTTATTTACCCTGGTACTTTTGATCCAATCACCAACGGCCACCTTGACCTCATTGAGCGCGCGGCCGCCATGTTCGACCATGTGGTCGTTGGCATTGCGTTCAGTCCGAGCAAAAAGCCCCTGTTTGATTTGGAAGAGCGGGTTGAACTAGCTAAAACCATCACCAAACACCTGGACAATGTCGAGATTGTCGGCTTCTCCGGCCTATTGGTTGATTTTGCTAAAGAATACCAGGCCAACGTTCTGGTTCGTGGTCTACGCGCTGTTTCTGACTTTGAGTATGAATTCCAGCTAGCGAACATGAACCGCCGCCTGATGCCTGAACTTGAAACCGTGTTCCTGACGCCGGCAGAAGAAAACTCATTTATCTCTTCGACCATCGTCAAGGAAGTCGCCCTTCACAAAGGCGATGTCAGCCAGTTTGTCGATCCATATGTCGCTGACGCCCTTATGAAAAAGCTGCACGGTTAATCCGTTGCTCAAAATAAAAAAGGAGGCTTACGCCTCCTTTTTAAACTCCGGACTACAAATCAGCATTTGTAAAAGTCACGGTACCAGTCAACAAAGGCTTTCACGCCTTCCTTCACCTTAACCTGCGGCTTATAGCCTGTCGCCTTAAATAAATCTTCCGTGTCAGCATAAGTAGCGTAAACATCACCCGGTTGCATCGGCATGAAGTTTTTCTTCGCTTCCTGACCCAGCGCTTCTTCCATCGCTTCAATAAAGTCCATCAGTTTAACCGGGCTGCCATGACCGATATTGTAGACCCGGTATGGCGCTGAGCTGGTTGCTGGCGTGCCGGACTCAACCGTCCAATTTTCAGTCTTCTCTGGGATCACATCCTGAATACGGATAATACCTTCAACGATGTCATCGATATAAGTAAAGTCACGGCGCATATCGCCGTTGTTATAGACATCAATCTGCTCGCCATTCACGATCTTCTTCGTGAATTTGAACAATGCCATATCCGGACGCCCCCACGGACCATAGACGGTAAAGAAACGAAGGCCGGTAGTCGGAACCCCGTAAAGATGGGAGTAAGTGTGTGCCATCAGCTCATTCGACTTCTTCGTCGCTGCGTATAGCGATACCGGGTGATCAACGCTGTCAGCAGTATCAAACGGCATCTTTTGATTGAGGCCGTAAACAGAGCTAGATGATGCATAAACCAGATGCTGCACCTTATGATGACGGCAACCCTCCAGGATTGTCAGGTGGCCAATCAGGTTACTGTCGGCATATGCCATTGGGTTATCGATGGAATAACGAACCCCTGCCTGAGCGGCCAAGTGAATAACTCGATCAAACTTCTGCTCAGCAAACAAATTCGCAATACCGTCACGATCGGCTAAGTCCATCTTGATGAAAGTAAATGTCGGATGAGTAATGCGCTCAAGACGTGCATCTTTCAGAGCAACATCGTAGTAGTCATTAAGGTTATCGATACCAATAACCTCATGTCCCTGCTCACACAGGCGTTCAACCACAGCACTGCCAATAAAGCCGGCTGCGCCGGTCACAAGATATTTCATAACATTCCTCAACCCAGTCCCACCAGACGGTGCAACAAGTCATACCTACTGAGAGTAAATCAATAACGCAGGATCTTAGCACTCCGCTCTGCTTTGCAACATACAAAAACGGCAAAAATATGGTCAATGATGCTGAAAGCAGGGTTAAGTAAAACTAACCCTCTTTCTGACAATCACTGCAAAAAACAGTCGCCCGCTGGCCGATTTTCATTTCACTCAACGGCTTATCACAACGCGGGCAAGGCTCACCACCTTTACCGTAAACCAATAACTCCTGGGCAAAATAACCCGGCTTGCCATCGGCATTTTTAAAGTCTTTCAGGGTTGTTCCGCCCTGTTTAATCGCAAAGGCCAGCACGGCTTTAATTTCGTCCACCAGCACGCCCATACGCTGGCGGGAAATTTTGCCCGCCGCCTGTTTCGGGTGGATTCCGGCGCTGAATAGGGACTCATTGGCATAAATGTTCCCCACCCCAACCACAACCTGGTTGTCCATAATGAACTGTTTGATCGCTGTGCGCTTACCCTGCGCCCGCTCAAACAAATAGTCCGCAGTAAATGCATCACTCAGCGGCTCAGGGCCGAGCTTACCCAGAACCGAGTGTTCTTCATCAGCCGTCTGCCACAACCAGGCTCCGAACCGACGCGGGTCGTTGTATCGAAGCAATTCGCCACTCGCTAACACCAAATCAACATGGTCATGTTTCTCTGGTGGCGTCGTTGCCGGCAACACCCGCAGGCTACCAGACATCCCCAGGTGGACAATCGCCGCCCCGGCAGCCGTTTCCAACAGCAAATATTTTGCCCGGCGACTTACCTTGCGGATCACCTGCCCTTCAATCTGTCGAATTTCCTCCGGCACCGGCCAACGCAGCTTCGGGTTACGGACAGTAATCCGTTCCACTGTCTGCCCGACCACATGAGGCGATATTCCCATCCGGCTTACTTCAACTTCTGGTAACTCAGGCATGATGCTATTCCATTAATAGTTATCAAAGGGGAAACAGGTAGGACTCTTCGACAGAAATCGCCAACCAGGCACCCTGCCAGCTTTGCAGCAGCCAAAACTGTGGTAACTGATAGACAGTTACCCGAACCGGCTCTTCCAACGACTGCAACCAGATCTCAACCGTTCTCGGTGTGCCAAGTTGAGATTTCAGCTGAGCCATCATCTCATCCCCCACTACTGTACCACTGATAGACTGCCAGTTATCCACCACAACTTTTGGTGAGACATTGATGGCAGGCTCGGCCACCCAGAGGCTCTCTTGTAAGGTAAACGTATGATGAGGCAGATACAGCTTAGTGATTTGTGCCGGTTCAGGCAGCAGTGATTGCAGGGAGGTGTCTGACTCGGCCTGTTCAACAGGAGCCTGTCGCTGTCGAATTAATTCCGGAAACTGCACCACAGCAATAAAAAGAATAACAGCAATAATGATGACATTATTCCAACCCCGGCGTGACAGTTTAATTGCCATGATTTTCCTTCTACTCAATAACCACCAAATTGAGAACAGCTAATCGGCCTGCAAAATTGCTCTGAAATCAATTTGGTCTGATAAAGCTTTCATTAAATCATAACAATAAATGGGCAAATAGAAGAAAGTCGAAGAAAGGGAGTATATAGCAGACATAAAAAAACCCAGCTTAATGCCGGGTTTTTTATCAAAGAACAGATAAAACCAATTACTTGATTTTAGCTTCTTTGTACATAACGTGCTTGCGAACTACAGGATCAAATTTTTTGATCTCGAATTTGCCTGGCATGTTACGCTTGTTTTTGTCGGTAGTGTAGAAGTGACCTGTACCAGCAGATGATACTAGGCGGATCTTCTCACGAATGCCTTTAGCCATTGTTCAAATCCTCTTAAACGTTCTCGCCGCGAGCACGCATATCAGAAAGAACAGCTTCGATGCCTTTCTTATCAATGATACGCATACCTTTTGCAGAAAGGCGTAGTTTAACGAAGCGTTTTTCGCTTTCTACCCAGAAACGATGAGTTTGCAGGTTCGGCAGAAAACGACGCTTGGTGGCATTACGTGCGTGTGAACGGTTGTTACCCGTTACAGGACGCTTACCAGTTACTTGGCATACACGGGACATTACTGTCTTCTCCAAATCGTTTCAGCTCGATATCAACCATGGTTAGCCAAATGAAAATCAAGTTTTCATCTAACCATAGCTATCAAAGGTCGCGCATTATACTAAGTCAAAACCAGTTGCTCAAGTCCCGAGCAGATCCTTTCGCAACATTTTGTTCGATTTCGGCTCATTTTATAGCCAACCTCGTTCAGCAAAAGAAGTAATTTCTCCATCGCCGACAACAAAATGATCGAGGACACGAATATCCACTAAGGCTAGTGCATCACTGATCTTGCGCGTTATTCGACGGTCGGCCTGACTTGGCTCTGCGACGCCTGACGGGTGATTATGCGCTAAAATGAGCGCGGCTGCATTAAGTTCCAGTGATCTTTTTACAATTTCCCGCGGATATACGCTTGCAGCGTCGATTGTTCCTTCAAATAATGCCTCTCCAGACAGAACTCGATGCTGATTGTCCAAAAATAACACAAAAAAAACTTCGCGATGACGGTCCCGCAGAACCTGACTCAGGTACCGACGGGTATATTCAGGGCTGGTCAGGGCATCTCCTTTGGACAAAGTTTCAGCAAAATGGCGTTCACTCATCGCCATTACCGCCTGCAATAAAGCATATTTCGCAGGCCCAAGCCCCTTATGACGACAAAAATCCTCTTTTCCCGCCGCCAACAAAGCCCGCAGCGAGCCAAATTCATCCAGTAAGTGCGTCGCCAACTCCAGCGCATTCATTCCGGTAACCCCGGTGCGCAAAAAAATTGCCAACAGCTCGGCATCAGTCAGGGCAGCCGGACCGTGAGATAACAGCTTCTCCCTCGGCCGGGAGGCAATCGGTAATAATTTTAAAGACATGTTGTCCCCTTCTGTCACAAACTACAGAAGAGGACGACCGAATAGGAAGAACAAGCACTCCCCTTAAGTTGTGGGAAAACCCTCGCAATAATTTCAGGTGGTTACATTACACCCTGAACTGACCTACGAGCGAACGCATCTGCTCGCCAGAAGCGGCCAGTTGGGCAGTAGTCGCCTGAGTACCGGACAGCGCCTCAACCAAGCGGCTCAGGATCTGCTGAATCGACACCAGGTTAGTATTAATTTCTTCGGCAACACAGCTTTGCTCTTCAGCCGCCGTCGCCGTTTGCGTGCCCATAGTATTGATACAAGCCACCGCTTCCGTCACCGTAGCCAGGCTTTCGGTGATCTTATGTGACTCACCTAACGTGGTCTGGCTTCGCTGCTGGCTCACAGCCATCGCCTCAACCGCCTTACGGGTTCCTGACTGAAGCTCTGCCAGCATCTGGTTGATTTCCTGTGTACTTTGCTGGGTACGCCCGGCAAGGGAACGCACTTCATCGGCCACAACGGCAAATCCCCGTCCCTGCTCACCAGCCCGCGCCGCTTCAATCGCTGCATTCAAGGCCAGCAGGTTTGTCTGCTCGGCAATGGCACCAATCACGCTCAACACGGAGTTAATCTGCTCGGCCTGCTCATTGAGCACATCCATCGCCTGTGCTGCACTGTCGACATCCCCGGCCAACTGCTCAATGCTACTGACCACAGTATCGACTTCCAGTTGCGCCGCCTGAGTCTGGTTAGTCGCTTCCTGCGTCGCCTCTGCGGTATTGATGGTGTTATTCGCTACTTCACGGGCAGAAGCGCTCAGCTCAGTGACTGCCGCCACCACCTGATCGGTTTCGCGGCTATGCTGCTCCATCTGTCCGCCTGCGGCTTCCGTTTGCTGTTGCAGAGCATGGGAGGCTTTATCAACATGCGTTGCGACTTGTTGGATTTCACCGATCAGCTGTTGCAGTTTTGCCATAAAATCATTGAAGGCTGTTGCCAGATCGCCGATTTCATCATTTGCCGTCACATCCAGACGTGCGGTCAAATCCCCGCCACCGGCTGCTATGTCTTTCAAAGCCTCAACCATATGGTTCAGCGGCTGCATCGCCCGTCCGGTCACCCAGAGCACAATCAAGCCAGCAAAAATAATCACCGCCAGCGTCATGCCGAGAGATATCCACACCTGGCGCTGGAATTTCGCTTCAGCCTGCTGCTGGAATGCTGCTACGTCTGCATCAATATCATCAATGTAGACACCGGTCGCCAGCACCCAGTCCCATTTTGCCAGGTACTCGGCATAACCCAGTTTCGGCGCAGTCGCGTCAATAGACGGTTTGTGCCAGCTAAAATGGAGGAAGCCATCACCTTGTTTGGCCGCCTCAATCAATCCGGCAATCACCTTCACGCCGTTTTCATCAACGACACCAATCAGATTTTTACCTTCAAGCTTCGGTTGGGCCGCATGCATGGTATTAACGCCTTGCGAATCATAAGCGAAGAAATAGCCGTCCTCGCCAAAACGCATCGCGGTCAGAATCTTCTTCGCCGCCTGAATATTTTCACCGTTCTGATCGGCGCTGTAGAGATCATTAATTGCCGTTCTGGCTAACTGGATGGCGCCTTTCAACTCCTCTTTCTTCATGGTGACAGTCTGGGTGCGGTAGGCATTGATTTGTTCCGCAAGGTTGGTCTTCTGTTCGGAGAGATAAACAAAGTTAACAAGGCCGGCAACAAGTACAACGGGCAGTAAAACAAGTAGCAGCAATTTGCCGCGGCAACGTAATTCCATCTGGGTATTTCCTGCATTACTTAGAATAATTTTTCTTCTTTCACCCTATTTATTGCAGGGTTTTATTCCATGACCAACCCGACAAAAATGACATTCCCCCAAGGAATAAATAACAAAAATTTGCACTTCTCCGAGATTCCCAGTTGATCTCGGCCGATGATTCTCCGGCCCTTTGGTGCTATCTTGTTGCCGAATTCACAGGTTCAGAGAGACAGGCAAAACGATGCAAACACTGGCAGGAAAGAAAATACTTCTGGGTATCAGCGGTGGAATTGCGGCGTACAAATGCGCCGAACTGACACGCCGCCTAATTGAGCGCGGCGCTGAAGTCCGTGTCGTCATGACCCGGGCAGCCGAGGAATTTATTACTCCCCTGACCATGCAGGCGGTATCCGGCCACCCGGTTTCAGACAGCATTTTCGACCCGGCGGCGGAAGCGTCGATGGGTCATATCGAGCTGGCAAAATGGGCAGATCTGGTGCTGCTGGCACCAGCTACCGCCGACCTGATCGCCCGCGTCAGTGCCGGCATGGGCAATGATTTGCTGTCCACTCTGTGCCTGGCAACAGACTCGCCAATTGCCGTTTCACCAGCAATGAATCAGCAGATGTACCGCAATGTTGC
The DNA here is from genome assembly GCF_963870815.1 of Photobacterium sp. J15. Lineage (NCBI taxonomy): Bacteria > Pseudomonadati > Pseudomonadota > Gammaproteobacteria > Vibrionales > Vibrionaceae > Photobacterium > Photobacterium sp. J15. The sequence continues at coordinate 3,604,065 of NZ_CAWMUI010000001.1, forward strand.
CACTCAGGAAAATATTGCGACCCTGAAGCGTCGCGGCTTTCACATCTGGGGGCCGGACAGCGGCGAGCAGGCCTGCGGTGATGTCGGTCCGGGTCGTATGCTAGACCCGATGGTTCTGGTTCACCTGACTGAAGATTTCTTCCAGCCAGCCGATCTTGAAGGCATCAAAATCGCGATTACTGCCGGCCCGACACGTGAAGCCATTGACCCGGTGCGTTACCTGACCAACCACAGCTCGGGCAAGATGGGTTATGCCATTGCTGAAGCCGCGGCTAAACGCGGTGCGGAAGTCACCCTGATCAGCGGCCCTGTCAACCTGGCAACCCCGGCTGGTGTTACACGCATTGATACCGCCAGCGCCGAACAAATGCATCAGGCCGCGATGGATGCAGCAACCCAACACAATATTTTCATCTCCTGTGCGGCAGTGGCTGATTTCCGCCCGGCAGAAGTTGCAGACCAGAAGATGAAGAAAAAAGACGGCGAAGATGAAATGATCCTGCGCCTGGTGAAAAACCCGGATATCGTCGCCAGCGTTGCCGCACTGACCGAACAGCGTCCGTTCACAGTCGGGTTTGCAGCTGAAACCCGGGATGTGGAACAATACGCGCGCGGTAAACTGAGCCGCAAAAACCTGGACCTGATCTGCGCCAATGATGTTTCGCAGCAGGGTCAGGGTTTCAACAGCGACAACAATGCCCTGCACCTGTTCTGGTCTGCCGGCGACAAAGCTTTGCCGCTTTGCACCAAACATGAACTGGGCCAGCAGCTAATCAGTGAAATCATCACCCTATACAAAGAGAACAAGCATGAAAAAAATTGATCTGAAAATCCTCGACCCACGAGTTGGTAACGAGTTCCCGCTTCCGGCCTATGCAACTGAAGGTTCTGCGGGTCTGGATCTGCGTGCTTGTCTGGATGAAGCCCTGACGGTTGAGCCGGGGCAGACTCACCTGGTACCGACCGGCCTGGCAATCCACATTGCCGACCCGAGTCTGGCGGCCACTATCCTGCCGCGCTCTGGGCTGGGCCATAAGCACGGTATCGTACTGGGCAACCTGGTTGGCCTTATCGACTCGGATTACCAGGGCCAGCTGATGGTTTCTGTATGGAACCGCGGCCACAGCACATTCACCATTGAGCCGGGCGACCGCATTGCCCAGCTGGTCTTTGTTCCTGTGGTTCAGGCTGACTTCAACATCGTCTCAGACTTTGACGCCACCGACCGTGGCGAAGGCGGTTTCGGCCACTCAGGCCGTAGCTAAACCTCTGCTGGCGAAGTAAACAAATAAGCGCAAATATAAAGCCCGGCCCTTCAGGTTGGGCTTTTTTTGTCGATAAATAGATCAGTATCTAAAGCTCATGCTTTTCACCGTTCAGCTCCGTCGCTAAGATATGCGGGTTTCAAACTGTCCGGTGACAGTCTCATTTCGAAAAGGATCGGTTATTCATGGCAGGCAACAAAAAGAACAATCGCCGCGAAGAAATTTTGCAGGCGCTGGCACAAATGCTGGAATCTGCCCAAGGCAGTCAGCGAATTACAACAGCCAAGCTGGCAGCTCAGGTAGGGGTTTCTGAAGCCGCACTGTATCGCCACTTCCCAAGTAAAGCCCGAATGTTCGAAGGGCTGATTGAGTTTATCGAAGACGCCATCACCACACGAATCAACCGTATCCTGGATGACGAAAAAGACACCCTGAACCGCCTGCGCATGGTTCTACAGCTGATCCTGGGCTTTGCTGAGCGCAACCCGGGCCTGAGCCGCATCATGACCGGCCATGCGTTGATGTTTGAACAGGACCGCCTGCAAGCGCGTATCAACCAGCTGTTTGAGCGTATTGAAACCCAGCTGCGCCAAATCCTGCGCGAGCGTAAACTGCGCGAAGGCAAAGGCTTCCCGGTCGATGAAAACATCTTGGCAGCCCAGCTTCTGGGCCAGGTTGAAGGCAGCCTGAACCGTTTTGTCCGCTCTAACTTCAAATACAAGCCCACTGACAGCTTCGACGAATACTGGCAGCTGCTAAGCGCCCAGCTCGGCTAAGAGCATCAACGATGCTTTCAGAATAAAAAAGCGAGAGGTCAATACCTCTCGCTTTTTGTTTTCGGGTCCGGCGGTTAAATTAAACCCCGTACTCAGCACGATAGGCTTTCACCGCTTCCAGGTGGGTTTCCATGCCATCCTGCTCTTCCAGGTAACTCACCACATCACCCAGCGACACAATCGAAATTACGGCACAACCGAAGTCACGTTCTACTTCCTGAATCGCTGACAGCTCACCCTTACCCTTTTCCTGACGGTCGATGGCAACCAGCACCCCGGCCAAATCCGCACCGTTAGCCTTGATGATTTCCATCGATTCCCGAATCGCAGTACCGGCCGTGATCACATCATCAACCAGCATTACGCGGCCTTCCAGTGCACTGCCGACCAAGTTACCGCCTTCACCGTGGTCTTTGGCTTCCTTACGGTTAAAACAGTACGGCGTATCGACATCATGATGATCCGCAAGAGCAACCGCAGTCGTCGTTGCAATCGGAATACCCTTATAAGCCGGGCCGAACAGCACGTCATATTCAATACCTGCATCCACCAAAGCTTCAGCGTAAAAACGGCCCAGGCGTGCCAGGTCACGACCCGTGTTAAACAAACCCGCATTAAAAAAGTACGGGCTCTTACGGCCAGATTTCAAAGTAAACTCACCAAACTTCAGAACTCCTTTCTCCAGAGCAAATTCGATGAACTGACGCTGATATGCTTTCATGGTTTCTCCTTATATATGCGATTCAAATTACGCGAGTGCTATGACTAAACCTGTTTCCTTTATCCATGGAGGATAAGTTCAGGCCAAAAAAAAGCGGCTCCAATAGGAACCGCTTCAAAATCAATTTTCCAACGCCTGCTTCTGAACGTTGATAATATCGGCAATGCCCTCTTTCGCCAGGGCCAGCATCGCCAGCAATTCTTCATGACTGAAGGCTTCGCCTTCGGCCGTCCCCTGGATCTCAATCATCTTGCCTTCTTCGGTCATCACCACATTCATATCGGTTTCGGCAGCCGAGTCTTCAACATATTCAAGATCGCAAATCGCCTCACCGTTATAGATGCCGACAGAAACCGCAGCCACCATGCCTTTCAGCGGGCTTTTCTTCAACATGCCGTTTTCCAGCATGTAGTTGATGGCATCAACCAGGGCAACCATGGCACCGGTAATTGATGCAGTACGAGTACCACCGTCAGCCTGGATAACATCACAGTCAACCGTGATCATCTGCTCACCCAGCACTTCCAGATCCACAGCGGCGCGTAGGCTGCGTGCGATCAGGCGCTGGATTTCCATAGTACGGCCACCCTGCTTGCCGCTCGCCGCTTCACGGCGGTTACGCGAGTGAGTCGCGCGTGGCAGCATGCCATATTCAGCGGTAACCCAACCCTGTCCTTTACCTTTCAGCCAGCGTGGCACATTTTCTTCAACACTGGCGGTACAGATAACTTTGGTATCACCAAACTCAACAAGCACCGAACCTTCAGCATGAGCTGTAAAGTTACGGGTGATAGTAATAGGACGTACTTGACTGGCGTTTCTTCCGCTTGGACGCATTGATGTTACCTTTAGCTGGCTGATATTAACCGGCGATTATAGCCAGAACCGCCCGCCAATGTACACCACACCATGAAACGCAATCACCGAGGGTCAGATTTCTTTTATAGTCAATGGTGCGTATAATCAGCGCATCGTCGCAGCTACGCCGACAACGTTTTAATAGTGCTTCCTTGCCCGTAGCGGCTAGTAAGCCAGATACGTAGCTGTAATCCTCATCTAGTAAAGGGCCATCAGCCAATGATTCATAGCATGACCGCCTATGCCCGTCGCGAAGTTAAAGGCGACTGGGGCACTGCCGTTTGGGAAATCCGTTCTGTCAATCAACGTTACCTGGAAACCTACCTGCGTTTGCCGGAGCAATTCCGCAGCTTGGAACCAGTACTTCGCGAGCGTTTCCGTAAGCGCCTGGCGCGCGGCAAAGTGGAATGTAACCTGCGTTTTGAAGCTAACGCAGCAACCAGCAACGACCTTCGTATCAACGAAGAGCTGGCAAAGCAGGTTATCAAGGCGGCTCAGTGGGTGAAAGAAACTGCTGGTGAAGGCAGTGTCGGCCCGTTCCAGGTACTGAACTGGCCAGGCGTGATGGAAGCACCGGAGCAGGATCTGGATGCCATCAACAAAGCCCTGCTGGAAGGGTTTGACGAAACCGTTAACGACTTTATCGCTGCTCGCGCCAGCGAAGGCGACAACATGAAGGCCCTGATTGAACAGCGCCTGACCGCCATTGCCGAAGAAGCGACAAAAGTTCGCGCCCATATGCCGGAAATTATGAACTGGCAGCGCGAACGCCTGGCAACCCGCTTTGAAGAAGCAAAAGTAGAACTGGACCCGACCCGCATTGAACAGGAACTGATCCTGCTGGCACAAAAAGTTGATGTCGCCGAAGAGCTGGATCGCCTGGATTCTCACGTAAAAGAGACCCACAAGATCCTGAAAAAAGGTGGCGCCTGTGGCCGCCGTCTGGACTTCATGATGCAGGAATTCAACCGCGAATCGAACACCCTGGCCTCAAAGTCTATCAATACCGACATCACCGCCTCAGCGGTTGAGCTCAAGGTACTGATTGAGCAAATGCGCGAGCAGATTCAGAATATCGAATAACGCTCAGAAGCCCCGGTCATGCCGGGGCTTTCTTTTATTAATGCCCAAAACCTAACACTTACCTCTGACACCGCAGCGAAACCTCGTCATACAAATGTCATCAAACAGCCAGATACTGGCAATAAAGAAACTGACCAAGTTGAATTTTTCATCAGTCAGCTGATTCATTTTTCACGCAGTTCATGATACCCTGCGCGCCCTTCTACCACTTGGTGAGCAACACAATGAGCAAAGGCACCCTGTATATCGTTTCTGCGCCAAGCGGCGCCGGTAAATCGAGCTTGATTTCAGCACTGCTGGAAAATAACCCAACATATGCAATGAAAGTTTCGGTATCACATACCACCCGTGACATGCGTCCTGGGGAAGTAAACGGTGTGCACTACAACTTTGTCGCTGTGGAAGAGTTCAAAGCGCTGATCGATGAAGGTGCATTTCTGGAGTATGCTGAAGTATTCGGTAACTACTACGGCACTTCTCGTCCATGGATTGAAGAGAACCTGAATAAGGGTATCGATGTATTCCTGGATATCGACTGGCAGGGTGCGCGACAGATCCGCAAGCAAATGCCGGAAGCCCGCAGCATCTTTATTCTGCCACCTTCCCGTCCTGAACTGGAGCGTCGTCTGAACACGCGCGGCCAGGACAGTGAAGAAGTCATTGCCAAGCGTATGTCCGAAGCGCGTTCAGAAATTTCCCATTACAATGAATATGATTATGTCATTGTAAATGATGATTTTGATGTCGCCGTTATGGATATGAAGGCAATTCTTCGCGCCGAGCGCCTGAAAGAGGCCAAACAAGCGGTGAAGCATGCTAATATGCTTGACTGCCTACTGGCAGAAGAATAAACAATTTTGTACAATTTTCCTCTTAATTTTGTTAGTTAACCACTGGAGTCCTCCATGGCACGCGTAACCGTTCAAGACGCTGTTGATAAAATTGGCAACCGTTTCGATCTAATCCAAATTGCTGCTCGCCGCGCACGTCAGATGCAAACAGGCGGTAAGGATCCACTGGTTCCGGAAGAGAACGACAAGTACACAGTGATCGCGCTTCGTGAAATCGAAGAAGGTCTGATCACTAAAGATATCCTGGATGCACGTGAGCGTCAGGAACTTCAAGAGCAAGAAGCAGCTGAACTGGCAGCAGTAAGTGCTATTGCAGGCAACAACCGTTAATTCAGGGAACCGGGCGAATTGTATCTTTTTGATAGCCTGAAAGAAGTTGCAACAGAGTACCTGCCTGAGCCCCATATTGAGGCCCTCAGGCAGGCATACCTCGTTGCGCGAGATGCCCATGAAGGGCAGACCCGCTCCAGCGGGGAACCATATATCATCCACCCGATTGCCGTAGCCCGCATCCTCGCGGAAATGCGCCTCGACTACGAGACGCTGATGGCAGCCCTCCTCCATGACGTTATCGAAGATACCGAGGTCACCAAAGAAGATCTCGAAAGTCGCTTCAGCGCGACGGTAGCCGAACTGGTCGACGGGGTATCGAAGCTGGATAAACTGAAGTTCCGCGACCGCAAAGAAGCGCAAGCCGAGAACTTCCGCAAGATGATCATGGCCATGGCCCATGACATCCGCGTTATTCTGATCAAACTGGCCGACCGTACGCACAACATGCGCACCCTGGGTGCCCTACGTCCGGACAAGCGCCGCCGCATTGCCCGCGAAACCCTGGAGATTTTCTCTCCGCTGGCCCACCGCCTTGGTATCCATAACATCAAAACTGAACTGGAAGAGCTCGGCTTTGAAGCGCTGTATCCCAACCGCTACCGGGTACTAAAGCAAGTAGTGGCAGCCGCCCGCGGCAACCGCAAAGAAATGATTAACAAAATCCACGCTGAAATTGAGGGTCGCCTCAATGATGCGGGGATTGACGGCACTGTGCTGGGTCGCGAGAAGAACCTGTACTCCATCTACAACAAGATGAAGAACAAGGAACAGCGTTTCCACTCGATCATGGACATCTACGCCTTCCGCGTACTGGTCAAAGATCTGGACACCTGTTATCGCGTACTGGGTCAGGTTCACAACCTGTACAAGCCCCGCCCGAGCCGGATGAAAGACTATATCGCCATCCCGAAAGCCAATGGCTACCAGTCACTGCATACATCACTGGTCGGCCCGCACGGAGTACCGGTCGAAGTCCAGATCCGTACCGAAGATATGGACCAAATGGCCGACAAAGGCGTTGCCGCCCACTGGGCTTACAAAGACGGCGAGCGCAACAGCGGCACAACCGCGCAGGTTAAGGCCAAGCGCTGGATGCAGAGCCTACTGGAACTACAGCAAAGTGCCGGCAGCTCGTTCGAATTCATCGAGAACGTTAAATCTGATCTGTTCCCGGATGAGCTCTACGTCTTCACGCCAAAAGGCCGCATTGTTGAACTGCCTGTCGGAGCAACCGCGGTCGACTTTGCCTACGCCGTGCATACCGATGTCGGTAATGCCTGTGTTGGTGCCCGTGTCGATCGCCAGCCATACCCACTGAGCAAGCCACTGAAAAACGGCCAGGCCGTAGAAATTATCAGTGCACCGGGTGCCCGCCCGAATGCCGCATGGCTCAACTATGTAGTGACTTCCCGTGCCCGGACCAAAATCCGCCAGGTGCTGAAAACCATGCGCCGCGAGGAGTCTCTCAACCTGGGCCGCCGCCTGCTCAACCATGCTCTGGGCGAGTTGAATATCGACCAGATCGATCCGGAAAACCTGGAACAGGTACTGGCAGATTTGCGTCTTGAAAGCCTGGATGATCTGCTGGTTGAAATCGGCCTCGGCAAACTGATGAGCGTAGTTATCGCCCGTCGCCTGCTTGGCAATGCCGATGAGCTGACCGAACGCGAAACCGACAGCCGACTGGCTATCCGCGGAGCTGACGGTATCCAGCTGACCTTTGCCAACTGTTGTCACCCAATCCACGGTGATCCAATCATGGCGCATATCAGCCCGGGTAAAGGCCTGGTTATCCACCGTGAAGAATGTGCCAATATCCGTGGCTACCAGCGCGAGCCGGATAAATATATGGCCGTCGAGTGGAGTGAGGACTTCGAGCAGGAATTCCTGACTAACCTTAAGGTCGATATGCTTAACCACCAGGGTGCCCTCGCCGATCTGACCAACACCATTGCCGCGACTGGTTCCAACATCCAGGGGCTGGCAACGGAAGAGAAAGATGGCCGTCTGTACACCATCACGGTGAAGCTGACGACGAAAGGTCGTATCCATCTGGCGAATATCATGCGCCGTATCAGGGTGATGCCGAATGTGGTGCGTGTATCTCGCCGGAAGAACTGACAGCAAGAACGAGGCACAGCCTTGCTCCTGCACTGAACCGAAACGCCCGTCTACGGGCGTTTTCTTTATCAAAGAAAGACAAGCAAGATTATGACTCCTGAACGTTTTGAACGTATTCAGTCGGTTTTGGCCACCCGCCAGCCAGATCTGACGGTGTGCATGGAAGAAGTGCATAAACCTAACAATGTATCAGCCATTATCCGTACCGCTGATGCGGTTGGCGTCCACAAAGTCCATGCCGTCTGGCCGGAAGAAGGCATGCGTGTCCTGAGCAATACATCAGCCGGTGCCCGTAACTGGGTTGAGCTGGAAACCCACGATTCCATGGTTAATGCCGTCAGTACCCTGAAAGCCCAGGGTATGCAGGTGCTGGCAACCAACCTGTCGGATACCGCCATTGATTTCCGTGAAGTGGATTACACCAAACCGACGGCCATTATCCTCGGCGGCGAGAAAAACGGGATCACGCCTGAAGCACTGGCCTTAGCCGATCAGGACATCATTATTCCAATGGTGGGTATGGTACAGTCTCTTAATGTTTCGGTTGCCAGTGCCCTGATCCTCTACGAAGCGCAGCGCCAGCGCCAGCTTGCTGGCATGTACGACAGGGAAAAGACCCAGCTGCCGGACGACGTAGTCCACCGTATTCTGTTCGAGCGCGGCCACCCGGTACTGGCCAAAGTTGCCCGCCGTAAAGGCCTGCCTTACCCGCCGCTGGACGAACAAGGCCAGATTGTCGCTGACGATGAATGGTGGAGCATCATGCAGGCAACCGAGCCGAAGCGAAAAGCCAAATAACAGCGAAAACAGGAACAGCAATGAGCGGACAACTACTTGATACCATAGCCCTGACCGAACTGTCCGGCGTTGGGGCCAAGATGGCAGAAAAGCTTGAAAAAATTGGCCTGCACACGGTCCAGGATCTGCTGTTCCACCTCCCCCTCCGCTATGAAGACCGCACCCGGATCTGGCCGCTGGCCAACGTAATGCCCGGTCAGCACCTGACGGTGCAGGGCGAGATCCTCAGCAGCAATATCAGTTTCGGTAAACGTCGAATGCTGACGGTGAAAATCAGCGACCAAACCGGTACGGCAACGCTGCGTTTTTTCAACTTCAACGCCGCAATGAAAAACAGCCTGAGCGAAGGTAAACAGGTCAAAGCCTACGGTGAGATCAAGCGGGGCAAATTCGGGCTGGAAATCATCCACCCTGAATACCGGGTCTTTTCCGAACCGACAGAACTCAGCGTTGAAGAAACCCTGACCCCGGTCTACCCGACCACCGACGGCCTGCGCCAACTGACCCTGCGTAACCTGACCGATCAGGCAATGGTTCTGCTCGACAAAGCCGCAGTGCGCGAGCTGCTACCGGAAGGTTTGTATGACCGTCAGATGACACTGTCTCAGGCCCTGCACATCATGCACCGCCCGACACCGGACGTTTCGCTCGACCAGCTTGAAGAAGGTAAACATCCGGCCCAGCAACGGCTGATCCTTGAAGAGCTGCTGGCCCAGAACCTGTCGATGCTGGCTGTGCGTAACAAGAGCCAGCAACATGACGCCTGGTCGCTGCCGCCAAGCGATACCCTTAAACAGAAACTACTCGACAGCCTGCCGTTCAGCCCAACCGGAGCCCAACAACGAGTAGTAGCCGATATTGAGCACGATCTGGCTCAGGCGCACCCGATGATGCGCCTAGTGCAAGGGGATGTCGGTTCAGGCAAAACCCTGGTCGCCGCCCTCGCCGCCTTGCGGGCTATCGAGCACGGCTATCAGGTTGCCCTGATGGCTCCGACCGAACTCTTGGCTGAACAGCACGCCATCAACTTTGCCAACTGGCTGAAACCAATGGGAATAGAAGTTGGCTGGTTGGCTGGCAAGCTCAAAGGCAAAGCACGCGACAGTGAACTGGCCCGGATTGAAAGCGGCGAAGCTAAAATGGTCGTCGGCACCCATGCCCTGTTCCAGGAGCAGGTAATGTTTAACAACCTCGCACTGGTGATCATTGATGAACAGCACCGCTTCGGTGTCCACCAGCGGCTGGAACTGCGGGAAAAAGGGGCCAGCAACGGCCATTACCCGCACCAGTTGATCATGACGGCTACGCCAATCCCGCGAACCCTGGCGATGACCGCCTATGCCGACTTGGAGACGTCCGTCATCGACGAGTTGCCGCCGGGCCGGACACCGATCCAGACCGTCGCCCTGCCGGACTCGCGCCGGGCTGAGATTATCCAGCGGATCCGCTCTGCCTGCCTTAACGAAGGCCGTCAGGCCTACTGGGTCTGCACCCTGATTGATGAATCCGAAGTACTGGAGGCCCAAGCCGCCTCCGATACGGCCGATGAGCTGACAGCCCAGTTGCCGGAGTTGAAAATCGGGCTGGTACACGGACGGATGAAACCGGCAGAAAAACAGGAAGTGATGCAGCGCTTTAAAGAAGGTGAACTTCACCTCCTGGTTGCCACCACTGTGATTGAAGTCGGGGTCGACGTGCCTAACGCCAGCCTGATGGTCATTGAAAACCCGGAGCGCCTGGGTCTGGCTCAGCTCCACCAGTTGCGCGGTCGCGTCGGTCGGGGCAATGTCGCCAGCCATTGTGTCCTGCTCTATCATGCCCCGTTGTCCAAAACAGCCCAGAAACGCCTGGGCGTACTGCGCGAAAGCAGCGACGGCTTCGTGATTGCCCAGCGGGATCTGGAAATCCGCGGCCCCGGTGAACTGCTCGGCACCAAGCAAACCGGTATCGCGGAATTCAAGATTGCCGATCTGGTCCGCGACCAGCATCTGATCCCCCAGGTCCAGAAACTGGCGCGCTATCTTCACGACAATTACCCGGATAACACCAAAGCGATTATCGATCGCTGGCTGGGTCAGCGAGAAAATTACTCCAACGCCTAATGTCAGCTTAATTGCGGCCAGAAACTGTAAAAAAACAGGCTTTCTGGCCTGCTTTTCCATTGATATATTCGATTTGATTCGCCACTGTGATCCCGGCATCCAAGTCAACATCTGCAACTACACACTTTACTTAACTTTTCCGACCTTAACCCCGGCTTCTCCTGCTAACAGAAAATAATTTAAACAAAATCACGCAAACGTTTGCTATTTGCAGAAAGATAATTACAATAGCGCACAAATTTCATCCACCCCCTCTCTCCCGGTGACGGTCTGGATCTGATTAACAGCAATCACAGAGTTATCCATCCGCCACGGACTGCTACCCATTCAGCGTAATAGTCGGGACCACAGAGAGACACCAAGGAAATACATGGCCATGACTCGCCAACACAGTGATATCGAAACACCTGTAAAGTCCGATCTGATTTACCGTCTTGAGGACCGTCCGCCCCTGCCGCAAACCTTGTTCGCCGCGGTCCAGCACCTGCTGGCCATGTTTGTTGCCGTCGTCACCCCGTCGCTGATCATCTGCCAGACCCTCGGCATTCCGGCAGGCGATACCAATACGATCGTCAGCATGTCACTGTTTGCTTCAGGCATTGCCTCTTTCATCCAAATCCGCACTTTCGGCCCGGTTGGCTCCGGCCTGCTCTCGATTCAGGGCACCAGCTTTAATTTCCTTGGTCCAATCATCGGTGCCGGGCTGGCACTGAAAGCCGGTGGCGCAGACGTGCCGACCATGATGGCGGCAATTTTCGGCACAATTCTGGTTGCCTCTCTGACAGAAGTACTTATCTCCCGCGTCCTGCAACACGCCCAGCGCGTGATCACCCCACTGGTGTCCGGCATTGTGGTTACCCTGATCGGCCTGACCCTGATCCAGATCGGTCTGACTTCCATGGGCGGCGGCTATGCCGCGATTGAAAACGGTACCTTCGGCAGCTTGGATAACCTGATGCTAGCCGGTACGGTTCTAGGCCTGATTGTGCTGTTGAACCGGGTGAAAAACCCGTACCTGCGCGTCTCATCCATTGTGATAGCCATGGCTGCCGGCACCCTGCTTGCCTGGATGAGCGGCATGGTAGACAACTCCCGTATGAGCAACGCTGAACTGATTGCGATCCCACAGCCAATGCAGTACGGACTGGGCTTTGAGTGGTCACTACTGATCCCATTGGTTATTGTCTTTGCGATCACATCACTGGAAGCTATCGGTGATATCACTGCGACATCAGAAACCTCTGAGCAGCCGGTTGCCGGCCCGGTTTATATGAAACGCATCAAAGGCGGCGTGTTGGCAGACGGTATCAACTCGGCAGTGGCCGCAGTGCTCAACAGCTTTCCGAACTCCACCTTCAGCCAGAACAACGGCATCATCCAGCTGACTGGAGTTGCCAGCCGCTACATCGGCTACTTCGTAGCGGGTATGCTGGTTCTGCTTGGCCTGTTCCCTGGGGTTGCTAACCTTGTTCAGCTGATCCCAGAACCGGTGCTGGGCGGTGCGACCATTGTAATGTTCGGCACCATTGCCGCTTCCGGCGTACGGATCATCTCCCGTTGCGAGCTGGACCGCCGCGCCATCCTGATCATGGCTCTGTCTTTCTCTATGGGTTTGGGTATCGCCCAGAAGCCGGAGATTCTTCAGTTCATGCCGGAATGGATTAAGAGCATCTTGTCATCTGGAATGGCGGCAGGCGGTATCACGGCGATTATCCTGAATCTGGTTTTGCCGGAAGAGAAAAAATAACAGCAAGAAATAAAGCCGATAAAAAAGCGAGAGCCACACAGGCTCTCGCTTTCTTTTTATGTAGACGAATTCTAGATGATTAAAGCTTCTTAGCGGCATTCAGCGGCAGGTTAACCTGTACCTTCAAACCACCATCACTGCGGTTGGTAACGGAAATCGACCCTTCATGCTGATCAATAATCCGCTTTACGATTGCCAGGCCAAGACCGGTCCCTTCCGATTCACAACCACGGGCAGTATCTCCCCTAGTCAGCGGCTGGAACATCTTCGCTACCTGTTCCGGTTCAATCCCCGGGCCGTCATCTTCAACACAGAACCAGGCCGTCTTGCGATCGGCGGTTACACCGCTGGCAATCCTCACCCAGCCGTTACCATAACGCAGGGCATTGGTTACCAGGTTGGCTACCGAACGCTTGATCGCAACCCCGTTAACGTGCACCACGCCGGGAATATCATCCAGCGCCAGCTCAATCTCATGTTCATAACCGCCTTCGGTTTCCGCCACTTCCTGCAGCAGTGAATTGAGCTCAAGCGCTTCTTCTTCCTGCTTTTTGGTCGATTTGAGGTAATCCATAAACTGGCTGATGATCTCGTTACACTCTTCGGTGTCCTTAATCATGCTCTCAGCCAGATAACTGTCTTCCGGCGACATCATCTCAGTTGCCAGCCGGATCCGAGTCAGCGGTGTGCGCAAGTCATGGCTAACCCCAGCCAGCAGCAATGCCCTGTCTTCTTCCAGCTGCTTGATGCCCTCCGACATGCGGTTGAACGATTTGGTTACCGCACGAATTTCCGATGCGCCGCGCTCAGGCAAATGCGGTGGCGTCTCTCCCCGTGCAACTTGCAAAGCGGCTTTCTCCAGTGCCACCAGCGGGCGGTTCTGGATCCGGATAAACAGCCAGCCACCGGCAATCACCATCAGAGCTATCACCAGGCTGTACTGGAACAGCGGCGCAAAATCCTCTTCCTGCAATTCAGACAACGGGATCCGCATCAGAAAGCCCGGCATCGCCGTGCAGCGCATCCACAACACATAGCTGTCCGCCCCCAGCACCAGCCGCACTTCCGTCGGCGCTTCCAGAGCCCGGGTCATCTCTTCGCTTAGGTATTCAATCTCAGTGGCCTGCAGGAACTCCTGGTTATCCGGGCTGCCATCCGGATGCAGGGTAACCCCCAACTGCTCCAGCAACCGGCGCCGGACCGGGGTATCAAGGTGGAAAGTCTCACCGTCAGCCAGCTCAACATCTTCTTTGAGCATCAGCCGCACTTCATAAGCCAGAATCCGGTTGAACTGTTGCAAGCTGGGCAGCAAGGCATAGTTCAGGACGGCCAGATAAGAAAAAATCTGGCTGGCTATCAGCAAGCCAGCCAGCAGGATCAGGGTACGGGTAAACGTACTGCGCGGGAACATCCGCATTATGATTGCCTCAGATTAGGATTCAGTTTATGCCTCTTTGCCGTCAGGAACGAAGACATAGCCCAAGCCCCAGACCGTCTGAATATAGCGCGGACGACTCGGATCTTCTTCAATCATCCGGCGCAGGCGGGAAATCTGAACGTCAATCGAGCGCTCCATCGCTGAATATTCACGGCCGCGGGCCATATTCATCAGCTTATCACGGGACATCGGCTCCCGGGCATTTGTCACCAGGGCTTTCAGCACCGCAAACTCACCGGACGTCAGTGGCATGGATTCATCACCGCGGAACATCTCACGGGTACCCAGGTTAAGGCGAAACTCACCGAACTCAATCATCTTGCCTTCGGCACTCGGTGCACCCGGTACTTCGATGATCTGGCGGCGCAATACGGCACGAATACGGGCCAGCAGCTCACGCGGGTTAAACGGCTTCGGCAGATAATCATCAGCACCGACTTCAAGGCCGACAATCCGGTCAACTTCATCGCCCTTGGCGGTCAGCATCAGGATCGGCAACATGTTATTGGCATTGCGCAGGCGGCGGCAAATCGACAGGCCATCCTCCCCCGGCAGCATCAAATCCAATACCATTAAATGAAACGTTTCGCGGGCCAGCAAACGGTCCATCTGCTCACCGTTCGCTACGCTGCGGACCTGGAAGCCCTGCTCCGACAGATAGCGCTCCAACAGCGCACGCAGGCGCATGTCATCATCAACAACCAGAATCTTAAAATTTTCCTGCATCATTACCTACCTGCATCATCTTCGCACCAAAAATCACCACAGTGCATTTGCTGTTTATGTTACCCAAACCACCTGGCGGTTACCCCGCAAACAGAGAAATAAATTGTTACGTATTATGTCCATAGTGCACAAAACTTAAGTCGTGCCCCGGCTAACAATTTCACGATTAATTTTTCCCATATGAGTCAGGTTTGTCTCATTCACCATATATATCATATGGTTAGCACTGATAAATTTGATAACAAAATACCATTCCCTATAATCACAATAATCAATTGCTTGCACTGAATTTATACATACAAATCATCGTTGCATAGCAATCTTCTATTCTGTCACAACATACATCTGTAACTGACACCATGCAATTGCACTCCGCATTGCCGCAGTTACATCAGCCAAGATAACAATCATGAAAAAATACGCACTAACGACACTTCTGACTCTATTGCCATTCTGCTCCCATGCCGCAGAATTCGACCGCATCACCAACTTCGGTGACAGCCTGTCCGACATCGGCAACAAGCACATGATCACCGTTGATATGAACCAGGCAACGTCCGGTAAAATCGGCATCCGTGCCGACAAGCCAAACTTTGACGGTCGCTTCAGCAACGGACCGGTATGGACAGAATACCTGGCCGGTTTCCTTGCCAAACCAGCACCAGTTCGCGGTCACGGTGAAATTGACAGTCAGGTTGTACTAAAAGATCAGGCAGGCAAACAAATCACCTACCACTATCACCACAACGCGCTGCCAGGCACCAACTGGGCTGTCGGCGGTGCAATGTCCGGCCTTGGCAACTTCCTTGATATTGATGCAGCCAACGGCTTCACTGCCAAGTCCGGCCTTGACGTACTGACTAACACCGGCCAGCAAATCAAACTGCGCATCGCCAACAAAGGTCAGTTCACAGGCAATGAGCTGGTCAGCTATATGAGTGGTACCAACAACCTGTGGTTCACCCTGTTCGGCGATCTTGACCAGACCGGTAACAAGGCCGCTGGCTTCGCCCTTACCGATATCGAAACCCTGATCGATGCCGGAGCCAAACAAGTCCTGGCTGCCAACATCCCTGACTTTGTCGATGCGCCGTGGTTTGCCGGCCAACAGAAAAAAACCACCCGTTTTATCCAGTCACACAACCAGGCACTGAAAGCCGGCCTGGACCAGCTGGCTGCAGCCCACCCGGACGTCGAGATCTATTACTTTGATGCCTTTGACCTGTTCAACAAAGTCAGCAACGAGGTAAAAACCAAAGGTAAATACCAGGACAAGGAGCTGGCGATCACCCTGACAAACGTGACTGGCGAAGCTTACAGCTATGCAACCGGCAAAGTCATTGCCCAGCCGAACCGCAACCTTTTCTGGGATGGCCTCCACCCGACAACGGCAATGCACAAGATCATGGCTAAAGAAGCGGCCAGCCTCGTCATAAGCGGAAGGACATTATGAATTTCAAATCCATACGTCACCAAATCATTATAGGCGCGGCAACGTGCCTGTTTTTCTCGCTGCTGGCAGTGCTAATGGTTGGAGTGAAATACTCCAACCAGCTGGAAGAGATGGTCTACGGCAAAACCCATGCTTTTGCCGATCACACCCTGAGCCAGCTGCTTGAGGAAACCGGTAAGTTCCATTCCGGCCAGATCCAGAGCCAGCTGTCAGTAGCGATGAACTCGGTCGAGGCCATGGCCAGCGTCATCTCCGGAATGGCAGATAACCGCGACGGACAGAACAAAGTCACCCGTGAAGAGCTGTCACTGATGGTGCGTGACTTGCTGGCTGGCAACCAGCAATTCCTCGGTGCTTATATTGCATTCGAGCCGAATGCCTGGGATGGCAAAGATGATCTTTACGAAGCAATCGACGGCAAAGGCCAGTTCAATGTGTACTGGACCCGCAGTGGCGACAACCAGCTCAAGCCATCATCAGTCGACACAGATCGCTTCTACATTCAGAAGCAGACTAACAACGGCACCCGCGTCAGTGAGTGGTATCTGTGCCCGGTCGAAAGTGGTCGCAGTTGCCTGATCGACCCTTGGGCCTATAACGTTCAGGGTCAACAGGTGCTGATGGCCAACCTGGTTGCCCCAATAAAAGCTAACGGTCGCACTATCGGTATGATTGGTATCGACCTGTCGGTGAATTTCATCAATGAACTGGCACTTAAACTTCAGAAAGAGAAATTCGGTCCGAATGCCCATATCAGCATCATCAGCTACCGCGGGGTAGTCGCAGCCGATACCGCCCCGGACGCGAAGCTGGGTAATGTCCTGCCGGACTGGAACCGATACCGCTCTCAGTTCCAGGCTGGCCAACAGCTGTGGCTATCAACCGACAAGTACTCAAGCCTGGCAACCCCGATTAAAGTCGGCAACACTGCAACTTCGTGGATGCTGTGGATCTCGGTACCGAAAGCCGAGCAGCTGAGTGAAATTAATAAGCTGCAACACGAGCTGAAATCCTCCTTCGATGAGTTCCTCAACAGCCAGGTTCTGGCCGGGGTACTAATCTCCGTAGCGGCACTGGCCGTGCTGTATATTTTGGCCAAGCGCATCTCCACTCCGATCCAGCAGGTGGTTCAGCTGGTACAGCAACTCAGCCAGGCTGGCGGGGATCTGACCTACCGGATGGATGTCACCCGCAAAGATGAAACCGGCGAACTAATGTCTGGCATTAATGCCCTGATGGCTTCCCTGCAGGGGATGATCCGCGATATTGCCGGCTCCGTCGGCCAGCTGAAGCAAGCTGCCAACCACTCAGCCGATATAGCCCAAACCTCGCATACCGATGTCCAGCAGCAACGTCTGGAGCTGGAACAGGTGGCCACCGCGATTAACGAAATGGCCTGCACCGCCAGTGAAGTAGCCTACAACGTCGCCAATACGGCCGGCTCGGTGGAAGAAGCCAACCAGGCGATTACCCGCTGCGGTAACGTAGTCAATGACAGTGCTGATATGGTCAACCAGCTGGGCGAGGCAATGGAAAACGCCACCGCAACCATTACCGAACTGGAAACCCAGAGCCATCAGATCCGCTCGATTCTGGAAGTCATCCGTACTATTTCGGATCAAACCAACCTGCTGGCACTGAATGCCGCCATTGAAGCGGCCCGTGCCGGCGAACACGGCCGGGGATTTGCGGTTGTCGCCGATGAAGTCCGCCAGTTGGCATCCAAGACCCAGAGCTCGACAGAAGAAATCCAACAAATGGTCGACCGCTTCCAGAGTCAGATCCAGGTGACCGTCGATACCATCACCAGTAGCCAGACTTTCAGCCACAATAGCATTGAAGGCAGCAAGAAAGCGGTTGAAGAGCTGGATGCACTGATGGCAACCACATCAACCATCCAGGAAATGATGTGCCAGATTGCCACCGCCGCCGAAGAGCAGCATCAGGTGACGGAAGACATCAACCGCAACATCAGCGCCATCACTGACATCACCACCAAAGCCGCGCAAGGTGCGGAGATGTCCAGCCACGAAGCGCAGGGCATGCTGACCCAGACCAGTGACGTCGAAGCCAAACTGAACAAGTTTAACTTCTGATCAGAGGCTCTGAGCTAGCCCCCTTTGTTCAGGCCCGCCCTAAAGGTTCGGGCCTGAACGAAATCACCGCCGGGCCCCTCTCGGATAAAACCTGCCCCCGCCAAATGAGAATTCTCTCGCCTTCTTGATTTTCAGCCACAATATTTTCAACCGGTGAGATTGACGCCACCGACAAACCATAAGACTATTTGGCAGGCATTAGGAAGCTGGACAACAACAATGAAGACCAACTTAATCACGCGCGAAGGCTACAACAAGCTCAAAGACGAGCTCGATTTCCTGTGGAAAGAGGAACGCCCTGAAGTCACCAAGAAAGTCACCTGGGCCGCCAGCTTAGGCGATCGCAGTGAAAACGCGGATTACCAATACAACAAAAAGCGCCTGCGCGAAATCGACCGCCGGGTCAGGTATCTGCGCAAACGGCTGGAACAGGTCCAGGTGGTTGACTACTCACCACAGCAAGACGGCAAAGTCTTCTTCGGAGCCTGGGTCGAAATTGAAAACGAAGACGGCGAAACCAAAACCTTCCGTATCGTCGGCCCAGATGAAATCTACGGCCGCAACGACTACATCTCTATCGACTCCCCAATGGCCCGGGCCCTGCTGAAAAAAGAAGTCGATGACGAATTTGAAGTCAGCACGCCAGCCGGCAAAAAAGAGTGGTTCGTCAACCACATCCGGTACGTCAAATAACCATGAGCTGACAAGAACCTAACACATAATACCGAACACCCGGCTACCCTTGTTATAACAACCGGCCGGCACTCCGGTATATTCCAATAATAACGACAGCCCGCGGAGCCGGGCTGCCCTGAACAACCAAGAGATACCAACGGATGAGCAACGCTATCAATCAGACGATTGCCAGAGAACTCGCGGTACGCGAAGACCAGGTAAAATCAGCCGTCACCCTGCTGGATGACGGTAACACAGTTCCTTTCATTGCCCGCTACCGTAAAGAAGTCACCGGCGGACTGGACGATACCCAGCTGCGTAACCTTGAATCCCGCCTCGGTTACCTGCGTGAACTGGACGATCGCCGCCAGGTTATCCTCAAATCCATCACTGAGCAGGGCAAACTAACTGCGGAGCTAGAAGCCGAAATCAAAGGTGCCGACAGCAAAACCCGCCTGGAAGATCTGTACCTGCCGTACAAGCCAAAACGCCGCACCAAAGGCCAGATTGCGATTGAAGCGGGCCTTGAGCCGCTGGCAGAAACCCTGTGGAACCAGCCAGAAAACGAGCCGGAAGCCACCGCCGCACAATACCTTGATGCCGACAAAGGCGTAGCTGACACCAAAGCCGCCCTGGACGGTGCCCGCGCAATCCTGATGGAGCGCTTTGCCGAAGACGCAGCCCTGCTGGATAAAATCCGCCGCCATTTGCAAGGTAATGCCGAACTGACCTCCCGCGTTGCAGAAGGCAAAGAGCAGGAAGGAGCCAAGTTCAAGGATTACTTCGAATACAGCGAACAGCTGAAGCAGATCCCGTCGCACCGTGCCCTGGCGCTGTTCCGTGGCCGTAATGAAGGATTCCTTCAGCTGTCTCTTAATGCCGACCCGCAGCAGGAAGAAGGCGTACGCGGCTCTTACTGCGAAGTGATGATTGCCGACCACTATGGTGTGAAGCCAGGCAGCCAGCCGGCTGATAGCTGGCGCAAGCAAGTGATCAGCTGGGCATGGCGCATCAAGATCCTGATGCACATGGAAACCGAGCTGATGAGCGCACTGCGTGAAAAAGCCGAAGACGGTGCCATACAGGTATTTGCCGACAACCTGAAAGATCTGCTGATGGCCGCCCCGGCTGGCCCGCGCGTCACCCTGGCTCTGGACCCGGGCCTGCGTACCGGCTGTAAGGTCGCCGTGGTTGATGAAACCGGTAAGCTGCTGGATACCGCCACCATCTATCCGCACCAGCCGCAGCGTCAGGTTGCCCAGTCCGAAGCGACTGTTCTAGCCCTGATCACCAAGCACAACGTCAACCTAATCGCGATCGGCAACGGCACCGCATCCCGCGAAAGCGACAGCTTTGTTGCCACCCTGCTAAAAGATAACAACCTGAAAATCCAGAGCGTGATGGTGAGCGAAGCCGGCGCCTCGGTTTACTCAGCATCAGAACTGGCGGCCAATGAATTCCCGAACCTGGATGTGTCGCTGCGTGGTGCCGTTTCTATCGGCCGCCGCCTGCAGGACCCGCTGGCCGAACTGGTGAAAATCGATCCGAAATCTATCGGTGTCGGTCAGTACCAGCACGATGTCAGCCAGAGCATGCTGGCCAAGCGCCTGGATGCCGTAGTCGAAGACTGTGTAAACGCCGTCGGCGTGGATGTGAACACCGCTTCACCGGCACTGCTGACCCGAGTTGCCGGCCTGAACGGCACCATCGCCCAGAACATCGTTAACTACCGTGACGAGAATGGCCGCTTCGAAGCCCGCACCACACTGAAGAAAGTCGCCCGCCTCGGTCCTAAGGCATTCGAACAGTGTGCCGGTTTCCTGCGGATCATGAACGGTAAAAACCCGCTCGACAGCTCAGCTGTTCACCCGGAATCCTACGCCGTAGTGAAAAACATTGCTGCTGCCAACGATAAAGCCCTGGATGCGATTATCGGCAACAGCGAGTTCCTGCGCGGCCTGAAAGCCGCCGACTACACTGATGAGAAATTCGGTCTGCCAACCGTGACCGACATCATCAGCGAGCTGGACAAGCCGGGCCGCGACCCGCGTCCGGAGTTCAAGACCGCGACCTTCGCCGAAGGCGTCAATGAAGTGAAAGACCTGGTTCCGGGAATGATCCTGGAAGGTGTGATCACCAATGTCACCAACTTCGGAGCCTTTGTCGATGTCGGTGTTCACCAAGACGGCTTGGTGCATATCTCAGCCCTGTCCGACAAGTTCGTATCTGACCCGCGCGAAGTCGTCAAAGCAGGTGATATCGTCAAGGTCAAAGTGATGGAAGTGGATCTGCAGCGCAAGCGTATCGGCATGTCAATGCGCCTGAACGACGAGCCGGGACAGGAAAAACCGACCCGCAAACCACAAGGCCAGCGACAGCAGCCTCGTGAGCAGCGACAGCCTCGCAATAACCCACGCAGCAATGCCCCAGCAGGCAACAGTGCGATGGGCGGTGCCTTTGCCGCGGCTTTTGCCAACGCGAAGAAGAAGTAAAACACCCGAAGCGAGTTTCCAGTGATAACAAAAGAGCCGGCAATAAATGCCGGCTCTTTTTTGATTCACTGTGAAATATTCTTTCTATAACACAACCAGATATTCAGTCGGCGGATTGGGGACCACAGACTGGGCGTAGTAGTGAGCTACCACCCCTTTAGTGCGCTCGGTATCGCTGATTTGTTCCAGCTCATCAAGCAGGTCTCTTGGCAGCTTTATATGCATTGAGTAACCCAGCTCACTGACATCTTTGGTATAAGTGTCAACCGACAGGGCCTTCACCAGCTGCTCCATGTCCTCCTGGTAACCATAATTTTTCTCGGCCACCGGCAGTTCATTGTAGTCAGGGTGTTCGCTGGGATCCCAGGATGGCTTCTTTAGCTGCTTTTCCTCACTGCTCAGCGGTTTTTCCCGTGCAGATTCAGCAGCCTGATTCGGAGGAACAATTTTTTCACGCACGCGATTATCCCGCGCAACCTGTTCAGTTGGCGGGTTAACGGAAGGAGCTATAGTCGGTGCTCCCACTTGTACGGGTGAAACAATCATGCTGATGCACTTCTCCGGCCATCAGCTGATGATGGGGGTAATCAGGCTATCGCGAGCACTACCGTAGCGACCGTACCCAGGGCTGACAGCACTTGCCCTGCAGTATAGAAATCATCGGTATTCTGCTTCACTTCATCAGGGTGATCCATCCCCAATGCACCGTAGGCAAATGACTCTGCCTTCGTTGCTGCCTGCGGGTTATCCTCATCAGCCTTGGTGTTGTGTTTGCCCGCATCTGCCGCCTGCATACGTTTCGCCTCTTCCGAGATCGACACCGTACTGTCACCGGCACCTGCGGTTAATGTTTTATCTGCCGCCTGAGTCCCTTCCGCAGCTTTGGCTGAAGCTGCAGCTGACGCCTTTAGCGTCGCTGGCGAATAAGTATTTGTACTCGCAACACTTCCTACTGTCATTATGGCCTCTCTCTGTCACAGAGCAACTCCATTTATAGTGTTATCGGCAACATAAAAAAAATGTTTACAAAAATGTTGCCGATCCGCCACACATGACAGGGGAAATGATCAGTGATGCCCGGTGAACGAACGCAGGGCCTGCACAAATTCTTCCGGATGGGAAATGAACGGCGCATGAGATGCAGAGGCAAACACTTGCCGTTGCGACTGAGGAGCCAGCTCATCCAGTTCAGAAGCAACTTTTACCGGCACCAATCCGTCCAGCCGACCGTACAGGCGCAGCCAGGGCTGTGAAACCTCGCTCAACTGCTCGCGCAAATCCACCTCGGCAAGCTGCTTTAAGCCGATTTCCAGCGCACTAGGAGCAGGCTGAGGACGTGATAATACCGCCTGTTTCAGCTGCTTGATATCCTGCCTTGACGTCGGGCTTCCCATCGCCTGCAGCGCCATAAAACGCTCCACTGTCTGTTGGAAGTCTTCCCCCAACTGGCGACGAAAGTCATCCAGAACCTGAGGTTTAATTCCCCGCCATGTGTTTTGAGCTGCAAAGCGCGGTGAACTGGCCACGGTCACCAGTTTGCCGACCCGCTCAGGCGCCAATAACGCCGCCCGGGTTGCCACCAGCCCGCCAAGGGACCAGCCTAACCACACTGCAGACTCTGGTGAATTTTCAAGCAACATGTGTGCCATTTCCTCAACAGATTCCGCAGACAGTTCCCGGCTGTGTCCGTAACCCGGCAGATCCACCGCATGCACCCGGTAGTGCGGCGTCAACAAAGGCAACAACTGCTGCCAGACCGCCCCGTTCATTCCCCAACCGTGAATGAGAACCAGATCCGAACCTTGCCCTTCAGTTTGCCAGTGAAGCTTGGCTGTCATTTACACTTCCTTCTTTAACTACGGAACAGGCTGGTTGCAGCCTGAAAGGATGGCAAGGATGTTATCCCCTTCATCGCTGAGATCAATCTTTCAGTGGACCAAACCGCAATGCCAGCTGTGTCATCTGCCGCTACACCGCGGTGAGGCGATCTGGTGCCGACACTGCCTCAGTCATTTTCCCCAACCACCCTACTGTACTCGCTGCGGCAGCACAACTCTGACCCCAGTCAGCCGATGCGGCCGATGCCTGTCGAAACCGCCGCCGTGGCAGCACATCTACCGACTCGGCGAATATGACTTCCCGCTGCGCCAGTTGGTTCACCAGTTCAAATTCCGCCGCAAATTCTGGCTGGCCGAGCCTCTGGGACAACAGCTTGCCCGGCAAATAACGAATCCGGCACCACTGCTAATCCCAGTACCCTTGCATCCGCAGCGGCGACTGTGGCGCAGCTTCAACCAAAGCACCTTGCTAGCCCGTGCCATTGCCGATATAACAGGCAGCCAATGTCAGCCGGATACCATCCGCCGCACCCGCAATACTAAAGTGCAACGGCAACTCAGCAGACAGGAGCGAAAGAGAAACCTGCGCCGGGCCTTTATACTTAAAGCAAAAGCCCTTCCCGACCATGTCGCAATTGTCGATGACGTCGTGACCACAGGCAGCACAGTAGCCGAACTGACACGATTGCTGCTTCGACACGGGGTAAAACAAGTCGACATCTACTGTATCTGCTATACCCCTCCGGCAAAATGATCACAAAAATCACCTGGATATGTGATGAAATCATAGTTGCGAAGAATAAGGGGTGATAGAAAGGGCGTCTCGGAGTAGAATAGAATTAATCTTACTAATTAAGTCAGGTATTACGTCGTGTCTATGATTATTATTACTGAAAATGCTCAGCAGCACTTCGGCAAGCTTCTTGCCCAGCAGCCGGAAGGTACCAACATCCGCGTATTCGTGGTTAACCCGGGTACACAAAACGCAGAATGCGGCGTGTCCTACTGCCCGCCTGAAGCCGTTGAAGCCAGCGATACTGAAATCAAGTTCGACCTGTTTTCAGCCTATGTTGATGAGCTAAGCCTGCCTTTCCTGGAAGATGCAGAAATCGATCTGGTGACAGATAAGATGGGTTCGCAACTTACCCTGAAAGCACCGAATGCCAAGGTTCGTAAAGTGTCCGACGACGCTCCACTGATGGAACGTGTCGACTACGTTATCCAAACTCAGGTTAATCCGCAGCTGGCCGGTCACGGTGGCCATGTATCCTTGTCTGAAATCACTGAAGACGGCATTGCAATCCTTCAGTTCGGCGGCGGCTGTAACGGCTGTTCTATGGTTGACGTAACGCTAAAAGAAGGCATCGAGAAAGAACTGCTGGCTCAGTTTGCCGGTGAACTGACCGGTGTTCGCGATGTCACTGAACACGCACGCGGTGAGCACTCTTACTACTAAGCGTGCCAACCTGAATAAGAGCCAGACAAAGCAAGTGTTGCCAGCTCGCTACCCTACCGGCCAAAGCAACACTTTCTTATACAGTTCTAATCCTGCCCGGTTACAGGCAGAAAAAAACCAGCCGTCGACGGCTGGTTTTTTATATCTGCTCAGTTTTCCAATTAACTGAATATCGCTCTGGCTATCAGGCTTTAATTACGGTAATGGTCACCTTGCGACGACCCCACTTTTTCGCAGCCCGGACATCAGTCCCCATGTAGATATCAATCTTGCGGGACCAGCGCTTATTCATTTTATCCAACACCACGTACTCACCCGGCAAGCCGGAGATCTTAACCCGGGTTCCATGGGTGATCCCCATCTTTAGCAAATCACGGGATACCGCAATGGCTTTCATTCCCGGCTTAAGCCGATCACCCCAGGCGGCAATACTCGGATTATCATTAGTCTGCGCACGTACCGAATTATAGGCAGTGGCAGTAACGCGCAACGATTTCCCCTGAATACCAGCCTGTGCCGAAGCTCCCCAGCTCAGTGCCATCAGCGCAAAAAAGATCCCGATGATTGCTTGTTTCATGTCGACTACCTGTTCATAAATCGTTCGCATTTTAAACAGACTTATACTATGACAGGTAGTATTTTTTGTTGAAAAATTAGCCAATTTTAGTTGAAAAAGGCTAACTAACTGTTTGCACAGGCAGACTCAAGAAAAATATTTTTCTGCCACTGATACGTAAAAATCACAGCCAGACTGATCCCGCGCATCGCCATAAATCCGAGCATTGCGCCCCATAAGGCATGGTTGCCCCATCCACTCAGCAACCACCAAACCGCGAAAAAGAAACAAATCGCGACAAACATACTGTTACGCATCTCGGTACCGCGTGTTGCACCGATAAAAATCCCATCCAGCAAAAAACACCACATAGATACCAAGGGCACTGCGGCCAGCCAAGGCAGATACTGCGTGGCTTCCTGACGTACGGCAGGAATATCTGAAATCATACCGATGATCTCGCGACCAAACAGGGTGAAGGCCAGCGTCAGCACCAGCGAAATGATCAGGCTCCAGAAGGTCGTCCCAACCAGAGAGCGGCCAAGCGCATCACGGCTACGCGCCCCGATAGCCTTACCCACCAGCGCTTCCATCGCATAGGCAAAACCGTCCATCGCATAAGAGACCAGCATCAGGAAACTCATCAGTACAGCATTGGCCGCCACCACGTTATCTCCCAGGGTCGCGCCCTGGAATGTCATAAAGGTAAATGCCGTCTGCAAGCACAGGCTGCGCAGGAAAATGTCGCGGTTTAGTTTCAACAACTGCCCCATACCATGGCGGACCGAGCTGATTTTCTCCCGCAGCTGCGGCAATGCCTGTGACAACCAAACCCGAGAAACAAACCACAGCCCCAACCCCAGGCCACTGTAATCTGCCAGCACCGATGCTGCTGCCGCGCCCTGTACTTTCCAGCCAAAGCCGAGCACAAATAGCATATCGAGCACGATATTGACCACGTTAGTGATGATCAGCAGCCACATTGGCAATCTGGCATTCTGGGTTCCCAGTAGCCAGCCCATGATCACCAAGTTAGCCAATGCTGCCGGCGCCCCCCAAATCCGAATCGAGAAATATTGCCCGGCGTAGGTTTTCACCTCTTCGCTGGCACTGCTGAAATGGAAGATGGTCTCGGCAACCGGCTGATGGAAAACAATCAGCAGCAAAGCCAGCAACCACGCAAGCGCAATCCCCTGAACAAATACACTGGCCTGGGCATCTTTGTTACCTGCCCCGTATGCCTGCGCGCTCAGCCCGGTGGTCGCCATGCGCAAAAATCCCAGCAACCAGAAGGTCACGTTAATCATGGTGCCGCCGACCGCAACGCCGCCGAGATACCAGGCTTGATCCAGATGCCCGATCACCGCCGCATCCACCAGCCCCAGTAAAGGCACAGTGATATTGGACAACACCATTGGAAGCGCCAGGGCAAATACCTGGCGATGTAAGGACACATCCCTTAACGCTTTGAACACAACAGACCTCGACCAAACCGGTGCCGGTGCTGAACCGGGACCGGTATCAATTCATACCGGCCCACAGTGTAGCGGGTTGCCGGCAGTGACAAAAGCCGACTGGAAGGGGGAATCGATAATAATGTCAGCTGTTCAGCTCGTCATTCAGCGCCATCAGACCCATACCATCAACCAATGATCGGCCAGCAGCACCACAAACAACGCCAGCAGGTGCCAGATTGAGTATTTGAACGTCGCCCAGGCATGCCCCGTCTCATCGGCAAACTTCAGCTTCAGGGCATACCCGATAAAACCGAGATTAAGCACAGTGCTGCCTGCCAGATACAATCCGCCGCTCATACCGGTAAGCCAGGGCAATAAACCGACCAGCGCCAGCATCACGGTATAGAGCAATACCATGGTTTTGGTAAATTCGATGCCATGGGTTACAGGCAACATGGGGATCCCGGCTTTGGCATAATCATCACGACGATGGATTGCCAATGCCCAGAAGTGCGGCGGTGTCCAGGTAAACACCAGCATCACCAGCAGCAAAGCATGGGGTTCAAACTGACCGGTGACGGCTGTCCAGCCGAGCAACGGCGGTGCCGCGCCAGCCAGACCGCCAATCACGATATTCTGTGGTGTGGCATGTTTCAGCCACACCGTATAAACCACAGCATAGCCAATCAAGCTGGCAAAAGTCAGCCAGGCAGTCAGGGCATTGAGCATCCAGAGCAGACCGAAACCTGCGACCATCAGTACGGATGCGAAAACCACCGCCTTGTGGGTTTCAATTCGCCCTTTAGCCAGCGGGCGATGATAGGTTCGCGCCATCTGGGCATCAAACCGACGATCCAATACATGGTTAAAAGCCGCAGCCGCCGCAGACTGCAAACCTATACCGGCAAGACCGAGCACCACAGCCTCCACCGGCGGAATACCGGGCACAGCCAGGCACATCCCGACCAGCGCAGTCAGCAGCAACATCGCCACCACCTTGGGCTTGGTCATTGTCAGGTAATCCTGCCAGATCCGCTGACGGCGGACCGCTTTGATACCGGCGTCACCGGCAACCTGTAGTTTGGCCATAATGTCAGCCCTCCTTTGCTTTGGCTACATGCGCTACATACCAGTCACTGCGAACTGTCGTCCGACGGCAATAGAGGTGATAGTTGGTCGCCACCAGTGTCAGTAACAGCAACACGCCACCCAGATTATGTCCGACAGCCACCATCAGTGGCAGACTGGCGACCACATTGGTGATCCCCAATCCCAGCTGGAACAGCAACACGCTGCCCACAGCTATACCAGAGCGCCGCATACCGGATTGCCATAGCTGCCAGATCAGCACCAGCAATACCAGCGTGGTCACCGCAGCACCCAGGCGGTGGGTTACATGAATCGAAACCCGCTGCGAATAATCAAGCACACCATATTGATAGCTGTCATGTTCCGGCTGGATCAGGTTAAATGCAGTCGCATCAAACTGCCCTACCCAGTCCACCTCACACACCGGCAACTGGGTACAGACGACCGCTGCATAGTTGGCTGCCGTCCACCCACCGAGTGCCACCTGCCCGACAGTCACCAGCAAAGCAACAGCTGCCAGCACAGAAAGCCATTTGCCTCCCGTCGCAAATGAAGGCCTTACAGACGAGGTAACTGACGCCTCCCGTCGATGGATCCGGAGTGCCAGCAGCAACAGCAATGCCGCAGTGGTGAAGCCCCCGAGCAAATGCCCCATCACCACCACTGGCATCAGTGCCATGGTGACAGTCCACATACCGAGTACAGCCTGAAAAATGACAGTACCGAGCAACAAAGCCGGCAGCAGTCGCGGTGTATTCCGGCGGCGCCAGGCAATCACATTGATGGCGAGGATCAACAGGCCGAGGGTACCGGCAAAATAGCGGTGAACCATTTCATTCCAGGCTTTTTCTGGTTCGACGGGATGATCGGGAAATGCGGCCTCAGCCTGCTGTAATTGAGACTGGGCCTGCGGCACACCGGCAAAGCCGTAACAACCGGGCCAGTCAGGACATCCCAGCCCGGCTTCCGTCAGCCGGGTATAGGCGCCCAGCGCGATCACGCAA
Organism: Photobacterium sp. J15; assembly: GCF_963870815.1. Classification (NCBI taxonomy): domain Bacteria; kingdom Pseudomonadati; phylum Pseudomonadota; class Gammaproteobacteria; order Vibrionales; family Vibrionaceae; genus Photobacterium; species Photobacterium sp. J15. The sequence continues at coordinate 3,633,000 of NZ_CAWMUI010000001.1, forward strand.
AGGGAAAACAAAAAGGTCAGACAGACAAGAGACTTAAAGCTGAACAACCGCATAGGCTCTCCTTAGCCAATTTTAGATACCTTCAACAACCGCTTGAGATCACGCAGCAAATCCTTGCCCTGTGCCAGCACAGCATCTTTCCCCTTCACCAGGGGATAAGCCATCATGACGTTACCCAAAGGGTCAGCGATATAAATCGCATGTGACCCGTATTCCAGGGTGTGAAGCTGAGTGATGACATACTCGGGCACCCGCTTCGGCTCCAGCCCCTGCAAGAATTCAGCTTGCAGCTCCGATAGTTTCGACTCTGCTACCAACACCAGCGCATCAACCCGTTCCTGACCGGCACCGACAGCCTGCGGGATCTGGCGCAGATTAAACAGCGCCCCGGCGCAACCTTCATCACATTCATCTGGCATCAGATACACCAGTTGCCATTTCCCGCTCTGCCCCAGCCATTCCGATGCCAAAGGTGAAGCCAGCAGCTGACCGCGATTTGTCACCCCGCCCTGATACCAGTTCAAATCCAGAACCAATTTAGCCAGTCCTAACGGCAGCAGAAACACCGCCAGTAATAGCAATAACGTTCCGTGTTTTTTCATACCTTACTCCGTTTCAGCCACCAGCCAGCCAAAGCAAATATTGCCGCCGCCATCAGAAACCACTGTAGAGCATAGGCATAATGCTTATGCGGGCCTGTCACTACCGGCGTCCAGGTCTGCTGCAGAGCAACCGGATGTTCCGGGTCGATCTGCAACACCCAGGGCAACAGGGCCAGTTCCATTTTCTCGCTCAGTTTCTGAATATTCAGGTTCTGCACCCGCAGCGGCCATTCCGCAACAAGCGGTGCCTGTTTGAGCTCTATCAGCCCGGATGGCGGAGCGATAACCCCGGCCAGCCTCAGTTCGCCATGATATTCCGGCAGAACCGGGATCTGCTCCCGGTAAGCCGGAGCTGCGATCCAGCCAAGGTTCACCAGTACCCAGGCACCATCGGCAGCAAACGGATACAACACGTGGTAGCCGACACGGCCCTGATAAGTCTGGTTATCCAACAGCACGGCCCGACTGTGATCAAAGGCACCGCGCAGAGTCAGACCGTACCAGCGCGGATCTGACGGCAGACTGTCGAGGCTGTAATACATCTGCTCGCTGCGATATTTGAGCGCCGAGCTCAACGCCTGCTTTTCCTGCGCCCGCGACATTTGCCACAGCCCCAGCTTGACCAATGTTGCCAGGACAACCACAGTAAAAAGTATGAAACCAATCCTTCGCATACCCCATATTCCGTTGGAGTGCCTATGTTGCTGAAAGCGATTCTTGTCTGCCTGCTGGTGTTTATTATCTTTAACCTGTTCCGGGCGCTGCCGGTGATGCTCAAAGGCCAGCGCGGCCAGCCCATGTCACGCTATCTCGGCCGCCGGATCATGTTCTCCGTTCTCCTGTTCGTCGTGCTGCTGGTTGCCATCGGCACCGGTTACATCACCCCGAATCCTCGCCCTTATTAGATGAGGGCCAGAGATTCAGGCCGTCTCTCAGAGGATATATACAAACACGAACAGCCCGAGCCACACCACATCCACAAAGTGCCAGTACCAAGCTCCGGCCTGGAAGGCGAAATGATTCTCAGGCGTGAAATGCCCGCACAGCACCCGCAGCCAGACAATAAACAAAATCACAGTACCCAGCGTGACATGAAGACCGTGAAATCCTGTCAGCATGAAAAAGGTATTACCGTAAATCCCGGCATCTAAAGTCAGCCCCATATCTTGGTAAGCGTGGATATATTCCACCCCCTGCAGATAGATAAACAGGCTGCCGAGCAGGACGGTCAGCAGCAGGAACAATGTCAGCCGGGCGCGGTTGCCCTGCTCCAGAGCAGTATGGGCGATATGTATCGTAACTGAAGAAGTCAGCAGTATCAGGGTGTTATAAAGCGGCAGCCCCATCGGCCCCATGGCCTGGGTTTCCGTCCCGCCGGGGGTCATCACCAGCGGCCACTGAGCGATAAATTCCGGCCACAGCACGGCATGGGTCATTTCATTGTTTCCGGCCCCACCCAGCCAGGGCACAGCAATCATCCGGACATAAAACAGAGCACCGAAAAACGCGGCAAAGAACATAACTTCAGAGAAAATAAACCAGCTCATCCCCTGGCGGAACGAGCGGTCCATCTGATGGCTGTAAAGGCCGCCCATGGATTCATGGATCACATCCCGGAACCAGCCCACCAGCATCAGCAGCAGGATCCCGACACCGGACAACAGGATCCACGGCCCCTGACCGTTGAACAAATCCCCGACAGTCGCCCCGGCTCCGAGGGCAATCAAAAACAGCCCAATCGCCCCGACAATCGGCCAGGCACTCGATTCCGGCACATAATATGGCTCGTGCTCAGGAGTCGATAAGGATTGGTCATGCTCAGTGTATGGATTAGCCATCTTTCAACCTCACTGCGTCTGTGCCGTTTCCGTCGGCGGGGCGTTAAACAGGGTATAAGCCAATGTCAGGGTATGGATGTCATCGGGCAGCTCAGGATCGACATAGAACACCAGCGGTAACTGTGCCGAAGCCCCTGCTGCCAGCGGCTGACGGTTGAAACAGAAACATTCAATCTTGTTAAAGTAACGGGCACCGGTTCCTGGGGTAACGGAAGGCACCGCCTGGCCTACGGTTGCTTCCGAGGTCAGGTTACGGGCCGAATAATTGATAGTTCGGGTCTCACCGGGATGGACAACCAAACGCCGCACTTCCGGCTCAAAAGTCCACTCCATCCCTGGGCTGATATAAGCCACAAACTCGACCGTTACCTCGCGCTGTATATCAACTCTGCCACTTTCCGCCGTCGGACCATCAGCCGTCTTGCCGTTGATCCCGGTGATATCGCAAAAAACGTCATACAGCGGAACAAGGGCAAAAGCGAAACCGAACATCGCGACTGCCATAGCAACCAGAGACCAGGTTGAGCGCCGCTTGCCGCGAGCGGCCTGTGATGATTCAGGGTGCCTTGCCATTCCCGCCTCCTAGTCAATCTTCGGCGGCGTAGAGAAAGTATGGTGTGGCGCCGGTGATGCCACCGTCCACTCCAGCCCTTCCGCGCCGTCCCACGGTTTGGCCGATGCCGGCTCTCCGCCGCGAACACATTTGATCACCACCGCCAGGAAAATCAGCTGCGAGAAACCAAACAGGAAGCCGCCAATACTGACCACCGCATTGATATCCGCAAACTGCAGGGCGTAATCTGGGATCCGACGCGGCATGCCGGCAAGGCCAAGGAAATGCATCGGGAAGAACAGGATGTTGACCGACACCACCGAGCACCAGAAATGCCACTTCGCCAGCTTTTCATCGAACATATGTCCGGTCCATTTCGGCAGCCAGTAATACGCCGCCGCCATAATGGAGAAGATGGCCCCCGATACCAGCACATAATGGAAATGTGCCACCACAAAATAGGTATCGTGATACTGGAAGTCTGCCGGAGTAATCGCCAGCATCAGCCCGGAAAAGCCGCCGATAGTAAAGAGCACGATAAAAGCGATGGAAAACAGCATCGGTACCTCAAAGGTCAGCGAGCCGCGCCACATAGTCGCCACCCAGTTGAACACCTTCACTCCGGTCGGCACCGATATCAGCATGGTGCAGTACATAAAGAACAGCTCGGCGGCCACTGGCATCCCAGTAGTAAACATATGGTGAGCCCAGACCAGGAAGCTCAAACCGGCAATTGAGGCGGTGGCATAAACCATCGAGCTATAACCAAACAGCTTTTTTCGGGAAAACGCAGGGATAATCGCCGAAACCACACCAAAACTCGGTAAAATCATGATATAGACTTCAGGGTGGCCGAAGAACCAGAAGATATGCTGAAACATCACAGGATCGCCGCCACCGGCTGCATCAAAAAAGCTGGTGCCGAAGTATTTATCGGTCAGCACCATGGTCACAGCACCGGCCAGCACCGGCATCACAGCAATCAGCAGGAAGGCGGTGATCAACCAAGTCCAGACGAACAGCGGCATCTTCATATACGTCATGCCCGGTGCCCGCAGGTTCATGATGGTGACGATGACATTAATCGCCCCCATGATGGAGCTGATTCCCATGATATGAACTGCGAACACAAACAGGCCGGTACTTGCAGGGCTGTATGTCGTCGACAGCGGCGCATAGAAAGTCCAGCCAAAATTCGGACCGCCCCCTTCCATAAACAGTGATGCCAGCAACAGGGAAAAAGCAAACGGCAGGATCCAGAAACTCCAGTTATTCATCCGCGGCAGTGCCATATCAGGAGCCCCGATCATCATCGGAATCATCCAGTTGGCCAGCCCGGTAAAGGCTGGCATAACAGCACCAAAAACCATGATCAGGCCGTGAACAGTGGTCATCTGGTTGAAGAAATTCGGGTCGACCAGCTGCAATCCCGGCTGGAACAGCTCGGCACGGATCACCAGAGCCATCGCCCCGCCGGTCAGGAACATGGCGAAGCTGAACATCAGGTACAGCGAGCCGATATCCTTGTGATTAGTCGTAAACAGCCAGCGTTTCAGGCCTGACTGATGGTGGTGATCATGCTGCTCATGCTCAGTCGCGTTTTCATCGATCTCGGTCTGTTCGCGCAACATATCCGTCATCGTCCCTCTCTCCCTAAAGCTCCTGACCATCAAGAACAGCCTGAACATCGGCCGCCTGCACTGTATCGCCAGTATTGTTACCCCAGGCATTTCGCTCATACGTCACGACCGCCGCCAACTCTTTGAGGCTAAGCTGCGGGCCGAATGCCTGCATTGCCGTACCGCTCTGGCCATGTACCACAATGCTGATATGTTCCAGCTTCTTGGCCGGATCAACCGACACCCCCTGTCCGGCCAAAGCCGGGAATGCGCCGGGCAGCCCTTCGCCATTTAACTGGTGACACATGGCGCAGCGGGTGCCGTAAACCTGTTCACCCAAGCTCATCAGCTCATCCATCGACATCTCCATAGCCAGCAGGCGCTGCTCTTCCTCACGGGCCTGCTGCTGGGCCACTTTGGTCGCCTGCAACCACTGGTTGTAGTCATCCTGCTCCTTAGCGATCACCACGATGGGCATAAAGCCATGGTCTTTACCGCACAACTCGGCGCACTGACCACGGTAAATGCCGGGCTTATCAATCCGGGTCCAGGCTTCATTAATAAAACCGGGGTTGGCGTCTTTCTTCACTGCAAAATCCGGCACCCACCAGGAGTGAATGACATCCTGGGAAGTGATCAGGAAACGAACTTTCTGACCCACCGGCAGCACCAGCGGGCGATCAACTTCCAGCAGATAGTTATCGCGCTTGTCGCGTTTATTCTCGATCTGGGCTGTTGTGGTCGCCAAAAGTGAATAAAATTCAACATCTTCATCGAAATAGCGGTAATGCCATTTCCATTGCGAACCGGTGACCTGGATAGTGATGTCTGACTCTGATGAATCTTCCATTGCCAGCAAGGTACTGGTGGCCGGAATCGCCATCAGAATAAGAATGATGAAAGGGATCACCGTCCAGATGATTTCGACTTTAGTGCTCTCATGGAATGATGCTGCCACAGCCCCTTTCGACTTACGGTGATGAATAATGGCCCAGAACATCACCCCGAAAACTGCAATACCGATGGCAATGCAGATATAAAGAATGGTCATGTGAAGATCGTAAACGCGCTGGCTGACTTCGGTGACACCGGGGGTCATATTAAGGCGCATAATTTCGGTTTCAGCCGCGACAGGCAGTGCCATCAATGCCGCCGGCAATCCGCTGAACAATTGGCGAATCGTCACCAGGATCCCTCCCTTTTGTCCTTCCACAATCACCCGGCAGCCTGCCGGGAAATAGAAAATACCCATACTATCTATGAGTTAATCCAGACTATTTTTGATTAACACTTTATTTACAATTAACTTAGGACAGGATCGAAGAAACCAGCAATAAATTGGCGGGAAAAAGTATGCAGCAAAGCAGTATAGCCCGAGGCAGGCCAGACTACTCAAAACAGAAAAATGCAGAATAAAATGCCAGGTAACAGCAGGAAGGTTATATCAAACTGAACAATAGCCAGAATAAAATAGTCTGAACTGGCAACTCCAATTATTGTCCAGTCTGATGTTACAGCCGGATATGCACCAGTACCGGGGTAAGGCGGTATTTCAGGTTAGGGATTTTCGCAATCCAGCGCTGCCATGGACGCCAGCGGGAGCATGAATGATCCAGCGGGCTGTGGCTGCTGACCAGTTCAGCCCAGGGAAGCCAGTTCAATATCTGGCGTACCGGATCCTTGTAGCCATGCCGATAAATATCAGCACCCATCTTCTGCGCCATTGCGGACTCACAACGATCCCCGGCGATAACAAAACAAGCTTCTATCTGACTGAAGTGGCAGCCGATACGCTGAATAAAATTCGCCAGTTCATTATCATTACATTGCAGCAAAGCCTGATCGCACAGCAGCAATACCGGGGCATTCCCCGTCGCCGGCAGCGCCTTAAGCCAGGATAAGTCGGTTACCGAACCCTGACGCATGGTATAGCGCTCACTACGGTGAAACAGACGCTGTCGCCACAACAGGTTTTCATCGGTATCCAGCTCGAACCAGCGGCAACGCCCGTTATCAAGACGGTAGAAACGGGTATCCAATCCCGCCCCGACATTAATGATCCAGCCATTGGGATGACGCCTGAGAAACTGTTGGACCAAACGGTCACACTGCAGAGTAAGGGTGGCATGCAGCAACTGGCGTTCAGTAACATTACCAACGAGGCAATCAGGTTTGAGGTGGCATTGGCTACAGGCCGCAGCAGCAACCGGGTCATAGATTAGCCCGTCATCAACCAAACTCTCGCGGCTACGTAGCCAGAGCGGTTGAAGCAAGGCAGTGGGAATATTGTAGCGGGAAGAATTGGTCATTATCATCTCCGTATGAAAGCAAGAAGATGATAATGACTATCATTAACTTTTGCAAAACATTCTGTTCAAAAAATGGCTATTTTTTACACCTCAGACGGCATAAAAACAAAGCCTGTCAGCAAAAGCTTTTTGTTGGCAGAGAGTTACATCCAGTCGCCGTTGCGGATCACCCCGACAGCAATACCTTCGATGGTCAGCTGCTGGTAATTCAGATCGACAACAATCGGCTCGAACTCTTCGTTTTCAGCATGCAGCAGCACCTGGGAACCCTTCTTCTCCAGACGCTTAACGGTGACATCGTCTTCCACCCTGGCCACCACAACCTGACCGTTGTGAACGTCCTGGGTTTTATGCACAGCCAGCAAATCGCCGTCCATAATACCGATGTCTTTCATACTCATACCATTAACCCGAAGCAGAAAATCAGCGCGGGGTTTAAATAATGCCGGATCGACTTCGTAATGAGTTTCCACGTGCTCCTGAGCCAGAATAGGCTCACCCGCAGCAACCTGACCGATCAGCGGCAGGCCCTGCTCTTCAGAACTCTGGGTATCCAGCAGCAGGCGAATGCCACGAGATGCTCCGGGAATGATCTCAATCACTTCTTTACGCGCCAATGCTTTCAAGTGCTCTTCGGCAGCATTGGCGGAACGGAATCCAAGTTCACGGGCTATCTCAGCACGTGTTGGCGGCATTCCAGAATCTTCAATTTTTGCTTTGATCAAATCAAAGACTTCTTGTTGGCGCGGCGTTAACGGCTTCATGGCTCACCCTGTCTGTTTATACAGTTCACTGTGAGTATATCCAGTGTTCACTGGCTTGAAAAGGCAATTGTTTACGAAAAGAGCAATTTACCAAATGACATAAAAGGCAGGTTGCTGTTAAAGCAAGGGTTTTGCAGTTAAGTCCGGCGAAAAACCGCATAACTTCTCGGAAAAGTGTGATAAGCAGCAAATGGCACAAAAAAGAACAATAAGTTACAGAAAATCTGATGCAAATTTGATATTCAACCAAAACTATGTGGCATTTAGCAGCAAACCCGCTGGCATTTTCTGCTATTCTTGCCACGCATTAAGAATTCGAGGCTAGTAAAAGATATGTCAAGTTGGCAGAAAATCTATCGAAATTTATTAAATTTGCCGCTTTCTCTGCTGGTTAAAACGCATTCCATCCCTTCAGATCCAATGGCGGATCTGGAATTAGATTTAGAACGACCGATTATCTATATTCTGCCGTTTTGTTCTAACACAGATTTAATGACCCTGCGCAGCAGCACAGAGGCACTGGGATTGCCTGATCCGCTGCAACCACTGGAGATTGGCGGTAAGTCTTACGTCCGTTATGTATACATTGCCGAAGGCCCAAGCGTGTTCGGCTCCGACAGTGAACTCCCGCAAGAATCCAAAGACCTGTTCACCGCCCTGCTTGAGCACCACAAACAAGACAGCGAGCTGGATGTCCAGGTTGTTCCGGCATCTATCCTATGGGGACGCAAACCTGGTAAGGAAGACAACCAGAAACCGACCCTGCGCCCGCTGAACGGACCGGAAAAATTCTTCACTATCTTGGCCCACGGCCGCGACTGTATGGTACGCCTGAGCCCGGCGGTATCGCTGCGTTATATGGCCGACCACCACGGCACCGACGATTCCATCGCCCACAAACTGGCGCGTGTCGCCAAGATCCACTTTTCGCGTCAGCAGCTGGCTGCTTCCGGTCCTAAGCTGCCGGATCGCCAGGCCCTGTTCAAACGCCTGCTGGCATCCAAGGCAATCGAGAAAGTCGTTGCCGAAGAAGCCGAAAGCCGCGACGTGCCGGTAGAGAAAGTACGCAAAGAAGCCATTGATATGATGGAAGAAATTGCTGCCAACTTCTCTTATTCACTGATCAAGCGCGGTGACCGCTTCCTTGGCTGGCTGTGGAACAAACTCTACCAGGGTCTGAATATCCATAACGCCCAGCGCGTCCGTCAACTGGCCCAGGACGGTCACGAAATCGTTTATGTTCCGTGTCACCGCAGTCACATGGACTACCTGCTGCTGTCTTACGTTCTGTACCAGGAAGGCTTGGTTCCACCGCACATCGCTGCCGGTATCAACCTGAACTTCTTCCCGGCCGGTCCGATTTTCCGCCGTGGTGGAGCTTTCTTTATCCGCCGCAGTTTCAAAGGTAATCGCCTGTACTCAACCGTATTCCGTGAATACCTGTCTGAGCTGTTTGCCAAAGGTTACTCGGTTGAATACTTCAGCGAAGGTGGTCGTTCCCGTACAGGACGCCTGCTGCCGGCGAAAACCGGTATGCTGTCGATGACCATCCAGGCAATGCTGCGCGGCCTCAACCGCCCAGTAACTCTGGTACCTGTTTACATCGGCTATGAACACGTAATGGAAGTAGCAACCTATGCCAAGGAGCTACGCGGCAAACGCAAGGAAAAAGAAAACGTCGGCCAGGTGCTGCGTACCCTGCGTAAACTGCGCAACCTCGGCCAGGGTTATGTGAACTTCGGTGAGCCTATCTCGCTGAACCACTACCTTAATGACAAGGTGCCTGAATGGCATAACGATGTCGATCCGATTGAACCGCCGCGCCCGCAGTGGCTGAACCCAGTGGTCAATGAGCTGGCCAATAAGATGATGACCCACATCAACGATGCGGCAGCCACCAACGCCCTGACTCTGAGCGCCCTGGCCCTGTTGGCATCACGCCAACGTGCGCTGAGCCGTGAAGAGCTGGAGCAGCAAATTGACTGCTACCTGCAACTGCTGCGCAATGTACCGTACTCAGAGCAATGCACCATGCCGGATAACACCGCGGCAGAACTGGTTGGCCACGCCATTGATATGGATAAGTTCATTGTTGAGCGTGACAGCCTGGGCGACATCATTTCGCTTAACCGTCAACAGTCAATCCTGATGACATACTACCGCAACAACATTATCCACCTGTTTGCGATGCCGTCGCTGATTGCCCACATCGTGGTTCAGCACCAGCGCCTGAGCAAGGCTGCACTGCATGAGCAGGTTGAGCTGTTGTACCCGTTCCTCAAAGCAGAGCTGTTCCTTCGCTTTGAAAAAGAGGAACTGACTGAAGTAATCAATGCCCAGATCGACGAACTGGTTCGCCAGCGCCTGATCCTACAAGAAGGTGATGATATTGCCCTAAACAGCGCCCGTATCGGTCCGCTGCAGCTACTGGCACGTACTATCTCTGAAACACTGCAGCGCTACGCGATTGCCCTGACCCTGCTACGCTCTGAGCCGCAGCTGATGAAGAGCGATCTGGAACAGCAGAGCCAGATGATGGCCCAACGCCTGAGCCGACTACACGGTATCAATGCGCCGGAATTCTTCGATAAAGGTGTATTTGCCACTCTGGTGAAGACCCTGCGAGCGGAAGGCTACCTCAATGAGGAGTGCCACGCGGTATCACATCCGGTAGAAAACCTGGCCGATCTGTTGGCTGCACTGGTTTCACCAGAAGTGAAACTGACAATCCAAGCAGTAATGAACCGGGAAGAAAAAGTCGAAGAATCCGAGTCCGCAGCCTGATAATACAAGGCTAGGATTCAGTTCTTTACACCAAATTCAGCAGGTCCTCCGGGACCTGCTTTTTTTCGTCGGTATTCCGCCATACAGCTTTAGAGCTATCATGTTCCAATTACTCCCAAAGCTGTACTCGGCTAGCAAAATCCAACTTAATAGGCTGAATTTAAAGAGCATAATCAAATTCACCAGCTATACCACTACCTCGTAAGTACAGCCTAGGAAGCTTTGGGTATACCGGTGGTCAAAACCTCTCTTAACCGCCATTAACTTTCTAACAGATAATCACAGGCACAAAAAAAGCGCCGGATAAAGGCGCTTTTCCATGGTCTGCTAATTACAGACAGCTAACTGATTTGTGAACAACTAGCCGATACAAACACTGGCCGCAATACCAACCCAAATCAGCATTCCGACATAGTTGTTGTTCAGGAAAGCACTGAAGCAAGGACCGCGCTCTCGGCCGCGGATTAGCATTTGCTGGTAAACAAACAATGCCGATGCCAGTAGCAGGAACCAGAAATACAGCTGGCTCAGTGACAATATCGCGCCAACGGCAATCAGGAATACCAGGGTGCCTAACTGCAACAATCCGACGATGATTTTATCGAATTTACCAAACAGGATAGCCGTTGATTTGATACCAATTTTCAGGTCATCATCGCGATCAACCATGGCGTATTGGGTATCGTAAGCAATCGTCCACAAAATGTTGGCTGCGAACAACAGCCAGGCAACAATCGGCAATTCACCGGACTGCGCAGCGTAAGCCATCGGGATCGACCAGCCAAACGCGATGCCCAACACCAACTGCGGCAGATGAGTATAGCGCTTCATAAACGGGTAAGTTGCCGCCAGCAACAAACCAACCGCAGACAACATAATGGTCAGGGTATTCATGGTCAGCACCAGCAGGAAGGACACCAGCACCAGTAGGCCAAACAGGCCCAATGCCTCACGCTCAGTGATCCTGCCCGACGGCATCGGCCGCTGTGCCGTTCGCTTCACATGACCGTCAAAATTGCGATCGGCATAATCATTAATCACACAACCTGCCGCCCGCATAAAAATCACCCCGAGCACAAAAACCGTCAGGACATGCCAGTCCGGCATGCCATCCGCTGCCAGGAACAATGCCCACAGGGTCGGCCACAGCAGCAGTAAACTACCAATCGGACGATCAAACCGCGCTAACTGCCAAAAGGCTTTAGCTTTGCTTATTTCCAACTTTGAGTCTCCTTCGCATAAACAGGGGCAGCTTCCAGAAACAACTCAGCGACCAGCAGGGGCTTATCGTTAATCCACAACCGCGAACGTCGTGCCCACATCGGCTCATCTTTCGTGCCGACATTGGCCACCATCAGGGCATCACGTCGCGCACTGCGATCGGTAAATACCCGAAAACCTAACGGCATTTCACCCAGCTGCTCTAAATCGCGCTCCGGGCCAGTCAGGGTTGATAACGGGATCAGTGTACGGGCAAACACCCAAGGTTCCCCGTCTCCTTTCAGGACAACTTTGCGTACCAGGCAATCACCATCACCAATCAGCGACCGTTCATCATCGGTCAGTTGCGACGGTTCTACCCGGAACTGCTCTATCAGGGATACGCTGAAATGCTCACAATAGCGCTGAAATCGGCGCGATAATGAATCAGGTTCAAGCAACCAATGCCCAAACTCAGTCCCTTCAATGGCTGTTTCTTCCGGTGCCTGCCATTTGGCACGAGCCAACAAGGGCTTGTACAACTGCTTGAATTTCGACATTTTTCTAATAAAAAGTATACCAACCTGTCATCAGGGGGTTGGTAGAGTACGGTTAATTTATTACCATGAGGAAACACTATTGTAGCAAGCTGTAACGGGTACGAATATCGTTACGATCGAAAGAAAGCAAATCATTACCTGAAATCCCGATAAATCCATGAGTGTAATAATGAGACAGATTATCTTAGGCTTCACCCTGCTTTTTGCCACCCTGCTGGCTCCGTTTAATGCTTCGGCGGAAGAAGAAAAAGCCGCGGGCCCGCAATACACTTATTACACCCTGTCCCCGGATATCACAACCAACTACTACACCCAGGGCAAACGCATCGGCTACCTTCGCCTTCAGATTGACCTGATGGTAGCCGACCCGGACTTGATCAAAATTGTCGAGCACCACTCCCCGCTGATCCGTGATGCCATCATTACCATTATTGGCCAGCAACCGGAGGCCAAAATCAAATCTCTGGCCGGACGAGAAGAAATCCGCCAGGCCTGTCTCAACAAAGCCAATGAGCTGTTGATTGCAGAAACCCGACAGAAAGTGCTGACCGAGCTGCTGTTTACCAAATACCTTTATCAGTAAGCTCGAATTAACGGATCACAGGTATGAAAAAGGCGCCTCAGCGCCTTTTTTACTATTTACTAGCCGCAACTTCTAAGCTGCAGCGACCGAACCGGCCTGACGCTGCTGATCAATATACTCAGCAACCGCTATCTGCTGCCCGGCATCGAGATACAGCCCCAGCTTGCTGCGTCGCCACAGCGCATCTTCTGCCGCCTGAACAAACTCATGCTCAATCAGGTAATCAAGCTCGCAAGCATACAGGCCCTCACCGAAATACCGTCCCATCTCAGCTTCACCGCTGATCCCTTCCAACATTTTCAGAGCACGCGTACCGTAATTGGTCGCCAAGCGCTCAATCGTGAAGTCAGACAACCAAGGACACTGGTGCTGCAACTGTGCAGCCAGGCTTTGGCGATCAAATTCCGCGTCACCGCCCGGCAGGCAAGCATTCGCCGTCCAGGAGGCCCCCATTTTCGGGAAGAAGGGTGCCAGCTTCACCATCGCCGCTTCAGCCAGTTTGCGGTAGGTTGTCAGCTTACCGCCGAAAATAGACAGCAACGGCGGGTTGTTCCCTTCCTGCTCCAGCTCAAGGGTATAGTCGCGGGTGATCGCCTGCGGTGAATCAGATTCATCATCACACAGCGGGCGAACTCCACTGTAAGTCCAGACCACATCATCACGGGTCAGCTTGCGGGTAAAGTGGTTGTTATAAACATCAAGCAGATAACGGATTTCATTGTCATCAATCGCTACATCACGAGGATCGCCCTGATATTCCACATCTGTGGTACCAATGATCGAGAAACGATCCAGATAAGGGATCACAAACACAATCCGACTGTCTTCATTTTGCAGAATGTAAGCCTGGGTCTGATCATGTACTCGCGGCACCACAATATGTGAGCCCTTGATCAAACGGATATTGCGCGGTGATGCCTCTTCCATACTCTGATCAAAAAAGGTTTTCACCCAAGGACCTGCTGCATTAACCAGAGCATGAGCCCGGCGCTCAAACGTCTCACCGGACAAAGTGTCTCGCACGGTAACCCGCCACAACTCTCCTTCCCTGACCGCCTGCTCTACCTTACAGCGGTTACGAACCTCCCCGCCACGCTCTGCCACTTCCATGACATTGAGGATCACCAAACGAGCATCATCAACCCAACAATCGGAATACTCGAACCCCTGAGTAATTTCCGGCACCAGTACAGAATCCTGACCGAACTTTACCCCGTGGCTGGCTGGCAGTGTGGTTCGCTTACCCAAGTGATCATAAAGAAACAGACCGGCACGGATCATCCAGGCCGGGCGCAGATGCGGACGGTGCGGCAGGCGAAAACGCATCGGATGCGCAATGTGTGGGGCCTTACGCAACAGAACTTCACGTTCTGCCAACGCTTCACCGACTAAGCGAAATTCATAATGCTCCAGGTAACGCAGACCGCCGTGGATCAGCTTAGAGCTGGCTGAAGATGTAGCTGATGCAAAGTCCGCCGCTTCGTACAGACCGACCTGCAGCCCGCGTCCAGCTGCGTCCGCCGCAATGCCGGCACCATTGATACCGCCCCCGACGACAATCAGATCCAAGACTTCCTTTGCTGTTTCCCGCATAGCACACCTCAATCAATATGGAATAAGTTCGAAAATGTTCGTTTACGCTCGATATCGAGCATAATAGATCATAAATTGATTAAGATCATTATTTTTTGTTTTCGATTTGTTACAAAAGCCATGAGGTTATTATGGTTTTAACAAAAAACGGGCTGCCATTACTGGCAGCCCGTTTGAAAGAATCTGTCTGTTTATCGCAAGCGATGGATCAGCTGATGATTTCCATATGAATTTCATTTTCCGCTAGCCGCTTGGCCAGCTCCGCCGGAGGCTCCTGATCGGTAAACAGCATATCAATCTGGCTGATATCACCAAGGTTAACCATGGCATTACGGCCAAACTTAGTATGGTCGACCCCTAGCAGCACACAGCGACTATTCTCAATAATTGCCTGTTTCACCCGGACTTCATGGTAATCAAAATCCAGCAGCGAACCGTCAAGGTCTATGCCGCTGATCCCCATAATGCCGAAATCCAGACGGAACTGGGAAATGAAATCCAGCGTCGCTTCACCGACAATCCCGCCGTCGCGATTACGCACTTCGCCACCGGCCAGGATCACCCGGAAGTCATCTTTGCCGGTCAGGATACTGGCAACATTGAGGTTATTGGTCACGATACGCAGGTCATTGTGATCGAGCAAAGCACGGGCAACCGCTTCTGGTGTCGTGCCAATATCAATAAACAAGGTTGCCCCATCCGGGATGTGCTTAACCATGGCCCTGGCAATGTTGTCTTTCTCTGCCAGTTTCATCACTTTACGGGTGCTGTATGAGGTATTGACGGAACTTGAAGGAATGGTGGCGCCACCATGGTGACGACGGATCTTGTTATCCGCGGCCAGCTCATTGAGGTCACGACGGATAGTTTGCGGGCTCACGTTAAAACGCTCGACCAAATCATCAGTGCTGACATAGCCATGAGTTTTAACGAGATCGATAATTTCCTGATGTCGTTTACTTTGCTTCACTACAGACGCTGCTCCTAGTTGCAACAAGGCTCCGCGATTGCGAAGCCTTGTCATATTACCTAGAGCGTTATAAAGATGCCAATGATGGCGCTCTCAATCACGCATTTTGTTGTTCAGCTTTAGCTTCTACAACTTCCTTATGAAGCTTGCTTTCACCAATTAGTGCCAGGGTCAGGAAGAAGATAGACAGACCACAAGAAGCAGTCAGTACCATGAAGCCGCCGTCCCAACCGAAGTGGTCAACGGTGTAACCCAAGACAGCGTTCGCCGCTACCGCACCACCAAGGTAACCGAACAGACCAGTCAGACCTGCTGCTGTACCTGCCGCTTTCTTCGGAGCCAGTTCAAGTGCATACAGACCAATCAGCATAACCGGACCGTAAATCAGGAAGCCGATAGCAACCAGTGCAATCATATCGATGGTTGGGTTGCCCGCCGGGTTGAACCAGTAAACCAGTACCGCAACAGTAACCAGCGCCATGAACAGGATACCTGCCGGAGCTCGGCGGCCCTTGAAGAATTTATCCGACATCCAACCACACAATAGCGTACCTGGAATACCAGCCCACTCGTACAGGAAGTAAGCCCATGAAGACTTATCCACGGTAAAGTGTTTTGCTTCACTCAGGTATACCGGCGCCCAGTCCAATACACCGTAGCGGATCATGTAAACAAAGGCGTTTGCAACTGCAATGAACCACAGCAGTTTGTTGTTAAATACATACTTGAAGAAGATTTCCTTCGCTGTCATCTCTTTCTCGTGAGACTCATCGTAGCTGTCAGGATAATCATCTTTGTGTTCTTCGATTGATGGCAGGCCACAAGACTGCGGAGTATCGCGCATTACCAGCAGGGTAAATGCTGCAACCAACAAGGCAAAGAAAGCCGGTACGTAGAAAGCAGTGCGCCAGTCATCATTGAATGCCCACAGACCCAGCAGGAACATAGGACCAATCAGGCCACCACCCACGTTATGGGCAACGTTCCAGACCGATACAATCTCACCACGCTCCTTACGAGACCACCAGTGAACCATGGTACGGCCACAGGCAGGCCACCCCATACCCTGGAACCAGCCGTTCAGGAACAGAAGGATAAACATAGCCGCAATACTACCGGTCGCCCAAGGCATAAAACCGAAGCACAGCATAACAATGGCCGACATCGACAAACCGGCGGCAAGGAAATAACGCGGGTTAGATCGGTCTGACACACTACCCATCAGGAATTTAGACAGGCCGTAAGCAATAGATACCGCAGCCAGGGCCACACCCAGGTCACCGCGGCTGTAGCCGTATTCTTCAATCAAGTAAGGCATTGCCAGACTGAAGTTTTTACGAACAAGGTAGTAACCGGCATAGCCAAAGAAAATACCAATGAAAAGTTGCCAACGCAGGCGCTTATATACGGGATCGATCTGCCCGTCAGGGAGACGCTCCGTATGTGCAGCAGGTTTGAAGATGCCAAACATAAGATGTTCCTTAAAATTTTGTTGTTTTAGCGATGGTTTTTGCGTAATCGCAAATGTAGGGCGAGCGAAAATAATCGGTTGCGCTCAAGGTATGCAAATTATTGCGCGAATGGTGAGTTTAAAATGTGAAAAGAATCAAAAACGAAGATTTAATTTCCATCTATGGTGCTTTTACTCTAAAACTTTGACGTATATCCGGAAAAAACAAGCATAATCAGTAGGTAATAAAGTGAAAACAGCAGGCAAGCAATCTTGCCTGTCGTCATCAGGAAATGCTCTGGCGCCGCCCCTTGGCGTCCAGCAATGCCAGCCCGCAGCCACTAATCAGGCCAAACAGGTGAGCCATATTGGCCATATTGACCCCCAGCGGCTGAGCAAAGCCTAAAACCAACCAAATCAGCATAAAGGCGACATAAGATTTAGGAATAGTCAGCCCCCGCTCCGGGGCCAGCCAGCCCATCCACCAGAAATATCCCATCAGCGCATAAACCACGCCCGACAGGCCGCCGAAATTTGGCCCATGCAACCAGAACTGAGCGAAGCCGGAGATCAAAGCGGAAATCAGAAACACCTGCATCAACTTGCTACTACCGCTATGGCGCTCCAGCTGGCCGCCGAGCAACCACCACCACAGACAATTGAAGACAATATGCACGGTCGAAAAATGCAGTAATGCGTGAGAGAAGAAGCGCCAGATCTGCCATTGGTCACCATCCATAAACGGAAAGTGCAGCCAATTGAACATCGGTTGCTGCAAACCAAACAGCCACAGCGCATAAATCGCAATAGCGACCACCATCACCGACAGGCAAAAAGGCCCGGCTTTGGCTTTGATGATAGCCAGCAGATTTGGGCTACGATAATGAATCTTCGCAGTCCGGGTTTCAGCCACCTGCCATGATGCCGCCAGATATTTACTGTCGCTAGGATTAGCCAGGAACATATTCAGCTCAGCCTGCACCTCAATCAGATGCTGTGCATCATTCAGCCAAATGGCAAACATTCCCTCCGGCTCCGGGGCCATAGTCAGAGTGATCCCACGCGACGCCATATAATCAATGAACGCCTGCGCCTGGCGAGGATTGTTCAGACCGGCTAAACGATACATTCAGTTCTCCACTAACAGGGCTCAAGCCTGTGAAATACAAGGGTAGGCCTGTCGGCGCCAGGCCTCAAAACCACCATCAAGGCTATATACAGTATCAAAGCCCTGATTAACAAGATATTGCGCAGCTCCCTGACTGCTGATGCCGTGATAACACATCACAACGACCGGCTGCTCAAAATCCACCAGCTCCATAAACTGAACAATTGTATCATTAGTCAGGTGAAAGGCTGACTCAGCATGTGACTGAGCATATGACTGAGGATCACGGATATCCACCAACACCGCCTTCAGGTCTTCCTGCTGCAACAGCAGGTAAGCCTGCTCTACCGAAATGTGCTCAAACTGATCCATGGGCTGCCTCATTATTCTTTCTCAATATTGGCTAACTGAGTCAATAGCCGAAATAGTATGTAATTGTCATTGGGTGATCTTCGTGGCAGAAAAAATGTGATGATCATCCGTTTTAGGATCCCGGCCGGAGCAAATCGCCCGGGATACTGCCACCGCATCATTGTACCCCACAAAGTTACTCACAACCTCACAGAGATAGTAAGGCTATCAACAACAGCAACCTCCTTTACTGAGATCAGGCAGGACAAGGTTTCTTTCGTTACTCCCACTCCATCAAACTTATTCACTGATCATTTTGCCACCAGCTGTGGAAAAAACTGTGAATAGCGTTGATAATGTGTTTTGGTAGATTTGGATCCACTACATATAGATTGGATCCGATCAAAAGCTGTGGATAACCTTTCATTTGATCCACAAAGCTACTCACATCTGTGATTTATCTCCCAGAAATCAGGCACAAAAAAGCCGGCTCTAGGCCGGCTTTCTTTAATTCAATCGTGTGGATAAAAAATCGAGGATCCTTAGATCACATCACCCACAGCTTCTTTCAGCTTTTTCATGGCATTTTTTTCAAGCTGGCGGATCCTTTCCGCCGAAACGCCATAATGATCCGCCAACTCTTGCAGTGTGGCTTTCTCATCATCTAACCAGCGGGAACGGACTATATGCTGGCTACGATCATCCAAACTTGCCAATGCCAATGACAAACGGTTATTGGCATAGCTTTCCCAGTTGTTTTCTTCAAAGCTCAGCGCAACATCCGAAGACTTATCTTCCAAGTAATAAACCGGGGCCGACGGAGCACCATCACGATCATCATCGTCAGACGGCATCTCAAAAGTAGAATCCTGAGCGGCTAAGCGCGATTCCATCTCTCTCACTTCGCTGGCATCCACACCCAACTGTTCGGCAACCATCTCGACTTCTTCGTTATTGAACCAGCCCAGACGTTTCTTCGCCTTACGCAAGTTGAAGAACAACTTACGTTGCGCCTTGGTGGTCGCAACTTTAACGATCCGCCAGTTACGCAAAACATACTCGTGGATCTCAGCTTTGATCCAGTGGACAGCAAACGACACCAAGCGTACACCCACTTCAGGATTGAAGCGTTTAACCGCTTTCATCAGGCCAATATTGCCTTCCTGAACCAGATCCGCCATCGGCAAACCATAACCTGAATAGCCTCGGGCAACATGCACCACGAAACGCAGATGAGACATAACCAGCGCCTTCGCCGCGTTAATATCACCATCATAGTGAAGACGCTCAGCTAACTCGCGTTCCTGCTCCGCCGAAAGCATCGGGTAGCTGTTGACGCTCTGGATATAACCGTCCAGGCTGTCTGCAGAAACTAAAGCCATTGATGTCATCTCTTGTGCCATTCAATCAACCTCGTGTGTTGTTTGTATCTATTTTGAACCAATGAGAAATCACTTGAACCTGTAATGATGCCCAGAATTCAAGCACCTTTGCAAGCAAGTCGCGTAATTTACATCATTTATAGAGTCAAAAACGTCAGATAGGTTCAATTTCTTTCAAATGGCGACCCGCCGAAAGGCGTGCAGCCAGCAGGCCAAGAAACGCTGCCACCATAAACAAAATCAGGGTTTCGTCCCAACGCAGGCCGACCAAACGGTAACTGCTGTCATATAACGCAGCCAGTTTTGCCACCGCGTTATCAAGCAGTATAGTCACAATCGCGGTCAACACCCAGGCAACAGCTGCCCCGATAAAACCATACCAGGCACCGGTATAAAGGTACGGGCGCAGAATAAAACTATCAGTCGCTCCTACCAGCTTCATCACCTGAATTTCGTTTTTATGGTTCTGTACCTGCAAGCGCAGGGTATTACCGACAATCAGAAAGACCGCAAACAACATCAGGCCGGACATCAAAGTTGCCATGGTTACAGCCAAATCCTTAATTGCCGCCAACCTCTGCAGCCAGTCGCTATCAAGGCGAACTTCGTCCACGGTTGGCTCGGTGCGGATTTTGGCAGCCAATTCTGTGGCACGCTCACTGGTTTGCCACTCCGATGCCGGACGCACCACCACTACCGATGGCAACGGGTTTTCATCCAGCAGGCTAAGAGCCTGATCAAAGCCGGCATGATCACGGAAATCCGTCAGGCCTTGCTGCGGCGAGATATACTCCACCGATTCAATTTCCGGCCAGCCACGCAGCTGATCGCTGAACTGGTTAGCTACCGGTTGAGAAATATTCTGATCTAAATAGAGGGTCAGTTGGGTCGGGTTCTGCCAAGCCTGGGCAACCAAGGCGACATTTTTCGCCAGCAGATAAAAACTGGCCGGTAGAGTCAGGGCAAAAGAGAGCACCGCCAGAGTCAAGATATTGCCCAGCGGCCGCCGCATCAATTCTTTCAGTGCCCCCAGGCATTGTTGCTTATGCACGGCAAAATAGCCGGTTTGCTCACGCGCCACGTGCTATCTCCCTCAAATGTCCTTGATGTAGGTCCAACCGCCGGTAGTCATGGGTACTCAGCAGCGACGTATCATGGGTCGCCATCAGCACACTCACCCCTACCCGGTTAAATTCTTCAAACAGTCGCATCACTTGCTGCGATAACTCGGCATCCAGGTTACCGGTCGGCTCATCCGCAACCAGCAGACGCGGCTTGTTCACTACCGCCCGGGCAATCCCGACCCGCTGCTGCTCACCACCGGAAAGCTGAACTGGCAGGCAACGAGCTTTATCCAGCAGACCAACCTTGTCCAGCGCTGCCGAAACCCGGCGCTTGATGTCTTTTTCCGATGCCAGTTCCACCCGCAGCGGCAAAGCTACGTTGTCATAGACACTGCGATCCATCAGCAACTTGTGGTCCTGGAAAATAATCCCGATATTGCGGCGCAAAAACGGGATCTGACTGTTATCGAGACGGGTAATATCATGACCGTTAAAGAAAATCTGGCCATCACTCGGCCGTTCAATCGCACAGATCAGTTTCAGCAAGGTACTCTTGCCCGCGCCGGAATGTCCGGTCAAAAACGCCATCTCTGCCTGTCGCAGATGAAAATCCACTTTTTGCAGGGCCTGACGACCACCGCGGTAAACCTTACTAACCTGCTGAAACCGAATCACGATTTATTCCTCGTCACTAAATAACGCTTCAATGAACTCATCAGCGGCGAACGGACGCAAATCTTCAATACCTTCACCGACACCAATGTAGCGGATTGGAATATTGAACTGATCGGCAATGGCAAAAATTACCCCGCCTTTTGCTGTACCATCCAGCTTGGTAATGTTGATACCAGTCACCGGAGCAACTTCACTGAACAGTTTCGCCTGGCTGATCGCATTCTGGCCGGTACCGGCATCCACAGTCAGCATAATTTCATGCGGCGCCTGCGGATCGACCTTCTTCATTACGCGAACAATCTTACGCAGCTCTTCCATCAGGTTGCCTTTGTTCTGCAAACGACCTGCAGTATCAGCAATCACCACGTCGATATTTTTAGCTTTAGCCGACTCAATGGCATCGAAAATAACCGAAGCACTGTCAGCACCAGTATGCTGGGCAACCACTGGCACGTTATTACGCTCACCCCATACCTGCAGCTGTTCAACAGCAGCGGCACGGAAGGTATCACCCGCCGCCAGCATCACTGACTTGCCTTCATTCTGGAATTGCTTAGCCAGCTTACCAATGGTAGTTGTCTTACCCACACCATTCACACCGACCATCAGGATCACGAACGGCTTACGGGTAGTATCAATCACCAGCGGCTGCTCGACTTTTTCCAGCATATCGCCCAGTTCATCTTTTAGCAGAGCATACAGGGCTTCACCGTCCTTCAGCTCCTTGCGATCGGCTTTTTCAGTCAGGTTCTCAATAATTTTCAGCGTAGTATCCATGCCCACATCGGCAATCAACAACTGCTCTTCCAACTCTTCAAACAGCTCGTCATCGATCTTCTTGCCACGGAACAAACCCATAAAGCCGGAACCAAAGTTGGTCTTGGTTTTCTTCAGACCACGCATCAAGCGGCTAAAGAAACCCTCACTCTTCGGCTTTTCCTGTTCATGAACCTCGTGTTCCTGAACTTCAGGTTCAGCTTCCGCTTCGGTTTCCTCTACAGCTTTAGCTTCTTCGGCAACCTTAGCTTCTTCAGCTGCTTTCGCCGCCTGGGCTTCAGCCTCTTCTGCAGCTTGCGCCGCTGCCAAAGCTTCTGCTTCTTCTGCCGCCTTGGCCGCCGCCAGTGCTTCGGCCTCTTCAGCAGCCTGTGCCGCCGCCACAGCTTCCGCTTCTTCTGCCGCTTTTGCCTTGGCAGCCGCAGCCTCTTCTTCAGCTTTAGCTTGCGCTACTTCGTCTTGTGCCGGCGCCTGTTGTTCAGCACCCGCTTCAGTTTCGACCTCTTGCTGGTCTTTCAGTTGTTCAGTTTGCTCGGTTTGTTCTTCAGAACCAAAACCCAGCCACGAGAATAATCCGCGTTTCTTTTTTTCTGCCATTGGCAAATCCTAGAGCTTGATTGGTACAATTTGCAGCCTAAAAACAGGTGTATACTATCATTTTCTAATCGGTCGAAGAAATCTATGACGAGACGCAGACAACAATCAGGGCGAAATATGCCAAATAACCGCCGAGAAGGATTCGTAAGAATCATCAGTGGTCGCTGGCGCGGGCGTAAACTACCGGTCCATGATGTTGAAGGTCTCAGACCTACCACTGATCGCGTAAAAGAGACAGTTTTCAACTGGTTAGCTCAGGATCTTTATGAGGCCAAATGCCTGGATCTGTTCACTGGCAGCGGTAGCCTGAGCTTCGAAGCCCTGTCCCGCGGCGCAGACAGCGTCACTATGATTGAGCTGGATAAAAAAGCCGCCGATCAGCTGGAAAAAAACCGAGCAACGATCGGTGCGGACAACGCCACCATCCATAATACGGATAGCCTGAAGTTCCTGAGCCAGCCTGGCACACCTCACGACGTGGTCTTTATTGATCCCCCGTTCCGCAAAAACCTGCTTCAGGATGTTTTCAGCCTGCTGGAAGAGAATGGCTGGCTGGCACCGCATGCCATCATTTATATTGAAGCAGAAAAAGAGCTGGGCGAGCTGGATACCCCATCCCACTGGCATTTACACAGGGAAAAAACAGCCGGTCAGGTCTGTTACCGGTTATTTGAAAGAGAGGAAGCATGAAAGCGCTGATTTTATTAGCCAAGGCGGCAATTGGATTCGTCTGGCTGGTTTTGCTGGTTAATATTTTCTACCCGTTCCCGGGTGTTGCCGCGATGGCACTGTATATCATGACCGGGTTTTTACTGATGATGCACGGCCTGCAGATGCTGATCTTCATCGGTGCTTTCGGTGACAAAATCGAAATGAGCCGCTGGGAAAAGTGGTCAATTCTTATCTTTGGCATCTTTGCCCTGCTGGATATCCGACGCAAGCATATGATGTAGAAGCGAGAAGCGAGAAGCGAGATCAGATTCTGATCTCGCTTTTTTATTTCAACAATTAAAGGCCAAAGAACTTGCGGATTCCGTCGAGGAACATCTGAGTCGACATCATAATTAGCAACAGGCCCATCAGGCGCTCGACCGCCTTCAGTCCTCTTTCACCCAGCAGGCGATTGAACACTTCGTAGAACATCAGGATCACAAACGATGCGCCCCATGCCATCAGCACCGCCAGCACCCAGTCCCAGGTTCGTCCCGGTTCCTGGTTTGACAGCAGCAACAGCGACGCCAGTACCGACGGTCCGGCAATCATCGGGATAGCCATCGGCACGATAAATGGCTCTTCACCGGCAGCCAGCCCGGTCACCCCACCCGGCTGCGGGAAAATCATCCGAATCGCAATCAAAAACAGAATAATACCGCCTGAAATACTGACTGTTTCCGCCGATACATGGAGGAAATTCAGCATCTTCTGACCGCCAAACAAGAACATCAATAAGATGAACAACGCAATCAAAAGCTCACGCACCATGATAATACGTCGTCTTTTCGGCTCAATATGCCGCAAAATAGACAACATTACCGGTAAGTTACCCAGCGGATCCATGATCAGAAATAGCATGACCGCCGCAGAAATGATTTCCACAGAGCAGACCTCAGACAGAGATTAAAGACAGAAAGTTAAGAAAAACTACGGTATCAGCAGGGACGCTGACAAAGAGGGGAAAAGTATATCAAAAGAACAGCAAGGTGGCGATATTTTTACCACCTTGCCTGCAAATTCTCTCAGGGAATGAGAATCAGTGGTTACACATGCGCTCTTTATTGGCTGCAATGGTATCGCCATTCTCTACAACCTTGCGGCGATCCAGCAGGAACGTTAGCAAAGCATCAAAGGTCAGGCCTTCCTGGCTACAGGTATGAAAACGAACATCTTCACCATATTCAGCAATAACCGCTTGTTTTAAAGACTCTTTGGTATATGGCGTCTCAGCAGCCAACAGCATATTAAGAACGTTATGGGCATGGATCTGGTTCATGGTTTCACTCGCAGTCATCAAAAAGGGATAAGCTGATTAAACCACACTAGCGACGGGCCAGATTGACCCAGAACAAATTATTGCATTTAAAATGTATGTTTATCATGTCCGCACTGCCAGCATATTTCAAACTGCCCTTCGTTCTGCTCTCCGCAGTTCGGACAACGCCAGTCTGGATAGTCCGCATTTTCATAACGCTCGATCAGCACTCTGGCTGCCGCAACCTGGTTTTCGCAAACCCAAATCCCTACCTGTACCACATCAGCAGGCAGTTCGCCGGCCGCGGAACCCAGGCTTTCACCACTGAGCTGCACCGCTATATTTTCATTCTCCAGCATGCCTTTAAGGCTGTGCGCCTCAAGATTATTCGCAGCGTTATACACCTTCACCCATGGTTCATTCATCTCGCACTCCTTGCAGCACAGCCGCCGTTCTGACAATGAATTACAGACAAAGACCACAATCAGCCCAGTTCCCTTGCCGTTATGCTAACAGTGACGCCACAAACAACGCCTGAGCCAGATAATAGCTGGTCATCACCACTGCCGTTGCTGAAGTAAGGGGGCCGCGGAAGCGGTTCATCGCCAGCACGGTGTCTGACAGCATAAAGACTAATGCACCGGCAAAAGCCAGCACACTGGCAGTGGAGCCGACAGTCAGCCAGAACTCACCTGCCGCCCAAGCCATCTGTACTATCACTGCAATATACAGAGCAACAGGCAAGATCAGTGAACCAAGGGAAGGCAGGAAAAGCAAAAACACAATGATCCCACCGGCAAACAACAAGGCTGGCAGCCACCAGATGATATTGCCTTCAAACTGACTCCAGAATGCCAAGGAGTAGGCGATATGAGCCAGCAAAAAGCTTACCAACCCCGGAACAAAGCGGTCTTTGGGCAACATCAGTAAGATATCACCGACAACCGACAGTATCAGGCCGACAAAAATCGCCTGATGATAAAAACCATCCAGCCCTGACTGCCAGGCCACCACCATCAGCAATACCATGGTGAACGGTTTGAACAGGTAGTACTGCCACTTAGGTCCGTTATAAGCGGCTGTAATATGTAACAGAGCGGAAAAAGAGATGGCTAACCATACCCACATAACTTCACCGATATCATTATTGTTATAAGCAGGAACAGTTTAGAAAGCCCGCAGTGATTGTCTAGCTATGAACGACGAGAACTAGACACCGATTAAAAAAACATAAGGGATCAGCTGGCTGAAAACAAAAAAACAATTTTCCGATACACAGCACACAATATAAATAACGACCAACCTGAGTCTGATAGCTCGTAGAAATCAACATAAAGCCGGGCATTCACCGCCTGAGATAAATGAATAACACTTTATTGCCATCAATCAGTCACCAAATAAGCAGAAAAGCGTCAAAAATACGTCTTTACGCCATCGTTAACACCATTTTAAATCAACAACTTAAATCCAAAAACCGCATTTAAGCATCACAATCTCGGCCTTGACTCCCATCATCGGCAGTTTCGCTCTCAGCAAGCAGTCACTTATCCCGACAAAACTCATTCAAGAATAATTATCTGCAATCAGTGAGATCAGCGTCACAGTTAACTGTTGTCACTATGTAACACATCCTTCAAATCACCAAGTTGAGCCTGTCAGCCGACACCGATCGCCCAAAAACCAACAAACTCAAGAAAAACAAAAAAACACAGAAAAACACAGAAACAAAACCTTTAAATTCAACACCTTAAACAGAAAAGAGCACAGCACAACCACAGAGATCACATTTTAAACACCCCAAAAAACACAATTTAATAGCCCTAAAACAGCCCTTATTAGAGAACAAAACTTTACTTTTTCCACCAAAATCACATTTGGGCTTGCCTAAACCCCAAAAATAGTGCTATTCTTTAAACCAAGTTAAGATTAGCAGCTAATAAGGAGCCTACCTATGATTACTTCATCTCAAAAACAAGGGCTTATGATGATCGCAGTGGTTGTCGGTTTAATGACGCTGCCTGTAATCTACTAAGCAAAAAATAAATTCATGAAAAAAGGTGCCTGAAGGCACCTTTTTTTGTTTTCACGCACAATGTAGAAAGAACCGGAAATCATCCCTCAAGGGGCGATCAAATGAGGGGGAAAATCAGGGAGTCAGGTTAATACGATGCCAGTGTTCTGAATAGAACCATACCGCCAGAGCAGTGAATCCAAGCACAACCAGTGCTGCCACCGTCCAGACAAAACGGCCACTTCGTGGTGTTAGCTCCTCTTCACAATCCCGACATGCCGCCAGGAACCCGGCTTTATCATCCAGTTTGTAACCCTCTTCATGGACTGTCTTGTTACGTACAGTCGCGATAAATCGCAGCTTGGGGATAATTTCGTGGGGCAGACGCTCTTCACAGCTAGTGATCAGCTGGTGTAACCCTTTACCTTCGGCATGGTAGCGTTCGCGAAGTAAGTGCTCTATGCGCCTTGTACGAGTCACGACGAGTTCAATATTGGCCATAAACAGACCTCCTTTCTGCTCTCTTGTTTCTACCTTACCGTGACTTGCGAGGCATGCCCAGCCCGATAACATTGATTTACATTACATTCCTGCAGATTTGTACCAAAAACACAATCTCTTCCCAATATCATCATTGCCATGATCGCAACCAATAAACTCCAGCCAGGTTCACGCTTTTTCCTCTCCGCTATATTCCCTTAACGACCACTCCATAATAATGGCAGTATTCAAACCATCAGGGAGTTCGCGTCATGCCTATAGGGATTGTGCTGGCACTTATCACCTTACTTATCGTTTCTGTTTTGTATTTTTTCTACTCCTATCGCCGCCATACCCTGGGCGACAATGCCCCCGAGCAAAAAATCGATGTAAAAGTACTCGATAAACAAAGCATCCCTTTAAGCAACAGCCAGCCCGGTGAAGATAACGAAGAGTACTGGCTTTACGTCCAACCCTGTTCCGGTGGCCCGAAACGTGAGTTCAGGATAGGCATCCACTATTACCATGCCTTAAATCGCGGCGACCACGGCACCCTGACCTACCGGGGCTTAAACTTCATCCACTTTGCCCTTAAACGCAGTTAGCACTTGTTAACAAAAGCACTTCGCCGGCTCGGTTAAGGAACCAGCCAGGCGGTTTTGGTATTTTTGGCCAGTATCCAGCTGGCCAGTAACGCCAATGCGGTACAGATCAATGTCCAGAACGGGATCATAATCAACGGGTGGGCAAAATAGAGGTCATATTCGCGGATTGGCCACAGGAAAATGGGGTGAAGCAGATAAATTCCCAGGCTATAGCGGCTCATAAACGCCGTCCGTTCCAGCCAGATCGGACTGAGATGCTCTCCGAGATGACGGCACACGGCAAACACCATTGCCGCAATCAGTGCAGTATTCAGCGTTTTATAAGACAGCCAGCGCCCGACTGTATATTCCCCGGCACTGAAGCTGTTGCTGACAACCATATAGTCAGTCAGCAATAAGCCGGCTATTCCCAGCACCAGCAGCGATTTTAATGGCGGCCACTGATAACAGAACAAGCCATAGCCAAGAAGTAAATACCCGCTATACAAAATCAGCTCGTGGCTCCAGAAACCGTCAATCTTGAACAGGAATAAGGTAGTTAGCACCAGCCAGACACAGGTTAGGCCGATCACCCCGCCCCGATCCGTTTTGCGGACGTAATAGTTCAAGAACGGCACAAC
This sequence comes from Photobacterium sp. J15, assembly GCF_963870815.1. NCBI lineage: Bacteria > Pseudomonadati > Pseudomonadota > Gammaproteobacteria > Vibrionales > Vibrionaceae > Photobacterium > Photobacterium sp. J15. The sequence continues at coordinate 3,661,461 of NZ_CAWMUI010000001.1, forward strand.
AAAATAAAGGGGGATGAAGTAGTAGAAAAAACCCAGATGGTAATAGGTTTCGTGGAAAGGCATCGCCCTGAGGGTTTCCCATGCCATCGCAAAGGTATAACCGGAAGCCGACAAACCTGACAGCGCTGCATAAAAGACAGACCATACCAGAAAAGGAACCAGCACCTTACCCAGCCGCCGCCGGACATAATAGCCAAAGTTAAATTCCCGGGTATCCGAGAGCATCAGGGCACCGGTGATCATAATAAAAACCGGCACGGCCCAGCGGCTGAAGCTGTTAAAGCTGATGGCGGTGAACCAGCTGCTATCAGCAATAATCCCCAGCTGTTCACGATAAGGCCCCAACACATGGATCACCACCACCGCAACGGCTGCGACACAACGCATCAAGTCAAAATAGACAATTTTCTGCCTCACCTGCCAGCCTCCACACTACTATGCAATTCCTATTGCTCTAATATAGCAGTCAACCAGAGTAAGTTGCTGAACTTACTCTGGCTTTTAAGAATAACTAACAGAAGAATGACATTGATGTCATTACGGCTGCTGGCGTGTTGCTGCCAGAACAATCTCACGGATACACAGGTTCTGCGGCTGCTGGTAAGCAAAGCTGATAGCATTGGCAATATCCGTTGGGGCAATCACACCGCCCATACCATCTTTCCACTCTTCGTAACCGGCTTTGATATCATCGCTGGTCGTATGGCTTAGTAGCTCAGTTTCCACCGCACCCGGTGCGATAGTAATGAAGCGAACATTGTCATCCGCCACTTCTTCACGGATGTTTTCCGTAATAGCGTGAACTGCAAACTTAGTACCACAGTATGCCGCATGGTTCGGGAAGGTCTTACGGCCCGCAATCGAGCTGATGTTAATCACCGTACCGTGCTGACGGGCTTTCATCGCAGCCAGTACGACGTGAATGCCATTTAACAGGCCCATCACGTTCACATCGAACATAGTTTTCCATTCTGCCGGATCCTGCTCATGTGCCAGTCCCAACAGCATCATGCCAGCATTGTTGATCAAGCAGTCAACCGGACCGAACTGAGCTTCAGCCTCTTCAACCGCAGCAGCGAAAGCCTTGGCATCAGTCACATCCACTTTACGGCAAAGTGTGTTTGGCAGATCAAGGGCTTCAAGGCGTTCCACACGACGCGCCAACAACAACAACGGATGACCTTCCGCTGACAACTTGCGTGCCGTCGCTTCACCGATACCCGAACTTGCACCAGTAATAACAATCAGAGACTTAGACATAGTAAAACCCTTTGTAATAGACAGAGAAAACAGTATCAACGGCCGGCACCAAATTGATGGCGCTACTATATCGGGCTTGCCGGGCGGCGAAAAATACCGATTTTTTCTGCTTATCATAAGTTTTAGCTATGGATAAAAAGACCAGCAGACCACTTACATCAACCTAACCTGTTTTGGTTTCTGCCTGATTAGCCGCTATCCTGTGGCCATTGCGATGGTCTGATAACTCACGAGTCACCCTATGGATTTACGCCTGCTGCGCTTTTTCGTTGCGGTCTATGAAGAAAAAAACATTACCCTGGCAGCAGAGCGCTGCTTTGTCTCGCAACCATCTATTTCCAACGCCATCAAACAGTTGGAAGAGGAGCTCAACACCCGTCTGTTCGTCAGGCACAAAAAAGGGGTCGATCTGACCGATGAGGCCCATTACCTCTACCCGCTGGCGATCCGGCTGCTGGGCGATATCAACCGCCTGCCGGAGCTGTTTCAACAGCGTACCGAATGCCTGCCGCTGAAACTGGCTAATTTCCCGGATCTGAGCCAGTCACAAATAGCCCGGGTACTGGCCGAACTGACACAGCATATCCCTAATTTATTGCTGGAACTGGTTGACCATGACGCACCCGCCGATGCCCGGCTAACGCTGGATATCTTCAAGGCCGAAGACGAAATTTTCCTGCCGCTGTGGGATGAGGACTATGTGCTGTGCATGCAGCCGGACCATCCGCTTGCCGAGATGGATAAAGTACTGCCGGAGCAGCTTCATCAGCATGATTTTATTGAGTGTCCGCCCTGTGAAGCCCACCAGCAAACTATCGGCCTGCTGGCCTGTGACGGACTGGCAGTGAACCTGGTTGCCAAAGCCGAACACAAAACTCAAGTCATGCACCTGGTGCAGGCCGGGTTGGGGATCTCTTTCCTGCCGACCGGAGTACTGGAAACCGCCAATCAGCTGGTTACTGTGCCACTCGACGGGCCTCGGATGTTCCGCCGCCTGGGACTCTGCTACCCGTCAAATAAGACCCTCAACCCCGCCCTGACCGCCACCATTAAAGTGCTGAGCCAGTACCAACCATAATTTTTCTATAGACAACAAAAAAGCGGTGACCGCCCAAGCTGTCACCGCTTCTGTTTAATACTCGATATTACTGTTCTTTGGGTGCCGACTCTTCTGGCGGCTCGGAGGCTCGCAAGTACTCAGACGACCAGCTCAGAGCATGATGAAAGCTCTTGGCCACCAGCTCCTCATTCAGCTTCAGGGCCTGACAGTATTCACTCACTTTCGCCCAGTCGGCCTGCTCATAGGCATCCAGCAATGCCAGAAACTGCCCCAGCTCACCTTGTCGCTTCAGCAATGCGGCCTGTACTTCCGGCTCCAGCGGCAACAGCTCCAGCAGTTGCTCCAGTGAATTATCCAGCAGTGCATCCAGCAGAGAAAACAGGCCGGTCAGGAACGCCTTGTCTTTCATAAAGGGTAAGCGGCTACTGGAAGCCAGCATCTCGCACATCCGTGCCCGTTGCAGCGATAGTGAATACAACTCTTTCGGTTTGTCGATCGCAGCATGGGCCGTCGCTACGGCGCTGACGAAAATCTTGATTTTCTCTTCACCAAGGTAGACCAGCGCCTGTTTAAAGGAACTGATCGGCTCAACCACCCGCTGCGCGGCGGTATTCACATAACGCAGCAACAGATACGACAACGACACATCACTGGCAATGATCTGCTCAACGCGGGTGAAGTTCACTTCCTCGCGACAGATCTCCTGCAACAGGCGAACCGTGGTCAGCTTTTCCGGTTCCACCTGGCGGTTTTTCAACAGCTCAGGCTTACTGAAATAGTATCCCTGGAAAAAATGGAAGCCGGCCTTTAATGCTGCCGCGTAATCCTCATAAGTTTCGACTTTTTCAGCCAGAAATTTAATTTTACGGGTGCGGTTCTGCCTGACAAACTGACAGGCCTGCTCAACCCCCGTCTTCATCAGATCCAGTTTAATAATGTGAATATAAGGCAGGAAACGCTGCCATTGCGGCGCCATCTCAAAATCGTCCAGGGCGATCACATAGCCTTGACGATAAAGGTGCTTAATCGCCAGAAACAGCTCTTCATCCGGGGTACAGGTCTCAAGTACTTCAATGATCACCTTGCGCTTAGGTAGCAGCATAGGTAAAAGGCGGATCAGGCTCTCTTGCGGGAAGTTGATAAAGGTTCGCTGACCAGCTGTCGCCAGGTTATCGCCGACAGCCATATAATTTTCCACCAACAGGCGACAAGTCGCCTTATTGGCTTCAATCACCGGAAACGCATTACTTTCCCCGTCACGAAACAACAGCTCATAGCCGACCGTACGCTGTTGGCGGTTAAAAATTGGCTGACGCGCGACATAAGAGTACATGGTGCCCGGGTGAATCCTTAATAGATTGAAATAACGAAAAAATACGAAATTAAGGCCAGATTATACCAGCCGCCACATACCTTTTCCGCATATATCAGGCCCGAGCAGATGCCAGCAATGCACCACAGCCGATAAACATCGAACCGAATAAGCGGTTAAGACCTGACATAATCTTTGCTGAACGAATATACCCACTCAATCTTGATGCTAATGTGACGTAACACAACATCACGGTAGCATCGACTGCAATTGTCGTAATTCCAAGTACAGCCAGCTGCATACCCTGAGGTTCAGCCGGATTGATAAACTGCGGGAACAGTGCAACCAGGAACACAATAGTCTTAGGGTTGGTCAGATTAACAACCACGGCCCGGCGAAACAGCTGACTGGCTGTTACGCTGGAAGACATCGAAGCCAGATCCAACGCGGCTTTCTCGCGCCATTTCTGAATACCCAGCCATACCAGGTATACCACCCCAACCCACTTAATCACGGTAAACGCCAGAGCAGATTTAGCGACAATGGTACCCAGACCAACGCCCACCAAAACAATGTGGAAACCCATTCCAACTTGTAGTCCCAGAATCGAAGCCAATGATTTACGCCAGCCGTACATCATGCCATTACTGATAGAATTCACCGTGCCGGAACCCGGTGCCAGACTAAACACAATTGCCGTTGCCAGATAGGCCAGCCAAACTTCGATACCCACAACTACTCTCCGAAACCGTGAAAACCTGATTTACTGTGCGAATAAAGTATTTGACATACTTCATAGCGACACAAAACGGCTACAAGTTAACAGTAGTTCAGTCACTAAAGCAACGCTCTCATATGGAAAGGGATCACTTTAAGTTATACTGATACGTAGATTTTGCCATTGGCTTATGCGGCCGACCGCACACAATCATCTATCACAGTTCGAGAACTCCGAGATACGCCATGACATTCCAACCACCGCACTATTTCAACTTTACCCAGGAATCCCAGTACAGCGACACCATGGCTGGTCCTGTTGCGGATTTATGGCAACACCGCATGGAAGGAATGTTCGAAGGGGTCGACCATGTCAATGTCGGCTGGGTCAGCCTGACTGGTTTCAATCATGACAAAGCTATCATCGTGGTTAACGGCAGAATTGAAAGTTACTGGAAATACCAGGAGCTGTTCTATGATCTGGTTCGCCAGGGCTACGATGTGTTCGCTATCGACCATCGCGGTCAAGGCGTTTCTGACCGGATGGCTGAAGATAGCGAACTTGGCCATGTTGAAGAGTTCGACCACTACATCAGCGACCTGAAGACCTTTTTCGATACCGTGATCGCGCCAAAAGGCTATCAACAACACTTTATGCTGGGACACTCCATGGGCGGTACCATCGCCAGCCTGTTCCTGGCCGAATACCCGTCGCTGATCGACAGTGCGGTTCTCAGCGCCCCGATGCACGGGATCAATATCAACAACTGGATGAAGCCGATTGCTTCTCCGCTGGCCCGCGTGGTTGAACAACTCCAGCGCCAGCCGGACTATGCGCCGGGACAAGTGCCTTATTACCCGAAGCCGTTCCACGACAACCCGCTGAGCCAGTGCGAAATCCGTTACCAGTGGTTCCGCGAGCTGTATGAACAAAAACCGGAACTAAAAATCGGCGGTCCGAGTGCCCGCTGGGTATGGCAGGGGATCGCCGCCGCCAAACGCAGTATTGATCTAGCACCCAAAATCACCGCCCCGGTTCTACTGCTGCAAGGCAGTGCCGACCGCATCATTGATAATCAGGCACATCTTCAGTTCTGTGATGCGATGCAGCAGGCCAACCGCAATTGTCAGCTAACCGTCATTGAAGGCGCCCGACACGAGCTGTTATTCGAAGTTGATAAATACCGCCATCCGGTACTGGCCGCTACAATCAACCACTTTCATAAAGCGGAAAAGCCGGAAAGCTAAATTAACCTCTTTTCTCCGGCATAAACTGGTTTAAAATTGAGCTCAGTTTCCCCTTTTCCCGTCAGGGAAAAGGGCTCCGTTCCTTATGCCGAGATTTTCCATGTACAAGATTGTTGCTTCCGACCTGGATGGTACCCTACTGACCCCCGACCACAAGATCGCTCCTTTCACCAAGCAAGTGCTGAACCAGCTTCACCACTCTGGAAAAGATTTCATCTTTGCCACAGGCCGCCATCATATCGACGTTGCCGGTATGCGCGAGCATCTTGGGATCCCGGCTTACATGATCACCTCTAACGGTGCCCGGGTTCACAACAGCAATGGCGATGTGATTTACCAGCAGGACGTTCAGCCGGAAGTGATCCGCGGCATTATTGAAATGGCAAAGGCAGATCCTGAACTGAAAATCCACATCTACCGCAACGATGACTGGCTGCTTAATAAAGAAGATCCAACGCTGAGCGACTTCCACGAAGAATTTACTTATCAACTGTTCGACGTCGACAACCCGCCGCTGGACGGCGTTGCCAAGATTTTCTTCACCCGTGATGACCGCAGCCACGACAAGCTGGTTGAATGGGAGGACCGCTTCAATGCCGGCTTCGGCGATAAAGCCAATATTGCTTTCTCAACCCCGTGGTGCCTGGAAGTGATGGATGCCAAAGTATCTAAGGGCCATGCCCTGGAAGCTGTGGCCAAAGAAAAAGGCTACAGCCTGCAGGACTGCATTGCTTTCGGTGACGGAATGAATGATGTGGAAATGCTGAGCATGGCCGGTAAGGGCCTGATCATGGGCACAGCTCATGACAAAGTAAAACTGGCCCTGCCTGAAAACCGCGTGATCGGTGCCTGCCACGACGAGGCGGTCGCGCACTACTTAGCTGACAACCTGCTGAAGTAACAGCTCAAGAGCCAGATAAAAATAGACTGAGCACAGGCCTCGCCTGTGCTCATTAGCTCTGTTCCCAGATTAAGCTCAGTTAACCTATAAACGTCACCAGATCAGAACTGACCGGTCATCTGCAGAATTTCATTCCACTGGGATTCGGTTACCGACATGATGCTGAGGCGGTTACCACGCTTAACCAACGGCATCTCATCCAAAGCCGGGTTGGCCTTGATCCGCTTAAGGGAAACCAACCGCAGGTGACGCTGGTATTCAATATCCACCATCACCCAGCGCGGATTGTCCGGGTCTGATTTCGGGTCATAATACGGCCCTTCAGGATCAAACTGAAAATGATCCGGGTACGCTTCCCGCACCACTGTCGCGATCCCAACTACACCAACATCCTTACAGGATGAATGGTAGATAAACACCTGATCTCCGACCTTTATCTCATCCCGCATCATATTTCGGGCCTGATAGTTACGTACCCCTTCCCAACAGGAAACTTTTTGCTGCTTAAGGGTGTCTATCGAAAATGTATCCGGCTCTGTTTTAAATAACCAATAGGCCATAATTGTTCTCGTTATCGTCATGACTTTACCGCTTCTCAGCCTAACATACCGGGAGATCCGAATGACACACCTGCGACAGGCACTACCGGCCATCGCCCTGATGACCTTACTGACCGGCTGCTCCAGCCCGTCTACTTCTGAACCGGTCGATATCACACCGGCTGACAGCCAGCAGGCTGACGCCAATGGCAACAAGGTTCAGGCCTTTATGCTGCGTGGCAGTGTCGTGCTCGGCCATGAATCCTACAGCATCCAGCCCTGCGGCAGCACCAAACAGTACTGGCTCACTATTCCGCCGACAGAACGCCAGGCACTGGCAGACATCACCCGCCCGGGCTACGAGCCAATGTACGGTGAGTTTATCGGCTACCTGGAACCGGCTCCTGCTGACGGCTTTGCCGCCGACTATGACGCCCGCTTTCAGGTCAAGCAAACCAACCTGATCTCAGCCGAAATGACTCAGGGCTGTGCTCAAACGGCCCATCAAACCCGCGCCTTTGGCCATGAGCCTGGCTGGGTAGTCGAAATCAGCGGCAACCAAGCCAGCCTGCTTCGCCCGGATAACCAGCGCCAGCAACAGATCATCAGTAAAAAGCAAATCCAGTCCGGCCTGCAGCATTATCAGGGCGATGCTTTCCAGCTCGACCTGACTAAACAGCAATGCAATGACACCATGAGCGATTCCCTGTTTGGCTGGCATGCCGAACTGAGCTGGGAAAGCAATTCCTATCGCGGCTGTGCCACTTTGGGCTCAGTCGATATCACCCGGCACTGGGTCGGCCGTTATCAGGGAACCTCATACATTAGCGGCAATCCGGCACTGACGACCACAGTCACCCTCAACCCGGATCACTCAGCCACTACCCGCTATGATTACCCGTCCGGCGATCCAAGCACTCATGAAACCGGCTTCTGGCAACAGGCCAGCGATAACACAGTCCAGGTAGTAATGACCAAACACCAAGGCCGAAGGCTAATCAGCCAGCGACTGTTTACCCTCGACGGCGATCGCCTCACGACCCGCGAAGAAACCGTCAGCGGCCAGACCTACAGCCTGGGCAACGATGGTCTAAGCCTGAAGAAGCAATAATTCCAAATCCCCGACAGGGATAAGCCACTGCATTGCTCTTGTTGCCGGGGATATGTCACACTCCCCGGCAGCAATCTGTTCAATCACGAGAATCCACTATGTCCTGTCCCCGCTGTGGCTTTAAGCACAACTGCATCTGTGCCGAAGAACCGCAACTGAGCTGCGAAGCCCGCTTTGTCCTGCTGACTCACCCGAAAGAACTCAGTAAAGACACCAACACCGGCGAACTGATGCTGCGCACCCTGCCAGACTGCCAGCGCTATACCTGGGATAGGGTTAACCCACCAGCCGAGTTGCTGGCACAACTCAAAAGTGAGCGCTATTCTCCGTGGCTGTTATTTCCGAGTGACGAGCAATACCCGGCGATACCCTATCAGGCCAGCAGTAAACAGGATCTCTTTATCCTGCTCGATGCCACCTGGCAGGAAGCGCGGAAAATGGTCCGCAAAAGTCCATGGCTTGCTCAGTTGCCACGCCTGAGCCTGACCCCAACGAAAGAATCCGGCTACCAGCTCAGGCGCAACCAGCAGGAAGGCAACCTGTGCACCTGTGAAGCGGGGATAGCCCTGCTTGAGCTGACCGGGCATCAACAACAAGCAGCGGCACTTCAGCACTATTTCGATGCTTTCATCGACACCTTCCATGCTGATAAGAGCGGCCACACCCGACGCTGATTTTATCGACTATACTTAAAACCGACTGACTGGTCGGTTGAAAAGGAAACCACCTCGGGAACACTGGCAGCGAAGGAGAAAGGCCATGACCGCAGCAGAGAACTTCACCCCGGAAAGCCTCGACAGTGCCATTATGGAGAAAACCCTGCAGGAGCAGCGGGACAGCTTTATGGCTGAGCCTATGCCTTCAATGCAACAGCGACGTGATAAGCTCAACACCCTGAAGCGCAACCTGCTGGCAATGAAAGAGCCGCTATGTGAGGCTCTCAGCCAGGATTACGGCCAGCGCAGCTATCATGACAGCCTGATGGCCGATGTCCTGCCCTGTGTCATGAATATTAACTACAACCTCAAGCACCTGAAAAAGTGGATGAAACCGTCACGCCGTCATGCCGGAATCCTGTTGGCACCAGCGAAAGTCGACGTCATTTACCAGCCGTTAGGGGTGATCGGTATTGTGGTGCCGTGGAACTTCCCGGTCATGCTGAGCATCGGACCGCTGATCTCAGCGATTGCTGCCGGTAACCGGGCAATGATTAAGCTCAGTGAATTCACCCCGAACACCAACCAGGTGCTGCGCCAACTGGTGGCCGAGACCTTCAGCCATGATGAGGTCGCGGTATTTGAAGGTGAAGCCGATACCGCCGCAGCCTTCACGAAACTACCGTTTGACCACCTGTTGTTTACCGGCTCCACTACCGTCGGCCGCCATGTCATGCATGCCGCCGCCGACAACCTGACGCCAGTCACCCTGGAGCTCGGCGGCAAAACCCCGACCCTAATCGCCCCGGATATACCACTGGAACTGGCGGTTGAGCGAATAATTTACGGCAAGAGCATGAATGCCGGGCAGATCTGTGTCGCTCCGGATTATGTGCTGATTCCCGAAAAGAAAGTCGATGATTTTGTGGCGGAATACCAGAAACAGTTCAGTGCAATGTACCCGGACGGCGTCGCCAGCTCCGACTTTACTTCTGTCGTCAATAAGCGGCAGTACCAGCGGCTGCTTGACTGGCTCGGCGATGCAGAAAACAAAGGTGCCAAAGTCATTCCCTGTCACAAGCAGGCCCGCAATGACCGCCAGCACCGGATGATCACCCACCTGGTTCTAAATACCAGTACCGATATGACGCTGATGCAGGAAGAAATCTTCGGGCCACTACTTCCGATCGTCCCGTATAAACAGCTCGACCAGGCCATGGACTATATTCGCCAACGCCCTCGTCCGCTGGCTCTCTACCTGATGAGCCTGGATCCGGCCCTGCAAAAGAAAGTCACCGAAACAACCCATGCCGGCGGGATGTGTATCAATGAATCCCTGTTCCATGTTGCCGCTGATGATGCCCCCTTCGGCGGTATCGGTCATTCCGGCATGGGTCACTACCATGGCCGGGAAGGGTTTGAAACCTTCTCGAAGGCAAAAACCGTGCTCCGCCGCGGTAAGTTCAGCACCGGGAAGCTCGTTACCCCGCCATACGGCAACTGGATCCAAAAACTGATGCTGGCGATGTTCCTGCGTTGATTCAGTCGGCCCCGGTAGCCGGGGCCACAAAACCTTACCGGACAGGCACGATGGAAAAGAGCAAAAAACAGCGCATCCTCGACAGTGCTCTGGAGCTGTTCGTAAACCAGGGGATCCAGTCCACATCTACCGCCAGCATCGCCAATCTGGCCGGAGTTGCAACCGGTACCCTATTTCACCATTTTGCCAGTAAGCAGGCGCTGGTCCTGTCCCTTTACAGTAACATCAAACAGGAACTAAGCGGTGCCATGCAGATGCGCCAGCCGGGATTGAATGCTCAGGAACAAGCCATTAAACGAAAGCAAGAGCGTCAACAGAAACAAAAGCTGAAACAGTGCGACCCTCAAGCCCTCCGCGGGCAGGTACAAGATTACTGGCAACAGGCGCTGAAGTGGGCTCAAACCAATCCGGATAAGCTGAAATTCCTACAGCAAATCCCCCTGGATCCGCAATTTGACGCCAATCAGCACCGGGAGCTGATGATGGCAACCATGGCTTTTCTGGTCGATCTAATTAAACAGGGTCAGGAACAACACCTGCTGGCTCCATTACCGCTGGAGCTGGTGCTGTCGTTCTGCCACAGCCATTTCCTGACCTGCGCCGGTTTGTTTTCCGAACAACCGGAGCTGGCCGAACAACCAGACTATCAGGACGGTGCATTCCAAATCCTGTGGCAGGGGCTGTCTCCGCAAACAGACACAGAGTTCAGCACATATAAAACCGGCTCCTGAAACACTCTCCCAGAATAAATATCCAAAAGCGGGAGACCTGCTCCCGCTTCAGCAATAACACTGTGCTCTAACTGGCTTACGCCAGGTTATCGGCATACTGGCTCAATTCGTCCAGGTTAACCGCAGAAATAAACTCACCATCCAGGTAGAAGTTCACCACCTCTCCGGCTTTCTCACCTCGCAGCACGGCAGTACCACCGTTACGATAAGCTACTGTCATTTCAAGTGTCTTGTCATCCAACTGACGAAAACTGGCTGATTCAATGTCACTGTTCTTAACGCTGGCCAGCGGCACGGTTGTCATCGACTTATCCAGCTTACTGTTGACCTTAAAAATGGCATCAACCGGCTGATCGGCCACCGCCGGGGACTTGCCGGTGATCGGGTTCTTACCTGTCCAGAATTCAATGGTGTTGAAGATGAACAGATCAGCGGTCGCCGCCAGGCCATACACCGGGCTCAACAGCACAAACAGACCGGCACGACCGTAGCGGTTATCCACCGCACTCAGATTAGCTTTGGTCACTAGCTGAGAAGTCCCCATCTGGCCAATACAGCCAGACAGCGAAGTGACAAGTACTGCCACAGCGGCAATTTTCAAAGAGGTTGTTTTCATATCCGGCTTACTCCAGGAATGGGATTGGTAAAAAAGCCTGCGGATTATAGAGATTTCCACCACGCCGAAAAGAAGGGGGTTCTATGAAATTTTCTGAATTTTCACTGATGTTCGCAGCCTGTTCATTCATAGTAAAAGCACGGTAAACACCATCCTGAAAACCGTATCAATCCGCCTCACTCTCATTCACTCAACAGATACAAAAACGGCGCCTAAGGCGCCGCTTGTGACTTTTTTAGCTTTTTTTAGTTATGCCGAAACAGCTATCAGGCGTTCTGACCAGCAACATAACCTGAACTCCAGGCCCACTGGAAGTTATAACCACCCAGCCAGCCGCTGACGTCCATCACCTCTCCGGCAAAGAACAGACCCGGTACTTTCTTCGCTTCCATCGTCTTGGAAGACAGCTCATCCGTATCTACCCCGCCCAACGTCACTTCCGCGGTTCGGTAACCTTCGGTGCCGTTCGGCGCGATCTGCCACTGATGGAAATAGGTTGCCATAGCGGTAATTTCTTTCGGGTTGAACTGCTTCAACGGCTTGTCCTGAATGTCACCACGGGCAATCAGAACTTCAATCAGACGTTTAGGCAGCAGACGGGACAGTGAATTCTTCAGGCTTTGGTTCGGGTGCTTCTCTCGCATCGTCGTCAGCGTTTCCGCCAGTTCCAGATCAGGCAACAGGTCAATCGTCACCTTCTGACCCGGCGTCCAGTACGAAGAAATCTGCAGGATCACCGGCCCGGACAGGCCGCGGTGGGTAAACAACAGATTTTCTTTAAATGTAGTGCCGTCTTCTGCTTCCACTACCGCAGGGAAGGCAATGCCTGACAATTCAGCAAATGCCTCTTTCTCTTCCTTATGCAGGGTAAACGGCACCAGACCGGCAGTGGTCGGCACCATCTTCAAGCCAAATTGCTCGGCAACCTGATAACCGAACGGTGTCGCACCCAGCTTAGGCATCGACAGACCACCGGTCGCCACCACCAGGGATTCACACTCCACGGTGTCGGTATTGAGTGTCAGGCTGAAACCGGTGTCAGTCTTGCGGATATCATGAACATCGCAACGGTAACGCTGCTCCACTGTCGGCGAGTCACACTCAGCCAGCAGCATGTTAACGATATCTTTGGCTGAATCCTCACAAAACAGCTGGCCATGCTCACGCTCTTCATAGGCGATATCATGTTTGGCAATCATCGCTATGAAATCCCACTGGGTGTACTGGGACAGTGCCGATTTAACAAAATGCGGGTTACGGCAAACATAGTTATTGGCATCCACATCGTAGTTGGTGAAATTACAGCGCCCGCCACCTGAGATCAGGATTTTACGCCCCGGTTTCTTGCCATGGTCAACCACCAGCACCGAGCGCCCCCGCTTGCCGGCTTCTGCCGCACACATCAACCCGGCGGCACCTGCCCCTATAATTACCACATCAAACTTGTCTGCCATCTCTGTACCGTTTTTGCTAAACCGTATGTCAAAACGCTTTTTGCTAAGCAATGAAAAAGGGATGCCAGGACCGACTGGCCTGCATCCCTCTAAGCCCGGCTATTCTACCTACCCGGACGCCGAACACCAAACGAAATCCCGCGACAAGCTAACCGATATCGCAGGTTACATATTTAGTATGCCACCCAACCCACCGAAAAATGCCAGATGGAAAGTAGAGCCGCTTGGATATCTCAAATACCGAGATAAGCGACGACAAAAATCGATACAAAAAAGACCATCAGGTAAGTGCTGGCCAGAACAAACAACTTCCGAACCTTCACGCACTTTTGCATGAATACCGGATCATGGTGGTTCTGGTACTGCTGACCACGGATGTAGTGAAACAGGCGGATCTGCTTGGAGACATTACCATGAGAGGTAAAAAATCCCGGACCGTCGACCTGTTGGTAGAGAAGTGGGTCACATTCACGCATTACCGCCAGTAACGTACGCAAAGTACTGACATAACGTGAAACATTAATGACTGCGACCAGAAAGAGAGCGAATAGAAGTGCATCACCACTAATCATAAACAACCCCCGAAACTAAGCTGCTGGCAGGGTCATTGGGGGGCGTGCCCGGCACGCCCTTCACCATGATTAGCCAGCCTGTGTATCCATAACCGATGTAGACTCAGCTTTTGCCATCTCGGCAAGATCTTTATCGATGAAGAACAGAGCCTTGCCGTCTTCACCCACCAGTTCAATCTTATCTAGAATGCCTTTAAATAGTTTTTCTTCTTCATGTTGCTCTGCCACATACCATTGTAAGAAGTTAAATGTTGAGTAGTCCTGGGTAGTAAACGCAACATGAGCCAGCTTGTTGATCTTGTCGGTAATAAACTGCTCGTGTTCATACGTTTCGCGGAATACTTCACCCAGTGATGCGAACTCATGCTTCGGCGCTTCAATCGAACCCAAAATCGGCATCGCACCGGTTTCGCTGACATAAGTAAACAAACGCTGCATGTGTTCCATTTCCTCAACGGCATGAGCGCGCAGGAATGCTGCGGCTCCCTCGAAGCCCTTGTCTTCACACCAGGCACTCATTTGCAAGTAAAGGTTTGAAGAAAAGAACTCCAGGTTGATTTGCTCGTTAAGTTTTTCAACCATTGCTTGAGCTAACATCGCACTACTCCTATTTATTTTAGTTTATACCAATCTCAAAAATCGGTATGAGATCGCTGATAAGTCATTGTCACCGCGCAAAATTGAGAATGCAACTTAAAGGAATCACCGGTTTAAAATATCCGGCTCACCCTCCCATTTTGCGCATCAGCGCCACTCTGGCCGCTTTTCGTTAAGAATTTGACCTGCCTCCTGAACCTGATACTGAAACGCTGCCAGGATGGGATCTGAGCGATATTATTCGGGAAAACTCAGTGCTAGCATGAAAGTTATAAAGAATAAGGATTTAAGGAGCAAAAGGTATGGCATATAAACACATTATGGTCGCTATCGACCTCTCAGATGACAGCTTTGTCCTGGTCAGAAAAGCGGCGGATCTTGCCCGCAAACTGGATGCCAAACTATCCCTTATCCACATTGACGTTAACTACGCCGAGCTCTACACCGGGCTGATCGATATTAACCTGTCCGATGCCCAGCACCGGATGGCTGAAGATGCCCAAAAACAGCTTCAGGCCCTGGCTAACCAAGCCAACTATCCGGTCTCCCATACCCTGGTTGGCAGTGGCGACCTCAGCGACGAAATCTGCCACGCGATCAATGACATTGATGTCGAACTGGTTGTTTGTGGCCATCATCAGGACTTCTGGAGCAAAATCCTGTCTTCAGCCAAGCAGTTACTCAACCAGACCCCTGTCGATTTACTGATGATCCCGCTGAAATAAACACCCATAAATCATCTTACGCTTCCTGACCGGCCGGCGATCACAGAACTGATCGCCGACAGACTCCCCCCGACCACCAATACCCACACCCGTTATCCATATTTCCCCGCAGCGAATTCCGGTAAACTACGCCAAATTTTGAATGGATGTTAACTGGTTATTGATATGGGATATTTATCTGCTGTCACCCTGCTCTGGGCCTTTTCTTTCAGCCTGATTGGGGTTTACCTGGCAGGCCAGGTTGATGCCTGGTTTTCCGTGCTGACCCGGGTTGTCCTGGCGGCTCTGGTTTTCCTGCCGTTCCTGCGTAAGCAGCACCTGCACCCGAAACTCGCAGTTAAACTGATGATAGTCGGCGCCCTTCAGCTCGGGCTGATGTACTGCTTCTACTACCAGTCGTTCCTCTACCTGAGCGTCCCGGAAGTGCTGCTGTTTACAATATTCACCCCGATTTATGTCACCCTGATCTACGATCTGCTGCATCGTCAGTTCTCGGCCTGGTACCTGCTGACGGCTGTTATCGCAGTAATTGGTGCTGCGGTGATCAAATTTGAAGGCATCAATGAAGACTTCATCATCGGCTTCCTGATTGTTCAGGGCGCGAACCTGTGCTTTGCCATCGGTCAGGTCGGCTATAAGCGAACCATGGAGCAGGAAAAAGCCCAACTGCCGCAGCATACTGTTTTCGGCCTGTTCTACCTCGGGGCGATCTGCGTTGCGTTGCCAATGTTCCTGCTGTTCGGCAATGTCGATAAACTGCCGACAACCAACACCCAATGGGGGATCCTGATCTACCTTGGCACCATTGCCTCAGGGCTTGGTTACTTCATTTGGAACAAAGGGGCGACCATGGTCAACGCCGGTGCCCTTGCCATTATGAATAATGCCCTGGTCCCGGCCGGCCTTATCGTCAACATCGTGATTTGGAACCGTGATGTCGACTACCCGCGCCTAATCATCGGCGGGGTGATCATCATGGCATCACTATGGGTTAACGAAACCTGGGTGAAAAAGAAGGTCGAGATGGCGAGAGCTTAGTTTCTGAAACCTGAGACAAAGAGCCAGAACCGAGTTACAGATAGAACAAAGGCGAGCTCAATGAGCTCGCCTTTCGCATCTAACAACTTAACAGTAAGCCATTAATTTCAGCAATTAGATAAACGCAAACGCGTCAGCAAACATCCGCTCGCGCTCAGCACCTTTTTCAGCCGTGAATTTCTCACGAGCCGCCCCGGCCATTTCAAAACGGCCGCACAGGTAAATATCGTAAGCCGACAGGCTGACGAAATCTTCATTCACCGCTTCCAGCACATTGCCAGTTTTGCCCTGCCAGCCTTCCGGTGCACTTTCTACAACTGGCACATAAGTCAGGTTACTGTGTTTGTCTGCCAGCGCCTGCAGCTCTTCATGGGCATACAGCTGGCACAAGTCACGGCCGCCCCAGTACACAAAAATCGGCTGGGTCACGCCACGGCTCAGACAGTTATCCAGGATGCTACGAACATAAGAAAAACCGGTTCCGCCGGCAATCATCAACAACGGCTTGTCGCTGTCTTCACGCACCCATGCCTCACCATGCGGCGCTTCAATTTCAAACTGACGGCCGTCCTGCATGGCGGCTTTCATGGTTTCTACCACTTCAATCGCATACGGGTTATGCTCGGCCGCACCGATATGGAGCTCCAGCTCGCCGTCACGGCAAGGACTACTGGCAATTGAGAACGGGCGCTTGTCGCTCTCTCCCATCACCGCCAGCAGGTACTGACCCGCTTTAAATTCAATTTTTTCCTCGGGCTGCAGCAGAATACGGTAGGTATTGCATGCCAACGGTTCTACTGACTTTACTTCACATTTGATGGACATTGTCTTCCTCTAGTCTAACTCCAGCACCAGATCACTCCTGGCCGTCGCCTGACAGGTAAAGATCCAGCCTTCAGCCTGCTCCTGTTCAGTAAGCATAGGCTCAAGATGATAACTTATCTCGCCAGACAGTTTGCGGCACAGGCACATGGCACAAGCCCCGACCTGACACCGGTTAGGAAATGCGACGCCTGCGTTGAGCGCAGCCTGCAGCACGGTTTCCTGCTCTGAGGCAGAAAAAGTGATGTCATGGGGCAACAGGCGTATTTGATGCATGTTAGGTTCTCATTATGCCGGGCGATAATGCAGCCCGGCTTGGTTTTTATCGGACTAACTCAGGTAGATTACCCCAGAATTTGCAGCTGGTCCCAGATGGCATCGACCCTGGCGACCACATCCGGTTCTTTAGTGATCGGCGTACCCCATTCGCGCAGGGTTTCACCCGGCCACTTGTTCGTCGCATCCATCCCGATCTTAGAGCTTGTCTCCGTCACAGCGACATCACCAGAATCATCTCGGGCCGGGTTAACCATCAGGGTATCCCGGCTCGGATCCATCCGGGTGGTCACCGCCCAGATCACGTCATTCCAGTCACGGGCATTGATATCATCATCACAGACGATGATGAACTTGGTCTCGGTATGCGGTTCCAGCAACGCCCAGATGCCGTCCATCACCTGCCGGGCATGGCCCGCAGCGGTTTTCTTGATGGTCACAATGGCCATACCGCCAGCTGCCGCTTGCGATGGCAAATAGCAATCTACAATCTCCGGAAACGCATCCAGAACAGAACGGGTCAGCGCTTCGCGATCCGGTTGTCCTGCTGACAGGCTCACCGGCTCCGGCGTATTGGCAGTTTCAGCTTCCCACTTCATGGTGGCATCCAGACCCATCTTGGAGCCCAGCCCCACCACCGGCGAAGCAAAGTCCAGCGAGTCAATCGGCGTATTATCAATCATCACCGTATCGCGCACCGGATCCATGCGAGTAGTCATGGCATGGATGACGCTGTTCCAATCCCTGGCGTTGACATCATCATCACAAACAATCACGAACTTGGTGTACATGAACTGGCGCAGGAAGGACCATACTCCCATCATCACCCGCTTGGCATGACCCGGATACTGTTTCTTCATCGTCACCACAGCCATGCGGTAGGAACACCCCTCCGGCGGCAGGTAGAAATCCACAATTTCAGGGAATTGCTTTTGCAGGATCGGAACAAATACCTCGTTCAGCGCCACGCCCAGCACCGCTGGCTCATCGGGCGGACGACCGGTATAGGTACTGTGATAGATAGGTTCCTTGCGCATCGTAACGTGAGTAACGGTAAACACATGGTGGCGCTCGACCTCGTTGTAGTAACCGGTGTGGTCACCATACGGGCCTTCATCGGCAAATTCATTCGGGTCGATATAACCTTCCAGTACGATTTCGGCACTGGCCGGCACTTCCAGATCATTACTGATGCTCTTGATGACTTCGGTCTTGCTGCCACGCAACAGGCCGGCAAAAGCATACTCCGACAGCGTATCCGGCACCGGCGTTACCGCGCCGAGGATAGTCGCCGGATCTGCACCGAATGCAACAGATACCGGGAACGGCTCACCCGGATGGGTTTCCATCCAGTCACGCAAATCCAGCGCACCGCCACGGTGAGCCAGCCAGCGCATAATGATCTTGTTCTTGCCCAGCTTCTGCTGGCGGTAGATTCCCAGGTTCTGGCGCTTCTTGTGCGGACCTTTGGTAATCGTCAGGCCCCAGGTCAGCAGCGGAGCCACATCCCCCGGCCAGCAGCTCATCACCGGGATCTTATCCAGGTCGACGGCATCACCTTCCCAGACAACCTCCTGGCACGAAGCCTTGCGCAGGCGTTTCGCTGGCATATTCAGTACCTGCCTGAATACCGGCAGCTTATCCAGTGCGTCACGAAAGCCACGCGGCGGTTCAGGTTCTTTCAGATACGCCAGTAACTTACCGACTTCACGCAGCTCACGGACATCCTGCCGGCCCATCCCCATCGCCACCCGCTCAGGGGTGCCGTACAGGTTAGCCAACACCGGCATGTCATAACCCACCGGGTTTTCAAACAACAGGGCCGGACCGCCCGCACGCAGTGTCCGGTCACAAATCTCGGTTATTTCCTGGTTCGGATCGACAGGCTGCTTTATGCGTTTGAGCTGACCTTCCTGCTCCAGGTAGTCAATGAACTCTCGCAGATCCTTAAATTTCATAGGCTCGTTGTTATCCACTCTGCAGAACGCGACAATTCCCGGCTGATCACATAACCTGCCGGGAAATTTAGAAAAACAGAATCATTATAACGAGTTGTTAACCTGAGAACACCGTAAAATCAGTGAGGTTTCTATTATGGAGCAAGGGCCTGTACCGCCCTGAAGTTATTCTGTAAAACCTTGCTGTGACTGGCTGATGCCAGCTGCTCCAGCCAGTCGAGATGCCCCTGCTGCGCCAACTCCAGTGCCACCATCTGACCGTCATCGACCTCTCCGAGCTTCTGGATCAAAAACTCACGGGCAGTAACTGGCAACGGCTTGAGATTTATCAGTGCTTTATACGCACGGGACTTAAGAGAGGGGTTTTGGGTGGCCGCCATCAACTGGGCAACCGCCTCCGGTGCCGGAGCCAATGCTGCCAGACGGTTCAGTTCCGCCAGGCTGAAAGCATCGGTACGGCGCCGCCATAGCAGGCGATAAAGCTCCTCATCTCCGGATACTGCCGCCAGATGAGCAATGACGGCATTGTCCGGGAGCCACATCAGTTTGGGATCAGAGACAAACTGCACCACCAGGTTTTCAACCGCCGCATCAGACAATTTCGGTAACTGGCTGATGAAGATATCCCGACGGGTTGTCTGAGTTTGAAGATCGCCAGCCAGCCAGGAAGAAAGTTTCAACTGATCGCCTTCAGCCAACACCAGCATTTCTCCCGCCAGCAGATGTTGCTGCCATTTTGACACCATCCCACGGGCCTTGGCGCCATAGTAGAAGGCAGATTTTGTCACCAGGTAGCCATCACCCTGTTCAATCACGGTAAATTCCGGCTTACGCTCAGCTTGCGCCTGTAACCAGTCGGCTTTGGCCTGGTTCAGCTCACTGCTTTGTACCGCGTGATCCACCAGCAAGGTACGGATGGCTTCCTGCTCTAATCGAGGTAATTGGGAAAGATTAAACTCTAGTGCGCGAAAGTCACTTTTGTCATAAAGGGTCTGAAGTGCCGAGGCCCGCAACCGAACCTGAGGAGAAGAGACAGCCTGAGCTACCTGTTGTTCAGTTACTTCTGCCGCCGATGCCGGATTCCAGGCCATCGCCAGCAGCAATGTCAGCATGCACCATCCTTGTCGCATGTCACCTCCTTATGGTGAAAACCTGCTTTCCGCAGTCACGCCCCGTCCTGGTTAGCTGAATACTGCGGATTCAGTGTCACGGCCACACACAATGTGATCGTGTTCCGAATGATATGTTAATTAAATATCATTTAACTCAATTATGCAGAAACCAACGCCAATAAAAAACGCCACACAAGGTGGCGTTTTCAAAAACTGTGACGTTATACCAGCAAATTTTTACGACTTCTGGCGACGCATCGCATCGAAGAACTCGTTGTTGGTCTTGGTCATCGACAGCTTATCAATCAGGAATTCCATGCTGTCAGTTTCGCTCATCGGGTGAACAATCTTACGCAGGATCCACATCTTCTGCAGTTCATCCGCTTTCGCCAGCAGTTCTTCACGGCGAGTACCTGAACGGTTGAAGTCAATCGCAGGGAAGACACGCTTCTCAGCAATCTTACGAGACAGGTGCAGTTCCATGTTACCTGTACCCTTGAATTCTTCGTAAATCACTTCGTCCATCTTCGAACCGGTATCAACCAGTGCCGTTGCGATGATTGTCAGGCTGCCGCCTTCTTCAACGTTACGTGCTGCACCGAAGAAACGCTTAGGACGGTGCAGTGCGTTAGCATCCACACCACCAGTCAGTACCTTACCTGATGAAGGAACCACGGTGTTGTAAGCACGCGCCAGACGAGTGATGGAATCCAGCAGGATAACAACGTCTTTCTTGTGCTCAACCAGACGCTTAGCTTTCTCGATAACCATTTCTGCAACCTGTACGTGACGGGAAGCTGGCTCATCAAACGTTGAAGCAACAACTTCACCTTTAACCAGGCGCTGCATTTCTGTTACTTCTTCCGGACGTTCGTCGATCAGCAGAACCATCAGCTCACACTCAGGGTGGTTGTGGGCAATGCTCTGGGCAATGTTCTGCAGCAGCATGGTTTTACCCGCTTTCGGCGGTGCTACGATCAGACCACGCTGGCCTTTACCAATCGGTGATGCCAAATCCAGTACGCGAGCGGTAATGTCTTCAGTTGAACCGTTACCACGCTCCATGCGCATGCGAGAGTTAGCATGCAGCGGCGTCAGGTTTTCAAACAGGATCTTGTTACGGGCGTTATCTGGCTTGTCGTGGTTAACTTCGTTAACTTTCAGCAGGGCAAAGTAGCGCTCGCCATCTTTAGGAGGACGGATCTTACCGGCAATGGTGTCACCAGTACGAAGGTTGAATCGGCGGATTTGGCTAGGAGAAACGTAGATGTCGTCTGGGCCGGCAAGGTAAGAACTGTCTGCAGAGCGAAGGAAGCCGAAGCCATCTTGAAGGATCTCTAGAACACCATCGCCAAAAATGTCCTCACCACTTTTTGCATGTTGCTTGAGAATGGAAAAGATAATGTCCTGTTTTCTCAAGCGCGCTAGGTTTTCTAATCCTAAGCTTTCGCCAAGCGCAACCAACTTGGAAATAGGTTGGTTTTTAAGTTCAGTAAGATTCATAGTGGTGGGTTTCTTGTCAGTCAAAATCGGGGTTCTATGTTAGGTTGAGATAGAATCGACCAATGGGGCTGGTCAAGGAATGAACAAATATACAATTTACGTGCAATAAGTTAGCACTAAACATTTCTTCCGTCTAGCATAGACGGAAGTAAAACCATGCACAACTGAGAAATTGCGCACGGTTCGGGAAAAAGCTTGCTTACAGGTTCGCGTCCAGGAACTCTTTCAGCTGGCTCTTAGACAATGCACCTACCTTAGTAGCTGCCACTCCACCGTCTTTGAACAGCAGTAGTGTAGGAATACCACGGATACCGAACTTAGGCGGTGTCGCTGAGTTCTGATCGATATTCAGCTTACCGATAGTCAGCTTGCCTTCGTACTCGTCCGCGATTTCGTCAAGAATTGGGGCAATCATTTTGCAAGGACCACACCATTCAGCCCAAAAATCTACTAGTACAGGGCCTGCAGCATTGATTACGTCGCTATCAAAAGTTGCGTCTGTAAGCTGCACAATCTTGTCGCTCATCTTCCACTCCAATGGTTGATTTTCTTGGCTGATTTTATTTTAACCAGCAAATCGTTGCCCTATTTGAATGGAATCCGTTTCGTAATGCAACCCTAAGCTGATATTCTATACGAATGAAGACGACTCACATCACAGAGCAGAAATTTGCCGACCTGGGTTTACACCCTAAGGTTTTACAAGGCCTGGAAGCCAAAGGTTTCCACAATTGTACACCGATCCAGGCCCTGGCATTGCCGGTAGTGCTCACCGGCCGAGACATTGCAGGTCAGGCCCAAACTGGTACAGGGAAAACCCTGGCGTTCCTGACTGCGACTTTTAACCATTTGCTGCTGACTCCGCCTGCGGAGGATCGCAAAACTAACCATCCCCGTGCCATCATTATGGCACCTACACGTGAACTGGCAATCCAGATTTACAATGATGCTAAGCCGCTGATTGAAAGCACCGGTTTGACCGCTGGCCTGGCTTACGGTGGTGAAGCCTACGAGAAGCAGCAGAAAACACTGGAAGCAGGTGTAGACATCCTGATCGGTACCTGTGGCCGTATCATCGACTTCTACAAACAGCGCGTTATCGACCTGCGTTCGATCCAGGCTGTTGTGCTTGATGAAGCTGACCGTATGTTCGATCTGGGCTTTATCAAAGATATCCGCTTCCTGTTCCGCCGTATGCCAACGCCAAAGGCACGCCTGAACATGCTGTTCTCCGCCACGCTGTCCTACCGCGTGAAAGAGCTGGCTTTCGAGCACATGAACAACCCGGAAAGCGTGATTGTCGAGCCGGAACAAAAAACCGGTCACCGTATCCGCGAAGAGCTGTTCTACCCGTCCAACAAGGACAAGATGCGCCTGCTTCAGACTCTGATTGAGGAAGAATGGCCGGATCGCGCTATCGTGTTTGCCAACACCAAGTACCGCTGCGAAGACATCTGGGCACACCTGGCCGCCGACAACCACCGTGTTGGCCTGCTGACCGGGGATGTACCGCAGAAAAAACGCGTCCGTATCCTGGAACAATTCACTCAGGGCGACCTGGATATCCTAGTGGCAACTGATGTCGCAGCCCGTGGCCTGCACATCCCACAAGTAACTCATGTCTTCAACTACGATCTGCCTGATGATGCCGAGGACTATGTTCACCGTATCGGCCGTACCGGTCGTGCCGGCGCAAGCGGTCACTCTATCAGCTTTGCTTGTGAAGAATACGCCATTAACCTGCCAGCGATCGAAACCTACATTGAGCATGCGATCCCGCATTCCAAGTATGATGTTGATGCTCTGCTAGACGATCTGCCTGCACCGGTAAGTGTACAACGCGCACCACGCCAGGGCGGCAACCGTCGCAGCAACTCATCGCGCCAGGGCCAGTCACGCCAGCGTGGCCGCCGTCGTCCGCAGCAACAGAAGCAGCAGCAACAAAAGCCGCAACAGAAGCAGAAACAGCAATAAATTATGCCTATGGAAAGAACAGTATCTCCCCTGTACGCCGCGATTGATTTAGGCTCAAACAGCTTTCACATGTGGATCGTGAGGGAAATTGCCGGCAGTGTGCAGACACTGGCTAAAATCAAACGCAAAGTCCGACTTGCCGCGGGCCTCAACAGCCAAAACGAGCTGAGTGAGGAAGCGATGCAGCGTGGCTGGGACTGCCTGAGCCTGTTTGCCGAACGCCTACAGGATATTCCGGCTGATAACATCCGGATTGTCGGCACCGCAGCACTGCGTACAGCGATTAATTCCGATACTTTTCTTTCCAAGGCCCGGGAAATCCTCGGCCACAACGTTGAAATCATTCCCGGCGAGGAAGAAGCCCGTATCATCTCCCAGGGTGTAGCCCATACCTCCGGGGGCTGCGGCAAGCGACTGGTCGTGGATATCGGCGGAGCCAGTACTGAAGTCATTATCGGAGAAGGATTTGATACCAGCGCACTGACCAGCCTGAAGATCGGCTGTGTGACCTGGTTGGAGCGCTACTTTAAAGATCGCTGCCTGACCGAAGAAAACTTCAATGCGGCCATCAATGCAGCCAAAAGCGCCATTGAACCGATTGTTGAAGACTACCTCAAACTGGGCTGGGAAACCTGTGTCGGTGCCAGCGGCACGGTACAGGCCCTGCAAGAAATTATGTTGGCGCAGGGCATGGATGAAATCATTACCCTGCAAAAACTGAAGCGGATGCAGCGCCAGGCCATGCAGTATGAGCGCCTGGAAGATCTGGATATTGAAGGGCTGACCTTAGAGCGAGCCCTGGTATTCCCGAGCGGCCTGTCAATTCTGATCGCCATCTTCGAAAGCCTGGGAATTGAGTCAATGACCCTGGCTGGCGGTGCCCTACGCGAAGGCATGGTCTACGAGATGATGACACAGATGCGCCACAATGATGTTCGTGAGCGTACCCTGATGAGCCTGCAATCCCGCTTCCTGCTCGACAGCCAGCATGCTGATAACGTCGCCCAAACGGCCCTGTCACTGCTCGACAGCTGTGACCAGTCCTGGCAATTGGAGCCACAGGCAAAATATCTGCTCCATGCCAGCGCGTCACTGCATGAAATCGGTACTACCATCGAATTCAAAAAGAGCGGTGAACACGCGGCTTACCTGATCCAAAACAGTGATCTGCCGGGTTACACCCGCGCCCAAAAGCACCTGATCGCCGAGCTGCTTCGTCGTTTCCGCGAACAGCTCACCAGCTTGCCAGAACAACACGCCCTGTCGGCACACAGCGCCACCCGCCTGCTGCGCCTGCTTCGCCTGGCCGTGATCCTGTGCCATCGCCGCGACCATAACCACCAGCCGTCATTTGCTATCACTGCCGATGACAACACGCTGACCCTAAGCCTGTCGACCAACTGGCTCAATGCCAACCCGCTAACCAAAGCAGAGCTGCAACAGGAGGCAACCCGCCAGACCGATATGGGCTGGCCACTGGTAATTGCCGAAACCGACTAACCCGGCAAAACCACCTCTTGCAACAAATTAATGCGATCAAAAAAGGCTCCCCAAGGAGCCTTTTTTATTTTCACGATAACCAAATTGGGAATTCAAACGCCGGAGTTTAGCCCGATAACAAGCTAAACCTAAAACCCAATTATCGTAATTACTGATTCGGCGAAGAAATTTCACCTCAGGGCAAAGAGGACACGCGGAGTTGATAAGTATCAATGAGCATGTCCGATGCAGCAATGAGGTGAAATGACCAGCCCAATCAATCAATTAGCCAGTGATGCCGGAATGACGAAGTAACGCATCAATCTGCGGCTCTCGACCACGGAAACGCTTGAACAGATCCATCGGCTCCTCACTGCCACCGCGCTCGAGGATGCAATCCAGGAAGTCGGCTCCGGTTTCGGTATTGAAGATCCCATCTTCCTCGAAACGTGAGTAGGCATCGGCTGACAGTACTTCTGCCCACAGATAGCTGTAGTAACCGGCACTGTAGCCACCGGCAAAGATGTGGCTGAAGCTGTGCGGGAAGCGTCCCCATTCAGGGCTTGGCACTACAGATACGCGCGATTTGATGTCGTGCAGGGTTTCCAGCACCCGGGCTCCGGCTTCCGGATCGTAGTTGGTGTACAGAGTGAAGTCGAACAGGCCGAACTCCAGCTGACGCAGAATCGCCATCGCGGACTGGAAGTTTTTCGCCGCCAGCATCTTATCAAGCATTTCTTTCGGCAGCGGCTCTTCGCTTTCATAATGACCGGAGATAAACGCCAGCGCTTCTTCTTCCCAGCACCAGTTTTCCAGGAACTGGCTTGGCAGCTCAACCGCATCCCACGGCACACCATTGATACCGGATACAGCCGGTGCATCCACTTTGGTCAGCATATGGTGAATACCATGGCCGGTTTCGTGGAACAGGGTCACCACTTCATCATGGGTGAACAGTGCCGGCTTGTCACCGAGCGGTTTGTTGAAGTTACAGGTCAGGTAAGCCACCGGCTTCTGCAGGCTGCCGTCCTGACAGGTACGGCGCACAATGCACTCATCCATCCAGGCCCCGCCGCGTTTATTTTCACGGGCATACAAATCCAGGTAGAAGCTACCGCGCAATTCGCCTTCTTTGTCGAAGATATCGAAGAATTTCACCGACTCATGCCAGGTATCAACACCTTCTCGCTCTTTCACATCCATACCAAACACACGTTTGATCACTTCAAACAGGCCGGATACCACCTTGTGCTCGGGGAAGTAAGGACGCAATTGTTCATCTGAAATGCTGTAACGGTGCTGCTTCAGCTTCTCGGCATAGTAAGCAAAATCCCACGGCTCCAGTGACTCGGCACCGTATTCTTTGGCCGCGTATTCGCGCAGCTCAGCAACTTCGCGCTCACCCTGCGGCTTGGCTCGGGTTGCCAGGTCATTCAAAAAGCCCAGTACCTGCTCCGGCGTTTCTGCCATTTTGGTTGCCAGCGACTTTTCACTATACGTGTTAAAGCCCAGCAGGCGAGCAAGCTCGTGGGTCAACTTCAGTTTTTCGGCAATGATATCGGAGTTATCCCACTTGCCGGCATTCGGGCCGCGATCTGAAGCACGGGTCACGAACGCTTCATACATTTCATGGCGAAGCTCACGGTTGTCACAGTAAGTCATCACCGGCAGGTATGACGGGATTTCGAGGCTGAACAGGTAACCTTCCACTGATTTTGCTTCAGCGGCGGCTTTGGCAGCCTGCAGTGCAGATTCAGGCAGACCACCCAATTCTGCTTCATCGGTGATCTGTTTGGTCCAGCCCATCGTGGCATCCAGCACATTATTGCTGAACGTTGATGACAGCTCAGACAGACGCTTGCTGATCTCGCCATAGCGTTTCTGCTCAGCCGCAGGCAGGCCGATACCGGACAGCTCGAACTCTTTCAGCGCATCGGTAATGGTTTTCTGCTCCGCCTTGCTCAGTGAGCTAAAGCTCTCATCTTCTTTGATTGCCTTATAAGCTTCGTACAAGCCTTTGTGCTGGCCAACCCAGGTACCGTAATCCGACAGCAAAGGCAGGCAGCTTTCATATGCCTTACGCAGGGCGTCGCTGTTTTTCACAGCATTGAGATGACCAATAGGCGACCAGATACGGCTCAGGCGATCATCGCTTTCTGCCAGCGGCGCACAAATCGTTTCCCAACTCGGCGCTGCCTCGTTAGCCAAAACGGCTTCGACTTGTGCACGGCAATCTTCAATCGCCTGCTCCACCGCAGGCTTGACATGTTCAGGCTTGATCTGGGAGAACGGAGGCAGATCCGTCATTGATAGTAATGGGTTCGACATGTGCTAATCCTTAATTCGTTTATCCTTTATTAAATGTGTCTTGCTGCTCGTAAATTCAATCCCTTAACGGGGATTTTGCGAAGGCTTATCCCTATAGTCTAAACGTTGAAAGCGTCTGTTCCGATTAAAGTTCATACCGCTTTCTGGATATTCGCCAGCAATTCGCCATAATATGCCCCCTATCCCAACATTGACTACCTGTAGAGACCGCATTCATGCTGAGCTACCGCCACAGTTTCCATGCCGGCAACCATGCCGACGTGGTAAAGCACATTGTACAAAGCCTGATCCTTGATGCCCTGAAGCAAAAAGAGAAGCCTTTTGTCTACCACGATACCCACTCAGGCGTAGGCCGTTACGATCTACAGGACGAGCGCAGCGAAAAAACCGGCGAATTCAAGCAAGGCATTGCCCGTCTGTGGTCCCGGGATGATATTCCGGCAGAAATTGCATCTTACATTGAAGCAATCAAAACCCTGAATGACGGTGACGAGCTGCGCTATTACCCAGGCTCGCCGAAAGTGGCCCGCGCCCAAATCCGCGAGCAAGACCGTATGGTTCTGACCGAGCTGCACCCGGCTGACTTTCCGCTGCTGCTGCAGGAGTTCCGTGGAGACCGCCAGGTGCGTATCTATAAAGAAGATGCGTTTGCCCGTCTGAAAGCCAGCCTGCCACCGAAAGAACGCCGCGGTGTGGTACTGATCGACCCGCCTTACGAACTCAAGCATGAGTACATGGACGTGGTCAAAGCGATCAAAGAAAGCTACAAGCGCTGGGCAACA
The DNA here is from genome assembly GCF_963870815.1 of Photobacterium sp. J15. Lineage (NCBI taxonomy): Bacteria > Pseudomonadati > Pseudomonadota > Gammaproteobacteria > Vibrionales > Vibrionaceae > Photobacterium > Photobacterium sp. J15. The sequence continues at coordinate 3,689,772 of NZ_CAWMUI010000001.1, forward strand.
GGTACTTATGCGATTTGGTATCCGGTGGTTTACCGCGAAAACATCGATAAAATGCTAAAAGGACTGGAAAATCTGGGGATCCGCAAAATCCTGCAAATCGAACTGGGCGTAGAACCGGATACAGAAGAGCGCGGCATGACCGCATCAGGCATGATTGTGATCAACCCGCCATGGAAGCTGGAAAGCCAGATGAAAACTATCCTGCCGTGGCTGCAACAGGTGATTGCACCGAACCACGGCCACCACACTGTTGAGTGGGTTGTGCCGGAGTAAACCGACAGCTTTGCTTAATGCGATTACATTACCAAGGCGGCCTCTGTGCCGCCTTATTCTTTCCCGCTATTTTAACGTCAATAAGTTATTCCGAATCCGTTTCTGTTTCTCGATCACGCCCACTCGTAAGTCGCCACATTCTTGATTACACTAGGTCGAGCTAAATAAATCGTAAAATAAGCGGAGAAAGTCATGGCTAAGCATTTTGATTACATTTGTATCGGTGGTGGCAGCGGCGGTATTGCATCGGCAAACCGTGCTGCAATGTATGGTGCCAAAGTTGCGCTGATTGAAGCCAAGGCGCTGGGCGGTACATGTGTGAACGTCGGTTGTGTGCCTAAGAAAGTGATGTGGCACGGCGCGCAGATTGCTGAAGCCATGCACCTGTACGCCAAAGATTACGGTTTCGACGTTGATGTGAAAAAGTTCGACTGGAGCAAGCTGGTTGAAAGCCGCGAAGCTTATATTGGTCGTATCCACACCGCCTACAACAATGTATTGGGCAACAACAAAATTGAAGTTATCAATGGCTTTGCCCACTTTGTCGATGCCAAAACGGTTGAAGTAGACGGTGAGCACTACACCGCCGATCACATCCTGATCGCTGTCGGCGGCGAACCAACAATCCCAGCGATTCCGGGTGCCGAGTACGGTATCGATTCCAACGGCTTCTTCGAGCTCACCGAACAGCCAAAACGCACCGCTGTTGTCGGTGCCGGTTACATCGCAGTTGAAATTGCCGGTGTCCTGAATGCCCTGGGTACCGATACTCACCTGTTCGTCCGTAAAGAGTCGCCGCTGCGCAGCTTCGACCCGATGATCATCGAAACCCTGGTTGAAGTGATGGATGCCGAAGGGCCGACTCTGCACACCCACTCGATTCCAAAGGAGGTGGTTAAAGAAGCTGACGGCTCAATCACCCTTCACTTCGAAAACGGTGAGTCCCACAATACAGATGTCCTGATCTGGGCCATTGGCCGTCACCCGACCACAGACAAAATCAACCTTCAGGCGACGGGTGTCGAAACCACTGAGCGCGGTTACATCAAGGTCGACGAATACCAGCAAACCAATGTTGAAGGAATCTACTGTGTCGGCGATATCATGGATGGCGGCATTGAGCTGACCCCGGTTGCTGTTAAAGCCGGTCGCCAACTGTCTGAGCGCCTGTTTAACAACAAGCCAGAAGCCAAGATGGACTACAACCTGGTACCAACCGTGGTATTCAGCCACCCGCCAATCGGTACTATCGGCCTGACAGAACCTGAAGCGATTGCCAAGTATGGCGAAGAGAACATCAAAGTGTACAAGTCCGGCTTTACCGCAATGTACACCGCTGTTACCGCCAACCGCCAGCCATGCAAAATGAAGCTGGTTTGCGCCGGACCGGAAGAAACGGTTGTCGGCCTGCACGGTATCGGCTTCACTGTGGATGAAATGATCCAGGGCTTCGGTGTGGCAATGAAGATGGGTGCCACCAAAGCGGATTTCGACAGCGTGGTTGCTATCCACCCGACCGGCTCAGAAGAATTCGTTACCATGAGATAAGCTAGCGAAAGCAAATACAAAGAAGGAGGCATTGGCCTCCTTCTTTTATTTCTGTCTCAGGTGATCACTTTTGAGTTTCAGCTCAATCAGAACATAAACGCCAGTTGGGCGGCGACGCCATAGTGGTCATCTTCGCCGTACTGACCAGCCAGCTCAAGTCCGAACAAACCAAACGGGGTCAAACCCAGACCTGCCGTTACCATATCTTCCGAGTAATCCGTCATACTGTGGCTGTAACCGGCACGAAGCTGAACCCAGCTCCAGGCATCCAGCTCAACACCCACCCGGGCAAACTGAGTCTCGTAGTCAGCACCGGTAAAGTAGCGCTGCTTATTCAAATCCAGATCCGCTGCCAGCAGGAACCAGCCATTGTCATATGCCATACCTGCGGTGTATTTCGGCTCAACCAGGAAAGTCGCTTTGGTGCCCTGAGATACATTGGTATCCAGCTCTTGCTCCAACAGGTTCTTCGCCGCCAGAGCGAATGTCACCGTATTGGCTGGCTTATAAGCCAAACCGACATCGACGTTGAACGTATTTTCTTCATTGCGATCATCTAAATCAAAGTCGTTGTCATCAAACTGGCTGACCTTCGCCAGGTAATTCAATGCCATAACTTTCTGGAACTTAGGTGAAACGCCGATTGACAGGCGATGACCCTGAAACGGCAGGGCAAATTCTCTTGCCAGGGTGATACCCATATCAACCGTACCGCCAGCCAGTCCCTGCACTGATGATGCTAGGTTGTCCGGATCCGGTGTCACCAGATCGCTTTCGACAATATTGGCTTTAGCCATACTGGCAACTTGGGCACTCAGAAACAGGTTGGCACTGGCGTAACGGTTCGGCAGCGCCACTGATGCCCCGACACGGGCATCCACTTCCACTTCACCGTTATTCAAAGCCAGTAAAGCCTGTTTCCACTCTTCCAGTGTTTCCAGAGAGGGATTATTACTCAGACGATCATTGACCTTCTGGAATTCATCAATCTTGTCGTACAGTTCATCGCTATCATGCACGCCTGCCGCAACCATCGGCAGGATCATGCCAAAATCATCGCCTTTGGTGTAATTGGTCGCCATCGCCGGGTTATAGAAGCTGGCCGTCAGGTATTGGGCCGAGGCAACTCCCGTCCCCCCCATTGCACCACCACGTGCGTCCGCTCCGTTAAACATAGCCACTGACGAAAAGGAGATAAAAGGCAGTGCAGCAGCAACTGCCAGAGATAGTCCTTTAAGAGATGTTTTCATAATTATCTTGCTTATCGTTGAAGGTATTCCCGCTATTGAGCGGTCACTTTATAGGCAGAGCAACTGGTCAAACAATAAGCAACAGTGATATTTAATAACACTGTAATCAATAAATGGAATGGCGATCATATCTTGCTCTTTGGTGGCTCTCCTATAATGACAGCACTTGAAGTACACATCACTGCATAGGCGCCTTCACACAGAACAAAATGAATAAATACACAAAAAATCAAACAAAGTATTCCAATCGTGGCATAAAAAATGTAATCTTCCACATGCTGATTATGAACGAGTAGTGAATATTTATTCACAAGAGCAGCAAAGCCATTATTACCTCCTCAACTGAAGTAATGAACTAAAGGTCATTTATGCAGGAACAGGCAATTTCCATTTCAACCGGTAACAGAGCCAACTGGCTGATGTTCCTTATTCCTTCACTACTGGGCGTGTTCCTATTTATGGCACCGATCCAGTATCAGGACACCCTGACGATTCCAATTGCCGTATTGGCAAAATCGGTTCAAGGCCTGCTGGACGGTATGCTGACTGCAATCGTCACTTTCGTGATCTCGCTGACTGCCGGTGCATCCATCCTGACCAAACTTTTCAAGCCTCGCGCGATTACTGAAAATGGTTTCCTGAACGGCCTGCTGAACCCTAGCCTGCCATGGTTTATCGTCCAGCAACTGGGTGCGGTATTCGTGGTTATGACTTACTTCAAGATCGGCCCGGCAATGATCTATGACGGCGCTACCGGCGGGCTGGTACTGAATGACCTGCTGCCTGTGCTGTTTTCTGTATTCCTGTTTGCAGGCCTGCTGCTGCCACTGCTACTAAACTTCGGTCTGCTGGAGTTTGTCGGTGCGCTATGCACCCGCATCATGCGCCCGATCTTCAACCTGCCTGGCCGCTCAGCGGTGAACTGTATTGCTTCCTGGCTGGGTGACGGCAGTGTCGGCGTTCTGATGACCAGCAAACAATACGAAAGTAAGATTTACACCGAGCGTGAAGCGGCAGTGATCGGTACCACTTTCACCGCAGTTTCTATCACGTTCAGCCTGGTAGTTATCGCCCAAGTTAACCTGGAGCACATGTTTGCCCCGTTCTATCTGACCGTCTGCCTAGCTGGTCTGGCTGCGGCTGTTATCGTTCCGCGCCTGCCGCCACTTTCGTGGAAGAAAGACATCTACATTGATGGTTCAGATCTGGGTAAAGACTGCGAAGCTGTTCCGGCCGGAAAAAGTGTTGCCAGCTTTGGCCTGGAGCAGGCACTGAATAAAGCCAGCGAAGTAACCAGCCTGCGTAATGTAGTTACCGAAGGCATTAAAAATGCGGTTGATATGATTTTCGGCGTGCTGCCGGTGGTGATGGCTATTGGTACGGTTGCCCTGGTAATTGCCGAGAATACCCCGGTATTTGAAATCCTTGGCCTGCCGTTTATTCCATTCCTGGAACTACTACAGCTACCGGAAGCGGCAGAAGCATCGAAAACCATTGTGGTTGGTTTTGCAGATATGTTCCTGCCATCAATTCTGGCATCGGGCATTGAAAGTGACCTGACCCGCTTTGTAATTGCTGCTATGTCGGTTACCCAGCTGATCTACATGTCGGAAATCGGAGCCCTGCTGATCGGCAGCAAAATCCCGGTAAAACCGTGGGAGCTGTTCATGGTTTTCATCCTGCGTACCCTGGTTACCCTACCGGTTATCGCCCTGATGGGTCACCTGTTCTTCTAAAGCAAAGCCAACCGATTACAAACAAAAGCCAGCAGTTATGCTGGCTTTTTTGTGCATATATATCAACACAACTCTGTTCATAGAAACCCAGTTCCTGATTCTAGAATCACAAGTAAAAACAAAGGCGGCCAATCGGCCACCTTTCCATTTCTAACTCTTACCTTCCGTTTGGGTAACTCGTCCCTAGCCCTTGTAAATCTTCGGGTTGAAGACATCACGCAGCCAGTCACCCAACAGGTTGATAACCAGCACCAGAGCCACCAGCACCAGACCAGGGAAAGCGGTGATCCACCAGGAACCGGAGAAGATATAGTTAAAGCCGATACTGATCAGTGAACCCAGTGATGGCTGATCGACCGGCAGACCAAGACCGAGGAAGGACAACGCCGCTTCCGACATAATGGCGTTCGCCACCTGTACGGTTGAAATCACCAAAATCGGAGACAAACAGTTGGGCAGGATATGGCGAAACATTACCCGCGGGGCCTTAAAGCCCATCACCCTTGCCGCTTCTACATACTCTTTCTTCTTCTCCGCCAGCACCGATGCCCGCACGGTTCGTGCATACTGCGGCCATTCGGCAATACCAATGATCACCACCAGCATCACCACCGCATACTGGGCATAAAGCTCCGAGCCCAAAGCTGTGCGGAAAATCGCCGAGACAATAATAGCCACCATCATGGTCGAGAACGACAACTGCACATCGGCAAAACGCATCAGGAAGCTGTCTACCCGGCCACCGAAGTAACCAGCACTCAGGCCGATCACCACCCCGAGGATCAACTGCAGCCCTACCGCCAGCAAGCCGATTGTCAATGACAAGCGCGAACCGTAAAGAATGGTCGAAAAAATGTCACGGCCCTGATCATCCGTACCCAGCAAGAAGCGGCTGTCACCCTCTTCCATCCAGGACGGCGGCAGCTCCGAGTCCATAATGTCGATGGTCGACAAATCATACGGATCAGTCGGAGATATCACCGGAGCCAGCAATGCTGAGACCAAAAACACCATAAAGACAGCGAAGCTGGCCATCGCCACTTTGTCTCTAAGGAAGTAATACAGAAAGTCTGATTTCTTAAAACGCTCCCAACGGCTCGGAGCGGCTACTGTCGTGTTACTCATGACTTACTCTCCTTTGCCAGTCAGGTTTACAGTCGGGTTAACCAGGCCATACATCAGGTCAACAATAGTATTGGTCACCACAAAAATCAGGCCGACAAAAATAACGTAAGCAGTGATCAACGGGGTATCAACACGGTTAATTGCTTCAAGGAACAGAAAGCCGGTTCCCGGCCACTGGAAAACAGTCTCGGTCAGAATGGTATAAGCCACCATGGTCCCAATCTGCACCCCACCGACCGTCAGCACCGGCAGCATGGTGTTTTTCAGAGCGTGGCGGTAATAAATCTTATTCATTGCCAACCCCTTGGCCTTGGCAAACTTGATGTATTCCGAGCTCAGCACTTCCAGCATTTCCGAGCGCACCAAACGGATAAACAACGGCAACATAATCGACGCCAGTGCAATACAAGGCAGCACTAAATGCTTGAGACCATCGAGGGTGAAAAAGCCCGACTCCCAACCGAGCAGGTTATAAGTCTCGCCCCGGCCATAAGAAGGCAGCCAGCCGAGCTCAATCGAGAATACATACATCAGCATAATCGCGGTCAGGAACACCGGAATAGAAATCCCGACACTACTGAAGGCCATCACGGTTTTGGTAAACAGGTTATTGGGGTGAATTGCACAATAAACCCCGAGCGGTATCGACACGACAATAATGATCAGCGTTGCCCCGAATACCAGCTCTAATGTCGCCACCAGCTTGTCGAGGATCACGTCGACTGCCGGACGCTTGAAGAAATAGGATGTTCCCAGATCCCCTTGTACCGCATTGCTAAGAAAACGGCCGTATTTTGTCAGAAACGGATCGTTCAGACCCAGCTCATCACGCAATTGTTGACGCTCTGCTTCTGATACCGACTGCCCCACCAGCTCACGCAATGGGTCACCCAGGTTATCCTGAATGGCAAACGCCACCAGACTGATCACAAACATCACTATCAGTGCCTGAAACAGGCGCTTGACCAGAAACGTAAACATTCCCTGCCCCTTTTATCTTCCTGAAAATCAGTGCCGGAGATGACTCCGGCACTGAAGAGCCCAATTCTAAAACCAGGCTCAGTTCCTTATTTCTCTTTTACTACCAAATCGCCGAAGTACGGGAAGTTCATCGCGTTGACGATTGGCTTGATATCCAGCTTGTCGCTGGCACCCCATGCCAGGTTCTGCCAGTGCAGCGGTACAAAGGCAGCCTCGTTATACAGGGTGGCTTCCACTTGCTGCAGCATCTTGGCACGCTTGGCCGGATCGGTTTCGACATTCGACGCTTCGACCAGTTTGTCGACTTCCGGGTTCGAGTAATGACCACAGTTATACTGGCCCTTACCGGTTTCTTCGTTACGGGTCATGGTCAGGAACTCAGAGAAATTCGCCGAATCTTCCGTATCCGAGTGCCAGCCAATCATCATCATGTCGGCAGCACAAACATCAAACTCCGGCCAGTACTGAGCCTTGGGTAGTGTCTTCAGATCCACCTTGATGCCGATCTTCGACAGCATCGCCGCAGCAGCCTGCGCCACTTTGGCATCGTTCACATAACGGTTATTCGGCGCCATCATGGTCAGGGTAAAGCCCTTCTCATAGCCGGCTTCTTTCATCAGCTGCTTGGCTTTTTTCAGATCATAACGCGGTACCAGTTCCTCACTGTAACCAGAGTAGCCCGATGGTCCCTGCTGGCCGGCAGCCGTAGCAAAGCCCTTCATGATCTTCTTAACGATACCTTCGTTATTGATGGCATAAACAATCGCCTGGCGAACACGGACATCTTTCAGCGCTTCATTGCTGTTCTGGTTCATCTGGAAGGTGATGATACGGGTACCCGGCAACGTCACCAGATCGATACCTTTTGCCTGCTTCACACGCTTGTGGTCGTTAGGTGCTACCGGGGCAATCATGTCAACACCGCCAGACAGCAGTGCAGCTACCCGGGTTGCATCTTCTTTGATCGGCACCAGCGTCAGCTTATCGACATTACCTTTGGAGCCCTTATCCCAGTAGTCTTTGAAGCGCTCAAATTCCACCTTCACGCCCTGCTCACGCGCCGTCACGATAAAAGGACCGGTACCGGAAACATGGGTTGAGGCGTAAGAGTTACCGTGCTTAACCAGCTCGGCCTTGTCTTTGCCGTCTGCTGTCTTGCCGGTATAGAACTTACTGTCCATCGGGAAAATGTAGGTCGCGGTCTGCAGTACCAGCGGATAAGGGCCTTTGGAGATCAAATCAACCGTGTAATCATCAACTTTCTTCAGCTCGGTATACGGTTCGAAAATCGCCTTAAAATCCGGAGAGTCTTTCAGGCGCTTGAACGTCCAGACCACATCGTCAGCAGTCATGGTATTACCGGAATGGAACTTCACGCCTTTGCGCAGCTTAAAACGGAAAGTCTTATCATCAACACGCTCCCAGCTTTCAGCCAGACGCGGCTCAAAATCCAATTCCTGGGTGTAACGAACCAGCGGGTCAAAAACCATGTGAGACATTTGCAGCGTACCGCCAGACAGCTGCTCATGGGGATCAAGCGAGACCGGATCGGCATCATAAGCCACTTTGATATCGGCCGCGAGGGCACTAAAGCTCAGGCCCGCGGCCATTAAAGCGACTGCCAGCTTGGTCTTAACTGTTTTCATTGCATAGCTCCTTTATGCGTCGGGAGATAACTCCCTGCTGTTGTGTTTGCTTGTTTTGGTTATTCGGATACCTCTCCCGGCCTTTTTCTTCAGGTAAAGCACATTACTTGAGCTAAAAAAAACCGGAGATTAAGCTAACTTCAATCCTTCCTGGCTCATGCCTTTGAATTCAGGCATCAGCGAAATCAGTTGTTTACTGTATTCATGCTGCGGCGCAGTGAAAAGCTGCTCGGTCGGTGCCACCTCCAACAAGGTCCCCATTTGCATCACCCCGATACGGTCACACATCTGGCGGATCACCGGCAGGTCATGACTGATAAACAACATGGTCAGGTTCAGCTCATCCTGCAGATCTTTCAGCAGGTTCAGGATTTGCGCTTGAACCGATACATCAAGCGCTGATGTCGGCTCATCACAGATCAGCAAGCGGGGGCGAGTCGCCAGGGCGCGAGCGATCGAAATACGCTGGCGCTGACCACCGGAAAATTCATGTGGATACTTCACCCCGGAAGCCCGGCCTAAACCAACGTGATCCAGCAAGTCTCCAACGATTTGGCGGGTCTGGGCTTCGTTATCAGTCAGCTTATGGAAACGGATCGGCTCTGCAATGATGTCGGCGATCTTCATTCGCGGGTTCATTGATGAGTAAGGGTTCTGGAACACCATCTGCATCTGGCGGCGCAACGGTCGGCGCTCAGCCTCATTCTTGAGTGCAGTCAGGTCGATACCCTCAAATACCACTTGGCCGGAATCCGGCGGATAAAGGCCGGCGATCACCCGGGCAATAGTCGATTTACCGGAGCCAGACTCACCCACTAGGCCAAAGGTTTCACCTTCGAAAATTTCAAAGCTGACATGATTCGACGCCTGGACGTATTCGCGGCGGCTCTCAAAAAACGAATCTTTCGTGACAAAGCGCAGATTGACATCTTTGACCTGCAACAGTGCCCCGGTATAACTGCGCTGATCTTCACTCTGCCCCAGCCAGTGATTTTTCACATCCAGCTGAGTCATTTCCTGAGCTTCCTCAATATAACTCACCAACGGGAACCGCTTGAGCTTAATATCGGAGCGGGGAACAGCAGAAATCAGGCTCTGGGTGTAAGGGTGATCGGGATGGCTCAGTACCTTTTGGGTCGGGCCGATTTCAACCAGATCACCACGGTACATCACCGCAACACGATCGGTGACGTTAGAAACCACCCCCATGTCGTGGGTGACCAGCATACAGCCGACGTTTTTCTGGACACACAAGTCACGGATAAGATTGAGGATTTGATCCTGAATAGACACATCCAGTGCAGTTGTCGGCTCATCGGCGATGATGAGATCCGGCTCGCCGGCCAGGGCAATCGCAATCACCACCCGCTGGCGCATACCACCGGAAAACTGGTGTGGATACTGCTTGATACGTACTTTGGGCTGAGGAATACCGACCTGCTCCATCAAGCTAAGGGCACGGTTAAAAGCCTCTTCTTTGCTGACCCCGAGGTTGGTGATGATGGTCTCAATCAACTGTTGCTCAACAGTAAACAGCGGATTAAGTGAGGTCATCGGATCCTGGAAAATAAAACCGATTTTCGATCCGCGGACCTTTCTCATCTGCTCCGGCGAAAGGCCGGAAATTAGCTCGCCGTCGAGATACACATCACCGCTGGCAATCCGCCCCGGCGGACTCAGCAGATCAATAACCGCGTTCCCGACGGTTGATTTACCGGCGCCGGACTCACCGACGACACCGACTATTTCGCCGCGCTCGATCGAGAACGACAGCGATTTCACCGCAGCGTGTACCCCATGACGAGACGGGTATTCGATGCGGAGATTTTTCACTTCTAATAATGCCATTACCAGACCCCAACTGCTTGGCAGTGTTCTGCCCTGTCTGAAAACTGAATCCTTTCATAATCAGCATAATTTGCTGAATAAATGTTCAGCACACAATCTGTCAAATATTTCACACAAAATCAACAAAATAAAGTAAAAAACCAGAAAACCGAATAAAACTCGAATAAACAGTCATAAGGCAGAACGCATAACAAAAGCACATCAAACGGAAATTCGAATGCAAAACTGGCTATAAGTATTAGCCAGACCGGAACAACACGCTATAAAAATGGTTATAAGTTATTATTCCCAAAGAGATGAATCTGCATAAACAATCAAAACACCAGAAAGTACGGATTAACATTTAATAAACAATATTCTATTATTTATTAAATATACAGTTTGATTGATTGGACTATAGCGATATTCACCAAACAGAAATCTAAAGTCAGGTGAATCTTGCAGTGAATAACACTGACAAAATTAACAGGTATCATTGGCAGTTCACTGAGACAGGTTGATTGGGGTTCGGTGGAAAAACCTGAGCATCCGGATTGGCATTAAAAACAGCAGAAAGAAGATAGAAATGGCATTGAAAATACATTAACAGCCGCGAAAACACTGCAAATATATAAAGTTAGAAAATCCGCAGATAGAAGGGAAAGAACAGGCATAAAAAAACCCCAGCTCGAAAGCTAGGGTTTCATGTAGTGGTCGGTGAAGAGGGATTCGAACCCCCGACCCTCTGGTCCCAAACCAGATGCGCTACCAAACTGCGCTATTCACCGACTTGTTGCTTCGGCGTACCGAAGTCTTTAAATAATGGGGTGGCTAACGAGATTCGAACTCGCGACAACCGGAATCACAATCCGGGACTCTACCAACTGAGCTATAGCCACCATTGTTAGTGGTCGGTGAAGAGGGATTCGAACCCCCGACCCTCTGGTCCCAAACCAGATGCGCTACCAAACTGCGCTATTCACCGACAAATTCTTTTGAGGTTTTCACCCCGAGATACTGATATTATAATCAATACCCTAAAATATGGGGTGGCTAACGAGATTCGAACTCGCGACAACCGGAATCACAATCCGGGACTCTACCAACTGAGCTATAGCCACCAAAATATATTGCCTGCCGACATTGTTCCATGTTTCCGGAATGGCGCGCCCGAAAGGATTCGAACCTTCGACCTTTGGCTCCGGAGGCCAACGCTCTATCCAGCTGAGCTACGGGCGCTTCGCCCTATCGGCGGAGGTGAATATTACGGATCACACTGCTCTTCGTAAAGTCTTTTTTTAAATTTTTTTCTCGTTCGCTGTAAATATAAGCAAATATCTGTTGATTGGTATCATACAAATACAGCCACCTAGTTTATCACTGCTAACTTAGCGGATATAATCACTTTGTTTTTACAATTTAAACATTCTGTAAATATTCACTGCCTTGTCTCAACAGTTACATTAATAACAACGCAAACCGATGACTGTGGCAATCGCATTAACATCTGGAAGTGTAAGGTGAGCTCAATGGAACTATCTCTTCGACAACTTATGGTAGCCGCGGTAGCAGCAATGACGTTTGCCGGCTCCGCCATGGCCGCTGATATGTCAGACGAAGCTATTGCAGAAAGAATCAAACCTGTCGGCTCGGTCTACCTCGAAGGCGATGCCCCGGCAACAGCCGCTGTAGCAACAGGCCCTCGCAGTGGTGATACCGTTTATAACACCTTTTGTTCCGCCTGCCATGGTGCCGGCGTGATGGGCGCACCGAAAATTGGCAATGCCGGAGACTGGGCACCGCGTATCGCGCAAGGTAAAGATGTTATGACCGACCACGCCATCAACGGCTTTAACGCCATGCCAGCCAAAGGTTCATGTATGGACTGTAGCGATGATGAAATCATTGCTGCGATCGATCATATGATTGAAGGGCTGTAAGCGAGAAAAAATAAAGGGGTGATGCCAACGCATCCCCCCTTTTATGTATTTAAAACTCGTACCTCGCATCTCTCGGTACTCTGTCATTATTTTTTAAACATCGCCCGGATATTGGCAATGTGAGCCTGGCCTTTCTGCATTCGCTCCTGCTGGGTCATCGGCTTTTTATCCGCTTCCCACGCCAGATCATCCTGCGGCAACTCGTACAGGAACCGACTTGGTTCCGGCTTTAGCAGTTCACCAAACTGACGGCGCTCCTTACATAAGGTAAAGGTCAGCTCTTTCTGGGCTCGGGTGATCCCCACATAAGCCAGTCGGCGCTCTTCCTCGACATTGTCTTCATCAATACTGGTCTGATGCGGCAGGATCCCCTCTTCCGCCCCGATCAGGTACACATACGGGAACTCCAGACCTTTGGATGCATGCAGAGTCATCAGCTGAACCTGATCGGCATCATCGTCATCTTCGCCACGCTCCATCATGTCGCGCAACGTCAGGCGTTGTACCACTTCTTTCAGTGTCTTCACTTCCTGATCATAGTTGTCACCTTCAAGGTCAGCGGTGATCCAACTATACAGATCAGAAACGTTCTTCATCCGCATCTCGGCCGCTTTCGGGCTTGCCGAGGTTTCATAGAGCCAGTCTTCGTAGTTGATATCACGGATCAGCTGGCGCACAGCCGCCACGGTATCACCGCGCTCAGCATTATCCGACAGCTCGACTATCCAGCGAGTAAAGCGCTGCAAAGACTCCAGACCGCGGCCACTGAGGTGCTGCTCTAGTCCAAGCTCAAAGCTGGCTGCAAACAGGCTCTTACCACGCATGTTGGCATAAGTCCCCAGCTTCTCCAGGGTCACCGGACCGATTTCACGGCGCGGAGTATTCACAATACGCAGGAAAGCATTGTCATCATCCACATTGGTCAGCAAGCGCAGGTAAGCCATGATGTCTTTGATTTCCGCCCGGGCAAAGAAAGAGGTGCCGCCGGAAATCTTGTACGGGATCCGGTTTTGCATCAGTGCCTTTTCAATCAGGCGTGACTGGTGGTTACCCCGGTACAGCACGGCATAGTCTTTATAGGCAGTGTTATTCAGGAAACGGTGGGCGATCAGTTCACCAACCACTTTCTCGGCCTCATGGTCTTCATTCTTGGCGGTGATCACTTTCAGCAACTCACCGTCCGGGATTTCCGAGAACAGGGTCTTGTCAAACAAGTGCGGGTTATTGGCGATCAAGATGTTGGCGGTACGCAGAATACGGCTGGTCGAGCGATAGTTCTGCTCCAGCTTGATCACTTTCAGGCTCGGGAAATCTTTGTTCAGCAATGCCAGGTTTTCCGGCTGAGCACCACGCCAGGAGTAAATCGACTGATCATCATCGCCAACCACGGTAAAGCGAGAGCGCTCACCCACCAGCAACTTCACAAACAGGTACTGGCTGGTGTTGGTATCCTGATACTCATCCACCAGCAGGTAACGAATACGGTTCTGCCAGCGCTGGCGCACTTCCTGGTTATCACGTAGCAGCAACACCGGCATCAGGATCAGATCATCAAAATCCAGCGCGTTATAGGCTTTCATCTGCTTCTGGTACATGTCGTAACAGTGAGCAAATAACTGGTCACGCTCAGATTTGGCATACGCCGCCGCTTCACCCGGCGACAGCATGTCGTTCTTCCAGTTGGAAATCGTCGACAGCAACTGCTTGAGCAAATCTTTGTCGCCTTCAAGTTCCGCTTCTGTCAGCTCCTTGAGCAACGCCATCTGATCCTGGTCATCAAACAGGGAAAAACTGGCCTTCAGACCCAGCGCCTTATATTCCCTGCGGATAATGTTCAGGCCAAGGGTGTGAAAAGTCGACACCATCAGCCCCTTGGCTTCCTGGCGCCCCAATGTCTGGCCGACACGCTCTTTCATCTCGCGGGCCGCCTTGTTGGTAAAGGTCAGCGCCGCAATGTTACGCGCCTTGTAATCACACTGCTGAACCAGATACGCAATCTTGTTGGTGATCACCCTGGTTTTGCCTGAACCGGCTCCGGCCAGCACTAAACATGGCCCAGATACATATTTTACCGCTTCAGTTTGCCTTGGGTTCAGTTTCATCAGCGTATCCTGTGTCGTATTTGATCATCTAGAGGTCAGCAGGCGCATTGTAGCGAGTTATCGCCGCTTGTCTATCAGACCTGATGATACGCAAACAAAGCAGTCAGCAGTAAGAAAAGACTTGCATAACAACTTTTGCTGCCTAGAATAATGAATGAACATTCATTCATTATCTTTTTTTACATTTGTGGCCTCTATGAATGACAAAAAAACACGCATCCTGAAAGCAACGGAAAAGCTATTGGCGATATACGGCTTCCACGGCCTGTCAATGCAAATGGTTGCTAAAGAAGCCGGCGTAGCGGCAGGGACGATTTATCGCTACTTCGAAGATAAAGACGATCTCCTCCATCAGCTGTATGACCATATTTTGAACCATGTGGCGAACAAAGTGACTCAGCATGTGTCAGATGACATGCCTCTAAAAGATCGCTTCCGCACCATGTGGCTCAACATTTGGAATATGGCAAATCAGGAAGATGCCCCGCTGATTAACCGTGGCCAGTTTGAAAACCTGCCCCGCCGTAACGGAACGGAACAACGTCAGATGGAGCAGAAACTGTTTGCCAAAGTTAACCAGCTGTTTGATGAGGGAAAGGCCTGCGGCCTATTCAAACAACTCGATAATGAAATTTTAAGTGTATTAAGCCTTGAGCCGAGCGCATGCCTGGCTCGTAAACACATCAACGGTGTCTTCAGAGTCGACGAAACCAGCCGCGAAGCGGCAATCGACGCCTGCTGGGATGCCATAACACAGCATTAACGTTAGTAATTTCGGAGCACACCATAAAATGAAAAAATGGATAGTGATGCTATTTCTCGCACTACTGTTATTCGGCACTGTAATAGGGTGGAACTTGGTCAAGCAGAAAGGTATCGCAGAATACATGGCTAACATGCCTGAACCAGCGTTTCCTGTCACCGCGTCAGAAGCCAAGCCAGCTAACTGGATACCGGCTATTGAAGCTATCGGCTTCATTGAACCGAACCAGGGTGTCACCATCACTTCTGAAGTGTCCGGGGTAATCAATAAGATTGATTTCGAGTCCGGCTCAATTGTGAAAAAAGACCAGCTGCTGGTGAGCCTGGATTCTGACGTTGAAAAAGCCAACCTGAAGAGTGCCGAGGCTCGCCTGCCGGCAGCTAAAGCCAAGTATGCCCGCTACCAGGGCCTATACAAGAAAGGGTCTATTTCCAAGGAAGCCTTTGATGATGCTCAAGCAGCCTACTTCTCGCTGTCTGCCGATATCGAAAGTCTGAAAGCGACGATTGACCGCCGCACTATCCGCGCACCGTTTGATGGTGTGGTCGGCCTGCGTAATGTTTTCATGGGTCAGTACATCCAGCCGACCGATGACATCGTGCGCCTGGAAGATACAACTCTGATGAAGCTGCGCTTCACTGTACCGCAGACAGATATCTCTGATATCTACCTGGGTCAGGACGTAGAAATCTTTGTTGATGCTTACCCTGAAATTCCGTTCAGCGGCAAAATCAGCGCTATTGAGCCGGCTGTGAACTACCAGAGCGGTCTGGTACAGGTTCAGGCAGATATCCCGAACAACGAAGGTCAGCTGCGCAGCGGTATGTTTGCCCGTGCCCACATCATCCTGCCGACGCTGGAAGACCAAATCATCCTGCCACAGACAGCGATCACCTATACCCTCTACGGTGACAATGTTTACCTGGTTAACAAAGATGAAAAAGGCGATCTGCGTGTCCGCCAGTCTGTGATTAAAGCCGGCGAGCGCAAAGGCGAAACTGTTCATATCCTGGACGGCGTAAAAGCCGGTGACATGGTAGTCACCTCAGGCCAGGTTCGTCTGAGTAACGACGCTAAAGTGCGCATTGTCGAAAGCAATGCACTTCAGGCGCCAGCAGAAACCCCAATGCTGTAATCCGGAGGATTAATGCGCTTTACTGATGTTTTTATTAAACGTCCTGTCCTGGCGGTCTCAATCAGCTTTCTGATTGCCCTGCTCGGCCTGCAGGCTATCTTCAAGATGCAGGTTCGTGAATATCCAGACATGACTAACACCGTAGTAACGGTGTCTACCAGCTATTACGGGGCCAGTGCCGACCTGATCCAGGGCTTTATTACCCAGCCACTGGAACAGGCCATTGCCCAGGCTGACAACATTGACTTTATGACCTCATCATCCGTATTGGGCCGCTCTACCATTACGGTAACGATGAAGCTGAACACAGATCCAAACGCCGCCCTGGCAGATATCCTGGCGAAGACCAACTCGGTCCGATCCCAGCTGCCGAAAGAATCTGAAGATCCGACGGTAACCATGTCGACAGGTTCGACAACAGCGGTAATGTACATCGGCTTTACCAGTGATGAGCTGGCTTCAAGCCAGATCACCGACTACCTGGAACGAGTGATCAACCCACAGTTCTTCACAGTTAACGGTGTCTCTAAAGTCGACCTTTATGGTGGTATGAAGTATGCCCTGCGTGTCTGGCTTGATCCGGCCAAGATGGCGGCGTACAACCTGACCGCAACCGATGTGATGGGCGTTCTGAACGCCAACAACTACCAGTCGGCTACCGGCCAGGCTACCGGTGAGTTCGTACTTTATAACGGTACGGCAGATACTCAGGTTTCTAACACTGATGAGCTGGAAAAGCTGGTTGTTTCCACCAAAGAAGGCCAGGTGATCCGCCTGGGTGACATTGCCAAAGTGTCACTGGAGAAAAGTCACGACATGTACCGTGCATCGGCAAACGGCGAGGAAGCTGTAGTAGCTGCAATTAACGCGGCACCAAGCGCCAACCCGATCAACATTGCTGCCGATATCATGGAGCTGTTGCCGCAACTAGAGCGCAACATGCCAAGCAACATCAAGATGAACGTGATGTATGACTCCACTATCGCGATCAACGAGTCCATCAACGAAGTTATTAAAACTATCGCTGAGGCGGCGCTGATCGTACTGGTGGTGATCACCCTGTTCCTCGGTTCATTCCGTGCGGTAATCATCCCTATCGTTACCATTCCGCTATCGCTAATTGGTGTTGCGATGGTGATGCAAAGCTTTGGTTTCTCCTGGAACCTGATGACCCTGCTGGCCATGGTACTGGCCATCGGCCTGGTGGTGGACGATGCGATCGTTGTATTGGAAAACGTCGACCGTCACATCAAGCTGGGTGAATCGCCGTTCCGTGCAGCGATTATCGGTACCCGTGAAATTGCAGTACCGGTTATCGCCATGACCCTGACACTGGGCGCGGTATATGCACCGATTGCAATGATGGGCGGGATCACCGGCTCACTGTTCAAGGAATTTGCACTGACCTTGGCTGGTTCGGTATTTGTATCGGGCATCGTGGCACTGACACTGTCGCCAATGATGTGTTCGAAAATGCTGAAAGCCCATGAAGAGCCAAGCAAGTTCGAAGTAACTGTTCACAACTTCCTGGATCGCATGACCAACCGCTACGAGAAAATGCTGGGTGGTATCATGAAGATGCGTCCGGTGGTGATTGTGTTTGCGATTATCGTGTTCTCCAGCCTGCCGATGTTGTTTAAGTTCATCCCGAGTGAACTGGCACCGTCAGAAGATAAAGGCGTACTGATGATGATGGGTACGGCGCCGTCAAACGCCAACCTGGATTACATTGAAAACACCATGGACAAAGTTAACCAGATCCTGTCTGACCAGCCTGAAGTTGCTTTTGCCCAGGTATTCTCAGGTGTGCCTAATTCAAACCAGGCATTTGGTATCGCGTCAATGGTGCCTTGGAGTGAGCGTGAAGCAAGCCAGGCCGAAGTAGTTAAGCGTGTTACCGGACTGGTTAACGAAGTACCGGAAATGGCGGTAACTGCATTCCAGATGCCTGAACTGCCAGGTGCCGGTTCAGGTCTGCCAATCCAGTTTGTTATTACTACACCGAACCAGTTCGAGAACCTGTTCCAGGTTGCGACTGATATTCTGGCTGATGTGAAAACGAACCCGATGTTTGTCTACTCGGATCTGGATCTGAACTACGATTCAGCAACGATGAAGATCCATATCGATAAAGACAAAGCAGGTGCCTACGGCGTGACCATGCAGGATATCGGTATCACCTTAAGTACCATGATGGCTGACGGCTACGTTAACCGTATCGACCTTAACGGCCGTTCATACGAAGTGATCCCTCAGGTAGAACGTAAGTACCGCCTGAATCCGGAATCCATCAAGGGCTACTATGTACGAGCAGCTGACGGTAAAGCTATCCCGCTGGGTAGCCTGATCACCATTGATGTGATCGCAGAACCACGCGCCCTGCCTCACTTCAACCAGCTGAACTCAGCAACTATCGGTGCGGTACCTGCACCGGGTACAGCAATGGGTGATGCTATCACCTGGTTCCAGAACGATGCGGCAGGCAAACTGCCATCAGGCTACCAGTACGACTTCATGGGTGAGGCCCGTCAGTTTGTTACCGAAGGTAATGCACTGTACACCACCTTTGCACTGGCACTGGCTATCATCTTCCTGGTTCTGGCGATTCAGTTTGAATCACTGCGTGACCCGCTGGTTATCATGGTATCGGTACCGCTGGCAATCTGTGGTGCCCTTATTGCTCTGGCATGGGGTGCAGCTTCGATGAACATCTACTCCCAGGTCGGCCTGATCACCCTGATTGGTCTTATCACCAAGCACGGTATCCTTATCTGTGAGGTAGCAAAAGAAGAGCAGCTGCATCATAAGAAAGACCGCATGGCAGCAGTAATGGAAGCGGCCAAGGTTCGTCTGCGTCCAATCCTGATGACAACTGCAGCGATGATTGCCGGTCTTATCCCACTGCTGTACGCAACAGGTGCAGGTGCCGCCCAGCGCTTCAGTATCGGTATTGTTATCGTATCTGGCCTGGCTATCGGTACTATCTTCACCCTGTTCGTACTGCCAGTGATCTACACCTACCTGGCGAGCATTCACAAACCACTGCCGGTATTTGTGGAGGACAAAGATCTGGAAAAGTTGAAACGAGCTGACGAAGCACGCGCAGCTTTGAAAGCTCACGACGCCTAATCCCGAAAAAAACATCAAGGCCGCCCTGTGCGGCCTTTTTTATTTCGCGATTATCGACGACAATCAGTAATGATTTGAATAAAATAACGACAACAGATTTAAGCCGTTACGGAGTTAACTCAGCTATGTTTGACCCAAAGAAACTTGAGCAGGTAGCCAAGCAGATCCATGAGTCTATGCCTCAGCCAGTCAAAGAGCTGGGCAATGACGTCGAGCAAAAAGTTCGTCAGGTGATCCAATCACAGCTTAACAAGCTGGATGTCGTCAGCCGTGAAGAATTTGATGTCCAAACTCAGGTACTGCTACGCACCCGCCAGAAGCTAACCGAAATGGAACAGAAGCTGGCA
The DNA here is from genome assembly GCF_963870815.1 of Photobacterium sp. J15. Classification (NCBI taxonomy): domain Bacteria; kingdom Pseudomonadati; phylum Pseudomonadota; class Gammaproteobacteria; order Vibrionales; family Vibrionaceae; genus Photobacterium; species Photobacterium sp. J15. Next base: position 3,709,574 of record NZ_CAWMUI010000001.1, read on the forward strand.
AAGCTGGAAGAAAAGCTGGCAGAGAAAGAATAACCGCTTCAAGGTTAGAAATAGGAATAATGAAAGGCCGGGTCAAATGACCTGGCCTTTTCTTTTCTCAGCGTCTGCAGCACTCAGTCCGTTGTGCTGATTGAGATAGATAAAACAGAGCCCGGCTTTTGCCGGGCTCTGTTCCACGTGAAACATCAATGTGGATGTGATTAACCGCCGACAGCAATACGCTTCATGTCTGTCATGTAACCACGCAGCTCCTGGCCTACCCACTCAACCGGATGGTTGCGCACGGCTTCATTCACATCAATCAGTTTCTGGTTATCAACCTGATTACTGGTTTCAGCCAGTCCTTTACCAATGACTTCAGTGCCGACATAAGGCATAAACTTCTCACGCAGCAATGGTACCGCAATATTGGCAAACAGGTAGTTACCGTATTCGGCTGTATCAGAAATAACAACGTTCATCTCATACAAGCGCTTACGGGCAATCGTGTTGGCAATCAACGGCAACTCATGCAGAGATTCATAATATGCCGACTCTTCAATGATGCCAGTTTCCGTCATTGCTTCGAAAGCCAGTTCAACCCCAGCACGTACCATAGCCACCATCAGAATACCGTTATCAAAATACTCCTGCTCTTCAATATTGATATCTGAATCCGGGTAGTTTTCAAAATCCGTTGCTGCCGTTTCTGCACGCCAGCCCAGTAGATTCGCATCATCATTCGCCCAATCGGCCATCATGGTACTGGAGAACTCACCGGTAATGATGTCATCCATGTGCTTGTAGTAAAGCGGACGCATCAGTTCTTTCAACTCTTCAGACAGTTCGAACGCTTTAACCTTCGCAGGGTTAGACAAGCGATCCATCATGTGGGTAATACCACCGAACTTCAGTGCCTCGGTAATAGCCTCCCAACCATATTGCAGCAGCTTACCGGCATAGGCAGGTTCAACGCCCTCGGCTACCATCTTCTCGTAACACACCACAGAACCGGCCTGCAGCATACCGCACAAGATAGTCTGCTCACCCATCAAATCCGATTTCACTTCAGCCACAAATGAAGATTCAAGCACACCTGCACGATGACCACCGGTTGCAGCAGCCCAAGCCTTGGCGATGTCCAGCCCCTCGCCCTTAGGATCATTTTCAGGGTGAACCGCAATCAGGGTCGGCACACCGAAACCGCGCTTATACTCTTCACGCACTTCAGTACCCGGACACTTAGGTGCCACCATTACCACTGTCAGATCATCACGAACCTGCATGCCTTCCTCAACAATGTTGAAGCCATGGGAGTAACCCAATGCTGCGCCCTCTTTCATTAGCGGCATCACACTTGCCACCACATTGGAGTGCTGTTTATCCGGCGTCAGGTTAACCACCAAATCTGCATACGGGATAAACTGCTCGTAACTGCCGACTTCAAAGCCGTTTTCCTTTGCATTTTTATAAGACTGGCGCTGCTCATCAATTGCAGCCTGACGCAATGCATAAGCCACATCCAAACCAGAATCACGCATGTTCAGGCCCTGGTTAAGACCCTGAGCACCACATCCTACAATTACGACTTTCTTACCTTTGAGGTACTCCGCTTCAGTTGCAAACTCCGAACGGTTCATAAAGCGACAGCGACCTAGCTGATCCAGCTGCTGACGTAGATTTAGGGTATTGAAATAATTAGCCATAATTGCAAACTCCGTGAATTCTGTTCCTTGGGTCGACTTCAACTTGTCGAATATCTTGATACTAGAACAGGCACCTGGTTGCGCAAAGTGATATATTCACAATAACTTCTTGCAAAAAGTGCAACATGGACGATGAACATCAAGAACTTGCAACTTTTCCTGCATCTCTGTGACTCAAAGAGTTTCAGTCAAACCGCACAGGCGATGCATGTCAGCCCATCCGCTCTCAGCCGCATTATCCAGCGTCTTGAAGAAGATACCGGGCAACCATTATTCATTCGCGACAACCGTAGCGTAGAGCTGACCTCTGCGGGCCAGACGATGCTGCCAGTTGCCGCCCAGATAGTTTCCAGCTGGCAGGAACTTAAAACGCAACTCAAGGAACAAGAACAGCAACTACAGGGAAAACTGAAGCTATTCTGTTCGGTCACCGCCAGCTACAGTCACCTGCCGGGGATCCTTAACCGGTTTCGCCAACTGCATCCTCAGGTAGAAATCCAGCTACTTACCGGCGATCCTGCGCAGGCAATAGAGAAAGTACAGCACGATGAGGCTGATATTGCCATTGCCGCTATGCCAGATCAGTTGCCCGGTAAATTAACTTTTTTGGAACTGGATAAAGTCACCCTGTCTGTGATCACGCCACTGGTGCCGCCACCCGGATTACAAAAATACCTATCAGATACTCCGGACTGGGCACAGCTGCCTTTCATATTGCCAGAATCCGGCACGGCAAGGACCCGCGCAGACAAATGGCTCAGACATAAAAAAATCAAACCCAACATTTACGCTCAGGTCGGCGGCCATGAAGCTATCGTCAGCATGGTTGCCCTGGGCTGTGGCATCGGTATTGCCCCGGATGTTGTTATTGATAACAGCCCGGTAGGCAATAAAGTCAGACGCCTCGATAAAGAAAAAATCCCGCCCCTTGTCCTCGGTTTATGCTGCAAGCAAAGCCGCCAGCAAGAGCCATTGCTTCACGCACTGTTACAACTTTTCTAACGCGTTCAATCAGAGATAAACGGAATAATAATGTCTCAGCCAATCTTAACTCATACATACTATTCAGATTTTTTCGCAGCTAAAGGTTACGACTTTCTCAAACAGATTGCCGACCAATTCACTGTCCCGAAAAACCTGGTCATTTTCTCTGTCATGCATTGCTATGAGGGTTCACTCCCTTATATCAATGTGCTGGCAGAAGTTGCCGATAAGCTGGTTTTTATCCCTAAAAGTGCCACTGCGCTTTGCAATCAGGACATAACCAATACCATCCGACAACTGCCTCACTGCCATGTTATCGGTAAAGACTGCAATTGCGGAAAAGAGCAGCTAAAAGATCCTGAGACTGCCGAGCACCTGATCCGAAGCCATCTTGATAGTGACAGTCAATTTCTGATCCTGGATCACGGCGGCTACTTTTCCCATGCTATTGAGCATATTTGTGAAACCTTCCCGGATCAGTGCCTGGGGATCACCGAACTGACAGCAAATGGGCTCTACAAGTACCTCAACCGCCAGTTAGACAGACCTCTGGTTACAGTTTCTCACTTAAGTATCAAAGCCCCGGCAGACTATGAAGCATCTGAGTGTATCGTCCATTATTCGGATCAGATCCTGAGAGAAGAGTTTGGCCTCAAACTCAACAATTATGAATTTCTGAAAATCGGCGTAATTGGAGCCGGGAATTTAGGTCAGGGCGTAATCAAACACCTTAAAGGCAAGGCAATCAGCCAAATCCTGGTGGCTGATATGGATCCGCGCAGGCTGACACACTTCCCTCGCAACGGGGTCCAGGTAGGGTCGATTGAACGTATGGTTACTGAGTGCAATATGATTTTCTGCTGTACCGGCAATGGAGCTCTACCAAGCGAGCTACTAGACAACCTCAGTGACAGCCTGTTTATAGCAACAGTAACCTCTGCGGACGACGAGCTCAAGCTACCACAATTAATCGCCAGCGGTACCCTGACAGAAGTTGGTGGTAACCGTCTGGTACGCGAATACCGCACTCGCAATGGCCAAAGCCTTTATCTGTTAGCTGGCGGGGAATCAGCTAACACCCCATTCAAAACCGGCATGGGTGACCCCACACTCTATCTTTTCGAAGCCGCCCACATGCTTGCCGGATTACAGATAGCCACCCGTTCTCAACCATTTAAACCGGGGATCCAAGCATTATGCGAAGATGATGAAAAGCATATTGCCGAGAAATGGCTTCGCCATTTCTATCGCTACCATTAACAACTTTTAGAATTAACAAAGCCCGGCGCTCAAGCCGGGCTTTTTGTATCAGGTAATCCGCTCACACAAAAAGTCTTTCGACGGGGACACGTATTTTGAAGGCTAATTAATAAATGGCGGAGCGGCTGGGCCGGCACTCCGGTGGGGCTCAATCATCCGTGGGACAGACATGGAATAAAAAGGTCCAAACGTAAAAAAGCCCCAGCATTTCTGCTGAGGCTTCTTAATAAGTGGCGGAGCGGACGGGACTCGAACCCGCGACCCCCGGCGTGACAGGCCGGTATTCTAACCAACTGAACTACCGCTCCACTCAATTCTGAGTAACAAATAAAGTCTTACTGCTCGCTGCTTTATTTGTTTTGTTTTCATCTTTTTCAAAAGATGAAAACCTTAAGCAAGCCTGGCGATGTCCTACTCTCACATGGGGAGGCCCCACACTACCATCGGCGCTATTACGTTTCACTACTGAGTTCGGCATGGGATCAGGTGGGTCCATAATGCTATGGTCGCCAAGCAAAATTCTTACAATCTTGAAAACTGTCTAGGTTCTCGCACTACATTCAAGTGCTCATGGAGTCCGTAAAACCCCTTGGGTGTTGTATGGTTAAGCCTCACGGGCAATTAGTACAGGTTAGCTCAACGCCTCACAGCGCTTACACACCCTGCCTATCAACGTTCTAGTCTTGAACAGCCCTTCAGGATACTTAAAGTATCAGGGATGACTCATCTTGAGGCTCGCTTCCCGCTTAGATGCTTTCAGCGGTTATCGATTCCGAACTTAGCTACCGGGCAATGCGTCTGGCGACACAACCCGAACACCAGCGGTTCGTCCACTCCGGTCCTCTCGTACTAGGAGCAGCCCCTCTCAATCATCCAGCGCCCACGGCAGATAGGGACCGAACTGTCTCACGACGTTCTAAACCCAGCTCGCGTACCACTTTAAATGGCGAACAGCCATACCCTTGGGACCGACTTCAGCCCCAGGATGTGATGAGCCGACATCGAGGTGCCAAACACCGCCGTCGATATGAACTCTTGGGCGGTATCAGCCTGTTATCCCCGGAGTACCTTTTATCCGTTGAGCGATGGCCCTTCCATTCAGAACCACCGGATCACTATGACCTGCTTTCGCACCTGCTCGAACCGTCATTCTCGCAGTCAAGCGGGCTTATGCCATTGCACTAACCTCACGATGTCCGACCGTGATTAGCCCACCTTCGTGCTCCTCCGTTACGCTTTGGGAGGAGACCGCCCCAGTCAAACTACCCACCAGGCACTGTCCTCACCCCGGATAACGGGGCCAAGTTAGAACATCAACACTACAAGGGTGGTATTTCAAGGACGGCTCCACAGATACTGGCGTACCTGCTTCGAAGCCTCCCACCTATCCTACACATGTAGGGTCAATGTTCAGTGCCAAGCTGTAGTAAAGGTTCACGGGGTCTTTCCGTCTAGCCGCGGGGACGCAGCATCTTCACTGCGATTTCAATTTCACTGAGTCTCGGGTGGAGACAGCGTGGCCATCATTACGCCATTCGTGCAGGTCGGAACTTACCCGACAAGGAATTTCGCTACCTTAGGACCGTTATAGTTACGGCCGCCGTTTACCGGGGCTTCGATCAAGAGCTTCGACCTAAGTCTAACCCCATCAATTAACCTTCCGGCACCGGGCAGGCGTCACACCGTATACGTCATCTTTCGATTTTGCACAGTGCTGTGTTTTTAATAAACAGTTGCAGCCACCTGGTATCTGCGACTGCCGGCAGCTCCAAGAGCAAGTCTCTTCACCGCCAGCAGCGTACCTTCTCCCGAAGTTACGGTACCATTTTGCCTAGTTCCTTCACCCGAGTTCTCTCAAGCGCCTTGGTATTCTCTACCTGATCACCTGTGTCGGTTTGGGGTACGATTCCTTACTATCTGAAGCTTAGAGGCTTTTCCCGGAAGCATGGCATCAATGACTTCACTGCCGTAGCAGCTCGACATCGGGTCTCAGCCTAACGTATTCCCGGATTTGCCTAAGAATACAGCCTACACCCTTGAACCAGGACAACCGTCGCCTGGCCCACCTAGCCTTCTCCGTCCCCCCATCGCAATAGTAAGAAGTACGGGAATATTAACCCGTTTCCCATCGACTACGCCTTTCGGCCTCGCCTTAGGGGTCGACTCACCCTGCCCCGATTAACGTTGGACAGGAACCCTTGATCTTCCGGCGAGGAGGTTTTTCACCCCCTTTATCGTTACTCATGTCAGCATTCGCACTTCTGATACGTCCAGCAAGCCTTACGACTCACCTTCAACCGCTTACAGAACGCTCCCCTACCCAATACGCTAATGCGCATTGCCGCAGCTTCGGTGTATAGCTTAGCCCCGTTAAATCTTCCGCGCAGGCCGACTCGACCAGTGAGCTATTACGCTTTCTTTAAATGATGGCTGCTTCTAAGCCAACATCCTGGCTGTCTGAGCCTTCCCACATCGTTTCCCACTTAGCTATAACTTTGGGACCTTAGCTGGCGGTCTGGGTTGTTTCCCTCTCCACGACGGACGTTAGCACCCGCCGTGTGTCTCCCGGATAGTACTTACTGGTATTCGGAGTTTGCAAAGGGTTGGTAAGTCGGGATGACCCCCTAGCCTTAACAGTGCTCTACCCCCAGTAGTATTCGTCCGAGGCGCTACCTAAATAGCTTTCGGGGAGAACCAGCTATCTCCAGGTTTGATTGGCCTTTCACCCCTAGCCACAAGTCATCCGCTAATTTTTCAACATTAGTCGGTTCGGTCCTCCAGTAAGTGTTACCTCACCTTCAACCTGCCCATGGCTAGATCACCTGGTTTCGGGTCTAATCCCAGCAACTGCACGCCCAGTTAAGACTCGGTTTCCCTACGGCTCCCCTATTCGGTTAACCTTGCTACTGAAATTAAGTCGCTGACCCATTATACAAAAGGTACGCAGTCACCCCGAAGGGCTCCTACTGCTTGTACGTACACGGTTTCAGGTTCTATTTCACTCCCCTCACAGGGGTTCTTTTCGCCTTTCCCTCACGGTACTGGTTCACTATCGGTCAGTCAGGAGTATTTAGCCTTGGAGGATGGTCCCCCCATGTTCAGACAGGATATCACGTGTCCCGTCCTACTCGATTTCACTCGTTATGCGCCGTCGGCTACGGGGCTGTCACCCTGTATCGCCAAGCTTTCCAGCTTGTTCACCTGACGCAAGACTAGCTTAAGGGCTAATCCGGTTTCGCTCGCCGCTACTGCCGGAATCTCGGTTGATTTCTGTTCCTCGGGGTACTTAGATGTTTCAGTTCCCCCGGTTCGCCTCACAACGCTATGTATTCACGTTGTGATACTTGCTTATGCAAGTGGGTTTCCCCATTCGGAAATCCGAGAGTATAGTGATTCTTACCATCTCCTCTCGGCTTATCGCAGGTTAGCACGTCCTTCATCGCCTCTGACTGCCAAGGCATCCACCGTGTACGCTTAGTCACTTAACCATACAACCCCAAGAGGTTTCGTATGGCAAACAACCAAGGTTTTCCATCTGAGTATTGATGGAATAGTTTTGCCGGACTCTTACACAAGACACTTGAATGTGTATTGCTTGAGAACTCGTTCTTCTTTCGAAGAACAATAATTCAATTATGAATTACTAGTCAGCTTTCCAGATTGTTAAAGAGCATGTGTTTTCTTTCGAAACCACTTTTTAAAAACACTCAGTGAGTGTGCTTAAAGAGTGGTGGGCGATACCGGGCTCGAACCAGTGACCCCCTCCTTGTAAGGGAGGTGCTCTCCCAACTGAGCTAATCGCCCTCCGATGTTTTACATCTTCCGAGGAGAAGATGGTGGGTCGTGCAGGATTCGAACCTGCGACCAATTGATTAAAAGTCAACTGCTCTACCAACTGAGCTAACGACCCGTGGCGTCCCATAGGGGAGTCGAACCCCTGTTACCGCCGTGAAAGGGCGGTGTCCTAGGCCTCTAGACGAATGGGACTAAGTGTGTCAGGTTTGGGTACCTGAACATGTTCTTTACTTTTTAACCAGGCAATCTGTGTGGACACTGCATCAAATGAGCAGTCTATCGTTAAGGAGGTGATCCAGCCCCAGGTTCCCCTAGGGCTACCTTGTTACGACTTCACCCCAGTCATGAACCACACCGTGGTAAACGCCCTCCCGAAGGTTAAGCTATCTACTTCTGGTGCAGCCCACTCCCATGGTGTGACGGGCGGTGTGTACAAGGCCCGGGAACGTATTCACCGTGGCATTCTGATCCACGATTACTAGCGATTCCGACTTCATGGAGTCGAGTTGCAGACTCCAATCCGGACTACGACATACTTTCTGGGATTCGCTCACCATCGCTGGTTGGCCGCCCTCTGTATATGCCATTGTAGCACGTGTGTAGCCCTACTCGTAAGGGCCATGATGACTTGACGTCGTCCCCACCTTCCTCCGGTTTATCACCGGCAGTCTCCCTGGAGTTCCCACCCGAAGTGCTGGCAAACAAGGATAAGGGTTGCGCTCGTTGCGGGACTTAACCCAACATTTCACAACACGAGCTGACGACAGCCATGCAGCACCTGTCTCACGGTTCCCGAAGGCACTCCTCTATCTCTAAAGGATTCCGTGGATGTCAAGAGTAGGTAAGGTTCTTCGCGTTGCATCGAATTAAACCACATGCTCCACCGCTTGTGCGGGCCCCCGTCAATTCATTTGAGTTTTAATCTTGCGACCGTACTCCCCAGGCGGTCTACTTAACGCGTTAGCTCCGAAAGCCAGAACTCAAGGTCCCAACCTCCAAGTAGACATCGTTTACGGCGTGGACTACCAGGGTATCTAATCCTGTTTGCTCCCCACGCTTTCGCATCTGAGCGTCAGTCTTTGTCCAGGGGGCCGCCTTCGCCACCGGTATTCCTTCAGATCTCTACGCATTTCACCGCTACACCTGAAATTCTACCCCCCTCTACAAGACTCTAGCCTGCCAGTTCAAAATGCTGTTCCGAGGTTAAGCCCCGGGCTTTCACATCTTGCTTAACAGACCGCCTGCATGCGCTTTACGCCCAGTAATTCCGATTAACGCTCGCACCCTCCGTATTACCGCGGCTGCTGGCACGGAGTTAGCCGGTGCTTCTTCTGCAGCTAACGTCAAAGATATACGCTATTAACGCATACCCCTTCCTCACTGCTGAAAGTACTTTACAACCCGAAGGCCTTCTTCATACACGCGGCATGGCTGCATCAGGGTTTCCCCCATTGTGCAATATTCCCCACTGCTGCCTCCCGTAGGAGTCTGGACCGTGTCTCAGTTCCAGTGTGGCTGATCATCCTCTCAGACCAGCTAGGGATCGTCGCCTTGGTGAGCCGTTACCCCACCAACTAGCTAATCCCACCTGGGCTAATCCTGACGCGAGAGGCCCGAAGGTCCCCCTCTTTGCTCCGTAGAGATTATGCGGTATTAGCTATCGTTTCCAATAGTTATCCCCCACATCAGGGCATATTCCCAGGCATTACTCACCCGTCCGCCGCTCGCCGCCCAACAAATCCCCCGAAGGTTCAATGTTGTCGCTGCCGCTCGACTTGCATGTGTTAGGCCTGCCGCCAGCGTTCAATCTGAGCCATGATCAAACTCTTCAATTCAAGTTTTGGCTCAATGAATACTGATTGTTCCAACCGAAGTTGAAACGAATTGACTGTGCCAAATAATAAGTAAACTTAGTATTTGTATTGGTCACTCAGTTCATTGATAAATCTTTTTGACTAATCATTTCACGAGTGCCCACACAGATTGCATGGTCAAATTGTTAAAGAACAATACTGACTCAGTAGCGACATTCGCTGTCGTGTTCCGTGTCAGTGGGGTCGCATTATAGAGACTTCGATCACGTTGGCAAGAGGCTTTTTGCAAAAAAATCACAAAAAAAAGCCCTTCGAACAAAAAACAAACTAAAGCATCATAAATCGCACTTAAAACTGCCGAAACTGCCGTGCAAACAGGGAAACCTTATCCCAATCTGTGTATTCCACTTCTTTCGTCGGATCAGTTTCTCCACCAGTTAACCGCATAATGAACTGAATCATCACCCGATCGAACCAACGATACTTCGGATATCGTAGTGCACCAGCAAACACCGCCTGCAATTTTGGCTGCCAAGGTGACTTTTTAAGGAAGGTCTTCATATAAGCGCTGGTTTCCGGCGTATTCTTACCTTCTTTACGGGCTGTCAGGTTCACGCAGAAAAAACCCACTTTATGTTTTTCCAGCGCAGGCCTGTGAAGACGAATAAATTCGTACAGTTTTTTATTTAAATGCCCGTAACGGATGGATGCTCCGATCAATACGCGCTGGTAGTCAGCAAAATCAATCTCCGGCAGCGTATTTAAGTCTTTCAACTCACACTGGCAGTCGGTACCCAATTGTTCCTCTATATAATGAAGGATTTTCACCGTCTGACCATCGGTGCTTGAATGAAGCAATAAAACCTTTTCCACGTCCTCTCCTTAGTTACGCCAGAATGTCGGCGTAAAGAGTACCAATAATGTAAATACTTCCAGACGACCAAACAGCATTGAGATAATCAATATCCATTTCGCCGGATCGTTAATCTCACCGAAGTGTACCGCGACCTCCCCCAATCCGGGACCGAGGTTATTCAACGTGGCCGCCACAGCAGAAAATGACGTCAATTCATCTAGGCCAGTCGCAATCAACGCCAGCATACAAATCACAAACACCAAGGCATAAGCAGAAAAGAAGCCCCATACCGCATCCACGACTCGTTGTGGCAGCGCTTTGTTACCGATTTTGATCGTATAAACCGCCCTTGGGTGAACAAGACGCTTAAGCTCCCGCACCCCCTGTAATAAAAGCAGCAACATACGGATTACCTTGATGCCGCCACCGGTCGAACCGGCACAACCGCCTACAAAGGATGAAAACAGCAACAGTACCGGCAAAAACAGCGGCCATTCGGCAAAGCTGGTTGTCGTAAAGCCAGCTGTGGTTGAAATCGACACTGTCTGGAACAACGCCTGATCAAAAGCATCATAAAGAGAGTCATAGGAATGGTGCTTGAGCAGCAGGCCATAACAAATCAGCAGCAGGATCAGCTGGGTGGCTAGAAACGCCCGGAACTCAGGATCACGCCAATAAGTTCGCAAGTGCACCCCGCCATTGGCAAATGCCGCAAAGTGCAACGAAAAGTTACAGCCGGAAATCAACAGGAACACCACGGTGATCATATTAATAGTGGGACTATCGAAATACCCCATACTGGCATCATGGGTTGAGAAGCCGCCGATCGCCACGGTAGAGAAGCTATGGGCGATAGCATCAAACACTGTCATTCCTGCCATCCAGAATGCCACCGCACAACTTACCGTCAGTGCCAGATAGATGTACCACAAGGTTTTTGCCGTTTCGGCAATTCGCGGTGTCATCTTGCTATCTTTAACCGGTCCGGGAATTTCCGCCCGGTACAGCTGCATACCACCGATACCCAATACGGGCAGGATGGCGACCGCCAACACGATGATACCCATCCCGCCAAACCACTGCAGGAGCTGACGATAGAACAAGATCGCCTTAGGCAAATCATCCAGCCCGACAATCACCGTCGCCCCGGTTGTCGTCAAGGCAGAAAACGATTCGAAAAATGAATCCGTCACCGACATCACCGGGGTTTCAGACAAGATAAACGGCACGGCCCCGGCACTGCCGATAACGGTCCAGAACAGGACTACGATCAAGAAGCCATCTCTGGCTTTGAGTTCACGGCGATAACGCCGGTTTGGCACCCACAGCAAAGCACCACCGGTAAAAAGAATAAGGAAGGTCACCACAAACGGGTAACCCGCACCGTCGCGGTAAATTAATGCCACCAGTGCCGGTGCCAGCATAGTGACACTGAACAGTGCGAGCAATAACCCGACAATTCTGATAATGGAACGAAATTGCATAGCCTTAGCCGGCTCTCATCCTGTTGTTATGATTATTTGAAGAATTACTGGGAGTTAAATACCGGAACAATACGGCCACCACTACGATTGGTCAGCTTAGCAATAAATTCCTCTGCGACCCGACTATCAATCTCCACGGTCATCTCGACCTGGTTTCCGTAATCAGCACCCAGCTGAACCCCTGCATACTCGGCAAGCAACGACTCAACGAGTGACACCTGATTATATGCACAGCTCAGAGTAAGTTCCGAAGTTATTACTTTTTCTTTGGTTTGCAACACAGTTAATGCTTGCTGAACACCGCCACCATAGGCTTTCACCAAGCCACCGGTTCCCAACTTGATCCCACCGGAGTAACGGGTTACCACAGCCGTGATTTCACCGATACCGGAACCAGTCAGCTGGGCCAGAATCGGTTTTCCCGCGGTTCCCGACGGTTCGCCATCATCACTGAATCCCCATTTCATAGAATCTGTTGGTCGTCCGGCAACAAATGCCCAGCAGTTATGGCGGGCATCACTGTGTTTGGTTTTTATGTGCTGTACAAACGCCTTAGCCGCCTCGACCGACGGTGTATGAGCCAGATAAGTAATAAACCGACTCTTCTTTATTTCTTCTTCAAACGTCGCCATCTCGGCCGGAATGAAATACGGTTCAGATTCCATAATGATGATTCTATTAAGAAAACCAAAGACAATAGCTCAGGATAACACAGCGCACAGATGAGGCTTCAATCTCACCGTAAAAAAGCGAAGCAACCCCACCAGCAAACGCATGGCCAGCTCTTCGCCACCAGCATTACTACATTTTCGCAACATACAGACAAAAACCACCAACCAAAACCTAAACCACTGATAAACAATAAATTTAAAAGCGACCTTAATTCACCGACGCGACTTACTCATCTGTACAGCCCCCTTAACTCACAACAAAGAGTTAAACATTTGTTTAAAATAAGTGTTGTAATCGTTGCATAACAGGTTCAGACTAATCTTTAACCTGCTCAACAGGTCTAACCAGTTAAATCAAATTCGGCAAAGAACCGGTATTCACGGAGATAGAACATGATTTATCAAGGAGAAACCTTATCCGTCTGCTATCTGGAAGATGGCATTGCGGAGCTCAACCTCAACGCCCCGGGCGCCGTCAACAAGTTTGACCTTGCGACTCTGGAAAGCTTTAACGAAGCCCTGAATGCGCTTTACCAGCAAACCGACCTCAAAGGCCTGTTGCTGACATCAGATAAAGACGCATTTGTTGTCGGTGCTGATATCACTGAGTTTCTTGGCCTGTTTGCCAAACCTGCCGAAGAACTGTCTTACTGGCTGAGCCATGCCAACGACATCTTCAACAAATTAGAAGATCTCCCTGTTCCAACCCTTTCTGCCATCAACGGCCATGCCCTTGGCGGCGGATGTGAGTGTGTACTCGCTACCGACTTCCGCCTTGCCGATAACACAGCCCGCGTCGGACTGCCGGAAACCAAACTCGGTATCATGCCCGGATTCGGCGGAACCGTTCGCCTGCCGCGACTGATCGGTGCCGATTCGGCGATGGAAATCATCACGGCAGGTAAAGATAAAAAAGCAGCAGATGCGCTCAAGTTAGGCCTGGTCGATGGCGTTGTTGCACCAGACAAGCTCAAAGACGCCGCCATTGCGATGCTAAAAGATGCCATCGATGGCAAGCTGGACTGGCACCACCGCCGAGAGCAAAAAAAAACACCTTTACCACTGAATAAAATCGAAGCGACCATGAGCTTTACCACCGCCAAAGGCATGGTCAGCCAGATCGCCGGCCCTCACTACCCGGCCCCGATCACCTCGATCATCACTATTGAAGAAGCTGCAACCCTTTCCCGTGATGAAGCACTGGCGGTAGAAAACAAGCACTTTACTAAACTAGCCAAAACGGATGTCGCCCAGGCGCTGGTCAGTATTTTCCTTAACGATCAGTACATCAAAGGCAAAGCGAAAAAAGCGGCCAAAGCAGGCAAAGCCACCAGCAAAGGGGCTGTACTGGGAGCCGGTATCATGGGCGGAGGCATTGCCTACCAGTCAGCCCTGAAAGGGGTGCCGGTTCTGATGAAAGATATCGCCGAGCCATCATTGGAGCTCGGTATGGGGGAAGCGGCCAAGCTGCTGAACAAACAACTGGAGCGCGGGCGCATCGATGGCCTGAAGATGGCCAAGGTACTGTCGGCTATTCAACCCAGCCTGCATTACGCCGGTATCGAGCAGACTGATGTCATTGTTGAGGCAGTGGTCGAAAATCCGAAAGTCAAAGCGGCGGTATTGTCAGAAGTAGAAGGTCTGGTCAGTGAGGACACAGTGCTCACCTCCAATACCTCGACCATCCCTATCAACCTGTTAGCCAAATCGCTCAAGCGCCCGGAAAACTTCTGCGGCATGCACTTCTTCAACCCGGTACACCGCATGCCACTCGTTGAGATCATCCGAGGCGAACAGACCTCAGACGACACCATCAACCGCGTTGTCGCCTATGCCGCCAAAATGGGTAAATCCCCTATCGTGGTCAACGACTGTCCCGGCTTCTTTGTTAACCGCGTACTGTTCCCTTACTTTGCCGGTTTCAGCATGCTGATGCGCGACGGTGCCGACTTCAACAAAATTGACAAGGTGATGGAGAAACAGTTCGGCTGGCCGATGGGCCCGGCCTACCTGCTGGATGTGGTCGGCATTGATACCGCACACCACGCCCAAGCTGTTATGGCCGAAGGTTTCCCGGAGCGCATGAGCAAAGACTATAAAGATGCTGTCGATGTGATGTTCGAAAGCCAACGTTTCGGGCAGAAAAATGGTAAAGGCTTCTACAACTATTCAGTCGACCGCAAAGGTAAGCCGAAAAAGAACGCCGATCCGGATGTTACCGACCTGCTTGCGCCGGTATCCGGTGAGACCGTCGACTACAGCAGTGATGACATCATTGCCCGCATGATGGTGCCGATGATCAACGAAGTCGTTCGCTGCCTGGAAGAAGGTATTATCGCCAGCCCGGCAGAAGCAGACATGGCGCTGGTTTACGGCCTGGGCTTCCCTCCATTCCGCGGCGGCGTGTTCCGTTACCTAGATACCTTGGGGCTGGCTAACTATGTAGCCATGGCAGATCAGTATGCCCAACTGAGCGCTGTCTATGAAGTTCCGGCCGGCCTAAGGGAAATGGCAGAAAAAGGGGAAACTTACTATCCGCTTCCTGCACAAAACACTCCGGACAAGGCTTAACCACCACTTAAGGATGAGGAACAAAAAATGAATAACGTTGTGATTGTTGATTGTATCCGTACCCCGATGGGTCGATCCAAAGGTGGTGCGTACCGTCATGTCCGATCAGAAGATCTGTCAGCTCATCTGATGAAAGGCCTACTGGCACGAAACCCGCAGGTTGATCCGGCAACCATTGAAGATATCTACTGGGGCTGTGTACAGCAAACGTTAGAGCAAGGTTTTAACGTTGGCCGTAATGCCGCCCTACTTGCCGGCATTCCCCATACCGTCGGGGCAACCACAGTTAACCGCCTGTGCGGCTCCTCCATGCAGGCGCTGCATGATGCAGCCCGCGCCATTATGGTCGGCGATGCCGACACCTGCCTTATCGGGGGTGTCGAACATATGGGGCATGTGCCGATGAACCATGGTGTCGACTTCCATCCCGGTTTATCGAAGTCTGTCGCCAAAGCCGCAGGTATGATGGGGCTGACCGCCGAGATGCTGGGCCGACTGCACGGTATCAGCCGCGAAATGCAGGATGAGTTTGCTGCCCGCTCCCACCAGCGCGCCCATGCCGCCACGGTGGAAGGTCGCTTTACTCATGAAATCCTGCCAACCGAGGGCCATGACGAAGACGGTCGCCTTAAGCTGTTCGACTACGATGAGGTGATCCGCCCGGAAACCACGGTCGAGGCACTATCGGGATTGCGTCCGGTCTTTGATCCGGCCAACGGCACCGTCACAGCCGGCAGTTCATCCGCTCTGTCGGATGGTGCCGCTGCCATGCTGGTCATGAGTGAAACCAAAGCTAAAGAGCTGGGGCTGACAATCCGCGCCCGGGTGAAATCAATGGCCATTGCCGGTTGTGATCCGTCAATTATGGGTTATGGACCGGTACCGGCCACCCAGAAAGCCCTGAAGCGCGCCGGACTATCCATGGGTGATATCGGCATGGTCGAACTCAACGAAGCCTTTGCCGCTCAGTCGCTGCCATGTGCCAAAGATTTAGGCCTGCTCGACAATGTTGACGATAAGGTCAACCTGAACGGCGGCGCCATTGCCCTTGGCCACCCGCTGGGTTGTTCCGGTGCACGGATCTCCACCACCCTGATCAACCTGATGGAACACAATGATGTCCAGTTTGGTCTGGCAACCATGTGTATCGGTCTCGGTCAGGGTATTGCGACCATTTTTGAGCGTGTCGAATAACCACCAGATAAGCCAAACAACAAGCCCGCTTCACGCGGGCTTTTCTTTTTCCTGCCCAATGATCGCAGTACAGCGCTTCTGTTTAACCCATGCTTGTGATGCATATATAAAATGATAAAGTTTCATTTTATTCATACTCATATCAGGACTACACTCAATAGCCATCAACGCCCCCTTTTATTCAAATCCGGAGCATTCTTATGTTTAAGGCACTTGTTCTTAACCAAGAAGAGAAAAAAACCATCGCAGCTATCCAGCAAGTTGAAGAATCACAACTTCCTGAAGGTGATGTGCTTATTGATGTCGACTACTCGTCGCTGAACTTCAAGGATGGTTTGGCCATCACAGGTAAGGGCAAGATTGTCCGCCAGTTCCCTATGGTGCCAGGTATCGATCTGAGCGGTACCGTAACTGAATCAAGTGATGACCGCTACAAAGCCGGTGACAAAGTGGTTCTGACCGGCTGGGGTGTCGGTGAAGGCCACTGGGGCGGCATGGCTGAAAAAGCACGCCTGAAAGCAGACTGGCTGGTACCTCAGCCGGAAGGCCTGAGCGGAAAACAAGCAATGATGATCGGTACTGCCGGCCTGACAGCGATGCTGTGTGTTCAGGCGCTGGTCGATGCCGGTATCAAACCAGAACACGGCGAAGTACTGGTTACCGGTGCCAGCGGTGGTGTTGGCTCTGTTGCCGTTACCCTGCTTTCCCAGCTTGGTTATCAGGTAGCTGCCGTTACCGGCCGTGCTGAAGCCAATGGCGAATTACTGAAACAACTGGGTGCGGCCCGCATTATCGAGCGCAGTGAGTTTGAAGAACCTTCGCGTCCGCTGGAAAAACAAATCTGGGCGGGTGCCGTAGATACAGTCGGCAGCAAGGTACTGGCGAAAGTACTGGCTCAGGTAGATTACAACGGCGCAGTTGCTGCTTGTGGCCTGGCCGGTGGTTTTGATCTGCCTACCACTGTAATGCCATTTATCCTGCGTAACGTAAGCCTGCTGGGTGTCGACTCAGTTATGTGCCCGTTTGAAAAACGTCAGCAAGCATGGAAACGTCTGAACGAACTACTACCAGCCAGCTTCTATGAGCAGGCATGCCGTGAAGTTCAGTTGGAAGAAGTTGCTGAGTGTGCAGAAGCTATCACTAACGGCCAGATCACCGGTCGTGTCGTGATTAAGCTATAAAGACCAGTTTAAAAACTAAACAACAGAGTTAGATATTGACTACCTTGGCCAGCTCCCCGCTGGCCTTTTTTCTAACAGACTTTACCCGCTCTCCCATAGTGACAACCACAAACTTCACTAATCAGCATCTTTGAAGTTACACCAAGCCCATATCGTGAATACGTTTATCGATCAGCTTACCGCACTCTTCCTGAATCAAATTCCGCAGCCAGATTTGCGAGGCCGAATGCTCACAGCGCGGGTGCCAGATCAACGAATAATCAAACGGCTTGAACTCGAACGGCAACGGCTTCACCACCAAATCATGCTTGTCCGCAACCAGGTACGCTAAGTCAGCCGGAACGGTAATAATAAGCGGCATCTTATCAACAATTGCCAATGCCGCTTCCAGGTGATAGGCCCGCAATACCATTTTGCGCTGGGAGTACCCACGCAAGGCTTCATCAATTAACGACTTCACCCCATCACTGATCGCTATCATCGCATGGGGAAATGTCAGGTAATCCTCTAACGAAAGTTCTTTATCAGCCAGCGGATGCTGCTTCGACAACATGCAAAACACACTCACCAGCCCGAGCTTGTCACGACGCAACGGCTCAATCGGCCCGGTCGGCCGACAGATCGCCATATCGCAACCGTCAGTTGTAAGCTGATTCAGTAAGTGATCATGTTGAAGCGGCGGGAACTCCAGCGAAATATTCGGCGCTTCTTCATAGATACGCGGCAAGGCAAACGGCAGGATGGTTTGCATCGCGTAGTCGGTAGTGGCAATAACAAAGTGTTGTTCACACCGAGCCGGATCGAAATCAGCGGGCGTGAGTAAAATACGCATCGCTTCCAACGGCACGTTCAGTGCTTCATTAAGCTCCAGTGCTCTTTGTGTCGGTAACAACCGCTGGCCCTGGCGGGTAAATAAAGGATCACCAAGCAAATCACGCAAACGCCCCAATACCCGGCTCATCGCCGACTGGCTCAGGTTTAGCCTGACAGCCGCCCGGCTGACGCTGCCTTCTTCCAGTAACACTTTCAGTGCCACCAGCAGGTTTAAATCACGGCGGTAAACTTCTTCTAGTTCCATTTCGCTCTGACCTTGCTTCGGTAACCCAATAAATAAGGAAGAGTATTATGGAACGACCAATAAAAAAAATCCCGCTCTATCAGCGGGGAAGCCCAAGAAAACCGGGAGTGAGATATGATGCGCACATTAGTGTTCTTCTTCTTCAAGCTCAGGTGAGTTGGTGAGTTCAAACCAGAGTCCTAGTGCAGAAGCAACCAAGGCAGCCAAAGCAAAAATACTGGTTTGATCCGGACTTCGAATCACCAAAGAGCAAAAGGTAATAAAGCACAACACACTATAAACAGCTAAGCGATCCATCTGAGTCAACATCATGCACCCTCCTAATCCTTTAGAAGACAACGTTAATGACTTGTTAAATACGTTACACAATTAATTGTGATTTGCCAAGCCTTATTGATTAATTCTTATCCATAAGTATGATCGGAAGCTTCGCAACAACACGTATATGCTATGACTGCTACATTTGAAAACGCGACTCATATTCTCGAAGCCGAAGGCCTGCGCTGCCCGGAGCCGGTTATGATGGTCCGTAAAACAGTAAGAAAAATGGCCGAAGGCGACACGCTTTTGATCACAGCAGATGACCCGTCAACAACCCGGGATATTCCGAGTTTTTGCCGATTCATGGATCACACCCTGCTTGCCGCAGAAACCGATAACCTTCCATATCGGTACTTAATCCAAAAAGGCGCAAATTAAAAAAGGCAGCTCAGAGAGCTGCCTTTTACATATTCGGTATCATTTATCTTTTTAACTAACTGCAATCAATCCCTATTGCTGAGATTCATAACTGTCACGCAATGCCTTGTTAGCCTTTTCCAACTCATGGCGCAATTCGCGGATTTCCTTTTTCATCGGCAGCACATAGCGCAACCTGACCAGCGCATCAACGGATAAGTAGGTTGTCACAATCGCCCCTACCACCATAGGGACCCACATATCGGTTAACACCATTCCCAAAATATTGAGGGCCAGAGCAAGGTTAAACAACCAGAACTGGCTTCGCGGCGAAATAGCGAGAAAACGGTCCATACTCCCTCCTACTACCGTTCACCTTAACTTCACCATACCATGGCATTTAATTGCACACTGCTGCCAATATCACAGTTCAATCTCTTGTTACCGGACTGTCATGAACAAACAATAACGGGATGTTTCATGTGAAACATCCCGACATATTAAGGGAATAAAAACCGGGAGTTAGTCGCAGGCTTAAAGACCAAATGCCGCCGCCACAGCCAGTGCAACAAACAATGCAGCAGTCACTTTACGGATAAGTCCAAGCGGCATTTTGTCGGCTGATAATTTCCCGATCAGTACTACAGGAACATTCGCCAACAGCATTCCGATCGTTGTACCCATCACCACCAACAACAAGCCGTCATGGAATTTGGCACCCAGTACCGTTGTGGCAACCTGCGTCTTATCGCCGATTTCAGCAATAAAGAAAGCAATAAAGCTGGCGATAAACGGCCCGCGATTGGAAATCTGCTCATCATCATCCATCTTGTCCGGGATCAGGATCCACCCGGCCATCAGGACAAAACTGACTATCAGCACCCACTTCAATACTTCAGGTGAAAGGAAATCGGCCACCACCACACCCAGCCAGGCAGCGAGGGCGTGGTTGGCTATCGTTGCCAGAAAAATAGCCAAAATGATAGGAACAGGTTTGCGATAACGACTGGCCAGCAACAAAGACAAAAGTTGGGTTTTATCCCCGATTTCAGCAAGGGCTACGGTAGTAATAGATACGGCTAGAATACTCACGACATGCTCTTTGGGGCGAGGATTGGTATTAACAACCACGGACAAACGCACATGCCCCACCCCGGTTCATGCTGGTTTGCCTATGGTCTCGCCAAACTCACTCGTAGGGAAAGTGTGAGTCACAATCGCCATGAAGATTTTGCTTCAATTATGTTGACGATGGTCTCGATAGATCGAGAGGCTACTCCCCAAAGGAAACAGGATAATAACCAGCATCGATGACAGGATCAAGCAGAGAGAAGAAACAGAAATGATGACGGGCTGCCGACTTGCCGGCGGCAGCCCGGGAAAGTTATGACAGCGGAGACAGAACAATCTCAACACGGCGGTTTTCCGCACGGCCCTGTTTAGTGCTGTTCGTCGCAATCGGATGTGATTCGCCCATCCCCTTCGCCACAACACGATTCGCCGTTACACCTTCACGGATCAGGTAATTGCTCACCTCGCTGGCACGAACCTGAGACAGGCGCAGGTTGTAAGACTCTGAGCCAGAGCTATCCGTAAAGCCATACACATTCAGAACAGTCTTATCGTACTCTTTCGCTACCAGCGCCACATTGTGAAGCGCCTGCATTGCACGAGGGTTAAGTTCGGTTTTATCAAACTCAAAAGTGATCGCATTGGGCATATTCAGCACGATGTTGTCACCGTCACGGGTAACACTGATACCGGTTGATTGCAGTTGCTGACGCAGTTCAGCTTCCTGTACATCCATGTAATAGCCGATTCCGCCACCCAGTGCAGCACCGGACGCCGCACCAATCAGCGCGCCTTTACCACGGTCACTCTTACTTGAAGAAGCCACACCAATTGCAGCCCCCGCCACTGCACCAAGCAGCGCACCACTGGTTGCCTTGGCAGTCTGAGATTCACCGGAATAAGGATTCACAGTACTACAGCCTGCTGCTGCAACAGCTGTTGCCGTAGCAAAAATTACATTACGCACCCATTTGGTAGCGACCAATGAAGAATTGAAGTCCATCGTCTTGTCCATTAGTTCTCGATTTATTATCGATGTGATTGTATTCCCCGCCAGCATTTGACGAGCTATAAAACGAAAGCCCGGCCATTGTATCGGGCCTTCAGGAAGGTATATCAGAACAGTGTAAAATTATCATTACCGTTGTGAATCCTGCCATTGACCAACTAATTTAACCAATTTGCCCAAAGATGGCCAAAAAACATGCAACAGCCCTACTCGGGCCTTGCCATGCAAGGTATACTGGATTGTTACTAAAAAATTCTTTTAATCCACTAATCTCGCGAAGCTGACAATGCAGAAATACGATATTAAAACCTTTCAGGGCATGATCCTCGCGCTGCAGGATTACTGGGGCCAGCAGGGTTGTACCATTGTACAACCATTGGACATGGAAGTTGGTGCAGGTACCTCTCACCCAATGACCTGTCTGCGTGCTCTGGGTCCAGAACCAATTGCAGCAGCGTATGTACAACCATCTCGCCGCCCGACTGATGGCCGTTACGGTGAAAACCCTAACCGTCTTCAGCACTACTACCAGTTCCAGGTGATCATCAAGCCTTCACCGGACAACATCCAGGAACTATACCTGGGTTCACTGGAAGCACTGGGTATCGACACTCAAGTGCACGACATTCGTTTTGTTGAGGACAACTGGGAAAACCCGACTCTGGGTGCCTGGGGTCTTGGCTGGGAAGTATGGCTGAACGGCATGGAAGTAACTCAGTTTACTTACTTCCAGCAGGTTGGTGGTCTTGAATGTAAACCAGTTACCGGCGAAATCACTTACGGTATTGAACGTCTGGCGATGTACATCCAGGGCGTTGACTCTGTTTATGATCTGGTTTGGACTGACGGCCCGCTAGGCAAAGTAACCTACGGCGATATCTTCCACCAGAACGAAGTGGAACAGTCAACTTACAACTTCGAACACGCAGACGTAGACTTCCTGTTCACCTTCTTCGACCAGTGCGAGAAGGAAAGCCAGGAGCTGCTGGCTCTGGAAAATCCACTGCCACTGCCAGCCTACGAGCGTATTCTGAAAGCCGGCCATGCCTTCAACCTGCTTGATGCACGTAAAGCGATCTCGGTTACCGAGCGTCAGCGTTACATCCTGCGTATTCGTAACCTGACTAAGCAGGTTGCAGAAGCTTACTACGCATCTCGTGAAGCCCTGGGCTTCCCTATGTGCAAAAAAGACAAGTAAGGGCATCGCATGACCGAGAAGAATTTTCTTATTGAGCTGGGTACGGAAGAGCTGCCACCAAAAGCACTTCGTACCCTTGCTGAAGCTTTTGCAGCAAACTTCGAAGCTGAACTGAAAACCGCTGATCTGGCACACCAGGGTGTTAAGTGGTTTGCGGCACCTCGCCGTCTAGCCCTGAAAGTATCCGCACTGGCTGAAGGCCAGGCCGATAAAGTGGTTGAGAAGCGTGGTCCGGCTGTAGCTGTTGCATTTGATGCTGACGGTAACCCGACCAAAGCCGCTCAAGGCTGGGCTCGTGGTAACGGCATCACAGTTGATCAGGCTGACCGCCTGAAAACTGACAAAGGTGAATGGCTGCTGTACAAGCAAGAAGTGAAAGGTCAGCCAGCACAGGCACTGCTTTGTGATCTGGTTGCTGCTGCACTTGCTAAGCTGCCAATTCCTAAGCCAATGCGCTGGGGCGACAAAGAAACTCAGTTTATCCGTCCGGTTAAAACCGTAACTATGCTGCTGGGTGACGAACTGATCCCGGGTAGCATCCTGGGTGTGGAATCTGCACGCACTATCCGCGGCCACCGTTTCATGGGCGAACCTGAGTTCACTATCGACAATGCCGACCAGTACCCTGCGCTTCTTGAAGAGCGTGGCAAAGTAATGGCTGACTACGAAGCTCGTAAAGCAATCATTCTTGCTGACGCTCAAAAAGCAGCTCAAGAAGTTGGCGGTATCGCTGATCTTGAAGACGAGCTGGTTGAAGAAGTCACGTCTCTGGTTGAATGGCCGGTAGTACTGACCGCATCATTCGAAGAAGAGTTCCTGAACGTACCTTCTGAAGCTCTGGTTTACACCATGAAAGGCGACCAGAAGTACTTCCCTGTTTATGATGCTGATGGCAACCTGGTTCCTAAGTTCATCTTCGTTTCTAACATCGTGTCTAAAGACCCACGTCAGATCATCGAAGGTAACGAGAAAGTGGTTCGCCCTCGTCTGGCTGATGCTGAGTTCTTCTTCAACACCGACCGCAAGCGTCCGTTGGTTGAGCGCCTACCTGAGCTAGAAACTGTTCTGTTCCAGAAGCAACTGGGTACGCTGCGTGACAAGACAGATCGCATCACTGCGATGTCCGGTTACATTGCCGAGCTGATCGGTGCCAACGTTGAGCACGCTGAGCGTGCAGGCCTGCTTTCTAAGTGTGACCTGATGACCTCAATGGTATTCGAATTCACTGACACCCAGGGTGTGATGGGCATGCACTACGCACGTCTGGACGGTGAACACGAAGATGTTGCTGTTGCCCTGAACGAGCAGTACATGCCTCGTTTCGCCGGTGACGAGCTGCCATCATCTGACGTTGCTGCGACTGTTGCCCTGGCTGACAAGATTGATACCCTGGTTGGTATCTTCGGAATCGGCCAGCATCCGAAAGGTGCTAACGACCCGTTTGCCCTTCGCCGTGCAGCACTGGGTGCCCTGCGTATCATCGTAGAGAAAGGCTACAACCTGGATCTAGTTGCTCTGATCAACAAAGCGAAAGAACTGTTCGGTGCCAAGCTGACTAACCAAAACGTAGATGCAGACGTGATTGATTTCATGCTGGGTCGTTTCCGTGCATGGTACCAGGACGAAGGCCACAGCGTTGACGCGATCCAAGCGGTACTGGCACGTCGTCCGACTCAACCTTCTGACTTCGACAAGCGAGTGAAAGCAGTAACTCACTTCCGTGGTCTGGAAGCAGCTGAGTCACTGGCAGCAGCGAACAAGCGTGTAGGTAATATCCTGGCGAAATTCGACGGTGAACTTCCTGCGTCTATCGACAGCAACCTGCTGGCTGAAGATGCAGAGAAAGCTCTGGCAGAAAAAGTAGAAGCTATGGTGGCTGCTCTGGCCCCTGTTTTTGCTGAAGGTAACTACCAGCAAGCCCTGTCTGAACTGGCTACCCTGCGTGAAACTGTCGATGCGTTCTTCGACAACGTAATGGTAATGGCTGAAGACGAGAAGCTGAAAGTGAACCGTCTGGCAATGCTGAACCTACTACGTAACCAGTTCCTGAAAGTGGCTGATATTTCTCTACTACAGAAATAATCACCGAACTTCAGTATCCAACCCCATGTCACAGGCATGGGGTTTTTTATATCTGTCTTCACAACTCCACTTCGCTTCCCGCAAACCTCAATCCCCCAACCTTTAACTGACTCAACTCATCCGGCACAAATGAGTTTCAACATGAGGCAGAGATATAAGCAAAACAGCTTGTTTCATTGCTCACTCATTTTTCCCCCAAGGAAAAATTCGTCTTCCTAGGTTTCACGTGAAACAGCTATGAAGGGAATAAGGCGAAAACAATTAAGCCCGAAAAATAGACGGCTCCAGGTCATCCCTTTCCTCTATCCTGACGGGCCTTTCCCGCCTGAGACATCAGCCTCTGAAATCAAACGAACACCGGCTTATTTCTGATCCTTTCCCTCTCAGGCTCGATGAGGTATGTTGACTGATGAACATGACGTATACAGTAGAAGTATCATAATAGATAAGAGCGATAGACTGAGGTCGGAAGTAAAAATGGAGTTTTCTAGATTCGGAGATAAGTTCGCCCGTTATTCGGGGATCACCCAACTAATGGACGATTTAAACGATGGCTTACGCAACCCGGATGCCATCATGCTCGGCGGCGGCAATCCGGCACAAATCCCGGCAATGGTTGAATACTTCAACCAGCTCTGCGAGCAAATGACAGCCAGCGGCGAGCTGACCGCCGCCCTGACAAATTATGACGGCCCGCAAGGTAAGAATGTATTTCTTAATGCCCTCGCCCAACTGCTCCGTACCACCTATGGCTGGGATATCACCGCCAAAAACATCGTCCTGACTAACGGTAGCCAGAGTGCCTTCTTCAACCTGTTCAACCTGCTAGCCGGCACTTACCCGGATGGCAGCAAAAAGAAAATTCTGCTACCGCTGGCACCGGAATATATCGGTTACAGTGACTCGGGCCTGGAGCCGGATATGTTTGTATCCTTCCGCCCTGAGATCACCCTGCTTGATGATGGCCTGTTTAAATACCATGTCGACTTCAGTCAACTTGTAGTCGATGACAGGATCGGCGCAATCTGTGCTTCACGCCCGACTAATCCGACCGGCAATGTCCTCACCGATGAGGAAATCAAACACCTTGACGAACTGGCTCGTGAACACGATATCCCATTAATCATTGATAATGCCTATGGCATGCCATTCCCCGACATCATCTTTGAAGATGTCACCCCGTTCTGGAATGACAACACCATTCTTTGCATGAGCCTGTCCAAACTTGGCTTGCCTGGTGTGCGTTGCGGCATCGTAATCGCCAGTGAAGAAATTGCCACTGCGATAGCTAACATGAACGGCGTACTCAGCCTTGCCCCTGGCAGTGTCGGTCCGGCAATAGCAAACAAAATGATTGAGAATCAGGATCTGCTAAAACTCAGCGAACAGACCATCAAGCCATTTTATCTTCGCAAATCCCAATATGCCGTCGAGTTACTACAAGATGCCATTAAGGATGAACGGTTCAGGATCCACAAACCGGAAGGCGCAATGTTCCTTTGGTTATGGTTTAAAGACCTGCCAATCACTACCATGGAACTGTATCAACGGCTCAAGGCCCGTGGGGTGCTTATCGTTCCTGGTGAATACTTCTTTATCGGTCTTGATGGCGACTGGAGCCATGCCCACGAATGTTTGCGGATGAACTACGTCCAGAACGATGATGACATGAAGCGCGGTATTGCCATCATTGCTGAAGAAGTTGAAAAAGCCTACCAACAGGTTTAACCCCTACAACCAACAAAGCTGCCAACTCGGCAGCTTTGTTTTAAGCAAGATGATCGCCCCCGCTCTTCATTCCTAATTGCCCTACCCATAAATAATTAAGAACGCCCTCTCCTAGTTACCGCTACAAACAAGACCAATAAACCAAATCACAGTTATCACCCATACCCACAATTTAAATCTGGCCTGCATGTCAGCTAATAACATCCATTACTTACTCGGCTGCGGCAAGATAAGTCATGACGTTTAACGCACCATTTAGCTCTCCCATTCGCTTCAGGTAATCAGCATGAACTTTTACTTGGTGGCGATGGTGGCCTCCAGCCTCAAAGGTCAGGTTAAACACAATATCAAATGACGAGAACCACAGTAGTTTGAGATCATCAGGCAACTCCTCTGCGGCCACCAGCAAAGACTCGAGTTCTTCTTCTATTGAGGCAAACTCATCACTGGCAGGCTCAACAGAAAGCTGAAACAGATGCTCATCCAGCCAACCGCAATGGAGAATCCGCACCTGGTCCTGAAGGGTGGCGGCCAGTGGGGATATATCCTGCCGGGAATACAAATCTAGATCGATACTGACATAACGGGTAATGGTCGACATAGCTCCCCTCTCCAAATTCGGACAAGCAACGCTGTTTCACGTGAAACAGCCGCCTCTTGCTAAATCAATAATAAGGCGCGCTGGGATCAAACATAAGCATAGCGGGTAAACAAACAGGCAAGTGAATCAACTCATGGACAAAAGACCATAACGTTAGCTCATCAAAATTCAGACATAAAAAAGGCCAGCCGAAGCTGACCTTTCACACCTTATCCGAACTCTGCGTTATTCGGTTTCAATTAAACGCTGACCGTTAATCGCAATCTTACGTGGCTTCTGCTCTTCCGGGATCTCTCGTTCAAGATCGATATGCAGCAGACCATTTTCCATCTCGGCACCAACAACTTTAACGTAATCTGCCAACTGGAACTTGCGCTCGAAGTCGCGCTCAGCAATACCCTGGTACAGGTACTGAGCTTCTTCTTTAGTATTCTCACGAGTACCGCGAACAATCAGTTTGTTTTGCTGCTGGGTGATATCCAGTTGCTCTTCAGCAAAGCCGGCCACCGCCATGGTGATGCGGTAATGATGCTCATCCTGCTGTTCGATGTTGTATGGAGGGTAACCCGCATTTGCGTTAGTTACACTTTTCTCCATCTGGTTGAACAGACGATCAAAGCCAATAGCAGAACGGTATAAAGGAGTGAAATCAAGGTTACGCATAATAATATCCTTCTCTTGAAGCAATAAACATATAACGATAATGAATTGTCTGAAGTGGTTTTCCGCCGAGGGACAAACCGTTTGTCGGCCCAACTTTTGGCACCGACCTCTTCATAATTAGATATAGGGATGAGCCAAAACTTTTCCAACCCCTGACCGCAAAATTTTTATCTTCTCTCCCAACAGGTGAAAAACACGCTCAGACTCCCCTCTCCGTCTTCAAAAAACAACAACCAGTTAGCGTAATAAAAGACACAACAAAAGAGCAGAAAGAAAGAGAGACACTAAACTTTTGAACAAAACAGGCATAAAAAAACGCCACTCCTGAGAGTGGCGTTTCAGCGTTTTGTTCAGAGCAATACGAAGAGGATTATACGTCCAGATTCGCGTTCAGTGCGTTTTCTTCAATGAAGTGACGACGAGGCTCAACCTGATCACCCATCAGAGTGGTAAACAGTTCATCTGCCGCAACCGCATCGTTAATGGTTACCTGCATCATACGACGAGATTCAGGATCCATCGTAGTTTCCCACAGCTGTTCCGGGTTCATCTCACCCAGACCTTTGTATCGCTGCAGGCTCAGGCCACGACGAGACTCTTTGATCAACCACTCCAGCGCTTCTTTGAAGCTGCTAACCGGCTGCTTACGCTCGCCACGCTGAACATAAGCTGTTTCATCCAGCAGGTTATCCAGTGCTTCAGACAGCTCAGCCAGCTTGCCGTACTCTTTAGAATTGAACAGATCGAAGCTTAGCTGGTGTACGTGATCAACACCGTGAGTACGAACGACAATCTTCGGCAGCCAAACATTGTTTTCTTCATCACGAACAGTCTCAAAGTTGTACTGACTTTCACCAGACTGTTTAGCGTTCAGTGCAGCAATCAGAGGCTGAACCCAAGCTGCAACCGCAGCCTGATCTGCCAGCATTTCGGTTGTCAGGCGAGGCTGGTATACAAACTCGTTCAGCATCAGAGACGGATAGCGACGGCTCATACGCTCAATCAGCTTCATCGCGCCATTATACTGCTTAACCAGATCCTCAAGAGCCATACCAGACATTGCCGGTGCACCCTCTGCTGTAAACAGTGCAGCGTTGTCCAGCGCCAATGCAACCTGGTACTGGTTCATGTCTTCATCATCTTTGATGTACTGCTCTTGTTTACCCTTCTTCACTTTATACAGTGGTGGCTGGGCAATAAAGATGTGACCACGTTCGATCAGCTCTGGCATCTGACGGTAGAAGAAAGTCAACAGCAGCGTACGGATGTGCGAGCCGTCGACATCGGCATCGGTCATGATGATGATGCTGTGGTAACGCAGTTTGTCCGGATTGTATTCATCGCGGCCGATACCACAACCCATCGCTGTGATCAGCGTAGCCACTTCCTGTGAAGACAGCATCTTGTCAAAGCGTGCCTTCTCAACGTTCAGGATCTTACCTTTCAGCGGCAGAATCGCCTGATTCTTGCGGTTACGGCCCTGCTTGGCAGAACCACCCGCAGAGTCACCCTCCACAATGTAAAGTTCAGACAGCGCAGGATCTTTTTCCTGACAGTCTGCAAGCTTGCCCGGCAGGCCAGCCAGATCAAGCGCACCTTTACGGCGAGTCATTTCACGTGCTTTACGTGCAGCTTCACGGGCACGGGAAGCATCAATAATCTTGGTACAAACAGTCTTGGCATCGTTCGGGTTTTCCAGCAGGAATTCACTCAGCTTCTCACCCATTGACGATTCAACCGCCGGCTTCACTTCACTCGATACCAGCTTGTCTTTTGTCTGGCTTGAGAACTTAGGATCTGGCACTTTTACCGAAACAACCGCTGTCAGGCCTTCACGGGCATCATCACCGGAAGTCGCTGTTTTGGCTTTCTTCGAGTAGCCTTCCTTATCCATGAAGTTGTTCAGGGTACGGGTCAATGCACCACGGAAGCCAGCCAGGTGAGTACCACCATCACGCTGCGGGATATTGTTGGTAAAGCAGTAGATGTTTTCCTGGAAACCGTCGTTCCACTGCATAGCCACTTCTACTGAGATACCGTCTTCACGCTCAAAGTTGAAGTGGAATACTTTCGGGTGGATTGGCGTCTTGTTACGGTTCAGGTGTTCAACGAAAGCCTGGATACCACCTTCATACATGAAGTGGTCATTCTTTCCTTCTTCACGTTCATCAATCAGTTTGATGGAAACACCGGAGTTCAGGAACGACAGCTCGCGCAGGCGCTTAGCCAGGATTTCGTACTGGAATTCGATGTTGGTGAAGGTTTCTTCACTTGGCCAGAAACGGATGCGGGTACCGGTTTTTTCTGTATCACCGATAACAGCAAGTGGTGCTTCCGGTGTACCGTGGCGGTAAATCTGTTGGTGAATCGAACCAGCACGTTGGATGGTCAGTTCTACTTTTTCAGACAGGGCGTTAACAACCGAAACACCTACCCCGTGCAGACCACCGGATACTTTGTAGGAATTGTCATCAAACTTACCACCGGCGTGCAGTACCGTCATGATAACTTCAGCAGCCGATACCCCTTCTTCTGGGTGGAGTTCAGTTGGGATACCACGGCCGTCATCGCTGACAGACACAGAACCATCTTCATGGATGGTAACAATGATATCTTCACAGTGGCCAGCAAGAGCTTCATCGATAGAGTTATCGACGACCTCAAAGACCATATGGTGCAAGCCAGTACCGTCATCGGTATCGCCAATGTACATCCCTGGGCGCTTACGTACCGCATCGAGGCCTTTAAGCACCTTAATGCTTGATGAATCGTAGTTGTTGGACATTGAGTTACTCTCGCTTTAATTATCCTGCGGTTATTTTACCGTGTTCCACATGAAACATCTTGCCATTTTCATCATGCATCTCAGCAATTTGTTCACTGCTGATCGCACTGACAAAAACCTGGGCGTTGGTTTCCTTTAACCGTTGCGCCAACAGCGCACGCCTATGGCTATCCAGCTCGGAAGCAAAATCATCAATTAAATATACACATGGCTTGCCGGTAGCTTCAGTCAGGTGAAGTCCCTGTGCTAATCGCAAAGCACAGACCATCAGCTTCAGCTGACCACGGGACAAAACGTCCTCAACCGGTGTTCCGGCAACCTTGATCCGCAAGTCGGCTTTATGTGGCCCACTTGCGGTATAACCGAGCTGGCAGTCACGTTCAAAATTACGTTTAAGCAGCTCGGCATAGGGTGTTTCTTTTTCCCAGCCACGGTAATACCCCAGCTGGATATCATATTCAGGCAGAAAGCCCTGGCAGATCTCCGCCGCTTTCTGCTTTACCGCTTCCAGGTACTGATCACGCCACTGGCTGATTTCCTCTGCCAGTACCGCCAGTTCCTGATCCCAGTAGCTCAGCTCTCGATAACTACGGGCGGTTTTGAGCAAAGCATTACGCTGTTTGGTCAACCGCTTTACCCGGCTCCAGGCATGGTAAAACTTGGGCTCAACGTAAAAAACGCCCCAGTCGATAAACGAGCGACGGTATTTCGGGCCGCCAATCAGCAAATCGAAACCTTCCGGGGTGATCAGCTGCAATGGCAGTACCTGCGCCAGATGCGCCAATTTCTGCCCGCCTTCGCCGGCAACCTTCACCTCGGTTGTACCGTCACGCTTTTTATTGATCCCCAGCGGCAGCTCCATATTAGAGCTTGTCTGCAGCCGGCCGTGAACAAACAGCTCCGGCTGTTCATGGCGTATCACCCTCCCGGTCAGGTGACTGCGGAAGGAACGGCCATGGCCAAGGTAGTAGATCGCCTCTAAGACACTGGTCTTGCCGCTGCCGTTAGCACCGACAAGAAAATTGAAGCTTGCCGACAAAGACAAGTCGCAAGCTTCAATATTTCGGAAATCTTTGACGATTAGACGAGTAAGTGCCATGCCCTAGAGTCTGATTGGCATAACCACATACAGGGCATCACCACTGGCGCTGTCTTCCAGCAACGCACTGGCATTCGCATCGGACAACGACCAGCGTACCTGCTCACACTTCAGGGTATTGAGCACATCTAGCACGTAATTTACGTTAAAGCCAATCTCCAGATCTTCACCTTCGTAGTTCACATCCAGAAACTCTTCCGCTTCTTCCTGCTCCGGGTTGTTGGCAGTAATGCGCATCTCACCGTTAGACAGGTTAAGGCGAACGCCACGGAACTTCTCGTTAGACAAAATCGCCGCACGAGAAAATGCCTTGCGCAGCTCATCACAGCTGGCTTCAACAAACTTAGTGCTGTTTTGCGGCATCACCCGACGGTAATCAGGGAAACGGCCGTCAACCAGCTTGGTCGTAAACACGAAGTTATTCACCACCGCGCGCAGGTTCGAATTGCCGAAGCGAATATCGACCATCGCATCCGGCGTATCCAGCAAACGCATCAACTCCAGTACCCCTTTACGCGGTACGATGATCTGCTTGCCCGGTAGTTCAGCATCTAAATCCGTGGCACACACCGCCATACGGTGACCGTCTGTGGAAACCGAACGCAGTAGCTTACCTTCGGTTTCAAACAACATGCCATTAAGGTAGTAACGCACATCCTGATGCGCCATCGAAAACTGAGTGCTGTCGATCAGGTGACGCAGTTGGCCCTGAGGCAACGTCATTTCGACTTCGCTCTGCCAGTCCTCTATATTCGGGAAATCCGCCGCCGGCAGTGTCGACAGGGAATAACGGCTGCGGCCAGAGCGGATGATCACGCGATCACCTTCCAGGCTCACAACAATATTGGCGCTGTCCGGCAGACCACGGCAGATATCGAGAAATTTACGCGACGGGACAGTGATTGCACCCGGCTCGAAATCCGCGGCCAGTGCCACTTTGGCAACCAGCTCCACTTCCAGATCGGTACCTGTCATCGACAGACAGCCATCTTCGACCTGCAACAGAATATTGCCAAGAATTGGCAAAGAAGGACGACCGCCCAGGGCACCGGAGACCTGCTGCAGCGGTTTGAGTAATTGTTCGCGTTCGACGGTAAATTTCATATCAGGACGACAGTGTTCTAATCAGGTTTGAATAATCTTCTTTAATATCGTGGCTTTCTTCACGCAACTGCTCAATCTTACGGCAGGCGTGCAGCACCGTAGTATGGTCGCGGCCACCGAAGGCATCGCCGATTTCAGGCAGACTGTGGTTAGTCAGCTCTTTCGCCAGGGCCATCGCCATCTGGCGCGGACGAGCCACAGAGCGCGAACGGCGCTTAGACAGCATATCAGCCATCTTTATTTTATAGTATTCCGCTACCGTCTTCTGAATATTATCAATAGTTACCAGCTTTTCTTGAAGCGCCAGCAAATCTCGTAGGGCTTCACGGACAAAATCAATGGTGATCGCCCGGCCGGTAAAGTTGGCGTTGGCGATAACACGGTTCAATGCCCCTTCCAGCTCACGAACATTGGAGCGCAGACGCTTGGCAATAAAGAACGCAACTTCATCAGCCAGACGGATATTGTGATCCTCGGCTTTCTTCATCAGGATCGCGACTCGTGTTTCCAGCTCCGGCGGCTCGATAGCCACCGTCAGCCCCCAGCCAAAACGTGACTTAAGGCGATCCTCTACCCCATTAATCTCTCGCGGGTAGCGGTCAGAGGTCAGGATGATCTGCTGGTTGCCTTCAAGCA
The DNA here is from genome assembly GCF_963870815.1 of Photobacterium sp. J15. Lineage (NCBI taxonomy): Bacteria > Pseudomonadati > Pseudomonadota > Gammaproteobacteria > Vibrionales > Vibrionaceae > Photobacterium > Photobacterium sp. J15. Next base: position 3,742,801 of record NZ_CAWMUI010000001.1, read on the forward strand.
GCGCATTAAAGGTATGAAAAAACTCTTCCTGCGAACGCTCTTTATTGGCAAAGAACTGGATGTCATCGATCAGCAGCGCATCAACACTGCGGTAATAGCGTTTGAATTCTTCGATGGCATTGTTCTGCAGCGCCTTGACCATGTCTTGGACAAAACGCTCGGAATGCATGTAAACCACTTTGGCGTTCGGCTTGCGATCAGCAATCGCGTTACCTACGGCATGCAACAGGTGAGTTTTACCCAGACCCGTGCCCCCGTACAAAAACAGCGGGTTGTAGGCTGCGCCCGGGTTATCTGCCACCTGACGGCAGGCAGCCAAACCCAACTGGTTCGACTTACCTTCGACGAAGTTATTGAAGTTGTGTTTCGGATTGACGTTCGAACGGTACCCACCCTGAGATTCAGGCTGGACCGGCGACGGTGCCGGCTCCCAGTTACGGGACGGCGGCGGTATTTCATCACGCACCGGCGCCGGAGAAGGAGAACCGAGAACAGGTGCTGCCGCCACCGGTTGCGGGGGTGGCGCAGTCACAGGACGGCTTCCCACTTCAAAACGCAGGATTGGCACGTCGTTACCACAAAATTCATTCAGCAAACGGTTAATATTATTAAGGTACTTATCACGTACCCAATCAAGCACGAAACGGTTCGGCGCAAACAAAGTCAGCGTATTATCGTTTAATTCGGCCTGAAGCGGTCGAACCCACATACTGAATTCTGTTGCAGGGAGTTCTTCCTGAAGGCGTTGAAGGCACTGCAACCAAAGCGAAGATGACAAGCTCGACTCCACACTGAATAACAAAACACAAAAAGGGATGCAATTTTATACCTGCTGGCTCAGGATCGCCAGCAAAGAGATCGCAGATCCAGTGAATAAGATCAGACTTATTCACATGGATCGCACATCAAACAGCAAGATCAGCACAAATTGACCAGCCCTTACCCACAATTCTATTAACAACAGCCAGGATCAAGAAGCGAACGATTGGTTATTTTTAATAACTCATCGTTATTTAAGAAAGAGGCTTATAACCGTATAGGATGTGGCACATCGTATTGCATCACAGCGACCTGAGGAGTAGACAGGATGAAAAGCTGGTTAAAAACAACATTGACGGCCGCAGCTCTGGCCCTGACCGCCAGCCAGACGGCAATGGCAGCCACAGACGTCAAAGTCGGGATGTCGGGACGTTATTTCCCGTTTACCTTCGTAAAACAGGATCAGCTTCAGGGCTTTGAGGTCGATTTGTGGAATGAAATCGCCAAGCGTAACGATTACAAGGTCGAGTTCGTGACAGCAAACTTCTCCGGCCTGTTCGGCCTACTGGAAACCGGCCGTATTGATACGATTTCCAATCAAATCACCATTACCGATGAGCGCAAAGCCAAATACCTGTTCTCGCAGCCGTATGTTATTGACGGTGCCCAGTTGGTGGTGCGTAAAGGCAATGACAGCATCAAAGGAACCGACGATCTGCAAGGCAAAACCGTCGGCGTTAACTTAGGTTCCAACTATGAGCAGCTACTGCGTGAGCTGGACAAAGACGGAAAGATCAACATCAAAACCTATGATACCGGTATCGAACATGACGTCGCACTGGGCCGTACCGATGCCTTTGTCATGGATCGCCTGTCATCGGTTGAGCTGATCAAAAAAGCCAACCTACCGCTGCAACTGGCAGGACAGCCGTTTGAGAAGATTGAAAACGCCTGGCCGTTTACCAAGAGTGAAAAAGGCCAGAAGCTGCGTGATGACGTGAACAAGGCCCTGAATGCCATGCGCCGTGACGGCACCCTGGCGGAAATCTCTGTGAAATGGTTTGACGCCGACATCACGAAGTAACCTGCCACTCGGCACCGCTCTTCTAAACTGTTCATAACCATAAAGGCTCACCGCACGGTGGGTCTTTATCGCTTACTCTCCCCCTGACAATGGAATACCGAGCCGCTATGGGTTTTGATTTTGACTACATGCTATCGCTGCTGCCCATTTTGCTAAAATACCTGGGCACAACCCTGGGTATGGCTTTCTGGGGCCTGCTATTTGCCCTGGTTATCGCAGTCAGCCTGGCCCTGATCCGGGTATATAAACTACCGCTGCTGGATCAGCTCAGCCAGCTCTATATCAGCTTCTTCCGCGGCACTCCGCTGCTGGTACAGCTGTTTTTGCTCTACTACGGCCTGCCGCAGCTGTTTCCGGTTTTCGTCGGGCTGGATGCCTTCAGCGCTGCCGTGATTGGCCTGAGCCTGCACTTTGCCGCCTACAAAGCAGAAAGTATCCGTGCAGCGATTATCGGTATCGACCGCAGCCAGCGCGAAGCCAGCCTGTCGATCGGGATGACTGAACTCCAGGCCATGCGCCGGATCATCCTGCCACAGGCAACCCGGGTGGCCCTGCCGTCGCTGATGAACTATTTCATCGACATGATCAAATCCACCTCATTGGCCTTTACCCTCGGGGTGGCCGAAATCATGGCCAAAGCACAGATGGAAGCCTCATCCAGCTTCAAGTTCTTTGAAGCTTTTCTCGCCGTAGCCCTGGTCTACTGGGTGATGGTGCTTATTCTGACCCGGATCCAGAACTGGGCGGAAATGAAACTGAATAAGGCATACACGCGATGATCAAAATAGAAAACCTCACCAAGCGCTTCGGGGAGGCGGCCATTTTTTCCCACCTCGACTTGTCGATTGAAAAAGGCGAGATTGTCGTGGTGATCGGCCCCTCCGGCACCGGCAAATCTACCCTGCTGCGTTGTATCAACTTTCTGGAGACCGCTAATCAAGGCAAAATCACCATTGGCGATGTCACCGTCGACAGCGAACAAGCAGCCAAAAGCGATATCCTGGCTTTACGGCGCAAAACCGGCTTTGTGTTTCAGAACTATGCCCTATTTGCACATCTGACGGCGAAACAAAATATCGCAGAGGGCCTAGTTACAGTAAAAGGCTGGAAAAAAGAAGAGGCCAACCAACGTGCCCAGCAGATCCTTGATGATATCGGCTTGGGCGATAAAGGCGATCACTACCCAGCGGCATTGTCGGGCGGCCAGCAGCAACGGGTCGGGATCGGCCGGGCAATGGCGCTGGAAGCCGAACTGTTGTTGTTTGACGAGCCAACCTCGGCACTGGATCCGGAATGGGTCGGCGAAGTGCTGACGTTGATGCAAAAACTGGCGACCCGGCACCAGACCATGCTGGTGGTGACTCATGAAATGCAATTTGCCCGCGAAGTGGCAGACCGTGTGATCTTTATGGCTGACGGGGAGTTTGTCGAGCAAGGGACTCCTGAACAGATCTTCTCCAACCCCAATGATCCGCGATTAAAAAAGTTCCTGAATAAAGTCGGGATCAACGGAGGATCCTTGCACTTAGCGCCACAAGAAGTATAATTCAGCGCCCGTAGTTCTCTGCGGGCATAATCATTGACTATTTAAAGGCCAGTGATTACAATTCCGCCTCTTTGTTTAGAGGTACCGATTGTCCGCAGTCGGAAACTCAGTAACAAAACTTAAAAACTGATCAGTTAATTTAAGGTAAAACCATGAAACGCACTTTTCAACCTTCAGTTCTAAAGCGCAAGCGTACTCACGGCTTCCGTGCACGCATGGCTACTAAGAACGGTCGCGCAACAATCAACGCACGTCGCGCTAAAGGCCGTAAGCGTCTTTCTAAGTAATCTCTGATTATTTTGAATAAGCTCGCTTTTTCTCGGGAGTTACGTCTGTTAACTCCCGAACATTACAAAAAAGTCTTCCAGCAAGCTCATCGTGCTGGCTCTCCCCACTTAACTATTCTTGCCCGCTCTAACGAACTCGATCACCCTCGCTTGGGTTTAGCTGTTCCAAAAAAACAGATCAAGACTGCTGTCGGTAGAAACCGCTTCAAACGTGTTGTACGTGAAAGCTTCCGCCTGAAGCAAGCAGAACTGCCAGCGAAAGATTTTGTTGTTATCGCCAAGAAAAGTGCCAGTGAGCTGAGCAACGAAGAACTTTTCAAGTTGCTAGATAAATTATGGCATCGCCTGTCTCGCCCTTCGCGTGGCTAGTCATCGGACTAGTCCGCTTTTACCAACTGGCTATAAGTCCACTTATTGGACCACGCTGTCGCTTTACCCCTACATGTTCTCAGTTCGCAATTGAAGCAATTAAAACGCATGGAGCGATAAAAGGTTGTTGGTTAGCAGCGAAACGTCTATTAAGATGTCATCCTTTAAACGACGGTGGTTATGACCCCGTTCCGCCAACCAAGCACAACGACAGAGATAGTTAACGATGGATTCCCAACGCAATATTCTGTTAATTGCCCTGCTGTTTGTCTCGTTCCTGCTGTTCCAGCAGTGGAACATGGATAACAGCCCCCAGACCCAACAGGGCATAGAGCAACAAGTCAACAACAGTGGTGATGTTCCTTCACATACCGGTGACGGCCAGCCGATTACTGACCAAACCACATCCGACAACCTAATCACCATCAATACAGATGTACTCGCGCTTACTGTCGATACGCTTGGTGGCGATATTATCGAAGCTAAGCTACTGGCTTATAACAACGAACTGGATTCCGTCGATCCGTTTGTTCTGCTGAAAAACGGCGCTGACTACCAGTACACAGCACAATCTGGCCTGATCGGTACTAACGGTATCGATACCACCGCTGGCCGTGCTCAGCTAAGCGTAGACAGCGACAGCTTCACTCTGGCTGACGGCCAGGACGAACTGCGTGTACCGATGACCTATGAGAAAAACGGCATCGCCTACACCAAGACCTTCATCATGAAACGCGGCAGCTACGCTGTTGATGTTGAATACAGCATCAACAACCAGAGCGACAATGCAGCCAGCGTGCAGATGTATGCTCAGCTGAAGCAGAATCTGGTTGATGCCGGCGGTAACCTGGCAATGCCAACCTACCACGGCGGCGCTTACTCTGCTGACGACACCAAATACAAGAAGTACAGCTTTGATGATATGCAGGACAAGAACCTGAACCTGACTATCAACAACCAAGGCTGGGCTGCGATGATGCAGCACTACTTCGTATCAGCATGGATCCCGAACACCCAAGGTGCAACTAACCTGTACACCCGTACCGGCAACGGCTTGGGCTACATCGGTATCCGTATGCCGGCAGCCACAGTTGCACCGGGCGCGGAGCAAACTCTGGGCGCAACACTGTGGGTAGGTCCTAAGCTACAGGATCAGATGGAAGCAACTGCACCGAACCTGAACCTGACCGTTGACTACGGTTGGCTATGGTTCATCGCCAGCCCGCTGCACACCCTGCTGTCATTCATCCAGGGCATCGTAGTGAACTGGGGTGTGGCTATCATCATCCTGACCTTCATCGTTCGTGGTGCGATGTACCCGCTGACCAAAGCGCAGTACACCTCTATGGCGAAAATGCGCATGCTGCAGCCAAAACTGCAGGCAATGCGTGAGCGCCTGGGCGACGACCGCCAGCGCATGAGCCAGGAAATGATGGAACTGTACAAAAAAGAAAAGGTAAACCCGCTGGGCGGCTGTCTGCCAATTCTTGTCCAGATGCCTATCTTCATTGCTCTGTACTGGTCACTGATGGAGTCGGTTGAACTGCGCCATACGCCGTTCTTCGGCTGGATCCATGACCTGTCAGCTCAGGACCCTTACTTCATCCTGCCGGTACTGATGGGTGTGACTATGTTCATGATCCAGAAGATGAGCCCGACAACAGTAACTGACCCGATGCAGCAGAAGATCATGACCTTCATGCCGGTGATGTTCACTTTCTTCTTCCTGTGGTTCCCATCCGGCCTGGTTCTGTACTGGCTGGTATCGAACATCGTGACGCTAATCCAGCAGACACTGATTTACCGTTCACTGGAAAAGAAAGGTCTGCATTCCAAGTAATGTGAATACCTGTCAGAAAAGGCGGCCTTAAGGTCGCCTTTTTTATTTCCCGGAGACTAAGTACCGCCATACATTCGTGTAATGCTTGCGGTGACTGGGCTTTCCCAACTAGTCTGTTTACAATTGCAGCGAATTTATCAAGTTAAGCCAAAATTATGATCGAACACACTGATACCATTGTTGCGCAGGCCACCCCTCCGGGCCGTGGCGGCGTTGGCATTATCCGCGTCTCAGGCCCGAAGGCCAAAGACGTCGCCCTGGCAGTCGCCGGCCGTGAACTCAAGCCGCGTTATGCCGAATACCTGCCTTTCAAGAACGAAGACGGGAGCGCACTGGATCAGGGCATTGCCTTATTCTTCAAGGGACCGAACTCCTTCACCGGTGAAGATGTACTGGAGCTGCAGGGCCACGGCGGCCCGGTTCTGATGGACATGATGATCAAGCGCATCCTGCAAATTGACGGCATCCGTGCCGCCCGCCCGGGTGAATTCTCAGAGCGCGCCTTCATGAACGACAAACTCGATCTGGCGCAGGCAGAAGCGATTGCCGACCTGATTGATGCCAGCTCCGAAGAAGCAGCGAAAAGTGCCTTTAAATCGCTTCAGGGCGCATTCTCGACCCGGGTTAACGAGTTGGTGGAAGCACTTATCCACCTGCGCATCTATGTCGAAGCCGCTATCGACTTCCCGGAAGAAGAGATCGACTTTCTGTCTGACGGCCGGGTCAGCGGTGATCTGAATAACATTATCGAACGTCTGGAAGCAGTACGCCGTGAGGCCAACCAAGGCGCGATCATGCGTGAAGGGATGAAAGTGGTCATTGCCGGCCGCCCGAATGCCGGTAAATCCAGCCTGCTTAATGCCCTGTCAGGCAAAGACTCCGCCATTGTGACCGATATTGCCGGCACCACCCGTGATGTCCTGCGTGAACATATCCACATCGACGGTATGCCGCTGCACATCATCGATACAGCCGGCCTGCGTGAAGCCTCAGACGAAGTCGAGCGTATAGGTATTGAGCGGGCCTGGGATGAAATCCAGCAGGCCGACCGCGTCCTGTTCATGGTCGACAGCACCACCACAGATGCCACCGATCCGAAAGAAATCTGGCCGGACTTTATTGAGCGCCTGCCGGAAAGCATGGGCCTGACCGTGATCCGCAACAAAGTCGAGCTGACAGGAGAAGAGGCCGGGATCTGCCATGTCAGCAACCCAACCCTGATCCGCCTGTCTGCCCGCACCGGTGACGGCATCGACAACCTGCGTGAGCACCTCAAAGAGTGCATGGGCTTTGCCGGCACCACCGAAGGTGGCTTTATGGCCCGCCGACGCCACCTGGAAGCACTGGAACGCGCCGCAACGCACCTGGAGACAGGTAAAGAGCAGCTGGAAGGCTTTATGGCCGGGGAAATCCTGGCTGAAGAGCTGCGTCTTGCCCAGCAACACCTGAGCGAAATCACTGGCGAGTTCACCTCTGACGATCTTCTGGGCCGGATCTTTACCTCATTCTGCATAGGTAAATAACCGGATCCAACTCCGATTATCACAAAGGGCCGGCGCCGGGATCATCTCCCGCGCCGGCCCTTTGTCGTTTACAGCCTGTGAATAAACCTATTTTTTGTCTCTTTTATATTGCTTTAGAGCCAGTACAATCAGGGCAATCCATACTCGTTATACTGAGGATATCATGAGTCAAATCACCCTAATCACCGGCAGCACCCTTGGTGGTGCCGAATATGTCGCCGACCACCTAGCCGACCTGCTGGAGCAGGAAGGACATCAGACAGAAACCGTCAACCTGGCTGATTTAGCCAATCTGACACTGGATAACACCTGGCTGGTAGTCTGCTCAACCCACGGCGCCGGCGAGTTCCCGGACAATATCCAGCCCTTCATTCAGCAACTGACCGAGCAGAAACCGGACCTTTCTCAACTGAAATATGCCGTGATTGGCCTGGGAGACAGCAGCTACGATACCTTCTGTGCCGCAGCCAAAAACCTCGATCAACAGCTCAGTTCACTCGGTGCAACCCGTTTAGGCGAGCGCCTGGATATCGATGTATCACAGGATCCGGTACCGGAAGATCCAGCAGAAGCCTGGCTTGCAGAGTGGAAAAACGCCTTCTGTGAATAAAATTCACGACCGTATTACTCAAAATTTCAGCGTTTTTTAAACTTTTTTCTGTGGATAACTATAGATCTTTCCGGTGATCAAACCATAGTTATCCATTGAATAAGTTTTACCGACCTCCCCCCCTGTTGATAAGTGCCCATTTTG